>NZ_CP032090.1:1477500-3077500 GCF_003515105.1 Pseudoalteromonas lipolytica | reverse complement strand
GGGAAACCGAGTCTTAACTGGGCGTTGAGTTGCAAGGTATAGACCCGAAACCCGGTGATCTAGCCATGGGCAGGTTGAAGGTTGAGTAACATCAACTGGAGGACCGAACCCACTAACGTTGAAAAGTTAGGGGATGACCTGTGGCTAGGAGTGAAAGGCTAATCAAACCGGGAGATAGCTGGTTCTCCCCGAAATCTATTTAGGTAGAGCCTCGGACGAATACTTACGGGGGTAGAGCACTGTTAAGGCTAGGGGGTCATCCCGACTTACCAACCCTTTGCAAACTCCGAATACCGTAAAGTACTATCCGGGAGACACACGGCGGGTGCTAACGTCCGTCGTGAAGAGGGAAACAACCCAGACCGCCAGCTAAGGTCCCAAAGTCATAGTTAAGTGGGAAACGATGTGGAAAGGCCCAGACAGCCAGGAGGTTGGCTTAGAAGCAGCCACCCTTTAAAGAAAGCGTAATAGCTCACTGGTCGAGTCGGTCTGCGCGGAAGATGTAACGGGGCTAAACTATGCACCGAAGCTGCGGATTCAAAATTTATTTTGAGTGGTAGGGGAGCGTTCTGTAAGCCGTTGAAGGTGTACCGGGAGGTATGCTGGAGGTATCAGAAGTGCGAATGCTGACATGAGTAACGATAATGCGGGTGAAAAACCCGCACGCCGGAAGACCAAGGGTTCCTATCCCATGTTAATCAGGGTAGGGTAAGTCGACCCCTAAGGCGAGGCCGAAAGGCGTAGTCGATGGGAAACGGGTTAATATTCCCGTACTTGGTATAATTGCGATGGGGGGACGGAGCAGGCTAAGCAAGCATGGCGTTGGTTGTCCATGTGAAAGTGAGTAGGTTGAGAGTTTAGGAAAATCCGGACTCTTAAGACTGAGACACGAGACGAGCACCTAAGGGTGTGAAGTTGTTGATGCCATACTTCCAGGAAAAGCCTCTAAGCTTCAGATTATACCGAATCGTACCCCAAACCGACACAGGTGGTCAGGTAGAGAATACTAAGGCGCTTGAGAGAACTCGGGTGAAGGAACTAGGCAAAATCGTACCGTAACTTCGGGAGAAGGTACGCTCCGATTGGTGATGAGACTTGCTCTTTAAGCTGATTGGAGCCGCAGTGACCAGGTGGCTGGGACTGTTTATTAAAAACACAGCACTGTGCAAAATCGCAAGATGACGTATACGGTGTGACACCTGCCCGGTGCCGGAAGGTTAATTGATGGGGTTAGTTTTCGGACGAAGCTCTTGATCGAAGCCCCGGTAAACGGCGGCCGTAACTATAACGGTCCTAAGGTAGCGAAATTCCTTGTCGGGTAAGTTCCGACCTGCACGAATGGTGTAACCATGGCCACGCTGTCTCCACCCGAGACTCAGTGAAATTGAAATCGCAGTGAAGATGCTGTGTACCCGCGGCTAGACGGAAAGACCCCGTGAACCTTTACTACAGCTTGGCACTGAACATTGAACCTACATGTGTAGGATAGGTGGGAGGCTTTGAAGCAGAGACGCTAGTCTTTGTGGAGCCGTCCTTGAAATACCACCCTTGTAGTTTTGATGTTCTAACGTTGGCCCCTAATCGGGGTTACGGACAGTGCCTGGTGGGTAGTTTGACTGGGGCGGTCTCCTCCCAAAGAGTAACGGAGGAGCACGAAGGTTGGCTAAGTACGGTCGGACATCGTACGGTTAGTGTAATGGTAGAAGCCAGCTTAACTGCGAGACAGACACGTCGAGCAGGTACGAAAGTAGGTCATAGTGATCCGGTGGTTCTGAATGGAAGGGCCATCGCTCAACGGATAAAAGGTACTCCGGGGATAACAGGCTGATACCGCCCAAGAGTTCATATCGACGGCGGTGTTTGGCACCTCGATGTCGGCTCATCACATCCTGGGGCTGAAGTCGGTCCCAAGGGTATGGCTGTTCGCCATTTAAAGTGGTACGCGAGCTGGGTTTAGAACGTCGTGAGACAGTTCGGTCCCTATCTGCCGTGGGCGTTTGAGAATTGAGAGGGGTTGCTCCTAGTACGAGAGGACCGGAGTGAACGAACCGCTGGTGTTCGGGTTGTCATGCCAATGGCATTGCCCGGTAGCTACGTTCGGAACTGATAAGCGCTGAAAGCATCTAAGCGCGAAGCAGGCCTCGAGATGAGTTCTCACTAGACTTTTAAAGTCTCTGAAGGGCCGTTGAAGACTACAACGTTGATAGGCAGGATGTGGAAGTGGTGTGAGCCATTAAGCTAACCTGTACTAATTACCCGTGAGGCTTAACCATACAACGCCAAACGCGTTTTATGACAGCGTAACAGACAGAAGTTAGTATACTAAAGTAGATTTACGATTATCAGAATTCCAGATTTTAGTAGGGTGAACCGCAGCGCTTAATGCGAAATCAGTTCACCTTGCGCAAAGGACTCGTAAGCGCGATGCGCTTTGTCGAGAATCCTTTCCACGCATTTTGCTTGGTGACAATAGCGTTTTGGACCCACCTGATTCCATGCCGAACTCAGTAGTGAAACGAAACAGCGCCGATGATAGTGTGGCATTTGCCATGTGAAAGTAGGACATCGCCAGGCTCCTAATTAGAGAAACCCGTTGCAGCAATGCAGCGGGTTTTTTGTTGCCTGTAGAAAAATAAAATACCCAACCAAGACCCCCTACGACCTATATCTTTGTAAGCATCGTGTGGCATTGACCATGTGAAAGTAGGACATCCTACTGCGTAGCGCACCATGGCTCCTAATTAGAGAAACCCGTTGCAGCAATGCAGCGGGTTTTTTGCGTTCAGGGCTAAATCGTCCAGTACCATACTGAGATTGCATACAGAGATAAAAGACGCATAAGCGCAAGGTGAAGAGACGTAGGAGGCACTTTAGTGCCGAAAGTGTCTGATATGCCCTTCATACATAACCGCTGACATTCACGGCTAAAGCCGTTCCTACGCTCTATAATCACGGTTCTAACGTTGTTTAATCATGATTCCCATGTTGTTTAATCATGACGACAAGAATGAAAGATTCCCTTAAATTGCTCACTTCGCTTCTGGCTCAAATAACTAGGCGTAGTAGGAGGCACTTTAGTGCCGAAGTATCTCATTATGCCCTTCACACATAACCGCTGGCGTTCACGGTTAAAGCCTTTACTACTTTTATGATACACGATGTATCGATCAAAGGTGATGTTGTGCGACCTCTGCGTCTATCATTAATGAAGGAAACTTCGGCATATTTACATCCTATTTGAGTATGTCGCTCTTTCATTCATCATTTGTACGATGCTCAGCTTGCTTTTGCTCTGCTTTAGCTAATTGGATGTATTTGTTTTCTACCAATTGTGAAAGAGGCACAAGCTCAAAACCTTGCTGTTGAAGTTCTGGCAGGGCGTGATGCAAAAACGCGACTGTTTCTGGGTAGGGATGTGCAATAGCGATGGCATAATTAAAATGCGTCGCTTTTAGTTTAAGTTCTTCTAGTTGGTGCTTAAGCTGGCTTTCAGTCACGATATTGTCTAGGAATACATGTCGAGAAACATTGGCAACACCATAAAGATTAGCGACATTTTGTGCTTCACTTTGGCTTGTTGTTCGGCTATCTAAAAAGTATAAACCTCGTTTTTTGAGGAGCTCCATCGTCCACTTCATAGGCTCTGTTAATTGCGTTAACTCAGAGCCCATATGATTGTTTACGCCTTTGACTTGTGGCAATGATGCGAGTGCGTGCCCCAGTGTGGTTTGCAGCTGTGTTTTGCTCATTGAGTCTGTTAAAGCACCAGGACCTAAAGCTTTTGTTTTGTCTAGCGCCTGCATGGGGATATGCAAGAGAAGTTCTTTGTTGGTTTTGCTCGCTCTCTCGGCAAAAATTTGTGAGTAAGGTGTATGGGGCAAGATTGAAAAGGTCACTTGCCCTGGTAAATTCAAGATATCAAGATCGCGTTGGTGGTTGCCTATGTCATCTATAACGATGGCTATTTGCTTTGCTTGGCAAAATAGTGGGAAGCAACACAGCGTCAGTAGTAAGCCTTTGCGTAAATTCACTTTTTGTAATTATTATATCCATTGTGTGTGCTTACTTACTGCATAATAATTAACTGCTTTGCAGTAAGTTGCTTTTTATCTTGTTTATCAAGGAGTGAGCTAAAAAGCGACAACCCTTGTATATTTTTTATTATAACGTCTTGGTCAATTTCTGAAAGCATTGTTTGATTTATACTCACATCGGGTGCGATCCCTTTACCATCAATAGATTGCCCAGCAGGTGTATAATAACGTGCTGTGGTAAGTTTGAGAGCTGTATTTCCATTTCCTAGTGGAATCAAAGATTGTACTGAGCCTTTACCAAATGAGGTCTCTCCAACCAAGGTCGCTCTTTGGTTATCCCTCAGCGCTGCGGCTAATATTTCTGCTGCAGATGCTGAGTTTTCATTAATTAATACGGCGATTGGCGCGCCAGAAAGAATATCACCGCTATGTGCTTTATAGTATTGATTTGCCTCATTGAAGCGTCCTTTTGTAGAAACAATCGTACCACTATCTAAAAACAGATCTGCAACTTCAATTGCACCTTGTAGCGTTCCTCCAGGATTATCTCGTAAATCAATAATTAACCCTGATAACGGAAAACCATTATTAATTTGCATTTTAGCCACGGTTCGTGCGACATCATGCAATGTATGGTTATTGAAAGCATTAATACTCAATAGCGCAACGCCTGTATCAGCAAGGTAGCTTTGCACGCTTTCTAGGTTTATTTGTTGTCGCTTTATTGAAAAGTTGAGTTCGGTTACTTGCTCTCGTTTTACGGAAACATCAACGGCAGCTTGGCCACTTTCACGAATAAGCCTTGCAACTTCTTCTATGCTTTTATTGACAATCGGTTGTTGATTTATAGCGGTTAGCTCATCATTTACTTGCAGACCAGCTTGCTCAGCAGGGGAGTTTTTAATCGTATTAACAATATATACGCGACCATCGGTAACTTTAACCTCGATGCCAAGCCCAGTGTAACGCCCATTGGTACTACTAAATATGGCATCGAGCTCAGTTTCGTCTAAATATTTAGAATAGGGGTCTAAACGCTCAAATAATGCTTCTACTTGTTGATTCGTTGGCTGAGATTCAAAGCTATTATGAAGTTGAAGATCGTCAACATAGTAAGTATTTATATTAAACAAAATTTCATTGAGTTGCTGGTGATGTAGTGACTTTAAAGATGGTTTAGCAACCCCATTAAATGATTGCATTAATAAGCATAGTAAGGCTAAGAGTAAAATAAGATGTAGCCCAAAGAAACGCTTAGATGGGATGAAATGGATTTTGTCTATGTGATTGATATTTAGCATCAGCTGCTCCTCATAGGGCGCAGCTGATTTAATCAATTAAATACGTCTGCACCATTTTACAGGATTTACTGCGCGTCCTTTGTGGCGTATTTCAAAGTATAGACCAGGATCTGTTTGTCCGCCGCTTTGGCCTACTAATGCAATGACTTCACCTTCTCTGACAAGGTCGCCAACATCACGAAGTAGGGTTTGTGCATGCCCATATAAGCTCATAAACCCATCGCCGTGGTCAATAGCAATAACCCAACCAAAGCCATTGAGCCAGTCAGCATAAACGACCTGACCATTTTGTACGCTTTTGACGTTACTCCCTTCCTTCGCGCCAATTAACACGCCTTTCCAATCGATATTTCCATGTTTGCGTTGGCCAAAACTGTGACGGAGTTTTCCTTTGGTCGGCCAGTTGAGTTTTCCTTTACTGCTTTGTAGTCCGAGAAGTTCAACTTTTTCGCTTCGTTCTTTTTCTAACTCTTCGATGGCGGTAACGAGGGTTTTCTCGTTCTCTTTTAAATAATCAATCGAACTTTTTGTTTCTTTAAGCGCTGATTGTAATTTGTTGAGATTGCGTTTTCGTTGTTCTTGAGCGGCAATTAAAGCTTGCTGGCGTTTTTTCTGCTCGTTGTGTAATTCAACTAAACGAAGTTTTGTTTGTTCTAGTTCCGCCTGATTTTCAGCAATTTTTATTTGCAACGCTTTCAGCTCTTCGAGTTGCTCAATGCGTGCTTTGTTTAAATAGTTATAGTAACTGAGCGTACGTTCAATTTTGGCCGTGTCTTGTTGGTTCAGCAGCATTTTTGAGTAATCATGGCTACCTGCCATATACGCACTTTTTAATTGTGCTGCGAGGAGGGTTTGACGTTTTATTTGCTCTGCTTGAAGTTGCTGAGCTTTGGCCTGTTGTTCGCGCTGTTGTTGTTCGTTTTCTTTGACCGATTGTGCTGCTAGGTTTAATGCCTTAGCATTTTTAGCAATATCGAGTTCGTGAGCACGAAGATCTTTGCGCATATCGGCTATCGACTTGCGTTGACCTTCAAGCTCGGCCTTGGTTTTTTGTAGGGCCGATTGAATATCAGATAAGTCTTTTTTGGTTTGAGCTTCATTAGCAACAACCGAAGTTGCTACTAATGAAGTCAGTATTAAACCAGTTTTGAGTAAGTGGTTAATACGTCTGCTCATCGTTTATTTCAGTGTCATAATTGGAGTGCCAGTCATTTCGCTTGGCTGTTCTAAACCCATTAAGTGCAGCATGGTTGGTGCTACGTCACTGAGTGTTTTTCCATCTTGTGGGGTTGCGTCACGGCCTACATAAATGAATGGCACTGGCTCGCTGGTATGTGCGGTGTGTGCTTGGCCTGTTGCTGGGTTAGCCATTTGCTCAGCATTACCATGATCCGCAGTGATGAGTGCTTCGCCACCGTGCTCTTCAAGTGCGTTTATAACACGGCCAATACAGTGGTCGACTGCTTCACACGCTTTTACAGCGGCTTCAAACACACCTGAGTGACCTACCATATCACCATTAGGGTAGTTACAAATGATTGCGTCGTACTTGCCGCTGGCAATAGCTTCAACGAGCTTATCTGTCAGCATTTCAGAGTTCATCTCAGGTTGTAAATCATAAGTGGCCACTTGCGGAGAAGGAATTAACTCGCGTGTTTCACCCACAAATTCGTCTTCTCTACCACCACTGAAGAAGAATGTGACATGTGCATATTTTTCTGTTTCAGAAATACGTAGTTGTGTTTTGCCTTGCTTTTCTAACCATTCCCCAAACACATTGGTTAGTGGCTCTGGTGCAAAGGCGACAGGGGCTTTAATATCTGCGGCGTATTCCGTCATCATTACAAAGCCGCTCAGTGCTGGAGATTTCTTTTTCTCAAAACCACTAAAATCAGCATCAACAAATGCGCGCGTCATTTCGCGTGCTCTATCGGCCCTGAAGTTGGCGAAAATAACGGTATCGCCATCATTAATTTCAGCCGCCGTTTGTCCCTCAGGTACGAGGGTTGTTGCCGCTACAAATTCATCATTTTCATCACGTTCGTACGCTGCTTCAAGTGCGGTTACGCCGTCTGTGTAGGTGTGCTGCGCGATACCACTTACCATTACATCGTAGGCAAGCTCAACACGGTTCCAGCGATTATCGCGGTCCATTGCATAGTAACGGCCAACAAGGCTGGCTAAGCGGCCACAACCTAGTTTTTCAAATAAAGCTTCGATGCGCTCAATAGACGCTTTAGCGCTGCGAGGTGGGGTGTCACGACCGTCTAAGAAACCATGAAAGTAGACGTTTTTTGCGCCACGCTCTGCAGCTAATTCAATGGTCGCTACAATGTGGTCTTCGTGACTGTGTACACCACCTGGGCTTAATAAACCCATAATATGCACTGCTTTTTCTGCCTTAACGGCTTTGTCTATGTTATCAACTAATGCAGGGTTACTCGCGAACTCTCCATCTTCGATTGCTTTCGTGATGCGAGTGAAATCTTGATAAACAATGCGACCTGCGCCTAAGTTTACGTGACCTACTTCAGAGTTACCCATTTGTCCTGCAGGTAGACCTACATCAAGTCCCGAACCTGAAATTAAGGTATGCGGACGTGTTGCCCACAGGTTATCGAGTACGGGTGTATTAGCAGCGAGTATTGCGTTACTTTCTGTGTCTTCACGGTATCCCCAACCGTCTAAGATCATTAATACCAATGGTTTTTTATGCTCTGTCATTATAGCTCCTGAAGATTGGCACTTATATATCACTAGCATACCGTGTTTTAAGGTTTTGATCAGCTATCAATATGTCATATTAAAATATTTCACGCCCTAGCATTTTCGGTTCAAGCACGTATACTTGCGTGGCATATTTTAATAATCCCATGGCTATGCGCTGTGGTACCCAATTTCTTAGTGGAAAACGCATGGATCAATATATTGAATTTATCTCAAATCATCCGGTTTTAAGTATCATCTGGCTGGCATTGGTAGCGATGCTGATCAGCAGTTGGTTTAAAAGTAAATTTTCAGCGATTCGCCAAATTAACCCGCAGCAAGTTACGTTGTTAATTAACCGCGAAGATGGTCAGGTTGTTGATATTCGAGCGCAAAAAGAATTCAACTCAGGTCGTATTGCAGGTGCAACGCACTTAAATCCAGAAAAAGCCAAACAATCTGATTTCTCAAGCCTTGAAAAGTTTAAGAGTAAACCCATTATACTAGTATGTACCACGGGCATGACCGCCTCAGGTATCGCAACGGCTATGCATAAAGCAGGTTTTGAACGTGTTTATGTATTATCTGGTGGTATGGGAGCTTGGCAATCTGCAAGTTTGCCAACAACGACTGGCCGCTAACAACACGTAACAGCCCGATAGAGGAATTATTATGACGAATGTTGTTCTTTACACAAAAGCATACTGTCCATATTGTCAACGCGCTATGGCGTTATTAGATAGTAAAGGTGTAAGTTACACAAACATTGATATTGGTGTGCAGCCTGAGCGTCGTGAAGAAATGATCGATAAAGCTAACGGTGGATATACCGTGCCACAAATCTTTATTAATGATGAGCATATCGGCGGTTGTGACGACATGATGGCAATTGAAGCGCAAGGCCTTTTAGACGCAAAGCTTAACGCTTAATAAATTTAATTATAAAAACGAATACAAGTTAGGAATTACAATGAACGAAGAAAACCAAAACGCAGCAGCAGAACAACAAGCAGGCGCTCAATTCACTATTCAACGCATCTACACGAAAGATGTTTCATTTGAAACGCCAAACTCACCAGCTATCTTTCAAAAAGAGTGGACTCCAGAAGTTAAACTTGATTTAGACACACGTTCTAACAAGTTAGAAGAAGGTGTTTTTGAAGTTATTCTTGCGCTGACAGTGACAGCAACAATTGGTGAAGAAACGGCATTCCTTTGTGAAATTCAGCAAGCTGGTATTTTCACGATTGCGGAAGTAGAAGAAATTCAATTAGCTCATATGCTAGGTGCTTTCTGCCCGAATGTACTTTTCCCATATGCGCGTGAAGCGGTGTCTAACCTTGTTAACCGTGGTACTTTCCCACAGTTAAATTTAGCACCTGTGAATTTTGATGCACTGTTTGCTCAATACATGCAACAGCGTGCAGCGCAAGATCAACAGGTTACTGCAGACGCATAAGTTATGACTACAGCACAGTCAGCTGTTACAGTTTTAGGGGCGGGGTCTTATGGCACCGCCCTTGCTATTTGTTTCGCCAGAAATGGTCACCCCGTTACTTTGTGGGGGCGAAATAGCGATGACGTTGCCACGCTTGCAGCTGAGCGAAAGAACCAACGTTATCTTCCCGATGTCAGTTTTCCTGAAACGCTTCAATTAGAAGCCGATTTAGAAACCGCTGTAAAAGCAAGCCAAATAGTGCTGGTTGTCGTGCCTAGCCATGCTTTTGGGGCAACGCTTCAACAAATTAAGCCTTGGCTGAATGATGATGCAGAAGTGGCGTGGGCAACGAAAGGTTTAGAACCTAATACAGGGCGTTTATTACAAGAAGTGGCGGTGCAAGAGCTTGGGGATGATATTCCTCTTGCTGTGTTGTCTGGTCCGACGTTTGCGAAAGAAATGGCGATGGGCTTACCAACCGCTATTTCGGTCTCTGCCACATCGACAGAGTTTGCCAAACAACTTGCTGAGTTATTGCATTGCGGACGCTCATTTAGGGTGTATAACAATAATGATTTTATTGGTATACAACTGGGTGGAGCCGTAAAAAATGTCATTGCTATCGGCGCGGGGATGTCGGATGGCTTTGGTTTTGGTGCGAATGCTCGTACAGCGCTTATTACCCGAGGCTTAGCTGAGCTTTGCCGTTTAGGTTGTGCACTTGGAGCGCGTTCTGACACCTTTATGGGAATGGCAGGATTAGGTGATTTGATCTTAACCTGTACAGATAACCAATCACGTAACCGTCGATTTGGTTTAGCATTAGGTAAAGGTGAAGGAGTCGAAGCTGCAATTGACTCTATTGGTCAGGTTGTTGAAGGTTATCGAAATACCAAAGAAGTGTATTTACTGGCACAACGAACCGGTATTGAAATGCCCATCACTGAGCAAATTTACAAAGTACTTTATGAAAATAAAGATGTAAAAGAAGCGGCGATGGCTTTACTAGGTCGTGAGCAAAAATCTGAATAGCCACTGCTTGCTGAGTAACTATTTTGAAAGCCTTGTTTGAAACAAGGCTTTTTATTTTACAGATTGTTTATCTACTTCATTTTTATTAATAAAATTGGCTACTTGCTCTGCTTTAAGTGGCTTACAGTAATAATAACCTTGTTGATAATGACACCCCATAATATGGAGCATATACGCTTGCTCTTCGGTTTCAACGCCTTCTGCAACAACATTAATGTCTAGGTATTTAGCCAACCGGACAATGGTGGCGGTGATATTTCTATCTTGCTCATTTTTATCAATATCTTTTACAAACGATTTGTCTATTTTTAATGTGTCGATAGGAAAACGCTTAAGGTAGCTCAGCGAAGAGTGCCCCGTACCAAAGTCATCCAGTGTAATATTGACTCCTAAGGCTTTTATGCGTTTCATTTGCTGCTCTGCAAATTCGGGGTTATTCATCATTGCACTTTCTGTGATTTCTAACTCTAAACAACGAGCAGGTACATTATACTTTGTTAAATAATCAACGAGCATTTCGATTAAGCTATTTTGCTGAAAATGCAACGCAGAGATATTAATGGCAACATTGCCAAAAGGCACATCTTGTTTTTGCCAGCTTGCAAGTTGTTGAAGTAATTGCTTCATTAATAATTGGGTAAGGGGGATGATTGCACCATTCTGCTCTGCAAGCGGAATAAATTCATCTGGGTAAATTAGACTGCCATCATCTTGTGGCCAGCGAACGAGTGCTTCAAAGCCATGTAAGCGATTGTGTTGTACATCGTATTTTGGTTGAAAATACAGTACAAATTCATTGTTGGTGATTGCTTTAAAGAGGGCGCTTTCTTTTGTTAGTTCGGTGGGGTCTAACGTGTGGCGTTCTTTATCAAAAAATTGATAGGTGTTTCGGCCCATTTTTTTGGCGTGATTAAGTGCGCTGTTAGCGCTGCGCATTAAGTTTTCACCGTTGTAAGCATTGTCTGGATAGATGGCAATCCCGCAACACGCTGACAGTGAGGTTTCAATACCATCGAGCATGAATGGAGTCTTAAATTGTTGTAGCACTGTATCTGCAGTCTTTTTAGCAAAGAAAATGGTTTTGCCAGCATAGAGATAAGGCGGCACTAAAATAGCAAATTCATCAGCTCCAAGCCGCGCAATAGTAAAGCCAGAATTAAGTGATGAAGTTAAACGACATGCCACTTCTTTTAATAATACATCGCCTAAAGTATGGCCGAGGGAATCATTTATCTTCTTAAAATTGTCGATGTCGATAAACATAATAAGCAGGCTAGGGTATTCGTCATTACAGGCTTTAATCGCTTTTTCGAGCGATTCAATAAAAATGGCTCTATTTGAGAGCCCAGTTACAGAGTCGCGAGTTGTTAGCGTGAGCATGGTGCGTTCGTTATTCTTACGAGCGGTGACATCACTAAAAAGCCCTACATAGTTAACAGCTCGTTTAGTAAATCGCGGTGTTGAGACTTTTGTGATTGATAAATCAAGTGCATAAGGCTGACCATCCTTGCGCAAGTTCCAGATTTCACCAGACCAATATCCGTCTTGTGCGAGCTCTTGTTGGATCAATGTTTCGAGTTGTCGATCGCGGCCATCTTGTGTGAGTGCTTTAAATTTTTTCCCTATAACATCCCCTCTTTTGTAGCCTGTTATTTCGCTGAAGGCATTGTTGATGTCTAGTATTCTAAATTGTTCATCGCAAACCCATATCGCATCTTTCGATTGTGATAAAAGAGCATCAATTAACATCATTTTTTGATTCTTCTGGTAATAAATAACCGCAATGAACAGTGCAATAATGACAAGTAAAATGAGAAAGAACAGCGGGGTTGGGTTGTGTGGTTGCGCTAAATTAAGGTCAGCTGTTGTTGCAGCGCCCACAGAATGCTGCAACAGTAAAATGAGACTGTATACCAGAGTTAAAAAGCGCATTAATAATCATCATTTAGAACAAAAAGCCATCTATTTAGATTAGTTCATAAAAAAAGGTCGTGCTAAATAATTACAAGTTATTTATTTAATGCGCATTTTCAATGAGTTATTGACCGTTTACAAAACCAAGCTGACGCCATGATTCATAGACAAAAACGGCGACAGAATTTGATAAATTCATGCTTCTGCTGTCTTTTTGCATCGGAATACGCACACGCTGCTCTTTCGGTAATGACTGAATAAGCTCATCGGGTAGGCCGCGTGTTTCAGGGCCAAATACTAAACAATCGCCAGGTTGATATTGTGCTTGATGATGAAACTGGCTGCCTTTGGTCGTACAGGCATAGACTTTTTTGGGCTTACACTTAGCAAGGTAATCTTCGAATGATGCATGACGTTGTACGTGGCTAAATTCATGATAATCAAGCCCTGCACGCTTTACGCGTTTATCATCCCACTCAAATCCTAATGGTTCAATTAGGTGTAAGGCATAGCCTGTATTGGCACATAAGCGAATGATATTACCTGTATTGGGCGGAATCTCTGGTTGGTATAAAACGATATCAAGCATGTTTGTCTCATTGTTAGCATTATGATCTGCGGCAGATTATACACAACTGCAGCGTGAGGATCTTGCAGGATTTAAGTTTGTTTACCGCCGATAGCTGTGCTTTATTTATTCTAAATAGCGCTATGTAACATGGGGTAAAACCCTCTAATATGATGATATACTAAAACCTTGTAATGTCTGAAGGTAAAATGTTGTGCAACATCGCAGTTATGAGTTTTGGGTAAAAACCGCCAGCATAGTCACCATTGCTATGGTGAGTTTAATGATTGCAGCAAAAAGTTGGGCATGGCTTGCTTCAGGCTCTGCATCGATGTTGGGATCGCTCACCGATTCTTTAATGGATATTACCGCATCTTTAATGAGCTTTTTAGTGTTAGGTTATGCGCTACGCCCTGCTGATGATGACCACCGGTTTGGTCATGGCAAAGCGGAAGCTCTTGCTGGGCTTGCTCAAGCTGCTTTTATCGCTGGTTCTGGCTGTTTTTTAGCGTTTCATGGTGTTGAACGTCTTTTTAACCCTGTGATACTTAAGCATTCCGACTTAGGTATTTGGGTGAGTTTATTTGCTATTGTTTGTACTTTGGTGGTGGTGTTTGTGCAAACCAAGGTTATTAATCATACCGAATCAATTGCAATAAAAGCGGATTCAGTTCACTACAAAGGCGACCTTATTTTAAATTTAGCTGTTTTGCTTGCCATCCTATTGGCAAAGTACGGCATGACGTATGCGGATCCTATTTTTGCTATTGGGGTGGCTGTTTACTTACTATATAACAGTTGGGATATTGCCCGTGATAGTGCCGACCATCTGATGGACAAAGAGCTGCCAGAGGATGAAAAAACAGAAATTTTAACCATCGTTAACAGTCACCAAGATGTCTTTGGGGCCCACGATATCCGCACGCGACAAGGTGGTAAAATTAAGTTTATTCAAATGCACTTGGAACTTGAAGACAGTCTCTCGTTAATTCGTGCCCATCAGGTGGCCGATGAAGTTGAAACAATGATACAAACTCACTTTGCCTGTGAACTGGATATACTGGTGCACTTAGATCCACTTTCGGTGGTTAAAAAGTCTCGTCAGAGTGCCTCAAAAAACTGATATAAGTCACTCAATACTGCCTGCCTGATTTCATCTCGCTCGAAAAATAATTCGTGGCGAGCATCAGGGTAACTTTTTAATTTTGCCTGTGTTTGTTTATGCGCAAGTGCATGTTGCGCCGCATTATCGACAACGGTATCGCGCCCGGCACTGGCGATAAAAAGTGGAATATCTACTTTTCTATCGACCAATGAGGCGATAAATTCAAACGATGCATTGAGCCAGCCATACGTCACACCACCAAGTTGTAAGTCGGGCTCTGCAAGATAAAGCGCTCTAAATTGCTGGTACCTTATCTCACTGCTGGTTAATTCATTAACCGAAAAATCAACGGGCAAGTAGTCTGTTTGACCAAATGCATAACGATGACTTAAGCCTAATTGTGAGGCTATTTTCGCGGCTAGTTTTGCAATTGGTTTTGGTGTGCCTTTGGTATAAATATCAAACATGGGGGCAGATAAAAACGCGCCCGAAAAAGAATGTGTGTAGCGAGACAAGTAATCATAGGCAATTGCACTGCCCATTGAGTGTCCGAGTAATACTCGTTGGCCCTGCCAATGAGCATTGACTACCTGCTCGTTAAAAACGGCAAAGTCATCTGCATAATCAGTGAAACGTGTGACATGGCCTTTATGAGCGTTTTTTAAATGGCGATATGAACGGCCTTGACCTTGGTGATCAACAATAAAAACGGCATAACCATTTTGGTAAAACTCCCACAGTAACTCTTTGTATTTGAATAACGACTCAATTCTGCCACTACTAATAACAATGGCTTTTTTAGCTTGCTCTGGAATGGCAAAGCCATAATACAAGGTACCATGTTCAGTGCTTAAGAAATCTTGTTTTAATTGCTCATTAAAAAATGCATTTATCTGTTTAGCATTTATAGTAAGGTGTGCTTCATCGCTGTAAAACATTTACTCACTCTTTATTGGTAAGCGGATTTTAACGCAGAGTCCGCCATGTTCTTGGTTTTCGAGTGTTAGTGTACCATCATGTGCTGAGATCGCATTCTTTGCAATAGCCAGTCCTAAGCCTGTGCCACCCGAGTTTCTATCACGAGCATGCTCTTGACGGAAAAATGGCTCACACAGTCTAGCTAAGTAGGCTTCTTTAACCCCATTTCCATCATCACAAATGGTGATATAGAGAGCATCAGACTCAGCTAAGCTCAAAGAGATATGATGGTGTGCATATTTAATCGCGTTGCGTAGTACATTTTCGAGTGCACTGGCGATTAAACTCTCGTCGCATGGTATATCTGTGTGTAATTGGCCATTAATCGTCAGCTCTTTGTGACATTGTTTGGCCTCAAAGTGAGCATCATTTAATACATGATCAACAATAACTTGAACCGATTGCTTGCTTAAGGATAAAGCTTGGCTTCGGGCTTCAAGCCTTGATAGTTGCAATACATCGGCAATCATTTTATCAAGCTGGTTTGCTTCTTTTTCTATTCGTTCGAGGTATGTCTGCTGACTATCATCAGCTTGCATTTGTGCCAGGCCTGTTGCCATTTTTAAGCGTGTAAGTGGTGAGCGTAGTTCATGGGAAATATCTGCAAGTAAGCGTTTTTGTGCTGTTATAAGCTGCTCAAGCTGGCTCGCCATTGTATTAAAGTCACGTCCTAACACCCCCAGTTCATCTTCGCGAGCCGTTGAGAAAACTGCTCGTGCGGTTAAGTCACCGTGGGAAAGTTTTTTTGCAGTTTCTTTTAAGCTATTGATAGGGGCAATTAAGTTTCGGCTAAAGAAAAAGCTCAGCATAAGCGAGGCTATTACGGCAATCAATAACTTGAGCCAAGTAGGCATTAACCACAACCCGACAAAAAAAGGCTTTTTACGTTTTTCGTCAATTTCATATAAGTAAAACTTACCTTCGGGTACGTTAATTTCTACAGGACCATACGCTTGGTATTCATCAGTAAAAATAACTTGTGGGCGCATATGCTTTGTAAAATTTAACAAGCTCAAATCAATCTCTTTCGAGACGGGTTCACTGAGCATTTCGACACCATGAACTTCGCCATTTAAATACAGTAACTTATGTTTAGATAAGCGAGGGTGCGATACAATTTCTTGAGTCGGTTTACCATGCTTTGCCACAATACGTTCTATACTTTTCGCGGTGTATTCTAGGTTTTTAAGCATGGGGCCGCGTAACTCATCATTCCCTACATTGCTGGTTAATTGGCTTAAAAAGACTAGCAGAGTAATGGTTGCTATGACTGTAACCCAAAACCATGCAAAGATTTTTAAGAACAAATAATGATGTGGCTTTTTTATCCAACTCGGAAAGGTCATATTATTCACCTTGAATTAGTACGTAACCGCTACCACGCATGGTTTTGATACGCTCGCTATTTATAAACTCAGCAATTTTCTTTCGAATATTACTCACATGCATGTCAATGGAGCGGTCGAAAGGGGCTAGTCGTCTGCCAAGAACTTGCTCACTAATTTGCTCTTTACTGATCACTTCACCGGCATGGCGGACTAGCATGGCCAGTATTTCATACTCAGTTCCCGTTAAACTTAATATATTGCCACTGACAGACGCTTCACGAGTCGCAAAGTTAATGTGAATACTATTGACACTGAGTGAACTTGTTTGCTGGCTCGATAGACTATTAATATGTTCGATACGACGGGTTATTGCTTTAACTCGCGCTAGCAGTTCTCTGTGATTAAATGGCTTTGGTATGTAGTCATCTGCACCAAGCTCTAAACCAAAAATACGGTCAAAGTCTTCCCCTTTGGCTGTGAGCATAATGACAGGCGTGAGTTTATGTTGTCGAAGCTGCTTGAGTACTTCAAAGCCATCTATCGACGGTAGCATGACATCAAGCAAAATTAATTCGTAGTTGTATTTTAAGGCCTGATTTAGGCCTTGTGCGCCATCATGATAACAATCAACTGTAAAGCCTTGTGCTGTTAAATACTCGCTTAACAGCTCGCACAGCCCTGTATCATCGTCGATCATAAGTAATTTCATTGTGGCACCTATTGCACTGTTTCTTTAAGGCTATTCTACTCAGTAAATTGTGTAAAAGTGAATCTTTACACAACCTTTACACTGGTTTGCGTTCCTTTGCATTGAAGTGAGTATAGTGAATCCATCAGTTAAAAATAACGATAGAACCCAACCCAACAAAAGGTAATGACTATGACTATTTCAAATAAGCTTTCTAAATTCGTACTTGTTTGTGGTTTAGCTGCAGCAAGTGTTGGCGCAACATCAGTAATGGCAAAAGGGGATATGCACCGAGGCATGAATCCGCAAGCCGGTTTTTTATTGTCTGAGCGTGGAATTAATAAATTACAACTAACAGAAGCACAGCAAGCCCAACTTAAAGCGATTTTTGCTGAGCAAACAACACAAATGAAGGCTCTTCGTGGTGATAAAGCCAGCATGAAAGACAATAGAATAGCCTACAAAGAGAAAATGGATGCACTATTAGCGACCCACGCATTTGATGAAAATGCAGCACGCGAACTAATTAAAGCCCGCCAAGAAAAAGGTGAGCAATTTGCGTTAATTAAAATGAAATCAGAGCATGCAATCTGGCAAGTTCTTAACGCAGAACAGCGTGAAAGCTATCAAGAAATTAAAAAACAGCTGCGTAAAAAAGGTCACAAAAAGGGGCTACACAGAGTTGATGGTGAGCGTAATAAGGCTGAAAGAACACATAGCTAATATGTTCCGGCGCATTCGTTAAACTAGAAAACGCGGCTAATGAAGCCGCGTTTCTTAATACTTATTCTTTGAAAAATGAATCATCATTCTTAGCGAGCATAGCCTCGATATCTTCAATCATATCTTGGTTAAGTTCGTTTGCACTGGTGATGGGTGAAGAAATCTTGTTATTTTCAAATGACCACTCACCTAGATCGATCAGCTGACAGCGTTTTGAACAAAAAGGGCGATACGGGCTTTGTTCTGACCATTCTACTTTTTCTTTGCAGGTCGGGCAGTTTACAACGGTTGGCATGGTGTGATCTCTATTAAGCAATTTTAGCTGATCTTACTAAAGCTCAGCCTAAGAATCGAGTCGCGAGTTAAAAACTCGTGACCCGATTTATTTCAGCTAGCGAGGTGACACCATCCGCCGCTTTTTTTAATCCCGATAGACGTAAGTTATTAAAACCTGATTTTAAAGAAACCTCAGCAATTTCGAGTGAATTACCCCCACGCATAATAATTTGCGCAATTTCAGGGGTAATTTGCATGACTTCGTAAATACCTACTCGTCCCTTATAGCCATCGGTACAGCTATCACAGCCTTTTGGAGAAAACAGCGTGAGTTTACTCAATGTTGCGGGGTCAAAGCCTTGGCGAATAAGTTCTTCATCGGGCAGTTTTTCTGGGGTTTTACATTTCGGACATAAACGTCTGGCCAGTCGCTGTGCAATGATAAGACTAATTGAACTTGCAACGTTGTATGCCGGAACGCCCATGTTTAACAATCGAGTCAGTGTTTCTGGCGCTGAATTTGTGTGCAGTGTCGATAAGACTAGGTGGCCTGTTTGCGCTGCTTTAATGGAAATTTCAGCTGTTTCTAGATCTCGTATCTCACCGACCATGACGACATCGGGATCTTGACGCAAAAACGCTTTTAACGCGTTGGCGAACGTCATATCTGCTTTTGTGTTAATTTGTACTTGGTTAATGCCTTCAAGGTTGATCTCAACCGGATCTTCCGCAGTACTAATATTGCGCTCAGGTTGGTTCAAAATATTCAAGCCGGTGTAAAGAGATACTGTTTTACCAGAGCCTGTAGGGCCTGTCACTAGTATCATCCCTTGCGGCTGTTCGAGCGCATCCATGTAGAGCTTTTTCTGTTCAGGCTCATAACCCAATACATCGATGCCGAGCATAGCACTTGATGAATCAAGAATACGCATTACAATTTTTTCGCCCCACAGCGTTGGCAGGGTACTGACACGAAAGTCGATACTTTTACGTTCAGTAATTTTTAATTTAATGCGACCATCTTGTGGTTTACGTTTTTCGGCGATATCTAAGCGTGACATAACTTTTATGCGCGCAGATAATCGACTTGCTAGGCTATTCGGTGGGCTTGCCATTTCGTGTAAAATGCCATCAATCCGAAAGCGCACTCGATAACGATGCTCGTATGGCTCGAAGTGTAAATCTGATGCCCCTTTTTTTATTGCATCCATCAAAATCTTATTGATGTAGACAATAATAGGCGCATCGTCTTTGTCTTCATCATTACTTGGCATATCGCGTGGTTTATCGGTGTCGAGATCGCCAAGCTCTTTAAATTCGTCATCCGTTAAATGTAAGCTACCGGCCGCATCGAGCAGCTGCTCTATTTTATTTTCTAGCTGGTTGTAATCAACCACTACAACTTCACAAGACAGACCTGTACTAAATTCAAAGTTTTCAAACGCACCGTAATCAGTAGGGTCCGATGCCGCTATATAGAGCTTACGGCCTTTCTTTATCAGCGGGAGGATATGATGCTCGCGAATGAGCTTTTCTTTTACTAACTCATCAGAAATAAGTGATACATCGAAGTCTTTGATATCAAAATAGGGAACACGGAACAAGTCAGTGCATTGCTCTGCTAATTCATGCGCGTCTATACCGCAGCTCTTAGAAATGAGCTCAGCTGTGGAGTTATATTCTCGTTGCTTTAATTTGACGGTCTCTGCATCAATGCGACCTAATGTGATAAATTTTCTCAGTAACGGTGAGTTAATATTCATTGCGCACCTTAATTTGATCCTTTCTATGCCAAATCTATCAGAAAAAAGCAGGGTATAACATCAGTCTTGTCGATTTAGGCAAAATTGCAAAATAAATTCACCCTTTAACTCAGGTATTTATAATCTGTATTAATGTTTTTGTATTAGATGGATATGTGTTTTTTAGCATATAGTTTAAGCATGAGTTAAATATTTTTGATGCAGCTTTTTCACATCAATCGCAACTTCAGATAGAGCGCGATCATTGTCTAAAATATCATCGGCTTTTAGCTGTTTATCGGCACGAGACATTTGTGATGCAATAATTTTTTTCGCTTGAGCCTCAGAGACATTGTCGCGTGCGCTGGTTCTAGTAATTTGAGTTGTGACGGGGACATCGATGAGCAACGTATGGTTGCACAATTTTTCTAAACCGTTTTCAAATAATAAGGGCGCAACTAAAATTACATAGTCGCTGGTGGCTTGTTGCAGTTGCTTAAGCATGGATTCCCTTATTAACGGGTGTAGTAAAGCATTGAGCCATGCTTTTTCTGTTTCATTATCAAAAATAATGTCTCTAAGCTTCGCGCGGTCAAGCACTCCCTCGCTGGTGAGAATAGTTTTGCCAAAATGCTCAACAATTTTTTTAAGACCTACACTGCCTGGCTCGACGACTTCTCTTGCGACGATGTCGGCATCAACAACCGTGGTCCCTAACTGTTCAAACATCGCACTCACAGCACTTTTGCCAGAGCCAATACCACCCGTTAAGCCTAAAATCCAGTTTGCCATATTTAATGACCTAAATAGCTAAAATAGGTTGTTTGAATTTGCTCACCCCACAATAAGGTTACCCAACCGGCTATCGCAAGGTAGGGGCCAAAGGGAATAGGCGTGGTTTTATCTTTGCCTTGAATAATAATTTGCAGCATACCAATAAGAGCGCCAACGACACTCGAAAGCAGCACGATAGTTAAAATAGCCTGCCAACCAAGTAACGATCCAAATACCGCGAGTAATTTAAAATCGCCATACCCCATGCCTTCTTTTCCAGTAGCAAGTTTAAAGAGCCAATACACACTCCATAAACTTAAATAGCCAATTGCAGCGCCAATAATCGCATCAGAAGGGGCGATTGTGATGTTCATCACGGCTGCAATCAATGCAAGCCAAACAAGCGGTAAGGTAAGTTGGTCAGGCAGCAGCATATGATCAATATCAATGAACGTAAGCGCAATGAGCACCCATGTGATTACAATATAAAGTAAGGCAAGTTCAGATGCGCCAAATACAACTGCAACCGCGAGACTTAAGCTGGCTGTTAGCATTTCAACAATGGGGTAGCGAACAGAAATTGGTGCCTTACAACTTGCACAGCGGCCTTTGAGTATTAACCAGCTGATAACAGGAATGTTCTGCCAAATCTTAATCGGTGCCTTACATTGTGGGCAGGTTGAATT
The DNA here is from genome assembly GCF_003515105.1 of Pseudoalteromonas lipolytica. Classification (NCBI taxonomy): domain Bacteria; kingdom Pseudomonadati; phylum Pseudomonadota; class Gammaproteobacteria; order Alteromonadales; family Pseudoalteromonadaceae; genus Pseudoalteromonas; species Pseudoalteromonas lipolytica. The sequence goes on along the minus strand of NZ_CP032090.1, from coordinate 3,056,207 downwards.
GGGTGTGACTAAATTAAAGGGAGTAGGCTCTTCAGTATGGTTAATTGTTAGCTCATCGGCCAATAACAGACGGCACTCTGATTGCCATTCTTGTTTCATCATCAGTGGTAGCCTGTAAATAACGACATTTAAAAAGCTACCAATACACAGACTTACAAGTCCTACAGTTAACAAATAAAACCACTGTTGAGATTGCATCACGGTGGCTATATCAAGGAAAAAATTTTGCATTAAACTACCTAATTTTTGGCTTTGAGAAACAAGTTTAGGTTTGCGAGCCTGAACGAATTACTTAATGTCTTTTTTATTATTTTAATCAACAGCCATTCAAAATTGTAATCGACTACCTAAGCTGTGATTAGTGAAAGCCTAGACAGCATCAATATATCAACTCAATTTTTATTTATCGATTAAATGACGGAACCTAACTGGAAAATAGGTAAATACATGGCAATAATTAAACCACCGACCAGCACACCAAGTACAGCCATGATCAGCGGCTCTAATAAGCTTGAAAGGCCATCGACTGCGTCATCAACCTCTTGCTCATAAATAGTGGCTACTTTGGCAAGCATGCCATCTAAAGAGCCTGACTCTTCACCAATTGCAACCATTTGGATCACCATATCAGGAAATATTTTAGAGTTCCGCATCGCCCAGTTCATCAAATTACCTGAGCTAACTTCTGCTTTAATTTCTAAAATAGCGTAACGGTACACCGCATTACCTGAGGCTCCCGCGGCTGAATCGAGCGCATCAACCAAGGGTACACCCGCAGCAAAGGTTGTTGAAAGAGTGCGTGCATAGCGAGCTACTGCTGCTTTATTTAAAATCATGCCAATAACAGGTAACTTTAATATAGCTCTGTCGTTGGCATCTCTGAGTTTTTTGCTTTTAAGCAGGGCTTCTTTATAGGCATAGCCAAAAGCAATAACAGCAATCAGCATTATCCACCAATACTCTTGCATAAATTCAGATATACCTATCACCATTAAAGTAAAGGCAGGAAGTTCAGCACCAAAGCCGTTAAAAATATCTTGGAATTGAGGCACCACAAAAATAAGTAAGATTGAGGTAACGATTAAGGCCACAACTAATACCGCAATCGGGTAGAACATTGCTTTTTTGATTTTAGACTTTAATGCTTCGGCTTTTTCTTTATAAAGTGCGACACGGTCGAAAATTTTATCAAGGGCACCCGATTGCTCACCAGACGCAACAAGGTCGCAATATAAATCATCAAAATAGCGGGGGTGTTTGCGTAAAGCTTGCGAGAGTGGCACACCCGCTTTCACTTCGTCACCAATTTCTTCCATCAGCCTAGCAACACTTTTATTCTTAGCACCTGAACCTATCATTTCAATAGATTGAATAAGCGGTACACCTGCCATTAGCATGGTCGCTATTTGGCGTGTAATTAAAGCAATGTCTTTAGGGGTAATTTTTTGAACCCGAGTTCCAAATAAAGGTTTTGCCTTACGTTTTACTTTTGAAGGGGTGATGCCTTGCTTACGCAATTGAGCTTTGACTAAGGCAATGCTTTGCCCTGAAAGCTCTCCTTCTAATTTCTTGCCTCGAGCACTTACACCAACCCATTCAAAAGTATCTAAAGATTGCTTTTCTTGAACTTTACTCATTGTAAATCCATATGTTACTGATTGATGTTTAATATCTTACTTAATAGTAGCGGCCTTTTGAGGCTGAAACAATTGATAAGGTGATGTTATCTTGCTTAAATACGAAGATTCAGAGGATTCGGGTCTCAATTGTGCAAAATACGTTAACGGTTTATAAAACAAAGTTTGTTTGGAGTTTTATTCATTTTCTAGTGGGTGGGCTGCTCTTATTTCTAGTTGCTACTTGGCTTTTCTTTAGCTGGTTTGATAATGGAAGATATATGCTAACAGATTTGGTTGGACTAGCAGTAATTATCTTTTCTATAGACCTCATCATAGGCCCATTATTTAACTTTTGGTTATTATCACCATTCAAAACTAAGCTCGAGAATGCTATTAACTTTAGTTTTATAGTTATTTTACAAGTCATATCCTTAGTATATGGTATTACACAGATAGATGGGCAACGATTAGCCTATATAGTTAAGTGGGAAGGCTCTTACTTCACTGTCTTAAAAGGTGAAGATAGACGTCCTGTTCATGAAGAAGCTATGTATCACTTTAATGAGCCAACAATTCAAAGCAATGGGAGGGCTTTTTATGAAATGATGATAAAAAATGCTATACCACCAATAGAAATGTATGAATATTTTTTGAGTGTTCCGGTATCGAGTGAATGCAGTTTCTCACCATGCAAGGTAATTACTAAATCGGGATTAGTTAAGCTAAAAAGTACAGATGAAGGATTAGTTTTTTTCTAACAAGTACCATTGCTAATACAGGTGCTGCTTGAAGAACGATGCCATATAAGTTGGCCGTTATTTAAACTGCCTTCCATGATATATGTGTCCGCGTAAGATAGAGATGCGGCATCTGTTGCTGTTGATGTAATGATTAAACCGGCGGCGTTAGTTATCACTATATTTGAAATGTATTTTGGTGCTGTAAAATCAGATTTTTTTCTGCCCAGCTTTGTGAAACTATCACATTTAGAAAGATCAGAATTTCTATGGTAGCAAAGTTCAATGGCTCTTTGAACCGCATTGGTAGCTAGTACAACTTCAGTAAACTTAGAGCGTTTAAATTGATTATTATATGCAGGAAGGGCTAATGATAATAATAGACCAATTATGGCAATTGTTATCATTAGCTCAATTAGCGTAAAGCCGTTATGTCTAATCACAAAACTTGGCTTAAATTATTAACAGATACCAGCTGCAATACATGAGCCAGTTTGTGCCCAAGTTAGTGTACCTAAAGAGTTACCACCAGCATCAGTTGCTGGAGTTGGTGTCAGAACATAATCTACACTATCTACTGTTGCAGCTCCTGTAGCGGTAATAGCTGCAGTTGTGGGTGCGATTGCTACGCTAGCAACGTGCTCACCTGCGGCTGCACCAGCTGCATTTAGACCAATCTCTGAAGCTTCATCACAGTTAGTTAAAGTACCAGCCCCACGTGTTTGAAAACATACATCTACTAAGCCTTTCGCCGAAGATGCTGCTAAAACAACTTCAGAAAAGCGTGCTTTTTTGGTGTAAGTCTGATACTGCGGTAGAGCGATTGCTGCAAGAATACCGATGATTGCGATAACAATCATTAATTCAATTAGGGTGAAACCCTGTTGCTTTTGTTGTGTCATTTTGTTCCTCTCCTAAAGGATATGATGTTTTGTAAGTTTAGCTGTTAGATCAGCATTGTAAAATCGATGCTAAACATACAGGACTATTCTTACAGTTTTACTTAAAACCTCTGTTAAAAATCGTGATTGTTAACAAGTTGATTTTAAACTTTTGTTCATTAAGTGTTTGTTAATTTACTTTAGCATCAATTAATGTATTTGAAAGCAATTTTCCGGCTAGATAACTGGTTTTTCAGAAGTTTCCTACTTTAGTTTGAGACAGATCAAGCTTAAAAATCCATAATTGAACTATTTATACACATGCATCCTTGCTGGAACTTATTGAATTAATTGTAAACTTACGTAAGTCATTAGGACACAATGATACTAAAGAACTAAAAGAACTGAAAAGTTATTGATTTTTTGTTACCGATTCAGGCTTTTTACGTATTTAATGCTTTTTTTATTTCGTTGTCAACGAATTAGGTAAACATTAAATACGCAAAAATGGGGTGGGGTTACGCGTTAAAGCGCATCGATAGGTCGATTGATTGTAAATTTTTTGTAAGTGCGCCGCTTGAGATAAAATCAACACCTGCTTGCGAATAAGCTTTTAGTGTTTCAAGGGTCATATTGCCAGACACTTCTAATTTTGCTCGCTTATCAGTAAGGATGACGGCTTGCTGTATTTGTTCCACAGTAAAGTTATCAAGCATGATGATATCAGCACCCGCATGAATGGCTTGCTCAAGCTCATTTAAAGATTCAACTTCGACTTCTACAGGTTTTGATGGATGATTAACTTTTGCTTGTGCCACGGCTTTATCAATGCCACCACATGCTGCAATGTGGTTTTCTTTAATTAAGAATGCATCGAATAAACCAATACGATGATTCGCGCCGCCGCCGCATTTGACTGCGTACTTCTGCAACGCACGTAAGCCCGGAATCGTTTTACGAGTATCAAGTAACTGCGTGGTTGTTCCTGCAAGTTCTTTAACGTAGTGGGCTGTGGTTGTTGCTGTACCCGAAAGCGTTTGCACAAAATTAAGCGCTGTACGCTCTGCGGTTAAAATGGCACGTGCAGAACCAGACGCTGTAAATAAGGTGGCATTTGCAGCGACTTTATCACCATCGTTTACTAATACATCAACTTTTACCGTTGCATCTACTTGCTTGAACACTTCTAAAATAATGTCTTTGCCACAAAATACACAGTCTTCACGAGTAATTACTTTGGCATTCGCTTGCTCGTTTTCAGGGATGAGTTGAGCCGTGATATCACCGTCGTTTGCATTTTGGTAATCCAAATCTTCATCAAGGGCGAGTTTAACCAGTTGGCTAATTAAAGAGTGAGGGACTGACATGTCGAAAGCTCATTGTTTATTAATAAATTGGCTAAATTTTACTATGTTTGACCTTGTATTAGAAGTTAAAGATTTATCGCTAACGTGGATTAAAAGTCCTTGTGGGTGGCTTCACAAATGAATGCGGCTAGACCCTGAGTAGCGAACCATTTACACTGTTTAACTTTATTGTCATTGTTAGTTTTTAATATGCATATAAACGAATTAGGCCAGTTAAACAGTGTGTTACAGCGGCCATGCAGGCATTATGATGCGCGTCCTGATAATGAAGTGTCATTACTTGTGATTCACAATATTTCGCTACCCGCAGGGCAGTTTGGCACGCGATATGTGGATGATTTATTCATGGGTTGCATAGACTGTGAGGCACACGATAGTTTTGTAGACTTAAAGGGGCTTAGAGTATCTGCGCATTGTTTTATTCGTCGTACGGGTGAAGTGATTCAATATGTGCCATTTGAAAAGCGTGCTTGGCATGCAGGTGTGTCTGAGTTTAATGGCCGTCAGCAATGTAATGACTTTAGTGTAGGTATTGAGCTTGAAGGTACTGATACTGAGCCGTATACCCAAGCACAATATAATGCATTACACTTAGTGACAAAGGCACTTATAGATAAATACCCAAAAATAACCCGCTCTCGTATTGTCGGCCACTGCGATATTGCACCCGGTAGAAAAACGGATCCGGGCGAGAGTTTTGATTGGCCATACTTTTTTGATTTAGTGTTTTAATTTAAAGGATATAGGTAACAAGCATGATCTTGATTTCAATTATAGTTGCGCTAGTCATTGAGCGTCTTGGGGCGCGGGCTGATTACTGGCAAATTGGTTTTTATGCCGATCACTACCTAAAGCACTCTAAAAAACACTTATCAGATAAAGGCTTATTTAATTCGCCCGTTGGTTTTCTTATCTGGTTAATGTTACCAGTGATTGCTATTGCCTTAGTTTATAAGTTATCAGATTTTATAGTATGGCAATTAGCGGTTAACACCGTGGTGTTATTAACGTGTTTTGGCTGTGCTAAGCAACGAGCACTGTATAAGTCTTATCTCAATGCCCTAACGCGAAACGATCAAGAAGCTGCGACATTATTTGCATTACAAATGGGCCAAAAGAAAACAGAAGCTGAGCCCCAAGGGGAAACATTCGGGCAAACACTCGCGTGGCTTAATTTCCGCTTTTATTGTGCTGTTATTTTTTGGTTTGTGATATTGGGTGTACCGGGCGCAATACTCTATAGCTTAGTGCGTACTTACGCTGACAAGGTAAGAGAAAACCATAATATGGTGTATGCAAAACGCTTTAAACTAATTCATACCTTATTATTTTGGTTAGATTGGTTACCTGCGCGCATTGCAAGTTTTGGTTACCTTGTTATTGGCAACTTTAATAAAGGAACCAGTTGCTGGTTGAAATACGTGTTGGACTTTTCAGTAAGCAATCGCAAAGTGGTTACTCAAACAGCTTTGGCAGCAGAGCAAATTGAGCAGCAGTATGTTGGTTGCACTTATGAGGCAACCTGTATGATGAAACTCGTAAAACGTAATGTGTTGTTCTTTTTAGTCATTATTGCCGCACTCACTCTATTTGGTGGGTTGGCGTAGTAAAGTTAGCAAGTTGCAAGGGCTGGCTTTAGCCGGGAACGGCTTTTAAAGTCAGCGAGCTGCAAGAGTAAAGCTTGTAGGAATGATTTCAGTCATGAATCATTCTGTTAATGTACGTCGTTTGAGTTTTGATTTTTCAGCACTGTAATGCTTCCTACTTTGCCTTTCTACAAAGCCACTCAAATCAGCTAACATCGAATAGCTGACTTCTCAGAGCGTGCTTGTTAATCTGGTCTGACCATTTATTTTTTATTGTTTTCTTCTTCCGAAATAGCGACTTTCTTCCATACTGTTTAATCTTTATGCAAAATGGAGTACCGTGTCAGTTGGCGCTGAGCGCAGTGAAATTGACAGAAATACCGGTTTTTGATAACGTATGCTACAAATTTGGTATGACCAATTTACCTTTTGGTTGAGTCTTATGGCTAAAAACCCTGTGTTTAGCGGGCTTGGCCGAAACAACGCGGACGTTGATAAATGTCTTTAAAGATAAAAGCAGCAAAATTATCTGATGTAATTTTACAACAACTTGAGAATATGATTCTTGAGGGGTCGTTAGCGCCAGGCGAAAAATTACCTCCTGAACGTGAGTTAGCGAAACAGTTTGAAGTATCGCGTCCATCACTTCGAGAGGCTATTCAAAAGCTGGAAGCTAAAGGCTTAGTCACGCGTCGTCAAGGGGGTGGCACGTTTGTAAAAAATCAGCTTGAAGAGGGGCTTACTGATCCACTCTTTGATTTGATAAGTAAACATCCTGAATCACAATTTGATTTACTTGAATTTCGTCATGCTCTTGAGGGAATCGCAGCTTATTATGCTGCAATGCGTGGTACGACGAATGATTTTAAAAAAGTAAAACAAAGCTTTGACAATATTGCGCTTGTAAATGATGACATTGTGCAAAAAGCAAAAGCAATTAATGCATTTCATTTCAGCGTAGCTGAAGCGTCTCATAATGTCGTGTTGCTGCACTTAGTGCGTGGTATGCAAGCATTGCTTGAGCAAAATGTATTACAAAATTTAACTGTACTGTTAAAAAAGCCGCAAATCAGCCAGCAGCTCGCAGAGCATAGACGACTGTTAATGGATGCGGTTATTGAAGGAAACCCAGAGCAAGCACGCCTTGCTAGTAATGCTCACTTGGCCTTTATCGAAGAAGCCTTACTTGAGGCTGGCAAAGAGCATTCGCGGATTGAACGTAGTTTAAGACGCACCAAACAACATTAAGCAAGTGATTAGCTAAGTTTAGTTAACTACTTAATTTAAGATTTATTAAAATAATTAGTATTTTAAACATAAGGAAACCTCCATATGTCTGAAGTCAATAAAATTGACGTAGACGCGCTAGAAACACAAGAGTGGTTACAAGCCCTTGAGTCTGTTGTGCGTGAAGAAGGTGTAGAACGTGCTCAATTCTTACTTGAGCAAGTGTTAGAGCAAGCCCGTTTAGACGGTGTTGATATGCCTACTGGCACAACTACTAACTACGTTAATACCATTCCAGTAGATCAAGAACCAGCCTACCCAGGGGATGTGAATGTTGAGCGTCGTATTCGTTCAATCATTCGTTGGAATGCGATTATGATCGTATTACGCGCGTCGAAAAAAGATCTCGACTTAGGCGGCCATATGGCGTCTTACCAGTCTTCAGCGGCTTTTTATGAAGTCTGTTTTAATCACTTCTTTAAAGCGCCAAACGATGTAGACGGCGGTGACTTAGTTTATTATCAAGGTCATATTTCTCCAGGTATCTATGCGCGTGCATTCGTTGAGGGTCGTTTAACAGCTGAGCAGCTTGATAACTTCCGTCAAGAAGTTGATGGTAAAGGTCTTCCTTCGTACCCACACCCGAAATTAATGCCTGAATTCTGGCAGTTCCCTACGGTATCGATGGGTCTGGGTCCAATTGCTTCAATTTACCAAGCGCGTTTCTTAAAGTACTTAGATGGTCGCGGCTTAAAAGACACTAAAAACCAACGCGTATATGCTTTCTTAGGCGATGGTGAGATGGATGAGCCAGAATCACGTGGTGCAATCTCATTCGCTGCACGTGAAAAATTAGATAACCTATGTTACCTAATCAACTGTAACTTACAGCGTTTAGATGGCCCAGTAATGGGTAATGGTAAAATCATTCAAGAGCTTGAAGGCCTATTTAAAGGTGCAGGCTGGAACGTGATTAAAGTTGTATGGGGCAGCGGTTGGGATATCTTACTTGCTAAAGATACAACCGGTAAGTTACTACAGTTAATGAACGAAACTATTGACGGTGACTACCAAACATATAAAGCAAAAGACGGTGCCTACGTGCGTGAGCACTTCTTTGGTCGTTATCCAGAAACAGCAGCACTTGTTGCTGATATGACAGACGAAGAAATCTTCGCACTTAAGCGTGGTGGTCATGAGCCATCAAAGCTTTACGCAGCATTCAAAAAAGCGGAAGAAACGAAAGACCGTCCAACTGTTATCCTAGCGAAAACGGTTAAAGGTTACGGCATGGGTGAAGCGGCTGAAGGTAAAAACATCGCACACCAAGTTAAGAAAATGGACATGACACACGTAGCACACTTACGTTCGCGTCTTGGTTTACAAGATCTTGTGTCAGATGATCAATTAGCTGATCTTCCATACTTAACACTTGAAGAAGGCTCAGAAGAGTACAAATACTTACACGCTCGCCGTGAAGCACTTCAAGGTTACACACCGAAGCGTATTGCTAAATTCTCTGAAAAGTTAGTCTTACCAGAAGTAGAGGCATTTAAACCATTACTTGAAGAGCAAAAGCGCGACATTTCTACAACAATGGGCTTTGTTCGTGCACTTAATGTGTTGCTTAAAGACAAAGGTATTGGCAAAAATATTGTGCCTATCATTGCTGACGAAGCACGTACATTTGGTATGGAAGGTTTATTCCGTCAAATCGGTATTTATAACCCACATGGCCAAAATTATACGCCTCAAGACCGTGACATCGTTTCTTACTACAAAGAAGCTACATCAGGTCAAGTATTACAAGAAGGTATCAATGAGTTAGGTGCAATGTCGTCATGGGTTGCTGCTGCAACATCATACAGCACCAACGATTTACCTATGATCCCATTCTATATCTACTATTCTATGTTTGGTTTCCAACGTGTTGGTGATATGGCATGGATGGCGGGTGACCAACAAGCACGTGGTTTCTTATTAGGTGCCACTGCAGGTCGTACAACGTTAAATGGTGAAGGCCTGCAGCACGAAGATGGTCACAGCCATATTCTTGCTAACACAGTGCCTAACTGTATTTCTTATGACCCAACTTACGCTTACGAAGTTGCAGTTATTATGCAAGACGGTATTCGTCGTATGTACGGTGAAGATCAAGAGAACGTGTTCTATTACCTAACACTGATGAACGAAAACTACCATCAACCAGCAATGCCAGAAGGCGCTGAAGAAGGTATTCGTAAAGGTATCTATAAGCTTGAAACCGTGGCTGGTGATAAAGCGAAAGTACAGTTGCTAAGCTCGGGTACTATCATGATTGAAGTACGTAAAGCTGCCCAAATCTTAAGTGAAGAGTACGGTATTGGTTCAGATGTATTCTCAGTAACTTCATTCAATGAATTAACACGTGATGGTCAAGATGTTGAGCGTTTCAATATGCTTAACCCAGATGCAGAGCAAAAGACTGCTTACATCACTGAAGCATTGTCAGACGCTGTAACAGTTGCCGCAACGGATTACATGAAGAACTACGCAGAGCAAGTTCGTTCATTTGTACCAAGCAGTAACTACAAAGTACTTGGTACAGACGGTTTCGGTCGTTCTGATAGCCGTGAAAATTTACGTCGTCACTTTGAAGTTAATGCAGGTTATGTTGTTGTTGCAACATTATCTGAACTTGCTAAACGTGGTGAAGTTGAGAAGTCTGTGGTTGCAGAAGCAATCAAGAAGTTCGACATCGACACTAACAAAGTTAACCCGCTATACGCATAAGAGGTTCCAATGAGTATTGAAATTAAAGTACCAGATATCGGTGGCGATGACGTTGAAGTAACCGAAATCCTTGTTAGCGTTGGTGATAAGGTTGAGGTTGATCAGTCGTTATTAACGGTTGAAGGCGATAAAGCATCAATGGAAGTTCCTGCTGCACAAGCAGGAACGGTTAAAGAAATTAAAGTAGCCGAAGGTGACACTGTTACGACGGGTTCACTTATTATGATCTTCGAAGGTGAAGAGCAAGCTTCTGCATCTTCTGAACTAAAAGAAGAATCAAAGCCAGAGCCTGCTAAGCAATCTTCAGGTTCAGCGACGCAAGACGTAACGGTACCAGATATCGGTGACGACGAAGTTGAAGTGACTGACATCATGGTTGCTGTTGGTGATACGGTTGAAGAAGAGCAATCTTTATTAAGCGTTGAAGGTGACAAAGCGTCAATGGAAGTACCAGCACCATTTGCGGGTACCGTTAAAGAGATCAAAATCGCGACAGGCGATAAAGTTAAAACAGGCTCTTTAATCTTTGTTTTCGAAACAGCATCTAGTGATTCTGACGCTCCGACAGCAGAGTCTGCACCTGCTGACGAAGCGCCCGCTGACACTGCATCAAGCACAAAAGAAGTTAACGTGCCTGATATCGGTGGTGATGAAGTTGAAGTAACCGAAGTCATGGTTGCTGTTGGCGATAGCGTGTCAGAAGATCAATCAATCTTAAACGTTGAAGGTGATAAGGCTTCAATGGAAGTACCAGCACCTTTTGCTGGTACGGTTAAAGAAATCAAAGTTGCTGCAGGCGATAAAGTTTCAACAGGTTCTCTTATCTTTGTATTTGAAGTTGCGGGCAGTGCTAAAGCGTCAGCGCCTAAAGCGAAAACAGAGTCAGCACCTGCGCCAGCAGCAAAAGCAGAGGCAGCCCCTGCGGCTAAGCCTGCTTCAGCACAAGCTAGCAAAGAAGAGTTTGCCGATAACAACGCGTATGCACATGCATCGCCAGTTGTTCGTCGTTTAGCGCGTGAGTTTGGTATTAACTTAGCAAACGTTAAAGGCACGGGTCGTAAAAACCGTGTTGTTAAAGAAGACGTGCAAAACTACGTTAAAGAACTTGTGAAGCAAGTTGAATCAGGTAATGCAGGCAAAGGCAATACAGGCGGTGGTGAGCTGGGTCTTATTCCATGGCCAAAAGTTGACTTTAGCAAGTTTGGTGAGATTGAAGAGAAGAAATTATCACGTATTCAAAAACTGTCAGGTGCTAACTTACACCGTAACTGGGTGCAAATCCCACACGTTACACAGTTTGATGAAGCTGATATCACCAGTCTTGAAGCATTCCGCAAAGAGCAAAATGCACTGGCTGAGAAGAAAAAGCTGGGTGTTAAAATCACGCCACTTGTGTTTGTCATGAAAGCAGCAGCGAAAGCTCTGGCTGAGTTCCCGACATTTAACTCTTCGTTGTCTGAAGACGGTGAAAGTTTAATCTTGAAGAAATACATCAACATTGGTGTTGCAGTCGATACACCTAATGGTTTGGTTGTGCCAGTATTCAAAGATGTTGATAAGAAAGGCATCATTGAGCTTTCTCGCGAGCTAATGGACGTGTCGGCTAAGGCGCGTGATGGCAAACTAACGTCATCTGACATGCAAGGTGGTTGTTTTACAATTTCAAGCCTTGGTGGTATCGGTGGTACCGCATTCACGCCTATCGTAAATGCACCAGAAGTGGCTATTTTAGGTGTCTCTAAATCGGAGATGAAACCTAAATGGAATGGCAAAGAGTTTGAACCTAAGTTAATGGTTCCATTATCAATGTCATACGACCATAGGGTTATTGACGGTGCACTAGCAGCACGCTTTACTGTGACGCTAGCAAGCTATATGAGCGATATTCGCCAATTGGTGATGTAATCGCGTCATAATTTATAAGAATCAAATCCCAGCAAGGTGTTTTTTGCTGGGATTTTTACCATTGGCAATGATACAATCTTTGCCATAGAACAATCTTTGTATAGATATCTGCTCTCACTTTCTGCCTTGCAGAAACATGGCAGTTTAACTTAGGGGCAGTGTTCCCGTTCAAACATTTAAGGTAATAGCATGAGCAACGAATTAAAAACTCAAGTTGTTGTACTAGGCGGTGGTCCTGGTGGTTATTCTGCAGCTTTCCGTGCTGCTGACTTGGGCTTAGAAGTCACATTGGTAGAGTCTCGCAACACATTAGGCGGTGTATGTCTAAACGTGGGTTGTATTCCTTCAAAAGCACTTTTACACGTAGCTAAAGTGATTGATGACGCAGCAGAAATGTCATCTCACGGCGTTACTTTTGGTAAGCCTGAAATTGACCTAGACAAAATCCGTGATTGGAAAGAGTCTGTAATCGGTCAGTTAACTGGCGGCCTAGACGGCATGGCTAAAATGCGTAAAGTGAAAGTGGTTTATGGTTACGGTAAATTCACTGGTAGCAACACCCTGGCTGTTGAAGGTGAAGAAGGTACTACAACAATCACATTCGACAATGCTATTATTGCTGCAGGTTCACAACCAGTAAATCTACCTTTCATCCCTGAAGATGACCGTGTAATTGATTCGACTGGTGCGCTTGAGCTTAAAGACGTTCCTGAGAAACTACTTGTACTAGGTGGTGGTATCATCGGTCTTGAAATGGGTACGGTGTACCGTGCACTGGGTTCTGAAATCGACGTTGTTGAGTTTGCTGATCAATTAGTACCCGCTGCAGATAAAGACGTTATCAAGATTTACCAAAAATACGTTAAGAACAAGTTTAACGTAATGCTATCTACTAAAGTAACTGGCGTTGAAGCAAAAGACGACGGTTTATATGTAACATTTGAAGGTAAAAACGCACCTGCTGAGCCTGTACGTTACGACAAAGTACTTGTTGCTGTTGGCCGTACTCCAAACGGTAAACTACTTGATGCAGATAAAGCGGGCGTTAACGTTGATGAGCGTGGCTTCATTAATGTTGATAAGCAACTTAAAACAAACGTTGATCACATCTTCGCTATCGGTGATATCGTTGGTCAACCAATGCTTGCGCACAAAGCGGTTCATGAAGCACACGTTGCGGCAGAAGTTATCTCTGGTCAGAAGCACTACTTCGATCCTAAGTGTATCCCTTCAATCGCTTACACAGATCCAGAAATTGCATGGGTTGGTGTAACTGAAAAAGAAGCGAAAGAGCAAGGTTTAAGCATCGAAACAGCTGTATTCCCATGGGCTGCGTCTGGTCGTGCAATCGCTTCAGCACGTACTGAAGGTCAAACTAAGCTTATCTTCGATAAAGACTCTGGTCGTGTTATCGGTGGTGCAATGGTGGGTATCAATGCTGGTGAGATGCTAGGCGAAATCGGCTTAGCAGTTGAAATGGGCGCAGACGGTGAAGACCTTGCGTTAACTATTCACGCTCACCCAACGCTAAACGAATCAATCGGTCTAGCTGCTGAAATCTTCGAAGGTTCAATTACTGACCTTCCAAACAAAAAAGCAGTTAAAAAGAAGTAAGTTCTTTTGACTAATCGTTTTAAAAACCCAGCTCCGGCTGGGTTTTTTGTTATTTATAGGGATTAAGTATTAGGAATTAGAATTTAGAGGTTAGAAATTAGAAGTTAGAGATTAGAAGTTAGAGATTAGAAGTTAGAGATTAGAAGTTAGAGATTAGAAGTTAGAGATTAGAAGTTAGAAGTTTGATCTGACCCCGATAAAGTAGAAGGTAGATTACACACATAAAAAATGTGGGGTTATTTTTTTCTAACCACTAACCACTAACCACTAACCACTCGCATTGATTTCTATTCCTGCTATTTTTAGCTACAATAGGCGCCGTTCAATTTTCTGGTAAACACAGTGGCTACTATCTCAAATAACTCCGTCTTGGTACTTCGTGCTAAACAATTGGGCGAATCTCGCCGAGAATTTAAAGCCCGAGGAGCAAAACTCACACGCTGCGAACGGTGCTTATTAGCAGAACACTACTGCATTTGTGAAGGTGTTCAACAGGCTGAATGTGAAGCCGCTGTATGCCTATTGATGTATCATAACGAGAGTTTTAAACCCTCTAATACAGGGCGCTTAATTGCCGAAATTATTCCCGATAACCACGCATTTAAATGGGATCGAACAAACCCTGATGCCGCGCTTCTAAGTTTATTGGCCGATCCTCAGTATCAGCCGATGGTTATTTTTCCTGCCAGTGATGTTGAGGACGAAAACCGTGTGATTACCGAGGTGATACCTGAACAAGGCAAGCGTCCGCTTTTTATCTTTTTAGATGGCACTTGGCGTGAAGCTAAAAAGATGATCCGTAAAAGTCCCTACTTAGATCACTTACCCGTGCTGTCTATCACGCCTGAAAAGTTGTCTGATTATCGTTTACGTGTCGCTCCCCATGAACACCAGCTAGGAACGGCTGAAGTCGCTATTATGGTTTTGGCACTTGCCGGTGAAGAAGAAGCAACCAGCAGGCTAGAAGAGCACTTTATTAACTTTAGAGATGCCTATTTGCTTGGTAAAAGAAACAAAGGTCGCCCAGAGTAATTCTTGTATCAATTTGATTTATTGAGCGCTCTATTTTGAGGCAATAAAAGTCAGAGGTAATAAAGCGCGTTGGTAACAAGGTATCAGTTTTGTGATTAGGTTTTATTAAATGAGAAACTTTTAACGTTGTTTACGTCAGCTTTTAATCCTTCAAAATGATTGAGTATTATTGCGGGTAGGTAGTATGCAAAAGAAAAGCGCGAACTATCTCTAGTCGCGCTTGCGGAATCTTCTTAATTTTCTGCATCCTGCAATTGAATCTAATCAACTCCATAAACTTTGCAAATCCATGCCATTACACTGTACTTAGTTGTTCTGTGTAATAAAGACTCTCCGGGTCTATATCCTGTCCATTCCTTTACATCCGTGCTGGTAAATACTTTACCTTTCCATTACGCATCATCGTGATGCTATCCCTTTATTAGCAATTCCCTTGCGTTGTCCTTACGACCTGTCCTTTATTCCACTTTTTGAACTCCTGTATAACAACACCCTGTTGTTATTCCATTTCACATCATCCTGATGCTGTCCATAAGCTGTCATTCCCTTGCGTTACTCTTCCTGAGCCTGTCCTAATATCCTTACTATCCTAATGAACCTTATCCGAGGTTTGATATGAGTAATGCTTCCCTATCCATCTACTCATAAAGCTTCATGCTTAGCTGATAAGTTAATTATAGAGAAATTGCCAAGCGCGAGTAGGTCAAAATCGTGCTTAAAATAGCGGTCATTTTATTGTCATTTTAATTAAATTGTTTATTTTCAGTTTGTTATGGGTTTTTATGTGGTTTTTGCTGTCTGCTTTTACTCAATAGCTGCCATGTAGGTAAGATATCTCTCACAAGTAACTTCCTAAATGGCAGCTAACATGATTGTTTTATGACTATTAACAGGTGCACTTTGCCTTAAGTGTAGGTAAAATATTTTGAGAATTGTTTTTATTTAGGTGTTAAATAATGAAAAAAACAGCGTTAGTCTTATTCACGGCTTTACTAAGCACACCTGCACTTTCAGCGGATGTCGTTAATATATATTCATTCCGACAACCTTTTTTAATTCAACCAATTTTAGATGATTTCACTCAGCAAACGGGCATAAAAACCAATGTTGTTTTTGCTAAAAAGGGCCTGATTGAACGCGTAAAGCGCGAAGGTAAGCATAGCAAGGCTGATCTCGTTTTGACGTCAAATTTTAGTGCGCTTGTACAGTTAGAAGAGCTTGGTTTAACGCAATCAATTAACAGTGATATTGTTAATGCAAATGTCCCCAGTACTTTTCGTGATGAACAAGGGCAGTGGATTGCACTTACTAAACGAGTGCGCAATGTCTACTCAGCAAAAGAGCGAGTTGGCGCGTTACCCACACTGAGTTATGAAGACTTAGCCGATCCAAAATACAAAGGTAAATTATGTACGCGCCCTGGTAAGCACCCTTATAACTTAGGCCTAGTAGCGTCTATGGTGGCGCATCACGGTGAAGTAAAAACAAAAGAATGGCTTGAAGGCGTAAAATCAAATTTAGCTCGTAAACCACAAGGCAACGACCGTGCACAAGTTAAAGCGGTAAAAGAAGGGCTGTGTGATATTGCCTTAGGTAATAGTTATTACTTTGGTAAAATGTTGCAGGATGAGCAGCAAAAGTCATGGGCTGAAGCGGTGCATATTAACTTCCCTAATCAAACAAACCGAGGCTCACATATTAATGTATCGGGGGTGGTGATGACGAAATATGCCAAAAACCCTGAAAATGCCTTGAAACTGATTGAGTATATGACCGACAATAAAGCGCAAAATATGTATGCCTCAGTCAATATGGAGTACCCAGTAAAACAAGGGGTTGCTTTATCTGATATGGTGGCATCATGGGGCAAATTTAAAGAAGATACTTTGTCGCTTGATGAAATTAGCAAATATCGCCCTGTGGCACTTAAGCTAATTGATGAAGTGAAGTTTGATTTATAACGCACAAAGCGTTATTCCAGCTTAAAAATTTGAAAAAGCTGTTTAAGCGGCATTGCTTAAACAGCTTTTGTTTTATATCGCCCTGTTATTAATGAAGGAATAACAGCCTCGTATGCATGTGAAGTTTTCGTTGTCTCGCTGGCAGTTAATAGCTTGGTTTATCGGGTTATTGCTTGTAACACCTCTTGGCTTTTTATTAGTGGAGTCTCTGCAAGGAGGCTCTGATGTGTTTCAGCACTTGTTTGATACTGTGTTGTGGGATTACACCCGCAATACTCTATTCTTGATTGCTGGAGTCGGGCTTTTAAGTTGCCTCATCGCGCTGCCATTAGCGTGGTTGACTGCGTATTGTGAGTTTCCGGGGCGAAAGCAATTTGAGTGGGCGCTCATGCTGCCACTTGCCATGCCGACCTACTTGATTGCTTATGTTTACACGGACTTACTCGATTATGCAGGTCCCGTACAAATTGCGCTACGTGATTGGTTTGGTTGGCAATCGCCTGATGACTATTGGTTTTTCGATATTCGTACCTTAACAGGAGCAATAGTGATGATTGCCCTTGTGTTGTATCCTTACTTGTATTTAATTTTCAAAACAGCACTGAGAGAGCAATCATTTAAACTTGTGCAAGCCAGCCAGTTAATGGGGCTGTCCCCTTTGCAAAGCTTCTTACGAGTAAGCTTGCCACTTGGCCGCGGCGCTATTGTGGCGGGTATTACCTTAATTAGCATGGAGGCGATGGCTGACTTTGCAACAGTGAACTATTTTGCTGTGAGTACATTGACGACCGCCGTTTACGATACCTGGTTGGGGTATTACTCTCTCACTGCGGCTGCAAAAATTTCTGGTATTATGCTGCTCATTTTATTCTTAACCCTGATGCTTGAGCGCTACAGCCGAAGAAACCAAGCCGTGTATGAGCGCCAATCAAGTGTTAATAGTGCGACGTTATACAGCTTAAAAGGCAGCGCAGCCTGGGGGGCAACAATAGCCTGTAGCCTTACTTTGGTGCTGGCGTTTTTATTACCCGTGGCAGTGCTTGTGAAGTACGCTATTGTGTATGCGGAAGATGCGTGGAATGGTGCATTTTTTAATTATGCATGGCAAAGCCTCAAGGTTGCTGTCGTCGTGAGTCTGGCGACTATTATACTGAGCTTATGTGTGCTGTTTTATCAACGCATAAGTAAAGACCGTTACCCCCTTATTCCTGGACGTCTAGCGAGTACAGGGTACGCACTACCAGGCACGGTGCTTGCTATCGCCGTTTTACTGCCTTTAACGCAGCTTGATGACTTACTGAATGCATGGTTAGAGCCGCACGGTTTTTCGTTAGGCCTAGTATTAAGTGGTACTCTATTTGCGATGGTTTTTGCTTATATAGTGCGTTTCTATGCAATTGCGCATGGGGCGCTTGAAAGTAGTTTCTTACGTATCAGCCCCTCACTCGATATGGCGAGTCAATCAATGGGCAAAGGGCCTTTTACAACCCTGTATAAAGTTCATTTACCCTTGCTAAAACGCGGTATATTAACCGCAGGATTATTAGTATTTATTGAATGTATGAAAGAGCTACCCGCCGCATTGCTCTTGCGTCCATTTAACTTTGAAACTTTGGCCACGCATGTTTTTCAGTATGTCAGTGATGAACAATTAGAGTTAGCGTCTATTTCGGCCTTGTTTATTGTTTTAGTAGGACTAATTCCTTTGTATTTCGTTAATCGTTCGATGGAGCACAATCACTCATGAGTCATTTGATAATTAAAGACTTAGCCTACCAATATAATGGCACTAAGGTATTGAGTGAGCTTACTCTAAATGTGAAGCAAGACGAAATAGTCTGTTTATTAGGCGCCAGTGGGTGTGGTAAAACCACCACGTTAAAAGCAATTGCAGGTATTTTACAGCCATCGCAAGGATACATGAGTATCGACTCACAAGTGGTCAATGACAATCATCACTTTATTGCGCCAGAAAAACGAAATATCGGCATGATGTTTCAAGATTACGCTTTGTTTCCGCATCTAACAGTAAGCGATAACATTGCCTTTGGTTTGAGCAATATGAGTAAAGCACAAAAACGTGAGCGCGTGAGTGAAATGCTCAGGTTGGTTAAACTAGATGGCTGTGCAAAACGATACCCACATCAACTCTCCGGTGGGCAGCAACAACGTGTCGCAATAGCGAGAGCTTTGGCATATAAACCCAGTTTATTACTACTTGATGAGCCATTTTCGAACATTGATACCCAAGTGCGTTTTGAACTAATTGCTGATATTCGTCGGATTATAAAAGACCAACAAGTTTCCGCTGTTTTTGTGACGCACTCAAAAGAAGAAGCGTTTGCCTTTGCTGATACGCTTGCGGTGATGCACGGTGGAAAAATAGCGCAACAAGGCACTCCTGAGCAGTTATTTAGCCAACCTAACTCAAAGGAGGTTGCAGAGTTTCTTGGTACGGGCATATACTTAACGGCAAAAGTCTTAACGCCAACTGAATATGAAACGACGTATGGTGTCATACATTCGCTAACCGAAAGCAAGCATCAAGGTCAACACGGTGTGGTGTATGTACGACCTCATCATATTAAGTTATGTGAGGCAGAGCACGGCGATGTAAGTAGTCAAGCCATACTAAACAGACGTTTTATCGGTACGCGTTATGTGTATAAGGTACGTATTGCTGGGCAGGAGCTAGAAGTTGCTGCCGAAAATGATCGTGTACTAGCGGTCGAGCAACCAGTAAAAATAAAAATAATGCCACATACGGTCAATTTTTTCGAAGATTAAACAGAACGTTATAATCCTGAATTCCTTGTCTGTATGTTTGATAACGAGTAGCTAAGGATTCATTATGGCGCAAGCGCAATCTGGGATTTGTGCTGAAGCAAACTTACACGGTTTGCACCTGTTTTTTAATGTTTATGATGGTCACGATGAGTCATTACGCAAAAAACTTAAACGCGTAAGCGTCATTCAAGACGAGTTTGCAGACCAATTCTCTGAAGCCATGTTGTCATGTGTGGTTGCGCTTGGTGCGCAGTACTGGCCGCATATACTGCCAGAGTTTATTCCAAGCCAATTACAAAGCTTTCCAAATGTGACGCACAGTGAGCACGTCATGAGTGCGCAGCCATTCGATTTGTTTGTGCAAATTCGCTCTGATCGTGAAGATGTAAATCACCTTTTTGCTCTACAAATCATTAAATTATTTACACCTGATGTTGAGCTGGTGGAACAAGTTCGTAACTTTCGCTTTTTAGATGGCCGCGATTTTAATGGTTTTATTTATGCGGGAGACACTCCGCATGGGCGACAAAAGCGAAGCACCGCACTGATTGATAAGCCGGGTCATTTTGAAGATCAGGGAAGTTATATTCATGTGCAGCGTTTTGTGCATGACCTAAGCGTGTGGCAACATTTGTCGTTATCTGAGCAAGAGCAAATCATGGGGCGTACACGTCTTGATAACACGTTAATAATGCCAGCTGTTGAAACGAGTCATGCAGTACGAAGTGAATTAAAAGATGAAAAGGGTCAGCCTCTCATACTCAATCAAAGCATGCCGTTTGGTGACGTTCATAAACAGGGCATTTTAATGGTGTCGTGTGCAGCGCAAGGTGATGCGTTTGAACAGGTACTCAAAAGCCGATTAGGGCAGGGCGAATGTTATGACCATTGGCTCGATTTTACACAAGCCGACATGGGGTCTGCATTTTTCGCCCCGTCAGTAAACTTTTTGAAGCAGCTTTAACGTTAAACTGTATCGAATAATGTTCTAACGCGGTCTAGCGTGACATCGATTTCAGAAATTTTTGCAGGGGCGATAAAAATAGTGTCGTCGCCTGCAATTGTACCCAGTACACCGTCTGCCTTACCTAATGAATCAAGTAATCGGGCAATCAGCTGTGCAGCCCCTGGGCTGGTACGAATAATAATCATCATTTCGTTGTGCATGATGTCGATAACAAGCTGACGAAGAGGGCTCTTTGCGGTTGGCACACCCATTTCGGCAGGTAAACAATACACCATTTCTTGTTTTGCATTGCGTGTGCGTACAGCGCCAAATTTACTCAACATGCGTGAGACTTTACTTTGGCTAATATTATCAAAGCCTTGGTCTTTTAATGCTTCGACAATCTCACCTTGTGAGCCAAAGTTTTCTTCTTTTAATAACGATTTAAACGCTTTGATCAGTGCTTCTTGTTTGTCTTGTGGTTGCATGTTGTCGTTTCTTTTATTCATCAAATATGAAGTAATTCTACACAATTCTGCATAGTTATGCAGTATTTGTTTGCATTTGTCGTCCAAATACCGTCACGTTACAGCTAAGTTTACAACTATGGTCGAAATTATACGCGAAATAAGCAGGATAAATTTGTTTTTAGTCGCTAATTTCATTATCTTTAGGGCCACAAATATTTCCTACCTCAAATTACGGAGAATTCCAATGAAAGTTGCTGTTTTAGGCGCAGCTGGCGGTATCGGCCAAGCATTGTCTTTATTATTAAAAACAAGTTTACCTGCAGGTTCTGAATTATCGTTATACGATGTTGCCCCTGTTGTTCCTGGTGTAGCGGTTGATCTTTCTCACATCCCAACTGACGTTAAAGTTGAAGGCTTTGGTGCAGACAGCTTGGACGCTGCATTAGTAGGTTGTGATATCGTTCTTATTCCAGCGGGTATGCCACGTAAGCCGGGCATGGACCGTGCGGACCTTTTCAACGTAAACGCAGGTATCATCAAAACATTAGCTGAAGGCATCGTTAAAAACTGCCCTAAAGCGTTAGTAGGTATCATCACTAACCCAGTAAATGGCACTGTGCCAATCGTTGCTGAAGTATTCAAAAAAGCGGGTACTTACGATGCTAACCGTGTATTCGGTATTACGACTCTTGACGTGATCCGTTCTGAAGCGTTTGTAGCTGAGCTTAAAGGCTTAAGCGCAACTGACGTTAAAGTCCCTGTTATTGGTGGTCACTCTGGTACAACCATTCTGCCACTTCTTTCACAAGTTGAAGGCGTTACTTTCACTGATGAAGAAGTTGCAGCACTTACTCCACGTATCCAAAATGCAGGTACTGAAGTTGTTAATGCTAAAGCTGGTGGCGGTTCAGCAACACTTTCAATGGGTGCAGCAGCGGCTCGTTTTTGTATGTCTTTAGTGAAAGGCTTACAAGGTGAAGACGTGGTAGATTACGCATACGTTGCTGTTGAAAATGGTGATGCTGCTTACTTCGCACACCCAGTACGTTTAGGTAAGAACGGTGTTGAAGAAATTCTTTCTTACGGTGAGTTAAGTGCATTCGAAGAGCAAGCTAAGAACGACATGCTAGCGACACTTAACAAAGACATCCAAGAAGGTGTTGATTTCATCAACGGTTAATCTCGATTGATGCTAAGCGCTTCACATGCATGTTGAAGCGCTTAAAACAAAAAAGCCTGCAATTGCAGGCTTTTTTAATGGCTCGAATAAAGTTTCGCTTAGTGATCGCGGGCGACCGCAATCCGCGCTAAGCTTTCTAATGCTTGTTTGTATGGCGTGTCGGGTAAAAAAGCAATGCATGCAATGGCTTTATCAGCTTCTTGCTCTGCTTTTTGCATTGTAAACTCAAGGGCTTTGGTATCAGCGAGCGTCGCTAGAATGCTGTCTAAGTGATCCATACCATTGCCTAGTTCAATGGCTTCACGAACTAGTTTTACTTGCGCTGGTGTGCCTTTTTGTATCGCGTAAATAAGCGGTAAAGTAGGTTTACCTTCAGCTAAGTCATCACCAATGTTTTTGCCAAGTTGCTGTGCATCAGCATTGTAATCAAGTACATCATCTACTAGTTGAAAAGCAGTCCCTAAATGCATGCCGTATAGGTTTAATGCGTCGAGGACTTTTTCGTCTTGCTCGGTAATGATAGCGGCAAGACCCGTTGCGGCTTCGAAAAGCTTGGCGGTTTTGCTGTAAATAACCTGCATATAGCTTTGTTCGGTGGTGTTAGGGTCATTACAGTTCATAAGCTGCAACACTTCACCTTCAGCAATGACATTGGTCGCATCAGCTAAAATTTGCATGATCGGCATTTTGCCAAGCCCAACCATAAGCTGGAATGAGCGAGTGTAAATAAAATCACCCACGAGCACACTGGCTGCATTGCCAAACTCTGCGTTTGCGGTAGGTGTACCTCGACGCAAATTAGACTCATCAACCACGTCATCATGCAGCAAAGTTGCTGTGTGAATAAACTCAATGATGGTTGCTAGGGTAATGTGATCTTTACCCTCATAGCCTAAAGCTTTAGCTGCTAAAATAGCCAACATGGGGCGAACACGCTTGCCACCACTGTTAACTATGTATAAACCAAGTTGATTAACCAACGCGACATCTGAGCGCATTTGGGCATGTATAAGTTGATTGACGTCATCCATTTCATTTTCGATTAACGCCTGGATAGCTTTTATATCCATTGATCTCCGAGCCAATTTTTATGGGTATACGAGGCTGATTGTACATCAAAAATTGCGCTTGCTCGATATTTTGTGATGATTCAATAAAAAAACACGTTAAAGTTTCTGTTTTCGGCTCAATTATAGCGACTTAATTTTATCTGCTTGTTTAATAAGTGAACATTCTAGACTGATTTATTAGCTATATTTGCCTCGGTCATTTAATTGTCACAAGATCGCAAAAACCGCTTGGCAAGCGGTGTTTTTAGGATAAAATAAGGGAAAATATTGAATTGCCCTTAATGCAGCTATTTTTTATTCATTTTATCTAAAAAGAGGCTTGCTAGTTTTTGCGCATTAGCGTAAACTTCGCGCCCTATTGAAGAATATTTTAGTTGCGTCGATTTGAGGGCGCACAGACGGAGTTAATTATGTACGCGGTTTTCCAAAGTGGTGGTAAACAGCACCGTGTGACTGAAGGTCAAACAATTCGTCTTGAGAAATTAGACGTTGAAACTGGTGCAGCAGTTGAATTTGATTCAGTACTTTTAGTTGCTGATGGTGAGAAAATCGAGATCGGTGTACCGTTCGTAAACGGTGGTAAAGTGACAGCTGAGGTTGTTTCACACGGTCGCGGTGAGAAAGTGAAGATTGTTAAATTTAGACGTCGTAAGCATTCTCGTAAGCAAATGGGCCATCGTCAATGGTTCACTGAAGTTAAAATCACTGGCATTAGCGCTTAATTAGAGGTACTTAGAAATGGCACATAAAAAAGCAGCTGGTAGTACTCGTAACGGTCGCGATTCAGAAAGCAAACGCCTAGGTGTTAAGCGTTTTGGTGGCGAATCAGTTCTAGCGGGTAGCATCATTGTTCGTCAACGTGGTACTAAGTTCCACGCTGGTGCAAACGTAGGTATCGGTAAAGACCACACTATCTTCGCAAAAGCAGATGGTAAAGTTCAATTCGAACAGAAAGGTCCTTTAAACCGTAAATACGTAAATATCGTAGCTGAGTAATCATCTCGATATTTGAAAAACCCCGCCTTTGCGGGGTTTTTTGTTTTAAGGCACTCGATTATATAGCTAAGCATCTTCGGCACTGTACGAAGATGCTTAGCTATATAATTAGGTGTATAATACAGTTATTAACAAGCCAATCTTAAAGTGAGTAATCATGAAGTTTGTAGATGAAGTGGAAATTCGTTGTGACGCGGGTGATGGCGGCAGCGGTGTCGTATCTTTCCGACGTGAAAAATATGTGCCGGATGGCGGTCCTGATGGCGGCGATGGCGGCGATGGTGGCAGTGTCTATCTACAGGCCGATGAAAACTTAAATACCTTAATTGATTATCAGTTTGAGCGTTTTCATAAAGCAGAGCGTGGCACCAATGGTCACGGTCGCAATATGACCGGTAAGAAGGGCAATGATTTAGTCCTTAAAGTGCCTGTTGGAACCCGTATTACAGATGTTGACACTGAAGAGTCATTAGGTGATTTAACGATGCATGGCCAGAAACTGGTTGTTGCAAAAGGGGGCTTCCATGGCTTGGGGAATGCACGCTTTAAATCAAGTACGAACCGTGCTCCGCGCCAAAAAACATTAGGTACGCCTGGCGAAGTAAGAAATTTACGTTTAGAACTGATGTTACTTGCTGATGTAGGCTTACTGGGGTTACCTAATGCTGGTAAATCAACATTTATTCGCAGCGTATCTGCGGCTAAACCTAAAGTTGCTGACTACCCATTTACAACGCTTATTCCTAATTTAGGGGTTGTGCGTCCTGATGCTAATAAGTCATTTGTCATAGCCGATATTCCAGGATTAATCGAAGGTGCCTCTGATGGAGCGGGTCTTGGTATTCGCTTCTTAAAACACTTAGAGCGTTGTCGTGTGCTGTTACATATCATCGATATTATGCCTGTCGATGGCACTAACCCAGTGGACAATGCGTTTGCGATTGTTAATGAGCTTCATCAGTACAGCCCTAAACTTGCTGATAAGCCGCGTTGGTTAGTGTTTAATAAAATAGATTTGCTGCCAGAAGACGAAGCTGAAGCACTTTGCCAACAAATAGCTGAAGAGCTGGGTGAAGAAACCAATGTTTACCGAATTTCTGCCGCAAACAAGCAAAATACCCAAGCACTTTGCCACGATATCATGGCGTTGCTTGATAGTATGCCGAAAGAAAAATTCGCTGAAGAAGAGAAAGAAGAAGTTGAATTTAAATGGGATACATACCATCAAAAAGCAACGTCGAAAGATGACGACGACGATTGGGATGATTGGGACGATGATGACTACGATGTTGAAGTTATCTACCAACGTTAAAGTTTAAAACGGAAAAGGAGCCTCGCGCTCCTTTTTTATTAATAAGAAAAAAGTATTAAAGGTGTAGTGTGAAAATTTCAATGATTGCTGCAATGGCAAATAATCGTATTATTGGTCAAGACAATCAAATGCCTTGGCATTTGCCTGCCGACTTACAGCACTTTAAACAGGTTACTATGGCTAAACCTGTGATTATGGGACGTAAAACCTTTGAGTCTATAGGTCGACCATTACCAGGGCGTCAAAACATAATTATTAGCCGTAATGCTGATTATAAAGCGGAAGGGATTGAGGTTGTAACGTCTCCAGATGCGGCGCTAGCCCTAGTAAAAGAGGCAGATGAAGTGATGATCATCGGTGGAGGAAATATTTATCAGCAGTTTCTTCCTCACGCAGAGCGACTTTATTTAACCTTCATTGATCTTGATGTAGAGGGAGATACGCAGTTCCCAGATTACGAAAGTGTTGCTAACTGGACAGTTGTCGAGCAGGAAGAGAAACTGCCAGATAACAATAATCCACACCCGTATACTTTTGTTACTTTGTATAAAAAACCTTAACAATATTGCGATAAAATGGTTTGATTGGTACAATAATAGTCAAGCTTGGTAAGCTAAAAGTATTACATAAGGGCAAAATATGATGAAGTTACCAAATATGTTATTAGCCGCAGCAGTTGTTACGGCTTCAGTTGCGTACACAGCACCTGTTAAAGCCGACGATCAACAGTTGGCGCTTTCACTTTGTGAGTACATTGCTGCAGATGATAAGAATCGTTTACGTGATAAACTAAAAAGTTCACGCGTAAAGATCCGTAATATCATCGACGCTTTTAAGTGCAATGACAACAATATGCTTCGTCATGCAATTGTGAGTGGTGCAAACGATACGGGTGAGTATATTGTTAAGCGTTTACCATCTTCTTCATTTGAAGACGGTGCAGACATCGCATGGGCTGAAGCCAATGGCTTTGGTGGCTCGCCAGTTGTTGCTGCTATTAAAGAGCGCGCAGGTCTTTAATAGTAAAGCCAAACAGATTTATAAAAACCGCACTCGTTGCGGTTTTTTTATGTCTGTGAATAATACCAATTCAAAATCATACTAATACCTATCTGCAATAATTCTTACTCATTTTGAGTGATTACACCAGTCGCTAGCTGCGTTAAAAATGTCTGATTTACGACTGCATGGATGCCGGAGGGAGAGTAATGCAGGAGCAATTGCCGAGCACAACTAAATAACGAAATTTTTGTCTTGTTATCAACACGGTTTTATTGCCTCAAAATAGACCTCTTAATTAAGCGCAGTGCTATGAATGGGGATCATTGAATGAGCTGAAGGGGGAATAAAAAAACCGTGTTTGCAATGCTAAACACGGTTTTTCTATTTAGGTATAGCGAAGGCTATTTAAACTTTAAAGGCATCTACCGACAGTCGTAATTCTTCAGCTAATTTAGCGACTTCTGAGCTTGAGATGTTCGTCTGGTTAGCCCCTTCAGCTGTTTGCTCTGCAATAGCAACGATTGACTCTAAGCGCTCGCTGATCTCTTGCGAGACTTGTTGTTGTTCGTGCGCAGCTGTCGATATTTCTTCACTTACGTTATGTGCTTGGGCAACGGCTGCGGTGATTGAGTCAAGTGCAGTGTTGGCTTGGTCTGATTGCTCAACACATGATTCAGCTTGTTGCTTACCTTTAGACATTGCGGCAACAGCGGCTTCAGCACCAATTTGCAGTGATTCAATCATGGCTTGGATTTCCTGTGTAGACTCTTGAGTTTTGCTCGCAAGAGAGCGTACTTCGTCTGCTACAACAGCAAAGCCACGGCCTTGTTCACCTGCGCGTGCTGCCTCAATAGCGGCATTAAGTGCAAGAAGGTTTGTTTGCTCTGCAATGCCACGTATCACATCTAAGATACCGCCAATTGATGCACTGTCTTTATGCAGCTTATTAATGACTTGAGACGCGTCATCGACTTCACGAGCAAGCTGTTCAATCGTCGCTTTGTTTTGCGATGAGATACCTTTAACACGCTCGGCTTCTTTATCTGCGTTTTTAATTTCACTCAGCGCTTGTTGAGCACTGCTGCTAACCGCTTGAGAGGTACTGCTCATTTCTGTCGTCGCCGTTGCTGCTTGTTCTACTTGTGCTTGCTGGTTACGAATGGCTTGGCTTGACTCTTCGGTAATCGCCGATGTTTCCTCAGACGCAGCGGCAAGTTGCGTAGAACGAGAAATAATACCTTGGATTAGCGTACGTAAGCTTTCTATTAATGTATTACAGCTACGTGAAAGCTCACCAAATTCATCTTTTGCAGTGTCATCTAAACGTTGTGTCATATCACCACTGGCAACGATATCTAGAATACGGTTTACTTCAGAAAGTGGCTTAGTGATACGGTTTACAGTCATGGCTGCAACAACGATTGCAATGAGCGTTGCAATAATCATAGCGACCCAAGTCCAAAGCGTAGCCGTTGTTACGTTACCACTGACGTCTTGCTGTAAATCAAAGGCAAGCACTGTGGCATGATCAACGAGTTCACGCAGTTGTGTTAATGCTTCTGTTGTCGAGTTTTCGGCATTAGCAAGCTCCGCTTCAGTTTGAGCAATGGCATCAATTAAACGTTTTTTGTTGGCCGATAAACTATTTGAACCTTTTACATTGTTGGCAAGTGTTTCAAAGTAGCCGTTTAAATCATTGTATAGGCTTGCATTCGACTCAATAACAGCGGGGCGAATTAAGCTTAAGCTGCGCTCAATTTCTTCAAGGTAATATATTTGCTCTTTTTTAATGATTTCTAGCGTATTCAGTGTTTTCACTGTGAGCATATCAGTGCTGTTAGTCACTAATGATTGAAAATGATTTTCTAAGTTATTTGCCGCTTGATAAGCACGTGAGTGATTCTCTTCTAAGCCATCAATATCAATAATATCGAGTACCACAGAGTTTGCATCTTCAGCGCTAAGCTCAATACTTTCAAGTTGAGTACTGAGAGTTTTGTTAAGTTCAAGCTGCGTTTTTTTATCTTTAAACAGGTTATCAACCGATTTAGCAAAACGTTTATAGGTTTGTTCTACTTGTTGACTACTTTGTTTTAGTTTTGGGTCATCACTAACCACGTTTTGTAAATCTTGATAAGAATTATCATAACGTTTTTTCTGTTCATTAAAGCTGCTACGTGTCGCTGCTAGCTCATCTTGTGATGCTGTGTAAAAGCTCGCTTGTGCGGATTTACTCATTAAGATGAATTCGACCTGTAGCTCATAGCTTTTATCGAGAGCAGGGAGTGACAGCTGATTAACTCGCTGTGTAGATTGATCAATATTGGTAATTCTGATCAATGAGTTACCACCAATAAATAGCAAGAGTAGGGTAATGACAATAAAGCCGCCCCAAATACGCTGTCTAACGGTCAAGTTCATATGTAATTCCACTAATAGTACTAATCAGTATTTATCGGCAGGGTTGCTGATAAGTTAAGTATTTAAATTAAATTGGCTTTTATTTAAATTTACTTTAATTGATATAAATCTAACAGATGTTCAGTTATTTTTCAGTTAATTTAGATAAAAGAGTGAGAACTTTCGACAAAACGCTCTTTTTTACTGAGTTCCATGAGAGTCATTTCTCCTCCCCACACACAGCCTGTATCAAGGCCATGTATATTTGCTCGTTGGGTTTTTCCTTCAATTGCCGCCCAGTGACCAAAAACAATCTGCTGCGTTAATTGCGTTATATTCGGGTGTTCAAACCACGGTATTGTTGAGCTATTTGCACTGGTACTGGTTTTGTTTGTGAGGTCTAAATGGGCCTCTTTGTCTACAAAACGCATGCGTGTGAAGTAATTTACAATGTAGCGAAACTTAGCTTCATTACTGAGTGTTGACTGCCATTTAGGCGGATGAGTATCGTACATATGGCTAAAAAAATGTCGAGCATCAGCACCTTGATAGCAATTCTTTGCAAAGCGAGCGCGTTTCAATGCTTTCTTAATCGACCAATTGGGGTTTAAACCGGCATGACTTATGAACATGTCATACTTTTCAAGCCATAGAGCAAGTGGTTGTTGCTGTAAAAATTGAATATAGTCAGTGAGTTTAGAGCTGCTAAAAACAGCACTGAGCTTATCTTTTGGGTTGTGTGGTTTATTTAAATGATAACACGCGATCATGTGCAGGTCATGATTGCCAAGCGTAATGCTGACACTGCCTTGCATTGCATAGAGTCGCTCAAGGCACCCAAGGGAATCTGGGCCTCGAGCAACTATATCACCAACTAGGTATAGGTGGTCTTTGCTAGGATTAAAATTAACGCGCTTGAGTAGTGCGTCAAATTCACTGTAGCACCCTTGCAAATCCCCTATCGCGTAGTCAGCCATCGATACTTAATGCAGTATGTTAGGGCGTGCTAGACGAAACACGTCAATCGGGGCTTCAAATTCAGTGCCGAATTCGTTACGCATGGTGTAATAACCTTGCATTGTCCCTACAGGGGTGTCGAGCACTGCGCCGCTGGTGTATTTATAACTTTCACCTGGGGCAATAGTGGGGGTTTCACCAACGACACCTTCGCCTTGAACTTCGACTTCCTTGCCATTGGCATCGGTAATTAACCAGTAGCGACTTAATAGCTTAGCACTGCACAAACTATGATTTTTAATCGTGATAGAGTAAGCAAAAACGTATTTATCTTGTTCAGGCTCCGATTGACCTTCAACGTAGAAGGTCTCAACAGAGACCTTAATTGGCGAACCTAAATTACTGCTTGTTGTCATAAATCCAATTAGCTATATCAATAAATTGTTGTAAAGACAGACTTTCTGCACGAAGTGTAATATCAATACCAATGCCTGTAAGCTCTTCAGCAGTCAGAAGGTTTGATAAACTGTTGCGCAGTGTTTTACGACGTTGGTTAAACGCTTCTAAGCATACAGTGTTTAAAAGCTTGGTACATTTAGCTGTACGTTGCTCAGGCTTCTTAGGGATCAAACGAATGACCGCTGAATCAACTTTAGGTGCAGGTTTAAAGCACTCTGGGGGCACATCAATCACTGGCATTGCATGGCAGTAATACTGTGTCATGACAGTTAAGCGGCCAAAAGCTTTGCTACCAGGGCTTGCTACCATGCGCTTAACAACCTCTTTTTGAAGCATAAAGTGCATATGCTCAACGTTGTCAGCAAATTCAAATAAATGAAACAGCAGAGGAGTCGAAACATTGTATGGCAAGTTACCAAAAATCTTTAGTTTTTCGTCTTCTTTAATCAGGGTGCTAAAATCAAACTTCATTGCATCACCTTGATGCACTGTTAGTTTTGGCCCTAAAAAAGGATGGCTTACTAAACGCTCTGCTAAGTCTTTATCTAGCTCAACAACAGTTAGATGGCCACTTAAGTCTGCAACGGGTTCGGTGATAGCACCAAGACCTGGGCCGATTTCTACTAAATTGTCTTCGGGTTTAGGATCGATAGCCGTCACAATTTTATCGATGATCATGTCATCATTTAAAAAGTTTTGGCCAAAACGCTTTCTGGCGCGGTGTCCTAAATGTACTTTATCAGTCATTAATTTTGTGCTTTTTCATGGGCGAGCTTAATTGCTTCGCGGATCGCTAATTCAAAACTACCCACATCGGCGGTCCCTGTGCCGGCTAAATCAAGCGCCGTACCGTGATCCACTGATGTGCGAATAAATGGCAAGCCAAGGGTGATGTTCACCGAGTTGCCGAAACCTTTGTATTTTAGCACAGGTAATCCCTGATCGTGATACATAGCAAGCACGGCGTCAGCCTGTGACAGGTATTTATCTTGAAATAATGTATCAGCGGGCAGCGGACCAATTAAATTCATACCCTGATTATTTAATAATTCGAGGGTGGGGGCTATCGTATCTATTTCTTCGCGGCCTAAATGACCATCTTCACCAGCATGTGGGTTTAAACCACACACTAAAATACGTGGTTTTTCGATACCAAATTTAGTCTGTAGATCGTGGTTTAAAATCGTTGCCACTTTGCTTAGGCGCTCAACGGTGATAGCACGTGACACATAAGCTAATGGAATATGTGTAGTGACAAGGGCAACACGTAATCCCTCGGTTGCAAGCAGCATCACTACATCTGCTGTATTAGATTGCTGCGCAAAGTACTCGGTATGACCGCTAAACGAAATACCCGCTTTGTTGATAATGCCTTTGTGCACAGGGCCTGTGACTACTGCCGCAAAGGTGCCATCCATATTTTTTTCACTGGCGATACGAAGCGTATCTAAGACATATTGACCGTTTGCATCATTTAAGACACCCACTTCAACTTCTTCAGCTAGGTCAACCTGATGCAAATAGACACTGCCTGCCGGTGCAATTGCTGGAGCTTGGTCTTCATCAAATTTGATCAGGTCGATGTTTAAACCAAGCTGTTTGGCGCGTTGTTTTAATAACGCACCATCAGCAATTACGACAAGTTGGGCATCCCACGCGTGTTGCGCTAACTTAATTAATAAATCAGGGCCTATACCTGCGGGTTCACCTGGGGTGATTGCTACTCTTATTGTCATAATGATTATTCTACAGGGAAGATATCAACATGAGCTTGCTCACGCATTTCTTGCTGCCAGTTGAAGCTTTCTTCTTTAAACTTACGATTAAACAGCAGTTGATGCGCACGGTTACGTTTAGCAAGTTCAGTCTTATCTGCGACACGTTTATCAAGCAACTGCACAATATGCCAGCCAAATTGCGTTCTGAATGGCTCACTGATCTCGTTTTTATCAAGTGACAACAAGGTGTTTTTGAACTCAGGCACATAGGTGCTTGGGTCTGTCCAATCGTATTCGCCGCCTTTTAGCGCAGAACCTGGATCTTCAGAGTACTCTTTTGCAAGTTCAGCAAAGTCGGCGTTACCTTCACGCAAGTCTTTCGCAAAGCCTTTAAGCATCTCGCGCGCTTTTTCTTCGCTTAAAATGATAGACGGTTTAATAAGGATGTGACGAGAGCGAACTTCTGTGGTTTCAACCACTTGGCGACCACGTACATCTTGTACTTTAATAATGTGGAAACCTGCGCCTGAGCGAAGTGGACCAACGATATCGTCTTTTTTCTGACCTTTTACAGCCTCTGCAAAGAGTGAAGGCATTTCATTAATACCCATCCAGCCTAACTGACCACCTTCAAGCGCTTTTGAGCCACTTGATGATGAAATTGCAATGCGCTTGAACTCTCTACCTTCTTTTAAAAATTCAATGACTTTGTCAGCACGTGTTTTAGCGCTGGCAATTTCATCGGGTGTTGCATCACTTGGAATATCAATCAAGATGTGGCCGATATTGTACTCTTCGGCATTTTTACCTTGTGTTTCCATTATTTTTAAAAGGTTATCAATTTCTTGTGGGCTGATGTAAATACGGCGATCGACGTTAGCACGTGTAACTTGCTGGGTGGTGATCTCTTTACGTATTTCTTCGCGGTAAGCGGGAAAACTTTCACCAGCCGCTTCAATCGTGCGACGCAAATCAGCAATCGTGCCACCTTGCTCGCGAGCCATGTTTTCTAGCGTTTGGTCAAGCTGTGAATCCGAAATCTCAAGGCCCATACGCTCTGCAAGTTGCATCATAAGAGTT
This sequence comes from Pseudoalteromonas lipolytica, assembly GCF_003515105.1. Lineage (NCBI taxonomy): Bacteria > Pseudomonadati > Pseudomonadota > Gammaproteobacteria > Alteromonadales > Pseudoalteromonadaceae > Pseudoalteromonas > Pseudoalteromonas lipolytica. The sequence goes on along the minus strand of NZ_CP032090.1, from coordinate 3,023,129 downwards.
TGGCTTACAAGTCGTTCAATCGCTTGAATGCGCAACGTATCATCCGATGGGAGCTCTTGGCCTTGCTCGGCTGCTTGTGCTTTTACGCGATTAATAATTGTGTCGACTTCGCTTTGTAAGATAACACCTTGGTTAACGATGCCGACGACTTTGTCTATTTCGACAGGTTTTGCGAAAACGCTTTGGCATAAGCCAACTGTTAATAATGCTGATGCAAATAATTTTTTTAAATTCATACTTTTTCTAATACTCTTGCTAATAGTACTGCGGTACTAGTTATTAAGAAAATACGGTCTACGATAGCCAAAAATACCTTGTTGTAATAATTTTTGTGCATCATAACGGCTTTTACTACCAAGTCCTTTTAACACGATATTGAAGCCAATACTGGTATCAAAAGTGGCTTGCTCTTGGCCAATCGCTTGATTCAAATCGGTTTCGATTTGACGACGGCCAGTGATTTGAAACGCCCAGCAGCACGATTCATACTGCAGGCCGCTGAAAACCTCAATGCTACGACCACTTTCTAAATCGCGGTGATAGCTGCCAACAAACTGCCAATCATGTGTTAGCGGAATGCTGGTAAATAGACCAACTTGCTCGATTGTATTGCCTGAGACATCATTTGCATAGCGATGGTTCAATTGTACGAGCTGTTTATCGTCACCTTTATAATCTAAAGTGATATTTGACTGGATTATTTCTTTACCATCGGTGTCATATTGAATCCCCCCAGATAAATACCAGCGACGGTGCCAATGTAACATGGTTTGCGCGGCAAACAAGGCATTGTAGTTTGTATCAGACTGAATCCCTTGCGAAGTCGGTTTGGCATCATCGCTTAAATAAAAGATTTGCCCAGCACTGAAATTAAACACTTCTTCATTGTCGCTGCTAAATAAGCGCGTTGTTGCACCTAAAGTAAATTGATTTGCGGTTGCTATGCGGTCGATGCTCGAAAAGCGACGATCTCTAAACAAACCAAAAAAGTCATCTTGTAACTTGGTGGTATCGTAAAGGCCAATATTCGACTGGTCTTTATTGGGTGTATACAAATACTGAATTTGAGGTTCTAACGTTTGAATGCCTTCTTTGAAGAAAAAAGCGGTTTCACGTTCAAAGTTTAGTTGGCTGTATAAACGTACTTTTGGCAGTGTACGTGTGACTTTTTCTTCAAAGTCAGTGCCCGTTAGATCACCGTGTTGATTATAAGTGGTGTGTAATAGGCTTACTTCAGATAAAAAAGACCACGCATACTCTTGATACCCCAAACTGGCTTTTGGTTCAATGTGAAGGCGGCTTGCTTCATCAATCACTGCATTGTTATTGGTAAAGTAGCTAAGTTCACCGTCGAGTGTTAAATCGACACCATAAAAGTCGTATGGGTTAGTTTGTGAAAAACTAATTTGTGGTAATGCTGCATAAGATTCACGGTGATCACCGAGCACTTCAAAGCTTTGAAGTTTGATGTCGGTACGCCACGTATCACCTAAATGCGTTAGTGAGCCTGTACGATATAACTGGGTATCTGTGCGAGTGGCATAATTCGAGTTTAAATCGGTTAAGTAGTTATCATCGCTCACATTGGTAATATCAATGTTGCCGCGCCAGTTCTCACCAAAATAACTTTGCTGTTGCCAGTGAAATAAATAGCGCGAGTCAACACTTGGCTCTTCGTCGTCTTTATCAAGGTACTCTACAGCGATTAAACCGTTATTTTGTTCTGTTAAATAACGAAACTCACCAATCATTTGTAAGCCACGCTTAGACATATAGCGTGGCGTAATTGTTGCGTCGTAATTTGGCGCTATATTCCAATAATACGGCGTGATAGTTTCAAGACCGTAGCGACCAGAGCTTGAGAAATTAGGTGTTAATAACCCTGACTTACGGCGGTCATCTAATGGAAAAGTGAAATAAGGGATATACAACACGGGCGTATCGAATACGCGTAATACGGTATTGTGAGTTTCACCCCAGCCATCTTCACTCGATAAATCAATTTCATCTGCTTCAATTGCCCATACCGGTGTTTCGCCCGGACAGGTAGTAAAGCTTGCGTTCATAAGGTTTAGGCCAGACTCATTGACTGTCAGTTTTTCTGCGCCACCATGACCGAGTTGGTCGGTGAGCTTATAGTCAGCGCCAAGTAGGCTTAATTCAGAGTTATTTAAATCTGCGTTGAGCCCAGAGCTATTAATTTGGCTAACTTTATCGCGATAAACGATAGGGCCGGTTGCATTAAGTAGACCACGTTGTTTGTCAATCAGTGCACTTTGTGCGGACAAATTCATCGTTAGGGTGTTAATATCTACATTACCGGTAAATTCTGCGCTTTGGGTACCCAATAGTTCAATATCATCGGATTTGATATCGATCATATTAAGTTCAAGGCCAGGGAGCGGTTGCCAAGCTCTGGTTTGCATTGAAGTGCCACAAAAGTTGTGTGCCAGTTCAGTTTCGGCGAACGATGGTGCGCTAAGTACGCTTAGCATCATTATGCCCCAGGTTTTGCTCATTTAATGACCTTAATGCTCTTTGGTTGGATATAAGCTAGACATAATAAAGGAAAACAATGGCAAATACAGTAATTGACTTAGTGAAAAATAGATATCTTACTAAATGAATCGTTATAAAAGTTTACAGCAGTTTTTAAATCCTCATTTTAAGGAGGATGAATATCAATTAGCAGCCATCACTGGCGATGCGAGTTTTCGTCGGTATTTTCGTATTAATACCGCAGAACAAAGCTTCATTGTGATGGATTCTGATCCTGATAAATTAGATAACACGCCCTATATTGAACTAAACAAAGTGTTCTCTAAACATGGTTTTAAATTACCAAAAATTCTTCAGGCTGATGAAAAGCAAGGCTTCTTTTTACTGAGTGATTTAGGCAATACACATTTAGCTGACTTACTTGGCGATGAAGACCGCACGCTACATTATAAGCATCTCATAAAGCTCAGTGCACAATGGGCGCAAACACCGCCTGCTCAATATATGAAAGTGTTTGATGATGACTTTTTGCAATTTGAATTGAGCATTTTTAGCGAATGGCTTGTCGATGCGTTTATTGATTGTTCGTTGTCGGATGAGCAAACACAGATGTGGCAAGATGCCTGTCAACTGCTGGTCAATAATGCGCTGGCGCAACCTATAGTGACCGTACACCGTGATTTTCATAGTAGAAATATTATGCGTACAGGACAGCAGTGGGCGATTATTGACTACCAAGATGCAGTGCAAGGGCCAGTGTGTTATGACTTAGTGTCGTTACTTCGAGATTGCTACTTTCAACTTCCTGAACATGAACTCGACTATTTACTGCATTTTGCCTATGACGAATTTACCAAGCAGCAGTTAATTCACGGTATTACGTTTGAGGTGTTCAAACGGTGGTTTGATTTAACAGGAATACAGCGTCACTTGAAAGCGGCCGGTATTTTTTGTCGTTTAAAATTACGCGATGGAAAATCTGGCTATTTAAATAATGTGCTGCCAACGCTTCAGTATATTAGTAATGTAAGTAAAGATTACCCAGAGTTAAGTGCACTCAGTGAGTGGATTGAACACACTATCATTGTGCAGACTAAAAAGCGGTTAGACAAAGAGATTAAATGAAAGCAATGATTTTAGCGGCAGGCCGTGGAAAACGCATGATGCCGTTGACTAGTACGCTGCCTAAACCGATGTTAAAAGTGGCAGGTAAACCATTATTAGCACACCACATTATTAACTTACGCCAAGCAGGCATTGTTGATATTGTCATAAACCTTGCGTGGCAAGGAGATAAAATAAAGCAGTATTTTGGCAATGGCGAAGCGTTTGGTGTCACCATACAGTACAGCCAAGAGTGCGAAGGTGGGCTTGAAACAGCCGGTGGCATACTTCACGCTTTGCCTTTGCTTGGCGAGCACTTTATGGTGATTAACGGGGATGTATTTACTGATTACGATATGACGTCACTCACACAACTGCATTTAGAACCCGGCGAAGCGCACCTTGTTTTGGTTGAAAACCCGGCCCACAATCCTGACGGTGATTTTGCGTTACGCCATTTAGGTCCCGATAGTCAAAAGTACACGTTTTCAGGTATCAGCCGTTTTCATGCTGACTTTTTTAAAGGCCTAACACCGGGTGTGCTTGCACTAGGGCCTATCCTGCGTGAGAAGCTGGCAGAGTATCAAGTATCCACTGAGCTGTACCTTGGTCAGTGGGACGACATAGGCACACCAGCCAGACTCGACGAACTAAACCAGCGCTTAGCTGTAAAATAACAACGAGGGTTTATCATTATGTGGGGAAAAGTACTGGGATTCTGTTTTGGCTTTATGTTTGGCCGGTTTGTTGGCGCTTTGCTGGGGTTGTACCTTGGTCACATGTTTGATCGCAGCTTAAAACAAGACTTTGATAAAGCGGGCGGTTTCTCCGGCCTGTTTAAAGGTGATGATATTAATGAACGTCAAGCGCTGTTTTTTTCAAGCTGCTTTGCGGTTATGGGTCATATTGCCAAATCAAATGGTCGAGTCAGTGAAACGCACATTAAAGCTGCGAGTGTCTTTATGAATGAAATGGGCTTGTCGGGTGATGAGCGCCGTGAAGCACAAGATGCATTTCGAAGCGGTAAAGAAGCCGATTTTTCACTAAAAGAAACGGTTCATGATTTTAAAGAACGTTTTGCCCGTCGTCATGACTTGCTGCAATTGTTTCTAGAAATTCAAATTCAAATGGCATTCTCTGATGGTCATCTCGCAGAACAAGAAAAACAATTATTGCACGAGGTGAGTAAACAGTTAGGAATTTCGCGCACACAATTTTCATTCTTACTAAAACGTTACCAAGCTGAATTTGCATTTCGTCAGCAGCAACAGCGCTTTTATGAGCAACAAAACCAACAACACAGTACTCATAATGAGCAACAGGGTCATCGAGTCCCGCCAAATAATAGCATGAACCGTGCTCAGGCACTTGCGTTACTTGGCTTAAGTAAGGATGCGTCTGCGCGTGATATTAAAGTAGCTTATCGCAAGCTTATGGCACAGCATCACCCTGATAAGCTGGTATCGCAAGGGCTACCTAAGCACATGATGGAAGTCGCGGTGAAGAAAAGCCAAGATATTCAAGCCGCTTATGAATATTTAAAGAAGGCGGCGTAAAAAACCGTCGACTTCTTTGAGCAACCGCTCGTGTTGCTCAGGTTCTGTGGGGGTTCCGAACAATTCTCGTTGTCGATAATCATATTTAGCGTTGCGCCTAACCCAGCGTTTTCTATCGTTGACGCTTTGAAGTGTGTCTGGGTTACCTTCACTGTAGAAAATATCTAATAGTGGTGAGCTAATGGTCGACAACGTGGCATTGAGATGCTGGTTTCGAATACTGTTTGGAAGGTAGCTTCCTAAACTAATAAAGGCATTCAACTCGTTATTGGGAAAGCTTGCATAGTGCTCAATAAGTAGCCCAGCACTGGCACCCTGTGCCAGTACTATAATGTTGCCACCTTCATCCATCGCGCTGTTATACAAAGCATTGAATCTAGCAATTAACTTTAGTTTGTAATCATCAAGTATCGCTTCACTTATGTTTGGCTTAGCTGAGACAAAATGAGGCGCTTGTTGTGTTTGGGCTGGTGGAGCTGAGTCAGCTTGCTGATTATTTTGCGTTGTTGACTCAGTTTCAGAGTTATCAGTGGGCTCTGGCATCGCCATATCGGCAGGGTGCCAGTCAATATCAGGCATTGTCATAGCGAGTGTCGCATAGCCAATATCATTTAATTGCTTACGTAAAAAGTTGATCCCCGCATTATTGGTAGGCACGTCTTGCCAGTCTGGAATAATTAACACGATGCCACGTTGTGTTGGCGCCATAGATTGACGATATAGGCTTATAAACTCATCTTCACCGGCAAGCAGGGGACGTACTTCATCGCTGGGTAAAAAACGTTGAATATCGTTAGTGACCAAACTTGACCAAGGGGTGGGTTTAATAAAATCAGCCCCATTCACTGTGCTAACTAGCGCAAAACTGGCTGCGAAAAGTAACGTATGTAAAGGGGATAAAGTCATGCCGATATCACTTAATTAAGGTCTAGGTATGTATCGGCAAGTCGGCGTAAATATTTAGTTTAAAATTCTGGAGCAGCTTCAAACACCATTTTTTCATCACTGGCAGGGTGAGTTAAACTCAGCATTTCTGCATGCAGTTGCAAACGAGGAGCCAGCGCTAACGCTTCTGAGTGGGCATACAGTCTATCCCCTAAAATTGGGTGGCCTAAAGACAGCATGTGCACACGTAGTTGGTGAGAGCGCCCTGTAATTGGGGTCAGCTCAACGCGCGTTGCCTGAGCTTCATGCTCAAGTACTTTAAAGTGTGTTAATGAAGGCTTGCCTTTGTCGTGATCAACCATTTGTTTAGGGCGGTTCGGCCAATCACAAATAAGCGGTAAATCGACGGAACCTGTTTGCTGTTCAAGCTTTCCAAATACACGCGCAACATAGCGTTTGGCGGTTTTTCTATCTTGAAACTGAATACTTAGATTGCGATGTGCTTCTTTATGCATCGCTAAACAAATAATCCCTGAGGTTGCCATATCTAAGCGATGAACAATTTTAGCGTTAGGAAATACGCGGTTAACGCGTGCAATAAGGCAATCGGCATGTTTTGGGTCCTTACCCGGCACCGTAAGTAAACCACTTGGTTTATTGACGATCAGTAAATCATCATCTTGATAAACAATGCTCAAATAGGGCGTCATTGGGGGATTATAATTGAGTAACACAGCCAGCCTCGATGATATGCAAGGGCGTTATTTTAAAGGAGTATCAATGCTTACACAATGCTAGGAGTGGTTTTGAATTGTTATCCGATATACAGTTGCTTACTTAGCGTATTTGCAAAACAGGAGTCATTGAATGTTTTTTTTGGGCCGTATTCGCAGTAAGCCTTGCACACGATGCGGATTACACGTTAACGACCGCGAGCCTGAGTGTTGGCACTGCAAAGACCTTACTGACTTACAAGCTGTGTATTTAAAAAAAGCTTACACAGAAGATGTCATTAAGAAAAATAAAGGCTTAGCCGCTCTCTTTTGCAAATTAGCCGCCGTCGCGTTGGTGATAAGCCTCGCTGCGTTTTTAATATAAAAAACGCGATGTGGGATGACATCGCGTTGCTTATTTATACGTTTTACGTCACTCGCTCTAGTGCGACACAACAATCAAACGAATCGCATCTAATTTAACTTGGGCTTTTTCAATATAGGTCGTCAGGTCACTGCGTTGTTTATCAAAGAAGCTAAGCTCTTCATCACGAATATTCGGATTAATTTGTTTAAGCGCGGTTAAACGGGCTTGCTCTTCACCTAATGCGGTATGCATTTTTTCTAATGACTCAACACGCAATGCGTCGAGTTTTGTTTGGGCTAACCCCTGAGCGCTGGTGATCATTGGGTGAATGGCACTTTGTAGCGCACTGGCTAACTTGCTTGCCGTTTGACGACCAACCGCAGAAAGCTGTTGGTTAAAGGCATCAAAGGCAACATTATCGGCTAAGTTATTGCTGCTTTTATCAAGTAAAACTCGAATAGGAGTCGGCGGTAAGAAACGACCTACCTGTAATGACTTCGGTGCCATGGCTTCTGCAATGAAGATAAGCTCAACAAAAAATGTACCCGCAGGGAGTTTTTTGTTTTTCAGCAGGGCAACCGATGCTGTACCAAAGTCATCATCGCAAATCATGTCTAAACTGCCTTGCACCATCGGGTGATCCCAGCTGATAAAATGCGCATCTTCTTGCGATAGTGCAGTTGCACGGTCAAAGGTCACGGTAATACCGTCATCTTTTAAGCAAGGGAAAGAGGGATTCAACATATGCTCGGTTGGTTTTAAGATAATGGTATTTTCACCTTTATCTTCTTGGCTTACACCAAAAGTGTCGAACACATTGATCATGTAACTTGGCAATGTAAACTGGTCATCTAGCTCTTCGATATCAGCGACTAAGCTTTCAGCACGGCCTTGACCACTTGAGTGCAGCTCTAATAAACGGTCACGACCACTTTCCATTTGTTTGCGCAGTTTTGCATTTTGGCTAGCAACTTGTTCTAGTAGTGGGTCTAGCTCTTCTTCATCACAATTATGTGTACCAATGAATTCAAGCAGCTCTTCACCGAATTCTTTATACAACATTTGCCCTGTGGTTGATGTTGTTTCAAACGCATCTAGGCCTTCGTTATACCAGCGTAGCAAGACTTCTTGTGCTGTATTTTCAAAGTAAGGCACATGAATGTTTACATCTTGCGTTTGACCAATGCGGTCAAGGCGACCAATACGTTGCTCTAACAAATCAGGGTTCAAAGGTAAATCAAAGAGCACTAAATGATGTGAGAACTGGAAGTTACGGCCTTCTGAACCAATCTCTGAACACAGAAGGATTTGTGCGCTGTCGTATTCATCAGCAAAAAATGCCGCAGCACGGTCACGCTCAACAATCGACATACCTTCATGGAACACAGATGCTTTAATGGCTTCGCGCTCTCGTAAAATTTGTTCAAGGCTAATCGCTGTTTCAGCTTTAGCACAAATTAGCAGGACTTTTTCGTGTTTTAGTGTTTTTAATGTTTCAATTAACCAGTCAACACGTGGGTCGAAGGCGCCCCAACTGGCGTTTTCACCTTCAAATTCTTGAAATATTTTTTCTGGGAATAACGCGCGCAGAGCACTTAGCTCAGCACTTTGAATGCCGCCTATATTCCCTAAGACCGACATTGCGGTTTTATATTGCTTTGGCATCGCCATTGGGTAAGCGTGGAGTTTACGGCTTGGGTAACCATCAATACCGCTGCGGCTATTTCTGAACAAAATACGGCCGGTACCATGGCGGTCCAGTAGCATTGATAAAATTTCATTACGCGCGGTTTCATCACCTTGCTCAGCTTTAGCAAGCACCTCAGTGATATCGGTTTCTTTTAATAAGGCTTTTAATGTCTCGCGAGCCGTGTCATCTAAGCGTTGCTCACTGAGTAGTTGATTGGCAGCTTCTGCGACATCTTTGTAGTTACTTTCTTCTTCAACAAAAGCATCGTAATCATAAAAACGATCAGGGTCGAGTAATTGCAAACGCGCAAAGTGGCTGCGGTGGCCTAATTGATCGGGTGTTGCTGTCAGTAAAATAAGGCCTGGAATATCTTGGCTAAGTTCAGCCATGCGTTGATATTCTGTGCTTGGTTTACCATTTGTAATACTCAAATGGTGCGCTTCATCAACCACGAGTAAATCCCAATCGGCTAATGTTGCTTGTTCAAACCAGCGTTTTTTCTTGCTTAAAAATTCAAGGCTAGTAAGTACTAACTGTTCTGTTTCGAATACATTCGGTGAGTCTGCGAATGCTTCATCACAACGTTCCTCATCAAAAATAGAGAAACGTAAATTAAAGCGACGAAGCATCTCAACGAGCCATTGGTGTTGCAGGTTTTCAGGCACCACAATTAATACGCGGCTAGCTCGGCCACTAATGATTTGTTGATGTAAAATCATCCCCGCTTCAATGGTTTTACCAAGGCCCACTTCATCTGACAATAAAACACGCGGCGCGAAACGTTTACCCACTTCTTGTGCAATATAAAGCTGGTGAGGTATTAGGTTGGCACGTTGACCAATTAAGCCTTTTAAAGGTGATTGCTGACGCTCGAACTGGTGCTGCCAAGTTTGATAGCGAAGGGTGTAACGATCAAAACGGTCTACTTGGCCTGCAAATAAGCGGTCTTGCGGTTTATTAAATTTAATAAAGTGATCTAAAAAGGTCTCTTTTAACTGAACTTTTTCACCGTTATCAACACGTGTACCGTGGTAGCATAAAAGCTCACCTTGTTCTTCAACTGACTCTACTTCAAGTTCCCACTCTTCAACGCTGCGAATAACATCGCCTGGATTAAATGCGACACGAGTAACAGGTGCTTCTGTTAAAGAATAAACTCTGTTTTCACCACTGGCTGGAAATAAAATGCTGACCTGACGGCCTTCAAGGGCAACTACGGTGCCTAATCCTAAATCTGACTCAGTATCACTGATCCAACGCTGACCTAAGGAAAAATTCATGTATGTCTCGTCTATGAAGAAAAAGGCGGCTATGTTACCTGTAACATCAGGCTACTTCAAGGCAGTAAACTCGCCGCACACAATTAAATTTAGTCAACCTTTTTAAGTCAATATTACAGGTAAGTTTTGTATGTATTTTAACCACTTAAATAATTGTAATTTTGGCTGTCATAAAAAGGACTTTTGCTGCAAATAGACTAAACTGAGTATATACCTAACAAATAAATAACCGCTTTAATCGCTGCTTGTTTAGTTAATTGGGTATAGCATAAAAATCATAAAACGTAAGGAAAGTGCTATGGAAAAAGCTTCGAACCTTGATAGTAAAATGTATGTGCTCGATACCAATGTCTTACTCCACGAACCCCTCGCTTATTTATCTTTTCAAGAACACGATGTTGTTGTCCCGATGACCGTATTAGAAGAGCTCGATCATATAAAGGATAGAAAACATGATGTTAGCCGTGATGCCCGTGTTGCAATTCGTGGTTTGGATGAAATACTCAAAGACGCCTCACCAGAGCAAATGTTGCAAGGTGTCGCGTTGCCAAGTAATAAAAAGGCGAAAACAGAGTCTCGCGGTCGTTTAATTATTGTCAATGACCATTTATTTGCCGATAGCATTTCAGGGTTACCAGGCAACGAAAATGATCACCGCATAATTAACTGCGCGGTACATTTACAAAAACAGCACAGTGATAGCAAAGTTGTGCTAGTTACCAAAGACATCAACATGCGCCTTAAAGCGAAAGGAGCAGGGCTGAAGTTTGTTGAAGACTATCGCACAGACCAATTAATTGATGATATTGCGCTATTAACCAGCGGCTACAAAAAAATAGAAGGTGATTTTTGGCAACATGTCGGTGAGTGTGAAACTGAGCAACAAGGACGCGACACTTACCATCATATAGCAAAGAGTACCATAAGTGATGTGTTTTATAACGAGTATATACTTGATAGCAGCGACCATTTTGCGGCACGAGTAAAAAGCTACGACGATAAAACCATTACTTTAAAAGACATTAGTGTCGAACGTCTAATGAACCAAACTGCGTGGGGCGTTAAGCCAAAAAATGTGTACCAAGGCATGGCGCTTGATGCTTTACTAGACCCAACTATTGAACTGGTTATTTTAACCGGCCCTGCAGGCTGTGGTAAAACTCTACTTGCCCTTGCCAGCGCACTTGAAATGATTATTGAAAAAGGCATTTACGATAAAGTTATCGTAACCCGAAATACCCCCGAAATAGCTGAATCAATAGGCTTTTTACCTGGTACCGAAGAAGAGAAAATGGCCCCTTGGCTTGCTGCCATAACCGATACCCTCGAAGTGTTACACAAAGGCGATGAAAACCCGGTATCTAGTCGCAACTACATTATGGAAAAAGCCAACATGCAGTTTAAGTCGGTTAACTTTATGCGAGGAAGAAGTATTCAAAATGCCGTGGTGATTTTACAACCCCGAATTGGGGATATTTTAAAGTTTTTACCCCCTTGTTTTTATTGGCCTGTAGAAAAAGTAAAAAGAATTTCCAAAAAAATTGATTACCTTAGCTACTCTGAGCAGTCTCTCAACAATAAACCTTTACTCAAAATTTGTAATTTACAAGAAAAGTACAACACAAAGCCTAGCAACGATTCAATCTTTTGGGAGGCTGCGTAATGAAAAGCTCTATTGATAATCGAAATCCTCGTGTACTAGACACATCTGCATTAGTACATGATCCAAAATCTATTTTTAGCTACAAAGATGATATTTACATCTGTCTAACTGTCCTTGAAGAGCTTGATAACCTGAAAGAAAGAACTAATAAATCGGTAAGTGCCGATGCCCGTATGTGCATTAGAATGCTTGAAGACATTATAAATGGACATACAGCCGAGGAAATGGAAATAGGTATTCCTTTACCATCTACCGAAACAGCCCAGAGAGGAAAGCTTTTCATTGGAATTGACACTCAATTGGATCTGGCTAAGGAGTTAAAGCACGGGATAGGAAGTGATGCTGATAACAGAATAATTAATTATGCTTTATATCTTCAAAAAGAACTCAATAAAGACGTAATAATTGTTAGCCGTGACATTAATATGCGCTTGAAAGCTCGAACCGTAGGGGTCATGGCAGAAGACGTTGCCGTAGATAATCAAATATCAGATATTGATCTTTTATACACAGGGGTACAAGCCTTTAAAGGAGATCTTTTTGATCGAATTAAATCAGACAAAGACTTCAAGGTTTCAGGAGAAGTTTATACTTTCCCAATAAGTCTATTTAATGATGAAGTTCAGCCAAACATGTATTGGTACGATGAAGCTGGACACATTGGGCGAATTTCAGAAGTAACAGATACTGAGGTATTCACAAAGCTATTGCCTCGTAAACAAGAAAAAGTATGGGGCATTTTGCCTAAAAATCAGCGTCAGTCGGTAGCTTTAAGCCAATTAACAGACCCTTACTATGATTTAAATATCATCCTTGGTCCTGCTGGCTCCGGAAAAACTTTTTTGGCAGTTGCTTCGGCGCTGCATCAAGTATTGGAGTTGAAAAAGTACAAAAAAATCGTTGTGGTGCGCTCCAGAGACTTTATGGACGACGATCCGGGATTCTTACCGGGGGATTTAACTGAAAAATCAATGCCTCTTCTGGCAGGTATTACTGACGCATTAATTTCGATGCACTCGGATGATAATCATGAAGGAAATGTCTACGCTACAGTCGAGCATGTGATTGAAAAAGCCAATATAGAATTTACTAGCATGGCTTATTTTCGTGGCCGTTCAATAGACGATGCTGTTTTAATCATTGATGAAGCTCAAAACATGACTAGAGCGCAAATCAAGGGCATGTTAAGCCGTGGTGGGAAAAATTGTCGGACAATCGTATTGGGCAACCTAGCCCAGATTGACGATAAGTTTGTAACACCTGCTTCTTCTGGTGCAAGTGCGGCTGTTAATGTGTTTCGTCATTATGAAAAAGGATCAGTGCTGATTTTTGATGAAGTAGAGCGTAGTAGCTTGGCTGAATTCACTGAAAAGAATATGTAGGCATCAAACTACCATTCACATTTCCTTATAATATTGCGACAATGGCCACTGCTTTTTGCAGTGGCTTTTCAGAGAAGCCCGTTCCCACGAAAACAGGACGAAATGGATTTACTCTGAACTAAAAGATTAAATATTCACATAAAAACTGAGTGACATAGGTGCGTGGCCTAGCGTTGCCGTTTTTTGGTGTATTGATGTCTTTTAAAAAAGAAGACCTGCTAGTAAATATAAAAAGGCAGGCAAAACGATTATCTAAATTATTAACTATTCCCCTTGGACAAGCCCAAGAAGGGGCAGCTATTTGTCTATATGGCTGTGACAGTTACAGCGATTTACTAGTAAAAATAAAAGCTGAATCCTTTGACAACCCAATGATAGCACTGTCTGCACTCTCACCAAACTCGGAAATATTTTTAGTAAAAATATTAGCTAGCCACCTAGATAGCATTATTGGAAATTTTGAAAAAAAATTTCCCGGCTCCAATATAAATGAAGAGATGGTCGTATCCTTGTTTGGGCTTAGCTTTTCAGAGTTCAAACTCAAAATATCTACCTAAAGTTGTACAAATACGTAAGTTGTCATTTTGTTTTTTGGCGATATTATAATAAGAAGGCTGAACGGACAGCCTACGCCTACACATGTTTTTCGCCTTGAAAAACGTGAACAGTGAAGCGGAGCATCCGTAAAAATTTGGTTATTTGAACAATAAATAAAGCAATGTGTTGGTAGGCCATTGTTTATTAGAAAGTTGTTTGGAGAACTAAATGATCTCACTTTATCAATTAAAGAATAAACTCAATAAACAAGCAAAAGAGTTTGCTGAGTTATTAGAGTTTCCTGATCTTTACGCCCAAGGCCTGTGGGCTAGAGGTGTTTATAACTGCCCTCATTTTTCTGATACCCATAATAGCCTCACTGAAGCATTTGAACAGAAAAAACTGGATTCAATTCTAAAGCACGATTCCCTGAAATACTTAATGATCAATGAATACGATGATCAAGAAATTATTGAATCGCTTCATAAAGAAATTGAGTCAATGGCAAACCGTATTGAAAGCCTGATGCTGGTAGATATCGAAACATTAGAGTTAGTTTCAGTGATATACCAAGTATTAGGGTTGCCAGAAGATGCCAAGTTTATTGTAAACACTGGTGCTGACTTTAGGCTGGAGTGGCGACCATATTTCGATGCTTTTGATGATCCGTTGATAGTTCAATATGCAGATTTAAAAGTTCATGGTTGTTATTTCAGGCTCATAGCTTCAAAGTTTCCGGTTGAAAAGCTTTCCTTGAATGACATTAAACAATACATGTACATCAATCATGTAAACCATGATAGTGAGTTCGAAGGCTGTATTTCTGAAGGAAATACATTTTCTAAGCATGAGCACTGGCTGGTGTTGACACTTGAATTATTCCGTAGCGGCAAATTAAATAAGGCTCAGTTCAATCCAACAACCTTCAAAATCGAAGGTATGCGCTATTTGGTATATGGCTTCCCACTGATTCCTTCCTTTGTATCTGATTGGCACAAACCTGATTTATGTCTACAGGTTAAAAATCTAGATGGTGATCAAAAGTTCATTGTTCGTATCGATCAGCAAGCTCTTGTTTTCCATGCACGACGTGTCGATACCAATTTTTTTAACACCATCGATTATGAAAAATATATTTCGTTGTATCAGTCTAGCGTTCTGTCACATTTTGATGCTGACAACAATTTACTAAAAGTTAATGGAGTTAAGTACCTTAGTTTTTTCCGCCCGTTTTGCCTAGAAGATAAGAAGGAAGCAAAAGCATGAGACCAAGAGTAAAACTAACTAACGCAACACTTATCTCAATTAAATCTGACTTAGAAGATAAGGTTGAACAGGTGCTTTACGCTACTTTTGCTGAGGATAGTAAGAACGGTAAAAAAGGTGAGGCTTTGTTTTCCACGAAAGTCATGGAAGTAAACGGTCTTGAATATAGAACTTTTGGTGCTGACTTTTATATCTTAGATGCAGAACCCCAAAAGTTTGATGTAGATGTATTTGAGTTCAATTTAATGCATGAGTGTATGTACTCTCCAAATGAGCTATTAGAGTTGCGAGAAATGCTCCCTGCTGGCTATTAGTAGGGAGTAACAAATGGACAAAACATATTTAAAGGATGCTTACATACTCTCGGTCTATGACTATAAAGACTTTGAAAAATCATTTCTTGGGGAGTTTTTGTCAGGGGTTGTTATTGACGATGAAACATTCAGATTTCGGCCATTTGAGCAAATGGTAACTTCAAAGATTGTTAGCAAATCTGCTGATGAGGATAAGTTAGAAATATACACACATAGTGAGAGTTGTTATGTGATTGATGCTGACCATAAGTTAATTGATATTTCGTTTGTTGAACTGGTTGTTATGAGGGCGGGAGCTTATTCGGTAGATCGAGTTTTAGAAATGAGAGAGCAACTTAAGTCTCAAAATAAAAGCCATTGAATAACGAAGATAAGAAGTCTGATGAGATTATTATTTGTCACTTACCTCTTTGAAAAAGTTGACGTTAGTCAAATATTCATAAATGTTTACATGACATCAATTTACTTATTCGAAAATTTGTATTAGCATAGACATGTATATTTTTATGAGAATTTTATGTCTAAAGCATTTTCAAAAGTCTTAGTGATAACGCTTATGCTGTTTGCCTTTGTAGGGCAAGCATTTGCGTATTCTGCTATGCCTTGCGAAATGCCATCAGGTTCTCATGAATCACACATGAACATGAACATGAACATGGATCATGGTGATATGAATAAAAGCAGTAATGGTCAATCAGAAGATTGTTGTGACGTTGAATGTATTTGTCCTGCAAATGCTTGCTCATCTACGACAGTCCTAAATTCCAGTGTTGACTCGACAGATATTCAAATATTGAGTGAATCTGTAGCTGCTATGCAATCTAAACAACCTCATTCAATTTCCACTTCCCTTTATCGTCCACCAATTTTTGCCTAATACAGGATTAGTGCGTCCAAATTTCGCACACATGTAATTAATTTTTCTGTTAGTCAATATAGCGTCGTAGCGCTATAGCTATTTTCCAGCGACGTCTGGGGGCAAAAATGATCAATAAGTATTTAAAAATAGCAGTTGTAATGCTGCTTTCACCTGCGTTTGCAAACGCTAATGAACATAAGCATGCACACAATAACGACGTAACACCTTTGGAGTTAATCGTTTATAAAACCCCAACTTGTGGGTGTTGTAAAAAATGGATAACTCATATTGAAGACAAAGGGATCGTTGCGCATTCCAAAGATTTCCGAAACATCGGCAACATCAAAACTAAGTATGGTATCAAACCTAATTACCGTTCATGCCACACGGCAGTGAGTAGAAATGGGTTTGCCTTTGAAGGTCATGTACCGGCTAAGTTTATTCAGCAGTTCTTGTCAGAAGAGCACCCCAATGCGATTGGATTATCTGTCCCAGCAATGCCTGTTGGCTCTCCGGGTATGGAAGTCGGCGACCGCTTTATGTCATATAACGTATTAATTTTATTTAAAGATGGAACGAGTAAAGTATATGCAGAAGTTAAGGCTTATGAGGAGCAATTCTAATGAGATTAAATGTTTCAAGCCTTACTCTACTTTCAACTTCGCTAATTCTCGGCTTGTCTGTATTCTCAGCTCAAGCTGAGAAAGTAGTGTCACTTGAACAAGCTATCACCTTGGCTCAGCAAAATGATCCTTGGCTTCATGGGAGTCGGTTAAAACAAAGCGCGGTTGAAAATAGAAGTATCGCTTCAGGTACTTTGCCTGACCCCAAAGTATCACTAGGGATAATGAATTTACCAACAGATACTTGGGACTTAGATCAGGAAGGAATGACTCAACTAAAGGTTGGTGTTTCTCAAATGTTTCCTAGAGGTGATAGTTTAAAGATTAAACAAGAGCAATTAAAAATTGAGTCAACGAAATTTCCACTGCTACGAGAGGATCGTAAGGCTAAACTGATAAGCCAAGTATCACAGTTATGGTTAGATGCTTACTTAGCCCAACAAACCATTAAATTGATTGAAGCGGATTGGGCGCTCTTTGAGCAGATGGCGGAAGTTACTAAAGCTAGCTACTCAAATGTTGTTGGTAAAACCAGACAACAAGATGTTATTCGTGCTCAATTGGAAATCGTGCAGTTAGATGACCGATTAACTTCGCAAAAGCAGAAACTAGAAACAACAATCGCTCGCCTTAATGAGTGGCTTCATATCTACGATGCTGCTGGCTTGAATGAATCATTCAACTTTGATACGCAACCATTAGAGTTTAGGGTTTCTAAAAAGTTGCCTACAATTCATTTGAACAATTCAACAGTCCTAAAAGCATCTAATTACTCAAGAAATCTATTGGCTCAGGAGCTTTCGAATCACCCAGCCATACTTGCAATTGATATAAAACGCAAAGCTTCAGAAAAAGCAGTTGAGTTAGCTAAACAGCAATATGAACCGCAATGGGGTGTTAATGCTAGTTATGCCTATCGGGACAATATGCCCTCTGGTGATAGCCGAGCTGATTTATTTTCTGTTGGAGTAACGTTTGATTTACCCTTGTTCACCGAGAACAGACAAGATAAGCAAGTTGCAGCTTCTATTGCAGATTCAGAGACTATTAAAACCGAGAAACTATTACTGACAAAGCAAATGATCAGTATGGTGGAAAAGGAGCTTAGACAGCTTAAGCGTTTATCTGATAGGCAATCTATCTATCAAGAACAACTCCTTAAACAAACTCATGACCAAGCAGAAGCGTCATTGACAGCTTACACAAATGATGATGGCGATTTTGCCGAAGTTGTTCGAGCAAGAATCGCAGAATTAAATGCCAGAATATCAGCCTTAAGAATTGATGTTGACGCACTTAAAACAGTTGCTCGTATCAACTATTTCTTTGCACGTTCTCAATCTAACTCAAATGCTGAACATAAGTCGATGCAAACTTCACACAAAACTAATCAGCACTTATCCAATCAGCAATTTGGAGAAAAATAATGTCAACGAATACTAAAACAATTATTGCCATCATCATTGGTGCTGCGCTAGGCGCAGGAGTATTGAGCTTATATCAAGGTGCAGGGTCAAACAGTAATACAGATGAAACAACATCAGCAGAGAAAAAGCCTCTGTATTGGGTTGCACCGATGGATTCTAATTACCGCCGGGACAAGCCCGGTAAGTCGCCTATGGGGATGGATTTAATTCCTGTGTATGAGGAAGAATCATCTGGTGATGATTTTGGTCCCGGAGCAGTAAAAATTGCGCCTCATGTAGTGAATAACCTAGGGGTTCGCACTGCACCTGTTGAGCTGAAAAATATGCATACTGAAATATCAACGGTTGGTTACGTTCAATATGATGAAGATAAGCTAATTCATATCCACCCACGTGTTGATGGTTGGATTGAAAAACTCTATGTCAAAGCGGCAGGTAACCCTGTAGAGAAAGGGCAGCCTCTATATACACTGTATTCTCCTCAGTTAGTTAACGCGCAAGAAGAACTTTTAATAGCTTTAAAGCGCGACAATAGTTCCTTAATTTCGGCGGCGAAAGATCGCCTTAAAGCGTTACAGCTTTCAGCAGATTTCATTCAAAAGCTAGAAAAGACTAGAAAAGTTCAGCAAACCATCACCTTTTATTCACCACAAGCAGGTGTTGTTGACGGTTTGAAGATTAGAGAAGGCTTTTATGTCAAGCCGGGAAACACTTTATTAAGCATTGGTCAACTAGATCAAGTTTGGGTTGAAGCAGAAGTGTTTGAACGTGACGCAGCCTTAATTAAAGAAGGACTGCCTGTATCAATGACACTGGATTATTTACCCGGAGAGGACTGGGCTGGTGTCGTTGATTATGTTTATCCAACATTGAATAGTAAAACACGCACACTCAGAGTGAGACTGAAGTTTGACAACCCAGACTATCAATTAAAACCAAACATGTTTGCACAAGTCTCTATTCACGCTAATCAAGCTGATAGCACGATACTCGTACCTAAAGAAGCCGTCATTCGCACAGGTAAACAAGACAGAGTTGTACTTGCCTTGGGGGATGGGCAATTTAAGTCTATCGAAGTGACAATTGGCCGGGTTGATATCGATAGTATCGAAATCTTAGAGGGTCTTAATGAAGATGATGTTGTGGTGACATCTGCTCAATTCTTGATTGATTCTGAATCAAGTAAAAACTCTGATTTTAAACGAATGACTCATGACGAAGTGCCTAGCTCTGTTTGGATGGAAGGCGAAATCAACAGCGTCATGGCGGGACATCGTATGGTTAATATTACTCATGGTCCTGCTGAGGCTTGGGATTGGCCTGAAATGACAATGGACTTCGATGTAGGTGAAAAGGTAGATATTGATTCACTGAAGTCTGGTCAATCTTTGCACTTTGAAGTGAGCAAAACCGAAGAGGGTGGATATGAAGTTACTGGAATTCATATCATGAGTGAGCCTGCTGATATGAGTGAAGAAGTATCATCAGCAACAGTATCAGGTTTAATTAATGCGATTGATATTGATACACGGATTCTAAATATTAGCCGAGGCCCAATAGAGAAGTGGGATAGACCTGCTGCGACGATGGATTTTATCGTCGCGGACAATATAGAAATAGTTGATTTCAATGTTGGTGATAATGTCACTTTCACTTTTGAGGTTAGGGATGACTTAGTTATCACTGAAATCTCTCTTGAATCAGATGAACAACACGGCAAGGAAAATAAAGCTGCTGTTGATCATTCTAATCATTAAGTGGGAGAAAAATAATGATTGAATCAATTATTAGATGGTCTATCGGCAATCGTTTCTTTGTTTTGTTGATTACCTTAATTATCGCGTTTGGTGGTTTGTATTCATTACAAAAAACGCCAGTAGATGCACTCCCAGATCTTTCTGATGTGCAGGTGATAATTAAGACGAGTTATCCGGGACAGGCACCACAAGTTGTGCAGGATCAAGTGACATTTCCACTTACTACAGCGATGCTATCAGTGCCGGGGGCGCAAACTGTTCGTGGTTACTCATTCTTTGGTGATTCCTACGTCTACATTATTTTTGATGATGATACTGATTTGTATTGGGCTAGAAGCCGAGTACTTGAATACTTAAGCCAAGTAGCATCAAGCCTGCCTGATTCGGCAAAACCTCAATTAGGACCTGATGCAACAGGTGTGGGTTGGGTATACATTTACGCTTTAACAGATAAGTCTGGAAACCATGATCTAAGCCAATTAAGAAGCATTCAAGACTGGTTCTTAAAGTATGAACTACAAACTGTTCCGGGCGTGTCCGAAGTTGCCGCCGTTGGTGGTATGGTTAAGCAGTATCAAGTGCAAGTAGATCCTGACAAATTGAGAGCTTACGATATTCCTCTAAGTTTAATACAAATAGCCTTACAAAAAGGGAACAAAGAAACTGGCGCATCCGTTGTGGAAATGGCTGAAGCTGAATATATGGTTACCGCAACGGGGTATATTCAATCAGTTAGTGATATAGAGAAAATTCCACTTGGTATTAACGAACAAGGCACGCCGTTGCGTATTGGTGATGTTGCCAACGTTAACCTTGGTCCTCAAATGCGCCGTGGTATCGCAGAACTTAATGGCGAAGGCGAAGTTGTTGGTGGTGTTGTCGTTATGCGCTTTGGTGAAAACGCTCAACAAACCATAAATGGGGTAAAAGAAAAGCTTGAGTCGCTCAAATCTTCTTTACCAGAGGGGGTGGAGGTTGTCCCTGTCTATGACAGATCGAAGTTAATAGATCGTGCTGTTGATAACCTTTGGAGCAAGTTGCTAGAGGAGCTTGCGGTCGTGGCTATTGTCTGTGTTGCTTTCCTATTTCATCTTCGCTCATCAATTGTGGCAGTTGTTACTCTACCATTAGGTATATTGGTGTCATTCATCATCATGTATATGCAAGGCATCAATGCCAATATTATGTCTTTAGGCGGTATCGCTATTGCTATTGGTGCGATGACTGATGGTGCAATAGTGATGATTGAAAATATGCATAAACATATGGAGAAAACACCACTAACAGATGAAAACCGTTGGCAAATTGTAGCTAAGGCTGCGAGTGAGGTAGGCCCTGCATTATTTTTTAGCTTGCTGATCATAACTGTCTCATTCTTACCTGTGTTTATCTTAGAAGCGCAAGAAGGAAGAATGTTTTCACCGCTCGCCTATACAAAAACCTATGCAATGGCTGCATCAGCAGGCTTGGCAATAACATTGGTGCCTGTTTTGATGGGCTACTTTATTCGAGGCAAAGTCGTCTCTGAAAAGAAAAACCCATTAAATCGATTATTGATTGCTATCTACATGCCTGTTTTAAAGCAAGTCATGAAGTTTCCAAAATTGACAATAGTCGCAGCAGTATTAGTGACTATCGTTGGTTTTTGGCCTGTCGATAAAATTGGTAGTGAATTCATTCCGCCATTGGATGAAGGCGACCTTATGTATATGCCTACTACATATCCCGGCATTTCAATCGGTAAAGCAAGAGAGTTATTGCAGCAAACGGACAAGCTTATTCGCACTGTGCCAGAAGTTGAAAATGTATTCGGTAAAGTAGGACGAGCTGAAACCGCAACTGACCCTGCGCCTCTAACCATGATTGAAACCTTTATTCAATTGAAGCCACGGGAGGAGTGGCGAGAAGGCGTGACAACTGAGTCGTTAAAAGCTGAGTTTGATAAGTTGGTTAAATTTCCGGGCTTAACCAATGCTTGGGTCATGCCAATCAAGACCCGCATTGACATGTTAGCTACAGGTATAAAAACGCCTGTCGGTATTAAAGTCGCCGGACCAGAACTTGATGTAATTCAGGATATCGGCCAACAAATAGAACAACTCTTGCCAGAAGTGACAGGCACAGCGTCAGTTTACTCTGAACGAGTTGCAGGTGGACGATATATCAAGGTTGATATTTCACGAGATAAATCAAGTCGCTTTGGGTTAAATATCGAAGATGTCCAACAAGTAGTTTCTACTGCGATTGGCGGTATGAATGTGACACAAACGATAGAAGGTCAAGAGCGTTACCCTGTTAATCTGCGCTATCCGCAAGATTATCGAGATTCTCCTGAGCAGCTAGCACGATTACCTGTTGTAACACCAAGTGGTCAACGCATTGCACTAGGTGATGTTGCTGATATTCGAGTAGAGAATGGCCCACCGGGTATTAAAAGTGAGAATGCCAGAATCAATGGTTGGACTTTCATTGATATTGATAGCGTTGATGTAGGTACTTATGTTGAAAATGCTAAAGAACACTTAGCAAATAACCTGACATTACCAGCAGGCTATTCAATTACTTGGGCTGGACAATACGAATATATGGAAAGAGCGAAAGAAAAGCTCACCTATGTATTGCCTTTAACACTCGCCATTATTGTTATTCTGCTTTACCTGAATTTCAGAGCGTTTAGTGAAGTGGCTATCATTATCGTTACCTTGCCGATGGCAATGATCGGTGGGTTATGGTTGATGTATCTAGAAGGGTTTAATTTCTCAGTAGCTGTTGGTGTGGGCTTTATCGCTCTAGCTGGTGTTGCGGTTGAGATTGGCGTGATAATGCTGGTTTATCTTAATCAAGCACTTGCTGAGCTTAAGGAAAAAGCGGTGGAGCGAGCAGAACTCATCTCAGATGATGCATATCAAGATGCATTATTGCACGGTGCTGGCTTACGAGTTCGTCCAGTAATGATGACGGTAGCTACAATCATTATAGGTTTAATGCCTATTTTATATGGTACTGGTACAGGTTCTGAGGTCATGAGCCGCATTGCTGCTCCTATGGTAGGCGGAATGACAAGTGCTGTGCTGCTCACGCTTATTGTACTCCCTGCAATTTACTCAATCATTAAAAAGCCTGAAGTAAATGCCTTTAACAAAGAGCTTTCTAACGTGGAGCCTGAGAATAATGCTTAGCACGGCTAGAAAATATCACAAATGGCTAATGGCATTTGTCGGAATACAATTCCTCTTCTGGTCTATTACAGGCGTGTATATGGTGACTATGGATATTCACTATATACACGGCGAAACCTTGGCTAAGAGTGAGGAAGCCAAAATAGATTTAGCAAGTATGGATTACTCCATTGTAAAGCTAGCTGCGGATTATCCTAAAGCTAGCCAAGTTACACTTACTCAAAGTATGGGCCGTCCTTTGTATTCTTTTATTAATGGAGAAAATGGAAAAGTAGCAATAGATGCTAAAACTGGAGCTGTTCAGGCCCTTGTAGATGAAACCAAGGCTAAAGAAATCGCACAATACCATTATGCGCTGAATCATCAAATCGACAGCATAAGGTTGATTAAGTCAGCGACAAACTTGCCTGCTGAGTTGTCCCCAAGGCATTTACCTGTTTGGAGAGTGACGTTTGAGCAATTCTCCACACCGACATTTTATATAAGTCAACAAACAGGATCACTTGTTGCCAAGCGTCATGATTACTGGCGATTGTTTGATTGGATGTGGCGGTTCCACATTATGGATTACTATGATGGAGAAAACGTATCAAACTGGTTTTTGTTCTTGGTCGCAACTCTAGGTCTAATGGGAGCAATTACTGGCGCAGTATTGACTTATTACCGAGTGCTTTCCCCAAATAAAAAGAGAGTCATTTGATGCGACTATTTAAGTTAAATACAACGATACACAAGTGGCTTTCTTTATTTGTTGGTTTACAACTGCTTATTTGGTTGGGAACGGGCCTTTACTTCAATTTGATGGATCACAGTAAAGCCAGTGGTAATGAACTTAGAGTTCATTCTCATCATGAAGGTAGCATTACAGGCTTTGACCTATTCCCTATTAAAGACATTACTAGTAATGCTCCGCAGGAAGTAAACCTTATATGGGTTTTACATCAGCCTTACTATCATTTTGTGTTCGATAAGGGGCAGCATAGCTATCAAGAGCGCCACTCAAAGCTATTTGATGCTGTAACAGGAAAGCCATTTAATTTGTCTGAAGAACAAGTACTAACTTTGGCAAAAAACTCCTACTCAGGACAGGGTAAGTTAACTACTCCAGTGTTATCTCAACCTCCGTTTTCTGATCACGTAAGGCAGCAAAATCCTATGTGGCAAGTTGCCGTTGAGGATGAGAACAATACAACTATTTATTTAGATAGTATTACAGGTCAAGTACTTCGCCATGCCAATGATGATTTCAGATTGAAAGATCTGATGATGAAGCTTCACTTTATGGACTATGGCAATTCTGGAGGATTTAACCATTGGTTGATCATTGCATTTGCTTTTGCAACGCTATTCCTTTCAATTACTGGTGTTACTTGGCTGATACAACAGTATAGAAGTGGTTTACTGAAGCTAGGTTGGGGCACTAACAGGCAAAAAGTGGCAGTGACGTTTTCCAATGAAAATACTATTACTGACATCTCAGCAGTTGGTCGCTCAACTGTATTAGAAGGGCTAGCTAGTTCACATGTATACCTTCCTTCAGGTTGCGGTGGTGGCGGTACTTGTGGCAAATGCGTGTTCTTAAGTTCAACTAAATTACCTATCACACTATCTGAACAGGAACATTTATCTCAGGAGCAACTTAAGGAAGGTTATCGGCTTGGATGTCAGCATAGGTTCTCTGAAATTAGTTCGATTGAAGTTAATACTGATCGCAATATTGAAAATCATGAGCTAGTTGTGGTTGCGACTAATTTCATTACTCCTTTTATCAAGGAAGTGAAATTTAAGCTGAAATCAGGCAAACAGTTGGCATTTAAAGCTGGTGCATATATGCAATTTGATGTGCCAGCAGGGATGAATAGCTTACGTCCAGATGATATGCCAGAGTGCTATGAAAAATACTGGGATAGCTACTATCATGGAAAATTTTCTCATAACGGTGTAACTCGCCACTACTCATTAGTTAACTTTGACGAGGAGTCTGATGAGTTAATGTTTAATATCCGTTGGCAGACCGCAAAGAATGGTTTTAAAGCAGGAATAGGTTCAAGTTATTTAGGTTCACTCCAAGTAGGTGAAACGATAACTGCAAGAGGCCCTTTTTCTGATTTTTATGCCACTTCAAATAAAAAAGTTAGTCGCGTGTTTATAGGTGCGGGTTCAGGACTTGCACCACTGAGGTCTATTATTTTTGAACAGTTGAAAAAGCATAAAGATAAAAGTGGTTTGACTCTTATCTATGGTGCGCGAACTGAAGATGACTTGCTATACCATAATGAATTGAAGTCACTGAGTGAGAAGCATAAAAACTTCTCTTATATTCCTACTCTTTCTAATCCTTCAGAAGAATGGCAAGGGCACTCAGGCTATGTTCAAAAAGTACTTCTGCCGTATATGAACCAAAAAGCAGAACTGCATTTGGCTGAGTTTTACTTGTGCGGTCCAGAAGCAATGATGAGTGAAGTGGAAAAAATAATTACAGATGCTGGGATTCCAAGTAATCAAATTTTCAAAGATAAATTTAGTCGTTAATCCATTAAATAAATAGAGGTATATATGAAAACATTAATTAAACTTTTAACCATAATCAGTGTTGTTTTTAGTAGTGCAGTATTTGCACATGTGCATCTTGAAAAAAGCGTGCCTGCTGATAATGCAATGCTAATGAATACTCCAGAAAAATTGACATTGGGATTTAGCAAAGAGGTACGTGTAGTTAAAGTTACGTTGAAAAATAAAAAAGGTGAAAATATTAAATTTGACTTTAAACCATCAAAAGAAGCTTCCAGAGAGTTTTCATGGGAACTACCTAAATTAGCTCCAACAAACTATATCGTTGATGTGACCTATTTAGGTAAAGATGGACATAAAATGAAAGATAGCTTCGGCTTTATGGTTCATTAGTAAGGCTGTGTGATTGATATGGAAATGTATATCTGGAATACAGTCATTGTACTGTCAAAAATTGTATTTTACGTCGGCTTTGCCTGTATTGCCGGCTATACATTTTTCAGACAAATTTTTGAGCATAATGAATCTCATAGTAATGCTGTAATAGCGAATTTAACGTGGACAAGAACTTATATAGTTATGGCTTTGATCGCTAATATTACTTGGTTCTTTGCCAGTACTGGTGCAATGGCAGAAGAGGGAATTCAGGGGGCGATAGACGCTGATATATTGGCTATTATGTGGGACTCCTCTGTCGGCACTGGAGCTTTGCTTCGAGCGCTTGGGCTAGTTACCGCAATAATCGCTTTAGCTTTAAGGTTCAAACTCGCTGTGAACTCGTACTTAAAACAAAGCGCTTTAATGTTGAGTTTATTAATCCTTGCATACTCATTCACGTTACTGGGTCATATTTCTGAGTTAGGCACAATTGAAAAAGGCTTGCTTATTTTGCATGTGCTCGTTATGGCATGGTGGTTTGGGGCGTTATTGCCACTAAAACAGGCTTGCCATCAGCTAAGTTATGCAGAACTTCATTTGCTGATGGAAAGCTTTGGCAAACAAGCAAGTTTTACATTGAGCCTATTGTTGGTAGCAGGCCTCTGGCTCGTGATTCAATTGGTCGGAAGTCTTGATGCACTAATAAGCTCAAGTTACGGACAAACACTGTTGTTTAAATTGGCCCTTGTAGTGTCTATTTTGGCACTTGCTGCTAAACATAAACTAATACTCGTTCCACAACTTAAAAATAGTCAAGGCAGAGAGGCTTTATCTAAATCTATCTCGATAGAAATGGTAGTAGCTTTTGCCATTTTATCTGTAACGGCTGGGCTTACTAGTGTTGTTGGCCCTGCAAATTAAAACCTAAAAGAGAGAATGAAAATGAAAACAATAAATATATTACTCGTTTTATTAATGACGTTTAGTTTCGCAGCAAACGCTCATGGTGATAAGAACAAAGACAAAGGTTTGTTTAAAGGTATAGATACCCCAGCCGCAAAAGTTGTTTTGGCATTTCATCAAGCACTTGAAACTGGCAATCAAAAACAGGCTAGAGCGCAGTTAGCGGATGATGTCACCATTTTCGAGGGAGGCCGCGTTGAAAGGAGCGCTGATGAATATGCTCATCATCATATGTTGTCGGATATGAAGTATTTAGCAGCGATGAAGAGCGACACACTTGAACATCAAGTGACGATACTTGGAAATACCGCTATCTCTGCGTCGCGCAGTCAAACTACAGGTACTCATAAAGGTGTTGAACGCGATTATCAAGGCATGGAAACGATGGTGCTGGAAAAACAAAATGGTGAATGGAAGATTAAGCACATTCATTGGTCACATTAATTTATTGTTCAAACAACGGAGAGTAAAATGAGAAATAACAATCCATTACATCAAGTTTCTACGCCACGTAGACGCTTTGTACAAGGATTAGCTGCTGGCGGTGTATTAGCTGCTTTTCCAAGTGTTCTTCATGCAGCTTCATCTTTGCTTGCTGGAACTTCAACAGGTACTGCGCCCGAACTAAGTGGGGAAGTCATAGATCTGGTGATAGATGAGTCACCAGTAAACTTCACAGGTGTTGTAAGAATGGCTACAACAATCAATGGCTCAATACCAGCTCCTACCTTGCGCCTCAGAGAAGGTGATGACGTTACTATCAGGGTAACGAATAAATTATCAGTGCCGAGTTCAATTCATTGGCATGGGATCATTCTTCCGTATCAAATGGATGGCGTACCGGGTATTAGCTTTAAAGGTATAATGCCGGGTGAAACCTTTGTTTATAAATTTAAGCTGCAACAAAGCGGCACATATTGGTATCACTCACACAGTGGTTTTCAAGAAATGACAGGTATGTACGGCGCATTAATTATTGAGCCAAGAGAAAAGGATATTATTAGTGCTGACAATGAGCATGTCATCCAATTGTCTGATTGGACTGATGATGACCCAATGGATTTGTTTCGCAAGTTAAAAGTACAGAGCGATGTATTTAACTTTAATCAACCTACTGTTCCAGAGTTTTTTGATGACATTTCAAATAGCAGCGTTTCAAATGCGCTACAACGCCGGGAAATGTGGAATAAAATGAGAATGAACCCTACAGATCTTGCAGACTTATCAGCATCTGCAATGACTTTTTTAATGAATGGTTGTGCGCCTTTGACAAATTGGCGTGGAATGTTTAAAGCTGGCGAAAAGGTTAGGCTTAGATTTATTAACGGTTCTAGCAATACGTTTTTTGATGTAAGAATACCTGAGCTGAAGTTAACAGTTGTACAAGCTGATGGACAAAATGTTGAACCTGTGACAGTAGATGAATTTAGATTTGGTCCCGGTGAAACTTATGATGTACTTGTCGAGCCAAAAAATGACGCATATACGATTTTTGCACAAAGCATGGATCGCTCAGGTTATGCTAAAGGTACTTTATCAATGGCACCTAACGTTGATGCACCAGTACCTTCTTTAGACCCCGTTGAGTGGTTAACGATGACAGATATGATGGGCAATATGACCCATGATAGTGTGCATTCTACAATGGCTGATACGGCAGGTATGTCGGGCATGAATTCTAATAAAATGGATCATAGTGCAATGGGTCATGGAGCGATGGCAATGGATCATAGTAAACATGGAATGACTAAAAACCCATTAGCTGTTGCTAGCACTAAAGTGCGTCATGCAAAAACAGAGTATGGAGCTTCTGTTGATATGCGTGTTGATATGCCTAGAACAAACCTTGATGATCCCGGTATAGGTTTACGTAAAAATGGACGCCGTGTTTTAACACTTGCAGATTTACATTCTCTTGAGGGAATTACAAGCCAGCAAGAGCCTGAGGCTGAAATTGAATTACATTTAACTGGAAACATGGAGCGTTATAGCTGGTCATTTGATGGCTTGGAATTTGGAAAAAGCACGCCAGTTCACATGAAGCATAATCAACGTTTAAGAGTTATTTTACAAAACGATACAATGATGACACATCCAATGCACCTGCATGGTATGTGGAGCGATTTGGAGAATGAAAAAGGTGATGTACAGGTTCGTCGCCATACTATCCCTGTACAACCAGCGCAAAGAATTAGTTTTTTAACAACACCTCATGACGTAGGTCGCTGGGCATGGCATTGCCATTTATTATTCCACATGGATGCAGGTATGTTTAGAGAGGTAGTTGTATCATGAGAAAATTAATACTAACCAATACGTTAAAACTATTATTAATAGGTTTGCCCCTTATAAGTGTATCTGTATCTGCAAAAGATGAGATGACTGAGATGGGTGATTCTAAAATGCAAGCACAAGGTGGAGATGCACCTAAAGATGCTAGAGACCCTCATGCTTATGCCGCAGGTACAACATTGACTGAAGGTCCTTATGCACTCAATAGCGACAAACGACTGACTTTGGCAGATGAGCATTCATTTTACGCGCTACTAGGGGATCGTCTTGAATATAATGAGCAAACAAACGCAGGTGTTTTTGACTTTCAGGCATGGTATGGCACTACTTTTGATAGATTAGTCATCAAAACTGAGGGAGATTTTAGCGAAGGTAATTTAGAGGAGAACCAAACAGATTTTCTATGGGGCCACGCAATATCTGCTTATTGGGATACACAAGTCGGTATTCGACTTGATTACAATAACGAAGGTGAAAACCGCAAATGGCTAGCTTTTGGTTTACAAGGTCTAGCCCCTTACTGGTTTGAAATTGATATGACTGCGTATTTAGGAGAGCAAGGTAATAGTGCATTTTCGATCGAAGCTGAGTATGAGCTATTACTTACTCAAAAGTTAATTGTTCAACCACGAGCAGAGTTGACGCTTTACGGTAAGGATGACGTCCAAAATAACCTTGGTAGTGGCTTATCTAGCAGTGCTATTGGTTTTCGGGTTCGTTATGAGTTTACCCGCCAGTTTGCTCCCTATGTTGGCGTTGAGTGGACAAATAAATTTGGTAATACAGCCGAATTTGCGAAGTTAAATGGGCAAAGTACTCGTGATACTGCTTTTGTTGCAGGTATCAAGTTCTGGCTCTGATGTGAAGAAATACTATATTGACTTGATGAGAGCTACCGCAACTATATTGATGGTAGCTTTTGTTTTTTGGGATTTAAACCATTTTAGTTATGTTAGGAAAGGCCTAGCTAATAGTTTTTTTGGAAAGAACTAAGAGCAGTAATAGTAAGCTACTTCTTGTTTTCAGTCTGTGCCAGTCTGGTGTATACCTATCAAGGTGGAATATCAGCTAAGAAGTAAAGTTGGCGAATGGTAAAGGTTAAAGAGTCAAGCCAAAAAACATCGCCATTGAAAGACGTACAATAGACTATTTTATCACTTTTGATGAACGGGAATTGGGTGTGCTCGGGATAGAACCGATTGTTGCAAAGTACTGCGCTTAAAGCTGAACAATTGGAAAAATGATCCCTTACTCAATACCTAGTTATGAGCGTAGGGTTTTTATTTTTTTTATGGTGCTCATGCTTGGCTTCAATCTCATGAGTATAAATCAGACACCCCTTTTATACTTGTTAAGTTTAAGCTGTTTAAAAAAGTAAAAAGTTTAGGTTTTAGTTCAAAGGTTGATCAAGATCATAAAATTATTTTTATAAAGTGGCTAATATTGTAGGAGCTAAAGAAGGAATGATAATGTTTGGACTTTTCAGGTGGTTTAAAATAGTGATAATAACTGTGTTGCTTACGCAGCATAGTTTTGCTACAGCTAAGCCAATGAATTGTGAAGAACATCAAAATGGATCTTCCGACACGCATATTATGCAACGAAGCAAAAATATTCACCATCAATCAATGAATGACAATAGTCACTATCACACTGTAAACTCGCAAGACTCTAAACACCGTCATGGTGATGAAGTCTGTGAAAAATGTAAAGCTAGTGATTGTGTTTGTTGTGAGGGGGGATTTTGTTCAAGCTTTCATTTAAATCCCTATCTTGTGCAAGCGCAAGAGGAAGGTATTTGCAATATTTACTCTGAGCTATTTCTACAGCGTACACCTCTACCAAAATCTGGTATCCATCTCTTACTTTATCGTCCACCAATTATTGGCTAATCACGGGATCAGTGCGTCTTTTTTTCGCCACTCCCATCAAAAATAGAATGACTTATTCATTGATTTAAATAATCAATTGTTTTGAACGATTAGTACGATATTTTGAAGGCACTATGAAAATTCTCAAACTATTGCCATTTACAGTACTTAATGCTGTCGATTTTGGCCGAGATTTCTCTTTTACCAAAAAATTATTTTTTAGCTTATTCACTAGAATTAGTACTTGACCTGTGTCTTAGACACAGGTCTAAGCTGTAGGTGAGAGTACAAACTTAGGTGAAAAACTAAGGAGTAAATATGAAAGTAGCAGAACTGTCAAAAAGCCTTGGAACGACTGCTGATACGGTGCGCTATTACACGCGATTGGGACTGTTAAAACCTGCTAAGTCAGTGAACGGCTACAAGTCATACTCGAATAAAGAAGTATCGAGACTTAAGTTCATTTTAAGTGCCAGAAATCTTGGTTTTTCCGTTGCTGATATCAAGCAAATTCTTAATGAATCTGAAGATGGTACAAGTGCGTGCCCATTAGTCAGAAGCCTCATCAAAGAGCGGCTTGAAGAAACAGAAAAACAGTTTCAAGCAATGTTGGCACTTCGAGGGAAAATGTCTTCAGCGCTTTCTCAATGGGAAGAAATGGAAGACAAAGCGCCGACTGCAAACATGGTTTGTCATCTCATCGAAAACTTTGAACAAATTAAAAAGGCATAGGAGGAAAAATGGTAACTACTAATACAAATATAGAAACCGAATCAGGCTGTTGCTGTCAGGCAAAAACTCAATCCTCTTCGTGTAAAAGTAAGGAGAATACGTTGGAAAAAACATCACAAAGCCAACAGCTCATCATTGAAGGCGCTGGGTGTGCTAGCTGTGTAGGCAAAATTGAAGGGGCGTTAAAGGCAACTCATGGAGTCGTCAGTGCAGAAATGAATTTTGCTGATAGGACTGTAACAGTTTCTGGGACAGCTAAGACAGAAGAATTGATCAAAGCTGTTGAGTCAGTGGGGTATAACGCGAAGCCAATTGATGATAGCTCAGCAACAGATGCGCTTGACGAGAAAGAGGCGGCGGATTGGGCATATTACAAAAAGCTAATGCGCGATACGTTTATTGCCCTTTCACTCGGCGTTCCTTTGATGATCTACAGCATTGTAGTTGGAGAAATGACAGTTGAAACAAACCTTGAACGCATGTCTTGGCTGGTTGTCGGTATTTTAACTTTTGGTGTTATGTATTTTTCAGGTAAGCATTTTTATGTTGGCGCTTGGAAAAGCTTTAAAAACCACTCCGCTAATATGGACACACTAATAGCTTTGGGAACAGGTACAGCTTGGGTGTACTCAATGGTTGTTGTGTTTGCACCTGACGCCGTTCCATTGATGGCACGACATGTCTATTTTGAAGCTACCGCCATGATCATTGGCTTAATTGATTTAGGTCTAGCATTAGAAATAAAAGCCAGAGGTAAAACCTCTGAGGCCATTAAACGTCTTATCGGCTTGCAGGCCAAAACGGCAACTGTAGTTCGTGATAATAAAGAGGTTCAGATAGGTATCGAACAGGTTTTGCTTCATGATGTTGTGAAAGTAAAGCCGGGTGAAAAAATTCCCGTAGATGGCGTTGTATTGGAAGGACACACCTCTATTGATGAGTCCATGCTGACAGGCGAACCTATGCCTGTTGAAAAAGCCGAAGAAGATGAGGTTGTCGCTGGTACTTTGAACAAATCAGGCATGATTTTATTTAGAGCGACACGCGTTGGTAAAGACACGGCGCTTGCACAGATCATCAATATGGTGAAACGAGCGCAAAATTCAAAACCGCCGATTGGCCGCTTGGCCGATGTTATTTCCGCCTATTTCGTTCCTGTAGTCATGATCATCTCGGTGTTAAGTGCGTTAGCATGGCTTAACTTTGGCCCTGAGCCAGCAATTGCTTTTGCTATCGTATCAGCAACTACTGTGCTTATTATTGCCTGCCCGTGTGCTTTAGGCTTGGCAACGCCTATGTCTGTCATGGTGGGAGTAGGAAAAGCAGCAGAAGCCGGAGTACTTATTCGCAACGGTGAGGCACTGCAAACCGCCTCTAAAATCACTGCCATGATTTTAGATAAAACGGGCACTATTACTGAAGGGGCACCTAAGGTAACCGATATTGTTTTAGCAAAAGCTACTGACGAAAAAGACGTACTACAGCTTGCAGCAAGTTTAGAAAGCGGCTCAGAGCACCCTTTAGCGCAAGCGATTGTTGAAAGTGCTTTAGATAAGGATATTGAGTTACTAAAAATTGAATCGTTTAATGCTATTACGGGTTTTGGTGTAGAAGCAAACTGTAACAATAAAGTCCTGCTTTTTGGTAACGATAAACTAATGAAGTTAAAAGGCATAGACCTCACAGGCTTTGTTGGAAAAGCCCAGTCTTTAGCCAAAGAAGCCAAAACACCTATGTACTTTGCTGTAGATGGTGAACTTGCCGCAATCATTGCTGTCGCAGATCCCATTAAGTCAGACTCAATCTCTGCTATCAAACGGCTTCAGGCTAATGGTATACGCGTCATCATGTTAACAGGTGATAACAAGGAAACCGCTGCCGCTGTTGCCAAAAAAGCAGGTATTAGCGAATTTCTTGCTGAGGTGCTGCCAGAAGATAAAGCCAACAAGGTGAAAGAGCTACAAGGCAGTGGCGAAATTGTTGGTATGACAGGAGATGGCATCAACGATGCTCCTGCGCTAGCGTTAGCCGATGTTGGCTTCGCCATAGGCACAGGGACTGATGTAGCTATCGAAAGTGCTGACATTACCCTAATGCGTGGTTCACTTCATGGCCTTGCCGATGCCATAGCGGTAAGCAAAGCTACTTTACGAAATATCAAACAAAACTTGTTTGGCGCGTTTGTCTATAACGTAGCTGGGATTCCTTTTGCTGCGGGGGTTCTATATCCCTTCTTTGGCATTCTGCTTAGCCCTGTAATTGCAGGTGCTGCAATGGCGTTTTCGTCATTGACTGTGGTGTCAAATGCAAATCGACTTCGCTTTTTTAAAGCAAAAGAGCATTAAGGAGAAGAGCGATGATGTTAATTAACTTATTAGGCTTAATGTTAATCGCGCTGATTGTTTGGTGGTTTTGGCTATATAAACCCAATAAAACAATCGTTCAAGGTAATGAAGTACTCATTGAAGTGAGGGATGGCGTGTATTCCCCATCCTCAATTCAGGTGTCTGCTAGCCAACCTGTTACCTTGAAGTTTATACGCAAAGATCAATCCCCCTGCGCTGAAACAATGCTTATTCCTTCATTGGATATAAGCGAACAGCTTAAGTTAAATGAAATTACTCAAATTACCTTATTAAACTTGTCACCGGGAGAGCATGAGTTTCACTGTCAGATGCAAATGTATCGCGGTGTCTTAAAAGTCGTTTAGGAGGGCAATATGAAAAATCAACACCCTAATTTTTGGTCAACACCTACAGGCTGGGCTGCACTGGCACTTATTGCCGCAGTGACCTACTTCTTAGTGCTTGAGCATGGTCAACATACGCTGCAATTTCTTCCCTACTTGATTTTATTGCTATGCCCCTTGATGCACGTATTTATGCATGGCAGTCATGGTAAACATGGTCACGATCATTCACATGCGCCTGATGAAAAAAAGGAAGAGAGCTTTCAAGAACTCACGGATAAAAATGCAGCCTATCGCGATGGCTACATACAAGGCTTAGAAAAGGCACGTAAGGAATCACATAAAAAGGAGAGCAGTGATGAATGAAACATATGATTATGGCTTATGGTCAATGGTGATACTGAACTCAGCAATTTTTATCTTTTTTGCCTTTAGTTTTGTCAAACCAAAAACATCAACTGATTGGAGAAGTCTAAGCGCGTTCTCTGCCTTTATTGTTGCCCTATTTACTGAAATGTATGGCTTTCCTTTAACTATCTATTTTCTGTCGGGGTGGCTGACGGAGACCTATCCAGAAGTAAATTTCTTTGCGCATGAAAATGGGCATTTATTACATACTTTCTTTGGATTTCAAGGTGATGCCCATTGGGACCCATTTCATATAGTGAGTATGGTGTTTATTGTTGCAGGTTTCTTTATGTTGTCTTCAGCATGGAATGTATTGCATCACGCGCAAAAACATCATCAATTGGCTACAACTGGATGGTATGCAAGATGTCGCCACCCACAGTATGTAGCTTTCATTCTAATCATGTTCGGCTTTTTATTGCAGTGGCCGACAATCCCAACACTTGCGATGTTTCCGATCTTAGTCGTTGTTTACGTCAAGCTAGCGAAACGCGAAGAAGCACAGGCGATTGCTGAATTTGGTTCGGAGTACCACAGGTATATGGAATCGACACCAAGTTGGATCCCAAGTTTTAATAAAAGTGTAGAAGGTAAAAATCATGAAAACGTTAACTAAATCAATTTTATTTATTAGTTCACTACTGATAACCACTAGCTCATTTGCCCAAAACAATGAGCATAAACATGAAGGTGCGAACAAAGCTGATATGCATCAAGGCATGACAATACCACATGAGAACATGGGAGAAATGCATAAAAAAATGATGGAAATGAAAAAGGAAGTCCATGCCATTAAAACTGAAAAAGATCCTGACAAGCAACAGCAGATGATGGTTGAACATCACCGTTCAATGATGAAGATGATGCAATCCATGCACAAAAATATGGAAGAAATGCCAATGCATCAACAAATCAAGATGACTGAACATCATTTAGAAATGATGGAGAACATGATGCCGCAGATGAACCGGAAAATGGAAGAAATGAAAGATAGCAATCAACAGCATTCACACAAACATTAGGAGAAAAATTATGAGCGATTTAGATCATAGAGTTGGCGTTAGAGAGCAAAATTTAGTTGTTCGAAATCTAAAGCTTAGCAATGTCACAGAAGAAAGCTGTGACGAGTTAGTAAAAGAAATAGATCAGCTTTTTGGTATAGATGAAGTTAGTTACAACATCAAAGAAGGTGAAATACACCTTGCCTATGATGCCGCAAACGTAAGCCTTGATGGGATTGAGGAGGTAATCCGTAAGTATGGCGCAGATGTTCATGATGATTGGTGGACACATACTAAAGAAAGTTACTATAAATTTGTTGATCAGAACATCAAAGATAACTCTGTTCATAAGCCTTGGAGTTGTCATCAAGCACCTTCGGGGGCTGGCCGGAAAAACAAATGAATTCATAAAAAAGTGTATAGATAATTAGTTAGTCAAATGAGGTAACAGTGATGAAAACACCCTATATAAAAGCTCTTTTATTGCTTACATTCGGTTTATATTTAGTGGGTTGTTCTAATACCACTTTTTATCATAAATACATGATGAGAGGTCAGGTAGTAGAAAGTTCTGATAATCGAACTCTAATCTGTATTGGTGCTAAGCATGGCGCAGAGGTTGGGCAAAAATACAGTGTTATTAGATTCCATGAAAGAATAGTATTGAGTGAAGGTGACGATCCCTACACTATCGAAAAGGTAGGAACGGTACAAATTACTAAAATTGTGAATGATCATTTCGCAACTGTAAAGCTAGTGTCTGGTGACATTGCAGCGAAAGATATGGTGGAACTTGAAAACTAATAAAGTGGTGGCGAAAGCCACCACAAGAGCATAACAATAAAACTTAATGAAAAAGCTTTAGTGTTATTTTGTACAACCTTTGAGATTGTTTGCTCAGTTCTGGTTATCTTGATGCCAGTACGACAGAAAAAATGTTACATATGGATTAGAAAGGTGTGGGCTGGCATCCTAGGTCTAATCTTAACAGTTAAGGAGCCGCCGAATAGAGCTATACCTTTACATCAGCAGCATAATCAATGCTCCCGCGATCATAAATAAGTTTTCAGATAGCGATACAAATCCAAGTGGCACACTACTATCGCCGCCTACACAGGCACACTTTAACTGGCGTTTGTCAATGTAAACGGCTTTGAAAACTGAAATTGCTCCAACTGTGCCGAT
Source organism: Pseudoalteromonas lipolytica (assembly GCF_003515105.1). Classification (NCBI taxonomy): domain Bacteria; kingdom Pseudomonadati; phylum Pseudomonadota; class Gammaproteobacteria; order Alteromonadales; family Pseudoalteromonadaceae; genus Pseudoalteromonas; species Pseudoalteromonas lipolytica. Next base: position 2,985,998 of record NZ_CP032090.1, on the reverse strand, counting down.
AAACAATGAAAATGGTGCCACTGCGAGAGGCTGTAGTTGGGCAACCATACCAATACCTGCATATGCTTCAATGAAGGGATAAATATAACCATATCTTATCCATCTCATCGCTAGTAAATCATAAGTAATAAACGAATTTGTGAAACTGTATAGGTCTTTCAGTTTTTGCACCGCTAAGAGCGTCATTGAAAAAGCTATAAATAGCATCAGTGTTCTGATGGAGATAAATGAGCCGGAAGCAAAATGTTGAGATGCGACAGCAAGAAGTGCAGCTATCGAGAAAATGGCTACAACTGGCGTGTAGGTTGTGCCAGTTTGACCTGCTTCATCTTTACCAAAATACTCTCTTAAGTCATCGTATCCTCCGACACGCTTTCCTTCAATAAAGGTTTGTGGCGTAGTTTTGACATCATGCTTATCTTTGAAGTCATCAGCTTGTTGTCTTGACGTGAGCTTATGATCTTCTACATCATACCCTTGCCTCTCCAGCAAATCTTTCGACCTTAAACCATAGGGGCAGATATGTTCGTCAGTGACCATTCTGTACAGGGTAGCTGTCTTAGTCATCTTAGTCTCCTTTGTTCAGTGTGCCTTCAAACTTTGGGAGCGGTCGTTGCTCAGCCTGAGCTTGTGAGCTGACCTTTCCATTTTCAGAAATATCCTTAATCAGCCATTCCATTTCTTTTATTTCTTTTCGTTGGGCTTTAATAATACCATTTGCCAATTCACGCACGCGTACATCCTCCAAAGTTGAATGCTCACTAGTAAGAATAGCAATGGAGTGATGAGGAATCATCGCTTTCATGTAGGCAGTGTCAGAAATTGTGCTTTGAGAGCGAACAAGATAAAGACATATGGCGAACAGTATTGTCGCCAATAGAAAAATAGCCATGTTGAGCTTCTTGTTACTGTACATGCCAAGCATAAAGGCCAGCATGATCATTGCCATACCTGCTCCCATATACAACGCCATATAGATACGCGTTTCACTAAACCATATATGTGATACTGCGTAAGTGTTGAGATACATCATGACAAACATAGCAATGGTTGAGGTGATGATCATTGCAGCAAATCTTGAGTATTTCATAAGTAATCCTTACATTGATAGTGTAAATATTTCCCACTGTTAGCCTATTATTCTCTACATGTGGTCATGTTCTCGAAAAATTGCAAGTAATGAGCCAGTATCAATAAGAGTATTTGTAATACGATTGACTCAATTTCAGCGCAATTATTGTGAATCAGTACTAATCTACACATTTCGGTGTAAGAGTTTATGGGCAAAAAATCTTCTTTGAAGGAGATCAAATCAGCTTATATTTAGAGTTTGAGTTTTGAACTTGTGATAGACACAGGCGGAATTGGCTTTAGTTAACAATCTAATGTGGGAACTCAAAGTACTACAAGCTGAGCTTCAACAAATGTAAGCTCGTGTACAAGTGAAGACACAGTTAAAGCATGTGGAAGAATTAATCTTGATAGTTAGAGTTGTCATTTATTTCACTTTTTAAATGAACGAATATTGATCTTTTATCTCGTTCATGTCCGAAAGCTAAAAGTTTCCTACACATGAAAGTGGTTTTGCAAGAGTATCTACTAGAGAACAAGATTTGAATGCTCAACTGTTCAGTTGGGCTATTATGGTTGTAAAAAAATATTATAAGGCAATGTGTCTGGTACTTCGGTTAGAAATGAAAAAAGTTAAAGAAGCTAATCGATTTCATCAGGTAGGGTGATGAGGTAATAGTTACTCGCCTTGATCGGCTAGGCCGATCATTAAAGTCTATTCTTGAGGACATTGAAAGTACTCACAAACGGGGCGATTGTTCAAAGATTATTAATGGTTCTGTCAGTACAAAAAATGATAATCCGTTTACCAGTTTCATTCATAATCTGCGCAATTAGCAATAATGACGTGCGTTCATAACGGTCATAAAGAGCAATCCCCCTGCGCTGAAATAATGCTTATTCCTTCATTGGATATAAGCGAACAGCTTAAGTTAAATGAAATTACTCAAATTACCTTATTAAACTTGTCACAGGGAGAGCATGAGTTTCATTGTCAGATACAAATGTATCGCGGCGTCTTAAAAGTAATTTAGTTTTAAATAGGTCTTTTTACACACCTGAACGAGCAAAAGTAACTTAACAAAAGGCTTCTCGAAAACATTACGAGAAGCCTCTAAATTAAAGTTAAGATTTGTATTTACTGTAAACAATTCTATATAGAACAGGCAAAACAACTAAAGTAAGTAAAGTAGAGGAAATAATCCCTCCAATTACCACCGTTGCTAATGGCCTCTGAACTTCAGCCCCAGTTCCGACGTTTAATGCCATAGGAATGAAACCTAAGCTAGCAACCAAAGCGGTCATTAATACAGGGCGAAGCCTGATAGTTGCACCTTCGATAATTGAGTTTATTAGCTCTCCTGTTTCAAGTAATCGCTGTTTAATGAATGACAGCATCACCAGTCCATTTAATACAGCTATCCCTGAAAGAGCGATAAATCCAACAGCAGCAGAAATTGAAAGAGGCATGTCTCTTAACCACAAAGCCAATACGCCGCCTGTAAGTGCTAAAGGCACACCACTAAATATGATCAGGGCATCTTTTATTGAACTAAATGCTATGACAAGCAGTGTCAAAATTACAAACAATGTGGCAGGTACTACGATGGATAATCTTTGCGTTGCACTCTCAAGTTGCTCAAATGTTCCGCCGTACTCAAGCCAATAACCAGCAGGCAATTCAACATTTTGTTGAATTTTTTGCTGTGCCTCTTGTACGAATGAGCCTAGATCTCGGTTTCTAACATTTGCTGTAATTACAATTCGTCGCTTACCATTTTCTCGGCTTATTTGACTTGGAACTGTCGTATAATTTAACTCTGCAACTTCGCTTACAGGTACAAACTCACCACTTTCTGTCGCGATTGGCAAATTACCTAGCTGATCAAGGTTGGCTCTCAACAGCTCAGGATATCTAACTACAATTTCAAATCGACGATCACCTTCGAATATTAACCCTGCGCCTTCACCTGACACGACTGTTTTTAACCAAGACTGTAAGTCGCTTGCATCCAACCCGTATAGCGCTAATGCTTCAGGCTTGGGGTTAACGGTAAAGATAGGCACGTCATCAACTTGTTCGAGCCGCGCATCAGCAACACCTGAAATTGTATTGAGTGTAGCCAAAACTTCTTGTGCAGAAATGACAAGTTGGGATAGATCATCACCGTAGAGCTTAATCCCTAAATCAGCTCTTACTCCGCTAATTAATTCGTTAAATCGCATCTGAATTGGTTGAGTAAACTCATAATTATTGCCGGGAATAGAGCTGAGATCTTTTTCCAGCCTTTCAACAAAATCCTCTTTCGTTAAATTAGGGTCGGGCCATTGCTCTCTCGGCTTTAATATCAGAAAAGTATCAGTCACATTTGGCGGCATCGCGTCTGTCGCAACTTCTGCTGTGCCCGTTTTTGAAAACACCGTAACAACTTCATCATATTTCATAATTTGTTGTTCAAGTACCTTCTGCATTTCTACAGCTTGGTCAATACCCGTGCCCGGAATACGCATCGCGTGCAGTGCAATGTCACCTTCATTAAGTTGAGGAACAAATTCAGATCCTAATTTACTACCAAGTAATATGCTAAATGTCACAAGTAAAGCAGCGCCGCAAACAACTAGCCAACGTAGTTTTAAAGCCCACTTCAAAACAGGACTATAAACTGACTTAGCGCCGACAATTACTGGACTTTCTTTTTCGCTGATTTTGCCTTTCAAGAATAAAGCAACCGCAGCGGGGACTAGCGTGAAGGTAAATACCATTGCAGACAATAGAGCGATTATCACCGTTGCGGCCATCGGATGAAACATTTTGCCCTCGACACCCGATAAGGTAAACAAAGGTAAATAGACAATCGTTATGATCAATACGCCAAAAACACTAGGTCGTATAACCTCATTGGTAGCAGAATAAACAATGTCTAGGCGTTCTTTCAGGGAAATGACAGAACTATTTCGTTTTTGGCTTTCTGCTAACCGCCTAATGCAGTTCTCAACGATTATTACCGCGCCATCGACAATCAATCCAAAATCTAAGGCTCCCAGACTCATTAAATTCGCAGAGACTTTGCTTTGAACCATGCCCGTGATTGTTGCCAACATTGCCAAAGGAATTACTGCGGCGGTAATCAAAGCGGCGCGTATGTTACCCAGTAATAGGAACAATACGAAGATAACCAGTAATGCACCTTCAATAAGATTTTTCTGTACGGTGCTAATTGCTTTATCAACCAGAGTTGTCCTGTCATATAAGGGAACTATGGACACGCCTTGAGGTAAACTGTTTTGGATTTCACTAAGCTTGTCACCAACAGCCAATGCCACCGAGCGTGAATTTTCTCCTACCAGCATCATTGCGGTGCCAATCACACTTTCCTTGCCTTCCAGTGATGCAGCTCCTGTCCTTAGCTCTTTTCCTATCGCAACTTCGGCGACATCTTTAACTTTTACAAGTGTGCCGTCGTCGCTTTTTATAATGACGTTTTGGATGTCTTGAATAGATTGCAACTGAGCTTGTGAACGAACAAGAATTTGCTGTCCGCTTCTTTCGATGAATCCAGCCCCTTGATTTGCATTATTTCGCATTATTGCATTTGATAGTGCTTCACTGGTAATACCGAAGTGCAACATCCTTAACGGATCGGGATTGATATGGTATTGCTTTTTATAGCCACCAATTGCATTGATTTCCGTAATCCCTTTAACCAATGCAAGTTGTGGTTTCACTACCCAGTCATGGATCTCCCTTAACGCCATCGCATCATAGGGTAAGCCATTATTCTGCTTTGCACTTTCGTCGGCAGTTATACTGTACATGTATATTTCACCGAGGCCCGTAGCAATTGGTCCCATTTCTGGTTCAATGCCAAACGGTAGTTGCTCCTTAATTGCGCTAAGTCGCTCATTGATTAGGTTTCTGGCAAAATACAAATCTGTGCCTTCTTCAAACACAACAGTCACTTGCGACAGGCCATATCGAGAAAGTGAACGGGTATAATCCAGCTTAGGTAAACCTGCCAAGCCCGTTTCGACGATAAACGTAATCCGTTGCTCTGTTTCCAAAGGTGAATAACCTTGAGCCTGCGTGTTTATTTGTACCTGTACATTGGTTATATCTGGCACAGCGTCAATAGGTAGCTTCTGATAGTTCCATATTCCTAAAGCGATGATAAACAAGGCCATAAGCAACATAGTACCACGTCTACGGATAGATAATTCTAGTATCCAAGCGATCATATTTTCACCTCGATAATACTGAAGCCAATATGTAGAGGACAAAAAGGTCGGAGATTAGTGTTCATGTCCAGCCTCCGATTTTTTTAGATCAGCAACTAGCAGATAACTGTTCTTTACAACCACACTTTCGCCGACGTTCAAACCGTCGATGATAGCAATATTGATAGCGTCTGAAGCGCCAGTTTTTACGGCGCTAGGGTGGTATTCATTGCCTTCTTTAATAAAAACAACATCTTTGCCTTCAAACTCTTGAATGGCTCCTTTTGGCACAACAACTGGAGCAGAGTGTTGACTGGTCGTAACCGCACCTTTAATTACAGTGCCAAGCGGCCACTTGTTGGTTTTGTTATCCAATTTTACAAATGCCAATGAGTATGGCTTGTCGTTTAGTGATGGTGTTAAATAGCTAATTTGCGCACTTTGATTAAATTCAGTGCTATGAATTAGCACCTGCTGGTTAGCGTTAACCTTACTTAGCTGAGTAGGAAACACTGATAGTTGTGCCCAAACCACGTCAAAATTGGCTATTGTCAGCAAGTTTTCACCATTTGTAAGCTCGCCAATATTGGCTTGCCTAGCGACTATACGCCCAGACATTGGTGCTTTTATCGAATATTGATTTAAGCTCTCATTGGATTCAATCACTACCAACGTTTCACCTTTTTTGACCTCTTCGCCGAGATTGACTTTTACTTCCTTAATAACACCATCGAATCTAGCGTTAACGTGCGCAAGTGAGGCAGGATCGGCAACGATTTTTCCATATACAACTTCTTCGTTATGAATAACACCGCTAGTTGCTGCTACTGTTTCAATGCTGTTTTGTTTAGCCATCTCAACAGACATAGAGACTATTTCATCTTTGTGTTCTTCACTGGCTGAGGTCGTGATGGAGGTGAAACCAATTACAGCAACAAGCATTAATTTGAAAAGGCTGATTGGTGAATTTAATATATTTTTCTTTTTCATGATTAATTCTCAATAAAGCTTGAAAGTTGGCTTTCTGTATTGCCGGAAGAAATTAATGGAATGCCTGATAAGGACTCAATGGAGGCGCTTTGTTTGTGAACCTCACTTGCGGCAAAAATAAGCGCATATTGCATCTCAATAAGCTCTTTTTGAACTGAAACTAGCTCTAAATAACTAAAGCGCCCGTCCGAATAGGCTTTTTGCACTAATGACAAAGCACTTTCTTGAGGCGGAATAATACTGGTTTGTAAGGTTTCAACCGTAAGGCGAGCCTCTTCCTGAGCCGCATAAAATGTCGCTAATTGGCTGTAAATTGCTCGCTCACTGGCTTTCCGTTGCTGCTCAACTTCATCGAGTTTTGCTTTTTGAGATTGATAGCTGCCTCTATTTCTATCACTCGTAAACAGAGGGACGCTAATTCCTGCAACCAACGCAGTCTCATTGCTACCTTCAAGTCTTTTCACACCTGCGCTCCACGTTATATTAGCGTGGCTTTGTGCGTTGATTGATTGTAATTGAGCTTGCTGAATTCTCGATTGCTCTGCATAAGCTAATATATGAGGACTTTGAGAAAGTTGAGCCATGATGTATTCGAGTGATATTGTTTTGGGAAGTGCAAATAAATCGCCTGATACACGAGAGAATTGCGGTGATTGTTCTCCCCACATAATAGCTAACTTACGAACACTGGCCTCTAACTGCTTGGAAATGGTTAGCGTCTTTAGTCGAGCTGTTGCTAAAGCTGCATCAGCTCGTTTTTGCTCTGATGACGGTGCCGAACCAACACGAACTTTTTTGGAGACAGTTTGATAGGTTTCTCGTGCTAGCTTTTCTGCATTTTCATTGACGAGCATGATTTGCTGTAACGTCAAAACATCGATATAGCGAGCTGCTACTTCACCCAAAATATCGAGTGTTTGTATTCTTTTTTCAACAGCTATTGCTTGCTGTTGGGCATTAACATAAAGCTTTCTGCTATTTACCTTATCTCCCAATTCCACCACGGAAGATATTGATAAGGTAAGTTCAGCGTCGCTGAATCCAGATACATCACCTGTACCTGCAAAGTTTTCCAATTCAGCGCTGACGTTATATTCAGGTTTTAACCCTGCGGTAGCTAACTCGCCGTCTAAACGCTTTTGTTTGTATTTAAAAGCTGTTAGCTGTGGGTTGTTTGCAAGTGTTCGTTGTATTGCCTCTGACAATGAAACTGAATCAACAGTTAAGTCATTTGCAAATACATTATTAGTTGTCACTAAAAACGACAACAGAAGCAACCGTTTTACTTTCTTCCAAGCAAGTACGGGGGCCTTAAAATAAGACATATTCATATTTTGTCCTGTTTATTTTATGAAACGAGCGTTGGCTTCACCGCCTAACGCGCCAATTAAATAAAAGGACTAACTTTTGGGAGGTCGAAGTAATCTGGAAGGGGGAGCTTCAATGACTACTTTTAAATAATCAAATACCTGACTTGATTTGAAATCAATGTCTCTACTGATGTAAACATGCGTAGCAAACTGTACATGCGAGCCATTGCAGTGTCCGCAATGATGACAATCAGCGGGGTTGTGTTGGTCATTATCTGCTGATGATTGTATTAATTTTTCAGAAGAAATGTGGTCATCTAAAGCATGAACATGCTCGGTTTTTATATGCTCGGAATCAACAATATGAACATCAGCAACTTTTGCCACAGCAGAAAATGACTGAAGTAATATCAGCACTATCATGATGTATGCAGGGAATTGTTTAATATTCATTTCGTTTCAACTATCTCTTAGTTATGCCAATGTTAACACTATCGTTTAGCTTGCGTCACGACATTGCTCGTCTATGAACTCTATTTCAATTGTTGTATGAGCAAAATCAAACTCTTTAAGCTCCTGTCGCAACTCTAGCTTGTACGATTTCAGCTCTTCGTTAGATATTTCAGTGTTTAAAACAATATGGGCGGTTAAAACGTTGTGTTCACCATCAAGTGACCAGATGTGTAAGTGATGTACTTCACCCACAATGGCTTTAGAAACTATTTTCGATTTAATATTTTCAATAAGATCAATATCTGGTGTCGCTTGCAAGAAGAGCATAAGTGTCGTTTTCAGTGTTCTTACAACATTAAATAAAATAAAAAGGGTAAACCCAATTGATAAAATAGGATCGAGTATGGGCCATTCAACAAACATCAATACGATTGATACAATAAATATAGCTATCCAACCTAAAACGTCTTCAAGCAAGTGCCAGTTTAAAACTCGTTCATTTAAGGTCTTTCCATGACTTAGCTTATAGGCAGCGTAACCGTTTACCACCATGCCAAAAATAGCTAATAAAAGCATTCCTTCGACTTGAGGCATTTCGGGGTTAGCTAATCTTGGTATGGCCTCAATTAGTATAAAAACAGAACCAACAGTTAATACCAAACCGTTAATCAATGCGCCAAGCAATGAAAAGCGCTTGTAACCATATGAAAACTGGCTAGAGGCAGGCTTGTTACTGAGCTTATTTAATCCCCATGCGGTGCCTATGGAGATGCTATCTCCTAAATCATGGATAGCATCTGCCATGATTGCCGTACTATTGGTTAACCAACCTCCGATAAATTCGATGATGGTAAACGTGAGGTTTAGAAAAAAAGCCCAGCCAATGCGTCTCGAAGCGTCCTCATCATTGTGAGGGTGATCATGACCGTGAGAGTGGTTATGCATGTTGAGCCTCGGCGGTTACATTTTTTCTTCTAAGCCTTTGTACATTCCAATTAATGATATGACGGATAAAGTTTTGGTACGCCCAACGTTTAATACCCGTTAGATTGGTTCCCTGCTCAGCATAGAATTCATCGGGTGAGTCATAAAAGCCAAAGTCGTCGTGTATGCCTTCTTTTTGAATATAAGTATCTTTACCAACCCAGTTCGTCTCTGGGTTACTTATGCAGGTAGTAGCTATTCCATAACCACAAAAATTATCTTTAGCTTGACTGAATTTGGATTGAATTGAACTTAGGTAAGCTTCGTCGAGAATGAAGCCTTCTAAATTGATCCACTTACCTTCATAGAGCACTTCTACCCAGCTATGGATAATGGATTTTGGGGCAAGCCAAAATACATAAGAAGGAATAGCGCCTTTCTGAAGCTGTTGGTCAATCGTGAAACCATGAAATCGGCACTGAATACCAAGCGCTCGGAATAGAGCCATTAACAAGTTTCCCTTGGTATTGCACTGTCCATAGCCATCCGCTAAAACTTCACTCGCAGATATATCATCGCTGCGGTTGTAACCAAACTGAATCTCATCTTTAACAAAGGTGTAAGCAGCTCCTATTGTGTTGTATTCATCCATTGTATTCCAATTCCGATCTGCTATTAGAGATTGGATGCTGTGATCATCTAAGTCTAATATTTGTGTTTTCTCTAAATAATTAGCACTCATTATCCATCTCCTTTAAGAACATGATTTTGATTTACTTCCACTACAGCTATTGTTTTCGCTTGTTAACTCTGCGTTGCTCAGCTCTTTCTTCGCATCAGTAATAATCAGGTAAGCCCCTCTTAAAATTAGGGTTGCAATCACACTACCAATCACAATGTCAGGCCAGCGAGAATCAAGTAGCATCACTAAAACACCAGCAGCAATGACCCCCAAGTTTGCGATCACATCGTTGGCTGAAAATATCCAGCTTGCACGCATATGGACTTCACCATTGCTTTGCATTCTGATTAAAACTAAACAAATGACGTTTGCTATTAATGCTACAAAACCAAAGCCGATCATGAACCAAGAGTGAGGCTCACCTTCTCCGAGTCTTCTTACTATGTCAAAGATTACCAGTATTCCGAGTGTCAGCTGAAAGTAACCGCTGATAAGGGCTGCATTGGCTTTATGCTTTAAAGATCGGCTCACGGCATATAGAGCAATACCATAGACAATTGCGTCAGCCAGCATATCCATTGAATCTGCTATCAAAGCCGTTGAGTTTGCATATAGGCCCACAGTAATCTCAACGCAGAACATAACCGCATTAATACCTAGCAACCAATACAGCACATGTTTTTGTTTCGCATCTTTTAGTTCGACTTCGCAACCACAACCACTCATTGCACGGCCTTAGTTATTTGCTTGATAACTTAACTATAAAGTCTATAGTGACTATAGAGTCAAGATTTAGGACTAAAGTTTTATGAAGATAGGTGAACTTTCAAAAACGACAGGGTGTTCGATACAAACAATTCGGTATTACGAGAAAGAAGGGTTGCTTTCAACTCCTGAACGTACTGAAGGGAATTACAGGTTATACGGTGAACGGGCTTTAAAAGAATTAGAGTTTATAAAGCATTGCCGAAGTTTGGATATCCCTCTAACAGATGTTAAACGCCTTATGGAACTGAAAAATAAGCCAGAAGAAAGCTGTGCAAGTGTTAATAAGCTCATTGCTCAACAATTGGCCTTAGTTAACAATCGAATGAGAGAACTCAAAGCACTAAAAGCTGAGCTTCAACAAATGGCAAGTTTGTGTACAACTGAAAACACCATTGAAGCGTGTGGAATAATTAAGTCACTTGATAGTTAGAATTGTCATTCATTTTCTATCCGTGTTGTGTACGAATAACTATATTTTATTACGTTCATGTACGAAATTTATTTAATGTACTTTCGTTCACTTGATTGTTAAGATGTACGAAAGTTACAGGTTTCGTACATATGAAAGTTGGTTTTGCAAGAGTCTCAACTAAAGAGCAAGATTTAAATATTCAACTGTCCAAGTTGGACGCTCATGGCTGTGAAAAAATATTTCAAGGAAAACAGTCAGGTGCTTCCATTAGAAATGAAGAAAAGCTAAAGGAACTCATCGATTTTATCAGGGAGGGTGATGAGGTAATTGTTACTCGCCTTGATCGGCTAGGCCGATCATTAAAGTCTATTCTTGAGGCTATTGAAAGTATCCACAAAAAGGGGGCTTGTTTAAATATTATCGACGGCTCTCTCAATACTAAAAATGATAATCCGTTTGCCACCGCCATGATCAACCTATGTGGAGTATTCGCTCAACTTGAGCGGGATCTTATAAAAGCCAGAACCGCAGAAGGTCGCGAAGAAGCGAAGGCTAAAGGCAAACATATGGGTAGGTTGCCTGCTTTATCAGACAAACAAGCGAAAGAATTATATAAAGATAAATTAAATGGTGAATCGATCTCTGCATTAGCGAAGAAATATTCTGTTAGCCGCCCGACGGTTCATCGAACTATTGAAAGAATGGAACAAAAAAATAATAAATAAAAGGAGATGTTATGTGGTCTGATAAAGAGTCAAAAATTGACTTCTTAAACTTTAATGAAACGGCTGAGTCGATTAAAGATCTTATCACTGAAAAGGAATTAATGCCTATTAGTATAGGTGTCTTTGGTGATTGGGGCGCTGGAAAATCCACGATTCTTGAACTTACCAAAGCATCTTTGGAAACTGATGAACAAGAATATATACAAGTGCATTTCGATGCATGGACTTTCCAAGGATACGATGACGCTAAAGCAGCGCTATTAGAAACAATTGCATCTACTTTAGTAAAAAAAGCAGCAGACGATAAAAATCTAAGTGCAAAAGCAATAGAGTTTGCTGGACGAATAGATAAGATCAGACTGATGGGACTGCTAATGGATGGTGGTGCAGCATTAGCTGGTATACCGACTATGGGTGGTATACAGAAGATCATGGGACTATTCAGTGGTGGTGACGATGGTGAACTTGATGTTGATGATGTAAAAGGTGCTGTCGATGGCGCTAAGGATGTTGCGAAGAAAAACAAAGGTTTGATCAAAGATAAGAAATCATTCTCACCTCCTAAAGAAATTAAAGAATTCCGAAAAGCATATTCTGATCTGTTAAAGGAGTTTGATAAGCCACTTATTGTCTATGTCGATAATTTAGATCGCTGCTCTCCATTTAATGCCATTTCAACACTTGAGGCGATCAGATTATTTCTATTTTTACCAAATACCGCATTTGTCATTGCCGCCGATGAAGACATGATCCGTTTGGCAGTACCTGAATATCACAAAGGTGCATCTCAACGACATCAAACTGATTATTTAGACAAGCTTATTCAAATTCCTGTGCATGTACCAAGGCCCGGTGTTCTTGAGATAAGGGCATATTTAATGATGCTCACCGCTCAAGACCACGGAGTGACAGATGCTCAGTTAGAAGCGATAAGATGTGCCCTTGAAGAATCATTAAGGCTTTCTTGGAAACAACCACAAATTACCGTTGATGAGCTTCTTCAGGATCACGATATCGAAAAGCATTCAGGACTCAGAAGCAAATTTGTAGTTGCTGAACAGTTAGCTCCACTATTAGCTGAATCCACAAACATTAACGGTAACCCTCGCATAGTTAAGCGATTACTCAATCAAGTTAAGATGAGAAAGAAAACGGCTCACCGTCGAGGAATGCAGCTTGACGAGAAAACTATCACTAAGCTGGTAATTTTTGAGAGGTGCTTAGGCACTCAGGCTACTAACAAGCTTTATGAATTAATTGATAAGGAAAACGGATATCCAAAAGTTTTAGCGGATCTCGAAAATTCAGAAGTTGAATTTGATGAAATAAAGTTACCTGAAGAGTGGAAACTCGACCTAGCTTTTATTGATAAATGGTCAAAATTACCTCCAATGTTTACTGAGATGGATTTGACCCCAGCGGCATACCTTAGCCGAGAAAGCATTCCAATGGGTGCTGTTAATGCGGTAATGTCGGGAGCTGCTCAAAAACTTGTAGAAGAATTAATGAAGCAAAAGGTAAGGGTCAGTGGCGTTAACTCTACTGCGATTACCACAACTCCGAAGGAAGAGTACATGTCAGTCATGGATGGTTTGATTGAAAACTTTAAGTTGATTGGTGATTGGACCGAAAAACCAACAGGCATCTATGGAGCCGTGTTACTTGCCAAGCAGGATGATAAATGTTGCTTAAGTCTTCTTACATTCTTAAAAAGCTTGCCTCGTCAAAGGTGGCTCAATCCAATCTTAAAAGAACTAGAGGGAATTAAGTAATATGGGTACGTCCGCATCGTCTACAGGACCGAATAACAAGAGTCCGCTAATTCCATCTTGGGCAGAGCAAGGAGATCCCGTCACAATAGAGCCTGCATCAGGTACTGATGGGGATGATCAAACTGGTTCTGATAACAATCAATCTGATGATCAGAATGACCATACCAACGATATTGACAATGACAAGGTTCAACAAGAAATCGGTGGTTCGCCAACAGCAACGCCACCTCCAAATAGGTTTGCCAGCGCCAGAAGAGCATTTGGTAAATATGCACAAACAGGTGGCTCAACCTCAGATCTAAGGCGTTCATTAAAAAGTTACTCTAGAAAAGGCTCTGGCGGAGGTAAAAGCACAAGCCGGAGACTAGCAAGCGGTATAACGGCTGGTTCTGGATTGCTTGGTGTCATGCGTGGCGACACCGTAACGGTTAATAATCAAAGCTTATCATTAGGTGATCTAACTGGGTTATCGACTGACCAAGCAATTGACAAAATTGCTAGTCATTTGGCACCTGATAATGCCGATTCGGATGCTGTAAGAGTTGCGTTGGATTACGCACTAGAGGAAGCATTACCCGATACAGAAGAATTTGACCCAAACAGTTTTACTGACGAAGTTATTCAAGAAGCCATAGGCTGTTATTTAACAGATCTTATTTTTCAGGATGTGGTTGAAGGCATGGGCAGAGCTTGGTTTCATGTTGAGCCTGCAAGTAAGCATCATCAAATGGAAGTAGAATTAAGGGAATTAATAAAAGTGATCACACAAGAGCAGTTAGACAAAGTAACTAATGGCAACCCTAGTACTATTAGCAAGGAAAATATTACTAAAATTCAAGCTGATGCAATTGCAATGACAGTGGATGAATGGGAGAGTTTTGATGACTAATTTTTATTTTAACCATGACCCAGCTAACTTGCCTGATTTTTCTGAAGACTGTCATCCTGTCCAAATGTTTCACACGCATCAAAATGACATCACTAAGCACAGCTTAGTGTCAAAACAACTACTACAAACAGTTCGTGATTTAGGATTGCATGTAGATGCTGATGCAATAGATCTGATAACAATTGCAACCGCCGTTACCGCCGCTGATACATTTGAATTGAGGGATAATGCAGAAAATGCATGGGCTAGAAAAATGCACTTGCATGTTCCTGTTACCGATGAGGATATGTGGAATACTGTTGAGCCTGAACTAAGTTCTTTGCTCAACTTTCTAACGGGCGATCAATGGCAGTTTACTTTTGAAAAAACAACTATGCCGATGCCGACTCCTAAAACAAGTGAGCAAGCGAAAGCAAAAGCAAAATCATTAATTGGACTCAACTCAGTCTGCCTTTTTTCAGGAGGTCTTGATAGCGCAGTTGGTGCAATTGACATTTTAAACGGAGAGTCAGCCTTAAAACCGCTTTTGGTTAGTCACGCTTATCGTGGTGATGGCGCAAAACAGGAAGATATTAAGCAATTATTGTCCCCGCCATTCGGCGAATTGTCCTATTCAATGTCTCCTCATATTATCAAGCAGTTAGAAGGTAAAACTGACATTAGCATGAGGGGAAGAAGCTTCAACTTCCTAGCTATGGCGGTACTTGGTATATCAGCCTTAAGAAATGCTAATTGCGATAGCAGTATTGAAACTATTGTCGTCCCTGAGAATGGCTATATTTCTATAAATCCACCGCTTACCAGAAGACGGATTGGTAGCCATAGTACTAGAACTACTCATCCTAATTTTCTAAGCAGGCTTGAATCTTTGCTTAGAGACACTGGGTTTCATGTCAAATTTGTAAACCCCTATCAATTCAAAACTAAAGGTGAAATGTTAGCGGAATGTGTTGATCAAGACGCAATTAGAAAAGCAGTTCCTCTGAGTGTTTCTTGTAGTCATTGGCACAGAGAGCATAAACAGTGTGGGCATTGTGTACCTTGCCTTATTCGAAGAGCGTCAGTTTTTCATGCTGGTTTTACACAAGATGCGCCATACAAGACAAAGCGGTTGAGAGGTCTTATTAAAGAAAAAGATACTCGCGATGATCTCCAAGCGGTTCAAACTGCCATTATTAGATTGAAACAATCAGATAACTATCGTTCTTGGCTTCGAAAGTCAGGACCAATACCACAAGAAAAAGATATACGAGAAAAATTAGAATCAACTATTAAGCGAGGATTGGCAGAGGTTGAATTATTTCTCCAAGCGGATAAATCATCATGATGGATCTTCATTGCCATGTTGATTTATATCCAGATTATCAAGAGGTATTGAACGACATAAAAAGCAGTAATTATTACGTGCTATCAGTAACTACGGTGCCGTCAGCTTTTGAAGGTACTGTCCAGTTAACAAGTGACATAAAACACTGTAAAACGGCTTTGGGTCTGCACCCTCAACTTGCTCATTTAAGGAAAAATGAACTACCTCTATTCGATAAGCTAGTTGATAGAACTAGATATATTGGAGAAATTGGGCTGGATGGCTCAAAAGGTTATGCTGATTACTTTGATGATCAATTAGAGGTTTTTACGCATATTTTGAAAAAATGTGAAGGCTTTGATAACAAAATATTAACTATCCATAGTCTTAATGCGACAGGTGAAGTACTTGAACAACTTAAGTTATACCCCGATGCTGGTACTTCTATTCTTCATTGGTTTTTAGGTACTAAGAAGCAAGTTCTAGAAGCCGTCGAGCTAGGCTGTTTCTTTTCTATTGGGCCAGCCATGCTTACTTCAGCCAGAGCTAAAAAAGTAATATCGTGGATACCTCAAGATAGGATTTTACTCGAAACTGATGGCCCTTTCGCCAAAGTGGCGGGGAATATTCTGTTTCCTTCAAGTGTTGGCACTGTTACTGAATATCTGGCTGAAATTTGGTGTAAAAATAAGGCTTCGATAATTGAGCAACTGTCAGCAAACCTTAGGTGTTTAACATCAGTCAAGTAACTAATTATACGTCACGTAATCTTATAACAATTTTATTCAGGTTTAATCGATTTGTTTGAAGTATTTGTATTAGCTATAGCACTCAGTATGGACGTGTTTGCAGTATCCATAGGCTTAGGTTCTAAAGAAGTAGCAAATGCTGAAAAACTCTTTATTAAAGCCGTTGCTTATTTTGGATTTTTCCAAGGCTTTATACCTCTTTTAGGCTATTACAGCGGTAAAGGATGATCATCTTGGATTGAAGATTATGCACCTTGGATAGCTTTTATTTTGCTATTATTTATCGGTGGCAAAAATGATTTATGAGTCCCAATCTGAAGGAATTGAAGAAGATATTGCTAATGTTACTCATCGTGTGCTATTTGTTCTTGCTATTGCCGCCAGTATTGATGCAATGGCGGCAGGTTATGCAATCACATTGCTTGAGGTAGACATAGCCGTAGCTTGCTTGATAATAGGCGTCACGACGTTTGCCTTTAGCTAGATTGGTGTGAATATCGGCGAAAGAAGTGGCGTATGGCTGGAGTCTAAAGCTGAACTATTTGGTGGTTTAGTGTTAATCGCAATCGCATTTAAGATATTACTTGGTTGGCACAGAACCACCGAATACTAGGCTACTTACCTGAGCAACATGCATTGCCTTCTTGAATAGGAGGACACTTAACTGTTCCATAAGAGCAGTAAACGCAACAATCACCTTTGAACGGTTTAAGTAGTGCTTTACAGCTTTCGCATTCGTAATACCATTGGCAAGCGTTTGTAGGCATGGTTTCAACTTTGCTAAATCCACATTCAGGGCAAGTTATCTTAGATTTTAATTCTATACCTTGCATACTGGTTCCTTAATGGGCTTAACAATATCTAAAATAGACATTACGACCATCCAAATGATCCCAAAGTAAAATAAGTAAGTGCTCCAGTCGTATTGCCATAAAGGATAAAGGGTCAGCAATACTGCAATTGGGCCAATGACACTTAAAATGCCTCTTAATGACTCTCGATGTTGATACCAATTATAGAAATTAACTAACAACGCTAGTGAAGCAAATAATGGCAATAAGGTGTTCACCGCTATCCCTTCAAAATGTGAAAGAAAACCTAACCCAAGCGCAGATGCCAATGAGCCGAGCGCAGGAAAACATGCTGTGCAACTAAGGGCGGCTAGCCAAACGCCACCAGAACCTACTTTATCTAGAATTTTATTGATCATAACTATCTACCTCAATTTTTAAGGTAGTATAAACTCCGTACATAAGTACGGGGTCAATAGCTATTTAAGTGAATTTATTACCGGGCAGGATTGAGGGTCTTGATTGGCCTTGCAAGAATCTGTCATATCTTGAATTACTTTCTCTAACCGCTGTAAATCAGCAATTTTATTACGGATGAGATTAAGTTTTTGCAATCCCATCGATTCTATATCAGCGCAACTGCTACTTAGTGACATCAGTGATTCAATTTCTTTCAGCGTAAACCCTAATGCTTTAGCTTTCAGAATAAATTTGAGTTGATTAGCGTGTGTCTCGTCATACTTTCGATAACCTGATTCGGGTTTTGGAGGCTGCTCTATTAAACCTTGGCGCTCATAAAAGCGGATCGTTTCAACATTGATATCTAAATCTTTTGCCAGTTTTCCAATGGTTCTCATAAACATACTCTTTAGAAGCAGAGACATCATTATACAATTAATGCGGATTGCCTAAACTCAATTTTATTGCATGAACGGGGTCGCTAAGCGTCCGCTTTGTAGAATTAAGTTCACATATCCAGATCACTCTGACCGTCTCTTGTTCGCTCTTGCTGCCTGTCAGGTGAAGTCTAAACCTAATCAACAAAACTGTAAGATGAGATATGAGCTACTACATCTAATCTATTGTTTCGTTGAAACTAATTCAATAATTTCACCAGTAGACGTATCCACTCTTATTTCTGTATGTTGCCCTGAGTGCTGAAGTTGATTTTTTAAATCAGCATTAATCAGTTTGAGCTTATCTATTTCAGCGTACATTTCTTGTAATCGCACCAGTAGCTTTTCAAAATCCTTATCGATTTCCTTAGGGTCAATCTCGTTTTTTTGCTTTTCTTTAGCAAGCTTGCTTTTTAGTTCGGCTACCTTTGTTCTGAGTTGTTTTATTAAATTATCTTTATTTTTTTCTTCCCAAGTTAATTGAGCTTTTTCAATATTTTCTCGTAACTTTACCCATTTTTCTTCTTCTTTAGATAGATTTGCAATATTTCTTTTAGCTCTCGTTGCTACTGCATTTTTGGTTATCTTGCTGCCATCAGATTTCATCTCTTCAAAAGCACGTTTTATATCATCGTATGCGCTACTCATGCTTGTTCTCCTTGGTTTGTATGCGCTTTGCCTTCATCTAATACATAGTCAGCTGCTGCTATATTATTTTTCCAGTGAATAGCAAATAGCTCGTAATCTTCTTGCTCTTCTTTGGTTAATGCCGCATATGCCTCTAGTTTCTGCGTTGCTTCTTTTTTTATTATTTGCCAATTGACCTTGTGGCGTTTGGTAATGATTTTACTACCACAATACACACAGCCACTAGGGATTCCTGCTCCTTTTATCTTGCAAGCTTCTCCCGCAGTGCAGTACCCCGTAGGTAAGCCACGTATGTTTTTAATATTTTTGACGAGAAATTTTTTCAGTTCTTCAATTGAACTGAAATGGATCTGCTTAATCACAGTCGAATCTTTACTTTGACTATCAGTAATACCTATTATCAGATCTTTAGATGTTTTATTAATTTGCTCACCAGCACCACCTTTAAGTGATTGTGACTCGGCTTCATCTATTAACTCTTCTGCAACACGGTCAATTAAAATCTCATTAAACTCTTCAGTAGTTTTAATTAAAGTTGTTGAGGCCAAAAATGCTCTTCGAGTATAAACAAACGTCATTAGGCTAGTTAAATGTTTAAATTGATATCTAATATCATCAAGCTCACCTAATTTATTGGCAATGACAAAGTAGGCCAACGTATGTCGAAACATGTGAGCGGTTAATCTAAACGTATCGCCTTCTTCGTATGGGACACCTCTATTCTCTCCTCTAACTTCTTTGTAGTTAGATTCAAGGCGTTCAAGCTCTGCTATATCATCATCGTCTAGAGTTAAGTCAAAAAGCTCAATGTTTTCACTGTTTTTAACCTCAAATTTTGTGAATCGCCCAGCATCGCTAAAACTAACACTACAGCTACTATGTGAAACCCCGAAAAGACGGTTTCTTTCTAACCCTTCTTTCAAATTGTGTGCTTGACTACTTGTTATATTGGCTCTGCATGAAGAAAGTACAGCTTTTGCCCTTTCTTGCATACCGATCACATATTTTTCGTAAATACCAACACACTCATGTACTTCAGCGTTTGAAAACCATTCCATCTCAACCTTACTGTTGTCGGTTTTGGTCATAATTGCCGTAATGTAATAAATATCATCTTTGTAATTGGCACAGCCAACCTTGCATGTAAGTACTTCGTTATATCTCATACCTGTATAGGCCAAGATATTAATGTATGTGGCTAATTTTAAATCTTCTAATTCTTCGGATAATTGAATGAATTCCTCTTCATTGGGTAAGTTTCTTACATGTTTTGCTATTAGCTCACCTGTATTCATTTTGGGCGGTGGTTCAATGGAGCCTTCATGTAAACTATCTATTAAGCGTGCATTTAATTCTAGCCATCGTTCTATCTTATCCTTAGAGTTTTCAACTATTTTTTCTGCAAACTTCAGAATTTTTTTCATTACTTTAGTAGGAATGACAGGGTGCGAATAAGTGACTGGTCTCGGATGGTGTAACTCGTTTAGTTGGTTAAGCACATTAATAAAAACACTACACACCTTAGGGCCAAAAAGACGAAAGCTTCGTTGCACGTCAAATAGTTTAGTAAATGAGTGTGATTGTCTGTAAATAGCTATTTTCCCGACTTCATATAAATAGTCTTTTATGAGATTCCTAATAACTAAGTCAGATTTGAACTCCAACTCATGAAATGAGTGATAACCTCTTTGTCTTAAGAAGGCTGCAATTAAATTTAGATACGTTACATCATTTTGAAGTGTAGAGATTTTTAGAGGTTTACCGCCTACAACATCACCATGTGTGAGTTTAATTAGTGAATAAATTCGAATTTGATATGCTAATTCATCAACACCTTTAAAATTCACATTTCTTTGCGTTTCTTCATAGCTTATCCAAGTGTCATCGCCAAAGTGAATAGTGCCATGTTTAGCAATATTCAATGCTCTGTTTTCCCACAAAGCAATCGAATTAAAAGCGCTAGTATCATCAACTTTAAAATCTTCTAACACCTGAACCAAAGGTTTTATAGTGATTTGACCTGTATGTGTTTTTACAACAGCGATATCAAGTAGTTTTGTTTTAGTTATCTCTTTGGTCATAGCAAACCTGTGTTTTTCCAATGAGGATGAATACCCTCTGTTCTCAATAATTCTTTTCCATCAATCACAGCTTGAGCATTAAGCTTGGCAATATCAGTTAATATTTCGTTAACTCTATTTTTCAACTGCTCTATGTTTTCCAGTTGCTCTGTTACAGAGTCAAATGTTGCGGCTGAGTTTTCCATATCAGCAACAACAAAATCCCGGTATGACAAAAGTTTCCAAACATGCAATGCGTCAGCAACACAGCGATAGAACGGACACCACAAGCATGCGTTAAAGTCGGCACATGCATGCTCGTTTGTATCTCGCTGGTCTAATAATTTCCTGTTTTGAGATTCGAATGCCACTACTGCGGATTTATCTTTTGAGTTAATGCATGTGCCATTCGGGACTTTTTTACCGTCTTCTGGTGGAGTCTGCAAAATGATTACTTTGTCGGTAACATCGCGAACAAAATAGTCTGCCATTGTTTTTGTCGCTCTGTTGATTGTCATTGCAACATCTTTGTTATCTTGCATTAAATAATGACGCAAGAACGTTTCATAAGAGTGCTTGCCAGCTTTTTGATACCACTTAAATTCTTTGGCAACTTTTCGGTAAATGTAGTTAAGCCCTGATTTTCTGATCTTTTGCGAATTAAATACGATATCACACCCAAGCTCAGTCAATATCCTATCTATAGTGGTCTTGAAACGTGATGCTGTTAATAATTGAATCTTTACTTCTCCAATACTATTTACTTTGGGAAAAACAAAAATTCTTTTTGATAGGTTCTCAATAGAAGGGCGGTAAATAGACGTAAGTCTAGTCGCAGCCTTAATATCAAATATTACTGGTTCGACAACGTCGCCGTATAAGACGCCTTCTTTTTCTAGATCTTCGGCTTTAATTTCAAATTTATGCCATTGAGTTTGATAATTAGCTCGGCGTTTAAATAAACGAAGAGCAGGAGTTTTACTTGAATGTAATGGCGTGTTAAAGAAAAATAAGTCGTCAGTATCAAGCTCTAGCGTAGGAGTTGAATTCCAACCAGTTTTCAATATGACTTTTGCTGCATAAAGTGTAACTTTGTCTTTAATTGTGAGTAAGGTCTCAGAAAGCCCTTTTTCTATGTAATATGCTAATTCTACTACTTCTCTATATGAGTAGAGTTTATCTTGATTCTGAGATAGTTGCTCTTGATGTTGTGCAGTTAATTCGGTGTTGACCGGAAAGCTTTTAATAGTATCTAGACCATAAAACGATAGTAATTTGTCGATAGCGCTCTGATATTGATTACCAACAAAAACCGACAAATCGCCTTGTTTTGATTTTAGTTGAATTGCCTCTCTTATAGCCTTTAGTATCTCACAGTTATTTTCAACAAAAGCATGAACCCCATGACTGGCAATAAGCTTCATTTGTTCATCTGTTAATGATGATGCATTTTCTTTCAATGCTCTAGCCATACTACCTATGTAACCTTTGAGAGTGACGATACCTATGCTCTCGCCATCAATTCGCTTTGTAAAAACTTTATGGTATTCGACTAGGTTTTGATAAAATTTATAGGCATTGTCATATACCCACTCATGCTTCTGCCATTCGGTAGTGTCACTTTCTTTAAGGTAATAGCCCAATGAGTAGGGTAATAAACTTTCCTTTGCGATTTTTTCACCCGTAACAAAGTGGTAAAGGTCCAATGCAGCGTTTAGTAGCAGTAAAAACTGCTGGTTATTTTGAGTTTCTTCTTGGTAATGCTTATAAAGGTATTTAAATCCCTGAAGGCCATTTTCTGCAAACCCTTGAATTCCACGCTCACTAAGCAGCTTAATTATTGGTGATGCTACGCTACCAGCACTATTCAACCACCTTGGAAATGATAAAGTTGAGGATCTAACTCTTGTTGTATTAGCTTCCGAAGCGCTTGCTATCTGATTTTTCAAAAAAGCATCAACTTCATTGCCAAATTTGGATGATATGCTTTGTGCATACCCTATTACTTCGGCTTCAGTTTTAAATTGATTGACTCTAGCTTTACCCCACACATCGGGTAGTATAAATTTTAAAAAAGTACGGAAGTTGTGATTGCATATAAATGATGAAACGAATTCCCTATCCTGTAATGTTGCCAATAATGGCAGTTTGACGCGTTCAGTATTCTTAAAAGTATCATGTAGACAAAGATTTATAATAGCTGTCGCAGTTTTGAGGATATTGTCCCCAATAGAAGAATCTTTGAGGCTTAATTCTGGAAGGACGAGATAGTCCAGATATTTATTTAGTAATTTACGAATCTCTTTTACTTGATGGAATTCAAGTTCGAATAATTTAGTTATGTCGATTGAAGTAGCCCCATTTACTAGCCTAAAAGGAGCGTTGATAGCGTTATCATAAAAATGAAACTTAGCTAAGTTTTCTAAGGCTTCTTCTATACGAGTAGCATAACTAGGTAGCTTGACATCATTTATTTCATTAATGCAAAAGTATTCCAGTTCTTGCCAAATTTCAAAGTCTGATAGAGCATTTAATCCCGAAGTTTGAATTGATGTCGCAGTATCTGTACTAACCTTATTAAGGGCTAGAGGAAGAGTGTGTTGTAAACTGACACAAGCATTCCGCAAGCGACTCATTGAAATAGCAGTGTCGTCATCTGCGCTAATATTGTTTTCTTTGTCATATGCCCTGTTAAATAAAACGTCTAACTGTTTGGCTAGAACAATTGAATGAGGTTTAAATCTAGCAGGAATACGATTGGACTTCCGCGTTTTAACTTGCTGCTGCATCTTCAGCCTCACGCATCAGTAATTCGTCAACATCACCGTAGATATCTTTCACCCACTCTGACATTGCTCCGTATGCATCCACTGCTACACTTTTGGCAAAGTCGATGTAACGTTTGGTTGTTTTAAAACTTTCGTGACTCATCAAGGTCATTAGTGTCTGTCTGATGGAACTCTCCGATTCACCTTTGTCAATTAGGTATTTAGCGACATAAGTAGCAAAGGTAGCGCGTAAGTCATGGAATGTGCGTAATAGTATTTCTAATCCCTGCTTCCTTTGTTCTTTTCTAACTATGGAAATAGTATTCCCCGGTGTATCTTCGCTTATCCGCGATCCTGAACTATTCATAAACAAAGGAAGCGGATGTTCACTATTGTCCATACCATGATTAGTCTCATGTTTGGTACGTCGCTTCATATTTTGAATTGTCAAAGTGTGATTGTACAAAAGCTTCATTAGAACTCGCGCTATTGTTAATCTCACTGGCTTATGTCCTTTTCGTACAATGTTCAATTTTGGAATACGTTTCTCGTTTTCTTTTTCATCAGGATCAAAAAGGTCTTTCTGGTCGATGGCTGAAATCTCAAAAGAACGAAGTCCACCTAGCAAAGCACATTGCAAATAAAGCTTATAAGTCTCTTTTTGAGCCGTATCCGTCTCCAGCAACTGTTTAAGTTCTTTTGGAGAATATGGTTGTAGATCTTTTTCGGGTGAGTCTTCCTTTTGTTTCAATGTATTTGGAATGCTCAAATTACTAACCCACTTCCATAAGCCTCCAGAACGTGTGTTGCTAGTAGGTAATTGAAACAATGAACTTACACTTGATTTAGCTTTCGATTTAATACGTACCTGTTTGTATTCAAGTGAGAAGGGGAGGCTATCTATAGCCCCGCGCTTATGGCTCCATATATAGAATGCTTTAACAGCTCTAATTCGTTCTTGAGCGCTGTTAAAGCTTATGCGTTTAGACTTATCTTTGGTTTCGACTCTTTCACATAAATGTTTGTGATATCTCCACACAGGTAACCTAGAAATATCATCATCTACAGATTGTTTTGAAAGTGGTGCAGTTATTACTTCAAAATAGGATGCATCATCTTTATCCAACCAATCTAAGAAAGCTTTTAAGTGCTTAGCTATACTGCAAACAGACTTAACATCTAATGGCTTTCCCGGTTGGCTGGCATGATAAGCGTCACTAAAAGCCTCATTGTCTATTTGATTCTTTTTGAGACTGAAATGACCTTCAAAGCGGTGCATTAAAAATAAGTTCATTTCTTGGCATTCGGTGAAGCGAGTCGGGTGATATAGCACTGGAAAATTAGGTTCTATTTTATCGTGCCTATATGAGTGAGTTCTGATGCCTTTTTCAGTCTTAATAGGTTGCCCTGATTTATCGAGGTGAAAAGACATTCCTTTTCCAAAGTTGACTGATGCTTTAATTATTTTAGTTTTTGTTGTATTTCGAAGTATCATTTTCGTTCACCTTTGATTCTTAGCTAGAGTATGTGTGTAAAAACTTTTTTGTTCAAGTTTATTAAGGGTATGATAGTATTATATCAATTCGGGGGTGATATTAGATGAAAGTCAAAATTTAACCGCCTCTCAATTGAAGACCATAATCACCCGCTGTGGTGAGGGCACGAAGTTAATTTGCTCAGGAAACTTAGCGCAAATCGATAGTAACTATTTAACCCCTGTTACCTCAGGTTTAACCTATATTGTTGAACGATTTAAAAATTTTGAAGGAAGTGCAACCGTTAACTTGAATGGTGTTGTTCGTAGTCGCTTGGCAAGCTTCGCTGAAGAAAATTTATAACTTGCCAGTGAATCTTTGCCTCGTTAATCTAGGTGTTACCGAGGCAAGGTACTTAAAATCGAGTGAATTTTTTACCACTAAAGCATTATTATCGTTCTCTGGCCGTGGCGCTTATTGTGCCATTGCTGGTGGCGTTTATTCTGTGTTTACACTTATATAATTTAAAGCTAGAACGCTCACAAGAAAGCCGACAAAGTAGTTTTAATAATATCTCTGCTCAGCTTGGTCATGCAATGCATGCGGCTGATGGATTGATTGATACGATGTTTAAGTTGTATGAGCAGCCATTATCATATGACTTTGACCCCAACTGGGCCCGCAATGTAAATCAGTTTGATCACTACTATTATCAACCCATAAAGGGAGGAGTGGGTGAAATTGTGGGGCAAGGTAAATTTGCATCCACTGCCTTTGCTCTTACTCAGTGGCGTCAAGTGCTTGCATTAGGGCCCTCGTTCAACACAACGCTGGCATTGATTCAATCGTTGCAAGGTGTTGCCTATGTTAACGAACAGGGTTTTGTTTATATAAAGCGCCGTTCAACAGCTGAAAGTGAATTGCTGACGAGTGTGTTGGATAATAAATTTCGACCGTCACGTTTAAATGATAAAGCGCTGGCCTCAAGTGCTGTAATTACTGTTAATGGCCACGCGTACTTTGCAATAGGAAAAAGACGAGCGTTACAAAGCGACGACTACATCATTTTAATTTATGACTTAGAGGCAATCTCTAAGTGGTTAATGAAAATTGCCCCGAGTAACGGCGAGTATATTTTCATTAATCAAGATAACCAAGTAATAGCCAGCTCAAGTAAAATATTAAAAACAGCGATTAATGCAGATGATTATTGGCCCGAAAGTGAGATAAACAAAAACACAAAAAGTCACAGTCACTTAGTGCAACCATCGTCTGATTTACCAATTTATACCCGTTACTTTGAATCTCAAAAAGCACTCAGTGGGCCTGTCCGCTACGACATGTTTATAGAATTTGTGTTCTTAAGTGTTTTTTTAGTCATGATGTTCAGCGCGGTATTTTGGTTGAGTCAGCGCATATTTGTAAAGCCAATGACTCACTTGATGAATTACCTAGAAAAACATGATGAAGGCCAACATACACTGGTAAATTATCGTATTCCTGCTGATTGGCAACCTTGGTTTAGCCGAGTTAAGCGGGTTTTTACCCGTAATGAAGAGCTTGTTCAATCATTGCAAGAGGCGAACAAAGCGCTTGATTCACAAGTGCAAGTTAAATCAAAACAATTGCGCCGCAGTATTGATGCCAAAGAACGTCATTTAGCCTTACTGAACACCATGCTTAATAATGTGCCAGATCTTATTTATTTTAAAAATATTGATGGTTCATTTTTAGGCTGTAACAAGGCGTATGAGAGTTATATCGGTTTACCGCAAGAAAAACTCGTTGGCCAGCAGTTATGTGATATCAGTGACGATAACGGCGAGCTAAGTGAACTTGAGCGACAAGTATTACAAGACCGCCAAGTGTATCAAAAACGTTTAGTAACCAATGATAAAACCTATCATTTGAGTATTGCGCCTTTTTATAACGAGCATCAACAATTATTGGGAACTATGGCGATAGGCCGTGATATTACTGAGCAGCACGCGGCATTAAACGCATTACAAAGCTCTGAAGCCAAATTACGCAGTGCAATGGAGTACGCTGCTAATGGGGTTATATTACTGTCTCTTGATTACCGCGTACTGCAAATGAATAAAGCGGCGCGTAAAATATTTTCACTAGAACGCAGTGATACCTTGAGCAGCCAATATAGGTTGGATGATTTGTTTGGCGAGCAATCACTAGACACGTTAAAAGGTACCTTACTTGAATTGCTCAGCGAAAAGAAAAAAGTGTATCACTTTAGTTTGCCCCAGCAAGAACAAAAATGTTGGCTACAAATTAGTGTTTCATTGGTATGGAATGGTGAAAAAAATCCAGATTACTTTGTTGTCCATGTCCAAGATATCACTGACTTAATACAAGCTAAAAATGACGCCGAGCGTGCCACATTAGCTAAAAGCCGCTTTATTGCCAATTTAAGTCATGAGATACGCACCCCACTTAATGCCGTACTGGGGCTAATAGATGTGATTGCGTTGCAAGGCTTGTCGTTGGAGCAGCGCACACATGCTGAGCAAGCGAAGTCAGCAGCCAACAGCTTATTGTCTTTATTAAACCGTATGCTCGATTTTGCCCGAGCCGAAAGTTCGCAAGTTAAATTAACTAAAGCCCCCTTTAGCCTGTCTGATTTAATTAATTATTGCGAAGGAATCGTCGCGCCACTGTGTAAAACGAAGGGGTTGGAATTCAGCGTTGAGTGCGATGAAAAGATCAATTCTAACCTAAGGGGCGATCAAATCTGTTTACAACAGGTGTTAGGTAATTTACTGACTAATGCCGCTAAATTCACAGAGCAAGGAAGCGTTAAATTAAGTTTAAACTTAGTCGAACAAACCTCTGAACAACAACTAATTTGCTTTGCTGTAAAAGACACCGGTATTGGGATTAGCGATGCGGATCAAAGTCGCTTATTTGATGCCTTTACACAAGGTGATGAGTCACTAACGCGTTCACATCAAGGCGTTGGGCTTGGGCTTGCAATTGTAAAGTACGAAGTGGCGTTAATGGGTGGCGAAATAAAACTAGCAAGTCAACGAGGCAAAGGCAGTGAATTTAGTTTCTGCTTACAGCTAGATAAAACCAGCGAACCGGCGAAAAAGGCGGTTGTATCCCTCCCTTCAAGTGCCGATTTATCGGGTCTATTAGTGTTAGCCGTAGATGATAACCCACTTAATCTAAGCATTATTAAAAGTATTTTAGAGCAAGCCGATATCACCGTTGTGTGTGCAGACAGTGGTGAAAAGGGCATTGAGCTTGCTAATTGTCTCAGACCTGACCTGATCTTTATGGATATTCAAATGCCCCAGATGGATGGCTGCCAAGCTACGCGTATAATTCGCCAGTCATTCACGAAAGAGCAAATGCCGATTTATGCATTAACAGCACACAGCGAAGCGGCTGACATAGAGCAATCCGTTGCGGCGGGCATGAATAAACACCTCACTAAACCCATTGTTGCCAGTACACTGTTTTTGGCGATGAGTGAACTTGAAGTACAGAAACAGGCTTTTTTTGACCGTACGTTTGTTCTCACTCAGTTTTCAAATAATACAGAATTAGTATTAACTATGCTGTCAAAGTTTGCGACCATGGCAGCACAACAGCTATTACAAATTTCAACATTAAAGACCACCGATGAGTTGATCAGAGTTGTCCATAATGTGAAAGGGTCGGCCGGTAATCTAGGCTTTAAACGTTTGTCAGCCTGCGCTCAGCAATGTGAGGCTAAGCTTAAAGCACAAGGCGAACTCCCTGAGTTATTAAACGATGAGTTGCAGTGGCAGATTAAACAAGTCATTGCATTTATCATCGAACAAGGATCTACAGATGCTAAAAAGAGCCAAGGTACTGATTGTTGATGACGATCCGTTGAACCGTTTGGTATTAGAAAAAACATTACAGCAAGATTATGATGTTTTTTGTGTTGAAAGTGGTGAAAAGGCACTGACGTTTTTAAAAACACAGTCCGTTGATTTACTGATTCTGGATATTGTTATGCCCGGTATTGATGGGTATGAGGTACTGAGCAAAATAAAAGAAAATACCGTCACAAATATGCTGCCTGTTATTTTTATTTCTGCTAATTCGAGCCATGACGACGAAGCAAAAGGCCTCGAGTTGGGGGCGATGGATTATATAACTAAACCCTTTAGTGCTGCGATTGTTCGTGCGCGTGTGCGTAATCAGTTATTAATCAAACAAAAAAATGACTTGCTCGAAATGCTAGCGTCAATCGATGGCCTGACTGAAATTCCTAATAGACGTTATCTAGATGAAAATCTTGCCCGAGAATGGCGTCGCTGTCGTCGCGATCAAACCCCTTTGTCTGTATTACTCATGGATGTGGATCATTTTAAACGGTTTAATGATTGCTATGGCCATCGAGCGGGTGATGATTGTTTAAAACGAATTGCTCATGCGCTTGTTGGGGCCTGCGAGCGAGGCAGTGACTTTGTGGCGCGCTATGGGGGGGAAGAGTTTGCGGCTGTTTTGCCTAATACAACGGCAACACAAGCAATCGCATTTGCTAATAAATTACGACATGCAGTGAGTAATTTAGGTATTCCCCATACCGCTTCGTTAAATTCGGATCATGTGACAATTAGTATCGGCATTGCGACCACAGAAACAGGGCAAGTATACGCTGAACAAACGCTGCTTGAAGAAGCTGACTTAGGGTTATATCAGGCTAAAGATGGCGGACGTGACCAAGTTGTGTCGAGATTAGTGAATGTGAGTGGGTAAAGAGTAGGCAAGGCCTACTCTGCCATTTTTGGCTAATTAGCCATTGCTCAGTGATTTATAAATGGTATCACCAACGCCAATTAGCTTATCGTTTTTAAATACTAGTGGTGTGCACTCATCTTTTGTCATTTTACCATCAGAGTGAATGCTATGAGTTGCATAAAACAATACTTGGTAAACATCGTCACCTTGTTTTAGTAATTCAGTGAAGTTAGGGGTGTGAAGTTTATTAAGTACCACTTGGTAGTTAGTATCAAGCGCAAGAGTCGAAATGATTTCGCGGTTATTTTTGTGCTGCTTTTGCCAGCTCGTCGATGAATCACCTGCCCAATGTGTTTCAGCTTCACCATCAGATACTGCAATGACACAGCCAGTTAAAAATGGTGCAGTAAGCGCTGCAATTAAAAGTGCTTTTTTCATTTTTTTATCCCTAGAATTTAATGTTTACGTTGCTCTTAATTAGCAATCAGCTTGCCACATTTTAAAAAGTAAATTAAATCAAGTGATTAGCTTTTAATTGGTCAATTGGCTAGGAGCTTTTTTGCAAACCATTTCGCTCAATTGACCAAAAAATTGCAATTTAGACCAACCTATTGCGCTCATTTCCTTGGTTAAATGCTTTGATATTTAACGCGATTTCTTTCACTAAGCGAATAATAGACTCTTTACTTGCCCAGGCAATGTGCGGCGTAAGTAATAAATTGTCGCCAGTGTATCGGGCAAGTGGGTTATCTGCCTCGGCGGGTTCTTTACTGAGTACATCAACACCCGCGCCAGCAATCACATTATTAGCAAGCGCAGATGCTAAATCAGCCTCATTAATAATCCCTCCACGGGCAGTATTAATAAGGATGGCAGAGGGTTTCATCATGTTCAGCTCATGAGCCGCAATTTGATCGCGAGTTTCTTCTGTTAACGGGCAGTGAACACTGATTATATCAGCCGTTTTTAATGCTTGCTCAAAACTAACGCGACCTTCACGCGGTGTATGTCCTTTACGTTCACTGATAATTACATGGGCACCAAATGCGGTTGCAACTTCAGCAACCGCTTTGCCCAACGAGCCGTAGCCAATAATTGCTAAGGTTTTCCCCGCTATTTCATTAAAGCTGTAATCTAAGCGACAAAACATCGGACTCTGCTGCCATAAACCTTGCTGGCAATCACGAATGTACTTGTGTGTGTTACCAAGCAGATTGGTGATCAATGTAAACGTGTGTTGAACCACTGAAGGTGTTGAATATCCGGCCACATTGGTCACGGCGATGTTATGGGCTTTTGCTGCTGGTAAATCAATATTATTGGTGCCTGTTGCAGCAACGCAAATTAATTTTAATTGAGGTAACTGCGCCATTGCTTGTTGATTTATAACTACTTTATTCGTTACTACTACATCAGCGTCTTGGCAGCGTTCAATTAATTCGTGCTGATTAGTTAGGTTATAGCAAGTGAGTGAACCTAATTGTGCCAGCTCATCTAACGAAGTGTCTGCTAATGTGGCGGCATCAAGGACGACGATATTCATATACTTTCCTTATTAATTTTTGCTTGACCTTAGGGTGTACTCCAAGGTTTATAGTGAGCATAATAAATAAACGCTTCACAATGGAGACAGTGATGAAAATAGGTGAGTTTGCCCGTCAATTAGGCGTCTCAACAGATACGTTAAGGTACTACGAAAAACATGGTTTGTTAACGCCAAGTTCGCGTTCTGAGGTGGGATATCGGTTTTACTCTGATGCAGATTACAAGCAAATGTCGTTCATTTTGCGGGCAAAAAACGTTGGTTTTAGTCTGTCTGAAATAAAAGAGTTATTGCAAATTAAGTTTCATAAAAATCAGCATTCATGCCATGAGGTTAAAGCAATGACATTACAAAAACGTGATTTAGTGGCCGCACGCATTGCTGAACTCACGCGTTTTTATGACTCTCTTTCATTATTAGCAGATAAATGTTGTGGTGGTGAAGAGCCCGCTGAGAACTGCTCGATACTGACGACACTGGAGGATATTGATGGACTTACTCAATAATTTTTGGCAGTTATTCTTATTATCTGCCCCATGGCTAATGTTAGGTTTATTGATTGCTGGTTTATTAAATGTGTATTTACCGGCCAATTTTCTCAATCGTCACTTAGGAAAAGAGGGGCTTTGGACAACCATTAAGGCTGCTTTTATTGGTGCGCCTATGCCATTGTGTTCGTGTGGTGTTATTCCAGCAGCAATAGGGCTTAGAAGAGCGGGAGCATCGAAAAGTGCGACGACGGCATTTTTAGTTTCAACACCCGAAACAGGCGTTGATTCAGTGTCAGTCTCGTATGTTTTATTGGGACCATTTATGGCCATTATACGCCCAATCGCAGCGGTGTGCAGCGCGATAGCTGCGGGTGTCTTGGTTGGGAAAGACCATGAAATTCATTCACAGCATAAGCATCAAGCCGCCACTGCAGATGATAATAGTGCAGGCTGTTGCAGCAGTAATACCGCAGCTGAAGTTAAAAAAGAGCCGAGCTGTTGCAGCAGCAATACTTCGGCTGAAGTTAAAAAAGAGTCGAGCTGTTGCAGCAGTAATACTTCGGCTGAAGTTAAAAAAGAGCCGAGCTGTTGCAGCAGTAATATCGCAGCTGAAGTTAAAAAAGAGTCGAGCTGTTGCAGCAGTAATGCTTCGGCTGAAATTAAAAAAGAGCCGAGCGGCTTTAGCACTGAAGATTCTGCATCGATAAAAGCAGACCGTTGCTGTAAAAGCGAAAAGCCCAGTCTTTCGATAGAGAGCCGTGTTGCTAAATTTAAACGCGCTATTCGTTTTAGCTGCAATAAACTGTTAGAAGACACCATGGTGTGGCTGGTGATTGGTCTCTTTTTCGCGGCGCTAGTGCAAACGTATGTTCCTGAGTCTTATTTAAGTCAATGGGGAAGCGGTATTTTTGCGATGCTGGTGGTGATACTGATTAGTATACCAATGTACATTTGTGCGACTGCCTCGACCCCGATAGCAGCAGGGTTACTGTTAAGTGGCGTATCCCCTGGTGCGGTATTGGTGTTTATGCTTGCAGGTCCTGCGACGAATATCGCCACCTTGGGAGTGGTGGGAAAGGAGTTAGGTAAACGCGCGGTGTTTGCTTATTTAACTGGGGTAATCGGAATGGCTTTACTGTTTGGCTTTTTAACGGATTACTTAGTGGATGAATTTGGCTTTGTAGTGGCTCCCATGATGGGCACTGAACACGAGGTTCTACCGCATTGGTTAAGCCTTTCTTCGGGTATCATTTTGGCTATTTTAATGCTGAGATTAGTGTTTAAAATGGCATTAAAAAAGTTCGTTGATACTGGTAAGAGCATTGCCTAATTAATTGTTGTAAAAATAAAAATTTTATCAGTATAAGGAAATATTTAGGTTAACTATCGCGTCTCGGTTCGCATTTAAAATTGCCTGAGTTATAATCCGCCAACTATTTAAACGGTACGCCATGCGTGCCGTTTTTTAACTTAAGCAGTTTTTATGAGTGAATGTGTGGATAAATACGCCGATATTAGACCTTACAATGATGACGAAGTCGCTGATTCAGTCGCCCGATTAATTGCTGATAATGCCTTTGTGGATGTTATCGCCAAGTATAATCTGCCGCGCTTTTTATCTTATTTTCCATTTATAACTCGCCCATTAGTGCGCCAGCAATTAAGAAAAAAGTGGGGAAATACGCAATCTGTTGAGCAAGTTCAACAAGAGGTGGCCAGCTATTTAAATAAACTGATCACCCGTACCACATCTGAAGTGACATTTTCGGGTCTTGATAAACTGGATCCAAAACAAGCGTATTTGTTCATTTCAAATCACCGCGATATTGTCTTGGATCCTGCGTTAGTTAACTGGGGTTTGTTTAAACACAACATGCCGACAGTGCGCATCGCCATTGGTGATAATTTGCTGCAAATTCCGTATATCACTGAGTTAATGCGCTTAAATAAAAGCTTTATAGTGAAACGTTCAGCAAAAGCACCCAAAGAAATGCTCAAAGCGTTATCACAACTCTCAGCCTATATTTATGATTCATTGTCAGAGGGCCATTCAATTTGGATTGCACAAAAAGAAGGGCGTGCAAAAGATGGTTTTGATCAAACGGATCCTGCACTGCTTAAAATGTTGCAGCTACAAGGTCGTAAACAGAAAAAAGAATTTGCTGATTACGTTCGCGAATTAAAAATAGTGCCAGTCTCTATCTCGTATCAATATGAACCGTGTGCGATTGCGAAAGCGAAAGAGCTTTATCACAAACAGCATCACGGCCAATATGTAAAGCAACAAGGTGAAGACATTGCCAGCATTGTTGAGGGCTTTAGCACAGCAAAAGGGCATGTACATTTAGCGTTTGGTGAGCCAATTGAATCTGGCTGCGAGTCACCAGAAGAGCTTGCAAAAACGATTGACCAGCAAATTGTTGATTCGTTTTTCTTACACCCAGGTAACTATATTGCGGGGGGGTGTAAGCAGGCCGTGATTGATAAAAAAGATGCTGAAGCGTTTAATGCGCGTTTAGCTAAAGTACCTGAAGAGTTAAAGCCACTGGTTTTAGCAATGTACGCGAAACCTTTTCATCGCAAAGCAGAACTTTCTACGAGCGAATCAGATTAAATAATCTAAAGTTGATAGAATGCGTTCGCATTTAAATCAATGTGCTAATTACTTTTTTAAGCAATGTTTTGATTCGTTAAATGAGCCACTTTTTGAAGTGGCTTTTTTTATGATTAATTTTCGGGCTATACTTCTAAGATGATTAATTAACTGGCAATTGTGATGCAACAAATTGAAATATTTGAGATCCCAAGCCCTTGCAAAGGGATTTGTCAGGTTAATAATCGGGGCTATTGTAAAGGCTGTTATCGCAGTCGCGATGAACGGTTTTACTGGAATCAGCTGAGTAATGCTGAAAAACGCAAAGTAATCAGCTTATGTCAGCAGCGTTATAAGCGTTATTTACAGAAAAAACAGTTGGCAGAAAATAACCAACCGACACCTGAACAAGGCGGATTTGATTTTTAAAACTCGGTGAGATTGTATTTCGTTTTTAGTGTGCGCACCGTGCCATCGGCTTCAAGCTTTTTAAGAATATTTGTCAGTTGCGGAATAAGTGCTGCGTGGCGTTTATGCACAAAGTGAAAGCTTTGCATCGACATTAAAATCTCTTTATTAAAAGCCGCTTGGTTAAAGTCAGGGTGTTTTGTAGAGAGTAAAAAGTCTAATAAAATGGTGCCTTCAACGCGTTTTTGAGTCAATAAATTCAATTGAGCCGTGACGTTTCTTACCTTTATCACATCACCTTTAATGGGATTTTCTTCTATGTAGCTCTGTGCTGCGGGATAACTTGACTGAATAGCGAGTGACTTAATATCACGATAATTGCATTGCTTGCAGTTTTTTAATAACACAAGGTTAAATTCGAACAGGGGAAAGTCGACCTTTAATAAATTTGGATAATCGCGGGTAACAAAATCAATACGCCCTAACTGTCCATCAAGCACACCTTGGTTTGCAGCTGCTAACGAACCTTGATGATTAAAATCAATAACGTGAAGCTCATAACCTATCTCTTTATAAGCGGTACTCAATAAGTCAATCACATAACGTGCTTGCGGTGTGTCGGCTGGGCGATTAAAAATTAAAATATGAGAATTTGCGCTGCTAGGAAAGCAAAAAAACAGCAGAATAATGGTCAAACTAGGTATCAGAAATTTTGGCAACGTGCGTTCCTTGCGAGCATGTATTCGGCGTTAATTTACTGTTATGTGTTTCCAAAATCAAGGTTTAAAATAGGCGATTAATTTGAAGCAACTTTGTTATACTTCATAAATCAATACACTGTTGCTGAGAAAGTATGAGCTTTAATTTATGTAAATTGCCTCGAGAGCAAAAATATCAAATTCAATTAGACTACGAAGCCTCTTTTTGGGCCTACCAGATTAAACGTGGAAAAAATACCCGCGAAGGGGTGTATACAGCAATTAATAATCGTCCTATGTCAGAGCAAGCCTTTTTAAAACAACAGTTTGAGCATTACTTATCCTTAATGAGTTAATCATGACGGAGCTGAAATTTTGTTTGCTTGACGCAATCAAAACCCCGTTGGTAAATAAGTTTTACGATAAACACAATGCGCGGGGGCGTGCCACTAAAGCTGATCAAGTGTGGGTGGCGTACCATGGTTTGGATATCGTTGCGGCATGTCGGGTTCAAAATAAAGCGGGCTTTTTATTTTTATCAACTCTGTATGTTGATGCTGTATGGCGAGGTAAAAAAGTAGCCTCACAGTTACTCACCACGCTTATTGCTGAACAAAAAGGGACAGTTTTTACCTTTGCCTATGAAAATCTGATTGATTTCTATCTAGTAAATGGGTTTAACTATACATTAACATTACCCAATTCTTTGCAATCGTTGTTTGAGGTATATGCGCATCGTAATATCGTCGCGATGCACTTTACGTGTGACACCGCGCCAAGTTAGTAATTTGGAACGTCAATGACTAAGTTCTTTTCTTTATCAGCTCTGCTCATTATTGTGATCTGTGGTTTGTTTAGTCATTCCAGTTTTGCGCAAGTGAAACGCTTGTCAACCAGCGAAGGGTTGTCGCAAAGTTATGTCAATACGATGCTTATCGATAACAGTGGCTATTTATGGTTATCCACTGAGGGCGGTTTAAATCGTTATGATGGCTATGAGGTTGTGCATATCAAAGGCCCTAATGGAGAGCTTGAAGACGCCATCATTGACCGCATTTATCAAGACCCCCAAGGTTATATTTGGATAGCATCTTTGCAAGCAGGGCTATTCCGTTATGATCCGAGTACCGACAGCTACCAACAATTTATTGCAAAGCCCACAACCGAAGAGCAAATTTTTATAGAATCTGTGTTTAGTATGGTTGCGGTTGATGACAAAACGCTCTGGCTAGGCCGAGGCTGGGATTTTGCAAAACTCGACTTAGAAACGAAGCAAGTCACGTCTATTTTTGAAATACCCGATCGTGTAAAAAGCAGCGTTATTCGTGAGTTGTATCCTTATCAAGGTTACATATTTATGGGCACGAGTAATGGGGCGTTTGTTTATGAAATCGCATCGGGCCACGTAAGAAAGCTTGAGCATCTAAGCCAAGCGCCAACACACATGTATCAAAACTATGTGAAGTCGTTTGCCGTAATAGATGAGCATACTTTGTTGGTCGGGGCTGTTCGGGGTTTATACGAAGTCGATATTAGCAACTTACCAGAGATGTTTAATACGCCTGAGGTTCAGTTTAAAAATAAGACCCTAATTAGCGACTTAAATATTTGGGAAATTATTCCACAAAATTCAACGATTACCTTGGGAACCGATAAAGGCTTATTTAACTTTACCCGGGCAACCGGCGACTTGGTTAAAAGTACACGCTTAAAAGACAACGGTTACACCCTTGCTGATACAAGTATCATTGATATCGTAAAAGATCGCTCCGGAGGCATGTGGTTAGCCACCAAGAACGATGGCGCTTTTTATCTCTCGTATGATAATTATAACTTTGTAAATGTGGTGGCCAATTCGATTAAGGGTGACGGCTTATCGCATCATTCAATTTGGGGTATTGCAGAGTTTCAGGGCAGGCTGTGGCTTGCTACCCACAATGGTCTAACGGCTGTTGACTTAGACACGTATGAAAGCGAAGTCTTTTTAAAAGACTACCAAATAGATTTAATCACGACCGAATTCACTGTTTACCAAATAATGCCTTATAAAGCGCAACTTTGGTTGCACACGAATCGGGGAATTTTTAGCTTTAATCCAAAGACGGGTGAAGTAACTCCCGTTAAAACGGCAGACCCTAAGCAGCAAGAACTCATTAACGATTGGGTGCATGGGGTTCTATTAATGCCGTCGGGCGATTTGTATTACGTTCACCCCGATTTCGGTATGTTTGTTTACAATATTGATAGCCAAGAGGTGACACGTTTAGGCGGTAAATTTGATGAATTTGAACCTTTCTTAGCCTATGGGTTCTTGCCGGCCTTATCAAGCAAGCCCGATGCACCGTTATTTTATAATGCGGGGATCTTATATCAGGTTGATCCTCACAGTTATGAACTGACCACCATTTATACGGTGCCTGAGCAGCATGAAAATGTTGCTGTGAATGTGATGTCTTACATTATTGATAACAATAATGTCTTGTGGTTATCGTTATCGAATTTTGGCTTGATTGGTCTAGATGCCACAACGTACGAGCATATCTACACCATTGATCTTGAAAAAAATAAGCTAGGCACTTTATTGTACGATATGGTGCTTGATGAAGCCGGAATGATTTGGATGAGTAGTCATAAAGGGCTGTGGCGACTCAACCCCGATAATATGCACTTTCAACAGTTTACTGGTTCAGAGGGGCTTTTTTCTACCGAGTTTAATAGTGGCGCATTTACCAAATTAAAGTCTGGGCAAATTGTTTATGGCACCCTTAAAGGCTTTACCTATTTTTACCCGATGGATAACCACTATCAGCAAGCTTTGATTGATCACGTTAATATCACCAACTTGGATTTAATGTCTCGTGACTTACCTGCTGAGCTTAAACAGCCAATAGACAGTGTGGTACTTGAGCATGATGACATCGGTCTCGAGGTTGCTTTCTCAGCCATGGCGTTCAATTACCAAGAGCGTGTTATTTATGAGTATCAACTTGGCGATGGGCAAAAAACCTACACGCGAAATAATAACCGTGTTCTTTTTCCAAAATTAAGTGCAGGCAAGTACCACCTTAAAGTGTGGGCAAAAGACCCCTTAACGGGAGATTTAACCCCGCCGGCAACATTAAACATCGAAGTAAAATACCCACCATGGCGTGCGCCACATTTTATTTTGCTTTACCTTATATTAGCGGCGCTACTTGTAGCTGCTTGGCTCTTTAGACGTAATCGTATGCAGCAAATTTTGCTTGCCGCACACAAAGAAAGTAAAGAAAGTGAGGCGCGACTAAAACTTGCATTAGAGGGAAGTCATTCTGGTGTTTGGGATTGGTCGTCGCAAAGCCCGATTATTTATCAGCCTAGGCTGAAAAATGAACTGGGCTATGACAGTGACAGTGTTAATCTAGATGACTATTTGGCAAAGATTCACCCACATGATAAACAAACCTTTCGCTTAGAGTGGCTGGAGTTTTTATCTACTCAAAAAGGCTATTTTAACTGCACGTATCGTTTACGACACGCCGATGGTCAATGGCGTTGGTATAAAGATTTCGGCAAGGTGGTTGAATGGCAAGACAACACGCCTGAGAAAGTGGCTGGCACCTACACGAATATGACCCGAGAACTGGTATTTGAAGAAAACGCCCGTTTATTTGGTGCGGCGTTTGAACAAACCCGAGACTGGGTGTTTATTATGGATAAAAACTTGCGTATTCGTGCTACTAATCAGTCGTTCCAAAGTGCCTTTGGCTTTCCTGCTGATCCGCGTTCGAGTCGTTCTTTAACTCTCGGGTTGTCTATTCCGGCACGTATTCACTATTTACGAGTAATGCAAAAACTGCAATCAGGTGAACACTTTTCAGCAGAAGATGTTGTTGAAGTTGCCAACGGCGAAAAGCGTCAAGTGCTCATTAAAATAAGTGCTGTTGCGGGGAGTAATCGTCAACTCGACAGTTATGTGATTATTGTCACTGATATCAGCGCGCAAAAGCTGGCTGAGAATGAACTGCACTTATTAGCCAATTACGACACGCTCACCGGATTGCCGAACAAAACATTATTCAGTGACCGTGTAAGCCATGCTATCGAGCAAGCTGATTACCATCAAACGAAAGCAGCCTTGTTAAATGTAAATATTAAGCGATTTAAATACTTTAATGATTCATTGGGTCACGAAGAGTCTGATGAGCTTATCAAGCGAGTTGCAAAGCGATTGAAACAAGTGCTGCGCCCGCAAGATAGTTTGGCAAGGTTTGAAGGTGATGAGTTTGTGATCCTCGCTGAAGATCTCAAACAGGTCGATGAGCTATTATCGCTATGCGCGAAAGTTATGGATTGTGTTGAAAGCCATATTGAGCTTAATCAACAAGCGGTAAAAGTGAACTTAAGTGTTGGGGTTGCTGTGTATCCCGACGACGCCCTCGATACAAAAGCGCTGTTAAAAGCGGCGAATGTTGCCCTCTACCATGCTAAGCGGTCTGTGGAGGGACGTTATCAGTTCTATAAGCAAGAGATGAATTTACAAGTGCAGCGGACTCTGCATTTAGAGTCACAATTAAGCAAAGCGTATCAAGAGCATGAATTTTGTAATTACTATCAACCCATTGTTAGTTCAAAAACACGTCAAGTTGTAGGGTTAGAGGTGTTATTACGCTGGCCTAGTAATGACGATTATCAGCCTGAAGACTTTGCCAATGCTGCTGAAAGCTCAGGGCTTATCACCAAAATTATGCTGCAAACTTTATCGCG
Organism: Pseudoalteromonas lipolytica; assembly: GCF_003515105.1. Taxonomy (NCBI): domain Bacteria; kingdom Pseudomonadati; phylum Pseudomonadota; class Gammaproteobacteria; order Alteromonadales; family Pseudoalteromonadaceae; genus Pseudoalteromonas; species Pseudoalteromonas lipolytica. Next base: position 2,945,884 of record NZ_CP032090.1, on the reverse strand, counting down.
TGCATTAATCGAGTTACGACAATGGCGCGTGTCGCACCCCGATTTATATATCTCTATTAACTTATCGGCATTTGATTTTGAAAGTACTCATTTAGTCGAAAATATTCATCAAGCTTTAACACTCAGCCATGTACCCGCCAGTGCTGTTGTATTCGAAATTACTGAATCAGTGATGATGCGAGATTCAGAGAAAGCCCAATTAAGCATGAATAAATTAAAAGCATTAGGCTGTAAAATTTATATGGATGACTTTGGCACGGGCTACGCTTCTCTAACGTATTTAAAACGGTTCCCGGTTGATGTTTTAAAAATAGATAAAAGCTTTGTGCACGATATCGGGGTTGATAAAGATGACGAAGCTATTATTAATTCAACACTCACATTGGCGAAAAGCCTAGGCAAGGAGTGTGTTGCTGAAGGGGTTGAAAATACCACCCAGCTTCGCTTCTTACACGCTCGTGGTTGTGAATACTTACAAGGTTATTTGTTTAGTAAAGCTGTTCCGGGGGATGAAGTAAGCCCCTTGTTAAATGCGCAGTGGCATGCAGAATTTGATGACTAAAACAGATAAAGCCGCGGGCTTTATCTGTTTTACTGTTAATCTTGGCGTTTACCGCAGTGACGGCAATAAAGATTACTGTGACGATTTTTAAGTTCGTTATGAATCGCCTTGTTTGCTTCTTGCTTACTTAAACCGAGCTTGTAACGCAGGTTCTCAAGGTGTTCTTCTTGAATCGCTGATAAATGACCATCTTCCATTGCTTCATGCACCGCATCAGTAAACAACAAACGGCGCTTACGAAGTTGCTCAGAAAAGCTGGATGCTAATAAACCGGTAGGAATTGCCACCATTCCCATACTGACTAAGGTAATGGCACCCCCAAATAATCGTCCAAGCGGAGTAACAGGCACCACATCCCCATAACCTACAGTCGTCAGAGTGACCATGGCCCACCACATAGCCGATGGAATAGAGCCAAACTTGTCGGGTTGCACATCGTGCTCAATTAAATAAATTCCGCATGATGCAATGATCAGCACAACCGCCATAATGAAAAAAGCGGCAAGCAAAGAGCTACTTTCATCGCGAAATGACTGTAACAACAGCTGCATAGCTCGAGAATAGCGGGTGAGTTTAAAGATACGCATTAAACGTAGTACCCGCAAAAAGCGCAAATCAACACTGACGAAAACCATTAGCAAGGTCGGTAAAATGGCAATAAGGTCGATGAGTGCTAAGGGAGAAAAAAAGTATTTAATACGAATTTTTGAGTTGGTTAGCGGGCTCTCTTTATGGGCACTTTTATCGACACATGACCAAAGGCGCAAAATGTATTCGAGCGTAAAAATACCGACAGAAATAAGCTCGAGCATTAAAAACTCATGCTTATACTGTTTAGCGAGGTGACTTACAGACTCTAAAACAATGGCCACCACATTGATCATGATAAGTGACATTAAGAACACATCGAGTGCTCGTCCTAGGCGTCGGTACTTGCCGTTTCCTTCAAAAACACGGGCGGTATAAGTTCTTAAGCGATGCAACGTTCTAATCCGTTTTTAAGTTAAATTTAACAGCATATTGATGCTGCCTTCTTCAAAGTCGCGGGTAATTTTAAAGCCCAGTTTACGCGCAAGTTCGATCATGCCGGTGTTTTCGGGTAATGTTATTCCGGCAATGCGTTTAACCCCTTGGCTTTTGCAATGTTCAATAGCGGCATTCATGAGTATAGTGCCAAGCCCTAAACCTTGACAGTCAGAGCGTACCACAATTGCAAATTCGGCTTCTTGTTTATCAGGATCCATTAATACGCGAGACACGCCTAGCGTGCATGCAGAGCCATTTTGCTCTTGGCTAACAATGAACGCCATTTCACGGTCGTAATCAATTTGTGTCATTTTTGCCAGTTGGTCGTGATTAAACTGTGGCAGTTCGCCAAAAAAGCGTTTGTAGCGATCTTCTTTTGTTAACGATTGATCAAACTCAAGGTGCGCCTGTTCATCTTCGGGTTTTATTGGTCTAAGTTGAGCTTGAGTATTGTTTTTTAAAGTTACTTCTTTGACCAACTCAATGGGATAAGGGCGTATACACAAGCGCTTGCGGTTTGCTTTTGCTTTGTAGCGGCTTAAGCTTATTGTGGCATCAAGAACTAAAAATTGCCCGTTGCTAGCAAGGATAGGGTTGAGCTCTACGCTGGTAATATCAGGCTGGTCTATTACCAATTGTGAGATACGAGTGAGTAGGGCACATAAACGGTATTTATCGACTTTTTCCGGTAATACGCGGTCTTTTAACACGCCTTTGTCGTGGGCTGCTGCAATTAAATATTTCGCAAGATTCATATTAAGAGGAGGGAGCGCGACCGCCGCTTGCCCAAACTCAAGGCCTGTGCCTGCTTCGCCAAGTAAAATAACAGGGCCAAAGTTTGGCTCTGTTTTAATGGCGATACGCAGTTCATTTGCGCCGGCACGGGGGGCCATTTTTTGCAGTGAAAATCCTTCTATATGCGCATCAGGATAGGTGTTTTTAATTCTAAGCAGCATCGCAAAGGCGGTTTGCTCTACTTCGTGTGCATCGTTTAAGTTAAGTACCACACCGCCTACTTCTGATTTAGACGGAATACTGGGGCTAATTAGTTTTAACGCCACTGGAAAACCAAGCTCAATGGCTTGTTCTTTTGCCTCTGTAGGCGTGTAAGCAACTTCGGTTTGAATACAGTCAATACCATAGTGGGTTAAAATTTGGCTTGCCTGATGTGTTGATAAGTAGCTTTGCTCATCGAGCAGAAACTCATTGACCAACGCCTTGGCAGCTTCTTTATTTATTTTCGCATCATCTGTATTTGATTCGGGTGTCTGTGTTAAATGTTTTTGATTTCGACGATAACTTACTAAGTGCATAAATGCCCCCACCGCGCCCTCAGGAGTGCGGTACGTGGGAATCGCATTATTGGCACACACTCGACGCGCAGCGTAAGCAGCATCTTCTCCCATAAAATTGGTCATCACATAAGGGCGTGCCATTTTGGGAATTTTTTGCAGTGTTTCAACAATAATTTCAGCGTAATCTTCGCTAGGGGCAAGGGCCGAAGGAGTATGAATAATCAAAAGATTTTTAACTTCTTTTGCTTGCAGCAATATCTCTAGAGCTTGTTGATAACGTTTTGGTGCTGAATCGCCAAAAATATCCACTGGGTTTGAGGTCATCTCTGATTGTGGAATAACTTTATTAAGCGCTGCGCGTGTTTCATCGCTAAGCTCTGCTAACTTACCTGAACTTTGTAATAAGGTATCAACGGCCATCACACCAGGCCCACCGCCATTGGTGAGAATAGTGAGTTGCTCAACTTTTAGAAGTTTTGGGTGCATTGCCAGCGTTTGTGTGGCTGCAAATAGCTCCCGCAAATCGTTAACGCGAAGCATCCCCGCACGTTGAAAGAGTGCATCATACACAGCATCTGAACTTTGTGTTCCACCGGTGTGTATTTCGGCGGCCAGTGCCCCTGCGCTAGTTTTACCTGTTTTTATGGCTATAACAGGTTTGCTGAATGCTGCTGCACGGGCTGCTGAAATAAAATTGCGAATATCTTCAATGTTATCAATATATAAAAGAATGGCTTTGGTTTTAGCATCACGGCCTAAGAAGTCGAGGAGCTCATCAAAGTCAATATCCAGACAGTCACCAACAGAGACAAAATACGAAAAGCCAATTTCTTTGTTTTTAGCCCAATCAAGTATGGTTGAACACACCGCGGCTGATTGCGAAACAAAAGCGAGCTTACCTGGGCTTGCAATTGTGTGCGAAAAGCTTGCATTTAAGCCAATATGCGGAATTAATAAGCCAAGGCAATTAGGCCCAAGTAAAGATACATTTGCCGTTAAAGCGGCTTCTTTTAGAGCCAGCTTTTGCTCAGGGTTAAGCCCCGCAGCAATCACCACCGCGTGTTTACAGCCTATTTCACCCAGCTCATTAATAATATTTATTAAGGTATTTTTGTTAGTACAAATAACAGCAAGGTCTGGTATTTTTGGTAACTCGGCAATACTCGGGTAGGCAAGTACACCATGCACCGCCGTGTGATTTAGACTCACGGGCATGATTGGACCTTTAAAGCCCCCTTGCAAAAGGTTACGCATTACCACAAAACCGGCTCGGTTAGGGGAATTAGAGGCGCCAATAACAGCGACTGACGTTGGATTAAAGAATTGGCTAATGCGTTTAACGCTCATGCTGTGTCCTTTGCTTGCGCATTGTTGTAAACATTTCAGGGTCTGTTAAGTTTATATACATAAGATAACCCTTTTATACATATAAGATAACCTGTTTACTGTGACTTTTCGAGTCGAAAACAGTGACCTATATCAAGGAGAAAGGCATGAGTAAAGCACAGCCATTTAATATTGTTATTGCTGCTGTGGCATTGGCAATAGGTTTACTGGGACTTGGCTTTATATTGAAAAGTGCGGCACTTGATGTCAAAGCAATGGAGCGCACCGTCAATGTTAAAGGGCTTGCTGAAATGGAAGTGGCTGCAGACACCGTAATTTGGCCATTACAATTTTCAGATGCCGATAATAACCTAGAGAAGCTTGTTGCACGCATTGAGAATAAAAATGATGCGGTGGTGGCATTTTTAAAATTACACGGCTTTAATGACGAAGAAATTAGCAATGGCAGCCAATCAATTATTGATAAACAAGCCCGAGAGTATGGGGGAGAAAATCAGCAATTTCGCTACATTGCTCGCTCAAATGTGATTGTATATTCTAGCGATATTGAAAAAGTTCAGCATGCTTTGGGCCAAGTTAGTCAATTAGCCAAGCAGGGCATTGCCGTGGTACAAGATAATTACGAAACACGCATTCAATATTTGTTTAATGGTTTAAACGAAATTAAACCAAAAATGGTCCAAGAAGCGACCGAGAAAGCACGTGAAGTCGCCATGAAATTTGCCAAAGACTCACAGTCTAAATTGGGCAAGATAAAAACGGCGCATCAAGGCCAGTTTTCGATTAATGATAGAGATTCAAACACACCACAACTTAAAAAAGTACGCGTGGTGACCAGTATTGAATATTATTTATCTGACTAAGCCAAATACAACAGCAAGAGGCAGTCGCATGTGAGTGCACACAATCACCATGCGACTCAGAGCACCTAATATAAACCCGCCACTAAATGCGATAGCAACTCCCAGCAAACCCCACTGATCTTTTAAAATGAATGCCATTAAAATTGTCACGCTGGTCGCCGCTAATAATACGTATAAATTAATCAGCGGATTGCCTTTTAATTTTATAAGACTGCTTGCGAGTATGCGTGCAGGCAGAAAAAGTTGCCCGAGTAACATGAGCATAAGCACCCAAAAACCTTGTTGTAATTGTGTTTCGCCATACAGGCTCAGCAGTGGCTTTGCTAATAGTGCTAGGATAATGATTGCGCCAAAATTAAATCGCCACAGTACACTCATTAACTCACTAACGGCTTTTGAATTATCGTTTTCGGCCATTAATATCGGTTTTAAATACTGGTTGGCGGCATTGCCTAAAATAGTCAGCAAGCCTGCAATCACAACCGCAGGAAAAAACACACTTACGCCCTGCGCGCCAAACCAATGATGAACAAGAAGTACATCGAGCTTGGCAACCAGCACTGTGCCAGCACCGCTTGCTAACATGATTAAGGAATCTTTACACCACTGTTTCGTTTGATAGCGTGCGATACGTGGTTCAATTATGCCTTTGATGAGCCAGTATTGATAACACACTACGCAGAGCATACTGCAAAACAACAACACACAAATACTGACTAGTGATAATTCGCCATAGCTAAAATAAAGCAAAAGACATAAAAGTGCGCTGAGCAGTTCAAAAATGCATTGCTGGGTGATAAGGCCGATTTTAGGTTTATTTAAAGCCACTAAAAAAGCAGACTGACTTTGCATAATGGCACCAATCGGGACTAGTAGCAGTAAATAAATAACGTGTTCTTTGGCACTTTGATGCGGTGAAATTGCTTGAAAGCTAATAACGATAGAGGCCACAAAAAGCACCCCAAAAATAGCCGACGCTGCTAAATAAACATGCCTTAAACCACGTAATAAGTCATGTTGTTGGTGTGTGTATAGCGGGTAGCTAATGCGCATTAATGATGAGGAAAAACCCATGCTGGCTGGCAGTAGAAGAATTTCACACAGCGCTAATAAAGCAGCAAAAGTACCAAATTCATCAGTGGTAAGTAACCGTGCCAAGCACAAGGTAAGAATGATACGGCTGCCATGGTTAAGGGCCGTAAAACTACTTAAAGACAAAAAGCCTTTGACGACATCTTTGTTCATATTACGACTGTTTAAGTGCCGTGATTAATTGACTCGTTGATACTTGTAAATAGGCTGCACACAGCAAAACTTTACAGTCTGCATTTGTTGGCAAATGCGGCGCGTAAAACGCTTTTAGTTGAGAGATTAATGCATTTACGGCGGAAGGACTGTGGCGTTGGTCAACTTCCATCATGGCCAGCAGAGCTGAAAACTCATGCTTTGCCAGCATCTGGGTATTTTTATTACACGCGATAAAGCAGCCAATTGGCGTTAACTGATCATGGTTTAGGGTTGTTAGAGCATCAGCTAAACTTTCGTTACTTTCAAAGAGCATGAGTGAGCGCAGGTAGTTAAATGGTAGCGCATCTGCTCTACATTGACTAAAAAGGTGATGTAACAGGGTATTGCCTTGCTGATCGGTGATACTAAACGCGTTTTGAAATTTCAGACCGGGCGTGAAAAAGCTAAGCTTATCAATATCATCGATAAAGCTCACCGCTTCGCGAGGCAAAGGGCTTGCCTCAAGTAAGTGCGCTGCAACATTTTGTAAAAACAGGTATTTTACTTCACTACTGCACGCTAGTTGATAGAGGTGTTGTAATTGCGCTGCCTGCAAAACCCCCGATAAACGTTGGTAATCGCTAAGCAGTTCTTTTAATTGATGATGCTGAAGTCGGCTGTTCAATTGATCAATAGCGCTTTGCATGAAAATACTCGTTTTTTATTATTTATACATTTATAGCTCAACGACTTGTTTAAATAAATAAAAAAGGCCGCTGAGCGGCCTTTTTAAAGTCTATTTAGTTTAAGCAGCTTGTTTTTTTGCAACCCACTGGTCAACAAATTTCTCAAGTACATTTAATGGTACTGCACCATTTTTAAGTACAACATCGTGGAACTCACGAATATCGAATTTATCACCCAGCTGTTCTTTTGCAGCTTCACGCAGCTCTAATATCTTTAACATACCCACTTTGTAAGCGGTTGCTTGAGACGGCATTACAATGTGACGCTCAACCATTTTAACGCCATCAGACGTTGCGTTTGGTGTGTTATTAACGTAATAGTCAATACCCTGTTGGCGTGTCCATTTCATCGCATGGATACCGGTATCAACAACTAAGCGACACGCACGCCATAATTCCATTGCAAGGCGACCGAAGTCTGAATATGGGTCTTCATATAAGCCCATTTCTTTTGGTACTAGCTCAGAGTATAAGCCCCAGCCTTCAACATACGCAGTGTAACCACCAAACTTACGGAACTTAGGCACGCCTTCAAGTTCTTGTGCGATGGCGATTTGCATGTGGTGGCCCGGAATACCTTCGTGATAAGCAAGTGCTTCCATTTGGTAAGTTGGCATTGCTTCCATATCGTAAAGGTTTGCGTAGTAAATACCTGGGCGAGAGCCGTCTGGCGCAGGTTGTTGATAGAACGCTTTACCTGCTGCTTTTTCGCGGAATGCTTCAACAGCTTTTACTTTTAAATCGGCTTTTGGTTTAACAATGAAAAGCTCATCTAAGCGAGATTTCATGTTATCAATGAGGGCTGTCGCTTCATCAAGGTAGCGCTGTTTACCTTCAGCTGTATTTGGGTAGTAGAACTGCTTATCAGTTTTCATGAATTGCATGAATGCTTTTAAGTCACCGTCAAAGCCTACTTTTTCTTTAATCGCGCGCATTTCGTCGTGAATACGTGCAACCTCAGCTAAACCAATTGAGTGGATTTCTTTTGCTGTTAAATCGGTTGTTGTTGTGCGTGCAAGGGCATTGTTGTAGAACGTTTCACCATCTGGGAATTTCCACGCACCATCACGCTCGTCAGCGCGTTTTTCTAACTGCGCTAAATAGTTAATTAGCTTCGTGTAAGAAGGCTTAACAGCCGCTTTTAGTGCTTTTTCTGCATCGTTGATAAGCGCTGATTTTTCGCTTTCACTAATCTCTAATGCGGCAACTTTACGTTTAAAGTCAGCTAAAAGAGTTGAGTCTTCACCTGTATCAAATGGTGCACCATGTAGAATGTTCTTGCTTGAATCAATGACATGTGGGAATACAAATTTAGGTGCGATGATACCTTTATCAGCACGCACGTCGAGGTCTTTAATTAGCTGATCAATAACCATCGTTACGCCGTTTAAGCGAGAGATATACGCTTTCGCATCTGAGACATCAGCAATTTGATGTTGGTTAATTAAAAATGCAGGGATCATCGAATGAACACCAAACATTTGATTTACAGGGTAGTTGTAATGACGCCATTTAAAATCTGCAATTTCATTTTCAAGTGCTTGTTTTTTTAGGTCGTAGCTTACTTTTGTCGCGTCATCTAATAGTTCGCGGTTAATTGCTTTTAAAGCGACAAGATCAGCTTTGGTTTGCTCAAAGTCTGCAAGAACGCGTTCTTCGCTACCATCATCCCATTTATCGTAATCTTTTTTGATACCCATGTATGTTTGATAAACAGGGCTTTTCATTACATCACGGTTAAACGTGTCTTCAAAAAACGCATTCGCTTTATCGATTTCACTTTGTACAGGTTGGGTTTGTACAGTGGGCGCTGGGGTTGGTTGTTCTTGCATTTGTTGGCAACCGCCAAGTAATGCAACACTTACCGCTGCAGCGATGAAGGTCAGTTTACGCATTATCGTTCCTTTCTTGTTAGAAATTTAATTATTAATAGAATTCTTAAACGAACAATTCTAGCAGGTCATTTAAAAAGCGCTGGCCTTTTGCACTGACTTGCCAATTGTTTTTATTATCTGTTAGTAAGCCTTTTTTAATTGCTTCGTTCAAGGCTTGTTCTTGGCTTTGCAGTGACAAATTTGTAAGCAAAGATAAATCACCTTTTGGGCAAGGCTCAACTAAACGAAAACGATTCATAAAAAATTCAAACGCTAAATCATCGTCAGCAACCTGCCATTGTTCGTACAAATAAGGCTTTGCGAGATCCATATAACCACGCGGATGTTTTACTTTTACTGTACGCGTGATGATCTTCGTATTTGCGTCAGTCACCTTACCATGGGCCCCACAGCCAATACCGAGATAATCGCCAAATCGCCAATAATTTAAGTTATGTTGACATTGGTAGCCGGGTTTCGCATAGCCAGAAATCTCGTATTGCTGATAACCTGCATCTGCAAGGAGTGCTTGTCCCTGTTCTTGAATATCCCACAATATATCGTCGTGCGGTAACGTGGGGGGTTTTGAGGCAAACTGAGTATTAGGTTCAATTGTTAATTGATACCACGAAATATGCGGGGGATTTAATGCGATGATTTTTTCAAGGTCACTAAGTGCATCTTCAAGAGATTGCCCTGGTAAACCATGCATTAAATCTAAATTAAAACTGTTGAGCCCAGCTTGGTGTGCTTGTTTTGCTGCATAGCTTGCTTCATCCGCGCCATGTATACGACCGAGGGCTTTCAGCTTGTCGTTCTGCATGCTTTGCACACCAATCGAAATTCGGTTTATGCCAGCCGCGACGTACTCTTTAAAGCGGCCTGTTTCTACAGTGCCTGGGTTGGCCTCTAAAGTGATTTCGCAGTTTTCACTCAGGCCAATTAATCTATCGACCTCGCCAAGTAAGCGGGTGTATGCCTCACCTGTGAGTAAACTTGGCGTGCCGCCACCTATAAAAATACTGTGGATTTTACGCCCTTGTACTAAATGTAAATCCGCTTTTAAGTCATCAATTAGGTGTTGAACATACTCTTTCTCGGGGATCGTACCTTTTTGACCATGGCTGTTAAAGTCGCAGTACGGACACTTTTGCACGCACCACGGTACGTGCACATATAAACTTAACGGGGGTAAACTCACAGGCCGCCTTTTTGCTGCAATTGCGCAAGTAGTTGCTTAAGTGCTTGGCCGCGGTGGCTCAGGGCATTTTTTTGCTCTTTTGTCAGCTGTGCGCTGGTGCATTGTTCTGAAGGCACATAAAAGATGGGGTCATAACCAAAACCGCCTTGGCCATCTTGGCTGTGCGTGATTTCACCTTCCCAGCTCGCACTGCAAATAAGCGGTGTCGGGTCATCAGCATGGCGCATTAAAACCAGAACACACCAAAAACGAGCGCTACGTACAGGGTTATCAGCCAGCTCGCTTAAAAGTTTATCAATGTTGTCTTGGTCACTGGCATTTTCGCCAGCAAAACGTGCAGAATAAACACCTGGTGCGCCATGTAAGCCATCGACTTCGAGGCCAGAATCATCTGCAATTGCAGGCAGCCCAGTAATCTTTGCTGCATGACGCGCTTTTATTATCGCATTTTCAACAAATGTAGTGCCTGTTTCTGGCACGTCAGGAACCTGAAAATCGCTTTGCGGAACCACATTAATGTTAAGCGGGCTAAGCATGCTCGCCAGCTCTTTTACTTTGCCAGGGTTACCCGTGGCTAAAACTAAAGTGTTGTTCATAGGGGCATTAATCTACGTAAAATTTTTGCTGAAATGTCAGTGTTTGTACTTTGCCGTTTTTATTAATCTCGATATTAAAACGGTAAATTTCTTCATTGCTGTAGTCGATTTGTGCAAGGTAATAAATCGCATCGCCTTCAACAACTTCTTTAAATTCAAGTTGTTTACTATTGCCGAGTAGGTTACGTGCCGTGCCTGTTAGTGTGGCAGTTTGCGCCGTTTTATCGCTGTTTTTTAGCACCGAAATATTAATAATTCCTTTGCTTGGGCTGCGCACTAAATCGTAGTTTTTGGCAATGTCGGGTTGTATAAAGGTTGAAGGAAAAGCGATGTAATGTACTTCAAATGGACCAAGTATTTTATATTGTGCGCCGGCTTGTTGTTCAGCCTTCGCTGCTGTTGTGAATAAACTGAGGGCAAGTAAGGTAAAAAGAATAATCTGTTTCATGGTATTTCTCACTTAATAAAAGAGGCCTTACGGCCTCTAAATTAGATACTCAATGTTTAGCCAATCAAATCAATTAATAAAAATTGTAAGAACTGCAAGGCAATGATCAGTACTAAAATTGACAAGTCTAAACCACCCAGTGGTGGTATAACTTTACGAATAGGGCGTAACATAGGTTCAGTTAGCTGGTGGAAAACCGCTTCAATAGGGTTGTAGCCTTGGCTTACCCAGCTTAATAAAGCACGAATAATTAACACCCAAAATAGTAAGTTTAACCCTTCTTTTATTACCGTGATTAACGCAGTCACAAAGACAGGCGCGGCAGCCCAACCACCATAAAACAGTAAAAAGACGGCACTAAGCTTTGCCACTGCGACTAAATACGCAAGGACTAACGACGCGATGTCAAAGCCACCCAACCCTGGAATGATTTTACGTAATGGGTTTACTGCAAACGATGTAGCTTTTACCACAAACTGGCTAATTGGATTATAAAAGTCAGCTTTTGCCGCTTGTAACCAAAAGCGTAAAAGGACCACCATTAAAAAGAGATCAAAAATAATCTCAACGAGGAATTGCATGGCTTGCATAGTTTTACCTTCAACAAAGTAAGCTTAAAGTTCTTTTTCCATTTCTTCTGCGCGGGCAATACAGGCATCCATTGCATCGGCAACGGTACCAACAAGGCCTTGTGCTTTCAGGTGCTCAACGGCTGCGTGAGTTGTACCGCCTTTTGATGTGACGTTTGCACGCAGCTGTGAAATACTAATGTCTTGCTGAGAAAGCGCCATTTCAGCTGCACCTAGCGCCGTTTGTTGTACTAAGCGGCGTGCATCTTCATCACTAAAGCCAAGTGCTTTTGCCTTTTCTTCGATGGCTTCCATAAATAAGAAAAAGTAAGCGGGCGAAGAGCCGGTAACGGCGATGATATCGTTTATTTGCGACTCTTGCTCGACCCAGACAACAATACCTGTACATTCAAATACTTGCTGTACAAACTCATGCTCTTCTGCGGTTTCGTCAGCGCCAAATAGACCCGACACGCCACGACCAAGTAATGATGGTGTATTTGGCATACAACGAACCATTTTTACCTTTTGGCCCAGCATTTCACGTAAACGATTTACGGTTAAACCTGCCGCGACAGAGATAAATAGCTTGTCGCTAAAATCAACGCCTGAATCTTGGAATGATTGGCATAAATCGCCCATCATTTGTGGTTTAACAGACAATACAATCACATCTGCATCACGAAGTGCCGCGTTGTTATCCGCGGTGGTTTGCACCCCGAAATCAGCAGCAACCTTAGCTAATTTCTCTTGGTTGCGATTGGTTGCAATGATGTTTTTTGCTGCAAAACCGTTCTTTACCATGCCGCCAATAATGGCGTAGCTCATGTTACCCGTGCCTATAAATGCGATTTTTTTATCTGACATATGTCTGTTATCACCTTTTAATTTCGTTGGCCAAATATATCCGTGCCAATGCGTACCATGGTTGAACCAGCTGCAATTGCTGCTTCAACATCGTTACTCATACCCATCGACAAGGTGTCTACTTGGGGATATTGGGCCTTTAGTTTATCAAAGCAAGCGCTTAATTGCTCAAAATATTGTAATTGTTGCTGTGCATCGTCGGTTTTGGCTGGGATAGCCATCACGCCACGCAAACATAAATTATCGCAGCCACTAATAAATTCTGCCAGTGACATTAGCTCATCAGGGTGGCAGCCTGACTTAGCCTCTTCTAAACTGATATTAACTTGGATTAATACGTTCAGTGGTGTTTTGTCTTTTGGTCTTTGCTCGCTAAGACGTTTGGCTATTTTTGTACGGTCGACACTTTGTACCCAGTCAAAATGTGTGGCCACTTGGGCGCTTTTATTGGACTGAATGGGGCCAATAAAGTGCCAAACTATGTCTGTTAAGTGGGCAAGTTCAGTGACTTTTGTCACGGCTTCTTGCACGTAAGACTCACCAAATTGGCGTTGGCCGTGCTGGTAGGCAGCCACAATATCTTCGACTGGTTTAGTCTTTGAAACTGCTAACAAGCTAATAGCGTGTTCATCGCGTTGATTATTTTTTGCAGCTAGGGCAATTCTTGCGTAGGCGGATTTGAGTCGTTCTGCTATTGTAACCATATAATTATCAGTTGGTTGTGGAGTCATAAATGGATATTACCGAATTATTGGCCTTTAGTGTGCAACACAAAGCCTCGGATTTACACTTATCATCGGGTGTGTCACCTATGATACGCGTTGATGGCGATGTGCGTCGTATAAATATTCCAGCATTAGAACAAAAAGATGTAAATAGTCTGGTTTACGATATTATGAACGATAATCAGCGTAAGGACTATGAACAAAACCTAGAAGTGGATTTTTCATTTGAAGTCCCTAATCTTGCGCGTTTTCGTGTTAATGCATTTAATTCAAACCGTGGTCCTGCGGCGGTATTCCGTACTATCCCCAGCGAAGTATTAACGCTTGATGATTTAGGTGCGCCAGATATTTTTAAAACCATTTCCGATAACCCGCGTGGTTTAGTGTTGGTTACTGGGCCTACGGGTTCGGGTAAATCAACTACCTTAGCGGCAATGGTTGATTACATTAATCAAACTAAGCATCATCATATTCTCACGATTGAAGATCCTATCGAATTTGTTCACGATAACAAACTGAGTCTGATTAACCAACGTGAAGTGCACCGTGATACTCACAGTTTCTCGAATGCGCTGCGCAGTGCGTTGCGTGAAGACCCAGATGTTATCTTGGTTGGTGAGCTACGTGACTTAGAAACTATCCGTCTTGCTATGACCGCGGCCGAAACGGGTCACTTGGTTTTTGGCACTTTGCATACGACCTCGGCACCAAAAACAATCGACCGTATTATTGACGTTTTCCCAGGTGAAGAAAAAGACATGGTGCGCTCAATGTTGTCTGAATCATTACGGGCTGTTATCTCGCAAACACTGCTTAAAAAAGTAGGGGGCGGGCGAGTGGCTGCACATGAAATCATGATTGGTGTGCCTGCAATACGAAACCTGATCCGTGAAGATAAAATTGCGCAGATGTACTCATCGATTCAAACGGGAGCATCTCATGGTATGCAAACCATGGATCAATGTTTAGCAAATCTAGTGAACTATGGGATTGTTACAAACGCGGATGCGCGCGCGAAGGCGCAAGATAAAACCCAATTTGGTGGCTAACGGAGAAAGTTGACATGTCTTTACCTTTAAATCATTACTTAAAAGTGATGATTACTAAAAACGGCTCTGACTTATTTGTTTCAAGTGAGCTGCCAGTAAGTGCGAAAATTAATGGTGAACTCATCCCGTTAAGTGACGAGAAACTTTCTGATGAAAGCGCACTTGCTATGGTTGAGTCAGCGATGAACGAGAAGCAGCGCAAAGAGTTTCACGACACCAAAGAGTGTAACTTTGCGATTGCTAACGATGAAGGCCGTTTCCGTGTTTCGGCATTTTGGCAGCGCGATCGGGCTGGCATGGTTATTCGTCGAATCGTGACCACCATCCCTGATGTTACTGATTTAGGCTTACCCTCTATTCTTACCGATGTGATCATGGCGAAACGGGGTTTAGTTCTGTTTGTAGGTGGCACGGGAACGGGTAAGTCAACCTCGCTTGCGGCACTGCTAGGTTATCGTAATCGAAACCAGCGCGGGCACATTTTAACTATTGAAGACCCGATTGAATTTGTCCATGAACATCGTAAAAGTATCATTACTCAACGTGAAGTGGGCCTTGATACCGAGAGTTTCGAATCGGCGTTGAAAAGCTCACTGCGTCAGGCGCCAGATGTCATTTTGATTGGTGAGATTCGCTCGCAAGAAACCATGGAGTACGCATTAAGCTTTGCTGAAACAGGGCATTTATGTGTGGCAACACTGCATGCTAATAATGCTAACCAAGCCATTGACCGTATCATGCATTTAGTGCCAAAAGAAAAGCACGATAAGCTTAAGTATGACTTAGCACTTAACTTACGTGCCATCGTCGCGCAGCAATTAGTGCCGACCTCTGATGGGGAAGGGCGCGTTGCTGCCATTGAAATTTTACTTAATTCTCCTATGGTTGCGGAGCTTATTAAGCGCGGCGATATTGGCTCAATAAAAGAGACCATGGCAAAATCGAAAGAAATGGGAATGCAGACCTTCGACCAAGCTTTGTTCGAACTTTACAAGCAACATCGCATCAATTATGCCGATGCCTTGCATCATGCTGATTCACCAAACGACTTACGCTTGATGATTAAGCTGCAAAATAATGAACAAAAGGGCGCTGGATTCTTACAGGGCGTCACCATTGATGGCCTTGATGGTAAGAGTGAGGACTGATGTTGTTGCGAATAAATTTAATCGCTGTGTTATTGCTGTTGAGTTGTGCGCTGCCCGCGCACAGTATTGATGCAAATGAAGTGGTTATATTTATTCGCGATGATGTGTTTGATGATTACAGCCGGTTTTTAAAAGGGCGAGAGCCTATTGAAGTAAAAGACTTTAGCGGCGCGTATATTCGTCGTGATGTGGTTGATATGATCATTGCCCAGCAAGCTTTGATATTGGGGGGATTTACCAAGCCTTTTCGATATCACAAAGGCAATATCAATTACCGAAACACCAAACTGTTAGAAAATGGTAAGTTGCTTATTAGTTTTGACAGTGTGTGGTCACTCGATGCAAATAAGTTGACACGGGATGTGTATGTGTCAGCCCCGGTGATCCGCGAAGGGGAGTATTTTGCGGGGGTATATACTTCGCCTCGTAATGAAAAAGTATTTAAGATAAACCAGCTGTCTGACTTTTCTCAGTTAACGGCGGTTTCTACACCACGCTGGCAAACCGATTGGCAGACACTGTCTGCGTTACCGCTAAAAGAATTACTGCGCGAAGATGAGTGGCTGAGCCAAGTCCGAATGGTATCAATGCAATGGGTTGATTTTGTGATGATGCCCTTAATGCCAAGTTTAAATAATCGCTATATTCTGGAAGATATTAACCTTGTCGCGGTGCCTGATGTGCTACTGCAGCTAAATGATAGTCGTCATTTTATTATTTCGAAGAAACACCCCGATGGCAAAGCAGCGTATACGGCTTTGCAAAAAGGCTTGCAGCAATTACGCGAGGCGGGTGCAATAGAAAAAGCCTACCGCGAGGCAGGCTTTATTCCTGATTTAACACACTATACGGTTATTAATAAACAACCTTAGTCGCCATAAAACTGTTCAAAGAAACTTTCAAGAATAATCACCGCAGACATATTATCCACGTTACCCTTACCTAGATTTTTGTAACCGCCTTGTTCAAATAAGCGCGCTTTGGCATCTGCCGTGGTGAGTCTTTCATCCTGGGTTTCAACCGGAATCGCAAAGTGATTGTGTAGTCGGTTTGCAAACTTTTTGGCTTTGAATGTGACATCTTGCGTGGTGCCATCCATATTGAGTGGCAAGCCAACAACCATCAAATCAGGTTGCCACTCATCGACCTGTTTTTTAATAAGTTGCCAGTCTGGGATGCCGTCTTTTGCTTTCACTGCTTGTAAGCTAGAGGCTGTCCCTGTTAACTCTTGACCTATGGCGATACCAATGCTTTTGGTACCAAAGTCAAAGCCCATTACAGTGCGTTCACCGATGGGCTTAAAAGTGCGTTTTGTCATAGTTGCCGTTTAATTAGTGCGTTTAGGTTAAGCGTGACCGGCTTCAGAGCTTAGTTGACTGACATCAAAACCCAGCATAGAAACCGCTTTTTCCCAGCGTTTTTCTACGGGGGTATTAAAAATAATCTCAGGGTCAGCTTTAATGATTAGCCACGCATTTTCAAGTAGTTCTTGTTCAAGTTGTCCTTGATCCCACCCGGCATAACCTAAGGTGATAATAAACTGCTCGGGTGCTTGCGCTGTGGTGAGAGTTGCGAGCACATCTTTTGAGGTGGTGATCATAATATCACTACTGAGCTTTTGACTCGCCGTGTAGCCCGGCTTAGGCGAGTGCAGTACAAAGCCGCGATCCGTTTTCACGGGGCCGCCGGCGAACACTGCGCGGCCTGCGGCTTGTTGCGTCTTGTCGTTATCAATCTCGATTTTATCGAGTAACTCACCCACCGTGATATTGATAGGCTGGTTAATCACCAAGCCCATCGCACCATCTTGATTATGCTCACAAATATAAGTAACAGCACGCTTGAAAAAAGGGTCTTGCATGCTTGGCATCGCGATTAAGAAATGGTTCTCTAATGACTGCATAGGTCGCCCCTTTTGTTAGGTTTAATTAAGTATGGCTCAGTTTTCTCTCAATGGCATCAAATAAGTGACCAGTAATTGAAATGTCGTAAGCGGCTTCAATTTCTTTGACACAGGTTGGTGCCGTCACATTGATTTCTGTTAGGCGGTCGCCAATAATATCTAAACCAACAAAAATAAGCCCTTTCGCTTTTAGTGTCGGTGCGACAGCTTCAGCAATTTTACGGTCTGAATCACTAATAGGACGTGCTTCGCCACGCCCGCCAGCCGCAAGATTGCCGCGCGTTTCGCCATTTTGAGGAATGCGAGCAAGGCAGTATGGCATGACTTCACCATCAACGACTAATACGCGTTTATCGCCTTGTTTTATTTCTGGAATATAGTTTTGTGCCATGGCAAAACGGCTACCATGTTCAGTCAACGTTTCGCAAATAACACCAATATTCGCGTCATCTTCTTTAACGCGGAAAATTGACGCTCCCCCCATACCGTCCAATGGCTTTAAGATAATGTCTTTATGCTCAGCTAAAAATGCACGAATATCGGCTTGGCTTCGTGTTACGAGCGTATCTGGAGTGTGCTCACTAAACCAAGCGGTGAACAGTTTTTCATTGGCATCACGTAAACTCTGTGGTTTGTTGATAACCAAAGTGCCTGCTTGTTCTGCACGCTCTAAAATATAAGTTGCGTAAATATATTCGGTATCGAAAGGAGGATCTTTACGCATTAAAATTACGTCTAAATCAGCAAGGGCAATGGAGGCTTTTTCTTCAAGCTCATACCAATGATTTACATCATCAAATACACGGGCTTTTGCTGCTGTGGCATAGCCTTGACCTTGGCGCAGTGACAGGTCGTCCATTTCCATGTAGTAAAGTTCGTAACCGCGTTTTTGTGCTTCTATCATCATTGCGAAGCCAGTGTCTTTTTTAATATTAAAGCCACTAATAGGATCAGAGATTATGCCTAACTTAATTGCCATGTTTTTGCCTTTCAATGGTATTGCCATACTGTGGTTAGTGATCTTGATATATGGGTGTTTTTACGATTTTCAATTCGCTAAATCACCAAACTGTAATTGCAATGCACTCAGTACCGTTAATGCCGCGGTTTCGGTGCGCAGTACACGTGGGCCTAAACGAATATCAACGAACGCTTGTTGTTTCGCAATCTCAAGCTCTTCATCGGTAAATCCTCCTTCAGGGCCCACTAAGAACCGCACGCCTGACGAAGGAACTTGAATGGTCTTAATGCTGTGCTCTGCACGTGGGTGCAAGGTTAACTTTATGGCATCGCTGCTTTGTTCTAACCACTCTTTGATATCAATTGGAGGGTGCACCACAGGGACAAAATTTCGTCCAGACTGCTCAGCAGCTGCGATGGCTATTTTTTGCCATTGTTGGTGTTTTTTAGCTAAACGTTCACCGCTGAGTTTGACACCACATCGTTGACTAAAAATAGGAGTGATTTCAGTGATCCCCAGCTCCACTGATTTTTGAATAGTAAAGTCCATTTTGTCACCTCGTGAAACCCCCTGACCTAGGTGGATTTTAAGTGGAGACTCTACGTCATGATCAATAAACTCGAGTGGTTGTACAACGACGTTCTTTTTACTTACTTCAATGATTTCACTGAGGTATTCGCCACCTTCACCATTAAATATTGACACCTGCTCACCGACTTTCATACGAAGTACGCGACCAATATGGCCAGCAGCATCTTCATCAAGGGTGACGGGGTTATCTAATGTGATAACAGAAGGTTGATAAATATGAGGAACTCGCATGGGCTGTCACTTATAAAATAATTTAGCGATATGGTAAGTAAGCAGCGGCTTAGGTGCAATTATTTATTTAAATCTTCGCTTAAAGTGAGGATTTCAGCGCGTGTTTCGGCAATATCTGTTTGGCAAGATAGGTGGTTAATATGTGCGGGATCAGGGCAGGGAATGAAATCAAAGCCTTGCTCGTCTTGGTTTACTAAAAAGCGTACTTTATGCAGTGAGTTATAAATAAATTTTTGCGCGTCGTCTGCTAATTGGTAATCGGTTTGATTAATTAAAACACCTTGAATGTTATGGTGTTCATGTAAATAGCTGGCAAGCTCAGAGACACTTATTTCATTACTAAAATCACAGTAGCAATAATCTTTGATGAGTTGTTCAAACATCAGTTTGACCATATGACGGCTATTCGCACCTGCTACTACAAGGGTAGACCCTTGTGCGTTGGCAAAGTAATGTTGCGTAAATGCGCGACTAAAGTCACTGTCTACATCAACAAGTAAGTAATTGTTTACTTTAAATGGCATGGTGCCTCACGATGTACGTACTTCCGTATCAAATTGAAAACATACTAATTAGTAAATAGCCTATCGCGCCGAAAACGGCAAACTCTATGCATGCAATACCTATGTTATCTTGGTGATCCACTTCTAATGATGTATCTATATTGGGTAGTGAAATATATTTAATTATGTAGCTTAGCACATATAACAATACCCACATCGCACCACAGTGAGACACTAAAGTAAATAAGTTTTCAACCATCTTACCACTAATAAATGAAGCACTGGCAAGACCAGCGTAACCCGCCAATGCAAGGCCAATAGACTTACCCGCATAGCGAATACCAATAGAGGTGTTTTCTAGATTAAAGTTACTTTGTAATGAGGCACCTTGATTTGCTTTAGCAAAGCGGTATTCACGAATTTTACTGTCCAGCGCAAACATCCCTTGTAATACAAAAAAGCTGACCGTTGCGATTAATAAACTACTGTATCCTTGAGTATGGCACCAGTTGTAAAGTCCTAAACTGATAATACAGTTTGCGATTAACATACCGGAGTCAACAAGCGCGGCACACACGTTTTGCTTGAGAATGGCGGCCTCTTCGTTAAAGCGATGTAGAATCCATTTGCGATGAATTAAGTGGCCGACTTTAATAAAGGCAAATAATAACGCGATTAAAATAACCACCTTGAGTGGGTTAGACTGGGCTGCACTTAAACTAATTTCATCAAAAATGTACGCGATAGTCGCGATCACTACTAAGATTTCACTGGCAAAGCTGATCCCCATTGCAAAGTTATCATGCTGGGCTAGTTCTTCCTTAAGCGCTTGTTTTGCTTTGATTTGCGTTAGGATGCGTAGGAGCACGATGGTGATGCAAATTACAGCGAAACTAATGGCAATCGCAAGTAAACTAGTGTTAGATAGTGATAAATATTGCATGCAGATCCCTGCTAAAAAGATTCTTTGATAATCATTCTAGTACGGTTACAGGTAAGTTAAAAGAGAGTATTTAATGAGTAATTTACACCCGCTTCCAGAAGCGCTTCAGCAGCTAGGTCAGACACGCTTTGCTGATTTGTATCCAGGCCAAGATGTTGAACCAAGTATTGTTAACTTATTGTCTTTAAGTGACTTTGCCTGGAGCTGCTTACAATCGCAACCAACATTAAAAGCGTGGTTGTTAGATACCAATGAACTTGCTAATCGCACCACAGAACCGCCCCTCAATAGCAATGAACTCTCAACGCTTGATGATGCGGCGGCAATGGCAAAACTGCGTGTATACCGAGAAAAATATTGGCTAAAAGTCGCCTATTTAGACTTATGTTGCCAAAACCCCATTGATGACAGCATTGCTTATATCTCCGAGCTTTCAGATCAACTTATCGACAGTGCCAATCAGTGGGCATTTGCACAAGTAGCAAACGTGAGTGGCACACCGCTGAACAGTGCTGGAGAGGCCATTCCTATGATGGTACTTGGCATGGGGAAATTAGGGGGCAAAGAGCTTAATTATTCGTCTGATATTGACTTGATTTTTTCATACCCGCGAGATGTCGCAACCCAAGGTGGACGTCGCTCTGTCGAAGCACAGGTCTTTTACACAAAGGTTGCCCAAAAGCTTATTATGGCGCTAAATCAAACCACCGTTAATGGCCAAGTTTTTCGTGTTGATATGCGTCTGCGCCCATTTGGCGAAAGTGGCCCTCTGGTCATGAGCTTTCAAGCACTTGAAGATTATTACCAAGAACAAGGGCGTGAATGGGAGCGTTACGCCATGCTTAAAGGGCGTTTAATTGGCGCTGAAAATGGTTACTGGAAAGAGTTTTATGAGCTACTAAGGCCCTTCGTATACCGACGTTATATCGATTTTTCGGTGATTGAATCTTTACGAAAAATGAAACAAATGATCGCACAAGAAGTACGCCGAAAACGTTTAACTAATAACATAAAACTTGGCGCAGGCGGAATTCGTGAGGTGGAATTTGTGGTGCAAGCACTGCAAATGGTTCGCGGCGGGCGCGAAGCTAACTTGCAAACTCAGTCGCTCTTATTAGCTTTGCAAGAGCTTGTTAATAATCAAGTGATTGAGAAAAAAGAAGCTGATTTACTAAGGCATAATTACTTAGCGCTTCGTCGTATTGAACAGTACTTACAAATTTTCGCAGACAAACAAACACAAACATTGCCAGATGACGCGCAAAATCAGCAGCGTTTATGCTACTTACTTAAGCAGCCCGATTTTGATAGCTGTCTTGTGGCTATTAATAAAATAATGGCCGACGTGCACGGTGAGTTTGAGCAGGTGATAGGCTTTGAAAGTGACAGTGCAGACCCATGTGAAAGTGAATTTATCAGTGCATGGGAAATGACCGACGTCAGTTTGATGTGCGAGCCTAATCTAGATTGGCAGACTGCGCTTGATGATTTTAAAGCACGCTTAACAAAAGCCAAAATAGGCACCCGTGGTCGTGATATTCTCGATAAACTCATGCCACTGTTGCTTAAGCAACTTACGGTAACGAAAGCGAGTAGCGATGCCTTTACCATGATTTGCCAAGTGCTGAATAAAATTATCTCGCGAACGGCTTACCTAGAGCTTTTATATGAAAACCCAGGTGCACTTAATCAATTGGTTGCACTGTGTTGTCATAGTAAATGGATTGGCGAACATATTTCTCGTTATCCAATTTTGCTTGATGAATTAATTGATCCCCAGGTGCTTTACAAACCAACGCCGTTATCTGCTTACAAAGATGAAATTAGGCAGTATTTTCTACGCATTGAGCATGGCGATCTTGAGTTGCAAATGGAAGCTTTACGCCAGTTTAAGCAAACTCATCAATTGCGGATTGCCGCGGCCGATGCCACAGGTGTTCTTGATGTCATGAAAGTAAGCGATCACTTAACTGCGCTTGCAGAAGCGATTGTAGAGCAAGCGGTTAATATTGCATGGCATGCTTGTGTTGAGCGTTTTGGCCGACCAACAAATACCTCGGAGCAAGAAAAAGGATTTGCAGTTATTGCTTATGGAAAAACGGGGGGATTTGAAGTGGGCTACGACTCTGATCTCGATTTAGTGTTTGTTCACAACCACGATGGCAGCAGCTACACCGATGGCGACAAGTCGATTGATTCGCGTCAATTTTATTTAAAACTCGCTCAGCGATTAATGCACTTATTTAATACTCGTACAGCATCAGGCATATTGTATGAACTGGATACGCGTCTGCGCCCTGAAGGGGCGTCGGGGTTACTCGCAATTAATCTTGAAAGCTACTACCACTACCAGCAAACGCAGGCCTGGACATGGGAGCATCAAGCCCTTGTACGCTCGCGTATGATCTACGGTCAGGCATCGTTGAGTGAACGTTTTGCAGAAATTCGTCAAGATGTATTGTGCCAAGCGCGTGAAGCAGACAAATTACAAAAAGACGTGGTTGAAATGCGCGAAAAAATGCGTGCCCATCTTGCCAAGGGGACCGAAGAGTTATTTGATTTAAAGCAAGACCAAGGCGGTATAACCGATATCGAATTTATCACTCAATATGTTGTGCTCAAAAATGCGCATCAGCACCGTGCGTTGACATGTTGGTCTGATAATGTGCGCATTTTGGCTGATGCCGCTCGTTTTGGGTGTATTTCAGAACACATGCAGCGCGATTTAGTCGCTGCATACATTGAGTATCGCTCGCGTTATCATATGATGAGTTTGAATCAGCAAGGCCGTTGTGCCCCTCGTGCTGAGCTAACTCAGCACATAGCACTTGTAAAGCAGGTGTGGCAGCAAGTATTAGCTTTTTAAACGACGGCAGTTTTCACGTACATAAGCAGAGGGCAGTTCAGTGATCACCGCTGCTCTTTGCTTAAAGCAGAAAAATGTATACACCTCGTTTTCAAAGTCGTCGTTAATTGCCCTGCCTACTTGGTACAGGGCAGAGACAAAATTACTATCAACACGAAAGTGATCTTTAACAACGTAATCTTTGCTTAAATACCAATACAACACAATGTCTTCGTTACGTGCGTAATCGGACAACACATCCTTGAGGGTTGTGCCGTTTTCAAAGCGACGCGGTTGCACATCACCCGTCCAGTTAGGTGAAGAGGGCTCAACGACTTTTTCTCGTTCAGACAACGCCATATCAAGGCTTGTTTCAGGTGCGGGCAACTTGAGCACGTATTTATCACGCTCGTTGTCTTTACTGTTCACTTGATTTCTAAGGGCAGCGTAAAAACGGGATAGTCCCTGTGCTGCAGCATTCTGAGTATCCTTGATATCAAGAACTGGCCCGCTGCCAAATAAAAAATAAATCGCAGCAGCAATTAAAATTACAGCTAATGATAAATGCTTAACCCAAAACCACATTTCTAATTCTCTTGTTGTTTACTCGTTTAATAAAACCATACAAATTAAAAATTGTCACTCTACTTATAATAAGAAGGGGCATTCTCATCAGGGCGTGTTTTAAAACGGCGGTGTAACCACATGTATTGTTCGGGCGCTAAGTCGATTGCCTGTTCCATACGTTGGTTAACACGCGTCACATCTGTCAGGTTATCGCCAGATGGAAAATTTTCAAGAGCCGGCAGTACCGTTAAATGATAACGCCCTTGCTCATCTCTGCGACTGGTCAAGCTCACCGTTTCACAATATTTACTGCTTGAAAAAAGTAATGTTCCTGTGGTGGTTGCTGCATCTTGAACAGCATAAAAGGGCGCAAACTCACAACGGTTACGGCCATAATCTTGATCAGGTAAGTAATAGCATACTTTTTTGTTTTTAAGCGCTTGTAGTAAGCCTTTTACATCGCGTTTGCCAATTAGGTATTCGTTAGAACGCAACCGACCGTTGGTGGTGAAGTATTCCATCAATGGGTTATTGTGTGGGCGATAAAAGCCTATGCCTTGGTGCTTTATTCCCATGATTCGACTGGCCATTTCTAAATGCAAAAAATGTGGAACCAGTAACAAAACTCCTTTACCCGATTGCTGCGCTTTTTCAAAGTGTTCAAGTCCTGTTACTGAACCAAACACTTTTTTAATTCGCCACTCTGGCCACCACCAAGCCATGCCTGTTTCCATCATGGCTATGCCGGTGTTTTCCATGTTTTTTAGTACTAACTCACGTTGCTCGTGTTCAGGCATATTAGGAAAACATAACCGAATATTTACTTCTGCAATATGGCGGCGGCGCTTCATAAAGCGATGCACTAAACGGCCGATGAGTTTGCCGAGAAATAATTGGAATTTATGTGGTAACCAAGAAATTAAATACAGAAAAAACACGCCAACCCAAGTAAGCCAATAACGAGGGCCTAAAAAAGACGTTTTAAAGGGAGATGAACTAACCACAAAAATTATCTCTAAAAATAAAAAAGCTAGTTTAACTGTAAGTGTTTAAAAATACAAAAAGCCAGCAATAGCTGGCTTATAGAATTGTCAAGAATGATAAGAAATACTTAGATTTCTTTTAATCCTTGATTAATCGCGACGAGGTCTTCACCTGTTAATGTACCCGCAGCTTGCTTCAAGCGTAATGTAGAAACAACATAACGGTAACGTACGTTGGCAAGGTTACTTTTCGCGTTATAAAGATTTTGCGTGCTGATCAGTACGTCAACAATGGTACGTGTACCAACTTCAAAACCTGCTTCAGTCGCTTTTAATGCACTTTCGGCTGACACAACCGCTTGTTGAAGTGCTTTGTATGTAGCGATATCTGAAACCACTTGGTTATAAGACGTAATAACAGAACGTGTAACTGCACGTAAACTTGCTTCTAAATCTTCGCTTGCTGCAACGTAGAATGCACGCGCTTGATCTGTCGCAGCTACGGTTGCTCCACCAGAGTAAATTGGTACACTGAAATTAACGCCCACTCTGGCCGTATCTGTGCGTGGTTCATGTGAGTTTTTATTTAAATCTTCTAGGCCGTCACTGTACGATGCGTTGAGTGTCAGCTTAGGGTAGTGCCCTGCTTTTGCTAAGTCGATTTGATCTTTTGCAATATCGACAGTCACTTTTGACACTTGCAGATTTAAGTTTTTCTCTTCAGCGATTTTTATGTAATCAGTTGACTGTTTACTAGGTGCAACCGTTGAAAAAGTGTCCGTGTTCAACATGTCTAATTTAGCATGATATTTACCCGTGATTTCACGAAGTTGCTCACGCGCTGTTTCGACGCTGTTCTTAGCAACAATTTCTTTTGCGACTGAGTTATCAAACTGAGCTTGAGCTTCATGAACGTCAGTTATCGCGGTTAAACCCACTGCATAGCGCTCTTTTGTTTGTTGAAGTTGGCGCTCAATGGCACGTTTCTCAGCTTGCACAAACTCTAAGTTATCGATCGCGCTCAATACATTGAAATAGCCTTCTGCCACACGCACGATAAGATCTTGTTTTGCAAAGTCGTATTGTGCAGATGCTTGTAAAGCCTGTTTATCAGCAATACCTAGGGTATTCCAAGCACCTAAATCAAATAATGTTTGGCTTAAGCTGATGCCACGGCTGAATACATCTGTATCGCGACTAAACTCAGCATAACCTGTCGCATCAGTGCCTTCGTATAAGGTTGAATCTGTTGATTCATAGCCAAGGCTAAGACCAATTTGCGGTAATAGTGCACTTAACGCGCGATCGCTCTCATAAGCTTGCGCATCTGCTTGGGCTTTTGCTTTAAGTACGGTAGGATCGTTTGCTGTTGCAATCTCGTAAACTTGAAGTAGGTCTTCAGCGTAACTTGCTGTTGCAGTCAATGCGCTTGAAAAACCGATAAGCGCAGCGAGTAGTGTTTTTTTCATTGTTCGTTCAGTCCTTAGACAATTTTCGTACTGTCACCATGGTACTCTTTTTTAATGAATAACCAAAAAAAAAATACGTAAATCTGCATGTCCAAGTGTAACAGAATATAATTGGCCGTATTTTTTACGCATAATGTATAGGAAATA
This sequence comes from Pseudoalteromonas lipolytica, assembly GCF_003515105.1. Taxonomy (NCBI): domain Bacteria; kingdom Pseudomonadati; phylum Pseudomonadota; class Gammaproteobacteria; order Alteromonadales; family Pseudoalteromonadaceae; genus Pseudoalteromonas; species Pseudoalteromonas lipolytica. The sequence goes on along the minus strand of NZ_CP032090.1, from coordinate 2,919,198 downwards.
GAGAATGAAAATAACCGCAATCTCACAATTTAGCCATGACGACATAGAGTTAAAGCCTATTGAACGTGTTTATGATGGTTTTTTTAAGATCAATTTATATTGCTTTCGTCATGCACTGTTTGCCGGTGGACAGTCTGTCGAAGTAAAGCGTGAAATATTAGAACGAGGCCATGCGGTTGCCGTACTTCCATATGATCCGGTGACTGATCAGGTGCTGTTAATTGAGCAAATACGCATTGGGGCATTGGCCTCAAAACACTCTCCTTGGTTACTTGAATGCATAGCGGGTATGGCTGATGGCAGTACTGACTATGAAGAAGTCGCCAAACGCGAAGCGTTTGAAGAGGCGGGGATTGAGCTTGATAAACTTGAATTCATGATGTCGTATCTTTCAAGTCCGGGTGGAACAACAGAGCGTTTGTTCTTGTATTTAGCCTATACTGACCTATCTCAATACCAAGGTGGTATTTTTGGTCTTGATAACGAAGATGAAGACATCAAAACACATATAATGTCATATGATGAAGCCATGCTGCGATTGGAGCAAGGTGAAATAGACAATGCTGCAACGGTTATTTCGCTTCAATGGTTAGCACTGAACAGGCAACGTATAGTGTCTGATTTGCAAAACGACTAACGAGTAGGGGGCATTTTGACGTACGTCACGGCTGAACAACGTTACATTCAGAGCTTACCTAAGTACTTAACTTTGTGTGAGCACAATTATGTGCGTGCATTAAAGTTACTTCCTCAAGAGCGTCAAGTTGACCAAGAACGCAAAGTTCAGTTGGGAAGTAGTACCTTTGTGGTCAAAATTGACAATACAGCAAAGTACACCATGGATATCTCGATTAGTCAGGAAGCGGGACACGTACATTCGGTTAAACCGCTGTATTTAACCGTTCGTATGTACCATGATGCGAAAGTCGCCGAAATAATTCATCATGATTTTCATCAGCGCATTAAACCTTCGTATGCTTATCCTAATCCAAATATGCATCAAAAAGACGAGAAATATCAGCTGAATGCTTTTTTATATGACTGGTTAGTGGCTTGTGTTGAAAATGGTCGCGCAGTATTAAATTGGGATGTTAACAATGGCTTGGTTTAGCGACGCTTACCATTTTGAAAAATCGCAGTTAACGGTTGCCCATATTACAGATTGTCACTTATTTAAAGATCAAAGTGGCGAGTACTTTGGGGTTAATACCGCAGAGTATTTTGCACGTTGTTTAGCCGCAATTGCAGAACATCAAGTCGACTGCGTTGTATTTGGTGGTGACTTAACGCAAGATCATAGCAGCGATTCATACCAGTTATTCGCTAAACTAATTGCGGATTCACCGTTGTTGTGTCCCGTATTTTGGTTGCCGGGTAATCACGATGAGTTACAGGAATACCATGCGATTGCGGGTTCTCACATTTTAAGCCATAAGCGAATTACTTTTCAGGGTGGGCAATTATTGTTGGCTAACTCGAAAGGTGCAACACCTGCGGGGTGGGTAAAGCAGGCGCATTTAGAGGAGCTTAGTAAGGGAGTGGATGACACACCTAGTGTGGTGTTTTGTCATCATAACCCATTACCTATAAACGGTTATCTCGATAAACACCTCCTTGAAAATGGCCCGCAATTGTTAAATGCGTTGGTGAACACTCATCACTGCATCGCGTTGTTTCATGGTCACGTTCATCATGATTATAAGTATGCATTTCGCGGCTTGAATATATACGCAACACCCGCAAGCTCCATCCAGTTTACCAAGCAAACTACACAGTGGCAGCAAGAGGATTTAGGGCCTGCTTTTCGTTTAATTACCCTAAACTTTGATGATACGCATAGCGTGCAGTTAACAACGGATGTAGTATGGCTAAACGGGTAATTTATATTCATGGCTTTAACAGCTCTGAAAAGTCTTATAAAGCGGTGCGTTTTGGTGAGCATATGGCGCAATTTGATGTTGACTATCAAGTGCCTCGTTTAACCCATGAGCCATTGCATGCCATGCTACAGCTAGAGCAGCTCATCACGGCAGATACCGTGTTGTTAGGCAGTTCGCTTGGTGGGTTTTATGCGACGTATTTGTCGCAGCGTTATGGCCTCCCTGCTGTTGTCATTAATCCCGCGGTTCGTCCTTTTGAGCTGCTTGATAATCTCTTGGGACCAAACTATAACCCGTATCAAAATGTTCATTATGAGCTTGATAAGCGGCATATGGATGCATTGCGCAGCTTGTATTTAGCGCAAATAAAAACGCCGTCATTACTCTATTTGTTACAGCAAACAGGCGACGAAGTACTGCCTTATCAAGAGGCGGTTAAATATTATTCTCAGTGTAAGCAACGCGTTGAATTTGGAGGCGATCATAGTTTTATCGGCTTCGAACAAACCTTTGCAAGTATTGTAGATTTTCTTAAAATCACGTAAAACATAGCTAAGCGCATAAAAGATATAAAAACTATGAGTCAGCAAAATTATAACGCCGAAGCAATTGAAGTCTTAAACGGGTTAGAACCTGTTAAACGCCGCCCTGGTATGTATACCGACACGGTGCGTCCTAATCACTTAGGCCAAGAGGTTATCGATAACAGTGTCGATGAAGCAATGGCAGGCCATGCAACAAAAATAGATGTCATTCTTCATGAAGATAACTCATTAGAAGTCATTGATGATGGCCGAGGGATGCCAATCGATATTCACCCTGAAGAAGGAATTCCCGGGGTAGAGCTTATTTTTACCAAGCTACATGCAGGTGGTAAGTTCTCAAATAAGAACTATCAATTCTCAGGTGGTTTGCACGGCGTAGGTATTTCGGTTGTGAATGCGCTATCTACTCGTGTTGAAGTGACTGTTCGCCGCGATGCGCAGCAATTTAGAATGGCCTTTGAACACGGCGATAAAGTCGAAGACTTAAACGTAATTGGCACGGTTGGTAAGCGTAACACCGGGACAACGGTTCGTTTTTGGCCTGATGCCAGCTATTTTGACTCAGCGAACTTTTCGATCACCAAGCTTAATCACTTATTAAAAGCCAAAGCCGTATTATGCCCAGGTTTGCGCATCAAGTTTACCAATAAGCAAACTAAAGAAACACTCGAGTGGTACTACGAAACAGGCCTAAAAGACTATTTAAATGAGGCTGTAAAAGGCTTTGATGTCTTGCCTAAAGAGCCGTTTATAGGTGAGTTTGCCAGCTCAACAGAAGGCGCTGATTGGGCAGTTGTGTGGTTACCTGATGGTGGTGAATCGATTGCCGAGAGCTATGTAAACTTAATTCCAACCGCACAGGGCGGAACCCATGTAAACGGCTTGCGCCAAGGGCTTTTAGAGGCGATGCGTGAGTTTTGTGAGTTTAGAAACTTACTGCCACGTGGTGTAAAACTGACCCCAGATGATATTTGGGAGCGTTGTAGTTATGTGCTGTCAGTTAAAATGCAAGACCCGCAATTTGCAGGTCAAACAAAAGAAAAGCTGTCTTCGCGTTCATGTGCTGCATTTGTGTCTGGTGTGGTGAAAGACTCATTTAGTTTATGGTTAAACGAGCACACCGAAACTGCCGAGTTACTTGCCGATTTATGTATCTCTAATGCGCAACGTCGTTTACGTGCAGCCAAAAAAGTAGTGCGTAAACGCATTACCTCTGGCCCCGCATTACCTGGTAAATTAACCGATTGCAGCGCGCAAGATAATGACCGCACTGAACTATTTTTAGTTGAGGGTGACTCGGCGGGTGGTTCGGCTAAACAAGCACGTGATCGCGAGTTCCAAGCGATTATGCCGCTGCGAGGTAAAATCTTAAATACGTGGGAAGTTGAGTCTGGGCAAATTTTGGCATCGCAAGAAGTGCATGATATTTCGGTGGCACTCGGCATTGACCCTGATTCAAGTGACCTATCAGGTCTGCGCTACAATAAAATCTGTATCTTAGCGGATGCTGACTCGGATGGATTACACATTGCCACCTTGTTGTGTGCATTGTTTGTGCGTCACTTTCCTGCGCTTATCAAAAAAGGCCATGTGTACGTGGCAATGCCCCCCTTATTTCGAATCGACATTGGTAAGGATGTGTATTACGCCCTTGATGAAGACGAAAAAAATGGCATTTTAGCCCGGATAGAAGCAGAGAAAAAACGCGGTAAAGTTAATGTACAACGCTTCAAAGGTCTTGGTGAGATGAATCCGCTGCAATTACGCGAAACCACCATGGATCCTAATACACGTCGCTTAGTGCAGCTAACACTTGATGAAGAAGAGCAAACCATGGAAATGATGGACATGTTGCTTGCTAAAAAGCGTTCTTCAGACCGTCGTCAGTGGCTAGAAGATCACGGTAATCGTGCACAAGTTTAAATATAGAGCTGCAACTTAGTTGCTGAAAATGAATTAAAAGGCAAGAAAAATGAAAAAAATACTGACTTCATTATTATCACTGAGCTTGTTGTCAGCGCCAGTGATGGCAAAAGATATTTTAGATAAACTAACGGTTGCAGATGGCTTCAACGTTAGTTTATTTGCAGATGATGTTGAGAATGCGCGTCAAATTGCCGTTTCTAAAAAAGGCATTGTGTATGTCGGCTCGCGAAAAGCGGGCAATGTTTATGCGCTTATCGATCATAACAGTGATGGTGTAGCAGATAAGAAAATTGTGATAGCCAAAGGGCTCGAAATGCCGTCGGGTTTAGCAATAAAAGACGGCGATTTATACGTTGCTGAAGTGTCACGTATTATTCGTTTTAAAGAAATTGATAAACATTTAAAAGCACCCAAATTTGAGGTGGTTTACGATAAGTTCCCAACCGATCGTCACCATGGCTGGAAGTTTATTAGCTTTGCGCCAACGGGGGAGTTAATTGTTCCTGTTGGTGTACCGTGTAATATTTGTGCAGAAGATGACAAGTACGGCCGTATTTTCTCTTTGGATGTTGATACCAAAGAAATTAAAACGATTGCCAAAGGTGTACGTAATTCAGTGGGCTTTGATTATCACCCAACTACCCATGCTTTTTGGTTCAGTGACAATGGCCGTGACATGATGGGCGATGACATGCCTCCATGCGAGATTAACCGAGTAGGTGAAGGAGAAGAAGGCGCTCATTACGGTTTCCCTTATGTGCATGCAGGGGCTATTTTAGACCCTGAATTTGGCAAAGGTAAGCGTATTGCTGATTACAAATCACCTGCACTGGCGCTGGGGGCGCATGTTGCACCACTCGGTATTCATTTCTACAACGGTAAGCAATTTCCGGCCAACTACAAAGAACAGTTATTTGTTGCTGAGCATGGTTCGTGGAATCGTTCGAAAAAGTCGGGTTATAGAGTCATGCTAGCCAATGTTGAACAAGGCCGTATTACAAAGTACACCCCATTCATTACTGGCTTTATGCAAAATGAAGAAACATTTGGTCGCCCAGTTGCATTTGCAGAACTTGCAGATGGCAGCTTATTGATCTCAGACGATTACGCTAATGCGATTTACCGCGTTAGCGCTAAGAAAAAATAGGTAAGCGTTAATGAGTGATACAGATACCTTGCTGATGCAGGGCATAGAACAACAAACAATGGGGCGCTTTACTGAAGACGCCTATTTAAATTATTCGATGTACGTCATTATGGACCGCGCCTTACCGCATGTAGGCGATGGTCTAAAACCTGTACAGCGCCGTATTATTTATGCGATGAGTGAGCTGGGCTTATCGGCACAAGCAAAATATAAAAAATCAGCGCGTACCGTGGGTGATGTTTTAGGTAAATACCATCCACATGGTGACAGCGCATGTTACGAAGCCATGGTCTTAATGGCGCAGCCGTTTTCTTACCGTTATCCGCTGGTGGATGGGCAAGGTAACTGGGGGGCCGCGGATGATCCTAAGTCATTTGCTGCAATGCGTTATACCGAAGCACGTTTATCAAAGTTCTCAGAAGTTTTACTTAAAGAGCTTGGGCAGGGAACTGTTGATTGGACGGCTAACTTTGATGGCACATTAGATGAGCCGATGGTGCTGCCTGCTCGTTTACCGCATATTTTACTTAATGGTGTGACGGGTATTGCGGTGGGGATGGCAACCGATATTCCACCACACAATGTGCGTGAAGTGGCGAGTGCATGTTGTTTATTACTCGATAAACCAAAAACTGAAATCGAAGAACTGCTGGAATTAGTGCATGCGCCTGATTACCCAACAGAAGCTGAGATCATCACACCAAAAGACGATATTCGTAAAATTTATCAAACTGGTCGTGGTTCAATTAAAATGCGGGCAATCTACACCGAAGAACACGGTGATATTGTTATTACGGCGCTACCGCATCAATGTTCAGGTGCTAAGGTACTTGAACAAATAGCGGCGCAAATGAATGCGAAAAAGCTGCCAATGGTGGCAGATTTACGTGATGAATCTGATCACGAAAACCCAACGCGTATCGTTATTGTACCGCGCTCAAATCGCATTAAAGCAGAGCCATTAATGGCCCACTTATTTGCGACAACCGATTTAGAAAAGAACTACCGCGTAAACTTAAATATGCTGGGTTTAGATGGACGCCCACAAGTAAAAGATTTACTCAGCATTTTAACTGAATGGTTAACGTTCCGCCGTGAAACAGTACGTCGTCGTTTACAGTACCGTTTAGATAAAGTACTTGCGCGCTTACATATTTTAGAAGGTTTATTAACTGCTTTCTTAAATATTGATGAAGTGATTGAAATCATCCGTACTGAAGATAAGCCAAAGCCAGTGCTGATGGAGCGTTTCGCAATAACAGACACGCAAGCCGAAGCGATTTTAGAATTAAAACTACGTCACTTAGCGAAACTTGAAGAGTTTAAAATTAAAGGCGAGCAGGATGAGCTTGCCAAAGAGCGTGATAAATTAGAGCAAACGCTAGGCTCAGATCGTCGTATGTCGACGTTAATGAAGAAAGAAATTCAAGAAGCTGCTGAAATGTACGGAGACGATCGTCGTTCACCTGTTGTTGAGCGTGTTGAAGCAAAAGCATTGAGCGAGAAAGATCTTATTCCATCAGAATCAGTCACTGTTGTGCTGTCTGAAAAAGGCTGGGCACGTGTCGGTAAAGGCCATGATTTAGATGTGGAAGGACTCAGTTATAAATCAGGCGATAACTATAAAGCATCGGCGCGTGGTAAGAGCAACCAGCCTGCGGTGTTCCTTGACTCAAGTGGTCGAGCATTTGCCACGGATGCGCACAGCTTACCGTCAGCGCGAAGCCAAGGTGAGCCAATGACAGGGCGCTTTAATTTAAGCTCTGGGGCTAACTTTGAACATGTGGTGATGGCAGAAGACAATCAAGTATTATTGATGGCTTCAGATGCAGGTTATGGCTTTATTAGCGACTTTAAAGATCTTGTTAGTAAGAACAAGAATGGTAAAGCGCTGGTTAGCGTGCCTAAAGGCGGAGAGCTACTTGCTCCTATCCGTGTGAGTGATGTTGCGACAGATTACTGTATGGCGATTTCAAATGAAGGCCGTATGCTGTTATTCCCATTACGTGATTTACCTAAGCTAAGCAAAGGCAAGGGAAACAAGATTATTTCTATTCCTAGTGCAAAAGTACAAGCCCGTGAAGAGTTTGTAAAAGTACTTGCGGTGGTGCCTGAGGGCAGCAGTGTGACACTTCATGCAGGCAAGCGTAAATTAACCTTAAAACCAAGTGATCTTGAGCATTATCATGGTGAGCGCGGTCGTCGAGGTAATAAGCTACCACGAGGGTTACAGCGTGTAGATGAAGCGGTGGTAGAAATAACACACACCGATGAACCAGACGAATCCTCAACAGATTTGAGTGAATAAATTAAGAAGGCCTGCTAAGCAGGCCTTTTTTATTGCAACGAAAAGAGATTAATATCTTAGCGCACACATGTACGCCAAAAGCTATGGTAATGACATATTTCACGTTATAATGCGCGCTGATTTACTCGAGGAGAATCCGTTTGTTAGCTGTTTTTCGTATTATTATCATGGCGTTATTTATTGTTTTAAGCTGTGTGTTTGGTTTGCTTTTATGCATTTTTAAACCATTTCACAATAATAATGTGCACATTGTTTCAGGTTGGTTTAGTAAAATGGCGGTGTTGCTAGGCGTTAAGCTTGAGCTGACTTATCACCCTGACGCTAAAAATGTGGGTCCAGCAGTGTATGTAGCAAATCATCAAAACAACTACGACATATTCACCTTACCCGCGATGGTGCCAGAAAATTGTGTCAGCCTTGGTAAGAAAAGCTTAAAGTGGATTCCGTTTTTTGGTCAGCTATACTGGCTTTCAGGTAATATTTTAATTGACCGTGCAAACCGCTCAAAAGCAGCGGGTACCATTTCTAAATCAGCCGAAAAAATAAAGCAAAAAGGTCTGTCTGTGTGGATGTTCCCAGAGGGAACTCGGAGTTATGGTCGCGGTTTACTGCCTTTTAAAACGGGGGCATTTCATACCGCAATGAGTGCAGATGTCCCCATTGTGCCTGTTTGTATGAGTACCACGCATAAAACTATTAAGCTAAACCGCTTAGACAATGGTACAATTTACCTTGAAATGTTAGCGCCGATTTATCTTGATAAAGACGTAACTGCACGTGAGCATGCGTCGCATGTTCATAATATTATGGCTGCTAAAATAACTGAATTAGATGCTCAAGTGAGAAATAAATAATGGAAAATTGGCGCGAAATTAGTGAAGACATTGTTACTTCACTCCTTGAAGATGGCTCAGATCCTGAAGTACTGTATGAAGTTGAACATCACTTCGTAAGTGAAAACTTCGAAAAATTAGAGCAAGCTGCGCTAGCCGCATTTAAACTTGGCTACGATGTTGAAGAACCTGCAGAACTTGAGCTAGAAGATGGCCAAAAAGTATGGAGCTTTGACGTCGTTGTTGAAGCTGAGCTTGACGTTGAAGTCATAATGGAAGATGTTGATAAATTAGAAGCCCTTGCACAGCAATGTGACGTTGAGTATGACGGTTGGGGCACATACTTTCAGGAATAAAATGTAGCAGCGGGTTTACCCCGCGTTACTGTTTGAATTATGGCGCGATATACAATCGCGCTTATAATTTCCTAACCTCTAACCTCTAACCTCTAACCTCTAACTTCTAACTTCTAACTTCTAACTTCTAACTTCTAACTTCTAACTTCTAACTTCTAAAATTAACTCATACCTATTTCGTATTCGAGACTTGATCTATAGACATTTTTTTCGGTTGGGCGATAATGAAAACTCGATTTTTTATGCACTAACCTTTTTATGTTAATCACCTTACCGATTGCCGAACTTGTACCAGGGATGTTTGTTGACAGTGTCAGTAAGCAACAAGAACACATAAACAGCATTAAAATAAAAACGCGTGGTTTAGTGCGTGATAAAACCATTATTAAGCGTTTAATTTCTGAGGGCGTTGAAGAACTCCTTATCGATTTTGCTCAGAGTGATGTTGCGCTTCCTAAAAAATACCAACCAGTTGCAGAACCAAGCAAACCCATTGTAGAGCAAACTGACGCCCTTAATACTAAGTCGCACGCTGTAACGGTTGAGCAGGAGTTTCTTAAGGCGAGTGTTCACTACGAACAGTACAGCCGTAAATTACAAGCACTTTACTCAGACATCACCGCGGGTCTGAAAATGAATATGAGTTTATTAGATGATATTGCGGTTGATATTGTCGGCTCTGTGTTTCGGAATCACAATGCGCTGACGATATTAACGCGTCTTAAAGACAAGCATATCTATAATTGGCGTCATATGATTAATACCGCAATTTTAGTCAGTGTGTTTGCTAAGTATCTAGGCTACAAAGAAAAAACGATAAAAGAACTTGCTATGGGAGCGCTTTTGCATGATATAGGGCAAGCAAAAATGCCGCAAGGAGTGCTATCAAAGCCCAGTGCATTGAATGACACAGAAATGCAGGTTGTTAGAAAACATGTCGCACAAAGCTTAGGTGTGATTAAAGGTGAAAAGGGAATTAGCCCGTTAATGCTTGATATGGTCGTTAATCATCATGAACGCTTAGATGGCAGTGGCTACCCGCGTGGCATTGGCGCTGAAAAGCTGAGTCGGCCAGCGCGAATGATGGCTATAGTCGATGTGTATGATGCAATGACAGCAGACCGCCCTCATCAATTAGGCGAAGAGCCTATCTCGGCATTACGTTACTTGTTGGCTAATAAGCACCTGTTTGACTCAGAACTTGTACAGCGGTTTATTAAGTGCTTGGGAGTACATCCAGTTGGCACAATTGTTAAGCTTAACAATGAACGCCTTGCGTTAGTGATGGAAGGGAATCATGAGAACCCTATAAAGCCTAAAGTAAAAATTTTTTATAATGCTAAACACAAGCACCATATTACCGCTAAAGATGTTAATTTAAGCGAAAACCATGAATTAAAGATTGTTGCTAGTATCAAACCGCTTGATTATCAGCTTAATTTGGCTCGTTTGTTAAAAGAGCATTTGCTTGTTTAGCTTTAGTGCAGCGCTTTTTGGCATTACGTTTAGCTGAAATAAATGCACCACTAAAACAACTTACCATTAATACCAACCACAATAATGTGCCTTTTTCGACATGCAAAGCAACACAACACAACAATAACGACAGAACCGCGCTGCACATCGCACCTAACCAATACTGATTAACGGGGTTATCGCACTCACCGGCTTTGGTGCAAGCACAGTAATTTGCTTTACAGAAGTAGTAAACACTGACTCCACACAAGAGCAATGCAGTAAAAATAAAAGCGATTTCCATAACCACGCCTAATCCATTAACACACTGATTTTAGTCTAAAGCGATGCTAAAAAGATGTCAATGCAAATGATAATTGATATCAATTGCTGTTTGTTACCAGAGATCTGATGAGTTTTAATAAGTTGTTATCTTGTTGTTAAAATGTGGGTTTTTTACCTATTTCTAACGAAAAATTACAGTTTTTTGATCTTAATTAAGGTAATGTTCGAAAGTTTGTAATTATTAGAATAAAACATCTAATACCAACATCTAGCGCTAACTTTAAAAGCTAACTAGCTGGTTGCACTATAAATTGGTATCGCTAACGCATTAGATTGCAAGAGGACACAGATTTATGAAGTTCACTAAAACATTGATTGCAGCATCACTTGCTGTTGTTTCTGCTGACAGCTTTGCTGCAGCTTTCCAATTAGCAGAGCAAAATGTATCAGGTTTAGGCCGTGCATACGCAGGTGAAGCAGCCGTTGCTGATGATGCTTCAGTTGTAGCTCGTAACCCTGCACTTATGTCTTTATTCAAAGACAAGCAAATTTCAGTGGCAGGCATTGCTGTTATTCCAGACGTAAGCTTAAAAGGCCAGAGCGCTGCATATGGTTTAGATGCAAACTCAATTGATGATGATAGCATCGCTCCATCTGCATTTATTCCTGCGGGTTACTTCACCATGCCATTAAATGACAAAGTGTCGTTAGGTTTTGGTGCTTTTTCTAACTTTGGTCTTTCAACTGAGTTTAATGACGACTATGCGGCAGGCTCGATTGCGGGTGAAACTGAAATCGTAACTGTTAACATGAATGCCAGTGCATCGTACAAAATCAACGAGCAGTTCAGCGTAGGTCTTGGCTTAAACTATGTTTACGCTGATGCAAAAGTAGTTCGTAATGCCGGTGCTAACCCATTTGGTATCCCTGCGAATACGCAAATTGCTCACCTTGAAGGTGACGATTACGGTTTTGGTTGGAACGTGGGTGCAATGTACCAACTTGATGAAAATAATCGCTTTGGCTTTAGCTACCGCAGCGAAACAGATATCGATTTTGAAGGTGAGTACTCAAACCAATTACCTGCAGCTGTGGGTGGTTTAGCGGGCATGACTGTACCTGGCGAGCTAAAATTAACATTACCAGCGATTGCTGAGTTCTCTGGTTCACATCAATTAGACAAAAAGCTAGGCGTACACTACAGCATTTTATGGACTGGTTGGGATAGCTTCCAGAAATTAGAAGCGTATACACCAAGCCGTGAAACGCCTGTTTTCTCTAAAGAAGAGAATTTCTCTGATTCAATGCGTTACTCAATTGGTACTGACTATCAGTACAGCGATGCGTTATTACTTCGTGCAGGTATTGCCTACGATGAATCGCCAGCTGATCAATCACACCTTTCAATCTCTATTCCTGATACAGACCGTTTCTGGTTCTCGTTCGGTGGTAATTACGCATTCAGCGAAAACTCAAATATCGACTTAGGTGTGAGTATTCTTCGTGGTAAAACACAAAACTTCACTGAAAAAGATAGTTTAGCAGCGTCACTTGGCCAAAATGTTTCATGGGAATATGAATCAAAAGGTCATGCTGTACTATTAGGTGCTCAGTATAACTACACATTTTAATATTTAAGGCGATTTTTATACTGTGTAAAAATCGCTGATACTTATTAGAAATTAAAAAAGCCGCATCATGAAATACCATGATGCGGCTTTTTTGTAAGCGCGAATTAATCGCGCTTAGTGTATGGCGTTATAGGCTTTCTATTTTCGCCTTTTGCGCTAATAGTTTGTCTTTTGCATCTGTAAACTCAGCAAGTTTAGCGTGCTCTTTAGCAAGAACTGCTTCAGGTGCGTTGTTCACAAACTTTTCGTTGGCAAGTTTATTTTGTACTTGCGCTAAGCCTTTTTCAGCTTTTTCTAGCTGCTTAGCAATACGACCAAGCTCAGCTTCAACATCAATTAAGCCAGCCATTGGGATCATGATTTCCAAGTTGCCAACATACGATGTTGCACACGCTGGTGCATCGTCTTTATTTTCAAGCAGCGTGAACGCTTCAAGCTTAGCAAGTGATGCTAAGAATGCTTCGTTATCAGCTAAACGGCGCGTGTCTTCATCTGATGCATTAGCCAGTAAAACCGACAATGGTTTACTTGGGCTAATATCCATTTCACCACGGATATTACGGATAGCTAGAATGAACTGTTTAACCCACTCTAGGTCGTCCATTGCTTGGCTGTCGACGTTTGCAGCTGTGTATACAGGGAAAGCTTGCACCATAATACTGGTGTTTTCAGTTTCAATACCCGCCAGCGGTGCAACACGTTGCCAGATTGTTTCTGTGATATAAGGCATCATTGGGTGCATTAAGCGCAGTAAGCTTTCTAATACCGTGATAAGAGTATGACGCGTACCACGTTGTTGTGCTTCGTTGCCTTTGAATAATACCGGCTTAGTAAGCTCTAAGTACCAATCACAGAACTGGTTCCATGTGAACTCGTAGATAGTGTTTGCAGCAAGGTCAAAACGGTAGTTTTCTAGGTGCTCTGTGTAGGTTTTAACCGTGGCTTCAAATTGACCTAAAATCCAACGGTCAGCTAGTGAATACTGCTTTTCAGCCTCAGTATTAAAACCACAATCTTGCTCTTCCGTATTCATTAATACGTAACGGCTCGCATTCCATAGTTTATTACAGAAGTTACGATAACCTTCAAGGCGGTTCATATCCCAGTTTATGTCACGGCCTGTTGAAGCCATTGCCGCTAATGTGAAACGTAGGGCATCTGTACCGTGTGCTTCAATACCATTTTCGAATGTTTTACGGGTATTCTTTTCAATCTTCTTCGCAAGCTGTGGCTGCATCATGTTGCCAGTGCGCTTTTCAACGAGACTTTCAAGGTCGATACCGTCAATCATATCGATTGGGTCAAGTACGTTACCTTTTGATTTAGACATTTTGTCGCCGTTTTCATCACGGATAAGACCGGTGACATAAACGGTTTTAAATGGAACTTGTGGCTTGCCGTCTTCATCTTTGATGAAGTGCATGGTCATCATGATCATACGTGCAACCCAGAAGAAGATAATGTCGAAACCGGTTACCAATACATCTGAAGGGTGGAAGGTTTTTAAATCATCTGTGTTTGCAGGCCAACCCTGTGTTGAGAAGGTCCACAGTGCTGATGAAAACCATGTATCAAGTACGTCTTCGTCTTGTTTAAGCGCCACGTTATCAGCAATGTTATTGTCGCGGCGAACTTCTGCTTCGTCACGGCCAACATACACGTTACCTTCGTTGTCGTACCAAGCTGGAATACGATGACCCCACCAAAGTTGACGTGAAATACACCAATCTTGTACGTCGTTCATCCACGAGAAGTACATGTTCTCATATTGTTGTGGTACAAATTTAATGTCGCCGTTTTTAACGGCTTCTTTGGCTGGTTCTGCAAGCGGTGCTACACGCACGTACCATTGGTCTGTTAGTAGAGGCTCAATTACCACACCAGAGCGGTCACCGTAAGGAACCGTTAGGCTGTGGTCTTCAATTTTTTCTAATAAACCCAGTTCTTCAAATTCGCTCACAATTGCCTTGCGCGCATCAAAACGGTCAAGACCGTGCAAGCGTTCAGGAATAGGTGCATCAAGCGCCAGCTCTTTACCGTCGAAAGTATAGCTTTCGCCTTGGCTTAATACTGCCGCATCTTTGTTGAAGATGTTGATCATAGGCAGTTGATGACGTTTGCCTACTTCGTTATCGTTAAAGTCGTGCGCTGGCGTGATTTTCACACACCCCGTGCCTTTTTCCATGTCGGCATGTTCATCGGCAACAATAGGAATACGACGATTGACGATAGGCAGTAAAATTTCTTTGCCGATCAGGTCTTGGTAACGCTCATCATCAGGGTTAACAGCCACGCCAGTATCACCTAACATGGTTTCTGGACGCGTTGTTGCTACGATGATGTAGTCTTTACCGTCTTGTGTTTTTACGCCATCAGCGAGTGGATAGCGAAGGTTCCACATATGGCCTTGCTTGTCTTTATTTTCAACTTCAAGATCTGAGATGGCTGTGTGTAACTTAGGATCCCAGTTTACTAGACGCTTACCACGGTAGATTAAATCGTCTTTATGAAGACGTACGAACACTTCTTTTACGGCTTCAGACAGACCTTCGTCCATAGTGAAACGTTCACGGTCCCAATCGACTGACGCACCTAAGCGACGTAATTGTTTGGTAATTGTGCCGCCAGAGTGATTTTTCCACTCCCAAATTTTGTCGATAAATGCATCACGACCTAAGTCATGGCGTGTTTTACCTTCTTCGGCAGCAAGCTTACGCTCAACCAGCATTTGTGTTGCGATACCTGCGTGGTCGGTACCTACTTGCCATAATGTGTTGTTGCCTTGCATACGCTTTAAACGTGTTAGCGTATCCATGATAGTGTCTTGGAATGCGTGGCCCATGTGTAAGCTACCCGTGACGTTTGGTGGCGGGATCATGATTGAGTATGCGTCACCTTGGCCAGATGGTTTAAAGTAGCCTTTTTCTTCCCAGTCTTGATATAAAGACTGTTCAATATCTTGCGGATTGTAGGTTTTATCCATTACACAGAACCTTAAATAAATGCTTAAATGTCAATTTCTTGCGTTGCAATATGGGCGCCCAGTTGGCGAAGCTTTTTAAACCGCTCACGGGCAGCTTGTTTAGCGGTTGGCTCAACGGGAACAAAGTCAAAAACTTGCTGAAAACGGCGAATAAAATCCGGCAGGTGTTCAGCTAAGTTGATTAATATCTTTCTGTTGCCGACAGGTGGCGTCATACCAATTTCTACTGGAGCGCCGCCTTTAGGGCCTTCACCTTGTAGGTTGTGTGGTATGAAACTATCTGGTTCAAATGACCAAATGATGTCGTCGATTGTGTGGGCCGTGTCGATGTTATCGGCGTAAATAAATACGCGATGACCAAGACGATACTGATCCGCAGCGATTTTAGCGGCAAGATCAAAACACGCTTTATCAGCTTGCTGGCTGTTATCATCTTGTTTTAGAACGTAAAATTGTGCGTTCATGCTCATTGTGACGGGCGTCCCCACAGATACACAGATCAAAGCAGAGATTTTGACATAGAACGCGTATTGCTTCAATTAATAAGGCGCCATTTGGCGCCTTATTTAGCGTTACTTACTCTGTAAATAACGTGCTTAGTCGTGGCTTGCTTCGCTAATGCCAGCACGGTTTAGTAAATACTGTGTCAACATTGGCACCGGACGACCCGTTGCACCTTTGTTTTTACCACCACTGCGCCATGCTGTACCAGCGATATCTAAATGCGCCCAATTGTATTTTTTGGTGAATTTAGACAAGAAACACGCAGCAGTAATTGTCCCAGCTGCACGGCCACCTAAGTTGGTGAAATCAGCAAATGGGCTTTCAAGTTGTTCTTGATAATCATCCCACAGTGGCAACTGCCATGCGCGGTCGCCACTTTGCTCAGATGCTTTAAGTAAGTCATGGGCAAGCGGGTTATGATTTGAAAGTAACCCCGTTGCATGCGAACCAAGCGCAATAATACAGGCACCCGTTAAGGTGGCTACATCGACCACGGTATCGGGTTCAAAGCGCTCAACATAGGAGAGTGCATCACACAGCACTAAACGGCCTTCTGCATCCGTATTTAATACTTCAACAGTTTGACCTGACATTGTCGTTAAAATATCACCCGGACGATAAGCATTTGAACCAGGCATGTTTTCACAACCAGCAAGCACACCAACCACATTAATAGGTAACTGCATTTGAGCCAATGCGCGCATTGTGCCAATAACCCCAGCTGCACCGCCCATGTCGTATTTCATTTCATCCATGGCTTCGCCTGGTTTGATTGAAATACCGCCAGAGTCAAAGGTTAAACCTTTACCAACGAGTACGATAGGGGCTTGGTCTTTGTCGGCACCTTGGTATTTAATCACCGACATCACAGACTCGTTCGCACTACCACGGCCGACAGCAAGGTATGAATTCATGCCAAGCTCAGCCATTTTTTCTTCACCAATAATTTCAACCGTGACATTGTCAAAGTTGTCGGCAAGCTCTTGTGCTTGCTCACCTAAATACGCTGGGTTACAGATATTAGGTGGCATATTGGCAACGTCTTTACATAATTTACTACCGGCTGCGATAGCTAAACCATGCTCAATTGCACTTTCGCCAATCGTGAGTTCACGGCGTGTCGGTACATTGAAGACAATTTTGCGTAATGGTCGACGAGGATCGCTTTTTTTACTTTTAAGCTGATTAAATGTGTATAAACAATCTTGTGTCGTTTCAACGGCTTGACGTACTTTCCAATAAGTATCACGGCTTTTAACGTGCTGCTCTGTTAAAAAGCATACCGCTTCCATAGAGCCTGTCTCGTTCAGCGTGTTAATGGTTTTAGAGATGATTTGTTTATATTGTTTGTCGTCCAACTCTCGCTCTTTACCACAGCCTACAAGTAAAACGCGTTCGCTCAGTACATTGGGTACATGATGCAACAACAATACTTGACCAGGCTTACCTTCAAGGTCGCCACGGCGCAGTAAATTTGAAATATAACCATCGCTGATTTTATCTAGCTGTTCACCAATGGGCGATAAACGACGTGGCTCATAAACGCCAACTACAATACATGCGCTACGTTGTTTTTCTGGACTACCACTTTTTACGCTAAATTCCATTGTCACTCCTGATTTTGAGTCGTATAACCTTAGTAAATAAGGGTAAGAAATTCATTTTCGAGTCCTTTCTTACATTTTTTAGTTTATTAACACTAATATTAGCTCATAAACTATGACTCTATTTACGTGTTTTTGAACTTTATCTTATTGTGAATATCAATATCACATAATAGATGCCATCTGTACTATAAATGCAAGATTATATGTTCTTGCTAGGTATGATATTTAATTGTGATGGCATATAATAAAGTGAGTAAAATAACTAGTTTACTCAAAATTTCTTACTATTCCAGTGAAACACGATGTTTAACAGGGGCGAGCATTGCTAATTTTCCGTTATTTGACCACTGAAGTCTTAAAGTCGCAGGTCGCCGTATTTTTAACTTTAATGACCATTTTTGTGTCGCAAAAGTTTGTGGTGATTTTAGGTGATGCCTCAGATGGAGGACTTCCTGCAAAGCTTGTGCTTTCGATGATCGCGTTAAAACTACCGCAGCTTGCGTCGCTTATTCTCCCTTTGAGTATCTTTTTAGGCATTATTTTGGCCTATAGTCGTATTTATGCCGATAGCGAAATGACGGTGTTTAGAGCCTGTGGCGTCAGTGAATGGTATGTTGTGCGCGTCACGCTTATTTCAAGTACAGCGATGGCCATTCTTGCGGGTGCCTTAACACTGTACATTGCACCATGGGCGAGTGAGCAAGAGTATCAATTAAAAGAACAAGCAAAAGCCGATGCTGGTTTGTCTGCACTTCGAGCGGGTCGTTTTCAGCAAACAGGCAACGAAAAAGCCGTTGTCTTTATTCATAATATTGAAAACAGTGGTAAAGAACTTCACAAAGTTTTTGTTGCCCAGTTACCTGACCGTGAGAAAGGTGATTTGGCACGGTTAGTCTACGCAGAGCGTGGTGTCGTGATTGAACAAGATAACGGTGAGCAACAACTTATTTTGAATGATGGTAAGCGTTATGAAACAGACGGTGAATCTGCGGCGCTTAACCTGACAGAGTTTGATGGTTATAGCGTACAAATCCAAGACCAAGAAATTGAACATCAACGCCGTAAATTAGAAGCCGTACCAACGTTTGATTTATTTAAAATGAAAAGTGTAGAAGCGGTTGCTCAGTGGCAGTGGCGTATTGCAATACCGCTTTCGATTCCACTGCTTACTTTACTGGCCGTTCCGCTTAGTGTGGTTAACCCACGACAAGGTAAATTTGCTAAATTAGTGCCTGCAATCAGCTTGTATTTAGGGTATTTCATCCTTCTAAATGCCGCTAAATTTGCCGTTGAAGATGGTAAAATACCACCTTCAATTGGGCTGTGGTGGATTCATTTATCTGCCTTGTTTATTGGTGGTTTATTGATTATTAAAGGCCGCCCGCTCGGCGCATGGTTAAAAGCAGTGGTGACTAAGCGGGAGTTAAGCGCATGATGAAAACACTCGACTGGTATTTAGGCCGCAGCATTATTCAAACTACAGGATTTGCATTAATGGTGCTGGTTGGTATCAGTACCCTTATTAAATTTATTGAACAGTTAAAATCGGTAGGGCGTGGCAGTTATGATATTGCGACAGCACTTATTTACACTGTGTACAGCATGCCGGGAGACTTGGTTATTTTCTTTCCAATGGCAGCGCTCATTGGTGGCTTAACGGGACTCGGTGCTTTAGCATCAAACAGTGAGTTGGTGGTGATGCAGGCCGCGGGCATGTCGCGTTTACAGATTATTGCCTCGGTAATGAAAACTGCCATGTTTATGGCTATCTGTATGATGGCGCTTGGTGAGTGGGGAGCGCCCGAAGCACAGCTTAAAGCGAAAGAAATACGCAACCACGCTATTAACGGGGGTGATGTCTTTAATGCCAAACAAGGTGTATGGGCAAAAGATGGCAGCAACTTTATAAATATAGAAGATGTTGATCAGCAAGGCGTATTGCGTGGTGTACATATGTATCATTTTGATAAGTCATTGCAATTAACTCAAATAACGAAAGCAAAAGAAGCCATAAACCGAAAAGATGGTTGGCTGTTGCGTGGCGTTAATAAAGTTAAAATCACGCCAGAACAGATTAGCACTGAACAGCAAACTGAAGAGTTTTACGATTCACAGTTAACAGCAGAAAAATTAGGGGTTGTATCGGTAAAACCAGAAGCGTTATCGTTTACTGGGCTTTGGTCATATTTGAGTTACCTAAAACAAAATGAACAAGATACCAGCACCTATGAGTTAGCACTGTGGCGCAAAGTAATGCAGCCTGTGTCTATCGCGGTGATGTTATTAGTGGCGTTGTCGTTTATATTTGGCCCACTGCGAACCGTTACAATGGGCGCTCGAATCATTATGGGGGTTATAACCGGCATTACCTTCCACTTAACCAATGAAATATTTGGCCCTGTGGTGATGGTATATCAAATTCCAGCGGTTGTCGGTGCGGTGTTGCCAAGCATTCTATTTATTGGTTTTGCGACCTACTTGCTAAATAAGCGTGTGTAGTAAACGTACTTAATTACAAAAAAAGCGTGACCATTTAGTCACGCTTTTTTGTATCTACTGTATCGCTTTACCAATCAGTGATTACACCAATAAGCTTAATTAAGCGAACTGCGCCTAATCCAATGAGCGATAAATGCGTTTATTTTCTTCTTTTGTGAGCGTAATTACTTCTGTTTTAGCTATGTAATCTTGCAGTGCACGTTTGTTTTTAAAATCAATCAGCACCACTAAATTACCCAAACCTAATAAAGCACATATTGCTCTTAGCGCACCTTGTTGCCAGCTAATCAGCTTACCATCGAGGGTTTGTACTTTTAAGCGCCATGCGCGCATGCCTATGGTTTGCCCGCTTTTAGCCCAAAAGTAACTAAAAAATGCCACGCTCACTAACACCAGTAATCCACTACGGATGCCATAAAGCAAAGGGGAGTTTTGAATATACGCTGAGACATCCTCAGCATTGCCAATACTCAACACATCAAGTGAAATAAGTCCCTGAACAGCCAGTAGGTATAGCACAGTTGTGAGCATTGCAAAGGCAATCACAACCAAGGTGTCGTAAATTAACGAGGCAAAACGGCGCCAAAAACCGGCACGAGGAAACTCAGCTGACATAAACACTCTCATCCTATTAAATTGCGCTGTAGTTTAGCAAAGTCCTTAGCAAACAAGAAATACTTAGCGAGGGTTTCGCTTGTCGACAAACAGGTCTGACCTGCTATAGTTGAAAAAATAATAAAAAAGAGAGCCCTTCTATGTCTGTTTCTTCGAGTGAAACCCACGTGGTATTTAATCAACCCAAACCGCTTGAAAACTATAACGCGTACGAGGCTGACGACGTGTTGCAGTATTGGCAAAATTGTTTTGCGGGACAATGGGGAACAGCGCATCTTTCTGCTTTTGGGCAACAGGTGGGAGGGGAACTGTTACAAGCTGGGTTCTTGGCAAATAAGCATTTGCCTGAACTTAATACACATAACCGCTTTGGTGAGCGTATTGACCATGTTGATTACCATCCAAGTTATCATCAGCTTATGCAGCATGCCATAGCGCAAGGACACTGTGCCTTACCTTGGCAGCAAAAAAAGCAAGGCAGTCATGTTGTACGCGCGGTGATGGCTGTACTACATAATCATGCTGACCCAGGGTCAGGTTGCCCGCTAACGATGACCTTTGCGAGTGTGCCCGCTATTGCCAGTCAAGCCAATATCGCTGAAGTTTGGCTGCCAAAAATACTGGCCAATCATTATGATGGCGACAACAAGCCGTGGTTTGAAAAACAAGGTGTTACGATTGGTATGGCCATGACCGAAAAGCAAGGAGGCACCGATGTACGAGCAAATACCACCAAAGCAACACCACTAAATGAAGGCGGTGCAGGGCAGCTTTACGTGCTTGAAGGACACAAATGGTTTTGTTCAGCCCCCATGAGCGATGCTTTTTTAGTGCTCGCCTATGCCCCTAATTCACAATTGTCGTGCTTTTTAGTGCCGCGCTGGCTTGAAAGTGGTGAAAAAAATGCCGTCTATATTCAGCGTTTAAAAAATAAATTAGGAAATCAGTCAAATGCCAGTTCTGAAATCGAGTTTAGATCAGCGCATGGCTGGATGTTGGGCGAACCAGGCAGTGGTATTAAGACGATTATTCAAATGGTCGCACTCACACGGTATGACTGTATGCTCGGCTCAAGTTCATTGATGATGCAAGCAGTAAAAGAAGCGGTATGGCACACATCAGAGCGCGCTGTTTTTGGAAAAAAACTGCATCAACAGCCATTAATGCTGAATGTCTTAGCTGATTTAGCATTGGAAGCAGAGGCCGCGTTGGCAATCTCGATGCGGATTGCCCACGCACTTGATAAACAAGACGATGATAGCGAAGCTGCACTCGTTCGCAGTGCGACTGCGATTGGAAAGTACTGGATTTGCAAGCGTGCAGTTCAGCACACCTTCGAGGCGATGGAATGCATTGGTGGAGTAGGTTATGTGCAAGACAATATTGCCAGTCGCCTTTATAAAGAAGCCCCTGTTAATTCAATTTGGGAAGGGTCAGGTAACGTGCAATGCTTAGATTTAATGCGCGTGTTTAACCGCGAGCCAGAATCGTTAACGGCGCTTATGAAGGAGCTTGAAAAAGCACGTGCACTAAACAGTGATTACGCCGATAAGCTTGATGAATTGCAGGCATTACTAACCGATACGTCACATTTAGAAATACAGGCTCGGCGGATCATTGAGCGCTTAGCACAGCTTTGGCAAGCCGCAACGCTCTTGCAGTTTGGTGAACCCATTATCGCACACGCATTTGTAACAAGCCGTTTGAAAGGTCCTCACTTTTCGCAGTATGGTTGTTTAAGCCATGAAATAGACTGTCAGGCCATTGTTTCTCGAATGATGCCAAAGCACACTGGTTAACAACTTGTTTAATAATTGTGCGGTTGATTCATCAGGCCGCATAAAACGCTTGCTGCCTCACCCATTCTTTGTATAATGCTTGGCATAGAGACAAAAGCAGTTAAAAAGCTTATTGCTCTAAAGTGGTTTTTCTTTATCTTCTCGTGTTTAGAAGGTTAAAGAAAAATGAAGCCAGTGTGATGGAATTGGTAGACATGACGGATTCAAAATCCGTTGCCTTCGGGCGTGGCGGTTCAAGTCCGCCCACTGGTACCACTTTTTAACCTCAGCACCTTTTGCTGGGGTTTTTTTATGCCTGAAATAAATCAGTTATGTGTCTTATGTTGTGTGTTCGCGTTTTTGAGTAACACACGGGGCGTGGCAATTAGGCAAGTAAAGTCTGCGCATCGTGTCTTTTTGCCTGCGTACCTTTTAACCACTGCATCTTTTAACCAACGTAACTTTAAACATTCGTGCCTTTTGCAAGAGGGGGCATAAAGACAGCTTTCAGTATAATGCCATGGCTAACCTTTCATTCATTTTCTTCTGGCATGCTCTGATTGCCCCTATAAAATCCTTTTTGTTCTATTATTAATCACAGGTGTTCAAACAATGTTGAGTAATTAAATAACCCCTGATTTTGTGTGTCTACTTGATTGAAAATTAATCATAATGGACTAGAGTAGCATGGTATTTATAGGCTTCATGTAATACAATTTGAAACCTTAACTTTAAGTTAAGTCAAACACTTAGTGCATATAAGATAAGGCGGGAAGCGTGGGTACATTCGACCTAAAACGTATTGTTGAAAGTATATCTAATCTTAAAAGTGAAAACTTTTATAATGCTATATGCCTCTCTTTGTCAGAAGTGGTGGGTGCGTCACACGTTTTTTTAGCTCATGTTGATGAAGACACCATGCAGGCAACAACGCTAACGTTGGTGGCCAATGACGAAATCGTTGAAAACATTAGTTATGATATTCGCTGCACGCCTTGCAACGATGTAAGTTGCGGCGGTATCTCGAGCTATAGCTCAGGCGTACAGCAATTATTTCCAGACGATAAATTACTCGTTGATATGGGTATTGAAGCGTATGTCGGGGTGCCCTTGCAGAGTATGTCTGGTAAAACAGATACCATTCTCGTTGCACTTTTTCAGCATGCAATCAGTGATGCCATGCAAATTGAGTCTTTCTTTTCCTTATTTACAGGCCTTATTCAACGAGAGATTGAAAAAGATCGCTTTATTGCCAAGTTAGATTTTGCCAATCAATTGATAGAACAAAGTCACGAAGCTATTTTTATCTGCAATGAAAATGTCGAGATCATATACGCAAATACTGCATTTACGAATATGACTGGCTATTCGTTCGACGAGATTATAGGAAAAAATCCTAAAATATTGAGTTCGAATAAGCATGCATCGCATTTTTATCGTGCCATGTGGCATCACATTGATACCGAAGGTAAATGGTCTGGTGAGATCATGAATAAGAACAAGCAAGGGGACTTATACACCCAGTTTTTATCAATTACTAAAATGGTTAACAATGGTGAGGTGTGTTACGTCGCCTTCATTCTCGATATCACAGAGAAAAAAGAAGCTGAGCGGAAAATTTATTTTCATGCAAATCATGACCAACTGACGGGCCTCACAAATCGCTTTTATTTTAAAGAACGTATTTGTGATTTAATTTCGGCACCGTCGCATCAAAATGATGTTAATACGCACTTGGCAGTGATTTATTTTGATGTTGATCGATTTCAAGATATTAACACCGTATATGGCTTAACCTTCGGGGATAAACTGCTATGTGAAATAGCAAATCGGCTGGCATATACCTTTAAAGAGTGTGCATTTTCACGCATCGATGGTGACAGCTTTGCAATATTACAGACCTATCAGGATAGCCATGAGCTTGAACTTGTCTGTAAACAAATTAATGCTTTATTAATTGAGCCTTTTTCTATTGGCGGTATTCGTCAGCATGTAACAGTGACACTGGGTATCAGTCATTATGAATATAATAATGTACTGACATCGCAGGTTAAAATTGAAAAAATAGCCCGTCGTCTTATTAGGCAAGCTGAGCTGGCTAGCTTAAACGCAAAACAAACAGCGGATCCATATTTACACTTTTGTACTGAAATGGACGACAAGGTTAAAAAACACAATTTACTGGTAGAGCAACTGACACAGGCTGTTAAGAACAACGAGATAGAGGTTTATTTTCAACCAATTATTGATATTGAAAATAACACAGTTGCTAAATTCGAGAGCTTAGTCAGGTGGCAAAACCAAGGGCAGTGGGTGTCGCCTGTAGAGTTTATACCATTAGCGGAAGAGTCGCGTGTCATAATTCCACTCGGTGAATTGGTGTTAATAAAAACGTGTCAGCAAATTAAGGCACTTGAAGCACAAGGGTATGATCAACTGGTATTTAATGTTAACCGTTCATTATTTGAGTTTGCAGAGTACAACCCTGAACGCAATGTGTGGATTGACATCATAAAGAGTCAAGGTGTTAAGCCTTCGCAAATATCGTTTGAATTAACTGAAAGTGTACTTGCCCCCGAAAATACCAATCACCTCGACGTGCTTACTCAACTTAAAGCAGCAGGGTGTTTAATTTCGTTAGACGACTTTGGTACTGGTTACTCATCGTTAAGTTACCTGCGTCGTTTTCCGGTTGATGTGCTCAAGCTCGACAAGTCGTTTATTGATGAAATACATGTTGATTTAGCTGACGAAGCCTTAGTTAGATCAATCATTCAAATGAGTCGTGTACTGGGTATTAAAGTGGTTGCTGAAGGGGTTGAAGAATACGCTCAACTTGAAGTGTTAACGGATGCTGGTTGTGACTATATTCAAGGTTATTACTTTTCAAAACCTTTGCCACCCAGTCAGATACTTCCTTTTTTAGAGCAATTTGCTAGAGACCGCTGAGTATTCGCGGTATGATTTTGGTATACACAAACGAGCAAACGTAACTATGCCAAAATTAACCGCTAAGCAAAATATTCAGGCGATTGTCAGTGCTATTAAAACAGAAGAACAAGCACTGAGAGCGAAATACCCTGTTCTTAATCAACAAAATAGTATTGCTTTGGTTATTTTGTTGTTGTCACTATTGTCATTAATTGGTGTCGCGTCACTTTATTATATGAGCCTCATTCCCGCGTGGTTGTGTATTATTTTAGCGGCTGTGATTACGTCTATTTCTCACGAACTTGAACATGACCTTATTCATAAGCAATATTTTAGTAAACGTCCTTGGCTTCATAATTTTATGATGCTGGTTGTGTGGTTAATGCGACCAAATACGGTGAACCCGTGGTATCGACGTAAAATTCATTTGCACCATCATAAGGTCTCAGGAACCAATCAAGACTTAGAAGAACGTTTGGTCGGTAATGGCATAAAAAACCCGCTTGTTAGGGCTGTGGTGATTGTTGATGGTTTGTTGGGATTAGTAATCAGCAGTAAGCGCTTTAATAAAGAAATTAAAGGCTTTAAGTTTTTGACCGTATTTAACGCGGGGTTTCCAATTGCGACCGCCTATTTCGTTATTTTATATGGGGTAATCGCGTACTACTTACTGCAGTTATTTATGCCGTTAGAATCTATGTTACCTAGTTGGGGGGTAGATGTGCTGGCGGTTGCTGAGTTTTTGATGGTGGTGTTAATAATACCAAATATTATTCGTTCATCATCGCTCAATTTTATTACTTCATCGATGCATTACTACGGTGGTGTAAACAATGTGATTGAGCAAACTCACGTGATTAATAGTCGCTGGTTTATACCTTTTCAATTATTTTGTTTTGACTTTGGTCGTACCCATACTATTCATCATTTTGTGCCAAATCAGCCGTTTTATATTCGCCAACTTATTAGTCAAAAAATACTGCCTATTATGGCGCAGCACGGGGTAAGATTTAATGACTTACGCAGTATCAAGCGTGCGAATCTATACGAAACTAAACAAGAGGGAGTTTAATATGCAAATCACGGGTCGTTGTCACTGTGGTGAGGTAACTTACCAAGCACAAGTTGATGAAAATAAAGTATTTAACTGTCATTGTACCGACTGTCAAATAATTTCAGGGGCACCATTTCGTACCGTTGTTATGTCAATGCCCGATGCTGTTACATTCACGGGTGCTATACCAAAAGAATATATAAAAATCGCTGAAAGCGGTAATCAAAGAGCGCAGGGGTTTTGTGCTAATTGTGGTACTGCTTTGTACGCGACCTCAGTCGGCGAAGGCGAGCGCATTTATGGCTTACGTTTAGGGGCTGTTGAGCAAGCCGCTGAGCTTATTCCAAACACACATATTTGGTATCGTTCTCATAAACCATGGCTTGATAACTTAGCGGATATGAGCACATTTGAAATCACGGCAGCCAGTCAATAAGGGGCTGTACTATTTATTGTTGATAGTTACGTCATTGTTGATAGTTACGTTTCGGCCACTCAAGTAACCAAATAGCGCGCATAATAGGCTTGATACAATACATAGCCAGAGCGCGCCAGCCCAATTATTAAAAAAGCTATGTAATGTACCGGCCAAGATTGGCCCTGTTGCGGCCAGTAAATAGCCGATACATTGCGCCATACCTGATAAAGCAGCAGCTTGCTGCGCATTATGAGTACGTAAACTCACAAACGATAAACCTAAAATAAAACAAGCACCTGAGCAAAACCCTAAGGTGACAGACCAAATCATAGCGAAGCTTGGGGCGTACAATAATCCAAATGAACATAGCGCACCTAATAAGGCCAAGCTAAAAGTGAGTATTCGCTGATCATTTAGTTTTGCTAATAAGGGAATAAGCACGATACCGGGTAATGCTGAGGCAACTTGAAACGCACCTTGCAAGGCTCCAGCGTGTTCAGCTGTATGACCAAACTCAATCAAAATACTCGGCAGCCAACCAAGCATAATGTAAGTAAAAAATGAGTTAAAACCGAGTAATAGTGTTATTTGCCACGCTAATGGTGAATGCCAAACTTTCGCCTGAGTGGTGTGTGATACCTGTGCTTTGCTAGGCATCGTATGCTGTTTTAACTGAGGAAGCCAAACAACAATGGCCAGTAACACCAGTAATGAATAACTGGCTAAAGCCACTTGCCAGCCTATTTCTTTGTATTCTGCAAGGGGAGTGATCAGTGCTGAATAACTCCCGCCAAATATGCCCATTGCAAGTACGTAGCTTGACGTCATTACCGCCACTTTATGCGAAAAATCACGCTTAATAAGACTTGGCAATAATACATTACCAATCGCAATACCAACGCCAATCACAGCGGTGCCAATAAATAAAACACTTGCAGAATCAATCAGGCGAGACAAAACACCCACGCCAATCAGGAGCAGAGCGATAAACAACGACAGTTCCAGACCATATTTTTTAGCCAAGCTTGCTGCCATGGGGGAGGCAATGGCAAAGGCTATCAGGGGTAAAGTGGTCAACATACCGGCTTGCGATGCTGTGAGCTTAAATTGCTCAATAATCTGTTCTAGTACTGGCGCAATGCCTGTGATGGGCGCGCGTAAGCTGGCTGCAATAAGAAAAATGCCAAGCACTAATAAAAGGGTGCGAATTGCGTTTTGAGAAGATGGCACGCTGTTTAGAAACTTAAGTAAGAGATAAAACTATCATACCTAAATACTAAACAGCGTGGGTGAACTATGAGATAGCTCACCAAATAATGCGGTCACTTAAAACTGATAACGTGCTGATAACATTGCGTTACGGGGTCTTCCTGGAAAATAGCGATCGCCGTTAAAGCTCGTGTAGTCTGCTCGTTCAGCATAGTGCTCATCGGTTAAGTTGTTCACGCGCAGAGTGACAGCAAACGTAGGGGTAAGCTGCCAAGCTGCTGTTAAATTAACCAGCGAGTGGCCTTCGTAACGATGAAGATTTTCAGGGTCGGTAAAATAGCCGCTGGTGTTGTAGAGCTCAAGCGCTACCCGAGTCATATCATTAGCCTGCCAAAGTAATTGTAAGTTAGCGATATTACGCGGGGCGGTATCGACCTCATTGCCATTGATATTAACCTCACCTAATAGTTGGTCATAGCTGTAGGTATGCTTAGCGTGCGTTGCAGCTAATTGCATTGAGATAGTGGGCGTAATGGCGTAGGCGAGTTCAAGCTCAATGCCGCGATGCTGGGTTTGCCCGTCATTGACATAGAAAAAGTCACTGTCGCGGAAAATCGTATTTTCTTTATTCATAGCATAAGCACTTATCACGTAATGAAGTTGTGCTTGCTGACCTTTGAAGCCAAATTCCAAATTTTTTGCAATTTCTGATTTTAACTCAGCAACGCTTTGTTCACGCTGAAGCTGATAAAGCTCAGCCGCTTGCGGCGCTCGAAAGCCTTCAGACGCATTGGCATAAATAAAGTGATTATTGGTAAATTGGTAGCTTATGCCAAGTTTAGGTGAGAAATTAGCAAAGCTATTAATACCGCTTTCTGGGCGAGAATAGCGACAGCCACCCATTCCGCACGGGGTGCCATCTTCTTTCGTGCGCCCTGCGAGCATATGGTTCGTGTAATCATAACGCATGTGTTCGTATCGGCCCCCTACAGTGACTAATAGTTCATCATATTGCCAGTCTAGGTTTATAAATGGTGCCAGTAAGCGACTCGTAACCTGATAGTCATAATGTTTACCCTGAGGGACTGTTGCGACCAAAAAAGCAGAACCCTCTGTTGGCTTATCTTGGTATTGTAAAAAATCGGCATCGGTAAGCTCACCATCAAAGCCCACGGTAAGCGTACTTGCGTTTGCAAATTGGTGCTGCCACATTGATTGTATACCTACGCCTTGTTGCGCGTTTTCTTCCAAAGGTGTGCCGGGTAAAAAGTGTTTAAAAAAGGTCATGCTTTGGTCGCGCAGGTAAGGGGTTAGCGTGAAACTATTGTTGTCGTCTTTTGTCCAATTTAACTTGGACCACACACGCATCGATTGTGCTTTTCTAAAGGCATCGGGGTTTGGATTTGACTGTGCAATGTCTTCATCTTTGTAGCTTTCAAAGCCTTCAATATAGCCTGCGGTTTGTTGATCTAAATGCGTATAAGTAAGGCCGCTATTGAGCGTGAAATTGTCAGCATCATAACGATGGCGCATGGTCACTTTTTCTTGGTCAACCCCTTCATCATCACGGTAGCCTGTGTCGCGAGTGATACTCACATTAATACCAAGGCCTTGTTTGCCAAAGTCGTGACCTTGCCCCAATTTATAGCGGCTATAGCCAAAAGAACCGTAGTCTAAACCAAGTGTGGTGTGATCATAGGTTGTATCGGGCGTAATAACGTTAATAACCCCATGGACTGCATTGGAACCATAAAGAGCTGAGCCTGGGCCTTTTAATACCTCAATGCGCTCAGCCATTTCTGTGTGCGCTTCAAATAATTCGTTGATATTACAAAAACCAGCGGCACGCAGGGGAATACCATCTTCTGCTGTGAGTATCCCACCGCAGGCCCCAGCGCCCGATAGCACTGGCGAGCGAAGGGCGGGTAAGTACTCTTGTCCATTACCATGTTGTAAGTTTGCACCTGCAACCTGTTTAAGGGCTTGTTGAATATGCGTGGGCGCAATGAGTGATAATTGTTGTTTAGAAATACTGCTTACAACCACAGGAAGTGGATCAGCAAGCACTTCGGTACGAGAGGCGGTGGTGGTGATATGCTCAAGTTCATTTGTTGCGGCAAATGTATGGCAGCTAATTGAAAGAGAGCCAATAAGCGCTGAGATTAATGACAACTTCATGAAAACCCTTTGATTAAACAACGACAACGAGAATCAAAGGGTAACTGCTTTTAACGGTGTGTAAAAGCTTTCGCGATTAATGAATTGCTTTTCGTCGCAGACACACAGCCCCCAAAAGTAAAGCGATAAGCCAAAATAGGCTACTGCCACTGTGCCCCTTTTTATGGCTGACATTGGCAATTTTCTCGTCTTTAACGCGAATTTTAAATTGACCTAATTCGGTATCTAGATTTCCTATCATGTCGTCAACAGCAGCATTAAAACTTGCTAGCGATTGCTGTTTCGCGACCTCATCGATACCAATTGCTGTACTTCGTTTCTCTGCTTTATGGATACCTGGCGCACGGAACAACATTTTTCGGCTTTTAATATCAAATACCGCGGTATCGACGAATGTTTGCACCGTGTTTTCATTACCCGGAATGACATAGAGACCAACAATGGTGAGGTATAAGAAGGCTGCATTATTTTCTAAACTTTGTGACACTTGGTCATACGACACCAGCGCCATAATGTCCACATCGTATAAACGTGATACCTGCTCTAAAGTAGTAAACCCCTCGCCTCCCTTTAAGTAGGTACTTGGGATGACTTCGATACGGTCAATATAGTCATACTGCATAAATTGTTTTTTTACTTTGTTGAGTAGTGCTATTTCGTCACTATGATGGAGGCCGTTGTTGTATTTGTTAGGAATAAAGGCAATACCCACTGTGGCGGGTAAGTTTAGAGTGGGCACACTGATTTGTTCGGCTGCTCGTTGTTGTTGATCTGGGTATAAATAGTCAACCAATGAGCTAGATTGAGTTTGTTGATTACCGTGTTGACTCAACATGGTACTGCAGCCAGTTAGCGTAAATATCACAATGATCAAACACCACTTTAATGAATTCATAAACGATCCTTTTTTATAACGTGTTCGAAAACAATGGGTGTAATTTTGGTTTTTTAATCACAGTCATTGTTCCTAATTGAAGCTTTCATTCAGACAAAGAAAGTCATGAAAAGTGCCAAAGAAGATTAAAGAAATGTAAAGATTGTTTTTATAACGTATTGTTATTTATGATCTTGTTATTTTTAATTGTAACCCTTCATCTATGATTCAGGCTTGCTTGATAGGCTTTTCAACAAGAGCAAATGCAGAGGGTCTCTATTATGAATAAAATAATTACTATCTCGTTAGCCGTGCTAGGTTTGAGTTTGGTGCCTATAGAAGCGAGTGCTAAACATGATCGTGACCATGACAGATACGAGTACAAACACGAACGTAAAAAGCACCATAAACATAAAAAGCATCATAAGCATCATCGCCATGACCGTGATTGTCATCACGATAGGTATGACCGCTATAGCTACCGTGATTTACCACCCGGTTTATACAAAAAAGTAGGTTATGGCGGTGGATTACCGCCAGGTTGGTACAAACGGTATCATCATGGTGATATTCTCGACAGAGATATTTATCGCCACGGCCGAGTAATAAAGCGTCGCGATAGAAATGGCATTATTGCCATTGAAATTGATGATCGCTTAATACACTTAGTACATGACACACGAGAAATTTTATCCATCGTGTCGCGTCATCGTTAATCCTGTTTAAAGCCGCTTTGCGGCTTTTTTATACTCTTTCATTCCCAGTTCAGAAATAGTTGCTACGCTTAGTAGAATACATAAAAAGGAAAGTTCGTATGAAAACATTTTTAACAGTGGCTGTTTTAGGGCTTAGTATTGTTGCGACAGGCGCTTTAGCAAAGGACAAAGATAAGGACAAAGACAAAGGAAAAAGCTTACCGCCTGGTCTAGAGAAAAAACTTGAAAACGGTGGAGATCTTCCGCCTGGTTGGCAAAAGAAATACCGAAAAGGTGACATACTTGACCGCGATATTTATCGTCGAGGTAAGGTGATTAAATCGCGTAATAACGACGGATTAATTTCAATTCAGGTTGATGGCACCATTGTTCGTTTGGTAGAAGATACCCGCGAAATAGTCTCGATTCTGAGCCGATAAATTGTGCCAATGAGTTATATGAGCCATGCATTGAGTGTACTGTCTGTACTTTTGCTTATTGTCTCACTATTGCCATTTTCGTACTCCCAGCATTATTTAATTCGAAGTTGTGATTTTGTGCGGCTGCAAGTAGCGTATCTTGCAGGAGCATGTTTGCTGGGAGCAAGCGTGTTATTTTACCTCTCCAACAGCTATTATTTACTCGGTTGTATTGTTATAAGCTTTGTGGTTTTGCTACTGCAAGCGAACTGGATTTACCCCTACACATGGTTCGCTAAGAAAGAAGTTGTCTCAAGTAGTAAAGATGATGCTCACAGTATTCGCATAATGTCTGCGAATGTGCTGATGTCGAATACGCACTACGGCAAACTTATTAAACTGGTAAAAAACCACCAACCAGATTTACTCATCACGCTTGAATCTAATGAAACGTGGCAACAGCAGCTCAGTTGTCTAGAAGCAGATTACCCATATCGTATCTATTGCCCTAAAGATAATCGTTACGGTATGCATTTATACAGTAAGTTTGAAATTAAACACCAACAGGTATGTGAATTAATCGAAGCGGATATTCCTTCGATTCATATCGTATTTGAAGATGCCAATAATACAGAAGTTGAGGCGCACTTTATTCACCCAGCTCCTCCAAGTCCCACCGAAAAAGACACCTCGCGTCCTCGTGATACCGAGCTTATTATTCTGGCCAAAGCCCTTAAAAATAGAACGCGCCCTTGCATCGTTGCAGGCGATCTGAATGATGTTGCTTGGTCACGGAGCACGCGTTTGTTTATGCGAGTTTCTAAGTTGTTAGACCCGCGTAAAGGACGCGGCTTTTTTAATACATTTCATGCGGGTTACTTTTTTATGCGTTGGCCGCTTGATCATTTATTCCACAGTGATGAATTCAGTGTAAAACGAATTGAACGCCTTGCTAAGTATGGCTCTGATCATTTTGCACTATTAACCGAATTGACTTATGACCCCGCTGCTTCAAATCAAAAACAACATGAGGATATTGATAAAGATAAAGCGATTAAAGAGTTAAAAATGCCTATGACATCTAAGCAGCAAGTTCCGACCTTTGATGAATGAGAAAGGGCTCAATGAGCCCTTTCAGTGAGTATTATTGGTTGATCATAATGGTTTTAATATTTACAAATTCGCGTAAGCCAAAACCACCATGCTCTCGGCCATAGCCGCTGTCTTTCACTCCACCAAACGGCAAGTTTGGCTGAGCGAGTCCATAGCCATTTATATTTACCATTCCTGTATCAAAATGCAGCCTAGCCAGTTCAACAGCCTGTTTCTCGTTGCTAGAAAAAATACCTCCTCCTAATCCATAACGCGAGTCGTTGGCTATACGCATCGCGTCGTCATTATCTTTGGCGCGGATCAGAGAGGCCACGGGGCCAAATAGCTCATCATCGTAGGCTGGCATTCCTGGTTTTACATTTTCAAGTAAGGTCGCTGGGTAGTAAAAACCAGTGCCTGTTGGCATGCTGCCACCGACAATCGCCTTCGCTCCAGCATCAATAGAGTCACTTACTTGTTGGTGAAGCTGTGCGCGTAAATCTTCACGTGCCATTGGCCCAAGCCCTGTGTTTTCATCATTAGGGTCACCCAGTTTTACTTGCTCAAACTGTTCTTTAATACGTGCTTTAAAGTCATTATATACTGCGTCAACCACCACAAAGCGTTTCGCCGCGACACATGTTTGGCCATTATTGATAAGACGACCTTGGGTACATGCCTCAATGGCGGTATTAAGGTCGGCATCATCAAGGACAACGTAAGCATCATTACTGCCAAGCTCAAGCACGGTTTTCTTGACATGCTTACCGGCACGCTCTGCCACTTTTTTACCCGTGCTGTCACTGCCAGTAAATGTGACCCCGCGAATAGCGGTATGCTCAATTAATTCGCTGGCTGTTTTACCGTCGATTAATAAGTTTTTAAAGCAATGGGTTGGAAAACCAGCTTCATTAAATAACTGCTCAATTTTTTCAGCCATTCCAAATACGTTACCGGCGTGTTTTAGCACGGTCGTGTTACCAGCCATAACATTAGCACAGGCATAACGAATAACCTGATAAAGAGGGAAGTTCCAAGGTTGAATACCTAAGATAACACCGATAGGTTGGTAGCTAATGATGGCGCGGCCACCTTGCATATCGCGTTTTTCTTCGGCGAGGACCTCAGGGCCTTGGTCGGCTGTGTAGCGACATATAGCAGCACAAAGTTCCGTTTCTTGTAAGCCTTGTTGATAAAGCTTGCCCATTTCGTCAGTCATTAACTGTGCTAATTCATGTTTATTATCGTCAATCAATTTTGCAAGTTGATTAAGGTATTTAGCTCGCTCTAATAAAGATGTCTCGCGCCATGATAAAAAGGTTTTATGGCATTTATCTATTTCAGCCTTAGCTTCTTGTAAAGACAAGAGAGTGTAGGTATTTAAAGTTTGCTCGTTTGTTGGATTGATTGTAGTTACTGTATCAGTCATCATTATCTCCTTACAAAATGTACATGACCTTGTGCAAAGCTAACACCAGCTTTTCAAATGTTTTTTAGATTTTTGTTTTTATTGGCTTTTATTTGTTTTTATCTGGTTTCTGTGTGTGTGGAAATATGTAAAAACTGCAAGAGGCTGCAAAACTTACAAGGATAGGCTATGAGTAATACATTGTTTAATACAGAGCTTGCGATTATCCAAGCGCCCATGGCAGGGGTGCAAAATGCACAACTGGCGGTTGCGGTGTGTGAAGCGGGAGGTTTGGGGTCGTTACCTTGTGCCATGCTCTCGAAAGAGCAACTGATTAACGAGTTGGACTATTTAACACACCATACTAATAAGCCATATAATTTAAACTTCTTTTGTCATCAAGTCAGCCCGTACAGCGAAGCTGAGCAACAGCAGTGGCATGAACTATTAAGCCCATATTTTGCTGAGTTTGAAATAGATGCATCGCAATTCAGTCGCAAAGCCTCACGACAGCCTGTTGATCAGCAGGTAATTGATACAATTGCGACTTATAAACCTCCCGTGGTTAGTTTTCATTTTGGCTTACCTAATCAAGAAATTATCGCGCAAATCAAAGCATGGGGTGGCAAGGTTTTGTCATCAGCAACGACTTTAGACGAAGCTCGTTGGTTAAAAGAGCGTGGTGTTGATGCAATCATTGCACAGGGCAAAGAAGCGGGTGGACATCGAGGATGCTTTCTATCGATGGATTTATCGTCACAGCCCAGCACAGAACAGCTCGTTCATGATTGTTTATGTTTGGATATACCGATAATTGCGGCTGGGGGCATTAGTACGCCAGAACAGGTAAAAATGTTTAAAGAGCTCAACGTGGCGGCAGTACAAGTTGGCAGTGCCTACTTGTTATGTGAAGAAGCAACGACAAGCGCATTACACCGTGAAGCATTAAAAACGACAGCGGCAAATAATACTGAGCTCACCACTCTTTTCTCGGGTCGTCCTGCGCGCGGGATACGAAACAGAATTATGCAAGAGCTTGGCGCAATGCCAACGCAAGCGCCTGCTTTTCCTTATGCCTCGATAGCCTTAACAGCACTGCGCTCGAGAGCAGAAGCACAAGGAAGCAGTGGTTTTTCACCGCTGTGGTGTGGTGAGTGTTTCAAAGCCAGAGAAGGCATTAACGCCAAACAAATAACCGCGCTATTAATGCAAGGGTGGCAATCTTGACGGATACTCAGTTACTGCCCTTGGGTGATAGTTACCATCACCTTGCTAATGAGTTTCGTAATAAGCTTGCGGGCATGATTGCACTCAAGCGATACGCTAAAGAGCATGTGCTGCTACAGCAAGGTGAGCAACAACAAGCGGGGTATTTAATTGTATCTGGAGTACTTGGCGCATTACATGTATCAGAGCAGGGCGCTCAAAAGTGCAAAGAGTTTTACTTTCAGGATGAGTTTGCACTGCTTTATGGCAACTGGCTAACCGAAACTAATGCGTTTTACCAACTTAAAGTAATGCGGGACGCTGAGCTTATCAAGGTGCCACTGACTTTATTTGATAACCCAGATTGGCAAGCAATGAAGCATAAATTAATCACTCAACAGCTATTATTTAAAGAGGCAAAAGAAGCCTTTTTATTACTGAATACGCCAGAGCAAAGGTATAAATATTTGCTGGATAACAAACCGCATTGGCTCGCACAATTGAGTTTAAATGAGGTCGCAATGTATTTAGGTATTTCAGCTATTTCATTATCGCGAATTCGAGGGCGTCTTAACTTAAGTTAATGTGCGCGATTTTAAGGAACATTACACTGCTGATTTTTCAGGAGTTGGTATGTTTATTTTATCGCAATGCTTGGTCGCTATTGCCACATTACTCGATTTAGCGTCATTTCAATTTAAGCAAAGGCAGTTTATTTTAGCCTGTTTGTTTAGTTCTGTGTTGCTCACTTCTGTGCACTTTTTTCTACTTGATAACTTAAGTGCCGCAAGCTTAATGCTCATAGCCGCAGTGCGCTACGTATATTGTATTTTTGCCCGTAAAACCAGGATGATGGTTATTTTCATGTTGCTGAGTATCACTGCTGTAAGCCTGACTTGGTATAACTGGGTGAGTGTTATAGCCCTCGCCGCAACCTTAATTCAGACTTATGCTTCGTTCCAAAGTAAAGACTTATCATTACGGCTGATGATGGTGGTAGGTACGCTATGTTGGATAACACATAACGCGCTCTTGTTTTCGCCAGTCGCAGTGGTGATGGAAACGGTATTTTTATTGAGTAATTTAGTCGGAATATGGCGCTATTATGCGCCGCCTAAAGCTGTATGAGTATCAGTAAGGTATTAGCACGGCATTATAAGCATACCGTGCTTTTCCATCGAAAAACCCTCAAAGCGTGTTAGCAATCAGCTTGAGTAAGTAGGTTTCTCGTTGAATAGATAAACCTTGTTTTTCGCTCATAGCCAAGGTTGTCTCGTTATGAGCGATGGCGTCATAAATATTAATCCACTTTGGTTGCATGCCATTTTGTACTTCGTAGTGCTCCATTTTGGGCGCGGCTAGCTCACCGTTGATCTCGCAAAAGTAGCAGTAAGATTTAATATGCACACAATCAAAATCATCTTTATACCACGGCCTAATTTCTTCGTATAAGCCTAGTGGGTGCGTTATGTTTATCTGTTGTGCACCGGTTTCTTCTGAAAGCTCTCTGTACAGGCCTTGTTCAATACTTTCACCGTTATCGACTCCACCACCCGGTAGACTATAGTCATCATAACGTGCGGTGTATAAAAGCAGTATGTGTTCACCTTTTAGCACGATTGCACGCGCGGTGTTGCGAATAAATACCGAACCATAATCATTACTTAGGCTTGGATGAATAACTTTTCTTAATAATTTCATTTAATTACAACGTAGCAACTTCGCTAAAGTACAGCTTAGCTTAATATTTGGTGAGTTATGATAACGTGTTATGAATATTTAATTCATTATAATTACCCCAAATTGAAACTTAATGCGATAATATAGTTGTAATTAATAACAACTTAGCTACCTAACGCTCGTTGTTTTATTTTCGGAAAAACTGTGCGTAGAATGGTAAAAAAAGGCTTAGGGAAAGAATATGTTAAATGTGCTTTTAGTTGATGATGACAGTGAGTTTAGTGATGTCGTGTGTCACATTGTAGAATTCCTCGGGCATAATATAAATACAGCTGCAAACCTTGCAGAAGCAGAGCAATGGTTCGAAAACAATACATTCGACCACGTCTTTTTAGATTTTATGTTACCAGATGGCAGTGGTCTGCACCTACTTGAACACCTTAAAAAAATTGGTCAATCCCCGCGAGTGACACTCATTTCTGGCCACCCTTCGGTGAAGGGGAAATTAGCAGAAATGTGTGAGGCGAATGTAGGGCACTTAGTTAAACCCCTTCAGCGCGAAGACATCGAAAGGGTTCTCAACCCTAAAAAAGCAAATACAAAGAAAAAGTCAGCACCGAGTATTAAACGTCATTTTGGCACGCTCATTGGTGAATCTGATGTTATGCATAAGCTTTACACCATGATTGAACGTGTCGCAGCAACCTCTGCCAATGTCATGCTCATGGGGGAAAGTGGTGCCGGTAAAGAAGTCGTCGCACAAGCGATTCACAATGCGACAGCCTGCGATGGCCCACTTGTTGCCACAAACTGCGGTGCATTTTCTAAAGAGTTGATTGGCAGCGAATTATTTGGCCACGAAAAAGGCGCTTTCACAGGGGCTGTTGCACGCAAAGAAGGGGTGTTTGAGCAAGCTGCTGGTGGTACGTTATTTTTAGACGAAGTCACCGAAATGCCCATTGATATGCAACCAAATTTATTGCGTGTCCTCGAAAATAAACGAGTGACCCGTGTCGGGGGGACAAAAGAGCAAGCGGTGAACTGCCGTGTTATTTCAGCAACCAACAGAACGTTGGATGACCTTGCGCAGAACAACGTGATCCGTGAAGATATCTATTTTCGCTTAGCTGTTTTTCCGATTGATATTCCTGCGCTACGTGAGCGTAAAGAAGATATCCCGCTACTTGCGAACGCATTTTTAGAGCAACTAAACGAAGAAAATGGCACAGACTTTAAATGGCAAGCAAGTCAGCTAAAAGAACTTGAAAGTCATGATTGGCCCGGTAATGTGCGAGAGCTTCGCCATGCTATTCACCGTGCTTTTATAATGAGCGACCCTAAAGGCAGTGCTATTACTTTACCTGAATCGCTCGAATCACCATTTTCTCGCGTCAATAAAGAAACACAGACCAGCCAGGTTATGGCTGGACAAACCATAGAAGAAGTCGAAAAAGAGCTGATCCACGCAACCTTGGATAAAGTACAAGGTAATAAAACCATCGCAGCACAAATGCTGGGGATCAGTACTAAAACACTCTATAACCGTTTAAATGCTTATGGCGGCATCGGAGAATACAAATAAAAAAAGGATAAAAAATGAATAATCACGAGTCTTTACGTCAGTTGGTACACGATGCTCGCGCACCACTTAACCGTATTTCAATGAATGCAGAGTTAGTTAAGCTCGTATTAGAAAACGATATGCCTAAAGAAAAAGCATTGGCCGCGCTTGATAAGATTATCGCCAATTGCCAGCAATGTAGTGAGCAACTTCAGCAAATTAGTGACACGCATACCAGCGATTAACGAATAAGCCATTGGGAAGAAAATGCATAAACAAAAGGGAAAAATCACATTAAATTGGGCAGGCTTTATAGCGATTGTTCTGTGTATTGTGATAGCCAATGCCATTTTGGCAGTAAACACGATTCGCTCACTGACAGAGACACAAAATAGTCTTGATAACACCAATTCGCTAAATACTGCCATTGAACGATTACATTTATCGGTGGTGCAAGCTGAGTCGGGTCAACGAGGTTATTTACTGACAGACCGTGAAGATTATTTGCTGCCATACAATGATGCGATTGCGTCTATGCAAGCGCAAATTATGCTGGTTAAAAGTTTACATTCAGAGATACCCGGTCAGGCTGAGCGTATTGCGCGGTTTATTTTTTTAGTGAATGACAAAATCGCAATAATGAGCCAAATTACGGATCTTGCTTTGGCCGATAAAAACGTGAAAGCTCGGCGTTTGCTTTTAACAGATAAAGGGCGCGAACTTTACAAAGACATTCGCGCTGCTGTTGATGAAATTCATATGCGCGAACTTAATTTTAAAGTCGAACAGTTTGCTAAATTATCGCAAATCAAAAACGACGCAAAACTGACTTTTGTGATCACTGCGGTGACCAGTACGCTATTGATCATTGGCATG
Organism: Pseudoalteromonas lipolytica; assembly: GCF_003515105.1. Taxonomy (NCBI): domain Bacteria; kingdom Pseudomonadati; phylum Pseudomonadota; class Gammaproteobacteria; order Alteromonadales; family Pseudoalteromonadaceae; genus Pseudoalteromonas; species Pseudoalteromonas lipolytica. Next base: position 2,879,245 of record NZ_CP032090.1, on the reverse strand, counting down.
TTTATTTTGACGCGGATCAACTCACTTAATGCAGCAAAATACCGTGCAGATTTAGAAGTGCAAAATGAAACATTGGCCGCTAAAGTGTCAGAACGTACCCAAGAGTTAACCATTTATTCAGACGAATTAAGTCGCTCGAACCGAGAGCTAGAAGAGTTTGCGTTTGTCGCCAGCCATGATTTACAAGAGCCTCTGAGGAAAATTCAGGCGTTTAGTGATCGGCTCGAAAGTATGTTCAAAGACGATTTGGGTGAAAAAGGCCTCGATTATATTAATCGTATGAAAAATGCGGCGCAGCGCATGTCTAATTTGATTAATGACTTATTAGAGTTTTCGCGAGTTACAACCCGTGGCAAAGACTTTATTGATACAGACCTTAACGAGGTCGTTCATGAAGTGTTAGATGACCTTGAGATTGCCATTAAAGAGTCAGAGGCAACGGTAAACTTAGATACGTTACCGCATATTCAAGCTGATCCGAGTCAGATGCTGCAACTGTTTTTAAATATTCTTTCTAATGCCGTTAAATTTAGACGTGAAAATGTGCCACCTATCATTACCATTTCCTATCAACGGACTGAAGAGTTTAGCCCTGCACACAACAGCGATGTTGCGTGGGAAATTATTACTATTTCAGATAACGGTATTGGCTTCTCTGAAGAGTACTTAGAAAAAATATTTGTTCCATTTCAGCGCCTTCATGGTCGTTCGCAATACAAAGGCACTGGAATTGGCTTGTCTGTATGCCGACGAATCGTAGAACGCCACGGTGGTGAAATTACAGCAACCAGTCAAGTGGGTGAGGGTGCAAGCTTCACTATTAAACTACCTGTGGAAACATCACTTTTCACATTGCAAGGAGAGGCTTAGATGCCACTTAATAAAGTAAAACCCATAACCATTTTAATGGCAGATGACGATGAAGACGATCGTTTATTAACCCAAGACGCTTTAGCTGAAAGTCGCGTACTCAATGAGCTGTTTTTTGTTGAAGATGGTGTTGAGCTACTTGAATACCTTGAACGAAAAGGCAAGTTCAGTGAGAAAGAAAACTCGCCGCGTCCAGGGCTAATATTGCTTGATTTAAATATGCCTCGCATGGATGGACGTGAAGCGTTACAAGCGATTAAGTCTAACCCTAATTTAAAAGGGATTCCGGTTGTTATTCTTACTACATCAAAGCAAGAGGAAGATATGATCAAAGGCTACGACTTAGGTGCAGCCTCTTATATCACCAAACCGGTTACTTTTGATGGATTAGTCGAGCTCATGAAAACCTTAGGAAAATACTGGGTCGAGTTTGTTGAACTACCGCCATCAAATAATGATTAAAGGATAAGCAATGTTAGATAAGGTAACCCGATTACTGTTAGTAGAAGACGATGAAGATGATTATATTCTGACCTGTGATTACTTAGAGCAACTGGGTTCCCATACATTTGATGTTGAATGGTTAAGCTGCCCTGAGCAGGCGATTGGTGTACTGAGTGAGAACAAACATGATATTTGTTTGTTAGATTATCGCTTAGGGGCATCGGACGGATTAGAAGTGCTAAAACGGGCTGTTGCGAATGGTTTTCGCGGCCCGATAATTATGCTTACGGGGCAGTCTGACGAAATGCTTGATTCCGCAGCGCTCGATGCGGGAGCTGTTGACTACTTAGTCAAAAGCGAAATGAGCTCAGGGCGTTTTGCGCGCGCGATACGTTACGCACTAGCGCGACGAGAAGTCGAAGATGAGCGTGTTGAGCGTTTAAAAGCCGAAGCTGAAAACCGCTCGAAAGACCGTTTTTTAGCGCACTTAAGTCATGAGTTACGCACCCCTTTGTCGTCAATTCTTGGCTACACTGAGCTATTAATGCAAAGTGAAAAAAACCAGCATGCGCAGAATGAGCTCGGGGTGATTTACAGAAACGGTAAGCATCTTTTGAGTTTGTTAAACGATGTACTTGATTTGTCTAAAATTGCTGCAGATAAACTTGAGTTGAACTGCAGTGATGTAAACCTTGATAGCTTGATGGCTGATGTGTACACGCTGATGCGGGTATCTGCGATTGATAAGGGGTTATCATTGCGATTTGAATCGCAGCAAGCCCTGCCTTTGATCATTAATTCAGACGCCACGCGCTTACGACAGATTTTAATTAATATTATTAATAACGCGATTAAGTTTACGAACCACGGTGAAATTGTCGTGCGCGCATGGACTGCGTGGGTTAATGAGCGCGAAATGCTGTTTTTTAGTATTAAAGATACAGGGCTGGGTATTGCACCAGAAAAGCAAGCTATTATCTTTAAACCGTTTGAACAAATTGCCGATGTTGAATCACGCGATGTGGGCGGAGCAGGCCTAGGCCTTGCTATTTGTTCTGAGCTGTTAACGCGTATGCAGGGGTCAATCAGTTTGGAGTCAACTCAGGGAGTCGGGTCTGAGTTCACCTTGTCGATTTACCCTGGCAATATTCGCGATGTTGAACGCCAACGACTTCGCTTTGATTCGAATCCAGATTACCAACAAAAGTTAACGACCTTGACCACCCATGGCCGTGTGTTAGTTGTAGATGATTTAAAAGATTTGCGTATTTTAGTGGGCCATATGATCGCCAGCACAGGGGCTGATGTTGAATACGCTGAAAACGGCAAACAAGCGATTGAAAAAGTGGCCGCTGCAGAAAAAAATGGTAAGACGTTTGATATTGTTTTTATCGATTTACACATGCCTGTTATGGGCGGCAAAGAAGCAACTATAGAGCTCAGGAAAATGGGTTACCAAGGTCCTATTATTGCGTTAACGGCCGCCACAATGAAAGGCGTTAAAAGCGAACTTACCGCGCTTGGCTTTAATGACATGATAGCGAAACCCCTTGATTCAGGTCTACTTTACCATGTGCTTAACCATTATATTTGCCAAGGAAAAACCGACCCCGTCGTGGCACGTGATGATTGCCCTGCCATAACACAACAAAGTACACGCTACTTGCTGGTGGAAGATGATAGTGATGCCGCGCAAATTACGCAGCTATTGTTAGAAAGCTTGGGTGTCGAAACGGTGATTGCAGCCAGTTATAAGGCGTGCCTACAAACCTTACACACGGACCAACACTTCGATAAAGTGTTACTTGATATGCACCTGCCTGATGGTGAAGGACTTGATTTAGCACGCGAAGTTAAACAGCTTTACCCCAACTTAACGTTAGTTATTGTCAGTGGGGCTGAGCCAGAACCAGAAAAAATTGAACAGTTAGATATTGATCAAGTGCTGTTAAAGCCGATTAACTTAGGCTTGTTAACCCAGCTTATTGAGGGTTAGTGGTTATCGACTGCCTTACAACCAGCTCAGGTTCAAATACGGTTTGCAAAGGAGCCGTTTGCTTTTGATAAACGTGGCTCAACACCCAATCTGCCGCCATTTTGCCCATTTCGTTAATAGGGTAGTTTATGGTACTGAGAGGGGGGTAAACATGGCGTGTAAAAAACACATTATCGTAACCCATTATAGAAAGTTGATCAGGGAGTGTGAGTCCGAGCTCTCTGGCGCTCGCCATAGCACCGGTTGCCATCTCGTCGTTGGCACAAATAACCGCACTAAACGGCTTAGCGTGTTGATAAAGCGTTTTTAGGCCTGTAAACCCGCTGGCTTCCATAAAGTCACCTTGATAAAGTAATTGTTCATCAAAGGGTAACCCATACTCTGCGAGTGCTTTTTTATGGCCTTCAAGACGGTCTTGCGCGTCTTTTTTCCAAAGTGGACCACTAATATATGCAATCTGTTTATGGCCTTGTTCAAGCACATGTTTCGTTGCAAGGTAGCCACCTTTAATATTGTTTAAAATAATGCACCGATCGCTTAATTCACTAATAAAGCGATTGATTAGCACAAAGGGTACTTGGCTTTTACTGAGTTTTATAAGGTAGTCATCACTTACGGCTTCAACATGTAAAATAAGCCCGTCACAATTACGACTAATAAGGAATTCAATGCCTTGTTTTTCACGCTCTTCATTACTGTGGCCTGCGGCGATAATTAAGTGCTTTTTTTGATTGCGAAATGTATTTTCTATACCGCTCATCATCGGTCCATAAAAGGGACCATGTAATTCAGATACCAAAAGGCCAACACTGTTTGAGCAATTCGACGCTAATGATTGAGCGATTGAGTTAGGTCTATAACCAAGTTCATCCATCGCTGCGGTAACTTTTTTGCGAGTGGCATCACTAACATTAGCGTTGTTATTCATTACTCTTGAAACAGTCGCAAGTGATACACCCGCTAGTTTCGACACCTCGTAAATGGTGGCCATGTTATTCCTTTTTAAAATCCAAATTATGGATGATTTTTCAGTGACAAGTCAGCACTGATCTGCTCAACTGTTTTATTATCGAGAATATACCTTTTCATGATTAAGGCGACAAGCACGCTGCCAATTGCAGGGTATAGCGTAAATGAAATCAAAATTCCCGACAGTGTTTGATTACTCAGCGTTGTGTTTGCTTCGTAACCGTAAAATGCGAGTAACCAGCCAGCAATAGCCCCACCCAAAGCAAGGCCAAGCTTAATGAAAAACACCACACTGGCATACACTAGGCCGGTTAATCGCTCACCGGTTTTCCATTGACCATAGTCAATCGTGTCGGCCATTTTGGCCCACAGTAACGGGGTGGCCATTTGGGTGAAAAAGCACCATAAAAAGTAAATAATAAAGGCAAGTGCTAACTGTTCGCTCGGTAACCAAAATGCCACGCAACTAATGATGGCCGAGATGTATTGTAAGCGAATATAGGCCGTTTTTTTATCGACACGTTTACTGAGTGGTTGCGCACAGGCACAGCCTAAAATATTACCTATCATGCCTATTGTAATAAAGTAAGTGACCAGTTCAGCTTCGCCAAGAACATACTTGACGTAATAAATTGCCAAGGTGGTGCGAAGTACCATACTGGTTAAAAGCATAACGGCGGCAAAACAAAGTACCTTAAACGGGCCGTTTTGCAATAAGGTGCTCATGCGGCTTTTCCAGCTCAGAGAGCTGTTATGCTCGGCTATAACACGCTCTTTGGTAAAGCGAAAACAGATTAAAAATAACACCACACCCAAGCCACTCATCAGTGCCATAGTAAGCTGATAACCTAGGGCGTTATCACCTTTACCTAACCAATTTACCAGCGGTAAAGTACAGGCACTGACAATCAATCCTCCTAACATACCGAATACAAAGCGATAAGACTGTATAGATACGCGTTGCTTAGGGTCTGGGCTTAATACGCCCCCTAAAGCAGAGTAAGGGATATTGATAGCGGTATACACAAGCATAAGGAGTGTGTAGGTGATAAAGGCGTAAATGACCTTGCCCGACTCGGGTAAATCGGGGGTTGTGAAGGTGATCATACTAATCACCCCAAATGGCACAGCCAGCCACAGCAAATAAGGCCGGTAACTGCCATATTTAGTGCGTGTCGAGTCGGTTAATGCGCCCATAAGTGGATCGGTAATCGCATCAACGACTCTTACCACTAAGAACAGGGTGCCGACAACTGCTGGCGAGATACCAAAAATATCGGTATAGAAAAAAGTTAAAAATAACATTACCGTTTGAAAGATAATGTTACTCGCTGTATCTCCTAAGCCATAAGCTATCTTTTCTTTTGTTGTCAGCATGTGTGTTCTCGTTTGTTATTATTTTTTTCGCTGCTTTAACAGTGCGCGATACTGCTTTGCACTTTCTTTTAAAATGCGTTGTTGGCTTTGATAGTCGATATAAACTAACCCAAAACGTTTTTCATAACCATACGCCCATTCAAAGTTATCCATTAAGCTCCATGCAAAATAGCCTTGAATATTAACGCCTTGGCGAATTGCATTACACACAGCATTTAAATGAGTGTGATAATAATCAACGCGTTCAATATCGTATACTTCACCATCTACTAAACTATCAGCCATAGCTGCACCATTTTCGGTGATATACATTTTGGGTAAATTATAGTGCTGATGTAATGAAACAAGCAGCTCAGTCAGGCCTTCTGGGTATACTTCCCAGCCCATATCGGTGACACGCACATCGGTCAGCGGGGCTTCTTCAAACCAGCCATCAGGCGTGTTTTTGTAGTGTATGCGGGTATAGTAATTAACGCCAATAAAGTCGACAGATTGACTAATAATTGCCATATCATCGGCTTCGATAATGGGTTTTACATCCGCCGCTAAGTCATCAAAAAGCGGGGGATAGCATCCCTCTAAAACCGCTTTAATGTACCACTGATTATGGTATTGGTCAGCAAGCTTTGCTGCGTTGCAATCATTCTCTGTCAGTGGGTAGGTTGGACTGAAGTTTAATACGATACCTGCCTCGGTATTAGGGCAGTTTTTGCGTAATACTTGCATAGCCAAACCATGAGCCAGTAATAGATGATGAGCCGCTTGACGACCTGCTTGCTGGCTTTTTATGCCCGGAGCATGAACACCAATTTCGTAGCCTAAATACGCACTACAAAACGGTTCGTTCAACGTGGCAAAAGAGTCAACCAAGTCACCTAAGTGACGACTGACTTTGTCGGCATAGTCTTGGAACTTGTAGGCTGTTTCGCGATTCAGCCAGCCCCCTTTGTCTTCAAGGTGCTGGGGTAAATCCCAGTGGTATAAGGTGACATATGTTTTGATATTGCGTGCTTTAAGTGCGCTGAGTAACTCAGTATAAAATGCCATGCCTTGTGAGTTTACAGAGCCATCCTCGTTGATTACCCGAGGCCATGAAATAGATAAACGATAGGCATCAACGGCTAAATCAGCAATCATCTCAATATCGTGTCGCCAATGTGTAACATGATCGCACGCTATATCACCGTTACTGTTATCGGCAATGGCGGAAGGTTTTTCGCAAAAAGTGTCCCAAATACACGCTAAGCGTGTATCCCGTGCGCCTTCAATTTGAAATGAGGCAGTAGCAACACCAAAGGTAAACTCGGGCTTGAGTAAATACGAGTCGGGCAAAAGAGAAATAGTTTTAAACACAGTGGATAGTCTTCCTTCGCATTGATTGTGTAAGGCGGCTGGCATACAGCATAGTAGTCAGTTGTAAGCGCTTACAGTTTTTCTGCAAATAAATTGCTTAATATGATTTATATGTTATAAATGTAAGCGCTTACATTTTATGTTGCAACACTTTTTTGTTTTTTCTTTAACCATGAAAAAGCACTATATTTGCTGTAACAAACTGATAAATATAAATAACTAGAGAATAAAATTATGGCTCATGTTTCAACGCCTGTTGCGGCAACATCAAGTCAAGTGGCGATGCCCAAGCAAACTTTTGCACTGGCATCATTAACCACTTTGTTTTTTATGTGGGGATTCATCACGTGTTTAAACGACATTTTGATCCCGTATCTAAAAGGCATGTTTTCACTTAACTACACGCAAGCGATGCTGATTCAGTTTTGCTTTTTTGGCGCGTACTTTGTGATGTCTATTCCCGCCGGTAAGCTTGTAAGTCGTATTGGTTATCAGTTTGGTATTGTTGTAGGGCTGGTTGTAGCGGCAATTGGATGCGCACTGTTTTACCCTGCGGCTGTCGCACATGTGTATGAGTTGTTTTTACTTGCCTTGTTTGTGCTTGCATCAGGCATCACTATTTTACAAGTCTCTGCTAATCCGTATGTCAGTGTACTTGGACCACAAAAAACCGCGTCTTCACGTTTAACAATGACCCAGGCATTTAACTCGCTAGGCACCACGGTTGCACCTATTTTTGGTGGGTGGTTAATTTTAACGGAAGTGAGTCATGCGACTGCGGAACAAGTGAAGTTTCCTTATTTAATGTTATCTGCCAGTTTGCTGGTTCTTGCCCTCATTTTTGCATTCTTAAAATTACCTAAGTTAGGCAGAGAAGCTGATAACGAAGCGGAGCATCAAGACCTTGAAGACTTTGTTGATTTAGGCAGCGTTTGGCAGTATCGCCATTTGATTCTTGGTGCTGTGGGTATTTTTGTTTATGTCGGTGCTGAAGTCGCCATTGGCAGCTTTTTAGTTGGCTTTTTAACTCTTGATAACATTGCAGGCTTAACTGATAAAGAAGCCGCTCATTACATTAGCTACTATTTTGCTGGCGCCATGATCGGCCGCTTTATCGGCGCGCTGGTAATGCAAAAGTTCAATGCAGGTAAAGTGCTTGCGTGTCATGGATTACTGGCTGTTGTATTGATTATTGTTGCAATGACCGGCGAGGGCAGCCTTGCAATGTGGGCGATTTTACTGGTTGGGTTATGTAATTCAATTATGTTTCCAACCATTTTTAGCTTGGCACTACATGGTCTGGGTAAATACACCTCAAAGGGGTCAGGTATTTTATGTTTAGCGATTGTTGGCGGCGCCATTATACCGCTTATGCAAGGTATGCTGGCTGATTCAATCGGTGTACAGCTCGCGTTACTACTGCCAATCACTTGTTATTTATATATTACTTACTTTGCGCTTTCTGGCTCAAAAGTAGTGTCTCAGAACCGTCATTCTTAAAGGTGCAGACTATGACAATAAAAAAACCATTAACGCTGTGTTCGATAATGATTGCCAGCATCAGCATTCTTGGCTGTTCAGGGCAAGATAAGGTGGCAAAAATGAACGCTGAGAATGAAATCTGGCCTCGTATCGAAACGGGCATTAACGCAGACCCAGAAATGGAAGCGCAAATAGCTGCTCTTTTGGCAGACATGACGCTTGAGCAAAAAGTGGCGCAGATGATTCAACCTGAAATTCGAGATATTACGGTTGAAGATATGCGTAAATACGGGTTTGGTTCTTACCTAAATGGTGGAGGCGCATTCCCTAATAATGATAAACACGCCAGCGCCGCTGATTGGATAGACTTGGCTGAAAAAATGTATCAAGCATCAATTGACGATTCACTTGATGGCAGCAAAATCCCTACTATGTGGGGCACCGATGCTGTGCATGGTCACAATAACGTAATTGGGGCGACCTTATTCCCACACAACATTGGCTTAGGGGCGACAAACAACCCCGCCTTAATTGAGAAAATTGCAGCGGCAACCGCACAAGAAGTGATGGTAACGGGTATCGACTGGGTGTTTGCACCGACCGTTGCAGTGGTTCGTGATGATCGCTGGGGACGTACATATGAAGGCTATTCTGAAGACCCTGAAATCGTTAAAGCTTACTCAGCAGCAATTGTAAAAGGATTACAAGGCGCAGTTGATGAAGACTTTTTATCGGATAAGCGCGTGATCAGTACCGTTAAGCACTTTTTAGGTGATGGAGGGACTGAAGGGGGTGACGATCAAGGTAATAACACGGCATCTGAGCAAGAGTTATTTGATATTCATGCCCAAGGCTATGTCGGTGGGCTAGGTGCCGGCGCACAAACGGTGATGGCGTCGTTTAATAGCTGGCATGGAGAGAAAATTCATGGCAGTAAGTACCTACTTACCGATGTGTTAAAAGGTAAAATGGGCTTTGATGGCTTTGTTGTTGGAGACTGGAATGGTCACGGCCAAATTCCGGGTTGTACAAATGGAAATTGTGCGCAAGCTGCGAATGCGGGTCTTGATGTTTACATGGTACCAACAGATGCGTGGAAGCCATTGTATGAAAATTTAATCAAACAAGTTAACAGTGGCGACATTGCCCAAAGCCGAATTGATGATGCAGTAACGCGTATTCTGCGCGTTAAAATGCGTGCTGGTTTATTCGATAAACCAAGCCCGGCAAACCGTCCGCTTTCAGGCAAAACAGACATCATTGGCAGTGCAGAGCATCGTGCAATTGCCAAGCAAGCGGTGCGTGAATCGTTAGTGTTATTAAAGAATAAGCAACAGCTGTTGCCATTATCGCCTAAAGCAAATGTGCTTGTCGCGGGTCTGGGTGCTGACAACATTGGTATGCAGTCGGGTGGCTGGACAATTACGTGGCAAGGTACTGGTAATGAAAACAGTGATTTTCCGGGTGGATCATCAATTTACGATGGTATTAAACACACGGTTGAGCAAGCCGGTGGACAGGTTCAATACGATTTAAACGGTGAATATACAACAAAACCTGATGTGGCCATTGTAGTGTTTGGTGAACAACCATATGCAGAAGGCAATGGTGACCTAGATAACCTTGAATATCAGCGTGGTAATAAATCAGATTTAGCCTTACTTAAAAAGTTGAAACAAGCCGGAATTCCAGTGGTATCTCTGTTTATTAGTGGTCGCCCAATGTGGGTGAATGCTGAGCTTAATGCCAGTGATGCGTTTGTAGCAACTTGGCTTGTAGGCAGTGAAGGTGATGCCATTAGCGATGTCATCTTTAAACAGGCTGACGGTTCAATTAATCATGATTTTAAAGGGAAATTATCGTTCTCTTGGCCAAATAATCCGGTAGAAAATTATAATCGTGGCGATAAAAACTACGCACCTCTGCTGCCGTATGGCTTTGGCTTAACCTACCAAGATGCCAATACCTTAACTGATGAACTAAACGAGGTATCTGACGTGGCCACTAAATTAGAAGATTTAGTGTTATTTGAACGCGCAGTAAAAGCCCCTTGGTCATTGCAACTGCAAAGTGGTAATGAGCAACAAACAATGACAAGTAGCCGTGCATCACTCAATGCGGTAAGCGTAAAAACCTTTGATAAAGACGTACAAGAAGACGCGCGTGCGATTACCTTTAATGGTAAAGAGCCTGCTGCGGTACGTTTAATGGCTGCGTTCCCGTCAGATTTGCGTTCATATGTTGAAAAAGCGGGTCAGCTTGAAATGCTAATTAAGATAGACCAAGCAGCAGATGCACCATTGATGTTAGGGATGCAGTGTGGTGAAAATTGTGACGGTCAATTTGATATTAGCAAACAGCTAACACGCACGTCTGAGTGGCAAACACTCACGGTTGATTTGAACTGTTTTGTTGAGCAAGGCGTTAACCTTGGACAAATATTCTCACCGTGGCAGCTTGCAACTGACGGTGCGTGGCATGTATCTGTTGCTAAACTTAGTGTGAGCAGTTCACACGCACAGGACTCAACAATTTCATGTCAGTAAAAACCTATGCTGTTATTTTGCTAACAGGCGCATTGAGTGCCTGTCAGCAAACAGCAGAACCCATTAAAGCCAGCCTAGGTGAAGGCTGGCAGCTTGTTTGGCACGATGAGTTTGAACAAAACACCATTGACCCAACTAAGTGGCAGCACGAAGTTAATTGCCGTGGTGGTGGTAATGATGAGCAGCAATGCTATACCGCCAGAAGCGAAAACAGCTTTGTTGAATCTGGCTTGTTGCATATTGTTGCGCGTAAAGAGCAATACACTGGGCCTTTACATAACGCAGATGAAGTTACTCGCGATGCTGAAAGGGCGTTGGTGGCTACTCAGCCTTTTACGTCGGCACGGCTTCGTACTAAGCACTTAGGTGATTGGCGTTATGGACGCTTTGAAGTTCGCGCTAAATTGCCAGCAGGACAAGGGGCGTGGCCTGCTATTTGGATGCTGCCTACGGATTGGCACTATGGTCGCTGGGCGTCATCAGGCGAAATTGACATTATGGAAGCGGTTAATTTAAACACTCAAACTGATGATAAAACAGCCCCAGCTGGTAGCTTAGAAACACGCGTGCATGGCACCTTGCATTACGGTGGACCTGCTCCTGAAAATGTTTACAGTGGCACGCCTTATCGTTTTAGTGATGCAGATAACCCCGCTGATAATTTTCATGTTTATGCGCTTGAATGGCAGCAAGATGAAATTCGTTGGTATGTTGATAATGTGCACTATGCAACGTTTCGCCATGACCAGTGGTATTCAACATCACAGCAAGCCGATGGCTCATTTGTAGAAAATAGCGGTTTTGCCCCTTTTGATCAGCGTTTTCATTTATTACTCAACTTTGCAGTTGGGGGTAATTGGCCCGCCAATGTGAATGATAAAGGGGTTGATATGAGTGGTTATCCAAAGCAAATGCTAGTGGATTATGTGCGTGTTTTTCAGTGTAGTCAAAACAGTGAAACGGGCAAGGGGTGCGCTTCTGTGCAGCCATCAGCAGTGCACATAAAAGGCAAACGTCAGTGAATTATGAGCCAAGAGCCTGCAGGTGTTTCGCCGAACTCGTTGCATCTGCTGGCTTTTGGCTCATTCTATCGGTTGAGCTTTTGTAGTAATAATTGTCTTATTTTTCTTGCGGTTAATTCATCAATATCAGCCAAAATACCGTGTGCAGGCTGTGCAATATGGCTGGTTAAATCGAGCTCATCAGCAAATACATAGTGATTAAACAATTGCTGCCATTTTTGTTTATGCTCTTTTGGTAAGTCCTTTATCGCCAACATGCTATGCAACATAGCATCAAAGGGGTTGGCCAAATACTCCGGAGCTTGTCGCCACCAATAATTAACTAACACATTAAATGGCTGTGTTGCACTGACTTGGTGCCACCAAAGTGCAGGAATATAAATAGCATCCCCAGGTGTTAATGTCGCTGTTTGCGACTTTTCTGCTGCTTCTTTGAAACGTGGAAAACGCGTGAAATCAGGGTTATTAAAATCAACTAAGCTAATAGCCTGACCCGCGGGTGTAAACTCAAGAGGCCCAACATATAAATTATTTACCTGCTCAGTGGGTAGTAAGGTAAAGGTGCGCTTACCCGCAGCAACACACGCCAAGTTATCGGCATTGTCGTAATGAGCCGCAATATGACTGTGATTTCCGACCCAGAGACTTGTTAGGCAGTTATAATCGGTCACCTCTAATGGGTTGTCGAGGCTAAAGCCCGGCGCGCAGTATTCCACAGCGGTTGACCCCATATACAACGAGTCAGCCTGTGTGTGCGCTAATTTATCGACTAACTTGTCTAGCACGCTTTTAAGTGAGTCGGCGTGTTGTGAAAAATTAAGTCCCGATAAATCAGCATTATAAAAATAGCGGCCTTGATGCATAGCATCGGCACTAAAACTGCGAACAGGCGCATTATTGGCCAGCTCTAAAAGGTAGCTCAATGCCTGTTTTTCGCCTTTTTTGGCTGCTGCAACCTGAGGCCAGTGAGCACACAGCTCTCTTATCACCAAAGGCTCAGTTAAGTCGGCTAAAAACGCTTTGAGGTTGGTAATCTCTGAGGCATTGCACTCATTAATTGGCGCTGCGCTAAACATTACTGCTGCGCCCACTTCTTATTCAGTAAGTGTGGGATCTGTTCCATTGATGCAAGTACCATATAAATGGCTTGTAAGTCGCCTTGCTGTTGCAACTGCTTTAACTGTTGCGGTGTTAAATCATTTAGTGCGTGTTGATTAATGGTATAAAAACCTGTCACTGTGACTTTTTCGCCATTCTTTTGGGCATATTCGATACTGAATGCTTCCAGTAGGTTGGCGGCAAGTAGGCGCTCAAAAAAACCATTAATTGTTTGATGCTCTTGATGTAGGGTATTCAGTACTTGAGCAATGTGATTTAAGTAATCACTGTTACCGCCATGCTCAAGGAAAATGGCTTCCCCCTGACTTGTACTAACACGAGGGCTGTCTAAATCAATATGCACCACTAATGATTGCTCAGGAATTCCATTGTTATATTGCGTCTGTTGGCCTATTAAAAACGGTTGGCGCAGCATGCTAAGCGGTAAGTAACTTAGTTTTAATTCGCCTTTTTCATCAAGCAGTAGGTTTTCACCATTTTCAAAACCAAATAATGCCAATGCTTCAAACTGACCTGTTTGTGGTTGCTTACGAAATACGATAGGTTGGTTTGCTTGTATTTTTGCAAACTCGCTTGGGAAAATAGTGGCGCAGCTAATTTTATCGCCCCAGTCGGCACCGCGTGCGGTGATCACTTTCAGGTCTTTATGGCTAATATTATCAAGTAAAACGTGATTGGCCATTGGGCCTCCTAATGCTGATATTAAATAGGTTGAATACCAAATTGCTGAATATGGTTTAGCAGCTCACGATTTGTTGGTAGCTGCTGTAAAGCATGTTTGGCATGTTGTTGATTAGCAGTAAAGTGCTCAACAATTGCAGCAGGCATTGCCATGCTTGGAAATTTAGGCAGCTGTTTCATGCCATAGAGCACATACTGATAACTGGCCGCAGAGAATACCTCTTGGGCACGATCAAAATCGTTGAGCCATGGACTTTGATACTGCCACAGCGCTAAATTCTCTTGCAGTTGCGCCGGTACACTTGCGGCTTCTTTATGTGCTTGCCAGTATAGACTGGTCCGTTTTGATAACACGTAATGCAGTTTTAAAAATTCGATTATGCGCTGCCAGCGATAATGGCATTGGTCATCAAAGCGTTTGGCAAGCGTAGGCATCGCTGCACGGTGTGTGGGGAAATTAGCCAGTAAATTATTAAGACCAAGCTCCACCATCACGAGTGCAGAGGCTTCTAGCGGTTCAATAAAGCCAGCTGACATTCCGATTGCTAAACAGTTTTTATGCCAAAAAGTGCGCCTGTAGCCGGGTGTAAAACGAATCTCGCGAAATGTTAATTGGCTTTGGTCTGTGCCTGGCTGGGTGCTTTCAATGTAGCGGCCAAGCGCTTGTTTGGCATCATCACTGTTGGCAAAACGACTTGAGTAAACCATACCAAGCCCACGACGACTTTGTAGGCCAATATCCCAAATCCAGCCCGCATCTTGAGCGGTGGCTTTGGTATAAGACAAAATGTCTTGTTGTGGGCTTGCATAAGGTACTTGCACTGCCACTGCGCGGTCGTTAAATAGCACATCTTGTTGCTCGATTAATTCAACGCCGTAATGTTGATGTAAGAGCTTTGCGTGTGTCCCCGAGCAGTCAATAAACAAGTCGCCGGTAATTATTCCATGATCGCGTGTTTCTAATGAGCTGATGTAGCCTTCATCATCGTTATTAATGCTTTCAACATGGCTTACAATATGCTCGACATTAAGTTGAGTGGTGCAGTGAGTTTGCAATAACATCGCAAACTTTCCAGCATCTAAATGATAACCATAGTTTGCTTCGCCTTGGTAGGCGCTGTGTAGGTGGTTTTTTGGGGCTTTGTGGTGATCGCATAAGTAGGTTTGACTTGCGACGGCATGGCTAAAACTTACGGCCTCTTTATTGGCGAACCAATAGGGAGCAATGTTTAGCTGCTGATAGGCAACAGGCAAACTAAACGGGTGGTAATAATGGGTGCTGCCATCATCTTCGCACCAGCCATCAAAGCGTGAACCTTGTTTAAATGAAGCATCGCAGGTTTGAATAAAGTCACTTTCACTAATGCCGATGGTTTTCAGTGTTTGGCGCATTGTCGGCCAGGTACCTTCACCAACACCAATGGTGGCAATATCAGGGGATTCAATGAGGGTGATCTGTGCGTTATGGGTTAAATGTGGCTGTGCGGCAATTAAACCCGCGGTTAACCAACCGGCAGTTCCCCCTCCTAAAATGACCACTTTTTTTACATTATTCTGTTGCATGTTCAAAGCTACCTTAAACGCTATAAAGACAAACTAGCATATTTGTGAAAAAAAAAGCCGCTGTTGAGCGGCTTTTTTGACAACAAAATGCTAGAACGAGTAGCGGAAGCCGATGTTGTAGCGCGCACCGTACTGGTTTGCACGTAACAGCTGCTCAGAGTAACGAACGTAGGTACGTTGCGTTTCATCTGTCAGGTTTAGACCTTCAACAAACACCGTTAGCTTTTCGTTCACGGCGTAGTTCACGTTGATATCCCACTGGCCATAAGACTCAGTAAAAACAGGTGATGAGTGTTGATCAAAGCCTGTTAAGAATTCATCGCGCCAGTTATATGAAATACGCGCCGATAAGCCGTTTAAATCATAAATAGCTGATAAGTTTGCTGAATCACTTAAGCCCGGTAAGGCAAATTGATAACCGATAGCATCTCTGTCTGCTTCAACATCACCAAATACAAACGTTGCGTTGGCTGCGATACCAAATCCAGTTTCACCAAACATGTGCTGTGCAGCAAGCTCCCAACCCCAAAGGTTAGCGGTCTCAACGTTGTTATCGCGAGATACAAAGAAGTTTGCCAGTGGGTCAGTGCTATTGCCCACAATCGGTGTGCCTTCTTCAGTGCCTTGGTTTTCGTTGATTTTATCGTGAATTGCTTGGTCAGACGGTTGCTCACCTGCCGCAGCTAGGTCTTCACGCGCTTGCTCAGCACGGTCGCCAATGAATGGGTCTGTGATGCCATCAATTGTTTCTTCTGTGGTGATGTTCACTAAGAAGTTATCAACTTGCTTACGGTAGTAACCAGCAGAAACATAGCTGCCTTCACCGTAGTAGTACTCAAGTGATAAGTCGATGTTATCGGCTGTATAAGGTTTTAAGTTCGGGTTACCTACCGCAACTTTACGTTGACCCACTTTGGGGTTACCCAAGAAAGACGTTGTTGAGCGCAGTGCGCCAACAGGTGGGCGAGCTAGGGTACGACTATATGAGAAACGAGCAATCACATCTTCAACCACTTCGATGTTCATATCGATATTTGGTAAAAATTCTTTCGTGCTGCCTTCACCGTTTGAGAAGGTACGCTCATCAGCATAAATGTATGACCATTCGTTGCCGTTTACCCATTCCATTGCAACAGCAGGGCGCTCTAGGCTGTTTGCTGTAACATCTGTTGATTCGTAACGTAAGCCTGCGGTAATGTTAATTGGCATGCCGTTGAATTCTGTTTCGAAGTTAGCTTGTGCATAAAATGCCGTCGTTTCTTCGCTAACACGGTGGTCATCATCAATTGGACCCGCTTGCACCTTGCCGTTTACATCCGCTGGCCAACTACATGCACCAATGCCGCCATCTGGGTGGTCACAGTCAATGCTTTCGGCGATTGCAACGATTTCATCAAAGTCAGCATCGTAGTAGTAGTTTAATAGCTTGTCGCTACCGCCACCAGAGAAGCCGTCAAGTAAACCAGAGCTGTCAACGCGCGTAAACATGCTGTCATCATACCAATCAGCAGAATTTAGCCACCAACCAGCCGCTAACTGACCTGAATAAGCCGTGGTAGTACGGAAATCAACTTTTGTATGTGATACACCAAAGTTAATGCTTGAAAGCGCGCCTGTGTTTTCATTGTACCAAGTACCTTTTAACTGGTACTGGTCTAGATCGTTAGTGTTCGTGTCTTTATTAACACCGGCGAATAAGGTTCCCATATCGCTTGGTAATAGCTCTGCTTGACCGTTGGTCAATGTCATATCGATCAGTGGGATTTCGCCTTGGCTGAAGTCAGCCATTTTCTCATCAATATTCACTGTTGGGTTTTCACACCATGAACACGATGTATTACCAATGATCATAAATGCATCATGGCCAAGACCAACCCCAGCACTTTCTGCTGATGAGTTGTGAGCATCAAACTCGATGTTTAAGTTATCAGTTACTTGCCAATCAATGTTTAAACCCAGTGATTTGTTTTCGTTTTCTGTGGCACCACGGTTAAGGTTTGTCGAATAATCACCACCAATTTCAGTAACTTTTGTGTAAGTGCCATTTTCGTTGATGTTCGCTGAACTTACGTTACCACCATTATTGAACCACACACCGAAACTACGACCGTCTTTTTCAAATTCAAGTTTTGAGTAGGTGTAATCGAGTGTTGCTGTAATACGGTCTGTTGGCGCGTATTGCAATACAAGTTGACCGTTAGTACGTTTACGTGTGTTGTCCGAGAAGGCATAACCGGCATTTTGTGGATACCATGTTGCCCCATCGGCACGTTGATTGTTGTCTGTTAATGCTAAATCTGGAGATGACGAAATATCAACATTCGGGATCCAGTTATCAACCGCCATTGCTTGCTCGCGGTTGTTACGCTCTTGCACTGAACCTGAAATTAAAACACCAAAACGGTCATCATTGAAAGTGTTGCTGTAAATGCCAGAAACTTCAGGTGTAATATTATCGCCAGTTTCGTTTGATGTATCATGAACCGCTTTTGCACCAATTGATGCCTTAAGACCAGGGTTCGATAATGGTTTTGCTGTAGTGATATTAACGGTTGCACCGATACCACCACTAGGTATGTCTGAACGAGCTGTTTTGTAGACTTCAACACCGCTGACGCTTTCAGTCGCGATATCACCAAAATCAAATGAGCGGCCGCCCGTTGTTGGCATTTGGCGGTTGTTTAACGTGACTAAGTTAAACTCAGGACCAAAGCCACGTACAGTGATTTTACTGCCTTCACCGTTACTGCGGTCTATAGACACACCTGTAATACGTTGCAGAGATTCTGCTAAGTTTGTGTCTGGAAACTTACCGATATCTTCTGACGTGATTGCATCAACAACACCTGCAGATTGACGTTTGATATCCATTGATTTTACAAGGCTACCGCGGATCCCCGATACTTGTATTACTTCAATATCACTCGCTTTCTCGGATTTTTCTTCGGCAGCAGCTGAGTGAGGAACTAGCGTGCTTAATCCCATTGCCATGGAAAGGCTAATGGCAAGCTGCTTTTTCTTGAATAGTGTGTGGTTCATGCAAATCTCCAGATTTGGTTTTATTTTTCGTGTTTGTTGTCTAAATGTAAGCGCTTACATTCTATTGCAAAAAAAATCGCCGAACCCGATTTTTATAAATGTAACCGCTTACAATAAGTTATTAGAAAGTTAAACAATGGTCAATATAAATCACTTTTTAGTTGGCAATTAATATGTATGTTCATGTTATTATAAGGAATAATTAAGTGTAACTTTTTGGCTTTTTAACGGGTTTTGCAGCTGTTTTAGGTAAAATTAGATAATTTAATTAATGTTAATATAGTACAAAAGGTGTTGTAGATTATAAGGAACCCACAATGCACTCAGTCAAATTTGTTAACGAAATAGTGACACCAAGTAAAGTGGTGTGTGTTGGTCGAAACTATGCCGCTCATATCGCAGAGCTCAATAACGAAACACCGACCAGTATGGTGTTATTTGTAAAACCGAACAGCGCATTAACGCAGTCGCTGTATGCTAAGCACGGTTCTGAGCAATTACATTACGAAGCAGAGTTGTGTTTTTTAGTTAAAAATAAACAGCTTGCTGGTGTTGGCCTTGGACTTGACTTAACCAAACGCGATTTACAAACTCAGCTAAAACAAAAAAGCTTACCCTGGGAGCGTGCTAAAGCCTTTGATGGAGCGGCACTTTTTACAGAGTTTGTGCCAGTCAATGAGTCAGGGCAGTATCAATTTAGTCTACACATTGATGGTAAATTAGCCCAGCTTGGCGACACTCAGTTGATGATCCACACTGCTCAGCAGATTTTAGCTGAGATCAATGAATTTATGAGTTTACAGGATGGTGACATCATTATGACAGGCACCCCTGAGGGAGTGGGTAAAGTTATTTCAGGTGCCACTTTTAATGTGGCGCTAAAAGATGACACTACTCAAGTTCTAACCCATCAATGGCAGGCGATTTAAGTGGCGCTAAGATAAATCGTTGGTAGTAATTTAAAAAATCAGGAAAACTTTCCTCTAACCAAGCTCGTTGGTTTTGTTGATATTTTTCACTTGGTAATACGGTGTTTTTAAGCGCGTTATTAATGTCGACTAGCACGCGTTGTGCATAATTATTGGGGGCGCTGGTTGAGCAGCCAATCGCACCCAGCACAACATGTTGTTCAGGGTCACCGATGGCGAGTTTCTTTATATCTTGCTGGTATTTTTTATTGTAATAGTCTGCCACAAATGGGTAATCAATGGTGTAGTCAATATAGCCGTGCTCAAGCTGCGTGAGTAGTGCATAACTTGCTTGACTGCCGGTACTGCTCAGTGCTGCATAGTCATAAAGCTTAATGTTTTTTGCAATGTTATCCAGGGGGTTGCCAAACTTGCGTGCATCATTTTGACCATACATAAAGTGTGCATCCGTTAACAGCGAAATTAATGACACGGGATTACCGTGAGCTTTATAAATTTTTTCAGCTTGTTCGCTATTACTTAAGACAGTAAACGGCGGGTAAACCGTGGTCGGAATAGAGTAAGTAACGCGATGTGTTTTTTGTTCACGATGAATCATACACGCATAACAAGCCATGTGGCCTTCATCTAAATATTTATTTGCTCGCTTTTGTGGGATTGTCACCTTGGTATGTTTTATGTGTGGCAGGGCGGTGATGAGTAAATCGGTTATTTCGTTACATAAACCCGCGTGAGGAGTTGTTTCATTTTTTTCGATATAAAAAGGCCCGCTATCGTTTTCGAGCCATGTAATTGATAGTTGTTCAGAAGCATGCACATACGAGCCAAGTAATAAGCTAGAAATAACATAGAATGCTTTTTTTAGATGTTTTCTCATCGTTTACCTTACAACTCAATAACGATGATTAACTATACACCAAAGTATTGAAAATAAAATAAACAGCAATTAAAAATGGTCATATAGTATCGGTTTTGGCGGGATTAAAGCCTATCAAACGATAGGCTTTACAGCATTAAAATGGCATTGGGTAGCGATTAAATACCTGTGCTATTTTTTCAAGTGCCTCATCGGTGAGCGTCACTGAGAAAGCATCAATATTTTCTTTTAACTGCGACATTGACGTGGCACCGATGATGGTTGAACTGACACCATCGACCTGATCACACCATGCAAGCGCAAGTTGTGAAGGGGTTAGATTAAAGGCACTCGCTATCTCTACATACTCTGCGATAGCTTGTTGCGACTGAGGCGTGTCTCTAAATAGGCCATTGCGTTGTACCAGTGTCCAGCGGCTACCTTCAGGGCGCGCACAATTAAGGTATTTACCACTTAACATACCACCACCGAGGGGTGACCAAGGTAAATACGCAATATCTTCGTGAATACATTGCTCGATTAAGTAAGGCCAGTCTTTGGCATGCAGTAGACTAAATTCGTTTTGAATAGACACCATGCGCGGCAAATTATGTTGCTCACTTAAACGCAAGTATTGGCTAATACCCCATGGACTATCATCAGAAAGACCACAGTGTTTAATTTTACCAGCTTTAACACAGTCATTCAGGCCTTCAAGAATATCGAGCATACCTGCAATATTTTGCTCGGTGTCGGCATCTGAAAAACGCACAATGCCGGGCCATTGTTTACCAAAATGCGGCGAGATGCGGTTAGGCCAATGAAGCTGATATAAGTCGATAACATCGGTTTGTAATCGTTTTAATGAGGCATCAACGGCGTTAACCACCGCTTGACGAGTGATATCTTCGCCTTCACGAACCCAAGGTAAACCATTACCGGCAATTTTAGTCGCAATAACGAGGTTTTCACGTTTATCTTTATTACGTGCAAGCCAATGACCAATAATCTCTTCGGTCTTACCATAGGTGTCGGGCGAGGGCGGTACGGCATACATTTCTGCCGTGTCGATAAAATTAACGCCTTTATCTAACGCATAGGCAATTTGTTCATCGGCATCAGCTTGGTTATTTTGCATACCCCATGTCATGCTTCCTAAGCAAACACGGGAGACGTCAATACCACTTCGGCCAAGTGGGCTATAAAGCATATTAGTTCCTTGTTAATCGTTAGAGTGGGCTTTAAGTGCAGCTAAAAGCTCATCGCTTAGCTCTGCTTTTTTACCCGTAGTAAAGTTAAACATGACAACGTGTGATGAGCCAACAGTGGTAACTGCCTTTTGGCTTTCACTGAATACGGTGTAGTGCATCATAAAGCGGTCTTTTTCAATGTCACTTATGGTTACACCAACATGCACGGAATCTGGAAACGTCACGGGGCGTTTATAGCGAGCATTGTTCTCGCTGATCACCGGACCCACGCCTGTTGCTTGTAAATCTTTAAGAAAGCCTAATTGTGTAAAAAAGTCGATACGTGCGGTTTCAAAGTAACGAAAATAGACCACATTATTCACATGCTGAAGGGCGTCCATTTCACCCCATGCTACATTAATTTTTGTTCTGATAGGGTGTTGTTCTATAAACGATTGCATAGCAAATCCAGGTTAATTGTGAGAAAAGCTAGGTTAGCAACATGCTGCTTTTAGCTCAAGAAAATTAGAAAACTAAGTATATTGTGCTAACTTTATAAGTTCACGCTTACGTAAAGTGTGAGTAAATCGAACACACATGAAGGACCTAGTTATGCAGCAACTAACAGCGAAAATGATAAAGTGGGCAGTATTATTCATCTTACTGGCTCTGGCTCTACTGTGCTACAGTATGGGCACAATGTCTGGGTTTATCGTACTAATTGTCTTGGGACTTTTTCTCGAAGCCGCCTTTTGGTTATTTGGAGCACGGCTGTTTAATCGCAAAAAAACACGCGAGCAAACACGTCAAACCTCTTAGTATGTTCGCTTGCACTATCAGGTAGATTAAATAATAATAACTGTATAAATGAACAGTTGTTGTATGCCTGATGAAAAAATTCATTCATATTGATATGGATTGCTTTTTTGCTGCAGTAGAGATGCGTGACAATCCTGCACTTGCCAGTGTGCCTCTTGCGATTGGTGGGAACAGTCGCCGTGGTGTGCTTTCTACGGCCAACTATATTGCGCGCCAATATGGCGTTCGTTCAGCTATGTCTAACTACCATGCTAAACAATTGTGTCCTGATTTAGTCATTGTGCCTGGACGAATGCATGTATACAAAGAAGTCTCTCAACAAATCCGTGAAATTTTCGCTAAATACACTGACCTGATTGAACCCTTATCGCTTGATGAAGCTTATTTAGATGTTACCCAAAGCAGTGCATGCAGAGGCAGTGCGACTCTTATGGCTGAGCAAATTCGACAAGAAATTTTTACCACAACAGGCCTAACTGCATCGGCGGGTATCGCACCGATTAAATTTATTGCCAAAATAGCCAGTGATGAGAATAAACCCAATGGTCAGTGCGTGGTACTGCCTGAGCAAGTGGATAGCTTTTTAGCCAAGCTGCCGCTAGGCAAGATCCCAGGTGTAGGGAAGGTGACGCTTGAAAAGTTGCAACTTAAAGGCTTATACACGGGAGCTGATGTACGCGAAAAAGGGGTTAATTGGATGCAGCAACACGTGGGGAACTTTGGTGTTTCGCTTTATCAAAAATGCGCAGGAGAATACGTAGGTAAGGTGTCTACGGAACGCGTACGTAAATCGCTGAGTGTGGAACACACTTATGAATTCAACAAAAATAGCTTAGCTGAATGTTTATCTGAGTTACCCCGTTTAATGACAGAGTTAGTACGCCGTTTAGAAAGGCAGCAACTGAGTAACAGAATCAACAAATTATCAGTTAAAGTGAAGTTTGCAAATTTCACAGTGACCAGTGCCGACCAAAGCCATCATCAGTTAGATGACAGCATTTTTACAGAGTTAATGAGTAAAGCGTATGAACGCGGAAATAATAAACCCGTCAGACTCTTGGGCATTGGTGTGGGAATAAAGAGTGAAGCCCACGAGCATTTTCAGTTAAGTATATTAGACTAAAGGTTAACACCTAGGTTGTTTAAAGTTTGTTAGTGTTCAGTGTGGGGTGTTGAACCATTTGTGTTCACGGCCTCTAGACAACATTATAACTACATAAGAGAGATGACTATGCAATCGGTCGTGATCGTGCTGCTCGGAATAGTCGGTATGTTATTCGGATGGTTTGTTTATTCGAAATTCATCGCCGAAAAAATCTTTAAAATGGATGATAACTTCGTCACACCTGCTCATGAGCTTGAGGATGGTGTGGATTATGTACCCACCAATAAGGTCGTATTGTGGGGCCACCATTTCACGTCTGTAGCAGGTGCTGCACCGATAGTCGGTCCTGCTATTGCTGTTTATTGGGGCTGGGTGCCTGCCGTGTTATGGGTCGTATTTGGAACAATCTTTTTTGCTGGCGTCCATGATATGGGGGCTCTTTGGGCCAGTGCTCGCAACAAAGGTAAGTCGATGGGGGCTTTGTCTGAAAGCGTCATCGGTAAGCGTACCCGTGCGTTATTTATGATTGTGGTATTTTTAGTGCTACTGATGGTGAATGCGGTGTTTGGGGTTGTTATTGCTAAATCCTTTGTATCCCAGCCAAATGCGGTTTTTCCTGCTTGGTCAGCCATTGTTGTGGCCCTTGTTATAGGCCAGTTACTGCGCCGTAAAGTTTCTTTAATTCCTCTGTGTTTAATTGGTGTCGGTATCCTTTATTACACTATTTATCTTGGCAGTAGTATGCCCATTGCGTTGCCAGATGAGATGTTTGGCTTAAGTGCAAACGCAAACTGGATCATTATCTTGTTCATCTACGCTGCAATTGCTTCTTTACTGCCTGTGTGGATGTTATTACAACCTCGCGATTTTATTAATGGTATGCAGTTGCTGGTTGGTTTAGTGCTTTTATATGGCGCGGTCTTTATTTCAATGCCAGATATCACCGCACCTGCATTTAATACGCAAACGGCAGTGGATACGCCTAGTATTATTCCGCTGTTGTTTGTCACCATAGCCTGTGGTGCAGTATCGGGTTTCCATGGAATCGTGTCATCGGGTACCAGCTCTAAACAGTTAAACAAAGAAACTGACGGTCGCTTTGTTGGGTATTTAGGTGCTGTGGGTGAAGGCATGCTTGCACTTATTACGCTGGTGGCGGTAAGTGGTGTCGCATTGGCTGTATCACCTGAAGAATGGCATGAAATTTACAGCCACTTAGGAGCGGGGAGCGTGAGTGCCTTTATCAATGGGGGTGCAAACTTAATCGAAAGTGGTTGGGGTATTTCACAAGAAGTCGCGTCGACCTTACTTGCGGTAATGGTGGTGCTATTTGCAGGCACGACAATGGACTCTGGCGTTCGTTTACAACGCTACATTATTCAAGAGTGGGGTGATATTTATAATATCAGTATTATTCGCAATGGGATTGTCGCAACGCTTGTCGCTGTACTGTGCTGCTTGCTACTTGCCTTTGGTGCAGGTGGTGCCGATGGCAGCGGCGGAATGATCATTTGGCCGCTGTTTGGCTCTACCAACCAAATCCTTGCAAGTTTAACGTTACTGGTTATTTCGGTAATGTTAATCAAAGCGAATCGTCCTGCGAAGTACACGTTAATACCGATGAGCTTTGTACTGGTAATGGCATTTTTCGCGGGTGTGATTAAGCTAGGTGAATATTACCAACAAGGCAACTGGTTACTTGTAACGCTCGATTTACTGGTACTAGTGATCAGTGTCTTGGTGATGCTAGAAGCATGGTCTGTCATTGTGAAACATCGCAAAGACAACCAATCTGTGTCAGAGCAGTAAACTTTGCTTGCCAGCCGCTCATTTGCACGGCTGGCAATAGCGCGTTAAATCAATGATAATAAGGTCCTATGTTTCTAACAGCAGGACCTTTTTTTATGGCATACCCTCATGCAGTTGTCGCCTCTCAATTAGCTGATGCAGATCACGATGCATTGATTATTATCGGTGATAATTTTTCGTCTTTAGCCGATGCAAGCTTAAGCCACGCTATCAGTGCTCAACAAGCCGTTGATGCACGTATCTCTAAGCAAGTCACATTACTTGTGATTGACTCAAAGCGCGTTATTTTAGCGCCTACAGGTCCGCTTAATCGCGATTATGACGATGTACGTCGTTATTTTGATGCTGCTAAATTAGCCGTGCTAGAAGCAAAAGCTTCGGGCAGCACCAAGCCTGCTATTTTACTTGCGAGTGCACACCACGATGCGCGTTACAAACATGCACTTGAAGTTGCCTTTTTAGGTGCTTGCCAAGCATTATGGCAGCCACTTGAAGCGCGTGAGTTTCATGGCCAAGCGATTGAGCCAATCAGTCAAATTAGCTTAGTGGGTGCTGATGAGGCCATGGTTAAAGCATTGAATGCAATTGCCGCAGGCCAATATGCTGCGCGTGACTTATGCGGTACAGAGCCTGAGCGCATGGCACCGCCACGTTTTGCCGATTATTGTGTTGAGTTATTTGCGGGCAGTAAAGTGTCTGTTGATGTGATCTCAGATATCGACACTATCGATAAAGATTACCCAATGATGAGCACTGTAGCGCGTGCATCATACGCTGTTGAGCGTCATCATCCACGTGTTGTTAAGCTTGAATATGTTCCTGAGGGTGACATTGAGCGTACGTTAATGTTCGTTGGTAAGGGGCTTGTTTATGATACCGGTGGTGCCGACCTTAAAGTGGGTGGCTTTATGGCGGGTATGAGCCGCGATAAAGGTGGCGCAGCATCGGTCGCTGGTTTTATGAAGTCAGTGGCTGATTATGCACCTAAAGGTGTCAAAGTGATTGCTTACTTAGCCGTGGTTCGAAACTCAATTGGTTCTGATTGTTTCGTGCCTGACGAAATCATTACGTGCCGTGAAGGCGTTCGTGTACGCATCGGTAATACCGACGCAGAGGGGCGTTTAGCAATGGGTGATTTACTCAGTGAAATGAAAGACCGCGCATTAAATGAAGTAAATCCAGAGCTATTCACTGTTGCAACGCTAACAGGTCACGCAGCACGTGCGATGGGTCCTTACAGCGCTTATGTTGAAAATGGGCCCGCTCGTCAAGCGCAGGTTTCACGTAAAATTGCTGATTTAGGTGATTTATGGGCTGATGGCGCAGAGGTCTCTCGCAGCCGTCGTGAAGACTACGACTTTGTTAAGCCTCGTACATTAGCCGATGATGTACTTTCGAGTAACAATGCACCGTCAGCTGTGACTGCACGTGGACACCAGTTCCCAATGGCATTCTTAGCGATTGTAGGTGGTTTAGATAAGCATGGCACTGAATCAGCACACCCATTACCGTATGTTCACATGGACATCGCGGGCAGTGGTGTAGAAGGCGGTGATTGGCAACATGGTAAGCCAACCGCAGCAGCTGTCAGCAGTTTATTTGCACGTTATTGCTTGTAATATTTAAGCATTAAAAAAGCCCCGCAAAAATGAAGCGGGGCTTTTTTTCGTTAAAATTTAGCTTATACCAATCCGCAAAAATACTTAATCATTTTGAGTGATCAAACCAGTCGCTACCTGCGTTAAAAATTTCTGATTTACGACTGCATGGATGCAGGAGGTAGAGCAATGCAGGAGCAATTGCCGAGCACAACTAAATAACTAAATTTTTGCCTTGTTATCAACGCGGTTTTATTGCCTCAAAATAGACCACTTAATTAAGCGGAATGGTATTAATCAAGTCTAAAGCGATTTACCACATCGCTTAGTGCTTGTGAGCTTTGTTTTAAGCTTTCACTGGCATCTGATAGCCCTTGGGTATTTGATAGTGACTGTTCGGTTGATTGTGACAGCTCATTGATACGTAAGTTAACTTCATCTGCCGCACTCGTTTGTTGTTCTGTGGCGCGGGCTATTTGGCTATTCATATCTTTAATAATTGTGACCAAACGCTCAATTTCACTGAGTGAGCTGCTTGCTTCACCTGCTTGTAAGACGGTTTCGCTCGACAGTTGTTGACTGGCAGATACCGCATCAACCGCAGCTTTAGCGCCTGCTTGTAACTTACTGATCATGGCCTGAATTTCATCAGTACTTTTACCGGTACGGCTAGCCAGTGTACGCACTTCATCGGCTACGACAGCAAAGCCGCGCCCTTGCTCTCCCGCGCGAGCCGCTTCAATCGCGGCATTAAGCGCAAGTAAGTTTGTTTGCTCTGCTATGCTGCGAATAACATCCAGTACAGAGCCTATATTGTTACTCTCTGCTGCAAGGTCAGTGGTTACCTTACTAACCTGCTCAATATTATGCGACAGAGTTTCAATAGCGGTAATGGTTTTGTTGAGCACCTGTTTACCGGTTGAAGCATTTTGCGCCGCGTCGTTTGCTGCATGCTCAGCTTGATCTGCATTTTGGCTAACATCATGAATTTGATGAGTCATTTCTTCCATTGCGGTGGCAACTTGTGTTGAGCTGTCATTTTGCAGTTCAATAAAAGAATGATTGGTTTTAGTGGCATCATCCACATTGTGGGCGTACTGATTGACCTGTTGAGCATTTTGCGCGACTTGCTTGAGTGACTCTCGCATTTTTGCAGTGTATAGGTTGAAGTAACGCGATAGCCGAGAGACCTCATCATTGCCGTTTTCATCAAGTTGTTGGGTTAAATCACCTTCACCTTGCGAAATGTCTTTCATCATATCAGCAGCCAATTGAGTTGGTCGTAATATACTATTTGCAATTAAATAACTGAGCGCAATTAACAGACCAATAATAACCACCGCAGTGATAATGACGTGATTTCGTAGTGAAGCAAATGCATCTTCAATGGTGTCAATGTAGACACCCGAACCAATAATCCATTGCCATGGTGTGAAACCCTTAACATAGGCAATTTTATCAACGGGTTGATCCTTTCCAGGCTTAGGCCATTTGTATGGAACAAACCCTTCGCCTTGTCGTTTAACCACGTTCACCATGTCAACAAACAGGTGTACCCCGTCGGGGTCTTTATTGTTGGCAAGTGATTTACCTTCAAGCTCTGGTTTGAATGGGTGCATAACCATCGCAGGTTGATAGTCGTTTATCCAAAAGTAATTGCTTTTGTCATAGCGAAGTGCAGCGATAGTATCCAGCGCAGCTTGTTTTGCTTGTTGTTCACTGAGTTTACCTTGTTGGAATAAAGCATAATTGTGTTCAATAATGCTGTGGGCTGACTCCACTAGGTTTTGAGTTTTGGTGTATTGTTCTTGTTCTAAAGAATCATATTGCTTCATTAAGCTTGAGATACTTAAAAAGATCAATCCAACCACCACTACACTAACCAACATGGCAAGGCGTTGTAAGATTGTAAAACGGCGTAAGTAGTTCATGTGTATTCCTTGGTCATGCTTGTCTAAAAGCAATATGTTAAGTGTAGTTAAAACAGGTATTAAATCTAGTTGTGGATGGAATACATTGAGACAAAAAAAAGGCTGATTGGACAATCAGCCTTTAGTCTAAGTTACCGAATTTAAATTTAACTATTGTACGTTAAAGTGACGGTTGAAAAAGCTTGTGATAGTTTGGTGCAAGTGTGTTTGCACACTCTTACCACGTAAACTGTGCTTAGAACCTGGGTACGTCATCATCTCAAACTGCTTTTCTTGATCTTGCAGTTGTTTAAATAACTTCGTGGCGTGAGTAAATAACACGTTGTCATCAGCCATGCCGTGGTAAATCATTAGCGGTCCTTTTAAGCCTTCAGCATAAGGAAAAACGGCACTTGCTTCGTAGCCTTTTGCATTTGTTGCAGGGTGGCCTACGTAGCGTTCTGTGTAGTGTGTGTCGTAAAGTGCCCAGTCGGTCACTGGCGCGCCCGATACACCCGCTTTGAAATAATCACCGGCTTTAAACATGGTCATCAGTGCCATATAGCCACCGTAACTGTGACCGTAAATACCTATGCGCTCAGGATCAACGTAATCAAGAGTGCGTAAGAACTCAACCCCTTTAATTTGGTCAGCGACTTCAGCAACCCCTAAGTGTTTATAGATAACGTCTTCAAACTTTTTACCACGGTTGTAAGAACCACGGTTATCGAGTTGAAAAATAACGTAGCCTTGCTGTGCCATGTATTGGAAATACAAGTTTTTGCTGCGCCAGCTATTTGTCACTCGTTGGGCATGTGGGCCGCCGTATACGTTTACAATAACAGGGTGCTTTTTACCATCTTGATAGTTAGTCGGCTTGAATAAACGGTAATGCATTATTTGGCCGTCTTCAGCTGTTAATGTACCGTATTCAGGAGTGATTAAATCGTCTAAGTACGGTGTAAGTGGATGCGACTTATCGAGTTTGTTTTCTTCAAGCCAGGTAATAAACTCGCCGTTAATTTTACGAAGTGCGGCTGAACCTGGTTTATTAACCGATGAGCTGTTGTCGATAAAGGTTTTATTATCTTTGGCGATAACCACATTATGATAAGCACCGAGCTCTGTTATGCGCTTAATATCCCCTTTTTTGAATAACGGTGCACTGTATAAATGGCTTTCAAGATCGGTGTCTTTACGCGCTGCAAAATACACAATGCCTTTTTTCTCATCGATTCCTTTTAAGCTATCAACCACCCAGTCACCTTGCGTGATTTGGCGGATCATTTCGCCATTTGTGCGGTACAAATAAAGGTGTTTAAAGCCGTCACGTTCAGAGGCCCACACGAAGTGTTTTTTATCGTTTAGGAACTGTAGATCAAAGTGTAAGTTAATCCATGTATCGCTTGTTTCTGTTAGGGAGACCTTTTGCTTTTTCGTTTCACTGTTGTAAAAACGCAGCTCTAACGTTTGCTGTGAGCGGTCTTGCCATTGATAAGATAGCGTTTTGTTATCTTTTAACCAGTTGGCGCGAGCAATGTAGATATCTTCGTCTTCGCCTAAATCAACCCAATCAGTTTGTTGGTTGTTAATGCTAACAACACCGAGTTTAATTTTAACGTTGTCTGTACCCGTGAACGGGTAACGCTGGTTGAAAAGCTTTACTTCATCAGCGTAAATTTCGTTTCGAATCGCTTCTTTTACAGGGCTTTCATCGACACGCGTATAGGCAATTTTTGTTTCATCACCTGACCACCAGTAGCCCGTCATGCGGCCCATTTCTTCTTGAGCCACGAATTCAGCCATGCCGTTTTTAATAACGCCACCGCCGTCTTTACTTAACTGGATTTCTTGACCCGTTTTTAAGTTCAGTGCGTAAAGGTTTTGCTCGCGAATAAACGATACAAAATGACCTTTCGGTGAAAAACGTGCATCGGTTTCGAATGCTTCGGTATCGGTCAGTTTGCGGCTTTTAGCTGAGGCAAGTTCGTAGTAATAAAGGTCGCCATTCAGTGGGAAAAGCAGTGCTTTACCATCTTTTGACCATTTATACTCTAAAATCCCTTTACCAAAGATACGCTGACGCTCACGTCGTGCTTTTTCTTCATCTGATAGGTTTTCTGGGCCTGAGAATAGTGCCGCAGAGTCAACTAATAAGCGGTTTTTGTTATCTTTTAAATTGTATTCCCACAAGTCATAACGGTTGTAGTCGTCGGTTTTACCTTGTAAGTAGGTAACGCGGCTACCATCGGGTGAGAATTTAAGTTGTACAGGTGCTTTACCTGCTAAACTAGGATCGTCAAAAATACGCTCTAGTGATAGTGGTTCAGCATTCACACTCAGTGCTGTTGCCACTATTGGTAAGGCAAGTGAGAGAGATTTAATTTTTTTTAGCACAGGGGTACCTTCGCTCGAATAAAAACTGCCACGATGTTAATGGTAAGCTTAGGCAACTGCAACTAAATGCTATAAAGTAGCAAGGGTACAACTTAGATTTAAGGACTTATTGATGAAAAATGCTGATATGCCATTTTCCTTGGCACCTGAATTACAGCGTGATTGTATTGAATTAGCAGATTGGCCACTGTGTAAAGTATTGCTAATGAATGACAGCCAATATCCGTGGTTTATTTTAGTCCCGAGAGAAGCGGGTTTAAAAGAAATTATCGACCTTTGTGAAGCGCAGCAAGTGACACTTTTACGCGAGTCGGCCAAACTAAGTAAATTATTACAGCAGGTTTTTAATCCAGACAAGCTCAATGTGGCTGCTTTGGGAAATATGGTGCCACAACTGCATATTCATCATATCGCACGCTTTAAAACAGATGCTGCTTGGCCTGCACCTGTGTGGGGTAAGTTACCGGCGGTTCCGTATTCTGATGAGCAGATTACTTCGCTTAAAGCGTATTTTTAAACGGTGAATATCGAAAATATAGTCCAGCAAATATGAAAAAGTGGCACGTTAGCGCGGCAATAATAACACGTTGTTTTTTTGTGACGATGTTATCTTTGAGTGCCTTTGAGAGTGTGGCAAAAAGTTATTATTTTGTAGGAAGTCATTTTCCTGCCATTTTAGAACAGGATCAGCACGGTTCTCCTACAGGACTCGGAGCTGACATCGTTTATGAAATAGGCAAGCGATTGGGGCATACTATTGTGATTGATATTATGCCGCTTAAACGGGCTTTAAAAATGGTTGAGCAAGGTGATGCCGATGCCATTATTGGCCCTTATAAATCGTTTCAGCGTAACCAATACATGCTCTTTAGTGCATTACCCTTTTATGAAGACCCTATTGTTTTTTATACCAAACCGAATAATGAAGTTACTTGGCGAGGAAACTTCGCCAGTTTAAAAAAAGATGCAATAGGGGTTATTCGTGGCTGGGATTATGGGGTTGAATTTAAGCGCCATGAATCGAGTTTACTGTTATCAGAAGTCGCCAATGTGCGGGCAAGTTTTTTACAATTAATGTATGACAGGGTTGATTTAATTCTAACTCACCCCCGCGCAGCAAGGCCGGTGATAGAAAGTTTGGGTATTGCCGATAAGGTGATCATACTTTCTCCTATTTTAACGGTTAATCAAGGTTATTTTGGTTTTACTAAGCAGCGAGATTTAGCGCAATTTATTGATGAGTTTAATGCTGAGTTTCAAAAAATGTTGCTAAATGGGGAAATCGTAAAACTAAACAATAAATATGGGCTGAGCTTTGTGGCGCATTAATGACTGTTGTTTAAGCATAAAAAAACGCTGCTCGAAAGCAGCGTTTTTTGTTTAAACTCGTTATTACTCAGATGAGAGTGCGTTTAGTTTAAACCTAATACCTCTTTACCTTGTTTAAAGGTCACATCAACAGGGATGTTTGCTTGGCTTAGCTTTTCTAAATCTTTAGCAAGCTCGGCTTTAATTTCACCATGAGTCGCGATTAATTGGTCGACTTTTTGATAATCGCCGTCACCTTGAATCGTTAAGATAAGGCGCGATAGTTTTGCCATCGCTAAGCTCATTTTTTCCATATTTACGCTGTATAAGCCATCTGCATTTTTAGAAAATGCACCTTCTTCGGCAAAAAAGTTAAAACGGATCATGTTTGCTTTACCATGTGCACTTGATGCACCAAAACGCACTGAGCGGAATATACCAGCCATAAAGGTGATGTAGTAATCTTCTAGCGTACCGTCAGTGATTTCACCTTTTTTAAGTAACTGCTCAACCATGTAAAGACCAAGGATATCTGCTTTACCTTCTTCAAGCGCGCTGGCATGCTCTTGCAGTGATTGACGCACAGTCCCTTTGTTGGTGATGGTGTTTTTAATTCCTAAGCCATGTGCGACTTCGTGGAACATGGTGTTTGCAAAAAACGCATCAAAGGTGATGTGTTTACGCTGCTCAGGCACAATTAATTGCTCTGAAATTGGCACTAAGATTTTGTCGAATTTAGCGCGCATCGCGTTTTTAAGCTGTAAACGGCGGGTGCCTTTTTCAAGCTGTACTTGCTCATCATTAGGCAAGTTAATAGCAATTGTTTTGCTGCCGGCATTTGAGTGGCCCGCATAGTAAACAACATCATATGCATTAAGGTCAGCGTCTGAACCCGGTACTTCTTGCTTGTACTTATCGTCTACGGGTAAGCCTTTTTGTAGCTCTGGTAAGAAAGCTGCAAACTTAGCTAAACGCTCACTCCACGCAAGGTCTTTAATTAATACGTAAGACTCATAAGCGGCACGGTAACCAAAGAGTTGATCTTCGTAGGTTTCGATTGGACCAATAACAACATCAATTGGGTTGTTTTTCATGTCCATCCATGCGAAGTCAGAGGGTTGGAAGTTATCACTAACAAGTGCATCAGCACGCATGCTTAAGTAGTTTGCAAATTCTTTGTCATCGGCGAGTTTACTTGCTTCACGGAGTAAGTTTGCCGCTTTTTCTAGTTCCTGTGCGTATTCTACTGAGTAAGCCACGCTGTATAGTTTGCCATTTTCATCACGTTTAATAACTGAATAAAGGCCTGTTTTATCTTCAACTGTTGCGTTGTTTAACGCTTCTTTAGTGATATCGCTTGGGTAAAACTCTGCGCCAAGTGGTTTTTCTTCATAACCAGATAAGAACACCTGATCGCCGTTTAAACGGTCCCATGGGCCGTAGTTGATATCTGCAAATTTTTGCACTTTTTCGTCATTAATTTTTGCCAAAAATGCTTCTTTGTTTTCACCAAATGCTTGACGCCAAAATAATGCATCCATGATTTTTGATGCGTCAATAAGTTTGCCAACCATTTGCTTTTGGTTATCGCTTAAGTGGCTCAAGTCTGAGGTTAATGTAAAGTCTGTATAGATATCTAAGCGGTTTCTGTCTGCATTGATTAGTTGCGGATTATTTTCTTCAGTATTTTGAGTCGTTTGCTCTGCAGCAGGCTTTGTTTGAGAAGGGGTCGCTTGTTGGTCAGAACATGCACCTAGAAAAACTGCACCAGATAAGATAAGTGCGTGGCTAATTTTATTTAATGTCATTTTTTTGCCCGTTAAAAAGAGAGAGTCGTTGCTTTGAAAATAAATGTGTAAGCATTAAAGCAAACCTAACATATAAATGGCAAGTTTACTGCGCAGTATGTGATTTTAAGCAATTAAATCGGTGTCTTAAAATATAAAAGTAGATTATTACTGTGAATTTCTTAACTTTAGCGCTAACTTAGACAATACTAAAACAATAATTAATCTAACAATGTCAGTCATTAGTTTGATTTTATAAAAGCAAGCTAATTCAAGAGGATGGCAAAGATATGTCAACAGAAAATGCACTACTGACCATTTTGGTCGACCGAATTAATAATGACACCCTAGTGTTGCCTACTTTACCTGAAGTGGCTGTAAAAGTCAGACAAGCTGCAGACAATCCTAATGTCAATTTGATGCAAATGGCCGATGTGATTTCACACGACCCCGCGCTTTCAGCCCGCATGATTAAGGTGGCGAACAGTGCCTTTATGGGGCGCTCGGTTAAGGTGACAAACCTACACCAAGCTGTAACGCGGATAGGTTTACGGCAAATTAAAAACATTGCAACGGCCATGGCAATGGAGCAACTGTTTGTATCGCACAATGAGTTAATTAAAGGCTACATGGACAAAGCGTGGCAAAAAACGCTGAAGGTGGCTTGCCACTCAATTACCTTAATGGATTTTTTCCTACGCGATAATAAGAAGACGTCATTAAATCGCGACACCATTACGCTAGCGGCTTTAGTGTATAACATTGGCGTGTTACCCATTTTAACGGAAGCCGAAAAACACCCCGAAGTATTTGCGAACCCCAGCTTTCTTGCGCATGCAATTCAAAAATTGGGAGGCAAAGTAGGGGGAGCGATTATGCGAGCGTGGGGCTTCACTGATGAATTTGTTGAAGTTGCTGAGAGCTGGGCAAACCCTAACTATCGTCCTGAGCATATTTGCTATGTTGACTTTATTCGCATAGGCGCGATCTTAGAGGGCATCCTGCAAGTATCAGATAAGTCTTCAGCATTACAGACCTATTTAGATAAAGGTGTTATTTCGTCACTTGATATGTTTAATTCAGATGAATATCACGACATGTTAAATGATGTAAAAGCGGTGTTTACTGAATAACGCATTAAAAAGCGCAGATTACGACTAATCTGCGCTTTTAGTGTCAACAAGCTGATTATAAATCGCTTGCATCTCCTAATCCTTGAGTTAGTTCTTCAAGTAATTGCTTAATTTCTTCAGATGCTAAAATGAAGTCTGCATCTAATTTTACGGCCATATCTTCTTTAGGGATATCGGCGTTTTCTTCTTTAAGTGTTTCTGAGTAGCTTAGTCGTTTTATTGACCCATCGTTTTGCAGCATGAACTTAACTCGCTCTTGCCAATCAAGTGCAAGCTTAGTCACGCGCTTGCCATTTTCTAGATGCGATTTCACTTCATCACACGATAAATCATGGCCTTTAAGTTTAACCTGTGCGCCACTATCGTCTGCTTCTTCAAGTTCTGCATCGTTGCCAATAGCGAACCCCTCAGGCGCATTAAATTGTGTTAGCCAATCGGTTAGAAACACATCCAGATCATAGTTTGCAAATGCGGGCACTACAGGTAACGACCCTAACGATTTACGTAACAAGGCAAGAAGTTCTTCGGCTTTGTTAAAACTACCACTGTTAACAACCACCCAGCCATTCTTTTGGTCAATAAATGCAAACTGTAAGCTCGACTTTTTGAATGCTTGAGGAAGTAGGGTATGCAGAATATTTTCTTTTAGTTCGTCTTTTTCTTTTTTCTTAACTGGGCGGTTTTCTTCCGCTTCAATCTGCTCTACTTTTTCAGCAACCAGTTCGTTAATAACCGCAGCGGGTAATACTTTTTCTTCACGTTTTGCGCACACTAAAATGCTATCTTGAGAAAAGTGCGATAGGGTTTGACCATGTTTACCAAAGGCTTTGGTCCAACCAAACGTTGATAACTCTTGACCACCACATGAGCGAAACAGGTCTTGTTCTAGGGCTTTATCGAAGTCTTCTTGGTTGTATGATACGTCTTGTTTAAAACGGTAACAGATAAGGTTACTAAACCACATATTTAGGCTAATCCTTTCATTAAATTTGCCCAATCATAGCAATAAAAAAGTGATGCCGAAATGAATGATTTCGGCATCAGGGGGTTTTGTTTATGTATTAAACATTGAAAGTGGCTTTGGCATGTTTTTAGGGAAACTAATGTGGTAATGCAACCCTTGTCCAGGCTCGCTTGTTACTTCTATATCGCCACTGAGCGTTTGTTTTACTAAGTTAAAAGTAATGTGTGTGCCTAAACCGCTGCCGCCTTGGTCGCGCTTGGTAGTAAAAAATGGGTCAAATAGCTTTTCTAACTGCTCTTGAGTTACACCATTACCGTTATCTTTAAAGTCGATGATAACCTCATCGTCTTCTTCTTTTATAACAATCTCTATGATGCCGCTTTCTATGCCTTCGAAACCGTGAATGAGTGAATTCATGATTAAGTTCGTGAAAATTTGACTAATTGCCCCCGCAGGTAAATTGAGTGTTAAGTCTTCAGGGCAATCTAGGTTTATATGGTGCGATGTTTTTTTAAGTTTAGGGTGTAACGAGCGGATCACCTCGCCTAAATACTCTTTAAAATTAATTGTACGCACCGCTTCACTGGCTTGGTCTACCGCGATTTGTTTGAAGCTGGCGACCAGCTCAGAAGCACGGTCTAAATTACTGGTTAATAAGCTGGTGCTTTGTTTTGC
Organism: Pseudoalteromonas lipolytica; assembly: GCF_003515105.1. Lineage (NCBI taxonomy): Bacteria > Pseudomonadati > Pseudomonadota > Gammaproteobacteria > Alteromonadales > Pseudoalteromonadaceae > Pseudoalteromonas > Pseudoalteromonas lipolytica. Next base: position 2,842,304 of record NZ_CP032090.1, on the reverse strand, counting down.
GTCGTTTATAAACTCTTCTAATGCTTTCGGCGAAAGGGTTTTGTCTTTATAGGCTGCTTCAATTTGATTCAGGCGCTCTTGTAAAAAAGAGGTCGCTGTAACACCAATACCAATCGGGGTGTTTACATCATGAGTAATACCGGCAACAAGCCCGCCTAATGCGGCCATTTTCTCTGAGCCTACTAACCGCTCTTGGGCCATGTTCAGTTCATCAAGGTAACGCTGTAGTTCAGTTTGCTTTGTTATGAGCTCTTGTTCGGTTTGTTTACGTAAATCGATTTCTTCAGTTAAGGTGAACTTTTGTTTTTCTAGCTCGTATTTTTGTTGCTGTAAGTCCATCATTGCTTGGCTCAAGTTTGATGTCTTACGAGCGACTTCCTGCTCTAATTGCAGGTTTTGTTGATCCAGTTTTTCGTTGCTTATCAGTAATTCTTTTTGTGTATGTTCAAGCTCTTCTCGGTACAGTACCACTTTATCAATCAGGCGATTAAATGACTCTTCCATCACTTTTAATTCGTTATGCTCACTGGTTTGAATGTCGATATGGCGACCTTCTAAATCATTGAGTTCAAGATCTTCTATTTGTTCTGTGAGCTGGGCTAAGGGTTCTGTTAACTGTTTTCTAAAGGCAATTAAGAATAGGATGATCAAAAATGTTGTTTTGATCATCGCATTACCGATTAAGAAATAAATCGAGATCATAATACGGCTAAATACGACGTCTCTGCTTGAAAATAGGGTGACATCACCCACTTGGGTGGCTCTGCCTGAAAACTCAAAAATCAGCGGGAAAGTGTAACCAAATAAACCTGACGGGGTGTCTTCAATAATCGCCTCTTCTTGCACTAGCTGCTGACTGTATAACTCATGTATGTCTAAAGAGCGCCCTAATTGTGATAACACTTCACCACTGTCATCTCGCACAATAATGCCTTCAATCATAGGGATCGCAAGTAACCCCTCAGCAGTGGTGATCGTTTGCTTAGTGTTCAGCTCCCAAATGGCGCGTGTGAGGCTGCGACTGAATGTTTTTTGCAACGTGGTTAATTCATCGCGAATGTAATCTTTGGTATTAACGTACTCAGCAATAACCTGCCCACACGTAACGACAAACGTTAATAAAAAATAAACCGAGAGCACACTGGTTAATAATTTTTTTGACAGGCTTTTTTGTAGCATGGATTATCCATAGCTCCTTGGTGAGATTTGTAATACATTCAGCTAAATCTAAAGTTAGCTAATAAATGATTAAAAATAAATAAATATATCCTTTTTTACGGGATCATTTACAGATTGTAACTAAATCATGAAAAAACTTGACCTTACTGCCTTTTAAAAAGTGTGATATAAAATTAGTCATCTTTAATTTATCCTCTATTAACGCTGTGTTTGCAACAGCGAAGATGTATATTTCATGAGTAATTCTAATTTTTCAGTGCTTGTCTGTGATGATTCAAACGTTGCCCGAAAACAGGTCGTACGCTGTTTAGGTGACTGCATCAGTGCCGACATTAAACAAGCCAGTAACGGCCGTGAGGCACTTGCTTTATTGCGGCAGCAAAACTTTGATTTGCTTTGCCTCGACTTAACCATGCCAGAAGTTGATGGTGTTGCTGTACTTGAAACGATTAAAGCCGAAAAAATAGAGTGTTTTGTGTTGGTTATTTCGGCGGATATTCAAACAGAAATGAAGCAACGAGTCGCAAAACTTGGTGCCATTGATTTTATTGATAAGCCGATAGAACTTGTCCGCTTAAAAACAACTTTGCATAAATTTGGTATTCATTAAGTCTTTATATAACCTAATTGCATAATTTATCTTTTTATTAAGGGTTGACAGACTGGCTGTTTTTAAGGCAGTCTAGGGGCTATGAAAACATTTAATCACGCAACGACCATTATTATTACAACCATCATCCTTACGGGATAGTGGCATAGGTCGGTGCAACAAAATTAAAGGCCTGTGTTCACTAGAACACAGGCCTTTTTTCGTTTATGGGATGAGGAAACATAAATAATGCGAGTATTAAAATTTGGCGGGTCGTCCTTGGCTGACTTCGCATGTTTGCAACAGGTAGCTCAGTTAGTCAAACAAGAACTTAAAGATGAAATGCTATTAGTGCTTTCTGCACCGGGCGGCATGACTGATTCACTCGTTGCGCTAGCGAGTGCAGCAGAGCAGGGGCGTGATTATAGTGAGTTATGGCATGCACTGGTTAATCGTTGTGAGCAGTTAAAGGCGGATGTAGAAGCAGAGTTTGGCGCAGTTGATAATTGGCCTAATTTAAATGACCTAAAAAATAAATTGGATGGTGTTGCATTATTAACGTGCTGCCCAGACCAAGTTAAAGCTTATGTTATTAGCTTTGGTGAGCGAGTGAGTGTAGCGCTCATGCAGCGTATGTTAAAAGAGAGTAATGCGCACTACCTTGAAGCAACTGACTGTATTGCTTCTGTTGGTGGATATATTGATGCAGAAGCAGACTTAGCCGCGAGTAAGTTGCGTTTTCGTGAAGCATTAAAAGCAGCACCAAGTACCATTTACATCATGCCTGGTTTTACTGCGGCTAATGAGCAAGGCGAGCTTACAACACTTGGCCGTAATGGCTCTGATTATTCAGCAGCAATTGCTGCAGCCTGCTTAGAAGCCGATGTTTGTCAAATTTGGACCGATGTTGACGGTGTTTACAATGCGGACCCGCGTTATATCAAAAAAGCCTCTAAAGTAGATTCGCTGTCTTATAAAGAAGCGATGGAACTTTCTTACTTTGGTGCCAAGGTGTTACACCCAAAAACAATTTTGCCATGTGCTAAAGCTGGCGTACCTTGCGAGATCAAAAATACTCATAACCCTCGCGCTGAAGGCTCTGTGATCAGTAACGATAGCGTATCATCAGAACCGGTTAAAGCGTTATCAAGCTTACAAAACCTTGCAATGCTAACGGTCTCAGGTCCCGGCATGAAAGGTAAAGTGGGTATGGCATCAAAGGTGTTTAATGCCCTTGCTCATGACAATGTATCGATTGTGTTAATTACACAATCGTCGTGTGAATTTAGTATCAGTTTTTGTGTTCACGAAAGTGATTTAGCGCTGGCTTTAGAAGCGTTGCAAACGGCTTTCGAACTTGAGTCGCAAGCTGGGCTTATTGAACCCGTTCAAGTACAACGTAATTTAGCGATTGTTACTCTAGTGGGCGACAATATGCGAGCGCACAAGGGTCTTGCAGCAAAATTCTTTGCTTCATTAGCGCAAGCGCAAGTCAACATTGTGGCGATTGCCCAAGATTCAACAGAGAGTGCTATTTCTGCGGTTATTGATGGTGAGCTGTGCAATGATGCTGTGAAAGTGTGCCACGAGAACTTTTTTACACATATTCCATCAATCGATATGTTCTTATTAGGCTGTGGTTTAGTTGGCCAAGAGCTTATCCAGCAACTTGAGCGCCAGCAAGCATGGCTTGAAAAGCGCAATATTAAGCTTAATTTGTACGGTGTTGCTAACTCAAAACAACTCTACCTCGACAGTGACGGTATTGCCTTTAGTGATTGGCAAGAAAAATTAGCGATATCGGAGCAAGGTTTTGACTTAAAACTCGTTGAGCAATTTGTGAAACAAAACCATTTAATCAACCCTGTTATTGTTGATTGTAGCTCAGCCGATAAACTCGCCGCGCAGTATGTTGATTTCTTAAATGCTGGTTTCCATGTTGTGGCTGCGAATAAAAAAGCAAATACCAGCTCATTTGCGTACTATCAAGATTTGATTTCTGCGACACAAAAGAATAACCGTAAGTTTTTATACGAAACCAACGTAGGGGCAGGTTTACCAGTCCTTGATAATTTAAAGTCATTATTTGGCGCGGGTGATGAACTTATTAAGTTCAGCGGCATATTATCAGGCTCGTTGTCGTACATGTTTGGTGCTTTGCAAGATGGCCTCTCGTTGAGCGAAGCAACTGTAAAGGCAAAAGAAAGTGGCTTCACTGAGCCAGACCCACGTGATGACTTATCGGGGACCGATGTTGCTAGAAAGCTGCTGATCATTGCGCGTGAGTCTGGACTTGAACTTGAGTTAAGCGATATTGAAGTTGAATCTGTATTACCAACAGGGTTTGCAGAGGGAGATTCGGTTGCTGAGTTTATGGAAAAGCTGCCCAGTCTTGATGCTGCTTTTAATGACCGTATCCAAAGTGCAGCAAGCGAAGGTAAAGTGCTGCGTTATGTTGGCATTATTGAAAATGGTCACTGCAAAGTAGGTATTGAAGCGGTTGATAGTAAGCATGCACTTTATGATATTCGTGATGGTGAAAATGCACTGGCGATTCTTAGCCAATATTATCAGCCTCGTCCGTTTGTTATCCGTGGCTATGGTGCGGGTGCAGAAGTGACTGCCGCAGGTGTATTTGCTGATATCTTAAAAACATTATCACGCTAGGAGAAGGTTATGATCCGTATTTACGCACCGGCTTCTATCGGTAACTTTGCGGTTGGATTTGATGCTTTAGGTGCCGCATTGGCACCTATTGATGGCAGCCTACTTGGTGATGTGGTTGAGGTATCTGCAGCTGAGCAAGACACATTTGTGTGCTCAGGAGAGTATGCAAGTAAGTTACCAGCTAACGCAGAAGAAAATCTTGCCTATCAGTGCCTTATTCATTTTAAAGCGCATGTTGCACCGGCCATGCCCACCGTGAAACTAGAGCTTAAAAAGAACTTACCAATCGGTTCTGGGCTTGGTTCAAGTGCATGCTCGGTGGTTGCCACATTTGCTGCGCTTGATCAGTTTGCTAAAACTGACTTATCGCAAGAGCAGTTGATTGAACTTATGGCTGATTTTGAGGCGATTGTGAGTGGTGGTCGTCATTACGATAACATCACGCCATGTTACCTAGGTGGTTTACAGTTAACAGGCGATCTTATTCCCAATAAATCCATTGCGTTACCGGTTGATGAGCGCTGGTATTACGTGGCAGCTTTTCCTGGCTTTTCTCTTAATACGGCAAAAGCTCGCTCGGTTTTACCCACGCAACTATCAATGCATGACAGTGTCGAGTTCGCACAAAGATTGTCTGCATTTAGTAGCTTGTTACTGACGGGGCGTTTTGATGATGCCTTATCAATTATGCGTGATGAAATTGCTGAGCCACACCGAGCGCCACTTATAAACGGGTTTAGCGAGGCGAAGCATGCTTTACCAGAACTTGGCGCTGAGATTGTGAGTATTTCGGGTGCTGGACCGACTCTTTTTACAGTGTGTAAAAGTCTAGAAGCCGCTAAGCAATGCGCAGCGTGGCTTAATGATAATTACATTAATGAACATGGTTTTTGCCATATTTGCCAGCTTGATCAGCTTGGCACACGACAGCTATAAAGAATTTAAGGAACTACAATGCAATTACATAATTTAAAAGATGCAACACAACAGGTGTCGTTTATTGAAGCTGTAAAAACGGGTTTGGGTCGTAACCAAGGCGTTTTCTTTCCAGATAGCTTGGCGCCTATTGCTGATATTGATGCTTTATTAGATTTGGACTTTGTTACTCGCAGTAGCAAAATCTTATCCCATTTGATTGGGGATGAATTACCCGCAGACACCGTTGCTGAGATGGTACAAAATGCGTTTAACTTTGATGTAAAACTTGTTGAAGTCGAAAAGGATATTTACTGTTTAGAGCTTTTTCACGGGCCAACATTAGCGTTTAAAGATTTTGGTGGGCGTTTCATGGCAGAGTGTCTTGCACAATTTAGCCAAGGAGAAAAAGTTACCATTCTAACCGCAACGTCGGGTGACACAGGTGCTGCGGTTGCGCATGCCTTTTACAACAAACCGAATATTGATGTGGTTATTCTATATCCGAAAGGCAAAATTTCGCTAGCACAGCAAAAACTATTCACTACGTTAGGCAACAACATTCATTGCTATGCGGTTGATGGCAGCTTTGATGATTGCCAAAGCATGGTAAAACAAGCGTTTCTCGATGATGAAGTAAAAGAAAAGCTAGGGTTAAACTCAGCGAATTCAATCAACATCAGCCGTTTAGTTGCACAGGTGTGTTACTACTTTGAAGCAATAGCACAATTGCCAAAAGCGCAACGTGCTAAAGCGCATATCTCTGTACCAAGTGGAAACTTTGGTAACGTGTGTGCTGCGATGATTGGCGCTGTACTAGGGATGCCAGTGGCAAAACTTAGTGCAACAACCAACCAAAACGATACGGTGCCTCGTTTCTTGCAAAATAAAGAGTGGGCTCCTAACGCAACGATTGAATCGTTATCGAACGCGATGGATGTGAGTAAACCAAACAATTGGCCGCGTGTTCAGCACATGTTAGATAATGCATGGTTTAGTTATGATGACTTTTATTCAAGCTGTGTCGATGAAGAGACAACCAAAGAGGTGATGAAAAAAATTCATCAAACAGGGTATGTTGCAGAGCCTCATACTGCGATTGCATACCAAGGCTTAAAAGAAAACATTGCACCGGGCAGTGCGGGTATCTTTTTAGCGACGGCACACCCCGCTAAATTTAAAGAAAGCGTGGAAGAAATACTCGAGATTGAGTTACCGATGCCAAAGCCTTTAGCAGATGCGTTAGCAAAGCAATGTCTTGCAGAAGATATTGTGTGTGATTACCAGCTTTTGCGTACTGAGCTGTTAAAAAAACTGGCGTAAAAAACCATAAAAAAGAGCGGCTAAGCCGCTCTTTTTTAATGCAATATTGAATGACTATGCCGGTTTAAAATCCGCATCACAAGAATCACCACAGCGGTAATACACAGTAACACGCCAATCACTGAAACAAGTTCATTTTGTGTCCATTGGATCAAGGTATATGCCGCAATAAAAACAATAAATGGTTTAAATTCATAGTAATAATAGAGCTTTCTTTGATTTACTCGTTGACTCGAATGATCTGTGCGTCTTGCATTTGAGCGCATTCGCCAAATATTTGCACCCAGTAAAAAGAGTACGATACCAATGACTGTAGGCACCACATTATTCGCTAATGTGATGCAACTGATGCCGAGGATAAAGTAGCCATAGGGGGCGGCTTCGTAAAGAGGTTTTGCTAACATGAGATTTTATACCATCCTTGATATTTATTAAGACTATTAGGGTAGTTTGAAAATAGTAAAAAGCAATGCCTGTGTGCTATTTTTTATGCAAATGACATTTTAAAAACCTATGTAATATTTTAAATTCATAAATTTTCGTTATGTATCAATAAAAAAATATCATTATTAAAACACTGTGAAATAAATTCAATCCCTGTTTAAATATGTTCATCTTTACACGATAGGCAAATGTGCGTTTTCAGCGTACAATATAGCCTTCAAAAAAACACCATACACGTTGCCTTAGGAGACCCCATGTTAGAACGTAGCATGAATATTTCGGATTTCGATCCAGAGTTATTTGCAGCCATCACTAAAGAGACGGCTCGTCAAGAAGAGCACATCGAACTGATCGCGTCTGAAAACTACTGTAGCCCACGCGTGCTAGAAGCACAGGGTTCTCAGCTTACAAACAAATATGCTGAAGGTTATCCAGGCAAACGTTACTATGGCGGTTGTGAGCACGTTGACGTTGTTGAACAATTAGCAATTGACCGTGCAAACGAGTTATTCGGCACAGACTACGCAAACGTACAACCGCACGCTGGTTCACAAGCTAATGCGGCTGTTTTCCAAGCGCTTCTTCAGCCACATGACACCGTACTAGGTATGAGCTTAGCTCATGGTGGCCACTTAACGCATGGTTCACACGTTAACTTTTCTGGTAAAACGTACAACGCAATTCAATATGGCCTAAATGAAGAAACGGGCGAAATTGATTACGCTCAAGTTGAAGCACTAGCACTAGAGCACAAACCAAAAATGATCATTGCGGGTTTCTCTGCATACTCAGGTATCGTTGATTGGGCTAAGTTCCGTGAAATCGCTGATAAAGTGGATGCGTACTTATTCGTAGATATGGCACACGTTGCAGGTCTTATTGCGGCTGGCGTATACCCAAGCCCAATCCCTCACGCGCATGTTGTTACAACAACAACTCATAAAACATTAGCGGGTCCTCGTGGCGGTCTAATTGTTTCTGCGTGTGGTGATGAAGAGATCTATAAAAAGCTTAACAGCGCCGTATTCCCGGGTGGCCAAGGTGGTCCTTTATGTCACATCATCGCTGCTAAAGCGGTTGCGTTTAAAGAAGCATTACAGCCTGAATTCAAAACATACCAAGCGCAAGTGGTTAAAAACGCACAAGCAATGGTTGAAGTGTTACAAGAGCGTGGCTATAAAGTTGTTTCTGGTAAAACAGACAACCACTTATTCCTTCTAGACCTAATTGATAAAGATATCACAGGTAAAGATGCTGACGCTGCCCTTGGTAATGCAAACATCACAGTAAACAAAAACTCAGTACCAAATGACCCACGTTCACCGTTTGTAACGTCGGGTCTTCGTATTGGTTCTCCGGCAATTACGCGCCGTGGTTTCAAAGAAGCTGAGTCTAAAGAACTTGCTGGCTGGATCTGTGACGTACTAGACAACATCAACGATGCATCAGTACAAGCAGAAGTAAAAGAGAAAGTTAAAGCAATCTGTAAAAAACTACCTGTTTACGCTTAATTGCTGGTTAAACCGTAATTAAGATAACAATAGTGTTGTTTTTTGCTATTATAAAGGCCGCTTACTAAGCGGTCTTTTTTTGTTTTTTATAAACGGAAGTTTAACCTTATGCATTGCCCTTTTTGCACAGCAAAAGATACTAAAGTAATCGATTCACGACTTGTTGGCGGTGGTCACCAAGTTAGACGCCGTCGCGAATGCAACGAATGTCACGAGCGTTTTACCACCTTTGAAGGTGCTGAACTTGTTATGCCAAGGGTGATAAAGCAAGACGGTAGTCGAGAACCTTTTAACGAAGACAAATTATTAAATGGTCTGCACCGCGCATTAGAAAAACGCCCAGTGAGTACAGAGCAAATCGAAGAAGTCGTCAACGTGATTAAATCACAGCTACGTGCCACCGGAGAGCGTGAAATCTCAAGCCATTTAATCGGCGAGTGTATTATGGAATCGCTCAAAAAGCTTGATAAAGTAGCTTATGTTAGGTTTGCCTCAGTATATCGCTCATTTGAAGATATTCGTGAGTTTGGCGAAGAAATTGCCCGTTTAGGTGATTAAGCATGTCGTTCACTGAACTTGATAGCATTTATATGGCACGCGCTATTGAGCTTGCCAAACAGGGCCGTTTTACCACGACGCCAAACCCTAATGTGGGTTGTGTACTTGTTAAAGACGGCCATATAGTTGGTGAGGGTTTTCATCAACTTGCCGGGCAGGGTCATGCCGAGGTGAATGCACTGGCCGTTGCTGGCGATAATGCCAAAGGGGCAACAGCCTATGTGACGCTTGAACCTTGCAGTCATTATGGTCGTACTCCGCCCTGTGCTGAAGGTCTAAAAGCGGCCGGTGTGAGTAAAGTGATTGCTGCAATGGTAGACCCAAATCCAGCAGTCAGTGGCCGTGGCTTACAAATATTGGCTGATGCAGGTATTGACGTTGCCTCTGGGTTACTTGAGCAACAGGCGCGCGATTTAAACAAAGGCTTTTTGAAGCGAATGGAAACAGGGTTGCCTTTTGTTACCTGTAAAATGGCCTGTAGTTTAGATGGAAAAACGGCACTTAATAACGGCCAAAGTAAATGGATCACGGGTCCGCAAGCACGCCAAGACGTTCAAGCATTTCGCGCACAAAGCTGCGCAATTTTGAGTGGTGCAGATACCGTTATCAGTGATAACGCCAAATTAAATGTGCGTACTGAAGAGCTGCCATTTGCAATGCCAACATCATTGCCGATACGTCAGCCAACACGTGTGATTATCGATTCGCAAAACAGACTCACCCCAGATCTCGCTTTATTTAGTATTGAGAGTCCGGTGATTATTTTCACAACACAGCTTGATAATCAGCAGCAATGGCCACATTTTGTAAAACACGAAGTGGTGGCAGCTAACAAAAATAAAGTTGATTTATCGGCCGTTTTAGCACGGTTAGCCGAATTACAATTTAATCATATTTGGCTTGAAGCAGGAGCAACCTTAGCGGGCGCTTTTGCACAGCAAGACCTAATTGACGAATACATTGTTTATATTGCCCCAAAGTTAATAGGTGATATGGGCAAAAGCTTACTAAACTTTGCAGAAGTAACAGCCATGGGTGATGTCACTCAATTAACGTTTACCGACACACAGATAATTGGCGACGATATCCGCTTAACAGCGTACAAAGCAAAGCAAGCCACACACACTGAAGATAAAGAGTAGCATTATGTTTACTGGAATAATTGAAGCAACAGGTAAAATTGTTGAATTAACACAAAAACAAGGTGATCTCGCTATTCGTATTCAAAGTAATGATTTGGATATGAAAGACGTAAAATTAGGCGACAGTATTGCAACAAATGGTGTGTGCTTAACAGTGGTTACTAAACATAGCGATGGCTTCAGTGCTGATTTATCAAATGAAACCATTAGCCTGACAGGGTTTGCGCACTATAAAAAAGGCCAAACCGTGAATCTAGAAAAGGCTATGCAGCCAATTTCTCGCCTTGGTGGGCATTTAGTGTCAGGCCATGTTGATGGCATCGCGACAGTTGAAAGCATTACCGCCAATGCCAGAGCAACAGAGTACTGGCTAAGTACCGACCATAATTTAATGAAATACATTCCGTATAAAGGGTCGGTATGTATAGATGGAATTAGTTTAACGGTGAATGAGGTCGAGCAAAATCGCTTCAAGCTGACCATTGTTCCACACACCGCTGAGCAAACGACGATTGCAGAATTTCAAGTGGGCACGCAGGTTAACTTAGAAGTTGATCAAATTGCTCGCTACTTAGAGCGCCTGATCAAAGGGGCTGAACAACCTTCCCGTTCAGACATATCTATGAGCTTGTTAGCGCAAGCTGGTTTTATTAAATAAGCGAAGATACGTCATTATTAATCATACTCTCATGGGCACATTATGAATTTACACAGCGCGCAAGAAATTATCGATGACATTAAAGCCGGTAAAATGGTTATTTTAATGGACGATGAAGATAGAGAAAATGAAGGCGATTTAATTATCGCAGCAGAGCACATAAGTGCAGATGCTATCAATTTTATGGCAACGCATGGTCGTGGTTTAATTTGTTTAACCATGACTCAAGAGCGTTGTCAGCAGTTAGAATTACCGTTAATGGTTAAAAATAACGGAGCGGCTTTCTCAACAAACTTTACAATGTCGATTGAAGCTGCAAAAGGCGTAACAACCGGTATTTCAGCTGCTGACCGTGCACGCACAGTGCAAGCGGCCATCGCGAAAGGAGCTGTGCCAAGTGATATCGTACAGCCGGGTCATATTTTCCCTATTATGGCACAACCTGGTGGCGTTCTTACCCGTGCGGGTCACACTGAAGCGGGCTGTGATTTAGCGCGCTTGGCTGGTCTTGAGCCTTCTTCTGTTATTGTTGAAATTCTCAATGCCGATGGCACCATGGCCCGTCGTCCCGACCTTGAAGTGTTTGCTAAAGAGCATGGTCTGAAGATTGGTACAATTGCTGATTTAATCGAGTACAGAAATCTAAACGAAACCACCATTGAACGTGTTGCAAAATGTAAGTTGCCAACCGATCACGGTGAATTCGATTTAGTAACGTATAAAGACACCATTGATGGTCAGCTCCACTATGCATTGCAAAAAGGCGACGTATCGAAAGATGACGCTACGTTAGTACGTGTTCACTTACAAAGTACGTTTAACGATATTTTACTGTCAGACCGCAGCGCAGATCGTAGCTGGAGTTTATCAGATGCAATGGCCTATATTGCTGAGCATAACGGCGTATTGGTTATCTTAGGTAAACAAGAATCAACCGAAGATCTTGAAGCAACGGTCAAAGCATTTGCAGCAGAAGATGCGGGTGAAAATGTCAGTCATCGTAAATTCCAAGGCACGTCACGCACAGTGGGTGTGGGGTCACAAATTTTAGCAGACCTTGGCATTGAGAAAATGCGCTTGATGAGTCGTCCGAAGAAGTATCATGCATTGTCTGGTTTCCACTTAGAAGTGGTTGATTACGTTGAGCCGCAGTCTTAATTAACGCACAGCTTAGTTAACAAAATTTACTAGCAAGCTAATTTTAAGGCCAAGGTATTCTTGGCCTATTGCATGTAAATTCAAGGCAGTAAGCGTTGAAAGTAACCGCTGGAGATAGATTTATTATCCAGAGTTCAGGTTAACTAGGCGACTTTTATATTTTTGTGGTATTATGCGCCGTAATTTTTGCGCAATCGCAACCGCTTAAACTTATTTTTTAGGGTTATTAAATGAAAATTATTGAAGGTAACAAATACGCACCGGGCAAAAAATTTGCCATTGTCATTTCACGCTTTAATGACTTTATTGGTAGCAGCCTTTTAGCAGGTGCTGTTGATGAGCTTAAGCGCACAGGTGGTGTATCTGACGACGACATTACTGTTGTTTACGTACCAGGTGCCGTTGAATTACCTTTAGCAGCGAAACGCGTTGCAGCAAAGAAAGAACATGATGCAATCATCGCCCTCGGTGTCGTGATCAGAGGTGGTACACCACACTTTGATTTAGTCGCTGGCGAATCAAACAAAGGTCTTGCACAAGTATCACTTGAGTACGATATCCCGGTTGCATTTGGCGTATTAACCACTGAAAGCATTGAACAAGCAATCGAACGCGCAGGCACCAAAATGGGCAATAAAGGCGGCGAAGCTGCTTTAGGCGCGCTCGAAATGGTTAATGTGTTAGACAAAATTTAAGTTTAAGGAATCTCTGTGAAACCAGCAGCAAGACGTAAAGCACGCATCTTAGCACTTCAGGCCGTATATTCTTGGCAGTTAAGTGCCAACCCAATTGCTGATATCGAACAGCAAATGTTAATTGAAAATGATGTGACTAAAATCGACGTCGAATATTTCAAAGACCTAGCACGTGGTGTTGTTGTTAACTGTAAGCAACTTGATCAGATTGTTGCACCACATTTAGCACGCCCTGCTGATGAGTTAGATATGGTCGAAAAAGCAATTTTACGTCTGTCTGCCTATGAGCTTAAGTTCCGTGAAGACGTACCCTATAAAGTAGCAATCAATGAAGGTATTGAGCTTGCGAAAATGTTTGGTGCTGAAGACAGTCATAAATTTGTCAACGGTGTACTTGATAAAGCAGTTAAAGAACTGCGTAAGTAAGTAACCCCGTAGAGGAGAGCCGGCTTGGGCCGGCTTTTTTGTGTATGAAGGAATTTGAATTAATCAATCGTTACTTTAAAGGTCGCGGTATTATCCGCCGTGATGTAAACCTTGGAATAGGTGACGATTGTGCGTTGGTCACCGTGCCTGAAAACTGTCAGTTAGCCGTGACAACTGATACCCTAGTTGCAGGAGTTCACTTTTTTGATGATATCTCTCCTCGTGCACTTGGACATCGAGCACTGGCCGTCAACTTAAGTGATTTAGCGGCGATGGGTGCAGAGCCTACGTGGATTTCGGTTGGTTTAACTTTGCCAGAAGCAAACGTTGAATGGCTTGAAGAGTTCACTGAAGGGATGCATGAAATTGCCGAATACTTTAATGTGCAAATTATAGGGGGAGACACCACGCAAGGGCCTCTCACCATTACTATTTGTGCAAAAGGTATCGTACCGCAAGGCAAAGCTCTGCGTCGCAGTGGTGCAAAAGTGGGTGATTGGATTTACGTGACAGGCCCCTTAGGTGATGCAGGTGTGGCGATTGAAGCGCGCAAGCAAGGTTTCAATATCGCACCAGAGCATTTATCGTATTTAAATAACCGCTTTGATTACCCCGCTCCTCGTGTTGCCGCAGGACAAGTATTGCGTGGTGCAGCATCTGCTGCAATCGATATCTCCGATGGCTTGTTGGCTGACTTAGGGCATATTTTAGCGCTTTCTCAAGTAAGCGCGGTTATAAATGTTGATAAAGTTCCGGTGTCTGACGCCGTGAATGCGTCAATTCCGCGTGCTGAGCAGTTTGATTATATTTTAAATTATGGTGACGATTACGAACTACTTTTCACTGTGCCAGAAAGTAATAAAAGCATGGTGGATATGAAGCTTCGTCAGTATGGCGTTGAAGCCAGTTGTATTGGACAAATCAAAAATGGCGTAGGCGAAATTGAACTTTTACTTGATGGTGAAAAATTTAACTATCAAGGTAAAGGATTTCAGCATTTTACGAAGGAGCCGGTTTGAGCAGTAACCGTTTATTCAATTTAAAACGTCCACATCAATTTTTTGGTTTGGGTTTCGGTTTAGGTTTAGCGCCTAAAGCGCCGGGTACATTTGGTACTTTTGCTGCGTTGCCACTAATTTTTACTACAATGTACTTTCCACTGTGGTTGCAAATTGTGTTTGCTGTGGTGATTAGTGTGTTTGGTATTTGGGCATGCGGTAAAACAGCTGATGACTTAGGGGTACATGATCATCCTGCCATTGTATGGGACGAAGTAGCTGGTTATTATATCACCATGATTGGTGCTGCTCTCAGTTGGCAGTCACTGTTAGTTGGTTTTTTATTGTTCCGTTTTTTTGATATCGCTAAACCAGGCCCAATACGTATTCTTGATAGACGTTTACATGGTGGTCTGGGCATCATGGCTGATGATATTCTAGCAGGTGTATTTTCATTGATTTGTGTTCAAGCTTTGTTTAAAAGTGGCCTTTTACCTTTTTAAGCAATGAATTAAGGTTTTCTTGGTGGCAAAGGTATGATGCGATTTCTAGTGGTTTGTTTGTTGATGTTTTGCAGCACGTCGGTGTTTGCATCTATCACTGAGTACGTTGTCAAACAATGGAATATCCAAAATGGCTTGCCATCACAATCATTAAAAAGCATTGCGCAAGACGAACAGGGTTATATGTGGCTAGGCACCCAGTTTGGTCTTAGTCGTTTTGACGGTAATACATTTACTAACTTTAATACACAAAATAGCGATTTTTTACCAAGCAATGGTATCAACAAGCTATTAGTTGATAGTGATGGTTTGCTGTGGGTTGGCACCAAAAATGGGTTAGTCACACTCGACCCCGAAACCATGATGTCGCAAACTTTCAATGTGAAAGGCCCCGTGCGGGACATTTTAGAAGACTCAAAGGGCAGTATTTGGATTGCTGCGAATGGTCTTTATTATGTCGCTCGTAACCAGGTAGCACTGCAACAGAACTCAGCGTTAAGTGTTCCGGTGTCTAACGCGACCGCAATCACGCAAATTGTGGGTTCTGTCAGTCAAATGGCGCTCTCTCCTGAAGGAATTTGGCTGGTAAATGAACGTCACTTACTGCGCTTAACCAATACCTCATCTGATTTTGCGAAACTGCGCTTAGAGTTAACCGCAAAAGTCTCACTTCCCGAGCGTTTAGCACAAACGATTATTCATGATATGGCTTGGCTTGAAGGTAACTTGTATCTTGCTTCTGAGCTGGGTGCTTACTTTCTTGATTTAGACGATGAACTACGCCCATTTCCTTTGCCTAATGCGAGTAACTCGGCGGTGTATAAATTCATGAGTGACTCCGATGGGGCATTGTGGATCTCAACCTATGGGCGACTCTTGTTCCGTGATAACTCGGGTGACTGGCAATGGGTAGAGCCGAGCCAACTTGATCAAAGTATTTGGTTTGCAGATATCTTCCGCGATAACCAAAATAATATTTGGTTAGCAAGCTTTAGTGAAGGTTTATGGCTTGCACATGAAGGGCGTATTGAGCGCCACTCAGCAATTTCTAACATGACCGAGGCGGTAATGGCGATAAGCCAAGCCCCCGACGGCAAGCTGTGGGTTGCTAACCGAAGTGGTGTTGGCTATTTCGATTACAATAAAAACTTTGTTAACAAAATCCCTAGTAATCAATTTGGTCGTGCCGCTGTGCACGATTTGCAGTTTGATGGTGATCGCCTTTATATCGCAACAGGTCGTGGCGTTTTTTATTACGAGAACCAAAGTTTATATACGGTGCCCGGCCGTGCATTACGAGACAACCCAGTGTTTGCTATTAGTCGCTCCAATAAAGGAGGATTTTGGTTAGGGACTGGGCGCGGTATGTATCGTTTAAGTTACGGGGGGCTTACTCCATTTGCCTATAACGCGTTCCTTGGTAGTAAATTTATTACTTATGTACTTGATGAACAGAACTTTGGTCTTATCGGAACCAGTAAAGGAGCTTACTACTTTACCGACCGCGGTATTGAAAAAATAGGCGACCAAACAAGCTTAGAAAGTGCCTACGTCACCAGTATTTTAAACATTGAAGGGGTTGGCATTTTAATAGGCTCATTAAATGACGGCTTATTTTATCGCAGTACAAAAGGGCAGTGGCGGCAGCTTGATGCCACCGATGGTTTACCTTATGGCTCTATTTTTAGTCTAGTGTATGACAAGCAGTTGAAGCGTATTTGGGTTAGTACCATGAAAGGCGTATACCGTATGCCGGTTGAACAGTTTGGTACTGATATTGAAAGCTTGAAAGTGGAGCAGGTTATCTCATCGTTTGATCGTCAACTCGATGGTAAAGCGAGTCAATGTTGTGCGGGGCTTGGCCATGATGCGGTTGCAGATACAGGAAATTCAATTTGGTATCCAAGCTTGCAGGGTGTTGTTGAGATTCCGAAAAGTGTAGAGCTTTTCGGAGTGAAAGCATTAAAGCCACGCATTGAAAATATTGTTACTCCATTGCGCCATTTGAGCACCGCAACATTAGGTAACAAACCTGAGCTGCAAATAGATGAGCGTGACATAACGATTAAGTACACAGCGATTGATTACTATGCGCCTTCAAGTATTGAATTTCGTTATCGATTAAGCGGATTAGACAATGATTGGCGATACGCGAATACGCGACGTGAAGCTATTTATACTAACTTACCCCCTGGTTCTTTTTTATTTCAGCTTGAAGCAAAACGCCGGGGTGAAGATTGGAAAAAAGCACGCCGAACAGAGTATTCATTTATTGTACCGCGCCGCTTTGATGAGACTATTTACTTTAGGTTGCTGATCACCAGCAGCTTTATTCTATTGTTTTATCTTGTATTCTGGGTGTTTAGAGCGCAAGAGAAGCGTAAGCAATTGGCGCTGGAAAGTTTAGTTACTGAGCGTACCGTAGAGCTTCGTGAGGCTAACGATAAACTTAACCAAGTGAACTCGCAGCTTAAGTTAGTCAGCCACTCTGATGAGCTAACGGGGCTTCGTAGTCGTCGCTTCTTATTTGATCAATTACCGAAAGACATTGAACACTTTCAGCGAAATTCACAGTCATTGCAGGCACAAGGTAAATCGTTGGTACTGTTAATTATTAATTTTGATAATTTTAGCCGTATTAATGACGCGTATGGTCCGCTTGCAGGCGACAGCTGTTTACAACAAATGGCTACGTTGCTTAATAGCCGTACTCAAGGTTCCGACTACGTGGCTCGATGGAGCGGCGATGAGTTTTTACTCTTACTGCGCGATTTTAAACGCACCGCGATAGATGATTATGTTGCAGAATTATGTGAAGCAGTGGCGAGTAACTCATTTAGGTTACCAAATGGTGAGTCGACAACAATCACCGCATCAATCGGTTGGTCGTTTTATCCATTGCCTTTATTAGGCGGCCAAGTAATTGGCTGGGAAACGTCTGTCAATTTAGCTGATATTGCACTGCATCAAGTTAAAAAGCGCGGGGGTGATGGTGTGGCTAATATTACCTTTGATGAGCAGCTAGATGCATTTGAGTTTGAACAAACCAATAATGTTGATCAGCAACTCAGTGTTTTACAAGAGAATGGCCTAGCAGACATCAAGATTTGGATGCGCTAGATATGATTTTTTGATTTACTAATATATAGTGGTGATAACATTTTGTTGGAGTTGTATTTAAAAGGAATGAAATATGAAAACAATGAAAGTAATTTTAATTTCCCTTTTGTGTCTTTATTCGTTTAGTGGTGTAGCAGATATTCAATCTGAGGCTTTTTTTTGCAAGCAATGTACAAGTAAAGACATTGCTAGAACAATAGCAAAAAATGAGTACGTAAACCCTAAGAAGTGTTACCCAGAAGACCCTAACCGTCCAATGAACGATGCTAATATGATTTGTAGCTCTGTTCAGAAAAATGTGGTTTTAGTTAACCCTGACACGAAAGCTGTTTATAGTTTTTTATTAGGGCACAGTAACGTTGCTCCAATTTTTCCTACCCTAGCATTAGACATGACACTGAGCCAGAATCAAATTGAAGGCTACCAAGCTGTTGTTGATTACAATGCTGCGCTTAATTATGCAGTAAGCAATATTCAAAATTATAAAGCAATTAACTCTCAGTATTTAATGACTTTTAATGCAAAGGCTACGCGTACATCTTCATCGGCATCTTGCCCAGATAATTCAGCTTTATCCATCATAGTCGAGCCGAATAAAATAAATCAGCTCAAAGAGTTGATGAATTTATCTCTAATGTTTAACTTAGAAAGTTCTCCAAGCGCAGACGTCTTAGATCGTATTAACAATTCAGGGCGAGTCAGCTCCACTAGTGTTGGAGTTAACCTAATGGGTGTAAATTTCACCGTACAATACACTGATGAAACGAAAAAGCCTACCCTAATTTGGGAGTTTGAACAAAGCGAAAAAGAAAGTTCGTTCAAAGATGGTTTAGTTTTTGATTATGAAATCTACCTTCATGATTCTAATGGCGCGCCACGTGCCCGTTACACTATTATTGATGAAGCATCGAGAGTTGCAGGCATGACTCTTTCAGCTCTAAAAGGGCATGATGCAGGACCTTCAGTAATTGACAATGAATGTACTCTAGATAAGTTAGCAGAATTGAATGAAACAGGCATGTTCACTAATTCAAATGGAGATGTTTTAGGTTTTAATGGTTCAGATGGGGCTACAAATACTGTAATTAACGGTGCTGGAAGCGGTAGAACATGCACAATCTTTTTTCAGCAATATGGAACTGGTGACACTATAGTATTTCGTGTTCCTAGGTCAATGTGTAATTAAAAATGCCTTGTCTATTACTAGAGAAGGCATTGTGAGGCTAACCAGGGCGCTTGTTACCTAAGCCCCCTTTTTAGTTTTAATGGTTAAGCCAAGCCGGTAAAATAGCCACTGACTCTGGTGCCGTGAATGAGTAACTCACAGTCGCGGCAATATCACCACTTGGGCTATTTAAAATATTATCGAAGCGCATTACCAAACCATTCGACTTTTCAGCGACATATAAATGGTTGCCTGTATACATAATATCAACGGGGTTACCAAGCTGACTAGCAGGCCCTGCAATGTTGACGCTTACATTGGTTAAGCCGCTTGCTTTTGATGCGTTATTTAACACGTAAATTTTACCGTCGGTAGCATCGGCTGCACTGCCTACATCTGACACTATCAATGAATCACTTAGAGGATCATAATCAATACCATGAAGGTTAGTTGGCGCTGCAAACGCCGTACCGCCGGATGCTGGTGTGATCAAACGGTCTTCTCCAGTGATGGTTGTCATGCCTGCCATTAATTTGCTTTTCACTTCGTCAAATACTGCAACTGTGCCATTAGTCAGGGCAACAAATGCTTTGTCTGTTGCAGGGTCATAATCAACATCCCATGGGCGAGCACCGCCGTTGGCTGTTAAAGTCATGAGTGGGCTAACATTGCCCGTTGCACAGCTCGAAAAGATTAAAATACCAGGGGTTGTGGCATTAAATTCAGCCACAAATACCATGCCATTATCAGAGGCCACATCGATACCTTTAGGTGAAATGATACCTGTATTTGCTCCAGTGATTAGCCTGTCTTGGCTGGTTGTAAATGTGTCGCCATCACGATGGGTTGCTACTTTGTTCGAGATAACGAGACCGCCTATTGATGTCGTTGCATTATCGTACGTGGCATAGCTTGTCCCTGATTTGTCGAAGGCGACACTTTCAATGGTTTGACTTGCATTATAGCTGGCAAGCTCTGCAGTCAAGGGGGCATTAATACGACTAATTTGACCGGTTGTAGCGCCTAGTACAGCTGGGTTACTACTGACAGCAACGCCCAATAATGGCATGTTAATCATGACGCTGTCAGAGCTATCTTGCATACCATTGTGCATGACTGTAGGTGTGATTGATTCAGGCTTTGTGGTTGCTGTCACTAAGTCAGGAGCAATATCACCGCTGTCACCAGCGAAAATATTGCTAAACACGAGTACGGCATCATTTGATTTTTCGGCAACACGTAAATCACTGCCTGTCAGACTAATATCAACCGGATTGCCAAGCATAGACATTGGGCCTGCGATATGGCGGTCAACTGTGACCATGCCATCAGCCTGTGATGCATTTGAAATAACAAAGAGTGCACCGTCGGTTGCATCAGATGCACTTCCTACATCAGAGAGCACTAATTTATTAGTATGTGATTCAAGCGAGATGCCATGAAGGTTCACTGATATTTTGGCGCCGGTTTCATCGCTAGGGGTAATTGTCCGCGCGGGTGTAGCTGCAAAGCCGCCCATCACATAGTTATCATATACGGCCACATCACCATTAGTGAGTGCAACGTATAATCGGTCGTTAATTTCATCGTAGGTTAAATCCCACGGTTTTGCGTCTGTCACTGTGCTGGCCAGTGGTGCAACATCTCCTGCGGCTTCTTTACCGAACACTGTTACTTGCATACCATTAAAGTCAGCAGCAAAAATTAGCCCGTGCTTGTTTGAAATAGTGATGCCTTTGGGGTTGACTAAGGTGCTGTTTGTACCTGATATCATTCTATCAACGTCACTGTTATACATCCCGCCATCACCTCGGCTGAGAATCTGACACACTGTGCTGATTGCCCCATTGCCCGAATCGGCTGCTTGTACAAGGTTACCTAAACTGTCGAATACGACACCTTCATTTGCCCCAGTGTTAAAACTTGAAAGCTTAGCGGCATTTTGATTGATAACATTGACTGTCCCCGCATTTTCTTGGCCATTATTAGCGAGAATAAAGGTGGCAGCTGCAAAACCGGGTGCACCATCGTTACCATCCATACCGTCTGAACCATCAGTGCCATTTGTACCATCTTGACCGTCAACGCCATTGGCTCCGTCAGCACCATCTTGACCTGCAACACCCTGAGCACCCATCGCACCGTCTTTACCGTCGTCACCACTACATCCACTTACGCCGAGTAACACGGCTAGTGTTAATGCACAAAGAGTAAATTTTGTTAGTGTTGAATCTGTGTGAGTATGTAGTGCTATTTCATCATTTTTAAACGCTTTCATTTGTTCATACCTTATTTAATAATCCATCAAAAAGTGAACAGACAACGTGTAGTGCTCAGAACCGCTTTCAAAAGCATAACCCTTGCTCACGAGTTAACCTCATTGAGTAAACGGGGAAGGAGGGAGATTGGATGCAGGAAAAAATAACTTTTTTAGTGTTTGTTTTTATATTATTGATTTTAAAATTAAAAAAAGGAGCATTATGCTCCTTTTTATTTGAACTGATTGTGTAAGTTAAGCAATAAAGGCTTTAATGCTGGCTAAAATACCGTTTGCATCTAGGCCCATTTCGGCATGCATTTCTTCCTGCGTACCGTGCTTTATAAACTCATCAGGGATACCCAAATTCAAGATAGATGCATTGGCTTTAATGGTAGCAAGGTATTCATTAACTGCAGAACCTGCACCGCCAGCAATCGCGTTGTCCTCGAGAGTTACAATCACATCGTGCTCGCTTAGTAAGTCGCTAATTGCCTGTGTATCGAGTGGCTTAATAAAGCGCATATCAAGCAGAGTTGCATTTAATGCTTCTGCGGCAAGCTGTGCATTATCTAACAAGGTTCCAAATGATAATATGGCCACCTTGTTTCCTTGTTTTATTGTACGGGCTTTACCAAGTTCAATTGCATGCATCTGTGCTTGCACTTCACAATGGCCAGCGCTACCGCGCGGATAACGTACCGCAACTGGTTGATTACATTGATAGCCAGTATAAAGCATTTGGCGGCATTCATTGGTGTCACTCGGTGCCATGATGATCATGTTTGGTATACAGCGCATAAAGCTTAAATCGTAAGCTCCTTGGTGTGTTTCACCGTCGGCGCCAACAATACCTGCACGGTCAATGGCAAATAAAACAGGGAGGTTTTGCAGTGCAACATCATGAATTAGTTGGTCATAGGCACGTTGTAAGAAACTAGAGTAAATAGCAACGACAGGCTTTAAGCCTTCGCACGCAAAACCTGCAGCGAGTGTCACGGCGTGTTGTTCTGCAATGGCAACATCGAAGTACTGGTTAGGAAACTCTTTTGAAAAGCGTACCATGCCCGAGCCTTCTCGCATTGCAGGAGTAATTGCCATGAGTTTGTCGTCTTGTTTTGCCATGTCACAAAGCCAATCACCAAACACGTTCGAGAATGTGGCTGCGCCCGGTTTTGATTTAGGCAATTTTGACATGCTAGGGTCAAATTTTGGTACCCCATGGTAGCCAATAGGATCCGCTTCAGCAGGTTTATAACCTTTGCCTTTTTGCGTTTTTATATGCAGTAATTGCGGCCCTTTAAGGTTACGCATATTACGCAGAGTATCGACCAACATATTCACGTCGTGGCCATCTATTGGGCCGATATAGTTTAAACCTAACTCTTCAAAGAAAGTGCCTGGAATGACCATGCCTTTCAAGTGCTCTTCCATTCGGCTGGCAAGTTCTTTTACGGGCGGTAAACCCGAAAGTAGCTTTTTACTGCCTTCTCGGATATTGGTATAGAAACTACCTGATAAAATGCGAGCGAAGTGGTTGTTTAATGCGCCCACGTTTTCTGAAATCGACATTTCGTTATCATTTAAGATAATAAGCACATTTGGGTTTACATCACCCATGTGGTTCATCGCTTCAAATGCCATACCCGCAGTAATGGCACCATCACCAATTACGGCAACTGTTTTTCGATCTTTACCTTCTTTTTCTGCCGCAATTGCCATGCCTAGGGCTGCAGAAATAGAGGTGCTAGAGTGACCTACACTGAATGTATCGTATTTACTTTCTTCACGGAATGGGAAAGGGTGTAAGCCATCCTTTTGACGAATCGTATGCATTTGGTCACGACGACCCGTTAAGATTTTGTGTGGGTATGCTTGGTGACCCACATCCCATACTAAACGATCTTCAGGGGTGTTATAGACATAATGCAGCGCAACAGTTAACTCAACAGTGCCTAATCCTGATGCTAAATGACCACTACTTTGCGAAACTGAGTTCAAGAGGTATTCACGTAACTCTTTACTAAACGCAGGTAATTTGTCTTGCGCTAAATCACGCAGTTGTGCTGGTTCGTCAACCAAACTTAATAATGGATACTTGCTACTATCAAGTGTCATGTTTTTTATACATCCTTCGCTAACCAGAGTGCATTATAGCCCATAGCGGCTCTGATTTTTTAGTTATTTTGTCTTTCTTTTGTAGGCACTAATATTTACGTTCAACTATATAGCTGGCAAGGCTTGCCAACTCATTTGTGTCGTAATCTATTGCCTCAAGAGCCTGATGAGCTTGGGCAAGTAAATCTTGCGCTTTTTGTTTAGCACCTGCCATGCCTAATAAAGCAGGGTAGGTTGCTTTATTAGCCGCAATATCTGACCCTTGAGGCTTTCCTAATGTTTCAGTATCAGCTTCAACGTCTAGGATATCGTCTTGTACCTGAAAAGCCAGACCTATCGCTTGACCAAATAGATTTAGTTGCTGCAATGTATGCTGATCACAGTGAGTCGCGCACAAAGCTCCCAGTGTAATTGCACAATTTAAAAGCGCCCCGGTTTTCAGTTGGTGGATACGTTCCAATTGCTCAACACTGATCACTTGATCGGTAGAGACAATATCCAGTGCTTGTCCCCCAACCATACCTTCAATACCTGAGGCTTTGCTTAATGAGGCTATCATTTTAACCTGTTGTGTCGCTGGCACCGTAAATTGATGATTAGCAATTAAATCAAATGCAAGCGTTTGCAGTGCATCGCCGGCTAAAATTGCCTGTGCTTCGCCATAAACAATGTGGCAAGTTGGTCGGCCTCGGCGTAAATCATCATCGTCCATTGCCGGCAAATCATCGTGTACAAGTGAGTAACTATGGATACACTCAATGGCTGCTGCAAGTACATCTAAATCGGCTTTGTTTGCTCCCATCATACGACCGGTTGCGTAAACAAGGTACGGCCGTAAACGCTTCCCCCCATTTAAAACACCATAATGGGTTGCGTCTTTAATTGTTTGTTCGGTATTAAGTGGCTGATCAAAATAGCGATTTAACATGGCTTCAACATCGTGTTGAGCACGTTGTAGTTGTTCTTTTAATTGCACTGAATTAGTCCAGGTTTGAATCAAAGTTGCTCAGAGGAGCTTGGCTATCGTTGCCCATTAAAATGGCCACTTTTTGTTCTGCTTGCTGTAATTTACCCGATGAGGCATTTGCCAGTGCAATACCACGTTCAAACTGTTTAAGTGACTGTTCTAAAGACAGTTCACCTTGCTCCATTTGCACAACTATTTGAGATAATTCATCCAGCGCTTCTTCAAAGCTTAAGTTTTCTGGTTTCTTTGCCGCCATTGTGGCCTCGATAGCTATTAGAAAGTGAGGCCAATTTTAGGGGGAATGCTAAACTAGGTCAAAGAATGATGTGTTTTTTTACGCATAAAGCGATTTCGATATGCTATTTTTACGCTTTTAGATACAGCTTAAACTTGTAGCTTAAAAATCTTACATTAAAATAAAATTAATTCATTTAATGATTTAAGTAATTCAATTGCTTGCCGATAAGCAGTTAATAATAAAAATTTGATGCCTGAGGGTGTCGTGTTATTTTCCTCTGGAGGGGTATGTGGATTTAGCAACCATAATAGGTATTCTTGGTGCCATAGGCTTAATTGCTATGTCGATGGTGTTAAGTAGTGACGGCCAAGTTGCAATGTTTTACAACACACCTTCGGTGGTCATTGTATTCGGTGGCTCGATTTTTATTGTGTTATCAAACTTCACCATGGGACAGTTTTTGGGGATAGGGAAGGTTGCAGCTAAAGCCTTCATGTTCAAAATTGAATCTCCAGAAGAGTTAATTGAAAAAGCAGTTGAACTAGCTGACTCTGCACGTAAAGGTGGCTTTCTCGCGCTTGAAGAGGCTGATATCCCCAATGCGTTCATGCGAAAAGGGGTTGATATGCTGGTTGATGGTCATGATGCCGATGTTGTGAGGGCTACGCTACAAAAAGATATTTCTTTGACATCTGCACGTCATGAACATGGTGCCACTTTATTTAAATCGCTTGCTGATATCGCCCCGGCAATGGGTATGATTGGTACGCTGATAGGGTTGGTTGCGATGTTATCAAACATGGATGACCCTAAAGCGATTGGTCCTGCTATGGCGGTGGCCCTACTTACCACCTTATACGGTGCATTTCTAGCGAATGTTATTGCTATTCCTATTCAGGTAAAGCTTGAGCTTCGTAAAGACGAAGAAGCACTAAACCAGCGCCTCATTTTGGATGCGGTTTTAGGCATACAAGATGGTCAAAACCCGAAAGTAATTGAAGGGATTTTGAAAAACTATTTAGCCGAATCTAAACGTAAAGTAGATACTGAGGAGTAGGCATGTCTGATCAAGAGTGCAAATGTCCGCCCCCTGGCCTGCCAGCTTGGATGGGCACGTTTGCTGACTTAATGTCGTTATTAATGTGCTTCTTTGTACTCTTACTTGCTTTCTCAGAAATGGATGTACTTAAGTTTAAGCAAATAGCAGGCTCGATGAAGTTTGCTTTTGGTGTGCAAAATAAGATTGAAGTAAAAGATATTCCCAAAGGAACCTCGGTGATTGCAATGGAGTTCACGCCAGGTAAACCTGAGCCCACGCCGATTGAAACGATTCAACAACAAACCGTTGAAATGACTCAGCAAATGTTAGAGTTTCAAGCGGGTGATGAAAGCTCTGCTGGTGGTCGCCAAGAGCAACGAGGCAACAAGCGCGGTGGTGAATCGCAAAGTACTGCGCAAGAGCAAGCGATGGAGCAGTCAATTTCAGCGGCTGATCAAGAGCAAACTAATGAGCTTGTGAAAAAAATTGCTCAGCAATTAGAGCAACAGATTATGGATGGGGCGATTGAGCTTGAGTCGCTTGGTCAGCAAATTATTATCCGTATTCGTGAAAATGGCTCGTTCCCATCGGGCAGCGCATTTTTACAGCCTAAATTTAAACCTATCATTCGTGATATAGCGACCTTACTTAAAGACGTACCTGGTGAAATTACGGTGTCTGGCCATACTGATGATTTTCAGGTTTCTAATGAGCTATACACCAATAATTGGGATTTATCTTCGAAAAGAGCGGTGGCGGTTGCCAGTGAAATGGAAAAAGCCTCCGGCTTTGATAAGTCGCGTATGGTGGTTGTCGGGCATGCTGAAACACGGCCGCTTGTTCCCAATGTGACCGATGAAGATCGCCGACGTAATCGACGTGTCGAGATCTCTATAATGCAGGGTAAAGCGCACGAGTCAGACCCTATTGATGTGAGACCATAAATCCATTACAGTAAAACTTCGTTAACAGATGTAATGGAGTATACAAATGAAAAAAATAGATAAATACTGCTACATGCCAGGTAATGGTAGTGGTGATGATGATGATAAAACTGATTAAGGTAGGTAATTTTGCCTGATTGGTTTGGCTCCATCATATCAATATTAAATAATAGCTGGGTATTCATGTTGAGCCCAGCTATTTTCGTTTTCTATCTACAAAAAGACTGGTTTGCCTTTCGGTTTGCACTAATCACAGCCTGCTTCTTTTTATACGGCACGTTGATTCATGACCATTTACGTGGTTTTGATGATATTTATGTCTGGCGCTATGTAGTGTGGGCTTTCAATGATATTGCTTGGATGGCTGTAATTGCGTATTTAGGGATCAAAGATAAAGTTTATTTGTGGCAGAGTGTGTTGGGTCAACTTGTTGTTATTATGGCTCCTATTTTACAACTCTTTCGTTTAGTCGATCGCCATCTTTGGGACTTATCGTACAGCACATATATGTATAAGACGCTGCTGCCTCTCATTAATATTGCTACTGTTATTGTGTGTTATTTACCACTGATTTACTTACTAACACGGCGAGCAAAGCACGCTTAACTTATTCCTAAGTTAAAAACCCTATGCTAGACTACTGTTCATATAAACAGTATCTAGTGTTGCTTTATGAAACTTTACATTGCCGAAAAACCTTCTTTAGCACGCGCTATAGCAGATGCGCTGCCAAAACCTCAAAAAAAGCAGGATGGTTTTATTGAACTTGCCAATGGTGATTGTGTTTCATGGTGTATAGGTCATTTACTTGAGCAAGCAGAACCTGATGAGTACGATGAACGCTTTAAAAAATGGCGTTTTGAACATTTACCTATCGTGCCAGAGCAATGGCAACTAAAGCCAAAACCAAAAACGCGCAAACAACTTACCGTTTTAAAAAAGTTAATCAAACAGGCTACTCAGATTGTACACGCAGGTGATCCTGACCGCGAAGGGCAATTACTTGTCGATCAAGTGATCGATCAAGTTAAACTTAGCCAAGCAAAAAAGCAGCAAATACAACGTTTACTAATCAGCGATTTAAACTTAAATGCAGTAAAAAAAGCACTCAATAATTTGCGGTCTAATCGCGAGTTTATTCCATTAAGTGTCTCTGCTTTGGCTCGTTCACGCGCTGATTGGTTATTTGGCATGAATTTGACTCGTGCTTATACATTAGCCGGTCAAAAAGCTGGATTTGGTAATGTGTTATCTGTTGGCCGTGTGCAAACGCCTATCTTAGGTTTAGTCGTCAACCGTGATAATGAAATTGCTAATTTTACAGCCAAGCCTTTTTATGAAGTATTGGCCCATCTAAAAACCCAAAACCAGCAAACATTTACAGCTAAGTGGCAACCGAGTAAAGCGTGTGAGCCGTATCAAGATGACGAAGGTCGCGTGTTGCACCGGGGGCTTGCAGAAAATGTTGTATCGCGAATAACTGACCAGCCAGCAACGGTATCAGAGCTTGAGCAAAAGCAAAAAAAACAACAAGCACCTTTGCCCTATAACTTATCCGCTTTACAAATAGATGCAGCAAAAGCGTTTTCGATGCCAGCACAAAGTGTGCTCGATATCTGCCAAAATTTATACGAGCGCCATAAATTAATTACTTATCCTCGTTCAGATAATCGTTACTTACCAAAAGATCATCACAGTGAGGCTGCGGGCATTATTGCTGCAATTGCGCATAATGATGGACAACCTAATGAAGCATGCAATAAAGCCGATAGCAGTAAGCGAAGTAAATGTTTTAATGATAGCAAGGTCGCTGCGCATCATGCGATAGTGCCAACAGTTAAACAATTACGTACTGCAGCCTTAAATGCCGATGAGCAAAAGGTTTATAGACTTATTTGTCGCCAATACTTAGCTCAGTTTTATCCAGATTATATTTTTAATGAAACCAAAGTGAGTGTGATGATTGCGGGCGGGCTTTTTAAAACAACAGCTAAGCAAGATGTTAGTCTGGGTTTTAAAGCATTAATGGGTAAAACAGAATTAAAGGACGAACAAACACTTCCTCCATTAGAAAAAGGCCAGCAACTGCATTGTTACGAAGCTCAGCTCGTTGACAAAATGACGTCACCGCCCGCGCATTTCACAGACGCCACTCTATTAAGTGCTATGACGGGCATTAGTCGTTATGTAAAAGATTCAGAAATAAAAAAAATACTGAAAGAAACTGATGGACTTGGAACAGAGGCCACGCGAGCGGGCATTATTGAGTTACTCTTTAAACGACGTTTTCTAAAACGCCAAGGTAAAAGTATTATTGCTACAGAAACAGGGCAAGCGCTTATAAGTGCCTTACCTCTTGCGTTAGCGAGTCCTGATTTAACAGCGAAGTGGGAAGCTTCTTTGAGTAACATTGCTGAACAGCAAATGAGTTATCAGCAATTTTTAACACCGCTACTTGATGAATTGCAACAACTTGTAGAACAAGCCAAACACTGCGATAGCCAGGTATTTGCGCAACTACCAAAAACGCCACCTAAGCGGCGTTTTAAAAGAAAAGCAAAATCTAAGGCTAAGCCAGCTTAGCCTTAAAATAGTTATTGATTGAATAATGCGACAGCGGCGTTGCTCATCGCAGTTATTCCTGTGGGTAGGGCTTTTTTATAATCTGGCGCAAATTTACTGGAGTGCAGTGAAGGTAAAGTGCTACCCGATTTTATTGCATCATTGTACTGGTTAGGTTCGACACCCCCTAACCAAAATAGCGTGATAGGGACATGGTGCTCTGTACGGCCATACAAACCAAAATCTTCACCTGCCATTACTGCATCTGCATCAAGTACATTTTCTTCACCAAGTGCACTGGAAATCGCATTACGTACAACATTTGTTTGTGCGGGGTTATTATAAGTTGATGGAATAGACTCATCTTCATGAACGTATACCTCTGGGATTAAGCTTTCATCCAAACCAGCACTCAGTGCAATACCTTTACTAATTCGTTTAATCGCCGCAATTTGCTGTAAACGTACTTCGGGATTATAGCTGCGAAGTGTTAATTGCAGTTTCACTTCATCAGAAATGACATTATGTTTAGAACCACCATGAATAGAGCCAACAGTAATGACCGAGGGTTCTAATGGAGAAAGCTCGCGACTGGTTATTGTTTGTAATGCTAAAACAATGCGCGAAGCGATAACAACGGGGTCAATTGTTGTATGTGGGTAAGCACCATGGCCCCCTTTGCCTTTTACAGTGATATCTACAGAGTCAACACTGGCCATGGTATATTCATTTTTCATACTCACTTTCCCCGCAGGGACGCTCGCACTAACATGCAGCGCAATGACATGATCTGGGGTCGGATATTGAGAGAATAGTCCTTCTTTTAGCATGGCTTTTGCACCGCCACCAACTTCTTCAGCGGGCTGTGCTACCATCATTAGCGTGCCTTGCCATTGATCTTTGTGAGATATTAATTGCTCTGCGGTCCCAATAAAAGAGCTCATATGGATATCATGGCCACAACCATGCATCACACCAACAGTCGCACCGCTGTCATTTTTCACAGTGACTTTAGAAGCGTAAGGCTTTCCCGTTTGTTCAACAATAGGTAATCCGTCAGTATCTGTGCGGATCATGATAGTTGGGCCTTCACCATTTTTATAAAGGCCTACAACCCCGTAACCACCCACATTATCAGTCACAGTAAAACCAAGCTTTTTAAGTTCTTTTGCTAGTTTTTGACCTGTTTGCTTTTCGTGATAAGACAATTCGGGTGTTTGATGTAAATCTAAATAAAGCTTTTCGATATTTGGCATTGATTGCGTTAGATTTAAATCCAATGATGCGGCGTGAGCAAGTGGACTAAGGAGTACTAATGCAGCACATATGCGCGATAATTTCATAATGACCTCGACTGAGTGGGCTTGTAATTGTTATGTTCGTCACCATATAAAAACCTAAATGAATATATAGTGCAATCGATCACATGAACAATATGATAAATCTTACACCGCAGAATCTGCAGCAAGCATTGGGTGAAACATCTTCAGAAAAAATAGTGCTACTTAGTTTTTATTCTGCACAAAACCCAGAATGTCATCAGCAAGCTGCAATTTTAGAGAAAATAGCCAGTGAATATGGTGAGCATTTATTAGTAGCAACACTAGACTGTGATGTGGAACAAGCGCTGGCGTCGCAATTGGCACAACAAATTGGCTTGCAAGCTTTGCCTACATTAGTATTGCTAAAAGATGCTGCTCCTGTTGATATGTTGCCAGACGCACAGTCTGAGCAGCAAATTCGTGATGCGCTTGCAAAGCATTTACCTGCACAACATGAGTTATTACTTGAGCAAGCTAAACAAGCCTTAATTAATCAAGATCTAAACAATGCTTTTAATTATGCCAAGAAAGCGTATGAGCTAGACCCAAGTCATACGCGCGTAAAATTAGTGCTCGCGGATATTTGTATTCAAATTCATAAATTAGATGATGCGCAAGCTTTATTAGATTCAGTTGATGAAAGCGAGCGCGATGCTTATTTTACAAACATTAAAGCTAAATGTGAGCAGGCATTGGCAGCAACAGACTCACCAGAGATAAAAGCGTTACAAGTAAAAGTAGAAAAGTACCCGAACGATTTAGAAATAAAGCTGGAATTAAGTAATGCATTTAATGGAGCAGGGCGCAAAGAAGAAGCATTAGAGTTATTGTTTAATGTACTTAAGAAAGATCTAAACTTTGCAGATGCAAAACCAACATACCTAGAAATTATTGCTTCATTACCAGATGGTGATGCGTTAGCTTCAAAGTATCGTCGTAAACTCTACAGTATCTTGTATTAATATTTAGAAAATGAAAGAAAGCGTCATTTAAATAAGGGCGCTTTTTTTATTTTTAAAACTTGCTTATTACCTAATTTCGATAATACTTAAGATCCTCTCGAGAAAAGTTGGCTGTATTTTGTACAGTAAACTGTGTTTTTTACTGCCTTTAGCTTGTTTTTTGCGCGAAAGGTAAGTTTTTAGTAGTTTTCTGCAAAAAAGTGCTTGCGTAAAAAATCCATCTCCCTATAATGCGCATCCACTGACACGGCGGGCAGCAACGAAAGACGCTGAACAACGTAGCAGAGAGTTAAGTAAAACTTCGGTTTTAAGTCTTCGAAAGAAAGTTTAAAATTAAGTGTTGACTCGAAAAATTAAGGATGTATTATACGCATCCCTCGAGACGCGAAAGCAGCTCGAAACGTTCTTTAACAATATAAAGCAATCATCTGTGTGGGCACTCGTACAGATTGAGTTCTAACAGTCGAGCTACTTAGGTAGTAAGACAAACAAATTTAGAGTCTCAATTTAAACTGAGTGACCAACGGAAATAAGTTTACTTATTTCAGCACAGTCAATTCAACATCGAAAGATGTTAAATAAATTCAGAATTCATTGAGCATGTCCGCTCCCTTAATGGGAAGGGCAGAAAAAACTTTTAATTGAAGAGTTTGATCATGGCTCAGATTGAACGCTGGCGGCAGGCCTAACACATGCAAGTCGAGCGGTAACAGAGAGTAGCTTGCTACTCTGCTGACGAGCGGCGGACGGGTGAGTAATGCTTGGGAATGTACCTTATGGTGGGGGACAACAGTTGGAAACGACTGCTAATACCGCATAATGTCTTCGGACCAAAGCGGGGGACCTTCGGGCCTCGCGCCATAAGATCAGCCCAAGTGGGATTAGCTAGTTGGTGAGGTAATGGCTCACCAAGGCGACGATCCCTAGCTGGTTTGAGAGGATGATCAGCCACACTGGGACTGAGACACGGCCCAGACTCCTACGGGAGGCAGCAGTGGGGAATATTGCACAATGGGCGCAAGCCTGATGCAGCCATGCCGCGTGTGTGAAGAAGGCCTTCGGGTTGTAAAGCACTTTCAGTAAGGAGGAAAGGTTGGATGTTAATAGCATTCAGCTGTGACGTTACTTACAGAAGAAGCACCGGCTAACTCCGTGCCAGCAGCCGCGGTAATACGGAGGGTGCGAGCGTTAATCGGAATTACTGGGCGTAAAGCGTACGCAGGCGGTTTGTTAAGCGAGATGTGAAAGCCCCGGGCTCAACCTGGGAACTGCATTTCGAACTGGCAAACTAGAGTGTGATAGAGGGTGGTAGAATTTCAGGTGTAGCGGTGAAATGCGTAGAGATCTGAAGGAATACCGATGGCGAAGGCAGTCACCTGGGTCAACACTGACGCTCATGTACGAAAGCGTGGGGAGCAAACAGGATTAGATACCCTGGTAGTCCACGCCGTAAACGATGTCTACTAGAAGCTCGGTTCCTCGGAACTGTTTTTCAAAGCTAACGCATTAAGTAGACCGCCTGGGGAGTACGGCCGCAAGGTTAAAACTCAAATGAATTGACGGGGGCCCGCACAAGCGGTGGAGCATGTGGTTTAATTCGATGCAACGCGAAGAACCTTACCTACACTTGACATACAGAGAACTTACCAGAGATGGTTTGGTGCCTTCGGGAACTCTGATACAGGTGCTGCATGGCTGTCGTCAGCTCGTGTTGTGAGATGTTGGGTTAAGTCCCGCAACGAGCGCAACCCCTATCCTTAGTTGCCAGCGATTCGGTCGGGAACTCTAAGGAGACTGCCGGTGATAAACCGGAGGAAGGTGGGGACGACGTCAAGTCATCATGGCCCTTACGTGTAGGGCTACACACGTGCTACAATGGCGCATACAGAGTGCTGCGAACCTGCGAGGGTAAGCGAATCACTTAAAGTGCGTCGTAGTCCGGATTGGAGTCTGCAACTCGACTCCATGAAGTCGGAATCGCTAGTAATCGCGTATCAGAATGACGCGGTGAATACGTTCCCGGGCCTTGTACACACCGCCCGTCACACCATGGGAGTGGGTTGCTCCAGAAGTGGATAGTCTAACCTTCGGGAGGACGTTCACCACGGAGTGATTCATGACTGGGGTGAAGTCGTAACAAGGTAGCCCTAGGGGAACCTGGGGCTGGATCACCTCCTTATACGATTTAGAACTTATTTGTTCGTAGTGTCCACACAGATGATTGTTAGTTAGTAAAGCCGCAGGCTTCACTAATTAATATGCTCTTTAAAAATTTGGAAAGCTGATAATAAAATTCTGATGAATAACAATTGTTATTTATCAAGAGTTTTCAAAAGTAAAAATATGCCAATTAATCGACAGATTAATCGGTATCTACTTTAGTATTCTCATCATTATTTGATGAATTAACTTCTGGCGAAGTTAACAGCTGTCACTAACAAAGACCCGTTTGGGTTGTATGGTTAAGTGACTAAGCGTACACGGTGGATGCCTTGGCAGTTGGAGGCGATGAAGGACGTATTAACTTGCGATAAGCCTAGTCAAGCTAGTAAAAAGCACTTGAGACTAGGATTTCCGAATGGGGAAACCCACCTGCTTGCAGGTATCTTACACTGAATACATAGGTGTAAGAGGCGAACGCGGAGAACTGAAACATCTAAGTACCCGTAGGAACAGAAATCAACCGAGATTCCGGAAGTAGCGGCGAGCGAAACCGGACCAGCCCTTAAGCTTATTATGTGTTAGTGAAACATTCTGGAAAGTATGACGATACAGGGTGATAGTCCCGTACACGAAAATGCATCTTAAGTGAAATCGAGTAGGTCGGAGCACGTGAAACTTTGACTGAATATAGGTGGACCATCATCTAAGGCTAAATACTCCCAACTGACCGATAGTGAACCAGTACCGTGAGGGAAAGGCGAAAAGAACCCCTGTGAGGGGAGTGAAATAGAACCTGAAACCGTGTACGTACAAGCAGTAGGAGCCCACTTGTTGGGTGACTGCGTACCTTTTGTATAATGGGTCAGCGACTTATATTTTGTAGCGAGGTTAACCGATTAGGGTAGCCGTAGGGAAACCGAGTCTTAACTGGGCGTTGAGTTGCAAGGTATAGACCCGAAACCCGGTGATCTAGCCATGGGCAGGTTGAAGGTTGAGTAACATCAACTGGAGGACCGAACCCACTAACGTTGAAAAGTTAGGGGATGACCTGTGGCTAGGAGTGAAAGGCTAATCAAACCGGGAGATAGCTGGTTCTCCCCGAAATCTATTTAGGTAGAGCCTCGGACGAATACTTACGGGGGTAGAGCACTGTTAAGGCTAGGGGGTCATCCCGACTTACCAACCCTTTGCAAACTCCGAATACCGTAAAGTACTATCCGGGAGACACACGGCGGGTGCTAACGTCCGTCGTGAAGAGGGAAACAACCCAGACCGCCAGCTAAGGTCCCAAAGTCATAGTTAAGTGGGAAACGATGTGGAAAGGCCCAGACAGCCAGGAGGTTGGCTTAGAAGCAGCCACCCTTTAAAGAAAGCGTAATAGCTCACTGGTCGAGTCGGTCTGCGCGGAAGATGTAACGGGGCTAAACTATGCACCGAAGCTGCGGATTCAAAATTTATTTTGAGTGGTAGGGGAGCGTTCTGTAAGCCGTTGAAGGTGTACCGGGAGGTATGCTGGAGGTATCAGAAGTGCGAATGCTGACATGAGTAACGATAATGCGGGTGAAAAACCCGCACGCCGGAAGACCAAGGGTTCCTATCCCATGTTAATCAGGGTAGGGTAAGTCGACCCCTAAGGCGAGGCCGAAAGGCGTAGTCGATGGGAAACGGGTTAATATTCCCGTACTTGGTATAATTGCGATGGGGGGACGGAGCAGGCTAAGCAAGCATGGCGTTGGTTGTCCATGTGAAAGTGAGTAGGTTGAGAGTTTAGGAAAATCCGGACTCTTAAGACTGAGACACGAGACGAGCCACTAAGGTGGTGAAGTTGTTGATGCCATACTTCCAGGAAAAGCCTCTAAGCTTCAGATTATACCGAATCGTACCCCAAACCGACACAGGTGGTCAGGTAGAGAATACTAAGGCGCTTGAGAGAACTCGGGTGAAGGAACTAGGCAAAATCGTACCGTAACTTCGGGAGAAGGTACGCTCCGATTGGTGATGAGACTTGCTCTTTAAGCTGATTGGAGCCGCAGTGACCAGGTGGCTGGGACTGTTTATTAAAAACACAGCACTGTGCAAAATCGCAAGATGACGTATACGGTGTGACACCTGCCCGGTGCCGGAAGGTTAATTGATGGGGTTAGTTTTCGGACGAAGCTCTTGATCGAAGCCCCGGTAAACGGCGGCCGTAACTATAACGGTCCTAAGGTAGCGAAATTCCTTGTCGGGTAAGTTCCGACCTGCACGAATGGTGTAACCATGGCCACGCTGTCTCCACCCGAGACTCAGTGAAATTGAAATCGCAGTGAAGATGCTGTGTACCCGCGGCTAGACGGAAAGACCCCGTGAACCTTTACTACAGCTTGGCACTGAACATTGAACCTACATGTGTAGGATAGGTGGGAGGCTTTGAAGCAGAGACGCTAGTCTTTGTGGAGCCGTCCTTGAAATACCACCCTTGTAGTTTTGATGTTCTAACGTTGGCCCCTAATCGGGGTTACGGACAGTGCCTGGTGGGTAGTTTGACTGGGGCGGTCTCCTCCCAAAGAGTAACGGAGGAGCACGAAGGTTGGCTAAGTACGGTCGGACATCGTACGGTTAGTGTAATGGTAGAAGCCAGCTTAACTGCGAGACAGACACGTCGAGCAGGTACGAAAGTAGGTCATAGTGATCCGGTGGTTCTGAATGGAAGGGCCATCGCTCAACGGATAAAAGGTACTCCGGGGATAACAGGCTGATACCGCCCAAGAGTTCATATCGACGGCGGTGTTTGGCACCTCGATGTCGGCTCATCACATCCTGGGGCTGAAGTCGGTCCCAAGGGTATGGCTGTTCGCCATTTAAAGTGGTACGCGAGCTGGGTTTAGAACGTCGTGAGACAGTTCGGTCCCTATCTGCCGTGGGCGTTTGAGAATTGAGAGGGGTTGCTCCTAGTACGAGAGGACCGGAGTGAACGAACCGCTGGTGTTCGGGTTGTCATGCCAATGGCATTGCCCGGTAGCTACGTTCGGAACTGATAAGCGCTGAAAGCATCTAAGCGCGAAGCAGGCCTCGAGATGAGTTCTCACTAGACTTTTAAAGTCTCTGAAGGGCCGTTGAAGACTACAACGTTGATAGGCAGGATGTGGAAGTGGTGTGAGCCATTAAGCTAACCTGTACTAATTACCCGTGAGGCTTAACCATACAACGCCAAACGCGTTTTATGACAGCGTAACAGACAGAAGTTAATATACTAAAGTAGATTTTACGATTATCAGATTTCCAGATTTTAGTTAATTGCGAATGCGATTAACGACCAGAATATGCTTGGTGACAATAGCGTTTTGGACCCACCTGACTCCATGCCGAACTCAGTAGTGAAACGAAACAGCGCCGATGATAGTGTGGCATTTGCCATGTGAAAGTAGGACATCGCCAGGCTCCTAATTCAGTCGAAAGACTTTAAATTTAAAAATTAATAATAAGAAAATTGAAAAGAATTTTCTTGGTGACAATAGCGTTTTGGACCCACCTGACCCCATGCCGAACTCAGTAGTGAAACGAAACAGCGCCGATGATAGTGTGGCATTTGCCATGTGAAAGTAGGACATCGCCAGGATCCTAATTAAAGAAAGCCCGATTCGAAAGAATCGGGCTTTTTTGTGTTTAATGCTTTCTACTATATCGGATGTCAGAAAATAGATGTCTGATACCATTACGCTTAATTAAGTGGTCTATTTTGAGGCAATAAAACCGCGTTGATAACAAGGCAAAAATTTAGTTATTTAGTTGTTCTAAATCAGAAATTTTTAACGCAGGTAGCGACTGGTTTGATCACTCAAAATGATTAAGTATTTTTGCGGATTGGTATGTTCACACAGATTGAAAGGTTCTCTTAAATTGCTTATTTCACCTCACGCTGAGATAATTAGGACGTAAAAGGCACTTTAGTGCTGAAAAGTCTCTGAATTGCCACTGTAGTGTATCTTTCAGATTAAGACATTGTTGAGTTTTTAGCGCTTGCTACTCTACTTTAAACTCCTTGCTTCCCTATCTTTGTTATGCGATAAAGCGCTTTATATTTGTAATACAATTAAGGTGTTTTGTGTCTCGTAAGAAAACAACAAAATCGAAAGGCTCATCAGGTTTAAACCGTAAGAATAGTGAAGCATTTATCAGCAAATTTTCAGCTCATCCAGATACACAAGTGTGCCCATCGGGTTTGATGTATAAAGTTGTAGAGGATGCGGCAGGTGACAAGCTCACAGAGTTTGATACTGTTGTTATTAATCAACGAATTATTCTCGCTGACGGTCATGTTATTGCCGATAGCTATAAAGCGGGTATGCCGGAGGTGTTTGCTTTATCAGAAGCGATTGAAGGCCTAAGAGAGGGGCTTTTGTTGATGAATATAGGATCTCGCTATGAATTTGTGATCCCTCCTGCGCTTGCGTGGGGTAAAAAGGGGAATGGTGGTAAAATTGGTGCAAATGCAGTGCTGCATTTTGATGTTCGCTTAATTCGTTTAGCCTAACTCGACACTGAGCTAGAAACGCGTTACCGTATTGTATGGCTGATTAAGGATATTTATGGACGCATTTACTTCACGGGTTTACTTACTACGGCATGGCGAAATTGCAACTCCGGGCATTCTTTGTGGGCACGTTGATGTTGCTTTGTCAGATGTAGGCTATGAACAGATGCGTCTAGCAAGCGCAAAATTATCTCGCTTCGATGCTATTTATAGCTCTCCGCTAAAACGTTGTTCAACGCATGCAGAATTCTTAGCTCGTCAGCATACAATCAATGTGCAATATAACAATGCATTGAAAGAGTTTAATTTTGGTGACTGGGATGGCCAAGATTACCAACAACTTTGGCAACAAAATGGTAAACCTCATGTCGGTGATTTTTGGCAACATCCGTGGCAGGTTAAAGTGCCCAATGGTGAATTAATGGCTGACTTTTACGCGCGAGTCGAAGCATGGTGGCAGGCATTTTTAGTTTCGCTTACAGAGTCCAAACATACGCATTCATTAGTGATTAGCCACGCGGGTGTAATTAAACAAATCCTCGCTATTATTTGTCATATGCCTAAACAAACGAATACTCACCTTAATGTTTTTCATTTACCTTATGCAGGGTTAATAACGTTAGATGTATATATAGATGAACAAGGGCAAGCGTGGCCTAAAATAGTTTTTTAGCCATCTAGAGTGATATTCATTGAATTATTTACTTAGCCCGCCATAATATACCGAACTACCTCAAAATTTAGATTTCAGCGTTTTACAGGGGCTTTATATCAAGGCGTTACTTTGCAGCACGTATATAAGTAACAACTTAGAAAGTAAGTTTTTGAACAACGTTCTGCGGGTTGGTTTAAAGCGATTAATTCCGCGTTATTGATTTTAGGAAAGGAATAACCATTCTGTGTAATCAATTTCTTGCCTATATTGCTTTAATTCCAACAGAAACTCGCATCATGAGGTCGTTTAGGTATATCTATATGCTATGGAATGGGGTGAGATTCTCCAGCTGTTCCCGCAACTGTAATCCATGATGAACATGGTCAGCCAGATACTTAGCAACAACAATTAGTCTTATTATGCTAATACAGTAGAGTGTTTATCGATTTGAGCGATTTAATATTCAAACTAATTAGTATCATTGAGCGGGTCAACTCACGTTATCTACTGATATAGGTCAGTGCTTTCTGGTGCGTTGATAAAACTCGCCAAGAGAGTGTAATTTGCAATTAAAAAGCCAAGGCACAACCCCTTTAATTTCAGTATCTGATTTAAGCTGGGGAATTGCTGATAAAACAATTCTTAAATCAATCAATTTGCAGTTAAATGCAGGTCAATTTATTGGTTTGCTGGGACCTAATGGCGCCGGTAAATCAAGTTTATTGCGTTGCTTATATCGCTATTTAAAACCACAACAAGGTGCAGTCTTTTTAGCTGGCGATAATATTTGGCAAATCAGTGCTGATGAATTCGCTAAAAATGTTGCTGTGGTTTTACAAGAGTCTCCTTCGCAATTTAATTTATCTGTTTTCGATGTAGTTAGTTTAGGTCTCACCCCACATAAAACCCTGTTTAGTGCGACTAATGCCGATGATAAAAAGCGTATTTATCAAGCAATCGAGCAGGTTGGTTTAAGTCATCACACACAGCAAAGCTTTGATTCACTCTCGGGTGGAGAAAAACAGCGTGCACTTATAGCCCGCTCAATTGTTCAGCAACCAAAGTTATTGATTATGGATGAGCCAACCAGCCATCTTGACGTTAAGTATCAAATTCAAATTATGGAGCTTGCTAAGTCACTTGATGTCACTGTGCTCGCTTCATTTCATGATTTAAATCTAGCTGCTAGCGTATGTGATGAGTTACTTGTTATCGATGAAGGTCAATTAATTACGCAAGGCACACCAAAAGAGGTGCTTACAGAGCAGCTGTTAAGTGATGTTTTTGGTGTTTGTGCAAGAGTGTCTGCTCATCCTCAGTCAACCTCGTTTGATGAGTTCGTGCCACATATTACCTACTATTACGGCTATAACAGACAGGAGCATCAAGATGACTGATAGGGTGCGCTTTAGTCTCTGTGTATGCGTTGCACTTGTTAGTTGCTTTTTAGCACTCAGTTTTGGTGCCGCGAGTACATCAATGAGTGATGTGCTGCATAGTTTAATCAGCCAGGGCAGTGATGAATTTATCCAGCGTATTATTTTGCAACTGCGCATGCCACGTATGATATTGGCGTTTTTAGCTGGAGCTGGGCTCGCGCTTGCTGGGCTTATATTACAAACCGTAACGCGAAACCCGTTGGCAGACCCTTACTTATTTGGTATTTCTTCAGGTGCCTCATTTGGTGTGGTTTGCTTTATATCGCTTACCGGTGTGAGTTTTGGCTTTAGTATGTCGATTGCTGCATTTTTGGGCAGCTTACTCTCTATGTTTTTGTTGATTGGCATTGCTGGGCGTCGCCATGTAGGGCAAGTTGAAGCGATGTTATTGGCGGGGGTCGCACTGTCATTTCTGTTTAGTGCTTTAACCAGTTTATTACTTTATTTTAGCGATCCTCAAGCGATTACAGCTATCTTATTTTGGACTATGGGAAGTTTTTCACGTGCTGAGTGGGGAACGCTCTGGATCCCGCTCACCGTAATCATTGCGTGTATGACGTTAATGATCGCTTTTCGTCGTCAGTTAAACGCTATGTTGCTTGGTGATGAAAGCGCGGCAACACTGGGGATTCATGCTCAACGTTTTCGTATTTTAATGTTACTGCTTAGTTCGTTAATTACTGCTGTTTTGGTCGCTATGTGTGGGGGGGTTGGCTTTGTTGGGCTTATGATCCCGCATATTGTCCGCTACTTTACGTCGCAAGGCTCAAGCCACAACCTTTTAATGACGAGCCTTGTTGGTGGTACATTTATGGTATGGGTCGATGTGCTTTGTCGTACTTTACTGACTAATCAAGAATTGCCTGTGGGTGTGATCACTGCGGCTATAGGCAGTGTGTTCTTTTTATCTTTACTTTATTTTCGTAAACAGCGCAGGTAGCCCATGTTTAATATCGCACCTCTTAACTCGCAGTATGCATCTGTAATTCAACAAAAAATAGATCTTAAAACCAAACCCTTAGGAGCGCTTGGTCAATTAGAAGAGTGCGCAAAAACGTTGACACTCATTTTAAGTCAATCTCTTAACTCAGAGCACGCTGTAGATGAATTTAAACCTGTTATTAACGCGCCGACACTCGTCGTTTTTGCAGGTGACCATGGTGTTGCTAGCCAAGGGGTTTCGATTGCGCCAAGCAGTGTGACTTCACAAATGATTGCTAATTTTGCGCATGGTGGAGCGGCAATTAATGTATTTTGTCGTCAACTTGGATGGCAGCTAGAGGTCGTTGATGCAGGCACTTTGTCAGAACAGCATCATATTAGTGTTCATAATCAACGTTTAGGGCATATTACTGAGTCAATAAATACCTCAATGGCGATGTCGCCAGCGCAAGTTGAACAAGGCTTTAAGTTTGCTAAGCAGCGTGTGAATGCAATAAAAAATACAGGGTGTAATACCGTAGCATTCGGTGAAATGGGGATCGGTAACACAACCAGTGCGGCAGCATTAATGGCTGCTCTATTATCATTACCTGCCGCTCAATGTGTGGGTAAGGGCACGGGCGTAACGGATGAGGTGGTAGCTAAAAAAATTGCGGTTGTTGAACAAGCCGTTAATTTGCATCAGGCGCATCTTAACGATCCATTAATGACATTAGCGGCGCTGGGTGGCTTTGAAATAGTTCAAATAACAGGTGCTATTTTAGCCGCGGCAGAAGTAGGCATGGTGGTGGTTATTGATGGCTTTATTTGCAGTGCCGCAGCATTGGTTGCGACACGTATAAACGCGCATGCACGTGATTATATGATTTTTGCTCACGCCTCAGATGAGCAAGGACATAAAGCCATGCTGGCAGCGTTAGACGCATCGCCATTATTAAACCTTAATTTGCGCTTAGGAGAGGGCAGTGGTGCCGCCTTGGCGTTACCATTATTACAATCATCGCTTGCATTTTATAACGAAATGGCAAGTTTTGCAGATGCACATGTTGAGCAGGTTGTTTAAGCAATGAATACACACAACCCATCGCCTTCTCAAAAGCAGCTATTATTGCTAGCTGTTAGTTTTTTAACACGTATACCTGTGACGCTCAATTTTGAGGTATCAACGACGGCATTGAACCAAGCCAGTCGCTATTTTGCTTTGGTAGGGGTTCTACTTGCGGGGATTTTAAGTTTAGGTTATCTCGTGTTTAGTTACTTTTTTCCTGCTTCAATTTCCGTGGCACTTGTTATGGCCTTAGGGTTAATTTTGACGGGGGCATTTCATGAAGATGGGTTAGCAGATGTGTGGGATGGCTTTGGTGGTGGCTGGAAAGTTGAAGATAAGC
Source organism: Pseudoalteromonas lipolytica (assembly GCF_003515105.1). Lineage (NCBI taxonomy): Bacteria > Pseudomonadati > Pseudomonadota > Gammaproteobacteria > Alteromonadales > Pseudoalteromonadaceae > Pseudoalteromonas > Pseudoalteromonas lipolytica. The sequence goes on along the minus strand of NZ_CP032090.1, from coordinate 2,799,744 downwards.
TGACCATTATGAAAGACAGCCGTTTAGGAACTTACGGAGCGGCTGCGCTTATTATTGTGCTGCTTATTAAGTTTCAAAGTTTAGTTGTGTTGTCTGAGTCACTAAATTTGCTACTCATTGCGTTGCTATTAGGGCAGAGTTTAAGCCGAATTGTCGCAACGAGTTTAATTGCTGACATGGATTATGTTAGTCACGATGCAACCAGCAAAGTAAAACCCGTTGCGATGTATTTAAGCACCGAAAGTTACCAAATACTGCTTGCGACAGGCGGGGCAGTGATACTTTTCGCATGGTTATTTTCAGTGCTCAGTATTTGGCACATCTTCACTGTAATCCTTGTACTTACTATAACGCGTTTTATATTAATTCACTGGTTCAAAAAACAGTTATCAGGTTATACCGGAGACTGCCTAGGTGCCGCACAACAAATTGCTGAGCTGGCTGTATATTTAACCTTAGTGAGCATGTTATGAAGCAACCACATACCTTGATTTTAGGTGGCGCACGCAGTGGTAAAAGCCGCTTTGCAGAGCAACTAGCTAGCAATTCAGGCAAATCGATTATTTATCTTGCGACAGCCAATGCGGGCGATAATGAAATGGCTGAACGCATTGCTCGTCATCAATTAGAGCGCGATAGTCGTTGGCAAGTTATCGAAGAGCCACTGCAATTGGCTAAAGTGCTCAAAGAGCATGGCAAAGCAGACCGCTGTATTTTGGTTGATTGCTTAACACTTTGGCTGAGTAATTGTTTATGTCAGCACGGTGAAGCATATTGGCTAGAGCAAAAAGCAGCACTACTTGATGTGCTTAAAGAGTTTCCCTGCGAGGTTATTTTTGTTAGCAATGAAGTAGGCCATGGTATTGTGCCATTGGGTGAATTGAGCCGCCAGTTTGTTGATCATTCGGGTTGGTTACACCAATCGCTTGCCAAGCAGGTTGCTCGGGTTGAGTTTATTATTGCTGGCCTTGCACAAACATTAAAGAGGGAGCAATGATGAAAACCCTTATGGTGCAAGGCACGACATCTGATGCAGGTAAAAGCACTTTAGTGGCGGCATTGTGTCGCATTTTTGCTAAACGCGGCATTAAGGTTGCGCCTTTTAAGCCGCAAAACATGGCACTTAATAGTGCTGTAACCGCCGATGGAGGCGAGATAGGGCGTGCACAAGCACTGCAAGCAGTGGCAGCTAATGTGCCCGCTGAGGTTGATTTTAACCCTATTTTACTAAAACCAAATAGCGATACAGGTGCACAAGTTATTGTGCATGGAAAAGCGCTTTCGAATATGGAAGCTGGCAGTTACCACGATTATAAAAAGGTCGCTATGGACGCCGTACTCACCTCTCAAAAGCGCTTAAGCGAACGGTTTGAGCTATTAGTTGTTGAAGGCGCAGGCAGTCCAGCAGAAATTAATCTCAGAGAAAATGATATTGCTAACATGGGTTATGCTGAGGCTGTCGATTGCCCAGTGATCATTATTGCCGATATTGATAAAGGCGGGGTTTTTGCTCACCTGGTTGGGACGTTAGCGTTGTTATCTGAATCAGAGCAAGCGCGCGTAAAAGGGTTTGTAATAAATCGTTTTCGTGGTGATATAGCACTGTTACAAAGTGGTTTAGATTGGCTTGAGCAATACACGAATAAACCTGTATTGGGGGTTTTGCCATACTTACATGATTTAGCCTTAGATGCCGAAGATGCCGTGGCTATTGCTAATAAAGTTGCTGAGCCACAGTTACACATTGCTGTTCTTCTTTTACCTCATATTAGTAATCACACTGATTTCGATGTCCTCAGACTGCAACCAGAAATAGACCTTCACTATGTCCGTCATACACAATCGATTCCTGATGTTGATCTAATTATTATTCCAGGTAGTAAGAATGTGTTAAGCGATTTAGCCTTTCTAAAAAATGAAGGGTGGGACAAACAAATACACCGCCATCTTCGGTATTCAGGCAAAGTGCTGGGGATTTGTGGTGGCCTACAAATGTTAGGGATGCGAATTGCCGATCCTCATTCTGTCGAGTCTAGACTAGGGGAAGCAAAAGGGTTGGGAATCGCTAATTTTGAAACTCAGTTAGGCCAACAAAAAGTGCTGACACAAGTAACTGGAATATTGCATTTAAACAGCAGCGAACAGCAAGTTTGTGGTTATGAAATACATGCCGGAATAAGTGAGGGGCCAGCGCTTGAACAGCCTTTTATAACGTTTGAACAGCATCCGAATGGCTTTACCCATGACGGCTTTATTAGCGATGATAACCAAGTAGCAGGTACTTACTTACATGGGCTTTTTGATACACCTGATGCAGTAAATCAGTTGGTCAGATGGCTAGAGCCTGAGACGAAATTGACACCTATCGATCTTAATCAACACCGCGAACAGCAGTTAAATAGACTCGCAGACGTAGTGGAAAAACATATGGATATTGAGCAAATTATCAATATTTATGACACCTTTAGTAAGGAAAAATAATGAGCGAAAACAACCAAGATAAGCACCAACAGCGCCAACAAAAAGTAAAACAAAAAGTAGACGAGCGCATCGCCGCGGCTCAAAAAGAGCAAGGTATTTTTCAGGTCATTACAGGTAACGGGAAAGGAAAATCAACCTCAGGCTTTGGTACTGTAGCGCGTGCTGTGGGTCATGGCATGAAAGCAGCTGTTTGTCAGTTTATTAAAGGCACTTGGGAGTGCGGTGAACGTAATTTACTCGAAAAAGCAGGCGTCGAATTTGTCATTATGAATACGGGTTTCACTTGGGAGACTCAAAATAAAGACTCTGACACAGCGGCAGCGCAAGTAACATGGCAAGAAGCAAAACGAATGCTAAAAGATGAGTCTATTAATTTAGTGATGCTCGATGAAATCACTTATATGATTACCTATGGCTACATTGATTTAGATGAAGTCATTGCTGCAATTAGTTCGCGACCTGCAATGCAATCAGTGATTATTACAGGGCGAGGCGCGCACCGAAAACTCACAGAACTTGCAGACACCGTGAGTGAAGTACGTAACGTGAAGCATGCATTTGATGCTGGCATAAAGGCACAAAAAGGGTTTGATTACTAATATGAAAGCACTGACCTTTAGTTGCTTATGGGCATTGATGTGGTTGGCTCAGTTTTCTTACGCACATGAAATTAAAGAGCCTCAGCGTATCGTTGCTTTGGCTCCGCATATAGTCGAAAACCTGTTTGCAATTGGTGCTGGAGATCGCATCGTTGGAACTGTCGATTATGCCGATTACCCTGCACAAGCCAATGAAATTGAACGAGTGGGTGGTTACTACGGCATCAATATGGAAAGGCTCTTATCGCTGAAACCTGATCTTGTTCTTGCATGGAAGACCGGTAATAAAGCTGAAGATCTTGCTTACATTGAGAAATTAGGTATTCCGGTTGCTTACAGTAACCCAGACCAAGTGGATAATGTGGCTGATGAGTTACGTAAATTAGGTGAGTTAACCCATTTAAAAACGCGAGCCGATAGAGTAGCCACTGAGTTTGAAGTAAAGCTTGCTGCCATCCGTGCTTCACAGCAGGATAAACTCCCAGTGAGTGTGTTTTATCAGTTATGGCCAGAGCCGATGATGACGGTGGGGGGTAACACATGGATTAATCAGTTATTAACGATTTGCCATGCTGACAATGTATTTGCAAACAGTGAAACCGATTATCCGCGTATCAGTATTGAAAATGTGCTGGTAAGTAAACCCGAGGTGATTATTATCCCCGATGAAAAATCGAAAAAGCCGCAACCTCAAATAGATTGGCGACAATGGCCTGAATTACCGGCCGTTCAGCATAACCAATTTATAAGTGTTAACGCTGATTTATTACATCGCTTTACAACCCGCATGCTTGATGGCTTGAGCGAGATGTGTGGTAAAATAGACATTTCAAGAAAGCAAATACAGGCTTCAAAATGACCAACTGGCAAGATTTTTTAAAGGCTGAATTAGCCAAGCCCTATATGCAAGACACACTAACCTATGTTGCTGATAAACGCGCTGCGGGTGTTGTTGTATTCCCACCTGAAGAACAGGTTTTCTCAGCCTTTAACGCCACCCCTTTAAACGATGTGAAAGTGGTTATTTTAGGGCAAGACCCTTATCACGGTGAAGGGCAGGCACATGGATTATGCTTTTCAGTGCAACCTGAGGTTAAAAAACTGCCGCCTTCACTTAAAAACATCTATAAAGAACTGGCCACAGATATCGACGGATTCGAAATACCTGAGCATGGTTACTTACAAAGCTGGGCAGAGCAGGGCGTGTTTTTATTGAATACAGTACTGACCGTTGAGCAGGGAAACGCGCATTCACATAAGCATTTGGGATGGGAGCAGTTTACAGACCAAGTTATCGCACTGATCAATCAGCAATGTGAGGGAGTTGTGTTTGTTTTGTGGGGGGCACATGCACAAAAGAAAGGTAAACACATCGATACATCGCGTCATCACGTGATCCAAGGCCCACATCCTTCACCTTTGTCTGCACATCGAGGTTTTTTTGGGTGTAAGCATTTTTCAACGATTAATCAGCGACTGAGCGAACAGCATAAAACACCGATTAATTGGCACCTTCCTAAAATTTAATGCAAACAAAAGGCCCTTGCGGGCCTTGATTTAAAAGTCTAGCTCATCAATCGCTATACTGTCTGTAAAGTAGTCTAACTCCTGTAGTTCTTTACGTAATCTGTGCTTATCTTTCAAAGCTTCGATTTCGCGCCATTTTCTCTTTTTATTTTTTGTAGAGGTCTTTTTTGTTGTACTAGGACCTTCTAATATTTCTAAAATATCGTCTAGGCTATCCATGAACTTCTCCTATTGATTATTTTGAACCTCGGAAATACCTATACCACAGGCTAGACAAAAATAGAATAAAAAAGTGACGATATTGTTACAGGAATGTGATTGCTAGATGAATAGATCAAAATTTTGTATGGTATATAAACAAAAACGCCACCGAGAGCGGTGGCGTTCATTTACAATGATTTTTGCAGATTACATTGCTTTAAAGCGTGCTTCTAATTCAAGCTGCGCTTCGGCAAAAGAGCGAATGCCCTCAGCTAGTTTTTCTGTCGCCATGGCATCTTGATTATGTAACCAACGGAACTCACTTTCAGTCAGTGGTGCTGGTTTTGGTTCAACGGTAAAGTCGCTTTCAAGTAAGTACTCTTGTGCGTCTGTAAGCTCACCAAGCTCTTCAAGTAATGCAGGGCTGATTGTTAATTTATCACAACCAGTAAGCGCGATGATTTCACCCGTGTTACGGAAGCTTGCACCCATCACGACTGTTTTATAGTCATGGCGTTTGTAGAATTCATAAATACTACGAACAGACTGTACACCAGGATCTTGCATTGGATCAGTCGGTTTTTCCATACCATTCGCTACATGCCAGTCAAGAATACGGCCAACAAACGGTGAAATTAGAAATACATTTGCGTCGGCACAGGCACGTGCTTGTGCTTCTGAGAATAACAGCGTTAAGTTACACTTAGTGCCTTCTTTTTCTAATTGCTCGGCAGCTTTGATGCCTTCCCACGTTGATGCAACTTTAATAAGAATTTTATCTTTGCTTACCCCTTCTTTTTCGTAAAGACTAAGTAAAGTATGTGCTTTATCAATCGTCGCTTGTGTATCGAAAGATAAACGCGCATCGACTTCTGTCGAGATATAACCCGGTACAATTTCGCTGATTTCTTTACCAATTAATACGGCAAAATAATCGCAAGCAAGTTCAAGTTGCTTGGCTGCATCTTGCTCTGTTTCTTTTGCGTATTGCCATGCCTTGTCTAGATAAGGTTTATACGCTTCAATTTCACTGGCTTTTAAAAGTAAAGATGGGTTAGTTGTTGCATCTTCTGGTTGGTGCTTTTTGATAGCTTCAATATCACCTGTATCTGCAACAATAGATGAATGCTGTTTAAGCCTTTGTAGTGCTGAAGTCATTTGCTTTCCTCATTCCAAGCAAGTTAAAAGAAAATCCATTATAGCCACCTTAATGCTGCAACACTATGACAGTGTTTAATAGGTCAAATGTCCTTAACTAAGAAAACTAAGGCATTAGATGTGAAAATGCAGCGAATTAAGGCGGGGCGAAACAAAACGTGCATTTTGATTCATTTAATGTTGAAATTGACATCAAACAAATTACAAGTCAATAGCTATCTATGATCACAGTTATTTCACCTGCAAAAAATTTAGATTATGAAACACCAGCCACGACCGACAAATTCACTCAGCCTGAATTACTCGAGCACAGCGAAGAGTTAATGTCAGTTTGCCGTGATTTAACCCCTGCTCAAATTGGCAGTTTAATGAAAATCAGCGATAAACTAGCCGGTTTAAATGCAGCGCGATTCGCACAGTGGTCACAGCCGTTTACAACAGAAAACGCAAAACAAGCCGTCCTTGCATTTAATGGAGATGTGTATGGTGGTTTAGATGCACAGTCGTTAACACACTCTGACTTAGATTATGCACAGTCTCACTTACGAATTTTATCTGGCCTTTACGGTGTGCTTAAGCCGCTCGATTTAATGCAAGCTTACCGCCTAGAAATGGGCACTAAGCTTGAAAATCCACGCGGTAAAAACTTGTATGAGTTTTGGGGGAGTGTGATAGCCGAAAAACTCAATACAGTCTTGGCAGAGCAAGACAGTAAGTACTTAGTAAACCTTGCTTCAAATGAGTACTTTAAAGCAGTTGATAAAAAAGCCTTGAATGCACAAATTATAACACCTCATTTTAAAGATTGTAAAAACGGCCAGTATAAAGTGATCAGCTTTTACGCGAAAAAAGCCCGCGGCATGATGGCGCGTTACATTATTGAGAATAAAATTACTCAATTGAGTGATTTAAAAGATTTCACAGTAGCGGGTTATTACTTCAGTAGCGATGCAACCGCGAAAGAGCTCGAACCTGTTTTTCTGCGAGAAGAACAGCACTAGAAAAAAGAGCCTACTTTAGTGTGTTAAAAGCCGTGCGATGCACGGCTTTTTTTATGGTTTTTATTTGTCTGATTAAACATGGCGTTCATTTTGCAAATTACCGAGTTAGTTAATATAAGATAACAAGGTATAAACATGCTAAAAATTCCATCCGTTAGTGAAGCTGAAAAGCTCATTGAAGAGAAGCTTGGTGGTTGGATTGATATTGTTATAAGTCATATTCCTAACTTCATCGTCGCAATCATAATAACCATTTTATTTTCGCTTTTAGCGCGAGTGTGTGGCTCAATGCTGCGTAAAATCTTACGTCGCTCTTTGGAATCAACGCAAATTGCTGATTTGATGTCGTCTATTGCAAAAGTGGTTATTCTTTGTGTAGGGCTGTTTGTTGCGCTCGATTTTTTAGGCCTCAGAGGCACCGTGACTTCATTACTCGCAGGTGCTGGTATTGTTGGTCTTGCTATCGGTTTTGCTTTTCAGGATATGACCGAAAACTTAATCGCAGGTATTGCCATGGGTATTCGTAAACCCTTTAAAGCAGGTGATGTCATTCGAACGGAAAGTGTATTTGGTACAGTGCGCGCGATTAACCTCAGAAACACCCTTATCGAGAATTTTTATGGACAACTAATTCTCGTACCGAATAAAATTTTATTTAGAAACATACTTAGTAATTACAGTACGTTAGGCGTTCGCCGTATTGAGGTGCCTGTGGGTATTTCGTATGCCGATGACCCAGAGCAAGCTGCAGAGGTTATCGTTAAAAAAATCAATGAATTTGATTTTGTGATCAAGCAAGAAGAGACCGCCGTGTACGCCGAAAGCTTTGGCGATAGCAGCATTAATTTACTGGTGTGGTTTTGGATTAAGTACCCCGGTGAAGCTGACTTTATGACTGTACGCCACAAAGCTGTTGTGGCTGTTAGAAACGCCTTAAGCGAAGCTAATATGACCATTCCATTCCCAATCCGCACGTTAGATTTTGGTATTAAAGGCGGCGAAAAATTAAACACCATGATCAGCGAAAAACAGCAAGATAAGGCCGCGGATGCAAAGCCAGCCGATAAGTAAAATTTACTGACTCACCGGCGTGATTTACACAGGGAAGTGTACGTGAGCGGGTGGTTGTTAGGTTTTATTATGGGTGAAGGACATCTAGTCGTTCTGTGTGGTTTATTTACGTTATTGAGGGGGATTTTTTTGTTCCCGCTTTCTTGTTCGCTTAACCAAAGTAAACCGTTTTTGCCCCAAAATAATGCATAGCAAATGCTCTAAGGGCGGCTATGAGCTATCAGGTACATTTTTATTCATCTAATGATATTGGCTCTACTCCATAATCTGATATTCCACTAACTTTTATGTTGGTGATGACATAAATAACTGTATTAATATACTGTTTTGTTGTTGTGCTCCCATATTCAAGAAAATGAGCGACGAGCGTAATTTCTTTTTCTGAATACCTTTAGTGTCATAAAAATATTAAAGTTGGCAATGCATTACGTTATTTGTTAAAAATAGATTCATTAATACATGCGCGTAACATCGGCACAAAGATGCGCGACGAGCGCACTATAAAATTGTTAGTTTTTTAGAGGATTTTATGAGTACGTTTTTCAAATTGAGCATGTTAGGTGTTGTATTTTTTGTATCAGGTTGTGCTAACTTGATTGGATTTACCGGCGCAGATACAGGTAAGCGAGTTGGTGATTGGGTGGAATATAATGTCAATCACCCAGGGCTAACCATCAAAATTATGGAACCCTATAGTGAGGAACTTATGCCAATTTCGACTGTAGGCAAAACGTCACCTTCACCTTTACGGCATACCGTAATATTTGGCACACAATCGAGTCAGCATAAATTGGAAATTGTTGGTCGGTACAGTAAAGAACTGTATTTGGACAATAAATTTTACGGTTCAGTGTGGCTTGGAGATGTCTTAATTCGCGATGGCAGTCTTTCAATTGACGGTAAATTGGTAGCGGCAGTTGAAAACTAACAAGTTAAACAGCGGAAACCTACTCGCTACGCTCGCGTTTTCCGCTGTTTAAAGCGTTAGCCCTAAAGGAGAATTAAATGAATTTGGCAAAAGTAGCTGGTAATTTTATTAGAGGTCGTGGTAGTGATGTCAGTGTATATAGCGATGAAACTTTAGACGGTTCTCCTTTGCTTACTGAACGTGCTTTAAAGAACTCGAAAAGGGACGGGTCAGGTAGTGTTCCAATTTCTAGAGCCTCAAAACATTGAGATTGGACACATTATTGTTCAGACAGGAGCTAGAGATCGCAGGGAAGTTACAGATGTAGAGGATGTTTTAGTTCAAGGCACTTTTTCACATTTCGCCGCTTATGTAGAAAAGTTGGGTGCAAAGAAACCTGAAACTAATAGTAGATCTGTGCAGAATATTACATAAAACGTGAGTGGTCCTCATGCTCGTGTTAATAATCATTCCGTCGACAACTCAACAAATATGAGTGTTCAGGCAAATACCGACCTTGAATCTCTATTCGCACAACTAAGAGATGAAATTCGGTCATAAGATGTTGAATCTAGTGTCATCAATGAAGCTCTTGAGGTTGTAGATGTAATAGAGGTTCAATCTAAGCAAGCAAATCCTAACAAAACCATTCTAGGTTCGATGCTAAATGGTCTCACAAGCTTACTTCCGCATGCGGGTAGCATAGCTAGTATCGGTTCAATGATATTAGCGGCTACGTCAAGCTAGGGCTAACAAAGCATTTAAGAGTGATTCCCAGCGCTTGGCATTTTTCATTCCATCGTTGGGTTTTGTGTTTAAGGTGGTATGGTTAAGTTTCGTGGTAGCGTTGCTCACACCTTAATGCGGCTTTACTGACTAAATACTCTAACTTGCTTTTGTCCATAGACGTGTTTAGGCGAATGCCTCAGGGCGTGAAGGGGAAACTGAAAAAGTTAACCTTATTCCTGCTTTGGTGAGATGGCTCCTAATTTTAACTAATAACATTATAAGCCACCTAAATGGTGTTGAATAAGCCGTTAAGTTTAAAGGTATACAATGAGATTTATATTAATCTTTTTATTTTTTTTTAATTCTACTCAAGCTCTTGCGCAGTATGACCGTTTGAGTCTAAATTCTGAGTTCCTAGGGAAAGCCGTTACCGTTCAGGTATCGTTACCTGATACTTACCGACATTCTGATAACTTTTCATACCCTGTTCTGGTTGTATTAGATGGCGCCACTCAATTCAATCACGCGGCAGCTAGCGCGCATTTTTATAGCACTTATGCTGCAATACCGGAAATGATTGTTGTAGGTGTAAGTCTAAAAAATAGATTAGCATTTTTTACTCATACTGAGCCTGAAGCATTTGTCGGTCGAGCAGGTAAAGCTGACTTACTCACGCGTTTCCTACAAGAAGAGTTATTAAACAAACTTAATAAGCAATATAGAGTTGCGCCTTATTATGTTATCGCAGGCCACTCACTTTCAGGTCTATATACCAGTTACCTAGCTGTTAAAGGTAATACGAAATTTAATGCTGCGATATCGATTAGCCCAAGTCTTTGGTGGGATAAAGCTATAATAGTTACTGACTTTGAAAAGAAGCACTTAACCAGTGGAGAAAAAACTTTTCGATGGTTTCTAAGTATGGCAAGTGAACCGAATGAAATGCCCGAAGCTTTTGATCGCATGTTATTGGCATTGGAAAAAAAATCAAAATCAGGGCTTTATTATAATTATGCAAGGTTCCCCAATGAAACACACGATACCACTCCCATAGTAGGAATGGCAAAAGGGTTACAAGCTATTTTTTATCATTGGAATGCGGTACCTGAGATTGATATCATGCCCCTGTCGAACCTGATAAAGTTTTATGAGGATAAAGCTAAAGAGTTCGGTTATGCATTTCCTTTATCGGCACATCAGTATAATGTTTATGGGCTCAAAGCTACGTATGAGGGTAAGCCAGCGTGGGGCGTTGAAATTTTGGAAAAAGGTACTGAGACTTTTCCTAATTCTGAGATACTGTGGGATAGTTTAGCAACAGCTTACAATTTGAATAAGAATTTTCTTGATGCGTTAATTGCATCTGAGCGTGCGCTGGAACTGGCTATCGCCAATAATTCAATTTATATCGCTGAGATCAAGGCGCAAAATATGGACTTGAAGCTAAGCAAAAAATAGATGGTCATTAAGTAGCCTGTAAAGTAATACAGCTCACAATTAAATCTTATCGCCAGCAAAGCAAATAGCGCTGGTTGTGACTTTAACCCGCTGAGAGAATTCTCACGCTAAATTTAGGCGTTGCTTAGTTATCAACAATTGGCACAAAGCTGTCCTTAGTCTCTAACGTGTTTTTGTCCAAAATTGGCTTGAACTACCATCTGCTGTTTACTCAAGAATGGTTGGTATTGGTTACTTATAAGTAACCGCCTCGCGCGAAATAAATTTACGCCTACGCTGAGCTATTTTTGACTTGGCGCTTAAAACTTACGGCTTACAGCGAGGCTTACTTTGCTGGGTTTCGCTCCGCTCTTATCTTCACACAAAATCAACTGAGAGAGGGTGGCTTAAGCTCAACATCAAAAAAGCGCAATCAGTCAAACTGGTTGCGCTTTTTGCTTATTCGCTGTGTGAGCGATTAGTGTAAGATACGTGCTCTGATTGTACCTTCAACTGCACTTAGTTCTTTAAGTGCGACTTCTGAATGGTCTGTGTCTACATCAATTACTACGTAACCAATCGCTTCGTCAGTTTGTAAGTACTGTGCTGCGATATTGATACCGTGCTGTGCAAACGCTTGGTTAATTTGCGTTAACACGCCGGGTCTATTTTGGTGTACGTGCAATAAGCGACTGCGGTTAGCGAGTTCAGGCAGTGATACTTCAGGGAAGTTCACGGCTGTAATTGTTGACCCATTATCTGAGTACTTAGCAAGTTTACCCGCAACTTCAATACCAATGTTCTCTTGTGCTTCTTGCGTTGAGCCACCAATGTGTGGGGTCAAAATAACGTTATCAAAACCACGCAGAGGTGAAACAAATTCTTCGTCATTCGATTTTGGTTCAACAGGGAATACGTCGATGGCAGCACCGCTTAGCTTTTTCTCGCGCAGTGCTTCTGCAAGCGCATCAATATCAACCACTGTACCGCGTGATGCATTGATTAAAATCGCGCCTTGCTTCATGACTTCAAGCTCAGCCATACCAATTAGGTTTTTAGTTTGCGGCGTTTCTGGTACGTGTAAGCTAATTACATCGGCACGTTGCAATAACTGGGTAAGGTTATGTACTTGTGTCGCATTACCAAGCGATAGTTTGTCTTCGATATCAAAGAACTCTACGTTCATACCGATGTTTTCAGCCATGATACCGAGTTGTGTACCAATGTGGCCGTAACCAACAATACCTAACGTTTTACCACGGGCTTCAAATGAACCGTTGGCTGATTTTAACCAACCACCGCGATGAGCGAGGGCGTTACGCTGTGGAATACCACGAAGAAGTAATAAGATTTCACCAAGCACTAACTCTGCAACAGAGCGCGTGTTTGAGAATGGTGCGTTGAATACAGCAATACCACGCTCACGTGCAGCTTGCAGATCAACTTGGTTTGTACCGATACAGAAGCAGCCTACTGCAACAAGCTTTTCAGCTGCTTCTAATACCGCTTGATTAATATGAGTACGAGAACGAAGGCCAACAAAGTGCACATCTTTAATGCGCTCAATGAGCTCGTCTTCAGGTAAGGACGTTTTCACGTAGTCAATGTTACTGTAACCATTACGCTTTAGCGTTTCTACAGCACTTTGGTGCACGCCTTCCAGCAAGAGAATTTTAATTTTGTCTTTTGCTAACGATACCTTACTCATATCCTCATTCCTATTTACTTGATTTGCGGCCCATTTTTGGTGCCGATAATAACTTTGTCTGCACCGCGATGGGCAAACAAGCCGTTTGTGACTACCCCAACAATCTGATTGATTGTTAGCTCTAATTCTTTGGCATTGCTGATATCAAGGTTATGCACATCTAAAATGATGTTGCCGTTGTCTGTCACTACACCTTGGCGGTACACTGGATCACCCCCAAGTTTTACGAGTTCACGAGCAACGTAGCTGCGAGCCATTGGGATTACTTCAACTGGCAGTGGGAATGCCCCTAATGTCTCAACTTCTTTTGATTCATCAACAATACATACAAATTGTTTTGCTACCGCAGAGACTATTTTCTCGCGTGTTAGCGCTGCGCCACCGCCTTTAATCATTTCGTTGTGTGGGTTGATTTCATCAGCGCCATCAACATAAACATCAAGGCTTTGCACATCATTAAGCTCAAATACTTCAATACCAAGTGCTTTTAACTTTTCAGTTGAAGCTTCTGAACTTGAAACAGCACCCACAAGGGTGTCTTTTACCGTGTCTAGTGCATCAATAAAATGATTTACTGTTGAACCTGTGCCAACACCAACAATGGTGTTTTCTTTTACAAATTCGAGTGCTGCCCAGGCAGCGGCTTTTTTTAATTCATCTTGCGTCATAATTATGTGCTCAGTTGGCTGTCAGAGAGATACTTATTCAAGTGTTCATAGTATACAGAGAGAAGTGCTACCATTGGTAGATTTTCTCTGGGGTGATGATGTGTTTTAGCGGAACATCCCAAGATTCTATTGGTAAAGAAGGCACATGCTGACATTGATGCGCCAGACCGATTAATATCGGCTTTTGCCAGTTCTCTTGGTAGTATCGTGCTAATGTTTTGTCATAAAACCCACCGCCCATACCTAAACGGTTACCTTGATCATCAAATGCCACGAGTGGCATTAATAAAATATCAAGCTTGTCTAAAGGACATATTTGACTGCAATTCAACTTGGGCTCCAAGATACCATAGCGATTTGCAGTCATGGGTGAATTTTCTTCATACCTTTGAAAGTACAAAGTAGTGCCATTAAACGGGTGGATTATAGGCAAGAAAAGGGGCGCTTTTTTGTGCCATAATTCTTTAATTAACAATGAGGTATCTAGTTCTCCATCATTGCTAAAATAAATGCCTATACGGGGGTTTTGGGATGTATTTAATGATTTTAGGTGTTGAGTAAAATTCATTTTCAGCGCAATTGCTGCATTTTTTTGTTGCTCTTTGCTAAGAGAATTACGCTTTTTGCGAATAGATTGTCTTATTTCTGCTCGTATGTTGCTCATGTCAATAGGTATATTAACTTTCTAAAAATGAGAATAGGTCAGGAAACAGTTCCACAATACCCAGCGCAATTAACAACACAACCACCATGGCAATCAATGAATAGAGCAGGGTGTTTGAACGCTTTTTAACAGGTTCGCAGTATGCTTCTTCATCAAGCAAATCTTCTTCTTGCCAGTTATCGGTGCTGCTTAGTTCACTGCTGTTTTCAAGTTCAGGGAGCCGTTGCTCAAGGTCGTCTAGCTTTTCTTCTAAGCGAATGAGACTACTGGTTATGTAGTCAAGCGCATCAAAAATACGCTCATCACGTTGCTTTGCGTCAAGGCCAATACTCGCTGGCTGCTGACTAACTGGTTGTAATTTAGCTTTTATGCCAACACTGGCCAGTAGTTTAGCTTGCTTAAGTGCTTTTTCTTGATCGCTCGGAGCAAACAAAGGTTTGTGCTCAAAAAGCCCTGCAACTTTGTCTGTGCTGGTTTTTAATTTTGCGGCAAGTTGCTCAGTCGCTTGTGTTTGATCTATGCCTGATTCAAGCCCGGCAAACATCACACGAAATTTTTCTGCCATGCTGTGATTTCCAAATCTCTAGAGTGTATGGCTGAAAGTATAAACCTAAATAGATCAATGGATAAACAAAAGCCCGTAAAAACGGGCTTTTTTCTTTTTGGAATTTACTTTGCGTGATTAGTATTTTGCGGCTTTGCCTTCTGCTGGCAGCGATTTCAAAATAAATTCACGTAAGTCATTGTTTGATGATTCAAGGTCGGCATGACGTAAATACATCATGTGACCACTGCGGTAGCCTTTAAAGCTTAAGCGATCTTTCATTTTACCACTTGGATCTAACTGCCACATTGTGTATTTAGCGTCAAAGTAGTTTGTTGCACCATCATAGTAACCAGATTGGATCATGACATTCAGGTACGGGTTTTGTGCCATTGCTAAACGCAGGTTTTCGCCAGTGTTATTACCTGAGCGGTCCCAAGGGTGAACATTACCAAATAAGTTGTATTTGATATCGGTTTTGTAATTTAACTCTTCACGTAGGTAGTAGTTAATTGCGGGTGTGAATGAGTGTAACCATGACGTGAGCTCTGCCCAGTAGTCTGGTGATTCACCCGCATCGCGTTTATCGATACCTAAGTAGCGTGAATCTAAACGACCCACCGTTTGACCGCGGTCACGTAGCAGCTCTTTCCAGAAAAAATCAGTTGGAATATCAAGGTTGTTTTGCTCAACAAATTTCTCTGATAAGCCAGCGTATTTAGCTGCTTGCTTGATAATAGTGCGTTTTTCATCAGCCGCTAAAAAGCCCCCTTTAGCAATCGCTGGAAGGAACTTATTTACCGTGAAGTCTTCAACTTCTGGTAGTAGCTCATCTAAGTCTTTAGCTTGTAAATCAGCACTTAAAGCTTTGTGATACCACGCAGTTGCTGCAAAGTAAGGTAAGCGGTTAGCGGCTTCTACAGGGCCTTCGCGCTTAATACCAATTTCAGTTGGTGAGACTAAAATAACGCCGTTGATATACATCCATTGACGGTTTTGTAATTCGTGAGCTAGGCCTGAAACACGGGTTGTACCATAGCTTTCACCAATTAAGAATTTGGGTGAGCGCCAGCGTTCATTGCGCGATACAAAGGTGTTTAACCACTCCGCTAAGTATTTTATGTCGGCATTAACACCAAAGAACATTTTTTGTTGATCAGATTTACTTGGTAGTTCGCCTTTTTCGTTCTCTAATACGCGAGAGTAGCCTGTATTCACGGGATTGATGTAAACAATATCTGCAACATCTAAAATTGAATATGGGTTATCTTTAACGCCATAAGGTTGCACAGGGTAACCTTCGTCATCAATTTTTAATACGCGTGGTCCAGTATAAGCAAGGTGCATCCACACTGACGCAGAGCCCGGTCCACCGTTAAACGAAAACACCAGCGGGCGCTTTGTACGATCGTCTACTTTATCGCGCTGATAATAGGTGTATTGTAACGTGGCGACGGCATTTCCTTGTTCATCCCAAACAGGCTGGGTCCCAGTGGTTGCAGTGTAAGAGAAGCGCTCACCGTTTATACGTGCTTTGTGTTCAGTCACGACATTGCTGTCTACGTCGATACGACGTTCGTTCTCAGCAAAACTAGGCGTACTAAAGGTCAATGTTAGGGCGGTCACAGACAAACCAATAAAACTAACGAGTTTCATGTTGATTCCTTATTATTCGAATTGCGGTCATTAAAAAGAAAAGCGCGCGCGATGACAAACTATTGAGACTAGTCACCAATATTAGTCGTTAAACAGAGAAATAATGAGAATGGCTGAGAAAATACCAAAAAGCGCGTTTTTTTATTAAAGATAGTTTGGTTAAATATTTAGCTAAATTGAAAAATAACGTATATTTAGCAAGTTTTATGATTTGTAATACATGCTTATAAAAGAGAAGTTGCGATGCAAAGAGTGTTAGTGGTTGAAGACAGTAAAGTAGTACAGCAGGTGTTACGTCACTTGGCTGCCCACTATTTAGATGTGGATGTCGACTTTGCGTGGTCTCTAAAAGAAGGCATTTCCTTAATTGCTAAGCATGAATATACCTTGGCGCTGGTCGATTTAACCTTGCCCGACGCGATGAATGGTGAGGTGGCTAAATACACACTATCAAAAAATATCCCAACAGTGGTTTTAACCTCAAAGATTGACGAATACATTCGCCAACAAATGTTAGAGCTGGGTGTGGTTGATTACGTTGTGAAAGATAATAGAGACTCTTATCACTACGCTATTAAACTCGTTGCGCAGTTACTGCGTAATCATGGTTGTAAGGCGTTGGTTGCTGATGACTCTGTACTTAGCCGCACGTTAATGAAACAAATGCTCGAAAAACAGTTGTTTGAAGTGAGTGATGCCCACGACGGTGAACAAGCATTGCAAATGCTCAAAGACGATCCTGAAATTAAATTGTTGCTCACAGATTATGCCATGCCAACAATGGACGGTTTTGAGCTTGTTAAAGCGGTACGTAACTTTAGAGGCCGTGATGATTTAGCCATTATTGGGTTATCGGGGGCGGGCAAACACGGCTTATCTGCACGCTTTATCAAATATGGTGCAAATGACTTCTTAACAAAACCTTTTATGAACGAAGAGTTCCATTGCCGTGTTATGCAAACTATGGAGCAGCTCGCTTTAATTGCCGACATAAAAGAAAGCGCATACCGAGATCACTTAACGGGTTTGTATAATCGTCGTTATTTTTATCAATATGCAGAAAAAGTACTGAAACATGTTGAGCAAGACAATGTGCTTGCCTTATTAGACATCGACTTTTTCAAAAATATTAATGATCAGTTTGGTCATGAGGCGGGCGACCAAGCATTAAAACAGGTCACTTCATTCTTAAAAACAAAATTTGATGACTTTACGATTGCACGTATTGGCGGCGAAGAATTTGCGGTTGTGCTGGACAATATGGGGCTTGAAAAAGCAGAGCTGAGGTTGAATACCTTTAGAGAGCAACTGGCCGAGCACGCGTTTTCTATCAATGGCGAGCCTTATTCATTAACCATGAGTATAGGGATTACGCCATTTTCTAAAGTATCACTGACTGGTGCTATGCGCTTAGCAGATAAAGCGTTATATCAGGCAAAACAGCAACGACGTAATTGCGTGGTTAGCTTACAGTCCAATTAAGTGCACCAGTGCTGGTAAATTGTTAAAAAAATGCACCATGAGGGTGCATTTTTTTTGTTTGAACGTCGTGGTTATCTCTTAACTTATTGAAATTAATTAATAAAAAATAGTGGCACAAAGGTTGGATTACATAAACCAACAGGATAACAATAAGCGTCCGAAGGGGGCCACTATGAAAATGATTAGTGCAATAATAAAGCCATTCAAACTTGATGATGTACGTGAAGCGTTGGCTGATTTAGGCATTGAGGGGATGACAGTTGTCGACGTTAAAGGCTTTGGCCGTCAACGTGGTCATACTGAACTATATCGTGGAGCTGAATACCAAGTCGATTTTATTCCAAAGATCAAACTTGAAATTGCAACGCGTAGCGAAAATTGTCAACGCGTCGTTGATACCATCACAAAAATTGCTTCAACAGGCAAAATCGGTGACGGCAAAATTTTCGTTTACGACCTAGACCAAATTGTTCGTATCCGAACGGGCGAACTAGACGAAGAAGCAATTTAAGGGGGATTTA
Organism: Pseudoalteromonas lipolytica; assembly: GCF_003515105.1. Taxonomy (NCBI): domain Bacteria; kingdom Pseudomonadati; phylum Pseudomonadota; class Gammaproteobacteria; order Alteromonadales; family Pseudoalteromonadaceae; genus Pseudoalteromonas; species Pseudoalteromonas lipolytica. The sequence goes on along the minus strand of NZ_CP032090.1, from coordinate 2,781,390 downwards.
TGGAAAACACGATAGTAGAGTTGAAGTTCTCGCTCGACACATTTTACTTTTTAATGTCGGGTGTATTAGTCATGTGGATGGCAGCTGGTTTTGCCATGCTAGAAGCAGGTTTAGTTCGTGCTAAAAATACAACAGAAATACTAACTAAAAACGTTGCACTGTTCTCTATTGCTTGCACTATGTTCTTACTGGTGGGTTACAACATTATGTATGTTGATAACGCAGAAGGGGGTTTTGTTCCTTCGTTTGGTGCTTTAATTGGCACGCAAGCGTCAGATGCTAATCACTCTTTAGAGTCTGATTTTTTCTTCCAAGTGGTATTTGTTGCAACGGCGATGTCTATTGTATCGGGTGCCGTAGCTGAGCGTATGAAGCTATGGGCATTCTTAATCTTCGCGGTTATTTTAACTGGTTTTATCTACCCAATCGAAGGTTATTGGACATGGGGTGCCGGGTTCTTATCAGAAATGGGCTTTGTTGATTTCGCAGGTTCGGCCATTGTACATGGTGCAGGCGCTGCAGCTGCATTAGCAGGGGTTCTTTTCTTAGGCGCTCGTAAAGGTAAATACGGTAAAAACGGTGAAATTTACCCAATTCCAGGCTCAAACCTACCACTGGCAACACTGGGTACATTAATTCTGTGGATGGGTTGGTTTGGTTTTAACGGTGGTTCACAACTGCTGATCTCTGATGCTGAAAACGCCACCGCTGTAGGTAAAATTTTCCTTAATACAAATGCTGCCGCTGCCTGTGGTGCAATTGCCGCATTGGTTGTCTGTAAAGTGTTATGGGGTAAAGCCGATTTAACAATGGTGCTAAATGGTGCATTAGCAGGTCTTGTAACGATTACAGCTGAGCCAGCGTCACCTTCTCCATTGCTAGCATGTTTACTTGGTTTATTAGGTGGCTCACTTGTGGTGTTTAGCATTGTTGCACTTGATAAAGCGAAAATTGATGACCCAGTTGGCGCTATCTCGGTTCATGGTGTGTGTGGTGCATTAGGTATCATGTTAGTGCCTTTATCAAACTCAGATGCAACCTTTGTTAATCAGTTAATTGGTTTAGTGTGTATCTTAGGTTTTGTGTTCATTACGTCATCAATCGTATGGGCAATTCTGAAAAATACCATGGGTATCCGTGTTACCGAAGAAGAAGAACTAAGCGGTATGGATCAACATGACTGTGGTATTGATGCTTACCCTGAGTTTGTATCAGTTCGCAGTAACTAATTTTAATGCGTGTGCCCAGTGCACACGCTAAATAATATCATTGTGTGTTCAAATCAAAGCTCTACTATTGGTAGAGCTTTTTTGCGTTAAAAATAAGTGTTTTCTTATAGGCGAGAGGTGGTTTTATTGACTATGCTGATAACACTTAACTAAAAAGGGAAAAACATGGATAACAAACTGTTACTAATCATTTTATCGTTATTTTTACCGCCTGTTGCGGTATTTCTGAAAGCGGGCGTAGGTAAAGATTTAATCATCAATATTATTTTGTGTTTTATCTTTTTCATCCCCGCTGTCATTCACTCACTTTGGTTGTGTACACGCTAACCGAGTTTAAGTGACTGTTAATTTTGCAGGTGTTAGTATTGCGCTGTTATGCAAAATATAACCCTGTAAAATTAACTGACCAATAGCGAACTCAATGGCTGATAAAAAAACTCCTGCAAAAAAGTCGTCATGTAAAAAAACGACGGCAACGAAACGTTCAACTGCAAAGCGTTCAAACGCATCTCAACCGACAACTAAAGTACGCGTGCTTCGAAAAATGTGGTCAATTTTTTGGAAGCTTTCGTTGGCTGTGGTCATTACCATGGTGCTTTATCTTATTTATTTAGATGCCAAAATTACCCGTCAGTTTGAAGGCAACAAATGGCAACTTCCCGCCCAAGTCTATGCGCGCGCAATGAGCTTTTACCCAGGACAGTTCTTGTCTCAACAAGAGGTTGTTTGGGAGTTAAATCGTTTAAATTATTCGTCAGTAAATAAACTAAGTCGTACAGGTCAGTATGTAAAATCTGCTAACACCATTAAAGTATATCGCCGTGAATTTGAGTTTTACGATGGCCTTGAAGAGGCTCATGTTATTGAGCTGCGTTTTTCTGGGCAAAAGTTAGCAACCATTAAAGATAAATTCGGTCGTCGTTTAAACACCGCACGCCTAGAGCCGGTGCAAATTGCGCGCATTGGTAACGACTCAAAACAAGACCGTGAATTTGTCCCGCTAGATAAGTTTCCAGCGATGTTAAAAGACACGCTGCTGGTGGTCGAAGATCGTAATTTTTATCAACATCACGGTGTGTCTGTTTGGTCAATAATGCGCGCTTTATACAGTAATATTAAAGCGGGTAGAACCGTGCAGGGTGGCAGTACGCTGACTCAGCAATTAGCAAAAAATATATATTTAACGCGTGAGCGTTCATTAGTGCGTAAATTTAATGAAGCATTAATAGCACTGATTTTAGATTACCGTTACAGCAAAGATGAAATTCTCGAAGCGTATTTAAACGAAGTCTACTTAGGTCAGTCTTATAACCAAGGTGTTCACGGTATGGGGCTTGCCGCTGATTTTTATTTTTCAAAGCCTGTCGATGAACTTGAGTACGACCAAATAGCGTTACTTGTTGCCATGGTAAAAGGCCCATCGTATTACAACCCTCGTCGTTACAGTGAACGCGCCATGGAAAGACGAGATTTAGTATTGCGCTTAATGGTGGAGAACAAACTCATTGATACGCGTGAATATCGCGCCGCTTTAAAGCGTCCAATCGACATTGCACCTATGAAAGACAGCCTGCAAAAGTCGTATCCAGGTTATTTAGAACTGGTTAATCGTGAACTAAAACGATTACTGCCCGATCAACAGGTATTAGATGCGGGTGTGCGAGTTTTTACCTATTTTGACCTTCAAAAACAAACGGCGATGGAAGAGTCGATAGAAGCAAGTCTACCCTACTTAGAAAAACGCCCTAAAACAGAAGAACTTGAAGCTGCCATGATCTCTGTAAATGTTGAGAAGGGGGGAGTATCGGCACTCGTAGCAGGCCGAGATGTGCGTTACTTTGGCTTTAACCGTGTACTTGATACAAAACGTAATATTGGCTCGTTAGTGAAACCCGCCGTTTATTTAACGGCCTTTGAAAGCGGAAAATTTAATGTAGCAACCTTAGTGGATGATTCACCACTACAAGTAACAAATGAACAAGGGAAAGTGTGGCAGCCTGAAAACTTCGATAAGCAATTCCGAGGCCCAATGCCACTCTATAAAGCGTTTAGTAACAGTGTAAATATCCCAGCGGTCAATACGGGGTTAGATGTAGGTGTTGATAAAGTGGCTGATACACTGAAGCGCTTAGGCGTTGATGAACGTATCGAACAATACCCGTCACTGTTATTAGGGGCGTTAGAGCTTTCAAGTTTTGAAGTGGCTCAGCTTTACACAACGCTTGCGGCAGATGGGCAATATCGTGAGCTTACGTCTATCTCAGCGTTAACAGACTCGGTTGGTAAAGTACTTTATAAACATGATGTTGAATCGCAGAAGCGTTTTGATGATGCCTCTGTATACATGACAAAATATGCCATGAAGCGGGTAACAAAAGATGGCACTGCTAAACGTTTGAATGCCCACTTTCCATCTATTCAACTGGCTGGTAAAACGGGTACAAGTAACGATTTACGTGATAGCTGGTTTGCAGGCTTCGATCAAAATACAGTGACGGTGGCATGGATTGGTCGCGATGATAACAAGAACACGGGGTTAACGGGCAGTGTTGGCGCACTTGAAGCCTATATTCGTTATCTTAAACCGCTCAATCCTGAAGCGATAGCTGACACGCGTCCAGCATCAGTTCGCTGGGCATTCATTAATGAAGAAACCGGACTACAAGCACCGCCAGGCTGCGGCAAAGTAGTGCAGTTACCAATTCGCGCTAGTGAATTTGAACCACGGCCGAACTGCCAGCGTTAAAAGTTTTTCATTGGTGGCAAAATGGATGCAGAGCAACTGCCAAGAGTAACTAATTACTGGAACTTGGCTTAAAATAGCTCTTTTAATTAAGCAAATTGGTATACAGCATTTTAAAGAGTACTTGCAGAGTTTTAAGAGTTTCGTATGAATGCTGTTTTACCTAAATTAGTTTTTAAAGACGAGTAATTTGAAATAGAGAAAAGTTTAATAGAGTTAAATAGTTAAACTTAGATACGCTTATCACCAGCCTCTTTGTAAAAGTACTAGCTTAAAACTATATAGAGTAGTTAATTCATACTCATAATAGACAGGGAAAATCATATTTTTATTGAATACAGAGTCACTTAAAACATTAAAAATGAAATAAAAGCCTCATTGAGAGGCTTTTAGGTTATCTACTTATCTTGTTCAATTAACTGAGGTTAAAAGTCGTAAGAAGCAGATATTTGGACTCGACGAGGAGATTGATAACTTTGCGGTAGACCGAATGTTGCACTGTCATCACCAGCCGCTATTTCAGCGACTTCGTCGTAACGAGTTGCTGTAGCTGCATCAAATACATTGAAAATATCTAATGCGAAGCGCACTTTTTGGTCATTGAAATGCAAGTTGTACGTAAAGTTAAGATCTAATCGAGCTGTCCAGGGAGTTGTTCCCATGCTACCGCGAGGGTAGCGTTTATCACCTACATAATAGGTATCGCCATAATCATATAAGTCTGGGTTTGGTGTATAGCCCGCACCTAATGCTGTCCAAGGGCGACCGGAAGTAACATTTAAGTTTGCGCCTACTAAGAAGTCTTCAGTAACTGCGAATGCACCGTAAACTTTAATATTGTGACGACGGTCTGCAGGTAAGTTACCGTTAGCACCATCCATAAGGTAAGGGTAATCCCAATCTTGTGTTAAACCAGCATCATCTTGACCATTATCAGATTTAACAAAACCTTCAGTGTTACCGTAGTTATGTGACCAAGTGTATAGTGCTTTTAAAGACCAAACACTGTCCCAGCTTTTCTCAATAGATAGGTCAACGGCAGCGTATCGACGTTTAGCTTCAGGATAACCTAGCTCTTCGGCGGTGAAACTGTATTCTTCAGTTACTCCATCACCATCTAGGTCAAAGTTAAATGTTGCACCATTTCCTGGGTTAAATAAGAACCAATTTTCACCAAGTTTTTCACCATCTTCATCAGTGAAGATATATGAGCCATCATCAATTTGATTGCCAAGTGTGCGGTATGTCCCTTTGATGCTCCAAGACCAGTCATCATTTATAGCCGCTTGATAACCTACAATAATTTCATCATTGTACATTGGCTCAAGATCTTTATCTGCTAAGGTATTTGATGGTTTTGCAGTACCGTCACCCCCGTTTGAAATCGCAGGTTCACCTAACTGGTTACTTAGACCAACTGGAGTACCGTCAGCATTTAAACCTTCATATTCATACCAAGTTTGAATATAGGTTTCTGCGCCAGCTAAACGAATGTTCGTGTTTGCTGCAACAGGTAAATAATAACGTCCAGCAGTAATAAATAACTTACTGTCACCATCACCGTTGATATCCCAAGATGCACCTAATCTTGGTGCAATTTGGTTATCAATAGAAACAAACTCGTCACCATCAGCATTATAGTTTGTGAAGCTGTCATTACGAAGCCCTAAGGTAAGCGTTAAGTTTTCAGTAACGGCCCATTGATCTTCAAGATAAATAGCCCAGTTTTCAACTTCAAATTCACCGCCATTACTATAATTACGTACGCGGGTTGTCTTCATATCCTCAGTAAGAACATAACCATTTGGGAGACGAGCACCTTCTTCGTATGTTCTGTAGTAGTAGTAAATACCGCCTGAGTTGATTGTCGTTGCATTCGATGAATTGGTTTCTGAGTCATAACCAAATCTTAGCGTATGCTCATCATTTAAGTACCAATCAAAGTCGACGCGCAATTGCTCGCGCTTATCTTCGTTAGCACCAACAGTGAAGTTTACATAACAAGTAGTATCAACACCTAAGTCTGCATCATAGCCAGTAGGGCAGTCGTCAAAATCTGAATAATCAGTTTCTGAAAATTTAACTTCACCGTACATTGCAGACATGCTTAAGTCATCAGTCAAGTTACCTGTATAGCGTACTGCAAAACTTTCACCACCGCGCTTGTGATAAGCTGTACCGCCGTCTAAAGTGTAGTTACCAGTGCCATTAGGATCTTCGATTGTGCTTTCTGAGTATGTGCGTTCATCACTAAATCCCCAGAGCATTAATTGATGATCCTCATTAATGTTCCAGTCAATACGCGCTAGATAATAAGGGTCATCATCTTTCTCTTTTGTTAGAGAGGTTTGAGAAGCGTTACCGTACTCTGTTTCATTATCACGGAATGTATAAATACCATAGAAGAAAAGTGTATCTTCAATCAAGGCACCTGATGCATAAATATTTGTTTCAAATGAGTTTGCATAGTCATCTTGGTTGTTAACAAATAAGTCACCGATACAGTGGCCATCAGCATCCTCACAACGCTCATTTTGTAAGTAAACCGAATTTGGTGCTTGTTCTCTTAATGAATCAGGCGAATAAATTGATTCAACACCAAAGTGAAAGTCATTAGTACCTGATTTTGTAACTGCAGAGATTAAGCCACCCGTTGTTCGACCAAATTCAGAAGAATAGCCGCCAGTTTTTATCTGAAAACTATCGTACGCTGAGAATGGGATGGTTGCACCGCCTAAGCCATTACGAAAGTTAGTCATGTTCAAGCCATTTACGTAATAAGCATTTTCGGCGACAGATGAGCCACCAAATGATGCTTGATCACCAAAGCGACTATCACCTTCAGTTGCACCTGGCGCTAGTAAAGCAACCGATGTTAATGAGCGAGCAACTGGTAATAATTCAAGTTCTTCTGAGCTAATGTTTAATGATGATTCAGTAACAGAAACATCAACGGCACGAACTGCACCACCTACAACGGCGATACGCTCAATATTACCTTCGACTAATGGAATTTCGAGAAGGGCTGTTTTACCTACACCGATGATTACATCATTTATCTGTGCTTTTTCAAACCCAGCTTGTGACACCACTACATCATATTTACCAACAGGTACTTGGTTAAGGTTAAACTGGCCATTTGCATCTGCAGTAAGTGTTTTTTCATAACCTTTGCTTTTATCACTAATAGTAATTGTTGCGCCAGCTAAAGAAACACCTGATTGAGTTGTAATATTACCTTTTATTGCCCCATTAACATTATCAGCCATAGCAGGCATAGCTGCACTTAAGGTCATCGCAACGGCTGCAGCCGTGAACGAACGCTTAAATGTTTTTGAAAAGTTGTTTTTCATTGAGATTTCCCTGTGAAAATTTAATTGTAAATTGTTGTTATTTGTTAATAACTTTCACGCCTTGTATTTGTTTATTTGTGTTTTTCACTTTAAATAAAAGGGTGAAACAAATTGGTAACATGGCGGGAACATACAGATCAATCTTTTATATTATAAATACGATAAATCAACAAAAAAACGCCTTGGAACGATCTAATTTTTATTTATGATGTTTATTTATACATAAAATAAACATGTGTAACTATATGTAATTGCTTTAATTTTTTCTTAATTATACTTTAAGTTATTTTAAAGTAAGGTTTTAGGTTCAAGTTTGCGAGTAGATTCTTTTATAAAGGTAACAATCGGGAAGAAGAAGGTTTTTATGTATAAAATATGTTTTATTTGTAATTTATAATGTGTTTTTATCTGATTTTTTTGTATTACTTATCTGATTATTAAGCGGATCATGATGTGACAAAAGAGATGAAGTTACTATTAGGATTAAGACCACCTTAAATAAGGTGGTCTGTTCAGATATTATAATTTAGCGAAAGCTCGCTCTGCTGCTGCAATGGTGTCTGCAATTTCTTTTTCAGAATGCTCTGCACATACAAAGCCTGCCTCAAATGCAGAAGGTGCTAGGTATACGCCTTCATCAAGCATTAAGTGGAAGAACTTTTTAAAGCGCTCTAAATCACACTCTGTTGCTTGTTGGTAGCTGGTTACTTTCTCTTTATCAGTAAAGAAGAAACCATACATGCCGCCAGCATAATTGGTTGTTAGGGGAATGCCTGCTTTTTTCGCTGCTGCTTCAAAGCCGTCACATAACGCTTTGCTCTTAGCTTCAAGTTCATCATGTAAACCATCAACACTTAATAGCTCAAGCGATTTTAAGCCGGCAGCCATGGCTATTGGGTTACCTGATAAAGTACCTGCTTGGTAAACTGGACCAACGGGCGCGATATAATCCATGATTTCTTTTTTACCGCCAAAAGCACCCACTGGCATACCGCCACCAATAACTTTACCAAGGCAAGTAAGGTCTGGTTTGATGTTGTAATATGCTTGTGCGCCCCCTAAAGCAACACGGAAACCTGTCATCACTTCATCAAAAATAAGCACTGACTTGTACTCATCACACACCTCACGTAGACCTTCTAAAAAGCCTGGTACTGGTGGGATACAGTTCATGTTGCCAGCAACTGGTTCAACGATGATACAGGCAATCTCGTCGGCGTATTTGGCAAAAATGGCTTTTACTTCGTCTAAGTTATTAAACGACACCGTTAATGTGTGTTTAGCAAAATCTTCTGGAATGCCCGGTGAGTTAGGCACGCCCATAGTCAGTGCACCTGAACCTGCTTTAACAAGCAGTGAATCAGCGTGACCGTGGTAACAGCCTTCAAACTTTAATATTTTGTCACGGCCAGTGAAGCCACGAGCAAGGCGAATCGCACTCATTGTTGCTTCAGTGCCTGAGCTCACCATACGTACTTTTTCGATTGATGGAACAAGCTCTTTTACTTTTTCGGCCATTAAAATTTCGGCTTCAGTGGGGGCACCATAGCTTAAGCCATTTTCAACTGCGTCGAGTACTGCCTGTTTAATCGCTGGGTGATTATGCCCCATGATCATTGGGCCCCAAGAACCGACATAGTCAATGTAGCGGTTACCATCGGCGTCGAACGTAAACGGACCTTCGGCTTTGGTGATAAAAAGAGGGGTGCCGCCTACGCCATTAAATGCACGAACGGGTGAGTTAACACCGCCTGGGATTGATTCTTGCGCGCGATTAAAAAGATCTTGGCTAATTGTCATGAATAGTCCTATTTGGTTGTCACGTTAAATGAGAGGTTTGCAAGGGCTCAAGCGAGCCCTAAACGTAGATTATTAGCTGTTACGTTTACGGCTAAACCACGGTACGTTGACTTCATATTGCTCAACTTTGTCAGCAACATCTAAGGTCAGAGCAAACAAGGCCATGCGAATTAATACGCCGTTTTGAACTTGGCGGAAAATTGCAAGGTTATCGTTGCTGTTTAAATCGTTATCAAGCTCGTTTGCTTCTAAACGGCTGTCACGTGGAAGTGGGTGCATCAGTACTGAATTTGGCTTACAGTGTGTGTTGTAAATTGCTTGGCTGATACGGAAACCACCACGGTATTTGTTTGCTTCTTCTTGCGAAGGAAAGCGTTCTTCTTGGATGCGGGTTTGATAAACAATATCTGCCGCAAGGTTGCCTTCCATTTTGTCAACCAGTTGAATTTTATGACCCGCATTATCAACAGCATCTAAAACATAGTCTGGCATTTGTAAGCCGTCAGGCGCGACCATTGAAAATTTAATGTCTTTATAGTGGCACAGTAATTTAGATAACGAGTGAACAGTACGGCCATATTTTAAATCACCAACAAGGGCAATGTGCATACCGTCTATTGGTTGATTAAAACGCCCCAGTTCACGTTCGATAGTTAATAAATCGAGTAGTGCTTGAGTGGGGTGTTCATTAGGACCGTCACCGCCGTTAATGACAGGTACATCACAGCCTGTTGCAAACTCGGCTACCGAGCCTGCATCTGGGTGACGCATTGCAACGGCATCAGCATAAGCTGAAATAACACGTGCTGTGTCGTACAGTGATTCACCTTTGGCTAACGCTGAGCTTTGCATGCCCGTAGTTTCACGCACTAAACCACCGAGTAGATTAAAGGCGGTGCCAAAGCTGACACGTGTTCGCGTGCTTGGCTCGAAGAATAAATTAGCTAATATAGCGCCTTCTAACACATTGGTGCGCTTTTGCTTTTTAGCATAGGGCTCCATTTTCTTAGCAACTGCAAAAATACGTTCAATACAATCGCGATCAAGTTGATTGACCGACAGGATATTTTCACCTTGGAAACTTAACATGGGGCTTGTTCCTAATCACATTTATAAAGGCGCTGACACTCTGTATGGGAGGTCGCATAAATTTGCGCCGTACTATAGCAAATTTTTAGCGTACACAGCAGCAAATTATAAGCTAGGTTTAATAATTGCTAATGCGACAATCGCCAATAGAATCAGCACCGGAATTTCATTAAAAATGCGATAAAAACGATCGCTACGTGTGTTGCGATCATGCTTAAAATCAGCCAATAACTTAAAACAGTAGGCATGGTAGATATATAAGATAATAACGAGCACTAACTTATAGTGCAGCCACATGCTGTATTTGAACCATTCACGGCCATATTCAACAATTGTCAGTACCCCAAAAACCAGTGTTAATACCGCAAAAGGGGTAACGAATAACAGTAAGCGTCGCTCCATTACTTTTAACATTGAGTTACAGGCTTTTTCTTCGCTCATGGCGTGGTAAACAAATAATCGTGGTAAGTAGAAAATACCAGCGAACCAAGCAATCATAAAAAATACATGAAACGTTTTGTAAATTAATAGCGCACTCATTTATTGATCCATTTTAATTGTTATAACAGGCTATTGCGTATGGTCAGAATATGTCTAATTTGGTCCCAACGCAAAAGCCCCATAATTTGCTGATTATCAAGTAAGTTATATATATACACCGCACCGCTTCGTTTATCTTTAAGCAAGTCAAAGGCATCCGCGAGTGTGGCTTGGCTACTTAAACCTGCGAGACTGACATATTTAATATTACTGTTTTGATCTGACATCAAGCTCAAGTCATATTCTGCTAGGCGATAGCCATTTTCGTCATCGTGAACAATTAATGGTGTTTGACTGTCAATGGCATCGAGAGATGCTTTTATTTGTTCTTTATCATCGCTGTATAGCAGTTTGAAATGCTCATCCATTTCTTCCATCACACCCACTTTTTGCAACGCCTCGGTTGCTGGCGAAATTTGATATTCAAGTCCTTGGAAATCCAGTTGTTGCATAAAGATAGAGCGGTTACCAAAGAATTGCAGCGCGGTAACATACGCTGTTGAGATAACGAGCATGGCAGGCACAATAATCTCAGGACTTGAAGTTAGCTCCATCACGGTTGTAAGTGCGGCAAGCGGCGCATGTAAGGTGGCCGCAAGTAAGCCTGCCATTCCAAGCATGCTGTAAGTACCTGCAATATCAACCCCTGGGCTAATAAACTGCGCAAAAAATGCCATTAACGTGCCCATAAGTACGCCTAATCCAATCACGGGGCCAATAATACCGCCGGGTATCCCCAAGCCAATAGCAAATAAAGTTGCTAATAGCTTGGCAATTAAAATGGTCGTCAAAAACTGCACATCATCGGGTGATTCAATGGCAATGGTAATTGCACTCATACCAGAGCCCATCGCATGCGGCACCATGTAGGCAATTAAACCTGCAATTAACCCTGCAAGTAATAAACGTGGAAACATGCTTAATGGTTTAAAAGTGCGAATGATCAACATTAAGTTTTGATTAAACGCATACGCAACTGCTCCCAGCGCCATACCAAATAAGATTAAAAATGGGTAATGCCAGCCACTGAGTGGGTTCATGGTAATAAGCGCCAGTTCAGATGCATCACCAAACACAAATTGGGTGGCGAGTGCGCCTGTCACCGCGGCAAGCATAATTGGTACAAATATGTGTACTTTGTATTCCCTAAGTACGACTTCCATTACAAAGATTACTGCAGCAAGTGGGGTATTGAATGAGGCTGCGATACCTGCTGCAACACCGCAGCCAGTCAGGGTTCTCATGGCATTGTGGGGTAAATGCAATTTATCGGCAAGCAAACTTGCACCCGTTGCTCCCATGTGGACAGAAGGACCTTCACGACCCACCGAAAAACCACTAATTAACGCCAACGCTCCACCAACAAATTGGTTAACGGTGTTGTACAGTGGCATTTGGCCATAATGCTTTTTGATTCGGTGAATTACAAAGGGGATCCCTAAACGGTAGTGTTTAAAACCCGTTAATGCGGCAAATAAAGCAATTAATAAGGCGGCGCCGACAGGGAGTAATACACGTTCAAGTGTGGGAAGAGTCGTAAAGTCGTCAGGTTTTTCTAAAAATAAGCTTTGGAAAAACATGATCGTGAGGCGAAATAATATGATCAACACTGCCGCAATTAGTCCCGCACTTACACCAAGTAAGCACAATTGCACAGATGTTTTAGGCTTTGCTAATCGACGCCTTAGCCTTTCAAGCCACATGCATTCTTCCTCACAGCACTTTTGAGCCTGAAGTTTAGCAAATCAAACTCGCTAAGTCGTTGGGATTTTATAAATTTATCTAGTTTTTGGGTAAATTTGGCTGTTCTATGTTGTCTTTGTCTAGTTGCCTTTTTAATTCGGGTAGCCGTGCTTTAATTGCTTTTGAGAGTTCAGGTATCAGCGCTGCGTGTTTTTTATTTATCACGGTATTGACTGCTAACTGACGTAATACGATTACGTGAAATTCTTTTTTTAAAGAGGCAAGTTCATTTTCAAGTGCGGGATACAGAATATAATTTATTCGTTTTTTTCTTAATAAATCAAGGCTGTGATTGAGCGCTTCGTTGTGCGTAATACGCGCTTGAATATCAAACTCACTTAAAAGCTCAGTATTGCCAGTGGTGCTGATAATATTCTTGCTAGGATCGTACAATATTTCTCGACTGCAAGGTAACGCTTGTCGGCATAATAATACAATGTTTATCACGCTGAGACTTGGCTCTACTACAACGACATTTTCAAACTCTTTAATAATACTTTTAGCTCTGACAACGTCTGCATCAATGATCCCCGCGTTTAGCAACAAAAGCCCTCTTCGTGCTGGGGTTGCTTGTATTTGGGTTTTAATGCCAATGTCATCATATATTTGACTAATGAACTCATTAAACGGTGAGATACTCGGTATGTCTATATAGGTTAATAGCAGCTTTTTTGGTTTTGTGTAGACCATCGTTTCGAGGTTATTGATGTTAAATAACGATTGTAAACGCGTGGCTTTTTCGCGGTTTTCAGGCGCATTACGAATGCCTATCACTAAAGGGGAATCGACAAACTGGCTAACAATATGGGGTTTAGACACATTTTGCTGCGTGGCAAAGTAGTTGAATACTTCAGGGGCTGCAATGGCAAAGTTTATTTGGTTTGTCTGAAGTAAGTGAAAAAGCTCTTCATCATTTGCGGCGCGAATAATACTGCTTTCGTAAGCTTGGATGACTTTTTCAACTTCATCAGGGTAAATATAAGCACCAACGATACCCACTTTACTTTTACTAAATAGTTGCTCAATGCTTTCAAAGTGTTGCACGCTACTTTGGCTGGTCATCACAGCAAGTTGTGAAGTTAAAATGGGGGATGAAGCAATAAACCCTGCTTGTATCTCAGAAAGCCACGCGGGATAGTAACCTAGATACCCCGGTTGCTCTGCTTTTTTTAGTGCATCTTGCCACGGTAAATATTCCACGCTTAGCGCTATCCCTTCTGCGGCAAGTGAGTCTCTTAATAAGGCGATTGCATCTCCGCCATTGGCCATTTTACTGCTCGCATAAGGTGGCCATTCTAACGAGATTATTTTCCATGTTTGTTGCTCATTAGCGCTCGTGAAAGCAGCATGAAATATGCAAAGCAGAAATAGAGTGACGGATAAATAGGGTGCGCGCATGGAAAATATTTTTTATTAATCGTTTAATAAGTATACGCAAAAAAACATGTTGCAGACATTTTATCTTTTTAATTATTCATTTGTACTGGGGTATGCTTTCATGGCTACTGCGTTTTTGTTTATACATGCGCTCATCGGCTTTATGAAGTAGTTCATCAAGTGATTTAGCATCATCAGGATAGATGGCATAGCCAACGCTCGTGGCAATATTTAAATAGCCAACTTCAGAGGCGATAGGAGCCGAAATAGCATTGATAAACCGCGTAAGTGCCCGTTTCACTTGGCTAAGGTTTTCGATATCGGTTATGACAACAACAAACTCATCGCCACCAATACGCGCGACACAATCTGTTTTACGAGCCGTATCTTGTAATCGTTTGGCTACTTCAACAAGAACAAAGTCACCCATTAAATGGCCGTGGGTATCATTAATAGGTTTAAACTTATCTAAGTCAAAGTATAAACATCCCACCTTTGCCCCGGTGCGTTCACTGCGATCAAATTCGTGTTTTATGAACTTACTGAGAGCATTTCGATTAGCAAGGCCTGTTAAATGATCTGTTTGTGCTAACTGCCTTATTTTCTTCTCTGCCATGACCCGTTTAGTAATGTCAAAGTTAACCCCAATCATACGGTTGCCATAAATACGTCCATCGGCATTTAGGTAACGAGTTTGCCCAGAGGGTAATACTATTTGAAATTCAGCATGAAACTCTTCGTTGTTTAATAGAGCAAGCTTGAGTTTATTGGTAACTCGCTCATATTCATCAGGGTGCAGAGTATTAGCCCATGTTGCGTAATCGCCTTTAAACTGTGACTTGGGTATTTCGAACAGGGTATGCATCCAGTCATCCCAAATTAATTCGTTGGTTTCAAAGTTCCACTCCCAAATACCAATGTGCGCTGCATCGGCAGCCATCGACATGCGTTGATGCAAGTTTTCAAGTTCTGTTTTGGCTTGTTTTAGCTCTGTAACGTCTTCTGATACATCGAGTAAATATCGTGCTTTTCCATTACTGTCTTTAATAGCCAGTTTACGAGTACGTAAGTAATGTGTTTTACCGTCAACCGTTACTGGCTTTTCATCTAATGTGATTATTCCGTCTTTATTAAGCACGTCTCGGTCTGTTTGGGCAAAGTTTGCAGCTTCGTCATTACTAAAAATATCAAAATCATTCAGACCTATTAATTGCTCTTTACGTCTGCCAAGCAGTTCTTCGCCAGCTTTATTTACATGGCTAAAACTTAAATGCTCAGCTTCTTTTACAAACAGCATGATGGGCAAGTTATCAAAAATGGTTTGTGTGAATGCTTCCTGATTTTGGATGTCACTTAAATCTTTAATCGTGGCGACATAAGGGCCTTTTTCTTGTTTGCCTATCGAGCTGATTGTGAGTGTGATGGGAAACAACTGTTTATTTGCTCTTTGTCCTTTTAACAGTCGACTTTTACTTTTTTTTGCGTTTGGTATGTTAAGTTGAGAGCCGTTAAATATATCGCTGAGTTCAGCTGATTTTTCAGGGATAAGAAGGTGAATATGTTTACCAATTAAATCATCGGACCGGTAGCCAAATACAGGTAACACGGCTGGATTCGCAAATTCTATAATTCCCGTGCTATTAAAGCTTATAACGACATCTTGAACAGTGTTAAGCACGGCTTTGAGTTTGGCGGATAATAAACTTCGGGCTCTTAATTCAACAATCCCCAGCACAAGAAGGCTCAGCGCCAATAAAACAGTCATCACAAGTTGTGCAAGGGTGGAGTTGTCGTGTGTGTTTATATATACGGTGTGCTCTGTTTCAAATACAGACATCGAAATCATACCAATATAATGCATGCCCGATATAGCACTGCCCATTATAATTGCGCCAAGCAGATTAATGCGGGTGTGATGAATGCCTCGAGATTGTCTCAAATCGTTAATTTTTAACGCAATACCCGAAAGAACAATGGCAACCAAAATAGACAAAGAGAATAACCAAGGCTCATAAGCCATATGAGCTGGCATCATCATGGCCATCATGCCAACAAAATGCATACAGCCGATCCCAGCCCCCATTAAAATACTTCTGAATATGAGTCTTCGACCGTGGCTAAGTGCCGGTGACAATACAATGTAGCTTGCAAATACACTGGGTAGTACCGAGAGTAAAGTAATGGTGGTGTTGTATTCAATGGCAATGGGGAGGGTATAAGCCAGCATACCAACAAAGTGCATGCCCCAAATGCCAATCCCTAAAAAGCAGGAAGCCAGTATTGTCCATATTAAGCTTTCGTTTTTTAAGTGTGAGCTTTTAATGCGACTAGATAGTAAAAAAGACACATACGATGCGAACACCGCAGTAAGTATCGAGGCAAAAACCAATAAACCATCATAGCTTGCGGGGATAACCGGTGCGCTATCTATATTGGCATTAATAAAATGGAGCCTTAAATGATCTATCACTATGATGATCCCTCATCGTTAAATTTTGCTTAATTCAAAAGTAGTACAAATAAACATTAGCTCAATGCTAATGGGTTGGCCAATTCGGTCTCGTAAAATATGATGACTTTGAGGCGATACTTGATTAAAACACTCGGGTATTAGATAATCGTCATATCATAGGTTTTGAGGGTTTTGGTATGTCGGATGAGTTGCCAATAAAGTTCAGCGATGCAGCAGCTGTTCGTGTTAAACAGTTAATCGAAGAAGAAGAGAATCCAGATCTAAAATTACGTGTTTATGTAACAGGTGGTGGTTGTTCAGGTTTCCAATATGGTTTTACTTTTGATGAAAAAGCCAACCCTGGCGATTTAGAAATTGTAAAAAACGGGGTGACCTTAGTTGTTGATCCAATGAGTATTCAATACCTTGTCGATGGCACAGTGGATTACACTGAAGGCCTTGAAGGAGCACGCTTTTTTGTCAACAACCCCAACGCAACAACAACCTGCGGTTGCGGCGCTAGCTTCAGCGTTTAAAAAATAATTTGAAAAAAGCCACTTGATGTGGCTTTTTTATTGCTTACACTTCCTAATTATCCCAGCCTAACTATACTTACGCATCATTAGAAGGAATTTTGCGTTGCTAAATCTAAGAACAGCACTCGAAAAGAAACCTTATATTTTAGCTATTTTTATTGTACTTGTGATTGTACTTTGGATGCTTTCTGGCATGACTGAGTCACCGGAAGTCGATGATGAAAATAATCACCAAGTTACAAATTCAGACCGAATTGCCAAAGTACAGGTGGTGCGGTTAACCGCACAAAATATAAATAAAAACCTTACTTTTTATGGTAAATCAGAGCCAGATAAAACCGCCAATATTAGTGCCAGACAAGCAGGCCAAGTAACTGAAATTTTGGTTGAAGAGGGGCAGTTTGTAAAACAAAATGAGATTATCTTACGGCTTGATAAATCAGATTTAAAAGCTCAAATAACCTCGGCCAAAGCGCTGGTTGCTCAATATGAAACTGAATATGAAGGCGCATTAAAACTGAATCAGCAAGGGCTGCAAAATAAAGTACAAACGATGCGTGCTCAAGCATTATTGCAACAAGCTAAAGCGGCGCTTGCGAGTTTAGAGCTGATGTATCAGCGCACAGATATTCGAGCGGCATTTGATGGTGTGATCAACAAACGCTTAGTACAAATCGGTGATTATGTTGGCATTGGTGACCCAATTCTGCAATTGGTTGACCTAGACCCTCTGATAGTGAGAGCCGATGCGACACAAAAAGAAATTCAAGGTTTACAGGTTGGTCAAGCCACGTTTGCCCATGTTCTTAATGATAAAACCTACCCAGGAAAAATTCGTTACATCGCCTCCGTCGCAGATGAAAGCACAAATACATTCAGAGTGGAGGCTGCATTTGCGAACCCAGGTATGCACTACAAAGCCGGGTTTTCGACACAATTAAATATCGAGTTACCCGCAGAACCTGCCATGCTTTTAAGCCCTGCTTTTATGGCATTGGATGAGCAAGGCAATATCGGGGTAAAAATAGTCAATGATGATAATAGGGTAGAATTTAAATCGGTAAATTTAGCAAAAACTACCGAAGAAGGTGTGTGGTTGTGGGGCCTAGGTGAGCAAGCAAATGTGATAACTTTAGGGCAGGGCTTTGTCAGAGCAGGAGATAAAGTTGAGCCTGTATTTGCTGAGGTAGCGAGCAAGTAAGTATGAAAAACTTAATTGAGGCGTCGTTAACTCATACCCGCACGGTATTATCTATTTTTATTCTATTGTTGATATCGGGATGGGTGACTTATCAAACCATTCCTAAAGAAGCCAATCCAGATGTCACCATTCCTTTTATATATGTTTCGATTATTCATGATGGCATTTCGCCAGAAGATGCCGAGCGCCTGCTTGTAAGGCCTATGGAGATAGAGCTTCGCTCAATCGAAGGGGTTAAAGAGATGACAGCCGTGGCAAGCGAAGGCCATGCTTCGGTCACACTTGAGTTTCTTGCCGGTATGGACCCTAAAGAAGCGTTGGCAGATGTACGCGATAAAGTGAGTTTGGCAAAAGCGAAGTTACCCTCTGAATCAGAAGAGCCAGAAGTACATGAAATACTGATGGAAGATCAGCAACCAACCATTACTTTAACGTTGTCAGGTAATTCGCCAGAGCGAGGGTTACTCACATTAGCGCGAAACCTTAAAGATGAGCTTGAAAGTATTTCTAGTGTCCTTGAGGTCGATGTCGGTGGTGACCGAGAAGACATGGTTGAAATTGAAGTTGACCCATTAGCCATGATTTCATATGGGCTAGAACCAAGCGATATCATTCAACTGCTGTCGAATAATAACCGTTTGGTCGCAGCAGGAACCCTCGATACAGGCAAAGGTCGTTTTGCGGTAAAAATACCGTCGGTTTTCGAAACGATTCAAGATGTAATGGAGCAACCTGTCAAAGTCGTGGGTGACCGCGTTGTGCGCTTTATGGATGTCGCAAAAATTCGCAGAGCCTATAAAGATCCAACCTCAATAGCGCGGATTAATGGTCAACAGGCTGTTTCGTTAGAAGTTAAAAAGCGTGCAGGTGAAAATATTATTGATACCGTTGAGCAGGTTAAACATGTGGTTAATGAAGCTCAAAAGCGTTGGCCTGAGCATGTTCGTGTGGACTACACCGGTGATATGTCGAAAGACGTTAAAATGATGCTGTCAGATTTGCAAAACAACGTGCTTTCGGCCGTTTTGCTGGTGGTGATTGTTATTGTGGCTGTACTAGGTGCTCGTACCGCTTTTTTAGTTGGCATTGCTATCCCCGGTTCATTCCTCACCGGGATTTTGGTTATCTCCATGTTTGGCTTAACGGTAAATATTGTGGTGCTATTTGCACTTATTATGGCCGTGGGGATGCTGGTTGATGGTGCGATTGTGGTTAGTGAGTTTGCTGATCGGGAAATGAGTGAAGGAAAACCTCGCAAAATAGCCTACCGTCATGCAGCCGAGCGAATGGCTTGGCCTATTATCGCGTCAACAGCCACAACCTTAGCTGCATTTGCGCCATTGATTTTCTGGCCGGGAATGATGGGCGAGTTTATGAAATACTTACCAATTACATTAATTGCTACGTTATCGGCATCACTGTTAATGGCCCTTGTATTTGTTCCTACTATTGGCGGCTTAATTGGTAAAACGAGGCCATTATCTGCACAGCAAAAACTTGACTTGGCACTGGCTGAATCGGGCGATTTAACGCAAATAAAAGGGTTGCTTGGGCGTTATATCCGAATGCTTGACTTTGCTACGCAGCGACCGTGGTGGAGCTTAACTGCTGCGATTATATTCTCTGTTTTGGTGTTTTTTACTTTTGCCGTATCAAAATTAGGGGTTGAGTTTTTCCCCGATGTTGAACCTAATGGCGTCAATATTAAGGTGCGTTCGTACAGCGATTTATCTATTTATGAAAAAGATGTGATCATGAAAGAGATAGAATCAAGGATCTTAGAAGTCCCAGGTATAAAAACCTTGTATGCAAGGACTGGGGGCAAAGATCAGGTGGGGACGTTCAGAATGAATCTTAAAGAGTGGGATGAACGACCGCCAGCCGAGAATATTATTAGCCAAGTAACGGAAATAACAGCCGGTTTCGCAGGTGTTGAAATTGAACTACGCAAGGATGAAAACGGGCCCGGTGGCGGCAAAGCACTGAGTATTGAGCTAAGTTCAAAGTTTGTAGACGTATTAAATAGCGAAGCAAAAAGAGTGCGGCAAGCGATTGAAGATGACGGGGCGTTTCGTAATGTAGACGATACAGCGTCTAAGCCGGGGATTGAGTGGCAGCTTAAGCTCAATCGCTCAGATGCAGCGCGTTTTGGTGCCGATGCAAGTATGTTAGGTGCGAATGTGCAGCTTATTACAAATGGCTTGAAGCTCGGCGAGTACCGACCAGATGATGTCGATGATGAAATTGATATTCGAGTTCGTTTTCCTCACGATAAACGAGATTTAGGCCGCTTAGAAACGTTACGTGTTAAAACCATACACGGACAAGTGCCGATTAGTCATTTTGTTGAGCGCCAAGCCGCTCCTAAAGTTGATACAATTCGCCGTGTTGATTCACAGCGTGTAGTTACCGTTAATGCCGACATGAAGCCAGGTGAGCAGCTTGCCAAAGCGCTGCCACGCTTACAGGCGCAATTAGAAGAGCAAGGTCTCGACCCGCGAGTAAAAATTAAAGTGCGGGGTGAAACTGAAGATCAAGATGAGTCAGAGCTTTTTCTTGAGCAAGCATTTGTAGTTGCTTTGTTCGTGATGGGGATTATTTTAGTTACTCAGTTCAATAGTTTCTATCAGGCATTTTTAATTTTAAGTGCCGTGTTATTCTCAACTGTTGGTGTATTTCTAGGTTTAATTGTACTTCAACAGCCCTTTGGTATTGTTATGTCGGGTATTGGCGTAATTTCACTGGCAGGGATTGTCGTTAATAATAATATTGTGCTGATTGACACTTATAACGTGTTGCGTCAGCAGGGCTTGGCTGCAAAAGATGCAATCCTCAGAACAGGGGCACAGCGTTTACGGCCCGTACTGCTTACTACCGTTACGACAATTCTTGGCTTAATGCCGATGGTGCTACAGGTCAACATTGACTTATTTAATCGCCAAATCGACTTTGGGGCACCTTCTACGCAGTGGTGGGTGCAATTAGCAACGGCCGTAGCGGGCGGGTTAACATTTGCAACAGTTTTAACGCTGGTGTTAACACCCTGCTTGCTTATGCTACGAGATCGCGCGCGCTAGTTAATAGAAAGTGACCCTAGTGTTGGGTCACTTTAATCATTAGTAAGAAAAAGCCTAAAACCACTCCAGATATGATCAAAATATAGACGAACCCTTTTTTGCCTTGCTTAATTGGTACACGATTTTGTTTTAAAAAAAGGTACCACGCTACACAGAGTACAATTGGCAACAAAAATAATATACGAAACATTTCCTAGCCTTTTTCAGTATTTACATACACTTTAAGCATAAGTATGCAATTTTTAAAGTTATATTTTCAATTTTACAAGGTTCCAATTGATCGATTTTTTGGTACAGTTAAGCAACTAATAATAGAGCTTGTGCTTTAATTTTAGCTTAAACTTAGACTTGTTCACAAAAACGGTCTATACCTAAAAAATGGACATTTGTATAATTAACCGTTCACAGAAAAAGTTATTAGTATATAATGTGTCCAAGAGTGAGACGGGCAAAATTTCGCTCTAAATTTATTAACTTGAATCATCTAGTAGGAGATGTATTTTATGATGGGTAAAACAGTTTCTTCTGAAGAAAACTCAAAATTAACAAAATGGTTAAAAACTAAACGCCATGAGAAAGGCCATACAATGCGCAGCCTAGCACAAGTTTTAGGTACGCCGCATTCGTTCATTGGTAAAATTGAAAACCAAGAACGTCGTTTAGATGTAATCGAATTTATGCGCTATTGTGATGCGCTAGAAGTGGACCCATACGAAGGTCTTAACTTACTTAAAGAAGCTTAATTATTCATTACACGCAGGCAGCCCTTAGCGTGCGTGGTAATGCAAATAGTGCATGGATGCACTATTTAAGACCCCTCTAAATACTGGTTACATTTAATCACATACGTTCTTATTTTGTTAATTGCTCTTATGATAGTTGCTTTCTAATGCATAAAGTTTGTGGCGTATTAAGAATAAAAATACCAGCGACGGAATAACCATAACGGCAGTAAGCACAAAAAACAGTGCCCAATTCCCTGATAACCAGTCATCAATCACCACACCACTGTAGCTTGAGAGTAGAGTTCGGCCTAAATTTCCTAATGAGGCAAGCAAGGCGTAGTGCGTTGCACTGAAGGCTCGGTCACAGAGCATTGATATAAACGCCACCATGGCAACGAGTGACCAAGCTTGTGTAAAGCCATCAACAATAATAGCAAACGCATATAGGCTTAATTTAGGGCCTGCCACGGCAATCCATGCAAAGGCTAGGTTAGAAGCAGCCATTGCAATACCACTGATAAATAAGCCTTTTACAATGCCGTAGCGCTGATTGAATAGACTACCTACGAAAGTAAAAGCGATAGTAAGAAAAGCGGTACCCACTTTTGAGAAGGTAGCGATGTCGCTATTGCTAAAGCCAATCTCTTTGTAAAACACGATAGACATGCGCCCTAAAAATGCTTCCCCTATTTTAAATAAGAAGATAAACGCTAGTAGCGCGAGCGCGGTTTTTACCCCGTTGCGTGCAAAGAAGGTTCTAAATGGATCAAAAACGGTTACCGCTAACCATGCAAGCACTTTGGCCAATCGCGTTTGCTGTCCCCCAGCGAGTTTTTGCTGGTAGGTGTGCTCAAGTTCAGCTTGGACAACTTCACGGTTTGATTCAGGCTCTTTTGCCCAAAACACACTGCTCATTAATAGCAGCATGACAACGGATAAGAAAAAATAAACTTGGGGCCAGTCAATGGATGGAATATCTGCCATATAAAAGGGCAGGGCACCTAATAGTGCGTAGCCACTCCACCAACCTGATGTCGCCATAGCGGCGGCTGCGGTCGCTTTATGGCTTTCATTCTCGCTTAACGTATCAATACGAAACGCATCAATGGCTATATCTTGAGTGGCAGAGGCAATGGCGATAACTAAACACAGTGCAGCAGCAAACCAAAGGTTCGCTTTGATATCTAGTCCTGCCAGTGAAAAGGTGCCTATAAAAATCACTGACTGACAAAGCAAAATCCAGCTGCGACGCTGGCCAAGCCAATTAAATAATACTGGCAACTTTACGCGGTCGACCAACGGAGACCATAAAAAGTTAATGCTGTATGCACCAAACACGATGCCAAATAAGCCAATCATGCTGCGGCTTAACCCTTCATCTTTCAGCCATGCTGACATCACCGAGCCAATCAGTACCCAAGGAAAGCCACTGCTAATGCCGAAGATAAAAATATTGATCAGACGTTTGTCTTTGAAGTACGAAAAGTACTCTGAAATTGAAAGGGTTTTTGTCATAGTGTTGCCGTGTTTGTGGGGGCACCAAGCCCCCTAATTATTATTGATTAGCTTCGAGTACTTTTACATTTAAAATAACGACAGGGGTTTTAGGCACAAAGCTGTAACCTATTTTTTCATTGAATGCAGTTTCAACACGCATGATTTTGTCTAAGGTCTCATAACCATCCATAACCATACCAAACACAGCAAATCCCCAATCACGGCCCGGATTTAAGTGATCGTTGTCATCCATGTTAAAGAAGAATTGACGTGTACCTGAGTGCGGTTTGCGGTCTTGATAGGCCATGGCGATACTGTACATGTCATTTTTTAGACCGTTACCGCTCTCGTTGAAGATAGGGTCGTTTTCGTGCAGACCGTCGTAGTCTTTATCGTAACCCCCCCCTTGAATTACAAAGTCGCGTTCATTATCTTCATCACGTTCAACGCGATGAAACACGCTTCCTTGATAGCTGCCGTCGGCCACATAAGTTAAGAAGTTATTGACCGTTATAGGGGCGCGAGAGCGATCCATTTCAACAACAATACTTCCCAACGTGGTCACTATTTCGACCCGTGGAAACATGTTGTCTTTTTGAATAAATTTACCTTCAGTTGCCGCGAATGAACTGTGAGCAAATAATAAAATAAAACTAAGTAATAAAATGCGCTTCATAGTTAACCTTCTAAATAGGCGATTAATTCTGGGTCAGATACAATGCGGGTAATTAATTGTTCAGTCAACTTATTCAGCTGACTCTCAATTTTGGCTCGGTCATGGCTTAGAGGGCCTTCAAGGTTCGCATTGCCATGGTAGACTTTACTGAAGCTACTGTCGTTTCTGATAACTCGCACACCAAACTCGATGCTTGCGGCGCTGGTGTGAGTCATCATTTTTTCAGTGACCACTGCTTGTAATTTATGAATATCAATTTCGAAACGCGTGGTGGCAAGATTAGAAATACTGACACCATTGCGGCTCAACGCGCTATCAAGTGCACTTTTAACAGAGTCGGTAATACCTGGGCTTGCAAGCGTTTTGGTTTTATCTGATTCAATAATTTTTAACGTCACATTGTCACCACGTAAATCAATGACACTGGTGCTCACATTACTATTAATTTGAGTGATTTTACCGCTTTGATATACGGGGTTTAAAATTAACTGATTTGGTTGATTGCTGCACGCAGCCAGCAAAAGCACCGCACATAAAGGAAGTATTTTTCTCATTTATATTGCTCCATTAATTATTTTTAATCGCACTAAGCACGACAAACTTTTTATTAGAACCTAATAACTTACAGTTGCCGAACATACGCTTTAATTTTTCATGATAGTCTAAATGACGATTACCAATTATTCTTAACTCGCCGCCAGGTTTAAGCGTCTGTTTAGCTTGTTTAAACATCTGCCAAGCAATGTGGTCTGTGACAGCTTGCGCCTGATGAAAAGGTGGGTTGCATAACACCAGGTCAACACTATTCGCTGC
Organism: Pseudoalteromonas lipolytica; assembly: GCF_003515105.1. NCBI lineage: Bacteria > Pseudomonadati > Pseudomonadota > Gammaproteobacteria > Alteromonadales > Pseudoalteromonadaceae > Pseudoalteromonas > Pseudoalteromonas lipolytica. Next base: position 2,756,539 of record NZ_CP032090.1, on the reverse strand, counting down.
AAAATCGGTTAAGCAGTCGTTTTGCACGAACTCACAGTGTGCTAGTTGTTCGGGTAAATTAGTTTCAACATTGAGTCGTGCTGACTCAACTGCCATATACGATTCATCAACAAACGTAAGCTGTGCTTTAGGGCAACGTTTTAAAGCCATTAAACCCACCACACCATTGCCACAACCTAAATCGATGATACTGCGCGCTTTACTGGTTTGTGGTAAATAGTTAAAGAAAAAGCGGGCGCCGATATCTAATGAATCGCGCGAGAAAACATTTGCGTGATTTTGAATTTCAAATTCGCTGCCCTCCAGTGGCCAGCTAACCGGAAATGCAGCGTGTTTATCTAATCCACTTGTTTTACTTATGACTAAGCGTGATTTTTTTACGGCTAAGCTGGTTGTTGTTTCACCGATAAACTGGCTAAACGCTTTAATTGTCGAGTTATGAATCTCTTTAGTTTTTCCCGCGGCTATTACATCAATACCAGCAGGTAATGCTGCACTAATCGCTGCTAATTGATGTTGCAAATAGCCTAAATTTCGTGGCACTTTTAAGATCACTAAATCAACGTGGTTTGGTAAACTCTCAAGTGAGTTTAAGCGCGTTAACGAATCCGCTTTTAACTCATTGGCGTTTAAATTATAAAGGGTGGCCTGATGGGCAATATACGAATCATTAACTGAATAAACGGTTAACTGGTTAAATGCACATGCCAATGCCCCAAAGCTGTCATTGAGAATAAGGACAGAATTTGCGTGTGAATGGTGTTCATGTACATAATCAATTAGGTACTCATCAGCAGAGTCCCAGGCCTGGAGGCTACGATTTTTTTGATCTAAAGGAAAACGTTCAAGGGTATAGGTGCTATCACCGAGCTGTGCTTGGGTGGTCATCATGTTTTTACGATAAGTATTTAAGTATAGGTAAATTCTAACATGCAACAGCCAAACGCCAACCCTAATCATCTACCAAATGGCTTTTCTTATCAGGCCCAAGCTCTTAGTGCCCAAAAAAGCCTCGACTTATTTTATTACTTAGAGCAAAACCTACATTGGCAACAGCCCGAAATTACGGTGTATGGCAAACGTCATGTTATCCCACGCTTGCAATGTTTTATTGCTGATGAAAACGTTAATTACGCTTACTCAGGATCAACATTGATTGTTGAACCTTGGCCTGATGTGCTGGATGCCATGCGAAAACGTTTAACGGCGCAGTTACAGATACCCTTTAATGCTTTATTGGTTAATTTGTATCGAGATGGCCACGACTGTATGGGGTGGCACAGTGATGATGAACCCGAACTTGGCAAGCAACCGACGATTGCGTCTATTTCGCTGGGGGCTGAGCGTGTGTTCAAAATAAAACATAAACACACCAATGAGCAACAGAGTATCGTGCTACAAAGTGGCAGTTGCTTAGTAATGAATGGCACAAGCCAACGGGATTATCTGCATAGTTTACCTAAGCAGCAAAAGCTTAAGCACCCTCGAATTAACCTGACCTTTAGATCAATAATGTAAAATCATTGGAAAAATGAACCATCCCCTTGATATAGTAACGCTCAATTATTTTGCTAAAAGGTTTATGACAGATGTCAATGCAACAACAAATTGAGCAAAAGCTCGCCGCGGGTATTCAGTGCAAGCACCTGAATGTTGTTAATGAAAGTCATATGCATAGTCGCGGCACTGATTCACATTTTAAAGTGATTGTAGTGAGTGAAGAGTTCGCAGGTAAGCGCTTACTAGCCCGTCATCGTCAAATAAATGAGTTACTAAAAGATGAGCTTGCTAATCATATTCATGCTTTAGCGATACACACGTTTACGCCTGATGAATTTGCACAACATCAAGGGCAAGCGCCTGAATCACCTGCGTGTATGGGCGGTTCTAAGTTTGATTAATTGGATGGTGTGATCAGTTATATATTTTATATGACTGATCAGACCTGTATTTTTACTATTAGCCTTTAAACTAGCGCTAATTTTTATTGTGATAGATATAGGATGATCAATGGTCATTAAGCCTAAAATTCGTGGATTTATCTGCACTAACGCGCATCCAGTAGGGTGTGCTGAGCACGTACAAGAACAAATTAATTATGTGAAAGCGCAAGGACCACTAAGCAATGCACCTAAAAATGTATTAGTCATTGGTGCGTCAACAGGTTACGGCCTAGCATCACGTATTACGGCTGCATTTGGTGGCGGCGCAAACACCTTAGGTATCTTCTTCGAAAAAGAAGGGGCAGAACGTAAAACAGGGTCTGCTGGCTGGTACAACACCGCTGCATTCCAAGCCGCTGCGGAAGAAGCTGGTCTGTGGTCTAAAAACATCAATGGCGATGCGTTTTCAAATGAAATCAAGCAAAAAGCAATTGAGACTATCAAAGCAGACTTAGGTAAAGTTGATTTAGTTATCTACAGCTTAGCGTCACCACGTCGTACAGACCCAAATACGGGTGAGACATATTCGTCTACATTAAAGCCAATCGGTTCAGATATCACGACTAAAAACTTAAATACGTCTAAGCGTGTGATTGATGAAGTAACGGTTGAAGCGGCAAGCCAAGAAGACATCGACAATACAATTAAAGTAATGGGCGGTGAAGATTGGGAAATGTGGATTGATGCATTAAAAGAAGCCGATGTACTTGCTGATAACTTCAAAACAACAGCGTATACCTATATTGGTAAAGAGTTAACGTGGCCAATTTACGGTCATGCGACAATTGGTAAAGCAAAAGAAGACCTTGACCGTGCAACGCAAGCGATTAAAGAGTCAACAAAAGACTTAAATGGCGAAGCGTATGTGTCTTCTTTAAATGCTGTGGTAACGCAGGCAAGCTCGGCAATTCCAATTATGCCACTTTATATCTCTGCATTATTTAAAGTAATGAAAGCAGACGGTACGTACGAAGGCACCATTGAGCAAATCCACGCGCTATTTACTGAAAACCTTTATGGCGCCACACCTCGTTTTGATGACGGTGGTCATTTATTCCAAAACTACAAAGAGTTGGAAGACGATGTGCAAGCACGTGTACAACATGTTTGGGATACCGTTGATACAGAAACGATTGACGAATTAACCGATTACGTGGGTTACCATAATGAGTTTTTACGTTTATTCGGTTTTGGTATCGACAGCGTTGATTACGAGCAAGATGTGAATCCTGTTGTTGAAATTTCTCAGTTGATCGATTAATCGATAAAAAACGTTAAATTTATAAAAGTCGCTTTTTTAAGCGACTTTTTTGTTTTTTCTCTAAAATAAAACGGCATCAATAGCACTTTGGTCTATATTGAATTTTATTCAAATGGATTTTGTAGTCTAAATAATCACATCAGTCGTATAAATTTAATATTTGCTCTCGCATAGTCACCCTGATTGATGTTAAAATTCGGGCAATATATGTGAGGAGTTTACTGCGTTGCTTGTTTGGGGTGTTAAACAAGCTGTTCTTAGATACTAAGAATTTGACTTGAGCATATCAAAGAGCGACGTAGTTGGTACGATTTTTCAGTTTCTTTCCGTTAATGTAATGCAAGTGCGTATGATCAACATAAAAAAAGGTCTGGATTTACCGATAGAGGGCGCACCTCAGCAAGTTATTCATGATGGCTCTGCCGTCAAACGTGTAGCTGTGCTAGGTGAAGAATATATTGGTATGCGTCCAACCATGCATGTCCGCGTGGATGACCAAGTCAAAAAAGGCCAGGTACTTTTTGAAGACAAAAAGAACCCAGGCGTATTATTTACTGCACCAGCTTCTGGGGTAGTTAAAGAAATTAATCGTGGTGCTAAACGTGTGCTGCAATCTGTTGTTATTGAAGTTAATGGCAGTGAGCAAATCACCTTTGACTCTTTCAAGGCCGACGAGCTTTCGAGCTTAGACCGTGAAAAAGTGAAAGAAGTACTTGTTCAGTCAGGCCAATGGACAGCACTTCGTGCTCGCCCATTCAGCAGAATAGCTGCGTTGGATGCAAATCCTAGCTCTATTTTTGTAACGGCTATCGACACTAACCCGTTAGCTGCAGATCCTGCAGTTATTATTGCTGAGAATTCTGCAGCATTTGAAGCGGGTTTAGCGGTGGTATCTCGTTTAACTGACGGCAAAGTATTTGTTTGTAAACACGCTGGTAGCCAAGTGCCTAGTTCATCAATCCCTCAAGTAGAAGTACATGAGTTTGGTGGCAAACACCCGGCAGGCCTAGTGGGTACACACATTCATCACTTAGACCCAGTTTCTGCTAGCAAGCAGGTTTGGCACTTAGGTTACCAAGACGTTATTGCCTTTGGTAATTTATTCCTAACAGGTGAAATCTTCACAGATCGTGTTGTTTCGCTTGCAGGTCCTCGTGTTAAAAACCCACGCTTAGTGAAAACTCAGTTAGGTGCTTCTTTAGATGATTTAGTCGCTGGTGAATTAGAAGACGGTGATAACCGTGTTATTTCTGGTTCTGTTTTATCAGGTTCTATTTCACAAGGTCCACATGCGTTCTTAGGTCGTTACCATGTTCAAGTATCTGTATTACTTGAAGGTCGCGAAAAAGAATTGTTTGGTTGGATTGCGCCAGGTTCTGACAAGTTCTCAGTAACACGTACCTTCTTATCTCACCTAACGCCAAGCCGTCTATTCAACATGACGACTTCGACAGGTGGTTCTAAGCGTGCCATGGTTCCAATTGGTAGCTATGAGCGTGTTATGCCTTTAGACATCTTACCTACATTATTACTACGTGACTTAATCGCACGTGATCTTGATAGTGCTATAACGTTAGGTGCTCTAGAGCTTGATGAAGAAGATTTAGCGTTATGTACCTTCGTTTGTCCAGGTAAATACGAGTACGGTTCAATCCTACGCGATTGCTTGACTACGATCGAGAAGGAAGGCTAGAGAGATGGGTTTAAAGAAATTTCTAGAAGATATTGAGCCGCATTTTGAACCGGGTGGTAAACACGAAAAATGGTATGCGCTTTACGAAGCTGCAGCGACTATTTTTTACACGCCTGGTTACGTAAATAAAGGCAAAACACACGTTCGCGATAACATCGACCTAAAACGTATGATGATTTTAGTGTGGATGGCGACGTTCCCTGCTATGTTCTTTGGTATGTTCAACATCGGTCATCAGGCCGCAGGTGCGCTTGCACAAGGTTTTGAACTAGCAAACTCATGGCAAGTTGGTCTGTTCCAATTGTTTGGCGGTGAATTATCTGCTGAATCAGGTTGGGGCGCGAAAATGTTTTACGGTGCCTGCTTCTTCCTACCAATCTACGCGACAACATTTATTGTCGGTGGTTTCTGGGAAGTATTATTTGCTTCAGTGCGTAAGCACGAAGTAAATGAAGGTTTCTTCGTAACGTCTGTATTATTTGCACTAATCCTGCCTGCAACGATTCCACTATGGCAAGTTGCGCTAGGTATTACGTTTGGTGTTGTAATCGCTAAAGAGATCTTTGGTGGTACAGGTCGTAACTTCCTAAACCCTGCGCTTGCTGGTCGTGCGTTCTTATTCTTCGCATACCCTGCACAAATTTCAGGTGACACAGTATGGACAGCAGTAGATTCATTCTCTGGTGCAACTATGCTAGGTCAGGCAGTTGTTGGCTCACTTGATTACAGCAACATGGAACTATGGTGGAATGCATTCTACGGTTTCATTCAAGGTTCTGTTGGTGAAACATCAACACTTGCACTATTAATCGGTGGTTTATTCCTGATTTATGTGCGTATTGCTTCATGGCGTATCGTGCTAGGTGTTTTCCTAGGTATGGTTGCAACGTCATTCTTACTAAACACGGTTGGTTCTGAAACGAACGCTGTATTTGCTATGCCTTGGCACTGGCACTTAGTATTGGGTGGTTTTGCATTTGGTATGTTCTTCATGGCAACAGACCCAGTATCTGCATCATTCACAGACAAAGGTAAGTTCGCTTACGGTGCGTTAATCGGCTTTATGGTTGTAATGATCCGTGTTGTTAACCCGGCATTCCCAGAAGGTATGATGCTAGCAATCTTATTTGCTAACTTATTTGCGCCATTATTCGATCACTTTGTAGTGCAAGCTAATATCAAGCGGAGGTTGGCACGTAATGTCTAGTAATAACGAATCAATCGGCAAAACGCTAACCGTTGTTGTTGCACTATGTTTAGTGTGTGCAATCATCGTATCGTTTGCTTCAGTTCAGCTTCGTCCTTTACAGCAAGCTAACAAAACACAAGATATTCAGCGTAATATCTTAGCGGCTGCAGACATTGAAGTTTCGGGTACTGTTTCAGATACCTTCAACTCAAAAATTGAAGCACGCGTAGTAGACATGAGCACAGGTGAGTTTGTTGAGGGTGTTGATCCTAACTCATTTGATTTCGAGAAATCTAAATTCGACCAAGCGCGTAGCTTTGCGTTGAAAGCAGAAGGAATTAAAGACATCGCGGGTATCCAGCGTATGACGAAAAATTCACCTGTTTATATCTCGAAAAAAGCAGATGGTTCTACAGATGCAATCATTCTTCCTATCCAAGGTTACGGCCTTTGGGGTGTAATGTATGGCTTCTTAGCGCTTGAGAGCGATGGTGAAACTGTTAAGAACATCAATTTCTTCAAGCACAATGAAACGCCTGGTCTTGGTGGTGAGATTCAAAACCCACAATGGACTGCTAAATGGCAAGGTAAAGAGTTACCAATCAATATCATGAAGAGCGGTGCGAGCAATGAACATCAAATCGATGGTCTTTCAGGTGCAACGTTAACTTCAAACGGTGTTGATCATACAGTTGACTTCTGGACTGGCGAGCATGGCTTTGGTCCATTCCTTGCGAAAGTACGTGAAGGAGCGTTGAAATAATGGCTGATACTAAAGAAATGAAGTCGGTCCTATTTGGCCCGGTATTCGCAAATAACCCAATCGCACTTCAAGTACTTGGTATTTGTTCTGCGCTAGCGGTTACATCAAGCTTAAAAAATGCACTAATCATGTCAATCGCATTGACACTTGTAACTGCGTTTTCTAGCTTCTTTATCTCATGTATTCGTAACCAGATCCCATCATCTGTACGTATCATCGTGCAAATGACGATCATTGCGTCACTGGTAATCGTTGTTGACCAAGTTTTACAGGCATTCTCTTACGCAACTGCAAAAGAGCTATCTGTATTCGTTGGTCTAATCATTACTAACTGTATCGTAATGGGTCGTGCGGAAGCATACGCAATGAAATCACCACCACTGATGTCTTTCTTAGACGGTATCGGTAATGGTTTAGGCTACTCAGTCGTGCTATTAACGGTTGGTTTCATCCGTGAGTTATTCGGTAAAGGTTCACTATTCGGTGTTGATATTATCCCACTTGTACAAAATGGTGGCTGGTATCAACCAATGGGTCTATTGATTTTACCACCGAGTGCATTCTTCATTATTGGTTTATTCATTTGGGTACTTCGTACCGTTAAGAAAGACCAAGTAGAAGCAAAAGCGTAAGGGGCGAGCAGTGGAACATTATATTAGTTTATTTGTAAAAGCGGTTTTCATTGAAAACTTAGCTTTAGCCTTCTTCCTAGGTATGTGTACTTTCCTTGCAGTATCAAAGAAAGTAACCACATCAATCGGCCTAGGTGTGGCAGTTATCGTGGTATTGGGTATTTCAGTACCAGTAAATAACTTGGTTTACCACGCTGTTCTTGCACCGGGTGCATTAGAGTGGCTTGGCTACCCAGAAGCAGACCTTAGCTTCTTACGTTTCTTGACATTTATTGGTGTTATTGCAGCACTTGTACAAATTCTTGAAATGGCATTAGATAAGTTCTTCCCTGCACTATACAACGCGTTAGGTATCTTCTTACCTTTGATCACAGTTAACTGTGCGATCTTCGGTGCGGTATCTTTCATGGTTGAGCGTAACTATAACTTCGGCGAGTCTGTTGTTTATGGTATCGGTTCAGGTGTGGGCTGGGCACTAGCAATTACATTACTTGCTGGTATCCGTGAAAAAATGAAGTACTCAGACGTTCCTGATGGCTTACGTGGTTTAGGTATTACCTTCATCACTGTTGGTCTTATGGGTCTTGGCTTTATGTCATTCTCTGGTATTTCACTTTAAGGTAGCGAGGATAAATCATGAATGAGATTTTCTTAGGTGTTGGTGTTTTCATCGCTATCGTTGTACTACTAGTTTTAGTCATCATTGGTGCTAAATCTAAGTTAGTTGCAAGCGGCGATATCATCATCGGTATTAATGGCGACCCAGAAAAAGCTATTAAAACATCTGCAGGTAGCAAGCTATTAGGCGCGCTGTCTGATTCAGGTATTTTTGTATCATCTGCATGTGGTGGCGGTGGCTCATGTGGCCAGTGTCGTGTACACATTAAAGAAGGTGGCGGCGATATCTTACCAACAGAACTTGATCACATCTCTAAAGGTGAAGCCCGTGAAGGCTGCCGTTTAGCGTGTCAGGTTAATGTTAAAAACGACATGGAAATTGAACTTGAAGAGTCAATTTTCGGTGTTAAGAAGTGGGATTGTGAAGTTATCTCAAACGATAACAAAGCAACGTTTATCAAGGAACTTAAGTTACAAATTCCTGATGGCGAATCAGTTCCGTTCCGTGCCGGTGGTTATATTCAAATCGAAGCCCCTGCGCACCACGTTAAATACGCTGACTTCGATATTCCTGAAGAATATCGTGGCGACTGGAACCACTTTGGTTTCTTCGATCTGGAGTCTAAAGTAGACGACGAAACAATTCGTGCTTACTCAATGGCTAACTACCCAGAAGAAGAAGGCATTATTATGCTTAACGTGCGTATCGCTACGCCGCCGCCAAGAGACCTAAGCCTTCCATGTGGTAAAATGTCGTCGTACATTTGGTCACTTAAAGCAGGCGATAAGGTTACTATTTCTGGTCCATTCGGTGAATTCTTCGCGAAAGACACTGATGCAGAAATGGTATTCGTAGGTGGTGGTGCAGGTATGGCACCAATGCGTTCACATATCTTTGACCAACTTAAGCGCTTAAAATCTAAGCGTAAGATGAGTTTCTGGTATGGTGCGCGTTCTAAGCGTGAAATGTTCTATGTTGAAGATTTCGACGGCTTAGCAGCAGAAAATGATAACTTTGTATGGCATACAGCACTGTCTGATCCACAACCAGAAGATAACTGGGAAGGTTACACAGGCTTCATCCATAACGTACTTTATGAAAACTACTTGAAAGATCATGAAGCGCCAGAAGATTGTGAGTTCTACATGTGTGGTCCTCCAATGATGAATGCAGCTGTTATCAACATGCTTAAAGACTTAGGTGTAGAAGACGAAAACATCTTATTAGATGACTTCGGTGGCTAACACCCATACACAAAACAATTAGTTTTGGTTAGAATACAAGCCTCGTAGCACACCGTGTTACGAGGCTTTTTTATTTCTATACCACTGTCGATTGGTATCCAAAAGGTGAGTTGCTATGAATAAAGTGTTTTATCGCCAAGGCTTTGTGGCCTTTTTCCTACTAACTGTTACTTTACTCATGGCTGGTTGCAGCCAAGCAGATAAAGCCCAAGAGCTCTATCTTGAAGGTAAGACCATGGGAACGACATACCACATTAAAGTATTTGCTGAACCTTCTAAGCTAGAAGGGATTGATTTGCACCCTGAAATTAAGCAAGTGTTGAAAGAGGTTAATCAATCTATGTCGACGTATATTCCAGACTCAGAAATTAATCAATTTAATCGCTTGCCTGCAGGGCAGGTTATGCCGATCAGTGATGATTTTCGTCAGGTCGTTGCGGAGTCTATTCGTTTGGGTGAATCTACAAAAACCCTTGATGTGACGATGGGTCCACTAATTGATTTATGGGGCTTTGGTCCAGATAAAAAACCGACTAAACGCCCAAGCGATGAAGCGCTGGCTGATATGGTCGCGAAAATTGGTGTTGATAAGCTTCAGTTAAGCGATGCTGGTCTTCTGAAGACGGTGGATGACTTAGAATTGTCATTTTCAGCAACAGCAAAAGGCTACGGTATTGATAAGGTTGCGCAAGTAATTGAAAGCCATGGCTTAGAAAATTATATGGTCGAAATTGGCGGCGAGCTTCGTGTGTCTGGTATCAAGCCAGATAATATCACCTGGAAAATCGCTATCGAACAACCCGACGCTGAGCCGGGTGTGCGCAAAGTACATAAAGTGATTGAGCCGGGCACGAATGGCATTGCAACGTCGGGTGATTATCGCATTTTCTACGAGATGGATGGGGTAACCTATAGCCACTTAATCGACCCTGAGACGGGGATGCCAAGCCGCCATGATTTGGTATCTGTTACCGTATTGCACCCTTCGGCAATGACGGCTGATGGTTTAGCAACAGCATTGACGGTAATGGGAATGGAGCGGGCGCAAAAATACGCTGAACAACATGACCTGCCAGTGTATTTAATTGCTAAGTCAGACAATGGCTTGGTCACTTATTCTAGTCCTGCCTTTAAACCATATTTGTAGCAGAGCAAGAAGCAGTTTATAATACGTGCAGCCCAGTCGAATGGGCTTGATTTAATTGCTGACGATAGGGGCAAAGCAATGTCACTTTTTCTTCTTACTTTTGGTCTACTTATTTTAATTGTGGCAGCGATGGCTGTGGGCATGATTGTGCAAAAGAAATCAATGGCCAGTAGCTGTGGTGGCTTAGGTGCCGTGGGTATCGATAAAGCCTGTGACTGTGATGATCCATGTGACAAGCGTAAAAAGCGCATGGCAAAAGAACAAGCGTGGAAAGAGAATCAAATTCTGTAACCACACAAAAAAGCGCCTAAGGGGCGCTTTTTTAATGCCCGCGATTTTTTATTCTCGAATAGGCACCTAGTTCAACCCAATTAATTTAGCACCCAGGACTGCATATTGATTTGCATGGTTTGCTGTTAGCAAAAAGGCTGCAGGAGCATGAAGTGTTGGAATCGAGGTGAACACTCTTGGACATGTATATATAGGCCATTGTGAGTTATTCGTGAGTTTATGCACCTGACCTGAGAAACAGCTATAGCCTTCTTTTAATAACGCCTTATAAGTGCTGTCAGTCAATGTGATTGGTTTCGTAATAATGTAGCTGTTGCCTATATTAAAGCTCAATTTGCTGGCATCTAATGTCTGGTAACCTTGGCGAATACTACTTATATCGCCGAGTTCTTTGATGGTAGGCAATCTACCCTTATCATTTATGGCAATATCAATCTGATAGTCACCCATCTCACTGTTTACCATCACATCATCAATGAGTAGGTCGACCCAATTATCTTTAGCATTAAATGGGATTGCATGATACTGCGCTACAGTGGCTTTTTTCCAATCACCCGTTACTAAAGAATCAATCGCCTTTTTATAAAGAACACGGTTAACTTTTCGCGCTACTTGACGGTTTGGATCCTGAGGGTAAGCACCCGATTCAATTAAAATAGTGCGAATCCCTTTTTCAGAAAACGTATCACCAAAACTGCGGTATGAGTAGCTGTCGTTGTATTTGCCTAAGTGGCCGGGGATCATGTTTTCTACCGTGGCTGCTAAATGGGCCGTAAACTGCATCGCTTCTGCACGCGTGGTATTAATTTCACGAGCTTCATTATAAGCCGGTGCGAGCACAGAGATGGTTGCTTGTTTGCCTTTTTTGCCAGCCCCATAATAGGCATTTTGATCGTGTAAGTTAAAGCCAAAATCAGGCTTAAATTGCGTTGCAGCCGCCATTAAAATTTGCCCTTCTTGGGTGCGCAGAGCTTTCGCATCACGATTAAGATCGATCCCTTGTGCATTGTGGCGCGTTTGAATGGCGGCACCGTCAGGGTTAACCATAGGAATAATGCGCAGTGTAAGCTTTGTTTGCCACTCTTTTAACCATGCCGCGTTTTCAGGCGCTGTGATAAAGGTTAAAAAATCCATTAGTGCTGCTGTTGCGGTGTTTTCGTCGCCATGCATTTGGCTCCACATCATTACTTTAATAGCGCCAGAGCCAATATCAAGTGCATTTATTGGTTGCCCTTGGTATGAGCTACCTAGCTGTTGCAAAGTAATTGCAGGGTGCATAGCAGCTTTTTTTAGTTGGGGTTCTATATCGCTGTAATAAATTGCTGGCTTATCGAATCCATGAACTCTGGTGTCTTCAATGCTGTTTGCAAATGCATGAGAACTGCTAAGTAATAAGGCGGTGGTAAGTGCATACTGGTACATATATAACTCTATTATTCTTAATTGTGTTTTAATGAAGAATATTATATTTTATCTCTCTTGGCTAATCCTTGTTCAGTAACACAATACAAGTAGATACTGAGTAGGTATGTGTTTAAACGCCATTTTTATGCAATTTTCTTTTTAGGCATTGCTTTTTGCTATATTAAATACTCTAGCTTTTTTAGATGCTTAGCTTCATATTTTGGGGTTGTTTACATTTATTTATCAGTTGAATAAACAATGCTTAACGCAGTGCTGTTAAATTCTACTTGTACCGTACGTTGACTTTGTTATACTCCACATCGAAATTTCAGTAATTACTGAAACTTTATTGATGAAGATCAAGTTGCCGCGCTTAATTATAGGGTAGAGCGTCTACCTTTATTGCGGCCAAAGTTATAAAAAGGCATGTGTTTTGCGAGTAATTAATCCGTCACAAGGTGTTAAACAATCTAGTTTCGCTAGATTGCAATTAGCTGCGCGTGCGTTTTTTGCTGGCAAAGAACTGTTGTCTGTTTTAGCCTTGCTGATCATTAATTCAGCCATGCTAATTAACGGTGCGGTAGAAGATGCACATGAGTTAAGAAGTTTATTAAGCGAAGGTGCTTTGTATGAAACACCGTTACTTAATGTATTGAGCTTTTTAGCTTACCCCGTGGTGTCTTGCCAATTATTAATTGGCTTATGCTGGTTGGTCTTCCATTTCTTTCCTGCGCGTCGTGCAGGTGTCATTTTACGTAAAGCGGCCTTCGCTGCACGTGAAACGATAAAGTCTTTAGTAGTACACAGCGCACATGGCTGTCGTGCTCCTCCTCGTGTAAGTGGTTGTCTGTAAATAAGCTTTGTTGCTTAAGTTCAGCCATTTTAGTCGTTTTCTAAGTTGTCTTTACTAAGCACCTAGTGGGCTTTCTACGTCCAAATTTCAGTCAGCTGACCTAACTATTCCCTCTCTTAACGTGGCGATAAATTGTGCTCGTTATGTGGCTAGGGATATCTGTGGCCGTTCGTTGCTACAGAAAAGCGTCGTGTACTTATCGACAAGTGTTAACTTTTAGGTTGTAGGATATTCCTTTGTCAATTCGTAACCTTTGTAATATTGCTCTAGCGTCTTTAGTGCTGGCTTTGACTGGCTGTGAAGGCGGGGTACTTGATCCAAAAGGTCAAATTGGGGCCGACGAAAAGTATTTAATCATCGTAGCAACGGTATTAATGCTGATTGTTGTAATCCCAGTGATTGCCATGACAATTTATTTTGCATGGAAATACCGTGATGGACGAGACCAAGAAATTTATGCTCCTAAGTGGGCTCACTCTAACAAGATTGAAGCGGTGGTGTGGGCTATTCCTATTATCATCGTGGTTATTTTAGGTGTGATCACCTGGCAGTCAACGCAAGAGCTTGACCCTTATAAACCGCTAGAAGGTAAAGGTGAGCATCTCACTGTTGAAGTGGTGTCTTTAAATTGGAAATGGTTATTTATCTACCCTGAGCAAGGCATTGCGACAGTCAACGAGTTGGTGTTTCCCGCTAACGTGCCTGTTCAATACAAGATTACCTCAGAAAGCACCATGAACTCGTTTTTCATACCTCAGCTTGGTAGCCAAATTTATTCAATGGCAGGCATGGAAACCAAACTGCATCTAATAGCTGATGAACCGGGTACTTTTAAAGGTTTCTCTGCTAACTACAGTGGGGCAGGTTTCACAGGCATGAAGTTTAATGCCATCGCCACGCCAACCCAAGCAGACTTTGATGCATGGGTAAATAAGGTGAAAAATTCAGGGTCTGCACTTACTAAAAAGACCTATGTTGAACTAGCTAAGCCAAGTGAATACGACCCAGTTAAATACTATGCCAGTGTCGACAAAGATATGTTTCATTCAATTGTAATGAAGTATATGCAAGCGCATGGCTCACACGGTGCAATGCAACACGCAATGCCTGAGCACTCTGCTCATAAAGGGCACGGCGAGGACGAGGAATAATCATGTCGTTGTTAGGTAAATTAACATTAGACGCAATCCCGTTTCATGAACCAATTATCATGGTTACCATGACGGTGGTTGCTGTCTTAGGCTTGCTAGTTGCAGGCTTAGTAACAAAATATAAAAAATGGGGCGTGCTTTGGCACGACTGGATCACGTCAATTGATCATAAGCGCTTAGGGGTTATGTACATCATTCTTGCGCTTATTATGTTATTCCGCGGCTTTGCTGATGCCATTATGATGCGATTACAATTAGCAATGGCTACGGGCGGTGCAAGTGGTTACTTACCACCTGAACATTACGACCAAATTTTTACGGCGCATGGGGTGATCATGATCATCTTTATGGCGATGCCGTTCATGATTGGTCTAATGAACATTATTTTGCCACTGCAAATTGGTGCACGTGATGTTGCTTTCCCATTCTTAAATAATTTAAGTTTTTGGCTAACTGCTGGCGGTGCGATATTAATAAATATTTCACTGTTTTTCGGTGAGTTTGCAAAAACAGGCTGGGTTGCCTATCCACCATTATCCGAGTTGTCGTTTAGTCCGGGCGTGGGGGTCGATTATTATATCTGGGCCTTGCAAATATCCGGCTTAGGTACCTTGCTAACGTCGGTTAACTTCTTAGTGACAGTTTTCAAGATGCGTGCACCCGGCATGACCTTAATGAAAATGCCTATTTTTACGTGGGCATGTACGTGGGCAAATATCTTAATTGCAGCCTCGTTCCCAATTTTGACTGCTGTGCTTGCAATGCTGACACTTGACCGTTATCTCGATTTCCACTTTTTCACCAATGAATTAGGTGGTAACGCGATGATGTATATCAATTTATTCTGGGCGTGGGGTCACCCTGAAGTTTACATTCTCATTTTACCTGCGTTTGGTATTTTCTCAGAGGTTATCTCTACTTTCGCTGGTAAACGTTTGTTTGGCTACAAGTCGATGGTTTATGCAAGTGGTGCGATTTCTATTTTAGGTTTCATCGTATGGCTTCACCACTTCTTCACTATGGGGTCAAGTGCGAACGTTAATGCCTTCTTTGGTGTCATGACCATGGTGATTGCAGTGCCGACGGGTGTAAAACTCTTTAATTGGTTATTCACTATGTACCGTGGTCGTTTACGAATCACAGTGCCCGTACTTTGGACTCTGGGTTTCATGGTGACATTCACCATTGGTGGTATGACCGGTGTATTACTTGCAATCCCTGGTGCTGACTATGTATTACACAACAGCTTATTTTTAATCGCTCACTTTCATAACACCATTATTGGTGGTGCAGTGTTCGGTTACTTAGCAGGTTTCGCATTTTGGTTCCCTAAAGCAATGGGCTTCAAACTTGACGAACGCTGGGGCAGAAGGTCTTTCTGGTGCTGGTTAATTGGTTTCTTTGTGGCATTCATGCCGTTATACGTGCTTGGTTTCTTAGGTATGACTCGTCGTTTAAACCACACAAATAACCCAGATTGGAACATGTGGTTATACATTGCAGCAGGCGGTGCGGTGATCATCATGTTCGGTATCTTGTTCCAAGTAGTACAACTTGTTGTGAGTTTTAAAAACCGCGAGCAATTAGATGATACAACAGGTGATCCATGGAATGGTCATACGCTTGAATGGGCGTCTGCATCACCTCCGCAGTACTACAACTTTGCAAAAATTCCCCATGTTGATGACATTGATGCATGGACTGACATGAAAGAAAAAGGCTTAGCTTACAAACAAGAAGCATCTTATAGCCCAATTCACATGCCAAAAAATACGCCAGCGGGTGTATTGATGAGCGGAGCATTAACAACGTTCTGTTTTGCCATGATTTGGCATATATGGTGGCTTGCAGCCTTTGGTTTACTGGGTGCTATCGCGATATTTATTAAACGTTGTTACACAACTGATGTTGATTATTACGTGCAACCAGATGAAATTGTTGAACTTGAAACGGCGCACAATACCGCCGCGACTAAAGGGGTGAATGCATGAGTACTATCACTGCAGATTTAAACACCTTAAGTAATGCTCAAGGTCATGTTGAAGCACATGATAGTGAGCATCACGACACAGGTGGCAACACGGTATTCGGTTTTTGGCTTTATTTAATGACCGACTGCTTATTATTTGCTTCTTTCTTTGCAACTTATGCCGTGCTGTTTATGAACACAGCCGGCGGCGTGTCAGGCAAAGACATTTTTGAACTTGATTTTGTCGCGGTTGAAACCGCGGCACTCCTACTAAGTAGTATTACATTTGGCTTTGCGATGATTTCTGCACATTCGCAGAAAAAGGCAGCAACATTAACCTGGTTACTTGTCACTTTTGCTTTTGGTGCTGTGTTTATTGGTATGGAAGTGTATGAGTTTCATCACCTAATTGCGCACGGTAATGGCCCGCAACACAGTGCCTTTTTAACGTCGTTTTTCTCTTTAGTCGGTTTACATGGTCTGCATGTAACAGCGGGTTTAATTTGGATGACAATCATGATGATCGAAGTTGTTCGTCGTGGTTTAAACCCGCAAACAGTGACACGCTTAAGTTGTTTAAGTTTGTTCTGGCACTTTTTAGATGTGGTGTGGATCTGTGTGTTTACCGTTGTTTATTTAATGGGAGCAATGTAATGAGTCACAGTGAATCGCATGTCATTAATAACTTAGAAGTACACGCACACGACACACAATCACATGGCAGTATGAAAGACTATTTTATTGGCTTTGTGTTGTCAGTGATTTTAACGGCTATTCCATTTTGGGCTGTGATGAGTGGGTCGTTTTCAAAACCAGCCACCGTCTGGTGCATTGTGACGATGGCGGTTGTGCAAATTTGGGTGCATTTAAAGTACTTCTTGCATTTAAGCTTTAAAACTGAAGACGGCAAAGCCAGCTCATTGTCATTTATCTTCAGCGCCATAATTATCGTGATGGTGGTTGGTTTGTCGGTGTGGATCATCTACGAATCGAACGCCATGATGATGTATTAAATAACAATTATTTTTATGTAATTGATATAAAGATTTACGAAAGGAGCTGGTTAGTTTGAGATTGTGTCTCCAGTTCTTACAGTCTGTTATTAGCTAGTTTCTTTCGTAATTTTGCGTTTGTGCAGAATATTAGAGGAGTCGAGGAAGTGTTTCGACGTTATTTAAATGTCACTAAACCTGGCATTATCATGGGCAATTTAATCTCTGTTGCGGGGGGATTCTTGCTAGCCTCTCGTGGCGATGTTGACCCATGGTTAATGGTCGCAACTTTGCTTGGGTTATCTTTAGTTGTGGCATCTGGATGCGCTATCAATAATGTGATTGATCGTGATATTGATGTTGCAATGACGCGCACTCGCAAACGCGTCACAGTCACTGGCGAAATGTCAGCAAAGGCCGCTATGGCACATGGCATCGTGCTGGGTGTTTTTGGTTTCACATTATTAGCCGTCTATACCAACGTGGTGGCACTCTTATTTGCTACGTTTGGTTACGTCATTTACGTCGGTGTATACAGCTTATATATGAAACGTCGTTCTGTGTATGGCACCTTTGTCGGTAGTTTATCGGGCGCAGTTCCACCTGTGGTGGGCTATTGTGCGGTAACGGGACAGTTTGATGCCGGTGCTGTGATTTTATTGGTAATGTTTAGTTTATGGCAAATGCCTCATTCATATGCAATTGCAATCTTTCGTTATAACGACTACCAAGCGGCCAGAATTCCCGTGTTACCCGTAGCGCAAGGGATCGAAAAGGCAAAGCATCACATTGTTTTATATATCGCCGTGTATGCGTTGGTTGTGATGTTATTAACCATTAGTGGTTATACAGGTTTAGCTTTCATGGCTGTAGCTTGTACAACGAGTTTTTGGTGGTTGCTTATGGCGCTCAGAGGTTATCGTCGCAATATTGATGTAAGCGGTTGGGCGCGCCAAGTGTTTGCTTTTTCGATAGTAAATATTACGGTTTTGAGCATAGCGATGGCTTTAGATTACCACTCAGTAGCTCCTCAGCTACTGGTTTTAACTTAGAAAAAAGTTGCTAACATATCCCAATGTTACAGTAGCAAAGGCCCGGTTTTTTCTCCACCGGGCCTTTTTTCGTTTCGTTAGTTAAAAAACGAGTTAGACCAATTTTTTAACTAATCCCTCACTATCATTCCGAGTAATTACAAGTGGTATCACTAAAACTGTGCAGCTTGCTCTACTACAATGCTATGACGAGCGGCTAAGCGGCGATGATCTTTATCATAGCCACCACCAATGACCGTTGCGACAGGCACATTGTGTTCAAGGCAACGCTTAAGGACTAAATGGTCGCGTTGTTCAATGCCTTGCCAGCTTATATCAAGTTTTCCTAAGCCATCTTGCTGCCATACATCAACACCTGCATCGTAGAGTACTAAATCTGGATTAAGGGTTTTTAGTAAGTAACTTAGCGTCTCATCAACGATGCCAACGTATTCTTTATCGCTAACACCTGGGTTTAAGCCAATATCGAGATCACTGGCTGATTTGCGAAATGGAAAGTTCTTCTCACAATGAATCGAGCACGTATACGCATAGGGTTGATGGGTGAGCATGGCTGCAGTGCCATCGCCTTGGTGAACATCTAAGTCAAAAATCAGCACATTGGTCACTTCGCCACTCTTTATCAGTGTTTCACTGGTGAACGCTAAATCGTTTACCATGCAATAACCCGAACCAAAATCATAATGGGCATGATGAGTGCCGCCAGCTAAGTGGCAGGCAAGCCCATGCTTTAAAGCGAGGCGAGCGGTTTGTAAGGTGCCAAGTGGGGCTGTGAATGTTCGTGCCATCAATTGTTCAGACCAAGGTAAACCAATTCGGCGCATGGCTTTTTCATCCAAGCGGTTATGCCACAGGTCATTAATGTAGTCATCGCAATGCACCAGTTCTAGTGGTGCGGGGCTGCCTAATATCGGCTGTACTAAATTATCACTGATCAGGCCAAGGCTTTGAACATGGTCATATAAATAAGCAAATTTACTCATTACAAAGCGATGGTTAGGATCGAAGCTAAAGGAATAATTAGGGTGATATACCAAGGGTAAGTGGGGGTTTAAGTACATAACTCATTTAATAACGGGATTTGCTACAGCATAGCGAATTTATTCGCCGTTGTTTACTCTGGCACGTGAATTAAGTGTGCTAACTCACGATGTAATAGGCCTTCATCGCCTAAATTCAGCTCAATCAGGCGCTTCAAATGACTGATACTGTCGATATCAATATGTTCGCAAATAAGTCCAGCATGCTGCTGTTCTACATGGCACAACTCGACTTGCATTTTAATCTCTACAGTTGAGTCGGGTAGGGTAAACGATAAAACGGCTTTACTGTGGATAGGAACTAAAAATGAATCGCTTTTGGTTATAAGCGCACCATGCAAGGATAAATCAAGCAGTTGACATTGATACTTATACTCATCAATACAAAGCGTTGCAGGGCAAGAAAATAATACCCGAGAAAACTGTCTACGCTCATTCATGGTGTGATCCCCAAGTCATTGTCGTTTCATTAACTTAATTCGCTAAAATCAGTATAGTTCAATATGCAAGGTGTGAGTGAAACGATAGCTGGTAAACGTTATCGGCCACAAAAAAGCCCCAAGAAGGGGCTTTCGAATAAGACGGTAAATTAACCAATCTTTTTATATTTAATACGCTTAGGTTGTGCGGCTTCTGCGCCTAAGGTTTTCTTCAACCACTCTTCGTATTCTGTGTAGTTACCATCGAAGAAGTTAATTTGGCCTTCGTCACGGTAATCAAGAATATGCGTAGCGATACGGTCAAGGAACCAACGGTCATGCGAGATACACATTACACAGCCTGGGAACTCTAGAATCGCGTTCTCAAGTGCACGAAGTGTTTCAACATCAAGATCGTTAGTCGGCTCATCCAGTAGTAATACGTTACCACCCGCTTTTAATAGCTTTGCAAGGTGTAAACGGTTGCGCTCACCGCCTGATAAGTCTTTAACGAATTTTTGTTGGTCGTTACCTTTGAAGTTAAAGCGACCAACATAGGCGCGGCTTTGGAATTCAAAGTTACCAATTTTTAATACGTCTTGACCGTTAGAGATCTCTTGGAAAACGGTGTTGCTTTCATCCATGTCGCCACGGAACTGATCAACGGTAGCAAGCTCAACAGTTTCACCCACAAGGATTTCACCACTGTCTGGCTTTTCTTCACCGCTTAACATTTTGAATAAGGTTGATTTACCCGCACCATTGGCACCGATAATACCTACGATTGCACCTTTTGGCATCGCAAAGTTTAAGTCGTCGATTAAAACACGATCGCCAAAGCTTTTCTTAAGACCTTTTACTTCAATAACTTGGTCGCCTAAGCGTGGACCCGGTGGAATGAATAGCTCATTCGTTTCGTTACGTTTTTGGTAATCGTTCTGTTGTAGCTCAGAGAACTGTGCCATACGCGCTTTAGACTTAGCTTGACGGCCTTTCGGGTTTGAACGAACCCATTCAAGTTCTTGTGCAATTGACTTTTGACGAGCTTTTTCAGATTTTTGTTCTTGTTGTAAACGTAAATCTTTTTGCTCAAGCCATGATGAGTAGTTACCTTCCCACGGAATACCTTCACCACGGTCAAGTTCTAAAATCCACCCAGCAACGTTATCTAAGAAGTAACGGTCGTGGGTTACAGCGACCACAGTACCTTCGTAGTCGTGTAAGAAACGCTCTAACCATGCCACAGACTCTGCGTCTAAGTGGTTGGTTGGTTCGTCAAGAATCAGCATATCTGGTTTTTCAAGCAGTAAACGACAGATGGCAACACGGCGACGCTCACCACCCGAAAGGTGTTCAATTTTAGCATCCCACGGTGGTAAACGAAGAGCATCTGCTGCGCGCTCTAATACGTTATCGATATTGTGACCGTCGTGTGCTTGGATAATTGCTTCAAGCTCGCCTTGCTCTTTTGCAAGTGCATCAAAGTCAGCATCTTCCATAGCATACTCGTTGTATACTTCATCAAGACGGTTTAGCGCATTTTTAACTTCGCTTACGGCTTCTTCAACGGTTTCGCGTACTGTTTTGTTTTCGTCTAAAACAGGCTCTTGCGGTAAGTAACCTATTTTTGTGCCAGGTTGTGGACGAGCTTCACCTTCAAAGTCTTGGTCAACACCTGCCATAATACGAAGTAACGTCGATTTACCTGCGCCATTTAGACCAAGCACACCAATTTTTGCGCCCGGGAAAAAGTGTAAAGAGATATCTTTTAAGATAGTGCGCTTAGGCGGCACAACTTTAGAAACTCGACTCATCGAGAATATAAACTTATCTGGTAACACCATGAAAAGAGCCTTCAATTTATAAGAAAAATTAACAGCCACTATTGTATACCCAAACCACCTCAAAATACAGAATTCAGCGTTTATCAGGGGCTTAATATCATGGTACTGCTTTGCAAAAATAGCGCATGCATTTAAGGAGCATAAATGCAGAGTAAGCGCCTTATAAGCATTGCACAAAGGCTTAAAAGTCATTTTTACAATGGTGTTGGCTTAAACACAATAACAAGCCACTTTTTGAGATGCTTGCTCTTTCATCGTGATTAAACACAACAGTCATTCGCAGAGGCACTGCTTTTGGCAATTTAAGGGCCTGCGCATCAACGAAACTGGCTTCCTAAGAGATTGCTTTAGCACAAATAAAAAAATCATTTGGACATCTAAACATCTAGAGGTTGAAATTTCTAACTATCCGTTCATAATTAGCAGTCTAATAAGTATGCTCGGAGCCCACTATGCCCATTACAGTCAAAGATGAATTGCCCGCAATTGTAAAATTACGTCAAGAGAACGTATTTGTAATGCCTAAAAGTCGTGCGAAAACGCAAGAAATTCGTCCAATGCGTTTGGCCATCTTAAACTTAATGCCGAATAAAGTGGAAACCGAAGTGCAGTTTATTCGGTTGTTGGCTAATTCACCGTTGCAAGTGAATGTTGAGCTGCTGCGTTTAGACACCCACCGAAGTAGCAGTACCTCAGAGCAACACCTCGATACGTTTTATCGTTACTTTTCTGAAGTAAAAGACAATAACTACGATGCCATGATCATCACAGGCGCGCCGCTTGCACATTTAGAGTATGACGACGTTGCTTACTGGGATGAGCTAAAAGTGATTTTAGACTGGGCTGAGCACCACGTTACGTCAACATTATTTTCATGTTGGGCGGCTCACGCAGGGCTTTATCATCACTATGGTTTAAAACGAGAGTTAATGCCTAATAAGCTCAGTGGCGTGTTTACGCACAAAAGTTATTTTGAGCATGCCGCGTTAACGCGTGGTTTTGATGATACCTTTTTAGTTCCGCACTCGCGCTATGGCCACATTGATATTGAAAAAATTAACAGCTGTGATGATTTAGTAGTATTAGCAGGGTCTGAGCGTGTTGGGGCGTATTTAATTAAGAATAAATCAGGCAGCCAAGTATATATAACGGGCCATCCTGAGTATGATGCGCATACATTAAAAGGGGAATATTTACGCGACTGCGAAAAGTCAGACGACGCGCCAAAACCAGAAAACTATTTCCCTGACGATAACCCAGATAACGAACCGTCGAAAACATGGCAAAGTCACGCCTTTTTATTGTTTTCGAATTGGTTAAACTACTACGTGTACCAAACAACACCGTATGATATTAACCTAGTTAGCCAAGACGTAAGGACTAACAACTATGCCGAGTAATGCAGTGAATAAACGCGAACAATTAACCGAGGCGCTCAAGCAGCGAATTTTGATCCTCGATGGCGCGATGGGCACCATGATCCAAGAACATAAATTAGAAGAACAAGACTATCGCGGTGAGCGTTTTAAAGACTGGCATGTCCTTATAAAAGGCAATAATGATTTATTAAGCCTTACTCAGCCAAAGATTATTGCTGATATTCACCGCGCATACCTTAATGCAGGTGCCGACATTATCGAAACCAATACGTTTAATGCCACCACTATTTCGATGGAAGATTACGACATGGCGAATTTAAGCCGTGAGATCAACCTAGAATCAGCCAAGCTTGCTCGCAGTGTCTGCGATGAATTTGAAGCAAAAGATCCAAGTAAACCTCGTTATGTGGCGGGGGTATTAGGGCCAACGTCAAAAACTTGTTCTATTTCGCCTGATGTCAATGACCCCGGTTATCGTAACATTAGCTTTGATAAGTTAGTGACAGCATACGTTGAATCAACCTTGGCACTGATGGAAGGGGGAGTTGATTTAATCTTAATCGAGACCATATTCGATACCTTAAATGCAAAAGCGGCCTCGTTCGCAGTAGAAGAAGCCTTTGAGCAAGCAGGGCGCACGTTGCCTGTCATGATCTCAGGCACCATTACTGATGCCTCAGGGCGAACTTTATCGGGGCAAACGACCGAAGCTTTTTATAATTCGATTCGTCATATTAAGCCGTTATCTATTGGTCTTAACTGCGCACTGGGTCCGGATTTATTACGCCAATATGTCGAAGAGTTATCACGCGTTTGTGAAACTTTTACCTCGGTTCACCCTAATGCAGGTTTACCCAATGAGTTTGGTGAGTACGATTTAGAAGCACCTGAAATGGCTGAAGAAATAATCGATTGGGGCAAGTCAGGCTTTATTAATATTGTTGGTGGTTGCTGTGGTACAACCCCTGCACACATTAAAGCCTTTGCCAAAGGCCTTGCAGGAGTTAAGCCTCGTCCATTGCCTGAGCTTGAAGTGCGTATGCGCTTATCGGGCCTTGAAGCGTGTAACTTAAACTAAGGTAGCCGAAATGACACAACAAATAGCAGTATTTACTAACGTCGGCGAACGTACCAATGTGACCGGTTCAGCCATGTTCAAGCGATTGATCATGGAAGAAGATTACGAAACCGCTCTTAATGTTGCCCGTGAACAAGTCGAAAATGGTGCACAGATCATTGATATCAACATGGATGAAGCCATGTTGGATTCAAAAGCCGCGATGGTGAAGTTTCTGAACTTGATTGCCTCTGAGCCAGATATTTCTAAAGTACCGATCATGATCGACTCATCAAAATGGGAAGTTATTGAAGCCGGCTTAAAATGTATTCAAGGCAAGGCGATTGTAAACTCAATTTCACTGAAAGAAGGTGAAGAGCCCTTTATTCGTCAGGCAAAGTTAATTAAACGTTTTGGTGCTGCCGCAGTCGTCATGGCGTTTGACACCGACGGACAAGCAGAAACCGCGGATCGTAAATTTGAAATTTGTGAGCGGAGTTACCGTATTCTTGTGGACGAGATTGGTTTTCCACCAGAAGACATTATCTTCGATCCGAATATATTTGCAGTAGCAACCGGGATTGAAGAGCACGACAACTATGCTGTTGAATTTATTGAAGGTACGCGCCGAATAAAGCAAAACCTACCGTACTGTAAAGTGTCGGGCGGGGTGTCAAACGTGTCGTTCTCGTTTCGTGGTAACAACCCCGTACGTGAAGCGATCCACTCAGTATTTTTATACCATGCCATTAAAGCGGGCATGGATATGGGGATTGTGAATGCAGGCCAGTTGGCTGTGTATGATGATATTCCGGCTGAGCTTAGAAAAGCCGTTGAAGACGTTATACTGAATACCGACTCCGGTGCGGGTGAGCGCCTTGTAGAGCTGGCTCCAAAATACTCAGGGATGGCGCAAGCTGAGCGAGTTGAAGATTTAGAGTGGCGTACATGGCCCGTTGAAAAGCGCCTAGAACATGCGCTTGTAAAAGGCATTACTGAGTATATCGACGAAGACACTGAAGAGTGCCGAGCTGCAGCTGATAAGCCTATTCATGTGATTGAAGGCCCGCTGATGGATGGCATGAATGTGGTGGGTGATTTATTTGGTGCAGGTAAAATGTTCTTACCGCAGGTGGTTAAATCGGCGCGCGTAATGAAACGCGCAGTGGCTTACCTAGACCCCTTTATCGAAGCAGAAAAAGAAGAAGGTGCCACGAACGGAAAAGTGGTTATGGCGACCGTTAAAGGCGATGTACACGACATTGGTAAAAACATTGTTGGCGTAGTACTGCAATGTAATAACTACGACGTGATCGATTTAGGTGTGATGGTGCCTGCGGAAAAAATTCTACAAACCGCGATTGACGAAAAAGCCGATATCATCGGTTTATCAGGCCTTATTACGCCCTCATTAGATGAAATGGTGCATGTTGCTAAAGAAATGACCCGTCGTGGTTTCGACTTACCCTTATTAATTGGGGGTGCAACTACCTCGAAAGCCCATACCGCAGTGAAAATTGAGCCACAGTACGATAAAGGTGTGGTGTATGTAAATAATGCCAGTCGTGCCGTTGGTGTGGTCTCTAGCCTATTGTCTAAAGAGTTAAAACCTGCGTTTTTAGAAAAAACCAAAGCGGAGTACGAAAAAGTACGTGAACAGCAATCGCGTAAAAAACCACGCTCGAAGCCTGTCACCATTCAACGTGCTCGCGATAATGCCGCACAACTTGACTGGGATAACTACACCCCACCCGTGCCTAAAAAGCTCGGAGTGACAGAGTTTAAAAATGTGTCGATTGCCACGTTAAGACAGTACATCGATTGGACACCGTATTTCATGACATGGTCAATCGCAGGGAAGTATCCGCGTATTCTTAACGATGAAATTGTGGGTGAGCAAGCGCAAAGCTTATTTGCTGATGCCAATGCGATGCTTGACGATTTAGAACAGTCAGGTGCGCTACAACCACTGGGCGTGATAGGTTTATTCCCGGCAAACCGAGTGGGTGATGACATTGAAATTTACACCGATGAAACGCGTACAGACGTGTTAACAACCTCGTGCCATCTGCGCCAGCAAACAGAAAAAACCGATTTTGCGAATTATTGTTTAGCGGATTACATCGCACCTAAAGGAACCCCCGACTACTTTGGTGCCTTTGCCGTAACCGGAGGGCTTGAAGAAGACGACCTTGCTGATGCCTTCGATGCGAAACAAGATGACTATAACAAAATTATGGTTAAAGCCGTTGCAGACCGTTTAGCAGAGGCTTTTGCGGAGTATTTGCATGAGCAGGTACGTAAAGAGTATTGGGGCTATGCAAGCGATGAAAACTTATCGAATGATGAGCTTATTCGCGAAAATTACCAAGGTATTCGTCCTGCACCGGGTTACCCTGCGTGCCCTGAGCACACAGAGAAAAAGAAAATCTGGCAGCTACTCGATACTGAAAATCGCATAGGTATGAAGTTGACGAGCTCTTACGCAATGTGGCCGGGAGCGGCGGTGTCTGGTTGGTATTTTTCTCACCCGGATTCTAAATACTATGCCGTGGCGCAGATTCAAAAAGATCAGGTTGAAGACTACGCTAAGCGCACCAACATGACGCTTGAAGAAGCAGAGCGCTGGTTATCGCCTAATTTAGGCTATGAGCCAGAGTAAAAAGCAATAACGTGCTATTCAAAAGCACCGTAAGTACTTAACTTACGGTGCTTTTTTGTTTTTATTTAAGGTAAATTGCATTTCTACCTCCGTTAAAACGCGCTTTAAAATCATACTTTCTTCCTTTTAATCAGCATTTAGCATGTGAAATGAGGCCAATATCCTTCAAATTTAAATATTTGTGTTAAAGTTATTAGTGTAAAGCAAGGAAATTAGGGTAAAGGTGTGATTGATTCAAGCAGCGCAAGTGACAAAGATAAAGCGCTATTTTTACGCGTATTTGCATTTATTGGTGCCATTACTTCTTTTGTAATGTCGGTTACAAGCTACCAAGATGGCTACATAACGCTCAGTTTTTTACTGGTTATTGGCGGCTTTGTTTTTGTATCGCCCTTTGTCCTTAAAAATCGCGACCGAACTATTGCTGTGTTAATGCTTTATGCCTTGTACTCGATGATGTGCTTTTTGATTGTGTCGGGTGGTAATAATGGAACTGGGCCTTTGTGGTTATTTATTGTATCGCCTGTTACCTTTTTTATACGAGGTTTAAAACGCGGCGCATTTGACTTAATCATACTGGCTATTGTGATTTCAGTGCTGTTTTACTTCACCGATAAGCTTGGGTATTACAGCTATCCGAATCATTATTTTACGACCCGTGTCATGCTGTGTTTTTCGATTCTTTGTATTCTTGGTGGTTTCTACGAGTATTACCGTAATAAGTACAGTCGAGAGCTTATTGAGCAACTAAAAATAAATCAAAAATTAGCCCGTATTGATGCCATGACCGATTTGTTTAATCGCCGTTATGCTACGGAATGCTTGCAAGATGCGCGTTTTAACGAAGGGGCTGTCTTTTTGTTGATTGATGTAGATAACTTTAAACAAGTGAATGACACCTATGGTCATCAAATTGGTGATGATGTGCTCACTTTCATTGCTTCAATTCTCAAAAGTGTGAGTGGCGAAGAAGACATTGTTGCTCGCTGGGGCGGAGAAGAGTTCCTTATTGTGACCCCGCAAGGACATGAGCGTAGAGCAAGACAATTAGCTGAAAACATTCACCAGCAATTGGCGCAACATGCATTTCAACAAGGGGTTCATAATTTTAAAGTGACGCTGAGCATAGGGCTTCATCAGCGGGCTTCTAACGAGAGCATTGATCACTGTTTAAGTGTGGCAGATAAGTGTTTATACCTTGCTAAATCACACGGTAAAAACCAAACCGTTGCTGAGCTAGATAGTGAAACACATTCACCTGCTTAGGTAATAAAAAACCGCCAAAATGAAGTGACCCCCAATAGTTGGACATTCCAATTACTGGGGGTCTTTTTATGTGCAAAATTAGTGACTATTTTCAAAGTCACTAACTTCGCTCTCAGCTTCTTCTTTCGATTTGCCGTATTTTTGTTGGATTTTACCAACAAGCTCTTTACGGCTACCTTCAATTTTATCTAAATCGCCATCGGTAAGTTCACCCCATTTACGTTGTGCTTTACCTTTTAACTCTTTCCAATTGCCTTCTAAACGATCGCTGTTCATCATAATCTCCTTACTTTGTTAAACATTCACTTTAATAAAAGCAACCGTTATGCCATTCATGGTTTATATATAACCAACTGAATTACATCGTTTTTATTATTATGATTAGACATAGAGTGTTACACGCCTGCAATTTGTACTGGGTTTTAAGGAAAACCTTGTAATTCTTTCATTCAATGAGAGGCTGTTCATCGTTTTTTGATACAATGGGCAAAAAGAAAGTAAGAGATGCCAGACGTGCTGCCAGTTGAAGATATTTATCAATCCCTGCTAACAACAATAAAAAATAACCCTATGGCCTTATTACAAGCACCACCGGGCGCAGGTAAATCAACATGGCTGCCACTCACATTAATGCGTGAAGGGCACTTTAAACACATTGTCATGTTAGAGCCAAGACGTCTGGCTGCACGTAATATTGCCCAGTATTTGGCGAGCCAACAAAACGAAAAAGTCGGTGAAAGTGTCGGTTTGCGTATTCGAGGGGAGTCAAAAGTGAGCCCCGCCACTCGGCTTGAGATTGTCACCGAAGGTATGCTGACCCGTATGCTGCAAAACGATCCTGAGCTAAGTGGCGTTGATTTACTTATTTTTGATGAGTTTCATGAGCGTTCAATTGCTGCAGATACCGCGCTTGCCTTTGCCCTTGAAACGCAAGCGGCATTGAGAGACGACTTAACAATATTACTGATGTCGGCCACCTTAGACGGTGAGCGGTACAGTGAGTTTTTTGACTGCCCAATAATATCCTCTGAAGGGCGAAGTTACCCGATTGATGAAGTGTATATTCCACTCAAAGACGAAAGCCGATGGCTCGATGATATACCCGCAATTATTAAACAAGCGCTCAATGAGCAAGCTGGCAGCGCATTAGTTTTTTTACCCGGACAGCGCGAAATATTACGGGTGCAGCAAGCACTAAGCGACCTTGCAGATCAGTGCGAGGTGTTTACTTTATTTGGTGAACAAAACAAAGCAGAACAACAAGCTGCAATCGCCCCTACAACGAAAGGGAAGCGTAAAGTTGTGTTGACCACCAATGTAGCTGAAACCAGTTTAACCATCGAAGGTATACGTATTGTAATTGACAGTGGTAAGCGCCGTGCAGCCAGCTTTAATTTAAAAACCGGTGTTACAGAGCTTATAACGCAAAATATTTCGCGCTCATCGGCGGTGCAGCGAGCCGGTCGCGCAGGGCGTATTGAACCGGGCGTGGTGTATCGCTTAGGGAGTAAGCAAACCTTTGAGCGTCGCAATAATCACGACGCACCAGACATTCTCACCAGTGATATTAGCCAGTTATTACTTGAGGCAAAGCAATGGGGCGCTTCACTTGAAGAGCTAAGCCTGCTTGATGTACCAAGCAAGCAACAAATTAAGCAAGCAACAGCGCTGTTGAAAATGCTGGAAGCCATAGATGAAAATGACAAGCTGACACCGCTTGGCAGTCAAATGCTCAGCTTTGGTGCCGATATTCGGTTGTCACATATGCTGATTAAAGCACAAAAATTACAAGTAACGATGCCAGGTATATATGAGCTAGCGGCGTATTTAATCGCCTTACTCGAAAGCCGCATAACGATGCCTGCCGACCTTAATTTGGCGCTGCATAGCCAGCATACAAAGCCGCACCCCGTGTTTAAACAGCAATTAAACTATTGGTTATCACGTTTGCAATTAAAAGCAGCCTTTGAGCTTAAAACGCAATACCTTGCCTTGCTGGTGGCGTTTGCATTTCCTGACCGATTGGCGAAAAAACGCGGTAATGGTTACTTACTTACCAATGGCGCAGGTGCTGATTTAAGTGAAGAGTTTTGGCATAACGATGACTACATTGCCATTGCCAGCATGGGCGGCCATAAAGGGAGTCGCGTATTTGCTGGCGTGGCGTTTGTGCCCAGTGAACTTGAAGATGAACTCGGCCATTTATTCACATCGCAGACGCGATGTGAATACGACGAAAAAACAGGACGTTTCATCCATCAAGATGAAGTAAAACTAGGGGCTATCACAGTATCAAGTCAGCCAAGTAAACAGCCGCTTGATAAAGCTCAGCGCACTCAAGCGTGGTTAAACTTATTTAGCAAGCATGGTTTTCAGTTATTTAATGAGCAAACTGACAATGAACAGTTACTCACTCGTATGAGTTTGGCAAGCACGCTGTTGCCAGAGTCATTCCCGACCATTAATCGAGATGAACTACGTGCACATAGCCAATGGTTAGCGCCTTACCTGAGTGATATTAAAAATCTTGAGCAGTTAAAAAAGTTTAATTACGGCGAAGCACTAAAAAATTGTTTTGATTGGCAACAACAAAGTGCATTAAATGAGTTACTGCCATTGCGTTTAACTGTGCCAAGTGGCTCTAATGTAAGAATTACCTACCAGCTCGATGGCCCTGCAAAGCTGAGTGTGCGTATGCAAGAAGTGTATGGCATGACCAGCACACCTTTGCTTGCACAAGGTAAGTTACCGTTATTAATGGAGCTTTTATCACCTGCAAAACGGCCTCTGCAGCTTACTCAAGATTTAGCGAATTTTTGGCAAACCAGTTACCGCGACGTACAAAAAGAGATGAAAGGGCGTTACCCAAAACACTTTTGGCCAGACAACCCAGCCACGAGCCAAGCAACAAATAAAGTAAAAAGTAAAATGTAAAGTAAATAGCAAGCCAAGCGAGTAGCCGGGCTTTATAGTGACCCATCTAATTAAGTTTGCCACGGTCATAACCCGTTACAATTTCCTGCACTGTATAGGTTTCGTTTTTACTGTCTCTTTAGTAGTCTGATAAGGTCAATATCAAAAGAGAATGCCAGTGTCTACGCCTATAACCCTTGCTCAATACGTTAAAAAACGCACCGGTGTGCCGCTGGGGCATAAAGACTCGATGCGTAATATGCTGAGTCGTTCGTTAGGTGCAAGTTCGTTTTATTTATTTTGGCGTTATTGGAATCCCATTTGGAGCTACTACTTATCGCGCTACGTAATGAAACCCAGTAATGAGGTGCTGCCAGTTTGGTGTGCTGTACTGGTAACCTTTGCCGTTAGCGGCGCTTTACATGATTTAGCGGTGAGTATAGTAAAGTTAAAACCGGTGTTCTTTTTTACTCCCTGGTTTAGTGTCATGGCTGTGGTGGTGCTTATTACTCAATTTAGTCAATTACAGTTTAGCTTTGCCCCCTGGTGGGTAAGGGCGCTCGCCAACATCAGTTTTATCGTGCTGAGCTATTGGTTGACGAGCTTACTGTTTTAAATGCTTTAAATATAATGTGGTTATTTTAATACTCAGCCGCAGTGTCTTTAACTAAGTAATTGCTAATTACAGTCTTTGTCGTTATTTTAGGTTTAAGATTAATAGAATAACGAACAAGGAATAACAATGAAGCATCTTTATTTTTTAGCTATTTGCCTGCTTAGCGCATTTAGCAGCCAAGCAAAGCAAGCTAACCCGGAGCTCGCAGCGCTGGCACAGCAATACTTTAATACCATGGTCGCAACGCAAGCGCCTAACGCCACTAAAAAAGAATTAGAGGCCTTTTTAGCTTTATTAACAGACGATGTAGCAAACCAACATTTACCTTATCAAACTGATGATTCAAGAGAGCCAGATGGTAAAGCGATGATGCGCAAAGGGATGACTTTTTACCTTGGTGCACACACTGAATATCAAGCCAACTTACTAGATACCTTCATTTTTAATGACTCAGCCATTGCGTTGCGTTACACCCATCACGCAAAAGGTATCCACCCGCAAAATCAGCAAGCCATTGAGTACACGCAAACCATCATGGATGTACTCGAAATAGAAAATGGCAAGGTAGCCGTTATTCGAAAATACCATGAATGATCTTAGCTGTACTTTTAACGTATCGTGAGCGCTTGAATAAGCGCTTTTTTAATAAAAACAACCCGCAAAAAATAACCTCCGCTTCCTACTTATTTGCCTAAATTCATACTTTTTAGACTTTATTTTGCATAAATTTAAAACTTTTTTATATCTCGAATAATAAACTGAATAACAGAGGCTTAGCTAAACTTTAGTGGGTCGGTTTTCGGGTGTTTACAATTTGTCAACCTTGAATTGGCAAATTGATTACCTTACCATTTATTTTAATTGAACGTTCAATCAATAAAAAATTATGCCGAAAGTTGGAATGGAACCTGTTCGCCGTCAGCAGTTAATTGACGCCACAATTGAGTCGGTTGCAGAGCTTGGTTTGCAAGGCACCACCATAAATAGCATTAGTAAAAAGGCCGGCTTATCGTCGGGCATTATCAGTCATTATTTTGGTGGTAAGCAGGGCTTGATTGAAGCCACTGTGCGTTATTTATTGTCGAGCTTAAAGAGTGCTTTATTGAATCGAGTAACGCAACAAACCAGCCCTGAGCAACGACTGATGTTTATCGTTGAAGCAAACTTTTCGCGTACTCAGCAGCAAAGCAATAACACCAAAACCTGGTTGAGCTTTTGGGCGCATTCAATGCACGACGCTCAATTGCATCGCTTACAAAACGTTAATAGTAAACGTTTGTTTAGTAATTTATTGAGCTCATTCAAACAGTTAATGAGCGATAGCGATGCTAATTTAGCTGCTGAGTTAAGTGCAGCCATGATCGATGGTTTATGGTTAAGAGCCGTATTAAGAAAGTCAGACCAAGATCAATTTGAACATTGTGAGCAATTAGTAAAAGACTACATTCGTTCACTAATAAAACAGTATGGAGCCTAAAATGACCACACCTGTTTACGAAAATTTTATAAATGGCCACTTTTTGAAGAATCAAAGTGGCGATACCTTTGCGGTAAAGAACCCAGCGACAGACGAGGTGATTTATTACGTTGAAGTGGCCGATGAGTTTATTCAAAACGCCGCTATTGAAAGTGCGAAGCAAGGCTTTGCTGCTTGGTCTGCAATGACCCCGATTGAGCGTAGTCGCATTTTATTAAAAGCGGTGTCTATTTTGCGTGAACGTAATGATGAACTAGCAAAAGTTGAAGTGCTTGATACGGGTAAACCATGGCAAGAAGCTGAGTGTGTTGATGTAGAAACTGGCGCAGACGTGATTGAGTATTTTGCTGGTCTTGCGCCTGCTCAAGTAGGTCAGCAGCAAATGGTCGGTAATGACTTTTATTACACGCGTAAAGAACCTTTAGGTATTTGTGCGGGCATTGGCGCATGGAACTACCCACTGCAAATTGCGTGTTGGAAATCAGGCCCCGCACTCGCTGCAGGTAATGCGGTGATTTTTAAACCATCAGAAGAAACCCCACTGGGTGCCATTAAACTTGCTGAAATATTTATCGAGGCAGGTGTACCAGCAGGTGTATTCAATGTTGTACAAGGGGCTGGCGAAGTAGGTCAATGGCTAACAGCAAACCCAGACATCGAAAAAGTGTCGTTTACGGGTGAAGTAGGCACAGGTAAAAAAGTGATGGCAAGTGCTGCGGGTTCACTAAAAGACGTGACCATGGAGCTTGGCGGTAAGTCACCGCTGTTAGTGTTTGATGATGCCGATGTTTCACAAGCGGTAAGTGCCGCAATGCTAGGTAACTTTTATACTCAAGGCGAAGTTTGTACTAACTGTACACGAATTTATGTGCACAAAAATGTGTATCAGCAGTTTATTGATGAGCTGAAAACACGCACTGAGCAAAATATTATTGCTGGCGACCCAATGGACCCTGAGGTGAATTTAGGGGCGCTGATCTCTAAAAAACACCAAGAGTTGGTGCTTAGCTATATCGATAAAGGTATTTCAGAAGGGGCGACGTTATTAACCGGTGGTAAGGCTTTATCACCTGCCTCAGCACCGAACGGCTATTTTGTAGAACCGACCATTTTCGTTGATTGTAAAGACGACATGACCATTGTTAAAGAAGAAATCTTTGGTCCGGTAATGAGCGTATTAGTCTTTGATGACGAAGACGATGTGATTCGCCGTGCGAACGATACTCACCTCGGTTTAGCTGCGGGCGTGTTTACGAAAGATATTCAACGTGCCCACCGTGTTATTCATCAATTACAAGCGGGTATTTGTTGGATTAATAGCTATGGTAACTCACCAGCAGAAATGCCTGTAGGCGGTTATAAGCAATCGGGAATTGGTCGCGAAAACGGCATTGAAACACTTGATCACTACACCCAAACAAAATCGATTTACGTGGGTATGAGCAATATAGAGAGTCCATTTTAATGAGTACACAGAACTATGATTACATCATAGTCGGTGCAGGCTCAGCAGGCTGCGTGTTGGCTAACCGACTATCAGCAGACCCTTCAAACAAGGTGTTATTACTTGAAACGGGTGGTAGCGATAAAAGCATCTTTATTAAGATGCCTACAGCGCTGTCAATTCCAATGAATACTGATAAATATGCATGGCAGTTTCACACTGAGCCAGAGCCTTATTTAGATAACCGCCAAATGCACTGTCCTCGCGGGAAAGTACTAGGTGGTTCGTCATCTATTAACGGCATGGTGTATGTCCGAGGCCATGCAAAAGATTTTGATGAGTGGCAGCAGCATGGCGCAGAAGGTTGGGATTACCAAGCCTGTTTGCCTTACTTTAAACGCGCTGAATCGTTTTATTTAGGGGGAGATAGTTACCGTGGTGATAACGGCCCATTAGGGGTTAATAACGGTAATGAAATGGCGAACCCTTTATACAAAGCGTTTATCGAAGCGGGCCAACAAGCAGGGTATGCTCACACCGATGATTATAACGGTGCACAGCAAGAAGGTTTTGGGCCAATGCACATGACTGTGAAAAATGGTGTGCGCAGTTCGGCAAGTCGTGAGTATTTAGACCCCGTTAAGTCACGTAAAAACTTAACCGTGGTAACCGGCGCATTAGCTGAAAAAGTATTGCTTGAAGGTAAAAAAGCAACCGGTGTTGAATTTTCTTTATCGGGTACTAAACAGCAAGCGTTTGCCACAAAAGACGTTATTTTAAGTGCCGGTCCAATTGGCTCGCCGCATATTCTTCAGTTGTCTGGTATTGGCGATAAAGAGGCACTCACTAAAGCGGGTGTAGAGGTTAAACACCACTTACCGGGTGTGGGCAAAAACTTACAAGATCATTTGGAGTTTTACTTTCAATATAAGTGTAAGCAGCCAATTACTTTAAATGGCAAGTTAGGGCTTATTTCTAAAAGCTTAATTGGGGCGCGTTGGTTATTAAACCGCTCAGGTTTAGGGGCGACGAACCACTTTGAATCGTGTGCGTTTATTCGCTCAAAACCGGGAGTTGAATGGCCGGATATTCAATATCACTTTTTACCAGCAGCGATTCGCTACGATGGTAAAAGTGCCTTTGATGGGCATGGCTTCCAAGTACATGTTGGTCATAACAAACCAAAAAGCCGTGGTGAAGTAACCATTAAGTCGGCTGATCCTAGCATTGCACCCAAAATTCAATTTAATTACTTACAACACAAAGATGATATTGAAGGCTTTAGAGCTTGTGTTCGATTAACCCGTGAAATCATTGAACAAAACGCTTTTGACGCGTATCGCGATGATGAAATTCAACCGGGTAAAAATGTGCAAAGCGACGAAGAAATCGATGCATTTGTTCGTCAAGCGGTCGAAAGTGCTTATCATCCTTCGTGTTCGTGCAAGATGGGTGAAGACGAGATGGCAGTCGTTAACTCGCAAACTCAAGTACACGGCATTGAAGGTTTAAGGGTCGTGGATTCGTCTATCTTCCCAACCGTTCCAAACGGAAATTTAAATGCGCCTACCATTATGGTGGCAGAAAAAGCGGCAGATCTAATTTTAGGTAAGCCTTTATTAACGGCATCAAGCGCAGATGTTGCTATGGAAAAACAATGGCAATCAACGCAGCGTAGTTCGGAGATTTAATAAGGCCACCCGCAGTGTCGGCTGTGGGGCTTGCAGTGGCGCGCATCATAAGTTGTTTGTGATGCGTTAATGCGAGGGAAAAAATGGGAGAAACAATGAAGTATTATTACTTATTTTGGGGGGGTAACTATGACCTTATGGCTTAGTGCTGGCATCATTTTTACCCTATTAGCAATTGCGGTTATTTTATTTAAATGGGGTACTGTAAGGTGTGTAGGTGTCACACCGGTGAGAACATTTACGTTCATAGCAATTTTATTTACATCAGGCCTAGACGTTGGCTTGATTATGTTTCCACTGACAGAGTTTGCAGGTTATGCAGACATAAAAGCAAGCCCAGAGTATGCGTTTGCCAATCCATTAGCCATTGAGTTTGGTTTTTGGGGCTTCTTGATCTGGGGATTTTATTTCCTTACGTGCTTTTATTTCTGTGTAATAGAACCCAAAGTGAAGTTTTTTGAGATCGCTTGGGTAAAACTAATTAATAACATCGTTATTATTGGTACATGCGCATTTACTGCATTTTTACTACTGTCGAACCTACCGTGGTATTTACCTTCATTAGGTGATGGTGAGTCAATTATTCCGACTTTCTACTTACTGGTGTTTGCAGCAATCTGTTTTGCTGTGTACTCGAGCACTGATATTAAATATGTGCGCTTTTTAAGTATTTCTACAACATGGTTGTTTATCGCATTAATTGCGTTTATGTGGGTCGGTGCCTTTGTTGGCTCTGAAGCGCAAACATCAGCATTTGTTGATAACTTAGCGTTAATAGGTGGCTATTTTGGCAACATCGATGAGTTTGTATTACCCCTAAATGATTACCATGCTTTTTATCTATTTTGGTGGTTTGCGTGGAGTATTATGATTGGTCAATTTACGTCACGTTTTGTAGGTGGTTTAAAAACCTATCAAGTACTCGCTGCAATGTTAATTTTTCCGTCTATTCCTATCGCTATTTGGTTTAGTGTTTTATACCAGTACCACGAAGCGGGTATTGCCACTGCGGGCCTTAAAAACATAGCGATGGTATTTGTTGGTGTGGTGTTTGTGATTAACTCACTCGATTCTTTGATCCGTTTATACACAGATAATCTAAACTTAACGGTGAAGCGTTTAGGCAAACTTAATTATATTGCCTTAAATGTGGTTGCGCTTTCATTACTGACTCTGCTGTTTAAGTTCGACTTTTTACAGATCCAATGGGTTGGTGCGTTAGTTATCGCGTTATTTTTCGGCTGCGCCGTGTTTATTGGCTACAGCAAATATAAAACCGTGAAAAACATCGAAGGCTCGCCAAAAGACAACAAATTAGATTTTACAAAAATAGAAACAGTTAGCTAAGGGAAACCAACATGACAACAAGACAAACAGTATTAGCAACAGCGTTGCCATTGGCACTACTTTCGACATCAGCGATGGCTGACTTATCTACCACCGTTACACTTGCATCTGACTATACCTTTAACGGTGTTAGTCAAACGATGAACGACCCTGCCATTCAGGGTAGCCTAGATTATGCCTTTGCAGATTC
Organism: Pseudoalteromonas lipolytica; assembly: GCF_003515105.1. NCBI lineage: Bacteria > Pseudomonadati > Pseudomonadota > Gammaproteobacteria > Alteromonadales > Pseudoalteromonadaceae > Pseudoalteromonas > Pseudoalteromonas lipolytica. The sequence continues at coordinate 2,718,991 of NZ_CP032090.1, read as the reverse complement.
AGGCATGTATGTCGGTACGTGGGCCTCAAATGTTGATTTTGGTGAAGGCACCGACATTGAATGGGATGCTTACTTAGGTCATTTTGTTGAGCTCAATGAGGCCCTCAGTGTTGATTATGGTATTGCATATTACTCGTACCACGGTGAAGATTATTCTAGCGATGGTAACTACTTTGAAACCTACGCTAAATTTGGTTATACCAACAGCTTAGGTTTCACAGAGTTGAACTTTTGGTATGCATGGGATTATTTTGGTACCGATGCAGGCCATGTGATTTCTATGATTGCCCACACGGTTGAAATTGCGCCGAATCATGCGATACGTGCAAGCTTTGATATTTCTAACTCGTTAGATGGTAATAAATTTGCGTGGGATGGCAACGATAAATCTTATAACCATTATCGTTTGGCGTACCAAACTAGTTTTGCAGGTTTTGACTTTGAGCTTGCAGGTGAAAACACCAGTCTAGACTGGGATACTGCCGATGAGCGTATCGTCGCGTCTATTTCGCGCAGTTTTGATCTGTAAAAAGAACCCCCTCTATTTATCAAAACGGCTAACCTAGGTTAGCCGTTTTTAATGCTGATAATTAAAACTCTATGCCTTCGTGTTGCATGGCCAAGTCATCAAGCTCGGCTAAGGTATAATCAAACCCTGAGTTATCCGCTTCATAGCGAATCTTCACGCCAAAACCGCCTTGGCATAGGCTGGCTTTAACATTAGCCACAGACCAGTGTCTGAGTTTATTTAAAAAGCGGTTAGCGGTTTGTTGAGAGTCAAAGCGATAACGAACCTCTGATTCCATGTACTTATTAGCCTTTAAATTTTTTCGAGAGTGTATGTAATTGCTCCGCTTAAATCAATTGCTCGTTAAAAAATGCGAGTGTGCGTTGCCAAGAAAGCTCTGCCTGCTTTTCATCATAGCGTGATGTTGAATCGTTATGAAAACCATGGTTTGCTTTCTCGTACATATGCATCGTGTAGGGGACTTGGTGAGCTTTTAAATCAGCCTCATAATCTGGCCAAGTCTCATTCACACGTGTATCGAATTCAGCTAAATGTACCAATAACGGTGCTTTGATGTTTTTTCTAAGCTCTTTAACCGCGGGAGTACCATAGTAAGGCACGCCTGCATTAATTAACGTGCTGTCGATAGCGGCTAAGTAATTCACCATATAACCCCCAAAGCAAAAGCCCACAGCGCCAAGTTTGCCATTGCTGTTTGGGTGTTGTTTTAAGTACTCTGCTGCGGCGACAAAGTCTTGCTGAATTTTTTCTTTATCCATTGAACGCTGCATTGCGCGGCCTTCATCATCGTTACCAGGGTAGCCACCTAACGGGTGCAACGCATCTGGGGCAAACGCAATAAATCCTGCTTTGGCAAGGCGGCGAGCGACATCTTTAATATAAGGATTAAGCCCACGATTTTCGTGAATAACGAGTACAATAGGGCGCTTAGAGGTTAAATTTGTCGGTTCGACTAAATAGCCTTTACCCTCGCCATGCCCTTTAAAGGAGTCGAAGGTTTTATAGCTGGCTTTTATGTCTGGGTCGTTAAAGGATACTTGCTCTGCTAAGGCGTAATTAGGCAGTAGAGCACTACTTAATACTGCCATCGAATAACCAAGAGCAACAAGACCACCGAGTTTTTTCATAAAAGTACGACGGTCTATCAAGCCATGGGCATATTCGTCGTACCAATCGAAGGCTTCTTGGGGAATGTGGTTGTGGCGTTGCTCAGTCATACTTATATCCTTTAAAAATGAATTCAGTTTATAACTTTAGACTAATTATCAGTGATTAAAAGCCTGTTCTTTTGTTTGCTTTATGACATCGATAAAACGGCGCTGCCAAATAGCGTTGAATGCTTTATTGAACAAGTATAAGAATATTAAAGGCATTAATAGCAGCTTTAAAATAAGCAACGACAAAATATTTAAAAAGTCGATAAACAAGTCTTCAACGGTGGCCACCATATTACTAATGCCCGAGGTGACGGTGTCGATAATTTTACTCACTTGTGATGATGAATCGTGGTTAAGCGACGCATTCAGGGTGTCAAGTTGCTCGTTTAAGGCGTCTTTTTCTTGATTAAGCGCCATTTGTTGTTCAAGCACAGCATTAAACTTGCCGGTGAGTTGCTGCTTTTGATCGAGTAATGGTTTTGCTTTGGCTAGTTCTTTAAAAGTGATTACCTCAGATAAACTGCGAGTGGCTTGAATCGCTTCTATTTTTTTGTCGAGTTCAGCCATTTGTAGTTTGAGCTCGGTCGCTTGCTGGTGGTTTTTAATTTGTTGATCATTAAGTAACGATAGCTTGTCGAAGAGGGTCTGTTTTTGACTGTCGACTTCGGCTTTTAGCTTTGCTGACAGTGCCGACGTTGTGCTGGCATTATTATTTACGGTAGCCACTTTTTCGCTAACTTGCTCACTTTGTTGGTTTATTTGCTCGTCTAAAAATACTTGGCTTACCAACCCCGTCGTTAGCACCACCGCAGGTACTAAAAAGCGAATAAGGATCAGGCTCGCCATTAATTTATGGCGAAGCGTTGGGTAAAAATCACGCCACTCACAAATAAGGTATGCAATTACTGATACTGTAAAAACACTGCTAAATATGATGCCGGATGAAATCGTGTATAAAATTCGCTGTAAAAATAGTGAGCCAATGGCAAGACGCATCGCATCCGACATGTACTCCGCTAAATCGTTGACGGGGTCAAGTAGCTGAGCTGGTTGAATACTGGCTATACCAATACCGACTTCGGCGGATTGTAATAAAGAAATTGCCGCATTGACGGTACGTGAAGACGCATACACAAGAGTCGATTGCAGCAGGGCGCTGTCAATAAAGCTCATAATATACTGCTGAAACTGTTCTAACCAACACAGCCGTAACAGTACTATGAGGCTTAAATACTTGATAATATGTTGTTTACTTAGCATAACGCCCTCTGAAATTTGTACGCTTACCTACGCTACACTAATCATAGGCGTTGAAGCAATGAACTCAGATTGAATTATTTTAGTGGTTAACGGTCTATGAATGACGATTAACTGCGGTGAGGAACTATGAAAGAACCTGTATCTATTGGGCAATGCCGTATTGAAGACTTAGATCCCGTTCAAGATCTCGGGCGATTGGTGTCGTATTTGCGCTCTAATTTAGTGACTCACCTAGACTGTGCTCTAAAAAGTAAAGAACTGACTTCGGCACAATACATTGTGGTGGTACTGCTTGCTCGAGGAAAAGTAACAACGTTGGCTGAACTGTGCGAGCACATGGTGTATGACCGTGGTGCCATGAGTCGCCTATTAAGCCGTTTAGAAGATAAAGGGTTAGTGGCTAAACAGCAGTCAATAGAAGATCGCCGTTCAACCATTTTATGCCTTACAGAAAAGGGCAAACAGCTTTATCCTGAGATACTGCCCACCGTTAATGATATTTACCGTGAGGCATTAGCGGGCTTTTCTGAGGATGAGAAAAACCAACTTGCCAGCTTACTCTTTAGAGCGATTCATAATTTAAAAGCATAAATTTCTCTAAGCGGTACATTGTCGCTGCCGTGTCGTTTTGATAATATAGTTGCCTAGGCATTTAATTTAATAAATACCGGGTTGTTATGTTTGAATCATCGTTACTCGCTCAGCTTCAAGCTCAGTTTCCATCACATCAATTTAGTCGTGAAGGCTTGTCTGTATTGCATACAGGGCGCTTTGCCAATGCAATTGTGTATCGTTATAAAGATGCACAACACGATTTAATCATTAAAGATTTTCAGCATAGCCCGTGGTGGGTTAGAAAAACCATTGCTCCACTGTTTATAAATCAAGAGTACAAGGGATTGTCACGGCTTAAAGGTGTTGACGGTGTGGTAGACCACTTTTGTCGTTTATCGCCTATTGCCATTGCCTATGATTTTATTGAAGGTACACCACTAAGAGAGCTTGCATTGCAACAGCAGCAATTACCGCGCGACTTTTTTAAAGAGTTTGAGCGTTTAGTCGCAAAAATGCATCGCCACGGTGTGGTGCACTTAGACCTGCGTAATCTGGGTAATGTGATTTGTTCACAAGACGGTAAGCCCTATATCATTGATTTTCAGTCGGCAATTCGGTTTGCTCGTTTTCCACGTTGGTTGCAGCGCTTTATGCGAGGGGCTGATATGAGTGGGGTTTATAAAGCATGGCAAAAACTAGCAAACGACTCATTACCGCAAGCAAAAGCGGCGTATTTGCATGACTTTAATCATGTTCGTAAACGCTGGATTTTTAAAGGATACCCGCTACAGCGAGCATATGTGTGGGGCAGTGGCGTTGTCACACAAATTTTAAACTCTGACTTTATTCGCAGTATTTTTGAAAGGTTCTAAAAAGCGCGTTTGCACGCGCTTCATGAAAGAAAACTAGTATTTAGGCCACCCATTCGCATCCCAATTAAGTGTGCTAATAAGCAGCTTTGGTCTGCCATTGTCACCCGCATCATATGCATGGCGCACAATCACATCGGTATTAAGGATATCTTGTCCACCTGGACCGACCCACTGGCTGTTACCTGCATCAAGGATACTACCACCCCCTGATAGCATGTTGTTACCATTTTTATCAAGGTAAGGGCCACGGATATCAGTTGAACGGCCGTATGCAATTCGATAGGTACTGTTAGTGCCTTCACAACACTTACCCATAGAAACGAATAAGTAGTAGTAACCTTGGCGATAGATAATAGTAGGGGCTTCTATACCACCAGAGCGACTCGCTAATGAGTAAATTTCGCCAAAGGGTTTCATGGTCATTGGGTTAATGCGCGTAAGCTTGATCCCTGAATTCCATGAGCCAAATGTAAGCCAAGGCGCACCATCTTTAGCCACGATTAAATCGGGATCAATCGCGTTGTAATTATTGCTATTTGTGGTGTTGATCACTAAGCCATCATCACGCCAATTGCCTGCGGCCACGCTACTGGCTGATGCTAAACCGATGGCACTGACTCGTGAACCAAATGTCGAAATAGCGTAGTATAACCAGCTGCGATTATTGTATCGTTTTAATTCAGGCGCCCACACATCTATTCCATCATGATCAGGTACATAGTTGCCCCACCAAGCAAGTCCGTTTGGAAAAACAGGTAAAGCATCATTCCAATCTACGCCATCACTTGAGTATTTGCCGTAAATACCGGGACCTGTTTGAAAAATCCACCATGTGCCATTTTCGTAACCAATAGTCGGATCATGGGTCACTAAACTGCCTGTTAATGGCCAGTGATTGGCTGCACCATTGGTGGTCGATGGGTCAAAAGGAGTGGATTCTACATTGGCGAGTTTAGTAAGTTGCCATTGCTGAGCATCACTGCCATTGTAACTCCACTGACTAATATTCGCGCCATCATTACCATTAAATTCATATAAGTCGAGTGCTTTACCGCTGTGATCATTGATAAAGCTATAATAGCCACTGCCTTCTTCATTGATTTGCCAGTGCTGACTGGCAATGTTTGCATACTCATATTGTACAACGTTGCCTCCATCGTCAGTCGAGAAATCAAATACTTCGAGAGCTTTACCACTGTTCAAGTTAATGACCGAATAATTACTGCCGCCAATGTTGGTAATTAGCCAGCGCTGTGTATCGTGGTTCGTATTCCCCCATTGACTCACGTTTGCGCCATCATTGGTTTGGGCGTTACCAACTTCGACAAGTTTTTCACTGTATTTCGATTTAATCGTATAGACGCCGTTATCAATGGCATAGGCACTCGGTAACAGCAAACTGGCGGCTAATCCGATAACGCCAACTGTATTTTTAGAAAGTATCATTGTGTCTCCAAATCATTGTTTTTGAGCTTTCCTTGGTGTGTTCTGATCCTAGGATTAGTTTGAAGAAATCAAACTATTTATAATACTTTATTATATTATTATTTTTGTAAAGGTTTTGGTGAAATAAATTAACAAATAATTTACTTGGTGGCGGTTAGAGAGGGAAGTTATAAAAAAGCCACTCAGTGAGTGGCTTTAAAAATTATTGACTAATAAACTGATTAGGAATGTCCCATTGTAGGGTGTGTAATTGACCCTGCCATGTCTGAATTGTGACCCACAATTTGTCATCGGCCGAAATAGCTTTCGGGGCTATTGCATGTGCGTGTTGACCATGTGCCGTTCCATGCATAAGGCCTTCTTCATCTTTTGCAAATTCAGTGAGTGGCAGCGGCGCTTCACCTATATTTAAATAGGCTTGACGTATATTGCTAATATCACCTTGATTAAAGGCGATAAAGAAATCTTTTACATACTCGTTATGATGCGAATAGGGGGCATCTTCATTAAGTGGCATTGGCGCAATTTTAAACTCACCTGCTTGTTGTTCTTGCCAAAGAGCAGGGAATTGTGGGTTGAGCGATTGGTAAATAAACCACACCGGTAAGGCGAGCACAATTGCATGTAACAGGTACTTTTTACGTTGCCACCACGTTGCGTTTAAACGTGCCATTAGTTTGCCTCCTGAATGTTATTAACGGGCGCAGCTTGGCGTGCTTTTTCAGGTTTACTTTTTACCAATTTAGAGGTGTACATCATAAACCCTGTGACCGACATACCACTTAAAATTAAGCCAAAGATAAACCAGATAACTTTGGTCCAAAGGCCACCAATATTACCGTAATGAAGGGGGTCGGTAATGTGCGATAGAGTTTGTAATCCTGTCATTGTTTCTGGACTTTTGCTGGCTGCAATCTCACCGGTCCATGGATTAACAGAGGTTGAGTACGCGTAGTTATCATAAAAAATCGTATCACCACTGCCCATAATGTTGAACATACCGCGATTATGCTCTGGTAGCATCACATAGCTCGGTTTAAAGTCGGGATACTTTGCTTTTGTGGCTGCTAATGCGGCTTTTAAATCAGTTGGTGGTGTTTGTTTTGTGGCGGGCAATGTCGACACCGCCACTAACGGGGCGTGCTCTTCAATATCAATTTCGTTGTGCCACATAAAGGCTTGTACAAAATACCATAAGCCAGTCAACGCCATGATTGCCATAAACCAAATTGACCATACTCCGCTGAGTGTATGTAAGTCCTTGAGGAAGGTTTTACGGCCTTGATTAAAGCGCAATTTTGGTTGCGTAAATGCACGCCAGAAATTCTTATAAATAACTAAGCCAGTGATTAGGGCACCCAGAATAACAAATGCCATTGCGCTTACTAAGTAATAACCAATGCTGTAGCCTTCTTGCCAAGGGAAAAATAACCAACCATGCAGGGTACGCATAAACTCAATAAACGAAATGGTGCTGTTTACAGCCTGCACTTCGCCAGTGTATTGATTGACGTAAGCAACAGCATAAGGTTTGTCTGTGTTGGTAAAAATGACTGCGTTTACAAGGTAAGGCTCATAAGTAAGTACACTCATAACATCGGCACTTGGGTAAGCACTTTCTACGCTTTCAATAACCTGATCAACAGGCATCGCCGGTAAATTATTAGGGTTAGTTGCGCGTGCTTCGCTGTTGGTTAACCACGTCAGTTCATGGCTTATTACTGAAATTGTGCCCGTAACACAGATAAAGCAGAATAACACCCAGATAGGCAGCGAAAACCAACCGTGTAGCTGGAACCAAAGACGTTTACTCATGAAAAATAGCCCGACATTTAATTGATGATAGTAATTGTTATCATTCAAATTGTACTACAAAGCTTTAATGAAACACAATCTCTGTCGTCGCGAGGTAAAAAAGGTGCTATTCAGCACCTTTCTCATGTGTGTGATTAAGTGTAACGATCCGCTGTGGGAAGGGAATGTCGATATCTGCACCCTGAATAGCGCTGAATACTTTGCGGTTAACCGAGAGCTTGGTTTCAATAATTTTGGTCGTCGGCACCCAATAACGATAACTTAATGTCACGCCGCTGTCTGCAAAGCGCTCGATACCCACTTGTGAATGAGGCTCGTCGGCAACTAATTCGTGCTCTTTTAATACTGTTTCGATGAGTTCAATTGCTAAGTCTGCGTTGGCATCGTAGGCAATATCAATTTCACCTTTTACCAGTGAATAACTAAACGAATTATGTAAAATTTCACCAACAATGTGTTTGTTTGGGATAGTGATTTCGACTTTTTCTTCGTTAATCAAAATAGTATACCCAAGTTCAATAGTTTTAACTTGTCCGCTAACGCCCTTTACTTCAATCGTGTCGCCAACAACAAAAGGGCGCGTGGCAATGATTGCAAGACCAGCCCCATAATTTGACAGCATACCTTGCAGTGCTAAACCAGCCCCTAACGATGCAGCACCGATTGCTGCAACAAATGGCGTAACACTGATGCCTATTTTACCCAGTGCGATAACCAAAAACATAATAATAAGCAGTACTTTAACAACGTTACTGACAAAGTTAGTTAAGGTTATGTCAATGTTGTGCCGTTGCATTAATCCAGCAATCATTTTTGATACTTTTTGTGCGACCCATAAACCAAAGAACAGGATTAAGATGGCACCAAAAATTTGCATGCTGTAGGTAACGAGGTATTCGGTAATCAAGTGGTAGTATTTTTCAACTTGTTGTAATTCAGAATCGATCATGTGTTTTCCTAACAAGGTTACTGCTTGCCCTGACTATACCAGAGCATGTTGTAAAACAGGATAGAGTAAGGGCACTATTATAGCGCTTAAAAGCGCACTCAGTGCCATTGCGACCGATGCAAATGCGCCGGCTTTTGCCTCTTCAGTAATAAGTGAGGCGGTGCCAATAGCATGACACGCGGTGCCGATGGCAACACCTTTAGCTTGTGCATTACGGATGTTTAATAGCGAAAAAATTAAATTGCCAAAAATCCCACCCAGTACACCAATAAAAATAACCATTGCAGCAGCAAGAGAAGGAATACCGCCCAGTGCATCCGTGACAATTAACGTGATGGGCGTTGTAACAGAAAGGCTGGCAAGCGATGCACTAAGCTCAGCGGGGGCAGCAAAAAAATAGCAAATGAGTGAGGCAACAACAGTGGCGTTAATCACCCCTAAGCTACAGCTAATCACGATGAGTAATAGGTTTCTTCTTACGTGCACAAACTGCTGATACAGCGGCAAAGCGAGGGCGACTATCGCCGGTTCTAATAACCAGCTGAGTATTTTGCTGTGCTCAGCAAACGGCGCATAAGGTAAGTCGAGTGTTACAAGTAACGCAGCAATAATCAAAATAGCCCAGCAAACAGGGTTGCTAAGTGCTTTAGAAACACCGTGAGTTGTTTTGTTGTTGAGGACTCTTAGTAACAAAAAAAGGCAAATAATGACTGGAACGCTTAACCACCATAAATTAGTCGTCATTTTCACGCCCCTTAAAATAGGCGATAACGCCACCAATGAGCAATACGCTGCTCAAAGGCACAATAATAAATACAGTGAGCAGAAGCGACCAATGTTGACCAATTAAACCAAGGTGCTCAACGATGCCAACGCCCGCTGGAATAAAAAATAATGGCATGTAATTTAACAGAGGGCTGGCTGTCGGTTTTAGCTGATGCTCTTTAACAACCCCCGTTAATAGCAGTAAAAGTAACATGACCATAGCGAGCAATGGCGCAGGAAAAGAGCTGTTAAGTAACAGGCTTAAATACTTAGCGACCGCTAAGCACGCAAGAATAATGGCACTACTGAACAGGTATTTCATGATAGATGGAAAATGGCTTGTGAAAGTTCAACTACATCATACCCTTGTCAGTAGTACTATGCGACTTTAGCTTACCATGACTTGGCGTTGTTAAACTCAATATCATCTGCTCCTTTTGCTTTAGCAATGGCTTTTTTGGTATTTGGGTTCATCAATAAGCGAATTTGGCTCCAGGTTTCTTTTGCTAAGATTTTACGTTGCTGCGAGCGATAGCTCTGTTGAGTAAGCCGCTTAATTGCTGCCAATGTATCTGGTGAACGCGCCATAAGGGTTTCGAGCATTGCCGCGGTGTGTTTATCAACATCATCTGTAAGCTGGGTAACAAGCCCATAGTCTTTAGCGTCCTCAGCAGATACGGGACCGGCATGACTTGCCAACCAGAGTGCTTGGTCACGTTTCATTAATCCTGCAAGCACCACATTTGCTCCCATATCGGGGCATAACCCCCAGCGTGCTTCCATAATCGCCAGTTTGGCGTGTTTATCTACAATTCGGTAATCGGCACCGAGTGCTATTTGCATCCCTCCGCCAAAGCAATGCCCCGAAATTTTTGCGATTACAGGAATACTTAAATCTTGCCAGCCTAAGACCACTTTTTGCGCAAGGTTCTGATTGCCCGGCAGCCACTTAAAAAGCAGCTTCATGATGTTACTGGGCTTTTTCATAACGGCTGCGACATCGAGCCCAGAGCAAAAGTGTTCACCTTCACCACTAATCACCACAGCGCGTAAGCGAGGGTCACGTTTAATTTTTTTGATGACGCGTGACAGCTCGACAAACATATCAAAACTAAGCGCATTTTGCTTTTCTGGACGAGCAAGGTAAACCCAAGCGACGTGTTGTTTTATTTCTAGCTTTATCATGGCAACTCCTCTGACCTGTGTGTTAGAGCTTACGAGCTAATGACAAGTATGTAAAGAAATGCTGATGTGTCGCAAAGAAACGTTATTTTTTTCAAAAAACGGTAACTCTGTCATATGCTTGATTACAAATTGATGTATATTTTTAAAACAAAGAAGCAGGTTTTCAACTAGCTCAATTTTGCTATCGGTAAGATACTGGCTCAAACTTTCGCAAAATACCACGACACGACTAGACTTAGCGTTAAGTCGCGCTACAAGGAGTATACATATGCTGATGCGCAAAACAGCTCGCATAAAGAATCAATCATCATCTTTTATAACAACCGCCTTATTTACCGTGGCTTTTAGCTCGGCTTTAGTAGGCTGTTCCGATGATAAATCAACGAAACAGGCTACGCCGCCACCGGCGGTATCTGTTTTTAATGTTGTTACCCAAGAAGTCGGAGATTATCGAGAGTTTGTCGCCCGCACTGAAGCGTTTCAAGAAGTTAAAATTAGAGCCCGTGTTGAGGGGGAGCTCATTGAGCGTCACTTTGACGAAGGATCTGCGGTTGAAAAAGATCAGTTATTATTGCGTATAGACCCGTCTGAATACCGCTCCACGGTGGCCGAGGTTGAAGCCGATCTTAAAAGTAAAAAGGCTGCTGCAAGTGCTGCTCAAAGAGACTTAAAACGGGGTCGAGATGTTGCCTCTCAAGGGTTTATTTCGCAGTCCGATTTAGACAAGTTATTAACTAACTTTGAACAAGCGACAGCCGCGGTGAAAGCAGCCGAAGCTGAGCTTGAAAAGGCAAAGCTGAATTTAAGCTACACTGAAATTCGAGCCCCATTCGCGGGTCGTATAGGTAAAGTGAACTACGATGTGGGCAACATTATTGGGCCCTCATCGAATGAACTGGCAGAGCTGACTGATGTAGACCCCATTTATGTGAGCTTTCAAGTTGAAGAGGCTGACTACATAAGCTACCGACAGCAACATCAAACCCCAGATCGCGACCCACGTGATGTACCTATTGATTTAAGTTTACGATTACCAAATAACTCCGTTTTTCCAGGCAAGGGAGTCCTTGATTTTGCGGATACTAAAATAAATCGAAACACGGGGACCGTTGAATTAAGGGCTTCGTTCGACAACCCCGACGGCATGGTTATGCCTGGCTTGTTTGTTACATTAATAGTCGAGAGCACCAACAAAAAAGAATTAGCCTTGATTCCACAAGTTGCAGTACAAGAAAATCAACAAGGTAAGTTTGTACTTGTTGTTAATGATGAAAACACAGTATCGATGCGCGTTGTGAAACTTGGTCGTCGTATTAACGCGATGTGGGTGGTTGAATCAGGCCTTGAAGCAGGCGAAAAGGTGATTATTGAAGGCTTACAAAAAGTCCGCCAAGGTGCAGAAGTCAAAGCCGTTGAAAAAAATGTTGATGCAACAACGGGCACTATTACTAGCAAAGCCAACTCTTAGGGGGCAGAGATGATTAGTAAAACGTTTATATCTCGCCCTAAATTTGCGCTGGTAATATCGATAGTCATTACGATTGCGGGTTTAATCTCAATGACATTATTGCCGGTGAATATGTACCCGCAGATCACGCCACCGCAAGTACAAATTTCGACAAGTTACCCCGGAGCCAGTGCTCAAATAGTGGAAGAGTCGGTGATCAGGCCCATTGAAGAGCAAGTCAATGGGGTTGAAGACATGATGTACATAGAATCGACTTCGACAAATAACGGCACGGCAAATATTACTGTTTATTTTAAGGTTGGTACTGACACAGACATAGCACAAGTGAACGTGCAAAATCGTGTTGCGCTCGCTGAAGCGGGATTACCTGAAGAAGTAAAGCGCCAAGGGGTATCGGTTAAGAAAAAGTCGAGCTCTATGTTGTTAGGGATTAACCTTTACTCAAGTAAAGATAATATCGACGCTATTTTTCTAAGTAACTATGCAACAAACTATTTAACGGAGCCACTTGGTCGTATAAATGGGGTTGCTTCTGCGGAGGTGATGGGTGAGCAAACCTATTCGATGCGTTTATGGCTTCGCCCAGATCGAATGGCATCATTAGGCTTAACGGTGGCCGATGTTCGAAGCGCATTGCAAGAGCAAAATACCATTGTTGCAGCAGGTAAGTTAGGCGCGGCTCCTACGGGGCCCAGTCAGCAATTTGAATATTCGATTCAAGCAAAAGGGCGCTTAAAAACCCCAGAGGAATTTGGCCAAACCATTATTCGTTCGAGTAAAGACGGTAATTTTGTTCGTTTACATGATATTGCCCGTATCGAAATGGGGGCGGCAAGCTACAGCACCTCCGCTAAATTGAATCAGCAAGATACAGCATTTATCGTTATTTATCAGTTAACAGAAGCCAATGCCACGCAGGTTGCAGAGGATGTTAAAGCCCGTATGGCTGAGCTGGCAAAGCAGTTACCCGATGGCATCGAGTATTCTATTCCTTACGATACAACCGAATTCATTAATCGTTCTATTGAAGAAGTAGTGGTAACCCTTTTACAAGCGGTTGGTTTGGTTATTTTAGTGGTATTTTTGTTTTTACAAAATTGGCGCGCAACCCTGATTCCCACTGTTGCTATTCCGGTGTCTTTGGTGGGGACGTTTGCTTTTATGATGATGATGGATTACTCCATTAACTTAATCACCTTATTTGGTTTAGTACTGGCAATCGGTATTGTGGTGGATGATGCGATTATCGTTATAGAAAATGTTGAGCGTATTTTAAAAGAAGAGAAACTACCAATAAAAGAAGCCGTTACTAAAGCAATGGAACAAGTGTCTGGGCCTATTGTTGCAACCACACTGGTGTTGCTAGCGGTGTTTGTACCGGTTGGATTTATGCCTGGCATCACCGGAGAGTTATATAAACAGTTCTCGGTGACTATTTCATTTGCAGTGCTAATTTCCTCGGTGAATGCATTAACCTTGAGTCCGGCGCTTTGTACGCTATTACTCAATGAAAAAGCGATGAAACCGATTAAGTGGCTAGCCCCATTTGAAAATATTATTACGCGCTCGACCAGTGGCTACAGTAAAGTCGTTAACTTTATTCTAAAGCGTAGCGCACGAATAGCGCTGTTTGCGGTTATCATTTTTGCGGCCGCGGGATGGTTAGTTAAAGCAGTCCCCACCGGATTCGTGCCAGCCGAAGACCAAGGTTTTCTATTTGTTGATGTGCAACTGCCAGATGCTGCGGCAAGTAACCGCACCAAAGAAGTCATGCATAAATTGGGTGATATTATTAAAAATGAACCCGCAGCAACTGATTTTATCGCCGTTTCAGGTTTTTCATTATTAGGCGGTGCAGGTTCAAATAATGCCTTGGGTATTGTGGTACTAAAAGATTGGGAAGAGCGCACAGACGCTAATTTAGGTCTGCGAGCGGTGTTAGGTCGTTTGATGGGGCAGTTTTGGGCGATGCCAGACGCACAGATAATGGCATTTAACCCGCCATCAATACCGGGGCTTGGCACCAGTGCCGGTTTTGAATTTAGACTGCAAGACAGTGAAGGGCGTGAACCCGCTGCGCTTTCTCAGGTGCTTAACGGCTTAGTATACGAGGCTAATCAACGGCCTGAACTGTCAAATGTGTACAGTACATTCAGAGCAAATGTTCCGCAGTACTTTTTAGAAATTGACCGTAATAAAGCCAAAGCACAAGGTGTGGCGTTGAGTGATATCTTCTTAACGCTGCAAGCACAGCTAGGTTCTTTGTACGTTAATGACTTTAATCAATTTAGCCGAACGTATCGGGTCATAATGCAAGCCGAAAGTCAGTATCGTCAAAACCCCGCAGACTTACAGTACTATTACGTGCGTAACGACGAAGGGGTAATGGTTCCTTTAACAACACTGGCCAAACTTGAACCGATTCTTGGCCCGACAAGTTTAACGCACTTTAATTTGTACCGAAGTGCCAGTATCAGTGGCCAGCCAGCGCAAGGGTATTCAAGTGGGGATGCGATTGCTGTTATGCAAGAATTGGCCGCTAAGCTACCCTCTGGGTACGTGTATGAGTGGGCAGGGCAATCTAAGCAAGAAATTGAAGCGGGCAACGTCGCGCCAATTTTATTTGGTTTAGCGGTCGTATTTGTTTATTTGTTCTTAGTTGCGCAGTACGAAAGCTGGACGATTCCATTTTCAGTTATTGCAGCTGTTCCTTTAGCTTTGTTTGGTGCCATGCTTGCACTGTACGTGATTGGGATGGAAAACAATATTTATGCGCAAGTTGGTTTAGTGTTGCTGATAGGTCTGTCGACGAAAACGGCCATATTAATTGTTGAATTTGCGATGGAAGAGCGTGCCGCCGGAAAAGGCATCGTTGAGGCAGCACTCAACGCAGCAAAATTGCGTTTTAGAGCGGTATTAATGACGGCCTTGTCATTTGTGCTTGGCGTATTACCGCTTGTGTTTGCGAGTGGGGCAGGGGCAGGCAGCCGAATATCATTAGGTGTGACTGTGCTCTTTGGTATGCTAGCGGCCACTATTTTTGGCACGTTGCTTGTTCCGCTATTTTATACATTAGTGCAAGCTATGCGTGAAAAAGTGAAAGGCCAAAGGGTCGAAAACTAAAAAAGAGACACTAACGATAAAAAAGTCAGGGTAACCTGGCTTTTTTTTTGGCAAAACAGAAAAGAGGTTTGTTATCATACCTAAAATAACGCAGTTTGCATGTGCAGAGGGTTTAAGGAATGGCTGGTCCACGCTTATATAGTGAAGAAGAAGTAACACATCAGGCGTATGATATCTTTTTAGAGTTAGCACCCGATAACTTAAGCGAACAAGATATTAATGATTTTAACGAGCACAGAGAAGAGTTAGGTTTTATCGAAGAAAGTGAGCCTGACGATCAATGGCAAGATTTTGTTGCATTAGAAATTGAACCTGAGCTGTTTGTACAAGTCTTAGTAGGGCTTGAGTTTGATAACCAAGATATTTTATTTGCCAAGATTTTAATTAGCCGAGATAAAGATGCACCGTTTTGCCACATTCTCTGGAAAGATAGCGAATAACTCTCCAGCCGATGTTTGACTCTACTTTTTGTTGTCTTAGTACAATTAAACGTGTTTTTTTAGCCGCCTTACTGCTTAGCAGTTGGCAGGCTATTGCTGTTGATCCATTTGAAGATTTTCATGAATACGGGCAGTTGTCAGAAGAAGAAATCCATAAAATCCATAAAGGCGAAATGCTGTATGGTGATATGGAGTTCGGTTTTATGGTAAGTAGAGGCAATACCAATTCAACGAGTTTCAAGTTCAAAGGTAACCTTTATCAAGACTTTGAAAAGTGGCGTAATCAATTCAAAATAGACACGCTTTACAAACGCGATCGCAATGAAGAAACCGGCGATGAAGAAGTATCAGCAGATCGTATTTTTGTCTCGGGGCAAGGAAACTATAAGCTGAACGTGAAAAATGAGTCTTTTTTCATTTACGGAGATTACGAAGAAGATAAATTTAGTGGTCTTGAGTTTAAGAGTACGGTTGCAACAGGGTATGGCAATCGTATTTATCAAGGCAGTAAAAATAAAGTCGATATAGACGTTGGACCGGGCCTTTATCGTTCAGTTGCCGATCAAGAAATTGCAACGGAAGAAGACGAAACAAAAACCGGTTATCTGCTTCGTTTAGCGTTGCAATGGGAGCGCACCGTTTCTGAGCGCACACGCTTTAATCAAGATGTGAGTTACGAGCAATCTTTGTCAGGTCTTAACTCGCGATTAAAGTCAGAAACATCATTGATCAGTAAGATTATGGGCGATGTGTCACTTAAATTTACCTATATGTATCGCTACAACTCAAAACCAGAGGAAGACAAGCTTAAGTATGACTCAGAGCTAAGTGCGACCTTTGTTTATAGCTTCTAATTAGAGAATTCTTTATGTATCAACATAAGCAATACGCAGTGTTTATTTTTGTTGTTTTGGGCTGGATAGGTGGTTTTCTTGCCTTGGCGTGGAACTTAATCGGCGCAGATGTGCCATTAATGGGGTTTTGCGCTATTTTAGTGTTAGTGGCTTTTTTATTTCATAGCTTAACTATTAAAGTAACCGATAAAACAGTGAGCTGGGCATTTGGGCCGGGTGTATTTGGTAAAACGGTGAGCTTTGACGACATTGAATCAGTCAGAGCGGTCAGTAATTCATTTCGCCATGGAATTGGTTTACGAATAACTCACGATGGCTGGGTTTACAGTGTATCAGGGTTTAAAGCTGTAGAATTAGCAATGAAAGATGGCACTCACTATCGTTTAGGCACCAACGACCAAGAAGGCTTGCTAGCGGCATTGCAGGCACACATAACTGAACCTGAATCTAAGCCAGAGCCGGAACATAAACCAGAACCAGAGCAAGTGGATGATTAATTAAGCGAATTGGTATAAAAAAAGCGCCTCAGGCGCTTTTTTATACTGCGAGTTTAGTGGCTGTGACCACAACCGCCTTCACCGTGCACATGACCATGTGCTAACTCTTCTTCTGTTGCATCACGTACTTCAAGTACTTCAACATCAAAGTGTAAAGTAATCCCTGATAATGGGTGATTACCATCAACAATCACTTCTTCATCTTGGATATCGATGATCATCACTGATTGATCGCCTGCATCGGTTGTTGCACGAAACTGCATACCCACTTCAATGTCCATCCCTTCAAACATTGACTTAGGTACAGCTTGCATTAAGTCGTCGTGACGCTCGCCATAGCCTTGGTCTGGTTCAACGGTAACACTGAAAGTATCGCCAGCTTCTTTACCTAGTAGTGCGTTTTCTAGGCCTGGGATCAAGTAACCTGTGCCAACGATAAACACCAGTGGTTCACCATCAAACGAGTTGTCGATGGTGTTTTTGTTATTATCCAATACTGAATAATGCATTTTTACCACTTTGTTTTCTGCTGCGATCATAGTCATTCCTATTTATTCATCTTCGAGAGAGTAAGGCAGAGCTTGAATCGATAGCTCAACCTGAGGGAGGTGTTTAGCACGTAATAATTGGCCTGTTTCATTGTCATTCGGTAACACAACGAGTCCCATTAAAGTGCGCGTTTCTTGATTATAACTTTGACTGATAAGCTTGCCAGCGCGACGCCAGTTTTCACCCATTTGTGTTTCGAGTTCAAGCTCATCGAGTAAACCATCTGCTTCACCCGCAACGATATACATGGCGCGCTTGTTTTTGCCAAGATACTTCATACGGGCAACGGTTTCTTGGCCTGTGTAACAGCCTTTTCTAAAGCTGATACCACCAATCGCGTGTAGGTTAACCATTTGTGGCACATATTCGCCAATGGCCTCACTGTTAAGTGAAGGCTCACCCGCGGCAATCGCTGCTTGTTGCCATTGGGCATCGTTATCGAGTGCAATAACGTTTTCGGGTAAACTAAAGTCACTATTGACCATGAGTAACACGCGGTTTTCTGCAAGCTTAAGGGCTTTACCGTCGGCAAAATCGACAGCCGTTTGCTCATCATTAAATTGAATATTAAGTGCCTCTAGCACCTCTGAGAGGTCATCACCCATCAAACCAATTAATGGCTTTTCACAGGGGTCTATTTCAACAGCAGAAAAGACCGCATATTTTTTTAACTCAACCAGAGACTGCTCAACTTCGGCTTTAGAACCAACAAGGTAGTAACTGTCTTGGTAGGTAAACAAGCGAAAAACGCCCCAAAGCTTACCTTTGGCATTACAGTGGCCCGCCCACAAGAACGTATCATTAGTGAGCTTATTGATATCCTGTGTAATTTGTCCGTGAAGGTAAGACAACTTATCTTTACCTGTTAGGCTGATAAGCGTATGAGATAATGGACTTGCGTAAACAGTCGACATAAAAACCTTCTTTACGATATAAATGAGTGCTAATGATAACTTAGTTAGGGTGGCAATTTAAATAGCTGTTTATTCGATAGCAATTTGTTAAACTGCTGACAAATAAGTACGAGGTTTAAAATGACTGAAATTCACAGTAAAGAACGTATTCGTTGGGCATGCCGTCGTGGCATGTTAGAACTTGATGTTTTATTTATGCCATTCGTTGAAGAAGCGTTTGACTCGTTAAGCAAAGAGCAACATGCCACATTTCAACGCTTACTAGAATGCGATGATCCAGACTTGTTTGCATGGTTCATGGGTCACGAAACGTGTAAAGATCCCGAGCTTAATAGCATGGTCTCATTAATTTTAGACCGAGTTCGTGTATAGATTTAGCGTTAAACAGAACACACCAGACCACAAACCCTTTGTGGTCTTTTTTTGCTTTGTAGCCATCATACTTAGCTTTGCGTATCAGCAACTCTTTTCTCAATGTCTTGTTTTCGTCTCAAGCTTTATTATTGGGGTGATTAGCTATAAAAAAGTAACGCAATTACAGCCAGCACATGGCGCTATTATTTTAGAACAGTCACAGCTTCGTTTTTTAAATAATCGTGTGCAAATGCAAGGTGCGATAAGCCCCAAGAGTAAGATCTTTTCGAATTTTGTGGTTATAAAACTAGCGGGATTTTATAAATCACACTGGCTGATTATAACGGCAGCCAGTGTTGATGAGGTAAGCTTTTCACGCTTAAAACGGGCAATTATTGCTGTGCAGCAACCGACTTCGGTGTAAGTACCGTAGGCGTTGGGTTTTCATTTTGCGCTGGGTAATCAATGGTGTAATGCAAGCCTCGGCTTTCTTTACGTTCCAGCGCACTGCGGATAATCAGTTCAGCGACTTGCACTAAGTTACGTAGCTCTAATAAGTTGTTAGAAACTCTAAAGTTAGCGTAGTAGTCGTGAATTTCCTGTTGCAGTAATTCAACACGATGCAATGCACGTTCTAAACGTTTAGTTGAACGCACGATGCCAACGTAATCCCACATAAATAACCGTAGTTCATGCCAGTTATGCGTGATAACAATTTCTTCGTCAGAGTTCGTAACGCGGCTTTCATCCCACAGCGGTAGTGTTTCAAGTGCAGGACTTGCATCAATTTTACTCAGAATATCCTGTGCTGCTGCGTGGGCAAAAACAATGCATTCGAGCAATGAGTTGCTTGCCATTCGGTTTGCACCATGCAGACCTGTATAAGCAACTTCACCAACCGCATACAAGTTATCTAAATCAGTACGTCCATTAAAGTCAGTCATGACACCCCCACAGGTATAATGGGCTGCAGGGACGACAGGAATAGCTTCTTTGGTGATATCTAAACCAACACTTAAGCATTTTGCGTAAATTGTCGGGAAATGCTCAATAATAAAATCTTTATCTTTGTGGCTAATATCTAAATAAACACAATTAGCGCCTAAGCGTTTCATTTCAAAATCAATCGCGCGTGCAACAATATCGCGGGGAGCCAGTTCTTCACGTTCATCAAAGTCTTTCATAAAGCGTGTGCCATCGGGGCGTTTTAAGTACGCACCTTCACCACGCATTGCTTCGGTAATTAAAAAGTTTTGCAGCTCAGGGTGGTACAAGCTCGTAGGGTGGAATTGGTTAAATTCCATATTGGCAACACGGCAGCCCGCTCGCCATGCCATGGCAATACCATCGCCACTCGATACATCGGGGTTAGAGGTATATAAATACACTTTACTCGCACCGCCTGTCGCCAGCGCAACAAACTTGGCTGCAATTGTTTCTACTTTTTTGTCTTCACAATTCCACACATACAGACCGTGGATGTGTTTACCTTTTCGACCTAAGCTTTTATCACCAATTAAATCAATGGCATTGTAGTTTTCTAATAAAGTGATATTTGGGTGGGCTTGCACTTGGCTGATAAGCGTAGTTTGAACGGCGCGACCTGTCGCATCGGCAGCATGCAAAATGCGGCGATGACTGTGACCACCTTCGCGCGTTAAATGAAAACGTTCTTTACCTTTTGAATCAAACTCCATATCAAAAGGCACACCTTGCTCAATTAACCATTTTAAACATTTTTTGGCATTACTGGCAGTGTAGTGCACAGCGTCGCGGTCACATAAACCACCGCCAGCATCGAGCGTATCTTGAACATGTGACTCAATACTGTCATTTTTTTTATCAAAAACCGCGGCAATACCACCTTGTGCATATAAAGTAGAGCCTTCAGTTAATGCGCCTTTGCTAAGCACGGTGACGTTACAGTGATTAGCAAGTGATAAAGCAAGCGAGAGGCCAGCGGCGCCGCTGCCGATAATAGCGACATCAGTAATGTGATGTTTATTTTGGTTCATGTCTGTGGTCTTTGCAGTTACAATGCTCTGGAAATAGTGCTAAAAGTATGAGCAAAAAAAATTGTATATGATATACGTATATGTACCATATTTGCCGTAACACTATTAGTCATTTTAATACGTTATACCAATATTATTAGGTTTATCGTCACTTAAACAGCGAATTTTTAACTGTTTAGCATTGTGAATCAAACTGACTTTGAATAGAGATAACCGTTGAATTATCAGCAGTTACTAGGATTGTCGAGTAATAAGATTGGTATAACTCACATTATTTGCGTGCTATTTTATAAAAAAATTATTTTAAACTGAACTTTTATATTCATGGTGCAGTCATAGTTTGTGTAAACAATGGCGAGTATATGAATAGCAAGCAAGAATCAAACAGAGGAGTACCGGCTCGAATGAGCGAGCAGGATTTGGATTTAGCGCTAGTAAAAAGGGTCCAGCAAGGAGATAAAAACGCCTTCAACCTATTAGTTAGAAAATATCAGAATAAAATTGCAGGTTTGATCTCACGTTATGTTTCAAACCAAGGTGATGTTGCTGATGTCGCACAAGAAGCCTTTATTAAAGCTTATCGTGCTTTGCCTAACTTTAGAGGTGATAGCGCCTTTTATACTTGGTTGTACCGTATCGCCGTAAATTGTGCTAAAAATTACTTAGTTGCTCAGGGGCGTAAGCCGCCAGCTAACGATGTTGATGCCGAAGAAGCAGAATTTTATGACAGTGCAGACGCAATGCGTTCAAACGCATCGCCAGAAAACCTGTTATTAAGTGACGAAGTACGTGCTGTAATTTTTAATACGATTGATAGTTTGCCTGAAGATCTTAAAACTGCGATTACCCTTCGTGAAATCGAAGGTATGAGCTATGAAGAAATAGCCGTGGTTATGGATTGCCCCGTGGGGACGGTACGTTCGCGTATTTTCCGTGCCCGTGAAGCGATTGACAATAAATTAAATCCATTAATAGGTGAGTCTTAGTATGACAAAAGCAGACGTTAACAAGTTGGATAATGAGCAGTTATCCGCATTACTTGACGGCGAGCAGCAGTTAACTGATGAAGCGATTACAAACGACGATGTAACAACATTTGGTCGTTATGCAATGATCGGTGACGTAATGCGTGCTGAGGCAAATAACAGCGCCTTCAATTTTGACATTGCTGATGCAGTGGCAGATGCACTCGAACATGAACCTGTGTACGCAGATTTCGCGAATAAAACAACGGCACCAAAAAGCGAAGAAATCGTGGCGGCAACAGGCACCGACAATGTCGTTGCATTTAATTGGCGTCGACCCTTTGCCCAAGTAGCGATTGCTGCAAGTGTGGCTATGTTTGCGATTGTTGGTGTACAAACACTGCCGCAAAACAGCGAATCACCGCAGAGCGAAATTCCTTTATTACAAACAACACCACTAACCGGTGTGGCATCACCTGTCAGTTACTCATCTGAGCAACCTGCACTTGAAAATGCCCAACAAGGTTTACGCGAATTACAACAGCAACGTATTGGTGCGCTTGTACTTGAACACCAACGTCAAGCACGTGTTGCATATTCGCTTGAAAAGTCACAAACTGCGGCTAACGCAGATGAGGAAAAAAACTAATTAAATGAAAGTGTTTACTTTTATTTTGTCGCTGGTGTTAATAGCTCCCGCTTTTGCCAGCGACGAAAACCCCGCCAAAGCATTATTACTCGATATGGCTGAAGCCGTTCATACCCGCAATTTCGACGCATCGTTTGTCGTCGTTAAAGGCCAAGCAATGGAACCTTATCGCTGGCTGCATGCCAAGCAAGGTAATGTAGAGCTTGAACATTTAAGTTTACTAAATGGCGCAGGGCTTGAAATGGCTCGCGTAAACGATCAAGTGACTTATTTTGAGCCCCATTCAGAGCCATATTCTGTGCAAACTGATTCAATTGCAGGGCCTATTCCTGAAGTACTTTTTAAAGATATAGAGCGTTTAAGTGCGCAGTACGATTTTGTACTAGGCGGAAAAGGTCGTATAGCAGGGCGCTCAGCGCAGCTTGTGCGTATTGAGTCAAAAGATGAGTACAAATTCAATTATTGGATATGGTTAGATTTAGAATCATCACTGTTATTGAAATCAGCGTATGTGAACCACAAAGGTGAAATGCTTGAGCAATTACAGTTGACCCACATTAGTGTGACAGAGCAACCTGCACAGATGCTGTTAGAAATGCAAAATCGTGATTTTCCTCCTCCGCTTCCGGTCAGTGAAATTGATAACGAAAGCACAGGCAGTGCGGTTAATAATTGGAAAATTGGCTGGTTGCCAGCAGGCTTTAAATTATTAAAGTCAGACCGTCACAAGTTAGATTTAAATAACGAACTAACCGATTACTACTTGTACTCTGATGGTTTTGTTGAGGTTTCTGTGTTCGTACAAAGACCACTGCCTGGTAAACGACCCAGTGGGGCGCTGTCATCGGGTGCGACAACCGTGTATGTTCACAATGGTGGTAGCTTTGACGTGTCGGTTGTTGGTAATATCCCCGCTATGACAGCCAAAGCCATTGCAGAGTCGGTAGCGCGACCTCTTTAAATAATGATAGAACAAACACTCACTGTCGTGTCGGTAAAAGGCACGACAGCCGATTTAGAAGCCGAGCAAAAACAAGCCTGCGCAGGATGCAATGGCCGTTGTGGCTCGCAAATCTTTGCCAAGTTATTTGGTACTGCCAAAAAAACATTCCCATACACTTTCGACAGTGAGCTAAAAGTCGGACAAAAAGTCACCTTAGCACTAGACGATAGCCACCTTGTAAAACACGCAATGGCCGTGTACATGTTGCCGTTATTATTTAGTTTAGGGTTTGCTTTGGCTGCTTTTTCAGTGTTTTCGCTTGCTGAGGGCTGGCAAATTTTAGCTGCTGTATTAGGGGGCTTAACTGGCTATGCGATAGCTAAATCAAGGGTTAAGAGCCTAAAACATGATATTAAAGTAATAAAAATTCACCCAATTACTATTCCTTTCACTCAAATAGATGGTGATTAAAGCCAATTAAATGTAAAATTGCCGCTTTATACACTTAGTCCATTTTATATAGAAGTTTAGAATCCAGTTTATGAAGCATATCCGTAATTTTTCGATCATCGCCCATATCGACCATGGTAAATCGACTCTCTCTGACCGTCTTATCCAAGTTTGTGGTGGTTTAACAGACCGTGAAATGCAGCAGCAGGTGTTAGACTCAATGGACATCGAGCGTGAGCGTGGTATTACCATCAAAGCGCAAAGTGTAACACTTAATTATACAGCCAAAGATGGCGAGACCTACCAATTAAACTTTATCGACACACCAGGACACGTTGACTTCACTTACGAAGTATCACGTTCGCTTGCTGCCTGTGAAGGTGCGCTTTTAGTTGTTGATGCTGGTCAAGGTGTAGAAGCGCAAACACTTGCTAACTGCTACACAGCAATTGAAATGGATTTAGAAGTTATTCCAGTACTGAATAAAATCGACTTACCGCAAGCGGACCCACTTCGTGTTGCAGAAGAAATCGAAGACATTATTGGTATTGATGCGCTTGAAGCCGTGCGTTGTAGTGCAAAAACAGGCGTGGGTATTGAAGACGTACTCGAAGTTATTGTTAAAGATATTCCGCCACCAGTTGGCGACAAAGATAAGCCATTACAAGCGCTTATTATTGATTCATGGTTTGACCCATACCAAGGCGTTGTGTCACTTGTGCGTATTAAACACGGTGAATTACGCGCGGGCGATAAAATTAAGATCATGTCGAACGAACAAGTTCATATCGCAGATAAAGTGGGTATTTTTACACCAAAACAAACTAACACAGGTTTATTAAAAACCGGTGAAGTAGGCTTTGTTATTGCTGGTATTAAAGAGATTCATGGTGCCCCTGTTGGCGATACAATTACGTTACAGCGCAACTCTGCACCAGAGCGTCTACCGGGTTTCCAACGCATTAAACCACAGGTTTACGCGGGTATGTTCCCAATTTCATCGGATGATTATGAATCATTCCGTGATGCGCTAGATAAACTTAGCTTGAACGATGCATCGTTATTCTTCGAACCAGAAAACTCAACTGCACTTGGTTTTGGTTTCCGTTGTGGCTTCTTAGGTATGCTACACATGGAGATTATTCAAGAGCGTCTTGAGCGTGAATACGACATCGATCTTATTACTACGGCACCTACGGTAATCTACGAAGTAGAAACCAAAGAGGGCGTTAAACAGATTGATAATCCATCTGATCTTCCGCCGGTAAACAACATTCTTGAAATCCGTGAGCCAATTGTTGAAGCTAACATATTAGTTCCGCAAGAGTTTTTAGGTAACGTTATTACACTTTGTGTTGAAAAGCGTGGTGTACAAACTAAAATGAACTATCACGGCAAGCAAGTTGCGGTAACGTATGAATTACCGATGGCTGAAGTGGTTATGGATTTCTTTGATAAGTTAAAATCAACAAGCCGTGGTTTTGCTTCGCTTGATTATAACTTTAAGCATTTCCAAGCATCAGACATGGTACGTGTTGACGTACTTATTAATGGTGAGCGTGTAGATGCATTAGCAATTATTGTACACCGTGATATTGCACAATCGCGTGGTCGTCAGTTAGCTGAAGCGCTTAGAGAGCTAATTCCGCGTCAACAATTTGATATTGCAATTCAAGCGGCAATTGGTCAGCATGTTATAGCGCGTACAACGGTTAAACAATTACGTAAAAACGTAATTGCAAAATGTTACGGTGGTGACGTGAGCCGTAAGAAAAAGCTTCTTCAGAAGCAAAAAGAAGGTAAAAAGCGAATGAAGCAACTAGGTAACGTTGAAGTACCGCAAGATGCATTCTTAGCTATCCTCAAAGTTGGTAAATAATTAGAAGTAAATAAAGGAATTAATGCATGGCGGGTTACTTTTCGATTTTTTTAGTGTTGTTAACGCTAGGCTCAGGCTTAATCTGGTTAATTGACCACTTTATGTTTGCGCCTAAACGTCAACAGCGTATCGCCCTTGCTCAAAACGCGGCGGGTGGTGAATTAGACGAAGAAACCGCTGCATTAATTGCACCAGAGCCAAGTATTACTGAAACGGCTAAATCAATCTTTCCGATGATTGCGGCTATTACTATCTTCCGTTCATTTATTTTTGAACCGTTTCAAATTCCATCAGGCTCAATGATGCCAACATTACTTGTTGGTGACTTTATTTTGGTACAAAAGTACTCATACGGCATTAAAGACCCAATTTGGCGCACCCAACTAGTGGATGTGGATGAGCCAGAGCGCGGTGATATTGTGGTATTTAAATACCCATTAGATGAGCGTATTGATTACATTAAACGTGCCATTGGTTTACCTGGCGATAAAATTGTTTATCGCAATAAGCACCTTTATATTCAGCCAAAATGTGAAGAAGGTGTCGAACAGCAAGGTGATTTGCTGTGTAATGAATACAATAAAATAGATATGGAAATTCTCAATAGTGACGAGTTCAAGCAAGGGTCAATGAATTTAGTGCGTTTAGAAGAAAACCTAAGCCCATTGAATCACAACATTTTGATTAACCCAGAGGCGCTTGAAATGAAAGGCCGTTATTATCAACAACCGGGTACACGCTCTGACGAGTGGGTTGTTCCTGCCGATCATTATTTTATGATGGGTGATAACCGTGATAACAGCCAAGACAGTCGCTTTTGGGGCTTTGTGCCAAAAGAAAACTTGGTAGGTAAAGCCGTCTTTATATGGATGAGTTTTGAATTTGAAAATGGCCCAGATGACTTTTTACCAGGCTGGGTTCCAACTGGTGTTCGTTTTGAACGCCTAGGTAATATTCAGTAACGATGAAAAAAAACGTAACAGAGTTATACAACAAAATAGGTTATACATTTACTGATCAAGCTTTGCTTGAACAGGCAATGACGCACCGCAGCCACAAAGGTCAACATAACGAGCGTTTAGAGTTTTTAGGCGATTCGATTTTGAGCTTCGTGATTGCGAATGCGCTTTATACTAAATTTCCAAAAGCACGTGAAGGCGACTTAAGCCGCATGCGCTCAACCTTAGTACGTGGTCAAACACTGGCTGAGTTTGGCCTTGAATTTGGTCTGGGCGATTACTTACGCTTAGGGCCTGGCGAGCTGAAAAGTGGTGGCTTCCGTCGTGAATCGACTCTTGCCGATGCAGTAGAAGCCATTATTGGTGCCGTGTTCCTAGACTCAAGCATTGAACAATGTGGTGAGTTAATCTTAAATTGGTATGAATCACGCCTTGATGCAATTTCTCCTGGCTTAAACCAAAAAGATCCAAAAACATTACTTCAAGAGTACTTACAAGCGCGCAAATTATCGTTACCGGGCTACACTGTCATTGATACAAAAGGCCAAGCGCACAATCAAACATTCACGGTTGAATGTATTGTTGAAGGGATGGATAGCATTATCTCAGTAGGGAGCTCGCGTCGTAAAGCCGAGCAAAAAGCTGCTGAAAAAGCCTTAAAGATACTTAAAAATGAATCTTGATGATTTAATTAGCAAAGAACCTGCAGAGCTTGATACGCACTGTGGGATGGTGGCCATTGTTGGTCGTCCAAATGTGGGTAAATCGACCTTACTTAACTACATTGTTGAGCAAAAGGTGAGTATTACCTCGCGCAAACCACAGACCACGCGTCACCGTATTATGGGTATTCATACCGAAGGTAAATACCAAGCAGTCTACGTTGATACACCGGGTCTACATGTTGAAGAAAAGCGTGCCATTAACCGTTTAATGAACCGTGCTGCATCCAGTTCGATTGGTGATGTAGAGCTGATTATTTTTGTGGTTGAAGGCACTCACTGGAATGAAGATGACGAGATGGTACTGAATAAAGTCCGTCAAAGTGGTCGTCCAGTGTTATTGGTTATGAATAAAATTGACCAAGTAAAAGACCGCGACTTAGTGCTTCCGCACATGCAGTTTTTAGGCAATAAATTTGATTTTGTTGGCATTATTCCTGTCTCAGCAAAACAGGGTAAAAACATTGAGCTTATAAAAGCAGAAGTAACCAAGCGTCTTCCGCTGTGTGAGTTTTACTTCCCTGAAGATTATGTGACAGACCGTTCGATGCGTTTTATGTCGGCAGAGGTTATCCGTGAAAAGCTAATGCGTTTTATGGGTGATGAATTACCGTATTCTGTTACCGTTGAAATAGAGCAGTTTAAATGGCTCGATAACGGCGTGTGGCAAATTAATGGCCTGATCTTAGTTGAGCGTGAAACGCAAAAACGCATGGTTATTGGTAATAAAGGCGAAAAGCTAAAAGTTATTGGCCGTGAAGCACGTAAAGACCTTGAAGAGATGCTTGATAACAAAGTATTTTTAGAACTTTGGGTTAAAGTGAAGTCTGGCTGGGCTGATGATGAGCGTGCGCTACGCAGCTTAGGCTATGGTGAAGATTAAGCTTAGCTTGAGACGCCATGGATAGCGATTTCTACACAGCATACTTGTTGCACCGACGTCCATTTAGTGACTCACAAGTAATGCTTGATATGCTGGTAGAAGGCGTGGGGCAGCTTAGAATGCTGGCCCGAATTAGTGGTCGCCAGGCCACTAAACATAAAGCACAACTGCAACCTTTCCAATCACTGCTGGTACAATACAGCGGTAAATCAGATTTAAAATACATTAATCGTTTTGAACCCCATGGCACGCAAACCATGCTCACGGGGAATGAGTTGTATTGTGGATTTTATTTAAACGAATTAACCAATCGTATCGTACCTATCAATGAACCCATGGAAAGTGTTTACCATTTGTATAAACAGCACTTGAGTGATTTATCGGGTACTCAACACTTGCAAGCAGTGTTACGTTCGTATGAATTTCAGTTACTCGAATTGCTCGGTTATGGGGTTGATTTTAGTGTCGACGCGCACGGTGATGAGATCATTGGCAGTGCCAGTTACCAGTACTTTGCTGAATATGGCTTTTTGCTGCATGACGACCCGCACAGTGGTTTTTCAGGTGCGCAATTAAATGCCATTGCTGCCCATGACTTCAGCGCGCCTGATGTGTTATATATGGCAAAGCAGTTAAGTCGTTACTTACTCAAGCCTTTACTCGGTAAAAAGCCATTAAAAAGTCGTGAGTTATTTATTAAGTAGGCTGAATAGCAGCCGTTAATCGTTGTTTTAAACAGGTAAAAAAATGAAAGATATTCTTCTTGGTGTAAACGTTGATCATATTGCCACTTTACGCCAAGCGCGTGGCACAAGTTACCCAGATCCTGCTCATGCAGCCAGTGTTGCAGAGCATGCCGGTGCAGATGGTATCACCATTCATTTGCGTGAAGACCGTCGTCATATTCAAGACCGTGACGTGTATGTAATGGCTAAAACCATTCAAACGCGTATGAATCTTGAGGTTGCCGTGACTGATGAAATGATTGATATTGCGCTTGAAGTAAAACCCGCTTATGTGTGTTTAGTGCCTGAAAAACGCGAAGAGCTAACAACAGAAGGCGGCCTAGACGTAGTGGGTAACTTTGAAAAAGTAAAAGCGGCGACTGAAAAATTAACGGCAGCGGGTATTAAAGTATCGTTATTCATTGATGCTGATAACGCGCAACTTGATGCTGCTAAAGCCTGTAACGCACCGTATGTAGAAATTCATACTGGCGCGTATGCAGATGCAGAAAACGACGAAGAGCTACATACAGAGCTTGAGCGTATTCGCAGCGGTGTACAATACGCCCACGGTCTTGGTTTAATTGTAAATGCTGGTCATGGCCTGCACTACCACAACGTAAAACCAATTGCTGCAATGCCAGAAATTTACGAGTTAAACATTGGTCATGCGATTATTGCGCGTGCCGCGATTGATGGTCTAGACAAAGCAGTACGTGATATGAAACGCCTGATGATTGAGGCGCGTTTGTAAATATAAGCTTCAAGCACTTTTAAGCAAGTATTGAATTGAGAGCGCGGTGGATGTTGTATCCAGCGCGCTTTTTATTTCATCAAATACGCAATAAATTGTGCAAGCAATGATGATAACAAAGGTGAAATACAGAGTAGAGTGACTATGTACTGATGCTTTTTCTTAAAGCTTTTTAAAACACCATCATTAATGGCCGACAATTCGCCTTGTTTAATTGAATGAAACACAATTGAGTTGGGTGTTGCTCTCATTAAGCGGGCTTTACTTTCGTATGTTTGCCACTGCTCAGCGTAATTGATTTTTACGTAGTTATTAGCTTCTTTACTTAGTTTTTTATAGCGAAGGAAAAACCACGTGAGTGAAATAGCGCTAAAGAGAATAAGTAAGATAAAATACAAAGCAGGCTCCCTTTAATACTTCACAATTCGTGTACCCGTAGAATAAATAATATCGCGACTAGGGCATGAATAATTAGGTTTTAGTGTTCTACAAGATTGCTCGGGTGTGTCAAAACAAAAATCAAAACGAGTTTGGGTTTTCACCGCTTTATCAGTAATATTTTGCGGCAGCTCATTCCAGTGCCAATGCGTGATTACTTCTTTTGCTGCATCGGCAAATACAGGGTGAGTAGAGGCAACTACCTGAATATCTTTAATCTCATTGTGTGGCGTAATAACATACTCAATGGTCGCGCACCCTTCTGTTGCTTGGATAACTGCTTTTTTTGGGTATCTGGCAGGAAAGCGCTCAAGTTGCTGCCATTTTGGTGTTTTCAATTCATCATAGCTAACTGATAAATCCGCATACTCTAGTGTCATCGGTTTATCTGCAGTTGAAGCACAGCCAAAGGCAAGTAAACTGCCCGCTAAAATTAAATAACTTTTCATTTATATATTCCTTTATATCGTTTTATTGAGCGGCTTTTATCGTTGCTGCTCTACCATGCCTGCATCACTTAACAAATTATTCAGCTCGTCAATAAGCTCAAATAATTCAGGTTCAATATAATTTAAATCACAATCGCCTTTTAGTGACGTTTCAAGGGTTTCGGCAAGCGATTTTAGCTTTGGTACGCCGGTGTAACAACATGCGCCATGGAACTTATGCACGATGCTAAGTACATGCTCGCAATCTTCATTTTCTATTGCTTCATTGAGTAGACGCAAGGTCTCAGGCACGCTGAGTAACAGCATATTGAGCATTTCAAGAGCGAGTTCTTCTTTGCCGCCTGCGCGCTGTAGCGCAAGCTGCCAATCTAGGCGTGTGCTCTCAAATGGAGGTTCAGATTGAACGGCAACTGTTTTGCTTCGCTCTCGGTTAATAGGGGATTGTGGGCTATGATCACTAATGATCTGCTTTAGCATATCTTCGTCAATCGGTTTGGTTAAATAACCTTTAAAGCCATCTTTTAGCAGCTGCTCTTTTTCACCAGCCAACGCATGCGCTGTTACCGCAATAATTGGGGTGTCTTCATTAAGTGATGACTCACGAATAAGCTTACACGCTGTAATGCCATCCATAATAGGCATTTGAATATCCATAAATATTAAGTCGTATTTATGGCTTTTACTTAAGCTATAGGCTTGTGAACCATTATGGGCGGTATCAATGAGCTCAATTTGTTCATCTAATAGTGTACAAATAAGTTTTAGATTTGCGTCATTATCATCAACAACCAGCACTTTTAATGGCAGTAGTTTTTCATCGCCTTGCTCAATATTGTGTACCGGATGGTCAAGGCGATACGGGGCTGCTAATACTTCACATAATTTACGATGATTAAGTGGTTTACTTAAACAGGCATCAGCACCACTACCCACAAAGGCTTCACGCATATTATGCGACACCGTATTGAGCATAATGTATAAATAGTCAGTGACAGGTCTTACCGCTTTAACGTAGCCTTTAAGCTGCTGCATATCATCGATTGTTGCGGTGTGACCGATAATACAAATATCGTAACTAAAGTCTTTGTTTATCTCGTTTAAGAAACTTTCTTCATCGGTACAGGCGGTAACTTGTGTTTGCCACTCATTCAACAATGACAAGGTTGCTTGGTGCGTATGTTCGTGCGGTTCTAAGTATAGAATGCGTTTATTAATCAGTGATTGAGTTGGTAAGTCACTAGTGATTGAATTAGACGGCGTTCTAAACACCGCATTAAACGTAA
Organism: Pseudoalteromonas lipolytica; assembly: GCF_003515105.1. Taxonomy (NCBI): domain Bacteria; kingdom Pseudomonadati; phylum Pseudomonadota; class Gammaproteobacteria; order Alteromonadales; family Pseudoalteromonadaceae; genus Pseudoalteromonas; species Pseudoalteromonas lipolytica. Next base: position 2,687,145 of record NZ_CP032090.1, on the reverse strand, counting down.
AGCAGGTGCCATTACCGGGGGCTGAGTTTAAGGTAATGCGGCCGTTCATGGCTTCAACAATATGCTTGGTAATAATTAACCCTAAGCCTGTGCCGCCAAATTTGCGGGTAATACTTGAATCGGCTTGGCCAAATGGTGTGAATAAAGCATCTTGCTTATCCATAGGAATACCCACACCGGTATCGGTTACCGACACCAAAATAGAGGCTCGCTCTTCATCAAGCAAACGATAACCGACATCGACTTTAATAGACCCTTTTTCGGTGAACTTTATCGCATTACTGAGTAAGTTAATTAAAATTTGCTTAAAGCGAGTCGGGTCGCCAGTTAAGTTATCGGGCACTTGCGGGTGAATAAATATAGATAGCTCGAGTTGTTTTTCGTGGGCGCTAGGAGCAAGCAATGTTAATACTTCATTGATGGTATCGCGCAGTTGAAACTGCATCGATTCGAGTTCCATCGCACCGGCTTCTAATTTCGAGAAATCTAAAATATCGCTGATAATGGTCATTAAGCTGTTAGCAGACAACTCAATCGTATCGAGGTAATCCTTTTGGTGTTTATTCAGAGGCGTTTTATATAGCTGACGCGTAAAGCCAATAACCCCATTTAAAGGAGTACGTAATTCGTGACTCATTTTCGCTAAGAAATCTGATTTAACACGGTTGGCATCTTGAGCATCTTTTTTTGCAATACTCAGCTGAATATTTTGTGTTTCGTACTGTTCGAGTGTTTCTCGGTAATCTGCAGTGGCTTGGTCAATGTGCTTTTGCATTTCATCGCGTTGCATCACCATGGTGTCTGAAATCGTATTAAGTCCTTCACGAAGGAGCTCAAATTCGCCAAACATTTTTTGATCAAGGCCTGTATCGACTTTACCCTCATTAAGTTTATCTGTAGCAAGTACTAACTTATTAAGAGGTTGAATAAACATACGCGATAATCTAAACGCCAGCACGGTTGCTAAAACAAGCGCCAGTAAAATAACTACACCACTCACTAATAACGCACGTTGTTGACCAATGATGGCTTGCTGCTTATTGAGCATGATCACCACAGTGCCTAAAGAAGCCTGATAACTATGGTGATTCCATATCATGTCTTGGCGGCTATGATTAATAATAGCCGTTGAAAAGGTTAAATAATGTTCTGAGCTTTGCATATGAACACCGTCTAATATCGGTTTGTTCGTGTTCATCAGCTCTCTAAATTCACTTTGGTATTTACTGAAAATAACCAGCTCGTTATTTTCATCAAAAATAGCAATAGATTGAATAGCAGGCGAGTGTTTGTTGTGAGTATGACTAACTAAACGAGTTAACAGCGCTTTATTTCGTTTAAGTAAAGGTTGCTCTACAGCAATAGCAAGCGGCTCAATGATGGTCTCGCCTTGTTGATACAAAATTTCATCGAGCTCAATGTAACGATTTATTGTAAAATAACCGCCCAGCAACAAGCCTATGATCACAGTCGGTATAAGTGTGAGGGTTAAGACTGAGTCACGTAAGCCAAATTTAGTCATAAAAGATGTTGTTATCATTATTATCGTAGTTTAAGAGTATATACTTACTCCCGCTTTATCAATAATTAAGGTGTTGCCCGATGGCACAGATTTTCAAAGCTAAAAAGAAATCCGTCTCACAAAAAATGCTCACACTCACCGTTTCGGCCATGGATCACCAAGGACGAGGTGTTGCAAAGCAAGGCAGTAAAGTGTGCTTTGTGAACGGTGCGCTGCCCGGCGAGGAAGTTAAAGCACAGCTCATTGACGATAAGGCACGTTTTGCCAGTGCTGATTGCAAAAAAGTATTGCGCGCGTCAGCGCATCGAGTAACGCCTTTTTGTCAGCATTATCAAGTATGTGGTGGTTGTCAGTTACAACACCTCGATGCATCGCAGCAATTAGTTGAAAAGCAAGCAGCTGTGAGCCAGCTATTCAGTAAATTTGCCAAAGCAGAGAATTTAAATTGGCAAGCGCCGCTTGTTAGTGAAGCGCGTCATTACAGACGGTCGGCACGTGTTGCCGTAATGCATGATAAAGCCGCGAAAAAAATGCGCGTTGGTTATCGTGCTCAAGGGTCAAAGCAGCTCGTGAGTATTGAGCGTTGTGATGTGCTTTCAACTAAATTTAGCGCGTTATTTACGGTCTTTGATGAACTGATAAATAACCACGCAGGGCTAACCTGTATTAGTCACTTACAACTGTGCGAGGCAGACAATGCCGCTTATGTTGTCATTCGCCATACAAAACCAATTAGCAATACGCTTAAAACGGTTGTTGAGAAAGCCTGTGATGAGTATCAATGGTGCCTAGTATGGCAATCACACAGCGGTGAGATTGATCACACTCATCATCCAATGCCGTACTACACTATACCAGAGTACGACTTAACCTTTGAGTTTGGCTTAGAGAACTTTGTGCAAGTAAATCCGCATGTTAATCAAGCCATGTTACATCAAGCAAAAGAGTGGCTTGATTTACAGGGTCATGAACAGGTATTGGATTTATTTTGTGGTATTGGTAATTTTTCATTATTGATTGCAAAGTATGCAAAACACGTTATTGGTGTCGAAGGAGTGGATTCTGCGGTTGCATTAGCGAAACAAAATGCGCAAACTAACTCATTATCGAATACCGATTTTTATTGCTTTGATTTAACTCAATCAATGCAATCAGCTGCGTGGTTCAGCAAAGACATTGATGTATTGGTGCTTGACCCGTCACGAACTGGCGCTATGGCTATTTTAGAGCAGTTACCACTTACTCAGTTTAAAACGATTTTATATGTCTCTTGTGATCCTGTTACTTTAGCCCGTGACAGTGCAATTATTTTACAAGCAGGCTTCAGCATTGAAAAAATTGGGCTTATGAATATGTTCCCGCATACAGGGCATATTGAAACGATGGCGTTATTTCACAGGAGGTAAAGCGCACTATGGTAGCCACTAGACAGTCACATCAGCTTACTAAGCCGAGTGATTTTACCAGCCGTATAGAGCTGTTAGCGCTAACAGAAGATAAATCTACCTTATTAGAACAGGCGCATCAATTGTGCCTGCATTGCGATGATGTTAAACGCCAGAATATGGCCATTGAAATGGTGGAGATTTTAGCTGAGCTAAATTTAGATGCTGATTCATTGGCAACCGCCTTTTTAACGCCGTATTTTTTAGCTGAAAAAATTTCTATCGACACAGTAACAGATAAGCTTGGTAACCACGTTGCCTTGCTGCTTACTGGTGTGAGCCAAATGGCAACCATCAGCACCTTAGCACATCAAGGTAAAGGCACCGTTCAAATTGATAATATTCGCCGTATGCTTTTGGCAATGGTTGAAGATGTGCGTGCGGTGGTTATTAAACTGGCTGAACAAGTGTGTTACCTACGCGAAGTGAAAAATGGCAGTGAAGAAGAGCGCGTAATAGCAGCAAAAGAAACGCGCGATATTTTTGCGCCACTCGCCAATCGTTTAGGGATAGGTCAGCTTAAGTGGGAGCTAGAAGACTTATCTTTTCGTTATTTGCACCCAGACACCTACAAAAATATTGCCAAGCAATTAGACGATAAACGGCTTGCCCGCGAAGCCTACATGGAAAATATGGTGGCACTGGTTAAAGCACGCCTCCAAGAAGCGGGCATTGCTGGCGAGGTGTATGGTCGCCCGAAACATATTTTCAGCATTTATAAAAAAATGGCGCAGAAGAACTACGAGTTCGATCAATTATTTGATATTCGTGCCATGCGTATTGTGGTTGAGCGTTTGCAAGATTGCTACGCGGCCTTGGGGATTGTTCACACAAACTGGCGTCATTTAAATAAAGAGTTTGATGACTACATTGCAACGCCAAAACAAAATGGTTATCAATCGATTCATACCGTGGTGTTTGGTCCTGAAGGTAAAACTGTCGAAATTCAAATTCGTACCAGCGAGATGCACCAAGATGCCGAGCTCGGTGTCGCGGCTCACTGGATGTACAAAGAAGGCGCATTACCGGGGCGTGGCTCAGGTTATGAGCAAAAAATTAGCTGGTTGCGTAAGTTACTGCAATGGCAAGAAGAAGTTGTTGATGGCAGCGACTTAGCCGAAGAGCTTAAAAATCAGGTGGTGGAAGACCGTGTTTACGTGTTTACCCCGAAAGGCGATATTTTTGATTTACCACTCGGTGCGACGCCGCTCGATTTTGCCTACTACATCCACTCTAATGTAGGGCACCGGTGTATTGGCGCAAAAGTATTTGGCAAAATTGTGCCTTTTACGTACCAACTAAGTACGGGCGATCAGGTTGAGATTTTAACGCAAAAGCAAGCGAACCCGAGCCGAGATTGGTTAAATCCGTCGTTAGGCTATATTAAATCGTCGCGAGCACGTTCGAAAATTCATCATTGGTTTAAGCAGCTCGACCGCGATAAAAACTTAAGTGCCGGTAAAGAAATTCTAGAAACAGAACTACACAAGCTCGATCTTACAACCAAAGATCTTACCCCCGCGATAGAGCGCTTTAACTTGCGGGGTCTTGAAGATTTAATGGTTGCTGTTGGCGCAGGTGATGTGCGTCTTAATCAGTTGCTTAACTTTATTAGCGACCGTGATGACGACGAGCCACAAATCAGGTTTAAAAAACCAAAAAGTGTCAACGGTGATAAAAATGGCATTGTAGTTGATGGCGTCGGCAGTTTATTGAGCCACGTGGCTAAATGTTGTCGCCCTGTTCCCGGCGATGAAATTATTGGGTATATCACGCAAGGGCGGGGGATTGCCGTTCACCGTGAAGACTGTGATTCATTTGAAAAACTGCGAGAAAAGCACCCAGAGCGTGTGATCTCAGTAAGTTGGTCAGACGATGTAAATGGCTCTTACACGCTAACCATTAAAGTAGAGGCAACCGATAGATCAGGGCTTATTCGTGATATTAGCTCTGTACTTGCCAATGAAAAAGTAAATGTGCTGAACATGAACGTCAACACAGTCGAAGACAAGCAATTAGCACTTTTCTCAATGCAGGTAGAAGTTCACGACTTATCAAGCACAAACCGCTTGTTGTCTAAACTTCACCAAATTGAAGGGGTCCATGAAGCAAAACGTGGGCATGCGTAATGACAGATAAACACAGTATTGATGACTCATTAGCGATCATGGAAAAACTACGGGACCCAGATACTGGGTGCCCGTGGGATTTAAAACAAAATTTTAAATCGATAGTGCCTCATACCATTGAAGAGGCTTACGAAGTTGCTGACTGCATTGAAAAGGGCGAGTTGAGTGAGCTTAAAAGTGAACTGGGTGACTTACTCTTTCAGGTTGTGTTTTACGCGCAGCTTGCAAAAGAGCAGGGGCTATTTGATTTTAATGACGTTGTCAGCACATTAAACGAAAAACTAGTGCGCAGGCACCCTCATGTGTTCGCTGAAAAAACAACACTCACAGAGGCTGAATTATCACAGCAGTGGCAAGCAATAAAAGCACAAGAGCGGGCGCAAAAAGCACCCACACAGCAACTGAGTTTATGGCAAGACATTCCCGATGCGATGCCAGGGCTTACTAAGGCGAAAAAGATTCAGCAGCGGGTGGCAAGTCTTGGCTTCGATTGGCCAAGCTATCAGGGGGCACTTGATAAAGTGGCCGAAGAAGTCGGGGAAGTGAAAGAAGCGCTTGCGCATGATCCGTACTCAGAACACAGCGCAGAAGAGCTGGGCGATTTGTTATTTGCAACGGTCAATGTGGCCCGTCATATTAAGCGCGACCCTGAGCAATTATTACGCAGTGCTAACGCTAAGTTTATGGCACGCTTTGAAAAAGTGGCCGCTTATTTAAGTGAGCGCGGGCAATGTTTAGAGACCGCCAGTTTAGAAGAGATGGACAGCGCGTGGGAAGCCATTAAAAAGCACCCACAATGACACAGCATAGGGACAGGAATGCCGCGCTCGTTTTTTGTGCACTTATTTGCTAATTTTATCTGGATTGATAGCAGTGCCTTTGCTATAATATCGCCCCGTCTTGATTCTATATTATTCCTTTTAATTCCTGATATTCTAGGGTTCGCATGAGTACAAAATTTATCTTCGTTACTGGCGGGGTTGTTTCTTCGTTGGGTAAAGGTATTGCAGCAGCGTCGTTAGCCGCAATTTTAGAAGCACGTGGTTTAAACGTGACTATTTTAAAGCTGGATCCTTACATCAACGTTGACCCAGGCACTATGAGCCCAATTCAGCACGGTGAAGTATATGTTACTGAAGACGGTGCAGAAACTGACCTTGATTTAGGTCACTATGAGCGTTTCATCCGTACTAAGATGAGTAGCCGCAACAACTTCACACAAGGCCGTGTTTATGAAGATGTTTTACGACGTGAGCGTCGCGGTGAATACCTTGGTGCAACAATTCAGGTTATTCCACATATCACAAACGACATTAAGCAACGTGTATACGACGGTGCCGAAGGTCGCGATGTAGCCATCGTTGAAATTGGTGGTACAGTGGGTGACATTGAGTCACAACCGTTCTTAGAAGCAATTCGTCAGCTTGGCACAGAAATTGGCCGTGAGCGCGCATTGTTTATTCACCTAACGCTAGTGCCATTCTTAGGCCCTGCAGGTGAAGTTAAAACGAAACCAACACAACATTCAGTAAAAGAATTACGTTCGATTGGTATCCAACCAGATATCTTAATTTGTCGTTCTGATCGTAAATTACCTAATAACGAGCGCGCGAAAATCGCACTTTTCACTAACGTGGAAGAAAAAGCCGTTATTTCATTACCAGACGTAGAAAGCATCTACAAGATCCCTGCGTTACTTAAGTCACAAGAACTTGATAACTTTGTGTGTCGTCGTTTTTACCTTGAGTGCCCAGAAGCAGATTTATCTGAGTGGGAGCAAGTATTATATCAAGAGTCTAACCCAACGGGTGAAGTGACAATTGGTATGGTAGGTAAGTACATTGAACTACCAGACGCTTACAAGTCAGTAAACGAAGCATTAAAGCATGCGGGTCTTAAAAACCGTTTAACAGTGAACATCGAATACGTTGATTCACAAGACTTAGAAAGCAAAGGCACTGAGATGCTTTCTCACCTTGACGCTATTTTAGTACCAGGTGGTTTTGGTGGTCGTGGTGTTGAAGGTAAGATTTTAGCGGCTAAATACGCACGTGAAAACAAAGTACCTTACCTAGGCATTTGTTTAGGTATGCAAGTGGCACTTATTGAGTATGCGCGTAACGTTGCAGGCCTTGCAGATGCAAACTCAACGGAATTCAATGCAAAATCAGCACACCCAGTGGTTGGCTTAATCACCGAGTGGCAAGATGCCGACGGTAACGTTGAAGTACGTGATGAGCAGTCTGACCTTGGTGGCACAATGCGTTTAGGCGCACAAAAATGTCACTTAACGCCAGGCTCTAAAGTAAGTGAAGTATACGGTAGTGACGAAATTGTTGAACGTCACCGTCATCGCTACGAAGTAAATAACCACTACGTAGAACAGCTTGAAAAAGCAGGTTTAAGTTTCACTGGTTTATCTGAAGATAAGAAACTAGTCGAAATTATCGAAAATAAAGATCACCCTTGGTTTATTGCCGCGCAATTCCACCCGGAATTCACGTCAACACCACGTGATGGTCATCCGCTATTTGAAGGGTTTGTTGCAGCTGCACACACTCACCAAAAAGCGTCATCGTAATTTAAATAGGCCGTGCTATATGCACGGCTTATTTGTTTTAAAAAGCCAACGAATTAACAAAGTTGGCATAAACTCACCATTTTCGGGAAAAGAGGAATCAAGATGTCAGAAATCGTAAAAGTGATTGGTCGCGAAATCATGGACTCGCGTGGTAACCCAACTGTTGAAGCTGATGTACATTTAGCTGATGGTTCATGGGGCCGTGCTGCAGCACCTTCTGGTGCATCAACAGGTACTCGCGAAGCGCTTGAATTACGTGATGGTGATAAAGCACGTTACTTAGGTAAAGGTGTTTTAAAAGCGGTAGGTTATATCAATAACGAAATCGCAGCGGCTCTTAAAGGCCAAAGCGCACTTGATCAACAAGCTGTTGACCAAGTAATGCTAGATTTAGACGGCACTGAAAATAAAGAAAAATTAGGTGCTAACGCAATCTTAGCGGTATCTTTAGCAACAGCGAAAGCAGCTGCAAACTCTAAAGGTGTTGAGCTTTATGAGCACATCGCTGACTTAAATGGTACGCCGGGCGTTTACTCTATGCCATTACCAATGATGAACATCATCAACGGTGGTGAGCACGCAGATAACTCTGTTGATATCCAAGAGTTCATGATCCAGCCAGTTGGCGCTGCAAACTTCCGTGAAGCACTGCGCATGGGCGCAGAAGTATTCCACAGTCTTGCAAAAGTACTTAAAGCAGACGGTCACTCTACATCAGTAGGTGATGAAGGTGGTTTTGCACCAAACCTTGAATCAAATGAAGCGGCACTTGCTGCAATTAAAGTGGCTGTTGCAAATGCAGGTTACGAGCTAGGTAAAGACATTACTTTAGCGCTAGACTGTGCTGCATCTGAGTTCTACGACAAAGAAGCAAACATCTACGACCTGAAAGGCGAAGGTAAAAAATTCACGTCAGAAGAATTTAACTATTTCCTTAAAGACCTAACAGAGCAGTACCCAATTGTTTCAATTGAAGACGGCCTAGATGAGTCTGATTGGGACGGTTTCGCACACCAAACAAAACTAATTGGCGATAAAGTTCAATTAGTAGGTGACGACCTTTTCGTAACAAACACGAAAATCTTAAAGCGTGGTATTGATAACGGTATTGCTAACTCAATCCTAATCAAGTTCAACCAAATCGGTTCATTAACTGAAACGCTTGCTGCGATTAAAATGGCAAAAGATGCTGGTTTCACTGCTGTTATCTCTCACCGTTCAGGTGAAACAGAAGATGCAACAATTGCAGATCTTGCTGTTGGTACAGCGGCTGGTCAAATTAAAACAGGTTCATTAAGCCGTTCTGACCGTGTTGCTAAATACAACCAACTTCTTCGTATTGAAGAAGCGTTAGGTGAAAAAGCACCTTTCAATGGTCTTAAAGAAGTGAAAGGTCAATAATAAACACACCGTTTATTTAGACTGATAAAACCTCCTGCGGGAGGTTTTTTTATGTGTGAAAAGTTATGCTTGAAAAAAGCAAAATAAAAAGCCGCGTGACTTTCATCACGCGGCTTTCTTATTAATACGCTTGGGTATTAAAAAGAGTAGCTGTAACCTACTTGAAGGGTACGTGGCTTACCAGGTTGAATACCTCCGTTTGCACGGTTTGCAACGTAGGTCTTGTCAAACAGGTTGTCGACCGTTAGGTATACTTTTTGTTTGTCGTCGATAAGGTATTTAGCGGCTAAATCCCACACTACACGGCTGTCAATTGCGTTACGACCTGAAGTTGATAAGTCAGCGTGTGCATCAGACACATAACGCATTTGCGTATCAAACACAAAGCTTGAGAACTCGGCACCAAACGAAAGCGCTAGCTGGTTTTCTGGCACATATGGCATAGCATCACCACTTTTAACGCTGCCCCAAAGATCTGATTCAAAGTCATTTTCAAACTCAGAGTTTGTGTAAGTATACGTTAAACGCACAGGGAATGAGGCTGTATCTGTTGCAAACACTTTACCGGCGCTCACTTCAAAACCAGACACCGACACTTCACCGTAGTTGTACTGGTCGCCAATATTATTGTCGTTACAGCCTACAGCAGCAGTACAGTTACCGTGCATGTTCGTGTAGTCAGAGTTAAAGTAAATCACTTCACCATTAAAGCCTGCATAGTCGTAACGACCCCCAAGCTCAATGTTAACACTCTCTTCTTCTTCTTGAACCGCATTACCTGGTGCTGCTGGCGCATACCCTTTTTGAATACCGGCAAGTAGCGTTAAGCTATCGCTAACAGTGTATGTTGCGCCCAGTGACGGCACTAAAATTTCAGTGTCGTTGCTGATATTTTTAGTTAAACCGTTTGCACGTGTTGGATCTGATTTTGCCCATTCTTCACGTTTAATCGTGATATCTTCATAACGCAGACCCGCGCTAATTACTAATGCGTCTAATGACCACTCATCTTGAATGAATAGCGTTGTTGCTTCAGCGCTATCTACACGGTTGCTATCTGAACCTGGTACGCCTTTTTCAGTTAGCGTCATTGAAAGGTCTTGATTAAGCGTGTATTTGTCTTGCCATTGGAAGCGATCCATTTCGTCTTCGTGGTAACGCGCACCCACTGTAATGTAGTGGTTACCCGCAGGAATATGGAACTCTGTTTGTAAACCTTTCGCTTGGTAGTCACGGTTATTTGCTTTAACAGCAACCCCTTCGATACCTTCGCTGGTTGGGTTTGCTTCAAATTCGCTGTACTGTTCAAGGTAGCTTGAGCTTACTTTGCTCGCTTTATACCAGTTACGGTGGAAGTCATTTAAGTAAGCAGTTGCAAGTAACTCGTAACCTTTACCAAAGCGATATGCATAGTTAACTTGGTATGCATTGTGTTGTGTGTTCATTTCATCATTTTGCGAGGCTGCATAACGACGATATGGGTTTTCTTGGTAGTCTGCATCGGTTAAGCCCATGTAAGTTTCATCAGAGCGCTCGTCTGAGTATTTAACTTTCATTTCAAGGCTGTGAGCTTCGTTATCACCAAAATCAAAACCAAACTTTAATAAGAAGTCGTTCTTTTCAAAACCAGAGTTATCGCTACCAACCGGTAATTCTTTAAAGCCATCTGCGCCGTAAGTGAATACTTCAACTAAGCCTGCTGCATTGTTTTTCTTTTTACCGAAGTATGCGTGGCCTTTGTAAAAACCATCGCTACCTAGTTCAGCGTTTAATAAACCTTTAGAACCTTCGGTCGGTAAGCTGCGTGATACTAAGTTTAAAACACCGCCCGTTGTACGTGGACCATATTTAACCGATGCAGCACCTTTAAGTACTTCGATAGACTCCATGCGGCCCATAGTAGGGAAGTAGTAAGCCGATGGTGCAGAGTAAGGAGCAGGAGCAACAAGAACGCCGTCTTCCATTACAGAGATTTTATCGTTACGGCCAGTACCTGTACCACGCATACCAATGTTAGGGCGTAGACCATAGCCATCTTCTTCTTGAACGTATACACCGGGTACCGCACTTAAAACACGTGAGATGTCGGTGTATTCAAACTTTTCAAGATCTTGCTCGCTGATGAAAGTAGCAGAACCCGGAATATCGTTAATAGCAGATGCAGAGCCAATGACAGTAATTTGCTCGAAGTTCTTTTCTTCTTTAGTTACATCTTTAGCAAAAGCATTAGCGCTAAGTGATAACGCTATGGCAGTAGAAAGAGTTGAAACAATAAACGTAGGTTTCATTGTGCGTCCTGTGTATGTTTAGATTTTTTTAACCGGCGCAATTTAAACATGTAAAGTAATACGAATCAATCCTATTTGTAATAAAATTGATATAAAGCATAAGTTCATGAATTAAAATGAAAATAATAAATACAGTAGTATTGTAGTATTATTTGTGTGCAAGACCTCGTTAAGTAATACTTAACGATGTGCTAATTGGGTGAGTATGATGCAAAGGTAATATGTGTTGCTGCATAACACGCTAACCCCTTGCAGGTTATAAGTTTAAACCTGCACGGCGAAAACCGTGCCCACAAGTAGGGTATTGCAGGGGGGGATTAGGTGTCAGCGTGCAATTTAGTTTGCGAGAAACGGCTTAATACGAAACATAGAAGGCGTTTTAATGCCGAAAAAAGGCTTTAAAGGTGAAATAAAACAACACTCATCGAAATACTCATCCATCGAAACACTCAGCGAAACACTCACATCGAAATACTCAATCAATGAATTAATCGCCACTCGCTTACGTTAAACGCAGCGCAATAAACTCGGCAAGTTTATCAACCGCATTGCCCGGTTCATCAGCCCGCTTAATTAAACTAATCCCTATTTGGCCTAATTCAGGCAGATCCTTGGTGTGTAGTTGATAGTTTAGCTCATTCGGTACGGTGCTTTTTGCTAAAACAGTAATACCTAACCCTTCTTTTAATGCCGCAGTAAGGCCCGTTAAATCGGCATTACTGTACGCAATACGGTATTTAATCCCTGCGTGCTGCAATGCCTCAATCGCGCGGCGACGATAAATACAGCCCTCGGGAGCGGTAACAAGGGTAACTACATCGTTTTGTGCTAGGTTTAAATCGCCTACCCACACCAGTTGATCTTGCATAAAAATAGGGAACTTGGCCGACTCGAGTTCTTCGTTTAGAGCAAGCACCAGATCAAACTGATCTTGGCGCGATACCGACAATAAATGTTTACTTAAGCGCGAGCGAACCTCTAGCGATACATCAGGGTAGAGCGCCACAAAGTCGCCAATAATAGAAGGCAAGATACGCGCAGCAAATTCGCTGGGAATACCTAAGCGCACTTTACCGGTTACGTTTTCGCTGGTGAACTGCTGCAAAATGGCATCGTTTTGTTGCAACATTTGTTTTGCCAAAGGCAGCAATAACTCACCGTATTGATTGAGTACTTGGCGTTGCCCCTGCTTTTTAAATAGCTTGTGGCCAAGCATATCTTCAAGCCGTTTTATTTGCAGACTAACCGCCGGTTGCGACAGCCCTAATAGCTCGCCAGCTTTGGCAAAGCCACCTACTTCAACAACCGCAACGAGGGTGCGTAAACTATCGGTAGAAATATTTTTCATTTAAAAATTCTATTTATAGGGCTGTATATATAAGTATTATTTATCAATTGATAAATAATTACAATTTGTTGTTGCAAGCACGGGGCAATATACTTCAAGCATTAAAGATTGATAGGTGTCACATATGACTTTTACGCCAATAATGTTTGCTCGTCACAGCCAAGCTAATACGCCAGCAAACAACGTGCTACAAGCAAATAGCGATACTGCCATTATGGATTTTAGTGGCACTGAAGCAATCCCATTTTTAACGACTATTTTAGGTCTTGATATTAATAAGCTAACCGCCAGCGGTTTAGGCTTACGCAGCTCATTAGACGATGACCTAACAAGCAGCTACGCTTATGCGTTGTATTACTTTAACGAGACCGCTTTTCGTTTTGTACTCGCCAAAGACGCCAGCGTGCAGCTACAGTCGCTAATAAACGAGCAACAACTGCGTTACGATATTGATTATGTTATGCGTAACGACTTAAGCGCGTTAACCTTAAGTGGTGAGCAAGCGTTTGATGCCTTGGTAGATAACTTTAAGCTAACACCAGGCCTGCGTTTATCTGACATGCGCAGCTGTTATGGTGCACAAAGCGGTGAGGTATTTATTACCGCGATTGATAACCAAGATCAGCAGCAGTTTCAACTGGTAGCGCGCCAAGCAGAGCTTGATAAATGGCAAGCGCACTTACAGCAGCTCGGGTTTGATTTAACCTTAGCGGATGTTGCTTAAAGTATAAATTTTAAAAACAGCTACACACTTGGGTGTTTAGCTGTTTTTTGTAGTTACAAATCGCAATTTGGGTGTGACAACTGTGCAACTAATGTATAATCGCCGCCCATGTTATTCCCCCTCATTAAATTGAGGCCACGCCCACTCAGTGGGTTAATTTAAAAGTGAAGGAATATTATGACTTCTAAAACAGTTTTACATGCTAAGCACCTTGAAGCTGGCGCAAAAATGGTTGATTTTCACGGCTGGGAAATGCCAATCAACTACGGCTCACAAATCGAAGAGCATAATGCGGTTCGCACAGATGCAGGTATGTTTGACGTATCGCACATGACAATTGTTGATGTGCAAGGCGAACAAGCACAAGCGTTCTTACGTAAGCTAGTAGCAAACGACGTTGCTAAGTTAACGGTACCGGGTAAAGCACTTTACACAGGTATGCTTAACGAAGAAGGCGGCGTAATCGACGACCTTATCATCTACTTCTTCTCAGAAACTGACTACCGTTTAGTTGTTAACTCAGCAACCCGTGAAAAAGATTTAGCGCATTTAGCTAAAGTTTCGGCTGATTTCGCCGTAACGGTTACTGAGCGTCCTGAATTTGCAATGATTGCCGTTCAAGGCCCTAATGCACGTGCTAAAACGGCCACTGTACTTACTGCAGAGCAACAAGCTGCTGTTGAAGGTATGAAGCCGTTTTTTGGTGTGCAAGCTGGTGATTTATTTATTGCAACAACAGGCTATACTGGCGAAGATGGTTATGAGATCGTAGTACCTAACGATCAAGCTGCTGATTTGTGGCAACAACTTCTAGATGCAGGCGTAGCGCCAGCGGGTCTAGGAGCACGTGACACACTTCGTCTAGAAGCAGGTATGAACCTTTACGGCCTAGATATGGACGAAAGCGTATCACCACTTGCTGCTAACATGGCGTGGACGATTGCGTGGGAGCCAGAAGATCGTAAGTTTATCGGTCGTGAAGTATTAGAACAGCAACGCGCTGACAAAAGCACAGACAAACTAGTTGGTTTAGTGCTTGAAGAAAAAGGCGTATTGCGAAGCGGTTTAAAAGTCATCGTTGAAGGTGGTGAAGGGGTGATTACCTCTGGTACATTCTCACCAACACTTGGTCACAGTGTCGCTCTTGCACGCGTTCCGCGTTCAACTGGCGAAACAGCTCAAGTAGAGATGCGTAAAAAACTGGTTAACGTTAAGGTTGTTAAACCTTGCTTTGTACGTAACGGTAAATCAGTTATCTAAGTAATATAAAAAATTTGGTGTTATCACCCAATATAAACCAAAGGAACAAAAAAATGAGCAATATCCCAAGCGAATTAAAATATGCTACTTCACACGAGTGGGTTCGCGACGAAGGTGACGGTACGTTTACTGTAGGTATCACTGAGCACGCACAAGAACTTCTTGGCGACATGGTATTCGTAGAATTACCAGAAGTTGGTGATGAAGTTGACGCGGGTGAAGACTGCGCAGTAGCAGAGTCTGTTAAAGCAGCATCTGACATCTACGCACCAATCAGCGGTGAAATCGTTGCAATCAACGAAGATCTTGAAGATTCGCCTGAAACAGTAAATAACGACCCGTACATCGACGGTTGGTTATTCCGTATCAAAGCATCTGACACATCAGAGCTTGATAACCTGTTAGACGCTGAAGGCTACGCTAACACGATCGACGAAGACTAATTAATTAGTCACGCCGACTAAAAGCCCCGTCTAGATCCCCAGCTAATTAAATGCGTAGCTTGGGTTTCATAGGGGCTTTTATGATTTTATAGCTTACCTTTCCATACGCTGTAAGTTATTGAATCACACTGTTTTTAAGTTATTGCCAGTTACCCATTGGCAGTAACCACTTTTTTTTGGATCATAGGAATCTGGACAAATGTCAAACGCCAAATCTCTTGAACAATTAGAGCAGAAGCAAGATTTTATTCGCCGTCACATTGGGCCAAGCCCAGCGCAAGTAAGCGACATGCTGAGCGCTCTTGGAGTATCGAGTGTTGAAGAGCTGATCGGTCAAACGGTACCTGCAAGCATTCGCTTAGAGCAAGGTTTATCAATTGGTGAAAGCCGCACTGAAGTTGAAACACTAAGCTACTTAAAATCTGTAGCAAGCAAAAATAAAGTGTTCAAATCTTACATTGGTCAAGGCTACCACCCAACTCACGTACCACACGTAATTTTACGTAACGTACTAGAGAACCCAGGCTGGTACACGGCGTATACACCATACCAACCAGAGATTGCACAAGGTCGTTTAGAATCATTATTAAACTTCCAGACTATGACCCTAGACCTAACTGGTCTTGACCTTGCAAGCGCATCGTTACTTGACGAATCTACAGCTGCGGCTGAAGCAATGGGCCTTGCAAAGCGTGTTGCTAAATCAAAATCAAATGCATTCTTCATCGCTGATGACGTACACACACAAACAATCGACGTTGTTGCGACACGTGCAGAGCAGTTCGGTTTTGACGTTATCGTAGGTAAAGCGGCAGAAGCGCTAGACCACGACATTTTTGGTGCGTTATTCCAATACCCATCAACAACGGGTGAAATTACAGACGTAACCGATTTAATCGCTGGTGTTCAAAGCAAAAAAGCAATTGCCTGTGTTGCCGCAGACATCATGAGCTTATTACTACTTAAAGCACCGGGTAAACTTGGCGCAGACGTAGTACTTGGTTCAGCACAGCGTTTTGGTGTACCTATGGGTTACGGTGGTCCACACGCTGCATTCTTTGCAACACGCGACAAGTACAAGCGTTCATTACCGGGTCGTATTATCGGTGTATCTAAAGACCGTTTAGGTAACGACGCACTACGTATGGCAATGCAAACACGTGAACAACACATTCGTCGTGAAAAAGCCAACTCAAACATTTGTACAGCGCAAGTATTACTCGCGAACATGGCTGCGTTCTACGCGGTTTACCATGGTCCAGAAGGCCTTAAAACAATCGCTCAGCGTATTCACCGTTTTGCTGATATTTTAGCGACTGGCTTAAAAGCGAAAGGCGTAAACCTTAAGCACGACACATGGTTCGACACCATTACCGTTGTTGCAGACAACAAAGACGAAGTTGTTGCACGCGCAGTAGCAAATGGCGTTAACTTTGCGTCAAACCGTGCGGGTGAATACTCAATTTCTGTATCAGAAACAACAACGCGTGCAGACGTAGCAGAGCTATTCGACATCATTTTAGGTGACGACCACGGCCTAAGCGTTGACGCACTTGCGAACGAAATCGAAGTAAACGGCAGCAACTCAATTCCTGCAAGCCTTGTACGCTATGACGAAATTCTAACGCACCCTAACTTCAACTCGTACCACAGCGAGACTGAAATGTTGCGTTATATCAAGCGTCTAGAAAACAAAGATTTAGCGCTTAACCACTCAATGATCTCATTAGGTTCATGTACCATGAAACTTAATGCGACAGCAGAGATGATCCCAATCACTTGGCCTGAGTTTGCAAACCTACACCCATTCTGCCCACTTGATCAGGCAGCGGGTTACCAAATCATGATGACTGAATTACATGATTGGTTAGTAAACATCACAGGTTACGATGCCGTTTCACTGCAACCTAACTCAGGTGCACAAGGTGAATACGCAGGCTTAATCGCTATTCGTAAATACCACGAGTCACGCGGTGAAGGTCACCGTAACGTATGTTTGATCCCAAGTTCAGCGCACGGTACAAACCCAGCGTCTGCACAAATGGCAAGCATGAAAATCGTGGTTGTTGACTGTGATAAAAACGGTAACGTTGATATGGCAGACCTTAAAGCGAAAGCCGAAGAGGTATCTGAAAACCTATCGTGTATTATGATCACATACCCATCTACACACGGCGTTTACGAAGAAACAATTCGTGAAATCTGTGACATCGTGCATCAGCACGGCGGTCAAGTGTACATGGACGGCGCAAACATGAACGCGCAAGTAGGTGTTACAAGCCCAGGTTCAATCGGTTCTGACGTATCGCACCTTAACCTACATAAAACATTCTGTATTCCACACGGTGGTGGTGGTCCAGGTGTTGGCCCAATCGGTGTTAAATCTCACCTAGCGCCATTTATGCCTAACCACAGCGTAATTAACGTTGCTGGCACAAACATTGGTAACGGTGCGGTTTCTGCAGCCCCTTACGGCTCAGCAGCAATTTTACCAATCTCGTGGGCATACATTGCCATGATGGGCTCTGAAGGCTTAAAACAAGCAACAGAAATGGCTATCGTGAACGCTAACTACTTATCAGAGAAGCTAAGCGAGCACTACCCAATTTTATACCGTGGCCGTAACAACCGCGTTGCGCACGAGTGTATTGTTGACCTACGCCCACTTAAAGAGCAAACAGGCGTGACAGAAATGGACGTAGCTAAACGTCTTCAAGACTACGGCTTCCATTCACCAACTATGTCATTCCCAGTAGCTGGCACACTGATGATTGAGCCAACTGAGTCTGAGTCTAAAGTTGAAATTGACCGTTTCATCGAAGCCATGGTGTCAATCAAGTCAGAAATCGACCGTATCGCATCTGGCGAATGGTCAATTGAAAACAACCCGCTCGTGTTTGCACCGCATACACAAGCAGACGTACTAGGCAATGAGTGGGACCGTGCATACGACCGTTTCTACGCAGCATTCCCAGTACCAAGCGTAGCAAAAGACAAATTCTGGCCTACAGTAACGCGTATCGATGACGTATACGGCGACCGTAACCTAGTTTGTTCATGCCCAGCGGTTGAGACATACCGTGACTAAGGTTTGATTTGATCAGAGCTATTATAGTTTGGGAATGATAATTATAGATTGGGAAAGTTATTAAAGATTGGGAATTCTTTTCCCAAACTATAACTCTTAAAAAGGTGAGCAGAAATGTTCACCTTTTTTATTTTTGTGTCCATCCTAAATAAGGTTTGTCCCTATTATTCAATATTATGAGTGTTTAGCTTTACTGACATTTCGCTTTAAAATCCGATACTATTAGCGTTATATTAAAAAGCGGACGCTTTTATAAAAACAAGGATTTATCGTGGCTAAAGCAACTAATAACAAAAAAGACATAAAAAACACAAAAGGCTTTGAAGAAGCACTTTGGGATGCAGCTAATAAACTTCGTGGTAGTGTCGAATCTTCAGAATACAAGCATATTGTACTCAGCCTTATCTTCCTAAAATTTATTAGCGATAAATTTGAAAAACAGCGTGAAAAATTAGTCGCAGAGGGTATGGGTGATTATGTCGACATGGTGGACTTTTACACCAAAGACAATGTTTTTTACTTACCTGAGGATGCTCGCTGGTCGTTTATTCAAAAACAAGCTAAACAAGATGACATAGCAGTAAAAATTGATACTGCGCTTCATACCGTTGAGAAAAATAATGCTTCTCTTAAAGGTGCATTGCCTGATAACTACTTTTCCCGATTAGGTCTCGATGTTAGTAAGCTTGCAGCATTAGTCGATACCATCAATAACATAGAGACCATCGCTAACGAATGTCATATGACAGAAGAAGATTTAGTTGGTCGTGTGTATGAATACTTTTTAGGTAAGTTTGCTGCAAACGAAGGCAAAGGTGGTGGTGAGTTCTATACGCCTAAGTCGGTTGTATCTCTAATCGCTGAAATGATTGAGCCATTCAAAGGTAAGATCTATGATCCATGTTGTGGCAGCGGCGGTATGTTTGTGCAATCGCTCAAGTTTATTGATAGTCACAACGGCAATAAAAAAGACATTTCTATTTACGGTCAAGAGTACACCAGTACCACCCATAAGCTAGCCAAAATGAACCTTGCAGTACGTGGTATCAACGGCAACTTAGGTGATGTGGCAGGCGATAGCTTTTTTAAAGATCAGCACCCTGACTTAAAAGCAGACTTCATTATGGCGAATCCGCCATTCAATCAAAAGCAGTGGCGTGCAGATAACGAGTTAGTTGATGACCCTCGTTGGGCCGGTTTTGATGTACCACCAACCGGTAATGCAAACTATGCGTGGATCATGCATATGATCTCAAAGCTTAGTGAGTATGGGACAGCAGGCTTTGTTCTTGCCAATGGTTCAATGAGTTCTAACACCGGTGGTGAAGGTAAAATTCGTCAAAAGATAATTGAAAATGACTTAGTGGATTGCATGATTGCGCTACCGGGACAGCTTTTCTACACCACACAAATTCCAGTCTGTTTGTGGTTCATTACCAAAAATAAAACTGAGCAACACTTTGATGATGCCCGTGAACCTTTCCGTAATCGTCAAGGAGAAACCTTGTTTATCGATGCTCGTGAAATGGGCACTATGGTTAGCCGTGTTCATAAAGAACTAACTACAGACGATATTGCAGAAATTGCCAGAACTTATCACGCATGGCGAGGTGAGAAAAAAGATGGTAAGTACCAAGATATCGCAGGCTTTTGCAAATCAGCCACATTAGAAGACATTAAAGCTAACGACTTTGTATTAACACCGGGTCGTTATGTTGGCGCAGCCGAGTTAGAAGATGATGGCATCCCATTTGAAGTCAAAATGAATGAGCTAAGCCAAACCCTTTATAGCCAAATGGAACAGGCCGAAGAGCTAGATAAAGCAATTCGTCAAAACTTGGAGGTGTTGGGCTATGGCGGGTAACTTTCCTTTCATCAAATTAAAAGACATTTGCGTAAAAATAACTAAAGGGAGTACACCAACTAAAAAAGATGGAGGCTTTTCTGAGCAAGGCATAAATTTCATCAAAGCAGAGTCCGCTACTTATGATGGAGTGTTGGATGAGAGTAAATTTACTTTTGTAACAGAAGAGGTTTATGAAAAATACAAACGTTCTCAACTTGAAGAGAACGATATATTATTTTCAATGGCTGGAGCCTTTTTAGGAAAAACAGGTCTGGTTGAAAAAAAACATCTGCCAGCCAACACAAATCAGGCTTTAGCTCTCATAAGAGTTGACAGCTCACTTGCTAATCCAAAGTTTGTACATTATTCATTGCAACAAGGGCGAATTGTTCATTATGTGAACAATTCAATTTCACAATCAGCTCAACCTAATATAAATCTTCAGCAAATTGGCGATTTAGATATAGAGTTTCCTGCAAGGGAAATACAAGATTCAATAGTTGATGTTCTAGATTCAATCGTACAACGAATTTTAGTAAATCGCCAAACAAACCGAACCCTAGAACAAATGGCACAAGCGTTATTTAAGAGCTGGTTTGTGGACTTTGATCCTGTGATCGACAACGCCCTTGCCGCTGGCAACAACATTCCTGAAGCACTGCAACATAAAGCTAAACAGCGTAAACAAGCGCAAAAACTACCAGACTTTAAACCATTGCCTGATGATATCCGCGCATTATTCCCAAGCGAATTCGAACAAACTGACGAACCAAGTATTGGTATCGCAGGTTGGATACCTAAAGGGTGGAATTTTGGAAGCATGAAACAACATGCGAATATAGTAATGGGCCAATCTCCTAAAGGTGATACATATAATAATGAAGGGCTTGGAACACCATTGGTTAATGGGCCTGTCGAATTTGGTGACTACTTCACCAAAAAATCTAAATGGACAAGTGCTCCAACTAAGCTCTCCCTGAAAGGCGATTTGATAGTTTGTGTAAGAGGAAGTACAACAGGTAGATTTGTTAAAAGTGATGGAGTTTATTGCTTGGGAAGAGGAGTGTGTAGCGTGAGAGGAATGCGCTCTCAAATTTTTACCGATCTAATTTTTAAAAACAGCATTGAGCACTTACTAGGCTTAGCAACAGGCTCTACCTTTCCCAATTGGAGCCGACAAATCTTAAATGAATTCAAGGTTATTCTTCCCTGTACACAAATAGTTGATGCTTTTGACAAATTACTTTCTGAAAATTTGAAAAAAATTGAGTTGAATGTAGTTGAGTCAAAAGCACTAAATAATTTGAGGGATACTTTATTACCGAAATTAATATCTGGTGAGCTGAGTGTAGAAAATAATTGTTAAAAGGAACTTAGAATTTGAGTTGGTTAGGAAAAATATTTAATACGCTTCAATATAACGTAGATAAAAACATTAAAGAGTCGCTATATGAAAACAAATCATTTCTAGATAGTCGATGGACCATTGTTGAAAGTAACATTTTAACATGGTCAAAGCGTTATATTTATTATGCTTGTTTACTATTTGTATTGTCCTGCTTAGTCTCATCAAACTTGCTAATTTGGGAAGTTGACCTCGCAAAAGCTACATTTAAATATTTTCCTCATTGGAAAAAGTTGATTGAATGGCAAGACATATTATTTACGGCTCAGCTTACCATTGCCGCTGTCATTTATCCGTTAGCTATCGGCTTGGTAAGTCTACTTTTCCAGAATAAGTCGTCTAAAAAAACGTTAATTCCTGTTTATAAAAAATACTCAGGCGTTATGTTTGCAGGTCTTAGTGGTTTTTTACTCGCTATATTTATTCTTATTAGCTTTTTGTTAAGTGCTAGTTTATCTGATTCTTCTTACCTTGCTTTATGCCTGACATCCGTCATTTGGATGATGTTGAATGTGGCGTTAACCATTTGGTTTTTTATAAGCACTTTTAAGTTACTAGATGAAAAATCTGCAAAAAAATTAATGATGCGTTACACAATCCATGAGTGGTGTGAGCAAGATATTCGAAACAGATTAAAAGGCTTATTATTAGAAAACGCAATCAACAATAAGTTACTCACAAACAATGAAGCAGGTGTGTTGTCGGTCGTAACCTATCATTTTTCCGATGAGGAGATGCTACAAATTGATATTCAATTAAACTCTCCTCATTCAGTTGAAAACGTTAACTTCCGCTTGTTGAATGCCATCATAGGTATCCAGACATTAAAGCTAAAACTAGCTCATTGGCTTTTAGACTTAGCTGTTAGTAAGTGGCTTGCTAACCAAGGCTGGTCGTTATTTAGAAAGAAAGAAAGCGCAAAGCCAGTAATTGTTATTAACCCTTATTGGCAATCAAAATCCAAGAAATTGAATCTTATTAAATATAGCAATATTAATTTTAACAAGTTGACATGTTGGCTACTCAAGAAGTGTTTTAAAACAGTTTCAGAAGAAAACGTATTAGATGCTGAAAGCCTCGTTTTTATTGTTCAGGGCATCATTGGTGAAGCTCAAGATGCTATAAGGGATAAAGATATTTCCGCATTTAAAATTGCTATGAACGATATTTCATATTGGCATTGTCAAATAGCTTCAGCCATTGGTTTTATTAATGATAATAAAGAAGATAATTGGTTATTACTACCAAACTCAGGATGGTTTAGCAGAAGTTATTTAGATGAGCTGTTAACTGAATACTACTTACTATCAAAAGCTGCAACAGAATTAATTCCTGAAAATACTGAATTTTATGTTCAAGCTATTTATTTGCACAAACGAATCTTTAGCCATCGTGATCAAAAGATAGTGAAAGAAGGTGTGTCATTAATTCAGGGTAGCTACTTTATGTGGTCGTTGTTGATGGAGTGGCGTTCATACTCTTCTCATTCACCTGACCTTCGTATTGCCAATAAGTATGAAGATGTTTTATTTGATTTTGTTGGATCATGGGAAGGCTGGCTTGATTATATTGAGCTTCGCTCAAAACGCTCTGTAGAGTCTATTGAAAACTGGCCATATTTTCTGGCTCATCTTGAGTATACTGCTCATATGCCTATTACCGCTTTACGATATGGAAACGTAGAAGCTGCTGGTTGGGGCGTTGATATGCTTAATAACTGGTTTAGAAAGTTTTCTTTTGATCGATACAGGCATGAAGAATATAGCTGGCATTCGCAAATAATTACTCATTCAACTTTAAATGTAGATCCAGATAACGAGCTTTGGGCTGTAATTACTAATAATGAAGGTTATAAGGCAGATGTTGCTTTTGAGCTGGCTGTAGCCAATACCACATTTGATATTCGAGTTTTAACCGCTTGTTATATGTTGTTAAGGCCCAATTCAGAAGATGATGAAAAAATAAAAGAATATGTTTTTGCTTTATTGAATGGCTCGCCTATTCATCCAACGGGGGGAATAGACAACGCTATGAAAGCGTGTAACTCGCCTAGCGATATATTGGGGGCGTACATAAGGCAAAGAAATCACGGTCATTATGACGAAAGAGGCTATGGTGCTTGGTTAACCAAAATTCTTGATTCTTTCGGAAGGGTTAATGAAAGTAAAAAGGTTTCTGGCAGAATTTATTCTGGGTGGGGAGTAAATGATCCCAGAAGTATAAATAAAGCATTTGTTGAAATTGCGATTACGTTATCGACAAGTAAATGGCAGCTAAGTAGCCGTTGGGTAGAGCTTATTTTCTCTGATGTATTTAGGCATTTAGATAGAGATGCTATTAAAAACGACCTCAATGAATGGCTTAAAGTGGCGAATGAGATCGAAAGTTCAATACTTATTTCTGATGGTGATTTTGAAGATAAGAAGTCTTATTTTAATGACTCGATTAATGAAGTGATTAAGCAACTTGATAATCGCCAATCTCAAGCGATTATTGATGCTCGAATAGATGAAGAACTATTAAAACAATTTGGTTTTTCATGCTCTGAGTCAATCAATAGTTTACACGTATCGCCCAGTTACCCAGTAAAACTATTTAATACTATTAGTTCGTCTCTCAAACAAAATGAAGGCAAATTCTATTCTGCAAATGTTACGCAATACCCTAAGGAAAGAGTAGCTCTTGGGCTAGAAACTAATCGAGTTATTAATGAAGATGAGTGGCTGAGAGATGCCGTTGATAATGATCTAAATATTCGCATAATGAGGTACTTAGTTCACTATCAAGATGTTAAGCCTATTGAGTTTGATTCAAATAGCAAAATTATAAAGGCACTTATCAACTCTTCTAAAAAAATTGATAAACCAATCTTATTTATTGGTGATCATCAGTTAAATATCGAGATTCGAAAGTCACGATATAGCCCTGATGAAAGCTCTGACTTTAATGTTGAATATTTTGATGGTTATGGTCCTGATTATATTTGCCACCTAGATGGTATTGAAACTTATCGATTGAGATTTTCTGATGCTAAGTTTGCATTGTTAACATCTAAAAATTTATTTGAAAATATTAACTTTTATAAAATTGAAGATAATCGATTTGTAGAAGTTTCTTACGAAAGTGATAAGGATAAGCCTGCTTTGGGAGAGCTAAGTATGGGATATAGAATGGATGTGTCACTAGCCTCAGAACAGCCTTACTTTAAAGCCTCTGTGAAGAGCGAAGGAGACGAGAGATGAAATTTACAGAGGCACAGCTAGAAGCTGCCATTATTGAATTACTTGGTGAACAAGGTTTTCCTTACGTGCCCGGTAATGAGCTTACTCGTAGTAATACTGAGGTTTTGATTAAAGATGATTTGCGCCAATTTTTAGCTGATAAGTATCAAGCAGACAATATCACCGCTGGTGAGATTGATTCCATTATCAAGCAAATTGAGTCTTTGCCAGCTAGTGACTTATACGACAGTAATAAAACCTTCTGTAAATGGCTAAGTGATGGCTTTTTGTTAAAACGAGAGCCTTCAGCTAATGGAGAGCATTACTCGCAAAAAGATCTCTATATCCAATTAGTCGATTACACCAACGTTGTTGAAAGCCTGTTACCAGATTTAGTAAAGGAAAGCTCACCTGAATTACTTAAAGTCGCTGAGAAATCGACAAGCTATAATGATGCTAATATATACAAGATAGTTAACCAGCTTGAGATTGAAGGCGTTGATGGCGAGAAGCGCATCCCTGATGGCATTTTGTACATCAACGGTTTGCCGTTGGTGGTGTTTGAATTTAAAAGCGCTATTCGTGAAGAAGAAGCCTCTATTTATGATGCTTATGTTCAGTTAAATACTCGCTATCGCAGGGATATTCCTGCCTTATTCGTCTACAACGCCTTTTGTGTTATCAGTGATGGCGTAAACAATAAAATGGGTGGCCTTTATGCACCTTATGAGTTTTTCTATGCATGGCGCAAGGTAACGGGCAATGAATCGATAGAAAAAGATGGAATCAATTCGCTGCACACTATGTTGCAAGGGTTATTTAATAAAGCTCGCCTGCGGGATGTAATTCGCAACTTCATTTACTTTCCTGATTCATCAAAAGCTGAAGTAAAAATCGTCTGTCGATATCCTCAGTATTATGCGGCTAGAAAGCTTTACCACAATATTAAGCTTGCCAGAAAACCTGAAGGTGATGGTAAAGGTGGTACATACTTTGGCGCAACTGGTTGTGGTAAGAGTTTTACCATGCAGTTTTTATCACGACTGTTGATGAAAAGCGTTGAGTTTGAGAGCCCAACTATTGTGTTAATTACCGACCGCACTGACTTGGATGATCAGCTATCACAACAATTCTCTAATGCAAAATCATATATTGGTGATCAAACAGTTGTTGCCGTTGAAAGCCGAGACCACTTACGTGAACTGCTTCAAGGCCGTAATAGTGGTGGTGTGTTCTTAACGACTATTCATAAATTCACTGAAGATACAAAGCTGCTAACGGATAGAAGCAATGTTATTTGTATCTCTGATGAAGCGCACCGTAGTCAAACTAACCTAGATCAGAAAGTGAGAGTGACGGAAAAGGATGTTAAGAAAACTTACGGTTTTGCCAAATACCTCCATGACTCATTACCTAATGCGACATTTGTAGGTTTCACTGGAACGCCTGTTGATGCCACGCTTGATGTGTTTGGTCAAGTTGTAGATGCTTATACCATGACAGAATCAGTGAAAGATGAGATCACTGTTAGAATCGTTTATGAAGGTCGAGCGGCCAAGGTCATTTTAGATAACGCGAAATTAGAAGAAATAGAAGCTTATTATCAGCAGTGTGCTGATGAAGGAAGTAATGAGCATCAGATTGAAGAAAGTAAAAAAGCTTCCGCTAATATGACTGCTATTTTGGGCGATCCAGATCGTATTAGCGCGTTGGCCAAAGATTGTGTTGCCCATTATGAATCTCGTATTGAAGAAGGCTCTACCATAAAAGGTAAAGCAATGTTTGTAAGCTCTGCGCGAGAGGTTGCTTATTCATTTTATCAAGAATTAAAAGGTCTCCGCCCAGATTGGTTTGAAGTACTTGAATGCGAAGCTGGCGCAGAGCTAACAGAGCAAGAACGCAAAAAAATTAAACCAATGGAACGAGTCAAAATGGTGATGACTCGTGGCAAGGATGACCCTAAAGAATTGTGGGATTTGCTAGGTACTAAAGAGTATCGTAAAGAGTTAGATCGCCAATTCAAAAATGAAAAGTCTAACTTCAAAATCGCCATTGTTGTCGATATGTGGCTAACAGGCTTTGATGTGCCATTCCTCGATACTATTTATATCGACAAACCAATCCAACGTCACAACTTAATTCAAACTATATCGCGTGTTAATCGTAAGTTTGAAGGGAAAGATAAAGGTTTAGTTGTTGACTATATCGGCATCAAAACGCAAATGAATAAAGCGTTGGCCATGTATTCAAAAACGGATGAAACCAATTTTGAGGATATTGCTCAGTCAATTATTGTTGTTAAAGACCATTTAGATTTATTGGGCAAACTCATGCATCACTTTGATGAGTCGCCATACTTCACCGGACAGCCTGTTGCTCAACTTAATTGCCTCAACAATGCCGCTGAGTTTGTGTTACGAACGCAAAAACTTGAACACCGTTTTATGGCATTAGTTAAGCGATTGAAAACCGCTTATGACGTGTGCTGTGGTAGTGAAAAACTATCGCAGAAAGAGCGTGATTACATTCACTTTTACTTAGCTGTTCGTTCTATTGTTTACAAGCTCACAAAAGGTAATGCGCCTGATACTGCACAAATGAATGCCAAGGTACGAGAAATGATTTCTGACGCACTCAAAAGTGACGGAGTAGAAGAGATCTTCAAGCTAGGGCAAGGCGAAGATGGCGTTGATATCTTCGATGATGATTATTTGGCAAAAATTGAAAAAATTAAGCTTCCCAATACCAAAATCAAGCTACTTCAGCAGATGTTGGCAAAGGCAATTGGCGAGTTTAAGCAAGTAAACAAGCTTAAAGCTGTCGATTTTTCTGCTCGCTTTAAATCATTAGTTGATAGATATAACGAGCGCAAAGAAGAGGATGTATTAGTCAGTGAAGTGCTTGAAGACTTCTCTGATGAAATCATCAATATGTATCAAGACCTCAAGTCTGAAATGGGTTCGTTCGCCGATATGGGTATAAACCTAGAAGAAAAAGCTTTTTACGATATTTTAATGGCATTGGCGATTAAATATGATTTCCAATACCCAGAAGACAAACTTCTAGACTTAGCTAAAGCAGTTAAAGATGTTGTTGATGACAAAGCAAAGTACACTGACTGGAGCCAGCGTGACGATATAAAAGCTGAACTAAAAGTAGACCTGATCATGTTGTTAGCTAAATTTGGCTACCCACCCGTTGATCGTGATGAAGTTTATAAAGAGATATTCGAACAAGCTGAGAACTTTAAAAAGAATAGAGCGGCTTAGAGCTAAGTTGAAGGTAAAAAGTGGAACATTTTTCTTTAAAAATAAAACAGGAAGTTTTAGCGCTCCATTCAAAAGGTAATAGTATCAATGAGGCCTTTCAGTGTTTTGCTAAGAGCAAAATTAAGCTAAGTAAAGCTGAAAAGAAAGCATTTCGTATAGCTTATGAAAATACATATGCCACTGACTCTATGACTGAATTTTTAAGTTCATTAGACTTTGAACGCGCTAAAAGTAACTATGAAATAAGTAAGAAAAAAAGTAATAGAAAGTTAGCTAGCAAAAAGCTTGAAACGAAAAGTTATGGTCCTAAGTTTAATGTAGAGCGGTATCTTCTAGCTAAGGATAGATTTGATTCATATCTGAGTAGTTCATTCGAAATAGACAGTGATGCTTCGCTTATAACATCGCATACATACACTTACGAGGTAGATAAGCTTCAGAAAAAAGATCCCGACTCAAGTAGCCAAAGAGATGAGTTACCACTTCACCTGTTTGTTTTTGACCCAGAGGATGTAAGTGAACTTAGTCTCGATGAAATTTCACAAGTTTGGCTACACAGGCATCAATTATGTGGCACAAAAGAAGCCGCAGCAGAAGTACTTGCTCTGATGGATGTTAATGATGGTAATGTTGATAGTTATAAAGGGTGGAAAAGTTATTTAAATCATGAATCTATTGTTGATTTAGAAAGTAAGTTGAAAGGTAATAACTTTGTTCATGAAGATAACAAAGAAAGCTTAAAATCGATTAAAGCTATTAATCCATTTGATAGAAAAAAATATAGTCGCTCGCAACTAGTTCAGTTACCTCTTAGGCGAATTATAAGTTTATGGGAAGACAGGGATTACTCCTTTAATTCAGTTTCGGCAGCGTGTGAAGCTTTAGCAATTATTCGTTATGCCAATAAAATTGATAACCAAAAGAAGCACTGGAAAGCTTTTCTAGAACACCCTCAAATTCTTGACTTGGATTTCGATTTTGACGAGATAGATGATGAGCTTTATGAACATGAAAGTTTACACAAATCTGCTCAAAAAGAGCAGTTGGATTTAGATGCGTTATCTGAAGATAACAGAAGTAGAGTTACCAGAAGTCAAGTAACTAGGGTTGGTCAACAAGGATTTAGGGCACTTATTCTGGATAATTTCTATTTGAAATGTGCGATTTCTGGCAGTGAAGAACAGGCTCTACTTGAAGCTGCGCATATTATTCCTTATAAAGGTCAGCAGTCTAATGTTTTGCAAAATGGTTTATGCCTACGAGTTGATATTCATAGATTATTTGACAGATTTTTAATATCAATTGAACCTCAAACCCTAGAGATTGTTGTTTCTGATAAAGTCCGAGATATATACTACAAAAGTTTCACTGGAATAAAACTGGGGTGTAGTAAAGTAAGTGTTTCTAAATCATTATTAAAAAAGCATTTTTACCATTTTACGAGAAATAACTAATAAACTAGCCGAATCCCTTTTCAGCTATAGCTGTTTAATCATTTATATTGTCAGGTTTATCGTGATTAGGGTTGTTCCTCGCGTACTCGACACCATCGCGTTTATAAACGTGTGTATCAGGATGTAGGCCTTGCTTAACTTCTCTTACAAGTTGAGCGCGTGATACTTCTCCTCGGCCTGTGATCGTATAGCTTTGATTCTCCCCATTTTCGCCATCACCATTACCGTTGATGCTACTACCTTTTGCCATAATAGTTACTCCTCAATTTAAAATTAAAAGTCGTAGTGAACTCAATAATAAAGGTACAACGCCTTATTTCACCTCCAGTGCTCACTTTTTATTATGTATGGATATACAGGTTATTTTTCAACCTGATCTAATGATTTTTAGAGTGTTTTTTATACAAAAAAAAGGGGCGGTTTTAGGGCGTTTTTTATATTTTAAAAAAATAAACGATTGAATTTTATTGTTTTTTGTTTCTAATTTATCTTTTTGTGTAATAAATAGATGGTTAGTGTTTAGTTTTATTTTTATCTATTTAAACCAAAAAAAGATATTTAAAAACAGTTGGTTACAAAAATAAATTTTGACATTTACTTGCTTAACTTTGATTTGCTGATATTACTAAAAATAGAGTAGAGAATTGGAGTAAATAGAGTGAAAGATTTATATGTATCAGAATCAACAGTAAAACGAATCAAAGCGTTTAACGAAGCTAAAAAGCGCGGTGTTCATATTCCTTATGTTCGAAGCACATTCATGTCGATAGGAACGCGATCTATTTTCTTTTGTCCTGTCCAAAAGCGAGTTATCACTTTGCTTGGTCAAGGTGAAAAGCATCTTTATATCACAAAGCTGTTTGAGCCGAATGTTGTTGAAATTAAAGAGCAACATCCACTTGACTATTCTCATACTCAAGAGATTGCTGACACACACGGCGTCATCCACCCTCGAAAACATTTAACCGGCGAATTGACGGTTGTTACTACTGATTTACTCGTCACTTATCGTGATAAATCTGGCGCTCAATATCGCGTTGCTTACTCATATAAGCACAGTATCGATGCGCGCAGTAAAATACGCACAATGCAAAAATTTGATATTGAGACCGCTTACTGGAAGCGATTTGGCGTGCGAACAGAGCAAGTCTTGAGAGGTGATATTTCAAAAATAAAAGCACATAACTTGCTGAATTATATTAATTACTACGATGCAGAACTTAGCGATAGTGAATTAAGAAAGTTTGTAGGCGCTTTACTTGATGATGTTATTGATCACCCAGATCACTCATTACGACAGTCTTTGAAAGCCGTTTCTTCGTCACTCAAAGTTAAGCCATCAGATTGCATGACGTTGTTTGCAAACTCAATGTTCAAACACGTTTTACCAATTGATTTGACGCAGAAAATTAAACTGCACAAGCCACTTAACCTATGCCCTGTCTTTGAGTAAGAGGTTTAAGACTGATGTTTGCTGCAAATGACATACTGCAATTAACCCAAGCGGGCGTTGAAAAATACAAATCAAAGTTTGCTGTTGATGATGAGTTTTTAGTATCGAAAGTCATTCAAGAGACGGATGAGTACTCAGAGTATTTTATCATAACAAACCTCTCGTTAATGAAGCGCAAAAAAGAGCCGCAAAAGCCGCTCGCGCTGACAAGAAACCCTGCTCACAAGTACTTTAAGCAGTCGCTGGACGAGGATGGTTGTGCTTTATTTTATTTGTATGATGCTCTCTCTCGTTTGAGCGATGAGCAGCTAAAGAGTGAGCACCCTAAATGGTTAAAAAAGCGTGACATTAGGTGGTCTTTGATGACGCCGTTTCAATCAGATAAAGCTGTGTTGGAATATCTATTAGGCCAGTCTGGCCGGGCTATTGCACAACATGCAATCGACTTGAATGTGAATGAAAAAGCTATTCGTCGACCGCTTAACTACTATATCTCATTTGGCTTTCGTAAAAATGCACTTTTACCGATTGATTATGCAAAAATTGGTAGCAAAGGCCTGCGTGATGGTATGAAAAAAACAGGCCCAAAACCAAAAAATTCACCAGAGTTGGCAACAAGAATGACGCAGCCAGATGATATTTTAAAGGTTCAGCGTCTTGCATTGAGAAATTGCGTTGACAAGAAAGATGGTAAGTTTTGTCTAAAGCATTTGCATACATTGTTTTTGAAAGAATATTGCTCTACTAAACGAATCGTTAAAAGAGGAAATGAAACACACTTTGAGCTTGTAATTGATGTTTCAAAAAGAATCAATGCTCAGCAATTTAATCGTTTGTTTAATAAAGCATTCGACTCAAAACAGCAACAAGTATTAAAAATTGGTAAGTCAGCGTATCAAAATAACAGAAAAGATAAAACCGGCAACGCAGCAGAGGGCATTGAGCGTGCAGGGCAGCTGTGTGAATCCGACTCAACAGAATTAACTGTTTATGTTGCCTATCCGCTAAACATAGAAAAACGAGAAGCTGTAGGGAAAGTCTATATATGCATTGTTGTGTGCGTTAAAACGCAACTGGTCATGGGGTATTCACTCAATTTTGGGGCACCGCAGTGGATGAGCGTGGCCGAGGCGCTCATAAACTGCGTACAAAACAAGCAAGTGTATGCTGAGCAATATAATGTTCAACTAGATGATGGCGATTGGCCATGCCAGCATTTTCCTGAAGAACTTCGCGTTGATAACGGCGGAGAAAATACACCAACTCAATTTATGAGCGTCTTAAATGATGAACTGGGTATTTCTTGTGTCGATTATTGTCCGCCTGCTAGAGGCGCAGCTAAGGGCACTGTTGAGAATATTTTACGCATTATTCAAAGCTTTATTTCAAATGTCACGGGCTCAGTTGAAAAAGGCCGTGACGCTGGCCTTCCGCATCCATCGCAACGAGCTATTTTTCAGATTGACGATATTCATCGATTTATCATTCGCGCAATATCTATACATAACTCGATGCATGCTCGCGATCGTTTGTTAACAGTTGAGATGGCAACGGATGACGTTACACCAACCCCTTCAGCTATGTGGTCACATCTAATGAATGATGAATTTTTAGGTCGCCCTAAAATATCACAAAAGCGACTGCCTGAGCTCATGTACTCACTTATGCCAAAGCAAGTGGCAACAGTAGCGAGGACTGAAGTGAAACTTAATGGTCTTGGCTATCACAGCAAATGGGCTGAAGCGCAGGGCTGGTTTACTAAAGCAGTTGGTGGGCATTTTAAAGTTGATGTTATCAGTTTTGGTGGCTCAGTCGACGTGATTTACTTTAAAGATGAGCTGGGTGAGCTTCAACCTCTTACGCTAAAAGACGAATATGAATCTTTCATAGGAATGACGGCGCAGCAAGCTCAGTTTAGACTCGATGAAATTAAAAGTCATCGAAAAGTACTTGAGTACAAAAAAGAAAATGCACTCGTCAACTTTGAGCATGAAATCGAGCAAGTTCAAGAATATCGTCTAAAAAACGACTTCAAAGATGCGCCGCCTAACACGCAAAAAACAATACAAAGCGGCATCGCTGAACGCAAAGCAATCATGATTGAAGATGAACAAAGACAAAAAGCAGAAAAGCAAAAAGCGCTTA
This sequence comes from Pseudoalteromonas lipolytica, assembly GCF_003515105.1. NCBI lineage: Bacteria > Pseudomonadati > Pseudomonadota > Gammaproteobacteria > Alteromonadales > Pseudoalteromonadaceae > Pseudoalteromonas > Pseudoalteromonas lipolytica. The sequence continues at coordinate 2,654,123 of NZ_CP032090.1, read as the reverse complement.
TGCAGCTTAAAGATGCTGAGCAAACTACTCAGTATACAGATTTGAACGATGATGATTATGAGGGTGTTTATTGATGAGTGATGTAGTAACAAAGGGTGAGAATTGCTAATGATGAACGTAACAAGAGTCAAAGCGAATTATCAGCAGCAAAAACTACCAAAATACAGCGGAAATCCTTTGGTGGAGGCACTGCCTAGCGAGCTTACTGAAAGTGAGCTTATTGAACTAATGCGAGTGCTAAAGCCCTTGCCTTCATTTTTTGATGAGTTATCTGCGATTGATGCGGCAGAGTGCATTAAAGACTTGAAACTCGTGTATATTCCAACAGTATCGTCATACCAGATATATGAAAATGTATTCACAGAAATACGAAAAAGTTACTTAAATCGCAACCCGTTAGCCGCGGATCAGCGTCGTCTTGTCAATGCTGCGAGTGAACGGTTAAAAGCGCGAGGTAAGTTCAATATTGAACAACCTGCTGAATATGTTGCCACCGCGCCGAGTATCTTAGTAAGTGGTAAGGCAGGCATTGGCAAGACAGTATCAATTCGTCGTGTTTTAAGTACATTTCCGCAAGTAATAGAGCATACAGAGTACAAAAGCCAAGTGTTCAACGTCAAGCAAATCGTCTGGATGTCATTTGATATGCAAGCATCACGAAGTCGAAAAGCACTCGCTCATAATTTTTTTAACGAATTAGTCCGTGTACTTGATATTGAGGATGGCCCAAAATTTAAGAAGACATTTATCAAAGAAAAGGACTCAGTCGATCAGCTTTTTCACGCAATGCAAACTGCATCGCTAGTTTACAATATTGGCTTAATACATATTGATGAAGCACAGTTTGTGTTGAACCCCTCGACGAATTTTAAGGATGCGCCAACGCTGCCTGAGATTGAAGCACTTTTCAATAAGATGGGGGTGCCTATCGTTATCTCGACCACTGATGATGCATTGTCTACATTTAAAATAAATGAAAGTGAAACACTTACAAAAGCAACTAAGTTGCAAACTGTACGTCGCTTAAGCTCTGTTGCACATATTAAAGTCAATCAGTGGCGCGTCGACTCGCCACATTTTAATGAACTATTTTCAGCTTATTATCAGCCCTCCCTGTTCAAAGGTACTGATGTTTACAGTGATGAATTTAAGTTGCAATTGCTTGTTTTGTGCGCGGGTGTGACTGATGCAATCTCAGCGCTTTCAAGTGCGTTCATTCGTAATTATCACGCGCTCACAAAACAAGGCGTGAACGTTAATTGTTTAAAATTACTTAAGCAAGTTTATGAAGCTAGGATGGAAACGTGGCACGCTCCGCTCTCTAATCTTCGGAAAGGCTATCGTGTTTTGTTATCACAAGATAAAAGTATAAAAAAAGCGGGCGCATCTTCTACTACAGGTGTAGATGAGTTCTATGATGAAGCTGAAGCATACACACGCAAGCCTCAGCGAAAGCGAACGAGCGCGCATCACTTGAAGCCGGCTAGTACAGTTGAGCGCATCGATGAAGGCGACGAAGTCATCGATGCTGATTCAATAGTTGCAAGTTATGAAAAGCGAGATGAGTCATGATTTATCAGCCGCCTGTCCCATTACCCGACGAGCACGCTGCGAGCATAATGTATCGCCATTTTCAAATGACACGATTTGCAAAATTTGAAACGATGATGATGTCAGAATATAACTCAAAATTAGACTCCCCCAGACGTTTGTGGCAGCCAGTATTTTCAATGCTCGCAGAGTCATTTTCGTCAAAATACTCACTCGCACGTTTCATTGAAAAGTATACAAATATCACTGATTACAGTCTGTTTTTAGATGAATCAGTTTTTAAAGATAGCTCTGTCGAAAACATGCTGAACAAGCTATCTATATTCAAGTTTCATAACGCACTGAACGCATCACAAGATGTGTCTTGGCGTTACTGCCCAGTGTGCGCGCGCGAAGACGATGAAAAGTTCGGTACAACATATTTTCATGTCGCGCATCAGTGCTTTTACAAGCGTGTTTGTCGAAAACACAATGTGCTGCTTGAAAAAAGTGACCCTTATCACTTTTCTCTGCCACCAGTGTTCACTGAGTCTGTGACTGCGTCTCAGAGCGATTTAAAAACAGAAGCTGTTTTGTCGAGTTGGGTTGATGCGCTGAAAGAAATACCGCAAGAAGAACGAAAGGTTAGAGCGTTGAATTTGATACATCAAAAAATATGTATTTTCTCTTATGACAGAAAGAATCCGTATCATGTTCAGCGAGTGCAATATGTTCAAAATCGACTAGCTAAACGCTTTAATCGCTCTCATTTTATGCCTTATTTTAGCTGGGGACCTTTGGCTTCAGGGCTTTATCCATTGAATTCTGTTGTCGGCTTAATGGGGTTTTTAGACCCTGCGAAACACTTTCATCCGATGATTTACTTGATGTTAATCGACCTGTTTTTAAAGCAAGATGAGCTTGATTTATCAATGCAATATTCACTTGCAAGCCCGAAAGCAATGGAACGAGTACCGCCTGTTGTTTCACCGATTGAGATTGAAGATTTGATAAATGATAACGCCGCGTAATTAATAAAAGCAGAGATTGATGATGCGAATGAAGCAAATATACCCACGTATTTACGCCGAGGAAACCGTTTATAGCATCGCATCGCGATTAGTGCTGAATGATGTGTCATCATCGATATCTCAATCTATGCTGAATGTATTTGATAATAAAAATATTCAGTTAGATTCAATCTTACCGTCCTTCATTAATCGCTTAGCTTTAGTCTGTGACTGCTCTCGCGACGAGCTTCTTGATAAGCACTCGTTATTTCAATACTACACATTATTCTCAACAGAAAGCGTCAGAGCGCAAGCTAGAGCAATGTTGCTAAAAGAAAACAGTATTGAAGCATTTAAAATCCTGGGGCTGTTAGCTAATCGAATTTCATGTCACGATGTTCATCAATTTTGCCCTGTGTGTGCTCAGGAGCAAGAAAAGCAACTTGGTGAAACTTACTGGCTGAGAGCGCATCAATTACCACTATCAAATACTTGTTACAAGCACCGTTGTCGGCTTGTCTCTATACCCAAACAGCGAAAGCGGCTTCTTTTTCCTTTGATTGACTATGAGCCCTCATTTGCCATATCAACGCTTGAGCATAAACTCACATCGTTTAATTACGCCTTCAGTCAATCGCATCATTTTGATCCAGTGCGTCTCAGGCAAACTTATGCAGTTAGGTTAATCAATCAAGGCTTGGCTACTACGCGTTTTGTGCGTCACAGTCTGTGGCGTGAACAGATGAGAGTGTATTTTGATGAGTGCATGAGTCATGATGCCGTTTTTAAGCTATTACAAAACGACGCAGAGTATGCTTTCCCCGCAAGCATTTTCTATAATGATGAAGCAAACCATCACCCATTAAAGCATTTATTAATCTGCACTTTTTTGTTTGAGCATGTTGATGATTTCATTGATGCTTATACCCAAAAAGAACCGTTGAAAGAGGTTCATGCTGAGCCAATTACACCGCAATCTGAAATAGATGCATTGCGACAAGACACTGTGCTAACGCTTTTAAGACAAGGACTCTCGCTTCGACAAATTACAGTAATGGCTAACGTTAGTGATGCAACGGTAAGAAATATCGCCAGAAAACACGCCATCCCACTAAAAACGCAAAAGCGCAAAATTAACGACGCAGTTCGCCGCGCTATCACTATTCAGCTCATAATCGGCCGACACGTTGCTGATATTGCGAATAAATTTAACTTAAAAAAAGGCGATGTCGAGCAAGTCTTGAGCGGCCAACCAATCATTAAAGAGCTTCGGCGTCGCATTCGTTTTTATCGTCATCGTCAACAAGCGAGGCGCGCACTCATTGCAACGCTGTATACACTTAAAACGCCTACAATAACATTGTTACGCCGCAGCGTTGACAAAGAATACGTGTGGTTATTTAAGCACGATAAGCCATGGTTGAACTCATTCAAAAAGTTTTATTTTAAGAGCGGTTGAGAGGTGGTTTTGTTGTGTTTTATCAAGATGGGTTGGTCTTTTTATTGAATACGTTAAAGCTTAAAAAGACGCTAAAACTAGCACTGACGGAGGCATATGGATGAGTCATCAAGTGATTTGCTTCGATGTTAATCAGTTTAAAGAGCACGAGAGTGAGCCTGTTCATCGTTTAACTCTGCCGAGTTATGCGTTAGTTGAGTATACACAGGCTTTTAAAGAGTGCGTGTTAAAAAATCGGCAACTGCTACTTGAGCATAATTTACAAGAAGTTGTAGTAAAAACAACGATAGTGAACTGGTTTTATGATTTACATGAGCGGTTTCACTACGGTGTTGATTCATTCCTTCATATAACGGCAAGGAAAATTGCTTTTGCAGGGACTATGTCGCCACAAGTCGAGGCGCACTTTATCACTCCGTATGTAGATATCGAGGAAGTGATATTAGATGACACAGAAGTTGTATCGCTTTCTCGTAATACTCAATACTTGCCGTTTGTTCTATCACTGATAAAAGAGCTTGAAAGTAAAACTGAGCGATACGAAGAACTATCGGAATTATATTGGAAGCTAGAAGAGGTCAAGGAGCCGTTAAAAAACCTCGACGAAGCGTGTATTAATAAGTTGTCGCTTGATGCTGATAGTGCGCTGACTAAAGTCATCGAAGAGTCGAACCAACTTGATGCGCAGGTTCAAGCGTTTGAACTTGAAATTGAGCAGTTGCTACAGCGTATTATATATAAAGCGTTTAATGTCGGCTTTGGTGATTTCATTTCATATACTGAGAGTGATAAAGGCACAGTGACGACTCTGCGGTTTGAGGGATGCTACTACCATGGTGGGCGTATCTGTTTTAGAGGGGCAGGTATTACAAAAACAGGTAAGGTCGGCAAGCGTGATGCTTCATTTTACCTGAGTCTAGTGACAGCACCATGAATATTCAGACGCTACTATCACAGCTTAAAAAAGCCAGAAAACGTCGCATTATTCTAAGTTATCATGCACGAGGTAGAGCAGGTATCGATGTTAAAAATGAAGAATGGGCTGAGTGCTTAAGTGTTCTAAAGCAGTTATTTAAAGAGTTTAAAGCTGCTGGTTGTAATATTTTGATTTCATGGTGGGGTGAGATTTACATCATACCCAAAGAAAGTAACACGGCTTTTGAATTAAAGCTTAGCTATCAGTCTGATTTAAAGTTTGGCTATCATTTTAAGGATGAATTGAAGAAGAGTGCGTTTAAAGTATTGAGCTTTTCAACTCCCCAACCTCAACTGTGTATTCAGATAAAAGCATACCGCAATAGGGCATCATGGTATGTAAAGCCTATCGATTTAGTGCGCGGTGAAAGTGCAGGTCTAGGTATGCATCTCTTTCATGAAATGATGATCAGGTTAAAAAGATACACGACGCCCGGCTTAGAGCTTCATCTCGATAACATTACACGTGAAGACCTGTTGGCAGTCATACATTATGGTGGTGCGCTAAGTGGACGTAATTCAACGCTTTACAACGTGAGTCGCCAAATCAATTCACGGTTTTATTACGGAGAAATTCTATTAACGCAGCAAAGTGTGCGAATGAAAGGGTATTCGGCTGGTTTAGATACTGAAATTTATATAAGACAAAAGGACATGACGTTTATTCGTAAGCACTTACCAATTTTAGATTTTGAGCAGTCAGTTATACGATTTGAATGAATGGCTGGTGATGAGACTTGAAGTTATGAGTGCGGCTCACTAAAGTTAACATTAGAAACCAAACAAATGAGTGAGCGGAATATGGCTGAGTTTCAAGCTAGCAACACAAGTAAAAGCGACTTCTTATCTGTCGTCACTCAAGGTGAGCTAACAACATTTTCAAACCCACTTGCCGAAATCGATTTTACGAATACAGGTGTTACAAAAGCCGGTGTGTGTTCACTTGCTGACTCGTTGAACTGGAGCGTAGAAGCTATCGCTCAGAGCCTAAGCACTACATCAAGCAAGTTGATACGGCATAAGTCAAAAAAGCTAAATAAGCAATTGAGTGATAACGCCCTTGATATTGCGAGACTTGGGCAGTTTGGTGTTAAGTACTTCGGTAATGTTGAGAATTTCAATGGCTGGCTGGATACTCCTGTTTTACTGTTTAATGGCGCGCCTCCCCGTCGTTATATGAACTCAATTCGCGGCCGCGAATTGATAAAGCAAACAATTAATAAACTAAAATATGGCTACACAGCGTAATAGAACCCTCAACTTCAAGTGCCGAAGAATGGATGCTTAAACTCATTCCGCAGCTTTGAAGGGCAGCTATGAGTGAGATGTAGACGGCCAGACAGACTCGTTTTTGGACAATTTAGAGTTAAAGTCTTAACTCTAACTCGTCTGCTTCGGATAAAAATATCTATGGGTTAACGCCGTTGTAACCAAAAAGATTGTTGCATAACATGTGAATCGAAAAGAGAGCACAAGCCAAGCTTTTTGTGTCCTAGTGATTGATAGCTTTGTTGTAGCTACCCTCCTTGTATGAGGCCTTGATTGCAACTATTTTCTCTCTCATTTCCTCACCTGTACAAGCAGAATTATTAGCAAATGGGAATAAACATAGTTTCAGCAAGAAGGACATGAGGCTTTCATCCTGAAAATAATCAATTATTTCATCGTCTTTGACACCAAAATTAGTCGCTAAAACTCGATAGGCCTCAAGCGCATTTTGGTGGTAAAGCTCATGATCGATATTCTGTAAAACATCAAAATCTCTTCTTTTGAATATGTCGAATAATCAATTACATCCATTTTTCACTACTCCATCTGTATAGTGCTTTAACATTTTAGTATTTATGCAACATACAATTTGTGTGGCATAACCGCTTTTTGGAATTGAATCAGCTTAGCAAGTGTTATATGTGCTTTTTCTACATTACTCAGCGCTTATTATTTTTTCATTACACTTAATAAGCAATTATATTTTTACGCAAACAGAGGCCGCTAGCTTGAGCAATTAAGCAGGTTTACTAATTAATTTGAAGCAGCTACCTAGCTGTTCAGTTGTTCTGCTTTGGGTAACTTACGTAGTTCGCTCAAATTTGACTCTGGAGCATTTGATCTGAATTATCTTGGGACATTTATAACCTGCCTATGGACAGAAACGTGTTTGAGACGAAGGACTGTTGTGTGCCAGAAGCGGACAGTGGTAACGCTTGCCTCACTGGCACGTAAGAGCAGACTAAAATTAGCGGCGAAGGAGCGCAAGCCTGTTGCTTTGCGTCCTTCGGTTTAGGAATTTGTTATAAGTCGATTCCAAATAAGTATTTATAAAATAACTCTTTAGGATCTTTTAGTGATATTTCTAGTTCCTCTATTTTTAAAAGCTTCAAGCATGTATCCAGAACGTTCAGCGTTAATTTTTGTAGTTCTTTCAAGTCTATACGCGTTGTGTGATGGCTTAATTCTTCCTTAAATACACCATCCCAATGTGAGTCAGGCTCTGAAATTAATTTTCCACTATCTGTAATCATCCTAAAAAACACATAAGTTTTAGTTTTGTCATTTCTGCTGATTAAACTACCATCATGAAATAATCCATGTCTTAATGTTACCAAAAGGTTGAGGTGTGACTCAGGAACTTCACTAAATAAATCAAGTGCTCTTTTTATACCATTTTTATATTTTGAACTTTTACCCAAAGGACTATACAAACATCCAATTTGGTCTAAGATTGCAAAGGATGTCATAAGAGGAACATATTGGCTTGTTCTTTTATTATTAAAAGAGCAGGAAAGCGTCTCTGTTAAATGGTATAAATTCGATGACAGGTAGCACGTTTTCAATTTGTGACGGAAATTGTGATAATCTAAATGAATGAAGCTGAGCTCCTTAATTGTTAGTTCATCAACATTTTTTCCACCTAAATATTTCGAAATATCAAATCCATTACCATTGAAATTCATTGCATCACCCTAGATATATAATGCCTAGTTAAGAGGCAAAAATAGTTAGCTAAAATTAGAGACGAAGGAGCGCAAGCCTTCTTTTTTTGCGTCTTTTGGTTGAAGCGCTTGTTATGTTGTTTATGCAAGATGCTGCTCTGCAAAGCCTTGCACGAATAGAAGCATCATTTCTACTTGTGACTTATCATATTCATTGTACTGACCATGAGCTGCTTTATTTCGTATATGCGCCCAACTTGTGATCTGCTTTTGCGTCAGCTTTGAATAAACTTCATTTTTTGCCAACTCAGTATTTAACGGCTCAATTGTTAATGGAGAACCATTCGGTTTGGTAAAGGCAATATTATTTTTCTTACATAACTCTCTTAGGCCATCTTCTAGAACAGCACCGATTGTAACTGCTGCTGCATCTTTATAGCCTTCAGATAATAAGTGCTCACCGATTTCTAAGAAGTTCGCAAAAATTTCTGCCTGTAGTAAGCCTTTAATGCTAGCAATGAGATCATTGTCAATATCATGCTTAACTGTTAAAGCTATTCCTTGGACTTGAGAAATATGCCCATACCAATTGCTATGAATTACATAAAAACTCTCAGTCGAGATTGCACGTTCAAAATTAGTATAATGCTGGCTATTCTCACCGTATAGCTTTCTTACAAGTTGACCGAGTCTCGTTACCCATGAAGAAACCTCTGCCAAATCACTGCCTTCAAAGCTACTATCAGCCCTAGATGCTTTTTGAAGAATTGTATCTCCAATATCAATTAGTGCTTTAATTTCGATTTTTACCGTTTTACTTAATTCCATAATCCATTATCTCAATTTTAATTATGGCGTCAGAGAACAACGTCGTATTAAGGTGTGAGCAACGCTACCACGAACCTGAGCCATTGCGCCGTAAAAACGAAACCCAACCTTGATCTTAAAATGCCAAGCGTTGGGAATCACTCTTAAATGCTTTGTTATATGAATATTATCCAAGTTGTTTTGTCCCAGAAAGCGGCGGCGGCGGTGGAACAACATTTGGAACAGATTTTACGCTAGGGTCTATGTTGTTAAAATGCCTTTCTTTCAAAGACATGCACATACCGTCAAAATCGGGAAACATTGTTGCAGAACTTATCCCCATGAGATTTAGCTCGTTCATAATGAGTCTTCGCTCTTTGATCGGCAATAGGGCGTAGTACAGAAATGTTCTGCCTGTTTTTTGCTTAACATTGTTGAGGTACAACTCTACGTCGGGAACATTTGTTACTGTCGTGACTGCCATCTGGGAAACTAATCTTTGATTATCTACGTATGCTGGCTTAAATTCTGAAAGAAAAGGGCTATCGTCAGCTTGTAACATAGGTACCTGCATATAGGAATTACGCCATAACTGGAAGTCAAACATGTATATTTTAACGTTTCCGTTTGCATCAACTTTTCTAGGGTCTATATCCTTAAGAGCAAAATAGGCAGCAACATATGGCGACATTGTCCAATCTAATAATGGAGTTGGAAAGCCGTGATGTTGCAACTTAGCTAAAAATCCACCTACATCTTTTTCATCTGTAGGGTCGTCAACCCTATATCCGAATGCAGCAGAACTATAATAAACGTCTGGTAGTATTTTATCGAAATAGTCTCTCCAACTGATCCCGTTCTTTGCTGCGTATCGTTGGAATGTTGTCTCAAGCTTCCACGTAAGATCTTGCTGTCCTCTAAAAAAATACGTGTGATTATTTCTGACCAAATCAGACACCCACTTTTTGTACTCATCCCAAGAAGTTATCATCTTACTTACCTATTCATACCAACGCCCAAGTAATGGGTTAAAAAAACTTGGCTAAAATTGTGAACAAAATGAACTGAGCCAAGATTTTATAGTCCATTCGTTAATTTGCTTGTTAGGCGTTTTGAATGCCAAGCCCTGACTTAAAGTGGTTTAATACAGCTAAAGAGTTGGAAAGTAATAATTTACTACGCACTGGATCAAACCAAGTACCATTGAATTTAGCTCCATGATAAAGGTTGTTTCTAACTCTAGAAATGTGCGCAAATAATATTTGAACACTCCTTTCGTTATTTGGTACATCAACCCAAATGATTTCGTTTAATTCATTAACAGATTGCTTTTTTGGTGGTAATTTTAATATGTATTCAGCTGCCACTTTTACTTCACCTAAATCAGCTAGAAAATTATTGCCAATTACTTCGTTTGCATACCTATCCCAGTCAACAATGACTTTACCTCGGTTAACAGCAAAAAAGCCTTTCTCTTTAAGAGATGATTCATAACGAGCAAAAAGTTTAAAGAACTCGAACGCTAATAAATCTAATTGCTGATCCAATGAAATCTCCTAATTTTTTGTATTTATGCGACACGTAGTTTGTGTTGCATAATCGCTTATTGGACTGAGCTACTACCTGATCGGTGTATCAGAGTTGGTGTTGTTTATGCTATGGGAATTTGCTTTTTAGAGGCTAAACTTTCCTAGCTAGCTTAATCAGCTTTGCTAATGTTAAGTAAGCTTTCCCTGCATTGCTCAGCGCTTATTTTGTATTCATTACACCTAAATTTTACTTAATAAGCAATTGTATTTTTACGCACATAAAGCCAGCTAGCCCGAGCAATTAAGCTCGTTAATTAATTGAGCTACAAGCATCTGTTTTGCTCAACTTCCGTTTTTTCTCAAGGCCGACCTATAGAGTATTTGAGTTAAATGGTAATGGGGCAAAGGCTAGTTATATTCATAACTCTCCGATGGACTGAAGCGTTTTAGGTGCTTCACTAAAAATAGTGCTTGATTTGTAGCTAAAATTTAAGGAATTCTTAAATTCGGTACCTAGCTCCGGTTGTTCAGCAAGGGGTAGTTTACTTGGCTCCAGAACATGGGGTTGGCCTTTCACCTAGCTTGTCTAAGCTAATCTCTCTGTAGTGAGAAAGGGGGCATTTCTGAAGAAGAGAAATTAGACTTAGAAAAATTAAGAAATGTAACTTTTTACGCAGAATGGTGATGCACCAACATATGGTGAGTGGCAATGGGCACTAGATAATTGTAAGAGTATCGTTCGTAATTTATTTAACAGGCAAAAAATCGCATAACAAACACTTAAAAAATGAATGCAAATATCTTTGGCAATAGCAGTTTTAGTCAAGCCGTCACTGACCTTCCCTCAAAATATACCATGCTACTTCTTAGTTAAATCGAGGACTACAGAACAAGCTGTAAGTCCAGATATGAGAAACTAAAATTTAATCAATAGCTATGTATAACTTTTACTCCGAATGAAGCGCAGTATAACATTATTTCACCCATAAAGCCTTCAGGAATATCCTTCACATCTTTAACAGATAAGTAGTCTTGGTTAGAAAGCCAGTCTTGAACTTTTGAAGGGTCTTCCTCTAATATCTCAGGGTATTCATTAAAATCTATAACATTTTCACTAAATACTATTTGGTAGTTTCCTTCAGGAGTGATTTCTGCAACGCACCCATGTTCATAACCTTCAGAGAACCGAAGGGCTGTATGTATATCAGGTGTGCAAAAAATACACTCGCTTCGCGCCTTAATACCTAAATTCATTTCGAACCATCTATCAGCCAAACAATGTACTTCATAATTTGTATGAATTGGCGTTCTAGGGGTCACAAGAAATGGATTGTCTAAATGTTTTGATTCAATTAACTTATTAAATCCTCTATAAAGTTTCACACTTATATCCTTAATCATATACGTCAAAATCAGAGTATTTCCAACCTCCCTTGGGGCAATACTCAAAAGGGTCCTCTAAGTACTCATGTTTTTCAAAGATGTCGTTAGGAACAAAGTTTTCTATTCGTATGTCCCATACAATTCTTCCTACATATGATAGATCTTTTCTTATCTTAGGGTCTATATTTGTAATCTTCTCGAAAGTGTTAGCAAGCAATAGGCTTGCAGGATGATCTAGAGCAAGTATATTTTGATTTGCTCTTCGCAATATATTTCCCATTTCATTTGTATTAAGAGTGTGGATGTAAGATCCGATATCTTTATGCTCAATAACATCTTTATTTGTCAACACTTTGTACATCAAAAATGCTATTGCCCAAGCATCGTACTTTCCGAATTGATGCTTTCGATCTTCCCAAGGAGTAAAGACTTCTGGGGGCAAGCTATAAAATGAGCCTTCGACCTTTTTCGGTGCAGTACTTATTAATAATTCGAAATAATCTGGTGGCTCATCATATCCATTGTATATATTAGTTATGCTTTCTCCCCAATCAATTATTTTGATACCTACATTTGAAATTCTTTGATGCCAATCCACTTCAATATCTTCAATTAAGATATTACCGGGATGTAAGTCTCGATGATCAATCTTGCATGGGATACGACTAACTGCATTAATTATACGGTGAATAAGCTCTAATCGTTGATCAATTGTAAATGAAGGGTTTTCTCTTAACCACTTTTCTAATGTAGGGAATGAATACCACTTTGTTATCAAACAATATACATTCCCATTAAATAAAGTTTCGCTGTGAATATATTCTGCACATATAGAACCAGCCCCACCAAAATTAAACTTTGTCACTAATTTAGTCATTTCCATTTCATTTTTAAATTTAGCGATTTCATAATTGTTTGCGGGAAATAAAAGGTATTTTATAAAGACTGTATCACCTGTTTTTTTATCTTTTCCTTTGAAACTCTTAGCCCCCATTCCTTCAGAAATGCTTTCTTCAGCAATAAATCGATTGTTAATTTCATCAACTTCTAACTTTCTAATTAAATCAATTGTTTTTATCACTAATCACTCCCATCTAAAAATTGATTTTGTTAAGGTAAGTTGAATCGAACCAATGTATTTAGTCATGCTATAAAAATTATTAGATCTGAACTGGTGTATGAATTTTTGAATTGAGCAGGGAACTTTAAAAATGGACATTGAGCTATTACTCAGTTTTTAAATACCAAAACGTAAAATAAAACAGATACACAGGTTTTAAGCAAGAAGTTTTCAGGTTACAGTTCAAGACTATTAAATTTTATAAGTCGCAGCTTCTATGAAAATCATCAATCTGGCAATTCACTGAATGAGTATTAAATAACAGAATGAAATCGCTATTCAAACACAAAATAGAGAGTTTATGCTGCCATAAGTAATGTAAGAACTAAAGCTAAAGAAAATTTTAAAATAGTTTTCTATAGATTTAAACTTTAATCCGGTAGCAGAACTTAAATTTAATCTAATGAAATACTTCAAAATAAGAGAGGATAGGGTTATCTTATTCTTATGAACTTATGCTTTGGTTGAATTACTGGTTATTACATTAACAAAAATCTAGCGAGCGATATTATGATTAAACCCATTATGAACTTAAATATGACTCGTTGATTAACATTTTTTCGTCAATTCGTTGACACTGAAAATTGATGTCGTTGTACTCCAGTCTGTAAATATTGTATTTAGCTAACTTTATAACGGCTAGAGCAAACATCAGAGGAAAAAATATTTTGTTTTATGAAAAATATAAGGTCAAGAATGTTGACTGCTAATAACTATGAACTATTGTCGTCTTTAGGATTACTCAAAATAGAAGGTTATGAATTTTTAGAATCTTTAGGAGGAGGCTCCGCGTTAAGTAGTGTTTACGTAAAGGGTAGTAATAAAATAGTCGTTAAATTTTTAATTTCTCCAAGAAATAAAGTTGAGTTAGAGCGATTTAAACTTGAGTATTCAGTACTCAAGGATAATAAGTTGAATATGGACTTTGGTGATAACCCTTCAAGAGCGCCAAAGTACTTCGTAGGACCAGAAAGCAGCTACCCTCTACCTAAGATAGCACTTGATATCAAAGAGTATCATTCTGGCATGGTTCTTTGTTTCGGTTATAAATATGAAGAAGGTTCATTATTGTCAGGTATTTCAACAAAAGACTACTCAATTAAAGAAAAATATGAGTTTCTTCACCGAATTGCATCTGGTTTAAGTTACTTTAGTCAAACAGGCTATACACATAGAGACCTTCACCCAAGTAATATTTTACTATTAGATGACTTTGAGATGCCTAAGTATGACCGTGACAGAACCGAAAATGATCCAAGAGTTAAATTTTTAGATCTAGGTAATTGTCAATCCTATGACCTTGAAAATGCGCATATTTACGGCATTGAACGAGATGCTGATGAGCAGTTAGTTTTTCATGATAACAATAAGCGTCTATTGACTTCATTCGTTTCTATGCCCCCAGATTTTTTGGAACATGGTTCAGCGACAAAAAATTATGATACTTGGGCTTTTGGCATTTTTGCTTATAACGTGTTTTTTGGAGAAATGCCTTTTGAGTTAAACGACATAAAAGATGTAACTGAATTACGACAGCTATTAAGATTACCTTCCAACGTAAAAAGTAGACTAAATGAACTTGATGATGGTCCTCGGTTGATAATGCAGCACCTATTGTCGTGGAAAGGTGAAAATCGGCCGGAAATTCACAGCATTGTAAGGTTATTTAGTTGGCTGGTTTATAGAAGTGAAGAGTTTACTGATATTGCGTTTATCAAGAAGGTAATTCACGAACATGGTTTTGACCCATATCATGATGCAAGAGATGACTATTATTAGCAAAACCACTCACAAACTTTATTAAATTTTGAAGGGAAAGAGTCGATTCAGTTATGGGGATGTTCACAAATTTTATTAGAGTACGACAATTGAATTCAAATGCCAAAAAGCCGTTGCAGCAATGCAACGGCTTTTTTGTGTTTTGGAGAAAGTTAGCGGGAGTAAAAGAGCAAGTTACGAGGAACGAGTTCCGAGATGCGAGTTGTAGAGGGGGGGGTTAACGCTGAAAAAAGAGTTATTAAATATCAGTGGTTAGAAGTCAGGTTGAAAGAAAAGAACTATAAGTTGGATTGTGCCTGTACTCGCTATGGCTAATCCCGTTGCAGTAGGCGTGAAATTTATTTCACGCGAATAAGCTAATAAGCTAGAGTAAAATCAAAAAGCAAGACCTGATTTATAGATTTCCAATTAAAAATACAGCAACATTTTATTGACATTATTAAGGAAGTTTATTTATAGTGAACGAGACTTTTGCAGTCGGCTACAGAGCATGTTTGCTCTAACTTTATACTCCGCTCCCATTCTATTGCACGGGAGGTTTCAGCTGCAAACCGGTAATGCCGGGTACTTTTGTGAAACCTAACTTCATTATTTTTGGAGAATACTATGTGCAGGATTGATGCGCCTTTTGGTAATATCACCTTCGATGAGAAAAACGATCCTAAAGAACGCTTTATACAAGCTCTAGATGAATTTGATATACAAGGCAATCTCAGAACATTAATGATTAAACACTTTGCTGATGCATGGATTAGTGTATTCAGAAGTGTAGAAGCCTTAGAAGACGCTTTATCTGAGACAAAACCCCATTCCTCTGATTCAGCAAAGTGCATTTCTATTTTATTGACTCAACAAAAAACTATCGAAAATAGTATCTCAAGCTATTACGGATATTATTTACCCACTTTGGATGATAAGGCAATAATTGCCTTTTTAAAGGATGTAGCTGACATTTATTACCCAAATGCACTGTTTGGGTTATTTAATGACTATATGGATAAATGTGGTAGCTATATAATGTTTTCATCATGGTTATATGGAAAGGATTACTGCCTTACTAAAGCATTTTTTGATGATACTTCATTATGTTTGTTAAACAATAGAGATAGAGCTTTGCTACTTTGGAGTTTCTTTGATGAAATATCTCATCGATTACAGTTTTTAGATAGCAAGCGTTTATATAAAGCTATCACTTATATAGCTACTTCAAACGTCGTGCAAGGCCCTCAAACTGAAGAGGTAACTAGCACTTCAATTAATATAACCCGTGGTTTAGATTTTCTAAGGGCATGGATTACGTACGACTCTCAAGCTGGTAGATTTCATCATAATTGGTCTGACTTTTTATACTTTTACAATAAGTCCTTCTCTAATCTTGGTGATTCAATATCTCTTGAGCTTATAGATAGTGATGAAACTAAAGCTTTAAATTATGAATGGCTTGAGAACACGAAGCTTGAGCTTCAAAATTTACAATTTTTAAATACTGATTTAGATATTGTTCCATCAGAAATGCATGAACAGTGGGCTAGAGACCTAGACGCATACTTTGGATTGTTTACGTATCATAAGTTCGAAAGGCACTATAACCACAACAGCTCAAATATTCATGATTTTTATAAGCGTAAAGACAATGCCCATCATGAGTTTTGTTTAAAATTGAAACCGCTACATATATCGGCTTGGATTGAGTTTTCTGTAAAAGAAGATTTTCGAAGGTTACTTGAATCAAAGCCTAGTAATCTTCGAGGTGAATTGAAGGTTAGCGTTAATTTGTGGGGCTATGGTAAGTATTTCACCTTGTGGAAAAATGTATTTTTAGTCGCTCTTGAAGAATTAGACTATCAAAGTAAACTGCGAATTTTATCTTGCCATATTCCTTTCGATAGTAGTCGAGCCGAGGATTTATATCCTGAATGCGTTGCTTGGTGGAATGAACTTTTTACCGATTTGATTGACGCTAAAGATTTTCCTAAAGCTTTAATACCTAATTGGGCTCTTACCGGAATTGAGAGGCTAGAACGAGAAAAGATGGTCCCATATATAGACAAAAGCATTGGAATAATACGTGGTGAAATCGTAAAAGAGGAGAATGAAGAAAATTTTGAGGTATATCATCAAAAACTTGATAGGTTACTTAGTTTTTTAGATCGTTCTGCACCAGATAAAGCTTTACGACATCGCCTTTTTCTAATGCGCTCTTCGACCGAACCATTCTCTGATGAGGCTCTTTCAAAGTTTGATTATTCGTATGAGCAAAAAGGTTTTAGTAAATGGTACGACTCTTTAAAACAACTAGCAGCAGATCAGTGTGCAAAAAAAATAAATGAGCATAGAAATCTTACAGCAGCTAAGCATAAACAATTTCAAGAAGACTTTTATGTACAATTTTCCCAACAATTAGCTGAATTTTTCCTAAGCCGCCTTCGTCTTCGTAGAGGTGAAAAAGCTAAAGATGATAAATATGAAACGAGCCAAGTAACAGAGCAATCATCAATTTGGAGGCAAGGTTACTTAAAAGCTCTTACTGAATTAGGTTTAGACTTGAATGGAAAAGTCCATAAAACAGTCAACTTCACTAAAAAGTCAGATCCCAATGAGGATGTGCGAGCTATTGCCAGCGAGTGTTATAAGGCAGTTCGAAGACATGCTAAGAAAGATCCCACTATTCAAGATATAAAAAGAAGCATCAATGCTGCTGAATGGTGGCTTCTTATGTGTCAGCGAACTGAGTTAGGTTATGAAACTGACTCTGAAAAGGCCGTAAGAACTAGGCGTAATCTAATGCGCAACCCATAACTATTAATTACCTTTTATCTAAAAACTAAACTTGGTGTACTAGAGCCTGATGCCCTTACTTTGACGCTAGTCGTCCGCCATGTAAAAACTTTACGGTCAATATGGCCAGTCAAGGAGTATACGTATGCCTAATTTTTCTGAGAATTTATTTAAAAAACACATTAGACAAATAGAAGCTGATATTGAGTCTGACTACCAAATGTTGAAATTTGGGTCAGGTGTTCATGATGACCAAGCTCGAATAGCTCAGTCAGGTATTACGACATGTAAAAAGTGTGTCTCTAGTGATGGTATTAAAAAGCGAATTTACGGTAGCTCTATTGAAGCAGAAAGAGCTGCTGATGATTTCTATGAGCGCTCCAATCGAGAGCTCGAAGCTTATAGGTGTCCCGTAGGTAGTGGTTGGCATTTGAGAAAGCCTAGATATAGATAGAGAATTTCACTTGTTTATGATTCCCAAACTTTAATTATGGCTAATAATAGAGAACTCATTTTTAATAAATAGATTCCCAATCTATAAATTAAAATAGGATAAAGGAAAATGAGCATTTTGAGGCTGCATTTTCCCAAACTTAAATAACTCTGATCATGATTAAATTCAAATGCCAAAAAGCCGTTGCAGCAATGCAACGGCTTTTTTGTTGGAGAAAGTTAGCGAGTTGCGAGGGGAAAGTTACGAGGAACGAGTTTCGAGATGTGAGTTGTAGGAGGCGTTTTAACGCCGAAAAAAGAGTTATTAGATATCAGTCGTCAGAAGTCAGATTAAGAATACAAGTTAGCGAGGGAGCGAGTTAGCAAGGGGAAAGCGTAAAGAAGCTATATAAGCTAGTTTGTGCCTACACATAGCTAAGGCTAAACCGCTACCGTAGGCGTGAAATTTATTTCGCGCGAAGTTTTTCGAACGCAGTGAATTATGGTAAGTCGAGTAAAGTCAAAAAGAAAGACCTGACCCCAAACATTCACAGAACTTATTCTTGATGCCTTAGAGCACGCAGTTTGGCACTGTGGCAATTCCAAGGAAGTTGATTCATCACAGCGACAGAGAGAGTCAATATTTGTCAATTAGGTACATTGTTCGACTTGCTGAAGCTGCAATTCAAGCGTCAGTAGGAAGTGTGGGTGAATCTTATGGCGAAACATTGGCTGAAACAATAAATGGCTTATTTAAAACAGAGGTTATTCGCAGAAATGGCCCGTGGAAGAATGTTGATACAGTTGAATACGCAGCTTTAGAATGGGTTAATTGGTTTAATAATCAACGCCTGTTATCTTCAATTGGGTATATTTCACCAGCTCAACATGAAACAGAATACTATGATAATTTAAATGAGTCAGGTAAAGTAGCTTGAATTACACAAACTGGTCTCCGATGAACTCGGGGCGATTCACGTAATGTTTTTTGATGTTATCAAAATGGCTTTGTGAACGGTGTATCAAACCCGGGTGTTAATTCAGAACATAAAGGAGAATATAGATGTCTTACTGGAAGGCTGCTGCTGTATTAGCGGCTGTAGCAAGCCCCGTTTTGGTGCGTTTGGGTAGCAAGTTATGGAGGAAGGAAGTTGCTATAAAAACGGAAGGCCCAAAAGCAAAACGCTTGGGAAGTTTTGTTGTTTGGGGGAGACCTGATAGTGGAAAAACAACTTTCATATATCGTTTACGGGGAGAAGAACCACCAGTTGAAAAAGAAGCTACTGATTCACAGAAAAAAAATGAAGAAGTTATTCTAGATTTTTTAAATGGTGGGCCACATGTTATAAGCGAGATTGCTGATATGCCAGGTAATCAAGATTTTCGTGATAAATGGCTTCAGATGGTTATTGAAAAGGAACATGTTTTTTATTTGCTCAACTTAGAGAGGTTGAGTAACAAGAACTATTTGACTCAAGTGCGATTGGATGTCGAAGCTACAGTGATCGCATTAGAGAGCTCTGAGAAAACAGATAAAAGAATAAACTTTATAGCAACACATCTGGATAAATCTCAGTGGAATGAAATCGAAAGATCTAGAGTTAATAATGTCATGAATGATGACATGGTAATACGTCAAATACGTGAAGCCAGAGGTGATGTAAAGGGCTATTTGTATAGTGTGAATCTAATTGACAAGAAGGATTTTGAGAAGTTAATGCAGGATGTTGTTAATGATATCTCCGACTAATTTACTTGATCGAACTTACGTTTACTCGCAATCTCTCGATAACAGTGGTAGAACGGATTGCTGGGTTTTGTCTGAGAATGAGGAATACAAGAGGATTGATACCTCAAAACAAAATATGAGTCACTTATTAGACACAATTGATCAGGCAAGATCTAAGGGAAGACGTTGGTCTATTGGTAATAAAAGCATAGTCTTTTATGTTTTGCTTAATGGAGCATGTGTTGTGAGGGTAAAACCTCTAACGCTTGATGTCAATGGACGTTTGTCATACGTCCAAATTGTGACAAATTTTCGCTCTAAAAACAGAATTGCTGCTGCAGATACTTTAGGCAAGTTGGCTGAAATTACTGGACGTGTAACAGATGGTAGTGAAGTAAAAGTTGCTGCGAGGTGTAAAAAAATTCTTAAACTCCCCCTTTGGTTGATTATTGTTCATATCGTTTTATTTAGTTGGAGATTTTCTGATGATTAAAAGTTGTGTAAATAAATTGATTTTTGTAGATGAAGAGTTTATGAGGGAGTTAGAGCAAGGAGCTGTTAGTGTTCTTGAAGAGTTTAACAATCCCACTTCAGATACCCAAGTGATCAAATTACCATTAAAAGAGGATGAACTCACTCATCTCGTGCAATCTATGGATGTATCCGAGATAAAGCCGGGAAATATTTTGGTAAAGCCAAATTATATAAATAGATTTTTTAGAATTGAAGAATTTAGTGAAAGTCACGTTCTGAGAAAGTACCGCCTTTGGACTCAACTGTGTTTAGCATTGGGAGCTAAACACGTTAAGGTCCAAGACATCAAGGATGTAAATATTGAAGCTGGTAATGACTCCGATATTTCTGTAAAAGCTACTGCAAGTTCACTGGTAGCGGAAGGAAGCTTAGATGTATCAGCTAAAAAATCGTCTCGCGCGAATGAAATACGACAACAGATAATGGATATGAGTACTGATGCCGAAGGGAGTAAGCCGGATTTAGACGCTGCTCATCGCATTTTGGAAAAATATAACCTGTTTCATGACGACTTGTTCATGAGCGTCTATGAAATGCGTGAATTGATGACTAACTCACTAAAAAGGCACGAGTTTTATCTGGATTTCTCCAGTGACATAAAGAAGGTGTTCAATTCATCTATCAAAGCAAAATTAGACGTTATGGCCAAAGTATACAAAGGGAGAATTGATTTTGATTCTCAAGAAAATGCATTTGAAGATGCACGAACAGCAATGAAGTTATCTATTCTCGTTGAGTTCTAAAATTTAATAATGTTATTCGAAAATTAAACCCGCTTCGTGGATTGAGGACATTTATGCCAATTCAAACCCCAGCCTTGAAACTTATTTGCTCTTCTTGTGGTTGGAGCAAAGTGTTACCGCCGATGGGCGATGTGCGTTTTCAAGGTCAGGAGCCGGATAAATTCCCTGTTTGCGGCTGTGAGCAACTAAACCATGTTAAGCCAAACATCGCAGAAAAAATGCTGGTTAGCATTAAAGCTAAGCCCTGACTGAGTAGGAATATGCAATGGCGTTAATAAATACTGACTGGACCGAAGAGCTTGAGCAAGTAAACAAAGTGGCGAAGAAGATTATAGAAGATGATATCTCACCACTGATTGATCAGAAAATTGATTTAATTAATACCTGTGCAGATGAGCTGATGCGTAGCTCTGCTTATCAGGCAGAAACGTTGGCTGATAAACTGCTAAAAGAAATTGCCATACAGCGCCAACAGCTGGTGGCCGATGTAATCAGAGTCGGCGTAATTTTTTTGCTGGCGTTTACGTTGTCAGGGGCATCGTTAATGTGGTTATTTTTTCAATTTGAACATGGGTTCAGTAGTTAAATATTAGTTGCCTTTTTGAAACACGCAGAGAGTGTATATTTCGTAAAAATTCACACTAAGCTCCCTCTGCACTAGTCATCTTACACAGTTTAAATTATATAAACCATGAAAGTAGCAGATAAGCTTTTAACTGAGGGGCATTTAAAAGCGGAAGTCCGGATTAAATTAATTGCGCCTGCTTAAATTAGTCAGTCTTAAAGGCTGCTAATGGCCTGAACTGAATGTGCGATTTAATTCAGATAAGATCTGATATTTCGATCTGAAAAATTGAAAGTTACTCGTTTTGATAAATATGTCGGATCTTTAATCATAAATGCCAAAAATGTGGTAACTCTCATTAATCGCCCGTTATCGTCGGATACTAGTTTGTTTCAGTCAAGCTATATTACATGATGACTTTAAATTATCATAAGTAGTGTACAGTTAAACCTATTTACTCATTCTAGAGTTGCATATTCAACTACACCAACTTTTTCCATGGGCAATTCCTGCGAATATTTTCTGTTTTCATAAGCCATTTATCGTTTCAACCATTGGGCTATCATAAGAATCTCAGACACTACCTGATACTTGATTAAAGAAGAACCCAAATAAAGCTGTAATTGGTGTTACAAAAGCCGGTGTGTGCTCACTTGCTGACTCGTTGAGCTGGAGCGTAGAAGTTATCGCTCAGAGCCTAAACACTACATCAAGCAAGTTGATACGGCATAAGTCAAAAAAGCTAAATAAGCAATTGAGTGACAATGTTCTAGACATTGCAAAGCTTGGGCAGTTTTGTGTTAAGTACTTCGGTAATGTTGAGAATTTCAATGGCTGGCTAGATACTACGGTTTTACTGTTTAATGGCGAGCCTCCCCGTCGTTATATGAACTCTATTCGCGGCCGCGAATTGATAAAGCAAACAATTAATAAACTAAAATATGGCTACACAGCATAATAGAACCCTCAACTTCAAGTGCCGAAGAATGGATGCTAAATATTATACAGTAACTTTGACGGGCAGCTAAGAGTGAGAAGCAGACGGCCAGATAAACTCGTTTTGGACATAAATGTTTTAGAGCCTGAGGATGGCTCTGAGCCATTTACAGTTTTTGTCTTTTAAATTTTAAAAATCAACTGACGAATGATATGAAGACATTTACACGGCTTAAATTTTCCATACGTTGTAGGCTGTGGTAAACCTGAGATGCACCCGAATTTGTGGTATCTTTATCACAAGTGTTGGGATTCACTCTACTCGCATCAACCTACACGGGCTTGAGAACCCTAAATATTCCTCTTTTTCGCTGTAGGCTACCATTAATTAGAAGAATTATATTTTCCACAAAAAAAACTAGTTGTACCTCTACAAGCATACTCCATTCCAGTCATAACTTTTGATGACTTGCATTCCCTTACAGTTGGAGTAACGTCATTAACGTTAAAAGTGTCGTCATGGAAAACTGTAGTATACCCTTCTGCTTTACACGTTTTTTGAGCTTTAAAGAGCAGCTTACTGCGGAGCAATGATATTGCGCTATCCTCAACAGATGTGCTGTCTAAACCCCATCTAAAACCATCTTCTTGGAAGGAGTATTCGGCTGTACGAGTGTAATCAGAGAGGACATAGTTGCAATAACCCTTAGCAACTTTTGGCAAGAGACTTCCGCTTTCTGTTTTAGCTATACACTCATTTTCTTTGGGTGAATCTTTAGAGCTAACGCGTTTACTAACTATATTTGTTGAAGAGTTCAACGATTGGTCATGCTTATTGAGATCATACGCATCATTCATGTTGATCGCTATTGATGTAGACTCCGTTACCTTCTGAGTATCCTTATATTTATTTTGTAACGCTCGCAAATTTCTGGTATCGCCCGATATAACGTCTTTAACGTAACTCTCAAGAAACTCCTGCCTTTGCTGTACATTTAAATCGCTTTTATTTGCCAGAGTAACTCCAGCGGCAACTGATATCGCTTTATTAAAATCAACATCACTGACCACTTTTACAAAGCCATCAAATACATCACATATAAAAGAAAAAAAACTTTCAGCCCCTTTGTGTAAGTTTTTATTGAGTGAGCTCTTAATTTTTGCCGAAATAGGGATTACATCACGTTGCTCTTCCTCAGAGTACTTTTGTATAAATTGTTTATGACGTAATAGTTCTTTGTTGTAATTATCCTTTAACTCGTAAAGCCTATCTTCATAAACAGCTACAAAATACAAATTGGGTTTTTCTGCAAATGATCTTATATCTTCGTAAACACCATACTCCGACTCACCCATAAATGAAATTTCACCAATAAAAATGGTGTTTACGAATGACAACGGAAGTTTTGGGGGCGGCATGATCTCTTCAGGTTCATCATATGTAATCGAACCGTCATTATTTAGTATATCGTAACCTTTTAAACGCCATGTCTTTTTGGGCACAACTTCATATTCTTCGGGGTTTGCTCCTCTTGTAGGGAAGTGATAGAACTCCCCATCTATTGTAACTTGACCATCGTTTATCGAATATCGGCCTTTCCTTGGAAGAAGCATAATTTTTTGATTAAAGGGATTTAGAACCTTGTTCATTTCGCCAGAGAAAAGCACAACTCCATCAATCAAAGCCAAGCTAGATCTCGAACTATTGCCATCATGAATAAGTCTATTTTCCACAAATATCATCGTATCATGTATTTCGTTAGTGGATTTTTCTGAACTGCTTTGAGTAGGTAATGATAAAATAACGCCAGCTATCGAAAAAAAATAAAAAATTCCCTTTCTTAAATAACACGTGAGTCTATTCATTACATTCACTTAGCGGTCTTCTTACGCCTAAAACATTACACTCCTTTTCGATGCCGCTACCACCATCCCATTTCAGCCAGATTCCGGATCTTTTTCCTTCTTTAAGGTATCCTGAATACATCACTCTAACCATATCTTCAATTAATGAGTACTTAAAACTACCTAGGTATTTGACTCCTTCTTCAACAGGTATAGTCACGCTCAAATCTAGGTTATTTAATGCTACCTTCATAGTCGTGCTAGTCCATTGCTCATCTCGCCCTCTATAAATATTTAGTTCAAAGTGATCAACCGGATTGTCCTGAGCATGGTTCCAAATAATTCTAGTAAATTTCACTTTTTCAGAGTGAAGGCCACTTAAAGTTACAAAAAGTTCTCTATTTTGTTCTGCATAATTATCATTAATAGATTCTTTAATGAACAAAGCTTTACCACTAAATTTAAAAAAGTCACCCTTACAGTTTAGTTCGTTTGTATATAACACTATATCTTTCGTTTGCTCTTTAATCGTAGTCTTTTGTTTCTCTAAAAATGCTTTACTCTGAGCGTATTGAATTTTTTGAGTGATGCCTACTTTGTTGTTTGCGTAATATTCATCTAATTTTTCAGACGGATCTTCGTTCAGTTCTGAAAACAGAAATTTTAAGTACAAAGACACAGTTTCTTCGAACGGAAGTTTACATTCATATAGTTCTTTTTCTGAAGTTTCATTTTCAGGGGAATTAACTAATGACATTAAACGACTTTTGTATATTTCATACTCATTCTGAGCAAGTTCATTTGGAAATTGTATGTTATTGTAAGAAGGTTTTTTAGATTGTTCAGTTTGAGTATTCAAAGAAGTGGATTGACAACCAGAAATAATAAAGCATGCGCCTATTACTATCTTTAAATGTTTAGTAATCAATGTTAATTTTCCATTTTTTTTTAGATTAAATCAAAGTGTAGACAAGCCAATTTGTTTTGACCAACTGCAACCGAACACTTTTTTAAATGGATTTCAAATTCCATCGATGACTGAACAGTCTTATGCCGTGTAAAGTCGTTCCACATTGAAATATTTCATATATTTAGCTACGTCATCACGTATATGTTGTCGAGTTTGGGGTGGTACTTTTAGCAACCAATCATGGTTTAAACAAGCGCGTTTAATTGGGTGAGAAATGCTTATTTTATGACGCTGATCATTATTTGTTCTCAGGTGTTCATTTACTTGTAGTAGCCCAACGGATGCTAGTGAAGAGCATCCTTATCTTGGGCTTATACTGACCTTCGACTATCAAGAAATCATGCAGTTAATGGTTATCAGTCAGTTACCCCATCTAAAGGGCAGTGCTCGGAGCGAGGAATGGCTACTGGTAAAATAACGTTAGCACTTCTCAGTGCAAACATTCTAATGCTCGCCCCCATGATAAGGCGAGAACTTTGAATACATCGCAGACAATGTCAAAGTTTTTAAAACATTACTTATGAATAAAGGTGCCACATCATTCAAAGAGACGTTACAGGAAATTGTATTTTCAGGCTTAACAAAAGCAAATCGAGACCAACACGATGAAGATTCAATTCCGCAAAAAATAAAGTATCATTTTGTCGCTTCTGCTTTGACTGGAACCATTGAATGGTGGGTTAAAAGTTCTATGCGTTACGAGCCAGAGGTTATGGTTGAACACATTTTGCACCAACTTCACAAGTGACAGTGACCGCTAACTGACATTTTTCTCGCAGTAGGTGATTAGATTAAGTTGGGGACAGTTGAACTTTTAATGGCTCATTATCGCCGTTCGAAACACACTTTGGGACAGAAATGAGATAGGTCTAAAGGTCTGATTTTGGCACATATATGACGGTTAAGAAGTTGTTGAAAACGCCTTAAATTTTTTGCAGAGTATTATAATTCGAGGGAATAGCTTTATTCCCAAACTTTAATAGCGGCTATCAATGAAGATCTAATTTTTGGCAAATAGATTCCCAATCTATAAATTAAAATTGGACAAAGAAAAATTAGGTATTGGAGGCTACATTTTCCCAAACTTAAATAACTGTATGTCCAGACACTGATGTCTCGTAGTACAACGTTTCAAAATCACTAAAAAGCCGTTGCAGCAATGTAACGGCTTTTTTGTTGGAGAATAAAAGCTATCAGATATCAGTCGTCAGAAGTCAGATTAGAATGTGCCCACGTGTAGCTAAAGCAAAACACGATACCTTAGGCATGAAATTTATTACGTACGAAGTTTTACGATCGTAGAAAATTATGGTGAATAGAGCAAAGTCAAAAAGAAAGACCTGACCTCTTTGACCTTGCTTTTTGAGTGTCTTATTGTTCTTTGAAATTTAAGTGAATTGGTCGTTTTTTATTATCCCAATAGTAAATATAGAAAGGTAAATTTTTTTTTATAATCGATTCTGAGTTAATGTACGACTCAAATATAAAAGATGAAAAGTATAGACCTTGTCTATACTTTTCTAATTTTGAAATAAGGAAAAAAACGATGAGCAAAATTAAGAATGTTAGGCTTAAAATGAAAAGATTATTGTCGACGTAATAAAGCGTTAACGTTAATAGAGTTAGCACGAAAGTATGGGTAAAAATTCTTAATTTATTTTTTTTGATGATTATCATTTTTAATTGCTTGATACATATATTATGTAATCAATTTCCTCTTTTTTAATGTTTTTTCATTAATTTCTTTATGATGTATTACATCATTAAGAAAAATGGAGCTTAACTTAATAAAGTTCACTTTATCTTCTAGTGAAGTATTATCTAGGCCCGCAAGAAGAAGTTTGCTGGAGAGTTCAGAAATAGATAACCGGTTATTTTTTGCAAAGTTGAGCCGTGGTAGTGAGTCAATAGCGAGAATTAAGTTCACAATAGACTCATCTATATTTTTATTTATTATTTTCAATTTTATTTCCTCCCATATTGATTAGCTTGAAACCAACTCCTCTTACACTTTCAATAATGTAGTTGGTATCATTCAAGATAATTCGCAATTGATAAATTGAAACATTTACATTGCCAAGCACAGCTTTCTGTTCTGGCCAACCAATCCATAGTAGTTCTAATCTACTAACTGTTTTTCCAATATTCCGATAAAGAAACTCAAAAACCCGAAATGTAGCTGGGCTGACTTTGTTTTTTTTTCCATAAATAGTCAGGCTTCCATAATCGAAAATAAGAGGTTTATTTTTGTTGGGAGCTTGGCTCGTTCCTGAGTGTTGAAATTTCATCTTATCCTCCGTCTCTAAATATGGTACATAGTTTGTTCTGCATATCTCAATAAAAATTAAAAGTATTAAAAGTATTAAATTTATTAAGAATATTGTGAAATAAAATGTTTTAGGAAAAAAGTATTGCTTTTATTGGGTTGCTAAGGCATTTTTTGAGCCTGAAGTGATAGTGTAGACAACTGAAATATCTCAGTAGGTTATCCGTAAACCATGGTTCAGTTTTTCTTTTGATTTATCTACATTCATCAATTCAATAAATCTCACTTTTGAGGCGCTAATGATTGTGCGGGCTCACGGTATGCTCTATTTACTTTACACCAATAATGGCCCGGTTATTAATTACGGCTTTAAGTATTATATGTTACTCGACAAAGTCGCTTGACCCTTTGTTATAGATTGTCCGAATTAAAAAGGTAATTTTTTATCTCAGACTTTTAGGTTAAAACTAGCTACTCTTTTTAAGCTAGGCTGGGGTAATAATACGGATGAGCCTTAAGTTTTGGATGAGGATCAATACGCCATAAAGCAGTACTTTATGGCGGCTTAGGGTTTCAAAAAATGCAGGGTAAAGCGCAACACAGCTGGCTATTCAGTATTTTGTTTTAAGTTATAAAAACGATTAAATATCAAAATACTAGGTAGACAAATGAGGATAGGTGTCTAACATCAATTTAAAGTGAAGATAGGGAAGTCTTAAAACACACTGTTTTTATACGGTAGTGAATATACCGACCTTCAATGAACATGAGTTAGCTTTATAAAATATGCTGGGTAAAACGCCATAACTCGAATGGCGAGCTACTGTAACTAGGGAGTGTAAGCATGGGAATCTTTGAGCGCTATTTATCTGTGTGGGTCGCGATATCTATTGCCGCAGGGGTTGCGTTAGGCATTGTTTATCCGCCTTTGTTTGAAGCGATTGCAAAGCTCGAAGTTGCACATGTCAACGTGGTTGTTGCTGTTTTTATTTGGGTGATGATTTACCCAATGATGGTGCAGGTCGACTTTTCAACCATTAAAGAGGTCGGTAAAAACCCGCAAGGTCTGGTATTAACCTTGGTGATTAATTGGCTTATTAAGCCGTTCTCTATGGCTGCATTAGGGTGGCTATTTTTCGAAGGATTGTTTGCCGACTTTGTTTCACCAGAAACGGCTCAAGAATATATTGCGGGTATGATTTTACTGGGAGTAGCCCCTTGTACGGCGATGGTGTTTGTGTGGTCGCAATTAACAAAGGGCGATGCTAATTACACCTTAGTGCAAGTGTCGGTAAACGATATCATCATGATTTTTGCTTTTGCTCCTATTGCTGGTTTATTACTCGGTGTGACAGATATTCATGTACCGTGTGGCACCTTGTTTATATCTGTCGTGTTGTACGTGTTATTGCCTTTAATCGCGGGTGTACTTACACGAAAAAGTATTAATCGTTCAGGGCGAGACGAAGCGTCTATTGCTGGCTTGTTGGATAAGTTAAAGCCGTTTTCTGTAATTGGCTTGTTGGCAACCGTGGTACTTTTATTTGGTTTTCAGGCGAATACAATTATTGAGCAACCTTTAAATATTGTATTAATTGCTATTCCATTAATTCTTCAAACCTACGGCATTTTCATTATTGCTTACTTTATTGCGGTAAAACTTAAGCTTAAACACAATATTGCAGCGCCTGCTTGTTTAATTGGCACTTCAAATTTCTTTGAGTTGGCGGTAGCAGTAGCAATTTCTCTTTTTGGCTTACATTCTGGTGCGGCATTAGCAACGGTGGTTGGCGTGCTTGTTGAAGTACCCGTTATGCTTTCTCTTGTAGCTATTGTGAATAAAACTAAACATTGGTTTACCGAATAATAGAGATTTAGCGCCTAAACTAGACTGTAAACGTGAAATTTATTTTGCGCGGAGGAGTTAGAGTAAAGTCAAAAAGAAAGACCTCCGTATTAACCGTGAAATTCTTGATAATCATGTTAATTTACAATGCGTTAAAAGGTTTGTTTTTGTAGTTAGTTTACTAGGGCAGAGTATGAATTTTCTCTATTTAACGGAATTATTGAGAATTAATGTCTGGAGAAATAATATAACCTTGCCTATTATTTGAACATAAGAAATATAAGCAAGGATATGCGATGCTCGTTAAACCTTTATTGATTGGTCCAATTGTTGGGCACACTACATCGTCAAGTTTTCGTGTTGGTGGTAGTTGTTTAAATGCTGATAGTTGTATTGGTGTTATTCGAGTTAGAGAATCGGAATCACCTCAGTTTTTCCCCATTCAGACTTTTCATTTCAGTGCCTATTACAATGATATGGGCATTGTTGATATTTTGTCGCTAGAAGCTAATACGACCTACATTTACGAAGTCGGCTATGTAATCTGCGATACGTTGGCTGAACTAAATCAAGCAATTGAAGAAGATAAGCTGGTTTGGGGAGCTGAAAAGACTCCAGATTTAAATGGACAAATAACGACTTTTCCAGACGAAAATAATGCTACTACTCGATTTATTATGGGGTCATGCCGTGACAACCTCGGCAATAAAGGCGAGGAGACATTCGACAATATATATGCTTACCTTGATGAAATTGACGAAGAACTAAGACCAACCATGTTGTTTATGTTAGGTGATCAAATATACATCGACCATGCGCATATTTTAGATAAGTATCAATTTAGACCTAAAATTGAAGACTATTTCAAAGAATATAGCGAAGCGTTTGGTTTATACATGTTTAACAAAGTCACTCGGCAACTACCTTGCTATATGATGATGGACGACCATGAAATACAAAATGATTGGTCATTAGGTAAATTCAAAGAAGACGAAAATAAAGTTAATCAGCAGTTCAATAAAAATACTCTTAAATATGGCCTTAGGGCATATGAGGCACACCAAGCTGCCTTCTCTAACCTAATTGAAGACCCTGAACAGTTTATCCAACAAAATTTCCCCTTCCATCCAACCGAAAACCGCAAAAAGTATTGGTACAAGTTTACTCATAGCAACAGTGACTTTTTCTTTCTAGATGTGCGCGGTGATAGTGAAGTAAGATCTAAAAAATATGAAGCTGAACACACCACTGAACCGAAAATCTTGAGTGATGCTCAATATACTGAGTTGTGTTCATGGCTAAGTGATGGCAGTGGTAACGTTAAATTTATTGCTAGTTCTATTCCCGTATTTCCTGATACCAGAGGTAAACTAGGCACTCCTGAAGATAAATGGTTCTTAGCCGCAAAGCAGCGTGTAGAGTTACTCGATTATATTCGAACACTTGATGAACGCCCTCAAGTAGTGTTTTTATCAGGTGACGTGCATATTTCAGCCGCTGCTCAATTGACTCATGAAGATGATCCAGATTTTAAAGTATTTAATGTCATATCTTCTGCCTTTCATTGGTTTGTTTTGGGCTTGCAAGAAGATCATTTTGACTGGGGCAAATTATTAGCAAAGAAAGCGAGGGCAGACCATGTTGAAGATGGTAATGCCACGTTTTCCAAATATCATTCAGAAAGTGTGATTAAAACGGCCTTTGGTAAGCCCAAAATATTTAAACGTAATAACTTTGCGATAGTAAGTGTTGAGAAGGTAGATGGCAAAAATCAAGTTTCGATTGAGTTTCGAAGGGGAAAGGACTATAGCAAAGTACTTAAAAATATCATATTGGACTTTAGGTAACACAAAAACCAAGGGGTCAGGCCTTTCTTTTTCTCTAACTCCTTTACCAATCCTAAACCAACACTATGCTGTTAGCACCTAGCACCTAGCACCTAGCACCGCACCTAGCACCTAGCACCTAGCACCTAGCACCTAGCACCTAGCACCTAGCACCTAGCACCTAGCACCGTAGGCGTGAAATTTATTTCACGCGATGTCTACTCGCAACTCGCTAACTTGTGTTTTTCATCTGACTTCTAACGACTGATATCTAATATCTCCTTTTTTGTTCGGCGTTAAAACGCCTCCTACGACTCGAATCTCGTTCCTTGCAACTCGCCCCTAAAACCAGTTAGTTTGTTTTCGATCATTGCGCTATAAGGTACTCAAATCTATACTTTTTTGTATCGATGTTGATTAATAATATCAGTACGTTATAAGCGAATGGAAAATCTTACTATAGCTATGGCTGGGCTTACCGCCATTATTCTTTTTATTTTTGGTCTCGAGAACTTTTCTCGGGAGATCGAGAATATATCTGGCGAGCACTTTCGTAAGTCGTTAAGTCGCGCAACGAATATTCCCATTTTAGGGGTGTTAATTGGTGCGGTGGTGACGGCTTTTATTCAATCGAGCTCTGCAACTTCGGTGATCACTATTAGCCTGGTAAATGCCGGGGTGTTAACGTTTAAAAACAGTGTTGGTATTATCTTCGGTTCGAACGTGGGTACCACCATCACGGCACAGCTGGTGGCTTTTAAGCTAACTGTGTTTGCTCCTGTGATCATTATTATTGGCTTTTTTCTGTCGCTGACTCGTAACCGTTTTTCAATATTTGGAAAGGCTATTTTCTATTTCGGCTTTGTGTTTTTTAGCCTTAATCTGATTTCTTCGTCACTTGCGCCGCTGCAAAATAACCCCGCATTAATTGAAATTTTAACGCAGCCGCAAAATCCGCTTATCGCGATTTTAGTGGGCTGTATATTTACTGCTATGGTGCAGTCGAGCTCGGTAACAACGGGGTTGGCAATCGTATTTACACAACAAGGTATTTTGGGGCTTGAGAATGCCGTGCCACTTATTATGGGCGCGAACATTGGCACCACGGCTACAGCCATGATTGCGGTGTTTGGCATGGATATCGCCGCGAAAAAAGCCGCGCTTAGTCACTTTTTGTTTAATGTGGGTGGGGTGCTGTTGTTTCTGCCTTTCATTTTACTGTTTGGTAATAAGTTAAGTGAAATCACCATGGAGCCAGCAATTGCGTTGGCGAATATTCATTTTATTTTTAATGTGGTTGCCAGCTTGGTTTTTATTCTTTTTCTTAATCCTTTTACGCGATTTGTGGATTTTCTGCTTGGCGAAGGCAAAATGGATTTTGAACGTCTTGAGTTACCTACCTACCAAGAAGATGAAGAGTTTCAGCACGTTGTTGATAAACTGGAGTCGGGGAACCAACAACTGCTTAACTTTTTGAAAGAGAATTACAACCAAGTCACGCTTAGCCTAGAAACAAACTTTAAGGGTATTCAAGACACCGCGCAAAAGCGCTTGGAATATGCCAGTTTTGTTGAAAAGGAATACATTACTTATTTCACGACTATTGTTAGTAAAATCAATGATGAAGAACAGTCACGAGAATTAATTCTGCAAATTAATCGCTTTGATTATTTGTTTCAAATTCACGACTCCATCATCGATCTGTTTGAAAGCAAGCGCATTATGAATGAGCAATTTATTGAGCTAAAGAGCGATATATTGATTTTGATCCGCGAACTTTCGAGCGATACGCTTACCCTGTTTACCCATACGAGTGAGCACCTTGATCAACCTAAAAATGATGAAATAGAAAAAGCAGCGAAGTCACTGCAATTGCACCTTAATCAAGCGCAGCGAAAGTTGTTAATGCTGCTCGCCGATACCAATAGAAAAGACGCTGGCGCGCTGACAAATTTTGTGACTTACTCGCAACGACTTAAAGATAAACTATTGAACTTACATAAAATGTATTCACATAAAAATGCCGAATTATAGTGTAAACATGACTCAAGCAGTGTTGAGTGAATTGATAAATGACATATGTTTGGGTATGTATTTACTGCTTTAGGTGTTTTGATTAGTAAGCTGACAGTGCGGGTATTCAAGCGTACGGAGCGCATATTCTGTACGCTTGAATCTGGCTTTATTGAATTAAGCTTACTTGTTTTACATAGGTGTCGGTTTGCAAACCAAAATGCCCTAAAACATAAGTGTAAGTGGCGTTTTCATTCCATAAACGGCTGCTGTGTATACCGTACACATAACATGTGCCCGTTGAGCATACGATTTGATCAGAGTAACTCTTTATAGAATACACTTTGTCGCCCAATGCCTCGCCATAAATACTGTTGAGTAAGGGGCTACCTACCGACAAGCCATAGTAACCACATGTACTATTCCACACGTTGTACGGGTAAACGCCGCAGCTTAATAAGCCGCGAGCTGCACCGGCTACACCAACGAAGGTATCAACATACGCTGCCATGCCTAATTTATAAATTTGTTGTGCGGCCAGTGTGACCCCCATTGAATGGCCAATAATGTCAATCTGACCTGTGCATGATTGGTTAATAGCCGTAAGAATGGCGTTGCGTACTGGTGTTTCTTCGCTGCCATTGTGATCATTGCAACTAGCGCAAGATTTAGAGCCCCAATCTGGGGTGAAAATTTCACTACTAGCATACCCTTTTCGTTTTAATTCATTGATGGTGTTGTTCCAGCTAGAGGGGGATGCAGTGTTGCCATGCACCAGTACCACATTATCTCGACATGCTGCAAAAGCAGTTGTACACATACCCAAGCAGAGGGTAAATAAAGTGAGTAGGCGTTTCATTGAGTGTTCTCCTGTTTAACAATTATTTTACAACGTATGAAATTTAAACAGGGCTGGATATAGTACTTTCGTGCAGCAGCACTATTTCGTAATATGCAATGCATGATTTTCTTATTTTGCTAACCGCTAACCGCTAACCTCTAACCTCCCTCCCAAAACCTAATAATTTGTACTTAAAAACAACACTAAAGTTAAATAATTGTAAATATTTTCTTGCAATCGTACCTGTTTAGTCTATTTTCTGATCGGAGGTCACTCCTCCAACCTGATAGATATAATTACAATCAACAGGAACACACATGAAAATAAAAACACTCTCACTAGTGCCGGTATTAGTACTGGCCGCGGGTATGAGCCACAGCGCGTTTGCGGCGCAAGGGGTTGCATTTGTTCACGGCACAGGTCAGCAAACAGATGCATATAACGACTATTGGACAGGCAGTTTTGTTAATACGGTACGCCAAGGTTTACCAAACACCAGTAACTACACGGTGATCAATTGTGACTTTGAGCAGTATATGTGGGCCGATGGAGCCGCGGGCTGTTTAGCTGGGCAGCTAACCACATTTATAAATAATAAAAATATTACTGACTTAACACTGATCACTCATTCTAACGGTGGCAATGTGGTGCGTTGGATTTTATCAAACCCGACATGGGACAGCCGTTTTCCAAATATTATAAATAAAGTAACGCGCACTATTGCACTGGCTCCATCAAGTGGTGGTACGCCGTTGGCTGATGCGGTTGTTGCGGGCAACTCGTTTGAGCAAAGCTTAGGCTGGTTACTGGGCTATGGCAACGATGCAGTAAAACAACAACAAGTATCGTGGATGGCATCGTATAACGCTCAGTGGTTGTACGGCACACCAAACCGCCCAAGTTTACCATCTCGTTTTGAAACGGTTGTCGGCAGTGATGTTGATTCGGCTGTGTGGGATAGCGATAGTTATTGCGGCGGATACCAAAATCAAGTGGCACTTGAAGTGACACAAAATTGGTTAGACAGCTGTTCAGATGGTTTTTTAAATTGTAGCTCTCAGTCGCTAGCTGGGACGGTGTGGTTTACAGATAAATCACGCACGAAAGGCAGTGAGCCTTTAAGCCACCAGCAAAGTCGTCGCAATTGTTTTGGCTTGCCAGACATGATTAAAAATCGAATTTAGGAGCCAGACAATGATCAATAATTTAAGCAAAATATGTGCTGCAATACTGCTTGTGAGCTCTGCGGCAAATGCAAATGAGCAAACCGTTTATCAATTTCCTGAGGTTCAATCGGCGTCTGTAGCGCAGTTACAAATGCTTGAAAAAGACAGCGTAGAGTATTGGCAACGCGTGTCAGGCAAAGAGCTAAAGCGCGGTGTACCGGTGTTTGTGAACCAAGCGGAACATTTTATTCGTATCGCCCCTAAAGCGCGTTTTGAGAGCGGTGAAGTGTTTAAACCGCGCGACTTGCAGCTCGATAAGTTTTCAGTGAGTGATGCCAATGCGCAACAGCTGCCAATGCACGCTATTGCGGCGCGGGAGCAAATGCAAAATGCCGGTTTTACTGATGGCAGTGTTGGCCTTAAGCTTGGCCAAGTTAACGCTAAGGCAATGTTAAAAACAAGCCAAGCGCTTAACGACAACGACACCTACTTAGTACATGTTATTGAAAAAGGCTCGCGTAACGCCTTACATGCCAAAACGCAATTTAAAGTAAACGACCAGCAGCAGCGCGTAGGCATGCAGTTGAGTATGGGGCAAAAGCGCGTTAAAGATAACGAGGTGCAACTTAGCTTATACAGCCCTGAAGGCGAGCAACTTGATGTACGCTATGAAAATGGTGAGGCAGTTTTCACATACCCGCTTGAAACCCTCGGTGCAGCAAATGGCTATTATGAGCTTGAGGCGAATGTCGAAACAAAAGTAAATGGGCAAACTGTAAAACGCTCTATAAAAATGCCGTTTGTGAACAGTTCGCAAACCATTACTATGGATAATGCTAAAGTTACGGCACTTGGCAACAACCAGTACCAAGCATGGGTGCCTGTGCAAGTTACTGACTCTGGGCGTTACGCTATTCGTGCCACTTTAACCGGTAAAGGCGATAAGGGCGAACGCGTAAAACTAGCAACAGTAGAAGTGGCTAAGCAAATAGACAACTATGATCAATTTATGATGCCATTTTCTGTTTCAAAAGCTGCTAAAGCCCCGTTTGAGCTGGTGGATATTGAACTTACCGACCAAACGCGAATGTTAAAGTTTGCACAGGGGCAATAAACACAACTAACCAATTTGTAAGCCGGTGCATAAACCGGCTTTTTTGTGCCTTAAGGCTGAGCTATAAAGCAAATGACCCCCCTAAGTAAGTTGATTACACCTCTTAATCACTAAAGCCATTTCAGCTGTATCAAAGTATTTTAAGTTACTTGAAGCCGTGAAATTTATTTCGCACTAAAGGGCTAAATATCTGTTTAATAATGCGCCTTTTATGTTTAAGATAAAATTTGGACATAAAAATGTGGGACTGACAATTTTACTAAGGAAAGGGAATGCCAGGTATTTATTTAGCAGTATTGGCCAATATTGGCTTTATAGCTTTCATTGTTTTGCTCTTAACGTTACTTAAAAAAGTGACCATTAGCCCTCGTTGGTTATGCATATCATTAGTCATTTTTATCTGTTATTGCTTCGCCTTATTTAATGGTAAAGCGATTATTCCACTCGACGTATTGTTCTCAGATCTTAGGTGGAATTGGTCAGGAAAAATAGCCGCCATTATCCTATGGGGGTGTGTATTACTTGCTTTAATTCGCTTTAAAAAAGACTTTAAAATTAAAGAGGCTGGTTTTACCTTTAAGCAAAATGAAGGCTCTATTGAACCTGCGTTTATGATGATGGGTTTGTTTATCATTTTGCAGGTAGTTATCACCCTGATTTTAGGAAGCGATCCTAACTATGATCTTGAAACATTACTGTATCAAGCTGTCATCCCCGGATTTGATGAAGAGCCTATGTTTAGAGGGGTATTATTGTTTTGTTTTTCTTTAGCAGTCATATCTACGCGTTTTAATTTGCTGGGTGCGCCAATAAATGTTGCTGGTTTACTGTTGGTTTTACTATTTGGTTTAGCACATGGGGTCATGTATAGCGAGGGAGAATGGTTTTTTTCTACCTTTAGAATCGCATTAACGAGCACCTATGGTTTTATTTTACTGTGGTTAAGAGAGCGTACAGGCAGCCTTGTATTTCCTATTTTGGCGCATAATTCGGTGAACTTAGTTGGGCAGTTAGTGTAGCCGCAACGAGATTACTGTGTTTATAGGCGCTGGGCGCGTTACTTTAACCATTCACGGTTAAGCCTCTTTTAGGGTTAACCGTGATTTGGGATGCTTTTTGTAGCCGTGAAATTTATTTAGCGCCAAAGAGTCTTAATCCGCATTTTGTGGCTTTAACGTTTAGCCTTCACCCTAGATTCTACAGCCTGTTATCTTTTAAACTGTCATAAACACATTATCTTAGAGAATACGTTGAATTACTTGGCTCATCTTTATTTAGCAAAACCAACGGCTGATTCGCATTTTGGCAATCTGTTGGGAGATTTTGGTGGGCGTAGGCATTTGGCACAGTTACCTAAGCCCGTTAAGTTTGGCCTTGAAAATCACTACCTCGTTGATAAATTTACTGATACGCATCCACTCGTTAAAGAGGCCAAACAGTACTTTTCACCTGCACGTAAACGCTTTGCCAGTGTTGCAATTGATGTGGCGTTTGATCATTTTTTAATTCAACATTGGTCGCGTTTTAATAGCCAACCATTGCATGACTTTAAACACATGAGTTATTCGCTTTTAAATGCGCGACGCGCCATGATGCCTTTGCGTATGCAGCATGTTGTAAAAAGCATGACTGAAAACGACTGGTTTAAAGAGTACGAAACTCTCGATGGAGTAGGTCTTGCGCTCGATAACATTGCACGACGCATTCGCTTTGCTAATAACTTTGCGGGCGCAGCTGAAGACATTGCCCGTCATTACCATGATTTAGACGCCGTGTTTTTAGCTTTCTTCCCTGAATTGGTTGAACATGTGAAACAGCAGGCGATTGAAAAGCTGTAAGCAACTATAAATACCGAATTAAAACCCCCACGACGAAAGCCAGTTATGCCAAGATTACAATGGCCTGTTGCTTAATCGTTGCTGTAAAATTGCGATGTGCGAAAGGTTTTTAAAAATTCACTCGTTAGTCCTCACAACCCCCTTAATTTAGTCATTCAATACTTTTGTAATATTTATATGGAAGGGGGTGGCGCTTTTTATTATG
The DNA here is from genome assembly GCF_003515105.1 of Pseudoalteromonas lipolytica. Lineage (NCBI taxonomy): Bacteria > Pseudomonadati > Pseudomonadota > Gammaproteobacteria > Alteromonadales > Pseudoalteromonadaceae > Pseudoalteromonas > Pseudoalteromonas lipolytica. The sequence goes on along the minus strand of NZ_CP032090.1, from coordinate 2,615,951 downwards.
TTTAGTTATTATCTATCTAAATGATAATGGTTGTTGTTTTCATGCTCATAAACATACCTTTGCCTGTAAGTTTACCTTCACTCAACGCAGTATCTTATGGGTTCTATTGACACTATTTGAGTAAGAACCTAACCGATTAAGCTGTATTTATACCCAAGAGATAGAATGACTATAATTAACCGATACCACTTGTCAGCCCTTTCAGTTGCTATTAGCACTCTTTTAACTCCTACTGTTTATGCAACAACAGCGTCACCGAATATAGAGAAAATATCTGTATCGGGTGTTAGGCAAGCGTTCCGTGGGGACATTCCTCTGAACGAACAACCACAAAGTGTTGAATTTATTTCTACTGAAAGTCTTGATGATGCGGGTGTGAACACGCTCACCGATATCTTTGATTTAACCCCAAGTATTGCTGAGCAAAATGATTTTGGCGGTTTATGGGAAAGCTTTGCTATTCGTGGATTAGTCGGTGATGAGAGTATTCCGTCAGGCTTTTTAATTAATGGTTATTCATCTGGGAGAAGCTTCAGCGGTACGCGTGATACGAGCAATATTGATTACGTAGAAGTAATGAAAGGACCGGGTTCTGCGCTTTATGGTCGTTCTGAGCCTGGCGGTACAATTAATATTATTACTAAAAAGCCACAGTTTGCACAGCAGGGTTATGTAAAAGTAACGGGGGGAAGCTGGCAAAATTACCGTGCAGAAGCCGACTATACTAACGCGCTTTCAGAGCACGTTGCTTTTAGAATAAACGGGGCTGTCGAAGATGGTGAAAGTTTCCGAGACTACCATGAGTCAAGTAAAAGGGTGGTTACTCCTTCAATATTATGGTTAATTTCAGACACATCAAAGTTAAATTATGAACTTGAGTATGTCGATCAAAGCACAACCTTTGACCGCGGTATTGTTGCCATTGATGGAAAAATTGATTCATTACCCATTGAGACTTTTTTAGGTGAACCCAGTGACAAGCCAACAGAGGTCGATGCTATTTCTCATCAACTTACTTTTGAACACCAAATTGGACAATGGTCTCTTTTGAATGGCTTTAGTTACAGTGATTCGAAATTTTTAAGTGAATCAAGTGATGCCGAACTGGCACCCAGTAGACAAGTTTATTTTAAAGATGGCGAAACATTAAGTCGGCAACATAATCAACGCGACTTTCAAACAGCGTATCTTTCTGCGCGAACAGAGCTTAGCGGGAGTGTTGAGCTCGCTGGTTTTACACACCATTTATTAATTGGCGCAGATGCCAGCAAGTTCGACTTTGATAAACTGTGGTATCGATACCGTCCTACACTGGAAGATACCCGTTATGCCATTAACATGTACAACCCTGTGTATGGAAAAACAGCGCCAGAAGGGTCACTTTTATATAACAGCACTGAAGTACAGCATAGCTATGGGGTTTATATTCAAGATCAAATAGATGTCAGTGAGCAATGGAAAGTACAAGTAGGTGGTCGTTTTGATTGGTTTGATCAGCAAATAGATAATCATATTAATCTAAAGCAGTCTAAAAGTGATCAAAGTACATTTAGCCCGCGTGTGGGTTTAGTGTATGCCCACTCAGACAACCTGCAGTACTACACGAGTTATTCTGAAGGCTTCAGACCCAACAGTGGTTACGATAGTAACGGCGATGCATTTGAGCCTGAAGAAACCGCTTCTTTCGAGGCCGGTATCAAGTTTAATACCGATAGTGTCAGTGGTAGTTTTACAGTATTTAGTGCTGAAAAAAGCAATATGTTAACAACAGACTTGCAAGCAGGTGTATCAACGGCGTTAGGTGAAGTGACAAGTGATGGCATTGAGCTTGATTTACATGGTGACATGACAGACAGTATGTCATTCGATTTTGCCTATACCTACACAGATGCCAAAACAGCAAACGACACTGTTAATCCTGATTGGTGGGTAAAACTGCCAAAGGGGAGTCCGTTACTTAATATTCCTAAACACAGTGCTAATGCTCAAATAAAAAGAGATTTAAACGACCTAGTCGATTTAAATGCAACGGTTGGACTCGCTGTACAATATGTTGGTGAGAGGTTAGGTGAAACCATTGATCCTACTTATTATTTACCTTCTTACACTTTAGTAAATATGTTTGCCAAATATCATGTGAACGATGATGTAAGCATACAATTTAATGTAAATAACTTATTGGATAAAAAATATTACGCCAACTCTTATTCTGCTATTTGGACTCAGCCAGGCGAGCCAATAAATTATAAATTAAGCTTAAAATATACCTTTTAACGAGGTTGGCGCTAAGCTAAGCCCTTTACGGCTAAAGTTACCCCTACGATTATTGCAACACGTTGCTATTTAATCGTAGGCGTGAATTTACTCTGCTTACAAGGACTAATAGGCTAGCCCCTTGTAACCGGTATTATATTTTAACGATTAATCATCAGGCCCTTTAAGGGTAAATACTAAGTGCCTGCGCATGTCTTTTAAAATCACGCCTTTTTTTAGCATTGCGCCACTTAGGCGCTTTTGCCACGTTAATAATTCTGGGGTTGCAGCATCGAGTGTTTGTTGGTTTTCGAACTGAAAACAAAGCAATAATGAGCCTGGAAATAAGTGATATTCAACATCAAACCAGCATTGCACCATACCTTCAAGCTCTGCGCGGCCTTGAATTTCAAGGGCATCGGCAACGTTTAATACAAGCGTTTGTTGTTTTTGTTGTACTTTAGAAAGCTTTTTCATTTAAAAACCAAAATTCAGTCGAAAAAGAGATTATACCTAAGCTTTAACGAGGCCAACAATATTTTGCAGGATTAATTCGTTTTCAGAATAAGTGCGACTAATGGTTTGTTGCTTATTCAGCAAAGAAGTTACTATGCTATTTATGTAGTTTAAGGTGTGCGCAGAGTCGAGAGTCGGTCATGCTTGTATCATTTATGAGGTCGGTCGCTTATCGACAATTCTTTTCACTGTTTGTTAAAAATGATGTTATATTTGTTTTCTTACTTAAAAGTAATAAAATAATACAAATTAAATTTAACGATCAGGTTTCAAGATGACATTAAAAACAAATAGCCCGTTAGTCGAGCAGCGTGCCGACCCGTTTGTACATAAGCACAATGATGGTTTTTATTATTTTACTGGCTCTGTACCAACCTACGACCGTATTGAACTTAGAAAATCACAGACTCTCGAAGGGTTAAAAGACGCAGAAACGTTTGATATTTGGTTCAAGCACGACAGCGGCCCTATGAGCCGTCATATTTGGGCACCTGAAATCCATTATCTTGATGGTAAATGGTATATCTATTTTGCAGCCAGCCAAGAAGACGATATTTGGGCATTACGTCCTTATGTTCTTGAGTGTAAAGGCCAAGATCCATTAAATGATGAATGGGTTGAGCTGGGTATGATGCAAGCAGCCGATGGCGACGATAAGTCATTTACCGATTTTTCATTAGATGCCACAATTTTTGAAAACAACGGCAAGCGTTACTGCTGTTGGGCAGAAAAAACGGGTGGTCAATTTGCTGCATCAAACTTGTATTTAGCGGAAATGGAATCGCCAATAAAACTAAAAACAACACAGTTTATGCTGACCACGCCTGACTATGATTGGGAGCGTGTTGATTTTTGGGTTAACGAAGGTCCTGCCGTACTTAAAAATAACGGTAAAATCTTCATTGCTTTTTCTGCAAGTGCAACAGGTGCATGCTATTGCATGGGTTACATGGAAGCCGATGAAAACAGCGATCTGTTAGACCGCAATTCATGGACAAAAACGCGTATGCCGGTGCTTGAGACAAGTGTTGAAAAGAGAATATTTGGTCCGGGTCATAACTGTTTTACGGTGGCCGAAGACGATAAAACACCTTTGTGTATTTACCATGCTCGTGATTACGAACACGCAGTGGGTGAACCAAGTGTTGTGCCAAAAACCGACACGCGTCCGCTTGAAGAGATTGTTAAAGATCCACTCTATGATCCAAATCGACATGCGCGTGTTATGGAAGTTAACTATGACGAAAATGGCAGACCGTTATTTGCGTTGTATTAATGAGCATTACGCTAAATTCAAAGCCACCTAATTAGGTGGCTTTGTTGTATTTATATTAAGCAACGATAGCGGGGTACCAGCTTGCGAGGACTACGCCGAATAAACCGGTCAAAAATATCGCAGATATCAGTAACATTAAGCAGGCACAAGTGAGTGTTATTAATCTATGTGAGGTTTTTTTAGCTGCATATCTCACTAACTCGGCAATTAAAATAGGGAACACGTAGGAGCATAAACTAATAAAGATGACCGTCGGTCCGGTGAAAGTGGCGGTATCTATTCCCAGTGAACCAAATACGATAAACCATGCAAAAATCATCAGCCTAAAAAATAACACGCCATTAGCAGCAAGGTATAAACGAATAGCCCATATTTGATGAGCATGGATATTACGCGCTCTAGCCGTTTTTACTGCAAATATGCTCGATACAATGACCAATAAGCCTCCAAACATGGTGAGCGCATGCATCAGTGTATTACCAACAGTTCCCCTTACTGTAATTAAGTACAATCCTGCGAGTGAAATACAACACGCCAATATAACAAACACATAGCCATTATAGCGGTGAAATGTTTTATATTTTGCTCTTAATGTGGGGATTAATTGCAAACTCCCGCCGATGATCATAATAACAGCCAGTAAAACATGAGCAGCGTACATGACGTTACCGGTCATATCATTTGCTATGTACGCTGTATTATTCAGGCGAGTCCACTGTGATAAACCATGAGTAATACCTGTTACTGCATAACCGAGGATCAGGTAAGTCACAAAGCAGGCTTGCGCAAGGAGTAAGCAAATAAACCAGAGTTTTTTACTTGTTTCGAGTAGGTTAATAGGGGTGTGTGTTGTTGTATGGGGAGCCATGTCTCTTTCCATTTCATTTTTATAATGCCTCAAATATAAAGGGCTGCAGCTTAATTTCTTCTCAAATTCGAAATTTGAGCAATGAAATCGTGTTAATTTTTGCCTGTGTGTTGAATTAATTAGACACATTCACTAACAAAGTCTTTTTGCTAAGATGAAAGTTAGTTTGTAAGATACGTGTAACGCTCGATAATTGAATAAGCACACTCTTTTTAAAGGCATAAATGGCTATGCAAAATAATTCCTCCTATTACTTCCTTGTGATTGTTTGTATGGTGCTCATGCTGGTTAATGCATTAAAAAACGATAAGCAGCTTATTCATTATTTATTTGCGATATTTTGCGGCTCGCTGTGTATGGTGGGAGTGCAAAAGCTCAGTGCTCCTACGATTGGCGTCTATCACTATTTAATTGGATTATTTACGTGTGCAACGTGCAATGTTTCTTGGCTAGTATCACGAACATTATTTCGTAAAAGTAAGCCTATATCAGGTGTTCATATTGCAGTTGCAGTGTCTATTGCAGGGCTGATTATGTTCAACCAAACGTGGCATTACTTAGTCAGTATCGACGCTTTATCTTTCCCCGATAGCCAGCAAATGTGGCGTTTAAAGCAAGGCATGAATGAAATAACAGTTTTACTGTCATCCAGTATTCTTGTGCTGTCATTTTGGGAAGCATTGAGGGGCTATAAACAAAAAAATGAAAGCCAAAAATTACAGGCAATTATTTTTGCTAGTAGTTACGCTTTTGCCGTTTTTAATGCCAGCATTCTGCCTAAATTCCTGTTTAGTGAAGCCGATATCAAAGCATACGAGCCGTTTATCATTACTTCTTCTGCCTTATTAATTGTGTTAGCAATGCAGGTTGTCATGGTTTTACAAAGTAGAGATAAAACGCATTGCTGTAATCAAACTGAAAGCGAAACAAGCGATGAAGTGAATCGTGTTAAAGTTGATGAGCCATTTGAGCAAATGGATATATCACCAAAGCTCATTAAAGGGATAAACCAATTGATTAATGAGCAGCAATTATACCTACAAAGTAACTTAAAAATTTCAGATCTTGCGCAGGCCCTTTCAGTGCCAGAGTACAAAATAAGTCGCGTAATTCGACATTATTACAAAGTAGCTAACTTTAATTTATTTATTAATCAGTATCGGGTTAAGCATGCTCAGGCCTTATTACTAAAAGATGAAGCACGGCACTGGAGCATTTTGAGTATTGCATTGGAAAGTGGTTTTTCTTCTTTGGCTACGTTTAATCGTGTGTTCAAAAGTATCGTGGGCGTGATCCCAAACGAGTTTAGAAAACAAAATGATAAGGTGCAAAATTCAAGTTTACCTGAGCTTGCTGAGTAGATGAGTGAGTTTTTCACCTCTTTATTTTTGTTGATTTTTTGCAATTATTTAATGAGTACGTGTGTATTCATTTAAAAAATACCCCCCCAAGTGTTCACCTAAAGGGCACTCATACAAGGCACTCATACAGGGCTTTTTAGTGCATTTAACGACGCCTTTTTCAGTGCATTTAACTACGTCTATTGCAGTGTATTAACAGCTTTTCGACGATTTTTTTGTATGTTTAAGGCCAAAAAACTCCACGATTGATTACCTAATTTCAATTGTTACGTTCCCTTTTTCATGGTCAAACCTTGATGGTTTGAACGCGTTTAATTTACTGATTTATTGCAACTTGATAAGCAAACACACGAAACAGCGTTATACTTTTTAATACTAATTTCGTTTTTTACAATTTGGCATACTATTTTATGGTGATAGGCACAAAACTCAGAAAGCAATTATTACTGGCTTTTACAGCAGCCTGCATCGCTATTCTTAGTGCGCAAACGATTATTCGGCATTTTTGGATATTGCCTACCTTTGAAACGATGGCTAAACAAAATGATCGGATAGACATCCAGCGAGTTGAATCTCAGCTTCAACAGCAAATAGATGCGTTATCGAAAATGGTATTCGATAGTGCAGCATGGGATAGCATGTACGATGCAGCCAAAAACCGCCGTACAGCGTGGTTCAACAATGATTATGTAATAGCGGATGCACTTGAGCGTTTAGACGTTAATGGCTGGTATCTTTACGACACCAACGCGACGATCATTGGCGGAGGAAGCTTTGATAATAATTATCAACCTTACTCACCAGACATACTCGAAGTACCCCAACACCTTTTAGACAATGATTTAATTATTTTACCTGAAGAGATCATCGCAGATTCAAAAGCCATGACCTCTAAAATTCACTTTTTAAAAATTAATGAGTTACCAGCGGTGACGGTTGCTTATAACGTGACTAAATCAGACGGAACAGGTTCTCCTGTTGGTACGCTATTATTGTGGAGCTTTATTGATAAAGAATTTATTGAAAACCTCACCCCTGGCTTAGCTGACGATATTACGTATTACCAAGGTGAAAAAGCACAGGCTTTAAATGCGTACATCACGTCGTTTTTTGGCCATGAAAATACCGTTAATACGCCAATAGAGCATGACAAAAAGCTCTATATAGGAGTGCAAGATAAACACGCTAACTTGCTATTTGTTTTGTCTATTCCAATGCGTGAACGCACCTATGATAGAAGTTTATTTGACAGTTCTTTGATCACGGGGCTGCTTATATCGGGCTCGGTATTTATGTTGTTTTATTTATATATTAATCAGCAGTTACTGCGGCCATTGTCAGAAATGTTTGTGTCGGTGAGCAGTGCGCTTAATCATAAAGATTTCACTGTGCGCGCAGAATATAAAGGCGACAATGAGCTTCATCAGTTAGGTCGGGGGATGAATGAGCTATTTATGCTAATTGAAACTCAGCGAGCAGAAATTATAGAGCGACACGAAAAGTTAAGGCATATAAGCAACACTGATGCGATGACAAGCTTGGCAAATCGTCGTGCGCTGGATACTCACTTAGAAACGCTTGCGAATGACCCTGAGAATATAAACGAAAACGTGTCGTTGATCGTTGCTGATATCGATCACTTTAAACTTTATAATGATTATTACGGCCATGACCAAGGTGATAAAGCGCTTTGTAAAGTGGCTCAAGTTCTAAAAGCATTTACAAAACGAGGAACTGACTTTGTTGCACGTTATGGCGGCGAAGAGTTTGTTATTGTGCTTAGTAACACTGATGCACAAGCAGCACTCGCTGTCGCTGAAACACTTCGTAAAGCAATAGAGTCTGCTGCCATTGTGCATGAGGGGCGAAAGGACGTTAAATGTGTAACATTATCGATTGGCATTGCTAGTAAACCTGTATCACAGCAGTTTGACTCAAATACACTGTTTAAGCAGGCTGATGAAGCGCTATACCAGGCAAAAGCCCAAGGCCGAAATTGTTGTGTGTTAAGTCGCTAATTTTATAATATTTATTGCTGTAATATAATTATAAAAACACCCAAGTTTGCGCTAATCAGCATTGGTACACTCATTTATTCAGAAACTCTCAGGTGACTGCTCATCACAATTTTTGGGATACAGCAGCAGGGCGAAACCCTAAAATAGATGGCTATAATTCACGCGTTCATATGTTTAATAATTACTGGAAAAACATTACTTATTTTGCAATAAGTGCGAGTGATGGCGCCGAAGTACTTGTTGAGAACAATTATTTTGAAAACTCAGCAAAGCCTCATTGGAATCAAGGTTCTGGATATTTTAGTGCCTCAGGAAACATTTACACAGGACGTTCAGCAACAGATCAATATCGTGATAGTGGTGCAACGGTCTTTAGTGATGTGCAGCTTTACCCATATCGATTAGACAGTGCAAATACTTTGGGTAGCCAAGTAGATGGAGGAACGGGCCCTCAATAGATTAAGAGCCCGTTTTATTGCTCAGCGAATGTTTTTAACATGCGTTGAGCAAGTTTATTACAGTGCGACTAAGCTCTGTTCAAGCATGGCTTTTATTTGTGCAACGATTTTGGCTTCTGTTTCGGGCTCAAATTGTGCAATACGTGGCGTATGAATATGACCCGTTGGAATGTCTGAATTAAGCTCATCGCGTAGGCGAATACTCCGGTACGAAATTTCGTTTGATAGGTAGCCACCACCGCCACCTTTAACCGCAATTGCACCTTCAAGCTCTTTCAGTGATTGTGGTTCAAATGCTTTTTCAAGAGTGACCACTTTATGATTGTCGTTGATTGTGAATGGGCCTTTCGCTTTTTGCATATGCTCTACAGGTAGGCTGAAAGTCACAAATTCATTACCCGGCAATGGGCGGTCGTGAAGGCGTGATATTTTTGGTGCAGTTGCAGTACCGCCATACACTATATTCGCATTGTCTGGCGCAGTGACGCTACGGCGTTTACCCGGAAAGCGTTCAAGATCAAAATCTTTACTGCCCATGCTGATCGTAGCAATCATATCAACATTATTCAGCGCATAATACGGCGCAAGTAATGATTCAATAATACCTTGATCAAAGTCTTCATAGCGTACCGGCACCATTACCGTGTTTATTTCGGCACTAATACCTTGATAGCTAATTACTTGACCATCTAACAAAAGCGCTGCCACACCCGATGGGTTACTTTGGTTAATGTTTTTATCAAGTAAAAAGGGATCAAAGCCGGTAATTAAGATCTTTTTGTCGGTTTTTTTGCTGTAATCAAGATCGGTGCGACCACGGCTGCCATTTTCAAGCATGATTAATAATGCGGTTTGTTCGCTGTCTGTGATGGCAAACTGTGGTTTGCTGGTACGCATCACTTTGCTTGAAAGGAGGCGTGCCCAATATAGTTCGCGGTCATCAAAGCTATTTGTTTTGCTGATACGTGCTTTTGCATTGCGCCAAAGTTGTTTTGAATAATCATCGATAAGATCACTTGCTTGCTGGTAGCTCGACACCGCCTGCCAGTCTTTTTCAAATTGCGCGACCTCTTTTGAAAAAGCAGCTAACACTGTTGGCATGGCTTTTGTCGCTTTTTCGATACGAACCTCTTCAACAGTTAGCTCTGCTGCAAACGCAGTAAATGATGAGGCAATAAGGCTGGTAGCAAGTAAAACGTTTTTCATAGTTATCCTGTTAAGTTACAGCAAGTTTTTAGACTAAGTTAACTATCCTATGGATAAAAGCCCAGCGCAAATAAAATCGTTCAGTGTCGCTATTGCCTACATTCAGACAAAAAAGCGTGTGTGCCACTATCTTAGGATCAGTTTTGTTTGTTTACTCTGTGAGTCTGAAAGCAGCCTTCGGTACTTAGCAGGTGTAATGTGCATAATTGCTTTGAACTCTTTAATAAAATGCGGCTGATCGGTAAAGCCATACGCTTGCGCTATATCGGCAAAACTCATAGAAGGCTGATCTTTTATGGCTTGTTTGGCCATTTTTACGCGATAAATGCGTTCAAAATACTTAGGTGTTACTCCGCACTGGTTTTTAACTTGTCGTTCAAGTTGTCTTTGACTGAGTGGTGCTCGCTGATAGGCGGTTTCGAGTGGGGTTAAATTAATTAGGTTACGAATTAAGTGCTTAGAGTGCTCAGTTCCGCGATTAATCACTTTGGGTAGGGTTAAGTACTCGCTTAAAAGAGCCACAAAAGCACTAAGGCTTGCGTCTTTTTTAAGGCCTGTTGCTATTGTATTGAGTGACTCAACGTTAACTAAAGAATGTGTTGTGGCGTGCAGCTGCGGCAGTACTGTGGGATTAAAACGTATGCCGCAAAATCGTGCCTCTTTTGAAAAACTCAATTTTGATGCATGTGTCGATGTTTGCTGAAAAGCATAGGGTGGGGCGACTGGCTGATCATCAAGAAAAAGCTCACCAGCCACAGGAAAAATAACCCCAGTTGCCCCATCGCACGCGAGCCATTGTTCACCCTCTGAATGCGCCGAAGCACACCAGATAGCTTGAATAATTTCGGCTATGTCACCTTGTGGCGTCATTAGCTCAAGTGTTAAATGATTATTCATTAAACTCGACATCAGGTTTAAATGTTTTCACTATACGATTCCAGCTATTAATTGCATTAATGGCAACCGTTAATGCAACAAGCCCTTGCGCTGAAAATGCGTCAGTCAGTGTTTGATAGAAAGTATCATCAATTGGTTGTGCTTGTGTCAATTTTTCGCACAGTTTTAACGCAAGGCGCTCATGCTCAGTATAAAGCGGCATGTCTTGCCAAGCACTTAAACCAATAATGCGATTAGGTAATTCGCCATACTCGCGTGCTTGTTTAGTATGCATTGCAATACAAAAAGCACATTGATTAAGCTGCGATACCCTCAGTTTTATTAGCTCCCATATTGTTAAGCCGAAAGTCGCTTCGGCAGCATTTTTAATTAATGATTCTTGGTTAATAAGGTGCTTTATAAGCACGGGGCATGAAGAAAGATAATTAGCACGTTTCATAACGGTTCCTTAAATAACAATTTAGGGCCAGTTTAGAAAACGCATAGATTTAAATATTGCAAAAAAACGACATGTTTGAATGTTATTTGTCTACAGTCATTCGCACCCGATTTTTAATCCTGTTATGCTAGCTTTATTAGCAATCACTGAGTGTTTAAGATGATTAATGATAATGATGTAATCGAAACATTAGATGAATTAGAGACATTTTTACGTCTTGTCGAAAATGGTGGCTTAGGCCTTGAAAATGTAGCAGGGGTCGCCTTGGCTACAAATAACAGTGATGGTCGCCCATTTGTCGCTGTTCTTGATGATAATCATCAACTATTACTGGGTCGGTATGTTAGTCATGACGTATACGAGAATGGTAAAGATATGGTGCGATATGGCGTGAAAAAACCGCATTAAAAACGGGTTTTGTACCTATAATGTTGTGCTTTTATGCCTGTAGTATAATAATATGTTCTTATCGAGCGCTAAATTAATTAAAAAAAGGGAAGTATATGAAGTTTTTAAGTGTTGCTCTTTTAGCCGTGTTAATGACCGGTTGTGCGAGTTCAAGTGATGAACAAGCAAGTAATGATGGTTTAATTTGTAAAATGGAAAAGCCAACGGGTAGCAATATACCTAAGCGTGTTTGTCGTACTCCAGAACAAATTGCAGCAATGGAAAAAGAAGGCCGAGATGGCATTCGTGATATTCAACGAAATAGCACAAATACAGTGAGACTATAATCGCTGAATAGATTGTTTCTGAATCGAATTTATAAGGGCCACGTGTAAATACGTGGCCCTTTTTTGTTATAGTGCGGTGCGTATACCGAGGGCAATACTGCGACCTGGCTGCGGGGCTAAATATCGTAAATAGCTTTGATGTGGGCGTATTTCTTGGTTTGTTAGGTTGTCTATAGTTATAAACAGCTCATTATCAAATCCCAAAAGTGAATTTGCGTAACGCATGTTCATGCCCATACTGTAGTAGCTTGGTGATGCGTGTTCAAACTTTGCAAGCTGCTCTTGCGCTTTGCTGTGTTGGTAATCAATCGTGGTTTTTATATTTTCAAATTGCCAATGAATTGCTGCGCCATAGCTGTCGGCAGGCGTGCGAGGAATGCTATCTCCTTCGAGTCGACGGCGAAAATACTCTGCCTCTTGGGCTTCATCAGGGTTAAAAAAAGCCTCTGGTGTAAATGGGTCATAGCTTCCGTCAAATTGATATACCGGTGTGTTTTTTGTTTCGTCAGCATACGCAGTAAAGGTGAAATCGCCTAAATTTTGCGTGTTGAGTGTATAGTTGAGCTCAACTTCGAAGCCTTTATTTAAGGTATCTGCTTGACGCCATTCTTTAACATACACACCTCCTCTGTATACTCCTGTGCTGCTTAGGTAAATATAATTATCGTAGTTATTTTTGTACCAACTCGCAGTCAGGCTTAGGTTGTCGAAGTGAAAACCTGTGCCAATTTCGTGCGCTTTATTCACTTCTTTTTCGAGGCTTGAATTACCTTGCTCTTCAATTAACAGTGCATAATGTGGGTTACTTGCATACAGTTCATTGATACCGGGGGCGCGCTCGGCATGGGTCGTACTTGCATCGACATACCAAAACGAAGAAATATCCCAATTTGCAGACAATGAATGATTAAACAGCTCAAACTCATTATCTTTTATGGCTGCTCCTTGACCTCGTCCGGGCTGATAGTGGTCGTTAATAGTTGGCGTGTAATTGACTTTTTCGTAGCGTGCTCCAATTTGCAACGAAACAGGCCCAATTGCTGCATCTTGCAGTATGTATGCACCTTGGCGTTTAGCGTTAATGTCGGGTAGGTAATTGTTTTTGCCACTGCCTTGTTTTTCACTTCTATCGACAACGAGTCCGAATGTACCAGCGAATTGTTCTGTAAATTGATAATTTAACGTTGGACTAAGTTGCCAGTTTTTTAAAACGAATGTGTTCACGCTGCTCTCGTCGAGATTTTCGTCGTCTAGCTGTTTTGAGTACACCGCTTTTATATTGAACTCATTTAAGTATGGATTAGCTGAAAAATGTTTTTGGTAAAGTGCATCAATACGATATTGAGATGAGTAAATACGAATATTTCCCGACTGTTCAGTCTGTTGTGCATCGTGTGAATGCACTGCTGGACGGGCTATGTGAACAAACCCCGGTATTGCCCTATTTGCGGAGTTGTAATTCACAGACATACCAAATAACTGCTCATCGTCAAATCGCTGACTGCCACCAAAAGTTAAGTTTGTTTGGTAATAACTTGAATTGACTACTTTATTTTTAGAGTTAGCGAGTTGATGAGTAATTATTTGCTGCTCAATAGGGGTGACATCAACAAACTGAGTGCCATCATGCTCCCATGTTGGTCTTGCCAAAGAAACTTGGCATTGGCTTACCTGTTGGCTATTTAAAACCAACGAGTCCCAATTTGAGCAGTCTGCTGCTTTGCTAGTATGAGGAACTTTATAATCACTCTGCTCGCGATAAAGAAGGTTAACGTTATACGCAAAGTCGTGTTCTTGACCGCTTGCGGTGCCAAGCACAGAGGACGGGGCATTGTAGCCCGTTTGAATTTCAAGTTTGTCTTCTTTTTCAATACCTTGTTGTAAGGGAATACGGCCATCATTTATATCAACAATCCCAGCCATGGCTTCACCACTAAAAGGAATTGTTGCACGAGCGCCTTTAAGTACCGTGATCGATTCTGCAAAAAAAGGCTCAATAGGTATGAGTTGATCGTCGCTCACCGCTGACATATCACGAATAGGCATGCCATTACTGGTGATCAGTACTCGTTGGCCTCCTTGCCCACGAATTTGTGGCCGACTTGCCGAAGAGCCGAAAAAACTGGCACTAACACTGGGTATTTGTGAAAGCGTATCACCCAATGTTGTTGCTTTTTGTTGCTCTAAAAGATCACCAGACAATACAGACTTACCTACAGCAACCTGGTTTATGGGGGAATAGTCTTTTATGTCGCTTTTTATCTCTATGTGTTCGATTTCATTTGCGTGCATAGATGAAGAGATACCTAAGCATAAAAGGGAGATTTTAAATTTCATTACTTTCTCTTTGTTATGTTACATCATAACAATTGTATTCTGTATCTAAATACGGTTCAAACAATTACGTTCATTATTAACTTAATTTTTAAGTGGGCTTAAGTAGGGGCGGTTAGAGTGCTCCACTTACTAGGGAGCACTGCGACGCTGAAAAACCTTGCTAAGAAACTGTTGATGGATATTTTCTACGAGCTTTTTTCAAGGCACGATTGATTCGCCAATGCTTCTAAGTAAAGCACAGAGAATCAGATAAATGGTACAAAACACACCACGTCGCTATTAATTTAAGTCGACTTTTGCTTGCTTAAAATATCATCATTACTATAAATTAAAGTGCCGATTAGTTTTACTATAAGTTGTCTTAAAATAAGGATAATCATATGACAGATAATTACACACCACCTGAAGCAAGCCTTGAAATTCCCACAGAGAATAACTCAGGACAAGGTAAGGTGGGCGAGTTACCAGAAGGCGTAAAGGGGTTTAGTTGGGGAGCGTTCTTTTTAAGCTGGATTTGGGCAATTGGCAACAGTACGTGGATAGGCCTATTAGCTTTAGTTCCTTATATTGGTTTTATTGTGTCTATTTACTTGGGCTTTAAAGGCCGAGAGATGGCGTGGCAAAACAAACGATGGGACAGTGTTGAGCATTTCCAACGTGTGCAAAAACAATGGTCATTTTGGGGTGTACTGATTGTTGGTGGCTTATTTATACTGGGTATCGTGGCAGCTATTTTACTTCCTGCGATGCAATCAAGTAGCTATTAAGCTTTATACTGACAAGTTTTGTTAATGCCAGCTTTTACTGGCTCAATATACCATTAGGATATTCGCTTTTTATAAAATAACACAGTGAACGGCGTCGATAATATTGAAGACTTTGTCAGTGCAAATAAAAATGAAGTAGAACAAATGCAACAGCTCGGTGCATAGCAATACTGCCATTATAAAGTTTAAAGCCCCTTTGTTGGGGCTTTTTTTTAGCCTTAACAAATTGAGCATTGTTCATTATGACGAACAACTATAGTATTTCAGTAATTTGATTAATTAGGGCAGGGCGTATGTTACGATTTTTTTCTATTAACCAAGGTGTGATCACCGAAACTGAGCCAGCCCCCGATACACCTTTAGCAACCGCTATTAAAAATGCGCATTGGATAGACACCATTAATCCAAGTGAAGAAGAGCGCCAAGCACTTGCAAGCACATTAAATATTACGCTTCCTGCGGCGGATGATGTAGACGAAATTGAAGCATCATCGCGGTGTTTTATCGACCACGAAGGCTTGCATGTGCATGCATTGTTTATGTCGCCTAACGAAGGGCGTTTTAATACGGTGACGGTCGCATGTTTACTGCAAGATAACTGCTTACTAACGATTCGCGATGATGAATTAGCCGATTTTCGTTTATTGCGTTTACGTGCTCGCAAAGGGCAAGTTGCGTGCGATAACCCAAAGCAATTACTCGTGACTTTATTCGATCAAAAGGTCGAAAACCATGCAGATATGCTTGAAGATATGCATCATCAACTCGAAAAACTCAGTGCGTATGTGCTCGAAGAGGATGACTCAGATCTTGAGGAAGCAGTGAGCCGAATTTCTCGCCTTGAGGACAACAACGGTAAAGTACGTTTATGTTTAATGGATACGCGTCGCAACATTTCTTTTTTACTGCGTAATTTGGGAGCGCCCAGCGAAGACCGCGAGTCTCTGCGCGAAATTGTCCTCGATATCGATACCTTGATGTCTCACTGCACCTTTTTGTTTGATAAGGTGAACTTTTTAATGGATTCGACTCAGGGCTTTATTAATATCGAGCAAAACCAAATAATTAAGACTTTCTCAATCGCCTCAGTGGTGTTTTTACCTCCCACCGTGGTTGCCAGTATTTATGGTATGAACTTTAACTCTATGCCTGAGCTTAACTGGGCATGGGGATACCCGTTCGCGATTGGCGTGATGTTGTTGTCGGGTTTTGCCCCTTATTTATTTTTTA
Organism: Pseudoalteromonas lipolytica; assembly: GCF_003515105.1. Lineage (NCBI taxonomy): Bacteria > Pseudomonadati > Pseudomonadota > Gammaproteobacteria > Alteromonadales > Pseudoalteromonadaceae > Pseudoalteromonas > Pseudoalteromonas lipolytica. The sequence goes on along the minus strand of NZ_CP032090.1, from coordinate 2,599,591 downwards.
AACACAAAGGCTGGTTATAACGTTGTTTTAAAAAATAAAAAAGCCCAGCAGATGCTGGGCAAGGGGTCTTCGGATAGAAGGGAGGGTTTAACTTTTCAGTTCGCCCGTTGACGATTCGATGTGCGCACGAACAAACCACTGAAATTGCTCTAAGTCTGCTAATTGACCTGTGATCATATCTTCAGAAACTGGGTCAAGCTCGGCTAACTTTTCAATGGCTTGGCGGTGATCTTTATTCACCCCGTTATACACTTTATCAAGGGCTGACAAGTGGTCGGTTACGAGCCCTTTGCCAATTGAATAATCTTTCCAATTACGACGGTCGACAATCGATTGCGGTGTGCCTACGGGCACGCCACCCATAGTTGCAATACGCTCTGCGATAGTGTCGGTCATTTCTTGTACGGCACTTACTTGTGGATCAAGCATTTCGTGCACACCAATAAAGTTAGGGCCGACTACATTCCAATGAATGTGTTTTAAAGTGAGGTGTAAATCGATTAAAGCGACCATACGTTGGTCTAAAATAGCAATCGTGTCAGCGGCTGATTGGTTATTAACACCGGGTGCTGTGAATTCTGCGACTTTCGATGATGTGTTACTCATTACTCCTCCGAGTTTCTTTAAAAAGTTGTTCCATGATGCTTTCTGTAATGACCAGAAAGCGAAGTTATTTAAAGAGGAGCAAGCGTTGTACCAAAATTAATGATGTTTATAAGTTGTTGTTTTTATTTGTTTGTTTTTTATTTTGATGTGTGCCGTGAGGTATGTGGGTTTAGCTTATTATGAAAACTCTGCACACTGAATGTAAAAAATTCAGTGTGCAGTGGAAGAAATAATTACTCGTTTATATATCAAGATAACAATGCAGCTGCTAAACGAACAAAGTCAGACGAGGTTAAAATACCTACTAGGTTATTGTCTTCGTCGACAACGGGCATACAACCATGACGATTCTCGACAAAGAATTTAGCCACCTCATGCAGTGGCTGCTTTGCAGAAATACTGGTGAAATCGGTTGCCATGATATCGGCTACTTTGGTTTGCTTTTCTTTTCGCTCGAGTGCGCTGGCGCTAAAGTTGGCCATAATGTTCATTACTTGGGCAATCATTATTTTCTGCGTGAGCATGCCTACTAAGCCACCGTGCTCGTTAATAACGGGAATGTGGCGGATGTTTTTTTCTTTCATTAAATTGTGGGCATCATGCAAGGTGTTGTGCGCACTAATCGCAAATGGGTCTGGAGTCATTAAGTCGGCGACGAGGTGTGTCATGGTTTATTCCCTACAAAGTAATTAATAAGGTATAAGTTTAGCTTTAATTGGGCTGAATACACTTTGTTCAGATCAAAGTTTTATTGATTGATGAAATTTTTTAGATCAGCAGTGACAGCCTGCCATTGTTACTTTCATTGCTTTTTAAATATAACTAAAAGTACTTTTTAACACGGCTGTATATTTGCTACTTTCTTTGAGCTTAAAAGGAGAAAGTTATGGCAATAAATAAATTATGGCGGCATCTCACTGAGCCTTGGCAGCGCGCAGCAGGTGCGTGGTTTGCTTTTTTTCTGTTATTCAATGCCTATTGCTTTTTTTGGCGTCACTATATTGGTGGCGGTCATTACCAATTTTTTGATTCACAATTATTTTGGTTAAAAGAGTGGGGAAGCTTATGCGTGCTTAGCATAGGAGTTGTTGCATTTTTTAATTTAAAAGCGCGCGTTAAAAGTAGAATTTACTTTTATCCTACGATGTTATTGATGAGCATCTCATTGATCATTAGCTTACGTATTTTAATAGATTTTGATTTTTATGGTTATGCGCTCGCAGCCTCGGTTACTCAGCTTTTTCCAAAATACTTCATTGCGAGCACTCTAGTATTAATACTGTGGCATGTTTTCACGGTACAAGCAGAGTCAACACCTGCGACGGTCCTACCTGAACACTCTGAGCATCTTGAAAAGACTGACTATATTGAAGTGAACCATAAAGGAGTCGCTAAAAAGCTGCCGTTAGCGTCAGTGGTTTTTATAAAGTCAGCAGGTAATTACTTAAAGATACAGACCGTTGAGAATCGTTACTTAAAGCGAGATACCATTAAACATCTATATTCTGAACTACCGTCTGACACATTTTGCCAAGTACACCGTAGTTATATTGTTAATGTTGCCCAGATTGCTGATTTTAATCTAGCGCTCAATAAGCGCAAATTGACGATGGCTGCAGGTTTTAGTGTGCCAGTGAGTAAGTCGTTTAAAGCCCGTGTATCTGATTTGCTCAGTGTCGAAGATTCATTCATCACAAAATAGGTGATTTCGTCACAGTTCTATATAAATCATAAGGTTAATCATTATTCTTGAACACATGAAAATCATTGTTTAAGGATTAATTAAATGAAAAACACCAAGCAAACTACGCATAAGTTCTTGCACTGGTTGAGTGCGCTATTGGTTTTGACTGTGATTGTAATGGGTTACTACATGACCTGGGTTACCGATTACAGCTTATACCACTGGCATAAGTCGATAGCGGTTATGATTGCGATGCTATGGGTAGTCAGAATTATCTATCGAATACGAAATCCGTTTCAATCAGCTGTGCAAAATCGCCTTACCAAATGGTTGCATGTTTATCATTGGGGGCTGTTAACTTTATTAGCTATCATGCTTGTTTCTGGCGCATTTTATAGTGGGTTTGGCGGCTTTGGTATTGGCTTGTTTTCGTGGCAACTCATTGCTAGTAACTACAATGAGGCAGGCGAGGCGGTTGCCTCTATTGCTTGGTTAAGTGAGGCAGGATGGCAAGTTCACATTTTGTGTGGTTATTTATTATCAGCCGCGCTGTCGTTACATATCTTAGCGGCACTTAAGCATCACTTTATTGATAAAGATATGACTTTAAAAGCCATGCTTTAAAGGTTTATTTCAACCCGGTTTCTGCCCTTATTTTTAGCCGAGTAGAGCGCTTTATCTGCTCGGTTAATTAGGTTATCGAATGTGTCATCTTGTTGCCAACGGGTTAGTCCAAAACTGGCAGTGAGTGTGATGTTATTTTCATGAAAAACAATTTCGCTGGTTTCAACAATAGTCCGAAGCGTCTCTAGCTTTTGTTGGGCTGCATTTTCGCTGGGCTCAAAACTCAAAATGAGGAATTCCTCTCCGCCCAAACGACAACATAAGTCTTGTTTGGCTAAATGGTGATTTAACAGCTCAGAGAATACTTCAAGTACGAGATCTCCCCCTTCATGGCCATAACTATCATTGATACGTTTAAAGTAGTCTATATCTACCACGCTGGCATACAGTTTTGAGTTGTGTTTTGAGGTTAATAAACGCTGTTGTTCAAGTATAAACTGTAACCCTCGGCGGTTGTATAAATTGGTGAGGGGATCTTTTAAAGAAAGGTCTAAGTAACGTTTTTTCTCGTCGATAAGTAACGTTGTTATGAGGCCTAGTCCTATCATCACAAACACAGTGGCATGCCCAACAACCGTTAGCGAATAAAGCACCGCAACAGTTAGGTTTCCAGAGACTACAATGGCTAATTGGCTTATTGCGATGATCAATAAAATACACAGGGCAATGGCGAGTACCCCATTGCCTATATTACTTTTTAGTATGGCGCGTTTGAAACTGACATAAATAAGAACGGGCAGAGTTATAAATGTATAACTTAGCTGCGCGATAGCTAATTGGTTTATGGTTTTCATAAAAAATATAAACACGGCGCATACGAGACTAAAGGCTATTACTTGCAGGTTGAAGCGAGACTTTTCGTCGTAATTAAAAATAGCTAACTGAAGCAACATAATAGAGAGCACGTACATGGCGACACCTGAGCGAAAGTCAGGTGTGAGCTCAAAAATATTCTGTATCCATAACCACGAAAAGCCCGCCATTCCTAAATAGAAATACAGGTTAAATAGTGAGATTGATCGACTGTTAAACCCACTGGTCATTAATTTTGTGGCAATAACCGAGCAGGTAATAACGGTGATCATTAAGAAAATATAGAACCCGTGATAAAAATAGTTCTCGATGCTACCAGTCATGAGTCACACTGAAATGCGCTGTATTAGTAAAGAGTAGCACAGAAAGTTTCCCCGCGAGAAAGAGATATATCCCTGATTATTCAGGGTGATGAATATGTGAATAAGCATCTATTGCATCAATACTGGGTTTGATCCCCTTTCCCAAAACAATGATTAACTGTGTTGTAATTTCACGCTTTGCAATGTGGGGTGGCGACTCACTAGGGTAAGGTGAAGCTTGCCTTGAACAGGTAAGTAAACCACAGCGTGTTGTATAAGTTGCAGTTTGTCTGTGCGAGTTAAGCGCTGTATTGTTGTGCGATATGTGTGTATCTTGCGTGGTGACAACGAACCAGTCGTAACCTTGTTTTAGAGTTAGTTTGGCGGCGTGATGCAAACTAGCATCAAGCACGCCTTGCTTTGATAGCCTATTACTTTTATAGCGAAGCACATATTGGTTTTCTGCGAGCGGCTTAATTGTCAGTCCAACATGATTATCAATGTCATTATGTTGATTTGTGCTGCTGCAGCCACTGAGAATAAGGGTTATTAATAGTGTGATTAAAAACTTCATGGTTATTTTACCTATTGCCACTTATTCTCGCGTGCTTGCTGTTCTAGAGTGCGGTCGAGCGGCTGCCCCTTAATTGTATTATCGATAAAGGTGTCGAGCGCTGACGTGTTACTCGCGAGGCTATATGTTTGTCGATCATAGGGCTTTTGCTCAGTAGAGACTTTAAGTTGCCAAGTACCGTGTTCTTTACAGGCAATATGAGACTGCTGTGTTTGTTGTTGGTAAAGGGTGTACTGTCGACAAAAGTCCCCCGTCGAATTAATAAAACTTAATTGTGCTGTAAGTGAGCGTGCACTATCTATATTTGTTTTGTCACCGCTTAGTTGCTGCTCTAATGCATTTGCTATGGGCTGTTCAATATTTAATTGCTTTTGTTGCGTTAAACTGGCAACGCCCACAGTAAATAGCACAGCAATACCTGCTGCGACAGCGAGTTGCTTACGGCTGGCTTGTTTTATTTTTTGCCACTTCGACAGTGAAACAACCGTGTCGTTTGTTTGCTTGCCAAGGGTTTTTTCTAGCGATTTAGACAGTGGCATTGCATCAATTTGCTCAGCATGTTGTTTCACTAGTAAATCAACTTCGCTTAATTCGGCAAGGCGTATGGCAAGGTCTTCATTTTGCGCTATGGCGCTGCGAACTCTCTCCATTTCTTGCGCTGATAATTCATTGTCTAAAAAGGCACTGAGAGTTTGGTCGTCAATCATTAGGCGTTTTCCTTAGTGAAGTCAGGCTTTATTAATTGATACAAGGCACTTCGAGCTCGCGATAACTTACTCATAACGGTTCCAACAGGAATATCTAGCGTGTGTGCAACGTCTTTATAAGCCATGCCTTGTACTGCAACTAACGAGATGATTGCACGCTGCTCATCGGGCAGAGTAGTTAAAGCGTGGTTGACGCGTTTAAGAGTTTGCGAGGTCGCCAGGTGTTGCTGCCCATCATCGCATGTGGGTTCTTGTAAATCGGTATTTTGAACCGCTTTTAACCTTACTTTTTGCGAGCGATATTCATCAATCCATACATTACGGCATACTTTAAACGCCCACTTTAGTGGCTCAATATCGTCAGGAATTCCTTTTACCAACAGCTTTTCGATGGTAATTTGCACAACGTCATCTGCATCAGCTTGGTTGCCAGTTAGCGAAAATGCAAAACGCCTAAGTGCAGGTAATAAACTGGTTAGTGTATTAGTCATGTTTTCCCTTATTTGTTAGGGCGTGCGGCCTTATAAATTAAGTGACTCATGAATGATTCAGCCTACACGCACTACTATAACGAGTAGAAACTGTTTTTATTCCCTAAATATGCAATTTATTTTTATTTCAAACGTTATACCTTTAACCTTAGTCAAAAGAGAAGTGACTGTAACATGAAAATAAAAGATGTTGCCCTTGGCACGTTATTGCTCATGTCGAGTAATTTATATGCCACGGTTATAAAACCGATCAGCCCTATTATAGAGCAGATAGACCCAGCTATTGAACGTATTGAAGATAGGCTCGATATTCCACGTCGCGCATTGCCTAGCATTGATTCTATTCAACAACTTGCGACTGATATAAGCGCATTACCCAGCCGGTTGGCCATTTTGAATACGGTAGGAAAACCAGCATTCATAGAAATCGAAACAGAGCAGGGTTTTAGAGCCGTTGAACGGCAATGGATTTTGTTAGCCAATGAGCAGCATAGAGCGAAGCTAGAGCACATTGGTGCACAGATAGTCAGTCGTCAATCATACGATGCTTTGGGAATGGTTTTATTACGATTTGTGGTGCCTGAACAGTTTGATTCAAAAGCTCAATTACAACGTCTTTTGTCGATAGATGATGCGGCCTTATTAGGACGTAATCACATTTATCAAGCGCAGCAAGGTCCTTTGCAAGGCGTTAACACACATAAAAACCGGCCCGTTTGCGACTTGCCTGTGCGGGTAGGCATGATCGACAGCGCACTTAACTTGGCGCACCCTGGTTTTGTGGGGAGCACCATTGAGACTCGGTCATTTCTACCCAATTCCGTGGCATCACCTGACTTACATGGCACTGCGGTCGCCGGTGTTATGATTGGTAAAACGGCCAAGTTATCGCCATTATTAAACCAAGCAACGTTATACAGCGCGGCGGTTTTTTATCGTCAATCAGACTTGTCACAGGGTGCCACATTGGCTGCTATTGTTGATGCCTTAAATTGGCTGGTGGCTGCGCAAGTTCCAGTGATTAACCTGAGTTTTACTGGGCCAGATAATGCTATTTTAGCGGCAGCAATTAAGGCGACAATTGCGCAGCAAGTGACTCTTGTTGCAGCAGCCGGTAATGATGGCCCCGCTGCATTGCCGCTTTATCCCGCGGCGTATGAAAATGTTATTGCAGTGAGTGCGGTTGATAAAAATGGGCAAATATACCGTTGGTCAAATAAAGGTGACTACATTGATTTTGCAGCCTTAGGTGTCAACGTATTAACACTAAACTCGGGCGGTGGTGTAGGGGTTGAATCAGGAACTTCAATGGCGGCGCCGCAGGTGACTGCGGCTGCGGCATGTTTGGCGGCGAATCCCGATTACACACCCCATTCTATCTATAATAAGTTAGTTGAGCGTGCAGTCGATAAAGGAAAACCCGGAAAAGATAGCGTGTTTGGGCATGGCTCAATCACTTATTAAGGCTTAAAATTCAGCACGCAAAGAAATGGACGCAATGCTTTGTGTGTATGTATTTGCCTCTAACTGAGATTGATAATCCCCATACTCAGCCTCGGTAATTAAACTTAACGAATCAAGCAGCGATAGTTGCCAATGCGCGGTTAAAATATGGCGGCTTTCATCACGTGATGGGGTTGGCTCAGTGAGCATATCGTTTGGATTCTCTTGATAGTCTTTATCTTGATATCGCCAACCAATGCTCGCTTTATTTGTGTTGCCGAAAGCGGTGAACGTGTGTGAAACGCGCGTGTTTAAAGTCCAGCCAGAAAAGTCATATTGTTGCTCAGTTGCCTCTTCTTTGTCGAGACTCGCACCCAGTAGCAACATGGTATTACCTTGATTTATAAAATAAAAAAGACTGGTGTCAAGGCCAAGGCTTTGTGCATCACGTGCAGGTTGAGTGGTAAATTGTTTTTCACCCGCTTTCAATGCTGCTCTTAAATATGTGGTGTTATTGACAAAGTGGCCTATGTAAAGACTTCCTTGGTCGAGCGTTAAAAATGTTTTGTTAGCCACTTGGGCTGTTGCACCATCATAACGAAAGCCAATGTCAGTGTGTGTTAGCTTATAATTTGTGTCTAACCCGTATTGATGGAGCGATAAGTCGTATTGATCCAAGGTATGGTAATTGGTGTTTTCATAACGATAACTGGGTGTGAACTTGAGTGCATCGGTTGCTTTAAATTCTGCACTTAGACCCGCAGACAGCAAGGTGCCAGTGTCACTTTGCGATGAAATGACATCGAGCTCTTTTATTGCTAAATCTGAGTTGCTCGTTAAACCAATCTGAGCATGTGCATTAAACGTTGCATCGGCTGCGGTTGCATGAATGCTTAACGTCATTGCACTCATTACAGCAAGTGTTGTTAGTGTACGCATAGCGACCTCCTTAAAAGTGCGCCGGGTAATAACCCGGCACAACACGACTTTAAAGGCCTAAATTAAGGCTATTTTGGATACTGTTAACCACTTCTGTTGTTGTGGTCGCGGTGACTTGGTCAGCAACTTGTTGGCTGACACTATTACTCACTGTAGAAGTTACCGTTTGCTCAACACTACTTTGCACAGAGTCGATAGCGGCTTGTTGCACATTCCCTGACAGGCTTGATTGTAGGTTGTTGCTAATGGCAGATATTTGGTTCACATCAAGCAGTGGGAGCTCGGTTATGTTTGCTTGAGTTAATGCACTTGTTTGCTGATCTAGCTGGTTTTGCAAGGTCAGTGCAGTAGGGTTAATTGCATTACTTGTGGTCATTGCATTAACCATCGATACGCTGTTATCAATAGTTGCACCTGCTTGGTTTGATATCGCTGTTACACTCACTGAGTTTGCAGACTCATTAATGCTATTAAGTGAGCTTGCGGTAGTTGCAGTAGACGTTTGTTCAGCATTTTGAGCCGTGTTTGTTGTGTTTGTTTCAGTATTGGTTTGTGCACTGTTGCTCGTAGTCGTGTTTGTTTCTGTGGCTGAGTTTTGAGTTGTCGCTGAGCCTGAAACTTGGCTATTTTGCATCAATGATGTCGTGCTTGTTTGACTTGCATTAGCCGGTGCAAGAGATGTTTGCATATTACTTGAAGCTTGTTGGTCGGTTGATACCGATAATTGCACATCTGCAGCATAGCTCGCCGTTGTTAAACCTGCTGAAGTTACTACACACATTGCGATTAAAGTTTGTTTAAAGTGAGTCATTGTCTCGTCCTCTTTTTTACGAATTGACATAGAGGTAACGAACAGACGAGATATTTATTCCCAATTTTTTTTATAAGCTTGTTAAAAAGTGCTAATAGGTTAAAAAGCCGAGGTTAAATGCCCCGGCTTTTTATTCATTAATTACAAGATGTTACTAGTTTCCATGGGTCACCTAAGTCTGGTTGATGCCCTTGAGACCACCATTTGGCTTCATAGGTTTGACCATTGTATGTCGCTTGGTCGCCTCCTACATACACAGCTGTAGGATTCCACGCTGCAGGGCAACTGGTTCCCACTTCAAATGTGACTTCTACCGAATGGGCAGCCGATAGGTTATTAAATGTATATGAGCTTTGAGGATCAGCAATGAGCATACCATCCACTTTTACAGTGGCTACACGGTAGCCAGCATCAGCAATAAAGTTAAGAGTGAAATCTTGATTACCTTGAGCTGCAATAACATTACTTGCATCTGGCGTCGGTGAGATAACACCGCCGTTACCAACAACTTGAGCTGTTATGTCAAAATAGACAGGGATATCAATAGTTGCTTCACTGAAGTTACCTGAGATGAACTCAAAGTTAGCAGTCGATAGGGTGGAAACATCAACATTTTTCAAAATTAACCGTTTTTGGTCCCCCTGAGATGAAGACTCATTGAGTGTAATGACGGTGTCATTATTTTCTTGTGTAAGCACTAACATAGAGTAACTGTAATTAAATAGCGGCATACTTATTACCGTTTTATCAATATCAAAATTATTGATTGTTAACTCTACATTCCAGCCCCAGTTTTGGTTGCTTAAAGGTACAATGTAGCCTAAACGGTCAAAGCCACCTGTGACGTTATCGAACATTTCTGGCGTAAGATCTGACAATGTTAAGCCTACTAATTCAATAGAGCTGTAAATTCCTCCATCCTGTGCTTGAATGCCAATTACAAGCGATGTATCTGTTTCGTATGCTTTTAAATGTTTGAAACCAATACCTGCGGTACCACGCACTTTATCTAATAAAGGATTAAAGCCATTAACAGTTTGCGTGCCTGACCATGCTATTTCGTATATTTTTGACTCTGCAATTACATTTGAAGTATTTTGATTTACTTGGCTAGCAGAAGCATTTTTGATTACAACGCTTTGACCTGAGAATGTTAGCTCAACGCCTTGGGCTACATCAGCAATTGTTAAATTAGCCAGAGGACTCGCCACTTGCCAGTCTCTAAGCACAATTAAATCATCTCCGATAGTAAAGTCGTTTAATGTTGTGATTGAGCCTGCTTGTTCATGAAGTTCAATAATATCGCTGCCACCGCCCGTGATAACGCTGTCATTGCCCCACCCAGCAGAGAGTCTTTCATCGTACTGTGAGCCTTCTATTATGTCATTTGCAGGGGTATCAAATAGTGTATTGTAGCCACCAAACTTATGAACATATTTAGTGATACATGTGCCTAATTCATCACAGGTTATTTCATCGTTGGTAAGTAGTCTGGCCGTGCCCCATGCACCTCGTAGGTGAGCTGCGGCTAATAATCCAGACATAGTTGCTTGAACTTGGATTGCATTACCAGCATCGTCAGTATCGGGCCAGCTTTTAGCTAATGCTTGAGACCATGTCATGTTTGCATCCTGCAGTAACTGTGTCATCACGCCATAATTAAAACGCATCGCGTCACGCATTACTAATTCTTGATTGTCAGGAATTAGAAGGTCTTGAAATGAGTTTACTCCATTTTTGCCAACAAAATTACCTTCCCACTTGTTTACATCTGTCGCTAGAATCATGTTGCCGCCAGAGCCAACAATTTCTACTAGTGCTTCGGTTTCACAGCCAATCCAGGTTGAATCATCAACAAACACATAAAAGCTGTCGTATTCAACACCATCAATTTCGACAACTTTTGGGCTGTAGTATCCAGCGTCAATCAAGACCGCTTCACCTAGTTGGTAACCAACAAATCCCCATGCGTTCATTGAGTTATATTGCATGCTTTTGAACATTTGTGGGTCATTAGGCGTTTGTGGGTTGTAAATGTCGTCAACCCCAAGCTTAGTAAAGAACTCATTAATGGTAGTGGGTTCTGGGATCATACTGCCCGTTGAACAGTCTCTGATCATGCGACCCGGGGCAGATACTTTTGCGTATGTATAAACAGGGTTATTGAGGTTGTCAGTGTAAAAGGTTGCAAGGTTTGGGTTAATACCAGATTCAAAGTCTCTTAGGCTATCTAAAAAGCTTTGCACACCTGTGCCTGCTGACGCTGAGCTACTGAGAACAAGGCCTACTATTGCCGCTGTTTTTGTAATTTTCATTCGATTATTCCTGTTGCTTATGTTGTTATTCATGGCTTTTTCAACACATACCAATGAATTACTGAAAAATTTAAAAGTACGGTATGAACTATCCATATATTTGGGTTTAAGGTGTTTTTTGTTAACAGTTTATTCACCTTGAGATTAAAAGTAGTTGTACCTTTAAAATAAGTCAAATGTTTTTACTAATGTGTTGGGGCTTTTTTTGGGAGATGTGAAAGTAAGGCAAGCTGGGCAACTTGCCTTATGGTAGAGCATGGAGCTCTGTGTTAGCTAAAAGAGCTAGATAAGGAAAAACGTAAGCCTTATCTGTTGTGCAAGCAGCCGATGGCTGCTTACAATTATGCAAAAATATGCATAATTAGGTGTCTAGAATCGTATACTTGCACCAACAAAGTAACGGGTGCCAAATTCATCTACGCTGTGCACAATGTTGCCTGCTTTTGGTTGGCGTAAGACGAGGGCTTCGTTCAATAAGTTAGCTGCCTCAAGGGTGATATCTAGATAATCAGTCGCATGCCAAACAATCGATGCATCTAATTGATCATACGGGTCGTTCATGCTGTCTAAACTACTTCCGTTATACTGGCGAACCCAGTCATCGCGGTAGTTATAGGCTAGTCGTGCACTGAAAATTTCATTTTCATAGTAACCAGATAGGTTAAATGAGTTTTGTGATACTTCTTCAATAGGAACTTCTTCGCCCGCTGAATTTGTGCGGCTGCTGTCTGTATAGGTGTAGTTTGCTTGAATACCAAAGCCATTATCAAAGTCTTGTTGGTATTGTAATTCAAGGCCTCGTACATCGGCTGTACCGACGTTTCTTGAACGTGTTACAAGACATTCAGGACCGCAACCAGGGTAGTTTTCTTTAACGGTGGTTTGCTCAATGTAGTCGCTAATGTTCTTAATAAAGAATGTAGCACCGATAATAGATGATGGGCTGAAATACCACTCTATACCCATGTCATATTGGTCTGACTTATAGGGGTCAAGCTCGGGGCTGCCGACATTGGCTGTTTGAAAGCTTTCTGAGATGATATCTGCCACTTTCATATCGTCATAATCAGGGCGTGAAATTGCAGAACCTGCGGCGAAACGAAAAATCATCTCTTCAGATAAATCAATAGCTAAGTTAAAGCTTGGTAAGTAGTTACTGTAACTTTTGTTGATTTTATCTGGCTCGCCATTAATGCTGCCGGTTGAGAGAATATCAGTGTCGACATAGCGTAAGCCGATGTTACCTCTAAAGCCTTCACCCGAAAAATTACTTTTCACGTAGGCAGCAGTGATATCTTCTTCAATCGAAAAAGCATCTTTTACGGTGATTTCAGAAGGCTTATTTTTGTGTGCGTAATCCCATATTGCGGTGCTTGCAACAGGGAATGCTGACAAACTGCCTGCACGACCTTCAGCACTGTGTAAGCCTGATACAAAGCCACCATTGAAATCGGCGAGGGTTAAGTTATCTGCTTGAGCTGCAGCGACATCTAAATCTTGGAAATCACCTTGTGATGAAAAAACTTGCTCTTGCACTTTCAAGCCTGCTTGTATCGATGTAAACAAGCCTGACTCGAGCTGGAAAGTAAAATCAGCTTGGGCGTAATCAATCGTATTATCGCGTTTGTAGTTAATAAATGTGAACTCTTGAAATAGCGCAAAGTTACTGTGATCGCTCATATAATCAGGGTTTGTTGGAATTAACTCCAAAGGTCCTGCAACGTCAAAACTAAAGCTTGAGTTTGCAGTGTCGGTAATATCACCCCACCACGTACTTGACTGTAAAGTACGGCCTTCGGCATTAGAGCGACCAACTACAAAGTCTGCTGACCATGTGTCTGCATTGTAATTAACCGAAAAATTCAGTGCATCGGTTTGCATTTTGGGTGTTCGTAATACGGTATTATTGAAAAGGGGAGCAAGCCCAGGACCCGACGCAAGTGATGTTGCAGCTGTGACAATACCTTGATCATTGACAACAACAGAGTCACCTTGCATTTGCCCAAAGCCGACAATAGCAAATTGTGCTGAGTTTACATGGCTATTTTCAAGTTCAAATAAGTTGTAGTTTAAATCCATGCTTAAGGCGTCGCTAGGTGCGTATTGTAGCGTGATTTGTGAGCTGCTTCGCTCTCTGTCTTCATCAAATAAAATGGATGACATTGCACCATATGATTGGCGCTCTACACCATTTGTATCGACAAATGTGGTGTTACCAGCGGGACCAAAGTTTGATAGCGTTTCGCGGTATACTTTTGACTCTTCATTAGAGTAGGCAACTAAAACACCAAAGTTTTCATCGTCGTTTTTCCAACTTACAAGGCCTGAGTAAGCGGGTGACCATGTTTTAGCATTGGCGTGATAGCTGTTTTCAACAGAAGCGTAAACGGTGCCACTTTCTAAGTTAAGTGGTTTTCTTGTTCTGAGGTTAACTGTGCCTCCCATTGCGCCTTCGTTGATATCGGCCTCGGCTGATTTGTATAAATCCATTCCAGAAATTTGTTCTGCTGCCAGCATTTCAAAATTAAAACTTCGATTCATTCCACCTAAATCAAACCAACCGACACTGGCAACATTTTGGCCATTCAGTAATACCATGCTTTGTTCTGGTGCTGTGCCACGTACGGTTACACCCGCTACTTCGCCAAATGTACGTACGACAGTCACACCAGGGATACGTTGCATGGCATCACCGATATTTTTGTCTGGGAATTTGCCAATATCTTCAGCTGAAATAGAATCAACAACAGAATCTGCAAAGCGCTTAGTGTTTAATGCTTCGGTCAGGCTGCGACGAATACCACGCACTTCAATGGTCTCCATTTCCTTGTTTTCTTGTGCCTGTGATTCACTTTGCTGAGCATAAGTTGACAGCGATACGCTTGATAGCGCTGTCATTATGCATAGCGTTAAATAATGGGTTTTTAAAGCAGCGGTTGTTTTCATTAGGTTATCCTTTTTTGTTATCGTTATAATTAATAAAATTGATTTACTAATTATTTATTAAATCATTTTGACTAATTGTCAAGTTTAATTTGGTTGTTTTATGAACGCTCTATAACAGCTTTGCTATAACTTCTGCACTAATCGCTCTGCTTGAGTAGGCGCAAATATACGTTTTTAACTGCGGGTGGTTTTCGAGTTCGTAGTCAGAGCGCATGGCAATAACGATAAGCTGATCGGGCCATTTATCGATTGCCTTTTTGAGTATTTTTTGTTGCTCAGAAACATCAAATGACTCACCGGGCAAAGGGTAATCTTCGGTTACTAGCACAAGGGGGCTGTTGAGTTCGAAGTCGTCGTTGTTAAGAGCCGCTAACAGTTGCTGATAGCTAAGCAGTGTGTGGGGCGTATTGCGTTGTTGTAGCGTACTTACAATGACATGTTGAGCCGATAAAGGATCATTGGGGCCTATGCCTCTATCGTTAGTTATTTTTTCGTAACCTTTCGGGTTTGCAGCAAATGCTAAGGTAAATGGACGAGTGTTGAGTGGCCAAAGTCCTTGTTCATTTCTCAATACTTTTATGGCTTTCTCTGCTGCAAGTTTTGCAATGTCAGAGGCTTTATTAAGCAGACTGTTCGTTGGCGTCGGCGAATCTGCAAAGTGCCTATATTTGAACACGAGTACCTGTTGAAGCCGGTCATTAATGACTTTTTCATCCAGAACGTTATTTTTTACAGCGTCGATAACCCCTAGAATAGTCGCCGCTTGAATTTCTTTGTAGGGGGTTGTGCTGTTTTCGTAATGCTCCTCACTTAACATGACAATATGAGCACCTGCTTCAAGCGCTTTAATAGCGGCTTCGGCAGGCTCATAATTATGCCTCATTGACCACATATTCATGCTGTCGGTAATAATTAGCCCTTTAAAACCCAATTGTTTTTGTAAAATGTCCTGCAATATGATCTTCGATAGAGTTGCGGGGTTTTTAGGGTCTATTTGCGGATAGCAAATGTGGCTTGTCATAATAAGCCCTACGCCTTGCTCAATAGCGGCTTTAAACGGAACTAAATCTTGTTGCATGAGTGCGGTAAAAGATTTATCTACAATGGGGAGGGTTTGATGTGAATCACTCTGTGTATCACCATGACCAGGAAAATGTTTTGCACAACACAGGTTTCCCGACTTATTTGCTCCCTCGACTGCAGCGCTGACATGATGGGCAACTCCAACCGTTTCTTCACCAAAAGCACGTAAGCCAATAATCGGGTTATTAGGGTTTGCGTTGACATCAGCACAAGGCGAAAGCAGGGTGTTGTAACCAATTTGCTGCATTTGCTCACCATAAACTTGGTACATGTCTGCGGTAAGTGCGCGATCATTTGCTTGGCCCAGCGCCAGATTACCGGGACCTAAATCGGTATGGTGTGTGAGTATTCCCCAAGCGCCTTCTTGATCTACTGCGAGTAATAAAGGGACATCACATGCTCTTAAAGCGGCTTCCTGTTGTAGCATAGTCGCCAAATTCGTTGCCTCTTTAGGATTGGCAGCGTTG
This sequence comes from Pseudoalteromonas lipolytica, assembly GCF_003515105.1. Classification (NCBI taxonomy): domain Bacteria; kingdom Pseudomonadati; phylum Pseudomonadota; class Gammaproteobacteria; order Alteromonadales; family Pseudoalteromonadaceae; genus Pseudoalteromonas; species Pseudoalteromonas lipolytica. The sequence continues at coordinate 2,583,786 of NZ_CP032090.1, read as the reverse complement.
TCATCTGTGATATAAAAACCACCCACATGGTAGTATTTGACTAATGCTTTTGCGTATTCGTAATCATTACCTGCAAAAGCGAGTAAGAACAGTTGACCCACTTTTTCGGCTAAGGGCAAGGTGTCGATTAATTGGGCTACTTTTTTTTCTATGCTCATGATTATACTTCCTTATGCTGCTGTTTTAGCGCCTGTGATGAGGCTAACTAAGTCTTCTTTGCTTACCTCGGATACAGCAACATCGGCAACCGATCTACCTTGGTAAAGTACAACCGCTCTGTCACATGTTTCTACGACATGCTGCATATTATGGCTGATCAATAATACGGCAACGCCTTGAGAGCTGATAAGGTTGATAAGCTCATTGACTTGGGCACTTTGCTCAACACCTAAAGCGGCTGTTGGTTCGTCCATAATAACGATATCGGCTCCCCAGTTTACAGCGCGGGCAATGGCCACAGCTTGGCGCTGTCCGCCCGATAAACGGTAAATCTGTTCTTCAAAGCTAGGAATACGGCTATTAAGTCGGTTTAATGCTTTTTTGGCTTTTTTCTCCATGGCTTTTTTATCAAGCCAGCCTAGTCGACGAAGAATAGGGTTTTTGTGTTTTATTTCACGGTTCAGAAATAAATTTTCTGTAATGTTGAACTCTGGCACCATGGCGAGGTCTTGAAAAACTGTTTCGATCCCAACATTGCGTGCATCTAAAGGGGAGTCAATATTGACCGCTTGACCATTCACGATTATTTCGCCTTCGTCTGGGCTATGAATGCCTGAAACACAGCGAACTAAGGTTGATTTCCCAGCGCCATTGTCGCCGAGTAAGCCAACAACTTCGCCTTTGTTAATGGTAAAGTTAACCCCTTGAAGTGCGTGAACACCGCCAAAACTTTTTTGTATATTTCGGACTTCTAAGGCCACTTGGTCGAGTGCTGTTCTAACCATTTTTTAACTCCTTGACGCCAATAGCAACGGCAATCACTAAAATTACACCGCGCGCAATCATTTGTTCATTGGTGGAAAAACCAGAAAGGATTAACCCGTTATTGATCATACCCATTAACCACGAGCCTAAAATTGCGCCAATAATGCAAGCGCGACCACCAAAAAGACTGGTTCCACCAATGGCAACAGCCGCAATCACAGTTAATAAGTCTGCTTCGCCGAGTGTGTAGCGTGCACCATGTAAACGACCGGCATACAACAAGCCTGCAAGCGCCGCTGCTAAAGAAGAAATAACTAATGCATAAAGTCTAATGCGTGTCACTTTAATGCCCATGGCGAGGGCTGCTTTTGGACTGCCTCCCACGGCGAGTAAGTGACGGCCAAAAGCAAGCTTTGTTAAAACAATGTAGGCAATTGCTGCTACCACAACAGTCCAAATAAGTAAGGAAGGCACACCAAAAAGCTCGCCCGCTCCAAAAAAAGCAGTGAAAGTTTGGTCGATAATTGGCACAGATTCTAAATTAGTAATTTGTCGTGCAACGCCTGTAATTACGCCCATTGTACCTAAGGTGATAAGCAATGAAGACACTTGCAAGCGCTCGATTAGTAAGCCGTTAATAAGGCCCACAATGAGTCCCACGCTCAAGGCGCCAACAACAGCAAGAGGAATGCCTACATGCTGTAGCAAAATCGCGCCGACTAACGCCGAAAGTGCAACAACGGCACCAATTGACAAGTCAATATGCCCAACGGCTAATGCAAACGTAAGTCCAATAGCCATAATAGTGACGGGCGCTGTTTGTCTTACGATATTCATGAAATTGGTGAGGCTAAAGAAGCCACTGTCATGGAGCGTAATGGTAAATAGCAGCATCACGGTCAGAAAAATATAGTAAATAAAGAACTCTCGCTTCAACGCGATCCCCTTTATTTGGTTTAGTGTTAGTTGATTTATGCTCATGTCGTTCCTTATTGTTTTAATGCTAAATCAAGTAATTTAGGCAGCGGTGCTTTAAATGCTTTTTGCCAAATAGGGGCAATATTTTCGTGGGTCACTGAGTCGAAAGGGACCAGTGTAAATTCAGGTGCTTGAATACCTATTTCAGCCCCAGCTGCAATGCGAGCCATGGTTTTACCAATGTCGTAGGGTCTGTCTGAAATGGTGCCGTATACATTGCCATTCATCGCCATATCAAGCAGGTTATTTACCCCTAAATCATGGGTAATAACTTTTATATCTTTACGGCCAATCGAGCGTAGCGTTTCAATAACGCCTTCTGCTGCAGCATCCCATGATACATAAAGAGTATCTATTTCAGGGTGTTGTAAGAGCATTGCTGCAGCGATATTGCTTGTTTCATGTTCTTTTACGAAGCCTTTTTCGCTGATCACTTTAATATTGCTGTAGCGCGCTAAGGCCTTTCGAAAAGCCTGATCGCGATTATTGGTAATAAAATAGTTAGCGTCATGGAAAATAAGCCCTACTTTGCCCGCATTATTTGATGCTTGCGCGACTAATTCTGCGGCTGCTTCTCCCATACCAAACATGTCATCAGTCACAATACCGACATAGTCTTGGTTATGTTTAAATCCTGGAATCGGGTTACTTAATAAAACCAGTCTGGCGCCGACGGCAAGTATTTTTTGATAGCTTAATTTAGTGCTTATGCCATCAATGCTCAGAGATAAAACGAGGTCGGGTTCTAGAGTTGAAATATTCTCTAAATCAGCCACTTGTTTTGCAGGGTCGTATTGCGCATCGGTTTGTGCAATCACTTTGATACCAAGCTTTTTAAACTCATCTTCTGCTCCGCGGCTAACGGCATTGATCCACGGGCTTGCGCCATGCCAAGCGAGTGCTGCGGTAAGGTGTTTATTTTTTATAGTCTTTATTTGTTCTGAAGAGAGCGCTATGTCGCTGGCATTCGCTGCTTTTGACCAGTCTATTGTTTGGCTATCTTGTGCCGATAAAGCAAAGCTGTAAAAGCATAACGAGCATAATACGTGTAAAAAGTAGCGGTTTGCTGATTTGAGTATGCTTTGCTTGCTGTTTTTTTTAGTCGATGACATGTTAAACAATCCTGTTTAATGCACGTACTTTGACTTAATTATCATAGCCTACTGTAACTAATTGTAATTTATAGGTAAGCTTGTTTTGTAATGTGAAATTAAAGTAAAAGTAACGTTTCTAAGTTGTTTTATTTATAATCATATTTATGCATGAGTATAAATATGTCAAATGTTTTTACTAATTAATTTTTGTTCGGTTTCCTGTTACGATAGCTTAAACTGCGTAAGACGTTGTAAACGAAGAAAGATGTAAAAAAGGTGGGCTTACAGTGAAAGGATCTAACGCAAAGCAAAATAAAGCGATAAATTTGCGTCTTGTACTCTCGCAAATTGTTACTCAAGGCCCTGTTTCGCGTGTGGAAATTGCGCGAAATACTCAGCTTACAAAGCAAACAATCACCAATATGGTTGAAGAGCTGCTAGCGGCAAAACTAGTAGAAGAAGTTGGGATTAAAAAAGCAGAAGGTGCAGGAAAACCGTCTAAAATGCTCGTGTTAAATAAGAAAGCAGCCTATAGCATTGCGATAAGAGTGTTGAATAACGAACTAGAAGTGGGACTTTTCTACTTAAATGGTGAGCAAATAAACCGACTGCATACCTTGGTTGAACCTGATGCACTGTTAGATAAAGCGGCGTATTTAGTCGACACGCTAGTGCAAATCGATAATATTGATAAGTCATTAATTTTAGGCGTTGGGTTATCACTCGAAGTCAGTGATGATACGGCGATTAATCGTTTTACATTTAACAAGCAATGGCAGCAACGTTTAGCCAATAAGTTGCAATTACCCGTGGCGCTTGAAACCTCAGCTTCGGCGTGTGCTGCTTTTCAAATGTTATTTGGAGAGGCACAGCAACTTCACAACTTTATTTTTGTACACTTAGGCTCAAGAGTTGAATCAGCGGTGGTGTATGATAGGCAAATTTTGCTTGGTCAAAATGGCCTAACAGGCGCGTTAGGTGATATTTTTGTAACACCAGAAACAGATGAAAGCACAGCCGAATTAGGACGGTTAAACGACTTTGCATCGATAACATCCTTAAAAGCGATGCTTAATTTAAATGATTTAACGCAAGAAGAAGTCATTACCCAATCAGCTGTAAGTAAACATTTAGATAGGTGGGTAGACCAAGCCGCCGAGCCTCTGCGCATTGCTATTCATACGCTTGAGTCTCTTTTGAATACGCAAACAATCATCATTGGTGGTGATGTCAGTGATATTTTATTAGAGAAACTAATTAAGCAATTACGGCCTTTTATACCTTCTATCTCTCAATATGGTGACAGAGAGGTTGTTAGGTTAATTAAAACCCCTGATGTTGCCAACATCACCATTAAGGGGCTAGCCACTTTACCACTTCATGCCGCATTGAGTCGTAAGAATATGCAAACGCTTTACATGCCACTTGAGCTTCAATGCTCCCAAATTCAACATTTAGTGTATGCTTCTGAAAGCTAAAATAATAATTAAAATAGTTAGTTAGGTTTAAAAATGAGAAAAATAGCAAGCTTTTTTGCCATCATTATGTTGGCTTCATCACTTGTTGGCTGTGTAGCAACATACAACCCGATCCCTAAAAACTACCAAGGCAACACGGCTAAACTTGATGATACTTACAAGGTGGGGAGCACGAGTTCTGGGCAGTTTTTTTATTTAAGCAAAGTTGATGGAAAACAGGTTAATAATTCTATTCGGGCTACGCATCAGGCATCATATGGGCAAGGAATGCTACTTACTCCGGTTGGATTTAGCCGTGAAGTACCGACAGAGCCAATGACATTAACTTTAGTTGCACAAGTACACCATGCCGCCCCCATCAATTATATGTTCAATGCGGGAAGCAATTTTATCGTGTCTGGTGATGTGTTTTTTACACCCGAAGCTAATCAACATTATGTTGTCAAAGGGTATTTAAGCCCCGATTTTTCATCTGTATGGATTGAAAATATGTCAGGAAAGCAAGTTTCAGATGCCATTGTACTTGAAGGTGACCCTGACGAAAGTAAAACAAAAATTGCGATGTTATCTGATGGGGAAGTCAAATTCCCAGAGCCTGAAAAAAATCAAGCTACACCTAAAAAGTCAATCTTAATTACCAATCAACCATTTGATAACCCATTATTTTTTCTAGAGAGAGGGTTGAGTGTCGATGCTGTAGTTACAAAGTTAGGAAAGCCTGATCATATCCGTGTAATTGAAAAAGGCTTTTTTAATAATAGCCCCGAAATACAGTTATATCATTATAAAGATATTGGGGCTGTTGAAATGGTTAAGTCACAGACAGACCAGCAGTTTTACTCTAGACGTACTCATAACGTAAGTAGTCAAGAGCATTATCAGTTTATTGATGTGGTTAACCAAGCCGATGGAATGGATACGCAACGTATTGGTCGGAAATATGACAGGATAGGTGTCTATGATGAGCAATATTTAGATGCTTTAGCCAGTAAACTATGGCTCAATAAGCAAACTACAGATGGTAATATGCTCGATGGTATCGCTTACTATTGTAAAATTTTTGCCAATGCTCAAACTGCACGATATCAATCACTGCTTAAAAGCATTATTGACAATAAAGATGTGCCATCTAAGTTACGTCGCCATTGTAAAAACGCTAAAAAAGAAATTGAAAAGTTAAAACTTACACAAGTAGAACAGTTTCAATTTCTGTAATCTTGGTCTCATTTTTAAATAAGGCCCGTTACTAAAGCAAACTAAACAAGACCGACACGACTAAAAGTAGTGCCATTAAGTAGTTAAATAGTTTTAAACGAGTGGGGCTTGAAAGCCAGTGTTGTAGTTTTTCGCCTACTAAGGTCCACGAGCTCACGCAAGGTAAATTAATTAAACCAAATACGGCACTGACGATTAATACCGCTGATACGTTTTTGTTTGGAGCGTATAAGCTTATCGCACTAAGCGCCATTGCCCATGCTTTAGGGTTCACCCATTGGAAAAGGGCCGCTTGAATAAAAGTAAAAGGCTTACCTTTATTTTGTGTGTGTTGTTGTCCGTTGCTGGTGGCTATTTTATAAGCGAGATATAACAAATAAACAACACAAAACACTTTTAGAATGAGGTAGCTTAGCGGAAATAAGTCAAACAGCTGCATAATGCCGAGGCCAACTAAAAAGAGCATCAACATAAAGCCTAACGTTACCCCAAACATATGCGGTGTGGTCCTTTTAAAACCAAAATTGGCACCTGAGCTCATCAACATTAAGTTATTGGGCCCAGGGGTAATTGACGAAACGAGGGCGAATAACGCCAGTGCTGTCATCATCTCAAAACTCATCATAGTCTCTCCCTGTTTGTTAAGTTGCAATTATAGATTGAAATGCACGCAATTATCGCGCTTAATGTTGTTTTTGGTAGTTTGAAATCACAATTTAAAATGAAGAAAGATAGAATTAACGACAGAATATTGCATGAGTTAAGGCGTGATGGCCGTTTAGCAAATACTGAGCTAGCAGAGAAAGTGGGGTTGTCGCCATCGGCATGCCTAAGAAGGGTTCAAGAACTTGAGCGGCTCGGGGTGATTTCGGGGTACCGCGCAGTGATTAATCATCACGCTGTTGGTTTAGGTTTTATCGCTTATGTAGGCGTGGGTTTAAACGACCACTCAACAAGCTCGCAGCTCGCATTTGAGCAAGCACTCGCGTTTATTGATGAAGTTAAAGAGTGTCATAACGTGACCGGTGCGTTTGAATATTTACTGCGGGTAGAAACGGCAGATTTAAAATCATATAAAGCATTTCATGCTGATGTGCTCGGTTCAATTCCTCAGGTAAGAACCATTACGTCACATGTGGTGATGGGGTCTCCTAAAGATGAGCGAGCATAATAGGAGAGATTAAAAGAGTGATAAATGACTCTTAAGCATTTTAATAATCATGTTAATCACTCTATGAATACAGCAGACTGCTCATACGTTTAATCAATACGTTGAGAATGTACCTGTTAAATAAGGTTACTTATAAAGTCCAGAAATCCCCTGTTTTGTTAGGCATTGTTTAGCCGATACAGCATGGCGTTACTTTCTAAACTCATTTTTTTTCAATGTGTTAAATGTAAAGTTGCTGTTTTTATAGAGGCGGTTTTTATGAGAGGGCTTTTGTCTATAAGTAAAAATAACAAGTTATTTTTAAGTTATGGAAAAATATATTCAATTTTATATCTTTACGCTATAGAACAAATAATAGTCAATTCGAGGATTATATTCTAAGTTTGGCTATTGAACTTGCCTTAATTGTTGGTTTATTATCCACCCCCTAATTCTAATTAAGGGATAATAATAAGAATGGATCTCCACACATTGCTCGTTTGTACGGCACTGGTTAGCTTTATAATGATGTTAACAATGGCTGCTTTGTACATTGCGAGTCGTAACGAAAGTTATTTAATTGATTGGCTGGTGTGTGGTGCATTATTTTTCGCTTCCAATTTATCGGGTATTCTCGCGACTAATGTCGATTTTCCTTCGTTTTTCCATCCTGCTTTTGCGAATGCTTGCTATTTAGCTGGGCATGCAGCGCTTTTCAGTGGCGTATCTAAATGCTTATATAATCGTTCGATGTGGGGGGGTGTGCTGATCGTTTTTGTTGGCATTTTTGTTATGCATTTTGTGCCAGCAATGAATGAGTCAATTGAACTGCGTATTGTTGTTTTGTATCCGATGATTGCTGCACTTGATATTTCGGCGATGCTAGCACTTTGGAAGCACCGAAAAGAAGAGGCGGGCAAAGCGTATTACTTGCTCATTATTTTGTTGTTTATTTTCTCGGCGCAACAGTTATTTAGAGGCTATTTGTTACTGACAGGTATTGAAAATACGCCATGGATTGAAAAGCATCAACTTTTAAACATAGGTAGTTTAGCGGTTATCGCTTTTTACTTTTTACTGACGATAGCATTTTCTGTTGTGGTGACTTGGCGTAAAGAACTCGCGTTAAGAGAGTATTCTTTAACGGATCATTTAACAGGGTGGTATAACCGTAAAGCGCTTGAGATATTTGCTAATAAAGAGCTAAAGCGATGTATACGCAATGACGCCCAGTTAGCCTTTATAGTGTTTGATATTGACCACTTTAAATCAGTGAACGATCAGTTTGGACATATACTTGGCGATAAAGCTATCGCGCATGTAACCGCAATTGCTAAACAGCAACTCAGGGAATATGACCAATATTTTCGCTTAGGAGGCGAAGAGTTTGCTGTGTTAGTGAGCCACATAAGCGGCCAAGACGTTGAGTTATTGGCACAGCGTATTCGAAAATCAGTTGCAAAAACACCGCTTATTTTAGACGATGAAACTGTGTATCTGACAGTAAGTGTCGGAGTTGCAATGTTGAACCCACAAGAAACAAGTTGGCAAACAGTACTAAAACGTGCAGATGATGCGTTGTATCGTTCAAAGCATCAAGGTCGTAATCAAGTAACGAGTTGTGGCGACTTAGCAAAAATATAAGCATCTCGAAAATAATTGCTTATTCCGAGTTTGAAACACTCCACTAGAGAGAACATTAACTTTTCACAATACTGTGATGATGACTTTTAAGCGCATTCATAAAATGGCTAGTCTGGCTATGTGAATGGTTAGTTTTGCCGTTTGGAATATCACCGTTATTTAATTTTATTGTGCCTAATCAACAACTCGTAGTGATTAAAGCGTCGTTATTAGGTGCTTTATGACATTTTCGTGAAGATTGTGATACTGTAACTTTTTATGATTTCTTTGCTTTATAATGCTCTTTTTATTTGTATGATAAAGCTGGTTTCAGCTTGGAGTTAGCATGGTTTCACGTCGAGAATTTTTGGTAGGGGCGGGTACGTTAGCCTTTTTAGGGTTATCAAAAAGTGCCATTGGCAAAGTGTCGCTTAATGATTTGCAAACAACGATCAAAGGGTTTGGTCCTTTATTGCCTGACCCTGATGCGCTATTAGATTTACCCGCAGGTTTTAGTTATCAGATTATTTCGAGCTTAGGTGAGAAAATGTCAGATGGCTTCACTGTTCCCGACAAAGCCGATGGTATGGGCTGTCTTGCCCTTGGCAATGACCGTGTTGCTTTGGTGCGTAACCACGAATTAAAACCAACAGATTTAACTAAAGCCGAAGCCAGTATCGCACAGCATAAAACACCATTCGCCTTCGATACTAACCGCGAAGGTGTCGCACTTCCTGGTGGCACCAGCCACATTATTTATAATTTAAAAACCCATCAAAAAGAGCAAGAGTATCTTTCGTTAGTGGGCACTATTCGTAACTGTTCTGGTGGTATTACGCCTTGGGGCTCGTGGCTGACTTGTGAAGAAACAACCGACACCAAAGCCGATGGATTCAATCAAGATCATGGTTATATTTTTGAGGTGCCTGCCAATAGTAAAGGCCTCATTAAACCTGAGCCATTGAAAGCCATGGGACGCTTTAATCATGAAGCGGCCGCTGTCGACCCTCGCACTGGTATTGTGTATTTAACCGAAGATAAGGGTGACAGCGTTTTTTACCGTTTCATTCCTAACGAATATGGCAAGCTGCACAAAGGCGGCCAATTACAAGCAATGGTCGTTAAAGGGAAACCACAGTTCGATAGCCGTAACTGGCATAGTAAGACCATGCCACTGCATCAAGAGTTGGATGTTGAGTGGATTGACTTAGATAACCCAGAAAGCCCGAAAGATGACTTACGCTTACGTGGCTTTAAGCAAGGCGCTGCTTTATTTGCGCGAGGTGAAGGCATTCACTGGGGTGATAAAGAGCTTTATTTTTGTTGTACTAATGGCGGTAAAAAGCAACTTGGTCAGGTAATGAAATACCAGCCATCAGAATTTGAAGGCACTAATAAAGAAGCTGAGCAACCTGGCAAGATATCGTTGTTTGTTGAGAGTACCAGCAAAACACTCTATAACTTTGGCGATAACTTAACAGTGTCACCAAATGGCCATTTAATTGTTTGTGAAGATCAATACACCGATGTGGTTGATAATCACTTACGTGGTGTGACTCCTGAAGGACAGGTTTATAATTTTGCGCGTTTGGTTGCGCAAACAGAACTTGCTGGAGCCTGTTTTTCGCCCGATGGCAGTACCTTGTTTGTAAATGTTTACTCACCAACAAAAACACTCGCCATAACAGGTCCTTGGCATCAGTTTAGTGGTTGATTAAATCGCTGCTCATAACGTTTTTCATTCGTAATGAGTATGCGTTATTTAACGGAGCTTTTTTGATGCTCTACGGGCATGCTTTGCTATCCATTTAGTCATCTTTTTCATTAAAGCGGGTGGAAAATCATGCCCCATGCCGGGCACCACTTTTAATTTACTGCGTTTGATTATAAGTGCGGTATTAATGCCAGCTTCAAGAGGGATGACAGGGTCGGCACTGCCGTGAATAATCAAGGTCGGGGCTTTAATTTTTTTCAATAGTTTTTCGCGATAAGGGGTTGCTGCAATGGCTGCTAGTTGGCGTTTGAAACCCTGTTGATTATGAGCGGCACGCTTACTATAACGGTTTGCGTTTTCATACAAAGCGCATTCATCTTGCGGGTAAGCAGGGCTGCCAATTAATTGATTAAGGCGTACGTTGTATTTTATTTCGGCTTCTTTAGTTCGGTTTCGTGGCTGTATCTTAGCTAGTTTTATGAGTAAATTAATGTTCGAGCCTGAAAACGACCAAGGTGAACTACTCGACATAATGGTGGTTAAACTGAGTACGCGCTTTTTGTACTTTGCAGCAGCTATTTGTGCAATCATGCCCCCCATTGATGCCCCCACTAAATGCGCTTGTTTGATAGAAAGTGCATTCATCAACTCTTTTACATCACGGGCCATGTCATCTAATGAGTAGGGGAGGTGGGTGCGTAGCGGTAAACGGCGGCTCAGCCAATGTTTAATAAGGCTTGGTTTGCCTAATTCATCGAGCGATGATGACAGCCCTGCATCGCGATTATCAAAGCGAATTACTCTAAACCCTTTTTCTACTAAACCACTATACAAGGCCTCTGGCCACACGGTAAATTGTGCGCCTAAGCCAATAATTAATATGATCACAGGTGCATCAAGGTCACCTTTATCTTGGTAACTAATAGATATACCGCTGGCTGTGAGAATATTTTCCATTCTTTAACTAACAGGCTTACGCAGGTTAATGAAGTATAAATGGCATTGTTGGCAGTTTAGTGACAGTCGGATGACCTGCTCGAAGTAGGCAGCACAACAGTGAGTGCTGCCTATATTCAGGGAGAAAAATATTAGAAGTAAGCGGTAACGCCAATCCAGAAATTACGGCTTTTATCTTTTACGTTGTAGTCATCAGTGAAAGTGACTTCACTCACTACGCCACGACCTGTTAGGTACTCGTACTCACCATCCCCATTTAAGTCGGTATAGCTCGTACTATAAGAGGTGAAATCTTCGTCGAGTAGGTTGTTTACGCGGGCATTAATTTGCACGTACTCATTAACATAGAACTGTGCACCTAGATTAAGTAGGTTATAGTTTTTGTAATACAGCGCTTTATCGTGCACGTTATCCCAGCCACGGTAACGATCTGAGCGATACACACCTTGTAAATAAAGGTTGATTGAGTCGGTGGCTTCCCAGTTTAGCGTTAAGTTGGCCATGTGCTCAGCACTGTTAGTTAATGGTTTGCCTTGTTCTGGTCCGCTCTTTTGTTCGCTGTCAGTCCATGTGTAGTTACCATTGATTGACACCGTGTTGGTTAGTGTATATTGGCCTGCAATTTCAACACCTTGTAGATCAACTTCATCAATATTAATTTTTTGGCTGTAGCTGTCATAGCCCAGTTGATCGTATTGGCCTAAGTTAACACACGGGCGCACACCATTGGTTTGCTCACAGCTTAAAATGGTGTCGCCGCGGGCTATTTTATCTTCGAACTTGGTGTTGTAATAAGTGACATTGATGTTGTGATCACCTTCAAGTGATGTCCAATAAAGCGCGATTTCTGAGTTAACACTGGTTTCTGGTTCTAAGTCTGGGTTACCAGCAAATGGGCTGGTGCCTTGACCACCAAAACCAGTAATACCGTCGTATAGGTCGGTTGTTTGTGGGGTTTTATAACCTGTGCTAACACCGCCTTTTAAAGTCCAAGTGTCGGATAAGTTGTACACAGCGTACACGCGGGGTGATACTTGGCTGCCAAATACATCATGGTCGTCGTAACGGGCACCCAAAGTGAAAGTAAAGTTATCGGTTGCCATCCAGTTATCTTCGGCAAACACCGAGTACATGTTTTGTTCTTGAACTTGACCGGCTTGGTCACTTTCAAGACCAAATACACCATCTTTTAACTCACCATCAATTAACTGACCACCAATCGCTAAATTGTGGCTGCCAAAACCGCCAGTGATTGGAATATCAAAGCGTAAATCATACGTGTACTGACTGCTTTCGAGTGGGCGAGCTGGGCGGGGTAAGAATGTTTCTTCGGCTAAATCTTTACGTGCTTGCTCATCCATACCTTCATATTCGCCAGTGCCATCGTACATAGCTTGCAGCTCTATACGCTCACTAACGCTTAGAGGCAAAGTGCGGCCGTTATTTTGCGTATCAACATACGATACCGACGCTTTAATAGTGGCCCATTCAAGCTCACCATCATAACTAAATGACCACCACTCACGGTCAAACTCTTGATCGGCGGCATAACCTGCACGTGGATTAACCTGACCGCGGCTGTCTTGCCAAATAGATTCAATATTATCTTTAGTGCCTAAAGGGTAAGTAATAGTGCCTGATTCAATATCGTAGCTTGGCGTGTTGTCATACACTTGGCTTGAGTTGTCATAATCAAACCGTAAATGATGAGAATCAAAAGGTGTGTAAGTTAAAGTAAAGCCGTATTGTTCGTTGGTATTATCAACAGTACGACCACCACTACCAAAGCCAAGTGAGCGAGTATGCACGACACCATTAGGATCGACCGCAGGTTCAAATGTTGGCGAGGAGGCTTGTTGCTCATAAATACTGCCGCGCACACCTAAGCTTAAAACATCTTTGATAAGCGGACCCATCACGCTAAAGTCGGTGGTTATGTCATCACCAAAGTCGTCGTTTTGCTGTAATGAACGGCTAAATGACACTGCACCGCTCCAGTTATCAGTGTGCTTTTTAGTGATGATATTAATAACACCACCAAGTGCGTCTGCTCCATAAAGTGTCGATGCAGGGCCGCGAATAACCTCAACACGTTCAATAGCGTCAACCGGCGGCACGTGATTAAAGGCGTTACCACCAAAGTTATTAGGGTATATATCACCGTGGTTGTTTTGACGTTTACCATCGATCAATAGCAGGGTGTATTCACCTGTTAAACCACGCATACTCACACTGCCTTGGCCTGTTTTGTCGCGGGTTGTACCAATGTCGATGCCTTCTAAATACTGCACTGCATCGAGCACCGAAGTAAAGGCGTGAGATTTAATATCTTCATTTGTGATAATTGAAATACTTGCAGGTGCTTCAGTTACTTTTTGCTCAAAACCAGTGGCGGTAATAACTAAATGTTCCATGTCTTGCTTAGGCTTTGCATCATCTGCTATTGCTGAAAATTGTGCGGTAATTGCCAGAGTTAATAAGCTAAGTCTTATTGATTTCATTGTTGATCCCAATTTTTTTTGTTAGTCCATATAAGATGGCGGTTATAGTATATAAAACACAAATAAGATCAAGAATAATTCGCATTTGAGTGCTTGTTTTAAAGCCAGCTTTCCACGGCGCTTATTTAAAAAGGGCTGATAGCGGGTAATTAGCTATCATTACTTTTATTGCAGAAAAGTAATGGCAGAAAAGTAATTGAAAATATGAAGTGGGGGAGTAAGCTTACGAAACGCTGTTTAAACGTTTAAATTTTAATGAGTTATAAATTCCTTTATAAATTCCTTTATAAATTGTTTTATAAAAACATGAGATGCCAAAGCCTGCCAAAAACATACTGAACTCGGCATGTACTTGCGCTTACACGAACAACCGATAGCCATATTTGCACGGTAATGCTTTTAGCCGCTTTGTTTTAAGTGGCTTAAATTATAAGTTCAAATGGTCAGGTATTATTGCTGATTATAGCGATGACTCAACGCGCGTAGTCGATGTCTTTGAAGGCATCATAAACCGCTAAATGCAATGTGTCGCCGTGCTCATGTTCGGAGAAAAACTGGAATTTCACTTGGCTTTTGTCTTTAAGTGAATGAGCAAGTTGTTTGTATAATTCTTTCGCAACTCGCTCCATTACATGGCCTTCTTTGCCAACTGCAATGTACACCGATTTAGGAGGATGATTTGGTTTAAATTGGCTTTTTAATAACGCCTCATCGTCCCACCACAAGCTTGGGCTTATGATTAGGTAATGATCGAATAACGCACTGTGATTATACAATATTTCAGTTGCAAGCAAGCCCCCTAAAGATTGACCTATTAGGGTCTCTGTGCCGTTAGTACGGTACTCTTTGGCGATTAATGGTTTTAATTCATGTTGTAAAAAATGGATAAATTGTTCAGCTCCCCCATGGCTTGGAAGTTCTTGCTGGTCAAAGTGGTTGTTACTTTTTGTGGTGAAGTCGTGCTTTCTATCAATATTACTTATCCCGACAACAATGGTGTCGGGGATCATTTTGATCCATGAAAAATTCGCAAATTGCACCAGGCCCGCTATATGAATAAAGTCTTCATTTTTAGAACCATCTAATAAGTAAATGACCGGGTAATGTTTGTCTGTATTTTTTTCATAGTTTTGCGGCAAATACACATTTATAGAGCGAACTTGATGCAACACTTCAGAGTTAAAGCTTAGGGTTGTGGCAAAGTCAAAAGGGGTGGCGTTTATAGCAATGTCAGCTTTTGTGGGATAGCTGGTTATTAAAAAGAATAAAGTGATACATATAACGCTAATAGATTTCATGGTTTTCCAAATTCAAATTGCTCGTTTATTCCTTCATTAATACTAGCCCTAGTAAGGTTATTTTAATACATGACGCACACTCAGAAAATTCAGAACTTACTTGAGTCGGCTATTTTTTGAAAATGTTTTGATAGCGTTGTCAATTTACGTCTTTCGTGCGAGTTAATAGTGTGGCTCATCCGCTTATAATGTTAAAAAAATGTATACATCGAATATAAGATTAATGAGCAAACCTTTTTCTTCATACCAGCATGCGCTTTTAAGCACAGCAATACTCGCTTTAGTAACGGCGTGTGGCGGTGGTTCAGAGCCACAAGAAACGCCCGTTACACCTCCGGTCACTGAAACACCGCAAAATCAAGCACCTCAAATCAGTGGGCAGTCACAAACGTTAAAGGTCGGCGATACGCTAAACTTTAACCCACAAGTGTCTGATCCAGATAATGATCCACTCACAATTTCGGTGAGCAACTTACCTAATTGGGTCAATTTTGATAAAGCAACGGGGGCGATAAGCGGTATACCTGAGCAGGCAGGCGTGTTCTCAAACATAGAGTTTAATGTATCGGATGGGCAGTTATCAGCACAGCTGTTGATTGATATTACGGTGGAGAAAGCGCGGGAAGAAAACACATCGCCAACGCTTACTTCAACGCCAGCTAATGCGAATGAAGGCCAAGCCTACGCTTATCAGCTCACATTTAGCGACGCACAAAACGATACGATTATAGTGAGTGACGTTGCACAGCCTGATTGGTTAATTTTTGATAATAACACTCAGCGCTTTTCGGGAACGCCTGCATTTACTGACCGTGGCGAGCAGCTCATTCGTTTTCGTTATTCAGATGGCGAAGTATCGCAGCTTGCTGAGCAAATATTTACTGTGACCCCTCGCGCTAATTCATTGCCTAGCATCAGACCACTCGCTGCAGAGGCGCGTGCAGAAAACGCATTTAGTTTAACGCTTACCCATAATGACACTGACAATGATGAGGTAAGCCTAACGGTGGCAGGTTTACCGGCATGGCTTAGCTTTAATGCGCAAACAAATACCTTATCGGGCACGCCTAGCGATGAGGATGTAGGTGAACTTCGGTTCACTATCACAGCCAGTGACTCACGTGAACACGCGAACTATGAATTTGTGTTAAACATAGTGCAAAGTTATGTGGCACAAGCTCTTGCATCGGGAAACGCCCTTGATGTGCCAAACAGTGATTTATTACTTGATGCGGCACTGAATGAAATTGACACTCACAAAGCGCGCTTTCAAACGATTAAAAATCGTTTATTTGGTTTAGACACACAGTCACCCTTGGATGCACTAAGCTGGTATCCAACATGGGATGCAACGCTGTTAAGGGCCACTTATCCATTTAATGAGCCCGTACTGTTAACCAATAATAGTTGGCAAGAAGGTTATGAAGCAAAAGTAAGAAACCTCGCCGTGGTGGGTAGCAGTGATGCACAGCGCGGCCGCTACCTCGTATTCGGCAGTAACCCGTATCGCAACACGATTAATGAGCAAATGCTCAGCTTTTTGAAAAACAGCCATAGCTGGCTTGCAGGCAGAGAAGTAACTGAAGAGCAGCCTCTTAACCTTGTAATGGCACAGCTTGATCAGAGCTATTATTTTCAAGACCGCATTCTCACTAGAGAATGGTTCGATACGCATTACAAGGACCGAGTTCGGTATAACGAGAAAGCCAGCTGTGATAACGATGCCTTAGCGGGATGTTTAACTGATGACACCGATATATTAATTATCTCTCAGCATGAACGCGAAGGATTAAATATTGATAATGTGGTTGCAGCAGTAAAGCAGGCGCTAGCGAATGATATTGCCGTGATTTATGTTCAGCGCGATGGTAGTCAAACAGCGTTAGGTAACGCCTTGTTTGAGTTATTCCATGTCAGTGTTGCTGGTGATAACTATTGGCACCGATTAGAACTCGCAGAATGGAACCCAAGTGTAATCAGCAACAGCCTACCGAGTGATGTGCTCGCCATTAAAGCCCTATTGAACCGCTTTAAAACAGGTGAATTCACTGTAGATTTAAGCACCTGTGATAACCGTAGTTGTCCGAGTGATAGTCAGTACCAGCAACAATTCAGCGATGCAGCCACTAAAGTGAACTCATTATTTAGAGGCTTTGACCAAGCAAAAACCGATATTTTTGCAGAGCAAGGCTATCGCTTTTATCAATTATTAGCGCTGCTTGGCGATCATTATCGCCAAGATGTGCGTTTTCCGATGGATAAGCTTAGTACTGATAATAATGCCTTTTTTCGCTCGTTATTTGCTGATCATGCGGTATTAAATGTGCGTAAAGTGAACCCAACCCAAAGTGATATGGGAAATTTTAGCCGCAGTGACTTTAGCCATGTAACGCCAAAAAGCGTGACAGTAAACATGCAAAGTAAAGCGCATTTTCGCTCAACAGGTGTGTATGCGCTGCCCGGGCAAACATTCACGATAAAGCGCACCGACAACCAAGCCGTTAACACCAAGGTGTTTGTAAATACCTTACGTGATGGCGCAACGCACTATATGAGCAGTAATGGTTATAATCGTCCCGCTAAATTGCAGTCGGTGCATGTGCCAGTGACAAGCAATGAAACCGTGTACTTTACCTCACCCTATGGTGGGCCAATTCAAATTGCGTTCGATCAAAATGATTTAGACGTCAGCTTTGAATTTAACAATGTTGGTGAGCATCCGTATTGGCGAAGCAGCAGCGATGATACACGTTTTGCTGAGCTACTTGAAAAAGGCGACTACGATTGGGCCGAAGTAGCAACAGGCGGTTTTGAAGTACACTCAAAGCTTGAGAAAATGCGTATTTCGATCAACGAAGGTTACTGGCCAATTGCCTCTGACTTTGCCTATGCCGTGGAGCGTTATACTCATAACTACCCGCATGTATTAGCGGGTTTTAAAGGCCCTGGTATTGATGTAGTTACCGAAATTCATGACTTTGCCAGCGCACGCAACCTTGAAATACAGACCATTGATATTGTTAAGCACATGAATGCCGACCAACCCACATGCGGCTGGGGCTGCTCGGGTAACCCGTATGACGCGGGGTGGAATTTTAATCCGACTGGGCATGGCGATATTCATGAGTTAGGCCATGGTCTTGAAAAAGACCGATTCCGTATCGAAGGCTTTGGTGGTCACTCCAATACCAATTTTTACTCTTACTACAGTAAGTCTAAATTTGAAGATGAAACGGGATTCTCGGCGTCGTGTCAAAACTTGCCATTTGAAGGTTTATTTAATCACTTACAGGCCAGTCAGCAAACGGCTAATCCCTATGCTTATATGCAAGAGTTGGCGATGTCAGAGTGGTCACAAAGCCATGCAATTTACTTACAAATTATGATGGCGGCACAGGCATACAATACGCTTGAAAACGGCTGGCATCTGTATCCGCGTTTACACATTATTGAACGGGCTTTTAATCTAGCTGATAACAGTGATGCTAATTGGCAGGCACAAAAAGATGGGCTTGGTTTTTCGAACTACAGTCTGTCGGAGGCACAGAGCATAGGTAACAATGATTGGCTATTAATAGCGTTGTCAGAAGTAACAGAGCTCGATTTGAGCGACTACTTCAGTATGTGGGGCATGACAACCTCAGATAAAGCACGGCAGCAAGTGAAATCCAAAGGCTACACGGTGTTGGGTGATGTTTATTTTGCTTCTTCTGCGACAGGCTATTGCACAACGCTTAATCATCCTATACTTGCCGTTGACGGGGAGCAAAGCTGGCCTGAATAACCAATAAACCTTGCTAAAAAACGCCTGCGGTCATGAATGTTCGTGGGCGTTTTTGTACATAAGCTAGTGATTTTGTGAACAACTGCTACCTTTAGAGAAGACACGTTCCAACACGAGGTTCAATATGGCTATATCTGCAATACCTAAAGGTTACCATGCGGTAACGCCTTATTTGATTATTGAAGGTGCCACGAAGGCAATAGAGTTCTATAAGCAAGCGTTTGCTGCTGAACTGGTGATGCAAATGCCTTTACCAGACGGTGGCGTGGCACATGCCGAAATTAAAATTGCCGATTCCCACATCATGCTTTCAGATATGTGCCCCGATGTGCAGTTTAAGTCTCCACATCAGCTTGGTGGTACACCTGTGAGTATTATGCTGTATGTTGAAGACGTTGATGCCGTATTTGCCAACGCGTTGTCGCTGGGTGCAAAAGAGCTGCGCCCAGTTCACGATCAATTTTATGGCGACAGAGCTGGGACCTTAGAAGACCCTTTTGGTCATATTTGGACCATAGGCACACACAAAGAAGACCTCAGTGAGCAAGAGTTGATGCAGCGTATGAGCGAGTTGATGAGTAAAGAGCAGGATGCTTAAAAAGTTGTTTCAACCGACATTCCTATTTGCCATGAATCAACCTCTTGGTAACTGCCAAGTGGCGTACTAAAGTCAATATGTATAACGTTGTCGTTACTTGAGCGCGATGAATATAGGCGAATACCCACACCCGCACTGGTTAACATTGAATCTGATATATTCGCAGTTTCAGTGCTGCCAAATGCTTGGCCTACATCAACAAAGCCAACAAAGCCTACATCTACAAACTGATACAGATTGATATTTGGGTACATTCTTAGCTCAGCGGTTGCTTGTACGCTTGAAGTGCCATGTTGGTAACTTTCAGGGAAGCCACGCATGCCTTCTTCACCGCCTACAGCCAGCGGTTTATCTGCAAACTCATGGTTTTGCCAATGACCATTTAAATGCGCATAAAAGGCAAATGAATCTGACCAGCGATAGTTCATTTGCGCTTTTGAGTAAATAGCTAAGCGGTCATCAAGCTCTGTACCAATATTGCCTTTGACCCCTGTGGCAAACCGATACAAGGCATTATTGTTAAACCACGCTTTGGTGAGGTTAGTATCAAATAAAAAGCCTTGCCCCAAATTAACCGTATCGATGGCAAACTTTGAGTTTAACTCCCAGCCTAGGTTAACGTCTTCATTGTGGTTTATTAGGTCAATATCGTGCAACACAGCGTAATTGTCTTCTAACCAATGCAATCCTAGCCAAGGTGCAGCAATGCTGTAATCGTTGAGACCTGCAAGTAAAGGTTTTGTTTGAAAAGGGCGGTAGCTGACATCTTGGTAGTCAATCCCTGCAAGCCAGTGGAAGGTTTGCTGACTGTCTTGCGATAAAATACCACCATAGGCAAACTGGGCGATTAATTCATCAGTAAAAAACTCTGAACGAGTTATACCATTTTGATAGATATAACTTTTTTGCTTTTGAGATTGTGCAAAGTAGCGCATTAGTGCGTCACTGCTGCGTTGATAAAAAGGCTGATGATAATCCACTAAAAAGACTTGCCCGTCATCGTAATCATCAGCTTGTAAAGTGAGGGTCGCATGAGGCTGCCAAGGTACTGGCATTTGCAGTACTGAATGGAAGCCCGAACGTTCGTGATCAGATTTATACTTTAATGATGCGCGAATACCGTATCCTAAAAAGTTTTCTTCTTTAAAGCCCAAGCTGTATTTATTGTTGCCACTACTTCGCCCAAAATTAACGGTTGGTAATAAACTCCAGGTATCCCAGGTATCTATTTGTACAACTTTAGGCTCATCCACAAGGCAATCTTTTGTATAGCTAACTTTGGCATCTCTTAAGTATTTTTTATTGCGCAGAATACGCTCTGCTTCTTGTAACTGACGCTCACTTACTTGCTCACCTTCTTTAAAGGTAATTTGCTCACTGATAACTTTGTTTTTGGTATCTATGTGTAACCAGTTAATAAAGCGGTGTAGGGCGGTCGTTTCAGGATCGTTTGGATCAAAAATAGTATGTGTATCAATGTTGAGTTTATCAACAGTGATGTCTTTGTCTTCGCTTAACTCAGCAGTGGGTTTGCTTTTTACCTCACAGACGACATCTAAGCTTAAAGGCTCGTTTGCATAAGCTGTCCCTGTAGCAGTGCATGTGAATAATAAAACAGGTGTTATTTTATACATTTGGAACTATGCCTACTTAATACTTAGCGATGAGGTTGTCATGCTACATCAACCTAAGTCGTTAAAAACGCTTCATTTTGAAAGCATAAAAGAACTAACTTAAGAAAAACTTAACTAAAACTGAAACTTAGTTGAAGATTGTAAGAGCTTGATAACTTTTGATTTAGATAATGCGTTAGCGTGAAATTAATCGGTAAAAGGCTGGCTTGCGTATGATTTATTAAGATTTCTAATAGAGTAAACAATGAAAAAGCGTGTTTTATATTGGCTGCAAAATGACTTAAGAATTAGTGATAACGTCATACTATCTGAACTTGAACACTTTAATGGTGAACTTGACCTTGTTTATGTGATTGAGCCTAGGTGGTTTAAACAAAGCAATTATCAACAACGGCCTGTTGGTAAGCATCGATATCGTTTTTTAATACAGAGCCTACAGGCTTTTTCTAACGCTGTGGAGGCGCTTGGGCAAACCTTACATGTGGTCACAGGTGAGCCCGAAGTGGTTATTCACGAGCGTATAAAAAAGCACGGTATTTCAACGCTTGTCTGTACAGAGCAAGTGGGCTATTACGAGCAAAAACAGCTTAAAAAAATAACTGAGTTATGCCCAGAACTTGACATTAAAACCTACCAGCAAGACACTTTATTTACAGCACCTGATTTACCGTTCTCAGTTGCCGATTTACCAAAAAATTTCACGGCTTTTCGTAAAAAAGTTGAAGCAGAACCTGCGGCTATTGCTGCACCGCGTGATGCGGTTTCGCGTTTGCCACACCCAGTGCAGCTTTGCCCAGCTCAACCAATCCCAGATGCAGTGACAGAGCCTGAAAGTGTGTCTGGTGGCTTGTTTGCTGCTCAACAACATTGCCAGCACTATTTTTCATCGCCCGCACCGGCCTGCTACAAAGAAACACGTAATGAATTAGACGGCTTCAGTAACACGACTAAGTTTAGTTTGTGGCTTGCGGGTGGGTCTATTAGTGCAAAACAAGTGTATGCTGAGGTTGAACATTATGAGCATATAAATGGTGCGAATGAGTCAACGTATTGGATTAAATTTGAATTACTCTGGCGTGAGTATTTTAAGTGGCATGCAAAGCATGTTGGCAGACAGCTATTTCGCTTTAAAGGCCAGAAAAAAACGGCGCCGCTAACAACATTTAATAGTCAACGTTTTGCATCTTGGTGCCAAGGAACCACACCTTTTCCACTGGTAAATGCAATAATGCATGAGCTCAATGAGACGGGCTATATTTCGAATCGTTCGCGGCAAATTGCAGCCAGTTGTTTGGTCAATGAGTTTGCGGTTGACTGGCGTTTTGGAGCGGCTTACTTTGAGCAACAGCTCATTGACTATGATGTCGCTGCGAACTGGGGTAACTGGCAATATATTGCAGGAGTTGGCGTGGATCCGCGAGGTGGGCGTCATTTCCACATTAATAAGCAAACGGCATTATATGACCCAACAGGGTGTTATATTCGCAAATGGCAGGGTGATAAAACAGTGAGTCGTGTTGTTGATATATACGATGCTGCAGATTGGCCCTTAAATGAGTAATTTTAATTTAAATCAAAAATCTAAATGTCATTTTTAGTCTTTTTTTATTTTGTTATCTAAAATAGAAATAAAGGCTTACTTTTTCACCGTGATCCAACTCAAAAGGTTAACTATGGCATTTAGTAAAGGATACGAGGGGATCCAGTCGAAGCTCGGAATAGACATCGCCCAGCTTATACTTGATAGTAGCGATGCGGGGATATGGCTATGGAATATAAAAACAGGTGAAACCATTTTTAATGAAAAATGGGCGGCAATTATTGGTTATAGTTTAGCTGACTTACAGCCGGTATCTATTGATACGTGGCTTGCGCATGCACACCCTGATGATCTCGAAAAATCGCATCGACACCTTCAAGCCCATTTTAGTGGCGAAACTGAGCGCTATATATGCGAAGTCAGAATGAAGCACAAAAAAGGGCACTGGATTAAAGTACTCGACAAAGGCCAAGTGCAAACATGGGATGAAGAGGGGGATCCTGAATGGATGTTTGGCGTTCACATAGATATAACCAATCAGTGGCGAAAAGAGTGCGAAATAGAGTCTTTACATAACAAACTGCAAAAATTTACTGATAACTTACCGGGCCTTGTTTTTCAGTACGTAATAGATAAAAAAGGTCACGGTTCATTTCCTTTCACAACGTCAAAAGTAATAGAAATTTATGGCTGTACGTCAGACCAATTGAAAGAGTCTGATGCTTTTGCCATGCAGGTAATACACCCTGATGATCTGCCTCGTGTGCTGACAAGTATTGAGCGTTCGCGAGTTGAATTATGTGACTGGCATCAAATCTATCGGGTAAATCACCCAAAAAAAGGGCTCATATGGGTTGAAGGTAAATCGTCGCCTATTGCGCGCCATGATGGTTGTTTTGAGTGGAATGGTTACTTAGAAGATGTCAGTGAAGAAGTGACGAGTAATGAAAAAATAAAATTGTTAACCGCCGTCTTTTCAACCACCAGTCGAGGAATTTTAATTACAACCCCAGAGCCACGCATTGTCGATGTTAACCCCGCATTTGAACAAATAACCGGATACAGTAAATCTGAAGTGGTAGGCCAAAGTCCAGCAATACTTTCAGCTAAAAAACAAGGAAAAGAAGTGTACCAACAAATGTGGGCAACACTACTGAGTAAAGGTCGCTGGCAGGGGGAGGTGTGGAACAAGCGTAAATCGGGCGAAATTTTCCCAGAGCTGCTTTCTATCGATGCTTTATATGATGAAAAAGGATGTGTAAGTCATTACATAGGTGCCTTTGATGATATTTCGCTGGCAGTTGAAAAACGTCAATTATTAACTGAGCTGGTTAATCAAGACCCGCTTACTAAGTTACTTAATCGGCGAGGGTTAGATATTCAGTTACGTGCAATCACGCAAAGTACAACGGCAAATAACCCTAAGTTTGCGTTAATTTACCTTGATCTTGATAATTTTAAATTGGTTAACGACACCTTTGGGCATGAACAAGGCGATAGTTTATTGCTTACGATTAGCCAGCAGATAGCGTTACAGCTACGTGAGCAAGATATTCTTGCACGCATAGGAGGTGATGAATTTGTGATTGTACTACCTAGTTTAGCAAAGCCTGAAGTATGCGAAGAAATTGCATTGCGTTGTCAAAAAGCGGTGGAAGTAATTGCAAAAAACTATGCCACTGCCCAGCCTGTCAGCGCAAGTTTTGGTATTGCGCTGTATCCGCATCATGGCAAAAATGTGAAAGAGTTGCTTACCATGGCTGATAAGCAAATGTATAAGATGAAATCGATACCAAAATCGTTACCATTCGGTTGATATTTCAACACTGGGCAGTTTATTGAGTAGCGGCAATAGCGCCCGTTCTTTGCGCAAGTCATTACGTTCATCTTCTAAACTTTTACGCTCATGGTAGAGGTTTTTACGCTGTTGATTATCGAGCTGATTACTGTTTAGTTCAGCACGAATAGTATGTAGCCGACGATCAATTTCTTCTATACGATCATCGATATCAATAAGTCGTTGCTGTACTTGGTAACGGTCGTTACCTTCTTGCCATGCTTTACGAAACGCAGTGCTGTTACACACGCCGTTATAAGGCATGCCTTGCATGGCCAACGTAAAGCCGTTTTCGGGTTCACAATACACATTGAGGCCTTGATCATAACCCGATTTATATTCGCTTATGTCTGCACGCACGCCAAACTCACTGCATTGTGCTAACGCATTTACGCCATCTTGGTATTGGGTGCCATTAACACCATGTTGATAGCCAATGCCATACCAATTTGCTTGCAAACATTCATCTTTACTCAGTGATGTACAACCCGTTAAAACAACCAAAGGCAAAAGAGGGTAAAGCCATTTTTTCATGTGTTTAAGGCTCATAAAAATACGAAATAAGTTCAATAAGTTTAGCGTGTTATTCGTTTTTTGGGTACGTTTAGTTTTATTTTAAAGCAGCTTATTGCCGGTAGGGTAAATAATACATAGCGTGGCTTTTAATAGAGTATAAAGGCCTTATTAAAAGGCCTTTGGTAACATTACAAAAGCATTTAGCGATTGTTTAGTTGTTGGTTGATCTCGTCAAAAATAGAGGCGTCATCAATCGTAGATGGAATGTTTAATTCTTCCCCATCGACTAATTGACGAAGGTTTTTTCTAAGAATTTTCCCTGAACGTGTTTTAGGTAATCGTTCAACATGTAGAATATTTTTCAAACAGGCGATTGCGCCAATTTGATGCCTAACAGCGTGGATTAACTCTTTTTCAACCTCTTTGCTATCACCGAGGTAATCATCTTTTAGAACGATCATCGCCATTGGCAATTGCCCTTTTAGTGAATCACTTACACCAAAAACGGCACATTCAGCAACGGCAGGGTGAGCCGCGACAATTTCTTCCATTTCCCCCGTGGATAGGCGATGACCCGCAACATTAATGACATCATCGGTTCGGCCCATAATGAATAAATAGCCATCGTCATCAATATAACCCCCATCACCAGAGAGGTAATAACCAGGGTACTCACTCAAGTAACCCGCTTTAAAGCGCGCGTCATTTTGCCAGATAGTGGGTAAACAACCCGGAGGTAAAGGCAGTTTTATTACAACCGCGCCGTTTTCATTTGGTGCGCAACGCTCACCATTCATATCTAAAATTTGCACATCGAAGCCCGGTGTGGGCACCGTTGAACTGCCAGGTTTTGTGCCTAGCTGCTCAATGCCAATTGGATTACAAGCAATGGCCCAGCCTGTTTCTGTTTGCCACCAATGATCTAGCACCGGTAATCCCGTGTGCTCTTTAAGCCACTCATACGTCGGAGGGTCAAGGCGTTCACCGGCTAAAAATAAGCGTTCTAACGAGGAGGTATCGTATTTTTTAAAGCCTTCGGCTGTCGGATCTTCTTTTTTGATAGCCCTAAATGCGGTAGGTGCACTGAATAACGCGGTTACCTTGTGCTCTTCTACCACACGCCAAAATGCGCTGGCATCGGGCGTTCTAATGGGTTTGCCTTCATATAAAACGGTGGTACAGCGATAAATAAGAGGTGCATAGACGATGTATGAATGACCGACTACCCACCCGATATCGGAAGCCGCCCAAAAGACCTCGCCCGGCTTCATGCCATAAACCGTCTCCATGCTGTAATGCATTGCAACTGCATGCCCCCCGTTTTCTCTCACCACGCCTTTTGGCGTGCCTGTGGTACCTGAGGTATAAAGGATATAAAGCGGGTCATCCCCATTTACTGCGACAGGCTCTATAGGATCGGCTGCATCGCTGGCCGATTGCCAGTCAATATCGCGACCTGCTTGCATATCGGCTTTTGCTTGTTCACGCTGGTAAA
The DNA here is from genome assembly GCF_003515105.1 of Pseudoalteromonas lipolytica. Taxonomy (NCBI): domain Bacteria; kingdom Pseudomonadati; phylum Pseudomonadota; class Gammaproteobacteria; order Alteromonadales; family Pseudoalteromonadaceae; genus Pseudoalteromonas; species Pseudoalteromonas lipolytica. The sequence goes on along the minus strand of NZ_CP032090.1, from coordinate 2,557,450 downwards.
TAATGCAGTGTTCAACATGATGCTTTGCGGTTTCAAGGGCTTCATCAAGCAGTGGCTTATATTCAATGACATGATTGATTTCGACCCCACATGATGCGCTAAGCACAAGTTTAGGCTTTGCATCATCGATACGCACGGCAAGTTCGTGGGGTGCAAAACCACCAAAAACCACCGAGTGAATAGCCCCTAGTCGTGCACACGCTAACATGCCAATAACCGCTTCGGGGATCATCGGCATATAAATAACCACGCGATCACCCTTACCAACGCCCAATGAATGCATTAGGCCTGCAAATGTTGCAACGCGACTTTGCAATTCTGAGTAGCTGATTTTTTGTTTTGTGTTTGTAACGGGTGAGTCGTAAATTAATGCTGTTTGTTCGCCGAAACCGGCATCTACATGCTGATCAAGTGCTAAATAACAGGTATTAAGCGTGCCATCGGCAAACCAATGATAAAAATTGTTTTCATCGTTTTGATACGGTGCGCTGGGGGCTTTAAACCACGCAATACGTTTACTTTGCTCAAGCCAAAACTGACCGGGATCGCGCTGAAACTGTTGATATTGTTGTTGATATTCGCCCGACATAAAGAGGCTCCTATACTTTATTTGTGAGAGATTTATATCCGCTCCCCTTGAAGATGCAATGTTAAGTGCTATCACGTGGGAGCGTGGATATTTAAAATGTAGGCGCTTTTTTGGTTAAATAATATGCGACCTTGGTCTGCACTTAATCAAGGCCTGAGAGGCGATAATAGGGTTGTTAGCAGTGTTTTAATCTTAATAATTTTTTAATTAATAAGGTTAAAGTGTTGGTGTGAATGCGTGTAAGAATAAGCGTGCTTGTTGCAGCATAAAGTGAAAAACTAATGTGGTTTTTTACTGCGTGGAGCACCCAGCAATATACCAATATGGCACAGACACACGGCGAGAAATGCACTGATCCCCAAAGCCCCACCATAGCCATTTAAAAGTGGCACAAGATACTCAAAAAGAAGAGAAAAAAGTAAGGCTGCAATGGTAATGGTAAAAATACCAAAGCGTTTAGGGGCACTCATGCCAATAAAAGTGCCGCCAAAAAACGCCACACTGTATAAATCAGCGTGAGGGGTGATATAAACCATCACACAGTAAGCAATAATTGTTAACGAGGCCGAGGCGCGGATGCCGTCAAAGCGATTTTGTTGTGCAAGAAGATAGGTGCCAAATGCGGCAAATATTGACAGTAAAGTAATCGAGAGGTTCATAAAAACGCACTTTTCGTAAACATGTAAAGAGCCACACTGGCAAATGCGACACTGCCTAAGCGACCACCAAAACCAGCAAAAAGATTCATTGTCATGACATATAAGCTCGCACCAAAAAATGAAATTAAACCCAGTTCCCAGTAATTATTAATTAAACTTGATGAGCACATACCTGCAAAGCTGCCCGCATAAATAGCTGCATAGGGGTGAGATTTATACACGCGTGAAAAAGGAATAAAGGTGCCAATTAACCCAGTCCCAGCTGCGGCCACTACAATGGGAACAGTGAATTTATCGTGCAAAATGAAGCTTAAAAAGCAGCCACAAAAGAAACAAATATACTTAACTAAAAAAAAGCTGAAGTGATATGAAATGCGCTGAGTGCACAGTTTAGACATGTGGGGTTGTAAAGCGGACTTAAGCGATTTCATACTTACTTTTAGGTAGTTATAAAGGCGCTAATTTTCACATTTTATACTCATAAAGTACAATACGATAAGGCACTGATTTACGCTCAGCGCCTTATTTTTTATATCGTATTGTTACTACTTATTCGTGTTTATGTGTATTTTTGGTGCCCCGAGTATGGTGGCCATAAAGAGAGACAATTAAAAAGCACAGAAGAGGAATAATAAATGAGCTGGCCGTATCCAATGTATCAATTAATGTTGCTTGGAGTAACGGTAAAAATGCGCCCCCTAGAATCGCCATTACTAATCCTGCAGCGCCAATTTTTGCATCATCGCCGAGTCCCTCGAGTGCCGTGCCATAAATAGTCGGAAACATAAGCGATAAGCAGCCAGAAATACTCACAAGTGCCACCACTCCCAGTAAATTAACTTGAGTGATAACCAAAACACACAGTGCAGCTGCGACTAAAGCCATAATCCGCAGTAATTTAGCGCCACTCAAAAAACGCATGAGCCACGTCATAATAAACCTAGAAATTAAAAAGACGAGCATCGAATACTGTAGCACTTGACCCCCAGTGACTTCATTTGTTGTGAGTGCCTCCATGGTGTAACCAATAGTGTAGGTCCAGACACATGTTTGCGCTCCAACGTTAAAAAACTGCGCAACAACACCAAAACGATAATGCTTATTTTGATATAAGGTTTTAAAAGCGCTTGTTAAATTACGTGATGGAGTGTGGGTGTGCGTTATTGTTTTAGGAGATTTACTAAAAAAGATACACAGCCATAATAAGATTAAACAGCCCGCCATCCCCACGTAAGGCACCATCACTGCACTGAGCTCACTGCTCACAATCGCCTTTAATTGGCTTTCACTCATGAGTGCTCGGTGTGCGTTATCGGCCTGATTTAAACTGGGTAAAATTAACGTGGCGGCCAGAAATACACCGATATTGGTGCCCACTGGGTTGAATGCTTGCGCCAAATTTAGGCGGCGAGTGGCCGATTTTTCGCACCCTAGCTGCATTACATAAGGATTTGCAGAGGTTTCTAAAATAGATAATCCGCCAGCCAGAATAAATAAAGCAAGTAAAAAGTGGCTGTATAGCATTGTTTGGCTCGCCGGATAAAACAACAACGCGCCACATGCGGCCATGGCTAAACCAACCAGCAGACCTGTTTTGTAATTAAAACGACGATTAATTAGAGCCGCAGGCAACGCTAAGCAAAAATAAGCGCCATAGTAACTAAATTGCACCAATGCTGATTGCAGCGCACTCATCGAAAACGTTTTACTGAAAACCTTTACTAAAGGATCGGTCATGTTTGCTGCTGTACCCCATGCAGCGAAACAGGTGGCGAGCAAGATAAATGGCCATAGCATTTGGCGCGATACAATAGCTGATTGTGTTGGCATAGATCACCAGATTGTTGTGTTCATATTGTTGTGGCCGATAGTATTCACGACTCCAGATAATAAATCAACATAGTTGATTTATTATTTTAACTAGCGGATAGTATGGCAAAAAGGTCTAATAGGTGGGTCTTTAACCGTATTAAGAAGGATGCTATGAAGCGTAGTTTATTGCCGACAAGGCGAAGTAATAATGAACGAGCTATTTTGAGCTTGATTAGGCAATGTGAAACGCTGCCCAAAGCACAAATAGCGAAAGCGCTCTCGTTATCTGCACAAGCTGCTACGGTGAATATTAATAAGTTGGAAGAAGATAAATTATTACTTCGTGATGCCCCTGTAAAAGGGCGAGTAGGGCAGCCAAGTGTACCTTTTCGGCTGAATCCCGATGGCGCTTTTAGCTTTGGTTTAAAGATTGGACGCCGACGTTTTGATTTGATTGTAATTGATTTACAAAGCACGCAAAGAGCCAGTGTATCCGTTGAGGTCAATGTGCCTAACATTGACGAACTCAAGGCTTTTTTGAAAACCAATATCCCACAGCTATTGCGAGAGTTAGGCTGTGACTTAAGCACGCGAGTATGTGGTTTAGGAGTGGCAATGCCTTTTGATATTTGGCATTGGCATGCTGAGAATCCTGAGCAACAAGCGCAATTACTTGAATGGCAACATTTCGATTTAAAAACGTATCTAGAAACTGAATTTGAGCTACCCGTTTACATCAGTAATGACAATAATGCGGCGTGCTGCGCAGAGCTTAGCCTAGGTAATCGTCAAAATTACAGTGATTTTTTATATGTTTATTTGGGTGCGTTTTTAGGTGGCGCGGTCGTGATTAACCGCCAGCTTCTTGAGGGTAAAAGTGGCAACGCGGGCGCAATCGGTTCAATGTTAAATGCTCAGCATGAACAGTTGCTTACGTTATGCTCGTTGCTAGAATTACAAAAACAGTTTGACGCTGCACAGTTAAATTTATCGGTGTATCAGCTTACAGATAGTCAATTTAAAGAACATTATGCCCTGATACTACCTTGGCTTAAAAAGGCGGCTGAGGCGATAAGTGTGGCAATGCATCACAGTTTAAGTTTATTAGATATGCAGGCTGTTGTTATCGACTCACCGTTACCAAAAGACGCATTGGATGTTGTAAGGCAATTAACACTTGAAGCATTTGCACGCTTAGACAGCAGAGGGCTGCGTCTGTGTGACGTTAGTGTTGGGGTCTGTGGTGAAAAAGCGCAGTCAATAGGCAGTGCTCAACTTGCGCTTAGTCATCATTATTTTTGAGCAGCAATGAGTCACCCCATTACTGCTCAAAATGATTATTTCTTATATTGATTAAACCACGCGAGCGTGTATTCAATTTTAGAAATCATGCGTGATGGACGACCCGCAATACCATGCGGTGAACCCGGAACACGTATTAGCACAGTATCGACCTTGCGTAGTTTTAAAGCTTGATAGAATTGCTCCGATTCAGAAATCGGTGTACGGCGGTCTTCTTCGCCAGTCATGATCAGTGAAGGTGTTGTCACATTTCCCACTAAAGACAGAGGCGAGCGTTGCCAATAGTGTTCAACATTATCCCACGGCATTCCTGGGAATTGGTTACGAATTTGACCAATGTAGCTGTCGGCTGTTAGCGTTTTACTTAACCAGTTGATAACCGGTTTTGTGATAGCAGCCGCATTAAAGCGATTTGTTAAACCCACCGCATACGCCGTTGCAATGCCGCCTGCTGAACCACCAGCAATGAACAAGTTGTCTTTATCAATAAAGCCTTTTTCAATCATGGCATCCACGGCGGTATTATGATCGGCAAAGTCTTCTTTTGAGCTGTATTTACCATCAAGAAGTAAGGCAAAGTCTTTACCGTAACTAGTTGAACCACGGTAATTTACATACACAACCACATAACCTTCAGCAGCATAGCGTTGCAGTTCGGCTGTAAAACTTGGGCCATAGGCTAAATGAGGACCACCGTGAATTTCAACCATCAGTGGGTACTGTTTGCTTTCGTCAAAGTCGGGCGGTGTGATGTACCAGCCTTGAATTGCTTGACCATCAAATTGTGATTTCACATTCAGTTCGTGCACTTTGCCCAGTTTTTTGTGGCCTAAAACGTCTTCGTTTAACGAGGTTAACGTTTTGTTTTTGCCTTTGTACAAGTAACCTAAATCAGCAGGGCGGTATTCACTGCCGGTCGTGTAGGCAATGGCACCATTGCGTGCCATGCTAAAGCTACCACTGACATATGGGCGACCTATTGAGGTGCCTGAGACCGTGTCGGTTAAATCGGTGACTTTACCGCGGCTTGATACTTTAGCAAGCTTGCGCTTACCGAAGTCATCATACTGAATAACAAAATCGCCATCACCAAACCATTTGAAGTCGGCCACTGAACGATCCAGCTTTTCTGTTAGGTGTTTTACTGACTTATCATCTAAGTCAAGCACCGACAGTGTCGAGTTTATGTAAGGCACGGGTGCGTTATCGCGGGCAATAAAGGCCAGCTCGTCTGCATCTTTAGCGTAATGAGGGTTACTTTCACGACCCGGAAGGTCTGTTAATTGCGTAAGTTCACCCGTTTTTACATTTATTTCGTATAAATCTGATTCAGTGGTGCGGTACTCCCACTCGTCATGGCGGTCTGAAGAAAAGACGACTTTGGTATTGGTTGGATCCCATGCTAATGGACCGCGGTGTTGGTAATTGCCCGACGTTAATTGGCGGGGTGTGCCACCCGAAACAGGAATCACAAATACATGGCGATAAGCGGGTTCTAAGAAACCGGCACCGTCGGCTTGGTAACGCGCTTTTTCAATTACTTTGACCGGTTTTGACCAATCGGCACCTTTCGGTTTTTTTGGTAACTTAACCGATTTCGCAAACGCCGATTTACCTTCAGGAATGCTCATTGTAAAAGCAATGTGCTCAGCGTCATGTGACCACGTTAAGTCGCCTACTGATTTTGGTAATTGCGTTAACAGTGCTTGTTTGTCTTGTGCTAACCAGTAAACGTGTAATTGGTTTGAGCCACTTTTATTACTGGTGAACGCAATTTTTTGGCTGTCTGGCGACCACGTTGGCTGACTGTAATTGTGCTCATCAGAAAAAAGTGGAGTGTGTTGCCCTGATTTTAAATCGTAAAGCCAAAAGCTGCGTTTGTTACCATCTTTCATGATGTCGTAGCCACTTCGCACATAAACGATTTTTTTACCGTCAGGGCTTATTTGCGGGTCGCCCGCGTATTCAAGTTGGAAAATATCCTCAGAAACAAATTTGTCGTTCGCGTAAACCTGCGCTGTTGTTGCAGCACACAGCAAACTGGCCCCAATAATGATGTGTTTTTTTAATTGCATGTTAGCGTCTTTTTTTAGCCGTAAAATTTCATCCTAAAAGCTGACCATAAATCACGCAAGGACAATGAGATAAAGCAGCACTAACTGAAGTTGAAAAACGCATCCCAGCGTTTATCTAAGCGTTGTTTTGCTGTTTTTAAATCAACGGCAAGGTATTGACCCTTGTTTTCACTGACCAATTCAAGATTGACTAGTTTATTAATTGCATCGTCTATTTCAAAATCAACAGTGCAGTGGTGATTGTTGCTAAACCAAGTTTCAATGGTGTCATCGAGTTGCTTGGCAGTCATGGCTGCGTTTGCGTGCAGTAAAAAGGTATAGGCTAGGAGTGCTTCTTTTACGTCTTCTTCTTCGGCCGCATCGACCAAGGTATGAAACACGCCTGCATTATTATCGAGGTTTTTAAAGTACAGGTTATCGGCTAAGGCTTTCATAAAGCGAATTTTACGGTTTTTAAATTTACTCCACTCTTTAAAGATAAAACTGCCGAACACCCCCATACCAATGGCAAAGGTGATAAAGTGCTGTTGGCTCATATGCACTTCTTCACTGCGCCAGCCACCCCAAAATGCAAGCATGGCAATTAACAGTAAAATTGATGCGCCAAGCTTAGTAACAAGCACCACGGCTCCCCCGATAAGGGCTGATGAGCCAATAATGAGTTTATCAATGGGGCGCATTTTTACTTCGCTGTTTGGAAACAGCATTTCTAAATCGGCTTTGGGGACGTTTTGAAACAATTTGACGATTGTTGAACTAGGCTCAAAACCCACTGGCATGCGGCCTTTATCGATAAAGTATTGTTGGTCTTTAAAGCGGATAAAAACCGCAACCCGATCGTAATTAGTAAACGATATGTGCTTTTTTTTCAGCCCCCACCAGGTGCGTAACGTTTCGGTTTTTTGTGATTCGCCTCTGCGATAAAACACCACTTCAGCGAAGTCATCAAACTCGACTTCTAAACGCACTTTAAACAAAGACTCTTCGGTTAATGCCTCTTGTAAGTCTTGAGTCGTGATGGTTTCAAAATTAGCGGCATTGAGCACTGTGGCAAAGTGCTTAGCAAATTCGTTTTGGTACTTTCTGCGCGCCTCTTCATTAATCGACGTGAGTGAGCGAGTGTCTGAGTTAGGATCAAATGGCGCATAGCTATTTTTTAATGACTCAAGCAAGCCGTGATACTGATAATGAATAACACTTTGCAATAAGCTGCAAAACTCTAGAAATGAGGCACGGTGTTGCGCATCTAAATAATCATTGCATAGGGTGATAATGTCGTGCTTTCGAAAGGGAATAAAACGTGCGTTAGTCATTACATTGGGTATGAGTCGTTAGTGATGGCACAGATAATAAGAAAATATCGGCTTGAATGCGACACATTATATCCTATGGTACTAATTTGGGTAATTTTATTACCCCTTATGTCTTGTTTTTAGATTAATTACTCCAGCCCAAATGCTGGTTTTTAGGTGAACAGAGTGTAATTTTCTGTACATCTATTTACCCTTTGATACTGTTTGTTCACTTGCTGTAAATTGTAGTTATGCCTATGAATGAGACGATGATTCCTCTTGAGGGGAGTGCTAATTCTGCTCCTGCCCCGATACTTTTGAAGCAATTATTTATTAGCTTCTTTATTGTAACTCTGTTGTGTATTGTGGTGGGTTATTTATCAATTTTTAATCGTCTAGAAGTCAATATTTATATAAATGGCGTACTCTCTGATGTGATTAATTTATTGATCCTAATTTTTATCTTTTCATTTGTACAAACGTCGGCGGTTGCTAAGTTAAGTTACTTATTTTTGAGCAGCGGGATCTATTTATGGAGTATTGGCTTAACCTTCGACTTTCTTGATGAGCTGGTTTATCAACCGGTATGGATTGGTATTTATATCGAAGACATGTTTAGAACAATTGGCATGTTAGTCACCAGCTTTGGGTTGTTTTTGGCTTTGTCAGACTTAGCAAAAGCGCACAAAAACTTAGCCGAAGAGCTTAAAACAGATGTACTCACCAAAGCCTATAACCGCCGCTATTTTTACCATTTTGTTCAGTTAAACCAAACCAAAACACACAGCTTAGTTATTATCGATATTGATCACTTTAAAGCAATTAATGATGAACACGGTCATGATGTGGGCGATCAAGTCTTGATCGACTTTGTTTATCAGTGCCGACAACAGCTTGATCCGAGTATTTTATTTGCCCGCATAGGGGGAGAAGAGTTTGCGCTTTATATTCCCACAGATGATCTAAATGTCGTGCAAACGATATGTGAGCAGTTATTAGGTTTAGCAAATAATGTGATGATTTCACCCGGTAAAACGCTCAGTGTCAGTGCGGGATCAGCGATAAAAAGAGCAACCGAAACCTTTAGCAGCACCATGAAACGAGCCGATCAGGCGTTGTATCAAGCTAAAAATCAAGGACGTAGTCGCTATATCCACGCACCGTAAGCGACGGTTAATCATTTTTGCTGTAACCTTAAAAGCAACACGATTGTTAAGGATAAATGATGGGTATAGCAAAAAAGCTTAAGCAAAAAACACGGCAGTTTGTTGATTCTAAACATATGCTGAGATCAATCACGATCGCCTCGTTTTTAGAATCGACTATTGTGCCCATACCTCTAGAAGCGGTGCTTGTGCCACTTATGCAAGCACGCCGCGAAAAGTTGTGGTTAATTGCGCTGATGGCGACAGTCGGGTGTATTATCGGTGCTGTATTTGGCTATGCGTTAGGGTATTACTTATTTGATGTAGTTGGGGATTGGGTTATCAATACCTTTTCAAACCCTGAGCAATTCGAGCAAGTAAAACAAAAGATGCAAGGGCAAGGATTTTGGTTTGTGTTGAGTCTTGGCATTATCCCCATTCCGTTTCAAATTGCGATGTTAGCCGCGGGGGCAACAAAGTTTTCGTTGGTGCTGTTTTTACTTGCGACCGTGATAGCACGCTCTATTCGATATTTTGGTTTAGCGCTTGTGGTGTATTACGCAGGTAATCATGCTGAACGCATTATTCAAAAGCATAAAACCAAAGCATTGGTAGGGCTGTCGATTTTAGTGTTACTACTTTGGTGGTTAAGTACGCTGATTTAATTTATTTCGTGCCTATAAATTTAGTTATTCTGTCTATACTTAGCGGGTAATGGACGCTAATTATAGACAGGATATATCATGAATACCTTTGTGGCTGCGTTGCCCATTTTTTTACTCATATGGATGATGGTTAAGCGCAGTCCCGTGCCTTCTTATGTTGCACTCCCTGTGTCGGCATTGGCTGGTGTGCTGCTTCAGTTATTTTATTTTCAAGCCGACCCTCGTTTACTCCTCGCCAACTCCTTTATGGGCATGTTGTCGGTACTGACCCCTATTTCAATTATCGCCGGGGCAATTTTACTTAATCGAATGTTAGCGGTGTCGGGGGGTGAAACCACGATTAAGCATTGGTTAGAGTCGATTAGCGGTAATCACGTTGCGCAGTTAATGATTATAGGGTGGGCGTTTGCATTTATGCTCGAAGGCGCGTCGGGGTTTGGCACCCCCGCGGCAATTGCGGCACCTATTTTAGTCGGGCTTGGCTTTTCGCCTTTTAAAGTGATTGTGTTTACGCTTATTTTAAACTCGATTCCTGTGTCGTTTGGGGCTGTGGGAACGCCAACGTGGTTTGGTTTTTCTGCACTTTCGTTAAACGAGCAACAGGTGTTGGCTATCTCTCAGTGGACAGCGCTGTGTCATGTGGTTGCCGCTTTGGTGATACCCATGATTGCGCTGTGTTTAGTATTGCCTTTTCACACGGTGCGCAAAAACAGCGTTTTTGTTTATTTAAGTGTGCTGTCATGTGTTTTACCTTATTGGTTGTTTGCGCAGTGGAATTACGAGTTTCCATCACTCATTGGCGGAGCAGTGGGGTTATTGGTGACTATATTTTTGGCAAAAAAGGGCATCGGACTGGTTAAGTCACAACAGCCCTCCGTCTCTAATAAGCCCATAGATGGCAAGGCGTTATTCTTGGCTTTTTTTCCGCTTGTGTTATTGATTTTGGTGCTTGTGCTGACGCGTATTCATCAGTTAGGTATTAAAGCACTTTTAAATGATGAAACCGTTTGGTTGAGTATTCATTTAGGATTTGCCCAATTTGAGCTCAGTAAAGCACTGATAATATCGTTGCATGAGCTGTTCGGTACAGCCGTTAGTTGGTCATATAAAACCTTGTTTGTGCCAGCACTGATCCCGTTTGTGTTGGTGGTATTGGTGAGTGTTCCGCTGCTTAAGATGAATAAAAAGCAGGTGTCGCACATGGTTCATGACACCTTAAGCCGAATTGCATTGCCTTGTGTGGCATTAATTGGCGCGTTAGTGATGGTGAATGTGTTAATGCAAGGAGGGCATAATGCGCCGATATTTTATATCGCCAAAACGTTTGCTCATTTAACCGGTGAGCATTGGGTGTTATTTGCATCATACCTTGGTGCGCTAGGTACGTTTTTTTCGGGGTCTGCGACAGTTTCTAATCTTACTTTTGGGGGGATTCAATATGGTATTGCCCAACAGGTTGGGTTATCAGAAACCTTAGTGCTGGCTCTTCAATCGACAGGAGCGGCAATGGGCAACATGATTTGTATCAGCAACATTATTGCTGTGGCCAGTATTGTTGGGGTGAACAATCAAGAAGGCCCCGTGCTTAAAAAAACCTTTTTCCCTATGCTGATTTATGGGGCGCTGGTGGGCTGTTTTAGTTATCTGTTTTATCGCTAAGGTAATGCCACAGGTTGCCTAACTAAATAAAAAAGGTGTTGAGATAAGCCCAACACCTTAACGGAGTCACTTTAGCGGTTATTTCAGCGCTTTTTTCACTTCACGCCAGTCAATAATCTTAAAGTTTTGCGGTGCTTGTGGCATACGGTTATAGCCATCTTGCACAATTAACACTCCTTCAGGATAGCCCGGTAGAGGGGTTGCTGTGACCGTTAATCCGTCGGTTTCTGAAACGCCGTCAATGGCACGTTCAAGGTTATTACTAATTGCGAATTTACCAGCAAATTCAAGGCGCGGCACGTTGCCGTCGATGATTTTATACAGCACATAGCTGTTATCTCCTTGACTAGACACGACTAAATAACGCGTATCTGTGGCGTGATAAATTTCCATGCCTTCTATGTCATCAACTAACATGTCGTTGATTGTTTGTAACATCACGGGCTGTGTGCCTGCTGTTGGTTCAGCGCCAATAAACCAAATACCTTCGTCTTCTTCACCTAAAAAGAGTTCACCGGTTTTATCATCCGCGCTGCAACCCTCTGGTTGGCTCGGTACATTAAATTCTCGCACCAGCTTGGCATTAACTGAGGTGGCGTTACCGGTTAATTTGTACTGTTGAAATAGTCCCGATTTATCATTCATGAACACGTAGTTACCCGTGGATGATGAATACATACACATACCGTAAATCTCAGTCAGTGTGGTGGGCAATTCGGCTAAGTGTTGCACCTTGTTTTGTGTATCAACGGTATACACACTGATACTGTTATGAGTGCGGTTACTGCCAGTGATCCACGTATGGGCTGGGTTATCAATGCTGTTATTCTGGCGTACATCAACGTTATTTAAACGGCCCGTTTCTAATGCTTGAAGCTCGTTCCCTGCAAGGTTATACACCATTAAACCGCGGCGTTTATCAGTGCCAAGAATTAAGCTGTGCGCTTTATCATGTGTGTTGATCCATATTGCAGGATCGTCAGCGGCGTCTCCAAAAGCTCGCACAGCATCTGTTTGCGCTTGTGCGGTAATGTAAGTGACCGCCTGTTTGGTAGGTTTTACCTGTTCTTGATACGGCGTATTGATGAAGCCTTTTACATAATGCCCCGATTCATCATCGTAAAAAACAATATTAGCTTTGGTGTTGTTAAAGTGGACCGCGGCTGATTCGAGTGCTAAGTCACCTGCAAATTGCCAACTGCTGAAGCGTTTATCTTTGCTCTCATAGCGATGTAGCGTGTTATCTTCAGTGGTTGTAAACCACAGGCTGCCATCGCTTGTCGTGCTTAAGCCGCCAATCTCAGGAACCAAGTTGCCAAATGGGGCCATAAGTGCGACAGGCGTTTTATCTGCGCGCGACTCGGCATCGGCATTAATTCGCCAAATACCCACTTCTCCCTCACTTAAGTAAAGGGTTTTATTGTGATCGTCGACCGCACAGCCAGATGTGTCACTTATTCCTGCAAATTCACGTAATTCAAGGTTTAAAGGGTGATTGTTTTTGACATCATAAACCAAGGTTTCGCGAATAAGGCCGCGCGCATCACTCACAAACGCCGACACCGCGAGTGTGGTAGAGTTTGAAAATAAACACACCGCTTCGGGTTTCGCTTTTGGTGGCGTAATTCTGCTTAACGTTTTTAATTGCCATTGGGCATCTTTTTGAAGTTTAAATATAACGGCTTGGTCTGTTTCATTGTCAATACTTGCGACAAGGTAGTGGCCGTTATCAAGCGCCTTCACCGACAAGGTTTCAAAGTTACCGCTTTGTAAAGTATGGCTGTTGCCCATTTCATCAATGAGTTGTAACCCTTGGCTTTCTGAGCTTATTAACCATGTGTTATTGGTGAGTGCTGCTGCTTGTGAACCTTGTACATTTTCAGTGGGTCCAAATGCGCGAACCTGATTAGCACTGTCGACAGGGGCGTTCGTTTGGCTACAAGCCGCCACTGTACTGAGCAAAATAGCACTGGCGATAAGGTTAAATGATTGTGTGATATTCATGTGATTTCCCAAGATAAAACAAGGCAGCAATGAGCTGCCTTAAAACGGTCTATTAAAATTAAAATGCGTAACGCAGCATTAATTGAATAACAGGCCCTGCTTCTTCAGACTCCAGCTCATACTCGTCAAAGTCACGGTTGATTTGATCATCAAGCGTATCGAATTTGTTGAACGTTTCGTCTTTGCTTGCATCGAGCAAATTTGAGCCGACTAATCGTAGGGTGATGTCTTGCCAGCGTTTTTCTACGAATACCTCAAGGTCGGCTCCGTAGTGTGTTGTTACTTCTTCACCCACTATGCGGCCATACGCATCGCCTTGTTTACGGTATGTGGCACCAAATGAAGCGCCCAGATCTGGTAAGTCTTGAATAAAGCCAACGTTAAATACGTAGTCAGATTGGTCATTAAACTTACGTGAACCAAAATTGTCATTAACGTCAGAGTCAAGCCATGAATAGTTAAAGAAAATCCCTGTATTAGGCATACTTAAGGCTGTTAAAGGTGTTGATAAATCAAGCTCAATCCCTTTTACATTACCATCACCGGTGTTGCGCGGTTGCAAAATATAGGTGCCTTCGCCTTCAGAACCTTGTTGGCTGGTATTGGCAATTTCAATTAAGTCACTTACATCACGGTAGAACACGTTAACACCCACTACACCGCTTTTACCTAACCGGTATTCGTAGCCAAGATCCATCCCCCACGATGATTCGGGTTGTAGGTCTGGATTACCTAAAAAGTCGTTATCACCCAGCTCTTTTTCAAGCAGAGCAGGGGTAATGTAGTCAAAATCTGGGCGACGTAAGCTACGAGCCACAGAGGCGCTAACACGGCCGTTTTCAGAAACGTTGTAGCGTAAGTGGGCCGATGGTAAGAAAAAATCGTAATCATTCTTCGCCGTCACATCATTGACATTATCCGTGATGGTTGAGTCGGTTGTTTCGTAGCGTACCCCCATTTCCCACGAGAAATCTTGGTCTTCGTGTTTGATGAGTGCGAATACATCTAGACGGTCTTCTTTAAGCTTATTTACACCCCCCGCGGCGGCTTCAAATTCATTGTTAAAGCCGGCAAGCGACAGTGGGTTTTGACTAAATTGATCCCAACTTGCAAAACTTTGCTCATTTTCATCTTCTGCTTGATAAACCGCTGTATCACGCTCTTTACCTTGCACAAATGCACCAAACTGAATGGTTTTATTTTCACCAGCAAATAGGCTATGTTGCCATTGCAGTGACCACTCTTTATCGTCGATATCAACGGTTTCTTCCTCTTCTTCGAACACCATTGGGAGTTCTGAGGTATCAATTTCGACCTCTTGCTCGTAGACCGACTCTTCGAAGCGGGCATAACCTACTTTAAATTTACTGGTGCCACCAAATAGCGGTAACTCGTACCCAGAGTTAATGTTGTAGTTAGTTTGATCAATGAAAGACACATTGGCGTTATCGGTTTCGAGGTTTCCGCCTTCTACAATTGCGTTACTTGTTGCTGTTGGGTCATCGTATTCAAATGAGCGTTCATCTTCAGTCCGGTCGGTATCAACCCAAATGGCACTGATGTCAAACTTGCTGCCATTATCAAAGGCAATTTCGTAACTGGCATTCAGTGACGTGTCGTCGCCATCGCGAATATCAGATTGATCTTCGCGGTTATCAAATTCTTCAGTTTTGTAATTTTCGTTGTTTTCAGGGCTGTCGCCATACCGCAAGCTAGATTTTTGTTTTGGGTTATAGCGTCCTTGTAAGTTTGCGCCTAGTAACAAACGCCCACCGGCAAATTCAGTACCGTACACACCTGCAAAGCTTTCTTTTAATTCGCCGTCGTCGTAACGCAGGCCGCCAGCACGAATATAACCACCGTCTAAGCTGTAGCCATCACGCAGAACAATATTAAGCGTTCCTGCAATTGCATCGGCAGAACGATTAGCACTTGAAGCGCGAATGATTTCTACACGTTCAATCAGTTCAGCAGGAATACGGTCAACAAAGAATGAGCGATCAGCGCCTGCCCCTGGTACTTCTTCACCATTAATAAGTACTTTAGTGTAAGCCGGGCTCAAGCCACGCATACGGGCGCCATCAGACTCTAATACGTCAGATAAAAATGTCACACTAGGAACACGTTTTAAAGCATCACCAGCGGTAAGTGGCTCAAAACGTTGAAAATACTCTTGTGAGTATTCAAGGGTTGGGGCCAGCTCTTGTGAACGGTTGCGATAACCTATTTCACCATACACAACGAGCTCTTCTGATACTTTTACTTTCTTTTCATTGTTGGTGTCTGACTCTTGTGCAAAGGCACCGAATTGACATAAGGCGAGGGCGCTTACAAGTGCCTTCGTTTTAAACTGTTTCATGGATTTGCTCCTACTTGTCCTTGGTTTGGTGAGCAAAGTACCCAGCTTAAATGACGCAAATGTGACAGAAAACCGCTGGCAGCCTTTAAAAACAAGCTATTAGAGGCGTTTATAAAGCATTTTGAGCTGTAATCACCCCGCTTAATCAAGGTAAATACAGCGATTAAAGTCATCAAAAAGGGGGGAGTGTCGTTTTGCTGTCACATCATTGAGCTAATATGACCCTGCTGCTAAAAATGCGAACGGGTTAGCATGGCAGCATGATTCATAGTTAGGTGTCTTTCATGCGATTTAATCCTTTTATTCATCATCGGTTTTTAACAAATGCGGTTATTGCGCTATTTGTGAGTGCTTTTATCCTCAGTGCATATGACGGAGAGCGAAAAGCGCTGGCCGACATATCATGGCTGGATATTGTCGGCGAGGGCGGCATTGTGATGATGACGCTAACATGGATATTTGCACTGCTCATTTCGAGACCCCCCGGAAAAGTCACCTGCTTTTTAGTGTTAGGGCTTGGTCTTTTTATGTTTTCGGCCTCGCTGGACTTATTTGATGAATGGTTACATCAGCCAACGAATACGTGGCTAAGTCTGATTGAGTCTTTACCTGCCCCCATAGGTATGGTTTTCACAAGCCTAGGTTTGTATCAATGGCACCAAGAGCAGTTTGTGCTTAATCGTCAGTTAAAGCGCCGTGAAGCAATGCACCGTGAGCATGAATTAGTGTGTTCAATTACTGGGCTTTATAAAGCCGATTACTTACAAACGGTGTTAAAAGAGCAGTTGAATGAGTCGCAGCCGTTGCAACTTGCGGCCATTGATATTCGTGGATTTGCCGATTTTAATGCCGAGTTTGGTTTTATCGAAGGTGACAGGTTACTGCGAGAAGTCAGTGAGCTTATGATAATGAATTGTCGTCTTACGGATGTGGTATGTCGCTATGCGGGTGATTGTTTTATGGTGCTAATGCCAAACACCACCGCGTTACAAGGCAAAGAGCTGGTGGCACAAATATCTTCGGCACTGAGTCACTGCGCATTTAAGGTTGAGGGCGAAAAACACGCGAAGTTTCAGCATGCAACCGTTGCGTTAGTGGGCAGTGAGCAAGGAGATACAGCGCACTGTTTGAGCGCGCGTTTACACGCCGCATTACAACAACAAAAACAACACAGAGTCAGCCATTGTGAAGCAGTATCTTAATCAAGATGATAAGTATTTAACCGCGCAAGGTCTGATTACGACTCTGGTAGAGCTTGCTCTAAGTCGCGGTATTGGTTTACATAAATTACTCAGAGGCACGGGGGTATTTGAGCAAGACTTAATGAGTGTACAGCATCAGTTTAGTCTCTCTCAGCAATTGCGTTTATTGATGCAGTTTAAGCTGTTAATGAAATCGGCCGACAGTGGCTTTTTGTTAGGTAGCCAACTTGCTAATGACACCTCGGTTGTGGCACAAGGTGTTTTGCAAAGTTTGAGCATTGGTCAAGCTCTAAAGCAACTAAACGCCTTGCGTATGCAACTTGCACCGCTGTTATTTAGCCACAGTTATGTGCATAACGAGCAGTATTATATTGAGTTGCAAAATGCTGTGGGTCTTGATGATGAAATGAGCCAATATGTGCTCGAAATTTACAGTGCTGCATTTTATCAAACGCTTAAAAAAGTGGCTGGCGAGCGGGTGCCTTGTCAGTTTGATTTCGCTTATAAACGGGCAAGGCACAGCCAAGAGTATGAGCAACATTTAGGGCTAAACGTTGCGTTTGAACAGCCCATTACTCGCTGGGTATTAAGCAAACAAGCATTAAGGCTTACAAACCCTACCTTTAGTAGTTTTCGCTTTTCACAAGTTAACTCTCAATTGGCAACATTAAACACAGCAAACAGCACCTTTGTTGAAGCGGTGAGCAGAGTCATTTATCAAAACCCAGCGCTTAATTTAGAACAAGTCGCAAGCCAGTTTGCAATGAGCTCAGCGACGTTTAAGCGAAAGTTAAAAGCTCACGGTGTACGTTTTTCAGCGTTGTATGAAGAACAAAGTAAACGCAAAGCCATATACTTACTGGCTATGCGTGAACAATGTAATGAGCAGGTCGCAATGCGCTTATCATTTTATGATATTGCTAATTTCAGGCGTGCGTTTAAGCGCTGGACTGGGCTTACCCCAAGTCAGTTGAAGGTATAAGCCGGTATTTCGTTATAAAGATTAATAAGGTATACAGCGAAAAGTTAATGCACATGACTGAGATGATACAAGGAAAAATAAATCAATGATGGGGCAGTTATTTTAATAAAGCTGCGTTAGACTGTTGTTATTGATGTATTTAACCGAGCTCTTAGATGATTGAGTATCCTGTTGATCAACTTCCACAACTCATTGATGAGTTGCTTCAGTGTGACACCACAACGCGAAAAAATAAGTTACTTGCCGACGCCAAAGAAAAACTGTCGACAGAACATCTCTCGCTGCTGTTTGAAGCATTACCCAAAGAACAACGATTAGAAATTTGGCAACTGCTTGACGAAGACACACAGCATGAAATCTTCATTAATTTGGGGGGAGACAGCTGTCGGTGGTTATTACAAAGTTTAGACGAAGCGCAAGGGTTTAAGTTACTTGATGAAGTGAGCGTAGAAGAGCTACTCGAACTTGAAGAAATTATTCCAGAGCGTTTTGTTGATTATGCGCGTCGCCAGCTTGATGAAGTACAAACAAAGCGTTACGAACTTGCTCAGCAGTATAACCCTGAGCAACTCGGTCACTGGTTAGACTTTGATGCGTTAAAAGTGTCAGAAAAGCAGACGGTGGCGGGCGCTCGTAAAATTTTACAAAAAGGCTTGCCGCAATACACCGAAGTAATTTATTTGGTAAGTCGTAAAGGCACATTGATTGGTGAAGTGCCTGTAAACGCCTTATTTAAAGCCAATGATGCCGATACCTTATTAGAGCATGCAAACCTAGATACATCAGCATTACATGCTGATGATGACTTATATGAAGCGGCAGAGGTGGTGATCCACAGTGAAAAAATGGCGATGCCAGTGGTGAATGCCGACAATAAGTTGTTAGGGCGTCTAGCGGTGTCATCGGCCTATGAATTACGCCAAGAAGTGACCGACGAAGCCGCTGCGAAAGCGGGTGGTCTACGTGAAGACGAAGACCTGTTCTCAAGTGTCACCAAATCAGCTAAAAACCGCGGTATTTGGTTAGGCATTAACTTAGCGACTGCATTTTTAGCATCTTGGTTTATTGGTTTGTTTGGTGCCACGATTGAGCAAGTCGTGGCACTTGCGGTATTGATGCCAGTGGTTGCGTCGATGGGAGGCATTGCAGGTAGCCAAACATTGACCGTGATTGTGCGCGGTTTAGCGCTTGGACAGGTTACCGACTCTAACCGCAGAGCTTTATTGCAAAAGGAGCTTAGGGTAGGGGCATTAAATGGCTGTGTATGGGCATTGGTGATTGGTGTACTCACTTATTTTTGGTTTAACGACGGGATGTTGAGTGTGACTATCACTATTGCTATTTTACTTAATTTAGTGGCTGCCTCGCTGTCTGGCGTTGTGATCCCGTCTATTCTAGATAAGCTTAAAATTGATCCTGCATTGTCTGGTTCTGTAATTTTAACCACGGTGACAGATATTGTTGGTTTTGTGACCTTTCTCGGGTTAGGAAGCCTGTTGCTACTATAAATCACAGTGAAGCCAATAGTTCTTCATACTTATTGGCTTCTATTTAACAGTATCAATGGATACGTTGTTTACTTATCTTGTGTAAAACTAAAAATTGATACTAATAATTTTTGTATATAAAACGGATACTTAGGGTTAGAGCAGTCTACAATAATACGCAATTTAGCCAATGGGTATAATAAACACGCGATTGCACGTTAAAATTATCAAACACGTCAAAAAGAACTGTTATAAAGTATTACTTTTTGTTATTTTTTTGGTTGTGTTCTCACTGAGATGTTAGTGAATGAAGAAAACGTTAACCTTATTGTTAGGCTTCGGCTGTTTTTATGCAGCCGCGTCTGAAAATTTTAGCGATCACGAGGTATATTGCGCTCAGCAGTCGCAGGTAAGCTGCTTAGACTTCATTGATCAGCAATTAGCCAGTGCGCAGCTTTATTCTGATAAATGGTATGAGATAAAGTCATACCAATTTGATTATTATTACGACAAACTGGCTTATCAAACGTTAAAAGACAGTACCGAACCTTTTATTGAAAAATCCGATTTACCCATCGTATTTCAAGTCCAAGTGTATTTTTACTATGCTAAATCAATGCACTATTTAGGTGACTATGAAACGGGTCGTAAATACGCAACGAAAGCCTTTGATAAACTACAAGCCATTTATGACTCGTTTGGTAACCCTATGCGTATGGTCGAATTGGCTAACTTACAGCATGTGTTTGGCAACAAAGAAACTGCTTTGCATATTCTTGATAGAGCTGAGCGTCGTTTTGGTAAAAGTAAAGATCCTATTTTTCATTTTGAGCTGGCGTCAAACAAAGCAAATGTGTTCCATTCGTTAGGCGATATTGAGCGCGCTTTGGTTAGTCGGGTTTCTGCGGTTGAATGGATTTTGAAAACTGACCATAGCCGAAAAATATCAGTGGCAATGGGGAATCTAGCCCGCACTCATCAATTATTGTCACAATACGATAAAGCAAATCACTTTTATGTCGAGTCGCTAAACTACATGGACGCGAAGTCAGACCGACTTGTAATAGCAATCTATAAACTTCGTTTGGCACAAATTCACTGGCAAGCGGGTAACCGAGCTCAAGCTGCACATTGGTTTAAGCAAGTGCATAAAGAAGACATTCGCCCATCTCATGCCAAACTTTATACACAGCTCAAAACGCAGCTTTAGGCTTTATATAGTGTAAAAACACCCCGATTTTTCAGTTTCACCCGGCGCTAAAATTTGCAAATGGGTCGTCTCACCTTGCTCCATCATTGGTTTCATAGCCTCATCAAATAACGTGGCAGCTTTTTCCATGTGCTTAGCTTGTTCATCTAACGCTTTGAAGTCGGCATCATGCGAGGCGATTAATTCATCAAGCTGTTTAGTTAGTTTATCTTGTTCTTTTAACAGACTTTTATTTATTCTAAGGTGGTTTTCATCTTCGACCACAGCTTTTTTTGTAATCGCTTCTATTTGCTGTGAATAGGCCGTGACTTGCTCTTCCATGTCGCTTAGTGGCAACTCCAGTGATTCAAGCTTTTCTTGTTCACGTTTTAATTGTTGATAGGCGGCAATTTGCTCGTTGTTTAACGTGCCTTCATGAACTTTTTTACAGTCTTTAAACGTGATAACACGGTAGTTGTTATCGTCAATAGTCGTGCTTGCGCTTGAAAGGCCAATACAGGCTGTGGTGGCTGCGGCTAATAGAGCTGATGTCGTAATGCGTACTAAATTCATGATGCTGTCCTAATGGGTTAAGTTATTAAGTTAGTCGCAGCAGGTCTGAAAAAAGTTGGTTACAAGCGAGGTATTTTTACTCGCGGGCTTTACTTACAAAGTAGGACGCGGTGCCAGCCTAAGCCAGCACCGCTTATTTTTAGAAGCTATAGGTGATGTTTCCGTAGATAAAACGGCCATCTAAGCTATAAGGTGTGAATGCACTGTAGGTGAAAATTTGATTAAAGTCGCTGTAGCCTATATTGCTTACAGTATCTTGTGGATACTGATCAAATAAGTTGTTTGCGCCAACAGCAAATTTCCACTGTTCAGATGGGCGGTACGCGACCTCTAAGTCCGTGATCCATTTTGCATCAATGACTTCATCACCTTCTGGTGTGCTTGAGGTATCCACAACTTCACCATAACGCGTAGCACGTAATGTTGTTTGAAAGTTTTCAAAGTCCCAGGTTGCCGACAAGTTCCACTTATCTGCTGGCGTGCCATCTTCAAAGCGGGTGATTTCACGGCGTGCAAAGTACTCGTAGCTGTCACCAAGCGCTTCCAGCTCAGCGGGGTTTTCTTTAACATGAGTCACTTCAGTATCATTAAAGTTAACAGCCGCACTTAAGCGTAAATCGCCGTAGCTTTCTAAGCCTAATGAATAGGTTGCAACAATATCAACACCTTGCGTACGTGAATCAATGGCATTGGTAAAGTAGCGAACACTTTGAGTATTAACTTCGCCTGCTTCGGCTAAAATAGCTTCTACTTCTGGGCCGCTTAAGTTTTCAGACAAGACGATACGGTCATCAATGTCAATGCGATACGCATCAAGTGTTAAACTAAAACCACCTTGCGTAAAGATAAAGCCTGCAGTCATGTTGACTGATTCTTCTGCATCAAGGTCACGAGCACCCAGTGCTTTTGCGGCAGGTTCATCAACAGGGAACAAACCAACTTCACTTGGAATACCATTTTCAAACACTGTGCTTACCGATTTGTAAGACGTTTGTGCAAGTGATGGTGCTCTAAATCCTGTGCTGATTGCACCGCGTAGCGACAGTGATTCATTAATGCTGTAACGCGAAGCCAGTTTCGATGTAAAGGTACTGCCAAAGTCACTGTAATCTTCAAAGCGACCCGCAAGAACCACATTCCAGTCGGTTGTTAGGTACGTATCAAACTCAGCAAATACCGCGACATTATGGCGGCTCTTGTCGGTGGCACTTTCTGGTGAAAAGCCCGCTAAAACTTGTGCGCCACCCGCCGCAACAGGGTTGCCTTCTTCATCAAGTACAGTGATGTAAGAGGCTTTTTCACCTGCTTTGATTTGGTAGTTTTCGTGGCGATACTCTGCGCCAATTGTCACAAATACATCGTCGGGTAAACCTAAATCAAGGGTATTGCTGGCATCCATGTTAACGAGGTATTGCTCGTAGACAAGCGCACCGTTATCAAACTCAGTTGGGCTATTTACACCCATTGAGGTGTTCAAGCTATTGCTTACCCCTAACGCAAAGTCATTACGACCATAATTGCTGCTTATATCCCATGCCCAGTCATTGGTTTCGCCGTTAAGGCCAATAGCAAATGAGTAGTCATCTACATCGGTATCAATTTCTGGTAAGAAACCGTCTGGGTAAACCTCAGTTAAGTTACGAGAGTCTTTGGCACGACGGTAAAAACCCGCTGAGTTACCTTTACGGTTTGAGTAACTGGCAAATGAGTAAAGTGATAGCGAGTTATCAAACTCGTAACCTAGGTTATAAAACACAGCAATATCTTCGATATCAGCTTTACCAAAACGGTGGTTATAACGGTCAAAGTCAAACTCACGTGGATCTAGGTTACCGTTTACATCGCGGCTATATTGCTCACGCTGGTCAATACCTGAGCGGTTGGTTGGCTCGTTATTACGTGATTCAATTGAAATATTAATAAAGCCATTATCTGCAAATGAAAAACCCGCATTAGCGCTTGCGGTGCGTGAAATACCATCGTTTAATTTACGGTCAGCGCCTTTTGCAAAGCTTAAGTTGCCTTCGCTGTCTGTGCCTGTGCTTAATAACTGTGGCGAGCCTGCCATTTGCGTGTCGTACTCACCATAGGTGTAGCTTACACTACCGCCTTCATCGGCATCTTTTAGTACAATGTTAATTACACCAGCAATGGCATCGGAGCCATACTGTGCCGCTGCGCCATCACGCAGTACTTCTACGCGCTTAATCGCAGAGGTAGGAATATTATTTAAATCAACTGCCGTTGAACCACGACCCACTGTGCCACCTAAATTTAATAGCGCACCTGCATGACGGCGTTTGCCGTTAACAAGTACTAAGGTGTGATCAGGAGCGAGGCCACGTAATACAGCAGGTTTAGCGTGGTCTGTACCATCGGCAAGGGTCGCACTTGGGTAGTTGAAGCTTGGTAATTGAGAGGCAAGTACTTGGCTAATTTCAAGCTGACCTGTGCTTGCTAAGTCGCGGCTTGTTAATAAATCAACCGGTACTGTACTTTCAGACAGGCTACGTAAACTACGACGTGTGCCTGTCACTGAAATAACTTCAATGTCTTTTGCTGTATTTTCAGCAGGTTGCTCAGCAGCGATTGCAGTCACTGATGCAGCAAGCGTACTTGCAATTGCAAGTTGCAAAGGTAATTTGTTGAATAATGCCATTGTTGATTCCCATCTGACTTATCTATTTTAGCGCAGTGTAAAATGCAAAGTGGGAACAAACAAATAATATTAAAGTATAGTATATGCGTAACTAATACGACTTGTTAATTAGGTTTTTGGTTTGTTAATTAAGTGTTTATAGGCTCGTGCTAATTTTATTTCTGCCTTCTGTCTTTGCTCGATATAACGCGGTGTCGGCTGCACAAATTAGCGCTTCTGATGTGCGATATTGATTATTATATTCACATGCAATACCTTGGCTTACACTTATTCTAAAGTCGCTCGGTAAACCAATGTCGGTAAATAGCGTATTATTTATTTTAATTTGAATATGTTTAGCGATGGCCTCTGCGGTGTCTTTTTGGCAGCGAGGTAATATAATGGCGAATTCTTCGCCACCATAACGCGCAGCTAAACAATCGCGAGAAGGCAATGATTCGGCAATTATACTCGCGACTTTTTGTAAGCATTTATCGCCTTTAACATGACCGAATCGGTCATTAAATAATTTAAAATAATCAATGTCGATTAATATAGTGCTAATCGCCTGATTAGTTTGTACGCTTTCTTGCCAATGTTTTTTTAATGACTCTTCTAATGTAAGGCGGTTTGCAAGACCGGTTAAATGGTCAGTGGTGGCTTGTTTAACTAAACGATTATATTGCTCTTTGTGTGATGATAAATCATGTAATACACAAATAAATAAGTTTTCTGCAATAGTAATATTTTTTGGCAAGCTTGAAATACATAAATCCGCTTCAAGGGTTTTACTATCGGCACGGTTAATTTTAACTTCGTTTGGCCCAAGGCTTATGGGCGAGTCTTTATGATCTAACCAACTGAGTAGGGTATACATGTATTTGTCACGGTCGGTGTCGTGTAGATAATGTAACAGGTTTTGACCGATTAACGCTTCTTGGTTGTCACCTAAAAGTTGTGCCGCCATCGGGTTTGCAAATTCAAACGTGCCTTGACCATTAATGATAAACACTCCCTCAGGAATGTTCTGAAACATTTGTACAATTAGTGCAAGTTGCTCTGAATTGATAGACTGCGACAGTGCATTTTTCACTTCTGATTTAGCAGTGCTTGGTTGTTCATTTTTGTTAGTAGACACGTTCGTTTCCTTTTTTTTTTGCCGATGCAAACGATTTTGGTGTCTATAAAGTTACTTAAAAAAGTGCAAATTAACCTTCCGGTAATCTTCTGGTTTTAAGTTATTGTTTATAAGTAGTAAAAGGCTCCTTGATGGAGCCTTATGTGGGTGTTGTTTAGTTTTCTTTTTCATTGTTTACTTGCGGATCGGCACTTTCATAACTTATGCCATTGCACTCTACAGTGAAAACCATACATGCTTTACCGCTATTCTCATCAGAATCTGAAATCTGAATCGTTTGGCCATTATCAGTAACAGAGTGGCTAAAGTCTTGCGCACATTCGCCCTCAATATTTGAAAAGTTAGCACCTGTAAATACAAATCCTGCTGCACTCGTTGCTTCATCTAATGTATAGATACCTAGGCTGTTTCTTTGGTTAACAGTACCGCCACCAGAAACTTGCTGACCGTCTTGGAAGTATGTAAATACAGCTTCATTTTCAGTGTTAAGTGAAACATTCACTGTAAAATTGTAAGTTTGATTTTCGCTCATGTTTTTCCCTTTAATTTTTATAGTTCAAAGTTAGTGATACCTAACTCAATCAGTTTGTTTTTTAGTGTATTGATTTCACTTTCTTTATTTAAGCAAGTATATGCTTGAATTAGGGGGTAGGTCATTTTAATGCTTTTACTACCATTATTGTTTTCTTCGATTGTATTAATAGTTTCTTGGCATGCTTGTTGTTTTGATATTTTGTCTTTAGCGAGCTTTGCTTTAATTAAATTAGCTTTTATTAGTGCAGAGTTGTTTTCTATTTTGCTAGTGTCAGATATTCTCTCAATAAAATCTGAGTTGCTTTCTAGTTTTAATAGTAGCTCTTCAGCTTCATTTAAAAGGTTTCGATTTATTAAATAATGAATCACACCTATTTGAACGTTTATTAAAGTCGTATCTGAAAATCCCTGTTCATCAATGTAACTTAAAACTTCTGGTACTCTGTCACTTGTTTTACTTTTATCTAATAGCATTAATTGATATGCAAGCGTTCTATAAAAAGTGCGTTGAAAATTTTGATTTTTTGGATCTTGGATCCTAGCTCTATTAATCGCATTAGTTGCTTTTTCTGCTTTTAAAAATGCCGCTCTCTTATTTGGGAAGTAGCTCAATAAAAAGCTTTGTTGCATATAAGTGTTTGCTAAATAATTATGTAAGCTTGCATCATTCGGTGACGTTTCAAGCATGTTGACTAGTTCTTGAGTGGCTTGTTCAAGCAGTTCGAGAGCTGCGTTTAAATTACCTAGCCTTTCTTCTGTGGTTGCAATCCAACTTATGGTGTCTGTTTTATCGCGTAATAAATTTTTGTTATTAGGTTTTAGCTCAAGGGCTTGGTTTTTAAGTTTTAAAGACTCAGTAAAGCTCTGCTTTGCGAGTGCGTAATTAAACTGCTTTAAATACAGTGAACCCAGTGAATTGTGTGAGTAAGATAGCTCCATAATCGAATTAAAGTCATTAGGGGCAAGCTGATACATTTTTTCGCTGTAAGCCAAGTAACGTTTAAACATTGGTTCAGTAGCTAGGTAATTACTTTGCTCATAAGTTAAGTTACCAAGCCAGAAAGCATTGGCCCCTGCAAGCATTAAAACATCAAGGTTGTTGGGTTGAATTTTTAGTAAAGATTCTAGGCGCGTTCGCGCATTTTCAAAGGCGGTGAAGGCTTCGTCGGTTTTGCCGCGCGAATAGGCGACTTCGCCCATGGCCTCTAAGGTTTGAGCGTATTGAAAACGGTTATTAAACTCGGCTTGTTTATCGCTAAAGTCAAACAACGAAGCAGCTTCTTCGTCTTGATTGGTAAAATACTCAAGAGCTTTGTTGCTAATACCATCCAGTAAATCCATGCGCTTAACGCTTCTGAGTTTGTCGGCAAATTCACCGACCATAAAACCCAATAAACTCTCAGCTTCTTGGCGTTTTTGTTTTGCTACTTGCTCTGCATGGTAGCTGCGCACGCTCATAAATGTAGCAATAAAGGTTAAGCAAACAAGTGTTGCAGCCGTTATTTGTAACATGCGTTTTTTACGTTTGGCTTTATTGTTAGAAGCTTTAATTAACGCTTGTTCGTCGCTTGATAAGCTAAACATAGGGTTTTTAACTAGGCTGTGTGCTTCTTGCAGCGGTTTGCCTTGGGCTAGTAGAAAGTCGGTGTGTTTTTGTTCAAGCAACCAACGCTCGGTAGCTAGTTGAACACGGCTCTTTATTGCTAAGCTTTGTTGGTGTTCTTGCACCCAATCGATAGCGCGTTGCCAATGGCGCAGCAACGCTTCGTGGGCAAGACTAAAGCAGGCTTGCTCATTTTTAAGGTGCGATACAAACAAGCGGCTGTCGACCATAGCCTGAACAAGCTTGGTTGCAGCAGGGCTGGTTAATTCGCTCCAGCGAGCTGCGCGGCTGGTGAGCGTTTCGCCATCTGGGTTTAGCGTGATCAGCTTTGAAAGGACTGCGGCAAGTTCTGCTTGTTGGTCTTTGGGTAATTGGCAAAATACCTGTTCGGCTTTTTGACCGATGGCTCCTTCGATGGTGCCTAGGGCTTGGTATTCAGTAAACAGCAGTTCGTTGTCTGGGCTGCGCTGCAAGTAAAGCTGTTGCAACGTGTATTGCAGCATCGGCAGTGCATCAGGGTTATTGGCGGTGTCGTTACAAAGTTGTTCATCAAGCGGTGTGTGATGCTCTGGGTGATGTTGCCAACTTAAGCCTGCTGCCAGTGCTGGCAAACGGATCATTTGCTTAAGCTCTGAACGCGTTGGCGCTAATAAGTCAAAGTGTGCGCCATTGGCTTTGCCCGCCATTAAACTTGGTTGGCTCACTACTTGCGGGTAAAAGTCATTACGACAGGCACTAAAAATGATCATGCAGTCACTTGTCGCTAAGCATTCTATGAGTTTTAAAAACTGACTGCGCTCGTCGTCGCTAAATACCGGTGATGACAATAGCACTTCGAGCCTGTCGATAAATAAAAATAAATAGGGCGTAGTGTGCTCTGTATTTAGCGTTGCAAGGGCTGCTTTACAGCGGGTAATAACCTGTTCTGGATCTGTTAATAACAATTCAGCCAGTGTATCGGCGCTTATATCGCGAAGTACAGGTGCGTCGTTTATTTCTAAATCGAGCAAGGTTGAGGCTAAATCAAGGAGTAAGCGCTCTTTACTCACATCGGCAAAGTCGAGTTGGCAGTAACTGTGTACTCTAATGCCATCGTAGCCATTACTCGACATTAAAGCGGGCAATACACCTGCGTTAACTAACGACGATTTACCTGAACCACTGGCCCCCAATATTAAGCAAAACGCGCGACCAAACTCTATTTGAGCCGATACCCTGTGTAATAAGGTTTCTATTTGTTTATTACGGCCGAAAAACACATCGGCTTGCTCAGGTGCAAACGCACTTAAGCCAACAAAAGGCGAATCACCTTGCCAACTGGTTTGGCTGGCTTTTTGTTCTTCGTTGAGCACAAAGTTGATTTCGGCAATAACGCGGTAACCGCGTTTACGAATGGTTTCGATGTACTGCGGATCACTGGCTTTATCGTCAAATGCTTTGCGTAGCTGCGTGATCACTTTATGTAGCGGGTTATCGCCAAGCGCTACATTTGGCCAACAGTGATTGATAATTTCATCGCTGGTTAACAGTTCACCTTGTTTTTCGCATAGCAGCAATAATACATCCATTGCTTTTGGCTCGATGTGTTTTACTTGCTCGCCACGTCGTATTGAATTTGTGCTGGGGGTAACTTGCCACTCACCAACGAAAAACAGCGCCGTACTCATAGTGTTATCTTCTTTTTATTAAAATTAATCGCCTGGACCGATTTTGTTCATGCCACGCACACTCTTGATTAATACTATATTATGAGATTGACGGCAAGTGTGTTGCCTTTTTTGAAACAAAAAAGTCAACATATCGAGTGTATATACGTTTTTATAAAGTGTATTTAACGTAAGAATCGAAGAGGTATTTCGGGATGAATAAAAAGAGAGTAGCAAGTTGAAGGAGGCGTTTTAACGCCGAATGGTAAGCCATTCTTGATTAAACGCCACTCCTTCTACGCGATATGAAATCGCGGCTACAAATTTGACTAACTGGTTAACTTTCAACGCGTAATTTTTTCATTTGTATTGCGCTTAATGACCACATCATAAAGCCGCCTAAAAAAAGGGCTGCCGAGACATAACCCGTTTGACTGGGCAATGCACCTTGGGCAATGGCCATACCACCAAGCCAAGGGCCAATGGCATTGGCTGTATTAAATGCGCATTGTACGAGTGCACCTATCATGGCATGGCCTTGTGGTGATACATCCATTAATAGTGATTGAATAACAGTACCCAAACCAACACTAAAACCAATAAAGAAAATCACCGCATAAAGTAGCCAAATATTGTGGCTGGCACTGACATAACTTGCTGCAAATACGACGGCACCTATAAGTGCTGCCCCTGTGGTTTTTAGTGGTGAATGGTCGGCTGCCTTTCCTAACACATAGTTGCCTAAGGTGCAGCCAATACCAAACATGATCATAGCGATTGATATAGTGTAAGCGGGCGTATGAGTCACAATTAAAATAGTGTCGGCAATGTAAGTGTAAACACAAAATACGCCGCCAAAACCAATAATAATGATGCCTAAAATAGTCCATACTAGCTTGTTTTTCAGCACACTTAATTCATCTAGAATTGAAGTGGGTGATGAGTTCTTAACGTTTGGTACGTATTTTACAATTAGCACTAAGGCAACAAGAGCAAGCACTGCGGTGCCAGCTAAACAATAGCGCCAACTAAAGTTTTGTCCCACTAACGTCACCATTGGTACACCCACGATGGTCGCCACGGTTAAGCCCATAAATACTTTTGACATAAAGCTGGCTCGTTTGTCGGCAGGGGCAATGTCGGCGGCCAGTAAAATAGCGGCGGCAAAATAGGCTCCATGGGGCAAGCCACTTAAAAAGCGAAATAAAATCAATTGCTCAAGAGAATGTGAAAAAGCACTTAAGCCATTGAATAAAAACATCATAGTAACAAACATAAGTAGGGCATTACGTTTTCGCATATTGGCTGTGGTGATCATAAAAAGTGGCGCACCCACCACCACACCAATAGCATAGGCGCTAATGGCATACCCACTTTGTGCCGGAGTTGATGAAAATGTTTCGCTAATAAGCGGCAGCATTGGCATCATTGAAAACTCAGAGAGGCCAAGAATAAATGTTCCTAAGGCTAATACGATTAAGATTGTAAAGGTGCTTTCGCGGCCTTGAGTTTTGGTGACGTTAGTCATGTAACTCCTTTAAAACATGTTTTAAGAGAAATAGAAAATGCCAGAACCATGTTGCGTTCTGATGATAAGAGGTGCTATGCGCTATTGTAATACAAATAAAATAGAGTAAACCAGCACTTTTTGGAACGTTCTATATTAGTTTGCTATAACGAATAAAGTTGAACTTCTTAAGGCTGAGCATTTCAAAATAAATACAAATATAAATCCCAACTATACTGTGTATATAGACTTGGCTTTGGAGGGAGTGGCAATGGAAAAGATATTCGCCTGTATTGATGGTTCAACTATCACCAGTGCAGTGACAGAGGCTGCTATTTGGATAGCCAAACGTACTTCGCACCCCATACGTTTTTTACATGCGCTAGAGCCTCCTTTGCAACAGGGTAGTGATGACCTTACGGCGATTATTGGCTTAGGTTCGCAAACATCATTACTTGAACAGCTTGCCAAACTTGAACAAGAGCGCAATAAAGTCGCTGCTCAACATGGCCATTTACTGTTAGAGGAAGCTGTAAAGAAAGCTGAGCATGCAGGGCTGACCGCTGTTGAAAAACAACAGCTTTCAATGAGTTTAGTCGATGCGTTACTGACACATGAAGACAGTGCCAGAGTAATGATTATTGGCCGTGCAGGAAAAGGACACGGTGATAATTTTAAGATGCTAGGGTCGCATATCGAAACCTTAATTCGTCAAGTTCATACTCCTGTGGCAATTGTGCCACCGCAGTTTCATGCTCCCACTAATTTTATGCTGGCTTACGATGGCAGTGACAGTACTGACCAAGCAATAAGCCAAATTATTAAAGGGGGGATTTTAAAAGGCTTAGGTTGTCATTTAGTCATGGTCGATAAGCATGATGGTCATTGTCAAGATAAGCTGGACACCGCATCGGCACGCTTAGCAGAGCATGGGTTTAATGTGAGAGCACGCATGCTCGATGGCGATGTATATGAGGCGTTATGGCGTTACAAAAGCGACCATGCCGTTGATCTTATGGTGATGGGGGCATTTGGTCACTCTAAATGGCGACAATTCTTTTTGGGCAGCACCACATTAAAAATGCTTGAAGATAGCCGTATTCCGTTGGTGGTATTACGCTAGTATTTTTTGTGTTCTGTAAGTTTTGGCTGCGCAGCGGGTGCGACAATATGTCACGTGTTCAGCCAAATTAATGCGTTTTATAATCGGTTTATAAATTAACTTTTTATTTTATAGACTTATGAACACGCATTTAACTCCCCCTCGTTTTTTAGTTACTAAAGTTGCTGCATTGATTTGCGCTATTTTAAGTGTCTCTGCTGTTGCTGATGATTCGATTGAAGTGATCGAAGTGCAAGGTCATGCCCAAAATAGTCATCAATTGCTTGGCTCTGCCGATTCGCTGTTATCTGATTTAGGCGTTGATTTTTCAGCGGCGGGTGGTGTATCAAGCTTACCTGTATTAAATGGCATGATGGGAGACAGGGTTAAAGTATTAGTGGATGGTGCGGATGTCACTGCGGCGTGCGCTAATCAAATGAACCCACCCTTGTCCTATGTCTCAGCTAATCAAGTAACATCGTACAGTGTTGTTGCGGGGGTATCACCGGTTAGCAGCGGGGGCGATAATATTGCCGGGGTTATTCGTGTGAATACTATTGCGCCTGAGTTTAGCGATTCGGAGCAGCTGACTTGGCGCTCAGGTTATACCACCGCACAATATAAAAGCGTTAGCGACAGCCAAGCCTATGGGCTAGGTATGGGTATTGCGAGCAACAATGTAAGCGTGTCTTATCAAGGCAGCTTTGAAGAGGCTAACAGTTATAACGATGGTCATGGGGAGCGCGTACTCGACACGTTATATCGTGTGCAAAATCATGCATTAACAGGTGCTATTCGTGATGACAAACAGCAGGTTATAGTAAAATTTAGCCATCAAAAAATTCCCTATCAGGGTTTTCCAAATCAATACATGGATATGACGGATAACACAAGCTTTGGGATGGTGGCACAGTACCAACGTGATCTTGAAGAGGGCGCATTACATGTACAAGTAAATGCCCACGACGTGAAGCACAAAATGGGTTTTTTTAGTACAGAGAAACCCGGCATGATGCCTATGAATACCGACGCACAAGACTACAGTTATCAGTTGCACTGGCGTTTAGACTTATCTGCAGAATCGTCACTTTTGTTTGGGCACGAATATTACAGTTATCGTATCGATGATTGGTGGCCTGCTGTTGAAGGGTCAATGATGATGGGGCCGAACGAATACGTAAATATTAATGATGGTAAACGTAATCGTCTGGGTGCATTCGCAGAGTATGAAAGTCAAGTTAATCAAGCATGGTGGCTGTCGGCAGGCATGCGTATTGAACAGGTAACAACAAATACAGGCGACGTACAAGCCTATAACAAAGGGGCTATGGGCGGTGTGGGTCATATGAACTCAATGATGGACATGTCAAAAACCGATGCACAGGCTGCGATGGAATTTAATCAGCGGGATCGCAAACGTGACGATACTTTAGTTGATATTAGTCTGCTTGCACGCTACCAAATAAGTCGCAATGATGAGCTGCAATTTGGTTTTGCCCGTAAAAACAGAGCCCCTAATTTATATGAGCGTTACAGCTGGGGTGTTGGCACTATGGCAAGTACCATGATTGGCTGGTTTGGTGATGGTAATGGCTACATTGGTAATCCTGATTTAAAAGCCGAAACCGCTCATACGCTAAGCGCTAGCTACACTAAGCAGGCAAAAGATGATAGCTGGCAAATAACGGCGAATGCCTGGTACACGCAGGTAAATGACTATATTGATGCTGAAGTGACGCAAAGCTTTAACCGCACTGACAGTGCTCATACCAAGCGACATATTCTTACTTTTACTAATTTAGATGCGACGTTGTATGGGCTAAAATTAGCAGGCCTTATTGAGCTGTATAATTCGAAGCAAGCAGGTAAATGGCAGTTAAAAGGAGCGTATACCAGCAATTATGGCGAGCGCGATGACAGCCACGAAGATTTATATCAAATTATGCCATGGCACACAGAACTAAGCCTTGAACACGCGTATAAAGGCTGGGAAAGCACCTTGAGTTGGCAATGGGTTGACAGTAAAGACAAGGTGGATGAGCGCCGATTAGAAAACCAAACCGATAGCTATAATTTATTAGGCATTTCAAGTAAAAAAACATGGCAAAATTTAACCTTTAAGTTAGCAATTACTAACTTACTTGATGCGTATTATCAGCAGCCACTTGGCGGAGTGAACATTGCTAATTATAAGCACGATATGCGCACTGGCTTTGAGCAGCTAGCAGGACAAGGTCGCTCCTATAATGCCAGTATCAGTTATCGGTTTTAGGCAAGGGGTTTTGTATTTGTAGGCGCGATGTCAAATCGCGCCTACAACCTGCTTACACGCTTCGTGTCACTTAATCGGCAAATAAATATCAGTTTGCAAATCACATTCATCCACCTCATGAATTAAATTGAGGTAATGAAAGAAACACGGAAAATCACGCACTTCTTCACCACTTTGTGGTAGCCACTCGCGGTATAAATAATACACTGTATCGCTAATCGTATCGTGTGAACCATTATGGCGCACTACGGCACAGCGTCCCGCTGGGATCTCGCCATTTCTGACTCCTTGTGGGTTATCAGGAATTGGCTTTGTAATGCTGCCGGCAAAGTCAAAACGAAAGGCATGATCTTCAGTTGTTGCAGGGTCACTGTATGGAATACCATAGGTGTTGCTGGTTTTAACCGGTGATAATCCTGAGCTTTTTCGCCAGTCAATAAAATGTGCGGCGGTATTCATAAGGGTATTTGCAGCGCCTTGATGGGTTAATAAAGCAACGGGCTGGGCTTTTAAGTCGACAATGTTTACATTCATAAAACAGTCCTTTTTATCAGGTAAAGAAAATTCAAACTGAGAGTGCCAGTTAGGCCAGTTTGGTTTGCTTCTGAATTCACTAGGAGACTGTGTAAAAGTGCGTTTAAAGGCGCGGCTAAATGCCTCTGGGCTATCAAACTGTGCTTCGAGTGCAATATCAATCACTTTGACTTGATGCTCAAATGCTAGTCGAAATGATGCACGTTTTAAGCGAGCAAGTTGCGTGTACTTAGTCACACTGACTCCCACTGAAGCGGCAAATAAACGGTGAAAATGATATTTTGAACAACAGGCTACATCACTCAAAGTGTCGAGTGATAAAGAGTCATTGAGATGCTGACTAATATAATCACAAACATGCTCAATACGTTGTTGTTGCTTCGTTTTCATGATGACTCGTTAATGCTTATTCAGAAGTGTGTTAAGTGTGTCATGACCCTTAAATGGTTACCTGATTGAAATTGCGCATTTTGAGTTTAATTGATATTGAGTAAATAGGTAGCGTGCTAGCAGGTGTTGCTTTAGGGCAAAATAAAGACGCGCTAAAGCACGACCTAAAAATAGCGGGGATGAGATGTGCCCCAGGTTTATGCTAAAAAATTATGTGATGTAAAATCGCGGCTACATCTCATTTTCTTGTTGCGCTAGTTTTTCACGCTCAGCTTTTGAAACATACGCAGGCTTACTGCTTTTGTGTAATTTAGCATTGGCGCGTTTGTCTTTTTGTTTCAGTTTAGTGAAGATCTTTTTTCTACGGTTCATGGTACTTTGTAAGTTATGGGATAGGCCAGTCAGTATTGTACAGAGCAATTGCTCAGAAGCCGAGCAGTTTTCGTCGCACAAGAGATATCATGTCGCGATTATAACCGTTACAATCAAGGTCTACTTGCGAAAACCTTCTAAAACTCTGGAGCTTATCTTGAAACATTCATTACTTGCTGCATTCTTATTTAGTGCCTTTTCTGGTCAGGCTGCCATCGCTGAACAAAGTGAACAACTGGCTAACTATGCGGTCGAGCGCTATCAACAAGCACAAATTCATACCCTCGAAAATCTAGTTTCGTATCCAACGGTCAATAAAGAGGGCCTAGCTACGCCCGATAATCCAGACTTTATTGGCTTTAAATCATTTTTAAAAATGAAAGCGGCGCAGTTTGGTTTTGATTATCAAGATTTAGGCTACACAGTATTAATAGGCATGGGCAACCAAGCTGAGAAAGTAACGATTGTTACGCACGGGGATGTTCAACCTGCTGATGCCAGTAAATGGCAACAAAGCCCGTTTAAAATGGATAAAACCTCTGAACCTGGAAAGCTGATTGCCCGTGGTACTGAGGATGATAAGGGCGCAATTGCCACAGCACTCCATGCAATGAAAGCCATTAAAGATAAAGGGGTTACTCTAAATAACCGTATTGAACTGATGGTATACCTTGCTGAAGAGTCGGATTGGGCGCCACTTAAAGAGTTTATGAAAACCTACCAGCAACCTAAGTATGCGGTGACGATTGATGCGTCGTATCCGGTCGTAGTGGCAGAAAAAGGCTGGAGTTTAATTGCGCCAACATTTTCAGCCACTTCAGCGCAAACAGGCTTATATGTCACTGATTTAAAAGGCGGTGCTTTTGTAAGTCAAATACCAGAAGATGCCAGTGTGTTAGTGCATAATGCGGATGCCGCGACTGTGGCAAAATTACACGATAACGTTGGTAAACTTAAAAACGTGAAAGTGGCGATAAAAGAACAAGAAGAAGGTTTATTGGTGCAAGTAAAAGGGACCTCAGCTCACTCGTCTGAGCCGGAGTCGGGCGAAAATGCCATAGCGCATCTTGCTGAAATATTTAAAGGACTAGACCTTGAAAACAACAGCGACGGTCAAGCAATCGAGTTTATTAACCAGTTAATTGGCCTTGACTTATATGGCGCTCAGTTTGGTGAAATTGCTTATCAACATGATTTTATGGGGCCTATGACTGTGTCGCCAACATTGTTATCACGTGATGGGAATGAAATTAAGCTGTCGGTTAATATGCGTCGCCCTGTCGGAAAGCAAGAAGACGTATTAAAGCAGCAAATTAATAATGCGCTGACTGCGTGGCAAACACGTAATAACGTGACATTAAAAGACACTGATATTGTTATTGGCACGCCTATGCTGTTAGACAGCGCACCGCATGCACAAGCTTTATTGGATATTTTTAAGCACTTTACGGGTGATGAAGACGCGGGGTTTGTGTCGATTGGCGGGGGCACAAATGCAAAGCTGTTTGATAATGCTGTATCGTTTGGGCCATCAATGCCAGGTAAAAAATACACGGGTCACTCAGAACATGAGTTTATTACTGAGCAGCAATTAGCGCTGAATTTAAAAATGTACACCGCGATGATGATAAAGCTCGGAAATATGTAATCATTTGCAAACGTAAAAACGCCACTTCAATGAAGTGGCGCTTTTGTTTAGTTAATTTAATTTTTGGCTAAGGGAAATTTCTGCATTCATCAGTTTTGATATAGGGCAACCTTGTTTAGTTTGCTGGCACAGCTCGTTAAACGTCTCTTCAGAGATATCAGCTATTTTTGCTGTTACCTCAAGAGCGATATGGCTGACCTCAAAACCATCATCGACTTCATCAAGACTGACGGTGGCTTTGGTTGTAATGTCATCGGCAGTAAACCCTGCTTCTGTTAATGCCAGCGACAGTGCCATACTGAAGCAACTACTGTGTGCTGCTGCAACTAATTCTTCGGGGTTCGTACCAGCCTTGCCCTCAAAGCGGGTATTAAACCCATACGGTTGTTTATCTAAAGCACCGCTTTGGGTACTAATACTTCCTTTACCTGATTTAATGTCGCCAGACCAGCTCGAATGTGCGGTTTTTTTAATCGTCATAGTCATCTCCTTTGTAATTATTTCGGCGAGTGTGAAATGCTTTCATGGTTTTCGCCGAAAAAAGTGTCACTTACACGATACGTTGCAACTTAAAGGCCAAGGTGACTGTGCACAAGCCGTTCGCTATGAACAAGTTAGTATGGCGTTAGCTGATTGGTAAGACGTTATTTTCTGTTTGCGTTCAATCTAACTTGGGACAATTAACACCACATAAAAATAACGTCGATTTATTTTGTAAATTTAGAGGACCTGATAGGGCGATGTTAACTGGCGGTTTTGGAATGACAAAATAGCCTTATTTTTTACTATTCCGTTTTCAATATTGATGGCACGTCGAATTGTTTCATCTTTTTGCCATTGCGCTCTTCCCGCTAACACGCTGGGTAAATAAACAATTAACGCAGCAGAGATTGAACGTGTTGCACTTTCCCATAAATAGCTAGGCGTGTGGTCAACAGCGTAATAATCAATGGTTTTATAACGAAACATTGGTTCGGCAAATGACGTGGGTTTAGCAAAAAAGAACCCCATACCTTCATCGCAACTTACATCTATAATTAAGCTATTCGGTTTAAGGCAATCAGCCTCTGACTCAATCACAAAATGCACTGGGTTCGCTGTTTCTTGAAAAGTGCCATTAACAATAATATCGGCTTCACTAATGAGGTCGATTAAGGGTCTGTGTGTTCCGTCGTGTTCTACGACCATCATCTGGGCTTCTCCCTCAGAGCCTTGACGTACTTTAACGTAATGACAGTTTAAAACCTCTTCACGAACTTCATGATCAGGGCGTTGAATACAAATTGTAATGTCTCTAAAACCATGAGCTTGTAACGCATAAATTGCCCCACGACTAACAGCACCAAAACTAAAAATAACGGTTTTGCGTTGATTTCCGTAATGACCGTCAACCCCTTTTAATTGCAATGCATGGATAACGGCGCAGTAACCAGCCATTTCGTTGTTTTTATAAAAAGTGTGACGACCCGCATGCCCATTTGGTGACCAAACAAACATATCTTCAAAGGCTATTAAGGTTAATTTTCTATCTAATGCTGCTTGGGTAATATCGCGTTGTTGAACACAGTGAGCATACCCCCACAGAGTCCCGCCTTCTTTTAATTCGTTTAAATCGGCAAGAACGGGTTTAGCGATAATCACTGTGCCAAGGTCTTTTAAAAGTGCACTGCGAGAAGCGATACCGCCAGTAAGCGCTGCGATTTCATCATCTGTTATATTAAAGTCTTTTCCGTAGCCTTGTTCAAAAATAAGCTGCTTTCTGTGTTCTTCAGGAATCCGTTTTAAGTGCTCTGGGTGAATAGGGTAACGTCGTTCATCTGTTTTGCGTGAAGTGCCAATGACGCCGATCTTTAATTTATTCATGCTACAACCTTGATTATATGTTCATTAACGCATGTGTTAATAAACTCGAAAAGGATTCACAGGCAAGCGAAAGCCTACGCTGTAAAGTGATGCATAGTAAAAGGTGTTAATAAGTGCTGAATGTTAAGCAGTGATAAATCAGGATTTTAACGTGCTATGAGTAACACGTTGGTTGTGCTGTAGTGTGCACACACCGTGAGTATAACAGGATAACTGTTTGCTTTGTGAGCTTTAAGCCTCCTTTTAAATTGTTTTATTCCGCTTTGTTTTTAGTGTATTTACAACGTTCTGAGCAGTATTTAACGTGTTGCCAGTCTCGTTGCCATTTTTTACGCCATGCAAAAGGGCGCTGGCATACAGGGCATATTTTTGTCGGTAAGTTCACTTTTTTATGTGCCATTGTGTTGCCTTTGTAAACTGAGGATGTGCTTTTTGAGTACCGCTCTGGCACCATGTTTTACATCATCACGCTCTCTAAATGCCCACAACCTTTCGCGGGCTTCCTTCGCTGCTTGCGTTAAATCAACCATGGGCTCAGGGTAATCTTCACCCAATTTAAAATTATTAAATAACGCTTCCATTGGTGGCTGTTGCCATGGCTGATGGATATATTCGATGGGTAAATTACTAAGCTCTGGGCACCATGTTTTAATAAATATGCCGTCTGCGTCTTTATCTTCAGATTGTTTTATGGGGTTGTACAGTCGAATCGTATTAGTGCCAGTGACAGAGGCTTGCATTTGTATTTGAGGATAGTGAATCCCGGGCTCAAAATCTAAAAAGTAGCGCGACAATATAAGACTGACACAATGCCAGTGAATATTTAAATGATGGGTCATAAAGCTGACTAACATCGCCCGCATTCTAAAGTTAATATAGCCTGTAGCTGCAAGACATCGCATACAGGCGTCAATAAGCGGGATGCCTGTGTTGCCGTGTTCAAACCGTGATAGGTGCTCGCTAACCTTGTCGTCATTTCGATAGGGGTAGTGTTGATACGCAGGGTTTTGCGGTGCGAACTCCATGCTGCATTGAGTTTCAAACTTTTGCATAAAATGACAGTGCCAATGCAATCGTGATTCGAATGCATGCAGCGAACGGCGCCAACTCGAAGGGCGTTTGGGTAAGTAGTATCTGAGAGTTTGATACACTTGACGAAGGCTTAAGTTTCCCCATGCTAAATAGGGTGAAAGACGTGAGCACGACTCTTTGCTTTTTGATGGGCTCGAAATACCTTGTTGATAGCTCTGAGCTCTTGTCTCTATAAAGCTTTTTAATACGGCTCTGGCTGCGTGGGGTCCTCCGTGCTGAAACTGCTCATCATTTGTTTGATACTGTTTTACATGCTCGCAAGCACTGTAGCCCGAAGGTAAAATAGCATTAAAAGAATGCCAGTTAGGCGTGATTAAAGGTTGCTGCATCACGGTTTGCCAATGCTGCTGCCAATCAAATTGTGCTGGTCGTGCCCTTACGACTGCGCCTAAGGGCGTTTCATGCCAAACAATAGCTTTTTCTTTGAGCCATTTATGCACTGCTTTATCACGTTCAAAGGTATTGAGTAAGCCAATTTCTTGATGACTGTATATGGCCTTAATATCAAACTCATTAGATAAAGATTCAAGCAAGGAGATCATGTCTTGATTGTAAATTGCAATTTCGGCTTGTTGTTTTTTTAGCTGTGCATTGAGATCACATAATGACTGATAAACAAATCGCCAGTGACGGTGGCTATAATGAGGATCATCTAACAAAATTGGCTCAAAATTATAGATAAGCAAACAGGGTAAAGGTGAATCGGCGGCCTGTGCGAGTGGTGCATGATCAGAAAGCCGTAAATCACGTTTAAACCATACTATATTGATTTTTTGTTTCCCTGCAGTGGGCATAGCTTGATAGTTAATTGCTTGAACACGTGATTGATACGTATGAGAACGCAGATATGATTATTCAAGGAGAGAAATAGTTGATTATGGCGATGTGTACGATTGAATGGCTTTTACTAAAAGTAAAAGCGGCCACTGTCATCGTGGCCGCCTCATTTTTACAGGTTATCTGTAAATGAACTAATTTGTTGCTCTGCAGCTTGCAAGCTTTGCTCTGCTCCCGGCATTGCTAAGCCTTCGGCATAGATAAAGTTAATATCTGAGATACCCACAAAACCAAGTACATCTTTTAAGTATTTAGTTTGTGTATCCATGTCGGTGCCTTGGTATATACCGCCACGAGCAGCGAGTACAACGACTTTTTTGTTTTCAAGCAAACCGACAGCGCCTTGCTCTGTGTATTTAAACGTAATACCAGCGCGTGCGATACGGTCAATCCATGCTTTGAATGTTGATGGAATACCAAAGTTATACATAGGCATACCAATAACAATTAATTCGTTATCAGTAAGTTCTGCAATTAACTCGTCAGAGATAGCCGCCAGTGCTTTTTGCTCGTCGCTACGTTCGTTAGCGTCAGTCATCCATGCTGCCATTTCTGTTTGCGTTAAGTGAGCAATAGCATCGTTGCTTAAATCGCGAGTGGTGACAGCAATTTGTTGTTTGCTTGATAGTTGCTCAACAAATAGCTGGCTAAGTTTAGTCGAATTACCTTGTTCACCATTTAAAGATGAATTTAACACAAGTACTTTTTTCATCATGTCACCTAAGAAACTGAATTGATGTAACGATTATAATGAGGGTATGAATGAAATAATAATGGTAAAAATTGAGTGATACGTTCGCTTTAATAGAACGGTTGCAACGCTGCTATAATTTCTGTTCGCATTTTTT
Source organism: Pseudoalteromonas lipolytica (assembly GCF_003515105.1). Taxonomy (NCBI): domain Bacteria; kingdom Pseudomonadati; phylum Pseudomonadota; class Gammaproteobacteria; order Alteromonadales; family Pseudoalteromonadaceae; genus Pseudoalteromonas; species Pseudoalteromonas lipolytica. The sequence goes on along the minus strand of NZ_CP032090.1, from coordinate 2,516,432 downwards.
AAATGCTTAATGTTATGCTCATTTAACAATTTTAAAAAAGGACTTTTATATGAAATACTTAATGCTAAGTATTTTTGTAGTACTGTGCTTGACTGCTCGCGCAGAAGAAAAGCCGTCACTGTCTGTTGAATCATTTGCTTCATTAAGAGCTACCAGCCAGGTTAAATTGTCACCAAGTGGCACGCACTTATCCTTTATTCGTAATATAAAAGGTGAGCTGGTGTTAATGGTGTATAACCGCAAAACACAAGAAGCTGTTCCCATTATTCGCGCTGATAATCATACGATTTTCTTTGATTGGTATACGTGGGCAAACGATGAGGTATTACTTCTCGGTGCACGCTATATACAACGTCAAATTGGCGGCCCTAAATATTCATCTACTCGCCTTTATGCGTACAATATTAATGATAAAGGCAAAGCAAAGCTTGCCATTAAGCCTAACTATGGACGTGATGAACGCCAACCCCAGTTTGCTGATCAAGTTATAAGTTTTTTACCTGACAAAAAAGATAAAATCTTGATTCAAGGCGACTTTGAAATAGCAAATACACCGGGAGTCTATGAGCTCGATCTTAACACGCTGAGAAAGAAAAGGGTTCAACGCGAGCGCAGCAAAGTGACCGATTGGATAGCTGACCGTCAAGGTAATGTGCGTATTGCTCGAAAAATGGATGAAGATGAATTTGAATATTTCCTGTATGACGAAGGTTCATTAGACCGCCGCTCATTATTCAAATTTAAAGCATTTAGCCAAGAGAGTGTGACAATATTAGGCTTTGATAAAGACCCCAATATTATCTATTTTAAAGCGCTTCAAAATGGCTATGACGCATTATTTAAAATGGATTTAACCACGAAAAAGCAAGAGCTCGTTTTTAGTGATGATAATTACGACTTTGATGGAGGGATTTTTTACTCTCCTCTGACGGGCGAAGTTGCAGGGTTTACTCATTCAAATATTGAAGAAGGGATCCGTTATTGGGATGACGATTTAAATAAGCTGTATACATCACTGCGTGCGGTGTTACCGGCTGATAAGTTTGATATTGATATAATCGATACCAGTGAAAACCAGCGCCAATATGTACTTTACCTGACAGGTGATGGAAGCACAGGAACATATATGCTTGGTAACCGTGACACCAATGAACTCACCGTGTTTGCCAGCGCGTACCCAGATATTGATGACAGTGTTTATTCAGGGAAAGAAAAAATTAGTTATAAGGCACGTGATGGTTTAACGATTGAAGGGTACTTAACCTTGCCCGTGGGCTATAAAGAAGGGGATACGTTACCAACAATTATATTCCCTCATGGGGGACCTATGGCGCGTGACTACTCAGGTTTTGATTATTGGACTGCTTTACTTGCATACAATGGGTATGCCGTTTTACAACCGAATTTTAGAGGCTCAAGTGGGTATGGCCATGAATTTGAAATGGCAGCAGTGCAAGGGTTTGGTAAAAAAATGCAAGATGATTTGCAAGATGCCGCTCTTTGGTTAGTTTCACAAGGTATCGCTAATAAAGATAAAATTTGCATCGGCGGTGCAAGTTATGGTGGTTACGCCGCGTTGATGGCTGTTGTTAAGCATCCTGAAACATTTACATGTGCCGCGAGTTTTGCGGGTGTCACCGATTTAGAACGCATTGTGAGTAAAGCGCGTTACTTTACAAATAAAGAAATTGTGCGTAAGCAATTTGGTACCGACGACGATGAGTTGGCAAAATACTCACCGGTTAATTTTGCAAAGCAAATTAACCGTCCAGTTTTGCTCGTGCATGGTTCAGACGATAACGTTGTGCCTGTTTATCATAGCCGTGAAATGGAAGATGAGCTGAGCGATGAAGGAAAAAATGTCACGTATATTGAACTCGAAGAGGGAGATCATTATCTGTCACATCAGCCTTATCGTATTACAACATTAAAAGCGTTTTTAGATTTCTTTGATGAACATTTAAAAAGCGACTAAAAAAGGCGACTTAGGTCGCCTTTTTATTAATAAGCTAACTCTGCATCAATATTTCTGACTAAGTTTGAAACCCAGTTAATGTATTGGCGGTGAATTTTATCGCCATCATAATCTAAGTTGATCGAGTCTTTGTAATCAATTGAGTACTCAGTGGCGTTGTAGTTAATATCAACACGCAGCTGGTGCTTTCTAATATCAAGCTTTCCTAATATTTTACCGTCTTCGCTCGCGCGACATGTCCAGCCAAGTTTCATACATGCTTTGAGAATATTTGTTTTAACACTGTCAGCAGTGTGTGTTTTATTGGCGGTTTGTGGGACAGGGTTACTGTCGAAGTTACGAATAGGTACACTTGTACTGCATGCTGATAAAACAAGTGTAGCCGCAAGTACTAAGCAGAGCTTTTTCATGATAAATCCTTTTTATGTAATAAAAACGGCATGATTATGCGTTTTTTTTGAGGCGGGGTCTAGGCATCAGGTAAAAACCAAGCACTGATAGCGCCAGCAATACCCAGCACACTGTAAAATAGAATCAGCTCTGCGGTGCTTAAATACGCATTTAATAAGCCAACACTCCCAAGTGCCAATAATATAAGACCGATCACCGTATTACTTACCGATACATAATCGGTTCGTTTGTTGCCTTCAGCCATATCTACCAAGTACGTTTTACGACCAAGACGAACTCCCTGATGAGCAACAGTGAGCAAAAAATAACATAACGGGAGAAGCCAAAACTCACGGAGGGTTGCAGGGCTAAAGTGTGCGATTAAATAAACGGCTAAGCCATTGAGAGTGACTAACATGGCTGCAAAAATTAAAACGCGTCGACTTGATAGGTCACTCAACCTACCCCAAATGGGTGCTGAAACGAGACTTGCAAGCCCAGAAAGGGCCATAAAAGTAGCAAGCAAAGAAAAATCAAAAGCTTGTTCGCTGGCTAAAACAATATAAAAAGGAGCGCTAAGTGCAGAGCAAAGCAATAAAGCACGCGTAACAATGAAGTGGGCAAATTGTTTATCTTCGTACAGTAGCTTTAGTTTCTTAAACGCATGCAATAAACCATTTTTAGCTCCTTCAGTCGCCCCTTCATATTCTTTGATGCGACTGTAGCTCAGGGCAGCAAATATCCACATGAGGGCTGCCAGCATCAACGCAACATAAACACCATTTTCGTAGCCTAACGTTTGTAAATACCATAAGCCTAAACCAAACGTAAGTGTCGCAAAGCCTGCAAAACTGGCGGCAAGACCACTAATGTTGCCACGTTGCTGTTTGGGAATCACTTTTCCAAGTACATCTTTAGCGGCGATAGAGTTAAAGCCCCGAGCAAGGCTAAACACAACTAAAAGAGTGAGAATGGCATACCCGGCACTACTTCCTGTTAGGGTTAATGCGGTAATGAGCATTGCTACAATGCATAATGCTTGCACAATGGCGCCGACAACCCACACCCACTTGCGTACTTTAAGTTGGCGGATAACGTTGGCAATAGCAAGTTGCGGCAACATCGAGCCAGACTCTCTAATAGGAACTAGCCACGCAATGAAGCTGCTGGGCACATTAATGCTGTGTAATAACCAAGGCAAGGTTACTTTTGGGTTGAGCAGAGCATCGGCAAATTTACTAAAAAGTTGACTCACTAAAAGGGTAATAAAGTTACCTGGCACAACCTTACACGCGGCCTCATCAATGGCCTTGCAGGCGCGAGCGTCTTCGGTATTGCTGAGTCTTTGATAGATGTCTTCTTTACTGAGCTTTTTCATCTTTGAATCGGATAGAGGAATTTATGTAGCAAAGGGCTGCATAGCAGCCCCACTGTTAAAAATCGTTCTTACTGTGGCGTTCTACAAGTTGCTCAGCTTCATCACCCCACGTACGATTTACACGGCGACCTCGTTTAACTGCAGGGCGACGTTCAATTTGTTTTGCCCAGCGTAATACATGGCTGTATGACTCAACATCTAAAAACTCAGCAGCATCGTATAAATAACCCAGTACCAAACTGCCGTACCATGGCCAAATAGCAATATCGGCAATGGAGTATTCGCTACCAGCCATGTAATCATGATCACTTAAGTGACGATTTAATACATCTAACTGGCGCTTTACTTCCATGGTGAAACGGTCAATAGGGTATTGCATTTTAAACGGTGCATAACTGTAAAAATGGCCAAAACCACCGCCTAAGTAGGGTGCTGAACCCATTTGCCAAAATAACCAATTACGACACTCTGTTTTACTGGTATGGTCGCTGGGAATAAGCGCATCAAACTTTTCTGCTAAATACTGTAAAATAGCGCCCGATTCAAATACGCGGGTAACTGGCGTGGTGCTATGATCCATTAAGGCTGGAATTTTTGAATTCGGGTTGACACTAACAAAGCCAGAAGAGAATTGATCGCCATCCGCTATTTTAATTAAGAACGCATCATAATCAGCGTCGTCGATACCAAGCTCTAATAGCTCTTCGAGCATAATTGTCACTTTTTGACCGTTTGGTGTCGCAAGTGAGTACAGCTGCAAAGCATGCTTACCAACAGGTAAGTCTTGTTCATGGGTTGCACCCGCTACAGGACGGTTTGTTTTAGCCCATTCTCCCCCATTTTCAGCGTCCCATTGCCACACTTTAGGTGGCGTATAACTGTCGGTATTACTCATTGAAACTCCCTAAATTGTGCTTTAATGAATGTTGTTACGAGATTACCATCCTAGTTGATCAACCTAGTCAAGGGAAGTAGAGTTAGAAAATAGCATTATTACTGAGTGTAATAAGTACCTAAGTAATTAAATTTAAAGTAATTTAATACCGAAGTCGACGACTGTTAAGGAGCATGAGATGAAAAAACACGGTTTGGCCATTGGTTTAGAGCGCATTGGTAGTACCTTTTACCTAACTTTTAAAGTCGTTGGTAAGCTTACCCACGCTGATTACGAAACGCTCACCCCTTTAGTGGATAATGCACTTAAAGCAGTGCCTCGCGCAAAAATTAGAGCATATGTAGATATTACAGAACTGGAAGGGTGGGAATTACAAGCGGCTTGGGATGACTTTAAATTAGGGCTGAAACACAACAAGGAATTTTGTCGTGTTGCGGTACTGGGTAATAAAAAGTGGCAAAAAGTAGCCAGCAAAGTGGGTAATTGGTTCACAACGGGTGAAGTGAAGTATTTTGAAGATGCAATAATTGCAACCGAATGGTTGCACGAAAAGGTAATCAGTGACAGCAACTAATCAATTAAAGGTAGCGACATTTAATTTATACAATTATTTAGCACCCCCCGATGCGTTTTATGATTTTCAGCGTATTTATAGTGCTGAGCAATGGGCTAAGAAGCAGCGTTGGTTGGCTGATTATCTTCACAATCAGCAACCGGATATTATTGGCTTTCAAGAAGTGTTTAGTATTGATGCATTAAAACAGCAAGTGAACGATGCAGGCTATGCGCACTTTGCGGTGGTTGATGAGCCGAGCGTTATCGATGAGTTTATATATCGAGACCCGGTTGTTGCAATTGCTTCTCGCTATAAAATTATGGCTTTAACTGAGGTTGAACCCGACTCTCACTATGCACAGCAAATGGGGCTTGTCGGGGAGTTTTGTTACAGTCGTCGGATTATTCGCGCCACGATAGATGTGCCACATATTGGTTATGTAGATTGTTATGTTGTGCATTTTAAATCAAAGCGTAGCCTGCTTAATAGCGTTGAAGATAACAGCAAAACCGAGGAGCAAAATCTGCTTTTGCAGCTAAAAGACCAAGTAGCAGGGCGCTGGGCGTCAAGCATACAAAGGGGCAGTGAAGCGGCGTTATTATTAATTGAAATTATCAATCGCAGATCACAGACAGACAATCCTGTTATTGTGATGGGAGATTTTAATAATGAACTGCATGATGGCGTGCTGAACCATTTAATTACTGACTCATTGCGATTCACCGCTAGTCGACATAGCAAGGCGTTTACCGCCAAGTATGCGCTGCAAGATAGTTGGCAACTTTATCAACGCCATGTTGTAACGGACAATGAGAGAGAGGCAACCCATTACTTTGGTAGCAGCAGTTCGGTGTTTGATTACATTTTGCTTTCTAGAGAATTTGATGCAGGCTTTCAAGGTAGCTTCTACGAAGTCATTGACTATCACACCTATGATCAGCACTTAATCAATCCACAATTTGCCTACGATGATCAAAGCACCGACCATGGTGTGGTAATGGTTACATTAGCATTAAGGAGTTAAATTCATAACTCCTCAAAATTATCGAAGATGCTGTTTGTCTCGCTTTGCAAAGAGATAACCGATAAATGCACCGCTAATAGCGCCGAACAAGTGGCTTTCGAACGAGATATGAATACGCTGCGGGAATACACCCCAAATTAAGCCACTATAAAGTATGACGACAGCAATACTGATGAGAATCGCTTTGAATGAGCGATGCATAATACCATAGCAAATTAAGTAGCCCCACAAGCCATAAATTACGCCACTTAAGCCCACATGTATATTGCTGCGGCCAAATATCCACACTAACAATCCTCCAAGCAATGCAGTACTGACAAATACCAGCCAAAAGCGTTTTACACTGTATTGACATACTAACCATGCGAGAATTGCAAAGGGCACTAAATTACTAAAAAGGTGTGCCCAGCCACCGTGTAAAAAGGGGGCAAAAAATATGCCTGAAAGGCCCGATAGTTGGCGAGGCAAGATACCTAAGCCATTAAGGTTTATACCGGGCAGTGTATTGATAATTTGTAGTACAAGACACAGTAGCATTATGCCCAGAATAGCGAACCGTTTACTGCTGATAGGGGGAAGTTTAGTAGCTGATTTTTCAGTCATGGTTGAAGGCTCTTAAATCAATTCGACTGAATCAGTATAACGTATTAAGAGTGAAGGTAAACACCTTGTTTTGCAAGGTGTTTACTGGTTGTTATCTGTGTTTTTAGCCAAGTTTAGTAAGTAGTTTTTTAGCTGCAAGTTCTGAGCTTGCTGGGTTTTGGCCGGTGATCAATAACCCATCTTCGATAGCCAGCACGCCCCAGTCATCGGTTTTTTGGTATTGACCACCTTGTTTAATGAGTTCATCTTCAACAAGAAGTGGTACAACATTCGTTAGTTGTACAGCCTCTTCTTCAGAGTTACTGAACCCCGTCACTTTTTTGTCAAACACTACCGACTTACCCTCGGCATTTTTGACATTTAATAAGACGGCACTGGCATGGCATACCGCACCAACAGGCTTATTAGAATTTAAAAACTGTTCAATTAAACGAATAGAGTCTTGGTTATCAACTAAATCCCACAGCGGACCATGACCGCCTGGGTAAAATACAGCGTCGAATTCATCGGCATTCATTTCGCTCAACGGTTTGCTGTTTGCCATTAAGGTTTTTGCGGCGCTGTCTTCTTCAAAGCGTTTAGTTGCCTCTGTTGCAGCATCAGGAGCGGCACTATTTGGGTCTACAGGCGGTTGCCCCCCTTTCACAGATGCTAATGTAACGTCAACGCCCGCATCAATAAAGGCATAATAAGGAGCTGCAAATTCTTCTACCCAAAACCCTGTTTTATGACCCGTGTCACCTAATTCATCGTGTGAAGTAAGTACCATTAAGATTTTCTTCGCTGACATAATTAATCCTCGTTAATTGTTTAATGAATAGCGTTGATATCACTATAGGGGTTAAAGCTAAGTTTAACAACGCAGATAAAATTGACTTCATTGGTTTAATTATTGATACAATTGAGGGCGGTTTTAGGAGAATGCCATGAATGTATCGTTTGAACAGTTAAAAAGTATGGTGGTATTTGCACATATTGTGCAGCAGGGGAGTTTAACGAAGGCAGCCGAGCAACTGGGTCTTTCGCGCGCTGTGGTGAGTTATCATTTAAAGAAACTAGAGCAGCAATTACAGCTTACCTTATTAAACCGCTCAACGCGTACTATGACCTTAACAGAAGCGGGTAAAGTCTATTATGAGCGTTGTCACGCAATTGCTGAACATGCCCAAGCGGCTAATTTGCATCTAGAAAACTTAAAAAATGAACCTGTCGGGGTGATAAAACTCAGTTGCCCAGTGAATGCTGGTTTGCAGCTTATTGTGCCTGCGCTTGCACAATTTAAACGCTTGTATCCAAAAATCGATATTGATCTGCAACTAAGCGATGACGTTGTCGACATTATTAAAGAGGGGATAGATTTAGCGATCCGAGGTATTGCGCTTGCTGATTCAAGTTTACAAGCAACTAAACTGGCAACAATGAAAACGTGTATATGTGGCTCTGTTGATTATTTTGCCAAGCACCCAGTGCCCGAAAGCATAGATGATTTAGCGAACCATACTTGGGTTGTTTATCAGCGAAGTAGCGCCACACTGAGCCTAGAAAAAGATAAGCGTCGCTTTGATGTTCCCCTTAAAGGCGGGATTAGCACTAATAATGCCGCAGCGCGCACGGCATTTGTTGAAGCGGGGCATGGTCTTGCAAAAATCCCTGTTTATGACGCGTGGCCAAAAGTAAAAGCCGGGCTTTTACGTACCGTACTGGATGAGTATAAATCGGCTGATATTGAATTGTATGGTGTCTTCCCGCCGGGGGCTGCGGGAAGCAAAAAATTGCGAGTATTGCTTGATTACTTAAAGGATTATTTTGCTAATCAAGTTGCCACGATGGGTATTTAAGCAAACAGGGTTAACGCAAAGTACGATTAAACAATGCAACAGCTTGTTGGTACATAGTTAAAGCGAGAGCTGGGTCGTAACGATCTCCCTCATCGCGCATAAATGCATGTTGTGCGTTAACTTCTTGCCACTGGTAATTAATTCCGGTAGCAACTGCTTGTTGGTAAATTTTAAGGCGGCCTTCTTTTGGTACATGTGGGTCTTGTTTGCCCCAAATAAAGTGAATTTCTCCTTGTATATCTGCCATGCGCTCAAACGAGTTATTGCCTGATTGTGCGGGCAATGTGTCACTGTGTATGTCTGTTGCATATAAACAAAATGCGGCTTTGATATCAGGATTCAGTGCGGCACGATAAGCAAGGTGACCACCAATACATACACCCATCGCTCCCACATAGCCTGTGCAATACGCTTGCGCGCGGGCAAATGCGATAAGGGCTGTGGTATCAGTGTCGTGGCTTTCAAGTGGTTTAGCCCATTTGTCGGCATTGCCTTTATCTTTGCCTTCATCATCGTAGGCAAGCACCGTGCCGAGTGGGTTTAACTCATGAAAAACCTCAGGCACTAACACGATAAAACCATGGCCTGCGAGCATAGCGGCAGAGCGTGCAATGGGGGCTGTTTCTTGAAAAATTTCAGAGTAGAAAATAATACATGGGAATTGGCCTTCGACAGCTGGGCGGTAAATGCTGGTTCGCATCAAACCTGTTGGGGTATCTATGTCGTGGCTATGGTGTTGAATAATCATGTTAATCCTCTAAAAACGGTTTAACCAATAATACCTCAGCCCCACCTTTTGGACGAGTAAAAGCCCTTGAAATTTATTGATGCTCAGTTAATTCTCTGAGGCAGGGTACTGCATACAGCTTGCATAATAGGTAAGAGTAGCAGGCCAATCAGAGAAAATAGCCATCACACCCACTTGCTTAGCAAGGACGTCTATCACAGTCATCATTTGCCCATCTTGTTTAATCACAGGGGCTATCGACTGGTAATAATATCCACCACCATTATTTAATGGGCCTGAGCGCTCTAAACTCCAAGTAATGATGTTCAGTCCGGCTTGTTTAGCTTTAATAGCATAAAGTGAGGGCACGATTTTACCTGACTGATCAAGACTTAATAGCATCCACATTGGCGGTGCAATAATGCGTACTCCATCGTCATACAGAGCCTGCATTGATGGCTGCCAGCTTGTTTCATCCATAGCATTAAAGTGTGCTTGCTCATCTCGGCCATCAAGGTAAATACTGTTGTTTGCAAATTCAGGGTGATTGTTTAGCCAATACTTCACATCGTTAAGATTAAATGATTGCGGATAAACATCTTGGCTATTCACGCCTAAGGCCTGATATTCATCAAGCATTTTTTGCGCGTAATCTTGCTGGCTAAAACCATCAAAGGGCATGCTAACTGCTGGGCTTTTTAGCTCAGGGGTCATTTTCACACCCAGTTCTTTAAACAGCGCAATACTTTGCTGGTGGGTCATTACAGTACCACTGTTTGCATATAAATCAGTGCGCCAGTTTGGCGTCCCTTGCAAATACTCTGCAACCGTTTTGGCATTTGGATTGGCGCCATCCATTTTTGCTTTTAACGTTAAAAACTCAGCTTGGGTGATATCGCTGGTACAGCATTTAGCCTGAGCAGGTTGGCCATCTTTGGCCGGGGTAAAGGGCTGGCTGCATTTTGCAGCGAGTTCTGGAATAGCTAAAATATTGGTAGTGGTGTGTAAATCACATTGTGAATGACGACACACGAGTTGCTTATCTTTGGTAAAGGCAACGTCACATTCAAGTACGCCAGCCCCCATTCTTGCTGCGGCTAAATATGACTCTTTACTATGCTCAGGAAACTGCATGGGGGCACCGCGATGACCAATGACAAAATCAGTTTTGTAAAAAGGGCCATTGCCACATGCAGCAAGTTGCTGCTTTAACGGCCCATCAGGCATATTTTCGATTAAATAGTAAGGCCTAGCGCCAACTTGCACTGCCTGCTCCTCTGGCAGACTCTTACAACCTTGAATAATGAACACTAAACAACATAAAACCAGTGCGCGCATAACAGCATCCCTCTAATCGAATAGAGTTTAGCTTATCAATACTCCATGGCAGTTTTATTAAGTTTCTGATTTATAATAAGTGCTAATAAGATAATCGCCGCGCCAATGGCAAGCTTGGTGATATCGGCATCACGATTCCAAATAACAATGTTAACTATTATCCCTGCTGGGATCAGTAAGTTATTCATCACCGCAAGCGCGCCAACATTCACAATAGTTGCGCCTTTATTCCATGCAAAGTAGCCAAGCCCAGAGGCAATCGTGCCTAGGTAAATGAGTACGCTCCATTGTGTCGTTGTGGTGGGCAGCTTGCTGGTATCGCCAAACAAACCGTAACAAATCAGTGCAACAATTAGGGCACCAATAAAGAACCAAGCGAATACCCGAGAGTGCGGTAGCTGCTCATCTTGCATCAAACGTTTGTAGGTTACTTGCCCGGTAGCAAAACAGATATTGGCAGCCTGAACCATTAACATACCAATGAGGTAGTTCTCATCAACGCCTTCGTAACGTATAGCGACGGCTCCCAAAATAGCCAGCATTGCGGCGAATAAAAATTTGGCATTAAAACGTTTTTCAAGCAAATCGTTTAACAGGGTGATATAAAGTGGCGTCATAACAGTAAATAGTAGTACCTCGGGCACACTAAGGTACAAAAACGAATGGTAATAAAAGCTGTACATGACACCAAGCTGTACCGCGCCTATTGCCATGAGCTTTAGTGCTAAGGCTTTAGGGGTTTTTCGCCAGTGTAAAAAGGGTAAGAACACGCACGTTGCTAAGCCTATTCGCATTAACACACTAAACCACGCATCTACTTGCCCTGCTAAATACACGCCAATAAGACTAAATGAAAAGGCCCACAGAAGGGTAACAGCGAATAAGTAAGTCATATTGTTTTAGTTTTGTTATAAAAGGGGCAGTGTATATGAGATAACAAAGAATTAAAATTGCCCATGACAATAATACGCAGCCATGGGCAATGGGGGGTTAGGGTTGGTTTGCCACGAACGCTTTTGCTTGCTGTTTTAATCTATCCAAAGCATTACGGTCGTAAAATGTGTTATGACTGATCACACCGCTAAGCGTTTTGGTGTTTCGAATATCTGTTAGGGGATTTTGTGAAAGCAAAATGATGTCGGCCACTTTACCTTTGGTAAGTGCCCCATACTGTTTCTGTTTATTTAAAAATTTAGGCCCTGCAAGTGTTGCTGATTGAAGTGTTTGCAACGGTGTAAGACCATAATCAGTAAAAATACTCAGTTCTTGGTGTAAAGAAAGCCCCGGATAAATAAACGAATTTAAAAAGCCTGCATCGGTGCCTGCAATAATGCTTACACCCGCTTGTTGTGCCAGTGGTAACAATTGTGCCGTTTTTGTGAAACGAGCTTTTCGCTGAATGATTTGTTCAGGGGTATCTTTATTAGCTCTGTCTACACGCCATTGGTAGGTCGCTTTTAAGCCCTTGCCAATGTAATTTAAAAAAGCGTCTTGCTGATGATTATCTTCATCGAGATAGGCGGTGATCTTGCCACCAATTAAAGTAGGCACAACCGCTGTGTCGTTGCTAGCAAGTACCGTAAACTTTTCTCTGGCTGTAGATTCATCAAATTGAGCGGTAATAATAGGCAGCGCGGTGCGATAGGTGAGTTCTTTAGAGGCTACTTTGGCTGAAATATCCGCTTCGTTTTTAGCCGCTGCTTTTAGCATGTAAGTCATATGCTCGATGGCATCAAGACCTGCCTTGGAGACATCAGTCACAGACAACGAAAACGGGATATGACCTGAAATTTGGTAACCCCGTTTTTTAACCTCTTTTACTGCCTTTAGATAAAGCTCAGGCGTTAATGCACTGTCGGTAATTTTGATAAAGTCGACATTCATGGTGTCTAGCAAATCCATTGCTGCGTGCATTTCTTCAGTCGTCTCAACTTCTAAGTCGCCGGGCCAAATAGAGCCTTTTCCTTCAAGTTTGGGGCCTGATGTAAAAATAGTTGGGCCGACTAACTGACCTTGTTTGACTTGTTCACGCCAACTGAGAACTGACTCACTCAGATCAGCCGCAGCATCACGCACCGTTGTCACGCCGTGGGCTAAATAAAGAGGGAGTAATTGTTTGTTTTCTTCTATGAGCTTTTCACCACCGCCAAAATGGACATGCATATCCCAAAGACCCGGCATGACATACTGACCTTTTGCATCTATAAACGTTGAACTTTGATATTGGGCACTCAGTGGCTGGTTACTGCGTTGTATGATAATGCCATCACGAATAGCCAGTGATTGGTTTGCTGCGATTTCTCCAGTGTGCATATCAATGATCTGAGCGTTATCGATAACAATGTCGGCGTGCTCATCTGGGATTGATGAACATGCAGCTAAAGCTGAGCAAAGTCCTAAAAGTAAAGCGTTTTTCATGTGTGAACTTATGTTTTTCTTTGAGATTAGCAAAAACGAGTTAACTGACAATTGCTTTGAGGTGAATAGGAGTAAAAGCGGGGTGAAAAATTAATTAATACTTAAAAAGTATGAGGGGTGCCCCTCATACTCTAAACAACATTGAGGTTATTCAACTAAGCCACGACGCTTTAATAACGCGTCGGTTGTTGGCTTTTGACCACGGAACTCAATATAGCTTTGCATTAAGTCGCGGCTATTACCTTTAGATAAAATTTCTTTACGGAAGTGATCACCGTTTTTGCGGGTTAAGCCGCCTTTTTCAGTCATATGAGTGAATGCATCTGCAGCGAATACTTCAGTCCAAAGATAAGCGTAGTAACCTGCTGAGTAACCACCGGCAAAAGTGTGGCTGAAGTAGCAAGATTTATAGCGCGGCGGCACGGGGTAGTACGCAATACCATGTTTGTCTAACGCATCATGTTCAAACTTTTGTACGTCTGTGATATCGGCATCAACACCGAATGAGTGCCATTCCATATCAAGGAGTGCCGCAGCTAAATACTCAGTTGTATCGAAGCCTTGGTTGAACTTTTGTGACTCAAGTACTTTTGCAAGTAACTCTTTTGGAATTGGCTCACCTGTTTTGTAGTGCTTGGCATAGTTCGCAAGTACCGTCGGCTCAACATTCCAGTCTTCGTTTGCTTGTGATGGGAATTCGACAAAGTCACGAGACGTTTTTGTCCCCGCTAAACTTGGGTATTTTACGTCAGAGAATAAACCATGAGCAGCGTGACCAAACTCATGAAATAAAGTTGTCACCTCAGAGAAGGTCATCAGTGTTGGTTGGCCTTCTGCAGGTTTGGGGATATTTTGCGCATTGTAGATGACAGGCTTGGTGCCTTTTAAACCACTTTGACCTACATAGGCACTCATCCATGCACCCCCTCGTTTGCCTTCACGTGCATATGGATCCATGTAAAATAGGCCAATGGCACTGCCATCTTCATTGAATACTTCGAACACCATGACGTCTTCGTGATATACAGGCAAATCTTTACGCTCTTTAAAGGTGATACCATAGAGTTTATTCATGGCAAAGAACAAGCCATCGTGGATCACTGATTGCATTTCAAAGTAAGGCTTAACTAAAGCTGGGTCTAAGTCGTACTTTTCTTGACGTACTTTTTCTGCATAAAATGCCCAATCCCAAGGTTGTAGAGCAAACGTTTCACCTGATTTATTGATTACCTGTTGAATTTGCTCCGCTTCCGCTTCGGCTTTAGCAACTGCCTTTGGTGCTAAGTCATCTAAAATACCGTATACATTTTCTGGCGTTTTCGCCATTCGCATCGTCAATACATAAGAAGCCCAATCTTTGAAACCAAGTAATGCCGCTTTTTCAGCGCGCAATTTGGTTTCCTTGAGAATAATAGGGCCGTTTGTTGCTTGCGCACGATTTGCAGATGTAGTCCAAATTTTCTCACGCAGTTTACGATTTTCAAGGCTTTGTAAAATAGGTTGGCGAGTGGTGTTCACCAGTGTGATCATATAACCTTCTTTACCCGCTTTGTCAGCCGCAGCTGCAAGGCTTGCAATTTCACCGTCAGATAAACCAGCAAGTTCGCTTTTATCTGTGACTAAAATTACATCTTCTTTGAACGATTTTAAGAGATTTTGTGAAAACTCGGTTGAAAGTTTTGCAAGTTCAGCGTTGATTTCACGCATTCTTACTTTGCCTGCTTCGTTTAGTTTAGCGCCCGCGTTGATAAACTTTTTAAAATAAAAATCGACTAAATGTTTGTCTTCAGCACTGAGGTTTTCTGCATTGTCATAGATAGCTTGCACACGATTGAAAAGCGCTTGGTTTAGATAAATATCGTCAGTATGAGCAGATAAAATTGGCGCCATTTTAGCGTCAATGCGTTGGTACTCGCTGTCAGAAATTAATCCAGATAAGTTAAAAAAGGCATCGGATGCGCGATCTAATAGCTCACCTGATAACTCCATTGCAACGAGTGTATTTTCAAATGTTGCAGGCTCTGGGTTATTGGCAATCTTTAAGATTTCAGCTTTTTGCTCGGCAATACCTGCTTCAAATGCAGGTTCGTAGTCGTTTGTTGATATTTTATCAAACTCAGGAGCCATATATTGCAAAGGGCTCGGCTTGAAAAATATAGACTCAGTATTCTTTTTTTGTGTTTCAACAATAGGTTGACTTTGTGTGTTAGCTTGCTCTGGACTACAAGCTGATAATAAAAATACACTAGCAACGGTGGTGGCTATTAGGGTCTTACGCATGCTGGCTCCAATAAAGTGGATAAATTTTCTATAATCTATCAAATTTTTGATGCCAAACAATAATATTTATCTTTTATTTTTCGTATTTTAGAAATAATTAGTCGATTTGGTGTGGGTGGCGCTAAAAAAGCCATCAATTAGTGTGATGGCTCGCTAGATAAAAAGTGGTATACGCTGTCCCATATTGATGGATGCTTTAAAGCGTGCCATAAGTTAGTTGTAACCCAAGACAAACTTTTTCTCTGAACCAAAATTTTCTGGCATGGCGTTGCCGAACTCTTTGTTAATTAATGCTAATGAGTGTTCTTGTTCGGCAAGTAAGTTCAAAATGCGGTTACGATACTCTAGACTTGATTCAAAAAGGTTTAAGTCAACGAGTGGCTGTAATGTTGCAAGTTTTTGTGTAAGTGTCATTTGTGACATTGTGCTCTCCTCATGCTATTAAAAGCTTTCACTATGTATATAGCACTTATGGTCTAAAAGAGTTAATAAATAGCGCTTTTTGCGCATAAAGATCTTAGAATTTACTAAGATTTCATCTATTATGCCGTGTTAAACTTAGTGACAACTGAATCAAACACGACTTTTTACTAGGAATGTTCATTTATGACCCTTGCTGATTTGCAATCTGCATTATCGTTTGTTTTGTTTACATATAACGATGTACAAATCACTGTGCTAAAAGTTATTCAAGTACCTTTGGTGCTGTTTTTAATGTGGTTTGTGGTCACATGGATAGGTCGATTAATTAAAAAAGCACTGTTGGCAAAAAACCTAGGGCCAGACACAGTTCATTTATTCACGCGTATTTACCTTGTTGTTACCATCGCAGTGCTTGTGTTTACTTCACTTGAGGTACTGAATATTCCGTTAACGGCATTTGCATTTGTCTCTGGTGCGATAGCCATTGGCGTCGGTTTTGGTGCACAAAATATCATTAACAACTTTATTAGTGGCTGGATACTCATGTGGGAACGCCCGATTAGAATCGGTGACTTCTTAGAAGTGGGTGATGCAAAAGGCGTGGTTGAGACAATTAATACACGTTCAACTCGTATTCGTCGCAATGATGGCGTGCATATGTTGGTACCAAATAGTCAATTGCTCGAAAACACAGTCACTAACTGGACGTTGATTGACCGTAATGCGCGTTCATCGGTAAACGTGGGTGTTGCATATGGCTCTGATGTGGTGTTAGTTGAAAGGCTGATTAAGCAAGTGCTAGATGAGCATCCTGCTATTTTAAAAAAACCAGCCTCGTCAGTATTGTTCGATGATTTTGCTGACAGTTCACTCACGTTTAGTGCAATATTTTGGGTGTGTGCTGAGTCTGAAGCACCGCTTCGTCAGGTACGCAGTGAATTACGCTTTAGCATTTATAAAATTTTTGCTGAGCATAATGTAACGATAGCTTTCCCACAGCGCGATATTCATATTGATGGGCAGATAGCCTTGAAAAGAACACATTCAAAATAACAATAAGAAAAGCGGCATTTGCCGCTTTTTTTACGTTGCCTCATGCAGTTTTTTAAGTTTAAACGACAGAAGCACCATGATGAGTCCAAACACAATTGCATAGCTTGCAACGAGCCATAGTAATGTAATGATACCGGCACCCGGATTAAACATAAGGTAGCCACCAAAAACAATTGAGATAACCCCACTGCCAATCAAAAGCCATTCATTGCTTATTTCTTTACGTAGCTTACTTGCAATGACAATTTCAATGACACCAATAGCGATAGCCCAAGCTGCAATAAAATAAAGCATTAGAATCGCAGTGACATTAGGGGCAAATAAGGTCACTAAAGCTGCTGCAATAGAAATTAGACCGCCTATGAGGAGCATCCACCATAGCGGGTTATCTTTTTTAGAAGCAAACGCTAACCAGGCTCTAATCGAGCCATCAACAAAAAAGTATGCAGCAAAAATAAACATCAATACGGCGAGGGATGCTTCAGGCGCAAGCCAGCCGCATAAACCAAAAATAATAGCGATAACACCGTGAATGAATAAGGAGGACCAATGTGGAACCAGCGAATTTGAAATGTGCATGATAATTTTCCTTTGCTTAAGTCTCTCTATAACTAACATTTCAGATACAGCTTGCAAAGAAATTTAATTATTTTTTGTACAGTTAATGAAAGCATGCTCTAATTTAAAAAGATAAATTTTTCTATGGTTTAAAGTTTTTCGGACAAGGAAAGAAGTGTGAAGAGTATAGCTAAGAAGTTTACGCTAGAGCTAGTTGGGTTATTACTGTGTTGCATGGTACTGTTTTCGCAGCCTGTGACTGCAACGACAACTCCCGAAGTGACCGTTAAGTCGCTTATCGATAAAGACAATAAAGAAGAGCACACCGAAACAAAACCCGAGAACCAAACCCAACAAGCCGTTACCTCACAACCTGATTCTAAGTTAGTTGAACCGACTGATGAATTACCGTTCGATGCCTTTTCTCGGATGACCCCGCGAAGTTCAATGCAAGGTTATTTAAAAGCAACCCGTGCTCGTGACTTTGAACGTGCCAGTTTTTATCTCGATTATCGTAACCTGCCGAAAGATGTTGAAGCTATTGGTAAGGCACAACTTGCCGAAAACTTATCTGTGGTACTCGACCGAACCTTATGGGTTGATGTTGATAGCTTAAGTAATAAGCCAAAAGGAAAGCAAAAAGAAAGTGTGCCGAGTTATCGTGACTTAGTAGGAGAGATCTCGACATCACAGGGCAAGGTGCAAATTTTATTGCAAATCGTGCCAGATGAAAAAACAGGCAACCGTATTTGGAAAATTTCAAATGCAACGGTAAGTCAAATCCCCTTACTGACGAAAGAGTATGGATATAATCGAGTGGGTGAATGGTTATATAAGCGCTTGCCTGATGTCGAGTTTTTAGGGGTAATGCTCTGGCAGTGGATTTATTTTGCATTCACATTTTTGTTATTTTTAGTGGTTGCAGTCATTTTAACGCGCATAGTGACCTTTGTGCTTGCGCATTTAAAAGTCCCAGTCGAAAAAGATGTCGTACGGTTTATTAACGGGCCTGTTTGTTTATTACTGGCCGTATTAATGTCGCGATCGTTAAGTGATCAATCTAATGTGACCATTGCCGTACTGGCTCTATTTCATGGCGCAACGGTGTTATTAATAGCTTGGGCATGGGTATGCTTAAGAGCGGTTGATATCGCCAAGCATAGGCTAAGTAATCGCTTCATTATGCAAGATAAACCACAGGGAGTGTTCTTATTACGTCCTGTAAGCAATGTACTTAAAACCAGCATCGTCATTATTGTGCTGTTTATGTGGTTTGAGAATTTGGGATTTAATGCGACGACGTTATTGGCTGGTTTAGGGATAGGTGGCTTAGCAATTGCGCTTGCGGCACAAAAAACGGTCGAAAATATTATAGGCGCAATCACCTTATATATCTCTGCACCGGTCAAAATTGGTAGCTTATGTAAATTTGGCAGCCATCTTGGAACAATTGAAGAGATAGGGCTTAGAGCCACGCGTATTCGTACATTAGACCGCTCTGTTATCTATGTGGCCAATGCTAAATTTGTTGATATGCAACTGGAAAATATTTCTGAGCGAGAGCGTATTTCGTATCGGCCAAAGCTGATGCTTAGTGCAAACACACCCAAGCAGAACTTAGAAAGCTTCATGCAGGCAGTGAGAGAGTTATTAGAGAAACATCAACACATAGCGTTTGAGCCATGTCGGGTACGCTTTAAAGGCTTTACACCTTGGGCTTTGCAAGTTGATGTACTAAGCTACGTAGAGACTGTTGATTTTGCATTTTATATGGAAGTAATTGAGGAGTTGAACTTGGCTATTTTGGGGTTGTTGAACGAGCATCATTGTGAGCTTGCTAACCCAGAATTTGCGCGAGTAACCGATTAGTGGACAATGAACGCTTAAATGACAGTCGTTATCATTTGCGCATAATGTATACACATTCTTGTATTTAATTGAACAGGACATATGTCCGCTAAAATAAAAAATATTTGCATAAAATCCTCTAAATGTGTCGATGTTGTCGCTAACTGTTGTAAAAAACTTGTTTATTTATCATTTTTAATGCAGTAAAAGCGTTATGAAGTGTTATAATCGTCAGCGTTCGTTCAGCCTCTTTACCTCGTTTTGCACTCTCGATTAAGAGGTCCGCGCAGCTTATTACAAGGCGCGAAAAATTGGCCGAACCCGTCAAATGAATTGACGCAACATCATCACCGTTGAATAAGAGTGCATTAAAAAGGTTAAAACCCGACATGAAAGCAATGAAAAGATCTACGTTAGCAACCCTAATTAATGCAACGTTGTTCTCTGCAGTAGCAGGTACTTCATTTTCTTCTATTGCAGAAGAAGCCACTGCTGAAAAAACCAACCAATTAGAAGTCATTCAAATCACCGCGCGTAAGCGTGTAGAGAACGCACAGGAAGTACCTGTTGCTGTTTCGGCTCTACAGGGTGATAAGCTTGATGCTTATAGTTCAGCTGGTATGGATATTCGTTTTATGAATGCGAAAATTCCAAGCTTATCAATTGAATCTTCGTATGGTCGTACATTCCCTCGCTTTTATGTTCGTGGTCTAGGTAACACTGACTTCGATTTAAATGCTTCACAACCGGTATCGCTTGTTGTTGATGATGTCGTTCAAGAAAACGCAATCTTAAAAGGCTTTCCTGTATTTGACGTGGCACGTGTAGAAGTACTTCGTGGTCCACAAGGTACGTTGTTCGGTCGCAACACGCCAGCCGGTCTTGTCAAGTTTGACACAGTAAAACCAAGTCAAGAGTTTGACGGGTTTAGCTCAGTTTCTTACGGTACTAATAATGCGATTGACTTTAGAGGTGCTGTTGGTGGTGGCCTGACAGATAATTTATCAGCTCGTGTTTCTGTTTTATGGCAAGACAAAGATGATTATATTGATAATCGCGCCCCAGGTTTTGAACAAGATGACATACTAGGTGGCTATACCGATAGAGCTGCTCGTATACAGTTCTTGTATGAAAAAGACGATTTTTCAGCATTACTTAATTACCACGTTCGTAACATGGAAGGTACTCCAATTCCATTCCGTGCGAATGCCATCAAAGCGGGTTCAAACGACTTAGTCGATGGCTTTAAAGACGATGTGGTCTATCATGATGCCGCTGCACGTGAATTCCAAAGAGTAGATGCTGAAGGTGTAAGCTTAAAACTTGAGTATGATCTTGAAGCCCATACAATTACTTCAATCACAGGCTGGGAAAGTGCAAAAGTTAACTCTCGTGGTGATATTGATGGTGGCTATGGCGCAGCATTCTTAGGCGATTACCAAGGTCCTGGTATTATTCCTTTCCCTTCAGAAAGTGAAAGTGGTTTACCAAAGCATGACCAATACACACAAGAACTTCGTATCTCGAGTAATTTTGTCGGTGATTTTAACTATCAAACGGGCTTATTCTACTTCGACGAGTCAGTAAGCATTGATAACTTTGGTTATAATACTTTGGCTGGTGGTGCATTGAATGGCTATGTTAATCAGCAGCAAGATACTAAAGCTTGGGCTGTATTTGGTACGGTCGATTACACTTTAACCGACGATTTAAAGCTAACAGCGGGCCTTCGCTACTCAGATGATGATAAAGACTTTGTTGCGGTCCGTAAAATTGTACCAGCTGATTTAAACGAATGTAACAACGACTTAATGCAGTGCCAAACTGATATAACGCGTACAGAAGATGCGAGTGATGATCATATCAGTTGGGATATTTCAGCTTCTTACAAGTTAAATGATGATGTAAATCTATATGCGCGTGTTGCTAATACATTCCGTGCACCTAGTATTCAGGGCCGTATTACTTTTGCAGACGAAGTAACCAAAGCGGATTCAGAAACCGTGACATCTTATGAAATGGGTGTTAAATCAGATGTATTAGATGGCCGTGGCCGTGTTAATGCGACCGTGTTCTATTTTAATATGGACGACCAACAGTTGACTGCTGTTGGTGGTACAGCGAACACAACTCGTTTACTTAATGCTGATAAAACAACTGGTTATGGTTTTGAGTTAGACACAGAGTGGATGTTAACTGATGAGTTAAACGCAACATTTAACTTAAGTTATAATAACACTGAACTTAAAGACAAAAACGTATCTATTGCGGTTCCACAGCGTCCAAGTTTAACAATTACCGACCCGGTTGTTGATGGCAAAGCGTTTATTGATGGAAACAGCTTACCACATGCACCTGAGTGGATTTCAAACCTTACACTACGTTACAGTAAAGAACTCGCTGGCGGTGAATTCTTCACCTATGCTGACGTGTCTTACCGTAGCGAAATCAACTACTTCTTATATGAGTCAGTTGAGTTTGAAGGCAAGTCATTAACAGAAGTGGGTTTACGTAGTGGTTATGCATGGTCAGAAGGTGACTATGAGTATGAAGCTGCTGTATTTGCACGTAACTTATTTGACGAGCAACAAGCAATTGGTGCAATCGACTTCAACAACAACACAGCAATGGTTAATGAAGGCCGCTTTGTTGGTGTAGAGTTTAAGGTTAAGTTCTTCTAAGCTTAAACGTTACGTTTTTAAAACCCGCTTTATAGCGGGTTTTTTCGTTTATAAACCTTCTTGTTACTGATAAAGTACGGGTTATAACTTAATTTATAAGAGAACTATCATGGCTGGATTTTGGAATTACCGTGTCATTTTTTGTGAAGCGACTAAAGATGAGGCTGCACAATATCAAATTCACGAAGTTGAATATAATCTCAATGGCAAAGTGACCAATTGGTCTGAAACCGGTGCCGCACCGTTTGGTCATACTGTTGAAGAACTAGAAGCCGATGCAGACCGTTTAAAAACCGCTTTTTCAAAACCTATATTGAAAGTGGTAAGAAAGCAGCGTGGCTATGAGTTGGTTGATGTTGAAACGGGTGAAGAGGCTTTTGCAGAGCCACCTGCGGGTTTAACTGAGTAACATATTATATTTATCGAAGGTGCCAAATGGCACCTTTTATCTTTTAGACTGTAAAAGGAATGAGGATGACTTTAAAAGCAGTATTGTTTGATATGGATGGCACACTTGTCGACTCTGAAAGTGTGCATTTTAATATCTGGAATGACATTTTAGCGCCGTTTGGCGTTCACTATGATGAAGCCACTTTTTGCCAGCGGTTTTCGGGCAGGCCAACCCTTGAGGCAGCGAAAGAAGTGGTTGAAAACTATCAATTAACTATTTCGCCTCAAGCGCTTACAGACGCGAAATACACTGCATTTGGTCATTTTGTGAGTGCAAACTTACCGGCTTTAATGCCACACGCAAAAGACGTGCTTGAGCAAGTTAAAAAAAGTGGTTTAAAAATGGCCTTAGTAACAGGAAGTGCTAAAGATGAAGCGTATCCGATTTTAAAGGGATATGGCATATTTGATTGGTTTGATTGTATTGTCACGAAAGACGATGTTAAAAACCCTAAACCTGCAGGTGAACCCTATCAACTCGCCCTTAAAAGTCTGAATATTAATGCCGATGAGGCTATCGCTGTTGAAGATACATTTACCGGTGTTACAGCAGCAAATAACGCTAATGTTAGTGTGTTTGCAGTGCCTAATCACTTTACCGTTGAACACGATTTTTCAAAAGCAGCAGCGGTCATGGCAAATCTTCAAGAAGTTTTCAAATGGGTACAAACTAAACTATAGTAAAGGAAAACGTGACTACTCGATTATGGTCACGTTGTTATTAATTACTGCAAGGAAGCAATTATGATTACCTTTATTAAAAAACACCTGTCCGTGTTTTTACTCGTTATCAGTTTTTCATCCACCGCAGCAGTCACCCCAGATGTTCTCCTTGCTAATGTTTATGATGCAGACAAGGTAAATATTAATGATTACTTAGTGAGCGAAAAGTATGACGGTATAAGAGCCATTTGGACAGGAAATAAACTTGTCACTCGTAATGGTCACCTCATCCATGCACCCGTTTGGTTTACAGCCCCATTGCCTGATGTTTGGCTCGATGGTGAGTTGTGGACGAAACGCCAAGATTTTGCCAACCTTAGCGGGATTGTTCGCACACATCAACCGAACGATAGCGAGTGGCACACAGTAAGTTATCAGGTATTTGATATGCCTGATGCTACGTTGCCATTTAGTCAGCGGTATCAGAATTACGCAGGCTTAGTAACGCAAATTAACGCAGAGCATATCAGAGCAGTCAAACAAAGACGGTTTACCGATAACCATCAGCTAAGCTTATTTATGGATGAGCTTGTTGCGAAGGGCGCTGAAGGCGTAATGTTGCACCTTGCTTTAGCTACACATAAAGCGGGTCGCAGTGATGCTTTGTTAAAGCTTAAGCCTTATCTTGATGCAGAAGCGGTCGTGATTGCTCACTTTCCTGGCAAAGGTAAGTATAAAAATATGTTAGGTGCACTTAAGGTGCGCAATGCCGAGGGTGTTGAATTTAAAATAGGTTCGGGGTTTTCTGATAAGCAACGGCAATTTCCTCCTGCGATAGGTAGCACCATTACTTATAAATATCATGGATTTACTAAAAATGGTTTGCCACGTTTCGCGAGCTTTTTACATGAGCGAGTACCGCTGTAACGTTTAAGCATTCAAAAATGGCCGCGACTATGGTAAATTTCGCGGCCTTTTTGTTGATGTATAGGTGATAGAATGTTTGCAGGCTTTGATTACGGAAGCTCTAATTGTGCAATAGGTGTGATGAATAATGAGCAGCAAGTATCATTGGTGCCGCTTGAGCAGGGCAAACACTATTTACCATCAACGTTATATACCCACCATAGTGCACTTGTTGTTGATTTTGTTGCGAAACATTTGACAGGGAGCGATCAAGAAGCTGAATTTAGGGCACAGCGCCAAGCGCTACTCAATACCATACCCCGTGTGAAGTCTGATTTAGATATTCAAACAGGCGATGAAACCTTATTTATTGGTCGTGAAGCGATTAGCGAGTATGTTCAATTTCCAGAAGAAGGTTATTTCGTTAAATCACCCAAGTCATTTTTTGGCGCAGTCGGCTTAAAGCAAGGTCAAATTAACTTTTTTGAAGACATAGCCACAGCGATGATCTTAAAAATTAAGCAACGTGCAGAGCAGTCTTTACAGCAAAACTTAACTGAAACAGTGATTGGTCGGCCTGTAAACTTTCAGTCAGTGGGCGGGGAAGAGTCAAACCAACAGGCACTGGGAATTTTAGAACGAGCAGCAAAACGTGCAGGTTTTAAAGAGGTATCATTTTTATATGAGCCACTGGCGGCGGGGATTGATTATGAAACGTCGCTACAGGCTGATAAAAAAGTACTGGTAGTTGATATTGGTGGGGGCACCAGTGATTGCTCATTTGTGCAGATGGGCCCAGGCTTTCGTCAAAATCAATGTCGCGACAATGACTTTTTAGCACACAGTGGTAAACGAGTAGGGGGCAATGACTTAGACATCGCCCTGAGCTTTCATGGCTTAATGCCATTATTAGGCTTAGGCACTGAGTTTAAGTCGGGCTTACCTTTACCAAATCAGCCATTTTGGCAAGCGTGCAAAATTAATGATGTGAACCTGCAAAGCCAATTTTATAGTGACGCTCATCATCGAGAACTTGTTACGCAATTGCGCGAAGTGCAGCAACCTGATTTATTTAAGCGCTTAATTCATTTACAGCAAAATAAGCAAGGTCACCAGTTGGTCCAGCAAGGTGAGGCTGCAAAAATAGCACTTTCATCAACAGACACATTCAATACTGATTTAAGCTTTTTAGATTCAGAGTTGAGTCAATGTTTAACGCTCAATGATTTAGCTTTAGCGGTAGAAGATTCAATAAACCAAATTGTGGCACTGGCTAAACAGGCGATACAAGAGGCCGGCACTTCACCCGACGTAATTTATTTAACGGGAGGCAGTGCCCAGTCGCCATTAATTAAAGCAGCGTTAAAAACACATCTGGGAAATATTGATATGCTCAATGGTGACCATTTTGGCAGCGTAACAGCCGGATTAACTAAATGGGCACATACGCTTTATCGCTAAATGTGCTCATTGATAAAAATTACAATGCTACTTGGCGCGTAGCTAAGTACTTCTCGTAATCAGGTAGCGTACGATTAAGCTCACTTTCCATCATTGGTGAGCTTAATAGCATATCTGCACTGACTTCATTACACGCTACAGGTATGTTCCACACTGCAGCTAAACGCAGTAACGCCTTTACATCGGGGTCGTGAGGTTGAGAAGCCAGTGGATCCCAGAAAAATACCAGCATATGCACTTCGTGTTCAGCGATTTTAGCCCCTAGTTGCTGATCTCCACCCATTGGGCCACTTAACAGCTTAATAACCTCAAGACCTGTTGTACGCTCTATTAAATGGCCTGTTGTACCTGTGCCATATAAGGTGTGTTTACTTAATATCGCTTTGTGTTTTTCACACCATGCTTTCAGTGCTGCTTTTTTACCATCATGGGCAACAAGGGCAATATTTTTTTTGGCGGGTAAGGCTTGTTGTTTTTGTTCCATAAGTGCTCTTATATTAGAAGGTTAATTGCCAGTGCAATAAAGACCAGTCCTGTGATTCTATCAATCCAAAGTTGGGTTTGCGGGTGATCACGAAAGTAACTGGCTATCTTATCGCCGAAATAAATATACGTGCAGTCGATAGGAAAAGCAAAAAGAGGATAGAGTAATCCAAAAAATGCTAACTGAAATGTGGTTGACGATAAGCTTGGGTCGACAAACTGCGGTATAAAAGCAATAAAAAACAACGCAACTTTTGGGTTAAGCACTTCGGTCATCATGGCTTGAAACATGACATTCTGCTTTTTACTGGTGCTTACATGGGGCTTATCTTCGCATTGTGGATTAGGCTGACTAACCGTTGCTTTTAACGTCGTTAATCCTAAATAACACAGGTAGGCAGCACCTAAATATTGAACCGTGGTATAAGCAACTGTAGAGGCTTTTAAAATAGCGGTTAAACCTATTACAGCAAAAAAGGTATGCACAACCCCGCCTAACGCAAAACCAAATGCGCTTTGCAAGCCTGCCGCTCTTCCATTAGCAAAGGTTTGTGCCATTAAAAAAGCGTTAGAAGGACCGGGGGCAATAGCGATTAAAAAACTGGCGCCTAAAAACGACAGTAAAAACTCAGGATTGATCATTGGCACAGGTGAATAAAGCTAGGTGCTTGATGTTAACAAGTTTTCAAGAAAAGAAAAAGCGGGCAATGTTGCCCGCTCATCGAGGTTGGGGAAAGTATTAGAACGCGACTGTGCTATTGTTTGAGCAAACAGTTGTGCTTTGTGCTTCACATACTTGATAAGTGTAAGAACCGCCGCCTTTCGCTGTAATTGTGTCTGTGTAACTGTTGTTATTTGCTACAGACGTTACTTTGCTGCCATTACGGTAAATATCTACATTACTGGTTGCTGCGCCATTCCAGCTAAGATCAACATACGCAACACCTTTTGATTTATAACCTGATGTTGATAAGCTAATTTCGTCACCACCCGGTGTCGTACCGCCACCGTTATTACCACCCGCACAGCCATTAGCTGTTAGGTAGGCATCAGCCGCAGCCGCTTTAACAATACCGTGGCCGAAGTAAACGTCGTGACCCGCAGCGCCTTGGTCTTCGGCTGTTGCTTTAAGTGCAGCACGGATTTCAGTACCAGTACATTGTGGATGATTTGACCAAACCAGCGCTGCCACACCTGAAACTGCAGGGGTTGCCATTGAAGTGCCGCTCATGTAGCCGTAATCGCTAGTACCAATGTTAATGCTAATGTTCGTGCTTGCAAGTAAAGCTGCACGGTCTTCAAGTGCTGCGCCTACGGCTGGAATATTTGTGTTGTTTGTATCGCCTAACGTACCGTATAACATACCCGCTTCGTTATTGATGATAACTGCACCAATACCGCCAGAGTTTTCACAGTTTGCCACTTTGTCGTAGAACGAAATGACACCACGGTCAATCATACATACTTTGCCTGATGCCGCTGTATCAACGCTTTCTGCTGTACCCATATAATAAGCTGTACCCGCAGCATTTCCTGAGTTTTCCATTGCAGATGTAGCATAGCCGGTATTATCCGCGGTTAAGCTTGCAGCCGTTGCCATGCCAGCAGGGTATGTAGATAAGGTATCAACACCACCCGCAGTGACTTCTACACAGATTGTTTCGTCAGTCGTTACATTTTTACCACGGCCCGACGTACAGCTTGGGAATTGTGAGAAATCAGCAATTTGATTGTTTGCATCGTTAGCACCTACCATCATTACTGATGGGTAACCTGCAGGGTATGAACGAACACTGTTTCCATCATTACCCGCTGCTGCTACAACAAGGCCGCCAGCGTTTGTGAAGTTAGCGAATGCATTTGATTCTGTGCTGTTTGAGCCACCACCGCCAAGGCTCATGCTGATAATATTAGCGCCTGCTTGAGAACATAAATCAGCTGCATGAGCTAGATCAGACGAGTAACCCCATCCCTCAGCGTTAAATACTTTGATGATGTGCATAGCAACACCCGGAGCCATACCAACAACACCTAGGTTGTTGTCAGCAGCACCAATAGTGCCTGCTACGTGAGTACCGTGAGGACCGCCGTTGTCAAACCAGTTGCCTGTGCCACTATCGTTATCACCTGTGATATTACCCCACACAAAATCAGGGTTTGATGCATCAAGGCCTGAGTCAATGACACACACTTTCATACCAGCATTGGCATCAAATGTTACTTGATCAGCTTGTGACTGATAAACTGCATAGGGAGTTAACTGTTGCTGCATTGCATTGCCAGCATCATCATTGTATACCGCCATGGGTACACGTTTATGATCTTCTTCAATGAGTTTAATATGTGGGTTATTAAGTAAGCCTTTAACGCTTGCTAAATCGTGACCAGTAAATTGTGCTGCAATAAAGCCATTACCATCAACTTTGATATCACCACCCAGTTTTTTAGCAAGGGCTTTCACCACGCCTTTTTTATTGTTGTCTACTTGGATGATATAACGGTCGTTTGCTGCGTGTGCAGTTCCTGCTGCACACAGACCACTGATGATTAACGCTAAAGCTAATTTATTCTTTTTCATATTTCGTATCCCAAACGTGTTATTGAGTTAACTAAATGTTAACTTAGTTAAACAGTAATTTAATAAAACCGTGGGTACAAGTAAAATTATCCATAAAAACGGAACAAAAAATTCTAGAAACAGGTCTTTTATAACCTAATGTTATATTGAGAAGTCTAAACGGGTAAATAGAATATAACTATTCTCATTTACCCGTATTTGGTAACGAATGTGAACTAAACTCTATGACAAGTGTTTATGTTTTAAGAGTAAATAAGCAAAGGGTATAAGCATTAAGAAGTGCACACCGATTAAAACGGGCGTAGCTAAGTTTAAATACTGTGTTATAAACACCAGTAAACTTGCGCCACTCATTTGCATTAAACCAATAAGTGCAGATGCAGTCCCCGCTTGTTTTGGGTATAAGCTTAACGCTCTACCGGCTGATGACCCTAAAGTTAATGCAAAGCCAAATGCAGCTATAAACATGGGGAACATGAGGGCAATAGCGCTACGCTGCTGGCTTAAAATGAGCATTAAACCGCCAGAGAGCACTAATAACATAAGGCCAATTTTTAATGCGCGTTTAGGTTGTCGCTTTATATACAGAGACATTATGAAACTAGCTAGAATGCTAAGCACGGCGTTACAGGTAAACCAAAAAGTAAAATCGCTGACGCTACCGCCTAATTCAGTAATAAGCCAGCCGGGTGCTAAGGTTACAAACACCAAAATTGCTGACATAGTCACTAAACAAATTAAGCTATGAAATAAAAACAGAGGGGTGCTGATTATGGGAATAAAGCGCCGTAAATCAAGAATGTGACCACTGTATACACTGTCGGCAGGGCGTGTTTCTTTATAAAGTATTAGCGTAATAAGTAAGCCTGCGAGGGCAAAGGCAGCCATAAATAAAAAGTTCATACGCCAGCCAAATTGCACCGTTAACCATGCACCTAAAATAGGGGCGAGGGCAGGGATAAAACACACGATACCATTGAGGTAAGTAATTATCTGACCGCTGCGCTCACTGCCAAATCTGTCTCTAACTATGGCAAATGCCACGACAAAGGTTGCACAGGCGCCCAAGCCTTGCAGTGCTCTTGCGATCATAAGACTGGTAAAGTCAGGAGATAGGTAAGCGCCATACGCAGCCAAACCATATAAAGTTACTCCTGCAATGGCGACAGGTTTACGGCCAAACTTATCTGCTAAAGGACCTGCGATTAACTGCCCAAGTCCTACGGTCAGCATAAAAATTGCGACGGTTTGTTGTACTTGTTTCTCCGATGCATGAAACTGGTCTGCAATAGTTGGAAAAGCCGGTAAATAAATATCAATAGCTAACGGGCTAAAGATAACCAGAAGGCCTAAGATGAATAGTAAACTGGGGTTTTTGTGCTGGCGTGACTGCATTCGCTCTCCTTAAAACGGTATTTTATGTGCCCCTTAAAGAAAAGAAAAGCGTTGATGCGGGTTATTGTGTGATACATACGTTGTCATTATGTTTGCGCGAGTAATGGTTACTTTAAATTTTCATTTCGCTATCTGGTCTGATGTGTTAGTTTTTATTTCTAATAAAAAAATTGGATAGATGTCGTGAGCTCACAATCGAATCTGTTAAAAATTTGGTCGAAGTGCCAGTCTTTGCCAAAAGGAAAATGGCTTTTTAGTAAAGCCGTGTGTTTTAAAGCGCCTTACTTTGCTTCAATAAAGCCTGTCGTCAATGAATTGAAATTGGGCTATTGCAGTGCAACGGTTAAAAATCGCCGTGCGATACATAATCATATTGGTACGATACATGCCATTGCTCAGTGTAATATTGCTGAATTATGTGCAGGGCTAATGGTTGATGCCACCGTACCTGCTAAAACGCACCGTTGGATCCCAAAAAGTATGACGGTTAATTATTTAGCAAAAGTGGATAGTGATATGCGCGCAGTGGCTGAGATAGATTTCCCTCGGCAATGGCTAGATAAAGAAGATTTAGTTGTACCCGTTAAGGTGTATAACAGCCGCGATGAATTGGTATTCACCGCAGACATTACAATGTATATAACGGCTAAAAAGCGTTAAGACTTGTCAGCGGCTTGTTTATTAACAAATGACAAGTCGTTGTCATCATCGACTAGCAGCGAGGATGTACTTTCTTCGCCCGCTTCAGGTTTAATAGGGGCAACGTTGTCTTCTTCGTGTCGATGTTTTAGGCTGCCTTCTATCATTGCACCTGCTTCAATGCTTAAAGTGTCGTGAAAGACATCACCATGCACTTCGGCACTACTTTCAATCATCACTTTGTTTGCAATCAACGAACCAATAATTTTACCTTTGACGACCACGCTATCAGCTTCGATCATGCCTTCAATCATACCGGTTAGGCCAATCACTAAATGCTTTACACGCAAATCACCTTCAATGCGACCATCAAGTTGAACTTCACCTTGGCTGGTGAGTGAGCCCGTCAAACGCATATCTTCTGCAATGATAGAGGGAGTGTGGTTGGTTCTTTTTAAAGATGAGCTACTGCTGGTTGCTGCTTGTTTTTTCTTACCGAACACGAGAAAGCGCCTTTGTTATTTTAACTGGATTGACATGTTTACCATTCACTAAAACTTCGTAATGTAGGTGCGTGCTGGTACTTCGACCAGTGCTACCCATTAAACCAATTACATCGTCTTTAGTGACTGTTTGGCCTTTTTTCACCTTAATTTTATTTAAGTGACCAAAGCGTGTTACGAAGCCATTTTTATGTTGTAGCTCGATAAAATTACCATAGCCGCCATTGCGACCTGCGCGAAGTACGGTGCCATCAGCAGGCGCAAAAATTTCTGTTTTGTGCCAACCTGCCAGGTCTACTCCTTTGTGAAAAGCGCGACGGCCATTCATTGGATCTTTACGTAAACCGTAACTGCTTGAAATATAGTAATCGGCTGCAGGCAGTGTTTGCGGTAGTTCACTTAATAAATTTTCTAAATTGTTTAATGCCAAGAGTTTGTCTGCAATGGCCAAAAATTGACTGGGTATTTTAGACTCATCAAATAAGTCTAACGGACCCCCTTGTGCAGTGTCGGTATCTTCAGCTACAGAACTGCGAGCAAGTGCGCTGTCTAATCCTGCCCCTTCAAGCATTGCGATAATCTCTTCGTGGCGTTGCTTAATTTGCTGATCTAAAAAATTGAAGGTGTAGTCATAGCTCTTATTAAGGCGTGTAATGCGCATTGAGGCGCTTTCGTATTGTTTTGCCTGTGCAGGTAGTTGCTCGTCTTCTAATGGGGCATGAAACTCGTCTGCGTTCTCTTGAATCGGCAGTAGGGTAGGTTCAGCCTCATTATTTAATGCTGGTTTGTTCATTGACTCAGGTAAAGACTCAATCATGCTTTGCAGTAAAGCTTGTTTTTGCTCTAACACCGCCAATTGTTCAAGTTGTTTTGTGTAAATGGCTTGCTGTTGTTGGTATTGCTTTTGCCATTCTTGTTGTTTGCTAAGCTGGGTTTGCTCTATTTGAGACATTTTGTCAGCTTGCGAAATGATTTGTAATGTTGACACGCTCAACCAAACAAGAGCGGTTAAAACGACGAGTAAAGTCGTTAATTGTACCCAAGGTGCTAATATAAGGTGTTTTACTTCGCCGTTTTGACGGATCAGCAGCTGTCGAGCTGGAAAAAACGTGCGATAAAAAGACTTAAGTTTAACTAACATGGCGTACATAAATCGGCTAATAACCGAGCTAAGATAGCAATCTGAACTAAAAAAGCTAGCAAAAAATTGTAACTCAGTTAAAAAAAGTACAAAAAAAAGGGCAAAAAATGCCCTTAGTTTATGAAAATAGATAAGTATTTCTATTTAGCAGGTAATACGGTGCCTTCAACTCTGCCGAAGCCAATACGTGCAAAACCTTCTTTTTCACACCAGCCACGCATAATAACGTTGTCACCATCTTCTAAGAAAGTACGTTGTTCACCGTTCTCAAGTGTGATTTTTTCTTTACCACCACGTGAAAGCTCTAATAAAGAACCCGCTTCTTCGTGCTCTGGGCCAGATTGCGTACCCGAACCAAGCATGTCACCAGGTTGGAAGTTACAGCCGTTTACCGTGTGGTGTGTGACCATTTGTGCCACTGTCCAGTATGAGTGCTTGAAGCTTGATTTAGAAACTAACGTTGGAGCGTGACCTTCTTTGCGCATTTTTTCAGTTTCAATTTGCACATCCATCTTAATATCGAACGCGCCAAATTCACGGTTGTGCGTCGATTCTAAGTAGTCCATTGGTTGCGGATCATTTTCATCGCGCGTCCACTGTGTTCTATACGGTGCAAGTGCTTCTGTTGTTACAATCCATGGTGAGACAGTTGATGCAAAGTTTTTCGCAAGGAATGGACCTAAAGGTTGGTATTCCCATGCTTGCAAGTCACGTGCTGACCAGTCATTGAATACACAGAAACCAAATACATGGTTTTCAGCGTTTTCGATGGCAATTGCATCGCCCAGCTCGTTACCTTTACCTAAGTAAATACCAAGCTCTAATTCGTAATCTAGGCGTTTACACGGGCCAAATGAAGGTACTTCAGCGTCAGGTGCTTTTGTTTGACCATTTGGACGGTGGAATGTTTGACCTGATACATCAATTGATGAAGAACGACCATGATAGCCAATGGGTACCCATTTATAGTTAGGCAGTAAAGGATTATCAGGACGGAATAAGCTGCCGACAGCCGTTGCATGGTAGATAGAGGTATAAAAATCTGTGTAATCACCAATGCGACATGGCAGTGCAAATTCTATATCAGCCTGTGCAATGAGGGCATCAGTAAGCTGAGCTTGCTCTTTGGCGCCTTCGCGAAGTGCGTTTGATAATGCAAGACGCAGTGCAGACCAGTATTGCTGACCTAAACCCATAAACTCATTAAGCGTTGCTTTGCTAGCCGCTGCAACAGCAACCTGTGCATCACCTGAGAAGATACCAAGTTCATTCACTTTCGCTAAATCAATTACTTGATCGCCAATAGCAACGGCACCACGAAACGCTTCGTCTGAGTTTTTACGACGAACTTCTGCGAATGGTAAGTTTTGAATCGGGAAGTCACAGTTCGCTTCGTTTGCTGAACTCACCCAGCTTTTTAAATTAATATCATGGGTTTCGTTAATTAGGCTCATACTCTTTCCTTATTAGTTCGCGCTGATGTGTTAGATAGTGATATGGAGGCAATCTGCGCAATTTAAACAGTTACGTTGAAAACAGAAATCAAAACGACAAAAAGCAGCGTGTTAAACACGCTGCTTTTTTGGTTACGTGTGGTTTAGATTACACCACGACGCTCTTGATCACGTTCAATAGATTCAAACAATGCTTGGAAATTACCTTCACCAAAACCACCGTCGTCTACACGTTGGATCATCTCAATAAAGATAGGACCAAAAAGGTTCTTCGAGAAGATTTGTAACAAGTAGCAGTTTTCGCTCTGGCTATCGACAAGAATTTGGTGCTCACGGATTTTTTCTTTGTCTTCTTTAACCCAAGGTACACGGTCAAAAATGGTGTCGTAGTACTCAGGGATGATATCTAGCGTTGCAATTGTTGATTGGTCTAGCTTATCAAGTGAACCTACTAGGTCATTCGTTAGGAATGCTAAGTGTTGTACACCTGGACCATTGTACTCATTTAGATACTCATCGATTTGGTTGTTGTTGTTATCTTTACCTTCGTTGATTGGAATAGAGAAGGTTCCGCACGGTGATTTAAGTGCATAAGATAATAACGCTGTTTTTTGACCTTTAATGTCGAAATAGCGAACTTCAGTAAAACCAAATACATTTTTATAGAAGTTAGCCCATGTTTCCATGGTGCCTTTGTAGACGTTATTTGTTAAATGGTCGATACGAAGGAAGCCCTTGTCTTCAACAACGTTTTGCTCTTCTAAGTCTTCGAAATCAGACTCATAGATTGAACCTTTGTCACCAAATTGTTCGATGAAGTAGATTAAGCTGTCACCAATACCGTAAATTGCAGGGTAAGGTAAGTCTTTGTGTGCTGAATCAGTGGCAGGTTTTGCGCCACGTTCAACCGCTACTTCAAATGCTTTTTGAGCATTCTCTACACGCCAACCCATTGAACAGATTGCTGGGCCGTGGCTTTTAGCAAATTCGGCTGAGAAACCTTCACGCTCATTGTTTAGTAAGAAATGAATGTCGTGCTGGTTATAGTAAACAATGTCTTTACCTTTGAATTTTTTGAGTTTTGAGAAACCAAAATCAGTAAATACTTTGTCCATGTAATCTGCATCAGGTGTTGCGTATTCAGTGAATTCAATGCCCACTAAACCTAACGGATTATTTACTTCGCTCATTGTCATTACTCCCGCAATTATAAGCACTGCGCTAAAAAAGTTATTGTTGTGTAATGAGCGGATGATTAACCAGAAAACCGATAAGGGGAAGATCTAAGGCTTATTTAGCGACGGTGTGTTTTGTAAATTAAATGGGACAATGATTTTAATTTCAACAATCACCCTAGGCTTAAGCAAATAGAAAGGCTTAATAGGACGCATGATGCACACTGTTTTTTGTTGTTAAGCTTTTGAATTTAAATGCTTTAAATGCTTCTTTTAAAGGAGTTAAAAAGGCCAATATTGGCCTTTTTATTTAGCTTGTGTGTATTAATTAGTTTACACTTTGGCGTTGTTTGTTAAAAAACTTACTGCGTTGCTGTAACCACGGATTATTCATTATTTGTGGTGCCGTTTGGTAATGACGTTCAACAACGTGATTTAAGATGCGTGTTGAACGGACATAATTCAATTGTTGTTTTGCTGCGCCTAAGGTGGCTATTTCATTGTCTGTCATGGCTCGGCCTGCAAACAGCAGCGCATTTAAATACCCAGGCTCCGTTTCATAGTCATTATCGGTCAGCAGTAAGGTTGCTTTATCAATCGCCCAGCGCTGGTTTATTTCGCCTTCGTCTTTCACACCGATAAGCTTACCATCTAGGTAAATTTTTAGTGCTCCGTTAGTCGGCGCTGCATAGAATACAAAAGCAAGGCGATGCCACTCACCAGCGTTTAGGTTACCAAAGTAACCACTCTCAGTTGTAGCAATACCTATCGCGTTAGCTTTATTCGTATATAAGTCGGCATCGCTTATATTAGTGATATCGGTTTGTAACAGAGCGCGCCATTGTTGACTGCTTTGTTCAGGCCACAGTAAATCCATGACGAGTGTGTAATCGGCAATCAATCCGTCATTGGTAAAGTCGCCATTGGCAGCACTATTTGCTGTTAGTAGTAAGCCTTGACTTGGACTGTGCCGAGAAAACGCTAATACCCCTGAGGTACCGTCTTTTAAATCAGCAATTTGTAATGCGCTGGTCGTCGAAAATTGGCTGTTTTCTTCTCCCCAATTACGTTGTTCTGGGTCGAAGAAGTTAAGAGTTGCGGGACCTAAGTCACTTTTAAACCCTTGGCTCGGATCATTAAAATTCCAGACAGTGACTACATCCTCATTTTCGCAGGCACTCAGTGTATTCTCTGTGTCTAAATATAAACACTGGCTGGTACGAAAACGGGCATAGTTATCCAGTATCCACCAACTTTCGGCCAATAAATTTGCCTCTAATGCTGGCACAGTCGGGAAGAATAAGGTGCTATTGAGGGCAGGGCCTTTAAAAAGTGCCACTTGATACTGTGCAGCATCGTCAATACTCGCAGGGGCTAAGTAAACCCACTCAGGTTGGCTTTGTACCATGGCTTTAAGCTCAGCGCCTGTGACATTGACTTGGTAAATTGCATTGAAGCCTGATGTATTTGAGGGTTGGCGCTCAACTTTAAACGCGGCATGAAAATCTTCTTGTGTGAGTGTGCCGGGCAACCAGCGATCTTGTACTTGGCTTGCATCAAAAAGGGCTGCATCAATAGCTGCAAATTGTTGTTTTGTTGCTTTCGCTGTGAGCAGGGCTACTTGCTCAGCGCTTGGGTAGTTTTCAGACACAGCAATTTCGGTATTGGCGTCGGGGGCATAGCGGCCCATAATTTCGTCTATTGCTGTTTTTGTGTCTGTGCTAACTGTCATTATGTCGCTGGTCGATACCGTATTGTAATCAACATCGATGATACTTTTATCTTTAAGGTCGAAGGTTAAGGTTAAATCGGTTAGACCTTGGGCAAAAAAGTTTGGCTGAATTACAAGACTGCCGTTTTCGAGAGTTTGATAATTTTCGCCGCCATGGGTGTGCCCACCGAGCACTAAGTCAATGCCAGATACAGTGGTAGCAATACGCGTATCAGTGCCTTCCCCAAGGTGGCTTACCATCACCATGTAGTCTACGTCTTGTCGATATTGATTAACGATTTGCTCTGCCACTTCCTGCCATTGCCAGTTCATTTTGAAGTTAGCAATAAAATCTGGAATTGGATCATCTTCAATCGGATTATCAAGCTCATTCCATGGCACCGAAGTCATGCCAAAAAAACCAATACGCAGACAGCCTACCTTTACCACTGAAAAATCAACCGCTGCAAATTCAATGTCGGCATTACCGTCGTATTCCGTGTTGCTGGCAAGCACAATGGCATTATCGTCATCGGCAAAATCAAGTAATTGCTCAGGACCCCAGGCGTAATCGTGGTTACCAATAACCCTCACATCAAATGCCATTGCTTTAATGGCTTCAACCGTAGCTAAGCCTTGCGATGTTTGTTCAGCAACCGTGCCTTTTTCATAGTCATCCCCACCATTCGTAAAGAGGGTGTTTGGGTTCGCTTGCTTTGCATTGTCGTAATAACTGCGGATACGACTAAAAAGCTGCTCTTTAAACCCAAAGCGAGCATGTAAGTCAGCTACATGGATAAAGCGGACGGTTTGTGATGTTGCGTTATCATCACATTGTTCACCAATCGTTTTACTGACCGCAGGCACCCTGCGCGACTTTAAAGCAAATGTGCCAAACTCAGTGATTTGACTGACTGCAAAGTCATCGTCATTTTTTATTGTAGTAAGGGGCTGCCATTGCTCATTTTTTAAAATTACGATGCTAAAAACAACATCAGCTTGTTGCTCTGGTAGCTTAATCGCTAAGGTTAGTGGGTCTGAAAAAACCACATTATTCGGTCTGAATGTATAGCGCGCAGAGACAATGCCTTGGTCAGTATCGGTAGGTGTCGCAGCTGTTGATGTATACGTGAACGTTGTGTCTGTTGTGACGGTATTCTTTGGGGCTGTGAGAATGACTTTGCCATTATCAAACTGCTCAGTTAAGCCATTATCGGCAGAAATAATTAACCCGGTTTGAGTCGGGGGGACTGCTGTTTCTTTTGTTGTTTTGTCACCCCCGCAGGCTGCGAGTAATGAAATAGTTAAAAAAACTGACAGTTGAATTAAAAAGCGCAATGTAACGTCCTTGCCGATATACCGATTAACGTTGGATTATAGTATCAGTATTGAGGACGGGGAAGTAGCCTTTAGAAAGAAAATCCCCACAGCAGGCGCTGTGGGGAAACGTATTATTGCTTTTCAGCAGTCACTTCTAGCTCTTCTGCAAGAATGTGTTCTTGTGTGTGAGGCACATGCTGACCTTCAGCACCGTGCATCCACTTAACAAGTTTATCGCTTAATAAGTACATGATGACAGCAGAGATGATTGCTGTCGCACCTAAACCAATAAAGATACCCATTGCATTTTCAACAGCCGCTTCGCCTTCGCCTAGGAAAGAACCTACGAAACCTGCAATCTTGTTTGCAACAGCTGTACACAGGAACCAAATACCCATAAGCATTGACGCTAAACGCAGTGGTGCTAGTTTACTTACCATTGATAAACCAATTGGTGATAAACATAGCTCACCAAGTGTATGGAATAAGTAAAATAACACGAGCCACATCATGCTGATTTGCAGGTTATCGCCTTGACCTTGCGTCATTAGTGCCAAAATCATGGTGATAAAGCCAAGTGCTAAGAAGATAAGTGCAATAGCAAACTTAACAGGTGAGTTAGGCTCACGCTTATCAAGTTTTAACCAAATAATGGCAACGAGCGGTGCAAATACAATGATGAAAATAGAGTTTAACGATTGGAACCAAGATGCAGGTACTTCAAAGTCAAATAGCATACGGTTAGTGTAGTCGTTGGCAAATAGGTTCATAAGACCACCTGCTTGCTCAAACCCCATCCAGAAGATGATACTGAATACACTCATTGTGAAGATAACTTTAATACGGTCAGTTTCCACTTTAGTCAGTGGCTCTTTCGTGTTTGATTCTGATTGTGCTTGTGAAAGCTTAGCAGAAGGAACTACACCGATATCACCTAGGTATTTGTTGCTCAGTGCAAGTTGCATTAGTACAGAGATCACCATACCGATACCTGCCACTACAAAGCCCCATTGCCAGCCCATTGATGCAGCAGCATAGCCAGCGATAAGTGGACCAAGTGCACCCCCTAAGTTGATACCCATGTAGAAAATAGTGAACGCGCCATCACGACGTTGATCACCTTCTTTATATAGATCACCTACCATTGTTGAGATGTTTGGCTTAAATAAACCATTACCCAAACACAGTAGTGTTAAACCAAGATAGAAAACGTTTTCTTCTTGGCCTGCTAAATAGCTGTGAGGAATACCCATGGTAAAATGGCCAGCAGCCATTAATAAACCACCCAGGATAATTGCTTTACGCTGACCTAGCACGTTATCAGCTAACCAACCACCAAGTAATGGCGTAATATAAACAGCCATAGTGAAGGTACCGTAAAGGCTCAATGCATCAGCATTTGACCAACCAAAACCACCTTCTTGAACAAGTGCAACTAAGTACAGCACTAAAATGGCACG
The DNA here is from genome assembly GCF_003515105.1 of Pseudoalteromonas lipolytica. Classification (NCBI taxonomy): domain Bacteria; kingdom Pseudomonadati; phylum Pseudomonadota; class Gammaproteobacteria; order Alteromonadales; family Pseudoalteromonadaceae; genus Pseudoalteromonas; species Pseudoalteromonas lipolytica. Next base: position 2,477,108 of record NZ_CP032090.1, on the reverse strand, counting down.
CATGCCGTAATAACCAAATCGTTCCCACATTTCTGTGCCGAACAACAGGAATAACCCCTTAGGATGCCCTAAAAAGTCACCTGCTTTAGGTAATGAACTCATATTTACTTCCTAACTTTAAGTTTTTGTTGAGGCCTTATTATTTTTTCATTGGTCGTTCTGTGTATTTTATTGTTGAACGGGCGGCCATGTGTGTGATGCAGCTAAGATAATGGTTTGTTGTTCAAGTTATGAACTTGAGGGTAAGAGACACACCCTTATCCTAGCTACATGCGCGCTACAGTATACATAGACCTTCAGTTCAGGGGAAGGGTTATAGGCCAGTGTTTAGTAGCTTTGGTAAGGTACAACAGGCTTTCCAGGGAAGGTCAGTTCACTGTAAACCGGCTTAAAGTAGTACCTAAAATAGAACTGTGCATAGTTTGGTTCGTAAAAATCTGCACGATCTAAATTTAAATATCCGCCAAAAAACCAATGGGGTGTAAAACGGTATTCAAAACTGGCTCCTAAGTTATAAGAAAGCCCATTACTTTTATCATCTTCAAAAATAGGCGTCACTCCGGTTACGTCTGTTTGCGCGTGTGCTTGAGCCTGCAAAAGAGCATCGTTCGGGAAAAATTCAATTTCGTCAGTCGTTGTTGTTGACCACGATACACCCGCACGAAGACGATAAATAAAATTGTGACCAATTCGGTGATCATAAACCACAGGAAAAGAAGCCCCTAAGTAGTTTTGCGGGCTGTAATAGCCACCATGACCCCACGTTTCTTCACTTAAATTATATTTATAAGACCAGTGTAATAGGTTAATGCCCAAGCTTAACTCTTGATCCCGCTGTCGGATGGCTCGGTAGTAACTGCCCCCCATAAGACTGTAACTTTGATTGTCTTTAACGTTTTTACCTTTGAGCAATTGATAGTTTGTGCTGCCCCAAAATCCCCAGTCGAGTCCTAAGTCGTGAGAAAGGCTGAGCTGAAGTTGTGTAGCGCGTACGCCACCCCACACTTGGTTAGTGAATACATCTTCTAGACCCGCATACGATAAAACTGAGCTGGTGACAGGGCGTTTATTCACTGTAACACCATAGCCAAAATCACCAATATCGCCGTTGTAATCAATGCCCCAAACAATGTCCTCAACTAAAAAGCCCAGTGGGGTCGTGCCAATATCAAAACGCCACTGTTCGTTTTGCCACGCAAGGCCAATATCGATACCTTGTTGCTTCGGCTTAATGCTGGTCAATGGGCAATCGAAAATACACAACGCACCTTGTCCGTAGCGGCTACCCGCGAAGGTTTCATCAAAACGTGTTTCTTGACTTGAAATCGTCATCGGATCGAGCTTTACAATACCGGTGCCACCAAAAAGCGGGAAACCAGCCTCTATGGGAGTGGCGCCTGCCCCTAATGATGACTCATTTTGAGTACTGGTTTGGCTGCTAAGGTTGATGGCCGCAGTAATATACGCCTGCTCATTGCGCTCAATACGCTGCAACTGGCGTTTCGCATTATTGACGTACCAAGGTGCATCGTCGTCCAGCGCGTAAAGCGCATAATTTTGTTCATCACTGAGAGTGGTCTGGTTGTGTGTTTGCGGGGCGATTGCAGTACGATACCAATTCTCTGCACGGGTAGTTTGTTCAAGCGAATCGGCAACGGATGCCGCTTGATAATAAAGCTCGGCATTATTGTTTGACTTGGCGAGTAATTGTTGAGCGAGCTTGAGGGTTGTTGACTGGTTTTCAACATTACCGAGGGCAGCCATTAGCTGTTGTTGGCGGTATGCCTCTTGTGCATTAACAGCATGGACCTGTTCTGCAATGATGTGATCCGCTAAAAGGTGCTCACCTTGCTCTCGACTTAATTTAGCAACTGCCAATGCGGTATCAATCGAAACACTGAATCCGGCCGCAGTGTGTTGTTGGTATCGGTTGATTGCAGCGTCGCCTTCACTTTGTTCAATATACGCAGTGATAAGGGCTTCAGCTAATTGGGGATTATTATTGTGTTGCTGATCGAGTGAGCTCAGTTTTGCAATACGACGTTGTCCTTGCTCAAAGGTGTTAATGTAGTCAATTTGCAAAGCTAACCACTGCGCTTGCTCGGCCTCAGTTGCCTTAGTGGGTAATTGGTAATGCGCAAGCCATGTGTCGGTGTCTGCTTGATTAGCGCTTTCGATAAGCCAGCCACCATAGAGCATATGCCAGTAAGGGTTGAGACTTGGATCGCGCGTAAGCGCCTTCTTTAACTGTCGAATAGCATAGTTATTTTCATTAATTTGTCGCCACTGAGTTGCCAGCTCTGCCTGCATAAGCGGGGTGAGTGGTTGCGCTTCTAATTCCGTGAGTTTATAAATAATTGTAGCTTTATTCGTTGCCGTATTATTTGTCGCGAGTTTTTCAAGTTTGGCATTAATACTCAGTTGCTCAGTTAATACATTAATTTGCTCAGTGCGTGCGTTATTTGGAATATAATCAAGGGTTGCTAATGCCCCCTCGTAGTCATTCAATGAGCGTAAAAACAAAGCATGGCTGTAGCGAAGCTCAGCATCAAGAGGGAATTGCCATAAGGTTTTTTTGTAAAGAGCTTTGGCATGATCAACCAACCCCTGTTGTTGGTATAAGTTTGCTAGATCATAGTACAACCAACTTTGGCGCGGGCTTTGTTTTATGGCGACTAATAAGCGTTGTACTGCTCCATCGAGGTCACCTTTAGCGGTTAATGCATCGGCTTGTTCACGTAATTGCTGAGTTTGTAAAAGTGTATAATCTTGGGCTATAAGCGCTTGCTGCTGAGTGCTTAAGCCATTATAAAACTGATGGCTTCTCGTATAATTACCATCTGACGCACTGAGGCGAAGCATTGCGCTTAGGGTCGACTCTGCCAGTGGATCGTTTTTTAATACTTGCTTATACAAATTCATAGCCGTTTGATATTGACCACTTTGTTCAGCAAGTTGTGCGCGGTAAAACAGCACGGTGTCTGGGTCTTCATCGAGAGTGTCGGCTAAATTTAGCTTAAGTTCAGCACGTTTAAACTGTGATGCACTGAGTGCCGATTTTGCCTCATCGATGTACTGCCAAAATCGTGCTGTGTTTGCTAAGCCTTTTAATACGGTAATACGATTTACATCTGTGCTGAATTGTTGTGCTTTTTTAAAAAAGTTGTAAGCCTGCTCATTATTGCCTTGCCGAAGATTAAGCAAACCCAAACTATTATAGATTTCTGGGTCTGTTGGACGCCCTGATAACGCAGAATTAAAATACCTCTGTGCTTTTGAAAAATCTTTCTTTTCAAGTGCTTGGTTGCCTCTAACCCACGCTTTGTAGGCAGGATCTGCAAGCTTTCTTTGCTCTGCTTGGTATTTTTTTTCAAAATCACTAAATTGTAACTGCCCCTTACTGCTTTTTGGGTACGCTTCAAAATAACGTGCATAGGCACGCATGGTTTGTTGGTTAAGCGGCATGTCTTCGAGTGCTGAAATCCAAGCAAATTCGGCTTCTACACCATATTGATTACTGTGTGCGTAGTGACTTAGCAGTTCAATCGCCTGTGCATTTTCAGGATTTTTCTTAATAAGATGACGGGCATAAGCTAACTCAAAACGGCCACTATTTGGGTAGCGTTTCATTAAAGAGCGATACCCCCTTAGGGCGTGTTGATATTGGCTGCTGTCTTGGGCTAGCCAATTAATATGCTCAAGCTCGAACTCGATATTCGGATAAGTCGATTTAAATAACGTATTGTAAATTTTAACAGCCGCAGCATATTGACCCGCACGCGCACGCAGGCGAGCCTGTTGAATCGTGGCTTTATCTTCGTTATTTACTCTGGCCAAAAGTGCAAGGCTGTCAACACAGGGGTGGGGCTGTTGAGCAATGCCTGCAAGCAAGTTGTTGGCTTGCTCTGTTTCTTTCAGCGCATACAGCACGCGTATCTCTGCACACTGCACTTGCGTGTCTTTAGGCGCGATACTCAACAGCTTATCTAAACTATTGGTCATAAGTTCAGTGTCTAGCTCTATCTCACCGAGTTGCACTTGGCTTATTAACCAATCAATAGATTGGGTATCAAGGCTGTTTTGTGTCGAAGAGGCGATTGCACTCGGACTTGCTATAATTGCAGCAAGTAACCATTTTATTGGCATTCAGCACTCCAGTTCGTAATGAGTTCGCCATTTTTATCAATGCTGAAGCGTTTGTTTAATGCGCTCGTGCCAAATAAATACAACACACTGTCATAGTAGCGGCTACTAATAAAACCGGTGTCCATCATCATTTGCTGTTGTAATGCGGTGATTAATTGCGATGCATTCTCTGCCGCTAAAAATGGCAATAGCGCAGCCCCAAAGCCAATAGGTCCCGTACCTGATACTTTCCCCGTGACAGTCTGTGTTTCTAGGGGCACTTTGCCTGAAGAAACAATGTGCTCAACCATGGGGGTTAATTGTTTCATTAATGCTGATTTGTAAGGCGCATCTTCAGCCATCAAACTGGCCCATAAATAGACCCGTATTGCATTATAACTTCCAAGAGCAGGTGCGTGTTTATCATGAAAAAAGCCTTGCTCTGCATTGTAATTAACCCAGTCAGGGCTAAACCCTTTAGCGGCTGTGCTAATAAGCATATTGGCAGAGTTGTCATGCAATTGCTGCCAAGGAGAGTGCGGATAAAGTTCAGCAAATTGCTTAAGGATAAACAGTGGGGCATAGCTTGGATTAAGCTTCCAAGTGTTTCCGTCCTTAAAGCCATTAGGTCCAGGCAGTAATGTAATCCCCAGTTTAGGAAGCTGTGCGGTTTCTTCACGAATAATACGTTCTGCAAGCACACTGCTTAGCACTGCATAGCGCCTGTCTTGCCAAAGCTTGGCTGCTTGAGAGAGGGTGTATGCTATCCATAAATCAGAGTCAGAGGCTGGGTTTGAATCTAAAATTTTACCTTCACCTTCCTTTATACCCCATTTCCATGCAGGCAGGCGCGTACTTAAATCACCTTCAGAAAGATTAACTTCTGTCCACTCTAATAATGTATCAAAGCTGGCTTGATCGTTGGCAACTAAGGCGAAGAAAAGTGCATATGATTGACCCTCCGATGTCGTTATATCATATTCGCTGCCTAAATCGATAACACGTCCTTTAGGCGAAATAAAATGCGTTTTAAACGTATTCCACTGTGGCCACGCTGCACAGGTTAATTGTGCAAAAGCGGGTGTTGAAAATGCTAAAACGAATAGCAAAGAAGCAAGAGTCTTCATTATGCTTTATCTCCTTCAGATAAACGTTTCTTTGTTAACAACATTAATAGTCGCCATAACATAAATGAAATGAGCAGTAGGGTAAGAATTGATAAAATAGCCAACAACAAAGGTTGGTCTGAAAAATGGAACCAAATTAGCGTGTGGATTGGCACGTGGCCAACAAAATACTGGTCATCGGTTTTTATGGTTTTAATGCCTTGGTTATTAATAATTGCAGAGCTACCCATTATTTGTGATGTTTTCGCGTTATCTAATAGTGCATCTGTAAGCAATGAGTAAGCATTGTCGTTAGTGGCAATTAAAGACACTACTGAGCGGTCAGAATCAAAAGGCGATTGGAAACCAGATATAATGGCTAAACGGCCCAAACTCCGTATATTGACTTTAATTTTTTCGGCATCGGTACTGTCATAAGCACCATTATAAATAGCTTGATCGACAATACGTTGATTATTATCAATCAATACACTGAGAGAGCTGTTTTCGGCGACCGAGCTTAAAAATGAATCTGGTTTACCAATAATGACAATATCTTTGTCAGCAAAATCTAGCTGACTACTTGGAAATTGAATACTCAAACGATGAGCAGGATAACCGGTAATCGCCCCTAAATGGCCTGTAAAATTCAGCAGTAAGCTAATCGCATTTGTAGAGCTATTAGCCTCCATCACTAAAGTACTTTGATGTAAATCGGCATATTTCGTAAAGGGGAAACCGCCACTCGCAAATGCTCGTAAATTGGGTAAAGCAATATAGTGATGGAAGTTACTCACATCAATTGTAGAGCTGCCATCGATAGCACCAAATTCGCCACCGGCAGGAATCGCACTGCATTCGCCTGTTTTTACAACGGCAAAGTTAAAGTCATAAGTGAGTTGGTTGTTAGTGGTTAAATCAAGCCCTGTTAGCTCAAAATCTTGGCGTGATTGGCTCGGGTTTATGTCTGATAATAGCGGCAGTAACGTTTGCGTGGTAATGGTTTTACCATGGTCGTTCTCAAGAATAAAACCATCTACAAATTTGCCATTTATAAGCATATTTAAGCGCGACAACATGCCATGCTCAACAGGGGTGTTGCGGTAGTTTAGCGTAATGGGAATGCCATTTTCGCGCCATGTAAATAAGTCAGGTGCAAAGCGTAAGTCTAAACGGACAGGTTGTCCACGAAAGCCTTGTGATTGTAATTGGGTCGGGTATTCGATAAATTCATCAAAACTCACAGCACGGTCTGAACGAACCCACAGCGGCGCATCGTAAGCTTTTCTTAAAGGCAGGTTGGCAATTGCGTCAACGGTGGCGCTTCGACCTGTCATGACTTTATAGCCAAACACTAATCCAACAACCGCCTCTTTTAATTGCTCTGTGTTTTTGCCTAACACTAATAAAACTTTTGCATAGCGATGTGTCGGGCTACTGATGATTTCGATTGTTGGCTTATCGACATCGGGATAATTTAGTAAAAAGTCAGGCTTATTATCATTGGTTGCAAACACCACACTATGCTCAGTGGGCGTACTATTGATATGGACAGGAAACTGCGCTTTACGCCATTTCGCTTGCGCACCAAAAAAACTTGATAGTGCAGCGGCAGCTTCCAGTGTTGGCTCATCGGGTTGCGAAGAAAAAATAAATGGCAATGTCAGTTTGGTGTAATCACGCGAGTCAAAAAACGGCGCCGGGAAATACTCAAGTAAACTTTCAAGTGCAAGTGATTGTCTCTCAATGCTGATATGACTACTTTTGCCAATTTCTGCCCAAATTGTTTTACTGTAATCGTCTTGGCACACTAAATCGTAGTAACCGATGAGTTCAAAACGCACTTGGTTAAAATCTTTAATTAGCTTGGGATTAAGCGCAACACTGTGCTCGGTTACACTGCCGAGTACCGTATTTTTATCGTCAATAGGTAATACAGTGACTAAGTTTTCATTGAAAAATATTTTTAGATGCGAGACTCGGCCTATTAAAGAAGGTGAGTAAGTATATGAAAAGTTAAGCGTTAACTTTTTCCCGAGCCTGTCTAAACGATTGGTAAACTCAACACGTGTATTACTACTCACGCCATCGAGTTTAAACTTACTAAGCCCTAACTGTTCAAAACTGAGCGTTAAACTTTCGACAGGGGCACTTTCAGGGTAACCATCATCAAAAATAGATTTATCAGGGAGTGGCTCTGCGCTCATAGCCCAGCCAGATAAACTGAGAGTGCCAACTGCTAATAACAAGGTTAATAGTGATTTCATCATGATGGTTTAAACGCTTTTGTTGGTTTTTTAGGTAATAACGAGGCCACAAAATATAAGACCTGCGATACAAATACAATGACGGGTCTTAATTCATTTGGAGCGTGGAAAATCAAGTTCTTAAAGCCTCGAAGGCTGGTGTAAAATACATTTGAAAAACTGTATGACGGTTTATCGTGTTTAAAGTTTTCTTGCCAATCAAGCCAGGCATCTGCACGAGAGAAGGTGCATTGAATAAACGCTTTTTGTTTTTCTAAATCTAGATCACGAAGCGTTAAGCCCAATTGTTTGTCGCGTGTGTTGCAAATGTAGGTGGCAAATGAATACTGCTTAAATCCTCGACTCATTAGTAGTTCAACTTTATCGTTTACACGGCACAGGTGGCTATGTTCTGTTTCAAGCCCGACGCCGTTATCAGAGTAATCGGTGATTTTGACCTTTATCGTGTGTCCGTTGGCTAATCTAATTGCAGCAGGGAAGTTAGCTTTAATTCGGTGTGAGCTACGTACTTGTTTTGCTTCAGCTGCAACGGCAACCGCAGCACCCAGAATTATAACGTTGTAGCTTGCCCATAACATACTGATAATTAACACACCTATCTGTGATGTATCACCAAAAAAGAGTCTGAATACGCCATAGGTCATGCCGATAACATTGATAAGTAAAAGGATGATGTAAGGCCTTGAAATAGTCCAGTCGTAATGATCGGTGTCGTTTAATCCCCCTTTTTCAGTCACATTAAACTTTCCTTTATTAGGGTTAATTAACGCAACTGTGGTGGGCTTTAAAATATACCACGCAAGAACAGACTCATAGACCTCCCCCCAAAAAGAGTAACGATACTTACCTTGAATACGAGAGTTAGTAATTTTTACCTGCAATAATGTTGGCACTATATATAAGAAAATAGCCACAAAAGGCGCATAGATAATTTGTGCATTGAAGTAAATTAGCGCAAGCGGGGCCGTTAAAAAGACAATGCGAGGGATACCAGATAAAAAGTGTAACATTGCATTGAGATAACAGAGTCGTTGAGCAATATTCAGGCCTTTACCAAACAAAGGGTTATCTAAGCGGAAAATTTGCGCCATCCCTCGTGCCCAGCGAATTCTTTGACCCACATGTGCCGATAAACTATCAGTAGCCAACCCTGCAGCTTGTGGAATATTGATATAGGTGGTTTTGTAGCCTGCACGCTGCATTCTTAATGCAGTGTGAGCATCTTCGGTGACGGTTTCAACGGCAAAACCGCCTATTTCTTCAAGCGCACTTCGCCTGAGTACAGCACACGAACCACAGAAAAATGTAGCGTCCCACATGTCATTTCCGTCTTGAATTAAGCCATAAAACAGCATGTTTTCATTCGGGATTTTTCGATGGTTTTTTAAATTTCGTTCAAATGGATCCGCAGAGAAAAAGTGATGTGGAGTCTGCACTAGACACACTTTGCTGTCGTTAAGAAATTGCCCCATAGTCATTTGTAAGAAAGAGCGGGCAGGGATGTGATCACAGTCAAAAATAGCGATATATTCGCCCTGTGTCACTTTCATAGCCTGATTCATATTACCCGCTTTAGCGTGATTATTGTCTGAGCGAGTGAGGTAGCCAACCCCAATTTGTCTTGCAAATTCAGCGAATTCAGGACGCTTACCATCATCTAAAATGTAGATGTTTAACTTATCAGCAGGCCAGTCGATGCTTTGGGCAGCAATAGTGGTAGGTTTAACGACACTTAATGGCTCATTGTAAGTCGGAATATAAATGTCGACGGTTGGCCACATTGACGTGTCTTCATTAAGTGGTAAAGGCTTACGTTTTAGTGGGTTAATGGTTTGAAAAAAGCCTAAAATAAGCACCAGCCACGCATAGCTTTCAGCTAATAATAAGCCAATACCTAACCCTAATGCGACGGGGTCATCCCAGTTAAGCGTGTCGGTGTAGCGCCACCATAAATAACGTGTTGATGTTGTGACTGCCAGCGTGATCATGGTGATGGTGGCCATCTGTCCTTCAACGCGCCTTAGCGAGTAGGCAACGATAAGCAGTAAACTAATGAACACCGCTTGTGCTTCGATACTGAAAGGCACCGTGACAAAAACTGCCACAGCAAAAATGAGTATGGTGAAAAACGCGATTTTCAGTATGCGATTGTTCCAAATTTCAGCTTTACTAATACGCTGGTAAGATTCTGCTGATGGGTTTGTTTTAGCAAACAGCCAAAGTCGCTTAAATGCACGTACTAATTTTTTGTCGACAAGGCGCAGTATTCTGAGTGAATGCTTTATTTTTCGCCATGTTTTACGCTGCTCATAGCTTATCTGTGCCTGTGATGTTGTTGTGGTGTTGAACAAGGCTAAATAAATACTTTGCAATAAAATGCGTACACAGTTACTGGGTGTGACAACGGGGCGCGTTACATGCGGATAAAAGTACTTTAACTTTTGTTTTATTTGGTTTTTTCTGTTTTTGTCCAGTTTTATAAACAAGGATAAAAATAACACCAAAAAAGGCAGAATAAATGCCCCAAGTAGGCTTATTTTATGCTGATTAAAGTAGCCATGAAATTTAAAAAACACAAAACGAGTTATCTTCTTTGTAAATAAGAAGCCTAAGCAGGTTTTGATGATACGTTCAGGTAATTTCATTGCTGTTGGCTTATGATTCATTATTGTTTGCACGACTAACGAGCCAACCGGCTAAGGTTTCAAAGTCATCGTTGGCAACACTGTATGGAGCACAATTAATCGCCACATTACGAAATGCGGTTGCTTCCATGATAGCTTCGTCTTTGTTGATGTATAAAGGCGCAAAAAGAGGTAATTCAGATTGCCATAGCTGTAATAAGTCAGACTCTAATTCAGACGCTGAATTAAAACGATTAGTCAAGAAGTAGTGCTGCCACGATGAACCAGACTGCTTTAAAAAATTCAGTTGCTTATACATCAAACTATGGCATATGGCGTCACAATTGATGACTTCAAGAAAAATATCTTCAGAGTCAAGCGGGTATTCAAGTGCATTAATATGTGCAGGGCAATCAAATAAGAACCACGCGTCATCGCTGTCATGAAGTTGCTGGCAATGATTTATTATATCTTTAAAGCTGCTTTTTGTGTTTGAGCCACTTCCGTACGGTAAGAATGTGACGCCGTCATTATCTTGATGGAACTGCTCACTGGCAGATGCAAAATCGGCGTAATCACTCCATCCTAGTAAATGGTCCCATGCAAGCCCTAGGTGTAAGCCTATGTCGCTTTTAGGATCGAGATCTATTACATAGACTGTTTCATGTGATTTTCTTAAAGCACACGCAAGGTTTGCCACTACCGATGTGGTTCCAGTACCTCCTTTTATCCCTTTCACGAAAATCTTTTTCATTCTTTAGTATGTGCTTTTGTTAAATAATTTATCTTGTTGTGTATCTTTAATAGATAAAGCGATATCTTTAATTAAAGGATATTTATCGATCGTTTGACGGTTTTTTTCAACGTCGACTATTTCAATATAACCTTGATTTTTTCCGCCAAATTGGCGTAATAAATTGTCAATGTCATTTTTTGTTAAAACAGTTGATTTTTTAAATGCAAAGTCATTCATCTAATAGACCTATAACGGCAAAAACTGAATTTAATTTGTCTACGATACATGGACATAAGCCGCATTATATATAGAATAGCGCTTAAAACTAGCGCTAAAGTATCTTTTAAAAGGATTTTCTGGTGCCCCATTTACAAATTACAGGATTACAAAACGCTTACTCAGCGCTCAAGCGCTGTGCAAATTATGCACTGTTGGCATCTTTAGACAATCAGTTATTAGAGTTAGTAAGACACCTATTAGCTAGTAATAAAGACCCTGTTTTCCTGCTCTCTGAGCACGTTGAGGTGTTTTTTGAGAGTGAAAATAACACGCTATTATTTAGCCTTTTTGAGCAAGGTTTGCTGCATCCTTTTCATTTACATCACGATGCAAATTTAGCAAAAAACTTACATTTCTCTCGCGGCGTGATTCAGGAATTAAAACAATATAAAGAGCTTCGAAATAGTACACTGATTTTACACTTGGATTCAGAGCTGCTAGTACCTCTTACTGAAGCGCAATTAACTAAAAAGCTCGGGTTTTACCGTGATTTATCTATTGCTAAAAACGTAACAGTTATATTCTTGATTTCGGGCTCGCGTATTAGTGATGTAAGGCGCCAGTTTCTGGCTTTAAATACGCTTTTTGATGGCCAAATTTTTATTACTCAAGAAGCCTCAATTCGTACCTTAGAATATGACTATTGGAGCCATAAAGATGGCGTAATTGCGGGTCATTCTATAAATTGTGAGCTTTTGCAGGGGCAATTGAGCGTTTTTGATGCTCATTTAGAAGAGTCGAATGAGCAAACATCATCGCAACAAGGATTAGATGAAGATGAGGTATGGCTTGTTAAACATGCGTTGCCGCAAGGGACGAAGTTACCGCTGTCTTATAAAATAGTCGAAGATAATAATGCACTGTATAAACTAGGCCTTACAAAAAAAGCTGCTACATTAGTGTTTTCGGTAACGCGCTACACTGATTTGTCTGCATTGGCTGGTGAGTGCTTTTCGCTTCGCAAACAATGTGGTCGAAAGTTAAAGCTAGTCATTCAAAATGTAGATGGCATTATTCGCCATCAAGATGAGTGCCTCTTTTTAACGTTAGGCGTGAACCTTATTTTATACAGTTTCTCTGAGCCTTCGCGGTTACAATCACAAATTCAATCAATCCAAGGATTCCAGTTTTCAAGACCACTTCCTAACTCAATTGATGAGGTATTGAAATACAGTGAAAACGTACTGACTAAAGGGTATCTGCCGATAAATAAATTTGTTGAACAAGTTGCTAAGCATAGTGACTCAGCTGCAAATTTAGGTGTTAGCGGGGTGCTTGTTATGTTACAACTTTTACCCCGTATAGATGCAATACACCCGCTGCATTTGTTTCATGTAAAACGTGAAGGGGATATTTTTAGCTTTGCTGACGATTATATTTACCTGTATTTACATGCGTGTCGTGAGCATGACGTAGAAAGTGCGATTAAGCATTTATTTAAGCTTGAAATTAGCGACTTTTTTATGTCGAAAAATGTGATTGCAGATCATTTCTACATTCAGCAAGAATGCCGTCATCTGCAGCGCAGGTATACCAATGTTGACGTGCCTGATTACACCGAGCAATTAAAAGAAAATGTCAGTTATGTTTTTGATGCTAAAACAGCTGATATTTCTTCATTGAATAAGGAGACTCCTGAATTTAAAAAGGTGATTAGGCCTATCTCTAAACCCGTAAAAGTAACTTTAAAAGGTGAGCAAATATGAGTTTAAATCAGTTCTTTATTACTTTTATTATCGCTTTATTATTGGGGGTTTTGATTAGTAATACAGGTAAAATCTTGTTTAAAAAAATAGTAAGCATTTACCGTACATTGACTTTTAGGCATGTGTTATTAACGCCCTATACTCCCAAAAAACAGAAAAAGGATTCTCAGTGAGGCTTTCAGGATTAGGTGTTTGGAACTTATACTTTTTAGTAAAGTTTTTTCTTTATAGTCGTGGTGATATTTCATTTGATCTCGTCGCAAATTTAGCGTTTTTTGCTTTTTTAGCCGTGTCATTTCAAATCAAATGGTTAACGTATTTAAAACAGAGTATCAGTGTCGTAGTTGGGGCTGCACTTTTGTATCACGATTCGTGGCTCCCCCCCATTTCACGTTTAACTAAACAAGCTGAAAATGTACAAGACTTCAGCTTTGCTTACTTTGCGGAGATTGCGACGCGAGTGATCAGTGTTGATATATTACTGGGGCTGTTTGTTTTAGTCGTGGTGTATTGGTATTCAGTAAAATGGATACGCTACACCAGTATTTCAGTGGTCGGGTTTATTTACGTTTATTGGCTGAGTGCGACGACAGTAACAGATACACTCTCAACCCCTGTGGTTGTGAATAATCAATCAACGAAAAAACAGGTACCTGTCGCAGTGTCGAGTTCGTCACCACAAAAAACGTTTGATCAACAACTCGATGATTTTTATCAGCAACAAACTCAACTAAAAAGCCAATTTCCGACTAATTTCAATGGACAACCCTTTGACGTGGTTGTGCTTAATATTTGCTCTTTGGCCACTGCGGACCTGGACGCCATTGGTGTGAGACCGCGTGATTTATTTGATAACTTTGATATTTTGTTTAGTAATTTTAATTCAGCAACCTCATACAGTGGTCCTGCAGCAATAAGGTTACTGCGTGCGAGTTGTGGGCAAACTCCTCAAGACCAATTGTTTAAACCTGTGGCTAAAGAGTGTCAATTATTTAGTAACTTATCGCAGCTAGGTTACAACACGAGCGTGGCATTAAATCATGATGGTCATTTTGATGACTTTATTGGCTTGATCAAACAATACGGTGGCGTGTCAGTGCCTAATTTGGATTTTAGTCAATTTCAAGCTGCGCAATATGGTTTCGATGGAAAGCCTATTTATTCAGATGCCGCTATCTTAAGTAATTGGTTGGAGAGCCATAAAAATACCAAGCAGCCACGTGCGCTTTATTACAACACGATTAGCTTGCATGATGGTAATCAGCTAGCGGGCCGCTCTCGCATGAATAGCCTAAAGAGTTATCCAATTCGCCAGCAGCATTTATTTAGTGATATTGATGACTTTATTAGTCAGCTTGAAAGAGAAGGGCGCAATGTACTGTTAATGGTTGTGCCTGAACATGGCGCAGCATTAGAGGGTGATAAACTACAATTTGCAGGTCTTCGTGAAATCCCAAGCCCGTCAATTGTGTCTGTACCCACTGCCGTGAAGTTTATTGGTCCTGATGTTAAACACAGCGGTTTGAATGATGTACAACAGACGATGAGCTATTTTTCGTTGTCTGAACTTATCAATAACACCATGAAACTGGATGTATTTGCGGGTACGGTGCCTGTTAAGCGTGTGCTTGATAATTTACCAAGTGCTCCGGTAGTCGCTGAAAACCAAGATACCGTTATGATGTACATTAAAGGACAGCCTTATATCCAATTAGATGGCCAAGAGTGGACCAAGTACCCAAGCAATTGAGTTTTTTGCACACGTTTGTCCAAAAATCTTTACAATAGACTACCCAGAAATGGGGAGTTAGCGTATTATTCTCATACTATAGGTTCCCGTTCTTTGAGGATGTAATGCGTTTAGATATTCACTGTGCCGACCGAATTGGTATCGCACAAGAAATTCTCAATATTTTGGTAAGTTACCAGGTCGATTTAAAAGGTATCGAAGTTGATTCGGTTAATTGCCGAATGTATGTGAGTTTTCCACCGATAGAGTTTGAGCAGTTTCAAAAAATTATGCCATCAATTCGTTTAATTGATGGCGTAAAAGATGTGCGAACAACTGCATTCTTACCTTCTGAGCGAGAACATAATGAGCTAAATACACTGCTGAGAGCCTTGCCCGACGGCGTTATTTCTATAGACGCAAAAGGATGGGTGCGTTTATGTAATGATGCAGCATGCCGTGATTTACAGTTATCAGAAAAAGAAGTCATTGGCGCTAATATAAATAATTTATTGAAAGGCTTTAACTTCACCCGCTGGCTTGAGGGTAAAGAAGTATTAGGACAAACCACGCGTGTTGAAGTGGCAGGTGAAGACTTTATTGCCGATATTCTGCCTATTTCAGTTCCCCAAGGCGTTGAAGGGGATGTGCTTGCAGGTGCTGTTATTAATATTAAATCGCAAAGCCGTCTTGGTCAGCAGGTCAGTGCTTTTCGTCGTTATGGGCAAGAAAGTTTTGCCACTATTCATAACTTTAGTACTGCTATGCGTCGTGTTGTCAGAGAAGCACGGAAAATGGCGCAACTCGAAGCACCTATTTTAATAACCGGTGAAACAGGTACGGGTAAAGAGCTTTTAGCGCGTGCTTGCCACTATGCGTCTAATCGTTCTGTAAAACCTTTTATTGCTTTATCGTGCGCCTCGTTACCAGATGATGTTGCTGAATCTGAACTGTTTGGCTATGCAGGTTACGAGGAAAATGCAGCCCCAAAACGAGGCGTGTTAGAGCAGGCTGATGGCGGCACCGTATTCTTAGATGAAGTGGGTGAAATGTCGACTCAGTTGCAGACTAAGTTATTACGCTTTTTGCAGGATGGAACTTTTAGAAAAGTAGGCGATGAAAACGAAGTTAAAGTGAATGTTCGTATTATTGCGGCGACTCAAAAAGATTTGCCAGCCATGGTTCAAGAAGGCACCTTCAGAGAAGATCTTTACTATCGTATCAACGTTTTGACTCTTGAAATAGCGCCACTTCGTGATAGAAAAGCGGATGTGGGTCCACTTGCTGAGCATTTTATTCAAAAATACGCTCAGCAAAACGGTCATTCGGTGCCTGTTTTATCGGAAGAATGTTTACGGTTTTTACAGGATTATCCGTGGCCGGGTAATGTGCGACAATTAGAAAACGCGATTTATCGCGCTGTTTCATTGTTAGATGATAATGAGCTTAGAATTGAGCATTTACAATTACCAACATTTACACATGATTTAGGCTATTTGGAGTCAGACTTTGAGGGCACACTTGACCAAGCCGTAAAACGCTTTGAAGCCACGTTACTTCGTAAGTTGTATCCGGCGTATCCAAGTTCTCGTCAGCTAGCGAAGCGTTTAGGGTTAAGCCATACCGCGGTGGCTAATAAGCTTAGAGATTACGGCATTAATCGTAAAACGGTGAAAGTGTAATTACCCTATGGGCACTATTGTTTAGTGCCCATGTCTTTTGTGACGCCATCAATGGCGATGTTTTTTATACCCTCGTTATCAAATTTAATAACAATACTGATATTGTTGCGCGCAAAAAAGTAGTCTCGGTTATCTAGGCTTATCACATAATCGCCCTTGACTGCTTCAGAAAACTGACGTTTTTCTAATGCCAGAGTGTGCTCGCCAATTTGCCAACGAAACCCTTCGAAGAACCCATTATTAAATTCCTGTACCCATATTTGTTGCTCATCTTTACTTAATGTAATGGCGACAGAGTAAGACTCAGGCAACGACATATCATAGGTTTTATTACCAATGGTGAATTTCTCTGTGTCTTGTTGCCAGCCAAAACCAAACTTAAAGGGTTTCTCAACCCCGGTAGGGTAACTTAAAGTCCCTTCGCCCGGGTAATTAAAATCAGCAAAGGCAGATTGAGTATATAAGCTTGCAGTCAACAAGGCCGCTAAATTAATAAATTTCATTAGATTATTCTTTTTTTATACTAATATATGCACAGATTAGAGCAGAATATTCGCCATAGCAATATGCTGTGATACACTTTGCTCATTAACAACTGGTTAGACCTTTATCGTGAACCTCTATTTCCGACTCATTTTATTGTTTTTTAAAATTAAACGTAATCGTGATTACCAAGACTTACTTGATACGATTGATATTGAATTTAAAGCATTACCCACTGATTGTGATATAAATTTTCATCTGACTAACTCTCGGTATTTAGGCATCATGGATTTAGCGCGTACTTGGATGACTGAGCGGGTTGGATTGTTGCAGCATATTATGAAGCGTCGTTGGTTTCCAATCGTTAACGCAACGGCAATCACCTACATTCGAGACATTAAACCGATGCAAAAATACACAGTAAGCACGCGTTTAGTCGGATGGGATCATAAGTATTTTTATATTGAGCAAAAGTTTCATTCAGAGCGTGGCTTACATGCCATTGCTTATGTACGCGGTGTATTCAAGCGTAAGAAAGGAGTGGTTAGTGTTGAAGAAATGCTTGAAGTTGCTGGGTTTAAAGGTGTTGCGCCTATTTTACCGGCAGAGATAATGCATTGGAAAGAAATGCTTGAGCAAAAAAAGATCACTAATCAATGATGTTAATACGCTGCCAAAACACTCACTATTAGCACGTATAAGTATAATGCTCAAAGTAAAAAAAATGCCAGCGATTTGCTGGCATTTTTGAGGCTTTGAACACAATTTATTTCGCTGCACAGACCGTGTGGCTAACAAACGTTAAGTCGTTTATGTGCGAAGGACCGTCCATAATGAATGTCGCTTCTGCAGTGTTCTGATCTAAGCGGTAGATTTTGGCATTTTCACTATTTTCTCTGCCAGAAATATAAATAGTGCCGTCATCTGCAATGGCAATGCCAGAAGCCCAATTAATGTCATGCTCGCCAACCAGTGTTAATTCAAAGCTGCCTTCATCTAATGTGTAAAGTGCTTTACCTGTAAGCACATATAACACGTTATTGTCGTTTGAATAAGCAATGTCACCATCTGCAAATGTGTCGCCAGAGTATGAAAGCTTACCAAGCACAGTTTTATTACCTGTTGCTAAATCAAAGTCGTACATATAAGTTTTGCTTGTCGCACGAAGTGATAGACCATCAGGCGTGATAGCTGAGCGGTAAATAGGGAACGATGTACTATTGGCAACTTCTGCTTGCACGTTACTTGCTAAATCTAAGCTGAAGATTTGAGATGCTTTTGTAGTGCTATCTAGTTGCTGCATGAAATAAAGCACACCCTCATTGCTGGCAATGTTCGATGCTGTATTCGTAATACCTGCCACAACAGTGACAGCATTTGACGCTGGATTAAAGTGGTATACATACCCTTCAGTCTCAGAGCCAAAGTTATTGATACCATACAAGCCAGTCGTCACTGCACAAGGTGCAGGTACTTCAGTTAAGGAAACATTATCAAGTAATGCACCTACAGAATCTGAGCTACCACGGCCGATAAATTCGAGTACGGAGTTAGCATTGGTGGCCTCTACGTTGAAGGTATATTTGGTCCAACCTTTTGCACTGCTGTTAATGACCGCGAGTGAGTTTCCATTCCATTTTACTTCAGCTTTATTGGTATGATTGTTACCAACAATGCGTGCTGAATAATAAAAGCTCAATTCATATTTTTTTCCAGCTTGAGTGGCAATATTTTGCACAATACCGTAATTCGATGTTGAATCTAGCTCTAGATATTGCATGCCGTCTTGTGCTGCAATTAAGCCAAGTTTATTGGTTTGAATTTCAAATTTTGCATAGCCACTACGATCCCAGTGAGAAATATCACTGAATAGTTGCCATTGTCCTGAGTTTGCTGTTACAGCGTCAGTATTCTCAAAAGAGCCATTTGTAACTAAATTGGTGTTAGCCAATGCGATGCTTGTTGCAATAGTGAAAGGTAATATTGCAAATTTAGAAATCAGTTTTTTCATGATAACCTTATTTGTTAACATTTAATTAATGTAAGCTGGTATCATTTTACTGCTTTAGGATAGAAGTATTCAAACGAGGAACGGTCCTGTTTATATGCGAAATACCCTAATAATTAGGTAACTTATTGACGATAAAACAGTTGTTTTATCTTTGGGAAAATTCTGATTTTTCAATTGCTTTGGAGGTTTAAAATGCTAAACCTCCTTTAGTATGGTTTTTATTTTACTTTGTCATTATTTAGTTAATCTTGTTCTGACTTGTTCGCAAACCACCCCGCTTTTTGATTTCGATTTAACTTACCCAATACTTTTATGGCTTTTTCTAATGTGATGCGTTGATCAGCAATGTCTTGGTAAATTTGATTTGCGCGCTTTTTACGTTTAACAGCAGCCCCAGCATCTAAAAAAGATTCAACGACTTGGTTAAAGTAACGTGTAAAAGCATGTTGATGTTGTTGTGTGTGTTGTTGCTTGTTATCTGTTTTATCTAGTTTGTTGAATAGACTTGTGATCTCAGCTTGGCAAAACTCATTTTGCGCCAATGCACTTTTCTTTAAAAGCGCTAGTTTTTCTTGAAGATAATCAATATCTAAACGATTGAAAGACACAATCATATTTAAATTAGACAGTGTACTTCTAAACTCTTTGGCCGTGCATTGCTCATCAAAAAGGTGTTCTACCGAGTGTGAAATCTTTTGCCACTGTTGCCATGCATAAACATAATTGAGGCCGACACCTTTAATATTTTGCATCCCAACAATGACTTGATGAGTATTTGCTAATGCTAAGTCAGAGATTGTGTCGGTGAGTGCATCCGCAGATAAACTACTATCATCAAGCAAGGTCACTTTTGATTTTGCAATACTGAGTAGTTGCTGCTTGATTTCTTCACTGTGCTTAGATGTGTCTTGTTTTAAAGAGTCTAAAGTTGTTCGGGCTTGATAATGTTTTAGGTTTAATAGGATTGTCGAAATTTCCTTTTTACTCGCATCTGTGAGTACTTCGCTGATATTGGTTTTATCTACTGAAGTGCGGTGCGCCACCAAGAGTAATTTCTCAGCAATATCTTCATCATAGGCGTTAACTAAACGTGCCTTTAGTTGACAAGATGACATTAAATTAAGCTGAGTGAGTAAAATTTCAAGCGCTTTGGTGTCGTTATTGCTGATAATTTTATCGATGCGCTCTGTGAGTGCTTGCAGGTAATAACTATAAAAACCATCGACGTTAGTACCAATGACAACGATGCGGTCAAATCGCAAATCATGGCTTAAAATGCCGGCAAACACCTTGGAGCGTGCCACACGATCATTGCGGTTATTGATTAAGGCGATCACTTGCGTATCTGCTTTATTATTTAAATCATAAAGACTTAATCGCTGCCAATTTTCTAGTGTTGCTAGGCGCTCATTGGCTGACATGCTATTAACAAACGACTGAGATATTGCGCCTATGCGTGCCTGTGGGTAGTGTTGCAATACGCCGATATCAGGAATAATGCGTGCAGAGGTTTCTTTAAACACATAGTCTTTACTAAGGCCGATGTGTTGCGCCATTTTACACACAAGTGCAATATTAGCGGGGTGTTCTTGATATGGGTATAAAGCACGAATATCGTCAGTAACTTGCATACCATCTGCCCAATGCACTTGAATTAAACTGGCATTTTTTCGTTTGGCATTGAGTTCTAAAATCGGCGCCATATTTTGTTCACTGGTAAAAACAAGGCTATTCTCACCAATGAAATGACTTGTTTCGTTTGCAACATCAATGCCTGTGGGGCCTAATATATCTTCATGATCTGGGTATGCATTGGTTATTGTTGAAAAGTTATCTTGCATCCAGTTTCTCAGAATACGGACATAACGAGGTGTTAACCCCATGCATTCCCACAAAAACACATCGGCCTTAACATTTTTTGCAAAATGAAGCACATCACCTTGCTCCCAAATACTGGCTTTATCGAATGGTCTGAACAAGGGGATTTCGAATTGCTCTCCACTGGCTCTTGCATAAATTAATGTGGCTTCACAGCCTGTTGTTTTACTGATTAGCTTTAAACTCAAGCTACTAAACAGTGCTGCTTTTAATCGCTCTGTACCTGATTTTCCGCGAGTACCCCAACCACCAATAGATACTGGAATTTGCGCTCTGTCGGCGCGAATTTGGCGGCTCACTTTTATGTGGCGTGTCCAAAAGTAACCTATGAAAGCCAGCACGAAAAATACCAGCTGACCAATACTGTTTTGATAAATTGAATAGGCATATTCTTTAAAACTCACCCAAATATTAAACATAAAAGGGGTAACAGCGAGTTTTTTATACAGAGTCGCAATACTTGATTCTACCGGGAAGTCGCTATCGAGTACCGCACCATATTGTTGGAAATCAAATGTAAATCCTTTCGCTCTTAAAGCATTTAAAAAATTATTTTGCTCTATGTCAGAGCCGTTTCGTAAATTATTAAGTTCTTCAAAGTTAAGTGAAATCCAGCAGTATGCTTGAATGCGTTTAAATACTGTTTTGGGTGGTGTTACAACTAATATGCCATCAGGGGTATAGGTTTTCGCTGGGGCTTTTAAGTTATCTTGCGATAAAGTACTTAAAAGAAAGTCGAGCAATGGCAAATGAGGACGCGAACTAAATTGTAGGTCATCAAATCGCGGTTCGCCGGGGACATCTGTTTGGCTAATTTCTGCGACAGTGCAGCTAGGAACATGCATGTATGCACTGGGTTTTCTTGCTTGTAAATGGTTATAGCTTTGGCGCTTACCTGTACTGGGGTTTTTAAATTCATGCCAAAAGCGCCAAAAGCGGAAGCCGCGTTGATAACCTTGATTTATGTGCCAACCTTGTTTCTTTTGACTCACATTGTAGGCTTCATATTTTTGAGCCTGTTGACTTAAAAGCCGGCCTAGTAGTGCTTCGTCAATGTTTTGGTTATTGATTGACGAATGGGTGTTTAAGTTTGCCTCGAGTTCAGCAACGTGTTGTTGGTGCATAAAACTGACAAGTTGTTCACGGACACGGCTAATAATCCGCTTTATGGCAAGGTTTTGTTGTGCTTCAAGGTGTTTATTTAAGGTGTCGATGAAGCGCTTGAAAATCGTATTGGCTTGTTGCTCCTCACACTCAACCTGTAAATTAAACATAATACGTGGTGCAAGTTCGAGCAATAAACGTTGCTCTGCAAAATGTTGAGCTTGCATAAGTTGCTGTTGCCAAATAATCAAGCTGTGTTGCCCATCGCTAAATCGGGTTGCGGTTAATTGTTTAATTAATGTGAGCCTGATTGCGAGGTGGGTTTCTTTTTCTAAACGCTCGGTTATTAGTGCAAGTGCGAATGAGCACGGCAAAATAAAACATTGTTCTATCACACTTTGACGCACGCGCGGGTAGGGGTGAGCTGCCAGCAACTGTAACAGGTTTTGATTTGCCTCATTGAGCGTTTGTTGTTTACTGATGATGGCTGAAAAAGCGCTTAGTAAAAATAATTGCTGGCGGTCAACTTTACCCGTATTTGGGACCTCTAAGTCAATGTGCGAACGCATGAAATAACGGGTAAAGGTGGGGCGAAGGTTGATCAGTATTTCTAATATATCCACTTTGGCTGCATGTGGAGTGGTTGATTTTTCAAGCGAGAGTAACAGCATTTCAACCAGATCCGCGCTAAATTCCGGATCGTCCACATGCTCGCTTAATAAAGTAACTTGGTTTGCCAAGGCTCTAAAAAGAGAGTTTTTTATTGCATCATTATCAGTGTGTTCGAGTAAATCTAAAAAAAAGCTTTCTAAATTTACGGTTTGCCATGACTGCTCTATTTCATGTAAATGAAGGCATAAATAACGGTGCGTTAAGTCGCCCAGTTTACCAATTAAAAACTTTAATGATTGCTCAAGTTCAGACACTTTATCTTGATAACGGTTGATCATGGCCCCTTCATCAAACCAACGTGCGAAGGCTTCTTGATCTTGTTGTAACTGTTGTTTATCAGCCCCTAACGTGGCCGCATAATCCAGTATATGGAACTGTCTTTCTGCTTTGAGTTCGGCATGACTTAGCTTTTCTATAAAACGGCTGTGATCTGCATCTAACTTTGTAAGTTGATGTTGTAGGGTATCTATTTTATGAGTTAAAAAGGCAATTGCTTGCAGTAATAACCAGTCATCTTCGTCGTGTCCGTCTGGTTGGTTCTTGATCAATTCCCACTGACTTAGCTCGTTGACTAATTGACGGTATTTTTGCCTGTAGAGATCTAACCAAAAGCTTGCGATATCTGCAAAAAGTAAGGTTTCTAAGCGTTTTTTAAGTTCTTTACTGCTCATAATCTCTTCGCTCTAGCAAATGGTTAAGTTGAAGTGTCGGAAAAATAATTTCATCATGGGCATAGGGAGCAAAGCCAGTATGCTGATTATTGCCCGATGAAAATTCCAGACTGATATTATGGTTATTCCATCCCCAGTCTTGCTGCCAACTGATTTTTAGCCAACCCTGTGAGAAGGAGCCTATATCAATTTGTTTTTGCCAAGCTACCCGACTGATGTACTGCCACGTGGCTGTTGCACGATGATCATCGGCAAAACGGTAGTAGCTATCAAGACCAACTTGCAAAATGTGACCATGGTAATATTGGTTCCAACTGCTGTTAAACCGCAAATAATCAAGACTTAGCCAATCATCATTTGAGCCAGATGCAACACCAAAGTTGAGGTAGTTATCTACCCAAGGTTGGTAGCGATATTGGTAAGAACCTTGCCAGCCAGAAGCATGATTTTCACGATAAAAATTAAAAATATTTGAGTTTAGTTTCTTGTCATTGAGGTAGTCGTTTAAGTCTGCGCTACTGGTGTGAATAAAAGGGGCAACAGACCATTGATGCCGATGCACTGTATCTTGGCGCCATACTTGTCCAATACTAATCGCGCCATTTAACGCGTATTGGCTATCTGAGTTATCACGACTAAGCTGCCATCGACTTGTGATCTGTGAATCGATAAACCAATGACTCGTGTCATCAAGCCAAGAGTGGTAACCATTTAAGGCAATGAAGTCATGCTGCTTTTCGTCAAACGCATAATAGCCTTCTAATTGATACCAATGTTGTTGATCATTAAAGCGAAGCCTCACACCTATGTCGGTTTCTTGTTGTGCAGGAATGTCTTCTGCACTTTGAAATATATGTTGTCGATCAAAGCGAATAAAGCCTTGTAGGTTGGTCTCATCGCTATGCAAAGTGGCTTGCTTATTCACTATTTTAGGTGCTGATGGTGCCTGATAAGTGATTAGTTCTGGCAGTGGCGTATCGATGTCAGAAAAACTCGTAATCTTGTTGTTTCTTTCACTTAAATGCCAACGATAGAGGCGTACATACTTTAATTGATCCGTGCGCACTTCAATTTTACCTGCTGGATGGAAAAAACGACGCTCGCTGCGTTTGTTTTCATTCATCTCTTCTAGTTTTACTAATGTATCGGCAGGTAAGTTAGCAATAAGTGGCGTATCAGCTGATACAGTATAAAACGCTAAATTTGTTGGTAGCGGCAACGCTTTCCATTGCCCCGCAATATATTGCTCTGCTTCAATAGCAAGCTGTTGCGACAGGTATGGGTTGAGCCAACGTACGGCAATTGTATTGTTGCTTAACTCTTGCTTATTAAAAGTGAATGGAATGCTTTGCTGCTCAGAAACAGACCACACCTTTTGTTGATTTGCTAACTGAAAAGAGATATTTGCTCTATTTGCACGCGCTAATTCTGCGCTAGAAAAGTTAAATTTAAAGCGAATTTGTGTGCCTTCAGTCTTCGTTAAATCAACGTATAAAGTATGAAAAGGGCGTAATAAGATCCCTTGCTCTGGTGCGGATTGAGTCGTGTGTTGAGCAAACCTATCGGCAAAACTACGTTGTTCAGTCTCTTGCATATTAAACAGACGTGTACCAGCGTAATCGAGCATGTTTTCAATGGGCTGCCACTGACCAAAGCGTTCAATTCTATTTTGTAAGAAAACCGAATGGGCAGAGGGGGGAAGTGTGTCGATTCGTTGCAGCAGTTGTGTGTACTGATTATTGCTAAGACGTTTTTCAGATAGTAGATACAACCCATTGATAAGGAGTTTGTTTGGCGTTGTATCGTACGCATGAATAAGCGAGCTAATATCATCGCTGGTTGCTTGAGTGGTGGCATCAGAATAATAATCAAAAAGTGCAAATAACGGCTTTGGAATAACACTTATATCAAGGTAAGCAGCTTGATTGGTGGTCACAGTGAGCGTTTCACCGGCTTGCAAGCTAATAACCAAATTAGCGGCAATAGAGACTGCTTGCTGATTACTGACGAATTGGGATGTGGCCGCTATATCACTAAAAATGGGCATTAACTTATGCTGATACTGACTATCAGCTTTCAACCACGCGGTATGATATTCACCACTTTGATCGGCTTTAGTCCGCGCCTTTATGCTTAAATGCATTGCGCGGTTAGCGGTAAATACCCAAGGTATATCGTTATTAACGAGGGTGCTTTGTTGCTTTCCTTCTGGGTTAATAAACGCGTATTGCGAGCCAATAGAGCGTTGATAAAGTGCCTCTTCAGGTTTTTCAAGTTCCGTTAAACTCTGATAATTGAGTGCACTAAAACTGTGTTCAACCTGTGTTTGCGCCTGGGTGTGATGTGCAAGCCATACTGCTAAACGATTCTTTTGCTGTTTTACTGCGAGGTTTATAAGTTGAGCTTCACATTGCTCTATTGTCCTCACGTTCCCTGCACATAATGCAAAAAGTTTATGCTCGATTTGTTCTGCTTGATAGGCACGAACAAGGGCTTGTGCGGCATAGTGCTTTAACTGAGCGTGCTGCGCGCTTTTATACAAGCCTTCAAGGTAACTGTTGGCAAGGTGAAACTGATGTTGTTCACGCAGTATGGCTACTCTTAGCTGCCATGCTTGAATTGCAATATCAGGGTCTGGGCTTGTGCTCAACGGTTTCAATAAAGCCAGTGCTTCTAGAGGCGCTGATGTAGCAATATGTTGTGCTTTTGTGAGTGACGCTTGCCAGTCTATATCGGGGTTATTTTGCAAAGCCGGTGTATAGGGTTCGATTGAAGCCACATAGTCGTCATGTTGTTTGTTTAAATAACGACTCAATAAATTAGCGATAATAGGGCTTGTTTCACTGAGGTCTCCCTGTTGCTGATACAGTAATTCGTCACTCGGTAAGGAGGCGAGTGTTCTCGCATACAGGGCAAAATCGATAGGCTTCGAGGTGTTGGTTAGCCTTTTAATCGTTACCGATGAGGTTGAAATAGGCACCGAAATCATAAGTGTTTGATAATGTTCGGTCGCTTTTAGGTTTATAAGCCAATTACGCTCACCCGCGGTTAACTGAAATTGGGTGTCTTGTTGTGTTTTTGCAATAAGGGTTAACCACGGCGTTGCACGTTGTTGAATGCTTAAATCGAACTCAATGGGTTGGTGTCCAAGGTAGGTTAATTCGCGCACTTGCTGATTAATACGTGGGTAAAACCGCTCATCAACGAGGCGTTGCTCCACTAATTCGCTAATGGTTTTGCTATGCATTTGTAGTGATGAATGCTCAGTACTGCCAGTGAGGTTTGATTGCACAGTCATCATCGATAATAAGTTATAATGACGTTTTAGCGAAAGCGGGTTGTTTTGTGTGTACACATCATCGCTAAACACACTGAAAGAGTGTGTGTTATAAACCGATTCAATCGCTTCATTTGCGGTGGTTAGCCAATAGGGGAGTAACAGTTTTTCTTGTTCTTTTTCGGCTGCGCGGTCATCATAAATAGCGCGGTGGCTTTGCTCTATTTTAATATACGCATTGGTGTGACTTTTAAGAGTTAAATACTGCCCAGCCGCAATGGCAAGGTAGTCACTGTTTACAAGTCCAACATCGTATTCGCTAAACTCAAATGCTTGGCTATTTATGGTATTTACTCTGGCAACCAGTTCGTTATCAATAGATGCGTACACCACACCATTAGGATCGGGCTGCTGCATATTTTGACGTACAGAGATCGTTAGTTTTTTTGCAGCAGGAAAAAACAGCTTCACTTCTTCATTTTTTTTGAGCGCATAATACCGCTCATTTCCTTGGGCAGAGCTTAGTTGTATGGAAGGAGCGGCTATTTTTATGGCGCGCCTAAAGCTGTCTCTTGCGCCTTGGTAATGGCCTATCATGGCAGTAAATTCAGCACGCTCGTCGAGATGATTTTGTATGGCAATAATGCGGTTATGCCCAGTGGCTGGCAGCTGACAGCGTTTGGTATTACAAAGTAAGTCGCTGTGAACGCGTAAGCGTTGTTGTAAATACTGCGTGTTCCCTGCACTTAGAATAAACTGATTTAAAAGTGCAGGGGCTATTTCAAGCCAATGACCTTCAGGTAGCCACAAATAACGGTGCTGTTTGGCATCAAAAGTTAGGTGCTGCGTTGTCGCCAAAGGCGATAAGTGTGGTGATGTGTTTAACCAAGTAGGGGGCATCAGCACGGCGTGTTTTGGCTGTGAGGCTTTGGCTGGCTGACATAGCAGCAGCGTTATACTAACGAGAGCAATTACGAAGTAAGGCATTGTTTAAACAGCTTTAATAAGTGGTTATCAGTAATTAATTTTTCGCGAATTTCGCGGCTTAATTCAATATGGATAAATTGACTATTGCTTGGCGCAAGGGTTGTGAGTATATTTTTTGTTCCTCCAAGCTCATAAATATCTCGGCCATAGAGCATCACAGCAATGTTTAGTTTTTCATTTAAGCAGTCGGTGATATTACGTGTAAATAACGATGCATTTTCACGACCTTGACTGACAATAATGTCGGCTTTTCTGCCTTGATTAGTTTTACGTTTTTCTTTGGCGAATCCATGTAATTGGAAAATGGTAAAAGACTCAACGGTATCCGCATAAGCTAAAATAAATGCATTTGCAGCACTTTCTTTATATTTACCAAAGTCAATCAGCACGCCATTTGCGTCGCGACTTGTGCGGTGCTTGGTATTGGTAAGGAGTACCTGGCAGTCATTAAATAGGGAGCGTGCAATATCTAAAGTATGCAGGTCATAGAAGCGGTGTGGGGCATACGCAATACAGGCATATCCGGTTTCTTTAAAATGTATTTCACCGCCAGAATCTAATGATTTCTTTGCGTATAACCCTCCATCCTTTAACGTGAAATGGGAAGGGACGGCCTCGCTATTTTTTAACCACTGCTGAAAGTCGGTATGAAGTTCAGAGATGTTTGATTCAGCTTGGCATGCCGAGACCAATAACCCCGTGATAATGATGATAAACTTAATATTCATTGTTCCACCACCTTACTTTTTGCTCCCCCAGCGGGTACTCCTGAAGTATCGATAACCAGACTGTCTCAGATGCGCTAATTGTCAGTGAGTGCAGTTTATTTATGTCACTTGATACCGTATGCGTGACGCTAGGGTAGCTATTTAATTGGCTATTTTTTGGATGAATTAGAAACGCGTTAAGTAATTCTGAGCTATGCAATTGAACACGCTGTTTAGCGATACTGTACTCGCTGGTTAATCCTGATTTGTAATTAGCTTTTTCAAGAATGTTAAACTCAATAGGCTGTGCACTGCGCGAACGAAACAGCTTAAAGACCACACTCATTGGTTGTTCTTGCGCATCAAAGTTGAGTATCAAAGGCGTATTTTTATTGAGTTGATAGAGGCGTTGTTTAATCCACGGTCTCTCACCATGCCAGTTTTGATAGGTTGCCGTTGCTTTATTTTGTAATTGTTTTAACTCAGTCGCTGACACATCTGATGCATTACGTTCTTGAGCACGGGTATTAGACAACTTAAAAATCAGTTTGTTATCACCCGTATCAGAATAACTGGCTGGGGTCTTAGGTGTGTAAAGTCCAAAGTTAAAAATTTGTGCCGGTTGTTTAGGTATAAAGTAACGGTCAGGGCTAAGTGCGAGGGCCACATTTGAAATAGGCAGTAGAGTGTAAAGCTCTCTTGGCTGATAAAAGGTCGTCATTGGCTCAACTTCAGCAGGGGGCGTAAAGGTTCGAATATTGGCAAAACGTGCCTGCTGTGTTAATTCAAAATGATTATTCGCGCGTAGTTCGTACCACGCTGCAATATCATAAAATTGATCAATCGGCGTTGTGATATTTTGATGAGCAACTACACGCTGATAATGAAATTGTGCGTAACGAGCGCGCAACTGGACATAAGTGTCTTTATTCGCCTTTATTTGTACTCGATACGCATTAGCTGGCGTGCGCAAATAATACGAGGTGAGTAAACCAACACGCTGCCTTTGCGTTGTATCGTCTATAAGGCGATCGTAGTGTGAGACGTCGCCTTTATGCGCTAAAGAGTAGCGTTCGATTTCTGTGTGTGTTTGATCAAATAAAACGACCTCTAACTGACTTGTTTCTAAAGCACGTACGTCTAGCTTTAAGTCACTTTTGGGGTCAATATCAAACTCGACATTGCCTAGCTCATTTATTAAATAACTGCCAGCATAACTCGTTAAAATTGGGGTGTCTGAGAGAGTTTGCCATTGAGTAAGTATCGCTTCATCACTACAAATACTCACTAATCCAGCTGCAATGAGCTGTGTTTGATAGCGGTTTTCAATATCGGTAGGAGCAAAGCTGACAGGCGTCGGCGCCGAGAATTGCAGTTTGTCATACCAAATTAAATGTGGCAGTTTTGCGCCTTCTTTGACGGTGAAAATAAGGCTGTCGGGTTCATCTAAGCGAACGCTGGCGCATAAACCCTCTTCGGTAAAGTAAGCACCTAAATCGTGCTGCTCAGCACTAAAGTCATAGGTCAACACGTTATAGGGGAGGCTTTCGTAGAGAATATCAGATTTAAAGTCGATATCTGGAATACCCTGTGGGGCGATTTTCTGCCACCAGTAAGCCATCGCATTGCTAATTTCGTTACTGGTTAAGGCATTTTCACCTAACGTTAAATAGTTTGTTGCCCGTTGACGGCGATCTAATGGTCTTTTAAGCCATGTGTTCAGAGGATCAATACTTTGTTCAGGGGTTTTAGCATGCACACGAACGACCACTCCTTGAAGATTAGCCTGTTCGGGGATCATAGTCAGCTCTAAGCTGGTTGCATGTGGGTAATGAGCTATGGGTAAGTAAAAAGATTGTCCCGAGGCAACACTCAAGGATTGTTTGTTTTCAATAATTTGCTTAACTTTTTGGCCGTCTAAGTCGGTGTACAGCTTAGAAGCATGATGATAAACATCGTCTAAAATCACACGCTCTTGTTGGTCATACAGAACATACTTAATAGCGTAGTTAACTGGTTGATCAAAAGAAATCGAGTTATCAAATACGGCATTAGAAAGAATGCGCAACGAGTGGGTCCGCTGATTCGAAAAATTGAATCGCAGCGGCTTATCGCTACTCAACCATTGCACATTAGAGCGTGTTTCTTCGCCTGTGCTGGCACCAATATGCTCAGCTGAATCGAGCCAAACAAAAAAGTGTCGACCAAAGAACAGTAGGGTGAATACCACACTGACAATAACCAGTAGCGCAAGCAAGCGTTTAATTAAATACACTGTCGCCTCCGCTCATCATAAGATTAAACCCATCTAGGTCAAATAGCTGATTTTTAGTGGGGTAATATATGGCTGTGATTTTGCTGTTGTGTTTGAACATCAAAGCATATTTATTGACATGCTCTAACTCAATTGTGTGCAGTGAACATTTATTCATTTCGTTGCATAATCGTGCCAAAGACGTGAGACGTTGGTTCGCGGCGTAGCTATCAATAATGCTCTTTATATTTTGCTTATCAAGGTCGCTTAACGCTTGCCAGTTCGATGGCGACAAAGTAGCGAGATTGATCACTGTTAGTGTTGGGGTGTTCGAAATAGCCAGTAAACGCTGTAACAAACTGGTTTGGCTTACTGAAAATTGCGTTTTGAAATCAGACGCTAACCACAAGGTTGCCAGCTCGCTATTCACATTAAATTGTTGATAGCCCGCTTGAGGAGAGTTACCAATTTCAAGCCCTCTGGTTGCTGCTTGTCCTTCAACAACTTGATACTTAATTCCCAAAGCTGTTAACTGATTACTCAGTTGATTCATCAGTGGTGTGGCAAGCTCATTAATCTGTGTCGTCGAGAACGCGATAGCATTCGGGCGCACCCAAGAAGGCGCGCTGTGGCTTCTTATCTGAATGTTTAAACTGGGTGTCATTTCATTAAAGCGTAAGTAGCTTTGATGAACGATATTAAATAACGACTCTACATTATCGACGGCTAATACATTCGCTTTTGGATGTGCATACGGATGAGCACCCGCAATTGCTAAGTAAGCTGCATTGGTTCGGCTGAACAACTCGCTGGCAACAGCCAATGTATTACTTTCAAATAAAGGGCGGGGAACACTGAGAGTGATAGACTCATATTCACTTAACTTAAAGATATATAAGCCCTGACCTTGCTGATACGCTTGGGTTTTGTCCTGAGGGCTCAATAGTAAATAGCGGCCGCTCATTGTCTGGACGTGTTGTAATTGGTAGTTAAGTAACTCAGCAGTGCCATTAATTTGTTTTAACTGATTTAGGTTATTCTCATTGAGAGGATCATTTCCTATCTGTGCAATTAATTTATACAGTGGTTTGAGTATTTCGAACTCCCAAAGGGCCACTTGGTTTTTAGACAGCGGTTGATATTTAAAACTGCCTTTTTCACTGATATGTATAGAAAAATCATCAATTATCTGGTTAATGTCTCGTTCTAATTTATTAAACTGAAGTGTGCTGTATCGTTTATTATCGCGATAAGCATTGGCTAATATACTCGCGTAGTTGTCGCTATCTAAAAACACCTCAAGCAAGGAACCCGAAAATTGTGAGGTGGGTAGACTATTTACTGTTGCGCTACCAAAGAACGTTTCTTCAGACCCCATAAATTGGTGAATTTCTCGTTGGCTTATTGATGCAGGAAGTTGATTATAAATCCAATATTGGCTCTGTGACTTTGCTGGAGAATCATTTAAAGAGACTTTAGTAAAGTGGTTAGACTCACGTACCTGCAATACTTCATCAGTGTTAAGTGCCGTAATAAATGCCTGATAGAAAGGACTTTGTTGATTCTCTTGCGCTAACGTTTGTTGTGGTGTCTTTGCGGTACCATAAACCAGCGCTTTGCTTTTGAGGTGCTGAAATATAAGCCCTGCTGAATCACTTGCTAAACTTTCGGTGATAGGAAATGGTACGGTGATCAATAAAGGCGCTGATTGCGGATTTTTATTTAATACGAAAAGACCGCGCTGCTGATCTTCAAACGTGTCTATTATATAAATATAGTCTTCATCACTTTCAAGTCTGAATCCTATCGGGTTAAACAGCGCGTTAAGACTGGCTATCGATTGATTATTTTTAATCGCCTGATTAACTTGGTAAACCCCATATTTAAAATCAGTGACAGCTTGATTTGCTTTATAGCTACTCACGGTGACTTTGTTTGACTGTGCGGTATATAAATAACTTTTGTAACGGCTGATTTGCTGGTCAAGGGTGAATACGTGGTGACTTTGAATGTCTGAAGTCTCAGTGTGTTTTGACAGCATTGACGGTACAAGCATCACAATAAAACCAACCAAAATAGCAAATGCCCCCCCAACGACTGAAGTTTGAAATGTTGCCCTGATCACCAGCCCTAATGCGTTTTTTTGGTAAATTTTGAGTGCAAGTAAAGTGGCAAGCATATAACCAAATGCAAACGTATCTGTGACCTTTATAGCGGGGAAATACCACACCACAATGTAGTTGAGAATTAGTTTATACACGAAGCCAATAGTGAAGAAGAATAGCAGTAATCGAGCGCCTTCAATATTGGCGTGCTTAAGGCGAGTAAAGTGAATTAACGAGCCGCCTAACACTAAAATGACCGCTGTTTCAGCGAAAGAGGTCAACAGTTTACTGGGTTGAGTTAACTGAAGTGCTAATAAGGCGGGTAGCATTATTCCGTTAAATTCCCAGCCGTATTTTATGTTTGCTCTTGAGGCAATAAAGGCTGTGATCACTAAAATAATATAGGCTTTGGGAGCGGCAATAATGGATGCCGCAACGGCTTCGTACATAATACCTAAATTAGCAATACTGAAATTAGTAAACGGCATCAGTACGAAGCGCACGAGCACAAAGGTGATCAAAAGTTGAATAAAGGTGACTTTTAGACCGTATTTGAAGCCGCCATTCCACATTACATTCGCTGTTAAAGCAATAATCACAAGACCCAAAGAGTACAGTTGTGACGCGTAGTCTAGGGTAATATCCCACTGACTTAATTGATTGGCAACGGGAGGCCATACTAACGTGTCCATACAAACACGTACTAAAATACTCAGCAATATAATGGCAAAAAACCGGTCACGACCAAACATCTCGCCATAACCACATTTTTCCATTATGTAATGTGCGCTAAATCGCATTAAGCCATACACAACGATTGCTTCAATAATGATAACGACGGCAGATGTGGGACTGATGATGAGCAAAGGCACGATATAACCTGGCACCACAAGCCCCGTTAATGGGAAACCAAAACGTAAGTTCAATAGACAAACAACGGCCGTACCCACCCACACGGTGGTAATAACTGACTGTCCAAGGCCACTGCCTGCGGGAAAGAGAGCTAAGACAAAGTCCATTATTGCTCACTCAGGGTTTCATCATAACCGTCGTCGAGTTGTGGCTCATTCTCAAAGGTATCGAGAAATTCAAATAAAATACCCGATACTTGAAATGGTTCACCCGAAGCGGTTTGCGATCCATCGGTATGAATCGCTTTTATATTTAAAACATAATGTTGATTATTAAGGACTGCCGGTAAATGAATATCCGCCTTATTTAATGTGACATAGCGCAATTTACCTTTGGCTACTTCGCTATCAAGGGCGCAGCTATGACATAACAAATCTAAGGCTGTCATTTCAAAAATGGTAAGCTGATGTTGTTTAGCAAAGTGTTCTAACGCTGCATTTGTTTGTACGACTTGACCGAACAGGTTAAAGAGAACTGTTGCGCAGCGTGTATGATTAAACACCAACTCTAAGGTTGTTAACTTTTGCTCCATGTCATTGAGCGAACGTTTAACTTGCTGATCGATTGGCTCATGTAGTTTGAACGAGACAAGTCTATTGAGTAAGTTCTGATTCTTCGCCTGAGTTGTTTTATAAATATGATAATGAAAGAGCAGTTCAGCGACTTGTGCTGCAAATTTGTTCACATTTTTCTCAAAGGCGTGTCGATCAAAAGTCTCATTTGGAATAACCGATAAAGCCCAAAAACCCCGAACATCACCCGCGTAAACAAGGGGGACCATAAACTCTATTTCGGTGTTGAGCACATTTTTAAAAAAAGGTCGGCTAATCTTTACAATACCCAGTGCTTTTAATGCGTCACTGTACGGGGATCGTTTGTAGTCACGGCGCATTTCTTGGATATTGTCGAGTTCGCAATTGATCGCTCTTATTTCAACAATGCGATGATCATCTTCTTTTCTCGCCAAAAAAATTGATTTTTCGAGATCTAATTGCTGGCTTATTAGTTGAATTATTGGATCCCATGGAGAGGCTTGCTCAATAAAGGTTTGCGGTAAAAAACGGCCCATCATTTTCTGTTGGATATTATTTACAACCCCCGTTAGTGCTTTATCTTCAGATAGTTTTCGTACAATCAAAGCCGAAAAAAGGGTCGAAAAGATAACAATAATGTATTGGCCAACAGGGATATAAACAGCAGCAAACTCTATACCAAGGTAACTGACCACGACCCAGAAAAGGCAACTTGCCAAGGCAATGACAAATGAGTAAATAACAGCCAGTTTTTGAAAGCTAAACAGCAGGCTAATTACCAGAGCAAGTTCAATGAGGGCGCTATAACTAGGTTTAAGCTCTATCACCGTGGTTGTTTTTTCGATACTGTCTGCGGCATAGGCCATAAGCAGGAGAGGATCGTTCAATCCCGTTAACTTAGGAGCATGAATATTTACATTAAACGCAGAACTTGTTTGGCCAACAATAATGACTTTATTCTTTAATTGTTCACTCATAACATCAGAGCTTAGAACCCGCTCAGCACTGAATTTAGGGAGAGCACTGACCGCTAATTTAAAATCAATTAGCCGAGGTTGCTGACCTTCATAGCCAAAAACAGTTTGCCAGATGCTATTACACAGAGACTCTTTATCATTGGCTGGGATTCGCATGTGGTAACTTGACCACATTTCAACACGTGGTACACAGTATTCGCTTTGCGTTATAGGATAATAAACACGGTTGGTAATTGAAGGTGTTATATTTTGGTTTGATAAAACGATAACGGCCTTGGGGTTATATTCAGTTATTTTTTCAATAAGTTCTGAATGGTTTTTAGCCAAGTTTTTACTTGTTATAAGTACGATATTGGTGTGCTGCGTTTCACCAAACGATGCTAACTTTTGATAGAAATAAGCATTACTAGCTTGAAAAAGATTCAAAACATTATTAATCACCACTAAAGCAAACAAGCCAAGCGTAAGCCAAAAAATATGGTGATTCTTTAATAACAATAATCGTTGAGTGACAGCCACGCTTCTTCCTTAATCAAGTGAAGTAAAAGTGAGTGTTAAGCTTGCTGTATCGTTTACAGAGACCTTTAAAAAGTCATATCCGTGCATTTTATCTGTGTTCCACTGACTGTTTTGCAGTGCAACGCTTTTTTGCCATGAAATCATCGCAATATCATCAAAGCGAGTCATGGCCTCTCCCTTATTAGGAGCATAGTGCCTAAATTGTAGTTTTACACCCCGAGGTGGTTGTTTTTTTTGACCTAATGTAAATTCATCAGATGGTAATGTGAAATCGTGACTAAAGGATTGCCATGCTCTGTCACCACCTTCACTAATTAAGACTTGATGTTGTGAAAAAGCCAGATCATCTACCTCTGTGGTATAGGTGAGTAAGCTTTCTATCTTGCCGCCGTTTTCAGATTGAATGTAACCAAATAAAGAAAACTGCTTGCTAAGCATTGGTTGAAAATTTTCATCAGTTAGCTCCATCACACGCATTGTGTGTCTAAAGGGAATGATTGAGGGGGTATTATCAAACTCATCGCGTGTTGAGCATAAAGCTTGAATGCCATTGTGCGGGTTTTCAGTGCAGGGTAAAACGCTATTACTGCTATGATCCCAGCGGCTAATTTCAAATGCCTCGCTGTCGTTATCCCAATCTTCAAAGTCCCCAAAGACCATTAAATCTCGCCCAAAAGTAAGCTCATTTAAAGTGCCATTGGTGACTTCTATTGCCGATAGATAGGCGGCAGAAGAGGGAGCATACTCACGTAAATCAAGGATAGGAGTCTGTGAATTTACTTCAACGCTGACTTTGTGATTGCGTTTGGTTGCGTGTGCTTTTTTAAAGTACACCTCAGCATAATTATCGCGGGGGATAAGCGTAATATTATCGTCTGAAAATTCGGCTAGGCGCCTTAATAAATAGTGACTTAAAAAGCCCGTTGTAAAACGTGGTTTGTAATCTTCAATAAAGATAGGGTAGGCAAATGCACGCTGAACGGTTTGAGTTTGTGAGTCTAATTCGACCATCACCGTTACCCCTAATAAGGTATCGAGGCGAGCTTGATCAAACACGAGGTTACCTAACCCTAAAATGGCAGGCACATTATTATATACCGCAAAACCTTGTGCTACATGAGGGTGGTGAGCAATGAGTAAGTCGGTATTTTGCGTTGATAAATCATCTAAGCGACTTGCAATAAAGCGCGAAGGAGAATAAGTGTATTCGTCGCCACCATGCATTTGCGCAATAACAAAATTACTTGGGTGTATTTTCTCAAGCGTTTCTTGCACATATTCTGCATTTGTTAAATCTGCAGCACCGCCTTTCATTGCATCGGTGACGTAAGTAAATTCGTGCTCTTTTCCGGTAATTGATGTAGCAGCAAAGAGTACTAAGTTGAATGTGTCGAGCTGTGCTGTAATAGGGCTGAATGCAGCAAATTCATCAAGACCTGCACCACTATACAGCAGCCCTGTGTTTGATATTTCAAGTAGTGTATCTTCTAAACCTGTTTGTAAATAATCGTAGATATGATTATTACCAAGTCCCACGTAATCAATCCCAATTTCTGTTAAGCCTTGTAACGAATCAGGTAACGAAAAAAAGCTAAATTCTTTGGTCGGATGAACGACAGCAGGGTTACTGGTAATCGGTGACTCTAAATTGACTGAAGCAAAATCTGCGTATTTAAACAGGGGAGCAACATCTTTAGTAATTGCGATGCTATCTGCTGCGGCTGTCGCTGGACGAATGAGTGCGTCACTCACATTGGGGATTGTGGTGCCCATTGTTGCGAGACTCGGGTCTAAGTAACGACGTCCAAACATTGAATCACCCCCAAATACCAGGCTTTTACTCGTTGCAGGTTTGGCGTGGAGTTTGATTTGTGTGGTTGTCGAGTTTGGGTGATTTACAAGAATACCTACTTTGGTAAAGTAACCATTCTGTTGAATTGTAATGGCATGATTACCGTAACCCAGCTTATCAATAAATACCTGACCATTATTGTCAGTCGTATATTGTTGCTCTGCAATAGTCAGCGGAATGTTACTTAAGGGAGTTAAGTCGTCATTAACGACAGTCAGCGAAACACTAGCATGGCCTGTTAAAAGTGATTCACGTGCGTCGATCACATCTTGCTTTTGTTGTTGAGGTTTATCCTCATTTGGATCTTTTACTTTGCATGCCACTAAACCAAGACAAACAAATAAAAGCAAAAAATTCACGACTACTTTAAACAAATGATCCTCGTTTTTACTTTATTTACATTTCTTTAGGGCAATATTTACTGCGGACGCATTCTATCGACGTTAACAGATTGGAACAACCAAATATTGACTCTGAAAATTCAGATATTGTCCTCATAAATGCAACATGCCATCTACTTTTATAACCAAAACTGTAATTTTAGTGCTTTGTTTGTGCACCGAGTGTTAAGTGTAGTTTAGATTTAATACTTCGCAGAATTTTACTTTTAATTTTATACAACTAGCGATGTGAAGAAAGGAATAAAAAGACAATAAAAAAGGCCTTTGCGGCCTTTTTGTGCGTATGGGCTTTCACAAAATGAAAGTTAGAATTTGTATTTAACACCTAACATAGTAACAACTGGATCGATTTCTACCGTTGATGTGAGTGCTTTTGCGCCATCTGCATACACGGTTGCATCAGTATCGATATCGATTAATGCAACCATACCGTGTAGACCCCAGTTTTCATTCATCATGTAGTTGAAACCAGCTTGTGCTGCAAAACCAAATGAATCATCTAATTTTACTTCTACATCGTTCGTACCCAGCGTTGCTTTTAACGCTGCTGAAGCCTGCTCATCAAAGAACGTTGTATAGTTGATACCGACACCCACAAATGGACGGAATTTGTAAGTTGAATCTAAAAAGTGATATTGCGCGATCAACGACGGTGGTAATTGTTTAATGTCAGCAATCTTGTTGCCTGCTAAGCCACCCGTGCCTTGAACATCATGACTAAATGGGGTTGCTGCAACTAACTCAAGTACCCAATTATCATTAAATGCGTAATCGATAGTGATACCCACTTGTGTATTGTCATCACCACGTAAACCTAAAGTAGGTGCTTCGTTGATTTTTGAACTGTCGTTATCAGGGTTAACATTAATCGCACCGACGTTGACGCTTAAGTTAGCGTTTGCAACAGGAGAGAGTGCTAATAATGAAGTCAGTAATGCAATGCTTAATTTAGTTTTCATGCTGTTCTCCACGAACTACTTGTCTTGTTTGGTTGAGGCTATTATTACCGAGTCGACACAGCTAAAACCTGTTCTAGATCAAAGTTTCAAAAATGTTTGAACGAAGTGAAGCTTTTTTTGATTTAGATTAAGTTTTTAACCAAGAACAGAAAAAAAGTAATTGACTCTTATCGGTTTTTTGAACCTCTATAGCCGCTCTTTTTTATTGTTTATTTGTATTTAGTACATCTTAATTATTACTAAAAAAGGGCCTGCAACTGTGCCCTCCTTTGGCAGAGAGGGGCGTTATTCATCATGGTTTTCGCAACAGTAACGTGCTGTGCAAAGCAGGCTTATTAATGAATGCAAATGACGATAATGCATGGCGAACAGTCATTACTTTCACTTTCACATTGCGGTAATAAAAGCGCGCTGTAATACCCTTACTTATCTCAGTGGCTAGGGTTATTATGAACTGCGTACTAAATTCACACGTTGAGCAACATTTATCTGCCTATGATGAGGTGGTTGATGTTTTACAAACCTTAATTCGATTTAAATCTGTCACACCCGCACAAGCAGGAGCGATTGATTGGTTAGCAAAAAAATTAACCACGGTTGGTTTTGAGTGTGATGTGTTTAGCGATAATCAAGTAACGAATCTAATCGCTAAAGTCTCATTTGGTGATGGACCTGTAGTGGCTTTCTCAGGGCATATTGATGTTGTTCCTGCTGCACAGGGGGATTGGAAAGTTGATGCGTTTTCGGGTGACATTGTTGATGGCGCTGTGTATGGACGCGGCGCCGCAGATATGAAAGGCGGTGTAGCTGCCATGTTATGTGCAACACAGGCGCTGCTGCAACAACGCAAAAACGTGCGAGGAACCTTTTATTGGTTGATCACCTCAGATGAAGAAGGCGAAGCCGAGTATGGTTCTCTTTTAATTGCACAGAAACTGGCTCAACAAGGCGTCATACTGGATGGGTGCCTCGTGGGTGAGCCAACCAGTCATTTGCATGTTGGTGATACGATTAAAAATGGTCGCCGCGGAGCGCTCTCTGCACGTTTATTTATAAAAGGGAAAGCGGGGCATGTTGCTTATCCTGAGAACACCGTGAATGCGGCACATATTAGCGCAGAGGTCGTAAAGCGACTCATCGCCATTAACTGGTTTAAAGATGAACCAAGCTCAGAAACGACATTACAAGTAACCGGTATTAATATTGCCAATGTGGTCGATAATCTTGTGCCTGCACAGTGTGAATTAACGTTTAATGTACGTTACAGCCATGGCTATAAAAGTACCGATATAAAAAATGAAATTCAGGCTGCCTTGGCTGACTTTTCGCAGCACCTACAGGTGCAGTGGGAGCGCCCATGTGAGTCTTATTACACCCCCCATAAATCAGGCGGCTGTTTGCTCAAACAGGTTGAGCAGGCGATACATCAAGTAACTGGCACATTTCCAGTCTTAAGCACTCACGGTGGTACATCAGATGGCCGTTTTTTTGCGAGTGAGCATACGCAAGTAATTGAATGTGGTGTGCGAAACCACACTATTCATCAGGTGAATGAACATGTTCCTGTGGCCGACTTACTACTCATTGAAAAAATTTACAGCGAGCTGTTGGTTAATATCTTTAGCAATGTTAACACCTAAAAAGCATAGATAATCGGCCGATTGGCCGATATCCACTGTTTGTTTTAGCGAGACTCGCCCAAATAGCGTTTAGCTTTGCTGGCCTTTACTTTATTAAGATCAACCAGTACAAGACCATCGATACAATTATTAAACTCAGGATCGATACTAAAGCTGAGAAATTGTACGCCGCCGGGTTCGCATAATTCGGTATATTGTTTAAACAAAGTGGGGACTTGGGCGCCAATATTAGCCAGAATATGCTTCAGCTCTACAAAATCCTCTTTAATATCATTTCCTGAAAATAACTGAGTACATTGTTCACGCTGTTGTTCAGTATGACGAAATTCATTGTTGGGTATCGCTAATGTTTGCTGCGCACCGTAATAATGCTGATAGTAATGAACGAGTAAAGATTTTGCTTGTTCAGGTAAGGCATTTGATACACTAACAGCACCAAATAAATAGCGATATTGCGGGTACCTATTTACAAATGCACCAATACCAAACCATAAGTAATCGAGGCTTTTTCTGCCCCAATATTTGGGCTGTACAAAACTGCGACCCAGCTCAATACCTTGTTCGAAATATGGCGCCATTTCGTCGCTGTAACTAAATAAGCTATCGGTATACAGTCCCTTTTGGCCATGTTTTTCTATAATTTCTTTTGCACACGCAAGACGATATGCACCGACTAGTTCCAGTTGTTTTGCATCCCACAGTACGAGGTGCTGATAATCCATATCGTATTTATCAATATCACGTCGCTTACCACTGCCTTCACCGACAGCACGAAAGGCTATTTCGCGTAAACGACCGAGTTCACGAAAAATCGGAGAGCTACCGCTATATTGATAAAGATAAATTTTCATTCCGTCTGATGTTTCACCGAGCAGTTCGCACTGTTCAATGGCTTTCTTTAAATCCTTAGTGGCCTCTGGGCTTGCGATTGGCGTTTGTGTTTTTAAAGGTAATGGCTTTTTAGTGATCAGGCGATAAAGCTGCTTTCTGATTAATTGCGCAATTTCTTTATCTTTTAAATTCTCAATTAAATATGACTCAGGCGGTATTGATGCACCAATTTCAAACTCTAACGATTTTTGTCGTTGTTTAAACATTTCTTTGACCAATAACAAGCTTGCTAATGGTTTGTAGATCATCGAAGTGCCATAAAATAGTGGGCTGTTTTTGGCTTTAATATAAATTGGCAAGATCGGCGCGTTGGCTTTTTTTGCCATGCGTAAAAAGCCGCTGTTCCACTTACAATCTTTGATACCTGTAGGGCTTAGTCGTGACACTTCACCAGCCGGAAATATTAACAATGCGCCTTCTGATTTTAAATGCTGTTGAATATTGGCCAGCTCTTTCTTTTTACTTGTCCCCGATAAGTTGTCGACGGGTAATAACAATGAGTGCATTGGCGTGATTGACATCAGCATGCGGTTAGCAACGACTTTAAGGTCGGGTCTAATGCTGGATAGCACTTTGATTAATGCTAATGCATCGAGCGAGCCAATTGGGTGGTTCGCAACAATAACAACATGGCCCTCACTGGGGATGTGTTCCATTTGTTTTGGTTTGTAACGTGTATCAAAGTCAAGTTCATCGAGTACTTGCTCAACAAACTCGAGTCCCTGTAAGTGAGGGTAGGCATCGCCAAAGGCAACAAACTCTTGTTCATGTAATAAATAGCCTAACCCCTTTTTTACCAACCCTTTTACTTTTGGTGAATTTTCTAACTGTGGTAAATTTGCTTCTATTACTTTATCAACACTGATCATACACACCTCAATCTTAAACGCATCTAGCGATATAAGTAGGGTAAAAGCTCGCTGTGACAGTTAAGTTGCAGTTGTGTGACTTTTTAAAGAGCGCTAACGATAAGCGGAGAACAAAATGATTTTACTTGTGGCAATCACTGGCCGAGATTGCAGTCAATTAATTGAACGATTACGTACTTTATTACCCGAAGTGGAAGTACAGTTGTGGTCAGAATGTACAGATTATAGCGCCGTTGAATTTGTATTGGCGTGGAATGCGCCTGCAGACTTATGGGCGAAACTCCCTAATTTAAAAGCTGTGTCGTCGTTTGGTGCAGGCGTAGACAGCATTGACTTAACGGCGATTGCACCCTCTGTTCCTGTGGTACGTA
Source organism: Pseudoalteromonas lipolytica (assembly GCF_003515105.1). Lineage (NCBI taxonomy): Bacteria > Pseudomonadati > Pseudomonadota > Gammaproteobacteria > Alteromonadales > Pseudoalteromonadaceae > Pseudoalteromonas > Pseudoalteromonas lipolytica. The sequence goes on along the minus strand of NZ_CP032090.1, from coordinate 2,434,781 downwards.
TTGTCGACGAGACCCTTGCCAGCGATATGGCTGAATATGTGTTGACCCATGTATTAGCGCAAAAATTAAGATTGAAAGAATATTTTTTAAAACAATCACAAGGAGCATGGAAACCCAAACGAGCCTATGCACATCAGCATGTGGGTATTTTAGGCTATGGTGAGCTTGGAAAGGCATGTGCCAAACGTTTGGTGGCGAATGGTTTTACGGTAAGTGCATGGTCAAATAGCGAAAAACAAGAACAACAGGTTACTTGTTACCATACAGAAAATGGCTTGAATACAATGCTAAAACAGGTTGACTACTTGGTGTGTTTGTTGCCTCTTAATCAACATACTACAGGCATTATTGATGCTGCATTATTAAGTAAGCTGCAAAATCATGCGGTGCTCATTAATGTCGCCCGTGGTAAGCATGTCGTTGACGCCGATTTGCTGGCGGCTTTAGATAACAATTCCTTACGTGGCGCAACGCTTGATGTGTTCGCTGAAGAGCCTTTACCTGAAGGGCACCCATTTTGGTCTCATGATAAAATTACACTCACTCCTCATTGTGCTGCTTTATCGGATATAAACACGGTAACTGAACAAATTGCAGGTAATGTAAAAAGATTGCTAAATGGGGAAAGGCTAGTAAATCTGGTTGATAGAACAAAAGGTTATTGACATCTAATAAATTATTTTATTAAACAGCTTGTTAACATCTGTAACTTTGCTATGCTGTTGGTGGACAATAAACCAACAACAATAATAATAAGAGGTGTTATGAAATCTAATCAAGGTGGGGCAAAACTTAGCTTAGTGGTGGTGTCTGTAATCGTATTAGGTATATCTGCATGGTTTAATCAAGCCAATGCTGCAGGTGTTGACGTACCAGAAATTGTACAAAGTCAATCATAACGTTTTAAGAGGTGCTTCGCAAAGTGAGCGTTGCACCTGATTACATCTAAATTATGTTATTAACTTCTCTTAGAATGGCGCTCTCTATTCTCGTGCTTTTTCTCATCTGACTTTTTGATCATTACATAGGTAGCACCGTTGCCACCATGCTGCTTAAGTGCGCTGTGAAACGCAAGTACAGCGGGTATTTCTTGTAGCCACTTATTGGTGTAGCTTTTTAAGATACCCGGTTTTGATTTATTTTTAATACCAATTCCATGGCGAATTAACACCACGCGAATATTGCGCAGGTGACAATCATTAATAAAATTGAATAAGGTGCTACGGGCATGTTGGAGTGCCTGTCCATGCAAATCTAGGGTTGCATCAAGCTGATATTTCGCTAAGCGAAGATTTTTATAAACTTGGGCTTGAACGCCATCTTTCTTGAACGCTAAAACAGCGTGTGGATCAAGTAATTCAACAAACTCACTGCGAAGGTAGTTTTCATCGATTGCGAGATCAGACTCAGCGGCTTTACGTTTTTCTTGTTGTGACAGAGAAGGGCCTTGCTTGGTGGTATCGAGTTTTACAGTATCGTGCTTGAGAGGCTTTACATCTTCCATAGAAGAGAGAAATAAGTCGAAGTCGTTTAATGACATAAGGCACCTCTAAAATATCTTTATACGGAATATATGGTATCTCAGTTCAGTCATATTGTAAGTAAAAAAAAGCCCAAACATAGCGATGTTTGGGCGTAAAGGATGATAGAAGCGTTAAAGTGTTCTATCAAATAATCTTGGGAGAAGATTAACCTTGATTAATATTCAATTGGCCAAAAGTGTAGACCTTGAATAAATAAAATGTGTTGATCAACACTAAGCTCATATTTGAGATCACACTTGATGACATCAGATCTAAACTAAACGATAAAAATAATAAACTACACGCGCTAATAGCAGCAAAACGCAATAAGGTTAACTGATTAATAAAAAAAGCACCTAATCCTAGTGCAAGTAACGTAAAGTTTAAAAGCCAATCTAGCTCGTTTAGCATGGTCGTATCTAATAGTGTCTGTGTTGAAAAAGGAGCGCCATTATGGTGATCTTTTACACAGCTTTCAACCAAGTAATTTTTTATTTTCAGATTAGATTTTTTAATCCATTATTAGCTTTTTCATTGCCGCAAAAAAACCGCTTTGCTCTGTTACACGGTATTTTTGGCAGCTCGCAGGGTCGCGTTTATCTTGGCATAAGTAAATCACATTACGGCTAAGGTCTGCACGGGGTATAAGGGTTGAGTCAAAGAGCTTTGCCCCGAAGCCAAAAACACCTGGCCAATACACGCTTTGAGATACCATCCCTAGTTTTTCATAGGTAATGAGAACGGGCTTGGGCGTAATTAGCATAATTAATACAACAGCGGCAATTGCATACCAACGGCTTGCACTTTTTTTAACAGGTTCGGAGGCGCCAGCCTGCTGCACCGTTTGGGGAGGGACACGTTGCGGGTTTGCAGGTCGTCGTTTTGTTGTCGATGTTGGTTTTTTTCGTGCTGGTGTTTTACCTAACAGCGATTGTTTTTTTATTTTATTAGACATAAAGCTTATCTGGCCTTTTATACATAGCTCTCTATAATGAGATTATAACGAAGTTTTTGATATAATAGTCAAATTCAGATCATATAACACTGATTGTCTTATTGCGTCACAGAGTTACATTCAATTAGTGTGAACCTTTATTGCTTAAGAGGAATAGTATGGATACGCAGCTTTCAATTCTTATTGTTGACGATGTGGGAACAGTCCGTAGCTTTTTAAATCAAACGCTCATGCACTTGGGGATTGATGACGTGCGTGAGGCTTCAACGGCTGCGCAGTGTTTAAGTGAATGTAAAGAGAAAGAGTTTAATATCATTTTTTTAGATATTGAATTGCCAGATGGCGATGGTAAAGAAATTATTTCTCATATTAACGACATTTCACCAGAGGCGAATGTGGTGATGGTGTCAGCCCATTCAACAGTTGAAAATGTGAAAGATGCAATTGATAAAGGCGCTAAAGGGTTTGTTGTTAAGCCGTTTACACCGAAGAAAATTGCGGCAATGTTGAAAAAGTTCTACCCAGAGCTGGAAATTGTGTAACGTCAAATTTCAGGTAAAAAAAAACCGGCAAAAGCCGGTTTTTTTATATCTTTCAAAAACAAATTATAGCGCTTTGATTTTAGCTGCTAAACGGCTCTTATGACGAGCTGCTTTGTTTTTGTGGATTAGACCTTTAGTTGCGTAACGGTCTAGGATAGGTGTTGCAACAGCAAATGCTGCTTGTGCAGCTTCTTTGTCGCCCGCTTCAATTGCAGCAACTACTTTTTTGAAGTAAGTGCGCATCATTGAACGACGGCTTGCGTTATGTTGACGATTTTTTTCGCTCGTGATAGCGCGTTTTTTTGCAGACTTGATGTTAGCCAAGGTTTGCTCCTAACAATCTTAAAATAAGCTTAATTTAAAGGCCGTGGAATATGCCTGTTTTTATCATGAATGTCAATGAATTTTTGACGGCTCAAGAAAAACTGCTCCTTATAACGAACATCAATTTGCCGCTTTAGCAGTTAATATCGCCATTGTAACAAAGCGTCGTGTCCGAGCCTAGTGCTTTAGAGATATTTTAGGCATAATCGCCCATCTTAAAGGTTTTTTGATAATAGGTTTAAGGTGGCAAAAGGATTATTTCGTTCCGGGATGATTGTCAGTGCGATGACGATGATTTCGCGTATTTTAGGGTTAGTTCGCGATGCGGTTGTTGCTAACTTGCTGGGTGCAAGTGCGGCAGCTGATGTGTTTTTATTTGCTAATAGAATCCCTAACTTTTTACGACGTCTATTTGCCGAAGGCGCATTTGCACAGGCATTTGTGCCCGTATTGTCTGAAATAAAAGAGCAGCAAGGTGACGACAAGGTTAGACTCTTTGTCGCGCAGGCTGCGGGCACTTTGGGCACAATTTTGCTGCTCGTCACTTTATTTGGTGTGATTGCCTCGCCAGTGATTGCCGCTTTATTTGGTACTGGCTGGTTTATTGATTGGTGGCAAGGGGGAGAGGATGCCGCTAAGTTCGAATTAGCGAGTGCGTTATTAAAGCTCACGTTTCCGTACTTGTTTTTTGTGAGTCTTGTTGCTCTTAGTGGCGCAGTAATGAATGTGTATAACCGCTTTGCCGTGGCCGCTTTTACCCCTGTATTATTGAATATTTCAATTATTGCCTGTGCTATTTTTCTGCATGATAAATTTGCAGTAGGTGCTTATGCATTAGCAATAGGGGTGTTCATTGGTGGCTTGGTGCAACTGATTTTTCAGCTGCCATTTTTGTATCGAGCGGGCATGTTGAGCCGACCTAAGTGGGGGTGGCAAGACGAAAATGTCGTGAAAGTACGAAAGTTGATGTTACCGGCCTTGTTTGGTGTATCGATTAGTCAAATTAATTTATTGCTCGATACCATGATTGCCTCAATGCTTATGACAGGCTCCATTGCCTGGCTTTACTATTCAGACAGATTGATAGAGTTCCCCCTTGGGTTATTCGGTATTGGTATTGCAACAGTGATATTACCGGCACTGTCTAAATTACATAGTACGAAAAGCACGCTTGATTTTCAGCATACGCTTGATTGGGGAGTGCGATTTGTTATTTTCTTAGGTTTACCAGCCATGTTTGGTTTAATGGTGATAAGCCCGTTGATCATCACGGTGCTTTTTGACCATGGTGCGTTTCAAGACGGTGAAATTGATCACGTTCAAGCGGTTAGTTATGGCGTGATGGCGTACTCGGTAGGGTTAGTCAGTTTTATGTTAATCAAGGTGTTAGCACCCGGTTTTTACTCGCGACAAGACACTAAAACCCCCGTGAAAATAGGCATAAAAACCTTGGTTCTAAACATGGTGTTTAACATCATGTTAGCGCCTTTTATTGGTTATTTGGGGTTAGCTTTAGCCACGTCTATGTCGGCCAGCTGTAACGCGTTTTTACTTTATCGGCAGTTACGCAAAGAAGGGGTTTATCAGTTTTCTTCAATGAGCGTCGGTTTTACATTTAAGTGTTTGTTTTCGAGTATTTTGATGGCGACTGCGGTATGGTATGCAGGTCAGCACTTTGCATGGCGAAGCTGGCACTTTAGTGAACAAGTTATGTTGTTGGCAGGGCTGCTTGTGCTGGCTGTATTGGTATACTTTGTTGTGCTCTTTATTTTAGGAATACGACTAAATACGATAAAAAGTGTTGCAACTACTGAATCCAACTAAAAAAAAGATTATAATCGGCGCTTCAAGCCCGATGAACATGTTTTGGGCGTGCTGACAAAGGCAAATAGGTGGCATGGAGTTAATTAGAGGTATTCATAATATTCGCGCACAACACTATGGTTGCGTGTTAACGATTGGGAACTTTGATGGTGTGCATTTAGGCCATGCTGAAGTGATTAAAGGCTTGCTACTTGATGCGCAAAAACATCAGTTACCCAGCACTGTTATGTTATTTGAGCCTCAGCCACAAGAGTTTTTTGCTAAAGATAACGCACCCGCTCGATTGACACGTTTGCGTGATAAGCTTCGATTGCTAGCAGAACTGGGTGTTGAACGCGTAATTTGTATTAGTTTTAATCAGCAGTTTGCTAACATGGAAGCTGAGCAGTTTGTTAACGAAGTCTTGGTTGATAAGCTCGGAGTGAAAGCGCTCACTGTCGGTGATGATTTTTGTTTTGGAAAACGTCGCAGTGGTGACTTTGCGTTGCTAAAAAATATGGGTGCAGCGCTGAATATAGATGTTAAAAGTACGGCCAGCTTTCGTCGTCTTAATGACAGAGTAAGTAGCACACTAATCCGCCATGCGCTAGCAGCAGGGCAATTAGAAGAGGCTAAAACGATGCTGGGTCATGGGTATGCGATTTCTGGACGTGTTATTCACGGTTGGGCAAAAGGCCGTGAGCTTGGTTTTAGAACGGCAAATATTGCCTTGAAACGTCAAGTATGCCCAGTAAATGGCGTATTTGCGGTGAAAGCGACCGTTGGCAATGAACAGCTGTTTGGGGTTGCAAATATTGGCAACAAACCCACATTTAACGGGACACGCGCATTATTAGAAGTTCACCTTTTTAACTTTGCGCAGGACATTTACGGACAATTTATGCATGTGGAGCTTGTAAAAAAGCTTCGCGATGAGAAAAAATTCGAGACATTAACACAACTGACGGCGCAGATTGCAGATGATGTAACCGCCGCTAAGCAGTGTTTTGGTTTAAATTAGGTAGCCGATACGGAAAGTAGGATTAATGAGCGACTACAAACATACTTTGAATTTACCGGAAACAGCGTTTCCAATGCGCGGCAATTTGGCACAACGTGAACCAACTATGCTTAAAACATGGTATGAAGACGATCTATATGGTCAAATTCGCAGCGCTAAAAAAGGTAAAAAAACCTTCATTTTGCATGACGGCCCTCCGTATGCAAACGGTGACATCCATTTAGGCCACTCTGTAAACAAAATTCTTAAAGACATTATTGTTAAGTCAAAAACCTTGTCTGACTTTGATGCACCTTATGTGCCTGGTTGGGACTGCCATGGTCTACCTATTGAATTAATGGTTGAAAAGAAAGTTGGCAAGCCTGGTGTTAAAGTGTCAGCGGCTGAGTTTCGTGAAAAATGTCGCGAATATGCTAAAAAGCAAGTTGAAGGTCAAAAAACAGACTTTAAACGCTTAGGGGTATTTGGTGATTGGGACAAGCCTTACCTGACCATGAACTTTGACTTTGAAGCGAATGCAATCCGTGTATTAGGCCGTATTATTAAAAATGGTCATTTACACAAAGGTGCTAAACCGGTTCATTGGTGTACAGATTGTGGTTCAGCGCTTGCTGAAGCAGAAGTTGAGTACCAAGACAAACAATCACCTGCTATCGACGTACGCTTTGAGTTTGCAGATCAAGATGCCGTTATTAACGCATTTGAACTTGCCGATGGTCATCAAGGTACAGGCGCTGTAAGCACTGTTATCTGGACAACTACACCGTGGACACTTCCTGCCAACCGCGCAGTGGCTGTTCATGAGAAGCTTGAGTATGCATTAGTTCAAGTTGATGACGAGGGCGCGCAACAGCGTTTGCTCTTAGGCTCTGAACTCGTTAAAGATGCGATGGATCGTTACGGTTTCAATCATTACCATGTACTGGGTTATGTTAAAGGTGCTGCCTTAGAAAACTTACACGTTGCTCACCCTTTTTATGACTTTACAGTGCCTGTGATTGTTGCTGATCACGTAACGACTGATTCGGGTACGGGGGTTGTTCACACTGCACCTGGTCATGGTCAAGAAGATTTCGCGGCTGGTCTTGCATATGGTTTAGAAGTAGCAAACCCGGTGGGTGCAAATGGTGTTTATTTACCTGATACGCCACTGTTTGCAGGTCAACATGTATTTAAAGCCAACGCGAGTGTTATTGATGTATTAACAGAAAATAACGCGCTGTTGCATCATCATGCACTCAATCATAGTTACCCACATTGCTGGCGTCATAAAACGCCAATCATCTTCCGTGCGACACCACAATGGTTTGTAAGCATGGATCAAGCGAACCTTCGTCAAGATTCATTGAATGAAATCAAAAAGACAGAGTGGTTACCTGAGTGGGGTGAAAGCCGCATTGCGAACATGGTTGAAGGCCGACCTGATTGGTGTATTTCACGTCAGCGTACATGGGGTGTACCTATTGCGTTGTTTGTTGATAAAGACACAGGGGCGTTACACCCGAATACGCAAGCATTAATCGAAGAAGCGGCTAAGCTAGTTGAAAAATCAGGTATTCAAGCGTGGTACGATTTAGACCCCGCAACATTACTTGGTGATGACGCTGATCAGTACATGAAAGTACAAGATACCTTAGATGTTTGGTTTGATTCAGGTGTGACTCACGCGTGTGTTGTTGATGCACGTGAAGACTTGACGGGCCCAGCAGATCTTTACCTTGAAGGGTCTGACCAACATCGTGGTTGGTTTATGTCGTCAATGATGACATCGGTTGCAATTAATGGCCATGCACCTTACAAGCAAGTGTTAACGCACGGCTTCACCGTTGATGAAAACGGCCGTAAGATGTCTAAGTCACTGGGTAATGTTATTTCACCGCAAAATGTGATGAACAAGCTGGGTGCTGATATTCTTCGCTTATGGGTTGCATCAACTGACTCTACCGCAGAGATGACGGTTTCGGATGAAATCTTCAAGCGCTCGGCAGATCGTTACCGTCGTATCCGTAACACGAGCCGTTACTTACTTGCTAACTTAAATGGTTTTGATCCAAAAACAGATCACGTTGCTATCGACGATATGGTTGAACTAGACCGCTGGATTGTTGGTCGTGCTGCCGAGTTACAAGATGAAATTTTAGCTGCTTACGACAAGTACCAAATGTTACTTGTAACGCAAAAATTAATGAATTTCTGTACGGGTGAGCTTGGTTCATTCTATTTAGATGTAATCAAAGACCGTCAATACACAGCGAAAAGCGATAGCCATGCACGCCGCTCATGTCAAACAGCGCTTTATCACATTGCAGAAGCAATGACGCGTTGGATGGCACCAATCTTAAGCTTCACTGCACAAGAGATTTGGGAAGCATTACCGGGCGAACGTGATAAATTTGTATTCACATCAGTGTGGTACGATGGGCTTAAAGCCTCTACGCAAGGTAAGTTCAGTAACGATGATTGGCTCACAATTCTGAATGTACGTGATGAAGTGAACCGCGTATTAGAAGCGGCGCGTAAAGAAGACATCATTGGTGCGACTTTACAAGCAAATGTCAGTATTTATGCAACTGAAGCGTTAAGTTCAAAACTTGCCGCATTAGGTGATGAATTACGCTTTGTATTATTAACTTCTGGTGTCACTGTTGAAACGGTTACTGAACAACCACAAGGTAGCCAAGCAACTGAAATTGATGGCTTGTTCATCAACGTTACAGCAACAACGGCAGAAAAATGTGAACGTTGTTGGCATTATTGTGATGATGTAGGTGCTGAGCCTGCTCATCCTGAAATATGTGGCCGTTGTGTTAGCAATGTTGATGGCGACGGTGAACAACGTCAGTTCGCATAGGAGTTGTTTGTGAGCAAACTAGCCGGAAAAAGTGGCTTAGTATGGTTATGGCTGAGTCTACTACTTTTAGTAGTAGACCATGCGACAAAAACACTTGTTGTAAATACTATGACCTACAAAGAATCTATTGAAATTTTGCCATTCTTTAATTTTACCTATGTGCATAACTATGGTGCTGCCTTCAGCTTTTTAAGTGATGCTGGTGGTTGGCAACGCTGGTTTTTAAGCTTAATTGCTGTGGTTATTAGTGTGCTTTTAACATGGTGGTTAAAACGTTTACCTGCCAGCAATAAGGTGTTGTGCTCTGCGTATGCACTTGTACTCGCGGGTGCGATTGGTAATTTATACGATCGTATTGTCTATGGTTATGTCATAGACTTTTTGCATGTGTATTATGAAAATTGGCACTTCCCAGCATTCAATATTGCCGACAGTGCAATTTGTATCGGTGCAGCATTACTTTTATATGATGCCTTTACAGGCGAAAGTCCTAAGGAGCAAAAAGCATGAGCCAAGCAGTAATTGGTGAAAAGTCTGAAGTGATCTTCCATTTCTCAATTAAATTAGAAGATGGCTCAGCAGCTGATTCGACGAAGGTGCACAATAAGCCGGCAAAATTAAGAATGGGCGATGGTAGTCTAACCGCCAACTTTGAAAAGTGTTTGTTAGGCCTAGCCGCAGGCGAGAGTAAGTCATTTGAACTTGAACCCGAAGATGCCTTTGGGCAACCAAACCCAGATAATATTTACTATGTAGACCGCAGTAAGTTTGGCGCTGACACTCCAGCTGAGGTGGGGAACATTATTGCCTTCACTCAACCTGATGGCACTGAATTACCAGGACTTGTCCGTGAGGTACAAGGTGAGTCTGTAACGATTGATTTCAATCATCCACTTGCTGGCCAGCGTTTAACCTTTGAAGTCGATATTTTAGAGGTAACAGGGTAATGGATATTTTATTAGCTAACCCACGTGGTTTTTGTGCAGGTGTTGACCGCGCAATCAGTATCGTTGAGCGAGCACTAGATATCTTTGAAAAGCCTATTTATGTGCGACACGAAGTGGTGCATAACCGCTATGTAGTAGACGGTCTTAAAAACCGCGGTGCTGTATTCGTTGAAGAACTTGATCAAGTTCCTGATGACAGCATTGTTATTTTTAGTGCTCACGGTGTATCTCAAGCGGTACGCAGTGAGGCTAAGCGTCGTGAATTAAAAGTTTTCGATGCAACCTGTCCGCTAGTTACCAAAGTACATATGGAAGTAACGCGCGCGAGCCGTAAAGGCATCGAGTGCATTTTAATAGGTCATCATGGTCACCCTGAAGTAGAAGGCACCATGGGGCAATATAATAACGAAGCAGGGGGTATCTACTTAGTAGAAACACCGGAAGATGTTGCAAATCTGACGGTTAAAAATCCTGACAATTTATTTTATTGCAGTCAAACAACCTTGTCGGTTGATGACACTGCCGATGTTATTGATGCTTTACGTACAAAGTTTCCTGCAATTGATGGTCCGCGTAAAGATGATATATGTTATGCGACACAAAACCGTCAAGATGCGGTGCGTGACTTAGCAGATAAAGTTGATGTGTTACTGGTTGTGGGAGCTAAGAATAGCTCAAACTCAAATCGTTTACGTGAACTTGCAGATAAAATGGGCACTAAAGCGTATTTAATTGATGATGCAAGTAACGTTGAAGCTGATTGGTTTAACAACGTCAATGCCGTAGGGGTTACTGCGGGCGCATCTGCACCAGAAGTGTTAGTGCAGCAAGTAATTACTCGTCTAAAAGAATTGGGTGGAAACCAAGTTGTTGAAAACCCTGGCGAAGAAGAGAATATAGTATTTGCCGTTCCTGTTGAGCTACGCTAATCTAAACAAGTAGTTAACAACAGATACTAGGAGAGCCCATGAGCACACAGCCAAATCAAAACGGCTTGTTGATTGCGGCTCTTTTTCAATCCCGAGGTGTGCTTGCTACACTCGTGGTAAGTCAAGTTATTGCTATTTTACTAGCGTTTGCCCCTGCAACCGAAGGCGATGTATGGCTTCGTCTTGCCATTTTCAGTTTCTTTTTGCACTTAATCTTTCTGACGAGTGTTGCTGCACTGTATATTTTTAGAAAATACTTGGCACGCTATTCTAATAATTTCCAACTACTTATCCTGACTATTTCATTATTGCTATCAACGTGTTTTTACAGTGTGGCTGTATTATCTCTCTTTGCAGATATTTATTATATTGAATCAGCGGGCTATTTTATCGCGAGTAATGTACTCATAATCTTTTTAGTGGCGGCATTATTTAGTCAATTTGTTGTTATACAAAACCAAAAAGAGCTACAAACCAAAGCATTAGCGCATGCTGAGTTAGATGCGTTACAAGCACGTATTCGTCCACACTTTTTATTCAATAGCTTGAACACAGCTGCCGAGCTAACGCATTATGATGCCGAAGCCGCCGAGCAAGCTATTTTGGCTTTAGCTGCGTTGTCCCAAGCTGCGATGAAAAGCGGTAAAGCGATTTCTTTGCAAGACGAGCTGATATTATGTGAGCAATATATTGCACTTGAGCGTTGGCGTTATGGCGAGCGATTAACGGTTAACTGGCAGATGCCAGCGTGCGTCCCAGACGTTGAAATTCCGTGTCTAACGATACAGCCTATTATTGAGAATGCGGTGTATTATGGCCTTGAACCGGCTTCTGAGAGCACAAAAATTACCATAGAGATGCATATAACCGATAAAAGCTATACGTTTATTATTATTAATCCTGTGCTTGAAAATGCAGAGCAGCGCCGCGCTGGTAATGGCATGGCACTTGAAAACATTCGCCAAAGGTTGGCGCTTTTTTATCACTATCGTGCCAAGTTAACCACCACACATCGCGATAGTGAGTTTAGAGCTAAACTCGTTATTCCAAGGCAGGAAATTACATGATCAATGTTTTGATTGTTGACGATGAACCGCTGGCTCGGGCACGTGTTAGGCGTTTATTAACCATGCATCCTAACTACCATGTTGTTGGCGATGCAGACAATGGTGAGCAGGCGGTAACGCTGTGTAAAGAGTTGCAACCGGATATCGTGTTATTAGATATTAATATGCCAAAATTAAGCGGCTTAGAGGTCGCAAAGGCATTAAAGCTGCTTGCTATACCTCCGGCTGTGGTGTTTTTAACTGCCCATTCTGAACATGCTCTAGAAGCATTTGAGTTAGCGGTAGATGGCTATTTAGTAAAACCTATAACCGAGCAAGCACTTACAAAAACCTTACTGCAACTTAGCAAACTAAATCGTACACAAGTTAATAGGCCTGTTCATTCACATATCACTTATCAGTTAGCGGGTGCTATGCGCCGAGTCAATATAGACGATGTGGTGTGCTGTGTTGCAGAGCAAAAATATACGCGACTCATTTTTGTTGGCGGTGAAGCTATTATCGAGCATAGCTTGAAACAGCTTGAAAGTACGTACTCACAACAATTATTGCGTATTCATCGTAATACCTTGGTTAATAAGCTGCATATACAGAGCCTTCATTGCTCTGTGTCGAGTGGTCATCATTTAATAATGCGACATTATGATGAACCTCTCACCATTAGCCGTCGAGCACTTAAAACCGTAAAACAAGCGATGGGTGAATAGTTTTACCACACAGTTTTACGGTGCCAATTTTCGATGCTGTTTTAGTCGGTATGTTCGGACCGCTTATCAATAAATTTGACCGTTCATCTAAACCCTCATTGCTATTTATTATTGTCCTTTTATGCTTATTGTATGGAAATCTATGAGCTGATTTTAATATGACACGGCATTCACATGTTCAAGGCTTTACCTTAGTTGAAGTACTTATTGCTTTTGTGATTTTAAGCTTTGGGTTGTTAGGCGCTGTAGCGCTGCAGGCAAAAGCTAAGCAAGCTAGTTTTGATTCAATGCAGCGTGCTGCAGCGGTGGCGTTAGGAAACGATATTATTCAACGAATGCGAGCAAACGATTCCACAGGATTTACAGCCCTCTATAATGGCACTTTCACAAGTGACACTGCGTTAAATACCAATTTACAATGCTACAACGCAGCGTGTAATGCTCAGCAACTTGCAGCCCTTGATAAACAGCAATGGGTGCGGGCTATTCAAGCGCGTGAAAATACCGGGGCTTTAGATGATGCAACGGTGTGTATCAAGAGCACGCCTGTCGCAGCGGGTAATGCAAGTGAATTTAATATTAACGTGGTGATCAGTTGGCAAGGTCGACAAGCAATTAAAGCAAATGCAGGTACGTCGGCAATTGAATGCGGTGCAGCCAATGATAAGCGTCGTTTAATTGTGCTTGAAAGCTATATTTACTTAAGGTCTTGATATGAGAAAGCATGCAGGATTTACGTTAGTTGAAATGATGGTTGCGCTATTTATAGGCGGACTTGTTTTAGGTGGCGTTATGTTCACCTATATTAGTATGAAAGTGACCACGCGTGACACCATGACAATTGGTGAGTTACAAGAAACAGGCCGATTAGCGATTAATATTATGCAACGTGATATTGAGCAAATAGGCTTTTGGGGAACATTTTATGAAGACTCGTTTTCGCCAGCAAATACAGAGTCAACCGCTAATCCTACTCCCGATTGTTCTCAGGGGCTTAACAATGGTAGTTTCCCGGTTAAAACAGCCACGAGTAACTTTCGCTCGGTGTATGCAGTGTTAACCGCGACTGGTGATGCATTAGGCTGCATAAAAAACGCTAAAAAAAATACAGATGTTCTGCAGTTAAAGTTTCTTGAAGGTTTGCAAATTCGACCTGATGATACAGGTGCTGGCAGTTATTACTTTGTTGCCGAACAAGAAAGAGCTCAGTTTGTACAAGGGCCAATTGATGGTGCCTCACTTAATGTTAACGCGACTGTGTGGCGTTATCGTCATCACGTTTATTACATTTCTGAGCAAAATTACACAATAAATAACCAATCTGTCACTGTGCCCGTTTTAATGCGCAGACGTTTAAAACCAGGTTCAGGCATGGTTGCAGAAACGATAATGGAAGGGGTTGAGGACATGCACTTTGTATTCGGTCTCGATACAACCAATAATAGCCGTGTTGATACGTATAAAAGTATTAACCAAATGACGAATACTGATTGGGAAAACCGTCATGGCATCTTAACTGTGCAAGTTTTCCTATTAGTCAGAGCGCTTACCCCAGATGGCGATTTAAAAATTCAAAATCAAACGTATACCTTGGGTGAAGATGAAAGTAGTAGAGAGCTAACCTTTACTGATAATTACCGTCGAGCATTGTTTACCACGACTATTCGCTTAAATAATGTGGGAGCTAATTTATGGCGTATATAACGTTAGCAAAAAGACAACAAGGCGTTGTGTTAATTGTTGCTCTTATTATGGTTGTCGCGGTCACAGGCATTGCAGTTACTCTTATGAGTAGCAGTAGTATTGACATTAAAATCACCAATGCAGCACAAGAACGTGAAGCTGCAGAAAATGAGTTAATTGGCACGGTACAGCGCGTAATAGCCAACCAAGCTGCTGCAGGGGCAAATAGTGCCTTTTTTAAAAGAGCATCAGCAATACCTGGCGGAGTTCATGATTTAGGGAATATTGGCGATGCATCAAGTTCGATGGTTAATTTAAATAACGGCCCAAGTGATATTCCTTGTCCACGCAAGTTTAATTTTACAGCGGGTGTGTCATGCAACATGTTGCAAATAGATACATCAATTACCTATGGCTCTAAAAGTAATCACACACTCACAATCACAACGGGTGTTGCTCAAGAGATGGTAGGCCGTAACTCAGGCCGTTAACGGAGACTCATGATGAAAATGAAAACGTTAGTGCGCAGTATACTGACTGGTTTTGTAACCTGTATGGTTACTGCAGTGTATGCTGAAGACATAGAGCTATACGTTAACTATAATGTGAAAACAAATGAAAAACCGCGTGTTTTACTTATTTTTGACACTTCTGGAAGTATGGCATTTTCTACTGCAACGGGTAAAAGTTGTGGCTACAGCAGCTACACGGGCTATGTTGTGTGCCCAGACAGTCGTCTTGGTGTAGCAAAAAGTGCGATTACAAGCTTAGTAGATAACAATGACGATATTGATTTCGGTTTGATGCGTTTTAATAGCACAAATGGCGGTTATGTATTAGCTGGAATAGGCTCGTCATCTTCATCCTTGAAGACAGCCATTTCTGTACTACCTGCTGACGGGGGGACCCCTTTAACAGAGACGCTTTGGGAAGCCTATTTATACATTACGGGTCAAAGTTTGTATTACGGAGAAAAAGTTAATGAGGCTTGGCGAGACACGTCAGTAGAGACAAAAGTCAGAAGGGGGTCAAAGCGTAAACCAAAATACAGTTATACATATATCTCTCCATTTGATACCACAGAGGAAGCAAAACGCTGTGATAACTCTGTTAATGTTATTTATATGACAGATGGTGACCCCTCTTCAGGCTCAGATAATGAGCAAGATGGAGAAATCAGTGATCTCTATAAATCTTATTTCGGTAGCAATTTAAGCGGCTCTGATAAAATTGCGGGTGTTTATTTACACAAGCTTGCGCAGATTATTCATGGCACTGAAGATGTTAAAGTGGATTTGTTTCCTTCAACATCTGATATTCATGAAACAGGGCGGGTGTATACGATTGGCTTTGGTAGCGGTATGAGTAAGGATGGTAAACGCTTATTATCAGAAACCGCTGATTTAGGCGGTGGTCAGTATCTTCATGCTGACACTGCAGAACAATTATCAAAAGCTTTAAAAAATACGATAACACGCATACGCGAAGTAAATGATACTTTTACTTCACCTTCTATTGCGAATAATAATGTTGATCAAACACGCAGTCGTGAAGGTATTTATTATGCAATGTTTTACCCAGAAACCGGTGCTCGGTGGCGTGGAAATCTTAAAAAGTTGAAAGTGTCAGGCGATGAAATCGTTGATTTGGATGGAAAGCCGGCATTAAACGCTGATGGTTTGATTGCAAAAGGGGCAAAGACATTTTGGTTACCAGATAATACAGCACCAGACGGGAACATTGTTCAGGAAGGTGGTGCAAATCTTATGTTATCAAACCTATCATCGCGGACCATTTATACCGATGCCGGGAGCGCTGGGTTAGTTGATTTTACTAAGTCGACAGTTTCTACGGCACTAGGTGGCGACTTAGCGGCAGCGTTAAAGTTTAATTTAACTACAGCAACAAGTGTCAATTCGTTGACTCTTGGGCTCTTATCGACCGAGTTAGATAAAACGATCAAGTGGAGCCGAGGAATAGATGTGGATGATGAAGACGGTGATGGCAGTACCAGTGATCAACGACAAGATATTTTTGGTGATCCTCTGCACTCAAAACCTGTGACAATTGATTACGGTAATGATGATGTGCGCATTTTAATTGGCACCAATGCAGGTTACCTACACTTTTTTCAAGATAAAAATGATGTATTAAAAGAAAGCTGGGCTTTTATACCCAGTAGCTTATACAAAATTATTAAACCATTACGAGAGAATCAAGAAAAATCAAAGGTCTATGGTGTTGATGGACCTATTTCTGTGTTCTTTGATGATAAAAATGGTGATGGAGTTGTAAATGGCACTGATCGTGTTTGGGCGTTTTTTGGCTTAAGACGTGGCGGCAATAATTATTATGGACTGGATATTACAAACCCAGATTCACCTCGACTCATGTGGGGGGGACCGATTATTGGTGGAACGGGAGACTTTAAAGAACTTGCGCAATCATGGTCTAAACCTACGGTGACATACATTAACTTAAAAGGGTATGAAAATCGACCACTGCTTGTTTTTGGTGCAGGGTACGACACCAATAAAGACAATGTTCTGCGTTCTGAAGATACAAAAGGGCGCGGTATTTATATTGTTGATGCACAGAGCGGCAAAAAAGTGTGGGCTTTAACGTCGAGTGAAAATGGCTTTGCAGGTAAACACAGTATTGCTTCTGATATTAGTGTTTTGGATTCTGATTATGACGGTTACACTGATCGATTATATGCATCCGACACCGGCGGTGATGTATGGCGTATTGATATGCCTTCAAATAGCCCAACGAGCACAGAAAGTCCTTGGACACACTTCAAACTTGCGAGTTTAGGCAGTGCACTTGCATCTCAAGATCGTCGTTTCTTTTATAAACCGATGGTTGCGAGAACAATGTTTAGTAAGGTCTCTGAAACAGACGTAAATGGTAAGTCGGTTAAAACACGTATTGATACCCCCTTTGATGCAGTATTACTAGGTAGTGGGAATCGCTCTAAACCAACGGGCACCACAACGAGTGATCAATTGTTTATGATCCGCGATATCAATACAGTAACACGCTCATTCCAAAGCGATGAGATTCCAGCGGCGATCACCCAGGCTAATTTAATGAATATGGATGCTGACCCGTTTGGTAATGCACTTGATAGTGTAGATAAATTTACCGATTTAGAAGTTGAATTAGGTCAATACCATGGTTGGTATTATAACCTTCTAGCGGCTGGTGAAAAATCACTGGCAGCAAGCACGGTTATTGGAGGAGTCGCTTATTTCACCAGTTACGCACCCGCTTCTTCAACAGAAACAGCGAATCAGTGTTCATTAACAGGGGGCTCAGGGAGTTTATATGCGTTCCACTTACACTACGGTACAAAAGTGTATGATAGTCTAAAATTTACGACCTCAAATGATGTACCTGATACACCTCAGCTTTATTTCGGTGTTGGTGATAGCTGTGTTGATAGTAATAATAATGGTTTTTGTGATGAAACCCCGGATCCTGAAAACCCGGATCCTGAAAACCCGGATCCTGAAGACCCGAATCCTGAAGACCCGAATCCTGAAGACCCGGATCCTGATAACCCAGATGTGATCAAAGATACAGACGAAAAAGTCAAAGAGATGAGTCAGTTCTTAACCATAGGACCAGGTCTTAAAGGCGAGCAAAACCCCTTTAAAGTGAAAGAAATACAAGGTCCGGGTTTAACGGTTAAAGATGGAAAAATACAACTGGTTAATGATGCAACTCCGATTGGTTTTGGTTTTAAAACACAGCAAACCTATATTTATAAGCGAGAAGTAAATGACAAGAGTAACTAATAAAGTAAAAGGGTTTACCTTAATCGAACTGATGATTACCGTGGCAATTTTAGGTATTATAGCCAGTATTGCGTTACCAAGTTACTTTGAGCATGTTAAACGCACCGCCAGAACAGAAGCCATTACTGCATTACTTGATGCTGCCAATAAGCAAGAGCAGTTCTTTGTCGATAACAGGCAGTATACAACAACTTTGGCTAACTTAGGGGTCAGTGCTACAACTGAGAATAATTTTTATAAAATTTCAGTTGTTGTCGATAATGATGCCGGTACATTCGCGTTTACTGCCATACCCGCAGCAGGGCCCGTTTTGCAAGATGGCGAATGTGCAACATTAACTATTTCAGATACAGGATTAAAAACCTCAACGGGCTCTGCGAGTGCGAGCACCTGCTGGGGTAAGTAATCCCTCATTGAATAATTGAAATATCAGGATTGGCATTTGTTGGTGTCTTTTAGGCGAATACGCCCAATAGAGCTTATTGAAATAGCAAGCCCTTTAAGGCTTGCTATTTTGTATTCAGGGCAGTACACAAAGGTGCCATTATTAAATCCCACAGGCGTGCCATCTGAACGAAATGTGATTGAATGGCGGGGGTAAGTTAGCATATCAAGTTTATCGACTGCTTCAAGTTCCCAAATAATAGTATCACCTTCATCAAACACCCCAATATCGCCCCTGTCGACAAATACGGTGAGTGCTTTGTGCCAGTGCTCTCGATTGCATTGATTTTCTTGCAGCCCACAAAAAGTAACGTACGTGCTGTGGGTTTTTGCGTTATGGCGGCTTACGCTTAATGCGCGTTTAACTAAGTGAGTGCGGTTTTCTAGGCGACTTTTAGCTAGATAAGGCTTATATTCAAACAGCGCAATATTCATAAGTATTGCGACTATTGATAGCACCACTAAGCTTTCGATGAGTGTTGCACCATTCCTATGGTGTAATGTGTTTAAGGTCTTCATCCGTGAAGACTCCAAATTGTGACAGTTTAATTAACTATAGTTGGACCTAAAATGGTGTCAAATTATGGGGCTTAATCACAGGTATTTGTTGTATCACCTAGGTATAAAGCAGTGCCAGATTTTAATACCTGCAATGCTTTGTTGTTATCATTTGCGCCAGAAGGGCAAAAAGTAAAGGTGCCTGGATCAGAGGTGATCATGCCACTAGTATCAAAAATAAGTGCGTTATTGCCACTGAAACTCAGTTTACTCGTTTTAGGGATTTCTTGGAGGACTCTCAAAGTGGTATCGCCATTAGCTGGGTCATAACTGCCATTCTGATCTGAGTCAAAAAATACAAAGACCGTGCCTTGGTCCCAATCATTAGAGCAATTCATTTCTGTATTACTCTCAATATTAGCTGTTGCTCCACTACAGACTACAACAATTGCATCGCTACTGGTGGCTTTTGCCCGTGCAAAGCTAATACTGCGCTTTAATTCTTGTAAGTAGCTTTCGGCGCGGTCATTTTCTAGCAAATCAGAGCTATCCCACAGTGCTATGGCAGCCACAATGCCCACGATTGCAATGGTGACCATCAGTTCGAGGAGTGTAAAGCCCTTTTGTAATGATTTCATTGTTGTCTCTACTTTTAATACTTTATTTAATAATATCATGATTGTTGATTTTATCACCGTATTTCATAGCTTTGTTTGCTATAGAGAGCCGTATTGTCTAAAATCGAGGCAATCAAGAAATAATAAGTAGCCTTAAAATGAAAAAAATCGAAGCAATTATTAAACCATTCAAGCTTGATGATGTTCGAGAAGCATTATCAGAGGTAGGCATCACGGGGATGACGGTTAGTGAAGTTAAAGGTTTTGGCCGTCAAAAGGGGCACACAGAACTCTATCGCGGTGCTGAATACATGGTTGATTTTTTACCCAAGGTAAAACTAGATATTGTACTAAGTGATGAAGACGTAGATAGAGCCATTGATGTGATTGTTAAAACGTCACAAACGGGCAAAATTGGTGATGGTAAAATATTTGTCACAGATGTTGAGCGTGTTGTGCGTATTCGTACCGCAGAAGAAGATGAAGACGCAATTTAACGAAATAGCAGTCACATACACTGTAAAAAAGGCGCCAAATTTGGCGCCTTTTTAATGCTTATTCAGCGCTTAGGCTATTTACGCTTATTTGCTTCGCGCGTTTCTTTAGCATGCGCACTTAGCTCAGGTAAACCTAGCTTCTCGTAGCTTTTCTCCATGATCTCTAATGCTTGATCCAGGTAACTGCTTTGCGAGTAGTGTTCAACGACATATTTACCTCGGTTTGCAGCGGCAAGATAAGCTTCACGTTCGTAATAGTACTCTGCTACTTTTAGTTCATAACGCGCCATTTTGTTAAGTAACCATACTAAACGTTTTTTCGCTTCTGGCGCATAAACGCTATTTGGGAAACGTTTCAGTAAGGTTGATAAATCGGTAAATGCAACCCGAGTGCGATTTGCATCTCTATCCGCACGGTCTACACCAAAGTATTCTTGGAATGCGTTTTTGTCTGCTTTGATATTAACCAAGCCACGCATGTAGTACATGTAATCTAAATCTTTGTGATTTGGGTTTAAACGAATGAAACGGTCAATTGTTGCGAGAGCTTGTTCAGTATTGCCTGCTTGATAATGTGCATACACGAGATCCATTTGTACTTGTTTTGATAGTGGACCAAATGGATAGCGTGAATCAATAGCGCTTAATAACTCAATAGCTCGTGCATAAAGGCCCGAATCTAACGTTTGTTTCGCATCTTCATATAAAGCTTGTGCAGATTTATTCGGAACGCGTTGAATATCTTCTTGATCAGGAGCAGATGAACAGGCTCCTAGGCCAAGTAATGAAACTGAAAAAACAATGGCGAACGCACGTTTCCCTATTTTATTTATCATTTTATTTATTACCTTCGATGTCTTCGGCTAGGCCAAGTGAGGAAAACCGAGTAAACTATACATACAATGCTAATTAAAGCGATTCTAACCCAGTCGAGCAAAGCTTGCACTGGTAAATTGGGTAAAGTTACTAATGTCAGAGCAAATTTCTCTCCAAGCCGAGGTTCCAATTGACCTTGGCGGTAAACGTCTAGACCAAGTATTGGCGCAATTGTTCCCTGATTATTCTCGTTCACGTATAAAAACGTGGATTTTGGATGATAAAATCACCGTGAATGGTGAAATATTAAACACCCCGCGTGAAAAATTACTCGGTGGTGAACTGGTCAGTGTTGAAACAACCATTGAAGCACCGCGCGAGTACGAGGCACAAAATATCAAATTAAACATCGTTTATGAAGACGATGATATATTAGTAATCAATAAACCGATGGGATTAGTGGTACACCCAGGGGCTGGTAATCCAGACGGTACAGTATTGAATGCCTTGCTTCATCATTACCCCGATATAATTAACGTGCCGCGTGCAGGTATCGTGCACCGTCTTGATAAAGACACCACAGGTTTAATGGTGGTAGCAAAAACAATTCCTGCGCAAACGCACTTAGTGTCTGCACTGCAAAAGCGTGAAAACTTCACACGTGAATATGAAGCAATTTGTAATGGCACTATGACGGCAGGCGGTATGATTGAAAAGCCAATTGGCCGTCATGCAACAAAACGTACTCACATGGCTGTTCATGAAATGGGCAAACCTGCGGTGACTCATTACCGTGTTGCTGAAAAGTTTCGTGCTCACACACGCTTACGTTTACGCCTAGAAACTGGCCGTACTCACCAAATTCGTGTGCACATGGCGTATTTAAACCATCCACTGGTTGGTGATCAGTTATATGGCGGGCGCCCACGTCCACCGAAAGGCGCAACGCCTGAGCTATTTCAAATGCTGAGAGACTTTAAACGTCAGGCATTGCATGCGGTTAAACTGTCAATTGCGCACCCTATCACAGGTGAGTTAATGACATGGCAGGCACCTATTCCAGACGATATGGCCGCTATGACAGAAGCATTGCGAGCTGATACGAAAGCCAATCCAAATATTGAGTATTAAACACTATGATTACGCCAACATGGACTGCCCCTGACACTATTGGGGCCCTCAGTACAACTCGTGAAAACGGGGTATCTAAGGCGCCGTTTAATAGCTTTAATGTAGGGTTTCATGTTGGTGATGATGAGCAAGCTGTGCAGGCAAATCGCACTGCTTTAACGAGGCAATTGCCAAACCCAGCTGTGTGGTTAAATCAAGTACATGGTGCGGATGTGGTGGTGGTTGATGAATGCGTTGATATTCATTCAGTAAGTAGCGCAGATGCACTTTATACTCGCCTAAAGCAGCAACCGCTTGCCATCATGACGGCCGATTGTTTACCCGTGCTATTGTGTTCTACGTCAGGGGATGAGGTTGCTGCGGTTCATGGTGGGTGGCGCGGATTAGCGAAGGGAATTCTTGCCAATACACTGAGTAAGTTTAAGGCTGAGCCTGCTGACATCATTGCCTGGTTTGGTCCTGCTATCGGGGCTTTGCAGTTTGAAGTCGGGCAGGATGTTAAAGATTGTTTTTGCGATCAAAACCAGATTCATCAGCATGCATTTACTGCCCAAGGTGAAAAATACTTAGCGGATATTTATTTACTTGCCAAGCAGCAACTCAGTCAGCTTGGTGTTGTGAGTATTTATGGCGCAGAGTATTGCACCTACTCACAGCCATCATTATTTTTTTCGTATCGACGAGATGGTCAAACAGGGCGAATGGCAAGCTTGATCTGGCGCAAATAATCGCACTTTTTAGTGATTAAATTTTCATCTCTTACTTGAACAAACTACATATCATACCCATTAATTAAGCAATTAGTTTTTTTAATAGGTAAACCTTCATGCGTTTAGATAGATTTACAAGTAAATTTCAATCTGCGCTTTCAGATGCGCAGTCATTAGCACTTGGGCGCGATCATCAATTTATTGAGCCCGTGCACTTAATGTATTCATTACTTCAGCAAAGTGGCTCTAGTGTCCGTGCACTCCTTGCGCAAGCTGGCGTGAGTGCAGACGAGTTAAATACAAAATTATCACAAGAAATCGAAAAGCTTTTTAAAGTAGAAGGCGTTGGTGGCGACGTACAGCTATCGAATAATATGGTTTCGTTAATTAACTTATGTGATAAATATGCTCAAAAGCGTAAAGATAAATATATATCGAGTGAACTTTTTGTACTTGCTGCGTGCGATGATAAAGGCCCGCTAGGAGATATATTTAAAGCGCTCAATATTACTTCAACAAAAATTGAAGCGGCCATAGAGGCTATTCGTGGCGGTCAAAAAGTGGATGACCCGAATGCAGAAGAAACCCGTCAGGCATTAAAAAAATTCACCATCGACCTTACTGAGCGTGCCGAGCAAGGCAAGCTTGATCCTGTGATTGGCCGCGATGACGAAATACGCCGTACCATTCAGGTTTTACAACGTCGTACGAAGAACAACCCCGTGTTAATTGGTGAGCCAGGCGTGGGTAAAACAGCCATTGCTGAAGGCTTAGCACAACGTATTATTAATGGTGAGGTACCCGAAGGGCTCAAGAGCAAACGCGTGTTGTCGCTTGATTTAGGGGCGTTAGTTGCGGGTGCTAAGTACCGTGGTGAGTTTGAAGAGCGTTTAAAATCAGTTTTAAATGAATTAGCCAAAGAAGAGGGCCAAGTAATCCTCTTTATTGATGAAATTCATACCATGGTTGGTGCAGGTAAAACTGATGGTGCGATGGATGCAGGGAACATGTTAAAACCCGCTCTTGCACGTGGTGAGCTTCACTGTGTGGGAGCCACAACGCTTGACGAGTATCGCCAATACATTGAAAAAGATGCAGCACTTGAACGTCGCTTTCAAAAGGTATTCGTAGCAGAGCCATCGGTAGAAGACACCATCGCGATTCTTCGTGGTTTAAAAGAGCGTTACGAGCTACATCACTCTGTTGATATTACCGATCCGGCAATTGTTGCAGCGGCGCAGCTATCGCACCGTTACATTAGCGATCGTCAGTTACCCGATAAAGCGATTGATTTGATTGATGAAGCGGGCTCGTCAATTCGTTTACAAATTGACTCTAAACCAGAGTCACTTGATAAACTTGAGCGTCGTATTATTCAGTTAAAACTCGAAGATAATGCACTTGCCAAAGAAAAAGATGAAGCAAGTCAAAAGCGTCGTACTGAAATGCAAGAGCTAATAGCTGAACTTGAAGTGCAGTATCGTGAGCTTGATGAAGTATGGAATGCCGAAAAAGCCTCTTTGCAAGGCACACAAGTGATTAAAGCGGAGCTTGAACAAGCTCGTTTAGACTTAGAAGTCGCGCGCCGAGCAAGTGATTTACAACGGATGTCTGAATTACAGTATGGCCGTATTCCTGAACTTGAACGCAAGTTAGATCTTGCATCGCAAGCAGAAATGCAAGAAATGAGCTTACTTAAAAACCAAGTTGGTGAAGATGAAATTGCAGAAATTTTATCGCGCTGGACAGGTATACCCGTCTCTAAAATGCTGCAAGGCGAGCGAGAAAAACTACTGCAAATGGAAGATCAACTTCATCACAAAGTCATTGGCCAAGATGAAGCCGTGGTTGCTGTAGCGAATGCAATTCGTCGGTCACGTGCAGGGCTTGCTGATCCAAACCGCCCAATAGGTTCTTTTTTATTCTTAGGCCCAACAGGGGTAGGTAAAACAGAGCTTACTAAAGCGCTTGCAAGCTTTATGTTTGACACTGAAGATGCCATGGTGCGTATTGATATGTCTGAGTTTATGGAGAAACACTCAGTAGCACGCTTAGTGGGAGCACCGCCGGGTTACGTTGGATATGAAGAAGGTGGCTATTTAACAGAAGCTGTTCGTCGTCGCCCATACTCTGTTATTTTGCTTGATGAAGTAGAAAAAGCGCACCCCGACGTGTTCAATATACTTTTACAAGTGCTTGATGATGGCCGTTTAACTGATGGACAAGGTCGTACCGTTGATTTTAAAAATACGGTGATCATTATGACCTCAAACTTAGGATCAGACATCATCCAAGAGCAAGCTGGTTCGAACGACTATGCAACGCTAAAAGAGAAAGTGATGGGAGTGTTGGTAAGCCAATTCAGACCCGAGTTTATAAACCGGATTGATGAAACGGTGGTATTCCATCCACTTGCGAATGATCATATTAAAGAAATTGCCGATATTCAGTTAGGTAAACTGCGTGAACGCTTAACCGAAAAAGGCTATCTTCTTGAGGTAACTGATGCTGCCCTTGACCGTATAGCAGAAAGTGGTTTTGATCCTGTCTATGGTGCACGACCGTTAAAACGTGCAATTCAACACACCATAGAAAACCCGCTAGCGCAGCGCTTGCTTGGAGGTGAATACCTACCTGGCGCTATTATCCATATTGATGCAGATGAAAACGGGTTGGTTTTTTCAACCCGTTAATATCGGCAAATAAAGAAGCCGCATCAAATGATGCGGCTTTTGTGTTTGATTAAACAATTTAAATAAATCGCTTATTTAAGAAACACTAAACTTTAAACGTTAATAGCATATCGTTTACTTTGCGCGACCCCTCAACGAGGCCTGCGGCATCTTTAGCTACGTTATAGCTGAGCTTTAAGTTCTCTTCGCTGTGTCCTTTAATACTTTCAACGTTTTCACGTATATCTGCACTGACAACTTGTTGCTCTTCGGCTGCGGTAGAGATTTCGGTCGCCAAACCAGAAATTTCATTTATCTGTGCGAATATACTCGCAAGCTCAGCTTGAGTATGTGTGGTTGTTTCAACACAACTATCAGCTTGTTGTTTAGTTGACTGCATTACTTTAGACCAACTAAATAATGTATCTTGAATTTCTTTAATTGAACTATGAATTTGCGCAGTGGCATTCTGTGTTCGTGAAGAAAGTGCACGCACTTCATCGGCAACGACAGCAAAACCTCGACCATGATCACCTGCACGGGCAGCTTCAATTGCGGCGTTTAAGGCAAGTAAGTTTGTTTGCTCAGCTATACCTTCAATTTCAGTCATCACTTGGCCGATTTTATCGGCTTCACTGGCTAATGAATTAGCGGTTGTTGCTGCTTGTTCAACTTGGTTAGCAAGGTCTGATACCATCGCGCTATTGTCTTCAATATGCAGTTTGATATCTGTACAGCTTTGGTATGTATCATTTACTTTTTCAGCTGTATGGTGCGTATTTGCTGATATTTCACCAATGGTTGCGCTCATTTGTGTCATTGCAGTCGCAATATCACCTAAACGCTGACCTTGTGCCGCTATACCCTGCTCAGTAAGCGATGACTGCGTATCTAAGTTTGTTGCGATATTCTTAAAGGAGTAGGTCGAGTCTTTAACGCGACCCAGCACTGTTCGTAATTTTGCAAATAGCATCTGCTGGTTATATTGCGCAATACTAAATGGGTGTGCACCGCAATACACATAGCGTGACACAGAATCAAACTCTGCACGCTGTGATTTAAGTGCTGAAGGAGTCACTATTAACTCATCATAATTAAGCGCAGCAAGCAGTAAAATAATGGCAAGTGTCGCTAATACAGTCATCAACGATGTGGTAAAACCAAGTGCAATAACCCCCGCAAGAATAATAATCAAAGACACTATTTGTCTTAGTGACACATTTTCGCGAAACGAGGCGATTGATTTGCCATCATTAATCTTTTGATACAAAGCCGTAGCGCGTGTTTTCAAGTGTTCAGAGGGTTTTGTACGCACTGATTGATAGCCGACTAATTGTCCATGTTCGTAAATGGGTGTGACAAAGGCATCAACCCAATAATAACGTCCATCTTTACAGCGGTTTTTTACCATGCCTCGCCAAGAGTGGCCTTGTTTAAGCTTTTCCCACATTTCTTTAAATGCGGCTTTAGGCATATCAGGGTGGCGCACTATGTTATGGTTTTTACCTAATAGCTCATCTTCGGTATAGCCCGCTATGTTACAAAATTCTGTGTTTACGTAGGTAATTACCCCGCGTAAATCGGTTGTCGAGACAAGCTCCTGTTGTTCAGAGTATGTCACTTCTTGATTAATGATTTCTTGCCCACGACGCATATGAGTCCTTGAAATATACTTTGTTACGGTGTGCGGATTATAATCTCAGAAAAATGTAAGGGAAGAGGGGACAAGCTGATTACTGCTAAAGTTTTAGAAATTTTATTCATCCCTTGATCTAAAACAATAACTTGTCTGATAAATTATGCTTAAACTAACCCTTTTGTATTGCATGAAATGAATGTCAAAAATAATCGGTCTTCCTGATGGGGGTGATGAAGCAATTTAGCATCAATGAAGTGCCCTCAAACCAATTGTATAATAGTATTCACAATGGCAAGATGAGCTATGAGTGACGGAGCATAAAATCAAACAACTATTTACTCTTGAGTATTTATTTTTTGCCCCCATACACTTAGGATTAAAGCCACGCGGCTCGAGGAAGCATTTTTGATAAAACATAATTTAAATAAAACGCTAGAAGCGTTAACAGCACATTTTCCACACGCAATAAATGGGATTAAACGTGGCATCGAGCGAGAAGCATTAAGGATTAAACCAAATGGTGTTATCTCAAAACAGGGTCATCCACAAGGAGTGGGAAGCGCTTTAACCAATGACCATATCACCACTGATTTTTCTGAGTCTTTATTAGAATTCATTACGCCTGTTAGCACATCGGCTGAGCAAACATTAGCGCAGCTTAAAGATTTGCAAAAGTTTACCTTGTCACAGATGGATGATGAGCTGCTATGGCCTATCAGCATGCCATGCTTTATTGATAATCAAGATGACATTGTGCTGGCTCAGTTTGGTGACTCAAACATAGGGCGCATGAAAACGTTGTACCGAGAAGGGTTAAAGAATCGGTATGGCAGCATGATGCAAGCTATTGCTGGTGTGCATTTTAATATCTCTTTTCCTGATGAGTTATGGCAGAGCTTGCACGCGTTGAGTGCCAGTGAGCAACCACTTAGCACCTTTATTTCAGATGGTTATCTGGGGCTTATTCGAAACTTTAAGCGTGAGCTTTGGTTAATAAGTTACTTATTTGGTGCGTCACCTGCATTATGTAGCTCATTTTTACAAGGGCGAGAAACTGATCTGCCATTTAAAAAGTTGGGCAAAGGCACATTGTACCTTGAGGTTGGCACCGCACTGCGATTAGGTAATTTAGGTTACACAAACAGCGCTCAATCATCGTTGCGAGTGATGTATAACTCGCTTGAGGAATACGTAGCAGGTTTGAAAGCTGCCATTCATACGCCTTCTGATATTTACGGTCATATTGACGACTATACCCGTGCTGAACCAAAGCAGCTTAATAAAAATATCTTACAGATAGAAAATGAGTTTTACTCGCCAATTCGACCAAAACGTAATGCTACATCAGGCGAAACACCGACAGATGCCCTATTACGAGGGGGCATTGAGTACATAGAAGTGCGTGCACTTGATGTAAATCCATTCAGTGAAACAGGGATCGATTTACAGCAAATCCGTTTCCTCGATGTCTTTTTAACGTATTGTCTTTTAAGCGAATCTCCAACAATGGATTGGCAAGAGCAACAGTTAAGCACACAGAACCTTGATGCGGTAGTTAATGAAGGGCGTAACCCTGAATTACAATTAACAAAACAAGGTGAAGCAGTTAGCTTGGTTGATTGGGCATCGACTATTTTTGAGAGTCTAATCCCTGTTGCGCGTTATATGGACAGTGCGTATGGCGTAAGTTACTACAGCGAAACAATTCATGAGCTGTCGAGCTGGGTAACTGAGTCAAGTAAAACGTTTTCAGGGCGTTATGTTGCAACACTTGCAAAAGAAAACCAAGATAACGGCCAGTTTGCTTTAGCACTTGCACAGCAATATAAAGAAAATCATTTAGCCGCGGATTATCAGTATTACGATCCGGCTTTTTTAAGGGAACAAGCCGTCAATTCGATTGCAAAAGAGCGTGAAGTAAAAGCAGCAGATACGCTATCTTTTACGGCCTTTTTAAATGATTACTTTGCTAAAGCTTAGCGGCTTTTAGGCATAAAAAAACGCAGCCTAGGTTGGCTGCGTCAAAGATTCTTCAGGGATGAAACAATGCTATACTGCTGCATTCATAAAGTCAGACTGACTCAATAAGAAAAAGTTCAGCGAGATATTAAAAAAAATGAAAAAAAATTTAATTATTTTATCGCTGGTCGCTTCTATGGCGGGTTGTGCCACGGCTCCACCAGAGCAACCGCATGATATTTGTAAGATTTTCGAAGAAAAACCTGATTGGTATTATGATGCACGTGATGCACAAGAAAAGTGGGGCTCGCCAAAACATGTGCTGATGAGCATGATGTATCAAGAAAGTTCATTCCGTCATGATGCCGCTCCACCGATGGAATACTTTTTATGGATCATTCCTATCGGCCGAGCAAGCTCTGCCTATGGTTACTCGCAAGCAAAAACACCTACGTGGTCAGACTATATTCGTGAAACCGGCAACAGTGGCGCTGACAGAGATGACTTTGATGATGCCATCGATTTTATGGCTTGGTTTGTTTATAAAACACATAAAGTGAATGGTGTATCAAAGTGGGATGCTTACGCACAATACCTAAATTACCATGAAGGGTGGGGCGGGTATAAGCGCGGTACCTACAAAAGCAAAAAGTGGTTAATGAGTGTAGCTAATAAAGTAAAACACCGTGCGAGCCGGTATGGTGCTCAGCTTAAACAGTGTGAAGATGAGCTTGATAAAAACTGGTTTGAGCGCTTATTTGGCTAAACACGTACAAAGATAAAAAAGCCCGTAACTACGGGCTTTTTTATTGCATTCAATTGCACTATAACATTAAAGAGTACCCATTCTGTTACTGTTAGGTACACTTGTGCATGTGATTACTTGCCAGGAAACTGGTGAATATGCACATCGCGCTGCGGGAATGGGATAGTGATATCTGCTGCATCGAAAGCAATTTTCACTTTTTCATAGAGGCCAAAATACACAGGCCAATAGTTATCAGAATCAACCCATGCCCAAACGAGCATACCAATGTGGCTGTCACCATGTTGACTAACATGCACAACAGGTTTCTTCGCTTCTTGGTCTTTAAGCACTAATTCGTAGTCATTAAGGACACTCAGAAGTACTTCACGGGCTTTATGAACGTCATCGCCATAGCTAATACCAAATTCAATGTCGACACGGCGAGTGGCTTCCGCAAACTTATTCTTCACGCAGCCGTTTGACAGGGCCCCATTCGGGATGATTATTTTTTCATTATCGTAGGTAAGCAAAATAGTGACGAAAATCTGAATTTCAACGACTTTCCCCATGTAACCTTGTGCTTCAATAACATCGCCCACTTTAAAAGGTTTAAAGAATAAGATCAGCACACCACCTGCAAAATTAGCCAGACTGCCTTGCAATGCCATACCCACAGCTAAACCTGCAGCACCGAGCATTGCGATGAATGAGGTGGTTTCTATGCCAATCATTGAGGCGACAGAAATAAGTAATAGTATCTTCAGAATGACAGAAATAAACGACACTAGAAAGTGTGTCAGGCCTGCTTCAAACTTTACTTTATACATTGATTTTTCGGTCATCTTGGCAATTCTGCCAATTAGCCACCAACCAATAACAAGCACCAAAATCGCTAAAATAAACTTTGGTCCATACGTCATGAGTAGCTCAATTGCTTGGTTATATACTTTTTCGATCGATATTTCGTCCATTTTTGCTCCATGTAACGAGACGTTAAAATATGCAAGCCATAGTAGACGAATTAGCAGCTTAATGTGTGTTTATAGGTATGAAATAGGAAACTTCGGGGTAGAATTATGAAATAAGCTATAAAAAAAGGAGTAGCAAGCTACTCCTTATCTGTTATTCAGTTCGTTTACTGGGAATAACTTTCACCAGTTTTACCATATTCTCTTTCACTTCCAATACTTCTATTGGGTAGCCTGCTATTCGTAGGCTTAAATTCGAATCTGGGATATCTTCAAGGTATTCAACAATTAAGCCACTCAAGGTTTTAGGGCCATCGATAGGTAATTCCCACCCCATCTCTTTATTTAGATCACGGATGTTTGCACCACCATCAACAAGCACTGTGCCATCATCTTGAGTTGTCACTTCTTCACTTGGAGTACGTGTTTGCGTTGTGGTGAAATCACCTACCACTTCTTCAAGAATGTCTTCAAGAGTTACAAGGCCTTGAATATCACCGTATTCATCAACCACTAAACCAATTCGTTCTTTTGATTGTTGGAATTTCAAAAGCTGTGTGTTCAGCGAGGTACCTTCAGGGATAAAGTAAATCTCGCGGACCGCACGCAGTAATGATGGTTTATCAAACTGCTCTTTCGTCAATAGACGAAGTGCATCACGTGAGTGAATAAAACCAACCGCATCATCAATTTGGTCGCGATAAAGTAATACGCGAGTATGCTGTGCGTGTGTTAGTTGGCGACTGATTAGTTTCCAATCGTCATTAATATCAATGGCAACAATTTCGTTGCGTGGGATCATGATGTCTTCGACGGTCACTTGCTCTAAATCTAAGATAGACGTCAGCATGCTTTGGTGACGTGCAGGCAATAAGGCACCCGATTCATTAACCACGGTTTTTAATTCTTCTTTACTTAAGCTGTGCTCTTCGATTTGCGCGGTCGTAATACCAAATAAACGTAACATACCATTGGTCAGCCAGTTTACCATTACAACGAACGGGAAGAGTATTTTAAGCAAGCCTTTAAGCACGATAGAGCTAGGAAACGCGACTTTTTCAGGGTAGAGAGCCGCGAGCGTTTTTGGTGTAACTTCAGCAAAAATTAACACCACTAAAGTCAGAGCACCTGTCGCAATAGCCAAGCCAACGTCACCGTATAAGCGAATACCAATAATCGTCGCAACCTGTGCTGCAGCGATATTAACTAGGTTGTTACCAATCAAGATCAGACCAATAAGTCTGTCTGGGCGACTTAAGAGTTTACTGACGCGTTTCGCTGCGCGATGGTTTTCTTTCGCAAGATGGCGTAAACGAATACGGTTAATTGACATAATTCCGGTTTCAGAACCCGAAAAATAAGCAGAAATAAGTATCAATAATCCCAATACGATAAACAGGGTACTAGTCGATATGTCGTCCAACGATGGATCCTTTTTTTATAAACCAATGCATATTAAGCTAGAGAGAGCTTGCTGAGTCAAGTTAAAACTTATTTAGTATCACTTCTTGAATGAAACGGCTGCCAAAATAAGCAAGTGATAGGATAAATGCAGCTATCATGATCGAAAATACCACGGGTTTTCCTCGCCAACCTTGGCGTAAGTGACCAACCGTAACAACCGTGAAAATAAGCCACGCAATCAATGATAAAACCGTTTTATGGATAAACTCACTGGCAAACATACCGTCTAAGAATATAAAACCAGACAGAAGTGCGAAGGTGAGTAAAATAGTGCCTAAAGTTAATAGTTGGTAGAGCTGACGCTCGACCACCATTAGCGGGGGTAAATGGCTGTGCACAATGGCTAAATCTTTACGCTTTAAGCGCTTATCAATAAAGTAAAATTGTATAGCGTATAAAGTCGCGATAATAAGTACGCAATAAGCTAGCAAAGATAGCGAGATATGTGTCACTAAGCCTAGTTCTACATCAATGGTATGAATAATCACATGGTGCGGTATAAATAGGCTAGCAAGCGTTAAAATAGCTGCAAAGCCATAAACAACAGGCAATAGCAACGTTGCAGGAAACTTAAGCGACACCGCCGTGACAGACACCACAATGACCCAGCAGGTTAAAAGTGCCACATTAACAATGCTTAAATCTTGGCCGTCTGCTCGAAAAACAGAATTCACCAGTAATAACATATGTGCAAGGATTGCTACGGTGCTTAAAATCACCGTGAGCTTTTGGCTTGGGCCTTGTTTGTGAAAAAGGCGTGAAAGCACATGCGACGTTGCTAACACATAAAACAAACTAGCAATAATAGTTAAACTAATAATCATCGTGTTTTGGCCACTTAATTTATATCAATAAATCCTTGTCTCATTGATGCCATTGTATTTTATAGCAAGGCAAAAGCATAGAGTTTGTAAAAAGAAACTCAAACAGCGCACTTGAACACTGTATTGTCGACCACCATTTACGGTATACTGCTAGGAATTGAAATTTAATATTGCCTGTATTGCAACTTAAATTGTGTTTTTTGCGCGCTTTACAGGTGAAACACGTTTTATCGGAACCTTTACATGTTTGAGAATCTCCAAGAACGCTTAGGTAAAACCTTAAAAAATATCAGTGGCCGCGGACGCTTAACTGAAGACAATATTAAAGATACATTACGTGAAGTCCGCATGGCATTTTTGGAAGCGGATGTTGCGTTACCCGTTGTTCGTGATTTTGTTAAGCAGGTTAAAGAACGCGCTGTTGGCGTTGAAGTAACTAAAAGCTTAAGTCCAGGCCAAGTGTTCATTAAAATCGTTCGTGAAGAGCTTGAAAAAGCCATGGGCGAAGCAAATGAAGAGCTAAGCCTGAATGCGCAGCCGCCAGCAGTTGTGATGATGGCGGGTTTACAAGGTGCCGGTAAAACGACCAGTGTGGGTAAACTTGCTAAGTTCTTAAAAGAACGCAAAAAGAAATCTGTGCTTGTGGTGAGTGCTGACGTATATCGTCCTGCGGCAATCAAACAGCTTGAAACCCTAGCTACTGAAGTAGGGGTTGAGTTTTTCCCAAGTGATATTTCGCAAAAGCCTGTTGATATTGCCAGTAATGCGATTGCCCACGCGAAGAAAAAGTTTATTGACGTTGTTTTAGTTGATACAGCGGGCCGTTTGCACGTTGACAGCGACATGATGGATGAAATCAAGGCACTACACAGTGCGATTAATCCTATTGAGACCTTATTTGTTGTTGACGCAATGACAGGTCAAGATGCTGCAAATACAGCAAAAGCGTTTGATGAAGCATTACCACTCAGTGGTGTGATTCTAACGAAAACTGATGGTGATGCCCGTGGTGGTGCTGCTTTATCTATTCGCCATATCACCGGTAAGCCGATTAAGTTCATGGGTGTGGGTGAGCGCACCGATGCTCTTGAACCATTCCATCCTGACCGTATAGCGTCGCGTATTCTAGGCATGGGTGATGTACTTTCATTGATCGAAGAAGTCGAAATGAAAGTCGACAAGGAGAAAGCCGCCAAAGTTGCTGAAAAAGTATTTAAAGGCGATGGCTTTACACTTGATGATTTTGCTGAGCAGCTGCGCCAAATGAAAAACATGGGCGGTATGATGTCGATGCTTGATAAATTGCCAGGTATGCAAAATTTACCCGATGCAGTAAAAGGGCAAATGGGTGATAAAACATTTGTGCAAATGGAAGCGATTATTAACTCAATGACGCCAAAAGAACGCGCCCGTCCTGAAATCATTAAAGGCTCACGTAAAAAACGTATTGCAGCGGGTTCTGGTACTCAAGTACAAGAAATCAATAAATTGCTTAAGCAATTTACGCAGATGCAAAAGATGATGAAGAAAATGAAAGGTAAAGGCGGCATGATGAAAATGATGCGCGGCATGAAAGGGATGTTACCACCAGGTATGATGGGTGGCGGACCTAAGTTTTAATTTTCAACAAGTCCGTTTCGTGTAAAAAAGGAGCAAATAGCTCCTTTTTTAATGGATAAATTATGCCGAACTTAGGCGCAAATGTAAGATCTAACGCACAGATCAGTGTTTAATCAACTAAACTTACATTTTGCATCACTTCTTACTTGCAATGTTGCAAAAAACTCGTACAATTCCCCAGCTCCCCGTACTGGGGAGTAAATCTTATTAATGAAAACAGTCAATCTATTTAGAGGACGGTATGGTAACTATTCGTTTGCAACGTGGTGGCGCTAAAAAACGCCCTTTCTATCAAATTGTGGTTGCGGATAGCCGTTTCTCGCGTGACGGTCGCTTCATCGAGAAAGTAGGTTTCTTTAACCCAATCGCTTCTGGTCAGGAAGAAAAAGTACGTTTAGATTTATCTCGTGTTGAACACTGGGTAGGTCAAGGCGCATCTCTTTCAGATCGCGTAGCTAAATTAGTTAAAGACGCTCGTAAAGCGGCTTAATAGGCGTAAGTGTAACCATGAGTCAAGAGAACACCTCGATAATTGTTGTAGGAAAGCTCGGCGCCCCCTATGGTATAAAGGGCTGGCTTAAGGTGCATTCATTTACTGATGATCCCGAAGGGATCTTCGATTTCAGCCCATGGTTGATAGGGCAACAAGGTAAATGGCAGACCTTAGAGGTGGTCGACTGGCGTCGCCACAACAAAGGCTTTATCGCTAAAGTTGCGCAAGTAAACGATCGAGACCAAGCAATGGCTTTCACCAATGTTGAAATCTCTGTTGACGCGGCGCAACTACCAGAATTACCGCAAGGTGAATTCTATTGGCGAGATCTCATTGGCATGTCTGTTGTAACCGATAAAGGTTATGACTTAGGCACGGTTGATGACCTAATGGAGACAGGTTCAAATGATGTTTTGGTTGTGAAAGCAAACAAAAAAGATGCATTTGGACAAGCTGAGCGTTTAATTCCTTTTTTAACAGACTCTGTTATTAAAGAAGTTAAACATGAAGCAAGAGAAATTACCGTAGACTGGGACCCAGGGTTTTAATGTCACAAACGAGTTCGTTATGGGTAGGGGTGATAAGCCTTTTCCCGGACATGTTTGATGCTATTACCACTCAAGGGGTAACAGGTCGCGCAGTTAAAAATGGTTTAATTGACTTTAACTGCTGGAATCCACGTGACTACGCTACTGATAAGCATAGAACCGTGGATGATCGTCCTTATGGGGGCGGCCCCGGCATGTTGATGATGGTTGAACCATTGAAACAAGCCATCCTTGACGCTAAAAAAGCGGCAGGCGATGGTGCAAAAGTAATTTATATGTCCCCGCAAGGGCGCAAATTAGATCAGCAAGGTGCGGCTGAATTAGCCAACTCCGATAAACTGATTTTGATTGCCGGTCGCTATGAAGGTATAGATGAGCGAATCATAGAGTCATATGTTGACGAAGAATGGTCAATAGGTGATTTTATTCTGAGTGGTGGTGAACTACCCGCTATGACATTAATTGACGCTGTTGCGCGATTAGTGCCTGGTGTACTAGGTCACAACCAGTCAGCAGAGCAAGATTCATTTTCGGATGGATTGCTTGATTGTCCTCACTATACACGGCCAGAAACATTGGATGATAAACAGGTGCCTGCTGTATTGCTCAGCGGAAACCACCAAGAAATTGCCAAATGGCGCTTAAAGCAGTCATTAGGTAGAACTTGGTTACGTCGTCCTGACTTGTTGCATAACCTAGCTCTGACTGAGGAGCAAGCGGCACTTCTTGCAGAATTCAAGCAAGAGTACCAACAAGCTTGTGGCTAGAAGACAGTTACACCTAGGAAAGTGAGAAATATAATGGCAAAAGTAAACCAAAATATTATTAAAGCGCTTGAAGAAGAGCAGCTTAAAACAGACGTACCAGCATTCGGCGCTGGTGATACAGTAGTTGTACAGGTACGTGTAAAAGAAGGTAACAAAGAGCGTCTACAGGCCTTTGAAGGTGTTGTAATCGCTAAGCGTAATCGTGGTCTTCACTCAGCTTTCACAGTTCGTAAAATCTCGAGCGGTGAAGGTGTTGAGCGTGTATTCCAAACGCACAGCCCTCTTATCGACAGCGTAACAGTTAAGCGTCGCGGTGCAGTTCGCCGTGCGAAGCTTTACTATCTACGTGAGCGTTCTGGTAAATCTGCACGTATTAGAGAAAAACTTAACTAATACGCGCTGTTTATCAACGCAAAAAAAACGGG
Source organism: Pseudoalteromonas lipolytica (assembly GCF_003515105.1). Classification (NCBI taxonomy): domain Bacteria; kingdom Pseudomonadati; phylum Pseudomonadota; class Gammaproteobacteria; order Alteromonadales; family Pseudoalteromonadaceae; genus Pseudoalteromonas; species Pseudoalteromonas lipolytica. The sequence continues at coordinate 2,397,786 of NZ_CP032090.1, read as the reverse complement.
TTGCAGCCTTCGGGTTGCAACCCGTTTTGGTTTTTAGGGAACAATTTTTCTATTGTATTAATTCGCTTAATAAAGTGAGCAGTTTTGAAGCGATAAAACGTCGTTGATAACAAGGCAAAAATATCGTTTTTTAGTCATTCTCGGCAATAGCTCCTGCATTGCTCTACCTTCTGCATCCATGCAGTCGTAAATCAGACATTTTTAACGCAGGTAGCGACAGGTTTAATCCCTCAAAATGGTGAAGCATTATTGTGGATTGAAATTAGCTGGCTTCTTCTTATTTTACTTTTCACACCTCTTTCAATAATTCCCGTACAGCAATATTTGAACTGGCGTATTTCCCCTGCGTGATTAGCCCAAGGACTTTGTACTTTGCTGCTTATGCTGGTACTATATTTCGTATTAAAAGGTTTACTTTTTTGTATATTTTAGTTTACGTTTTGGGTTTGAGGTGTAGTAACAGTGGATAAGCTAGCAGAATTAAGAGCAGGGATCGATGAATGTGACGCGCAATTAGTCGCGTTATTAGCAAAGCGTAATGGTATTACAGAACAAATAGGGGCTATTAAGCAGCAAACAGGGGCGCCATTACATGCGCCTGACCGTGAAGCCGATTTGCTGGCAGCTCGTCGCCAAGAGGCAATGAGTCAAGGCGTTAACCCTGAGCTTGTTGAAGATATCCTGCGTCGTATGATGCGAGAAGCGTATCAAAATCAGCAAGGGAGCTTGGCCTGTTCTGCTCCTCAGCTATCTCCGATTGTCATTGTGGGTGGTCAAGGGGCTATGGGGCAATTATTTGCCCAACAATTTATTCGTTCTGGGTATGAAGTCCGTATTTTAGATAAACAACAGCAGGCTGATAGTGAAGCTATTTTAGCAGGCGCAAAGTTGGTGTTAGTGAGTGTGCCAATCAATGCGTTAGAACAGGTAGTAGCTGCATTACCAACGCTTGATGATGAGTGTTTATTGGTTGATATAACCTCGGTGAAGCAAAAGCCATTAAAAGCATTAATGGCAGCTCATTCAGGCCCTGTTGTTGGTTTACACCCAATGTTTGGCCCCGATATATCTCATTGGGTAAAGCAGACTGTTGTGGTATGTGAAGGGCGTAATCATGAAGTTGCGCAAGGATTATTGGCACAATTACAAGTGTGGGGCTGTCAGGTAGTGGAAATGGATGCTAAAAAGCATGATGAAGCAATGCAAATTATCCAGGTCATGCGCCACTTAACGACTTTTGTTTATGGTCAGTTTTTAGCAAAACAAAGTCATACACTCGCAGAACTGAGAAGTTGTTCATCACCCATTTATCAGCTAGAACTCATGATGGTTGGTCGTTTATTTGCGCAGTCGCCAGAGCTTTACTCTGATATTATGCTTGCGCAATTTGATGATGTCGAAGCCTTATTGGCTAACTACCAAGATACGTTTGCGCAAACATTAGAAAAATTAAAAGCGGGTGATAAAGCCGCTCTTATAGATGCCTTTGCAGAAGCTAAAGCGTATTTTTCAGATGCAACGGCACATTTCTTGACACAAAGTCGTAGCTTATTGAATAAAGCGAATGATGCTAAAGTGCTTGATTAACACTGTCGCTTAAGTAAAAGCGAGCACATTGTTTGCTGCTCGCTATACACTGCTTATTAGTGACCGCCTAATGAGCCAGGTAATCCACCCGAATGGTGTTGAATAAGTCCCCATTGATAGAGTAATTCAGTCATATCAGACAAACTAAATAACGTCATACTTAAACCTACAACAGTTAATACGATTGTATAGGGTAGTGCCATAAAGACCATTCGTCCGTAAGAAAGCCTGAGCACGGGGGCGAGTGTCGAGGTGAGTAAAAATAAAAATGCAGCTTGACCATTTGGTGTCGCCACACTAGGCAAGTTAGTCCCTGTATTAATTGCAACGGCTAACAAATCAAATTGATCACGGCTGATTTGCCCCGCCTCTAACGCGGCAGCGACTTCATTAATATAAACTGTACCAACAAAAACATTATCGCTCACCATAGAAAGCAATCCATTCGCAATAAAGAACATCACCAATTGTAACTGTCCTTCAAATGTCAGCACCCAACTGATAACCGGCGTAAACAAATGTTGGTCGATTATTACTGCAACAATTGAAAAGAATACACACAGCAGAGCGGTAAAGGGGAGTGCTTCTTCAAATGCTTTTCCTAACTGGTGCTCTTCAATGATCCCTGCACTGGCAGTGGCAAAAATAATCACCGATAAACCAATTAACCCGACGGTTGCTAAGTGTAAAGCAAGTCCAATGATGAGCCACACCGCTATTACTGCTTGAATAGCCAAATTGACTTTGTCACGCGTTGTTCGTTTTTTCTCAAACTTTTTAGCATGCTCAGATAATATGGTGTGAATAGGAACTGGCAATTTAGCACCGTAACCAAATGTCTTCGTTTTTTCGAGTAGAATAGTTGTCGCTACACCTGCAATCATTACAGGCAAGGTGATGGGGAGCATGCGAAAGAAAAACTCTCCGAAAAACCAGCCAGCACGTTCTGCAATAATTAAATTTTGCGGTTCACCAACCATGGTGCATACGCCCCCTAATGCAGTACCGATTGAAGCATGCATCAACAAATTGCGTAAAAATGCCCGAAATTCTTCCAATTCTTGACGATTGACAGGACGCACTTGATTATCGTCGTTTATATCATGTTCACTGCTGGAGTCTTTCCCCGAAGCAACTTTGTGGTAAATGCTGTAAAAACCCATTGCAACGGCAATAACAACCGCCATGACAGTCAGGGCATCAAGAAATGCAGATAAGAATGCAGCAGCAAGTGTAAAAGACAGCGACAGCACTGTTTTACTGCGAACTGAGACAACTAACTTAGTGAAAATATACAGTAACAGATCTTTCATAAAGTAAATGCCCGCAACCATAAAGATCAACAGTAAGATGACATCCACATTTTGAACTATTTCATGTTCGACCTGACCCGCTGAAGTCATTCCAATAAACATCGCTTCTATCGCCAGAAGTCCACCGGGTTGAAGCGGATAGCATTTTAATGCCATAGCAAGGGTAAAAATAAACTCTAGTACCAGCACCCAGCCAGCAATATAAGGGTTTAATTGAAATAAAATCGGATTTAACAATAAAAAAGCAAGAATGGTGTATTTATACCATTGTGGCGAATTCCCTAAAAAGTTTTTAAAGATTGCCGGCAGAACTCGTTGCTGCATTGCAGTACCTTATTAGATGGGATGATAACGCTAATAAGTTAATTCACTTAGCGTTAACAGTAAATATGCTGTTAGTGTAATTTTAGTATAGCTAAAGTACGATAACGATTGTTAATTATTAACTTAAGTGTGGTTTATTAATACTAGGCTAATTATTTCGTTATTATCTTTAGATTTTTATGTACACTGGATGGACTTTACTTGTTAGTTACAGAGCATCTGGTACAATCAGTGGGTTGATCGCTTTGTGCGATAGAAGTATGTGCTAACTCAAGTGGAAATTGAATGAGAATTTTTAAAGCGAAAAGTCCAGCAGGTTTTGCTGAAGAATACATTGTTGAATCTATTTGGAATGGTGACTTTCCGCCTGGCTCAATTCTTCCAGCAGAACGAGAGTTGTCAGAGTTAATAGGTGTTACACGTACCACTTTGCGTGAAGTGCTACAGCGTTTGGCGCGTGATGGCTGGTTAACGATTCAACATGGTAAACCAACTCGCGTTAATAATTTCTGGGAAACCTCAGGCCTTAACATTCTAGAGACGTTAGCACGACTAGATGAAGACAAAATGCCAGAGCTTACCGATCAACTTCTATCGGCTCGCACTAACATTAGTGCCATTTACACTCGTGCTGCAATAAAATTAGCACCTGAACGCGTGATCGAAATTTTATCGCAAAGTGAACAGCTTGAAGACAGCGCGCAAGCATTTGCAGACTACGATTACAAAGTGCATCATGAACTTGCTGTCGCAGGTAACAACAGAATCTATGTACTTATCTTAAATGGCTTTAAAGGTTTTTACTCAAAAATCGGTTGCCATTACTTCTCTGATTCGCGTACACGTGAGCTTGCTCGCCAATTTTATAAAGATTTAACCTCGCTTGCTGAGCGTCATGAACACGACGGGGCTATTTCGCTTATGCGTAAATACGGCCATCAAACGGGTGAAATCTGGCAGCAGATCCGTGGTGATATGCCAGAAGATATTATGGACTAACAGCCCTTAGTTATGCGCCTTTTTATATTTGAGAACCCAGCTTTAAGCTGGGTTTTTTGTATTTATTTAACAATAAGGTGGGTTCATAATCACCCTGCATCATAAGGTAATTCGATAGACATAGCGCATATCTTTTTTATATCAATTTTTCCGATTGCATATATCGCTTTTTTCGATTGTTCATTTGCCTGTAACCTCTTTAAACTATCTTGCTAAATATCGATACTTACTCTTGGTTTTTGTTTTTTCGGAACCATATATATGTGAGTATTGCGTAGGCAATTGGAAATAAACTCAAATATTTGGAGATAAAAATGGGTGTATTAGTTGGCCGTCAGGCACCAGACTTTACTGCAGCAGCTGTTCTTGGTAACGGTGAAATCGTTGAAAACTTCAACCTAAAAGACACTATCGAAGGTAAAAAAGCAGTTATCTTCTTTTACCCGTTAGACTTCACTTTCGTATGTCCTTCAGAGTTAATCGCTTTCGACAAGCGTTTTGAAGAGTTCCAAAAGCGTGGCGTTGAAGTAATCGGTGTTTCTATCGATTCACAATTCTCACACAACGCATGGCGTAACACTGCTGTTGCTGACGGCGGTATTGGTCAAGTTAAATATGCACTAGTTGCAGACGTTAAGCACGAAATCTGTCAAGCGTACGACGTTGAGCACCCAGAAGCAGGTGTTGCTTTCCGTGGTTCTTTCCTAATCGACGAAGAAGGTACAGTACGTCACCAAGTAGTTAACGATTTACCATTAGGCCGTAACATTGATGAAATGCTTCGCATGGTTGACGCACTAGCGTTCCACAGCGAGCACGGTGAAGTATGTCCAGCAGGTTGGACTGAAGGTAAAAAAGGTATGGATGCAAGCCCTGAAGGTGTTGCTAAATTCCTTTCTGAAAACGAAGGCGACCTATAATTTAGGCCTTTGTTGAAAGTATTAAAAAACCCGCCAATTGGCGGGTTTTGTTTTATCTGGTATGCGTTTAGTTAAAGCGCATTGTTAGCTTCGTATAGAAATAACGTCCACGAGGGTTATGCACACTTGATACATAGCCATATAAGTCGCTATCACCATCACCAATTGCAAATGGAGGATCTTCGTCAAATACGTTATTAACGCCCACAGAGAGTTTTAGTTTTTCTGAGAAGTTATACGCAGTCTGTAAATCAACCAGTGTTTGAGAGTCAACCATGCGTGATGTGTTGCTATCAAAGTCTAGGTTACCGTCAAAGTCGATATCAGGGGTATCTTCAAACTCACCGATGTAACTCACATTCACATTCGTATTAAAGTCACCCATTTCCCAGTTAGTGCTGAATATCCAACGATTTTCTGGGTAACGATATTCACCCGTATAATCACGGCCATCTTTCTTAAATTCATTTTGGTATGCCCATTCAAGATTGAATTTTAAGAACCCGTAGTCATTCATTGCATGCGTGTAATTAGCAGAGACATCAACACCAGATACTTCTTGTGAGGATACATTTTCGAAAGTGCTATGTACTTTTTGAATAACCCCTAAGCTTAGGCCGCCTTGAGGCGCAAGTCGTACACACACTGTGCTATTTTGATCATTACAATTTTGATCGTAAATAGGGCCGAATTCTTGCTCATCAATTTTATTGTCTTGCGTTATGCTCCATACATCAATACCGAAACCAAATTCAGCTGTGGGTGCCCAAATAAAGCCAACGTTCCAAGATTCAGATTCTTCAGCTTCTAGGTTTGGATTACCTGCAAACTGAATGTTGTAATCAAGTGCATTACAATCAAGCCCTGTCGCTTGGCATCGGTAAGTATCTACAAAGAACTGACTTTCTTCTGAGGGACCTAAACCAATTTGCGCTAATGAAGGTGCTCTGAAACCTTGTGCCCAAGAACCACGAACAGTGATTGAATCGGTTGGTGCCCAACGTACAGCTACTTTTGGATTGGTTGTTGAGCCAAAGTCACTGTAATCATCATAGCGACCCGCTAATTGTAACTCTAGGTTATCTGCAAGCGGGATTGAAAACTCAATATACGCAGCATACTGGTCACGCTCAGCTGCTGCTGACACTGACTCGGTACCAAAAATTAAACCACGTTGAAATTGATCATCAGGAATATCACTTACATCTTCCTCACGGTATTCAATACCGGCGGCCATCATAACGACATCATCACCAAAGCTAAATGCTTCACCACTGATATTGGCATCGAATGAGGTCATATGCGACTCACCACGGCGCACCAGACTTGTTGTAATTCTGTCGATAACCGCAGGGTCGTTATAGGTGCCACCAAATGGATTGTAATTACCCGCATCAATTTCTTGCTGAAGAAAGTCGGTACGCACCCAGCCCTGGCTTCTACTGCCTGTTTGCATTGATTTACTGCGGCCTTTTTGAACGGCTGTCTCCCAGCTCCAATCATTAATTTCACCTTTTAAGCCAGCCACAAAACGCAGTGTATCTGATTCGATATCCCATTGGCGAGGACCTGCATCAACGGTACGATACCGACCAATTTCAATATCTTGACCAAAAGGATTGTTTGGGTGACTTGCTGGTACCGTGAGTCCTGCGTCTTCATCAAGAGGAGTGGGAGCACCCGCTGCCTGTGAGGAGTTATGCTGTACTGCCATTTCCATAAATGCAGTGATGCCATTATCAAAGTTATATTCAAATTGTGAAATAGCGCCAACACGTTCAGACGCCGGTGTTATATAGCCATAGGGGCCATAGTCAAATAAACAGCTACCACTGGCGGTTGCATTTTCTGCAGGGCAAGATGGGTCAATTGTTTTTTCGCCATCGACGTAAAAGTAGCCTGGAAAACCACGCGAAGAGCGGAAATCCATACCACCATATGGTTCTTGGTTAGCGGTGCCTAGGCGTCCCATTTCATCTGACGATAATGCCGTATTATTAAAATAATCAATAATAACAGACGCACTACTTTTTTCTGTGCTTGTTCCCCATACTAAACTCGCTGTTTTTTCTTCATAATTAGGTCCGTCAGTACCACCATAACCTAAGTTGACCTCTAGACCATTAATGTCTTTTTTAAGAATAATATTAACTACACCAGCAACCGCGTCAGAGCCATAAATAGCAGATGCACCGTCTTTTAAAATATCGATACGCTCGATTGCTGAAACAGGAATAGAGTTAATATCAACAAATGAGTTGGTAATACTTTCTGCGAAAGCACTAATAGCAACACGGCGTCCATTGATAAGTACTAAGGTTGCATCCGAACCTAAGCCACGTAAGCTCACGGCAGCAGCGCCATTTGCTGTTGAATCTTGGTTATTTCCACGGGTTGAAAATGTGCCATTACCGGCGACTGGCATACGCTCTAAAAGCTGTTGTAGGTTGTCATAACCCATATTATCAATATCTGCGCGACTGATTGATTGGATAGGTGAGGGTCCCTCAATATCTGAGCGTTTAATGCGTGAACCGGTTACTTCGATGCGCTCAACTTTTTCAGCGCTTTCTGATGATTCGGCAGCAACTGAGGTGAAAGTTGTGCCCGCTAATGCGGCAATGGTAAAAACAGTAAGAGGTCGTCGAATAAAGTGATGAGTTTTCTTCATAAATTTCAATCCTTGTTTAATTGTGAGATTTTTGTGAAATAATCACAGTAAAGATTGATACCATGTAAATGGTTGGTTTTGAAATACTACAAAAGAATGAGGTTGACACGTGGAAACGTTTCAAAATGTTAAGAGTGAGGTAGGGTAAGGGGGTCAGAGCCTAACAGAAAGTTAGGCTCAAGCAGGGATTTTATGCTTTATGTTTCATCAGGCGTTCTTTTTCACGCGCCCAATCTTTGTTTTTCCCATCTTCACGTTTATCGTGCATCTTTTTACCTTTAGCGAGGTGGAACTCCAACTTCACCCAGCATTTTTTCCAGTACATGGCAGTGGCGATCAGTGAATAACCATCACGCTCTGTTGCACCGATAAGACGATCGATTTCACGTTTGTTCAAAAGTAATTTGCGATACCTAAGCGGATCACAAATTACATGTGTTGAAGCACTGTTGAGAGGCTGAATTTGACTGCCAAGTAAAAATGCTTCGCCGTTTTTAATGTGAATATAAGTCTCAGAGATGTTTACTTTACCAGCTCGGATACTTTTTACTTCCCAGCCCTGTAGTTCAACCCCTGCTTCAAACTTATCGTGTAAAAAATACTCATGACGCGCTTTTTTGTTAAGCGCGATAGTATTGCTTGTCGATTTAGATGATTTTTTCTTAGCCATAGTGGTTCATATTATACGTAAAAACAGCGTTTTTACATCGCTTTTTTAAGGCTTTATACAAATAATCCCGTTACTAAAATTTGGGGAAATAGCCAAAGCTTGCTAAAATTCGCCGACACAGTTGGGAGTGAATATGCCACAAATAGAAAAAAGTGCGCTGGTAATGTACAGCAGTAAAGAAATGTTTGATTTAGTGAACGATGTTGATGCGTACCCTGAGTTTTTACCACATTGTTCAGACGCTAAAATTATTGCACAACAACCCAGCGGTATGACGGCCAGTTTAGAAATATCGAAAGCGGGTTTAAAAAAGTGGTTTACCACAGAAAATACCTTTATTGATGAGCAAACCGTTGCTTTACGTTTAGTTGATGGTCCTTTTAAAAGCTTGCAAGGGAAATGGCATTTTTTACCTTTAGACGATAAAGCGTGTAAAGTGCAATTACACTTAGAGTTTGAATTTGCGAGTAAACTAATTGAGCTTGCTTTTGGTAAGGTGTTTAACGAAGTGGCAAAGAATATGGTGAATGCTTTTACCCAACGTGCGAAAACGGTGTATGGAGTCCGCTCATGATAAGTGTTGAAGTTGTATTTGCGTTACCTACAACCGCGACAAGTTTACTTGTCGAAGTACCAGAGGGAACCACTGTTGAGCAAGCTGTTATTAAATCGGGCATTATCGAAAAGTGCCCCGAAATAGATGCAAATAACCTCACATTAGGTGTGTGGAATCGCACTTGCAAGTTAACACAAGAGGTTAAGCAAGGGGATAGAATTGAAATTTATCGCCCATTAATTGCAGACCCCAAAGATGCACGCAGACGTCGTGCAGAGAAAGCCAAAGAAGAAGGTAGAGCTAATAAAGTTACCGGTGGGCGCCCACTGAATAAAGCATAGTAACCTATTGAAAGTGAATCACTTACTGCTCGTTCTAAGCGGTGGTTTTATCTATTTAGCATACAAAAAAGGGTCGCTTTTGCTACCCTTTGTTTTTATATTTACTCTTGTTCAAGTGGGGTATTGAACTCACTTGGTTGCTCATAATCACCTGATATTGACACGAGCTTATTATCTTCAAAATTAACCGTTAACGATTTGCGTTGTTCATTGCTACGGCCTAGATTAAAAACATAAAGATAATGCCAAGTATTCTTGTCGAATGAATCTTCTGCAACCGGTTTACCAAGTACGTAAACCACTTGCTCACGAGTCATATTAACGCGAAGCTTATCAACGTCAGATTGTTCTAAAAAGTTACCCTGAGGAATGTTGATGCGATAAACCCAACTAGAACACCCAGCGGTAGCACTTAAAGTAAGGGTAAGTACTAACCAAAAAGAAAAAGTTTTAAACGACTGCATTATTTGTTTGAATCCTTATTTTTTATACACTGCATGATACCGATTAGTCACAGAAGGTAAAACCCTTTTCAATAATTGTTTTACTGAAACATGATTAATGCTCACGAGGCACAGATTTGACCACCGACACGACAAAAAGTTTACCTGAATCAATAAAAAAGCGCGACAGTTCTCAATCACACTGGCATTTGTATATTGTGCAGACTCGTTTTGGCCACTGGTATACAGGGATCAGCACCGATGTTGAAAAACGTTTTGCAGCTCACCAAGCTGACAAAGGGGCAAAAAATTTAAAAGGAAAAGGACCTTTAACCTTAATTTATCAGCAACCGGTTGGCTCTCGCAGCGAGGCTAGTAAGCTTGAGATTCAGGTTAAAAAGTTAAACAAAGCGCAAAAAAGGCAGTTTGTTATCACAGCCAAGTTACCTGGTTAGGGCACTAACAAACTCTGCAATTTTGCTCACTGCGTGTTCAAATAACCTAAAGTCAATGTGCTCTAGGGTATCACTCGGTTGATGATGGTGTTTATCGTGTCCCATGCCAAAATAAATATAAGGGACACCTGCTTTTGCAAACGAATAGTGATCGCTGGCTCTTCGCCAATCAACGTTAAGATCAAATAATCGATTAAGTCGGGCAGATGAACTGGTTGCAAAAAATGTAATGTTTTCATCAGAAAGTCCAGTAATTACTGTTTTATACTGCGCTATTGATTGGCCGTCTAAAAAGGCATAAATGCGAGGTTTTCGCTTGTTAACCACGAGCATATCCAGATTAATATTTAATGCGATATCTGCGCTGTTTAATTGTGACACTAAATAGTCACTGCCATGTAAGCCATTTTCTTCTGCATCGGTGGCAACGAACATTAATTGGTTCTGATGGGGCTTATCGGCGAAATACGCTGCTAAATAGAGTAAAGCAGCAACACCGCTGGCATTATCGTTTGCGCCAGGATAGAGCTTAGTCCCGCGTTGCCCTAAATGGTCATAATGTGCAGTAAAGATAATCTTTTTACATTGAGTGCAAGCGGATGGTTTAGTTGCAATGATATTGCGGGCAGTGGCTTTTTGATAAAAAGTTGCGGGGTATTGAAATGTTTGTTCTTGAACTTCATAGCCTAATGAGGTTAAGCGGCTTGCAATGTAATCAGCGGCACGCTTTGCGCCGATTGTATTGGTTTTCCGACCATAAAATTGCGTTGAAGTAAGCGTTGTGACATCTTGTTTTAAATGAGAGTCAGCACTGGCAAACGCAGCATCACAGTAAAATAAGCTACTGGTAATCAGTAAGCTTTGCAGTATGCGAACGCAGTGCCTGTAGTTTACTTTCATAACGCTGTTTATCATGATCAAAATCTGCTTTATTGTTCGCCATGGTCAGGTATTTTTTGGCTAGTTTCAAGTCACCTAGCTGAAAATATATACGTGCAAGGCCAAAGTCACTGTCATGTAAGTTACTATCTAAAGTGCGTGCTTTTTTAAAATGCGCTATCGCATCTTCATAGCGCCCAGTTGCGTAGGCATCATTGCCAAGCGAAATATGATAATACGGATTAGTTTGACGCTTTTTATCTAGCTGTGTGAGGATGGCATTACCCTGTTGTTCACGATTCGTCAAATTGTAAAGCAGTGCTAGGTTGCCCAAAGCCGTGTTGTTATCAGCATCTAAGGTTATGGCATATTGGTAGGCTACTTCTGCCTCTGGGTAGAGATTTGTTAGCCTTAAGAGCACACCTAAGTTCCCCCAAGCTCCTGAATAAGCGCTATCTGTATTGATAGCAGCTTTGTAATAACTGTATGCACGACCATAGTCATGGCTAAGCATGGCCGAAACCCCTTTATTGTTATAAAACATGGCGGTGATACGAGCTTTATTAATATGACTTGTTTTAAATGCTGCCTGACGGCTATTTGGATCAAAATCAATCACTAATGAACGCGAACCAGGATAAATAATCGTGCGGTTTATGGCGTGTTTGTCGTGTTCTCTTACCTTTAAATTTATGTGTCCTGTCAGTAAGCTAAAGCCATTATTTCGTGCCCAATACTCTGGAATGTGAACCTTTTGAAATTGCCCTTCAAGACCAAGATACTCGGCTAAGCTGTACGCTAATATTGATAAAGAGAGGCAGTTGGCATTTAAATCAGCATAGGCTTGATTCGCGGTTAGTGTCGCGCCTGATTGATAAGACAATGAGGCATCACCATTTTCTAATAAAAAGTGCAGTAAGCGTTTAGTTGTCTCGAGTGAGCGAGTGTCTTCAGGAAAAGCACTGTCTAACTGACGTTTAATACGCGGAGTTAGCGCAAAAATTTTTTCCTGACTTTCGACTTTTGAAAGCCTAAATTCATCAAGCTCAGTGAGTGCTAATGGCGCAGGGGCCAACTGCTTAGGTGTATTATTACATGCTGATAAAAAGCAAAGACTTGATAATAGAGCAATCGTAGGCGCGTTCATAAGGCCCCCTTTAATTAACAGCCTAGGGAATCACATGTCTGTAAGTATAGGCTGTAATTAAAAAAGGATCAGTGTTTACTGTTACAAAAGGTGTCAGCGTTTATCAAAGGTCGCAACAAGATCGTCTAGCGTTTGCGCACTGCTTGCTAAATCCTTTATTGCTTGCTCAGTGTCAATCTGCTCATGCATCACGGTATCGCTGATATCGCTAATTTGCTCAATATTGCGTCCGACATCAGCAACGACATTGCTTTGCTCCTCTGTGGCCGTCGCAATTAATGTTGCCATATCATTAATCTCATTAGCTGCATTGGTGATCGTGTTAAGCAACTCAACAGAGCTTTGCATGGCATTAACACTCAATTGAGCGCGTGATTTAGAATGATTTATATGTTCGACAACAAGATCGGATGTGCTTGTTAATTCACTGATCATCGTTTGGATTTCATTTGTCGATTGTGAGGTTCTGCTGGCAAGTGCGCGTACTTCATCTGCAACAACAGCAAAACCACGACCATGCTCACCAGCGCGAGCAGATTCAATCGCTGCGTTAAGCGCTAATAGGTTTGTTTGCTCAGAAATACCACGAATAGCATCAACAATGCTGGCAATTGCCTGCGTTTTGTTTGCAAGTTCGTTAACTTGTTCCGTAATGTTGTCGATGTCGGTTGCTAATTCAATTATTGCTTCTTTACTTTGGGTCACCTGCGTATGACTTTGTTCGGTACTGTGTTTACTGGTTTCTGTCAGTTTTGCTGTATTCGTGGCGCTTGAGGCAATTTCTTGTACCGTCGCGCCCATTTGATTAATTGCGGCAGCAACTGAAATTGTCTGTTCTTTTTGATTATCAAGTGCTTCAGAGTTCTTTTGGGCCTGCTTAAATACATGGGCCGCGCTTTGTCTTATTTCGCGACTTTCTTGCGCTACTTGCATGATGGCCGTTTCAATTTTTGAAATGAATTGGTTAAAGCCCGTGCTTAAGTTAGCCAGTTCAGGCTGCTCAGATTCTGGCAAACGGTATGCTAAGTTTGCATCACCAGAGCCTAAACGCATGAACAGCTCTGCCATTTTTGATAGGGGGGATGACAGTGTTTTTGCTAATAAGAAACCGGCGAAGCTGGCAACTAGCGCAATGACAATTGCAAAGCTGATTATCTGCCATTGTAACACTTGAATACTGGCAAATACCTCATTTTTGGGCACTTGAGCAATGACAAATAAATCGGTATTTTTAATTGGGCTGGCAGCAAGCAGTGTTGCTTCGCCATTCAGGTCGAGTTCGTGTAAATTAAAATCTTGATTGGTTAGTAAAGAGTCTGTAATACCTGGCTGGTACACCGAATCTAGTTTTGCCTTAGCCACTTTACTGGCATCTTTATGTAATTGAATTAAGCCATTTTTATCTGCTATGAACACAAACCCAGTTTTTTCAATCTTAAACCTTTGTAGCATGGCTTGCATGTCATCAATGCTTTTTGCCAATCCTGCAAGACCAATACCATTGGTTTGCTGGTGGTTAACAAACATTTTTACATCAGTGGGCGACTCTTGATAAATACTGATAGAAAAAGGCACTGATGATTGCGTGAAGTCAAAAAACCAACTGTCTTGCTCTTTCGTAAGCACACGTAAAAAACCGTCTTGATTCCAATATTGTGCAGTTTCACGATTGGCCCATGATGCCGTGGCTAAATCATACTGTTTAACAAGGCGGTTGAGCTCTTTGAGCAGCGTATTATCGTTATTATTCCCTGAGCGAGCCCATTCTAAAACGAACTCGTTGCTAGAAAGCTGTTCTGCAGCGCTGATCATTTGGTTTATATCGTGAGTGATATAGTTATCAATTGCTTGCAATTTACTTGGCAGTTCAGATTCAATCATACGGTGTTCGATGATTTTTTTTGCACTGTAAAGGGCTGTTGCACCGATAAGTGCTGCAACGATAAGAGCAATAGAACTGCCTAGTAGAGTTATTTTTTTGGTAATGGTAAGTTGATTTAACGCCATGAAAGTGTCTTAGTTTACAACAAATAAGAGAGTAATTTTAGCATACACTTTGCAGATGACGAATAAATGTAGGGACAAAAAAAAGCCCAAAGCATATGCAATTGGGCTTTGTTTCTAACAAGCGAAACTTACTTTCCAGGGTTAAACAATTTTCTTCATTGCTGACATGTAACCGCGTAGTTTACTGCCTACCACTTCAACAGGGTGCTCTCGAAGTGCTTTATTCACAGCGATCAACGTTTGGTTATCAACCTGATTGCTGGTGCTATCAAGGCCTTTACCAATGACATCAGTATCCATGTTTTGCATAAAGTCTTTTAGCAGTGGTAAACACGCATGGTTGTATAAGTAACAGCCATATTCTGCGGTATCGGAAATAGTTCTGTTCATTTCAAAAAGTTTTTTACGCGCAATCGTATTAGCAATTAGTGGCGTTTCGTGCAGTGATTCATAGTAAGCCGATTCAGCAATGATGCCCGCTGCTGTCATGGTTTCAAATGCCAGTTCAACGCCAGCTTTTACCATTGCAACCATTAGAATACCTTGGTCGAAGAAGGTTTGTTCATTGATCTCTTCATCAGTATTTTGTTGCTTTTCGAATGCTGTTTCTGCTGTTTCTGCGCGCCATGCGAGTAATTTTGCATCATCTTCAGCCCAATCAGCCATCATGCCACGAGAAAACTCGCCGCTGATAATATCGTCCATGTGCTTATTATAAAGAGGGCGCATGATTGTTTTTAGCTGCTCGCTTAACTCAAATGCCTTTACTTTCGCAGGGTTCGATAAGCGGTCTAACATGTTTGTTACACCACCATATTTTAGTGCTTCGGTGATTACTTCCCAGCCGTATTGAATCAATTTAGAGGCATAACTAGGATCAATCCCTTTTTCAACCATTTTGTCAAAACACAGTAATGAGCCGGTTTGTAACATGCCGCATAAAATAGTTTGCTCACCCATCAGGTCTGACTTAACTTCAGCAATAAATGATGATTTTAGTACACCTGCGCGGTGGCCACCGGTGCCAGCCGCGTATGCTTTTGCTTGTGCTAGGCCATGTCCTTGCGGATCATTTTCAGGGTGAACAGCGATAAGCGTAGGGACACCAAAGCCGCGTTTGTACTCTTCGCGTACTTCAGAGCCTGGGCATTTAGGCGCTACCATAATGACCGTTAAATCTTCGCGAATTTGCATACCTTCTTCAACAATGTTGAAACCATGTGAGTAGGCAAGGGTCGCGCCTTGTTTCATAAGTGGCATGATGGCATTCACAACGGATGTATGCTGCTTATCAGGTGTTAAGTTTAATACTACATCGGCAGTTGGGATAAGTTCTTCGTATGTACCAACAGTAAAACCGTTTTCAGATGCATTTAAGAATGATTGACGACGTTCAGCAATAGCCGACTCGCGCAGCGTATATGAAACATCTAAACCTGAATCACGTAAATTTAAACCTTGGTTAAGACCTTGTGCGCCACAACCGACAATAACGAGTTTTTTCCCTTTTAAAGCGTCTACGCCATCAGTAAATTCTGATGGATCCATAAATTCACATTGCGCTAGTTGCGCTAACTGCTCACGTAAAGGAAGAGTGTTGAAATAATTCGCCATTGTTAGTGTCCTATTAATACTAGTTTGTTAGAAAACAAAGAGTCGTTCTTTGTATGGGTTAACAGTATGCAATTTTAAACCTTGCGTAAAATGATATATTTGCATTAAAGTGTTTCATAAAATGAAATGGTGAAATTATGGATCACAAGCATCTGCATTACTTTTTAGCATTGGCGAAAACATTACACTTTGCGAGGGCCAGTGAGCTGTGCCATATCAGTGCTCCGACACTGAGCCGAAACATTAAGCAGCTTGAGGAGGAGGTTGGCGTCGTCTTGTTCAATCGAGATAATCGCACGGTTAAATTAACTCGAGAGGGTGAGTCTTTTATTGAATATGCTAACGCAACGTTAGCGAATTGGCACCGTTTCAAAGCGAATGTACAAGAGCCACAGCAGCATATATACGGTAATGTAAGTATTTATTGTTCGGTCACCGCCTCGTATAGTTTTTTACATCAGATATTAGAGCAGCTACGGATGCAGCATCCCTATATTGAAATAACTTTAAATACGGGTGATCCAGCACTGGCTATTAATCGGGTTTTAGATGGTCATGAAGCCATGGCCATTGCAGCAAAACCTGCTAAGTTACCTGGGCAAATAGCATTCACCAGTATTGGTTACTCGCCTTTGGTACTCATTGCTCCTAAAATTGTGTGCCCTATTAGTGAGCAGCTTAAAGATGAAAATAATATTGCCTGGTCAAACCTTGAATTTATCGTGGCAGAGCAGGGGTTATCTCGACAACGTTTAGAGCAGTGGTGGCGTAAGAAAAGCATTCATGGTCGAATTTATGCGCAAGTAGCGGGACATGAAGCCATGGTATCAATGGTGAGTTTGGGTTTAGGGGTGGCAATGGTGCCGAAGATCGTGCTCGACAACAGTCCGCTAAAAGATAAAGTTCAAATTATTAGTGATGCCGAACAAACTATTCCTGGTTTTGATATTGGTTTAGCGGTACTCAATAAAGAGCGGCATGACCCGGCACTGAATGCGATTTGGAGTATTGCGCAATCGTTAACTCAACAGGCAATCTAATACTTTTGTGTTCGCTTATTTGGTTGGCTGTATGAGTTTGATTTGGTTCTTTTGGTTGTTCTGTTTTTGTATAGGTATATTATTTTTTTGTAGTTATTTAGTATGGTTTTTTAAAAGTTTAACTCGTGGTTTGTACTGGTTTATATCTGTGAAATTGCTTTTTTATTGATTTTTTTCAATGTGTTGCTACCGTAATTTAAAATAATAAAAATTCATGGCAACGACACATGGCATTGTCTGCTCAAGCCGCTCATTCTTTAGGTTATTCTAGCCACTGTTTAAAGCTAGCCATTCCATTAATGGTGAAATATAAAATTCCCATAACGCCGCTTAATTATGCAATTTGGTATTGCTATGTTAGTGACAAGAACCATGATTTAAATAAAGAGCTGGATGGCTTTATTAGCAGATTTAATGGCTGTAGTTATGAGCAAGCTAACTACTTATTCAACAAGTACCTTTCAGTCAATGACCTATCCTTATTTAATCAGCTTTCGAATAGTTTTGATGATGTTGTAGGGCAAGTCCAACATGATTTAACTGCAGCGCTTAATCAATCAACGCAGTTTAATCAGGTATTATATGCATGCAGGGAGAAGTTACACGATGCTGATATTAGTAAAGAAAGAGGCTTCGATGATGTACTTCACTGCATTGAGCGTTTAACTAACGAATCAGCCGCATTACAAAATCGCACGCAAGATTTTCAAAATCAACTAGCCCTAGCATATGCAAAAATTATAACGCTAAAACAAGAGCTGATTGATTCAAAAAGAAAGGCTGAAAAAGATACGCTCACTGGGCTTTTTAATCGCGGCAAATTTGATGAAGATATTACCGTTTTTTGTCAGCGTGATGATTTAGCCGAAATCGCTGTGCTAGTGATGGTCGATATTGACCACTTTAAAGTATTTAACGACACTTTTGGTCACCAAAAAGGTGATCAAGTCTTACGTGCTGTTGCGGTAAAATTACTGAAGTATGTCGCAAGTGTTGGCCAAGTTTATCGTTATGGGGGAGAAGAGTTCTGTTTCACTGCGCAGTTTACCAGCATCAGTGATATGACTAACTTTACTCAACAGCTGCGTTTAGCCATCACAAAATTACACATTAAAGATCCTGCTTCCACGACTGTACTGGGTTATGTTACCGCAAGCTTTGGTGTTGCAATTAAATCAACAAATAGTCAACAAAATCAACTCATTAAAAAAGCTGATAAGGCACTTTATCTCGCTAAAAAGCACGGTCGTAATCGCATAGAAATTATTGAAGAGTAACAAAGTGACAGACTTACTGCGTATAAATGTATCAAATTTGTGAATAGTTGTAACTTGCTAAGGACAGTTTATTCACAACTTGGTAGTATGGAGTCATTGCATAATTCTCTTTGGTCGTAACAATAATAATGAAGTCTCAGACGATCAGGATGTGCGTAATCGTTTTTTCTGTGCTGCTTTTGCTTTCAAGTAAAGTCTATGCCGATGAATCAACACGCACTGAACGTGAAAGCCGTGTGGCTAGTCAAGAAATCGATATTAATCGCTGGCACGTAAGTGTTAATGCGGGTATTGGTGTCATGACGAACCCGCTACATGGTGGTAAAAATTTACCCTTAGTAGTGCTA
This sequence comes from Pseudoalteromonas lipolytica, assembly GCF_003515105.1. Classification (NCBI taxonomy): domain Bacteria; kingdom Pseudomonadati; phylum Pseudomonadota; class Gammaproteobacteria; order Alteromonadales; family Pseudoalteromonadaceae; genus Pseudoalteromonas; species Pseudoalteromonas lipolytica. Next base: position 2,379,196 of record NZ_CP032090.1, on the reverse strand, counting down.
CCTGAAATAGCCTATTACAGCGAAAAGTGGTTTTTTGATAATGGTCGCCTCGGTTATTCTTTTCATGAAAGTGCTTCACACGTTGTTAATTTTGTGACCGAGTTTAATCCTGAAACTCGCTTTTTTATTGATTTTCATCCAAGTAATGTGTTTGCACTGCAAACATCAAATAGCTTCATGGTTGAATCAACGACCAGTGACGAACTCGTTAAGAAAAGGGTGACAATTGACGATGTACGTAAACGTCGTTGGGCACTTGATGCGGGCGTAAGCTACCACTACGTACGTGATAACCATATTTTCTCTTTTCAAGCTTTAGCTGATGTATCTGGGGTCTACCAAGGAATGCGAAGTGCATTACAATGGCAAGCACATTATCAAGTCGATGACCTTGAAATAATGCCGAGCGTAGGCATTTGGTACAAATCAGCCAAACTAAATGATTATTTTTATGGTTTATCTGCCGAAGAGTCTTCAAATGGGGTAATTGGTGTTGGCAGTAGCTGGCAACCTTATGCTAAAATCGACGCCCGTTGGCCTCTGAGTGAGACCAACTCTCTTCGTTTTCATTTAGCATATTATGACTACTCAGCCGTGGATGACAGTCCGCTTTTTGAACACACGTATTCAATGACTGCTTTTATAGGATTCAATCATATTTTTTAATATGAAGTATTTTGTTTTAAGTCTGTGTGTGTTTGTTGCTGTTATTTGGGGGTTCCCGAGTCACGCACAAGCGACTCACTTAGCTATCTCACCCAAAGTGTGTGTTGTATTACAGCAGCATGATTTTTGCGATCTTCAGTTAAAAATAAGTTGGCAAGTGGCGCAGCCTGAAGATGTGTGTTTGTACCAAAATAATCAGCAAATTCAATGCTGGAAGAACACTCGAAAAGCGCAGTTACATCATAAAGCGCGTGTTCAGGTTGAAACAATATACTCCTTAATCAATCCGCACACGGGGAGTAAAATTGCAACAGCTAAAGTTGAAGTGCAAAGCACTGAAGCAAAAACAACGAGACGCAGATTACGCTCACCGTGGAGCTTATTTTAATTCAGGAGCAACCAATGGCAAAGATTTTACTTGTTGAAGATGATCTCGGTTTACAACAGTTAACACGGGACTATCTTCAGCATAACGGGTTGGATGTTGCGGTCCTTGAACGCGGCGATGAAGTGTTTGATTACCTTGAAAACAACCCGGTAGATTTAATGATTCTAGACGTTATGTTACCCGGTAAAGATGGCTTTAGTGTATGCCGTCAGGTACGCGATAAATATAGCCTACCGATTTTAATGCTGACAGCAAAAGGTGAAGACTTTGACCAAGTTATTGGTCTTGAGCTTGGTGCTGATGACTACGTCATTAAGCCGGCTGAGCCGCGTGTTTTACTTGCACGAATTAATGCATTACTTCGCCGTGGCCAAGCAACAAACAAAACCCCTGAAGAAATTACCTTTGGCGATTTAAGCATTGATAAAACCAGTCGCATTGTTACACTCAAAGGTAATGAAATTACACTTACCTCTCATGAATTTGAATTGCTTTGGTTATTAGCGTCAAATGCAGGTGAGGTGCTAAGTCGTGAGCATGTTCATCAACATATGATTGGTCGTCAATACGATGGTTTAGACCGTACAGTTGACGTACGTGTATCACGGATCCGTAAAAAGCTGGGTGATAACAGTGATAAGCCTTATCGTATTAAAACGGTGTGGGGACAAGGTTATTTGTTCGTATCTGATGCATGGGAAATGTAAGTATTAATGGGGAAACTGTTTGCAAGCTTATACCTTTATATAATAGTTTCTTTGTTTCTGGTTAGTGGGGTCATTGAGCAACTTTGGCCCTATGAAGATACTCAACAACACATCGCCCTCGACCAAGAGTTTGGGAAATCTCTCTGGCTCTTAAGTCAAACAGAAGAGGGACTAGAAAAATTACAGCAAGCGTTTAATAGCGAACGCATTAACCGTAATGATGTCGCTCTACCTGAAGAATTAAACGCCAAGTTAAACGCTGATAAACACCTTTATCTTTTTAATCACCAACAAGAAGTCATTTGGTACATAGCACTGAATGATAAGCAGTTGTTGCATGTGGGTCCTTTTTCAGTGTCCAATCCAAGTTTTAGCTCGGTTTGGCCTTACTTTCTATTATTAACCGTGATTGGTGTGCCTGTAGGCTTATGGAGTTTCTTACTGTGGCGCGACTTCAATAAGCTGACACTTGCTTGTGAGGCGGTCGGTGGCGCACAAGATTTTGAACTTCATGATGCGTCTAAATCATTTTTCTTACCAATCACCGATACCTTAAGCGCGATGCAAGAACGCATCCAATATTTGCTTGCAGCTCAACAAGAGCTTACTTCATCAGTTTCTCATGAGTTTAGAACGCCTTTAGCACGGTTAAAATTTGCGGTTGCTATGCTTGAAGAGCAAATAGAAAATGAAAAGTCATTCGATTACATCGATAACATGCAAGCAGACATTGCTGAGCTTGAAGCCTTAGTGTCAGAAATGCTTGAATATGCCCGCCTTGATTCCCATCAGCCAAGTTTAACGCGTCGCCCTTGTGATTTAACGGCATTGATTAATAGTGTTGTGAATAAACTAGAGTTTGCCACTGACATTGATGTGCAATTGAATGCGCCGGCAGAGCTCTACTACGAATGTGATGAGCACTTTATGGCACGCTGCATTCAAAATTTACTGGGGAATGCTCAAAAGTATGCAGCCCATAAAATTCAAGTGAGTTTGCAAGAATTTCCTGATTATATACAGCTCAATGTTGAAGATGATGGCCCCGGTATTGCCCCAAGTGAGTGGCAGAGTGTATTTAAGCCATTTACACGTTTAGATAAGAGTCGAGATAAAAAAACCGGTGGATTTGGTTTAGGTCTTGCTATCGTGGCAAAAATTGTAAGCTGGCATCAAGGGCAATCAGAACTGGGTAATTCTGAGCTGGGTGGGGCAAAATTTATTATTCGCCTCTATAAGCTAGACTATACCACTGTGCATTAATACGTCATCATTTTGAGTGACTAAACCTAACGCTTGACGTCAGTTGTGTTAAAAACTTCTGGTTGGCGACTGCATGTGTAGGAAGTCGAACAGTGCAGGAGCAATTGCCAAGGCACCTCAATCACAAAGTATTACCTTCGTTATTACACGGTTTTTTACGTCAGCATAACTCTCTTCGTTAAGCTAACGTGTAGTCACTCATTAGCAGACATAAAAAAAGCGCCTTAGGCGCTTTTTCTGTGGTTAAAACCAAAAATAAACAAGTAGCAAAGTAATAGACTACGTTCAAAAGTAAAAGTTCACGAAAATTGAAATTATTTTTCATCTAATAATGGCATCAGCATTTTCTCTAAACCATTGAGTTTTACTTCGTACATCATTGCTAGTTGCGCGCCAAGTTGTGTGTCTGGAAATCCTTGCTGTTTAAACCATACAAGATAGGGTTCAGGTAGCAATAAGAGGGGGCGACCAGCGTACTTTCCAAACGGCATTTTTGTATTTATCGCGAGCTTTAATTGGGCTGTATCCATTACTGTCTCAATTGGACTTATATTTATTATGAATGATACGGCAAATAGGAAAGAGAAAATAGGCTGTGACGGGCAAGAAACAGCCTATTTAGTGAGGGAGGTAGGCCCTCGGAATGACTACTGCAAAATAATACTGAATGCTAATGTAGTTGTTGGCGACTCTTTTTCGAAAACCCAAGCTGCTTGAGCCTCGTTACGATAGTCGGGTCGTCAATTCGCTCAGGTGTTTCACTGTCACGAAGAAAATGATCACGCGGAACTTGATAAACATCGAGCATCTTGTTGAATAGCACAGTTCTAATATCCATCGCTGTCATGCCATTTTGTTGTAACTCATCAAGCTGCTGTTGAATATCTACAAGTTTCCCGGAATGTGCATCATCCGTGTTTGCTAAAGATTCTCTGGTAAACTTATTTTTCATTTAAACAACCTTAAACAGTCTAACAGTAGTGCATAAATCATGAAGTACGCAAGCAGACTGATAAACTTTTTTTGTGTTAAAAATAGATACTTAGCGTAGTATCTAAGCCCAGTTTACTCCTTTTTTGACAATGATTGCTAATTTGCATGTAAAGCTTTGTAAATAAGAATGACCTAGGGCGGGTACGTCAGGTATGGGGTTAATTTTTATGTCTAAGCAAGTATATGAATATAATGAAAATAATTCTCAGTACCATAATTAGGTGCTGAGAATTATTTTTTACATCAAGAAAAAAGTTTTTGTTTTACATGTTCAGCAAAGCCACTACCGGCTTCTAAATAGAAGTTATAGGTTGAATCTACGCCCATATCTTCTAGTTCTTTTTGCTGATCTGGATAGTTCGCAATAGCAGTAACTTGGCCTTGATAACCCGAGGCACGTAACTGTTCAAGGGCAAAAATATTCTGCATATGTTTTGGCATTGCGAGCATAACCATGCCCACATGAGAATGATTTACGCGTTGCCAAAAATCAGGGTCAGTCGCATCTGCTATGAGTACCCGTCGGCCACGCTTAATATGTTTTTCTACCACATCGGGCTTAATATCAATACCTGCAACGAGATTAGGGTGTGTTTGACTAATCGTTTCGTACGCACCAGTGCCAATACGACCCATGCCAAAAATAACAATTTTTGTGTCATTTAGGTTTACTGGTAACTCTTCGGCAAGTCGCGTATCGCTTTCAAATTTGAGCAGCCAGTTTTCTAGTTTGACATAAATTTCGTTTGAACGTTTGTTTAAAGGAGACGCCAATATAAAGGTAACAGATACGGCAATAGCCATTACAGCGAGCCATTCACTGGTGATCATATTGCTACTTGCTGCAACAGCACACACAATTAACCCAAACTCACTGTAGTTAGAGAGGCTAAAAGCACTTAACAGTGAGGTACGCGCGCGTAGTTTAAAGAGATTAGTCAGTACATAATAAAGCGCCACTTTGATAGGTAATACAAATACAATCACCATGGCAACTAACACGGCATGAGTCGTTAGTTCTGCATTTAAGCCAATATTTAAGAAAAACCCTACAAGAAGAATATCTTTCAAATTAAGTAGTGATTTTGATAACTCACCGGCTTTCTTGTGCGACGCAAACATCATACCGATGATAAGCGCGCCTAAATCACCTTTAAGGCCTGCAAATTCAAATGCTTGATATCCAAGTACGAGTGCAAAGAAAAAACCAAATAAAGGCAATAGTTCACCGTGTTTTGAACGGTTGAGCACCCAAAACATAAGGGGGCGTAAAACAGGTAAGCCTATTAATAGTGCCAGTGCCCACATATTAGGTGCTTTGCCCGTACTAATGGCTAAGAAAATAACCGCGAAGATATCTTGCATCACTAAGATACCGATAGCGATTTTACCGTGTAGGCTTGCCATTTCTCCGCGCTCTTCAAGTACTTTAACTGCAAATACAGTACTTGAGAAACTAAATGCAAAGCCAACGAGTAAGGCACTTTGCCACGTGAGCTGATCAAAAAGGGGCAGTGCAAGCGCACCCAGCAATAGCATAAAAGCACTGAATAACGTGCTACTAAGCACAATGTGAATTGAGGCTGGTGCCCACACTTGGGGTTTTATTAAGTTAGAGACTTTCAGTTTTAGGCCGATGCTAAACAGAAGAAGTGTTACACCTAAGCTTGCGAGAGTATTGAGTAGTTCTGTTGTTTTGTAGCCATATAAGTTGAGGGCGAAGCCCGCCAACAAAAAACCAATAAGGGGAGGAAGCTTTAGCTGATAAACAGCAAAGCCACATACAAACGCGGTAGCAAAGTATATAAGTTCCATAATTCTTCTTTTGACTTCATTTGTTATGAGTGTAGCGAAATATTCTATATTGGAAAACACTAACGAATATAAAGAGTTTAAAAAATAAACACTTTTGCGTTATTTATTGATTAATGCGCCAAAAGTAACATTTTTTCGCTGACATTAGCTTTTAATTGTGGTTAAGATGCAGTAACGAAGGAATTTAAGCCAATTTGTTATAGAACCTGGCTTAAGGAGAAAAGATGTTTAAGAAAATCCTTGCATCAGTTGGTATTGGTGCAGCAAAAGTAGACACTGTACTAGAGACAGAACATTTACAACCCGGCCAAAAATTTAACGCTGTCATTGTGATTAAAGGCGGGGATGTTGAACAGGAAATCGCGGGCTTAGACTTAGCGTTAATGACGCGCGTGAAGGTACAAAGTGATGATGGAGATTACTTCACCAATCACATTATAGAAAAGTGGCGTATTAACGAGATTGGTACAATTGCCGCGGGTGAAGAAAAGCACATTCCTTTCGAGGCGCGTTTAAATTCTGAAACGCCAATGACAGAGATCAACGCAGGGTATAATCAGTCGCATGTTTGGATTGAAACAGGCTTAGATATTGATATGGCACTTGACCCAACAGACCGTGATTCGCTCCATGTGTATCCGAATGATGCGGTAAGCACCTTAATGCAAGCAATGGACAAGCTTGGTTTTAATTTGGTGAAGGCTGATGTCGAAAAAGGGTACTTGCGAGCGCCTACCTTTCAATCACATTCAGGTTGCTATCAAGAACTAGAATACAGACCGAATAGCCGCAGTTTATTTGGATTACAAGAAATCGAATTGTCTTTTGTGCCTGAAGCCCATAAAACACATGTGTTGATTGAACTTGACCGTGCCTTTAGAGGCGATGGATATGTTGATTTAACCATTGAGCATGATCATGTGAATTTATCGCAATTGTGTGATCAGCTTGAGCGATTGTTCGCATAATACGCCAAGCTAAAAACCTAGAAACCCAGCTTTGGCTGGGTTTTTTGTTATTAAAGGGAGAGTTATGTTTTCAATTAAGACTTATGGTGCGTTAAGCAAAGATGAGTTATTGAGTATACTTCGTGCCAGAGTGGATGTATTTGTGGTAGAGCAAACCTGTCCATACCCTGAAATAGATGATATTGATAACCATCAAGAAACGTTGCACTTGTGTTTATTTAAGGACAATAGGCTTGCGGCTTATGCTCGTTGTTACCCAAAAAATACTGAATTGAGTGCATTTGGGCGGGTGTTAGTGACTGCTGATTTTCGCGGTCAAGGTCTGGCAAAACAGTTAGTGCAAACGGCCATTGATACTTGCCAGCAACATTGGCCTGAGCGAGCTATTACAATTGGCGCGCAATGCTATTTAGTCGATTTTTACCAACAGTTAGGTTTTAAGTGTGTGGGTGAAGATTACCTTGAAGATGGAATACCACACCAAGATATGTGTTTGCAGTAGCCACAGGGCTACTGCAAAATTTGTTAACTTAACAGTGAGTTTGCAAACACGAGTGCGATGGCAATGGGGCATACAAACTTGATATACCAAGGCCATACTTTCCAAAAAAAGCTATTGCCGGCTTCTGGGCAGCCCTGTTGAATCTCTTTTAGTAACGCACTGCGATGCCAAATCCAGCCAACAAAAATACAGCACATTAAGCCAAGCAGTGGTTGCGCTATTTTTGTGGTCAGTGTGATCACAAAGCCAAATAATGAGCCAAGGTTAAACACAATAGTAAAACTGACGAGCGCAATTAACCCGCCTATTAACCACGTTGCTTGCAGACGTTTCAGTGCAAAACGTTCAACAGCGTATGATACCGGCGCCTCAAGCATCGAGATTGACGATGTTAATGCCGCAATACTCATTAGTGCAAAAAAGGCGAAGCCGACAAAAATACCCACATAGCCCATGCTCGTGAATAGGGCCGGTAACACTTGGAATACCAATGTATCTTCAGAAAGCAGGGTGCCCTCAGCTGAGAAAATTTGCACACCTTGCGCTTGCGCAACATACATGGCTGGAATAATTAATAAACCCGCGACAAACGCAATAAATACATCAATCAACGTGACATAGGCGCCAAGTGAAACGAGGTTTTCTTTTTTACTTATATACGAGCCGTAAATGATCATTACGCTGGTGCCTAAAGACAGTGAAAAGAAGGCTTGTCCTAGCGCGTTGACTAACAACTCAGGGTTCAAAATAGACGAAAAATCAGGCACTAAATAAGCTTTAAGACCTTCAACAGCACCTTCTTGTGTCATTACGTAAATGATCAACATAAACAGAATACCCAGTAACGCAGGCATTAAGCGCTTTGACCATTTTTCAATCCCGTTTTCGACACCTTTTGAAATAATAGCAATCGTTAAAATAATAAACGCGGCGGTAAAAATGATGTTTCTTGAGAGTGACTGCTCACTTAGCCAGGTCTGGGCTTGCACTTGCCCTGTTAATTGAGCAATGGGTTCAAGTGTTGCGCTTAACATCCATCCGGCAACAATGGCATAAAAACTGAGGATTAAGCCTGCACAGATAATGCCCCCAAACCCAACTAAAAACGCAAACTTCTTTTGCCACGCTTGATTGGTTACCTTACGCAAAGCGCTAACCGCATTTGCTTGACCATGACGTCCTATGACAAGCTCTGCCATTAACGCCGGATAGGCTAAACAAAATGCTAAAATTAAATAAGCAACTAAAAATGCGGCACCGCCATTACTTGCTGTTTGAGTGGGAAAACCCCAAATGTTTCCTAGGCCAACCGCAGAGCCTGCAGCTGCCATAATAAATCCAAAGCGAGAGCTGAACTCCCCGCGTGATGCGCTCATATTATTTTTACTTCTCTATTTGTGACGGCGCTGACAATCTACTTGAATTAACGCTAAATAAAAAGGGTTAATGACGGGCAATTTTGCTCTATGTCTTACCGTGTGTCGTGTCAGCGTAGATTTCAATCTATTGGGCGTAACAATACGAAAGAATTAACACAATTGAAACATTTTTAGGGGCTTTTATTCTGAATTGAAAGTGTAAAGCAAGCGCCACCGAGCTTTTTGCTCTTAGATACACTGATGGTTCCGTGGTGCCAATCTGCGACTTTGGCTGCGATTGCAAGGCCAAGCCCGTAACTTTCTCCATCACGGTTACGGTGAGTTTGTTCTTGGAAAAAGGGACTAAATACTTTATGCCAGTTTTGCTCATTGACCCCTGGTCCGTCATCTTCTACGTTTATCACCACGAGCTCTGGTGAGCAGTGCGCTGTAATGAGGATGTCTGAGTGTGCGAAATCGCATGCATTACTTAATAAATTTACAATTGCGCGAGCTAACCAATGAAGATCAGCGCAAATATATCCTGTCTTAATATCATGCTCTAAACGTAAAGCGCGTTGCTCTAACTTTGGCTCTACTTGATGGATTACAGTCAGTAAATAACTGTGTAAATCTGATTCATTAAAAGTTAACTGGTTCGCTTTTTGTTCTAACGTTGCAAATGCGAGATAACTTTTTAGCATAGACTCCATTTGATCAAGGTCTTGTTCCATGCGTGCTAAATACTCAAGACGTTTTTCTTCATTTGGACAGTCTTGTGCGGCTTCTAAACCAAATCGTAAACAGGCAATAGGCGTGCGGATATCATGAGACAAGCTCGACGCCATTAATTTATTTTCGTCTAATAGCTTCTCAATTTGGCTCGCCATTCGGTTAAATGTCAGCTCAACATCTCGTATATACGTGAAATGAGACACATGAATACGGCTGCTTAAGTCTCCTTTAGCAAATCGTTTTGCCGCTTCATTTAATACTGTTAAGCGTTTTGCGAGAGGGGTAATAATAAAGCCCATAAAAACACACAAACCAGCATAAAATAAAAGCGTAAGTAACACGTCGTTGCCTTGGTCGTGTATAGGGTCTTTACCAAGGCGCATTTTTAGATGATGTGCTCCAAGAGAGGCTTCACTGTACAGTAAATAGTAACCTTGTTGATCTTCAAGAATTAAGCCGTTAGGTTGGGTTATTTGCTGCAGTAATGAATGAGGCAGTGCGAGTGATTGGGTGGGTCTATATTCAAGTTGCACATTAAAGTCGCTGTTTAACTGTTTTATCGCCCGTTCACGCTCGGTCGGGGCCATAGCAGCCAGTTGTTTAGCAAAGCCTTTAATCATTTGTGTTTGGTTATAAAACTCATCCTGTGGCGTATGAGTTTGCTGACTAAAGGCGTCAATTAGCCAGCCCAATACAATAATTGAGATAAGTGCGCTGCCAAGAAGAGAAATATAAAACTTTTTCACAGGTTTAAATCTATTGCCAAGCCGTGGCGACCAGTAGATAACCTCGTCCCCAAATTGTTTTTATTTTTTCGGGATGTTGAGGATCATCACTGAATTTTTTCCGCAATGATGAAATAAGCACATCAACGCTACGGTCCAAACCGTCGTATTCTCGCCCTTTTGTTGCTTTGAAAACGGCGTCTCTTGAAACAACTTGGCCTGCATTACTCGCAAGGTAGTGCAGTAATAAATATTCGGCACTTGATATATGAACTTCTTCATCATTAAAGTAAACCGTGCGAGAATCGGTATGAATCGCTAACTTGCCTACTGTAATAATACTCGATTCAGTGGCTGAGTCTTGTTTGTCAGACTGAGAACGAAGAGCCGCTTTAATACGGGCGAGTAATGCTCGAGGACGCACTGGTTTCATCATGTAATCACTGGCACCCACTTCTAGACCAATAACCTCATCCATTTCATCATCTCGGGCGGTCAGCATAATAATGGGGGCATGATAAAACTGCCTTAAGTCGCGACAAACGCTGATGCCATCTTGCCCTGGTAGCATAATATCCAGTAATACGAGGTCGGGCGGTGAGGTGCGAACTTGTTCAACAACGAGATCGCCACGCTGGCAAAGTGTGGTATTGTAACCTTGCTCTGTTAAGTATTCGGCTACCCAATTCGCCAAAGAAATATCATCTTCAACGAGTAAAATTGTTCCGTAATGCTCCATTATCTACTCCTAATAGTTATACCAATCCGCAAAAATACTTAATCATTTTGAGTGATCAAATCAGTCGCTACCTGCGTTAAAAATTTCTGATTTAGAACAACTAAATAACTAAATTTTTGCCTTGTTATCAACGCGGTTTTATTGCCTCAAAATAGACCACTTAATTAAGTGGAATGGTATTAGAACAGTCGCCAACGACGTTTTTTCTGACGGTTTTTATATACCCACTGTAACTGTATTTCAGTAGAGGCGACAATTTTTCCATTATCACTATTAATCAACTCAAATCCGACCGTTTCTGTAGAGTCAAACTCATACCTAAAAAGCCCTTTGTGCTGCATAAGCCAGCATTGAATAATATGTTTGCTGTCGGAATTACGTAAACAGTAGTTTCCTATTTGCTGCTGTCGCCAAGAAACCTCAACATCAGCGTAACAATTTCGTCCTTCACGCAGTGCCACACAGGTATCAGGTATTGCAACAAGAGTATTGCTATCGGCTGTCTGTTCTTGTGCATTGACGGGTGCAATGGGTAAGGCGAACAAAAAGTAGTATTTAAAAAACATAGCGCAGGCCTACCTTGGCTTTATGCTGATACTCTTGCGATATAATGGGGCTTTGATGAATGTCATTTGAAAACCAAGTTGATAACCAACCCGTTAAAAAGACCCAGTGCTGATTAAGCGGGTATTCCGCATGAAACTCAAAAATGAGACTGTATGATGTATCTGGGATATACAGAGGTCTGTCAGCGCGTGATTCGGGCTGCGAAATCCCAAAATAGTAATTGGTAAAGTCACTTGAGTAGGCACTTAGGCCAACACCTGAACGAAATTCCCAGTTTCGCCATGGAATGATCTGACTAAAAAATGAATTCATTACCCAGCCATTATGAGTGCCAGATACATCGTGTAAATATTCAAAAGAAATGTGTGAATTTTCAAAGCGGCGGGACAGGCGAAGACCAACATCAAAATCATAATTACGGCGTTTTATTCCCTCAAGTTCCGCGATAACATCGTCGCCGTAAAACGTTAAACCTGTTTCGTCAAACCCTGATTGAACATTCGTCCCGACAATATCAAGACCCCACTCAAATTTATCTATAATGCTGTAGCCAAGAGAAAGGCCACCACTTAATTGGCTTTGGTCGTAATCGAGGTAAAATTTCTCGTAAGAGACAGCAAGATGGATATCGGGCTCAAATCCATCATTATAGGAGTCCATGCCAACAAGGTATGAATCTTCAGCATAATACCCTGCACCAATTCCCCAATCCCAGGCAAAACCTTGGCTTGGTTCGAGTGTATTGTCGGCGTAATAACGATTACTTGCTTGGCTCGACGTGCTAAAAATGCATAAGTAGATAAATAAAAGGGCGCTACAGGCTCGCAAGTTTGTCATCCTTGTTACTAATAAAAATAAGCTCGTACTAGGATATAGTATATTGTTAATGAGTTCCCGAAATCTGTAAAAAAATGTAGGGGTGTAATCAGGTGTGTTAAAAAGTGTGGCTTAAATTAAACGCTGCTTTCCTTGAGGGTAGTAGGTAAGAAAAGCAGCCACATTAACAGTGTGAGCGTTTATAGATGACTCATTGGACTTTAATTTTGTCGATTAAAATACTGGTGAGGTAGTATTGCATCATCGGTGTCAGCGCGCTTATCTCTGTACGATTACACGGGCCTTGTTCTTTCGTTAGAGCTGTCATACGTGAAATAGTTTGATAAGCAGGTATCTCAATGTTTTTGTTAATGCGCTCAAGACGAGCTTGCTCAGTATTTTGCTCATGAATGAAACTGGCAACTTCGAGTTCATTTTTAATCATTTGCTGCTGTTCAAAGCTGTAAATAAGTGGCTCGCGGTGAAAGCTTGCGCTATCGATAGACGATTTTGCAAACCAAACTACATCACCGGTTTTTTTATGTGTTAAACGCATACTCACTTGTCCAAGCATTGTTGCACACTGCTTAGTTGGGAACTGAGCCGCGATATCATCAAATAAAGGAAATGGTTTTTGTGGTTTTACGAGTGTGTACTCAGTGTCAGCAACCAACTCTAAATCTAATTGATGGATTGAGAGCGTGTAATCCGCTTGACCTTCATCAACAACCTTTAATTGTTTTGCCACTAACGATTCAGAAATTTGTGAATAAAGCGTATCTGTCACGCTCGTTTTGTCGGCAACAATCGTCACTGTTTGATTTTTACTGACAGTATGAGCCGGTAACTGTACAGACTTAACTTTAGGTGCTGCATGGTCTGTTTCATACTTTATTTGATAACGTTGGCTTTGTAGCAATGGCTTTTCTGGCATTACTAACAACGGAGCTGGTTCTGGTCTTAGGGCACAACCGGCTGAAATTAAAGTAAAAAGCAAAACGACAAGTAAGCGCATAAAAATAAGTCTACCCATGAAAAAAGTTAAGATTGTGCGCATTGTACGTTAGTCGAAGCAAAAGTTCATGATATTATGTTATGAGAAACTTCCGAAACAGATTAAAAAAATAAATAATGAAGTACTCAGCACCTATTATCATTTGTCTATTTTCATTTCTTTTACTGCTCTCTTTTAGCAGTCAGGCTGCAGGTAGCGGTTCACAATGGCAGACATTTTTAGACGATTACAATACGTACTTATCTCGAAAATTAAGAAGTAAAGGTATTCCAGGTGGAGCGCTTTCAATTGTCAAAGTCGGAGAAGATGATTTTGTGCGGGGGATAGGCCGCACAAAAATAGACAATGGCCGAAAGGTTGATAAACACACGCGTTTTCGTTTGGCATCCGTATCAAAAACTTTTGCAGGGTCATTAACCTCAAAACTTGCTGCGCAGGGGGAGTTTAATATCGATGATCCTCTGAGTAAGTTTATTCCTGAGTTTTCCAATACCGTTTATAAAGATGATTTAAAAATTTACCATATTTTAAGTCATTCAAGCGGCTTAGTGCCTAATGCGTATGATAATCTGATTGAATCGCGAATGAGTTACCCTGATATCGTCGAGCAATTGCTGAGCGTGCAACCAATATGTAAGCCGGGTGAATGTTACGGTTATCAAAATGTGATGTTTAGCTTAATTGACTCGGTGATTTTAAAGTCGACTCAAATGGACTACACGCATTGGATTTCTGAATATATCTTTGCCCCCCTTAAAATGGTCGATGCGAGTGTGGGTTATGATGGCATGGTCCGCGACGATAATTTTGCTCACCCTCATGTTCGTGGCCGAAAACGGTGGTATACATCTCGGTTAAAGAAAAATTACTACAAGGTTGCAGCTGCCGCAGGGGTTAATGCCAGCGCAAACGATATGGCTATTTGGCTTAACGCGCAGCTAGGTCAATACCCCGAAGTATTGCCTTTAGATGCACTAATCAAACAAACCCGACCGTATACACATACCAAAAAAGAGACGCGTCGAAGAGTGTGGCGCAGTCATGTTAAAGATGCATATTACGGGCTTGGATGGCGGGTATACAACTATGATGATGAAGTACTTTATTATCATAGTGGCTGGGTGCAAGGTTACCGAAGTGATTTAGTGGTGTTTCCTTATTTAAATATTGGTTTTAGCTTAGTACTCAATGCCGAGACAGGATTGATCAACGAATTAACCACCGAATTTATAAATCGGACGCTTAAGTTCGTTAGAGAAGATAAAACGCTTAAGTAATAAAATTTAGTTACAAAAAAGCCAGCTCTGCGCTGGCTTTTAGTTTATTGCATGACTTTGTTGCAAAATTAGCCGCGAGGAAGCTGAATTTTTTTCTCTTCGCTTTGGCGATAAAGCACAATTGTATGACCAATTGTTTGTAATTTTTCTGCGCCGGTCTCGCGAACAATTGCATCAAAAATCAATGCTTTAGTCTCACGCTCGTCGGTAGGTACTTTTACTTTGATAAGCTCGTGAATATTAAGTGCGCTTTCGATTTCAACTAAAACGCCTTCTGTTAAACCATTTGCACCAAGTAATACAACCGGTTTTAAACTGTGTGCTTGACCTTTTAAAAACTGCTTTTGTTTGTTCGATAATTTCATGATGTTACAAATTTTGCTGAATATGGCTTGAATTAAGGGTATTCTAACGCCATCTAGAGAATATTACTAATTAGTTACGTATTAATTTTATGGCAAACAAAAAACATTCAGCCAGTTCTAAGCGTTGGTTGAAGGAACATTTCGACGATCCTTATGTTCACGAAGCGCAAAAGAAAGGTTGGCGTTCTCGTGCGGTATTCAAATTAGACGAAATTCAAAATAAAGATAAATTAATTAAACCGGCTATGACAGTGGTTGACTTAGGGGCCGCACCCGGCAGCTGGTCTCAGTATTTAGCTGAAAAAGTAGGTGATAAAGGGCAGGTTATTGCCTGTGATATCTTACCGATGGATTCTTTAGCCGGTGTTGATTTTTTGCAAGGTGACTTCCGTGAAGAAGCTGTGCTTGATGCACTATTAACACGTATTGACGGTAAAAATGTTGATGTCGTTTTTTCTGATATGGCACCGAATATGAGTGGCAATACATCAGTTGATCAAGCTGGTAGTATGTATCTTGTCGAACTTGCGCTCGACATGTGTCATCAAGTTTTGAAGAAAAATGGCGCTTTTTGTGTCAAAGTATTCCAAGGAGAAGGATTTGATCAATACTTACAGGACGTACGTAATAGCTTTAAGGCGGTAAAAATTAGAAAGCCCGATGCTTCGCGTGCCCGTTCTCGGGAAGTTTATATAGTGGCGACAGGCTACAAACTGTAGTACAGTTGTGCTGCGTTAAGTTGAATTTAAATTAATTGGATACAAGAGGTTAACCCCTTGAGCGATATGGCGAAAAATCTAATACTCTGGCTGGTCATTGCAGTTGTGCTAATGTCAGTGTTTCAGAGCTTTAATGGTGGTGATCAAGCAGATCGCCAAACAAGTTACACTCAATTTGTTAGTGACGCACGTAGCGGCGCTATTCAAGAGGTCTCTATTGAAAGCACAACCGG
Organism: Pseudoalteromonas lipolytica; assembly: GCF_003515105.1. Lineage (NCBI taxonomy): Bacteria > Pseudomonadati > Pseudomonadota > Gammaproteobacteria > Alteromonadales > Pseudoalteromonadaceae > Pseudoalteromonas > Pseudoalteromonas lipolytica. The sequence goes on along the minus strand of NZ_CP032090.1, from coordinate 2,363,345 downwards.
CACCATTACAGGTACCAAAACAAATGGTGAGCGCTTTCAAACTATCATGCCAATGTATGATAAAGACATTTTGAATGATTTATTGAAAAGCAATGTAAATGTTAAAGGTGTTAAGCCTGAAGAGCAGTCTTTCCTCGCCAGCATTTTAATCTCTTGGTTCCCAATGTTACTGCTTATTGGTGTGTGGATTTTCTTCATGCGTCAAATGCAAGGCGGTGGCGGCAAAGGGGCGATGTCTTTCGGTAAGAGCAAAGCCCGCCTAATGAGCGAAGATCAAGTTAAAACAACGTTTGCTGATGTTGCCGGGTGTGATGAAGCGAAAGAAGATGTCACAGAGTTAGTGGACTTCTTACGTGATCCATCAAAATTCCAAAAGCTGGGTGGTAGTATCCCTAAAGGCGTACTTATGGTAGGTCCTCCGGGTACGGGTAAAACTCTTTTAGCGAAAGCGGTTGCTGGTGAAGCAAAAGTACCATTTTTTACAATTTCAGGTTCTGATTTCGTAGAAATGTTTGTTGGTGTGGGTGCATCACGTGTCCGTGACATGTTCGAACAAGCGAAAAAAGCAGCCCCGTGTATCATCTTTATCGACGAAATTGATGCGGTAGGTCGTAAACGTGGTGCAGGCATGGGGGGCGGTCACGATGAACGTGAGCAAACTCTAAACCAAATGCTAGTAGAAATGGACGGCTTTGAAGGTAATGAAGGTATTATCGTTATTGCAGCGACAAACCGCCCAGATGTACTTGACCCCGCGTTATTACGTCCGGGTCGTTTTGACCGCCAAGTTGTAGTTGGTTTACCTGATATTCGTGGTCGTGAGCAAATCTTGAAAGTGCACATGCGTAAAGTGCCATTAGGCGATAACGTTGAGGCCGCTGTGATTGCACGGGGTACACCTGGTTTCTCAGGTGCTGACCTTGCAAACTTGGTAAATGAAGCGGCGCTATATGCAGCGCGCGGCAACAAGCGTGTTGTTAGCATGGCTGAGTTTGATGCAGCAAAAGATAAAATCATGATGGGCGCAGAGCGTAAGACCATGGTGATGAGCGAACAAGAAAAAGAGATGACCGCTTATCATGAAGCAGGTCACGCGATTGTGGGCCGTATGGTGCCAGAACACGACCCTGTTTATAAGGTGTCTATTATTCCACGTGGTCGTGCACTAGGTGTTACGATGTACTTGCCTGAACAAGACCGTGTGAGTCACTCTAAAGAGTTACTAGAGTCAATGATTTCTAGTCTTTACGGTGGTCGTATTGCAGAAGCTCTGATTTATGGTGAAGACAAAGTAACCACAGGGGCAAGTAACGATATTGAGCGCGCGACAGAAATCGCACGTAAAATGGTTACTCAATGGGGCTTAAGCGAAAAGTTAGGTCCACTGCTGTATGCTGAAGATCAAAACGAGATGTACATGGGTGGCGGTGGAAGCCGTGCCATGAGCATGTCAGATGAAACAGCAAAAGTTATCGATAGCGAAATTCGTTTGTTCTCAGATCGTAATTACCAACGTGCTGAGCAAATCTTAAAAGACAATATTGATATCTTACACGCGATGAAAGATGCATTAATGAAGTACGAAACAATTGATGCGGGTCAGATTGACGATTTAATGGCTCGTCAGCCAGTGCGTGAACCGCGTGATATGCATGACCGTCGTCCAGATGATAAAAAACCAGCTGCCAAGGCTGAACCTGTTGCTGAAGAGTCAAAATCGGATGATTCAGTAAAAAAGGATGAAACAAACCTTGATGACAAAGCTGAATAATCGTTAAAATACGTTTAGCAAAAGCCCCGCTTGCCGGGGCTTTTTTGTAGCGACATAAAAAATCGTTTAGGTGCAGCACCTAAACATTCGCCATGGAAGCAGTATAGGTGATAGATGACCACTGTTAGTTTACCTCGAGGCCGCACTTTACACCTCGATAGCCCTGTTGTGATGGGGATCTTAAATGTCACTCCTGACTCTTTTTCAGACGGCGGCAATTATTGCCAACTAGACAGCGCTGTCAAACAAGCTCATACACTCTTAGAACAAGGCGCAAAAATCATTGATATTGGCGGTGAATCGACACGCCCTGGTGCCCCTGACGTTTCATTGGAAGATGAGCTTGACCGTGTTATCCCTCTGGTTAAAGCGCTCAGAAAAACAAGCGACTGTATAATTTCAATTGATACCAGCAAAAGTGAGGTCATGCGTCAGGCTATTTTAGCGGGTGCAGATATCATTAATGATGTTAGGGCATTACAAGAGCCCGGTGCTATTGAAGTATTATCTGCATACCCTGACGTTGCAATTTGCTTGATGCATATGCAAGGACAACCTCGCACGATGCAAAGTAATCCACAGTATGAGGATTTATTTGCAGATATTAATGACTTTTTTTCCGAGCGTATCGAAGCATGTGAGCAAGCGGGGATTCAGCAACAACGTATTATTTTAGATCCCGGTTTCGGTTTTGGGAAAACGCTCGCGCATAACTACGAAATTCTTGATAGGTTTGACGAGTTTAATCAATTCAATTTACCGGTCCTTGCGGGTTTATCACGCAAATCCATGATTGGTAATTTATTAAATAAAAGCACGGATGAGCGTTTAGCTGGCAGTTTAGCAGGTGCTTTAATTGCTGCCCAAAATGGGGCAAAAATCATTCGTGTGCATGACGTTTCAGAAACTTTAGATGTGTTGACCGTATGGCAAGCATGTAAGAAAGGAATTATAAATGAGTAAAACAAGAAAATATTTTGGCACGGATGGCGTTCGTGGCATGGTGGGCGAATACCCTATTACTCCAGAGTTTGCATTAAAACTTGGTTGGGCAGCTGGACGCGTATTATCAAAAATTGGTACCAAGAAGGTTATTATTGGTAAAGACACGCGTATCTCTGGGTATATGTTAGAAACTTCACTGGAAGCAGGTCTTATTGCTGCAGGCATTGATGTTGTCCTACTTGGCCCTATGCCGACCCCAGCGGTTGCTTATTTAACGCAAACTTTCCGTGCTGAAGCTGGCATCGTTATTAGTGCATCACATAACCCTTATCATGATAATGGGATTAAATTTTTCTCTAGTCGTGGTTTGAAGCTAGCGGATGAAGTTGAGCTTGAAATTGAAGCCATGATGGAAGAGCCAATGACTTGCGTAGCTTCAGATAAATTAGGTAAAGCACGTCGTTTAGAAACGGCTGATGGCCGTTATATTGAGTTTTGTAAAAGCCAATTCCCTCAAGGTTTATCATTAGAGGGTCTAAAAATCGTATTAGATTGTGCTAATGGCGCAACTTATCATATAGCCCCGTCTGTTATGCGTGAGCTTGGTGCAGAAGTCATTTGTCATGCGTGTGAACCAAATGGTGTCAACATTAACCTTGAATGCGGTGCAACTCACGTTGAAACACTCAAGCGCAAAGTACTTGAGCATGATGCCGATGTTGGTATTGCGTACGACGGTGATGGTGACCGTGTGATGATGGTTGACCACAACGGACGTGTCTTCGATGGTGATGACATTGTTTATATTATTGCATGCCAAGCCGCAAACGACGATATGTTGGGTGGGGGTGTTGTTGGCACTGTTATGTCGAACATGGGGCTTGAAAATGCATTAAAAGCGCGTGGTATTGATTTTGCTCGCAGTAAAGTTGGCGATCGTTATGTCATGGAGCTTTTGCAAGAGAAAGGATGGAAAATCGGAGGCGAAAGCTCAGGCCATGTATTGAATCTTGATTTAATTAGTACTGGTGACGGTATTATTTCGAGTTTGCAGGTGTTAGCTGCCATGGTTGCACAGAATAAAACACTGCAAGACTTAGGTGCTGGCTTTACAAAATACCCGATGAAAATGATCAATGTTCGTTACCCTCAAGGTACGGATCCAACGCAAGCACAAGCTGTTATCGATATTGTGGCACAAATCGAAGAAAAATTAGGTGATACAGGGCGTGTTCTACTTCGCAAATCGGGGACAGAACCTGTTGTTCGCGTAATGGTAGAGGCTGATCAAGAGAAAACAGTACTAGACAGCGCACAAAAAATTGCTGAAATTGTCGAATCTGTGAGCAAACAAACCGAGGGATAACAATAACCTCTTGTAACTTTGGGCAAGTCGAGTTAGTATCTTGCCCGCTTTCTAATGTGGAGTGGAAATATGGCAACACGTAAGCCAATGGTAGCAGGCAATTGGAAAATGAACGGTTCGTTAGAACTTGTTGAACAATTAGCAAACGCTATCAAAAATGTTCAGTCTGATGAACTTGATATTGTGGTGTTTCCACCATTCCCGTTGATAAGTTCGCTGCAACAACAAAATGTTGTTGTCGGTTCGCAAACGGTCTCAGAAAACCAAGCGGGTGCGTTTACGGGTGAAGTAGATGCTCAGCTGATTAAAGACTTAGGCGCAACGTATACCTTAGTAGGGCATTCAGAGCGTCGCAGTATTTATGGTGAATCTGATGCGGTAGTTGCGGATAAATTTGCTCGCGCTCAACACGTTGGTTTAACACCTATCTTATGTGTTGGCGAAAGCGAAGAACAACGTGAAGCGAATGAAACCGAATTAGTGGTTGCAGCACAAATTGATGCTGTAATTAACAAATTAGGTGTAGCAGCACTGAAGAATTCTGTGGTAGCATACGAGCCCGTTTGGGCCATTGGCACAGGTAAGACTGCTTCTCCTGAGCAAGCGCAAGCTGTACATAAATTTATCCGTGAGAAAATTGCTTCTGCGGATAGTGATTTAGCTGAACAGCTAACCATCTTATATGGTGGTAGCGTGAATGAAAAAAATAGCGAATTATTATTTGCACAACCAGATATAGATGGCGGCCTAATAGGCGGCGCAAGTCTAAAAGCAGAATCATTTACTGCTATTTGTGAAAGTGCAAAAGGGACCGTATAAGATGTACGAAATTTTATTAGTAGTTTATTTAATTGTTGCTTTAGCGCTTGTTGGTATGGTTTTAATCCAGCAAGGTAAAGGTGCTGATATGGGTTCATCATTTGGAGCAGGTGCGTCTGCTACAGTGTTTGGTTCATCAGGTGCAGGCAACTTCATGACAAAAACAACAACAATTCTTGCAACGATCTTCTTCGTGTTAAGTATTGTTTTAGGTAACCTGACTGCCGGTCAAATTAAAAAGACGGACGAGTGGGAAAACCTAGAGGCTGCGCCAGCTGTTGAAACTGTTACTCCAGCACAAACTGATGTGCCAGTGACAGAAGAGAAAAGCTCTGACGTACCAAATTAATTAGCGTTGCTAATTATTGTTAAGCGATTTATCTCCTCAGTAAATCAAACAGCTTAACATCATACAGAATTGTATGCGGATGTGGTGGAATTGGTAGACACGCCATCTTGAGGGGGTGGTGGCTTCGGCCGTGGGGGTTCAAGTCCCCCCATCCGCACCAAATTTAAAAAGCCGTGACCTAAAAGTCACGGCTTTTTTCGTTTCGGTATGTTTTTGCACTTTTTTGGTGCTGTTCGCCCTCTGTTAATACTCTACCTCATTGATTTGTAAGATATATATAACTTGGTTCTCTCCTTGCTTGTTATCTTGTGTGTGTTCATCAGAGGATGCCATTATGGCAAGAATGAGTTATTTAAGCGCAATAGAACGATATGAAGAATACCAAGGGCTGATTCAAAATTTATTGCTTTCAATTCTGGCAAGTGTGCATACAGCGCTTGCTCAAAAAAAAGATGTTCAACCCCTCATTAAACAGTATCCCTTTTTAGAGTTGCAGTATTGTTTAGATAAGCAGGGAATTCAGCTAGGTAATAATGTGTGCTTTAAACCCCAGTATAAGAAAGACTTAGCTAATAGAGGGGCAGGGCAAGATTTAAGCGCTCGACCCTACTTTACAGCGATATCAAACTCGACAGAGGCACATTTCACCTCACCTTATGTATCAACGGCCACGAGGCATTTATGTATTTCGGTTATAAAGTCTGTTCAATTCAAAGAAGGCGCTCCGTGTTACGTCGTTATTGATGTGTGCCTCACCGAACTTATCGAGTTCATCATGGGGGATACGAAACGAGCGAATATGACGGCTTACTTTAAAGTAGGGTATGGGCTTATTGTCGCTTGCTTATTTTGCTTGGTATTTTATTTATTATTTAAAGTATTCGAGGGCATGTTTTCTTTGGTTACGAGCGAGCAGGCACATTCAGATCCTCTAAAGCCCTTTACTATTATTATCTTTGTTACCTTAGCCCTTGCTATTTTCGACCTAGGAAAAACGATTTTAGAAGAAGAGATTTTAATGCACAAAGATATCTTTCGTCACAGTTCAACACGTCGCACTATTACCCGTTTTATCTCAACCATTCTTATTGCAGTGTCAATAGAGGCGTTACTTACGATGTTTAAAGCCGCTTTGGGTCAAACAGAATATGTGATGCCTGCGGTATTGATGATGTTTGCGGTGGTGGGTTTGTTAATCGCATTGGCTATTTATGTCTATTTAGGTGCGAAAGCCGAAGGCATATTAACCCAAGTTCAGCGTGCCAAAATTAATACCTCTTTACAATAATTAGACGGCGTAAAAACACATAACTTAAAGCAATACCGTCACAGGGCGCATGAGCCCTATGACGGTCGTTTTTATAACGAACCACCTACACCAATGCTTGGGTTAACATAAACAGGGCCCACTTTAAATGGGGCGTTTACATTAAGGCTTGCATAAGGTGAACATGCATTTAATAGAATAGCTGCTGCGACTACTGTGATGACTTTAATTAAACGCTTTTTCATTTTATTTCCTCTTGAATGACCAGACCTGCACCCGCTGGGTCTCTAATAATAGCAACACTTCCTTTGCGAACGGTTTCATTTGGTGCCATTAATATAACCCCGCCTGCAGCCGTTACTTTAAGTAATGTTGCATCAACATCGGCGACTTTAATGTAGTTAACCCATGTGTTACCGATTTCAGCATCGGGCTTTTTAACAAAGCCAATGGCGGGTTTATCCTCGACAGCGAGGTAGCTGTAATTGAGCTGTTGCAGTGATTTTTCCTTAGAAGAGTAATTGCCGAGGCGTTGGTAAAAAGCTTTGCTTTGTATTGGGTCATCACTCCATACTTCTTGCCAAATCCACCCATTGTCATGTGTGCTCACTGTGGGGTCGCCGTTCACAGTATTAATTAATGAAAATACAGCGCCTCGAGGGTCTTCTAATACGGCAATTGTGCCTCGTCCTTTGATTTCAGTGCTTTTTACTAATACTTTACCGCCTGCAGCAAGTGTTTTATTCGTGGCATCAGTAATATCTTGGCTACTGATAAGGCTTAACCAGAGGCTTGCATTTTGTGTGTTATCTAACTGTGCCATGCCTGCAATTAATTTACCGTCAAGTTTGGCGAAAGTGTAGCTGTCATTTACCTGTTCAAATTGCCAGCCGAACACATTGCCATAAAAAGCTTTAGACTCCGCTAAATTTGGCGTAATCAAGTCATGCCACACCACATGGCCCGTGTTTTTTGTACCAGAGTCACTAATAGCGGGGAGTTCATTGGAGGTAAGTTGGCAGCCCGTGAGGGACACCGTCGATACAGCAACAATAATCGCAGCGCGTAATGGGGATAGTAATTTCAAAGTATGCTCCTTGCAAAATAGGGTCAAGTAACAGCATAGACTATTTTTTGTTTATTATTCAATCAAAAGCAGTGCACTTTAATATTTTCTAAAGGAACTATGATAATGCGCATAGCGTGGTGATTATTTAGACGGAAAGTGGGTTACTCTTTGAATTTCTGCAATTATTTTTCTTTAAAAATTGGGTTTGTGTGAAAAAGTTATCCAATTTGTCATGCATATTATGCGTTTAGTTTATAAAAAATAATAAAATATAAAATAATTATACGTATTTTCACAAAATTGACATATAATGTCCCTCCAGAGGAAAGATGCTTATACCTAAGCGTCTTTTTTTATGCCTGCGATTTACAGGTAAAAATACACACACGGTATCCTTTGGAGTTTTAATTGAAATTACGTCATTTCTCACAATTAAGTGTGGCTGTTGTAGCTGCCTTATCTTCATCAGCTTTCGCTGAGCAAGAAAAAACCACTGCGAAACAAGATGCATTCGAAAAAATAGAAGTCACAGCTCGCAAACGCACAGAAAGTATTTTTGAGTCGCCAACAGCGGTTACTTCAATCGGTGAAAACCTGATTGATAAAGCCAATATGAGCAACTTAGAAGATATTGGTAAATACGTGCCTAATTTAAATATTACCCGTTATGGTGTGGGTAATGCAGCGCATGCCTCTGTGTTTATTCGCGGTATTGGTTTACAAGATCACGTGATCACCACAGATCCTGGTGTAGGCGTATACTTAGATGGTATCTACCTTGGGCGTCAAATGGGCTCAAACTTATCACTCCCGAATGTAGAGCGTGTTGAGGTGTTGCGAGGCCCACAAGGTACTTTATATGGCCGTAATACACTTGGTGGTGCAGTTAACATTATTACTAAACAACCTGGTGACGAAGGGATTGTAACCACAACGGCTAAAGTTGGAAGTCGCAATCGTTTAGCGGGTGATGTTTATTTTAATAACAGCCTTACAGACACTGTCAGCATGTCGGCCAGTGTGTCGTACAAACAACGTGATGGAGTCGGTGAGGCAATTAACCTTGTTAATCCAGCAAACGAAATTGGTGAAGAGCAAGAGCTAAGTGGTCGTATGGCGTTGAAATGGCAAGCTAACAGCGACTTATCTTTTGTTTTCTCTGTTGATGGCGTCGACAACGAATCAGGTCAATCACCTTACACAATCGAGTTAACGGCACCGTTGGACGCAAATGATCCATTTAATGGTGATTTTCCACTTTTAACAGAAGACATGCTACCAAGTAATCCAGATGATTTAGCAACGACTGTCGCAGGAATCGAATCAACGGCTTACTCAGGCTGGGGGACATCATTATCAGCTCATTGGGACATTAATAATACTTACACGACTAAATTTATCACCAGTTACCGCAGCTCAGAATATGAAGGCGGCCTTGATGATGATGCCGTGGCACTTAATTTATCTGAATTCCCAGAAGAGGGTGGTGCCGATCAGTATTCTTTCGAAATCCAGTTAAACGGTAGCTACGATAATATGGATTTTGTGTCTGGTTTGTATTTCTTTAATGAAGATGGATTTACAAGCTCAGGGCCTTTTGTATTTAGCCCATTCAACACGCCAGACGGATTATTGAATGATGGTACAACGGCTTCATTTGGTAATTATGGTTATTTTGATATTAACCAAGAAACAAATTCATACGCAGCGTATATCAACGCAAGTTACGATTTAAGTGACGACTTAACAGTAGGCGGTGGTCTTCGTTATTCAAAAGACAAAAAAGAAGCCGATGCACAATTTCCAAGCTTTGCAACGCGTAAATACGTAAGTGCTGACTTTGATGCGGTAACATGGGACGTAAACGCGTCTTACCAGCTCAGCAATAACATGAACCTGTATGGGCAAATTCAAAAAGGCTATCAAACAGGTGGCTTTCCGCCACGTCCATTTGGTGGTCCTGATCAATTTGTCTCATTTGATGAAACAAAAGCGATTAACTATGAGCTAGGCCTTAAAGGTCAAGTGCATGAAGATATTTCTATGATGCTTGCTGTTTTTGTCACAGATTATACCGATTTAGCACTGCCATTCTCTGATCCAACAGCTGGGGGTGGTTTTGTAACGATTGTTGAAAATGCTGGCGAGTCAAAAGCACAAGGTATCGAGCTTGAAACAACGATAGCATTTACGGATGACTTTACACTGCGTAGTGCGATTGGCTACTTAGATTCAGAGATCACCGAGGTTGACGAAGGAGTGCAAGGCATTGGTAAAGGTGACTCACCTGCATTAACTCCGCGCTGGACTGTTATGCTTGCCCCATCGTACTTTGTTGACTTAAGCAACGGTGGTACGGTGGCGATTAACGCAAACTATTCGTACCGCAGTGACATGCAAGGCCAATCAGTTTACAACCAAAGTGAACATATTGAATCGCGTGAACTTGTTGGGTTTAACATTTCTTATTTAAACCCTAATGGCGACTTTGAAGTGACGCTATACGGTGAAAACGTATTGAATGAAGTTTACGATGTTGGTCGTTTACAGCAGTCAGGTTTTGTTGGTGTTATGCGCAGTAATGACCGCAGTGAATTTGGCTTAAAGTTCAAAAAAGAATTTGAGCTTTAATCGCAAGGTGAATGAAAAAGGGTAAGCATGGCTTACCCTTTTATTTTTTACAGTTTAATTCTTTTCTTGTTCAAGCTTTTCGCGGGCTGCTTTTAATTCTTCAGCCAACTCTTTTGCTTTTTGCTTGGTTTTTTCAGAAAGTTCACCAGCGGCTTCTTTACTCTCGATCCATGCATCTATGGCAATTTCTTTACCGTCGTCATACATGCTTAAACCCATTTCTTTGCTTTCTGCTAGCAGTGCTTGTAATGAGTCATCGTTAAACTCACTGGTTGCCTCTTTTACATCTTTCCATGCATCATTGACAGCTTGCTTAACTTCTTCTTTCGCTTCGGCTGCGTCTTTTTTTGCTTCATCAGCATCTTCACACCCCGTTAGGGCAATACATCCTAGTAAAACTAAACTTGCTAATTTTTTCATATTTTTCTCTAATGGTTAATTAACACCATAAGCAGTATAAGCATTTAAAAATGAATATAGCTAGAACAACACGGCTAAGTTTTCGTTTAATGGACGAAAATGATGCAGAATTATTATACGAGCTTGATAACGATCCTCAGGTAATGAAATATTTAACCCGTGGTAAAGTATCAACAATGCAAACAATTAAAAACACTTTTATCCCCCGTTTAAATGCTTTTCGCAATGAACAAAAGGGCTGGGGGCTTTGGCAGGTATGCGTTACCGACAACAACATGTTTATTGGCTGGGTGTTAGTGAGGCCAATGGGATTTTTTGATAAGCCAGATTATAGCGACCTTGAAATTGGTTGGCGTTTTAAACGTGTTAGTTGGGGGCAGGGTTATGCATCTGAAGCCGCTTTGAGTGTTGCATTGGCGGTTAGTCAACACCTCGAAGTTAAAACACTCTCAGCAACAGCCCTAAAAGATAACCTTGCATCGATTAGTGTAATGAAAAAGCTAGGGCTAAAATTTATAAAAGAATACCTGCACCAAGATGAACACGGAGAATTACCAGCGGTGCTTTATTCATGTCCGAAAACAGAATTAACCTCACTTAAGCGTAACTAATTGACCTTAGTAGTTTGGCATGTATAAATGAGTATAAAAACGTCAAAAGGAATTAGTATGCGAACTTTAATAAAATACACGGTCAGTGTCTCGCTTCTCGTTGTATTATTTTTTCATCCGCCATTATTAGCCAAACAAGCGGCTGTGGCGATGCCAGACAGTTACAGTAGCGATACTGCACGGGCAATTTTAGAGCAAGGCGGTAATGCCATTGATGCAGCCATAGCAGCCCAATTTGTGTTGGCTGTCACGTTACCTGAGGCCGGTAATATTGGGGGCGGCGGTTTTATGCTGATTCAAAAAGACGGCAAAGGTGACTTTATAGATTACCGTGAAACTGCCCCCGCAGCAGCTCATCGCGATATGTATCTCGATGAAAAAGGGAATGTGATAGACAACATGTCAGTGTACGGTATTCACGCAAGTGGTGTGCCGGGCAGTGTTGCCGGAATGTGGCTAGCACACCAAAAGCATGGCAGCTTAGAGTGGAAAACCCTCGTAGACCCTGCGGTAAAGTTGGCAGAAGACGGTTTTATTGTGCACCCGAAACTTGCTTCAAGTATCCAAAAATATATTTCGCGAATGCAGAAAAAGTCGATAAAAGTTAACTTTGCTGATTATTTTTCTGATGCTAAAGCTAATAAAACCTTTAAGCAACCAGAGCTTGCGGCAACGCTTAAGCGCATTCGTGATAATGGCAAGGCGGGGTTTTATGAAGGCGAAACAGCTAAAATAATTGCCACGTTTATGAAACAGCATGGCGGTATCATTACAGAGCAAGACCTTAAAGACTATCAGGCCAAATCGCGTATGCCTATAAAAGGTCATTGGCGTGGTTTTGAAGTGCTTACTTCACCGCCACCCAGTTCAGGGGGCATTGCTATTTTACAATGGCTAAAAATGTATGATCTTGCTAAACCAACAGGCCCTTTAGAGCATAACTCGACCCGCTATGTGCACATTCTTGCAGAAGTCGGCAAACGAGTCTTTGCTGATAGAGCAGAGTATTTAGGCGATCCTGATTTTTACGATGTACCAAAAACAGCCTTACTCGCGGATGATTATCTCGCTAAACGTGCAACGGGTATTCGTAATGATGTAATTTCAACAACTGAAAACATCAAACCAGGTTTACATGAAAGTGAGCAAACAACACATTTCTCAATTATTGATCAGTGGGGTAATGCGGTCGCAAACACAACAACAATCAACTTAAGCTTTGGCAGCGGTGTGGTTGTTTCTGGAGCAGGCTTTATTCTTAATGATGAAATGGATGACTTTAGTGCTAAACCAGGTGTTATGAATGTTTTCGGTGCATTAGGCGGTGAGGCCAATGAAATTCAACCACACAAACGGATGTTAAGCTCAATGACACCCACCATTTTATTACAAGACAATAAAGTGAAAATGGTAACCGGTTCACCGGGCGGCACCACCATTATTAGTTCAGTGTATGAATCAATCTTAAATGCGGTAGAGTTTAATATGTCTGCTGAGCAAGTCGTAAATAGCCCGCGATTTCATCATCAACTGTGGCCTAAAAACGTGATAAGACACCATAAAGGGCTTGAGCCAAAGGTTATTAAAGCGCTTGAAAAAATGGGCTACAAACTTGATGAGCGTCACTTTGGTGATATGCATGTGATCATCAATAAAGATGGCAAGCTCGATGCCGCATCTGAAGAATCTGGTCGTGGTAAAGCGATGGTATTTGATACCCTTAATTCGTCTAATTAAGTGAGCAATTTTTAACGCAGGTAGCGACCCGTTTAATCCCTCAAAATAATGAAAAAAGGCACCAAAGGTGCCTTTTTTCAGTGTGTGATTTTTATTAACCAATAGCAGGGATTACACCAGCCATCTGTAAACCTTGGGCGCTAATGATTAGCACACCAAATAAAGCCGCCAGTACTAAACCAACATTACCCCCTTTTACTTGGTAACCTGTTTCAGGTTGGCTTCGGCGTTGTTTGTAAACCATGGCGACAGGCAAAAATACGGCCAGAATAACCAAAGCAATCGCAGCGTAGCCAAGGGCCATAATAAAACCTTGTGGGTAAAATAATGCAAAACCAAGGGGCGGTACAAAGGTAATTAATGCCGTTTTAATACGGTCTTTACTGCCATCACCTTTTTTAAAGGCATCAGCAAAAAAATCAAATAAACCCAAGCTCACACCTAAAAATGACGTGGCGAGTGCTAAATCTGCGAAAACATTGACCGCAGTCGCAACATGAGGGTTATGTGCAATACTTGCTACACTGCTAACAAAGCCAGATAAACCTTGGCTTTGCATTAAGTCATTTTGGCTCATTATGCCTTGGCTCAACAGTTGCCAAAAAATGTAAATGACGAGTGGTAATGCGGCACCTGCCACCATGACTTTTCGTAAAGTCTTAATGTCGAGACCCACATATTTAACAATCGATGGAATGGAGCCATGAAAGCCAAAAGATGTAAACACCACCGGAATAGCTGAAAGAATTAAACCTTGTTCAATAGGCATTTCGAGTAGGTGCTGGCCATGCACATACGGTGTGAGCATATAAAATAAGCTTGCCAGTACGCACACTTTAATTGTGAAAAGCACTCTATTAAGCTTATCAACCTTACTTGTGCCCAGTGTTACTACGGTACCAATGACCACGGCTAAAATAACGGAGCCAACTTGGGGGGCCAGCGAGAGTGACAAGCCATTATTTAGCTTTTCTTGCAACTGTGCACCACCGCCTGCTATGTATGCGGCGCATAGGGCATAGAACAAGAACATAACTGAAAAGTTAGCCACCCATTGCCCTCGCTTGCCCAACCAAGATTTAGCCAAGGTGTTGAGTGTCGCGTCTCTGTCTGCATATTGATGAAGCTCTAACATTAATAGAGCCGTGTAAGTCATTAAAAACCAAATTAATAAAATGAGTGACAGCGCGGTGGTGAACCCAAGCCCCGCAGAGGCGATGGGCAATGCCAGCATCCCTGCTCCTATGGTGGTGCCAGCAACAATTAACATGCTACCTATTGTTTTATTTTTAAGCACTTTTTGACCCTTAAACTTCGTGAGAGGCATGCAAGATATAACTTGTTTAATAAAACTTAAATAGTTTTGTTATAAATCAAAGAAACTTATTGTAACTTATGATTTACAAGCACGGTTAGGCGCGTAAATATTAGGCTTAATTTTATTCTACATTGTCGTAATTTTGAGTTGACAAAATAATCATATAGGCAGATTCTTAACGCTCTTCTACTTACTTTTTTATGATGATGATGCAGCTAAATAAACGACCAAATAATCGCAGTATGCGTCTGGCAACGCCAGCCGTGTGGTCAGTTATGTGCTGCGGTTAATTAAGTAAGTTTTACTAACCGCGTTCAAAGCGGTTGGCCATTCTTTGTTTTTTTCCTCCGCTTTTTTCGCCTTATTAAAGGAATAAGCTTGTGCCAGTTAAAGCCTCATATTTTTTAATGGTGGTGATTTGGTCTACAACCCCTCTAGGTATTGTTTGGAGTAGTGAAACCGTTGCGCCCACATTGGCAGTCTTGTTAAGAATGCTGGTGGGTCTTGTGCTTGCTGCATTGGTGGTTGCTATCGCTAATATCCGAGTGCCTTGGCATCGTCGCGCCTTATTCTTATATGCATACTCGAGTATCGGCATATTTGGGGGCATGCTACTGAGCTATATGGCCGCCAAAACAGTGCCTTCTGGCTTAATATCGTTAATGTTTGGTTTGGCACCTATTTTATCGGGATTACTGGCGCAGAAAATTTTAAATGAGCCAAAATTCAGCACACTAAAACTCGCTTCACTTGGGTGTGCACTAATCGGTCTTTTTTTAGTAAGTCAGCGTCATATTCAAGGTGGGGTAGAGCAGCTAAGTGGGTTGCTGTATGTATTTATGGCGGTGTGTTTTTTCAGCCTAAGCGGGGTGATGATCAAACGTGTTCGAATCGCTATTCACCCAATGGCGACGACATTCGGTGCTTTAGTCTTTGTAACGCCTTTATTTTTTATAACCTGGTTATTGGTTGATGGTCAACTCAATAGCGAGCTTTGGAGCGTAAAGTCGCTTTACTCGATTGTGTACTTAGGGGTGTTTGGATCGTTAATCGGTGCATTGGCGTATTTTCATGTTTTGCAAAAACTGAATGCCAGCACGGTAGCCTTGACCACCTTAATTACACCAAGTTTTGCTATTGCAATTGGCGGCATATTTAATAATGAGCCGATTGATCAAGCACTGATTGTTGGCGCAACTGTCATTATGATTAGCTTGGCGTTTTTTCAATTTGGTGACAAGTGGCTTAAGCGCTTTAAACGCGTTAAGCCAATTAAAATGAATTAGCAGTGTAGTCGCCGTATAGCGGCGACTACATTTTTGCAATTTGAATAACCAAGCGACGGTTTGTATTTCGCCCTAAAATATTGTCATTAGTGGCAACATGGCGTTTTTCACCAAACCCTTCGGTATCCACTTTATTTTCATCGATGCCTAAGCTCACAATATACTCTTTGATTGCTTTAGCCCGCTTTTTAGAAAGCTCAAGGTTATTCCAACGACCACCGTAGCTATCGGTATAAGATGAAATTGAAATAGCAGAAATACTGGTGTCATATTTGAGGTATTCGGCTATTTTATCTAAGCGTTTTTGAGATGATTTTGTCAGCTTACTGGAGTTAGGTTCATAGTTCATTACCGTGAATGAGATATCTTCAAAGCTGTAAGGCAGCATGGCATCTCGGCATTGTAAAAAAGCCCAATAGGCTTGTTTAAAATTAACACTCGACAAGCCTACGGCAATTTTATCGGCACGGTTTTGCCAATCTTGGTAATAAAAAGTAGGCTGATAGCCTTTTTCGAGCTCTGTCAGCATTTCCCAAGCCGTTTTATTGCCTAGCTCACCGTCAAATTTACGTAATAATTTCATATTCGCAATATCGCGTGCTGGTAGGCCTGCACGCCAACTGGGCGGCACAGCTTTTAAACCAGCAATACTGTAATTTTCTGGACGTACAACCATGTCGAGATTAAAGTTGACGTCTTTATTCTTGCTGGCAGAAGTGCTAAAAATGGCTTCGCCATAAAAAGGAACTTCATGATTTAATTGGCATTCTAAGCGCGATGTTTTAACCATTTGCCAATTTGAAGTATCTGCGGTAGCAGTGTATTCGCGCATGGCACTGCTTGCATGCGTGGCTGCAAACGTTGTTAAAAGGCCGAGGCTTAAAGAAAGTAATGAAAGCTTCATCACAGTAAATCTCCAACAAATCATCAATGCCAAATAATTGGCAAGTTTTATAGCAAGCAGTCCATAACTGCCTGACAGCGTGTTAGCTCATTAAGTTAAAGCAATTATTGTGCCTAAAAACCCTGTAAGAATCTGTGATTTAATCGCTTTTGCTCTAGCAGAGCAGCTGTGGTTTTTGACATAATAGCCAGCTTACACTGGCAAACCAAGAAGACTATGGAAAATACTGAACAAACTCTTTTCGCAAAACGCTTTCGTGGCTTTTTCCCCGTGGTTATTGATGTTGAAACGGCAGGGTTTAATAAAGACACTGATGCGTTACTTGAAATCGCTGCTTCTGTTTTAAAAATGGATGACGATGGAGTGTTAAGCATTGACCATACGGTGCATTTTCATGTTGAGCCATTTGAAGGCGCGAATATAGAGCAGGCCGCGATTGATTTTAATGGCATAGACCCATTTTCGGCGTTACGCGGTGCGGTGCCTGAAGAAGAGGCCATTAAAGAAATCTGTAAAGCCGTACGTAAAGCACAAAAAGCGGCAGGTTGTCAGCGCTCAGTGGTGGTTGCGCATAATGCGGCTTTTGATCATGGCTTTTTAAATGCGGCGATAGAGCGTTGTAAAATTAAACGCACACCGTTTCATCCGTTCGTGAGTTTTGATACGACCTCTCTAGCGGGGCTTGCGTTGGGGCAAACTGTATTAGCGAAAGCCTGTCGTGCAGCGGGTATTGAGTTTGATAATAAACAAGCCCACTCAGCGCTCTATGATACAGAGCGCACAGCAGAATTATTCTGTCTAATTGTTAATCGTTGGCAACAACTAGGCGGATGGCCATTGCCAGAGCAAGCTGAAGAGAGTGAAAAGCTAGACTCAGCCGCTAAAACGACTGAGTAATTTTCCCTTCGAAGTATCGCACTAAGTGGGGAGGGTAAATACGTGAAAAATGTTTACTCTCTTGTGCTATTTTCAGCTCAACGCCCGGATGCATTAACTCATTCACTTTTAAGCGACTGGTTGCCAACAAACGCGCAATCTTTTGCTTAACAAGGTATTTCTTTTTCTTAGTGCTTGCGGTTTTAATTTTTATTTGTTGTTCACTGGCCGTTATTTTATTGATGTAATGCGCACGTTGAGCTGCATTGGTTATTTTATTCGCTTTTTTTCGAGCTTGTTGTAAGGAGGCTGCTTTACTGGCAAGCAGCTTTTCAAAGTCATTGATTTGTTGTTGCTTTTGTCTTAAATCATGCCAGTACTGCGCTATAAAGACACGGGTTTTAGTGCCTGATGGCGCACCTAGCTCACCGGTTTCGATGCGCATTGCATCTAAAATATTCCCGCCAATAATTTTGCCGCGAGGGTTATTCGCTTTACCGACACGAATTAGACGACGTGCACTTAAATCACAGTGCAGAGCTTGACGCTCTATAAACAGATCTTGCTCACTTTTAATATGGCAAAACTGTGCATACCCAACCGAAATAGTGCGTGTTGCGCTTATATTGCATGTAAAGTGATCTTCATTTTCTCGGTGCCGGCCAATGGCCCCGAGCATAATAGTGACTTCGCTTTTACTTTCGATTGTTGCTGATTCAACAAATCCCAGTACTGTAATATCACCTGTAGCTTTAACGCACATACCATCTTTAACATCGCCACTAATGATAACACTGCCATCAAACTCAACATGGCCCGTACTGATATCAACATGATGAAAACACAACACATCGTCTACGCGCATGCCGCGGGGCAGTGCAACGGGCACCCCTTTGGTGTCGGCAATGAGTAAATTACTGTTCATCGGATCAAGGCGGGTCCCTTCAAAGGGCTCTAGGGGGTAATCTTTACCTGCTTGCGCGGGTAAAGTATCGCCAAATACAGTAAAGCCATTTTCACCCGCAGTTGCAGGAATACGTTGCATAAGTGGCGCACCGGGCTTAACCGTGATAATCGCGCCCAAGTTTCGCATATCAACCTTGCCACCCGATGTGGCTTGTGGGCTAAGAACGCGATCTTGTGCTGTTGAACATAATCGGACAAACCGTGCATCGTTCCCATCTTTTGGGTTACGACCATGCGCAACAATAGCACTGTAGTGCGCACCAGCAGGTTGTTTAAACTGCTGACCTAAAAAAGTATCAAGCGCAGGGTGACTTATGCCGCTCTTAACTCCCGCAGCAGATAGCGCTGCTTGTGCATCATCCATACTCACAACTTTGCCACCACGTGCTGTTGTCAGGCTCGCTTCTGCAATCATATTTTTTTCATCAACGGTGATTTCAATATGTGCATCAACGGCTTTTGCAACAACCAATGATTGATTTTGATATTGACTGCTAGGTGTAAAAAGTTTGCCAATATTAGCATCAACAAGTTCACAGTCTGCGTAAGACGATTGCTCAATTAACTCAAGGAGTTGTGAACTCGTTATGGGAAAGCCAGCATCGCGCGGATGCTCACACAAGGATACATATCCACTTTGCTCATCGAACAAAAACATCGACATCAAGTAAGTCCTGTAAAAGAGGCCTGTTATTATTATTTTTCCGTTGCTACAGGATTGTTTTAAGAAGAGGTAACAACGTCTCCCATTTCAGCACAACTTTTGTATGATGTTAAGAACTTGTATGCTTAATATGTGAAAATTCGTATAAAAACTGACTTTTCCTGTTTGGTTTTTCAGCACTCAAAGGGGTTATGCCAAAATAACCTGATTAATGCCTTGAGTATAAAGGGTTTACTCAGTTATACTTCACATACACTCTGAATGAGATACCAAATTCAGGGGCTGATTAGGATTCGACGGAATTCAAGACGCCCGAGGTGCATGTCGAGGTGCGGTTGGCCTCGTAAAAAAGCCGCAATTTAAAGTAATCGCAAACGACGATAACTACTCTCTAGCAGCTTAGGCTGGCTAGCGCTCCTTCCATGTATTCTTGTGGACTGGATTTTGGAGTGTCACCCTTACACATGATCGCGACGGAAACCCTGGCCGGGGTTGAAGCGTTAAAACTAAGCGGCCTCGCCTTTGCAGATCGTGTTCGTCCGAGCTGTAAAGGTTAACTAAAAGACGATACTAAGCATGTAGTACCAAAGGTCGAGGCTTTTCGGACGGGGGTTCAAATCCCCCCAGCTCCACCAAACATAAAAGGCCGCTCTCAGAGCGGCCTTTTTTATTGCCTAAAATACACCCCTAATTCATTGATTATAAAGGGTTATTCACGTTAAATCACACAACTAACTGAACGGCATCGATGATGGGTTTGTTTTCAACATCAATCGTTTCGATGATGTGTTTATGAAGGCGCTTTTTATGTTCGGCAAATATAGGGCGTTTTTTATCGAACTGGCTGGCAAATTCGAATGCGGTATTAAACAAGCTTTCGCTGTCGGGGCAGGCTTGTTCGATGACGTGGTCTGCAACAAGCTCGCTTGCTGTAACCCGGCGTCCTGTCAATTTCATTTCGTTAAAGCGGTAATAAGGCATCGATTTTTTTACAAATTCAATCATGCCTGGTAAAAACGGAATCGATAAATCAACTTCAGGAAAACAGAAAAAGCCGCGGTTACTTTGCATAAATCTAAAATCGCAGGCGCACGCTAAAATAGCCCCATTACCAAATGCATGGCCATTAATAGCGGCAATAACTGGCATTGGGTAAAGTAACAAACGTTTAAATACGGCATCCATAGCGTGCATAAAACCACTTACTTCTTCATATTTTTGTGCTTTTAAAGCGGGCATTAGCCAGTCGGTGTCTATACCTAAACTCCACGATTTTTCATCACTTGAGGTAATAATCAGTGCTTTGTGTTCTGAGTTCGCTTCAATGTCATTAAGGCAATTTAAAAATGCTTCTGCAAACGTGGGGTTATGGCGGTTTTCACCTGCGGTCATTGTGAGAATAGCAACACTGCCTTGTGTGCTTACGTTTATGGGGGTCATGGTGTGCCTTTATCGTTTTCTTTTGTTATAGGTATAGTTATATACCATCAGTTGCACAAAATAAACCTCTAGTCCGACCAGTTTGAGTGCTGAGGAGGTTCTCCGCTTTTAGTCGAAATGCAGTTTCAAACAGTCGCTAATACTATCTTGCCATGGTAATTTTAGTCTAAACACTCTATTTAAAGCGCGATAATGGAACTGGTAAGTTGGGATTTCTTTAGTGGGGGGTTGTTAAGCCCGATCAGCACAATTATCTTAATTATATTGGCAGGTTTTACCTCGATGGTGTCTGCTGCATTTGGTGCTGGTGGCGGGTTAATGTTGTTAGTCATTATGGCGTCAATGATGCCTATGAGTGTGGTGATCCCTGTGCACGGCTTAGTGCAGCTGGGCTCTAACGCGAACCGCTTTTTATATACTTTTAAGCATATCGATGGCGCTATGTTTTTATATTTCTCGTTGGGAGGAATCTTTGGTGCACTGGTAGCGTCAACTATCGTCACCGCTATTCCGCTTGAGTTAATGAAAATAGTGGTGGCAGCTTTTGTGCTCTATTTGCTTTGGGGTGTGACACCTAAGATCAGAGAAACATCAACGCTTTGGCGCATTTTAGCAGGGCTTTGGACCTCGTTTATTTCGATGTTTGTGGGTGCCAGTGGGCCGCTGGTTGGTAGTTGTTTGTATGTAAATAACTACAATAAGCTGCAATTTACCGCGACATTTTCGAGTTGTATGACGCTGCAGCATACTTTAAAGGCTATTTTGTATGGTGCTGTCGGGTTTGCATTTTGGCAGTGGTTGCCGCTTGTAATGTCGATGATTATGAGTGGTGCAATAGGCACTTGGCTGGGTTTGAAGCTATTGCACCGTATCTCATCAGATAAATTTAAACAGATTTTTCGTTTAGTACTGACGTTACTTTCCCTGCAACTTGCGTGGCAGGGAATCTATTTTGTGTTTGCTTAGTTACCTGCTAATAGCTCGTCGAGTGGTTTGTCACCATTAAATAACTCGAATAGTTGCGATTTATCAGGTTTATGACTGGCGATATAAACCAGTGCATCAGCGACATCTTCTCGGTTTATCACGGCATCTTGGCGTGTTGCAGGACGATTTATGGTGAATAATCCAGACGCCGATTCGTTAAGGAGTGTGCCTGGCCTTACTATGCTGTAATGTAAGCCACTGTGTAGTAGATGCTCATCGGCCATGTGCTTAGCCACTAAATAGGGTTTGATGCTGCTTTCAATGCCATCGGGATCATCAGCGCCAATGGAGCTTACCATGATAAAGTGCTCAACCTGTGCATCAACTGCATAGTTAATTGCTTTTACCGCAGCCCATAAATCAATGAGCAAGGTTTTATCGGCACCGGTTGCACCACCAGAGCCGGCACTAAAAATAACTTGCTGTACCCCTGTAAGTGCGCGACTAAAATCATTTTCTAGATCCTGCTCAACAATGCTCAGGTTTGGGTGCTCAATATCAGTCAATTTGCTTTTATCACGTACTAATGCCACGACTTCATGCTCTTGAGCGAGCATTTTTTGGGTGGTCATTTTACCTATTTGTCCGCTTGCACCTATGATTAGGGTTTTCATACCAAACTCCTTCCAGTTGCGTTAACTTTTACGTGTAACTTACTACTTTGGGGTGTGATCTTAATTTTAAAGGGACAAATTAAACTAATTTGTAATCGGCTTGAAAAAGAAGGGGACTTTTTAGCCCCCTGTCTTTTTAGATTTTATTACGAATTAGGTCGCGAATAATAAAGCGAGCAGGGTGAATTGCTTGGCTAACACGTTCGCTAAAAGGTCTGGGTTCATTGTTTAAGCAGGCGACCAAGTGTTCGGCACACAGTGGCGCACTGCACAGACCTCTTGCCCCAAACCCTGTAAGCACATGCAAGCCTTGTTGAGGTTTTGCTAAGGGCTGATATTGGTAACGTTTTCCGAGTCTTAAATTCGCAAAGGCATTGACATAATCGTCTTGCTCCGCCCACTCGCCAGCCATTGGTAGGTGATCAATAAAGCTGCATCTTACTGCTGCTTTGGCTGCGGTAATTTCGCCTAATGATGTGGCAAAGTCACTGTCTTTATAGAAGCTAAGCAGTTGTTCTCGATTTGTTTGGTTGTCTTGCTCTTTCACTTCGCGGCTTTTTGAGTTTTTCTCAAATGTTGCCCCCATGCAGTGATGCTCTTGAAACTCAGGGGTAAAATATCCTTTATGACACAGCACCGTTTTTAATTGTTTGGATTGCTCACTTGCCTCAACATGCGATACCTGACCACGCACACCTACAGCGGGCAATGCCTGGGTTTGCTTAAATTGGTCGCTATGCTCGCCCGCACATATTATTACATCGCTAAATGGACCAAATTGCTGTGTTTTTGTGTGTAACACCCAACCTGATTCTGTTTTTTCAAGTTGTTCAATATGGCAGTTAAAATGGGTTTTAATTGGATTGAGTGAGTATGCCTTATTAAAGAGGGCGGTCACTAAGGCAGGCGGGTTTACCCAGCCACCTTGTTCAAAGAATACGCCAGAGTAGCCTGTGTTTACTCCCGCAATATCATCGCCTTCAGTCGCACTGACATTGCGCATTAATTCAGTTGGCCAAAGCGCTTTGTCGGCTAAATTTTGGTGTTTATCGGCCAAGCCCTGTTTTACTGCGTGTTGCAATACACCACACCATTGGTGAGGGTAGTCGAAGCCGTCATCGAGTAATTGTTGATATAGGCGTTTTGCGTATAAAAAGCTATGCGCAAACATTTCGCTGTGCGGTGAGTTCTTGGCTTGCAGGTGCGGGTAAACAGCGCCCTGAACATTGTGTGAGGCCCCCATAGCAAGTGCGTCATCTTGGCAAAAAAGTGTCGTTGTAATGCCCCTTTTTGCTAAAGAGTACATCACACTACTACTGGCGATGCCGCCACCGATAACAGCAACGTTATTTAATGTACTTGCATGATGAGAAAAATACGAAGGGCCAGATTGCTGCTCTGTGGGTGTTGTTAAGGTGCCAATCAGCATTTCACGTTTTTTGCCGTAGCCTTTGGCTTTGGCCATAGCGAAACCGGCTTCAATTAAACCGCGTCTAACAAATCCTGCAGCTGTGAACGTAGCTAGGGTGGCATGTTCGCGTGAAATTGCACGCATCTTATTAAACACACTTTGCTGCCACATATCGGGGTTTTTACTCGGCGCGAAACCGTCTAAGTACCATGCATCAACAACGCCTTCACATGGATAACTCATGGCATCAATGCTGTCTTGTACGTCACCAAAATAAAGGTCGAGTACGACTCGCCCGTCGGCAAATTCTAATCTGTGGCAGCCAGCAAGGTTAATGGGGTATTGAGCAATTAACTGGGCACTAAATGTGTGTAAGCTAGGCCACGCTTTTAGTGCATGGGCAAGGTCATCACGTTTAATTGGAAATTTTTCGAATGAGATAAAATGCAAGCGGCTAACCGAGCTATTGTCACTTTTATTTACACTAAGGTCGTGTTGATTTTGAACTTCTTGCTTGTCATGCTGCCTATCAAGGTGAGCAGCAAATTGCTGCCAGGTATTTAAAAAGTTAAGCCCTGTACCAAAACCCGTCTCGGCAATAACAAAATGCGCGCGGTCATGATTTTGTAATCGTTGCGAGATATTGTTTTGTTGATAAAACACATAATGCGATTCAGCTAAGCCATCGTCATTGGAGAAGTAAACATCGTCAAACTGATCGGCGACGGGTGTACCAAGGTGATTAAAATGTATATTTGCGTTTTTGATCATGGTTTAACTAAATAACTACAACTTTTTTTCATTATTTTACGTGTTTTCTTTGAAATAGTCTGGCGTTATTTATAAGCTACACATTCAGAGTACATGTGTACGCTAGAAAGCTGACCACTTAACGTGTATTTTCAGCGTAAAATAGAACACAATTTAGTATAGAGCTAAGGTAATTACCCATGAGAAGAGCCGTTATTACGGGCATCGGTGTTGTTTCAAGCATCGGTAACAACAAAGAAGAAGTATTAGAATCATTAAAACAAGGCCGTAGTGGTATCGCGTTCAACCAAGAGTTTGCTGATTACAACCTACGTAGCAACGTTTCAGGCAAAATCGATATTGATGTTAAAGAATTTGTTGATCGTAAAGCGATGCGTTTTATGGGCGATGCAGCAGCATATGCTTATATTTCAATGGCACAAGCAATTGAAGATGCAGGCCTTAATGAAGAGCAAGTTTCAAACGAACGCACTGGTTTATTAGTGGGTTCGGGTGGTGGTTCATCTAAATGGCAAGTTGAAGCTGCTGACATTCTTCGTGAAAAAGGCGTGAAGCGTGTAGGTCCATACATGGTACCGCGCACGATGGCGAGCACCACGTCGGCATGTCTTGCAACACCATTCAAAATTAAAGGTGTTAACTACTCAATTAGTTCTGCCTGTGCAACATCTGCACACTGTATTGGTCATGCGGTTGAGCAAATTCAACTTGGCAAGCAAGATGTGATCTTTGCGGGTGGTGGTGAAGAGCTTCACTGGACACTGGCGATGGAATTCGATGCAATGGGCGCATTGTCGACTAAATATAACGAAACTCCTGAGAAAGCATCGCGCACTTACGATGCAAACCGTGACGGTTTTGTTATCTCTGGTGGTGGCGGTATCGTTGTCGTTGAAGAGCTTGAGCATGCACTTGCTCGTGGCGCACACATCTACGCTGAAATCACAGGGTATGGTGCAACTTCTGACGGTTACGACATGGTAGCACCATCAGGTGAAGGTGCGGTACGTTGTATGAAGCAAGCAATGCAAGGTCTTGAAGGCGGCATTGATTACTTAAATACGCACGGTACTTCAACCCCAGTTGGTGATGTTAAAGAGCTTGGCGCAATTCAAGAAGTGTTTGGCGGTAACTCACCGATGATCAGTGCAACAAAAGCAATGACGGGTCACGCATTAGGTGCGGCAGGCGTTCATGAGGCTATTTTCTCGTTGTTAATGCTAGAGCACAACTTTGTTGCACCTTCTATCAATATTGATGAGTTAGATGAGCAAGCAGAAGGTCTAAACATTGTTACTGAGCGTAAAGACGTTGAACTGAATACAGTAATGTCTAACAGCTTTGGTTTCGGTGGCACAAACGCCACACTAGTAATGAGCAAATATAAAGGTTAAACCTCTCCAGTATTTGCCAAAGCCGAGCGTTTGCTCGGCTTTTTCGTTTCTAACTCTGCACTGTATTCTTTGCCTTTTATATTTATTAAGCGTGAGTCTGTATGAGTAGTTACGCTATCCGTATAGCTATATTTTCGTTACAATAGCGCCACTTTTCTGCTTCTCGGACACACAGATGAAAATTCTTGCAGATCAAAATATGCCATTGGTTGAGCAGTACTTTGCCGATTTTGGTGATGTTGAGCGATTTGATGGCCGTAACTTACAACCTGAGCAGTTGGCTGGGGTTGATATACTATTAACTCGTTCAGTGACAAATGTTGATAACGCGTTATTAACTCAGGCAGATAAGTTGAAGTTTGTTGGTACGGCAACCATAGGTGTTGACCACATTGATACTGAACTACTGGCTGAGCGCAATATTGCATTTAGCAGTGCGCCGGGCTGTAATGCCGTTGCTGTAGCAGAATATGTTATTAGTAGTTTATATGCTTTATGCCAAGAAAATGCTGAGTCACTGCAAGGTAAAACCATTGGTATTGTTGGGGTAGGCAGCATTGGTAGTTGTCTGCGCGATAAGTTAAACCTACTGGGTATGAACGTATTGCTCTGCGATCCTCCTAAGCATGAGACGGGTGAATTAGTAGAACATACTGATTTTGATACCCTTCTTGACACTGCCGATATTATTACGTTTCACGTGCCGTTGGTGAAGCAGGGGCCGTATAAAACGTTGCATATGTTAAACAAACAACGTTTAGCTAAGCTTAAAGATGGCACGACGCTTATTAATGCAAGCCGTGGTGATGTTATCGATAATCAGGCTTTGCTAGAGTTATTTGAGCAAGGAGCGAAACTTGATTGCGTGCTTGATGTTTGGGAAAACGAGCCAAATATACTCACTCCGCTACTTAATTATGTGCGTTTTGCGAGTGTGCACATTGCAGGCCATACCCTTGAAGGAAAAGCCCGTGGTACTCAAATGTTGTACCAAAAAGTGTGCGAACTTGAGGGGGTTGCAGCACTGAAGTCGCTGGAAGATTTTTTACCTGAACCAATTAGCCATGCTGTCTCGCTCGGTGAAACCTTTACGTTAGATGACATAGGCCGCTTAGTACACCTTATTTACGATGTTCGTCGTGATGATGGCATTTTGCGTAGTAAGTTAAATCAAGAAGGGTTTGATAGCCTACGGAAAAATTACCCGCCACGACGTGAGTTTAATACACTGTCGGTGGCTGCAAACAGTGCCTGTGAAGCCGCTTTAGCTGCACTGGGATTTAGAATTAACGAATAAAGTCAGTACTTTATTCATATGAGGAAAACACATGTCGCAAAAATTTAATGTTGCTGTCTTAGGCGCCACAGGTTTAGTGGGTCGTCAAATTATCGAAACTTTAGAAGATCGTAAATTTCCGGTTGGCGAGTTGTTCTTGCTTGCGAGTAGCCGCAGTGCGGGTGAGGAAATACAATTCCGTGGTGAATCGATTGAAGTACTCGACGTAGAAGGGTTTGACTTTAGCCAGGCACACATAGGTTTATTTTCAGCTGGGGGAAATGTTTCTGAAAAGTACGCCCCCATTGCTGCAGACGCAGGGTGTGTGGTGATTGATAATACCTCGCATTTTCGCAATGACTTCGATGTACCATTAGTGATACCTGAAGTGAATGCATCGAGCTTAGCGGATTTTAGAAACCGCAATATCATTGCAAATCCTAACTGTTCAACTATTCAAATGTTGGTCGCGTTAAAGCCTATTTACGATGCATACGGTATTGACCGTATTAATGTATCGACTTATCAGGCTGTGTCGGGTGCGGGCAAAGAGGCCGTTGATGAACTTGCTAAGCAAACTGCTAACCTAATGAATGCGCGTCCAATGGATAATGCTGTTTTTCCTAAGCAGATTGCCTTTAACGTCATCCCACAAATCGATACTTTTGAAGACAACGGTTATACCCGTGAAGAAATGAAAATGGTGAACGAGACACAAAAAATCTTAGGTGACACGAGTGTCGTGGTAAACCCAACGTGTGTTCGTGTTCCGGTTTTCTTTGGTCACAGTGAAGCGATTAATATTGAGACACGTATGCCAGTTGATCTTGAGCATGTAAAACAGTTACTGAATGATGCACCGGGTGTAGAACTGATTGATGACTTGGGTGATTACCCAACAGCGGTATCTGATGCAAGTGGTAATGACACTGTGTATGTTGGTCGTTTACGTGCAGACATTTCTCATCCACACGGCTTAAACATGTGGGTAGTGAGTGACAACACGCGCAAAGGGGCTGCAACGAACAGTGTGCAAATCGCTGAAGAGCTAATTGCAAACTACCTTTAAATCTGATGATTTTGACTGAGTCATTCAGTAAAGAGAGCGGCTAATTGCCGCTTTTTTTATGTTTTCAGTGCCAAATTATTGCCGCATACGCTGTAAAAGCGTATAAACTTAACATAACAATAAAAAAGTCTCTCAGCCGCTAATATTTAAGCTATTTACTATCAAAGTGTTGCAATAGATATTGCTCACCAACTGGTTTATAGTTTGCAGCTGGAATAGAGCTTGCAAGAAAGCATAATTAAGAATCAATTCTGCAAGAATTACTTGATGTTTAAGCAACCAACGTTGCTGCGTTAACATTTAAAACATAAAGGATCAGCATGCGCGGTTTAGCAACACTCTTCATATTAGCGTCTGCCTTGGTGGTAACACCGACTTACTCTGATGAAGGCTCCACTCTTAAAGGCCCTAAAGGCGTCGATTATGGTGCGCAGGGGCGATCAATTGGTCCAATAAAACCGACTGATACTCTGTGGCGTATTGCCGCTAAAATTCGACCTGATAACTCTGTAAGCATTTATCAGGTTATGCAAGCATTGTACGACAAAAACCCGTCATCGTTTTTAGATCAAAACCTGAATCACATGCGTGATGGCGCGTATCTTAAAATTCCTACTATTGCAGAAATGCGTGCTGTTAACCCGACCCTAGCGAAAGCCCGATCTGAGCAAGACGATGAGCTGTGGGAGAAAAAGAAAAATGGCACATTAACAGTCGCCGAAATAAACGAATCGCAAAAAAAGGTGACGCAAGCTCGTAAAGTCGATTTAGACGAAGCAAAGCAAGAGCTTAAACAAGAAATAAACACAATCAAAACTGAGCAAGGCACGCAGCTTGTTGAATTGCAAAAGCAATTTAAAACATCGGTCGATAATGTTGAAGAAATTCTTGCCGAAAATAATAAGTTAAAACAACAGCTAACAGGTATTTCGAAAGAGCTAGAAACGGTTCGTGACCAACTCGGACAAGACAGTGAAATTCAAAAGCAACTTAAAGAGTTAATTGCCAAACAGAATGAGATTATAGAGCAGCAAAAAGCAAAAAAGATTGAAGAGGACAGTGGGCTTAACGTGTCGTCAATTTTAAGCAACCCATTTGTTCTCGGTGCTCTAATGTTCATTCCTGCGTTACTTATTATTGCGGCTGTTGTGTTGTTTTTGAAAAAAAGAAATAACAACGAGCCAGAAGCCAGCGATGACGATGAGTTTCTACCACAAAGCCCAACTTACACTGAAAATGATGAGTTAGACCCTCTAGTCGATAATGATCCGCTTATTCCTGACCCCGTTGAAGATAACGATGATCTGAGTGTTCGCTTAGATGATGACTTAGACCAAGATATGCTGCCAGATGATGACATTATCTTTGATGACAGTATTGATGATAGTTTTGACGACGATGACAGTGTTTTAAATCAAGATGAACTCGAAGGGCTTTTAAGTGACGATATTGTGTTTAATGATGAGTCAGAAGGCAGTGAAGATGATGATTTAGACGCATTTTTACAGCAAGATTTTGATCAATCTGATGACGACAGCTTAGGCGATGAAATTGATTTAGAAGGTGAACAATCACAAGTCGACTCTTCAGGCGATATTTTAAGTGCGGATGATATTGATGATCTATTCGCCAGCGACAACACCGATGATTCGCAAGACAGCAACAAAAACGATGATATGGCGGCATTAAGTGAAGAGCTTGCCGAAGACGATTTTGATATTGACAGCCTAATTGACGAGCAAAACAATACTACCAGCTCAGAGCAAAATGAAGATGTTAATTTAGATGACATTGACGACTTACTCGATGAAGCGGACGAGACCCCTGTAGGCACTATTGATGCTGAATTAATCGATGAAGATGACTTTGATATCGATAGCTTAATTGATGACGTGCAAACGGATGAACAGCCAGCACACTCATCGAACACACTGGAAGATGAATCGGTCGATGCTGACGATATTGATGCTTTATTAGATGAAGCGAGTGATGATGATGCGCTAGATGTTGATGACATTGACTCACTACTTGATGACGTTGCAATGGATGAAGCTGCAACCGAACAAGCACTCAGTGAAGAGCCTGAAGTTGAAGAGCAGCCTCAAGTTGACGAGCTAGTTGATGAAGATGCATTGGTTGGTGAAGATGAACTAGACGATGCACTCGATGTTGACGACATTGACTCATTACTTGATGACGTTGCAATGGATGAAGCCGCAACAGAACAAACTCTCAGTGAAGAGCCTAAAGAGGATGACCAGCCTCAAGTTGACGAGCTAGTTGATGAAAACGCGCTAGTTGACGAAGATGAACTAGACGATGCACTCGATATTGATGACATTGACTCACTCCTTGATGACGTTGCAATGGATGAAGCCGCAACAGAACAAACTCTCAGTGAAGAGCCTGAAGAGGATGACCAGCCTCAAGTTGACGAGCTAGTTGATGAAAACGCGCTAGTTGACGAAGATGAACTAGATGATGCACTCGATGTTGATGACATTGACTCACTCCTTGATGACGTTGCAATGGATGAAGCCGCAACAGAACAAACTCTCAGTGAAGAGCCTGAAGAGCCTGAAGAGCCTGAAGAGCCTGAAGAGGATGACCAGCCTCAAGTTGACGAGCTAGTTGATGAAAACGCGCTAGTTGACGAAGATGAACTAGACGATGCGCTAGATGTTGATGACATTGACTCACTACTTGATGACGTTGTAATGGATGAAGCTGCAACAGATGAAGTAACGACTGAACAAACACTCAGTGAAGAGCCAGAAGAGGATGAGCAGCCTCAAGCTGACGACCAACCTCAAGTTGACGATCTAGTTGATGAAGATGCGTTGGTTGATGAAAACGAGTCTGTTGACGAAGACGTGCTAGACGATGCACTTGATGTTGACGACATTGACTCACTACTTGATGAGGTTGCAACGGATGAAGCTGCAATTGAAGACGCGCAGAGTGAAGAGCCATTAGTCGATGAAGAACCTGAGTTCGATGAACAGGTTGATGAAAATGAGCTTGATGACGCGCTTGATATTGACGACATTGATTCCTTACTTGATGAAGTCGAAACAGATCAAGATAAAGCCGATGAAGAGACAGGCGTCGATACACTTGATGATGAAGATGAGTTAGATGATTCGCTGATTACTGAAGACGATGATCTCGATGATATTGATGAACTCATTCAAGAAGCAAATGAGCTTAAGCAAGAGACAGAAGCGCAAATCTCTGACCTATCGAACGAAGAAGACAACAACGCGCAGCATAACGAAAATCTACAAGACTCATTAGCTGATCTTGCTGATGCTGATCAAGCAATTGATGACATGAATGTAGAATCAGTGGCATCTGAATTAGTTGATAGCACAGAAGAAGTAGACATTGATGAAGCTCTGCATCAGGAATTTAATGAAGACAGTGATGAGCTGTTAGACGAAGATGACCGCTTAGATGAATATGATGATCCGGCATTAAAAAGTGTTGATGAACTGCTCAACGAAATCGGTGAAGACGAAGACTATGTTGCCCCACCAGATTGGTCTATTGATGAACCCGAGCAGGACTTTGAAGAGGTCGAAATTGATTTAGGTGACGACCCGCTTGCCGAGGACGAGTTAACCGATGAATTTGATTTAGACATTGAAGACGAACCTTTAACGCAAGATACGGTGACACCAAGCCAAGAACTGGAGGAATACCCAGAACTTGAGCTAGATGAAGCAGGTTTTGAGTTAGATGATAATGACACAGAGCTCAAAAACGAAGATACGATAAAGCCGAGCCAAGCAGAGCAAGATCTAGCTAACTCACTCGCAGGTGGCAATGAACTTGACCAGCTTGAAGATGACTTTGATGATGATCTTTTGCTCGATAATGAATTCACTGAAGCTGATGCATTTGAGCCTGAAAGCGACTCTGCTGAACTTGAAAATAAAGTAACAGTAGATGACTCGCTACCAGAGCTTGATGATTTACAAGAGTTTGAGTTAGAAGACTCTGAACTAGAAAGTGTTGCAGATAATGTGCAAACACTGGCTGATATTGAATCTACGCTTGCGGATAGTGACGGTATCGGTGAGCTTTCAGATGATGAAATCGATGATGATTTTATGGCAGATCTGACGCAAACAGATTTTGATGCATTGCTTAATGAGCTCGCCGAACCGGATGAAACAGACATAACGGATGCCAGTGAATTCGACGTTGATTTCAATGCACTGTTAAATGAAGACCTGCAAGTTGAAGCCGCAGACGAAAGTGACTTTTCAACTGATATTGAACCCTCAGATGAACAAGCCTCTAAGCAAACAGACGATGAGTTTGTTGATATAGATTCATTGCTTGAACAGAGTGATGATGAAGCGCTTGATTTTGAACCATATGACGATGTTGATATGGATGTGGGTCTTAGCGATTTTAATGACTTGCTTGCAGGTGATAACCCTACAGATGTTGATGCTGAAAGTGGGGGTTACTCTGCTAAGCTTGATTTAGCGCGAGCGTATATCGAAATAGATGATTTTGATTCTGCGCTAGAGGCAATTGAAGATGTGATTGCCAATGGCCCAGAAGAAGTGCAAGAAGAGGCGCTATCTTTAAAAGCTAAAATTAAGTCATAAAGTATCAAAGTAAAAAAACCGAGCAAGTCTCGGTTTTTTTGTATTTAATCTAGGGTATTACCTATCTTGTAAACGACGAGCCTTGAAATCAGACTCGGCTTTCCATTTTGGCCAATCACCGTTATTTGCAAGCTTGGCTGCAATATCAACAATCAGTTCAATGTCTTGTTTCACACCGCCCATTGACCATTGCGGCGAATAGTCGTCAGCTTCTTTATGGTATTTATGAGCAATATAGTCGGGGTCTGTATCGCCTAAGCTCATAAATAACAAACTTGGCACACCTTGTTTAGCCAATGAAAAATGATCTGAGCGGAAGAACAAGCCATTCTGTGGTCTTGGATCCATCTTTACGTGACGTCCTTGTGACTGTGCTGCCTCAGCTAGGTAGTCTTCCATTTCAGACATGCCTTTGCCGTATTGTAAAATGTAGTCAACGCCATCAAGTACGTTCATACCATCGATATTAAGCAGTGCCACCATTTGTTTGGTGGGGGCAATTTCACCGGTAGCGAATTGCTCTGAACCAATTAGCCCTGTTTCTTCTGCGGTGAAATTTGCGAAGATTATTGAGCGTTTGAATGGCTTTTTCTTATGCATTTCACTCAAAATGCGGGCAATTTCAATAGTGGCTGCGGTGCCTGAAGCATTATCGACAGCACCATTATAAATCTTCAGTCCCTCTTCGGTTTGCTTCGTACCAAAATGATCCCAGTGAGCGCCAATAACGATGTATTCATCAGGTGTTTCACTGCCTTTAAGTGTTGCTACAACATTATGCGATTGTGCTTGGGAGATATCACTTTTCAATGTCAGCTCCGCTTTCGCTTTTAAATCAAGCGGCTTAAAATCAGCTTTTAATGCGTTGGCTTTTTCGGTTTGATAATCAAAGCCTGCTTGAGCAAAAATTTCATTTGCGGCCTGCTCATCAATCCATCCCATGACAGGAATGTCTGATGCATTATTGTCTTGGTCGATAAGTGTATATTTACTGCCTGTGTTCGAGCTTTCAACAACTCCCCAAGGGTAAGCGGCTGGTGCTGTTTCGTGCACGATAAATACGGCTTTTGCACCTTGGCGTGCACCTTCTTCGTATTTGTAAGTCCAACGACCATAATAGGTCATGGCATTGCCTGTAAATAGCGTGTCGTCTTGAGTCGCAAATCCTGGGTCATTGACAAGTACAATAACTGTTTTGTCTTTTACATCAATGTCAGCAAAGTCATCCCAGTTATACTCTGGGGCATTAATACCATAGCCAACAAACACCACGTCAGAGCCAGCAATGTTGATCTCTGGATTAATTTGTTGCGTGCGTGCGGTAAAATCACTGCCAGCATTAAAGCTTAACTCGCCAACCTTTAGCGTCATATTCTGATCAGGCGTGAGTTTTGCCATTGTCACTGGCTGTAAAAAATTGCCATTAAAACTGCCCGTTAAGCCTAGCTTTTTGTATTCGTCAGCTAAGTAGTTAATGGTCAGAGTTTCGCCTTCTGTGAGTGGACCACGGCCTAAAAACTCATCAGAGGCAAGCGTTTTAATGTGTGAACGTACTTTGTCAATGTTGACGGTTTCAAGCGTGGATGTGCTTAGTTTATCAGTGCTTGCTTCATCAGCGCTTGGGGTTGGTTGCTCAGAGCAACCGAATAAACCTACGGCAAGCGCTAAACTTGCGTATTTAAGGTAAGTTGTCATAGTTTTTCTGGTTGATTGTACAGAGTTTCACTATATGGGACGAGAAGAGGGCTGTCCAGAAAGACGCTACAAACAACTGATTATGCAGGATGAATAGATAATCATTCAATTTTCAGCCATGAAAAATTACCACCAGGTTTTGTTTATCGCAGGATCGTGAATACTGAATACCTCGCCAACTAGTGGGGTGCTTAGCGAGACATGATCTTGTACAGCCTTTTTAGTCACGCGGTTGAGTGGTTCATACCAGGCGTGAAATGCTAAATCGAATGTGCCATTATGCACTGGGACCATGATATTTCCGTGTAAATCTAAATGCGCTTGAACAGATTGCTCTGGTGTCATGTGAATATTCGACCACTCTTGGTCGTAAGCCCCAGTTTCAATAAAGGTAATATCAAATGGCCCATAGCGTTTGCCAATTTCTTTAAAGCCCGCGAAATAACCAGAGTCACCACTAAAATAAAAGCGTTTGTCTTTTACTTTTATAGCCCATGACCCCCACAGTGTTTTGTTTCTATCCGTTAAGCCTCTGCCTGAAAAGTGCTGTGTGGGTGTAAAAACGATTTGGCTGTTTGTAGTCGTATGGTCTTGCCACCAATCAAAGCTAAGCACTTTTTGCTTTTTTACCCCCCATTTTATGAGATCATTTTCTACACCGAGCGGAACATAAAAAGAGTCGGTTTTGTCGGCCAGTTGCTTGATAGCTGCTTTATCTAAATGATCATAATGGTTGTGCGAGATAAAAACCTTCGCAATGTGAGGTAACTGTTTAATGCGTATTGGCGTAGGTTGAAAACGCTTTGGTCCCATAAACGAAAATGGCGAAGCTCGCTCGGAAAATACAGGATCAAACAGCCAAAATTCACCATACACTTTAGCTAAAATTGATGAGTGGCCCAGTTTCACAAAATGGACGCTGTCATTCGATAAAGACGCAAGCTGCTGTGTTGATAAAGCATACATAGGCAGTTCGTGTTTGGGTTCTGCATCAATTTTCTTTTCTGTCATGAAACGTATGAAGATTCCCAGCGTTTTTCTAAAACCAGGCTGCTCAACCTTTGCATTATTATAGAAGGTGCCATCTACTAATTGAGCTGAGTGACTGTCATCACTTACGCCTTCAGCGGCAATTTGATTATTCATAATTAACACGCCGACCATGAAGCATACTGTGGCGATTACGAGTCATCTTAGAAATTTCATATCGTTACCATAAGTAAACTGAGTGGTGTAGTTTTTCATTGTTTGCTTTAAAAGTAAACTATCTAGTGCATTTTTTATTTTTGCGTTACACTATTGATGTCATGGGGGAAGTACATGAAATTATCACAAAGAAAACGACTCGATATTTTGAATGCAGCTGAAACGTTGTTTTTTCAACAAGGTTTTGAACAGACGAGTATGGATCAGGTTGCAAGCTTAGCGGGCGCTTCTAAACGCACTGTTTATAATCATTTTGAAAATAAAGGTGTGCTGTTTCAGGCTATTCTGGTGTTTATGTTTGAAAAAGTGCGTCAAGAAAAAGCCGTTATTTTTAATAAGCAACACCCTATTGCAGAGCAGTTAACACAAATTGCTGTGCAAGAGGTGGCTTTGCTTACCTCGGAAGAGTTTCTAAAAATAGCGAAAGTGGCTTTTATGCAAATGCTCCAACAGCCCGATTTAGCTAAGTCGCTCGCCAACAACAGTATGGGTTGCATGCAAGATTTAGTGGCTTTTTTAGAGGCGGCCAGTGACGCGCATGTGTTACATATTGACGATGCTGAATTTGCGGCTAAACAGTTTGTGTATCAATTAAAATCGCTGATCTTTTATCCTCTTTTGTATGGATTTGAGCGCCAAAATGGCGACACAGAAGAGAAAGTGATTAGCGAAACCGTGAAAATGTTTTTAGCGCGTTATCAACGATAGTATTTCTGATGAAAACGGCAATTGTAGTATTAGGCGCTCCAAATGAACCTGACGGCAGATTATCTGTTATTGCAAAAGCACGCTGTGATAAAGCCTACGCCGTTTTTCGCGATCATCAACATGCAAGTCTATTGTGTACAGGTGGCTTTGGCAGCTTTAATAAAAGTGCGTATCCGCATGGCGAATTAACCAAGC
This sequence comes from Pseudoalteromonas lipolytica, assembly GCF_003515105.1. Classification (NCBI taxonomy): domain Bacteria; kingdom Pseudomonadati; phylum Pseudomonadota; class Gammaproteobacteria; order Alteromonadales; family Pseudoalteromonadaceae; genus Pseudoalteromonas; species Pseudoalteromonas lipolytica. The sequence goes on along the minus strand of NZ_CP032090.1, from coordinate 2,326,955 downwards.
GGTATTTAGTTAAACAAGGTATTCCAGTATCTCGCTTTTTGGCGCATGCCCCAAGCCGTTTTACCTTTGAAGATGCGACACTTGCACAGCCTATTTTAGACCGTGCAGAGATTAAAAAAGTACTATTAGTCAGCTCTGAGTTTCATATTGAACGTGTTCATTATGTTTTTCGACACATTATGCCTTTGATGGAATTTGAGTGTGTGCCTGCAGTCACGCCTTTACCAGATGAGGAGCTTGCTTTGTTACGTGCTCATGAACAGCAGGCAATGTTAAGAGAAGAGCAAAATATTTTAAGCTACAAAAAAGCCGCGCTATAAAATTTTATAGCGCGGCTTTTAAATGTTTAATAAGAAGTGTTATTTAACTTCTTTACCTGCTGCCTGTTGATCAGCATGGTAGCTTGAGCGAACAAACGGGCCACATGCAGCATGTGTGAAGCCAATTTCGTCAGCATAAGCTTTTAAGCCATCAAACTCGGCTGGTGGCACGTAGCGTTTAACCGGTAAGTGGTGCTTTGAAGGCTGTAAGTATTGACCTACCGTGAGCATATCTACGTTATGTTCACGTAAATCACGTAATACTTCTTCAATCTCACTGATTTCTTCGCCTAGACCGACCATTAGGCCAGACTTTGTTTTCACTTCTGGGTGCGCTTCTTTAAAGCGACGAAGTAGCTCTAATGACCATTTATAATCAGCCCCCGGACGCGCTAGTTTGTATAATCGTGGTGCCGTTTCTAAGTTGTGGTTGAACACATCTGGCGGCGTTTCAATTAAGATATCAAGCGCTCTGTCCATACGGCCACGAAAATCAGGTACTAGAATTTCAATGGTGATATTTGGGTTATGCTTACGAATTTCACGAATACAGTCAGCAAAGTGTTGTGCACCGCCATCACGTAGGTCATCACGGTCAACAGACGTAATAACAACATAGCTTAACTTCATATCTTTAATCGTTAGAGCTAGTTTTTCTGGTTCTGCCGCATCAGGCTTTAATGGACGCCCATGCGCAACATCACAAAACGGGCAGCGACGCGTACAAATTGCACCAAGAATCATAAAGGTTGCTGTACCGTGATTAAAGCATTCTGATAGGTTAGGGCACGATGCTTCTTCACACACAGAGTGTAAGCCGTGTTTACGCATGGCACTTTTAATACCATCAATACGCTCTGTTGATTTTGGCAAACGAATTTTAAGCCATTCTGGCTTACGTAACATTTCGTTTTTTTCTGTTGGTAAAACTTTCACTGGGATCAGCGCCATTTTCTCAGCATCACGCAGTTTTACGCCTGGTTCCATTTTGACTGGTTTATTCATTCGTTTTCAAACCCTTCAGTGTGCTTAACCACAGTAGCATTAAGCTTTTTAATCATGTGTTTAATAAGCCCTGAACCTGCTTGCTCTAGGTTCTGTGGGCCATTGAGATCGGTTGTCTGCACCATGTTCATACCAGCATAACCGCATGGATTGATACGTGAAAATGGGCTTAGGTCCATATTTACATTCAGTGCTAAACCATGGAAAGAGCAGCCGCGACGAACGCGTAAGCCTAACGATGCAACTTTACTGTCGTTAACATAAACGCCAGGTGCATCCGCCTTTGCATAGGCTTCAATATCATAATCTTTAAGTGTATCGATAATACACTCTTCCAACCAAGTGACGAGTTCACGAACGCCAATATTTAAACGGCGAAGGTTAAACAGCACGTACATCATTTGTTGACCCGGTCCGTGATAGGTCACTTGACCACCTCGGTCTACTTGAATCACTTCAATATCACCGGTGTTTAAAAGGTGCTCTGCCTTACCTGCCTGACCCTGTGTAAAAACAGGTTCGTGTTCCACAAGCCAAATTTCATCAGCTGTGTGCTCATCGCGGGTATCGGTAAATGATTGCATTTTTTGCCAAATTGGCATGTAACGCTGTCGCCCTAATTGGCGAACGATTAATTCTCTCTCGCTCACGACTTACTCCGTAATCAGTCTATAGCATATGACGTACGTCATCGATGTTGCTGATCACGTTATAGATTTCTTCGATGTGCTCTTTGCTTGTTACCGTAGCAACAAGTGTGACTGACTCATAATTCCCTTTACTGCTTGGTTTGATCTTAGGTGCGTAATCGCCCGGTGCAATGGGTTGCAGCTTTTCTAGGATCTGATCTGTCAGATTTACATTAGCTAAGCCCATGATTTTAAATGTGAATGGGCAAGGGAAATCTAAATACTCGTCAAACTTAGTATCTTTTACAGGTTGAACCACGACGGTGACTCCTCAAACAATGGTCTGCTTAATAGACGTTTTCTTTGCCATTTCTTGGCGTTAAGCAAACTGGATTACGACGCACTCGACCCAGCGCGACTGATATGGGGCGCATTCTATCATTTTTCAGGCAAAAAAAAACGCCTTGCAGTGCAAGGCGTTTATAATCTTTTTTACGGGTTTACATTATTTGTAAACGTAAGTAATCGTAAATTTTGCTAAAGAAGCTACCTTCTTCCACTTCTTCTAAGGTAACAAGTGGATATTGCGCAATTTCTTCACCTTCAAGCTGTAAGAAAAGAGTGCCTACTTTAGTGCCTTTCGCCAGTGGGGCTTCTAAGGTTTTATCCAGCTCAAAGTTCGCTTTTAAGTTTTTACGTTGACCGCGTGGGATAGTAATGGGTGTATCTTCTAAAATACCTAACGATACGTTTTCTTTATTACCCATCCAAATACGTTGCTCTGCAAAACTGTCACCTGCTTTATAGGGTGTGATTGTTTCGAAGAAACGGAAACCGTAGTTAAGTAGTTTTTTACTTTCTACCTTACGTGCACGCTCGCTTTCAGTTCCCATTACAACTGCAATTAAACGCATATCATCTTTGGTTGCTGAGGTAACTAAGCTATAACCCGCTTCTGAGGTATGGCCTGTTTTAATTCCGTCTACGTTTAAGCTCTCATCCCATAACAATGAGTTACGGTTGTATTGTTTAATGCCGTTATAAGTAAATGATTTTTTTGCATAAACTTCATATTCATCAGGTACGTCACGGATAAGTGCAGCGCCTAATGTTGCCATATCACGTGGCGTGGTAAAGTGCTCGTTGGTATCTAAACCATGGCTATTAACAAAGTGACTGTTGCTCATGCCTAGTTTTTCAGCATGGGCATTCATTAAATCAGCAAATGCACTTTCGCTGCCTGCAATGTGCTCTGCCATTGCTACGCACGCATCATTTCCTGATTGGATTATGATACCGTGGTTAAGATCATCAACACTGATTTGTTTACCCACTTCGATAAACATTTTTGATGACTCTGGAAAGTTCTTTGCCCATGCTTTTTCGCTCACTGTTACCATATCGGTCGGTGAGATATTACCTGCTTTAATTTCTGTACCAATGACATAACTGGTCATCATTTTGGTCAGACTTGCTGGTGCTAGTTTTGTATCAGCTTCGCCTTCGGCAATTACTTTTCCTGTGGTGAAATCAACCAAAAAGTAACCTTTAGCATTAACTTGAGGTGGGGCGGGGATGATTTGGGCTGTTGCAGAAAATACGCTAGCAGTGCAAACAAGGCCACAAACGCCACTTAAGATTTTATATTTTATAGATTTCATCGTACTCATTAATGGTTGAAGTTAAACATGTCGCGTTAACCTATTCTAAAGGTCTTACTCACTGTAAAGCAAGAACGCGTTCTGAAATTGGTTTTGTTTTAATTTATCTAAAACGGATTGTGCTTCTGCAGCATCTTTAATTGGCCCTAGACGCAGACGATAGATCCCGTCTTTTTCAACAATGTTTGTTGGCACATGGTATTGCTGGCGAAGTTGAAACGCGAGCGCTTCGACATTAGAAAGAGTACTTCCCGCTGCAACCTGTATGTAACTTAAACGAGGGGCAGAATTTGCAAGTGTAATGGCTTCAACCTTAACACGGGCTGTACCTTGACGATAGTAGCCAAGCTTATATGCTGCAGAATAAGATAAATCGATCAGTCTATCGTCATGAAAAGGGCCGCGATCATTAACACGCACAATCACTGATTTGCCGTTATCTAAATTCGTGACGCGAGCAAAACTTGGCAGCGGCAGTGTTTTGTGAGCTGCAGTCATGGCAAACATATCGTATATTTCGCCGTTCGAAGTGTGGTAGTTGTGAAATTTTCGACCATACCAAGAAGCGATGCCTTCTTCTGAGTAGCCCGTTTCATCTAGCATGGGCGTGTAGCGCTTTCCTCTCACCTCGTAGGGGCGGCTTGCACTGGCGCTTTTGATAACAGCAGTGACCACAGCATCTTGCATTTCAAGTTCTGTCGGTGTTCGCAGTGGCGCTGCATCATGCTGCATTGCATAGCGTCCTTGTTGTGACGACGGTGAGCTACATGCGCTGAGGACAACACAGATAAGCGCGATTAAAAGGGCATTTATTAAGTGGGTCATTATTTTAACAGCATCCTTTTATCGGTGGCGATAGACATAATAATGCCAAATCCAGCCATCAGGGTCACCATAGAAGTCCCCCCGTAACTAATTAAGGGTAAGGGGACACCAACGACAGGTAATAGGCCAGAAACCATTCCTATATTCACAAACACATAGACAAAGAAAGTCAGGGTTAAGGCTCCAGCGAGTAGTTTACCAAATGCGTCTTGTGCATTTACGGCAATGTACAAGCCACGACCAATAATAAATAAATACATGCACAGCAGTAAGCAAACACCAAATAGACCAAATTCTTCACTGAGTACCGAAAAGATAAAGTCAGTATGGCGTTCGGGTAAAAACTCAAGTTGCGATTGGGTCCCTTGCAACCAGCCTTTACCTTCAATTCCCCCGGAACCAATGGCTATTTTTGATTGAATAATGTGATAACCCGAGCCTAAAGGGTCACTTTCAGGGTCTAAAAAGGTGAGTACTCGCTGACGTTGATAGTCATGCATTCCGTAATGCCAAAATGGCCATGCAGCGAGTGCAACAACGGCTGAGAAAAAGCCAATTAAGCGCCAGCTTAAGCCTGATAAAAACAACACAAATATACCTGAACTGGCAATTAAGATTGACGTTCCTAGGTCTGGTTGTTCTTTAATTAAAATGGTCGGCACCATCACAATTACAAAACCAATGATTAAATGAATCGCGCGTGGTGGCAGGTGATTACGGCCAATGTACCAGGCAACCATCATTGGCACGGCTATCTTCATTAATTCGGAAGGCTGGAAACGCGTGATACCTAAATTAAGCCAACGTTGCGCGCCTTTGGAGCTGACACCAAAGAATAACACGCCAACGAGCATTAATAAGCCCAAGCAATACAGAGGAATGACCATGCTTTTTAAGGTATTCGGTGAAAACTGCGCCAGAATAAACATGCCCAGTACAGCACCAAACATACGTGTAGCATGGCGGATCATCATCGCAGAATCTTGACCACTGGCACTGTATACAATAGCAAGGCTTGCAACCATCATGAGCATGAGCGCAATCAGCAAAGGTACATCAAGATGAAGGCGCTGCCAAATCGAGCGTTTTTTATTTAATGGGATCATGGCGCATCACTTTGAGCAAGTTTTATAGGGTTAGCAGAAAAGTAGTAATCCATTAATTGGCGCGCAATTGGCGCACCAACAGTACTTCCCCCACCGGTATTTTCGACGACCACCGACACCACAATTTGTGGGTCATTATAAGGGGCAAAGCCAACATATATTGCGTTATCTCGTTGGCGTTCTTTGAGTGATTCTGCATCATATCGCTCGCCTTGAGCAATACTGACTACCTGCGCCGTTCCGGTTTTACCCGCTGGGTCATAGGTTGCACCTTTAAACGCTTTGTGTGCTGTACCGGTTACTTTATGCACTGTGTTGTGCATTGCATCGAGGGCTATTTGCCAATGATGTGGGTTTTTAAGTTGTACAGGGGGCTTTTCATCATTATTGATTTGCGTTACTTCGTTTTCTTTTTTGGCTACTTGCACAAGGTGAGGTGGATGATCAATGCCTTTATTAACCAAAATGTTAGTTGCATTGGCTATTTGCATCGGGGTCGCGGTCCAATAACCTTGTCCGATACCCACCGAGATTGTATCGCCTCGCCACCATGATTCTCTGAAACGGGCTTCTTTCCATTCTTTAGATGGCATAATTGCCGTTGTTTCTTCATGAATATCAATACCAGAGAGCTCGCCAAAGCCAAATTGAGTCATAAAGTCACTGATTTTAGTGATGCCTAGTCGGTAGGCAACATCGTAAAAGTAGGTATCACATGACTCCTCAATCGCTTTGTAAACATCGACATGACCATGGCCCCAACGTCTCCAGTCACGCCATTTGTGTTCAACATTCGGAATTTGGAAAAAGCCCGGATCCCACATCTGTGTTTGTTCTGTTACCAAACCTTCTTCGAGGGCTAAAATGGCCATATGGGGCTTAACCGTCGATGCCGGAGCATAGCGACCCTGCGTAGTACGGTTAATAAGTGGGCGGTCTGGATTTAATAATTCTTTGTAGTTTTTACTGCTAATGCCATGCACAAATAAGTTTGGGTCATAACTTGGGTTTGAATACATTGCCAGCACGCCCCCATCTTTTGCATCAAGCACGACCACTGCGCCACGCATGTCTTTTAAGGCATGCTGGGCTATTTGTTGCAAGCCAATGTCCAAGGTTAACACTAAGTCATGGCCCGGCTCAGGCGGAGTCAGACTGAGAGTACGGATAACGCGACCACGGTTGTTTACTTCAACGCGTTGTGAGCCAACAACACCGTGTAGTAACTCTTCATAGTATTTTTCGATACCAAGCTTACCAATGTCATGAGTGGCGCGGTAATTCGTTGCTTGGTCTTCGGCTTCAAGTTTAGTGAGTTCTTTTTTGTTTAGCTTGGCAACATAACCTAAGGCATGAGTGAGTGTATCGCCATACGGGTAATAGCGTGCTAAACGCGCTTCAATACTGAACCCTGGAAATTTATGTTGGTTTACTGAAAACGTGGCTACTTCGGTTTCGTTTAACCGTGCTTTAAGCACTTGGCTTTTAAAGCGGCGATTATGTTTTATATCGTCTAAAAAGTCGGCTTTTTGTTGTTCGCTTATCGTAATTAGTTGCTCAACAGCAGCCAGTGCTTTGTCAAGATCATCAACTTCTTCAGGAATGACTTCAAGGTTGTAAACGGGTTTGTTCTCGGCAAGTAACACCCCATTTCTGTCGTAAATCAAGCCTCTATTAGGCGCAATTGGTATTACTTTTATGCGGTTGTCGTTTGAACGTGTTTGATAGTCTTGGTGATCAATAACCTGAATGTTATATAAATTTGATAACAAGACACCAATAAGCAGGGTAACAAACACAAAACCCACAAATGCTCGACGGGCAAATAAATTTGCTTCAGCCGAGTGGTCTCGAATGGTGGGTCTGTGTTTTCGCATGGGCTTTACTACTCGCGATGATAAGGGTGGTTGTTATTTAAGCTCCAGCCACGATAAAGGCTTTCAGCAACAATAATACGCACCAACGGATGCGGTAGCGTTAGGTTCGATAAAGACCATTTTTGCTCAGAGGCTGCTATACACTCAGGTGCAAGCCCTTCAGGACCGCCAATCAGTAGGCTGACATCTCGGCCATCAAGCTGCCATTTTTCCATACTTTTAGCGAGCTGATGCGTATCCATCGGCTTACCGGTTACTTCAAGTGTAACAATGCGGTTTCCTTTGGGGATAGCCGCCAATGTCTTTTCACCTTCAAGTTGTAAAATACGTTTGATATCCGCATTTTTACCACGCTTTCCTGCTGGGATTTCAATGAGTTCTAACGGCATATCACGCGGAAACCGGCGTTGATATTCCGTAAACCCAGTTTCTACCCATGCTGGCATTTTCGTGCCAACGGCAATCAATTGTATCTTCAAAATGCTTTACCTATGTCCTTGCTAAGGGTTAACCCCAAAGTTTTTCTAGATCATAGAAGTCGCGAGTTTGGTCTTGCATTACATGCACAACCACATCACCGAGGTCTACCAGTACCCATTCACCTTCATTTTGGCCTTCGTAGCCGAGTGGCTCTTCACCAGCATGGCGTGCTTCTTTCGCGACATGATCAGCAATAGACTGAACGTGGCGTTTAGAATTACCTGAACACACCACCATGTAGTCAGTAATGTCAGATTTTCCACGAACATCAAGTTGTACCACGTCACGGGCTTTCATATCGTCGACTTTATCAAGGGCAAATGCGAGTAGTTGTTTAGAATCCAAAGTGTTTTCTCAAAAGTAAATAATCGTAATGTGTTATTTTATCACGCAGATAGTATTTATTCATCTGTTTGGTAAAGATGATGCTGCGCAATGTATTGACTGACGCTAGCGGGTAAAAGTTCCGCGGCCTGTTCATTTAAATATAATTGTTTTCGAATCTGACTCGATGCAGCATCAACTTGTAAGCCATTTAAAAAGAATAACTTGCCAGCAGGTGATTGTTTTAGTTGCGCGAGTTTGTCAGTCAACGCATCGGCTTTGTAAACGGCCAGTTCACCCTCAACATGGCATATTTGGCCAGGGCGCTGATACACCACGATATGGCACAGTGTGACTATTTCTTGCCATTGATACCATTTATCTAAGTTATTAAACGAATCCATGCCGATTAAAAACAGAATAGGGGCGGTCGGGTGTTCACTGCGAAGCTCTTTTAAGCTCAGTAATGAATACGATGCACCGCTGCGGTTAAGTTCTCTGTAGTCGATGGCAAATTGCGGGTTAGACGCTATCGCAAGCTTGAGCATATTAATCCGATGCTCGTCGCTTATCCCCGGTTTTGCTTTATGAGCGGGGATAGCGCAAGGCATAAAATAGAGGGTATTCAATTGGCACTGTTTAACACACTGTTCAGCCATATTTAAATGACCTAAGTGAATGGGATCAAACGTGCCACCGAAAATAGCAATCATCAGTTACGACTCTCAGTCAGAATGTGGATGACAAGGTAAGGGGATTGATAACGGCTGACAAAACACTAAACAAATATGAGTCAACGCTTGATAAGGGGCAATTAAGTTACCTTGTTTGTAAGCGGCATCAAATTGAGCGAGTTGTTTAATTATTTGCTCAAGTACTTTGCTGTTTAAACGATTCAGCGCGTGTTGGATTGTCGCTTGTTGATTCTTCCAAATATTAAACTGCTTGTATAAGTCAGTCATATTGGCGCCCGTTAGTCTGGCATGCTGCATAGCAAGTAGGTTGCTGGCTTCTTTATTAATAGCCCAAAAAATACTCATGGCTTCGGTATTATCCGCAGCGAGTTTGGTCATGACTTTGACTGCTTGCTCAGCGTGACCTTTGAGTAATGCATCGCTCAAATCGAAAATATCAAACTTTGATTGATTGAGCAGCCCTTGCATAACGGCTTGTTGGTCAACTAAGTCACTGCCATAAAGCAGTGAGAGCTTTTCAAGCTCTTGATGACACGCAAGTAGGTTGCCTTCAGTTGCTTCTATGAGGCTTTGCTTAGCATTGTTATGCAGGTTTAAATTTAAACGATAACATTGCTCATCTAACCAGCGGGTTAGGTGATTGCCTGTTAGCGGATAACAAGGCACAAAGATGCCTTGTTTATCGAGTGCTTTAAACCAAGCGCTACGCTGGATATCTTGGCTGGCTTTGGCGCCTTTTAACACTAAAATAGTGTCATCATTGACCAGCTCAGTGAGCTGTTTAAATATTTGACTGCCCGTGGTGCCCGGTTTTTGCTCGTTTAAATCAAATTCAATCAGGGTGCGTGCACTGAACAGTGACATACTTTGATATTGAGCAATAATCTCTTGCCAATCAAAGCCCTGCATCAATGTGAATTTGATGACTTCGTCAAAACCGTGCTGTTTAGCTGCTTGACGTATCTGTGATACGCATTCCGCTATTTGGTAGGGCTCCTCACCAAACACCATGTAGAAAGGGGCGAGGCCTTTTTTTAGTTGGCTGGTGAGTTGATTCGCATAACAACGCATTACAGTTGCGATAACTCTCTAACAATACGGCGGCTTGCTTGCTTTCTGATTTCACTCAGCAGCAGCTCAAGTTCTTTGGCTTTTGCAAGTGCGTTATCAGGATCGTCTTGGTAGTTACGATACAGCTCAAAACGTTGGTTAACCGCTTCTTGGCCTGGTCGTTTAAGGGTGTAACTGACACTATAAGCAAGCTCATATTCTGCGACCTGACCGTTATCAAATAACGACAATATTTGTCGCTCTAAGCGGTCTTTGTGAATAGTGAGCTCAGGCGTTGAACTGTCGCCGTGGTCAAATTCTACTTTACTTGCTATTAGCTCTTTTTCGACTAACTCGAACAGGGTTGATTTTTCGTCATCACCAACCAGCGAGATCACCTTTAAGTCATCCGGTAAGTTAGAGGCTTTCTTTAAATGAAAGCCACAGCTTGTTACCAGTAAACAGACTAGCACTAAAGCTAGTCTGTTTTTCAGTGCATGAAGCGCTGCCATCTTAGTTAGCAACCACATTCAGAAGCTTGCCTGGTACGTAAATTACTTTACGGATTGTCACGCCGTCTGTGAATTTAGTCACATTATCTTCTGCGAAGGCGAGGGCTTCAACTTGCTCTTTAGTGGCATCTGCTGGCACTGTTAACTTAGCACGAAGCTTGCCGTTAACTTGTACGATGATTAGCTTTTCATCTTCAACAAGTGCCGACTCATCCACGGTTGGCCAAGAAGCATCTAAGATGTCACCTTCTTTGCCAAGGTCTTGCCATAGTTGATGACACATGTGCGGCGTAATAGGTGCAAGCATGATAAGTAATGCTTCAAGCGCTTCGTTTGCTATCGCGACATCTTGTTTATCAGCAAGTGGCGCTTTTAATAACTTGTTTGAAAGTTCCATAATGGCAGCAATTGCTGTGTTGAACGTTTGACGGCGCTCAACATCATCGGTCACTTTTGCAATGGCTTTATGAAGCTCACGACGAAGTACTTTTTGATCGTTGCTTAAAGCGGCTTTATCAAGTGCTTGATAACCTACGGTTTCAACATCGACTGCGTATTTCCAAACACGTTTTAAGAAACGCATTGCGCCTTCTACACCTGAATCAGACCATTCAAGAGTTTGCTCTGGAGGTGCTGTGAACATCATGAATAAACGTACCGTATCGGCACCGTATTCGGCAATAACTTGTTGTGGGTCGATACCGTTGTTTTTCGATTTCGACATTTTACTCATGCCTGCAGAGAATACCGGCTCACCATCTACTTTATGCCATGCTTTTGTCACACGACCTTTTTCGTCAGTTTCAGTTTGTACGTCGGTTGGTGATATCCACACATCACCGCCTTTCTCATCTTTACGATAGAACGTTTCTGCTAATACCATGCCTTGGCACAGCAAACGCTCGAATGGCTCGTCAGAGTTAACTAAGCCAAAATCACGTAATAGTTTGTGGAAAAAGCGAGAGTAAAGTAAGTGTAAAATCGCATGCTCAATACCACCGATGTATTGGTTTACAGGTAACCAGTAGTTTGCAGCGCCAGGCTCAATCATTCCTTCGTCAAAACGAGGGCTACAGTAACGTGCGTAGTACCACGATGATTCCATAAAGGTATCGAATGTATCAGTTTCGTGAAATGCAGGTACGCCATTTACGGTTGTTTTAGCCCATTCAGGATCCGCTTTGATTGGCGATGTAACACCATTCATAACCACATCTTCAGGTAAGCGTACTGGTAACATGTCTTCAGTAGCGGCAATCTCTTGGCCATTTTCGTCGCTTAACATAGGGATTGGAGAACCCCAGTAACGCTGACGGCTCACGCCCCAGTCACGTAAACGGAAGTTTACTTTACGCTCACCAACGCCCAGTGCTTCTAACTTGTCTGCTACCGCATTAAATGCCGCATCAAACTCCAGACCATCAAACTCACCTGAGTTTACTAACACGCCTTTTTCTGTGAAAGCTTGATTTGCAAGGTCAACCGTATCTTCGCTGCCAGCTGCTGGTGCAATAACTTGCGTAATTTCTAGGCCGTAAGTACTTGCAAACTCGTAGTCACGTTGGTCATGCGCAGGCACCGCCATTACCGCACCTGAACCGTAGTCCATGAGTACAAAGTTAGCGACCCAAATAGGGACTTGCTTGCCTGTTAATGGATGGATTGCGTAAAAGCCAGTTGCAATGCCTTTTTTGTCCATGGTTGCCATGTCGGCTTCAGCAACTTTGGTGTTTTTACACTCATCAACAAACATCGCAACAGCATCGCTATTTTTAGCCGCTTCTTGTGCAATTGGGTGACCGGCTGCTACAGCAACGTAAGTCACACCCATAAAGGTATCTGGGCGTGTTGTGTAAACACGGAATGTGTCATCGTTGTCGGCACGTTTGAATTCAATTTCTAAGCCTTCAGAACGACCAATCCAATTGCGTTGCATGGTTTTAACTTGCTCAGGCCAGTGATCAAGTTTATCTAAATCATCTAAAAGCTCTTGAGCATAATCAGTGATTTTGATGAACCATTGTGGAATTTCTTTTTGCTCAACAATCGCACCTGAACGCCAGCCACGACCATCAATTACTTGCTCGTTGGCAAGCACTGTTTGGTCAACTGGATCCCAGTTTACTGTTGACATCTTTTTGTATACTAAGCCTTTTTCATAAAGCTTAGTGAAGAACCATTGTTCCCATTTGTAGTACTCTGGGTGGCACGTCGCGATTTCGCGATCCCAGTCATAACCAAAGCCTAATTGCTTTAATTGGTTACGCATGTAGTCAATGTTTTCGTATGTCCATTTAGCCGGTGCCGTATTATTTTTAATTGCGGCATTTTCAGCTGGAAGACCAAACGCATCCCAACCCATAGGTTGCATTACGTTTTTACCTTGCAAGCGTTGGAAACGTGATACTACGTCACCAATAGTGTAGTTACGAACGTGACCCATATGCAGTCGGCCGCTTGGGTATGGGAACATTGATAAGCAGTAATACTTTTCTTTGCTCTCATCTTCAGTGACTTTAAATACTTGGTTTTCATCCCAGTAGGCTTGTACTTTTGACTCTATGTCTTGCGGGTTATATTGCTCTTGCATCTACGATTCCAGACTTCTTGCAAATTGATAAAAAATTGTCGCTAAGGATAACCCAAAATACAGGCTAATCACAGCGGCAAATAAGGGCTTTTCCGAAATTATCACTTTCAGGGCAGGTTAACCTATACTCAACTATAGTAAGTATTGATTTTTCATCACTTTTGAAGGAGTAAACGATGGCAGATTATAAAACATGGCTCAGCGATTTAAGTGCATGGCTTAAAGATGTAAAAGACCACGAGTTGAAGGAGGCAATGGAGAAGTTTGTTGAATCTGAGCAGGCACTTAAAGATCTAGGAAAAGAAAAACTTGAGCTGTATCGCGACTACCTTAAACGCGATATTGATCATATCAAAGAAAACGATAAACATTATGACTCCTTAGCGTGGCTTGAACTAAAAGAGTCGCTTTGGTACGAGTTATCGCACATCGAAGACAAAACCCAGTTAGAATGGCAGGCCCTAAATCAAGATTTTAAGCACAATGGTGTCTATCATCAGGGAGAATGGATAGCCATGGGCACATTAGTATGTAAAAATTGCCAACATAGTTACGATGTTTACCATGCTACTCAAATTACCCCTTGTACTGAATGCGGTGGTATTTACTTTAGCCGTAAGGCATTACAACCTTAATCTGTAACGCAAGCAAAAGCTGGGCGTTACCCATAATGCCCAGCTAATCCTGGGAAATAAGAAGTTAGAATGACAAAAAAACTAATCCCATTGCCAGTCTCTACCTTAGCGCCAGAAATTGCCGCCAGTCATGTTGCTACCTGCATGAATAATCCATACCCAGAGGCTTTAACGTTTATTGGCCAACAACGTGCTCAAAGTGCGCTCGATTTTTCATTAGGTATGGAGCTACCTGGTTACAATGTTTATGTTATGGGTGAGGCTGCACTGGGTCGTTTTACCTTAGTGAAAGACAAGCTAACAGCCCATTCAAAAGGCCGCCCAACGCCTAATGAGTGGCTGTATGTCAATAATTACGACGACCACCGCGAGCCTATCGCGCTGTTTATGCAAGCTGGGCAAAGCAAGCAGCTTGCAGATGATATTGATTCATTTATTGATGAAGTGCTTGATACATTCCCAGCTGCATTCGATAACCCAGGTTATCAGCGTAAGAAGAAATCAATAGACCGTGAATTCACCGATACTTACGATGCAGCTATAACCGCAGTAGAAATTGCCGCGCTTGAGCAAAGTGTAGCGCTTATCGAAGAAAATGGCGTGGTGGGGTTTGCACCATTGGTTAATGGTAAGCAATTAAGCGACAGTGAGTTTGCGGCACTCGAAGAGCCATTGCGTATTGAATTTTATGACGTGATTGAAAAGCTCGAAGATGCGTTAATCGAAGCGCTGATTGAGTTACCGCGTTGGAAACGTGAATCATCTGAAAAACTGCGTAATCTTAAAAAATCAACGGCTGAGTTAGCGACCAAGCCACTTATTAAAGCGCTCGAGCACAAATATGCAACGCATATTGGCGTGCTGCGTTATTTAAAAGACATACGTGAAGAAATCATTGATGCGGTGCTGGAGTGGCTCGACGATGATGACAACGACGAAAACAAAGAAGATTTTGACCGTAAGGGCATGCTAACCGACTTTTTCGCCCCCAATATTTTAGTCGAATTTAAAGAAGGGGATGCAGCGCCTGTTGTTTACGAGCCTAACCCAACGTTTGGCAATATTTTTGGCAAAATTGAATACGCGACATCGCAGGGCTCGCTCATAACCAGTTATCGCTCAATTCAGCCGGGTGCACTGCACCGTGCTAATGGCGGCTACTTGATTATGGACGCTGAAAAAGTAATGGCGAATCCACAAGTGTGGGATGGCCTAAAATTGTCTTTAAAAACGCATCAAATTAAGAACGACTTACCGTATCAAGACAGTTCAGTGGGGAGCAGTTTTACTTTACGTCCGCAGCTTATTCCGCTGGATGTAAAAATTGTGCTGCTGGGTTCACGTGATTTGTATTACACCATTGGTGAGTACGATGAAGAGTTTGCTGAGCTGTTTCGTGTGCTTGCTGACTTTGATTATTACTTACCAAGCAGCGATAAGCTGCAGTACCAGTTTATTACCAAAGTGACTGAATACTGTGAGAAAACCTTAAATTGCACTGCAAACGAAGCGGCAATGGCACGTTTACTCAAGTTTAGTTATCGCCAAGCTGAGCATCAAAATAAGCTGTCTGCACGTTTTGCAGATGTCCTTGAGTTGGTGGCCGAAGCCAGTTTTTATGCCAAGCAAGATGGACATACACTGATTGATGCGCACCACATTGATGAAGCCATTCTTGGTAAACAGTACCGTACTGGGCAAATTTCAGAAACCATGCTTAGCGATATTAAAGAGGGGCAGATCCTCATTGCTACCGAAGGTCAGGCCGTGGGTAAAGTAAACGGCTTAACGGTGCTGCATATCGGTGATACATCGTTTGGTACGCCTGCACGTATAACTGCCACGGTTTATGCTGGTGCCGATGGGGTCATTGACGTTGAGCGTGAGGCCGAGCTGGGTAAAGCAATTCACTCAAAAGGCGTGATGCTTCTAACGGGCTACTTAGGTAACAAATATGCGCAGCAATTTAGTTTAACGCTCAGTGCTAATATCGCGATTGAACAGAGTTACGGTTATATCGACGGTGATAGTGCGTCACTGGCCGAGCTCTGTGCGCTTATCTCGGCAATAACCAACTTACCTATTAGCCAGTCAATTGCGCTTACAGGCTCAATTAACCAACATGGTGACGTGCAATCTATTGGTGGTGTTAACGAGAAAATCGAAGGCTTCTTTAAACTCTGTAAAATGCGTGGCTTAACGGGCGAGCAAGGCGTGATCATTCCAAAGTCAAACCAAGTGAACCTGGTGCTTGATGATGAAGTGCTCGACGCCGTTGAAAAAGGCCGCTTTAATATTTATGCCGTTGAAACAGTAGACCAGGCGTTAAGTCTATTAATGGACAAAGACGCGGGTGAAATGACGGAGCAGGGCTATCAAGACGGCTCTATTAATGCCTTAGCATTAGCCCGACTTGCAAACATTGCCGATATTGTTAATGGCGATAATGATGATGAAAAGGAAGCGGAATGATTAACTTAATTCTTTTATTGGTCATAGGTGTATTTTGTTTTTTGATTTTTAAAAATAGCAAAAAAGCGAAATTACAAGCACTTGAAAATGAAACTTTGGCCGCTGATTTTTTAGCGACAAATGGTAAAGCTGATGATGTCCATGAAACAACATCTGGGCTGCAATACAAAATTGAGCACAGCGCGGGTAATGAAGCTAAGCCACATACTAGCAGTAAGGTGAATGTGCATTACCATGGTACGCTCATGGATGGCAGTGTATTTGACAGTTCAGTCGTACGCAATTCGCCAATTAGCTTTGGTTTAAACCAAGTGATTGCCGGCTGGACTGAAGGCTTACAGCTAATGAGCGAAGGCGATAAGTTCACCTTTTATATCCCGCCACAGCTTGCCTATGGGCGTAAACGTGTTGGTAGCATTCCGCCAGGCTCGTTACTAATATTTGAGGTTGAACTTCTTAAGATTGAATCGTAAGCGCCAGCCAAACGACAAAAAAGAAAGGGCTTCATAAATGGAGCCCTTTTTTTGATTTAATTCCGCGGGATTAATGAGGCTATACCCATTAGGTATAGCCTCAAAATAGCACTCCAATTAAACGCAGTCGTATTCTTTACGCGTTTGCTTTGGTTTTTCTTATTAACCCTATGACAGTTAGTAATAAAACAGCCAGCCATACCGGCCAATTACCTAAACGACTGTATAGCGTGTCACCTTGAATTAGGGTGATATTCGCTTCAAGCACATCGGCTTTAAACTGTGGCATGCTCAATTGCGATTTTGCGATAGGGTCGTACACAGCGCTAATACCGGTATTCGTTACGCGAATAAGCGGGCGCTGAAGCTCAAGGGCGCGCATACGGGCTATTTGCATATGCTGATGCGGCCCATGAGAATCTCCAAACCAGGCATCATTACTAACAGTAAACAAAATATCAGAATCACTTCTGTAGTTTCCACGCACTAAATCGGCAAAGGCAATTTCGTAGCAAATAGCAGGCAAAATATTTAAACCATTGGCGCGCAAGTTATCTTGTACTTCATCACCACGGGTGAACGATGACATTGGTAAGTCAAATAGGGGAGCAATAGGGCGCAGTAAATCTTGAAATGGCACAAACTCACCAATGGGTAACAATTGATGCTTTTGATAGCGGTTATGCCCTAAATACTGATAGTGACCTTCATTGTCACTGGGCTCTTTTTTACCAAGTACAATGAGGGTATTAAAAATATTGCGGGTGTCGTACTGGTAATCAACAATGCCAGTGATAAGTGCGGTGTTATTAAATGTTGCGGCACTGTCAAGGCCAGATAAATATTGCGTCGCAAGGGCTTCTAGCTCAGGCACGGCGGCTTCAGGCCAAACGATTAAATCAGCATTCCAATGCAGGCGTGTCATGTCTTGGTATTTGCTCATGGTATTCCAAAACTCAGACGGCTCAAACCGTAAATGTTGCTTGATGTTACCCTGTACGAGCACGGTTTTAATCGTTTTATCTTGGTATTTAACTGGGCTGTTACCTGCAATAAAATATAAGCCAATGAGCACGGCGACAGAGACTATCAAAGGTTTAATGTCTTTACTTATTAAGCGATATAGCGCAAAGGCGATTAATACACATATAAGCGTGATACCAAACTCACCAATCACAGGGGCTAAAAAGTTTAGTGGGCTGTCTGTTTGTGTATAGCCAAAACTAAGCCATGGAAACCCAGTCAGTAGCGTGCCACGCAGATACTCAGTGACCGCAATACTTGCCAATAATAAGCACACAAAACTATAGGGCCCTGAAGCCAGTCGAGTACTAAGCCAAGCAGCTAAAGCTGGATAAAGTGCAAGGTAGGCGCATAAAATACCCATTAAACCAAGAGAGGCAATTAATGGCATTCCACCAAAGGTGGCTATTGAAACATGCACCCAGCTGATACCGGCACCAAACCACCCTAAACCAAAGATGAAGCCATATTTTGCGCTGCGCTTTGCTGCGTCTTTACCGTTTGCAAGAGGGTTGATGCAATAAAGCAGTGCACCAAGAGAAAGAAAGGCAATGTGCCACAGATTAAAGGGGGCGTAACTTAAGGTTAAAAAGAGGCCCGCAATAAGTGCGAGCCAGGCTTTTTTATCTTTTGCAAGAACGCAGAGGTTAGTTAGCAGTTTCTTCACTGTCGTTATCATCAGCCTTAGGAATGGTGACTTGCAATTGTAAGATGCGACGATTGTCAGAATTGGTGACTTTAAATTGTAAGCCTTCAATGTCTATCGTCTCACCACGGCTTGGCATATGACCAAACGCATGTAAAACCGTACCACCAATTGTATCGGCGTCAGAGGTGCTGTAACCCGTTTTAAAATATTCGTTAAAGTCATCAACAGGTGTTAGAGCTTGAACTGCGTAAACATGTTTCGCAACTTGTCGAATATCTTGTTGTTCCTCTTCTTCATCGTGTTCGTCTTCTATTTCACCCACAATGATTTCGAGAATATCTTCGATGGTTACTAATCCTGACACACCCCCGTATTCATCAATGACGATGGCCATGTGATAACGTTGTTGACGAAACTCATTTAACAGCGTATCAACTCGTTTGCTTTCAGGAACCACCATCGCAGGACGTAAATAGTCACGTAGTGATGGCAATAGTTCATCTTTATTTAGAATTAAAGGCAATAAATCCTTTGCGAGTAATATACCTTCGATGTGATCTTTATCTTCACAAACCACGGGGAAACGAGAATGTGTAGAGTCAACCATCATCGGGAGTAGCTCTTCTAATGGGGCGTCAATTTCAAGCGTCACCATTTGAGAACGTGGTATCATGATGTCTCGAACTTTTAGTTCTGACACACCTAATACCCCTTCAATCATTTCTTTTGTTTCAGGGTCGATAAGGTCGCGTTCTTGCGCATCGGCAATTACTTCTACCAGCTCTTCTCTATTCTGGGGTTCCCCTTGTAACATCTGGGCTATGCGGCCCAGCCACGTTTTACCAGAAGAACCCTGGCTAGTTTGCGAGTTGTCGTCGCTCATTGCGTCTAATTGCTCCGTAAATTTAAATATCGTCTCGATATGGGTCAGCAATGTTCAGATCGGCAAGTAATTGCTTCTCTATGCTTTCCATTTCGAGTGCATCTTCGTCCTTTATATGGTCAAATCCAAGTAAATGCAAGCATCCATGGATCACCATATGGGCAAAATGGTCGTGAAAGGTTTTTTCTTGCTCAATTGACTCAGCTAAAACGATAGCTGGACATATGATTAAATCACCCACTAAAGGTAACTCAATACCAGGGGGGGCTTCAAATGGAAACGATAAGACATTAGTCGGTTTATCTTTACCACGGTAGTCATTATTGAGTTGTTGGCTTTGTGCTTCATCACTGATCACAATTGTCAGTTCAGCATCTTCACGGTAGTGACTGAGGGCTTTATCAGCCCACAGTTGAAATTGTTCAAAGCTTGGTAAGTTGTCAAACTCACACGCTATTTGTAAATCTAATTCGGTCACGAGTTTGCTTCTTGTTGGTTTGCTTGTGCTTCTTTTGCGCGTTGTTTTTCAGCCCGTTTTAAACGTTCAGCTTCATCGTTGCGCTCATAGGCTTCAACAATACGCGCCACAACAGGGTGGCGTACCACATCATGTGATTGGAAAAAGTTAAAGCTAATTTCATCGACACCGTTAAGTACCTCAATCGCATGGCGAAGGCCCGAGCGCGCACCACGCGGTAAATCTACTTGGGTGATATCGCCTGTAATAACGGCCTTAGAATTAAAACCAATACGGGTTAAGAACATTTTCATTTGCTCTGCGGTGGTATTTTGGCTTTCATCTAGGATGATAAATGCGTCATTCAATGTACGTCCACGCATGTACGCTAACGGTGCTACTTCGATAATATTTTTTTCGATCAGTTTTTCAACGCGCTCGAAGCCGAGCATTTCAAATAATGCATCATAAAGAGGGCGTAAATAAGGGTCGATTTTTTGGCTCAAGTCGCCAGGTAAGAAACCCAGTTTTTCACCTGCTTCAACGGCAGGGCGAGTAAGCAGAATACGGCGAATTTCTTGACGCTCCAGTGCATCAACAGCAGCAGCAACGGCAAGGTAGGTTTTACCTGTGCCTGCAGGGCCAATACCAAAGGTAATATCGTGATGCAGAATATTAGCCACATACACGCCTTGGTTATCGTTACGCGGTTTAATAACGCCACGGCGAGTTTTTATCACCATGTCTTTACCATAAACGCCCGGGTTGTCGTCTTGATCAAGGGCGTTTGATTCGCTAATCGCTAAGTGCACAGCGTCGGGTTCAATTTCGCCAATTTCACCACGAACTGGTTGAGTATCAACATAAAGGTTTTTTAAGATTTCGACACTGGCTGCTGCACAGTGAAGTTTACCAGTGACTCTAAAAAAATTATCGCGATGGGCAATTTCAACACCTAGTCGGCGTTCAATTTGTTTGATGTTTTCGTCAAACGGACCACATAAAGATGAAAGGCGTTTGTTGTCGGCGGGTTCTAAATAAATCTCTAAAGTTTTTAATTGATTACTCAAAATTGCTTCCTATTGATGGGTGCTGGCAAAGGCCAGCACCAAAATTCACCCTAAGGGACGAAAGTTGCAACGCCAATTTCGTTAGGGGCTTGTGCAGCGTCTGCTTCGGCTGCTTTACTAAGAATAGACGATGGCGCAATATCACGGCGCAGGTTCATTTCTGATTCTGTACGAATTAATTCACCGCGTAAAGAGTTTGGCAACGCTTCAGTAATACGTACATCAACGAATTGACCGATCACTGAATGTGGGCCTTCAAAGTTAACCACACGGTTGTTTTCAGTACGGCCACGTAACTCCATAGGGTTCTTCTTAGAAGGACCTTCAACTAAGATTCGCTGTTCAGTGCCAAACATTTGGCGACTGATTTGCTGTGCCATTTGCGTAATACGGTTTTGTAAAAGGTATAAACGCTCTTTTTTCTCTTGCTCTGATACGTCGTCCGGTAAATCAGCTGCTGGTGTACCAGGGCGTGCACTGTAGATAAAGCTGAAGCTCATATCAAAACCAATATCATTGATAAGGTTCATTGTTGCTTCAAAGTCTGCTTTGCTTTCGCCAGGGAAACCAATGATAAAATCAGAAGACATGCTTAAGTTAGGGCGAATTTTACGTAATTTACGAATCGTTGATTTGTACTCTAGAGCTGTATGACCACGTTTCATTAAATTAAGAATACGGTCAGAGCCACTTTGCACTGGTAAATGTAAGTGGTCGACAAGCTCTGGTACATCGGCATATGCATCGATGATGTCAGGAGTAAACTCTACTGGGTGCGAAGTGGTGTAACGAATGCGGTCAATACCATCAATCGCGGCAACATAACGCAGTAGGTCAGAGAAGTAACAAATTTCGCCATCATGCGTTTCACCGCGGTAAGCGTTTACGTTTTGACCTAGTAAGTTTACTTCACGCACGCCTTGCTCTGCGAGCTGGGCGACTTCGAGTAGTACGTCATCAAGTGGACGGCTTACTTCTTCACCGCGCGTGTATGGCACAACACAGAAAGTACAGTATTTAGAACAGCCTTCCATAATCGATACGAACGCACTTGGGCCTTCTGCTTTTGGCTCAGGTAAACGGTCGAACTTTTCGATTTCAGGGAATGATACGTCAACAACAGATGTACTGTCGCCACTTTGCACTTGCTTAATCATCTCTGGTAAACGGTGTAACGTTTGCGGGCCAAAAATTACATCGACAAACGGCGCACGTTGACGAATTGAGTCACCTTCTTGTGACGCTACACAGCCACCTACACCAATGATAAGGTCAGGTTTATCGTCTTTTAATAGCTTCCAACGGCCTAGCTGGTGGAATACTTTTTCTTGCGCTTTTTCACGAATTGAACAGGTGTTGAGTAAGATCACATCTGCATCTTCAGCTTCATCAGTTAACTGATAGCCGTTAGTCGCATCCAGTAGATCCGCCATTTTCTGAGAGTCGTACTCGTTCATCTGACAACCCCAGGTTTTAATATGCAGCTTTTTACTCATTGAAATATAGCCTCGTTTTCAATTCGGTAGTGACACAAAAATGTGTTAGAAACATGATTAAGCGGCTTTAATGCCGACTTAAAGGACGCGTATTTTAGCTGGATACCCGCACAGATCCAAGTATAGTTTTTATCTTTGTGGTGTGAAATCAAACAAGTCACTGTTTTAAAATTCTTAACGCGTAAATGCACTGACACAGTTTAGTGAATTACGTTACAATTTATGCCGTATTCAAATAGCCAAATGAGCGACTATTAAATGAAGAAAAATAAGGTAATTGTTGTTGGTGGTGGCATGGTAGGTGCTGCCACAGCTGTTAAACTGGCACAGCAGGGCAGGGACGTCACTATTATTGAAAAGCACCTTATCGATGCTGATGACATTCTCAGTTCAGATAAGGTGGATATTCGCATTTCGGCTATTAATCGTTTTTCAGAAAACTTACTTGATGAGCTGGGGGCAATGCCGTTATTGCGCCAAAATCGTATCGCTCCATACCAACAGCTTGAGGCGTATCAGCAACAAGGCGAAAACTTATTGTTTGATTGCCATGATATTGGTGAAACACATCTGGGTCATTTAATCGAAAATAGCCTAATTCAAGCGAGTCTTTGGCAGCAATTTTCTCAATATGGCATTGAGGTTATTGAGCAGACAACACCGGTTACAGCGATAAGCCAAGAGAGTGATTCAATCACGCTTCATTACGGTGACACCCAATATACGGCTGATTTAGTGGTTGCTGCAGATGGCGGACAATCACAATTACGTAGCAAAGCTGGCTTAGGTGTAACAGGGTGGCAATATGGTCAACACTGTATGGGTGTGTTAATTAAACTGGATGCGCCGCAACAAGTTAAAACGTGGCAACAATTTACGCCAACGGGCCCTGTGGCGTTTTTGCCTATGCAAGCCCCGTATGCAAATTTAATTTGTTACCACAACGCGTCGGTTTTAAACCGTTGGAATAAACTCCCCACAGAACAACTAAAAGCCCAACTCATTGCGCATTTTCCTGAGTTGCCGGGTGAATTTGAGTTACTTGAGCATGCTGTTTTTCCATTGGCTCGTCAGCACGCAAATGATTATTCGCAAGGGCGCTTAGTCTTAGTGGGCGACTCAGCACACACTATTAATCCCTTGGCAGGCCAAGGGGTTAATTTAGGTTTTCAAGATGTGGTTGCACTTGCAGAGGTTCTTGCTGGCCACGATGATGTTGGTCAGCATGCGGTATTAAAGCAGTATGAGAAGAAACGTCGTCGCGCTAATTTACTTATGATGAGTATGATGGATGCCTGTTACTTCGGATTCTCAAATGAACTACAGCCACTCAGTTGGGCACGTAGTAAGTTTTTAAAACTAGCGAACAATATTGGCCCGGCTAAGAACTGGGTATTAAAATATGCCATTAGTGGGACACTCAGTTAAACAAAATAATACACATAAACGATAAAGAAACGGGTTAATGAAAATTAGCCTGTTTTTTTTGCGCTAAATAAAATGAATTAAATTTTGGAGAAATTAGAAATTAGAAATTAGAAATTAGAAATTAGAAATTAGAAATTAGAAATTAGAAATTAGAAATTAGAAATTAGAAATTAGAAATTAGAAATTAGAAAGGAAGTTGGCTGGGATACCAGGATTTGAACCTGGGAATGGCAGGATCAAAACCTGCTGCCTTACCGCTTGGCGATATCCCAACGCTAAACTTGAAGAGTTTTAGTTCTACTTAAGAACATGGTGCGGAAGGAGAGACTTGAACTCTCACAACCGAAGTTACTGGAACCTAAATCCAGCGCGTCTACCAATTCCGCCACTCCCGCATCATTAAGTTGTATTTTTATACTCTATACAGAGTTTTTCTTATTCACTCTCTTGGTAGAGAAAGTGGCTGGGATACCAGGATTTGAACCTGGGAATGGCAGGATCAAAACCTGCTGCCTTACCGCTTGGCGATATCCCAACAAAGAAAAAGTTGATAGTTTTGGTTCTTATCAAGAACATGGTGCGGAAGGAGAGACTTGAACTCTCACAACCGAAGTTACTGGAACCTAAATCCAGCGCGTCTACCAATTCCGCCACTCCCGCATCATTAAATTGCATTTTTATACTCTATACAGAGTTTTTCTTATTCACTCTCTTGGTAGAGAAAGTGGCTGGGATACCAGGATTTGAACCTGGGAATGGCAGGATCAAAACCTGCTGCCTTACCGCTTGGCGATATCCCAACAAAGAAAAAGTTGATAGTTTTGGTTCTTATCTAGAACATGGTGCGGAAGGAGAGACTTGAACTCTCACAACCGAAGTTACTGGAACCTAAATCCAGCGCGTCTACCAATTCCGCCACTCCCGCATTTTGTGTTTAAAAACACTGGTAGTTATTTTTAACTCTTCATTGAGTGCAGTTTAAACTCCTGCAGAGCCATTCTAAAAGAAGAATGGTGGCTAAGACGGGATTTGAACCTGTGACCCCATCATTATGAGTGATGTGCTCTAACCAACTGAGCTACTTAGCCATTGTGGCTGGGATACCAGGATTTGAACCTGGGAATGGCAGGATCAAAACCTGCTGCCTTACCGCTTGGCGATATCCCAACAAAAATTTGATAATTTTAGTTCTTATCAGAACATGGTGCGGAAGGAGAGACTTGAACTCTCACAACCGAAGTTACTGGAACCTAAATCCAGCGCGTCTACCAATTCCGCCACTCCCGCATTTTGTGTTTAAAAAACACTGGTAGTTATTTTTAACTCTTCATTGAGCAACAAAAAGAATGGTGGCTAAGACGGGATTTGAACCTGTGACCCCATCATTATGAGTGATGTGCTCTAACCAACTGAGCTACTTAGCCATCTTTTTTGTTAGCACTTCATCGCTGAGTGCGGGGCGTATTATGCTGATATGACCTAAATCCGTCAACACCTTTTTTGCAAAAAAACGCTTAACAGGGTTTGTTTGCATTAAAATTAAGCTAAGCGGCTAAATTTTATTTAAATTGCTGTTTTTTTGACAGACAAAGACACCACTAAAAGTATATTACGTATTGTTGCTAATAAAAGCCCACTTTTAATCTGTTTGATTTTCATACAAAAATTAAGTGTGTAAATTTAAAAACTATTTTGTTGAGAGTTTTTATAACACATAAACGTATTTACAGTGATAGGAGTAGAATACTATACACAGAGCAAATAGATAAAATGGCTCTGTTTACAGCGCTAAAAATAGCCTGCGCGTCGTGGTGTCAATTCAGAAAACAAAAAAGGCTCGTGATAACGAGCCTTTTAAAGAGAGTGTGCTACACAACTTATACGTTAAATAAGAAGTTCATAACATCACCGTCTTTCACGATGTACTCTTTACCTTCTTGACGCATTTTACCTGCTTCTTTCGCACCGCTTTCACCTTTGAACTCAATATAATCATCAAAAGCGATAGTTTGTGCACGGATAAAGCCACGTTCGAAATCAGTATGAATTTTACCTGCCGCTTGTGGTGCTGTTGCGCCGACAGGAATTGTCCATGCACGTACTTCTTTTACGCCTGCTGTGAAGTAGGTTTGTAATTTAAGTAATTCGTACCCACCACGGATCACTAAGTTAAGGCCCGGCTCTTCAAGACCTAAGTCAGCCATAAACTCAAGCTTGTCTTCTTCTTCAAGCTCAGATAGCTCTGATTCGATAGCCGCACAGACAGGAATAACAACCGCATCTTCTGCAGCTGCGATTTCACGCACTTTGTCTAGGTATGGATTATTTTCAAAACCATCTTCTGCTACGTTTGCGATGTACATTGTTGGTTTAATTGTTAAGAAGTTTAAAGGCTTAATAGCTGCTTTTTCTTCTTTTGTTAGTTCTAAAGAACGTAACGTTAAACCTTCATCAAGGTGTGCTTTTACTTTTTCGAGAACAGCGTTTTGTTCTTTTGCATCTTTATCGCCACCTTTCGCTTTTTTCGCATTACGGAAACTTGCTTTATCAGCGCTGTCCATATCAGCCAGTACTAATTCGGTGTTAATGACATCAATATCGTCAGCAGGGTCGATAGTGCCGGCAACGTGAACGATGTTTTCGTCTTCAAAACAGCGCACTACATGACCGATTGCATCAGTTTCACGAATATTCGCAAGGAACTGGTTACCTAAACCTTCACCTTTTGAAGCGCCTTTTACAAGGCCTGCAATATCAACGAATTCCATCGTTGTTGGTAAAATGCGTTGCGGATTTACGATTTCGGCTAATGCATTTAAGCGTGCATCAGGCACCGGTACCACACCTGTGTTCGGCTCAATGGTACAGAAAGGGAAGTTAGCGGCTTCAATTCCCGCTTTAGTTAGTGCATTAAATAATGTTGATTTACCAACGTTTGGCAAGCCAACGATGCCACATTTAAAACCCATAGTAAGATACCTTGTGTAATTTCATTAAAACGGATTAAGGTTTAAATGAATGTAGTCTGTTTTGTGCTTTTAACACACCATCTTTTGCAAGAATTTCCATACAACGAACTGCCTCATCAATAGCGGCATCCATTTTTTCTTGATCTTCTTTAGCGGCTTTACCAAGTACCCAGCCTGTCACCATTTCTCGGTGACCCGGATGACCAATACCGATACGAAGGCGCATGAAATCTTTTTGGTTTGCCATTTTCGCAATAATATCTTTTAAACCATTGTGACCACCGTGGCCGCCACCTTTTTTTAGTTTAGCAATGCCGGGATCAAGATCCATTTCGTCGTGCGCTACGAGAATGTTCTCAACAGGGATTTTAAAGAAATTAGCGAGACTACTCACCGCCTTACCACTTAAATTCATGTAAGTAGTTGGGATCAGTAATTTAAATTCTTGGCCTTGAATGATCACTTTGCCAGTGAGGCCGTGATATTTAGGATCGTGTTTGAGTGTGCAGTTATAGCGTGCTGCGAGTTCTTCAATGAACCAAGCACCTGCATTATGGCGTGTATTTGCGTATTCGGGGCCTGGATTAGCCAGGCCCACAAGCATTTGAATAGAATTCAAGGTGTGTACACCTTAAAAATTATTCTGCAGCGTCTTCTGAAGCTTCTTCAGCAGGAGCAGCTTTGTTAGCTTTTACAGTAACAATTGACTGATCGTGGTCTGCACCTTTAGCTAGCTCAACAGATGAAACACCTGCAGGTAGTTTAAGGTCTGAAAGGTGGATTGAATCACCTGCAACTAAATCAGCAACGTTAACTTCAACGAACTCAGGAAGTGACTTAGGAAGACACGTGATTTCGATTTCAGTTAATTGGTGAACAACAGTGTTACCTGCTTTAGTTACTTTCTCTTCACCGATGAAATGTACTGGCACTTTAGTGTGAAGTTTGTGAGAAGCATCTACACGTTGGAAGTCTAAGTGAGTGATCTTAGGCTTGAACGGGTGACGTTGAATATCTTTAAGGATAGCTTCAACTGACTCACCGCCAATGTTTAAAGTAAGGATGTGCGTGTAGAAACCTTCGTCTTCTTGCGCTTTGATCATATCTTTGTGTGCAAGAACGATTGATGCAGCTTCTTTGTCAGCACCGTAAAGGATTGCAGGAACTTTATCTTCACGGCGTAGGCGGCGGCTCGCACCAGTACCTGTTTCTGTACGTAATTCTGCATTGTATGTATAAGTTGACATAATGTCTCCAAAAATTAAAAGTCTTAGGGCCTTTGCGACCAAGGTCCCCAGCCAAAAGGCGCGCTATCATACCACCACTTTGAGGGAAAATAAATAACGACCACAAAAAAAGCACCTAGACGGTGCTTTTTGGCTATCACTGCGTGTTTATTAGTGTTCAAACATCGCTGAGATAGATTCTTCGTTGCTGATACGACGAATTGTTTCAGCAAGCATATCTGCAAGCGTAAGCACTTTGATTTTATCCAGTGCTTTAAGCTCATCAGACAGTGGAATTGAGTCAGTAACAATCACTTCGTCGATGACCGATTCACGGATGTTTTCAGCTGCGTTGCCAGAAAGTACAGGGTGAGTTGCGTATGCAAATACACGCTTAGCACCATGTTCTTTAAGTGCAGCTGCCGCTTTACACAGTGTCCCGCCTGTGTCGATCATGTCATCTACGATGATACAGTCGCGACCTTCAACGTCACCAATAATGTGCATTACTTGTGAAACGTTAGCTTGTGGACGACGCTTGTCGATGATAGCAAGGTCTGTATCGTTTAATAGCTTCGCGATTGCGCGAGCACGAACAACACCACCGATATCGGGTGAAACAACAACAACGTCATCGAAGTCGCGTTCTTTCATGTCTTCTAATAGCACTGGGCTACCGAATACATTATCAACCGGCACATCGAAGAAACCTTGAATTTGTTCAGCGTGTAAATCAACCGTAAGAACACGGTCAACACCTACACTTGATAGGAAATCTGCAACGACTTTAGCTGTGATTGGTACACGAGCAGAACGTACGCGACGATCTTGACGTGAGTAACCAAAGTATGGGATTACTGCAGTAATACGTCCAGCAGACGCACGACGTAGGGCATCAACCATAACGATAAGTTCCATTAGGTTATCGTTAGTAGGGTTACAGGTTGATTGAACGATGAAAACGTCAGAGCCACGAACATTTTCATTAATTTGAACACTGATCTCACCGTCACTAAAACGGCCAACAACAGCATCGCCTAATTCAATATACAAACGTTTTGCAACTTTTTGAGCTAGCTCAGGTGTTGCGTTACCAGCGAAGAGCTTCATGTCAGGCACGGTAGGGTTCCTCAGGCACTGAATTTTGGGACTAACAGGCTTTGGTAGGCACCAAAGCAGGTTAACTTTTACATTTACTTGTACGTTACTTCATTTCAAAGTGAGCATTTAATGCTGTATGAGCAGGAGAAAGTGTAGCACTAGTTGCTACAAAACCTGTCCACTTTTCTGGCAACTGAGCTAAAACTTGTTCTGCCTCGGCCTGAGTTGAAAACTCAGCAAAGCAGCAAGCGCCCGTGCCAGTCATCTTTGACGGAGCGTATTTTAGCAACCACTGGAGGGCTTTTTCAACCTCGGGGCAGAGCTTTTTGACCAAAGGCTCGCAATCATTGCGTAAATTTTCTGTTTGCCAATCAGCTTTTAGCTTGGCTGTGTCGCGTTTTAAATCAGGGTGAGTAAAGATTTCTGCCGTACTCACATGCTCGCCAGGATGCACAACACAGAACCAACCTGGGGTTAATTCAACATTATGTAATTGCTCGCCAATGCCATGCGCAATTGCGGTATGACCATTAATAAATACGGGCACATCAGCGCCAAGCGTGACTCCTAGCTGTGCTAATTCAGCCAATGACAGATTACAGTTCCATAATCTATTGAGTGCCAGTAAGGTGGTTGCCGCATCTGATGAGCCACCACCAACACCGCCGCCCATAGGCAAGCGTTTAACTAAATGAATGTTTACACCTTGCTGGCACTGACAATGTTGTTGCAATAAAAATGCGGCTTTATATATGAGGTTGTCGTGAGTAGGAATGCCTTGTGTGTCACCCGTGACGGTAATTTTACGGTCATCGGTGAGTGAAAACGTTAAGTCGTCACCAAAATTTAAAAACGTGAACAGGGTTTCGAGTTCGTGATAGCCATCCTCACGACGACCATTAATATGTAAAAACAGATTTAGTTTTGCGGGTGCTATTAAGGTGAGTGGAGCGTGCGAAGTTTCTGTCATGATTAATTAAACTGCCAATCATTAAGTTGAATTTTAATACGAATTTGCGGGTTTTTAAGGCTCAGCTTTGTTGGAAGCCAATAGCCATCTTGTTTTATATAATGAGAATAGGTGATTTGCCATTGCTGGCCGTTTTCAGCGTGCCATATTAGACTTGTTAAGCGATTGAGTTCGTCAAATTGGGTGTGTTCGTTGTCAGCGGTCCCTTTGAGCCATGTCGCTGCGTTATCGAGCGGAATAGTGAAACCTGTCAGCCGGTAAAGTAATAATGAGGCATCGCGGTCTGTGTAAACATCACCGTCGTATTCAATTTCAGCGCCATATGCATTTTGCTTTAGCGACAAAATACGGGTACCGATAAAACTGGTTAAGATCATGTCGCTGTGTAACTCGTCGTGTTGCCAATTGACGTTAGCTGATTGCCGTTGCTCTGAACTAATAAAGGCAATTTTTCCTTGTACTTGCCACTTGGCATGGTGATCAAGGCGGGTTTTCCAATCAGGGTAAACGTAGTCAATCGTTGATGTTTTTTGGGCGCAACCACTGATAAATAAAAAAAACATGAATAAAATCAAATATTGTTTAATCAAATGTCGTTCCTTACTTTCCATATTCCGCTGATTTTTGGTAAAATTAACGCCTTTACAGCTGGGCTTAGCAATATTTGGTACATATGACCATCGTAGCACTTGGTATAAATCACAAAACCGCATCCGTAGAATTACGCGAAAAAGTCGCGTTTTCGCCTGAGCAAATGTCTGAGGCGTTACAACAATTAAGTGGCCATGCGCATTTTAATGAAGCGGTTATTGTTTCGACCTGCAACCGAACCGAAATCTATTGTAGCCTTGCTGAGCGTAATTCCCAAACACTGTTGCACTGGTTAGCCAGTTTCCATGGTTTGGATGAACAAGAACTGAGCAGTAACACCTATTATCATGAGGGCGAGCAGGCTATTAATCATTTAATGCGTGTGTCGTGCGGCCTTGATTCCTTGGTATTGGGTGAGCCACAAATTTTGGGGCAAATAAAGCAAGCCTACCATAATGCAAAAACGCATGATGCCATTGGTGTGACATTTGACCGCTTGTTTCAAAAAACGTTCTCGGTAGCAAAACAAGTTCGCACAGAGACAGACATTGGTGCCAGTGCGGTATCCGTGGCTTATGCTGCTGTTAATTTAGCCAAGCATATTTATGGTAAGTTAGATAAAACCAACGTATTGCTGATTGGGGCAGGTGAGACCATTGAACTGGTGGCTAAACATTTATACCAAAATGATCCGCAAAAAATCACGGTGGCAAACCGCACCATCGAGCGTGCAAAAAGTTTAGCTGTCGAAGTTGACGCTGATGTTATTGCTTTGGCGCAACTACCTGAGCGTCTCCACGATGCCGATATTGTTATTAGTTCTACCGCGAGTACTTTGCCAATTATTGGTAAAGGGGTGGTTGAGCAGGCTTTAAAAAAACGTCGTCACAAGCCCATGCTGTTTATTGATATTGCTGTCCCTCGGGATATTGAGAGCCAAGTAGGCGAATTAGATGCGGCCTATTTGTATTCAGTAGATGACTTACAAGCGATAGTGAGCGAGAATATCGCCGCGCGCGAACAAGCGGCGCAGCAAGCGCAAATAATTATTGATGCGCGCACCAATGAATTTGTCATGTGGCTGCGCTCTCTCGATTCGGTCGATATTATTCGTCTGTATCGAAATGATGTACAAGATATTAAATCAGAACTTGTCGAAAAAGCACTTGGCCAGCTGCAAGCAGGCAAAGACGCAGAAAAAGTGATACTCGAGTTGGCAAATAAACTGACCAACCGCTTGATGCACGCACCTACCCGTGCTATTCAAGATGCGGCTAAAAATGGTGAAGCCGCTGAGTTAAGTCAATTAAAGAAAATGTTAGGTATTGATCAGGAATAGCCGTTAAATGAAAGAGTCTGTTTATAGAAAGTTAGAAACCTTAGTCGAGCGTTATGAGGAAGTGCAAGCGCTGCTAAGCGACCCCTCTGTGATCAGCGATCAAAATCGCTTTCGTGCCTTATCTAAAGAATATTCAGAATTAGAAGAAATTGTTAAAGCGTTTTTAGCGTACCAGCAAGCACAAGATGATGTCGCTGCAGCAGAAGAAATGCTAAAAGATTCTGATCCTGAGATGCGCGAAATGGCGCAAGAAGAATATAAAGAAGCAAAAGCACAAATTATTGCATTAGAAGATGAAATTCAGATTTTAATGCTACCAAAAGATCCGAAAGACAATAACAACGTCTTTTTAGAAGTGCGCGCAGGCACGGGGGGCGATGAAGCCGCTATTTTTGCGGGCGATTTATTCCGCATGTACAGCCGCTACGCAGAAACGAAAAAGTGGAAAGTCGAAATAGTGAGCACCAACGAAGGTGAGCACGGTGGCTATAAAGAAGTCATCGCACATATTTCGGGTGAAGGCGTGTACGGCCAGCTTAAGTTTGAATCAGGGGCGCACCGTGTTCAACGTGTACCAGAAACTGAGTCGCAAGGCCGTGTTCATACCTCGGCGTGTACCGTTGCGGTTATGGCAGAAGTGCCTGAGGCAGAGGCTATCGAAATTAACCCTGCAGATATTAAAGTCGATACATTCCGTGCGTCGGGTGCCGGTGGTCAGCACGTAAATAAAACTGACTCAGCAATTCGTATTACCCACCTTCCAACGGGTGTGGTCGTTGAGTGTCAGGATGAGCGTTCACAACATAAAAACCGTGCGAAAGCGATGTCGGTACTTGGTGCACGTTTACAACAAGCTGAAGATGAAAAACGCCAAGCGGCTGAAGCATCAGAGCGTCGTAATCTAGTGGGCAGTGGTGACCGTTCAGAGCGTATTCGTACTTATAATTACCCGCAAGGTCGTATTACTGATCACCGTATTAATTTAACACTGTATCGTTTAAATGAAGTTGTTGCAGGTGATTTAGGCTGTGTTATCGAGCCCCTAATGCAAGAACACCAAGCTGATTTACTTGCTGCGATGGGCGATGAATAATCGTGCCACAAAGCATAGAACAAGCACTGATTGCTGCGACGGCGTTATTAACGCCTAGCAGCGACAGCGCGAAACTAGACGCGCAAGTCCTGCTACTTTCTATTCTCGATAAACCCCGTAGTTACTTATTTAGTTGGCCTGAAAAACACCTAACGGAACAGCAAGAAGCTGAGTTTAATCGTGCATGCCAGCGTCGCTTGCAAGGTGAACCTGTCGCGCATATCACCGGCATTAGAGAATTCTGGAGTTTGCCACTAAAGGTGAATGCCACCACTTTGATACCTCGTCCTGATACGGAAACGCTGGTTGAGTATGCACTGGGGCTTGAATTACCCCATGCTTCAAATGTGCTCGATTTAGGAACAGGGACGGGGGCAATTGCGCTTGCACTGGCCAGTGAAATGCCCAATTGGCAAGTATTAGGGGTTGATAGAGTACCCGAAGCCGTTGCGCTTGCTAACGAGAATCAACAACGACTTAATATTAACAACGCCACTTTTGCTTTAAGTAATTGGTTTAGCGCTGTAAACCATAAAAAGTTTGATCTGATTGTTAGTAACCCGCCGTACATTGAATACGATGATGAACATTTGAGCCAAGGTGACGTGCGTTTTGAGCCCTTGTCAGCCTTGGTGGCTGATGATGATGGTATGGCTGATATTAAGCAAATAATTACAATGGCACGTGACTATTTAGCAACAAATGGCTATCTTTTAATTGAACATGGCTACCAACAAAGTGTTAAAGTTCAAGAATTTTTTGCACAAATGTCGTATAGCCATATACTTACAGTTAAAGATCTTGGCGGTAATGACCGTGTAACGTTAGCACAATGGCCTAAATAAAATAACAGAACACTGTGCGCATATAGCCTTTGAGGGTCCCAAACAATGGATGATTTTTTGTTTTCGGATGAAGCACTTGATGATGTATCAGAAGTGGTTCAGGGTAGTTGGAAAGTCATCGTCGTTGATGACGAACCAGAAGTACATGCCGTAACAAAGCTTGCGCTCAGTGACTTTGAATTCCAAGACAAACGTCTTGAATTTATTAGTGCTTACTCAGGTGAAGAGGCAAAGCAATTAATAGAGCAGCACCCAGATGCAGCCATCGTATTACTCGATGTAGTCATGGAAACCGATGATGCTGGCCTGCGGGTTGCAAAATATATTCGTGAAACTGCAAAGAACAATCATATTCGTATTATTCTTCGTACGGGCCAACCCGGTCAGGCACCGGAAAGACAAGTAATCGTTAATTATGATATTAACGATTACAAATCTAAGACAGAGCTGACAGCACAAAAGCTCTTTACAGTGGTGATGTCGAGTTTGCGTTCGTATCGCGATATCTTATCTATAGAGCAATCACGCCAAGGCCTTGAAAAAATTATAAAAGCATCGCGTGATATTTTTTCTACTCATTCATTAGAGCACTTTATTGAAGGGGTGATGCAACAACTCACCTCATTGCTCGGAACAGTAGAGCAAGCCGTGTATGCTACGAGTCTGGTGGCAAGTAACCCGCTCGATAACCAGAAAAAACTCGTTGTATTCTCAGGCAAAGGTGAGTTTGAACGCAGCGAAGGTAAAGCGATTGAAGAGGTGCTCAATGAAGAGCAGCTACAAGCTTGTCAGCAAGCGCTAAGAGAAAAAACCATCGTTTACCGTGAAAACTACTTATTTGCGTATTGCAGCAGTGAATACAATCATAATTCTATGCTGTTTATTTCGGGTATTCCAAAGCACTTATCCGATACACAGCGCCACCTCATCGAGATATTTTCACAAAACGTGCAACTTGCTTATGAAAACGTTCAGCTTCAGGCTGAAATAGAAGCAACTCAACAAGAACTGGTGTTTAGATTAAGTGAAGCGCTTGAACAACGCTCTACCGAAACAGGAAACCATGTAAAACGTGTGTCGCACATTTGCTACGAATTGGCTGTGGGCTATGGATTACCGAAGCGCGAAGCTGAATTAATTCGACATGCAGCTCCTCTTCATGATGTTGGAAAGGTTGGGATACCCGACGCTATTCTCAATAAACCAGGGCCACTCAGCGATGAAGAGTGGGCAATCATGAAACAGCATGCAGAAAAGGGGCACCGAATATTAAAAGACTCGTCACGTGATATTGTTAACACAGGGGCTGTTATTGCGTTATCTCACCATGAGCGTTGGGATGGCACAGGCTATCCTGCAGGCTTAAAAGGGGACGATATCCCGATTGCTGGGCGCATTGTTGCACTGGCCGACGTGTTTGATGCACTACGACACAAGCGTTGTTACAAAGAGCCTTGGTCTCTTGAAGATGTTGTAAAAGAGATAAACGCTCAGCAAGGAAAACAGTTTGATCCAAAGTTAATAGATGTGTTTAATCAACGCATTAAAGAAATAGAAGACGTACTTGTACGTTACCCAGATTAATGACAATTAGAATTGAGGCATATGGATTATTTAGCAGTTAAACACACTCACATGTTACTCGCTGTGTTGAGTATCATTTTATTTTACGTTCGCTCTTTTTCGCGATTAAAAACAGCCACATTAGCAAAGAATAAAATCGTTTTTATTGGCAGTCATAGTATCGACACGTTGTTGTTGGTTTCTGCTATTGCATTGATTGTAATGGCTGGGTTTAACCCGCTAGAGCAGTCGTGGTTGCTTGAAAAAATTATTTTAGTGATTGCCTATATCGCTTTAGGAATTGTTGCAGCCAGACAAAGCTCACAATCGGCACGTGTCATTTTACTTGTTGTGACAACCTTCATTTTACTTGCGATTGGGTATCTCGCCTCTGCAAAGAACGCTTTTATCCTGTAAACATTGAAACGCGGTATATCGACTGTTAACCGTTATACCGCTGCTCACTTTCTCTTTTCAAGATTGGCAACTGACGCTAAAAGTAGGTAAACTAGCATCTCGTTTTCGAAAGAGATGTTGCAGTATAAATGACCACCCCTTGGTTTGAAGATCACAATGAATCCTATCAAGATGAGGCCTTTGACGCATTTTCTTCAAACGTGCTTTATCGTTGTATCGATGCTGAATTAACGTGGGACACACAGGTAGATTTAACTGCTTGTTATGACACATTAAATGAGTTTGAAGATACCGTATCAGCACTTTGTACTGAATTTAAAGAGCCACACGAGCGTCTAGATAAACTTCTTGATACCTTTTATCAGCAATGGTTGTTCAGTGCCTCAAGCCTAAAAGTGCCTGAGTACACGTTAAACAGCTTTAGCTACACCATTACGATGCGTAGTGGTACACAAACCACACTGGCGATATTACTTTGTCACTTATTACAGCACGCTGAATTTGATGCCACAGTGACTTTAAGTCAAGGTGAAGTTCATATTCATGTCGCAATAAGCGAAGAAGAGGGCTATTTAATTGAGCCAAGTACGGGCCAGCAAAGTTGGTATATTACCCCCGAAAATGCCTGTGAAGAGAATGGTGATGAACAAGAACCACTTGAGCTAATTTTTGAAGAAGAGCTTTATAAGCTGTATTTAGCACAGCAAAAGTGGTCGTTTATCAGCGAGAGCAAGTTTGGTCATGCCCTTCATTGCGTTGACATGTTAATGGAACTACTCGGTGATGACCCCTATGAACGCCGTGACCGAGGGTACCTGCTTAATCAATTAGATTGCCCTAAAATGGCCCGTGACGATTTGCAGTATTTTATTAATGAATGCCCAGATGATCCGGCCATAGAGATTATTCAGCATCAAATTGCTGAAATCGAAGATAACAATAATACACACCACTAAATTAAAGGAACATTTATGACTGACGCCCACAGTGCGCTTATTACCAATGACGCAGTCGTACTTGGTTTGCTTGCCGTTATTTTGGGGTTTATCTTTAAAACCTCACACAGTAATAATGCGGCATGCCGAAAATTTTATAAATATGTACCCGCACTCCTGCTGTGCTACTTTTTACCCTCGTTATTAAATACTTTTGGGATTGTTGATGGTCACTCGTCGAATGTTTATTTTGTAGCATCTCGCTACTTATTACCGGCTTGTTTAATTCTGTTAACCATTAGCATTGATTTAAAAGCCATTTTAAACCTTGGTCCGAAAGCGTTAATCATGTTCTTAACCGGTACCATGGGGATTGTGATTGGGGGCCCGTTAGCGATTTTAGTGATGAGCGCGGTCTACCCTGAAGCCGTTGGTGGTCATGGCCCCGATGCGGTTTGGCGCGGTATGACAACTATCGCAGGTAGCTGGATAGGCGGGGGCGCTAATCAGGCCTCAATGAAAGAAATGTTTGAAGTTGGTGGGGATATTTTCTCGGCAATGGTAACGGTTGATGTCATTGTGGCTAACTTATGGATGGCTGTACTGTTACTGATGGCTGCTAATCACAAAGCCATTGATGCCAAAACGGGGGCAGACACCCGTGCAATTGAAGAGCTTAAAGAGCGTGTTGAAGCCTATCATGCTGAACATGCACGTATGCCAACACTTAATGATTACATGACCATTATTGCGATTGCCTTTGGTATAACGGGCTTGGCGCATTTTTGTGCGGACTTTTTAGGGCCGTATTTTGGCGCTAACTTCCCATGGGCACAAGAATATAGTTTAAACAGTAAGTTCTTTTGGCTAATTGTAATTTCGACGACAATCGGGATTAGCTTATCGTTTACTAAAGTACGTCATATCGAAGCATTTGGTGCATCAAAAGTGGCTTCAAGCTTCTTATATATTTTGGTGGCATCAATTGGTCTTCACATGAATATTACGGCTATTTTTGATTCGCCAATGTACTTTGTTTTGGGTGTGATCTGGATGTTAACACACGCAAGCTTAATGCTGATTGTAGCGAAATTAATTAAAGCGCCTTTATTTTATATGGCCGTTGGGTCTCAAGCGAATGTAGGCGGGGCAGCATCAGCGCCCGTAGTTGCCTCAGCGTTTCATCCATCACTTGCCCCTGTTGGTGTTTTACTGGCAGTTTTGGGCTATGGTGTCGGAACCTATATGGCATATATTTGTGGATTAATGCTGCAAGCTGTTGCACCTTAAGGAATAAAAAATGAACAACCAGTTAATTAAAATCAACGAGATTGAATTAGCGAACGACAAACCCTTTGTGTTGTTTGGTGGTATGAACGTGCTTGAGTCTCGCGACCTAGCAATGCGCATTGCTGAGCACTACGTCGAAGTAACCTCGAAGCTAAATATCCCATATGTTTTTAAAGCGTCATTTGATAAAGCAAATCGCTCATCAATTAACTCTTATCGTGGCCCGGGGATGGAAGAAGGGTTAAGAATCTTCGAAGAAATTAAAACAACGTTTAACGTGCCACTCATCACCGACGTGCATGAGCCACACCAAGCTGCGCCAGTGGCAGAGGTAGTTGATGTTATTCAATTACCTGCTTTCTTAGCACGCCAAACTGATTTAGTTGTCGCGATGGCGAAAACAGGCGCAATTATTAACGTGAAAAAACCACAGTTTTTAGCACCGCACGAAATGCGTCATATCATTAAGAAATTTAATGAAGCAGGCAACAATAATGTGGCGCTGTGTGAGCGTGGTACAAGTTTTGGTTACAATAACCTTGTTGTTGATATGCTCGGTATGGATGACATGAAGCCAATGGCTCCGGTTATTTTTGATGCAACGCATGCGTTACAACGCCCGGGTGGCCGTGCTGATTCGGCTGATGGTCGTCGTGCGCAAGCGGCAGAGCTTGCTCGCAGTGGTATGGCATTAGGTATTGCGGGTCTGTTTATTGAGGCGCATCCTAACCCTAACGAAGCAAAATGTGATGGCCCTTGCGCCCTTGCACTAAGTAAGCTTGAAGGTTATTTAACACAAATGAAAGCGGTTGATGATTTAATTAAAAGCTTTGCACCGTTAGACACCAGCGCAAGCGATTTATAGAATACTCAGTATTAATGAGTATTTAATGACGAAAAAGGCGACCAAGGTCGCCTTTTTTTATTTGTATCGCTATAATCGACGCATAAGAAAAACTAATTCTAAGCTTGGTGTTTATGTCTCGTCGTGTCCCTCCCTTAAATGCACTAAAAGCGTTCGAAGCTGCAGCGCGTCACTTGAGTTTTACCAAAGCAGCTGAAGAGCTGTATGTGACACAAGCCGCGGTCAGCCACCAAATTAAAACGCTGGAAGAGCATTTAGGCCTTAAATTATTTCTTCGTAAAAATCGTTCGCTATTATTAACGGAAGAAGGGCAAGGGTACTTTCTCGATATTAAAGAGATATTTACTCAGCTGATTGATGCCACTGAAAAGTTATTAGCACGCGGGGCAAAAGGGTCTTTAACGGTTAGTTTAACGCCCAGTTTTGCTATTCAATGGTTGGTGCCAAGGCTTAGTTTATTTAATGAGTTACACCCTGAAATCGATGTGCGAATAAAAGCACAAGACCAAGACGAAAATTCATTGTCTGATGATGTAGACATTGCCATTTACTATGGTCGTGGTCATTGGAGTGGCGTACAAACTTACAAGTTACACACAGAATACCTTGTGCCGTTATGCAGTCCCATGCTGCTAACAGGGCCTAAGCCTTTAAATCAGCCGAGTGATTTGGCTAACCATACTCTGTTGCATGACACAACGCGTAAAAATTGGAAAACGTGGATGAAAACAGCCGGAGTGCGTAATGTCCAAGTAAACCAAGGTCCTATTTTTAGTCACTCATCAATGGTGCTCCAAGCGGCAGTGCATGGTCAAGGCGTGGCAATTGGGAATAGTGTCTTAGCAAAACCCGATATTGATGCCGGGCGTTTAGTGATTCCGTTTAATCACTCATTAGAAAGTAAAAATGCCTATTATTTAGTGATACGCGAATCGCAAACAGAACTGGGGAAAATAGTTTCTTTCAAAGACTGGATGCTGAGCTTAGTTGAACAAGAACAAGAGTATTAACATGTTACAGTGGTTTAAAAGTGCAACGGGTGATGCCCGTGCACAGTTTATATTTGCTCATGGCGCAGGGGCGGGAAGTGACTCAGCGTTCATGCAAAATATGGCAACGTTAATTAGCCAGCATCAGATTGATGTGGCGTTATTTGACTTTCAGTATATGCAAATCGCAAAACAGACCAATAAACGCAGGCCCCCAGATCGTGCCCCTAAACTGCTGGCTTATTTTGCTGAAGTGTTAGCGCATCGTCAGCCAGATTTACCTGTATTTATTGGCGGAAAGTCGATGGGCGGTAGAATGGCTTCTATGCTTTGCACACAAGAGGACGCTGTAGAGGTTGCTGGTGTTGTTGCGTTTGGCTACCCGTTTCACCCTCCCGGAAAACCCGATAAGCTTCGTATCGATCACTTCATCGATATGCCATGCCCCTTTTTAGTACTTCAAGGTGAACGCGATACTTTTGGTAATCAGCAAGAATTAGCCGAGCTTGAAATGAATAATCCGCCAGAAATTAGCTGGCTAAAAGACGGTGATCATTCATTAAAACCGCGTAAGAAAAGTGGTTTAACTGAAGACGATAACTTACAACACGCTGCGAACCTTGCGGCCCAATTTATACTTAAGTTGATTGATGGAGATTCACAATGATCAAACTTTATTTAATCGCGGGGAGTCTGTTTTGCATGCTGTCGGTTGTGCTAGGCGCGTTTGCTGCGCATGGTTTAAAAAGCCGCGTATCGGACTATGCATTAGGTATTTTTAAAACAGCTGCAGAATATCAAATGGTGCACGGCTTGGGCTTAATCGCCATCGCGATTTTAATTAAGTGGGGAATGAACTTAAGTTGGGCTGGTGGCTTTTTTATCGCCGGTATTTTGTTATTTAGTGGCAGCCTATATTTACTCGCATTAACAGGTGCGAAATGGCTTGGTCCAATCACACCCCTAGGCGGTGTGTGCTTTATTATTGGTTGGACTATTTTATTAGTTCAAGCCGCACGGTATAAATTTTAAGGGTTATCTATGTCGAGTGTTGTTATTTATTGTCGCAGTGGGTTTGAAAGCGACGCTGCCGCTGAAATCACTTTTCAGGCTGCGGAACAAGGGTTTGCGGGCTATGTAAAAACGAAGCCGAACACTGGAATTGTCGTCTATGAATGTTTTGATCCGAGCCATGGCGATGAAATCATAAAAAAAATAGATTTCAAAAACATGGTCTTTGCCCGCCAATGGTTTACCGGTACTTTAGTCGATAATATGCCGCTTGAAGACAGGGTCAGTGCGATTGTGAATGCAACCGTTGATTTTCCATCCTGTGGTGACCTACGAGTTGAAACCCCAGATACCAATGAAGGTAAAGAGTTGTCTAAATTTTGTAAAAAGATTT
The DNA here is from genome assembly GCF_003515105.1 of Pseudoalteromonas lipolytica. NCBI lineage: Bacteria > Pseudomonadati > Pseudomonadota > Gammaproteobacteria > Alteromonadales > Pseudoalteromonadaceae > Pseudoalteromonas > Pseudoalteromonas lipolytica. Next base: position 2,285,697 of record NZ_CP032090.1, on the reverse strand, counting down.
CGACACCGCTAAAAAAAGCCCTCGAAAAACGCGCGACGGTTACGCGTGAACTTGCGGATAAAAAGCCTGTGCTGCATGTACTCTTTTTAAGTAATGACACTGCGTATGTAGGGTATTCGTATACTTTTAATAACTCGCCATTTTTTATGGGTATCCCACGCCTGCGTATGCCAAATGACGCACCAAGCCGTTCAACTCTTAAACTTGATGAAGCGTTTAATGTGTTTATTCCGCCTCATGAAGCCGAAGACCGTTTGCAGCCAGGAATGCGAGGCGTTGATTTAGGGGCGTGTCCGGGTGGTTGGACATACCAATTGGTTCGTCGTGGTATGTTTGTTAGTGCCATAGATAACGGCCCAATGAACGATGATTTAATGGAAACCGGACAAGTAAAACATTTCCGTGTTGATGGCTTTAAATACCGTCCTGAAAAGCGAAATATTCATTGGTTAGTATGTGATATGGTGGAAAAGCCAGCAAAAGTTACTAATCTTATGATTGATTGGGCCGTGAATGCATACGCAAAAGAGCTTATTTTTAATCTTAAACTGCCAATGAAAAAACGCTTCGACAGTGTTTATGAATGTTTAAAGATGATTAAGGAAGAGCTTGAAAAATACGGCGTTAGTTATGAGCTTCAGGCAAAACATTTATACCATGACCGTGAAGAGGTTACGGTTCATTTAAATGTCACAAAGGTGCCGCAAAGCCTATACAGTTAAATAGAGGATAGCAAAATGGGGAATAGAATAGTAACGGTTTGGTTGTGTATTTTATTCCCTATTTTCTTAACCGCGTGTGGGGGCGGAGGCGGCAGCGATGAGCCTGCATCTGCCAGTAACCAAGCGCCACAAGTCACGGTGTCGGGCAACAGCCAAGTCAATGAACTTTCTACACTGACGGTTGCGGCATCAGCAAGTGATTCAGATGGCTCTATTAGCCGCTTTACATGGCAGCAAACAAGCGGCCCTACAGTCAGTATAACCAGCAGTAATGAGCAACTCACTGTTGCTATTCCCGCCGTAAACGAAGATACCCCCATCAGTTTTTCAGTCACCGTGACTGATAATCAAGGTGCGACAGCCAGTGCCTCGTATACAGCGACCATTGTTAATGTTAATCAAGCACCGAGTATCGTTGTACAGGGCCCACAAATCTCCCCCTCTAGCAATATAATAACACTCAGTGCAAATGCCACCGATGTTGACGGTGAAGTCCTGAGTTATAACTGGAGTCAAACAGCTGGGCCAAGTGTGGTATTTAGTAATGGCAGTAGTGAAATCAGTTTTACGACCCCTTCAGTGAGCAGTAATACAGAATTGGCATTTACTGTGCGCGTGACAGATAACTTTGGTGAGCAAACAAGCACAGATTTTAGTGTTGTGGTCAGTGCCAATATTGCTCCTTCAGTATCAATTTCTGGGCAGCAAACAATCCGAGAAGGGGTGGAGGGCACATTAAGTGCGGTTGCCATTGATAGCGATGGCAGCATTACAAATTACAGTTGGAGCCAAGTATCAGGCCCTACAACTTCATTTACTGCCAGTGGTAGCGAATTGATGTTTACAGCCCCTGAAGTCGATGCAGATAGCGGCGTGCGTTTTCAAGTCATTGTTACAGATAACGACGGGGCTACACGCTTGGCCGAATATGATGTCGTGATTGAAAATTTTGTAAATGTTGCCCCAGTGATTACGGCTGACCCTATTGCCAATATTACTGAGCTCACTGAGGCGTCAATCAGTGTTATTGTGACCGACACTGATGGCACAGTCAGTGAAATTGCGTGGCAGCAACAAAGTGGACCCACACTAAACTTTGTTCAAAATGGCCAAGCAATTAGTTTTACAGCCCCCGAAGTGTCTGTAAATAGTGAGATCGTATTGTTAGTCACGGCAACCGATGACATGGGGGCGATATCATCGTTAACGCTGACGTTTACGATTGTACATGTCAACAAAGCGCCCACTATTGACGCTATTGCCTTTACTACGGAGTTTAATCAACCGAGGGATTTCACGGTTAACGTAAGTGACGCTGACGATGATGAGTTATCGGTTACTTTTGCCAGTGACATTGGGGGAGCAACCATCACTACGCTCAATGCGACACGTTTTAATTACCAATATCAGCCAGCAGAAAATAGTATTGCTCAAGCCCCCTTCAAAGTGACCGTATCAGATGGTGTTGACAGTAACGAGGCGACAGTCAGCGTTACAATCACAGACACAACAGCAGCCACTGTCGTGAATGTGAGCCCACAGGATAACAGTCAGGCGGTGAGTGCAAACGCGCGTATCTCATTTTCGTTATCTGACGTAATGAAGACCACAAGCTTATCGTTTAATGAAAACGAAGGGGTGTGTACTGGCTCAGTGCAATTATCAGCAGATAACTTTAACCGTTGTTTAGCGCTTAGCTCACTCGTCTTATCAGGCCCAGAAGCGAATACCAGTGAATACTTTAACGGTGCTGAATTTACGGCTGCTTTGAGTGAGTCAACACAATATCAATTAAGGCTGACCAGTGACTTAGTTAATTTTGCCGATACGCCCGTCTCTGCGCAGATTATTACAACATTTACGACGGGCAGCGAAGATTTAAAAATCACCGAGGTGGTGGCGATTCGATTTACGAACGACACCCCATGGTTTGAACTTTACAATGGCACTAACAGTGATGTGAATTTGGTTGATTACAGCGTCAGGGTTAAGAGTCGTGATAGCGCGGATAATAGCGTTGCGGCTTCAACGATTTTTACTCTACCTAATCAAATTCTTGCTGCCGGTGAGTATGTGATTATTCACAGTCGCTTTGGGGATTCATTATTTTATGATGCTGCTGATCAGAATAAATACATTGCCTTTATTGGAGACGTTGGTTCCACCGTTCGCCCTTATTGGTTTTTAAATGGGTTTATTGAATTACTGACGAGCGATCAAGCTCAAACTATTGACTTTGTTCGCTTTGGAAATGATACAACGGAACCGACATCGGTGGGTCAATGGCAAACGGGAGCGGCACCCACAATCTTGAACTTTACGGGCTCAAGTATCAAGCGTGACCAGAGCAGCACAGATACGAATAGTGCCACCGACTGGACATACAGCACCTTTACCACTCCTGGGGGGGTCAATGATATCACGTGTTCGTTAGATGAAGACGAAGACGGTATTCCTGATTGCTCAGAGCAACCAGGCTCAACATTTGCTGGATTACCACTTTATGATTGGGGAGCCAGAGCAAATCAAAAAGATTTCTTTATTGAAGTAGATTACATGGACAGCAGTGATGCAGGCATTACACCTCACAGGACGGCGCTTGAAAAAGTGGCATCGTCATTCGCTGCAGAAAACATCGTGGTGCATTTTGATGTGGGTGATTTGTTTCACCAAGCTGAGGGGGTATCACCTGCTGATCATGATTTAGGTGGCGGTGACCGTGTTATCTTTAGGCAATATACACCGTATAGCTTTAACCAAGGCGTTGAGAGTTTATTTCATTATAAAATGGCTAATTTCGATATGCGCCGTAAACCGATTTTTCATTACATGTTAATGGCGAATAGCCGCAATGTCGATGGCAGTGCAGGGTCATCTGGCGTTGCCGAAATTAACGGTAACGATTTAATGATAAGCCTTGGTAACTGGGGCTTGTCGTTGGACAATCAAATCTCAACCAATTTAGCCTATAACTACCAGGCTGCGACAATCATGCATGAACTGGGTCATAATTTAGGGCTTGACCATGGCGGTAATAATGCCGTGAACTATAAGCCGAACCATCTAAGTATTATGAATTATCTTTATCAATTACGCGGTTTAGCGACAATAGGAAATAATGAAGGTGACCGTTATTATTCAAGTCGTTATAGAAACAACCCAAATTGTGGTGTGCAAACAGCCGACCTTATTAATGGCCCACAAGGGTCGCCTGATAACTTTGTGATGTCGTTTTCTCATGGCTTCGGAAATGCACTCGACGAAGCAAATATTAATGAAGCAAATGGCTTGGGCTACCCAGGTTCCACTGCGATAGACTATAACTGTAATTTAGATGTTACTGAAACCTTAAGCCAAGACACCAATGGCGATAGTAACATTGCAACGTTGAGTGATGTTGATGAGTGGAGTCTTATTGAGCTGCGCTTTTATACCTTTTTCTCGGGTAACCGTTTAGGAATTAATACTGTTCAAAATGATCAATCAGAAGTGTCTCAAGTGCCTGTGCAACACATCATTGAAGAGCAAGCTCCTCCACGTTATTTATTAGAAGAGATCAAAGCAGTAAGAACATCACAAGGTGAAAACCCATGAAGTCCTTCGTGTATATAAGTATGATGTTCGCGCTCTGTGGCTGCAAGCCTGCTGCAGATTCTGCATGGCAAATGTCATCAAGACTTAGCTTTGATGGTTACCCGATTAATTGGCAAGCAGAATCAATAAAAGGGTGTGAACAATGTGAGTTTAAAAAAGAGCGTCTGTTGGAGCCCGATGGTGTCAGTGATGTTATTACTGTTTTTCAGCAAGGGCAGTGGCGTGCAGAACACCGACAATCTCATCAAGCTCGTATTGTCTTTGAAAATGGCGCGCATTTTTTACTTGTTAAAACACGGGAAGATGGCTTATTAGAATTAGAAAACAAGCACGCTGAACTTAAAATAATCACCAAGCTTGCACAACCGTTCACAGTCAATATCGGCGAAAATACGTATGATGCGGTTATTAGTAAATTTGAAGAACCGCGTTCTGATTTAGGTCTTTCAGACCCTTTACCGGTGAAACTCGATTACACGGTACTAAAAAGCCAATAGTGTCACTATTGGCTTAATGGCTTTTAAGATTTAACGGCGGTATTTACTGCGGTAATTATCAACCCATAAACGGGTGCCTCCGCAGACTGCAACAGGCATCACAATTAAATTAACAAAGGGGATTGCTGTGAGCACCATAACGGCAAGGCCAAAACCATAAGAGAGAGTTTGTTTTTCTTTTAAATCATCTTTCATATCATTAAAGCTGACTTTGTGATTGTCAAATGCGTAATCCTCATATTGAACGGCATACATCCAACACGTAAACAACACCCATAAGAGTTGACCAATAACAGGTAAAATCCATAGCAAGATAAAAAAGCCAATTGCTCTTGGTAAGTAATAGCAGAGTTTTGTCCATTCACGCCCAAGCATTCGTGGCACATCTTTCATGGTATCAAGTAGCCCATCATCATTGACTTTTTGACCCGTCAAAAATAGCTCGACTTTTTCACTCAGCAAGCCATTAAAGGGGGCGGCAATAAAATTGGTGATGACGGTGAACAACATACTGTAGCTAAATAAAATCACTAATACGGCAATAGGCCACATTAACCATTCAAGCCAGCTAAGCCACTCTGGTAACAGCGAGTTTAAATAGGCAAAGCCATCGGTAAGCCAGCCGTATAAAAAGAACAGTGAGCTGCCAAAAAGTACGATGTTGATTAATAAAGGAATAAGTACAAAACGTTTTAACCCTTTTTGGCTAATTAATTTAAAGCCAGAAAAGAAGTATTCCATACCTTGAGTAAACTGCACGCGATAACCTCTCATTATTACTTCGTGTTTGCAGTATATGATTTTCACTGTATTTGAACAGCCTTTTTCCGTAACAAAGTGTTTTTTCAGTTACATAGCAAGGAACTACGCGGTAGTATGGTAGTCATACGTACCGATAAGAACGAATAATGAAAACAGCACTAGAGGATCAGACGATGATCCGATATTATTGTTAACAGAATTAACAAAAATGACATATTCAAGATGGGAGTTTTATGCAGTTAGTCGATTTAAATCCACATGATCCTGAAGTAGTACACGTGTTTTCTGATATAGACCGACTTATAAACTCTTTATATCCAGTTGCAACCGCACAATCATTAAGCGTCGAAGAATTAGCAGAACCTAACGTGTATGCAATTGGCTTAAAAAACGAGGATGGTATTGTTGCCTGCGGTGCTATTGTGATGCAAGAAGGGAATCCGCCTTATGGCGAAATTCGCCGTTTGTATGTAAAACCAAGCTATCGAGGTAAAGGGTTATCACGTCGTATTATGCAAATTTTACTGCATCATGCGGGAGAGCAACAAATTCCCCTTATTCGCTTGGAAACAGGCCCTAAGCAAACAGAATCAATTAGTTTGTATGAGAACTTGGGGTTTCATCGTTGTGGGCCGTTTGGTAATTACACTGAAAACCCACAAAGTTTATTTATGGAATTAGGGCTTAATCAATAACGAGTTAACCTAATCACATTATTTATGGGGTTATTGTTATAGTTAAATTATGTGCGCGTCTGTTTGGCTTTTTGTCGCTTATTGTACTCAGTGCATGTGGCGATACTAAACAGTCAGACACGGTGCGTGTATCCCCCGAGCAACGTAATAAACATAGCCCTTCTGACCTTGTTGTTGGCAGTAATACCTTTTATTTCAATTCATGCCATTCGGTAACCGGTGTTTTTAATGACAAGGGTGAAATTACCTCGCGAATTATATTGAAAATACCGCCTCGCTTTTTGAGTACTTGCTCCAGTTCAACTGAAAACCCGCGCCAGTTAGAGTTTGATGGCACCTACCTGATTGTTAAACTCTGTCGTGTTGCCTTTGGTGCCGGAGGATGTGGGGTTGAAAAATACAGAAGTAAAGACTTTGAACATTGGCAAGAGTATATCGGTATCACGTGGCGTAATGGTGAGCAATATGAAGCGTGGCGACAGTTAGGGTCTTCCTCTGCAAAGGCTGACGAAATTATTCACGTTAAGCACTGAGAACGCCACGTACTAAACACGTTATTAAATACGCTGATTCTTCAGCCAATGTAATCTACAACTTAATCAGTTTCTCACATCAAAAATCACTCGTTACGAGTAAAAATACTTGTTGGACTTAAGTCACTATTTTTCTTTTAATGCGCGGCAATACCCTTGCCGATTTTGGCACCATTAAATAAAAGAGAAAGATAGATGAAAGAGACAACATCACTAGAACAAGCTCGCACGAGCTACAATGTTCGTCATTGGAGCCAAGGATTCTTTGGTATAAATGATCAAGGTGATGTGTATGTTGCGCCAAAGGCCCATGCCCCAGAGCAAACCATTGCACTTATCGATATAGCACAGCAACTACAAGACAAAGGTTTAAGTTTGCCGGCGCTTGTGCGTTTTCCTCAAATTTTACATCACCGTGTACACAGCCTGTGTCAGGCATTCAATACGGCGATTGAAAACTATGGTTATCCGAGAGATTACCTGCTTGTTTACCCAATTAAAGTGAATCAACAACGCGAAGTGGTTGAGGAAATTGTGGCAAGCCAAGCCGATGTTGAGAAAAAGCAATTAGGTTTAGAAGCGGGCAGTAAACCCGAACTACTGACTGTTTTAGCGATGGCAGAAAAAACCAGTGCAGTGATTGTATGTAATGGCTACAAAGATCAAGAGTATATTCGTCTGGCACTTATCGGCGAAAAACTGGGTCATAAGGTTTACATCGTACTGGAAAAGCTATCTGAATTAGACATGGTGCTCAGCCAAGCAAAAGAGCTAAACGTGAAGCCTCGTATTGGTATTCGTGTTCGTTTAGCGTCACAAGGTAAAGGCAAGTGGCAAGCGAGTGGCGGCGAAAAATCAAAGTTTGGTTTATCGGCATCGCAAGTACTGAGCGTGGTAAATCGCTTAAAAGCGTCTGAACAATTAGATTTAATTCAGCTTGTGCATTTTCACTTAGGGTCGCAAATGGCCAATATTCGTGACGTACGTTTAGGCGTGAGCGAAGCGGCACGCTTTTACTGTGAGTTGCGCAAGTTAGGTGCGCAAATAGAGTGCTTAGATGTGGGTGGTGGCTTAGCAGTTGATTACGATGGCACACGCAGTCAATCACATAACTCGATGAACTACAGTCTTAGCGAATATGCGAATAACATTGTTTACACCATTGGTGATACCTGTAAGCAGTATGAGCAACCAATGCCGCGTATTATTTCTGAATCTGGCCGTGCGCTGACTGCGCATCATGCGGTATTGATTTCGAATGTGATTGGTACTGAAAGCTACGAGCCTGAAGATATTCTTGCGCCTGCGGCCGATGCACCTCTTTTATTAAACAATATGTGGACATCGTGGCAACAGCTAAGTGGTGATAACGACGACCGTGCGTTGATTGAAATCTACCATGATAGTCAAAGTGATTTAGCCGAAGCGCATAATCAGTTTGCACTGGGTTTACTTGATTTAACAGAGCGTGCATGGGCGGAACAAGTTAACCTTCGTGTCTGTTATGAACTTAACAAACACATGGATAATAAAAACCGCTTTCATCGTCCAATTATCGATGAATTGAACGCGCGTTTAGCAGACAAGTTTTTTGTGAACTTTTCATTGTTTCAATCTCTACCTGATGCATGGGGTATTGACCAAGTGTTCCCTGTTTTGCCATTGAGTGGTTTAACAGAAGCACCACAAAAACGTGCTGTACTACTTGATATTACGTGCGATTCAGATGGTGCCATGGAGCACTATGTGGATGGCCAAGGCATTGAAAGTACGCTACCTGTGCCTGCATATAGCGAAGAAAAACCATATTTAATGGGCTTTTTCTTAGTGGGTGCTTATCAAGAAATTTTAGGCGATATGCACAATTTATTTGGTGACACACACAGCGCAATTGTGAAAATGGATGAGCAAGGTCAGGCAGAGATCACTGAAATTAACGAAGGTGATTCGGTGGCTGACATGATGCGTTATGTGCATTTAGATGTAGAGAGCTTCCAGCAGTCTTATGCTCAGCTGGTGGCTACAAAACTGCCAGAAACTGAACAGCAAAGCGTGTTAGACGAGCTGCAAGCTGGCTTAAACGGTTACACTTATTTAGAAGAGTTATAAGCAATGTCGACATTGTTTGACCATACAGATCATTCGTTATATTCAAACGGCATGACGTTTTTACGCCAGCCAATGGTGCAAAACATCACTGCAATTGATGCGGATGTCGTGGTATTAGGTTTACCTTTTGACTTAGCAACATCGGGGCGTCCAGGTGCGCGACTAGGTCCAGACGCTATACGTCGCGCCTCTGTACACCTTGCATGGGAAGAAACCAAATACCCTTGGACATTCCCATTGTTTGAGCGCTTAAAGTTAGCGGATGCAGGGGATTTTACCTACCCCGTAGGCGACCCTGAGTATTTCACTGCGCAGCTTGAATTAGCGGCTGAGCAAATTTTACGTCAAGGTAAAACGTTACTAGGTTTAGGTGGCGACCATTTTGTGACGTTGCCATTGCTGCGCGCACATGCCAAACAGCATGGTAAAATGGCTTTGGTGCATTTTGATGCGCACACAGACACTTACAGTAATGGTTCGCGCTATGACCACGGTACTATGTTTTATCATGCGCCGATGGAAGGGTTGATTGACGTTGACCACAGTATTCAAATTGGTATTCGTACTGATTTTGATCAGAGCAAACATGAATTTGCGGTCATTGATGCTATGGCAGCAAATGACCTGTCGGCAGATGTGATTGCAGAGCAAATTAAAGCGCGAGTAGGGGACTTACCTGTTTACCTGACTTTTGATATTGATTGCCTTGACCCCGCATTTGCACCAGGAACTGGTACACCAGTATGTGGCGGTTTAACCAGTGATAAAGTGTTAAAAATATTAAGAGCGCTTAAAGGCATTAACATGGTGGGTATGGACGTGGTTGAGGTTTCACCCTCGTATGATCAAAGTGAGCTTACAGCCATTGCGGCAGCCACGATTGCTAATGAGTTACTGCATTTGTGGGCCTTAAAACACAAATACTAAATGTGAGATGCAAAGAGCGCCCTTAGGCGCTCTTTTTTATTGGCAGTAAGTTTAAACTTAGGCGCTGCGAACATCGACCCTTAATTTTAACTTTTGGCCTGGTTGAATGTATTTTTGCCCAGCCAACGAGTTCCACTTTATAATATCATCCACAGAGACATTAAACTTAGCAGCGATACGTGCTAATGAATCGCCACGGCGAACTTTATAGGTAATGGTGCGCTCGGTCGTTTTAGTCGCTGCAAGCTGTGTTTTTTCATCTTTATACACCGTTAGTGTTTGACCAACACGTAACACTGCATTTTTCTTAAGATTATTCCACTTAGCAAGTTCAGCAATTGTGACATCGTATTCGCGGCTTATGTCCCACAACGTGTCACCACTGGCTACTTTATGGCTCAGTTTTTTTCGCGTTGCTTTATTTGCAGCCATGCGAACAGAGTCTGGCAGGTGTTGGCTGTTAATTTCGCCATCACTTAAAGGCACTAATAATTGTTGCCCAACACGTATTGTGTTTGATGACAATTTATTGAGTGTTTTAATCGCTCCCGCACTGGTTGAAAACTTTTTCGCAATAACCGATAAGCTATCGCCGCGCGCCACAACATACTGTTGCCAGCGTAAACGATCTTTTTGCTCTGTTTTTGCCAATTTCTCAGAGAAGGTGTCTATTTTATCTGATGGTAATAATAAGAAATGCGGCCCATTCGGATCGGTTGCCCAGCGGTTAAAACCGGGGTTCAAACGGTATAACTCCGTTAAGCTAATACCTGCCATATCTGCAGCGAGGGCTAAATCAATTTGACTTCCTACGTTAACGACATCGATAACTTGTGCATTAATAATCGGTTGCCACTTAATACCAAATTCATCGCTACGTTTAACAAGATCAGAAAGTGCGAGCAGCTTTGGTACGTAAGAGGTGGTTTCTTTGGGTAAATCTAACGACCAGAAATCGGTCGGTAAATGCTTCTTACGGTTCTTTTTAATCGCTCTTAGTAAACGACCTTCACCTGAATTATAGGCTGCAATTGCATTTAACCAGTCACCTTCTAAGGTCTTGTGCAAATAGGATAAGTAATCCAAAGCAGCCCGCGTTGATTGCACGATGTCGCGACGACCGTCATACCACCAGTTTTGTTTTAAATCGAAACGCTCGCCTGTTTGTGGCATAAATTGCCATATGCCTGATGCACTGCGATGTGAATAACCAAAGGGATCAAATGCACTCTCAACAATTGGCAGCAGTGCAATTTCGATAGGCATTTCACGTTTTTCGACTTCTTCAACAATAAAGTAAAGATAAGGCTCGGCACGTTTGGCGATACGATCTAGGTATGCTTGATGGCGTGCATAATAGTTACGCTCGGCGACAACAGGGCGATTTTGCGGTACATCAATAGACAGCTGGTAGCGAATACGCTCCCATACATCATCAAATACTGGGGGGGGCTCATCAGTATCAGCTAATTGCTGATACTGTGCGTTGAGCATCAATGCATCATTGATGTCACTGGGGCTTGCACCTGCAAGCTGTTGCTCAACACGGTTGTCATTATCTGACCCAGCAGTGTCAGTTGCTGTTAATTGACAGCCACTCAAAACCAGTGCAAGCGTTAAAACTAAAGGGGACTTATACATATATACCCATACATCAGGTAAAAAAACTCGGCGAATATTACCTGCTCAGAGAGCATATTGCCACTTTATGACCAATTTATGTCAGCTTATTTTTACAACATACTGATCTAAAAATACAAAATTGTAACCAAGATAATACACGTTTTAAAAATTATCTTTCCACGCCCTGAGACTAGCAAAACGTTGCCAAGGTTCATTTAAGTTAAAATTAATTTTTAGCGTGTCGGGTAACTGGTCAGTTATGTGGGGCAAATGACTGCGTAAAAATGGATTTAGCTGTTTTTCAGTGGCAATGGTGGTGGGCAGACTGATGTCATCATTTGCTCTTAATGTGTCTATTTTATCACTGTACCTCAATAATGCTTCATTTGTTGGCTCAACCGCCTTAGCGAACGCTAAGTTGGCTTGCGTATATTCGTGGGTACAGTAGATTTTACAGTCATCAGGCAGCGATTTAAGTTTACATAACGAATGCCACATTTGTTCTGCACTGCCTTCAAATAAGCGGCCACAACCAGCACTAAAGAGTGTATCGCCCGTAAAGCTCAATTCATCATTAACATAACAAATGTGATCCAAAGTGTGGCCAGGTGTAGCAAGCACTGTAAATGTGCGCTCATAAACCGTGACTTTGTCTGCTTCTGAAAGCGGGTGATTAATCCCTTTAAACGGACTGTGTCTTGGCCCGTAAACGGGAATGTCACGGTTGGTTTTGAGCAATGGCTCAACACCATCAGTGTGATCATAATGGTGGTGTGTAATTAAGATACCTGCCAAGGTGAGGTTATGCTCATCAAGATACCGGTTGACGGGGTCTGCTTGGCCTGGATCAACGATCCAAGCGCTTTGTTGGTCATTATTTACAATGCACCAGATATAATTATCAGAAAAGGCTTTAATTGCTTTAACTTGCACCATGTTTAATTGCTCTATAAAGTGACAGTTAAGATACAGTATAACGAGCTCAGAAAATGAAACCAGCCCTTAGTTTTCAAGAAGGTCCTAAGCCGTACTCGTGGCAGCAGTTCCCTCATGGGGACTATTTGCGTGCTGAAATTGAAAGAAAGTTAACACCTTGGTTGCCACGCATGTTTGGTTACCACATGCTTAAATTAGGTAATTTAAGTGGCGAGCTTGCTACGAGTGAGAGCCCCATTAAGCATCAGGTTTGTGTTGCTGAGCCGGGCTTATTTACCGGTGTTATTGCCGATGTTGATGAACTGCCTTTTTATGAGCACAGTGTCGATGCGTGTATTTTATCTCATTGCTTAGAGTACCATTCTGACCCGCATCATATATTGCGAGAAGCACACCGTACGCTGATCCCAGGTGGATACATTGTTATAAGCGGTTTTAATCCATTTAGTTTATGTGGCTTGGCTCAATTGTTGCCGTTTAGCCGTCAAAAGCTGCCTTGGACGGGGCGCTTTTTTACCCCTTCACGCGTGAAAGACTGGCTGAATTTATTAGGGTTCGAAATTATTTCTGATGAGCGATTTATCCATTCGTCGCTTGCACGAGGTAATCGATTATCGCGATTTGCTGCATGGCGTCGCTTCGGTAAACATTACTTAAAGCCTATGGGCAGTGTCTATTTACTCGTGGCACGCAAGCGAGTAGCACCACTGACGCCAATTAAACCTAAATGGCACGCAAGACCTCAATTTTCACCTGTAAAAGGCGCAGGTCTTCGCCAAACATCAAAGCAGCACTGTGAGCGGGATAGCTAAATAGTGCTGTTTGTCATCGCTTTTAAGCGGGTACTGGCCAGCGCGAATATTTAATTGAATCGACGGATGCAACAATTTTGGCACTGCTAACGTTGCATCTCGGCTTTCACGTATTGCAATAAAACTCTGTTTATCACCTTTTAAATGCTCGTTTTGCTCTCGCTGTTCTTTAACCGTTGTTTTGTACGCGAGTGCTCGGCCGTCGGGTTGATAGTCGTGACACATCCAAAGCAGGGTATCATCCGGCAGTGATAAAATACGTTGTAAAGAATCATATAGCTCAGCCGCACTGCCGCCTGGAAAATCACAACGTGCTGTGCCGCTGTCTGGCATAAAGAAAGTGTCGCCAACAAATACATTGCCATTTATGTGATAACACACGCTATCAGGGGTGTGACCGGGGGTGGCAATCACATCGACTGTAAATTCCCCTAACTGAAACTGTGCTTTATCAGCGAATAGTTGCTCAAAGGGTTCGCCATTACATGGCATATCAATATTATAAAGCTTACTGAAATGTGCTTGTACGTGAACAATACCTTCACCGGTGCCCAGTTTACATGGGTGAGCGTGTTGCAGTTGCTGTTTAATATAGCTTGATGCGGTAATGTGATCTGCATGAGCATGTGTTTCGAGCAACCACTGTAATGAAAGTTTATGCTGCTTTATGTAGGCGATAATTTCATTGGCAGTGCTAAAACTTAATTCACCACTTGGCATATCAAAATCAGCTGGTGCATCAATAAGTAGGCAGTGTTTGCTGTGTTCACACCATACTAGATAGCACAAAGTTGCGCTTTGTTGATGAAAAAAAGAATGAATGCGCAGAGCCATAATGAGTCCTTAATTATTGTTATAGCTAAATCTTATAACATATAACAAAAACTTTAAATGCTCTGCGTTAATTTTTAACTTGCTTCGTCGTAACCGGTGTCTTCAAGTAGGGCATTGCCACCTGCTGCTTCACGGGCAAGGTCATCAACGAGTTCATTGTATTTATTCCCGCTGTGACCTTTTACCCAACGCCACTCAATGGTGTGTCGTTGGCAAGCTGCATCAAGGCGTTTCCACAAGTCGACATTTTTGACGGGTTTTTTGGCTGCGGTTTTCCAGCCTCGTTTTTTCCAGTTTTCAACCCATGACTCAATACCTTGTTTGACATATTGGCTGTCGGTGGTAAGGATAATATGGCAGGGGCGGGTTAATGTTTCGAGTGCAACAATGGCTGCGAGCATTTCCATCCGATTATTTGTAGTAAGGGTATATCCTTGGCTTAATTGCTTCTCATGACCGTTATACCGCATTACTGCGCCATAACCTCCTGGCCCCGGATTACCTAAACATGACCCATCGGTGTAAATCTCTACGGTTTTTTGCACTGTTTTACCTTGATATTATGTACAATAAAGTGATTATAGAAAGATACCAGAGTCAGGCTTAAGACGATATGGCACATAGACAAATAGTTTTAGATACAGAAACCACGGGTATTGACCCAAAGCAAGGCCATCGGATTATTGAAATCGGGTGTGTAGAGCTTGTAAATCGCCGCCTTACTGGCAACAATTTTCACGTGTATATAAATCCACAGCGTGACATTGAAGAAGAAGCCATCGATGTTCACGGTATTACTAATGAGTTTTTACGTGATAAACCGTTGTATCACCAAATAGCGCATGAATTTCTTGAGTACATAAAAGGCGCAGAACTTGTCATCCACAACGCGGCGTTCGATATCGGCCATATGGATAATGAGTTTGCGCTGTTGAATCAGGGCTATCCGAATACTGAAGATGTCTGTCAAGTTCTTGATACCTTGAAGATGGCGCGTGATTTGCATCCTGGTCAAAAGAATAACCTTGATGCGTTATGTCGTCGTTATGATATTGATAACTCAAAGCGAACCTTACACGGCGCATTACTGGATTCCGAGATTTTAGCCGACGTTTACCTCGCCATGACAGGTGGGCAAGTTAAGCTAAATTTAAATCAGAATAAAGATGAAGGTTCAGAGCAACAAATGGGTGGTATTCGACGCGTGAGCGCTGATAGAGCGCCACTGGTTGTATTAAAGGCCACAGAGCAAGAGCATGCCGCTCATGAAGAGCGTTTAGACTTGGTCGCAAAAGGCGGTCAATGCTTATGGCGTGCAGAATAAGGTAATAAAATGAGAAAACAGCTTCTAGCAGGATTAGTGTGTGTATTGCCCTTGATGGGACTTGCCACTGAGCAAGATAAAATAACCCCGTTACAGCGTGACGGGATTCAAAATGAAATTCCTCTACTAGATAACCGTTTTCGCATTGATCACAAAGTTGATAAAATTACGTTATTATTTTTCCGTAAACGCGGTGCACCCGCCGTGGTGCTTGTACGCCCAGATGGCAGCAAGTACTACGCGACTGACTCGGTGAAGAACGCCAATTTAGACTGGCATGATGAACTAAGCTACGATTTGATCACCATCACAGACCCGATGCCTGGCCCTTGGCAAGTCGTTGGCAGTATTTTGCCAGACAGTCGAGTAATGGTATTAGGCGAAATTGAATTACGTGTAGACCCTCTCCCTCCCATGTTGTTTCGTGGCGAAACCATTAAATTAACAGGCCGAGTACTCAATGATGGTAAGCCAATTGAGGTGGGGCAATTTCGAGATGTCATAAGTCTACATGTTGATTTTGTAAGTACCAATAACAGTGACTTCGCTAATTTTGGAGCGGGCACACAAAGTGTTACCGATTTTAAAGATGATGGTCGTGGATTTGATGAGCGCCCCCTTGATGGTGTGTTTACCGGGGAGTTTAAATTAGTCTTCCCAGCAGGGGAGTGGCAACCAGAGTTATATATAGAAACACCTATATTAAAACGCACTGTAGTACAAAAGCCGATTGTTGTTCATGAGCCTCCTTTTAGCTATGACATGGCATTAGCAAAGCAAGATACCGATGAGCATACCTTAACGATTACTTTAAACCCTGAAATCGTCAAACCAGAAACAGTGCTTATTCAAGGTAAAATCTATTACCCCAATAATGAAGAGCAAATGTTTTCAATTGATGCTGATAAATCTCAAACCAGAGAATTAGCAATCAAAAATTATGATTGGGGTCGATACAGTGTCGAGCTATCGGTGTTTGGTAGCAATATAAATGACCGTGAATTTATGGCGACGCTGCCGACGTATAAATTTGAAATTGAACGACCCATTGAGATTGTACCTGAAATTGTTCGTCCAGAAGTCGATTTAGCAGCGCAAGCTGAGCAGCAAAGAATCCTAGAAGAAGAAAAAAAAGCATCCACTGTGCTAATGGTGACACTTATTGTTGTTGGAAATTTAATCGTTCTTCTATTAGGGTGGTTAGCCATTCGTATTTTTGTGCAAAAGAAACCACTTAAATTCAAATTATCGTTACCGTTTTTAAAGAAAAAAAGCTCATCTGAAAATGTTGAGCAAGCAACGAATGAAAATGAAGTTGGCAAAAATGGTTCAAAAAATGACAAATCAGGTGAAATTTTAAACCTTTCGATGTCAGATGACTAAAAAACCTGTAAAAATACAAAAAAGCCCTTGACGAACCAGAGGGTGATTCGTATTATTCACGCCGCTGTCAGGGGAGACTCAGTCAGCAACGAAATTGTGGAGTGGTAGTTCAGTTGGTTAGAATACCGGCCTGTCACGCCGGGGGTCGCGGGTTCGAGTCCCGTCCACTCCGCCAATTTTCGACAATTTGTAAGTACGCGCTGGAGTGGTAGTTCAGTTGGTTAGAATACCGGCCTGTCACGCCGGGGGTCGCGGGTTCGAGTCCCGTCCACTCCGCCAATACTTACACAACTAATGGTTGTAAAACATTTTCCTTCGCGGAGTGGTAGTTCAGTTGGTTAGAATACCGGCCTGTCACGCCGGGGGTCGCGGGTTCGAGTCCCGTCCACTCCGCCAATAGGAAAAAATAAATAGCATTAGATACTGCGGAGTGGTAGTTCAGTTGGTTAGAATACCGGCCTGTCACGCCGGGGGTCGCGGGTTCGAGTCCCGTCCACTCCGCCACTATTTAACAGCTATTTAATTACAAAATTTGTATCGCGGAGTGGTAGTTCAGTTGGTTAGAATACCGGCCTGTCACGCCGGGGGTCGCGGGTTCGAGTCCCGTCCACTCCGCCAACAAATTAAGTAATAACAATGATATCTCTGCGGAGTGGTAGTTCAGTTGGTTAGAATACCGGCCTGTCACGCCGGGGGTCGCGGGTTCGAGTCCCGTCCACTCCGCCACTTGATATCATGAACAAATTTAGTGCATTACCCCATGCACATACCACTGCGGAGTGGTAGTTCAGTTGGTTAGAATACCGGCCTGTCACGCCGGGGGTCGCGGGTTCGAGTCCCGTCCACTCCGCCATTTGTTTTCCTCAAACAAATGATTGATTTTAAAAAACACCCCTTTATTCTGATAATCTCGTATCTCGTATCTCGTATCTCGTATCTCGTATCTCGTATCTCGTATCTCGTATCTCGTATCTCGTATCTCGTATCTCGTATCTCGTATCTCGTATCTCGTATCTTTCCAATTAACTTGCTAATATTCTTCACTATTCATATTTATTCAGCTTCTTATTTCTGCATGAATAGCAAAGAATGACCGCTCCACAATAGAAAAGGACATGCGTTATGAGTACATTCGGATCACAACTAAAACACTATCGTAGTGAGCTTAAACTAAACCAACCAGAATTTGCTGAGCAAGTAGGGATAGAGCAAAGTTACTTATCAAAACTTGAAAACGATAAGTCAGTGCCTTCTAATGACACATTTCGCTCTATATTAGCCGCACTCAATTTAACCATTTGTGATTTTATGCAGCCATTAAAACACTCAGTAGATAAAGCTCGGCTGATTAATGTGCCTGATATTGAAGCTTGGTATAAGCAACAAACTAACAAACAATTTATTAAACAGCGTTCACTGATTTATAGCGCCATACTGATTAGTGCTTTAGGTTGTGCGCTATTTTATTTAGGCCATCAAGAAAAGTTATTTAACACAGAATTTTATGAGTACAAATCATACGGTGTAGTGAAAGATAATGAGCCGGATGGTATTTTTTATGATTGGCGGACACTACTCGTAGATAAAAGCGGGGAAAATATAGATGCAAAACATCGCGAAATGACTAACAGACGTGATTTTAAATTTATTATTTCACCTGACTATAAAGGCACTTCGTTCGTCGAGTCAGGCGAACAGGGTAGGCGTTTATTTAGTGTAACTTCAAAAACACCTATTATTAAGTCGCATAAAGGCCATGTGTGGCTTGAGTTTGTTGGTATTTTATTGGTTGTGATAGGCGTAGGACTTATCACCTTTGAGAGCAAACTGACAAAACACTCGTAATTAGCAGTGAATCCTGACGCTTGTTAATTGGCGTCAGGGTTGTGTGGAATAAGGTGCGAAAATTGTTGCTGGTGGATTTGTTCATATAGCGTTGCTGCATAGCTTTGTGCGTCTTGCAGACGGCGAGTACTAATGTGCTTTCTTAAATCATTTAGGGCAGCGGTTGCAGGCTCGTAACCTTGGCTGCTGGCGAGACTCAACCAGACGGAACCATGGAAAACACTGTGCGGCACGCCTTGGCCTTTTATAAAAAACAGCCCCATGTAAAATTGTGCTCTATGATTACCTGCCATTGCAGCTAAACGCATCCACTTAGCAGCAAGTGGCGCTTGTTCGTTTTTAAGATAATACAAAGCTTTGTTTAGTGTTTTTTCAACTGATTGCGTACTTTTTTGTGGCTCATCCCCTGTATCAGGCTGCGTTATAAAGGCAAGTACGTTGTCAAGTTGTTGCTCTAAATCTAAGCCTACTGGCGATTTATCAGACATAGTTTAGTTATTTTCTTGAAATAAAAGACCTTATTAGTTTAGAACATTGCAAGGTAAATTGTCCTCTAATTATGAGAAAATATGATAAAATTAGCCAATTAATCTTAACTTAAAGTTCAACATGTTCGAAAGACTTTTCAAAATACGTGAAAACAACACGTCAGTCCGCCGTGAAACCATTGCGGGTATCACAACATTTATCACTATGGTTTATATTGTTTTCGTTAATCCAGCGATGCTAGCAGAAGCAGGTATGGACCAAGGTGCTGCGTTTGTAGCAACCTGTATTGCTGCGGCGATTGGGTGCTTTATTATGGGGTTGTGGGCAAATTACCCATTAGCGTTGGCTCCAGGCATGGGCTTAAATGCATTTTTCACCTATGGTGTCGTACTTGGTATGGGTTACAGTTGGCAAGCAGCGCTTGGTGCGGTGTTTATGTCGGGATGTATTTTTTTATGCTTGAGCTTATTTAAAGTCAGAGAATGGATTATCGACGCGATTCCTTTGGTTTTAAAGCGTGCTATCGCAACGGGTATTGGCGCTTTTTTAGCGCTAATCGCATTAAAAAATGCAGGGATAATCGTCGCAAGTCCTGCCACACTGGTGCAATTAGGTGATATTACTGCGCCTGGCCCTTTATTGGCTATCTTAAGCTTCTTTGTGATTGCTGCGCTATTGTATCGTGATATGAAAAGTGGGGTGTTGATCAGCATCTTGTTAGTGACGGGCATCGCATTAGGTTTAGATCTTGTTGAATACAAAGGCATTGTTTCTATGCCACCTTCAATTGCGCCTACGTTTATGCAATTAGATTTTGCAGCCGCACTAGAAATTTCGATGTTGACGGTTATTTTTGCGTTTCTCTTTGTAGATCTATTTGATACGTCAGGCACGCTTGTCGCTGTAACACAAAAAGCGGGCCTTGCTGATGAACAAGGTAAAATGCCACGTTTAGGCCGAGCGCTGAGTGCGGACAGTACTGCCACGATTGCAGGCTCTATGCTAGGAACGTCGACAACCACATCATACATTGAGTCAGTGGCCGGTGTATCTGTAGGTGGGCGTACAGGTTTAACGGCGGTAGTCGTGGGAATTTGCTTTTTGCTTATGATGTTCTTTGCACCGCTTGCCAGTATGATCCCAGCCTACGCAACAGCAGGCGCGATATTGTACGTGGCCGTCTTAATGATGCAAAATTTAAAGCTGGTTAATTGGGATGACATGACAGATGCAATTCCTGTAAGCGTAGTGCTATTAATGACCCCGCTAACGTTTTCAATTGCGCATGGTATTGCACTGGGTTTTATTGCGTATACTGCGGTTAAATTAGTGTGTGGTAAAAAAGATGAAATCAGTGTGAGTGTATGGGTACTAACTGCGCTATTTATTATTAAATTCGCGTTTTTATCGTAATGAATGCAGACCAAAGAAAAAGTGAATTACCACTTTTTCTTTGGGGCAAATAACACATCTAAATCGTCTTGCTCTTGCTCTGCTTTTTTCTTTCTTGATGTTGCGTTCGACGCCTTTAGCTCCGTGCTGATAGCTTCTAAGTAATTTTCGATTTCCTGCTTTTTAGTATTTATGTAGTCATCGCTGTAGCTTACAGAAGCAAGTGTGGCTAACGCTTTTTCAAAGTACTGACGTGCTGAGCCAACCATGTTTGCTGCACGCGCTGAAATACCGCGCTTAATTTGGCTTTCAACATTGATTCTTAATTGCAACTTTTCTAAACGCTTATCCTCGGCCACAAATACCTGACTATCTACTTTGCCTTTACCATGTTCAGAGCGCAGTAATGCACGTAACTTTTTGATACTTTGGATCAGCGAAATTAATTGTTTGTCATTATCGGGTAATACAAGTGCATCAGAATTATTAGAGTCAATTGGCAAGGTCAAGCGCTGCTTAGCTTCGTTTAAGCGACTTTTTAGTTCTTTTGAGTTAGGTGATAGCTGCACCATGCTCGCTAATGCATCATAAACACGGCGCTGAATAATACGTAAAATATTTTCAGACATCGGAATGTTTGTACTATTGAGCAGTACTTCTTCTGCTTCTTCGATGATTTTTTTCTGTTTTGTTAGTTCTTTGCGACGCTCTGACTCTTGTTTTTCTTTATGTTGTTGCACCGCGCTTACCCACAGTGCAATGACAATCAAGGCAACAATGAGCATAATGATGATAGAAACAATCATAGCTAAATCTCAGTTTTCACTATCTAATTTTTTTATCTTACATTAAAAATATTACATCTGGATAGTTTTGCGCATACTTATGTGCAATAAACTATCAATCAACCATTCTTTTTTATTAGGGTCGTGTTAAGCAAGCATGTTTATTGAGTATTTTATGAATAAACATCGCTACCGAGTCACAGTTGAATGTGGTAGCCTTAGAAAGAATCGCGATAAAAGTAAAAAATGACAGTGCGATGAAATATCACTTGGCATTGCGCTTAGCAGCCTTTATAAATAAAGAATAACAACGTTTACAATGCAGCCATGAAACTACAACAACTCAGATATATAGTCGAAGTCCAAAATCATAAACTCAATGTCTCTGCGACAGCTGAAAGTTTATTTACATCTCAACCAGGGATCTCAAAACAAGTTCGTATGCTAGAAGACGAATTGGGTGTTCAGATCTTTGGCCGTAGTGGTAAGCATTTGACACATGTAACCAGTGCTGGCAATGAAATCATTAATATTTCACGAGAAATCTTGTCGAAAGTTGAAGGTATCAAAGCCGTCGCAAATGAACATACTTTGCCAGATCAAGGTAAATTGAACATTGCAACCACGCACACACAAGCCCGTTATGCGCTGCCAAATGTCATTCAGGGGTTCATGAAAAAATACCCCGCGGTGTCACTGCATATGCATCAAGGCACGCCGCAGCAAATTTCTGATGCGGCAGCACGTGGTGATGCTGACTTCGCTATCGCGACCGAAGCATTACACTTATATTCTGACCTTGTCATGCTGCCTTGTTATCACTGGAATCGCAGTATTGTGGTTGCAAAAACACACCCGTTGGCGAAAAAAGCAGATAACCTGACTGTTGCCGATGTCGCGAAGTATCCGTTAATTACCTATGTGTTTGGCTTCACAGGTCGCTCTGAACTTGATAAAGCCTTTAGTGCACATGGGCTCGAACCGCATATTGTGTTTACAGCCACGGATGCCGATGTTATTAAAACCTATGTGCGTCTTGGCCTTGGGGTTGGCGTGGTAGCGTCGATGGCAATTGATCAAGTGACAGACAACGATTTAGTGTGTATTGACGCAAGTCATTTATTTGAAGCGAGTACCACTAAGATTGGCTTTAGAAAAGGCAGCTTTTTGCGTAGTTACATGTACGACTTCATTGAGCGCTTTGCCCCTCATTTAACAAAAGAATTGGTTGAACGCGCCAGTTTACTGCGTAATCAAGAAGACGTAGATAAGCTGTTTGAAAATATTGAATTGCCAATCAAGTAGTGAAGTTATTAAATTAAAAGCCGCTTAAAAGCGGCTTTTTTGATAATGGGCATGTGTCATACCATATATGGTATTAATTAACACTCAATGATATTAACCGCTAAACCGCCGCGTGCGGTTTCTTTGTATTTAGTTTTCATATCATTACCTGTGTCGAGCATGGTTTTGATGACTTTATCGAGCGTTACTTTTTGTTCACCAGAACCGCGCATAGCTAAACGAGAGGCGTTAATCGCTTTAATCGCCCCCATAGCATTGCGTTCAATACACGGAACTTGTACAAGACCGCCTACGGGGTCACAAGTTAAACCTAGGTTGTGCTCCATGCCAATTTCAGCGGCATTTTCTACTTGTACTACGTTACCACCCATTATTTCGGTCAGGGCGCCGGCAGCCATAGAGCAAGCAACCCCGACTTCACCTTGACAGCCAACCTCTGCGCCAGAAATTGACGCATTCTTTTTATATAAAATACCAATTGCAGCCGCTGTTAATAAATAACGTGTCGCAATATCACGGTCTACTTCTTTGATGAAGGTGTTGTAATACATTAGAACCGCAGGAAGAATACCGGCAGCACCATTTGTTGGCGCAGTGACCACACGGCCACCCGCTGCGTTTTCTTCGTTTACTGCAAGCGCAAATAAATCAACCCAGTCCATAGCACGCAGCGGATCATTGTTTACTTCAATGTTTAGTTTAAGGTGTAAGCTGGGGGCACGACGTTTAACTTTTAAGCCTCCAGGGAGGATACCTTCGGTACGCATACCACGCTCTATACAGGCTTTCATTACTTGCCAGATATTAAAAAGGGTGTCTTTTATCTCATTTTCGCTGCGCAACGTTTTCTCATTATGCATCATTAATGTCGATACACTAAAACCTGATTCGCGACATAACTCTAGCAATTCTTTGGCTGTATTAAAGGGGTAGGGTGCTGGATTTTCTTCACGAACATCAAGGGCTTTTTGTTTTTCATTTTCAAACTCTTCATCTGTAACAATAAAGCCACCACCAATAGAGTAGTACACTTTACTAAAGAGCTTTTCGCCATTTTGACTTGCTATGATTTCCATCGCATTTGAATGCTTAGGCAAGGTTTTTCTACGATGAAAAACAATCGCACCTTGTTTAGGGAATTTCGCTTTGTGGCTCTGATTTAAGTAGATAACTTGTTCTTTTTCGATTTTAGCTAATATGTCATCAACTAAGTCAGCATCGATTGTTTCAGGGTCGTAACCTGCTAAGCCTAAAATAACGGCTTTGCCAGAACCGTGGCCGATACCTGTTTGGCCAAGCGAGCCAAATAGCTCAACTTTTACATCGGTTACCTGAGACAATAAGTTCTTTTCTTCTAGCTCATTTACAAATAAACGTGAAGCGCGCATTGGACCAACAGTGTGAGATGATGATGGGCCAATACCAATACTAAACATATCGAATGCACTGATCATAATTTGCTACTCATTTTTTATTAAATACGGCGTATTTTCTGCCTTTGAACGGTGTCACATAATAACGTGTATGTGAGCGTGTGTAACCCTAAAAGCATGAAAATTAAACTGGTAGGGCGAGTTGTTTTATAAAGTTATTAATAATACTGGCTGTTGCTCCCCATAGAAGACCATGCGGTGTCATTAAGCCTTTTAAAACGAATGTTTTACCGTTTCGTTGAAAGCTTAGCGGTTGCCAGTTTCTGTGATCGCTTAAATGTGAAATAGGCAGTAAAAAGCTCACTTCGACTTCGCTGGGATCTGCCTGCCAACCGGTTCCTGCAGCAAGGCTGCATACATAGGGGGCAATCGTAAACCCTGTTAATGTTGAGTACTGATGAAGTTGCCCATGCACTGTAACATTATGTGCAGCAATATTAAGCTCCTCATGAAGTTCCCGCAGTGCCGTGTGCATTAATGACTCATCCTGCATCTCGAACTTACCACCCGGTAAACAGATCTCCCCTGGATGGTGAAGTAAATGACGAGGACGCTTACACAATATTAAATGTGCGTCGTTTTCAACATCGATGAGCGGTAACATCACCGCACTGGCACGCTTATCCGCATTAATGTGAATTTGCTGTGCAGGCTCAGTGGCCATACTTAAGCTGAAGCGGGTGATTAATTGCTGGCTATTCAAGGTTATTACTTTAGTAAAGGCAATATTTTATTTACTTTATCGTATGTTTCTTGGTACTCCAAGTCGACCTGTGAATCTGCGACAATACCGCCTCCGGCCCAGCAGTATATCGTGCCCTGATGGCACACTAAGGTACGTATGGTGATACTCGTGTCCATATTACCGCAGGCACTTAAGTAACCAATTGAACCACAGTATACGCTTCGGCGATGTGGCTCGAGCTCTTCTATTATTTCCATGGCACGAATTTTAGGTGCGCCTGTGATAGAGCCCCCAGGAAATGCAGCGTGTATTTGATCTACAGCATCTTTACCGTGCGCTAATTCGGCTCGAACAGTGCTGACTAAGTGGTGCACCGCTGGGAAGCTTTCAATGGCAAATAAGGCGGGAACAGTAACCGAGCCCGGTTTTGCCACTTTGCCTAAGTCGTTACGTAATAAATCAACAATCATGACATTTTCGGCACGGTCTTTTTCTGACTGTTGTAGGCGCAGTGCTTGTGCCTCATCATCGGCGTGTTTGGCTAAACGTGGTAGTGTGCCTTTAATTGGCTTGGTTTCAATTTTTCCTTGGTTTATGGCAATAAAACGCTCTGGAGAAATCGATAAAATGGCGCCGTCTGGGTGGTTTATATAACTCGAAAAAGGTGCTTTGTTGGCGTCTCTTAAGGTGCGATATGCATGCCATGTTGAGCCTGAAAACTCAGCGCTAAAACGCTGTGCTAGATTAATTTGATAACAGTCGCCACTTTTTAAGTAGGCTTGAATTTGTTCAAACTTTTCAGTGTAGCTGGCTTTTGTCATGTTCGACTGCCAATCACTATTGAGAGTGAACGGTACAGAACCTGTGGGTGTTTGAGATAAAAAGTGTTGATATTGAGCTAAACGATTATGGTGTCGCTGAGCAACATAAAACCAGCTTTGCTGCTGTTTATCGAAAATCAGTGCATCAGGATATAAACCCAGTGCCATTTGTGGCATCGCAATATCATTGTCGGCATGCGATGGCATGGTTTCTATTACACGACCAAAATCGTATCCAAAGTAGCCCAGCCAGCCCCCCGTAAAAGGAAGCCCGTTTGGATTGGCTGTATTATCAAAATCATTAAGTGCTGATTTCATTAGCGTGAAGCAATCACGGGATTGCGCTTCGCCATTTAAAAAGCATTGGTTGTTGCTAACTTCTAATGTGTTTAGTGGTTCAATGGCAATGATATCAAAACGACTGTTTACATGATTACTATTTGCTGAATCAAGTAAGACGGCATAGGGCAAATGAGCAAAATGAGTAAAGAGTGAGATACAATCATCGGTTAAATCTAATTTTATGCACAAATTTTCATCGTTTATCATTTACATTGCCTTGAATAACTAGCCCGAAACGGGCGAGGAGGTTATCATAAGTTAAATTTGATTGGCAGCGTTATGATTTCCTTTATAGTGATGCCATGACTAACCCGTAGAGTAAATCTTCGTCACCGGTTTACTCAGGATCACGTACTAAGCGACGTGATAAAAACTTAAGGAACCCGTAATGAGTACAATTCGTCAGCAAGACTTCATTGATAGCATTGAAGATGCATTGCAATACATTTCTTTTTATCACCCTCTCGATTTCGTCCAAGCCTTAGAAAAAGCGTACAATAAAGAGCAAAGTAAAGCGGCAAAAGACGCTATTGCGCAAATCTTAATTAACTCGCGCATGTCTGCTGAAGGTAAACGTCCACTGTGTCAAGATACCGGTATTATTACCTGTTTCGTTAAAGTGGGTATGGATGTTAAGTGGGATAAAACAGACATGACTGTTCAGCAAATGGTTGATGAAGGTACACGTCGCGCTTACTTAAACCCAGATAACCCATTACGCGCATCAATCGTTGCAGACCCTGCTGGTACGCGTAAAAACACCAAAGATAATACACCTTCTGTGGTTCATATCGACTTAGTGCCAGGTGGCGAAGTTGAAGTGATGGTTGCAGCTAAAGGTGGCGGCTCAGAAAACAAAACAAAAATGGTCATGCTGAACCCATCGGATGATGTTGCGGCGTGGGTTGAAAAAACACTCCCAACAATGGGGGCTGGTTGGTGTCCGCCGGGTATGCTAGGTATAGGCATTGGTGGTACCGCTGAAAAAGCAGCCGTGCTTGCTAAAGAATCTTTAATGGATCCGGTTGATATTCACGAGCTAATTGAACGCGGCGCTGAGACAACAGAAGAAAAAATGCGTATTGATATTTTTGAGCGCGCGAATAAGTTGGGCATTGGTGCTCAAGGTCTAGGCGGTTTAACAACCGTTGTTGATGTAAAAATTAAAACGGCACCGACGCACGCGGCATCTAAGCCTGTAGTAATGATCCCGAACTGTGCGGCAACGCGTCACGTTCACTTTACCTTAGATGGCTCAGGTCCAGCAGAGCTTAAAGCTCCTAAACTTGAAGATTGGCCAGAAGTGACGTTCGAAGTTGGCGAGGGCACACGCCGTGTTGACTTAAACACGCTAACTAAAGAAGACACGCAAGAGTGGAAGATGGGTGAAACAGTGCTTCTCTCTGGCACTATTTTAACAGGGCGTGATGCGGCGCATAAACGCCTACAAGATATGATCCAATCAGGTGAAGGTTTACCTGAAGGTGTTGATTTCGATAATAAATTTATCTATTACGTCGGTCCTGTTGATGCGGTTCGTGATGAAGCTGTAGGCCCAGCAGGCCCAACAACGGCAACGCGTATGGATAAGTTCACTGACATGATGTTAGAAAACACGGGCATCATTGGTATGATTGGCAAAGCTGAGCGTGGTCCTGCAACGGTTGAATCAATTAAAAACAATAAGTCTGTGTACTTAATGGCGGTAGGCGGTGCTGCTTACTTAGTATCTAAAGCTATTAAGAAAGCGCGTGTAGTGGCGTTTGAAGATTTAGGTATGGAAGCAATCTACGAGTTTGAAGTTGAAGACATGCCTGTGACTGTTGCTGTTGACAGCGAAGGTGCCAATGCGCACACGCAAGGCCCAGCAATTTGGAAAGCCAAAATCGAAGAGCTTGATGGTAAATTAAAATAATCGTCATTAAATCGTTTATATGAAACGGCGCCCAAGCGCCGTTTTTTTTCAGCTCTGACCAGTCTCTTTCTCATCCACACTTTTGACTTAAAGTGTGTGTTTTCAGGCTTTTGCTACTGAATTACTTTGTCACTTTTTCTTTACGCTATACTTGACCTTTACGTTCACGTAAAAAAGATTTAGTAGATTTACTTTTGTTTTGAATTAATCATGCTTTATGTGGATTTATGTAGGTATATATTTCCTGTTTTAACGTGTTTTTTGCGTTGTTATTTCAATCGCGTAACTTAGCTTAGTTTTATCATCTCATATAGTGGCATGGGAGCAAACGAAGTGATAAAGTCTCGGCAATTTCAGCGCTCACACCCCAAAAAGGGTAAGAAAATTTCGGAGTATTTAACTGTGGCTGTATTTAATAAAGTCGACTTTGATAACCACGAGCAAGTGGTGTTTTGTTCAGATAAAGAATCAGGCCTTAAGGCTATTATCGCGGTTCACAATACCAAGTTAGGTCCAGCTGTAGGTGGCTGTAGAATGTGGGACTATGCGACTGACGAAGACGCAGTAACCGATGCCCTTCGTTTATCGAAAGGTATGACATACAAAAATGCGGTTGCACGTTTACCATTCGGTGGTGGTAAGTCTGTTATTATCGGTAATGCAAAAGAAATTAAATCAGAGCAGCTTTTCCGTGCGTTTGGCCGTCAGCTAGAGCGTTTAAGTGGTAGTTATTATTCAGCAGAAGACGTAAACATCACGTGCGATGACGTTGCAATCATGAATAAAGAAACTAACTATGTGCTGGGTCTTGAAGGTAAAAGTGGTAATCCATCACCTTTCACTGCTTACGGTACATTTTTAGGTATTAAAGCCGCGTTACAGCATCAACGTGGTCATCAAGATTTATCGGGTATAAAGGTTGCTGTGCAAGGTTTAGGTGCCGTTGCATATGGTCTTTGTAAACACCTTCATGAAGCAGGCGCAACATTGTTTGTTACTGATATTAACGAACAAGCTGTATCACGTGTTGTTAATGACTTTAATGCGACAGCAGTGGGTATCGATGAAATTTATGACCTAGATGTTGATGTCTATGCACCTTGTGCGTTAGGTGCAACAGTAAACGACATGACAATTCCACGTTTAAAAGCAACGATTATTGCTGGTTGTGCTAACAATCAACTCGCAGAGTCTCGCCACGGTGAAATCATTCGTGAAAAAGGCATTCTTTACGCGCCAGACTATGTAATTAATGCTGGTGGTATCATTAATGTGTATTACGAAACAGCACCAGAAGGCTACAGTGCAGAGGCGTCAACGAAGCACGTTGAAGGTATTTTTGATACGCTAACAGAAATTTTTGCTCGCTCAGAGAAAGAGCAAAAATCAACGCATTTAATTGCTGATGAGCTTGCATTAGAAATCATCGAAAACGGCTTATAATTTAATTAATTTGCTGTTTAAAAAGGTGCGCATGGCGCGCCTTTTTTTGTGCCCAAATAGGCTTCAATACCCATTTGCAATATTATTCCAAATAAACCGCTTAATTAAGCTTACAGCTATAACATATTACGCCAAATACCTTTATAGGCGACAACATGCAAACAGCCCTAAAAAGCCAATAGACTATCGCGGATTTTAATCGCAATTACATGACTTAATGAATGTATCTGGCTACACTGTTTTTTTATTTCACAGGGCCACCCAATGCATTCTCTTCCAAATGACAGTCACGTAATTGATCTTGAGTCATGGCCTCGTAAGCAACATTTTGCTTTTTTCAAAGAATTTAGTCTCCCTTACTTTAATGTTTGTGTGTCGCTCGACATGGCTGCACTTTATGAGCAGTGTAAGTCAGCGCCGTATTCATTTTTTCATAGCTATATTTTTCTGACTTTAGAGGCTTGCCACGATTATGCGCCCATGCGCCAGCGTATTATAGATTCGTGTCCTATTCAGCTATCAACTGTACGTGCTAGTGTGGTTGAGTTAGCTGATGATGATACATTGCGTTTCAGTTACTTTGAAAAACATGATTCTATTCAACGCTTTTCTGAGCATGCATTGCAGGTAGCAAAAGAAAGTAAAGGGCAACCTTTCTTCTCAGAAGCGTTTGCAGCGACAGAAGGGCAACCCGATCTCATTCATATTTCTGTTTTACCTTGGCTAAATTTCACGGGGTTTTCACATGCCGTTAGTGAGGGGCACGGGTTAGGTATTCCTAAATTGGTGTTTGGTCAATACGATAAGCGAACCGGCAAGATCCCGCTATCCATTGATGTCCATCACGCTTTAATGGATGGTTTACATGTCGCTCGGTTTGTTCAAATCTTGCAAGAAAAAATTAATGATTACTGTAATTGATTGTTGCTAAATGTGATTAAAGTGAGTAAGAATTGCAACTAATGTAGTAGTAATGGAAGTGTTGGTTGACGATATGAGCACCACACAGCATCACTGAAAAGAACAATAATTAAAGGTTAAGCTTTATGGCGCGGGTAGTTAGTCTCATTTTACTGTGTGTATGTTTTAGCGCTTTTGCAGAATCAACTCGCCTTTCATTGAGTGACTATTTTACTGAGACATGGAATACACGCTCAGGTTTACCTCACAATAGTATTAACAGTGTTGCACAAACGAAAGATGGCTATATCTGGATAGCAACGTGGGAAGGGTTGGCGCGTTTTAATGGTCGAGAGTTTAAACTTTTTACACGAACCGAGATCCCAGGATTGCCTGATTCAGGTTTAAGAAGTCTGATAGCCATGGATAATGGCGATTTATACATTGTTGGAGCACGAGGCGGGATTGCCGTGCGCTCACAGGGCCAGTGGCGGTCGCTTCCAAGTTCATCGACCATGATTAATCATGCATTGATCTCAGAACAAGGCGAAATTTGGCTCGCTCTTGAGGGACAAGGTATTGTGTATCGTGCATCAGAAAAAGCAACAGAACACACATTGGTTGATAAACTGAGTGCATACAGACTAATAAAAGACAAACAGAATGTCATTTGGGCTGCAACCAGTGATGGCTTATACAAAATTGAAGGTAAAAAGGTCAGTAAAGTTGGTCAAGAAGCCGGTTTACCTGATGTCTCTGCTTTTACGCTGTTATTGACTCAGTCGGGTACCTTAATTGTCGGCACAGAAAAAGGGGCATGGCAAAAGCAACACGATAAATTTGTCTCTGTTGATGCAACGCTCAATCATGAATCCATATCGAGTTTGCTCGAAGATACCCAAGGAGACATTTGGTTCGGTACAATCAACAAAGGTGTTTTTAGATTGAGGCAATCAGGCCTTGAAAATCTCGATGCCGATGATGGCTTGCCGAATAACCGTATTCTGTCATTACTGCAGGACCGTGAAAAAAGCATTTGGGTTGGTACTAATGCAGGGCTATTCAGGCTGCGTGAAGCCCCGTTTACGAATTGGAGCCAAAGCCGTGGTCTTGCTTCAGATTATGTTCGCACCGTATTGTCTCATTCTGATGGTAGTTTGTGGGTAGGCAGTAGCAATGGTTTAAACCGAATTATAAATGGGGAAATAACCACCTTAAACCAAGCATATGAACGTGATCCCTTGTCAGTGCTAAGTTTAACTGAAGACAAAAATGGGGATGTATGGCTTGGCACGTACACTGGTGGCCTCATGAAAGTGGTGAATAACAAAATTTACCCAGTTAAGAATCGCACTAATGGGCTTCTTAATAATGAGGTACGGGCGGTATTATTCGATAGCTCACATAATTTATGGATCGGCACTGCCAGCGGCCTTACAAAGCTCACAGACGACGGACAAATTCATTCTTACACTACTGAAGAAGGCTTAGCTGGCAATTTTATTATGGCACTTGCTGAAGATAATCAAGGCCGGCTATGGGTTGGAACAGGTGTTGGAGTGTCTATTTTTGATCCCGCATTAAACACATTTTCTAACATAGAATTTCCTGAAAAATTTAGCACTGAATATGCGTTTGGTTTTTATCTTGATGGCGAAAAAATGTGGCTCGCAACGGATCGAGGCCTCATACGTTACGATTTGAAGATCGATGTTATGCATTTGTTTGGACGTGAACAGGGCTTACCCGTTGATAAATTATTTCAGGTTATTGAGCAAGGTGACTCGTTGTGGTTAACCAGTAATCGCGGTGTTATTCAGCTCAATAAAACCCAGCTTACTGAATTTTTAGATAACCCCACGGGTGCGGAGTCAGTTGTTGTTTCTATGCAGTTGTATGATGAAGGCGATGGCATGCTGAGCGCGCAAGCAAATGGCGGTTCTAACCCTGCAGCAGTGACGCATTCTGATGGTCAACTCTGGGTTGCAACGGCAAAAGGGGTTGCGATTGTAAAGCCTGAGCGATTAAAAGAAGCGAGTAAACGCCGTTTGTCAACGGTCATAGAAAGCTTTGAAGTTGATGGTAAGCCCGTTGCATTGCCCGCTAAAAGTGATGTACTAAGTTTACCAGCGGGTATTTCAAGGGTGTCATTTAATTATGCAGGCTTAAGTTTTATTATGCCGCAGCGTCTAAATTATCAAACTCACTTAAGTGGCTACAACGAAGAATGGGTTGATAGAGGCCGCTTAGCTATTACTGAGTATACAAACTTACCTCCGGGAGAATATACATTTAAGGTCCGTGCGGGCTATCCAAATAGTGAATGGCAAAACAATGAACAAACGTTACGATTCAGAATTGCGCCATATTTTTGGCAAAAGACCAGCTTTAAATTAGTGCTTATTTTGGGCTTATTTTTAATAGCCTATGCAATATATAAATACCGTTTATATCATTATAAACGCATTGAAATAGAGCTGACGGAGAAGGTCGAGCAACAAATGCACGATTTAAAGAACCAAGCAGATGCATTCGCGCATCTCGCTAATCATGACCAATTAACTCAGCTACCCAATAGACGAGCATTCGATAGTTGGCTATTCGAGAACTTTAGTCAGTTCCAACATAATAAGCAAAGCTTAAGTGTTGCGATTATGGACATTGACCACTTTAAATTAATTAATGACAATTTTTCACATTTGATTGGTGATCAAGTGATTTGTGAAATTGCCCGTTTGTTACGTATCAACTTTCCAGATGAAGGTTATGCTGCGCGTTGGGGAGGCGAAGAGTTCACTTTACTATTTCCTCATAAAGGTGCTGATGAAGCCGCGCGTTTATGTGAAATTATTCGCTTAGAAATCGCGGATTATAATTTTTCTGAACTTGCGAAAGAACTGTCTGTCACTGTAAGTTTCGGTGTTGCAGATAATGCAAATGTTACCGACTATGATCGGCTACTTTCTCATGCCGATACCGCGCTCTACCACGCTAAAAATAATGGCAGGAACAAAGTGGTAATTTACAATAAAGAAACATCAATTTTGTAGATTGGTCACAAATGGCTTTTTTATTCATTTTAAGTTCATTATAATAGTAGACCCCATAAGGGAAACAAAAATAATTAAATGGAGTTTTTATGTTTAAAAAACATACTATTGCACTCGCAATTTCTGCGAGTTTTTTATTATCTGGTTGTTTAGAAGTTGAAGACAATAATAACGATGAACTAATCAGTGCAATTGAAGAACAAAATAAGGCCACTCAAGAAGCTGAAACAGCGACTTTAACAGGAACGGTTAAAAATTACGTCACTGACAGTTTAGCGGCTAACGCACAAATTCAAATTAAAATTGGCAATACTTGGTCTGAGGCAGTTTCGCTGAGTGATGGCATGTTTGAATTGAAAAATATTCCAAAACATTCTGATTACGTGTTACTTGTGACAAGTACTGATGGTTCGTTTCAACAGCGTGCATTTTATGGTAACTCAGGCTCTGGAGTCAGCCAACTAGGCTCACTTTCAGTTACTACAACAGAGACCATTCAATTCACAGCATTGCTTGATGGTGAAAATACACCCATTAAAGACCTTCAATTTACTTATACTACATCATTAGGCCTGACAGATAGCACGTGGCAATCTCGCAATGAGCACTTTTTCAGTGCGACCTATAACGAGCAAACTAATCTTTATTCAATTGAGAAACCCGTTGGTTTGGGAAATGCAATTGCTCTTCATATCGATATGGATGTTGATAACGATGCTATTAATGATTATGAGCTTGTACAAAATTATTACAATCAAAGTTCTGTCTCATTTAGCACATTGAATGATGATGCAACCATTTTGTTTAAAGATACAGATGCGACAAAAGAGTATCAATTACGTGTTAAAGTCATCGATGAAACTGGTCAAGTCTTTTCAAATATTGAATTAGTGGCATCAAGCAATGATTTTGAGTCTAATCCTTTGACCTTTGATGCGACAGAAAATGAGTATGTTTATGACTTTAAAGGCAGCTCATCACTTACTGTAAGAATGTCGGCTTTTACAGATGTAAATGGTCAGAATTATTTATCTGATTCATTTTCTGTTAGAGAAGAAAATGGTGAGTTGGTGGTCGGCAATATCTATAACCAAGGTAATTTCCAAGTCGAAGACGGTGTTGTGTCGGTGATTTTTAAGGCCAATAAAGGCACACAAACGACGCAAGTAGATTTGCTTAGCCAAACTGTTAATGCGTTGAATAATGGTTATTACTTGTTCTTCTCAAAACCAATAGAGCTTACACAAGATAGCTTTTCATTGGTGAGAAGCAATTCACTTACAGTGATCCGTGGTAATGAATCAACAACAGATTCAGTCCCTGCTGGCAGTACATTTTTTATTAGAAAGGATGTAGACATTACAACGACTTCATCATTGTCATTAAATGATACCTTTGTGGAAGTATTGCCTGAGCAAGCGCTTAGTGTTGGTCGTTATAAGTACCGTTTAAATTCAGTGATTGATAAAGAAACTGCTTTAACTGCTAATTATTCATTTGAAAATGAATTTACGGTTGCTGATAAAGCTGCGTTTTCAATCGAAGATGTTAAATTCGATAATAATAATGGTTTGAAAGCTGGCCAATTGATTCACGCTACTAACTCAGCGGGTGAGAGTGCAGCATCATCGAGTCGTGGTAATAACGTGAGATTGTACTTACCAACGTCTATTGCATCACTTGCCGAACTTGATATTACCTTAACGGGTTATACAAACAATGGCACTATGAATCCTGTTTACGAAGAGCTTACAATTGTCTCTGGTGAGTATATTTATAATGATAGTTTAAGAAACCTAGTTTCAATTGCATTAAATGAAACGGCCTATGGTGATTCGGGCAATGCAATTAAATATACTTCTTTACCAGATGGCTTAATGTATATGCATGGACTACCGTGGGATGTAACATACCTTGATGATAACGCGTCTGGTAACGTTAATACGATTACCTTCGACTATGAGTATCGAGTCAAAGGCAGTAAAGAAGTGGTAACTGGTTCGGCAACGGTTCCTGTCCTGTAACTTTTTACTGCAACTTAAATAAAAATGTGTGCAGACAATTGATCTTTTTTTGTTTGCACACATTAAAGTAACAAGATTATATTTTAGGCGATGATAATGCTTAACCTTGTTTTGTTACTTTTTTTGCTCATTTTTATTGTCGGTTACTGGCGCTGGGATGATATTCGAAATCATTTTTGGCATAAAAAGTACCTGACCTATTCCCTTACTTCAGAGCAGAAGTCATTGCTGTTGAAGTACATGCCTATTTATCAAAAAATGACGGACGCTGATCGTGAAAAATTAGAGCGTCATATTGTTTGGTTCTTAAATGAAAAGCGATTTATTGGGTGTGATGGCCTGCAGTTAAATGATGCAATGAAACTCATTGTTGCTGCAGATGCATGTGTTTTAGTGCTCAATAAGCCTTGGCCTTTATATCGTAATGTGAAAGACATTTTATTATATCCAAGTGCCTATTATGCACCACAAACATCACGCGATGGTGCAGGTCTTGTTAGTTATCATAATACCGTGAGACAAGGTGAGTCATGGCCTGGTGGCACCTTGGTCTTAAGCTGGCACGATGTGCTAGAAGGAAGCCGACTCCCTAGTGATGGCCACAATTTGGTATTCCATGAATTTGCTCATCAACTAGACCAAGAAACAGGAAAAACGACAGGCACGCCATTGCTTGCTAGTAATGCTGACTATCAACAATGGGCCAAAGTATTCAGTCGTGCTTTTAATCAGCTTAAAACACACATTGCTTACGGTATGCCCCATGTTATTCATAGTTATGGGGCGACCAATGAAGCCGAGTTTTTTGCCGTGATCACCGAAACTTTCCTTGAAAAGCCTGCTGCACTTAGGCAATTCGATCCTGAAATTTATCATTTATTGGTAGGCTATTATGAATTTGATCCCATTGCGTGGCATTAGTCGCCAATTTACGACTGTTTAACACGTAATGCTGGAATCTTGCTATGCTATTTGATGCAATCAATATGTGTGCAAATAACAAAACAATAACAAGTGAGAATTCCATGAAGAAAATGCTTCATACGGCTTTGGCTGTTTCGATTTCACTCGCCTTTACAGGGCAAGTAATAGCAACCGAGCAGTCAGGTGATGAAAAGTGGCGAGTTGATGCGCCAGCAGGTCAGTTTTTAGATGCCAAAATCAGTGTTGAACAAGGCACGTGGATGAATGTTGATATTAGTCCTGATGGTGAAACCTTGGTGTTTGATCTGTTGGGTGATATTTACACTATGCCAATCTCGGGCGGTACGGCAAAACAATTAACAAGTGATATTGCGTGGCAGATGCAACCGCGCTTTAGCCCTGATGGTAAATACATTGCGTTTACATCTGATCAAGGTGGTGGTGATAACATTTGGATTATGGATGTCAACGGTGAAAACCAAAAGGCCGTCACTGACGAAACGTTTCGTTTATTAAATAGCCCTGCATGGAGCCCCGATGGCGACTATTTAGTTGCGCGTAAGCACTTTACAGCAAGCCGCTCACTCGGTGCGGGTGAAGTTTGGCTATACCACAAAGCCGGTGGTAAGGGGGTGCAGTTAACGGCACGTGAAAACGATCAAAAAGATTTAGGTGAACCGATGTTTTCACCTGACGGTCGTTATGTGTATTTTTCACATGATGCTACACCAGGTAAAACATTCCATTACTCAAAAGATTCAGTTGCGGGTATCTACAAAATTAAACGCTATGACCGTGAAACCGGTGAAATTGAAACTATTATTGATGGAATGGGGGGCGCTATTCGTCCAACCCCCTCACCAGATGGTAAAAAGCTGGCTTATATCAAGCGTGATGATTTTCAAACAAGCTTATATTTATATGACCTTCACACTGGTGAGCATACAAAGTTATATGGTGAGCTTGAGCGAGATATGCAAGAAACATGGGCAATACACGGTGTTTATCCGACCATTGCTTGGACGCCAGATAATGCGCAATTAGTGTTTTGGGCTGGTGGCACAATTCATAAATTAGATGTTGATGATAAATCAGTATCACGTATCCCATTTAAGGTAGAAACCAATAAACAAATTCAAAAAGCAGTGCGGTTTACACACAATATCGATAGCGATAATTTTGCGGTAAAAATGCTGCGCAATGTGCAAATTTCACCAGACGGTGAAACAGCCATTTTTGAAGCTTTGGGTCATATTTATAAGCGTGATCTTGAGTCAGGTAAAGTGAAACGCTTAACTAAACAAGACGATCATTTTGAGTTATTTCCACAGTTTTCCCGCGATGGTAAAAAAGTAGTTTATACAACGTGGGATGACAATGAACAAGGCTCTGTGCGTGTCGTTTCTGCAAGAGGCGGACGAGGTAATAAGTTAACAGAAGAACCAGGTAAATATGTAGAACCTACCTTTAGCCCAGATGGTAAGACGGTTGTTTATCGTAAAGCATCGGGTGGCAGTATCCTCAATCCAACCTGGTCATTAGAGCCGGGCATTTATTCTGTTAGTGCCAAGGGCGGTGAATCCGCACTGATCACTAAGTCAGGTTACCAGCCGCAATTTGGCGCAATGAATGACCGTATTTATGTAATGAGCCCATGGCCTAAACCTACGCTTAGTGTGGTTGAGCTTGAGTCAAAAGAAGTACGTAAGCTGTATGAGTCTGAGCATGCAACGGAGTTCAGAGTGTCGCCAGATGGTAAATATTTGGCATTTGCTGAGCGTTTTAAAGTGTTTGTAACCCCTTTTGTTGAACGCGGCAAAACCATTAATATTGGCCCGAAAGATAGTCAATTCCCAATTGAACAATTATCAGTTCGTGCGGGCGAGAATATTAGCTGGAGTGGAACCAGTGATAAACTGTATTGGAGTCTTGGTCCTGAGCTTTATCATGCAAGTTTAGCGGGTTTATTTGACATAAATAAAAACGCAGACACAGATTTTAAAGTGAAAAGTGGTGACAACATTGGCTTTACCAAAACAATGGCTGAGCCAAAGGGGATGTTTGCACTAACGGGCGCACGCATCATTACCATGAATGGTGAGCAAGTTATTGAAAATGGTGTGATTGTAACTAATGGAAAACACATTAAAGCAGTCGGAAGCAAAGACTCTGTAACAATTCCTAAAGGTGCAGAAGTTATTGATGTGACCGGCAAGACGATTATGCCAGGCATTGTTGATGCCCATGCTCATGGTGCGCAAGCCAGTGATGAAATAATCCCGCAACAAAACTGGAAAAACCTTGCTGGTTTATCGCTGGGTGTTACGACGATTCATGATCCATCGAACGACACCACCGAAATTTTTGCTGCGAGTGAAATGCAAAAAGCAGGCATGATAGTGGCACCACGCATTTTCTCTACCGGTACAATACTGTACGGTGCTAATATGCCGGGCTATACATCGCATATTGACTCGCTTGACGATGCTAAATTCCACCTTGAACGCTTGAAAAAAGTGGGTGCATTTAGTGTTAAGTCATACAACCAGCCTCGCCGTGAACAGCGTCAGCAAGTAATTGAAGCTGGGCGTGAACTTGAAATGATGGTCGTGCCAGAAGGGGGCTCATTATTGCAGCATAACTTGACCATGGTCGTTGATGGTCATACCGGTATTGAGCACTCAATTCCTGTTGCGAACATTTATGATGATATTCGCCAACTATGGTCGCAAAGTGATGTAGGTTATACACCTACGTTAGGTGTTGCTTATGGCGGCATTTGGGGTGAAAACTACTGGTATGATAAAACGGATGTGTGGAACCACCCACGCCTAAGTAAATTTGTGCCTAAAAACCAACTTTTACCGCGCTCAATGCGTCGAGTAAAAGCACCCGATCATCATTACAACCACTTTAACAACGCACGCGTTGCTAAAGAGCTACAAGACTTAGGAGTATTGGTTAATTTGGGCGCTCATGGTCAACGTGAAGGCTTAGCTGCACATTGGGAAATCTGGATGTTTGCTCAAGGCGGTATGACGCCGCTAGAAGCAATTCGTGCGGCGACACTCGATCCTGCTAAATACATCGGCTTAGATAAAAATATTGGTTCATTAGAGCCGGGTAAATTAGCGGATCTTATCGTTATTGATGGTAACCCGTTGACGAATATTCGCGATACCGACAAAATCGACTATACCATGGTGAATGGTCGTTTATTTGACGCGGCAACGATGAATGAAGTCGGCGGAAAACAACGTGATAAATTATATTTTGAAAAGATATAAATAGCGTAAAGTGAAAAGCGGCCATTGAGCCGCTTTTTTATGGTTTTTAATTTAGCAGGCGAGGGAATTGCTTCATACCAGACACTTTTGCTTGGCAAATCATTCCCTCAGTGAGTGTCATTAAATAGTGGCAAAGAGAATCAATTTTCTCGGCTTTTACGTCTTTACATTCTGACAAACGCTGTTTGATGAGTGAAGAAACAGCGGCTTTATGTGCTTTACATGCAAGGTTGACTGGGCTTTGCGGCGCTGAGTATTCTGCCGCTGCGTTAATGAACATACAGCCATTAAAGTTTCCAAGCTCTGCAACCTTAGAATGAAACCAATCTTCGAAGCTTGTAAATAAACGTTCTTGAAAATCGTGTAATGTCGTTTGTTGGTTGGTGGCGTTCTCAAGCCACGTGATGAATGTAGTATGCCGTTCGTTTAGGCACGCTAAAATTAATTCATCTTTACCTGCAAAATGATGGTACATCGTTTTTTTAGCTACATTTGCTGCACTAATAATTTCATTAATCCCCACGCTGTGAATGCCTTTATCGTAAAACAATTCGAGTGCAGTCAATGTAATGTGTGTTCTTTTATCCATGCTTGCTCCTAGATAGAAATTCTAGCTTGACATAAGTAGACCGAGTTGTCTACTATCTGTGGGTAGACAGATCGGTCTACCTTGAGCAATGGAGATATGATGGACAAAACAATTAACAAAGCGGTTATTGCAGGTGGATTTGCAGCGCTGGCTATTTTTGTACTTGCTTACTTACAGCAACGAGGGGATTTTGGCATATGGTTAATGGCTCCATTTGGAGCGACTGCCGTTTTAGTCTTTGGTGTACCTACAAGTCCACTTGCGCGGGCCAGAAATGTGATTGGTGGTCACCTTATAACGGCGTTTATAGGAGTCTTATTTGTAAATTTTGTTGGTGTCAGTCCTTTTGAGATTGCTATTGCCAGTGGGTTGGCTATTTCATTAATGATGCTAACACGCACAGTGAATCCTGCCGCTGGGGCAAATCCTATTTTAATAATGCAATCGTTGCAAAGCTGGGATTTTTTAGTAATGCCCGTATTAACAGGTACCGTATTTATTGTGCTTTGTGGTTTTGTTTCACAATACTTGATAAATATCTCGATAACTGGGCATAAAAAAACCGCTAATTAGTAGCGGTTTTTTCCCAATGTGTAATTAGTTACACAACACCACGAGGTAAACGACAATCGTGGTCTTTTTCAGCTAGGTTAACAATCCACAGCTCTTCAGCTTTGAAACCATCATCATTCGCTTTCACTACGGTGAATGGTGACTTTTTAACTGACTTAGCTGGCGCAGCGGTTTTAGTTTTGGTTTTTTTTGCCGGTGCTTTTGGTGCTTCTTCTGCTTTAGGCTCAGCTGTTTTACCAGAAGTGAGCTCTTCAGTCAGCGCTGCAACATCAGCAAGGCGCAAATTTTTGCCACCGTCGATGCTATACCAACCAGGTTTTGTTGTGATTTCAGGTTTTTTACCATTCGCTGCTTCATAAGCTGCTTCGAAGGCATTTAACACTTCTGTTTTGTCTAGTTTGCTCATCAGAGACCCTATACGTTGTAAACACAGATTAAGAATATATATTTATACCTATTTTCAGCTTACTTTTCAATTTTTTGCGATTTTCCTTCCATTTTTGACTTATAAACGCCAAAATTTGCACAAATTTAAGGGGTAGAGGACGATTTCTATATGCAACGTAAACAATTTACTCAGTTATTAAACGACATTCTAAAACCCGACTCAATCGCAGATTTTTGCCCGAATGGGCTTCAGGTTGAAGGTGCAAACGAGGTAAAAAAAATAGTGACAGGGGTCACGGCAAGCCAAGCATTGATTGATGCGGCTATTGATCACGGCGCGGATACTATTTTGGTTCACCATGGATATTTTTGGAAAGGTGAGTCTCAGCCAATCACAGGTATGAAAAAACGGCGTGTAGCGGCGTTACTTGCTCATGATATCAACTTATTTGCTTATCATCTGCCATTAGATGTTCATCCCGTCATTGGCAACAATGCGCAACTTGCACACTTATTAGATATTGAACTTAGCGCTGGCCTTGAAGCGGGACCAAACAGCGTCGCAGTAAAAGGATTTTTAAAAACACCTTTAACGGGCAAAGAGTTTGCAGACAAAATTAGCACAGTGCTACACCGTGAACCTTTAACGAGCTTAGTGCGCGATGACAAGATTGAAACCATTGCTTGGTGTACAGGGGGCGGGCAAGGTTATATTGACTTAGCTGCTGCTCAAGGTATTGATGCCTATTTGACAGGTGAAGCATCTGAGCAAACTATTCATAGCTCGCGAGAGCAAGGAATTGATTTTTTCGCTGCAGGTCACCATGCTACTGAGCGATACGGAATAAAAGCACTTGGCGAGCTTTTAGCTGAGCAGCATGGTTTTGATGTTACTTTTATAGATATTGATAACCCTGTTTAATCTAACAGGGTTAAGTGATTACAACGCCTCTGGATCAATCCAGCGGCGTAATTTAATCCACAGACTGCCTACCTTTTCGTGGCTCACTCGTGTAACTGCAACGAGTACATCGGCACTGGGGATAAATTGTTTGTACATGGGAAATTGGCTGTAATCTTTATAATCTGTTGCTGCGGGTATTACCTCGATTCCTTGCGCGTTGAAGAGATCTTTTGCGCGCGGCATATGGCTTGCAGATGTGACTAAAGCACTCTTTTTGTCGACCAAATATATCGCCAGTCTTTTCGCTTCTTCTGCGGTGTCCATCGCAAGCGGGTTTTGTTTGATCCTTGATGCTGCGATACCTAATGTCTTGGCTGTTTCAAACATCAATTGGCTGTTTGTGGTATTGGCAAAGCCACCACCAGAGACAAATAAAATAGCATCGGGGTATTGATGCGCAAGTTTTACACCCTCTAATAAGCGGCTTATAGCACAATCGCCCAGTTGGTTATTAGCAACAAGTTGTGGATGCGGCATGATGGTACAACCTAAAACAACAATGTTATCAATCTGGGAATGTTGGCGTTTATTAAATTGCCATTGTGGGTTATTACTTGAAACAATCAGCGTTTGACCAACATAAGGGGTGCTTACAATTAGTAGGCTTAATACACTGATAAACCCTAAATAGAGCGCTTTTCGTCGCTGTGTTATCGCTAGAAATACCATTAGTAATGTTATTATGCCAAGCAACGGAAGTGGCATTAACAATGAGCCAATTATCTTCTTAATTTCAAACATAGTAAATACAAGTGATTGTAAGATATAACGATGTTAGAGAGTTTATCTGTGTTTAGCGACCATTATTTAGTTTGCAAGTATTCAAAAAATGACGATATACAGGATTATCTTTCATATTTTTTTTCATTGCTAAGTACATAGGACGTGTAAGACCTAGAGCACCTAATGGAATTGATTTTATCAAGCCTTGGCTTTCATAAGGTGTAACTAACCAGTCTGGTAGCGCAGCAACCCCCATTCCAGCACTAACAAGCTGAAAAATTAATAAGCCTTGGTCAACGGTTTTAAGTGTGCCGTCAAAGCGTGCATTTTGTATAAAATGCTTAAAAATGTCCTGACGTTCACGTGGAATAGGGTATGAAATGATTGTTTCGTTTTTCAGATCCAGGGCGGTCACATAGGCTTTTTTTGCAAGCTCATGATCAGGTGCCACGATTAATTTTAATTTAAAGTCGAATAGATGTGCATATTCGAGCTGATCTGGTTCACGAATATCTGATGTAAGCACAAGATCGAGTTCGTCATTCATTAAATCAGGAATAGCATCGTAGCTAAAACCGCGTTCATAATCGACTTTAATGTCTGGCCAAAAATTATTAAATTCTTTAATTGTCGGCAACAGCCAATGGAAACAGGCGTGACACTCAACACTTAATCTCAAGTTTGATATTGGTTGATTAAGACTCTCTTTTAATCGACATTTTGTGGCTTCTACCCGAGGAAGCACCTCGTTGGCTAATTCAAGTAAGAGCATGCCCTGCGGTGTGAAACGAACCGGTTGTGTTTTCCGTTCGAATAACTGGCAGTCGAGTTTATTTTCGAGATCTTTAATCTGATGTGATAACGCTGATTGCGTTAAGAAGAGTTCTCGGGCTGTATTAACTAAAGAACCGGTCTCTTTAAGTGTCGCAATTGTTTTAAGGTGCTTTATATCAATCATCTTTAAAAAATCTCATGAAAAATGTGAGTCAAACTCAGATTACAAACATACTACGCTTTCGTTTATATTTTTTCAACGTCTAGACGTCTAAAATGGCGTTGTTTTTTACTGCATGTTTACAATAACCTTTCTAAACAATAAATGACAGCGTTGTCAGTTTGTTTTTTTACACTTGCTGCGATATTTCCATGAATTTACCTCAAGTTTATAAGTGGCGAATTTAGCAGTCATAGGAAAAGCGACAAAAAAGAGAAAACTCAATAAAGGTATCCCGAGTGCCGCCAGTGCCAAATTTAGCTTTTGAAGCCTAAAAATGTGAACTAGGCATAAGGTGTACTCAGGTATAAAGGTAAACTTAAGGTATAGAGTGAGAAAGATTAATGTGCTGTGTAGAGGGTAGTGGCATGTATATATTGCTCAATAGAGTGCTCTGTGTTCAGTGTTAGCAAGTTATATAAACACCGATATAAAAAGGTATACGTTGAGTCATCCCGTTGCTAGCAAGGCGTTTAATTTATACCAATCCGCAAAAATACTTAATCATTTTGAGTGATCAAACCAGTCGCTACCTGCGTTAAAAATTTCTGATTTAAAACAACTAAATAACTAAATTTTTGCCTTGTTATCAACGCGGTTTTATTGCCTCAAAATAGACCACTTAATTAAGCGGAATGGTATTAGTGGCAATAAATGTGAGGTAAGAAAACCGCGTCGGTAGCAAGCACATTGTGTTATGTAGCTGTGTTATTTGTGTTTGGTAATCGCCTTTGCATTGCTGTAACTCCTGCACCTATGGAGGCGTTAATCAGACATCCTTAACGCTGTGTATGTCAGGTTTAATGCCTGAAAATGATTGCGTATGGTTGCTAAAGGTTATTACAGCAAGCTTATCAATAAACAAATCCGTCTTTTTACAGTAAGGTCGTTTTTTTCATGGCTTATAAAGGCGAGTATGCTTTTTATAAGCCATGTAAAATAACGTTTTTAGCATCCTTTGCCGGCATTGGCCTTGCTTT
The DNA here is from genome assembly GCF_003515105.1 of Pseudoalteromonas lipolytica. NCBI lineage: Bacteria > Pseudomonadati > Pseudomonadota > Gammaproteobacteria > Alteromonadales > Pseudoalteromonadaceae > Pseudoalteromonas > Pseudoalteromonas lipolytica. The sequence goes on along the minus strand of NZ_CP032090.1, from coordinate 2,241,096 downwards.
TAAAAAGCCTTGACCAAATTTACACGGTGTTTGTTTTAAGATGGCTAGCTGTTGCTCAGTTTCAATTCCTTCTGCAACCACATCAAGCTGTAATGATTGTGCTAAAGATAATATGGCATCTATTAATGGGTTATGTGATTTTGTAATATGATCAATAAAGCTCTTATCAATTTTTAAGATATGAATCGGTAATTGGTGTAAATAGCCTAGGGCAGAGTAACCTGTCCCAAAGTCATCTAAGCAAAGTTTTACTTCAAGGGGCGCTAACCCTTTTATTATTTTAGTTGCGAGTTCTAAATTACCTATTAGCCCTGATTCTGTAATTTCTAGACAGAGTGACCCTAACGGAAGTTGATACTTTTTATATAAGGCATGCATTTGGGCTACAAAATCAAGACTCGCAAAGTGCCTAGACGAGACATTAACAGTGACTCTGGTAAAGGGAAGTCCGTGTTGATACCAATGTGAAATTTGTTGAGCTGCTAAGTCGAGTAAATGCAGGTCTAAGTTGATGATTTGCCCTGTATCTTCTGCAACGGGGATAAAATCATTCGGTGCTACAAACCCTTTGGTTGGATGGTGCCAGCGTACCAATGCTTCAAAGCCAATGACCTGTGCCTCTTGAATTGTAAAAATTGGTTGATAATACAGTTCAAATTCATTGTGTTCGATGCCATGCTGTAAATCATTTTCGATATCGGCATGGGTTTTTAGCTTTTTACGCATTGTGTTATTAAAAAACTTTACGTGTCCACGCCCTGAAGATTTAGCTTCGTACATGGCTGCATCAGCATGTTGCAATAATTTGTAAGCTTTGTCGTTTTCACTCTCACAAAATGCAACGCCAATACTGGTAGAAGCCTGTAATAAGTGGCCGTCAATATTGAGGGGATCAGCTAGTGCAGTTTGAATTCGCTCTAGGGCATCATTTATTTGCTGCTTATCGGTTATATTCTCCATAAAAATCGCAAATTCGTCTCCCCCTAAACGGGCAAAAGTATCTGTGTTACGAATGGTGCCTTGAATTAACTCACAAATTCTCACTAAAAAATGGTCACCCACTTCATGACCTAATGAGTCATTAATACTTTTAAACCGATCAAAATCTAAGTACAACAACGCATGTTGGGTCTCTTTATTCGCACGTGCTAAACGCAATATGCCGTGTTTTATGCGTTCAATTAATAATGAACGGTTTGCTAACCCTGTTAGTTCATCATGTAATGCACGGTGCTCTAATTCTTGACGTGATAATTGACGGTCAATAGCCATGCTAATTTGGCGACTTACATAGGTAAGAAGCGCGCGATCATGCTCACTGTAGTGATAACGATCACTGTAGCTTTGCACCGCAATGACCCCGCTAATTCTGTCATTTACTTTAAAGGGAACACCTAACCATGATTCTGCTTGGCGACCCACCATTTTAAAATGGCCTGCATCAATATGTTGCTGGAATTCTTCCTTATTGAATAATAGAGATTGCTCTGTTGTGAGCAGATAATAGGAAGCCGTGTCTTTTAATAGATCCTTAGAGATTTTTTTGTGTGCGTTAGAGCGCACTCCTTCTTCGATAATATAAACGATATCGAGCACATCACATTTTTTGTCATAAAGCCCGATGAAAAAGTTATCAGCCCTGAGTAGCGTGGTAATAATGGCATGAAGTGACTCAAAAAAGCTGTCGAGTTCGCTAGATTGATAGGTAAGATTGGCTATCTGTAGCATACAATTTTCAAGTTTTTGCGCATCGTTTAACTGATTAACAGTTTGCTTTAAGTTTTTAACGGTTCTGACTTGGTCGATTTTTGCACTGAGTAAATGGGCAACCGTTGATAAAATCTCAAGGTGAGCATCATTATAGTAATGTTTTTGCGGATGCTCGCAGTCAATGACCCCTAAGATTTTTTCTTTATAAACCAGCGGCACACATAATTCAGACAGGGCGGGGCGCGCATCTGCGATATAACGTTTTTCGTGTCTTACATCGCCTATCATTAAAGGTTTGCCAGTGGATGCAACATACCCGGTTATACCCTGATCAAAACTAATTTCTGTGCGGTCAATGTAATAAGAGTTATCACCGCTATTTGTTTTACCCATCGAAGCAACTTCTTTGAGGGTACGTGCTTCATCATCTGCTAAGTAAATGACACACTCAATGAACCCGAGTCTGTTTACAACATGTGATGTGACGTACTCAAGTAGCTCTTCTATGGTGTCTAACTGCATCAACGATGATGAAAACTGATTAATGATATGCAACTGATCTGTTTTGACTTCAAGTGCACTCGCGGTATCTAAATGTTTAGGCATAATAAAGAAAAATGAGCCAAATAATCTGTTAATTAATTACGTTAACCTACTATCAATATATCCACAAAGTTATTTTCAAAAAAAACTGAAACTGGTGTAAACTACGCACCTGAATATAAACGAAAGTAAGTCAATTAGTGATTTAACCTCGTTTAAGCTATCCCTCTAACTCTTAGCCGTGGAAACCAGCAATGTCAGATTTAAATACGATTCAAACCCTCACCATTACACGACCAGACGATTGGCATATTCATTTACGCGACGGTGATCAATTGGTCGATACTGTCCGTGATGCAAGCCGCTACATGGGTCGTGCGATTATTATGCCTAATCTTGTTCCACCGGCTACCTGTACCGATAGTGCATTGGCGTATTATGAGCGTATTAAAGCGGCTGGCCCACAGGGTGATTTTGAACCACTAATGGTGCTTTATCTCACTGATAAAACGAGCCCAGAAGAGATAAAAAAAGCAAAAGCAACAGGAAAAATTGTTGCTGCAAAGCTTTACCCTGCAGGTGCGACAACAAACTCTGACTCGGGTGTTACATCAATTAAGAATATTTACCCAGTTCTAGAAGCGATGCAAGACGTCGGTATGTTATTACTTGTTCATGGTGAAGTGACAGATTCATCGATAGATATATTTGACCGTGAAAAAGTGTTTTTAGAAACCATTCTTGCCGATGTTGTGAATGATTTCCCAAGCTTGAAAATTGTCCTTGAGCATATCACCACAAAAGATGCGGTAGAGTTTGTTAATAGCGCACCAGATAATGTTGCTGCAACAATTACAGCTCATCACCTTTTATACAATCGTAACCATATGTTGGCAGGCGGCATTCGTCCACATTATTACTGTTTACCTATACTGAAGCGCAATATCCATCAGCAAGCGCTGATTGCGGCGGCGACAAGTGGCAGTAAAAAGTTTTTCTTGGGAACCGACTCTGCACCGCATTATAAAGATAAGAAAGAGGCTGCTTGCGGTTGTGCGGGTGCTTATACCGCACATGCAGCGATTGAACTCTATGCAGAAGCGTTTGAGGAAGCGGGGGCTTTAGATAAGCTAGAAGGCTTTGCGAGTCATTATGGCCCTGACTTTTACGGTTTGCCGCGCAATTGCGATACCATCACGTTAGTGAAAGAAAGTTGGACAGTGCCTGCTACTTATAAATTAGGCGATTCGCAGGTAGTGCCTATTAAGGCCGAAGCGCAAATGGACTGGCAAGTAAAGTAAGATAAAATAAAGAAATAAAAGCCCATCAAAGTTGATGGGCTTTTTTCATTGTAATTTAATTGTTTAGAAATACGCCTGTCATATTTTTAAAACTGAAGGTTGACCTTAAAATAATTTTCGATTAATAGAGCTAAAAGACATTTATTGTGTTAGTCTTAAGTTGCTTTGAGTTTTTGCGTATTGAATTTACGGATAATGTGCGGCTTGTACGGTTACCGGTTGGTTATTAGTTCTTCCTGTACTTTACCCCAAGTTTATTGGGCATTCACTCAGGGAGGATAGAGCCATTATGGCTGAATTTTAATAATTGACTTACAGGAAAATTTGGTATGTCAAACACGGTTACTGGTAAAGTTAAGTTCTTCAACGAAGCTAAAGGCTTTGGTTTTATTGAACAAGAAAATGGTCCTGACGTATTCGTACATTTCAGTGCTATCACAGGTACAGGCTTCCGCACTCTTAGCGAAGGCCAACAAGTATCTTTCGGCATCAAACAAGGTCAAAAAGGCCCTGAAGCTGAGAACGTAGAAGTAGCATAATTTTTTATGTGAAACTTAGTACATTTTGGTGAAACAGTTTCTGTTTCACCAAAATTCATTCTTAATAAACACACTTCCTCTGCATAATTTAATCAATTACTTCTCATGTACCGAAATTATATTCCTCCAAAGGCATTAATTTAGGTTTTTTATATCAGCCATTCGGCTATAAGTTAAATAACTATTCCTTAAAAGCTACTCTCCATAACTAAAGTATTATATGCTTTGCGCAGGATCTATTTAATGTGACATTGATAGTTGTGTAATTTGGTAGTTTTTATCACTCAAGTTACGATTTCAAACTGGCGATAATAAGTTTGAAGATATTTTCAACAATCTGAAAATTTCCCGCTAAACTTAGTACAACTCGAACGTAGAAAAAATACTGAGTAATTCATACTTGTTTGATAAAATATAATGAAGGTTTGCTAATTGATGAGCATAGGAAACAATATTCTGCTGGTAGACGATCACCCGATGGTGGCAACAGCAATTAAAATGGTGCTAGCGAAGTCAACTCTCGTAAACGAAGTTCAAGCTGTTGCAAGTCAAAAGGAGGCGCTGCAGTTTTTAAAGAATAATAATGTTGCGCTAGCGATTCTAGATATTGAACTAGAAGACTCCGACGGCTTTAGTTTATACAAGCGAGCTGTCAGTGGCGGTTTTACTGGGAAAGTGTTGTTTTTGTCAGCTAAGCAAGACAAACACATTATTCGTACCGCTGCTAAATTAGGTGCACAAGGCTTCGTTAATAAAGCAGAAAGTTTAGAAGACATTTCGTCAGCTGTTGAAATGATTTTGCGAGGTTACACGTTTTTTCCACAAGACCACTTAGTGGCCTGTGAAAAAGACATTGATGAGCTGCTTACTGAGCGTGAACTTGCGGTAATGAATTATTTATTGCAAGGGCTATCCAATAAAGATATCGGTGAGAAGCTATTTATTAGCAATAAAACAGTGAGCACCTATAAAGCAAAGATTTTTGAAAAGCTTGAGGTAGACTCAATAATATCGTTGGCAAAGCTTGTAAAAGATCGCGCGGTATTCTAACCAATTTCTTGATGACACATAACACGCTCACTGTATTCATCCTTCCAGTCGGAAGGGTGAATTGCCTGCTTATTGAACATTAATCTCTTTTTAATGCATAAAAATTCTTCAAAACCGTTTTGTTCGAAAAAAAAGAGATTTTTTTTTTCACTTATCTTTACCTATTTAAACTTTTATTAAATGTTACATTTATGTTTAAGTTTGAATCTAATCTGAACGGAATGATTGCCAATCAAGGGTTATAGAACCTTAACGCGAACACCTCTGTTATATTTTTGTTAATTCATTGTTTTGGCTATTTTCATAGCAACGACGAGTGGCCAAATTTTTCCGATGAAACCCGAACATCAAGTTGACAGACTCTAATGCATTTAGCATTATTGGAGGGTTGATATCTATTAAAAGATATCAGGGTTGTCCTCTTCGGAGGATAATTAAATTATAAAAGTAACATTACTTAATTGGTTGGGAACTATGTCTGTTAAAATCAGAAAGAGTCTTGTAGCATCTGCGTTGGTTGGCGCTTTTGCATTTGCAAGCAGCAATGTGATTGCAGATCCTTTGAAAGATGTGCAAGATGCAGGTCAACAAATTCAAAAGGCTGCTGTTAAGTCTCAAACTAAAATTGACAATGTATATGGTCAAACTCAAGAGCTAATCGCTGAGTACCGTAGCGTTGTTGATGAAACTGAGCTAATGAAGGTTTATAACGATCACGTAGCACGTTTGGTCGCTGACCAAAACGCTTCTATCGAATCGTTTGACCGTCAAATCGCAACAATCGATAACACGAAACAAAACGTTGTGCCTTTGATGTATCGCATGATCGATACGCTTGAGCAATTCATCAAAGCGGACGTTCCGTTTAATCTTGAAAACCGTCTAGCACGTGTTGAAAGACTTCGTGACATCATGGCGTCAGCATCAGTTACTACATCTGAAAAATTCCGCCAAGTTCTTGAAGCTTACACTGTTGAAACTGCGTACAGCTCAGCTGTAACTGCTGCTCAAGGTACTCTTGAGATCGATGGTAAGAGCATCAACGTTGACTTCGGTCGTTTAGGTCGTATTACTTACGTAGCTCAGTCTTTTGACCTTAAGCATGCGTGGGTATGGGATAACAACACTAAACAGTGGAAAGAATTAGGTGAAGAATACCTAAAACCTGTTAAAGAAGTTATTCGTATGGCGCGTAAACAAGCGACATTAGAACTTGTTAAACTACCAATCTTTGGCGCGGAGTAATCAATAATGAAGAAACTATTTAAAGGTTTTGCTGTTGCAGCAGTACTATCTGTTTCTGCAGGTACCGCGCTTAATGCACATGCAAACACTGATGCTTTAGACAAAATTCTTGAGCAAGTTAAGCAAGAACGTATCTCTGAAGGTAAATTAAATAAGCAACGTGAACAAGAGTTCCTTTCAGCTCGCGCTGACAAGCAAGCGTTACTTAACAAAGCGAAAAGTGACCTAGCTGCTGAAAAAGCGCGTGGTGACCGTTTAGCTAAAGAATATGCTCAAAACGAAAATACTTTAGCTGAGAAAGAGCAAGCTCTTTTAAATGCACAAGGTACGTTAGGTGAGATGTTCGGTGTTGTACGTCGTGCAGCAGCTGATGCAATCGGTTCAATCGAAGCATCACTTGTTTCTGCTGAAAAGCCAGGACGTGCTGAAGTACTTCGCTCATTAGCTGCAGCGAAAGAGCTTCCAACAGTTCGCGAATTAGAAGAGCTTTGGATTTCACTTCAAACTGAAATGACTGAGTCTGCAAAAGTTTCAACATTTGAAACTGAAGTTGCTGGTCTTGACGGTTCATCTTCTGTGAAAAAAGTAACGCGTATCGGTAACTTTAACTTAGTAACTGATGATGGTTATTTAATTTACTCTCCAGAAACGAAAGCAATCCAACCTCTAGGTAAGCAACCTGATAGCTACATCCTAGCGGGTATTAGCGATTTAGAAAATACATCTGCTGACAACTATGCTGGCGTATACATCGACCCGACTCGTGGCGCGATCTTACGTATCAATACGCAGAAGAAATCGTTAATGGAATACTATGAGCAAGGTGCTGAAGTTGGTTATATCATCACAGTATTATTACTTGTTGGTCTACTAATCTTCGTAGTACGTTTCGTTGATCTTGCGCTTACTAGCACTAAGATTAAGAGCCAGCTTAAAAACCTTTCTACTCCGAATACAAACAACCCACTGGGTCGTATTCTTAAGGTTTATGCTGACAACAAGAATCAAGACGTTGAAAACCTTGAGCTTAAACTTGACGAAGCTATCCTACGTGAAACGCCTCGCATCGAAGCTGGTATCAACATCATCAAGATCTTGGCAGCAATCGCACCATTACTTGGTCTACTAGGTACGGTAATCGGTATGATTCTTACGTTCCAAACAATCACATTGTTCGGTACGGGCGATCCGAAGATCATGGCTGGTAATATCTCTCTAGCACTTGTAACTACAGCGTTAGGTCTAATTGCAGCTCTACCACTTATCCTACTTCACTCAATTGTTGCTGGTCGTAGTAAGTCGGTTTTACATGTCCTTGATGAGCAAAGCGCTGGTATCATCGCAGCTCACGCGGAGAAGGAGAAAGCCTAATGCTAGTCCTGATGGAGATCTGGGAATCTATCAGGGATTTTGTTGGCACAGGCGGCCAGGTTTTATACGTGGTCGCGATAGCACTCTTTCTTATGTGGGTTTTAATGATTGAGCGCTATTGGTTCCTACTAGCTGAGTTTCCTCGTATGACGAAGGATATTGTAGCTCAGTGGGATGCCCGCCAAGACACTACGTCTTGGTACGCACACAGAATCCGTGAAGCATGGATTTCTGAAGCGTCTGAAAAATTAGATCAGCGTATGTTGTTGATTAAGACATTGGTAGCTATTTGTCCTTTAATCGGTTTATTAGGTACTGTAACGGGTATGATCGCGGTTTTCGAAACCATGGCTACTCAAGGTACTGGTAACGCACGTTTAATGGCATCAGGTATTTCAATGGCAACAATCCCAACAATGGCTGGAATGGTTGCGGCACTATCTGGAGTGTTCTTCAGCTCACGCCTTGAAGCGAGAGCAAGAATGGCGAAAGCTAAACTTGTAGATAGCATGCCTCATCACTAGAGAGAGAATTAAATATGGCACGTAAACAACGTTTTCGTGAAGAAGAAGAAGCAGCGGTTGACATGACGCCAATGCTTGACATCGTATTTATCATGCTTATTTTCTTTATCGTAACTACATCGTTCGTTAAAGAGGCTGGTATCGAAGTCAATAAACCTAAGGCAGCCCAAGCTACGAAGCAAAAAAATGCAAATATTTTTGTTGCTATTCGTGCTGACGGTGCGATCTGGATTGATAAACAACAAGTAGACGTTGAACGTGTTTCAGCTAAACTTGAAAGTTTATTAGCAGAACAACCTACTGAAGTTGTAATTTTGCAAGCTGATAAAGAAGCAAAACACGGCGTAGTAGTTAAAGTTATGGACCAGATCAAAGCGACGGGTGATAACCTTAAAATTTCAATAGCTGGAGATCAGTAATGATTCGTTTTCTGTTTTCACTGATTGCAGGTGGGGCAGTTACTTTCGGCTTGTTCTACTTCATGGCGTACCTCATCTCCGGTGGAGCTGATCGTGCGACTGAACAAAAAGAACAGATTGTAGTCGAAATTATGACGAATCCGCCTGAATCTAAGGTGCAGGAGAGGAAGCGTGTTCCGCCTCCGCCTCCGCCACCGCCAAAGCAGCCGCCTAAGCCGCAGCCGCCTCAGCCGGAAAACAGCAACCCTAACACTGGTGGTTTGTCATTTAATATGCCAAGCATCGATGTGGGTGGCACAGCTGGAGGCCTAAGTGGTCCAGGTGCATTTGGACGTGATGGTGATGCGACACCTATCGTTCGTATTGAACCAAAATACCCTACGCAAGCAGCGCGTGACGGTAAAGAAGGTTGGGTTCAACTTTCATTTACTATCAATGAAGTAGGTGGTGTAGAAGATGTTGAAGTGATCGACGCTGATCCAAAACGTATCTTTGACCGCGAAGCTAAACGTGCACTTCGTAAGTGGAAATACCGTCCGAAAATCATCGATGGTAAACCACAAAAACAATTTGGTCTTCAAGTACAACTAGACTTTAAACTTAACCAAGGCAACTAAGGAGGCGAGTAATGAGAAATTTATCTAAAGTAACAGCACTTGCGCTTCTTATGACTCTTTCAGGTGTGGTTTTCACTGCACCTGCTTTAGCAGCGCCAGATTACGCGAAGATTGAAGCGCGTAAAAAAGCAAAAACTAAAGTAATGGGTGAGCGCGTTGGTAAGAAAGTTATTAAAGCATTCGACCTGTACAATGAAGAGAAGCTTGATGAAGCGATTGCATTACTTAAAGAAATTGATCCATCGGATGAGTTTGATAAGGCAACTGTTGATCGCTACCTAGGTCAAATGTACGCTCAAAAAGAGCAGTACAAACTGGCTATTAAGCATGTCGCAGCGGCGGTGAAACCTGATGTATTAAACTTTGCTGACCAATCTCAAGGCTTAAAACTGTTAGGTGACATGTACGCGGGTACTGAGCAATACGCAAAAGCAAAAGATGCGTATTACGCTTGGATGGACTTCACAGGTGAAGAAGACGACAAAGTTTACACTCGTATTGCGCAAGCAAACTATGAGTTAAAACAGTTTAACGACGTTCTTCCAGCTGCAAACAAAGCAATCAAATTGGCGGAGGAGCCTTCTAAAGCTTCTTACCAATTAAAGCTAGCTGCCTATTTTGAACTTAAACAGTACAAAAACATGGTAGAAGTAGCGGAAGAGATTGTTCGTGTTTGGCCTGAAGACAAAAAAGCCTGGGTTGGTTTAGGTAAATACTACCTTCAAACTGAAGACTTCAAGAAAGGTCTAGCGACCATGGAAGTTGCCTATAAAAATGGCTATTTTGAAAACGAAGTTGAATACAAAGTACTTTCTAACTTTTACTCGTTAAACGAAATTCCTTACAAAGCAGCTATTGTGCTTGAAAAGGCAATTAACGAAGAAAAAGTGGTTCGTAACAAGCAAAATATCAGTGCAGTGGCATCTAACTATCACCGCTCAAAAGATATTGAGAAAGCAGCTAAGTACTATGAAGAAGCGGCTAAATTTGATGACGATGCAGAGCTTTATCGCAAAGCAGGTTCATTACTTTTACAATCGCAAAATTATGGTGCAGCCGTTGTTCGTTTGAACAAGGCATTAGAGTTAGGTTCTGATAAAACGGGATCTATCTATACAGACTTAGCTGAAGCTTATTACTACCAAGAAAAGTATAAGCAAGCGTATGCTGCTATTACAAAAGCAATGGATGATCCGCGCACGCGCAAATTTGCGAAGAGCTGGTCGACCTACATCAAAGATAAAGCCGCTCGCAACGGTGTAAAAATCTAATTGATGTTGTTTTAAAATAAAAAGCCCCTCTGGGGCTTTTTTTATGGAATTTTATTATGATAAGACAGATCGTTTTGTTGTTATTAGTCAGTGTCATGTTATCTGCTTGCAGTGAGCAAAGTGATCGCTTTAGCACGTATACCGAAGGACAACAGCAAATTGGCAATATAAATAATCTTTTATCAACCCAGCTAGACAATGGTGGCAAAACATATTGGCCATTTTCTGAAGCGTACTTACAGGCTCGTCATCTTGCTTATCAAGGCTTAGCAAATGTTGAGTTGAGTTATTCACAGCAAGCGCAGTTAAATTATTTAATTATTGCGCAGCGATATCCAGAACGATTTTTTGTATGGCCCGTACAGCGTGATGTGATAAGTAATGCTATAAAGCAAGATGATTACACACCGGAAGCGCTCGGCAAGTGGATAGAGCGAGTAGAAACAAAACTCATAGAGGCTGAGCAAAGTAATTTAAGGCTTAATAAGCTTGAGCTAAAGTTGTTACGCAGTATGGTGGTATCTCACCTCGATAATAATAATGAAAATGTCGTGATGGCACTAACGAAGCTTAATCAATATTTAGCGCAATACAAGCCTCGAACAAAACTGGGGTTAGTTGGGCTTGCGAATGGTAAGGATTGGTATCAAAGTAAACTTAATTATTTTGCCAATACAACAAAGCCACCCTTGTCTTGGTTAAGTGAGATTCAGCACTTACTAAAAGAAAAGCCCACAGTCAATTTGTCATTACCTGTTTTTTCATCACATAACAAGCCACTCGTGTTGCAGTATTTGGAGGACGGCGATTTACATGCTGGGCTTGACTGGCAATTAGATTTCATTGATGCCAAACGAAGTAAACGTCAATTGAATCAAGATGAACAATACTTTTGGTCTGTAATGATGGAAACCGATTTAGGGATTCATTATCACACTTGGAATGAGCAACAAGCACGTGTAAATTTAATGAAGCGTTTAAGTGTTAATCAGCAGCAGGCTGATTGGCTAATCGAAGATATTGTACTTTATCCTGCAATGAGCTTTATTTTTGCGCGTTAACTAGGTTATCTATTCAACACTGCGCTTTAAGGAGCGCAGTGTCGGCAGCGTTGGCTTGCAGGGTCTGCAATTAAACGCTCATTATCAATTTTTTCCTCACAGTCACAGCAATAACCATATTGACCAATATCAATTTGGCACAGTGCTGCTTCGAGTTTTTCTAACCGAGATATCAATATTTGAAATTCGGGTCCGAGATTATTCGCTGTCATTTCTAACCAAACAGAAGGCGGGTTATCCTTAAGTTGCGAGAGTAGTAGCTGATGGTGACCTTGATTAGAACTAGCCAACATATCAAGTAAACGTTGTCTAACCTGCGCCAGTTCCGCAGATAGCTTTGTTTGGATTTCAGTATTGTTCATCGCGTTTGTTCCAAGTGGGCAATACTTTAATTATCCAACAAAAGCGATCCATTAGTTATGATTTGCATCAAAACTAGGCGCTTTGGCATACTTTCTTAGTACATTTGCAACGTCATCTTTCGCTTTTAAACGTCTAATTTCATCAAAAAGTGTATGTGCTTGTGGGTATTGGCGTTTCAGATAACCAAGCCACTGCTTGGTGCGAGAAGCAAAATATTTTTCACACTTACTCTCGTCTTGGTGCATTGATGAGTGAATAATGTGGTAAATAACATGTTCCCATTGCAGTGGAGTATATGTTTCATTGTTTACATGCGCTTTAATTTGCATTGCAAGATCTGGCATTGCCAAGGCGCCTCTGCCAAGCATTAAGTTTTGACATTGACTACGAATCTGGCACAGCATTGCGTCTTCGACTTGCCATATTTCACCATTAGCCACTACAGCAATATCTTTATTTTTAATTAATGGCGGGATTTTTTCCCAGTATGCAGGAGGGTTGTAGCCATCACGTTTTGTTCTTGCATGGATAGCGAGGCTAGATGCACCCGCGCTGACTACCGCATCAACGATTTCTTGGCTATTACTATCATCATCAAAACCCAGTCTAATTTTAGCGCTTACTTGATGTTTGCTATCTACAGCATCGCGAACCGTTTTAATGATGTCGTACATATGCTCCGGATCTTTCAATAGTACTGCGCCGCCTTTACTTTTATTGACCGTTTTTGCGGGGCAACCAAAATTTAGGTCAATACCGTGTGAACCTAAGCTAATCGCCTTTACAGCATTTTCAGCTAATGCATCTGCAACCTGACCAAGTAGCTGAATTCTCACTGGTGTTCCAGCACGGGTGTAGCCATCTGTTTTTAATTCAGGGCAGTAGCGATGAAATACACGTTCTGGAAGTGTTGCATCAACAACACGCACAAATTCAGTCACGCATAAATCAAACCCACCTATGTCAGTAAGAAGCTGTCTCATTTTAAAATCGACAACGCCTTCCATTGGTGCTAAAACTAGTTGCATAATACCATTAAACTTAATGAAAAATTGGACGCGTATTTTACCTGCAATTAGCAACTTGATAAATCGTAATTTGCTTTGTAGGGCGATTTACTAAAATAATTGCATAAATATGAAATTAATTTTTAATCGTCGGGTCTTGTCTAATATACCTTATAAAAAAGAGAGTCATCGTATGAACACAGTTAAGAAAAACTCAATTGCATTAACATTAGGCGCCGTTGTTGTGGGTGCATCAAGCTTTGTAGCCACAGATGTAAATGCAAACCCATTTGAGTTCCAACAAATGCAAGCGGGTTACCAGCTTGATGCTGCTGAAGGCAAATGTGGCGAAGGTAAATGCGGTGCCGAGAAAAAGGCAGAAAAAGAAGGCAAATGCGGCGAAGGTAAATGCGGTGCCGAGAAAAAGGCTGAAAAAGAAGGTAAGTGCGGCGAAGGTAAATGCGGCGCTGACAAAAAAGCAGCCAAAGAAGGTAAGTGTGGCGAAGGTAAGTGCGGCGCTGACAAAATGGCATCTAAAAAAACAGCCAAAGAAGGCAAGTGTGGCGAAGGTAAATGTGGCGCTGACAAAATGGCATCTAAAAAAGCAGCCAAAGAAGGCAAGTGCGGTGAAGGAAAATGCGGCGCTGACAAAATGACATCTAAAAAAGCAGCCAAAGAAGGCAAGTGTGGCGAAGGTAAATGTGGCGCTGACAAAAAGGAATCTAAAAAAGCTGCTAAAGAAGGTAAATGTGGTGAAGGTAAGTGTGGTTCAAACCACTAAGCTTTTACTTAGCGAGTAAAAGGGCCATTTAGGCCCTTTTTAGTAGGAGATGATATGTCATTTGAATCGACCTTGGATTTTGGCCAAATTGGTTTAGGACTTCGACGTGAAATGCTTGATGATATGCTCGCAGGTGTCCCAAAGCCAATTGATTTCTTAGAAGTGGCACCAGAAAACTGGTTGAAGCTAGGCGGTCGTTTTGCTAAACAGTTTAAGCAACTTACAGAGCAACATGCATTTATTTGTCATGGTTTATCGTTATCAATCGGCTCACCTGCAGCGCTGGATGTCGAGTTTGTAAAATCATTAAAAGCCTTTTTTAAAGAGCATAACATACGCTTGTTTAGTGAACATTTAAGCTATTGTTCGGGAGAGGGTCATATGTATGATTTAATGCCAATTCCTTTTACTGAAGAAGCTATTAAACATGTTGTTTCACGTATTAAACAGGTTCAAGATATTTTAGAGCAGACTATCGCTATCGAAAATGTGTCGTACTATGCGGCTCCAGGCCAAGAAATGACGGAGCTTGAATTCACAAAAGCGATACTTGAAGAAGCCGATTGCCAACTTTTACTCGATGTTAATAATATCTATGTAAACTCAATAAATCATGGCTACGATGCAACGCATTTTTTAATGGGCTTGCCTAGCCATCGAATAGCGTATGGACATGTTGCGGGGCATTATACTGAAGCTGAGGATTTATTAGTCGACACGCATGGCTCACCCGTTATAGACCCTGTTTGGCAGCTGCTAGAAAAGGCGTATGATGTGCACGGTGTGTTTCCAACACTGCTTGAGCGTGACTTTAATATACCGCCAATGAATGAGCTTCTTGCTGAGCTGGCAATTATTAATAACTTACAACGAGCAGCTTTAAAAACAAATCAACCAACGGTGAAACAAAGTGCCTAGTCATTTTATTGAAGTCCAACAGCAATTTATGGCGCATATCCGTGATCCTGCTCACAACGCAAAACCAGCTGATGTTGAAGAGCGACGAATGGCGATTTATCGTGACTTATTTTTCAATAATGTTGATGGTTTTGTAAGTTCAGCATTTCCTGTTTTAAAAAGTTTGTATAAAGAAGATGATTGGCAACAAAGAGTGCGGCAGTTTTTTAGTAAACATGATTGCAGTTCCCCGTTTTTTTTAGACATTGCAGGAGAGTTTTTACAGTTTCTTGCTGGCAGCTACACAAAGCAAAAAAACGATCCGCCATTTATGCTCGAATTAGCCCATTATGAATGGGTTGAACTCGATGTATCGGTGTCACATCAAGGTAGTCATGAAATAAATTTAGAAGCTAACCAAGTTGCGCGTGCAGGTTTATATTTAACCAGTTTGGCTCGTAATTTAAGTTATCTTTACCCAGTACATACAATCAGTCAGGATCATCAACCTACAGTGCCTGCCAGCGAACCTTATTATTTTGTTGTGTATCGCGATAACAACGATGAGGTACAATTTCTCTCAACAAATGCAATGACCGCTTTATTGTTAAGTATTATCGAATCACAACCCGGTATTGATTTAGCTGAGGTATGTCAGCAGGTTGCAAAACATGCTCCACAATTTACATTAGAACAGCTGTATCAAGGAGCATTAAGTACACTGAGTTCAATGGCTGAACGAGGCGTCATTGTCACTCAGCGAGCACCTTAAAAAACAGCATAAACGCTTTATTGATGTAAGCACTTCGACTATTATGTGCGCTTTGTTTTATCGTGCTTAATAGAAAGGTAGTAATTATGTCGAATGATAAAGACTTTAAAGATCCGTTCAACGCAACGTATTTTATTGCGTTCCTAGCAGTGTTTGCTGGTATTGGTTGCCTTAACGCTATCCTAGGCTGGATCACCGCTTTATCTTAATATGCGTATGCAAATTTAAGACATCAGGCTGCATTATGCAGCCTTTTTTGTGCTTATTTCAAAACTTGCTACCGACTTTTAAATAAGGCGATGTTATACTCGCAAGCTTTGTTATATTAACTATTGAGCAGTATAAATTATGACTCAAGCAACTTCAGCGCTCATTAAACAGAGCATTGCAACTATCGCTGATTACCCTAAGCCAGGTATTATGTTTCGTGACGTAACAACCTTAATGGCAAACGCAGACGCTTTTAAAGCAACAATTGATAGCTTTATTTCTGCGTACAAAGATCAAGGATTTACTAAAATCATTGGTACAGAATCACGTGGCTTTATTTTTGGTGCACCCCTATCTTATGCGCTGGGTATTCCGTTTATTCCTGTGCGTAAACCAGGCAAGCTTCCGCGTGAAGTCATTTCGCAAAATTACCAATTAGAGTATGGTGAAGATACACTTGAACTTCATACTGATGCTATCGTTGCAGGTGATAAAGTGTTATTAGTAGATGACCTACTCGCGACAGGCGGCACAATTGAAGCAACGGCTAAACTTGTTGCTAAATTAGGTGGTCATGCAACCGATGCTGCTTTCGTTGTTTCATTACCAGAGCTTGGTGGAGAGCAGCGTGTTGCACAAATGGGCATTAAAATTCTAAAGTTGGTTGAATTCGAAGGCGAATAATTAATGAGTTATCAGGTTCTAGCAAGGAAATGGCGACCACAAACCTTTCACGAGTTAGTGGGACAGTCTCATGTTAAGCAAGCGTTAGTGAATGCATTAACACAAAACAGACTTCATCATGCTTATCTCTTTACTGGAACCCGTGGGGTGGGTAAAACAACCATCGCACGTATATTTGCTAAAAGTCTAAACTGCGATAAAGGAATTTCTGCAGAACCTTGTGGTCAATGCTCAAGCTGTACCGACATTGAAGCGGGTCGCTATATTGATTTATTAGAAATCGATGCTGCATCGCGTACCAAGGTAGAAGACACCCGTGAAATCCTTGATAACGTGCAATATGCACCAACGCGAGGTCGTTATAAGGTTTACCTTATCGATGAAGTTCACATGCTTTCAAAGCACAGTTTCAATGCGCTACTTAAAACATTGGAAGAGCCGCCAGAGCATGTGAAATTTTTATTAGCCACGACCGATCCACAAAAACTGCCAGTGACAATTCTATCGCGCTGTTTACAGTTTAATTTAAACGCGTTATCACAATCAGAAATTCATGATCAACTTGCTCATGTTCTTAATCAAGAACAATTAAGCTTTGATGATAAATCGTTGTCTATCCTTGCTAAAGCCGCCGATGGCAGTATGCGAGACGCCTTAAGCTTAACCGATCAGGCTATTGCTCAGACAAACGGTAATATTAATCATCAAGCTGTTCAAACCATGCTTGGTTTGATGGATACACATTACAGTCAAACCATGTTAGCAGCCGTTTTATGCCAAGATGGTGATGCACTTCTGGCCGAAGTGAAAGCGGTTGTCAGTCGAAACCCAAATTTTGTCGCCTTATTGGATGATTTAATTGCACTTACTCACCTTATTCAGCTTGTGCAATTAGTCCCCAGTGCCGCTGCACTTGATGAGACTAACCGAGACTTTATTGAGCAGGTTGCACAAACAACCGATGCTCAACAAATGCAAGTGTATTACCAGTTGCTGTTAAATGGTAAAAAAGATTTGCAATGGGCACCGGATGCAAAACTAGGGTTTGAAATGATCATGTTGCGTTTGTTGGCATTCCAACCGACACAATTTGCGCAAAGCCAAACACCGACAAATAGTCAACAGCAGGTGAAACCAAGTGGTGCAGGTGCACTACGTGATATCTTAAAAAAATCATCAGCTCAGCGTGAACAAGCAGCATCCGAGCAAACGTCTACGGCAGTAAACCAAGCACCTTTGCAGCCACAGCCAATAAAAGCCGAGCCTACGGTTACACAAGCGGCAGCACCACAGATTGACCTAAAACCTGAACAAAAAGTCGATAATACAGCTGAGCAGTCACAACAACCTAGTCAATCTTTTGATACGTCAGGGAGTTCTGATAAACAGTCAGCGGCTTCTTTGTATCAACAAAATAGTACCGATACGCCTGATATGCCAGCGACAGAATACTATGATGATTACGATGCTCAAATGGACTCATCGCTTGCAGCGCAATATGATGATGTGATGAGTAGCGCTTATGATCAGGGTTTTATTGCTAACGAGCCAGATGTGCAACCACTGCCGCAGGCAGAGCAAACAGCGCCTGTGCAATTACAACAGCAGCAAAGCTTGGCTCAATCGGCAATTGCACGTATTTTAAAAGATCGTAATATTTCTGGTGCAGGGCGTTTAAGCGGTGCTGCAAGTCAAACTGACATAAAGCCAGAGCCCGCGGAATCGACAGTACATGAGCCAACGCAACATGGTTCAGCATCAACGAATTTTCAACCTCAGCAGCAAACAGTGGCTGCTGATGTAAAAAAGCCAAGCCCCCAGCCGACGGGGGAGAGCAGTCATAAAGTAAAAAAAGTCGACTTTAAAGCAAAGCATCAAACCATAACAGAAAATTTAGCCCCTGAGTTGCTTGAGCAGATTAATCCACAAAAAGCACCGGAGCCTGTAGCAGAAGAGCCTAGTATTCCTGTTCCTGATGATTTTGAAAGCCCGATCAGCAGTATTAAATTTGCACACGAACAAGATGAATGGGCTTATTTAATAAAACGTATGGGACTAGGTGGGCGTATGCGTCAATTTGCGCTACATTCTATTTTCACAAAGAATGATCGTCAGCTTCATATTGAAGTCGACTCTTCACAACGTCACCTCGACAGCGCCGTACTAAGACAAAAGCTCAACGCAGCGTTAAGCGAGATTTATGGCCATAATGTAGAGCTCAATATCGACTTTGCAGATGGGGTGATAGATTCGCCTTATTTGATTCAGCAAAAGATTGATGCAGGCCGTCATCAACAAGCAATAGATGTAATAAATAGCGATGAGAACATTGTGCAATTTCAACAATTATTTAGCGCAATAATCGACGAAAACAGTATTCAGGCATTGTAATTACACACAATAGCCCTTATCTTCATGCCAATTAAAGTAGTTTAGAAAGAGAGACAGTTATGTTTAAAGGTGGAATGGGTAACATGATGAAGCAAGCGCAGCAAATGCAAGAGCGCATGCAAAAAGCCCAAGAAGAAATCGCAAACCTAGAAGTTGTAGGTGAAGCAGGTGCAGGCCTAGTTAAAGTAACGATGCTAGGTAACCACAATGTACGTCGTGTAGAGCTTGACGAAAGCCTAATGGAAGACGACAAAGATATGATCGAAGATTTACTTGCAGCAGCATGTAATGACGCTGTACGCCGTGTTGCCGAAGAAACACAAGAGCGCATGAGCAAAGTAACTGGCGGTATGCAATTACCACCAGGTATGAAAATGCCATTCTAAGTGAACATTTATGCAACTATCGCCTAGTTTAACACAGTTAATTGAAGCACTGCGCTGCCAACCGGGTATTGGCCCGAAGTCAGCACAGCGTATTGCTTTTCATTTACTTGAACGCGACCGCCAAGGGGGTAAACAACTTGGCCACGCACTCACAAAAGCAATGGATGAAGTAGGGCACTGTCAGTCTTGTCGTACCTTCACAGAGCAGCCTGTGTGCGATATTTGTTCAAGTGTTAAACGCCAAGATAGTGGTTTATTGTGTGTGGTTGAATCGCCAACCGATGTACTTGCTATTGAACAAACCGGACAATATCAAGGGCTTTACTTCGTTTTAATGGGTCACTTGTCACCAATTGATGGCATAGGCCCCAAAGAAATCGGCCTTGATATCCTAGAAAGTAAACTGCAAAACGGCGGCATTAATGAGGTGATCCTCGCAACCAACCCAAGTGTTGAAGGTGAAACCACAGCCCATTATATTGCAGAGCTTTGTCACAAATACCAAGTGAATGCTTCACGCATTGCTCACGGTGTGCCAGTTGGTGGTGAGCTTGACTTGCTTGATGGCATGACCCTAATGCATGCCTTTAGCGGGCGACGCGCAGTAAATCAAAACTAATACCCAAAACGGTATCAAAAGCCTGCTTAATGCAGGCTTTTTTGTGTTTTATCTCCAATTTACCTGCAAATTTAATTTTTTGCCTTGAAGTTCCTAAAGCCTGCCCCATATATGAGTCATAGTGCAGATAAGACACTTTGTTAATTGGAGATTTACACAATGACTGCAGCACAAAAAGAAACATTAGGCTTTCAAACAGAAGTCAAACAACTATTAAACCTGATGATTCATTCTCTTTATTCTAATAAAGAGATTTTCCTACGTGAACTCGTATCAAACGCGTCAGATGCGGCAGATAAATTACGTTTCCTTGCGCTTTCAAATGGCGATTTATATGAAAACGATGCCGACTTAAAAGTACGTATCAGTGCCGATAAAGATGCAAACACAGTGACTATTACTGATAACGGTATCGGTATGAGCCGTGAAGATGTAATTAACTCATTAGGTACGATTGCAAAATCAGGCACGGCAGAGTTTTTTCAAAACTTAACGGGTGACCAAAGCAAAGATTCACAATTAATTGGTCAATTCGGTGTAGGCTTTTACTCAGCATTTATCGTTGCGGATAAAGTAACGGTACGCACCCGTAAAGCCGGTGAGAGCCAAGGTATTGAATGGCAATCAGCTGGTGAAGGCGAATACACGCTACAAGAAATTGATAAGCCAACCCGTGGTACTGAAATTATTCTTCATTTACGTGAAGACGAAAAAGAATTTGCTGATGAATATCGCTTACGCAGTATCGTTACTAAATACTCTGACCATATTTCAATTCCTGTTGAAATGTACAAAGCAGAAGTACCAGAATCTGAAGGTCCTGATGGCGAGAAAATCCCAGCACAACCAGGCGAATGGGAAGGTATTAACCGCGCAACGGCACTGTGGACTCGCGACAAGTCAGAAGTAACAGACGAAGAATACAAAGAATTCTATAAACATATTGGTCATGATTGGGAAGAGCCATTAAGCTGGGCGCATAACAAGGTTGAAGGTAAAACTGAATACACAAGCTTGTTATACATCCCGAAAAAAGCACCATTCGATTTATGGAATCGTGACCGTCAAACAGGTTTAAAACTGTATGTGCAACGCGTTTTCATTATGGATGATGCTGAGCAATTTATGCCAAGCTACCTGCGTTTTGTGAAAGGTCTACTTGATTCAAATGACTTACCACTTAACGTATCGCGTGAAATCTTACAAGATAACAAAGTGACACAAGCAATCCGTAAAGGGTGTACATCGCGTGTCCTTAAAATGCTTGAGCGCATGGCTAAAAACCGTGAAGAAGATTATCAAACGTTCTGGAACGAGTTTGGTCAAGTGTTAAAAGAAGGCCCAGCAGAAGACATGGCAAACAAAGAAGTTATTGCTAAGTTGCTGCGTTTCTCTTCAACACACACAGACGAAAGCACACAAAATGTATCGCTTGATCAATACATTGAGCGTATGAAGCCAGAACAAGATAAGATCTACTACGTGGTTGCTGATTCATTTGCTGCGGCAAAAAATTCACCGCACCTAGAAATCTTCCGTAAGAAAGGCATTGAAGTATTGCTACTAAGTGACCGTGTTGATGAGTGGATGATGAGCTACCTAACAGAGTTCAACGAAAAATCATTCCAGTCAATCACTCGTGGTGACTTAGACCTTGGCAACATGGATGATGAAGAAACCAAAAAAGCGCAAGAAGAGTCAGAAAAAGAAGTGGCAGGCTTAGTTGAACGTATTAAGACAGCCCTGGGTGATAGTGTTAAAGATGTACGCTTTACGCACCGTTTAACCGACTCGCCTGCCTGTGTTGTTGCTGATGAGCATGACATGAGCTCGCAAATGCAAAAACTAATGGAATCAGTAGGTCAAACAGTGCCTGAGCAAAAGCCAATTTTTGAGCTTAATCCAGAGCACCAACTTGTGAAGCATTTAAATGTTGAACAAGATGAAGACAAGTTTACTCAGTGGTCACATGTCCTACTTGACCAAGCATTACTGGCTGAGCGCGGTACCTTAAAAGACCCTGCTGGCTTTGTAACTCGCTTGAATAAACTAATGCTAGATTTAAGCAAGTAAGCGTTTTTACAGTTTGAATTAGAAAAGGAAGCCCAGCTTCCTTTTTTATTGCCGCTAATATAGGCAATTGGTATAAGTTACTTGAGGTATAGCCTCAGTTGTGGAAGAATTCAGGCTCTAAAAACAAAACTCCACTGATCGACCATAATTAAAGATTAGTATCACACAGAGGACAATGATATGCGCATTATTCTTTTGGGCGCGCCGGGTGCAGGTAAAGGTACTCAAGCTCAGTTTTTGATGGACAAATACGGTATTCCACAAATTTCTACGGGCGATATGCTGCGTGCAGCAATCAAAGAAGGTACACCGCTTGGTCTTGAAGCTAAAAAAGTAATGGATGCAGGTCAATTAGTATCTGATGAAATCATTATTGGTCTTGTTAAAGAGCGTATTGCAAAGCCTGATTGTGAAAAAGGTTTCTTGCTAGATGGTTTCCCACGTACTATTCCTCAAGCTGATGCAATGAAAGAAAATGGCGTGGTTGTTGACCATGTTATTGAATTTGATGTTGCTGACGAAATCATCGTTGAGCGCATGGGCGGTCGTCGTGTACACCCAGGTTCTGGCCGTGTATATCATGTTGTTTACAATCCACCAAAAGTAGATGGTAAAGACGATATCACAGGTGAAGACCTTATTATTCGTGATGACGATACTGAAGAAACAGTACGTAAACGTTTAGGTATTTACCACGACCAAACTAAACCACTTGTTGACTATTACCAAGCTGAAGCAAAAGCGGGTAACACTCAGTACCACAAACTGGATGGTACACAAGCTGTTGAAGCAGTAAGCCAACAACTTGGTGAACTACTTGGTTAATCTTAGGATTAACTAAGCAAAAAAACCGCCTGTTGGCGGTTTTTTGTTTTTAGTATCGCTGAGGTTATAGCTTTTTCAGTGCATCAATTGCGCTGTCGTAATCGGGCTCTTTAGAGAGGTTATCGACAAGTTGTTTGTAAACGATTTTGTGTTCCTTATCTAAAACGAACACTGCACGGGTTAATAACCCCATATCCTTAATGATCAAACCATAGTTTTGACCAAAGTCACGCCAAACAGAGTCAGACAATGCCGTGACCTTATCGATATTTTCGGCTTTACAAAAGCGTTTTTGCGCAAAGGGTAAATCAGCACTTAATGTTAGCATTGCAATGCTGGGAAACTCAGAAGCTACTTTTTCATTAAAATGTTTTGTTTGAATACTGCAAACGCCCGTATCAAGGCTTGGCACAACACTTAATAATACGGCTTGCCCTTGATAGTCGTTGAGAGTGACAGGGGTGAAATTACCATCTACGACCTTGAAGTTAGGGGCTTGCTGACCTACTTTAACACCTTGTCCAAGTAATGTGACGGGTTTCGATTGTGCAGAAACTTTGCCAGCATCTAAACTATTTTCTACTAAATCATTGGCATAACTGAATGTACAAACTGCTCCAAGAGCAAACATAAGAGGGCGTAACAACATTACTTCATTCCTTCAAATTAACGCATTTAACATCAGTGTATTATACTGAACCAATAGCTCCAAGGTTTACCACAATTTAAAATTGTAAATAACCTGTAGTTTGATTAACATGTGTGCGTAGTCCGATTTTTGTTTATAAAAATAATAATAAAGTTAGTGCATTTTGTATTAGCTAGTTCAAAAGTGCGTATTTAGAGAGAATATATGTCAACATCGGTATTAGTTTGTGATGATTCAAAATTAGCGCGTAGACAATTAGCGCGCTCTTTACCTGATGATTGGGATATAAAAGTCGAATTTGCTGAAAACGGCATTCACTGTATTGAACAAATTAAGCGTTTACAGCCCGAAATTTTATTTCTTGATTTAAATATGCCCGAAATGGATGGTTATGAAGTGTTGCAAGCCATTCAAGATCAAGGCTTACATGTATTAACCGTTGTCGTCTCGGGCGATATCCAGCCAAATGCGCATCAACGCGTGCTTGAACTTGGCGCAATCGATTTTATTCAGAAACCCTGCTCAGCAGAAAAGCTCGCGAACATTATTGAACATCATGGTATTAAAGACAAAGCCATGCGGGAGCGCTTAGCAAATAAGCTAGGTGAGCAAGTCGACCCCGATGTACGTGACATATACCAAGAACTCACCAATGTTGCTATGGGCCAAGCAGGGGACTTATTAGCACGTTTATTGAATGTGTTTGTAAAGCTTCCAATTCCGAACGTAAATGTACTTGAAGTCAATGAGCTTGATATGGCCTTGCGGTCGATTGATGCCAATGCCTCAACGTCAGGTGTGTGCCAAGGCTTTATTGGCGGTGGCGTGTCGGGTGAAGCGTTATTGCTGTTAAATGATTCGAGTTTTAAAGAAATTGCTTCGTTAATGAATTACGAAGGAGAGCTTAACAATAAAGTTGAGCTTGAACTGTTAATGGATGTCAGTAACATCTTAATAGGCGCTATTTTGAGTGGGCTGTCAAAGCAACTTGATATGCGTTTTAGTCAAGGTCATCCGGTGGTGTTAGGTCAGCATTGTGATGTGTCTGATTTGGTTAAAGCCAATAAATCACGTTGGCAACGAACTCTCGCCATTGAGATCAGTTACGGCATTGAAAATCACAACATTAATTGTGATCTTATGTTGCTGTTTACTGAGGACTCATTAAAAACTTTAAAATATAAAGTAGCTTATTTATTAGAAGACTAAACTATGCCTGCAGCCGATTTTAATATGAATGAACTCCATTGGTTAATGGATATGTTTAATACCGTTGATGTAGGCCTTGTGGTGCTTGATAGAGACTATAAAGTCTGCATTTGGAATGGTTTTATGGAAAACCATTCGGGTTTATTGCCAAGCGCAGTAAAAGACAAAGACTTATTTGATCTCTTTCCATCAATTGATGAAAAATGGTTTCGTAGTAAGTCTGAATCTGTGTTTATTCTTAATAATCGCTCGTTCACGATTTGGGAGCAGCAACCCTATATTTTCCGTTTTAAAAATTACCGTCCAATTACCGGTAAAGCGGATCATATGTATCAAAATGCTACCTTTATTCCGCTCACCACAACGACCGGCGAAGTATCACATATCTGTATTATTATTTACGATGTGACCGATGAAGCGGTGAATAAAAAAGAACTTGAAGACGTTAATGCGAAGCTCGAACAAATGAGTCGCACTGATGCATTGACACAGCTAACTAATCGCGGATTCTGGGAGCAAAAACTACGTAAAGAATACATGCGTATTTCCAGAAGCGGTGGCTGCAGTACGTTATTAATGTTTGATATCGACCATTTTAAAACCGTTAACGATGAGCATGGGCATCGTGCTGGTGATGAAGCACTGCGTCATATTGCTGATTTATTGAGAAAAACATTACGTGAAACTGATTTAGCAGGCCGTTATGGTGGTGAAGAATTTGCCGTAACTTTGCTTGATACGGATCATGAAGGTGCAATGATCTTTGCAGAGCGTTTACGTGCTCTTATTGAAAATTCGTCAATTTATTTTGGTGATAAACAAATTAAACTCACGGTGAGTATTGGCTTTGCGTGCTCTGATGAGAAAAAGTTTGAGCGTTATGAAAAGTGGATTGAAGCAGCTGATCAAGCCTTATACCACTCTAAACAAAATGGCCGTAATAAAGTGACGGCTTATTCAGACTTATGACACCAATTGCAAAACAAGACTTAATCTTTTTGAGGCATTAAACCTGTCGCTACCTGCGTTAAAAATGTCTGATTTACGACTGCATGGATGTATGCGCAATTGCCGAGAACATCTAAATAACGACATTTTTGCCGTGTTATCAACGCGGTTTTATTGCCTCAAAATAGACCACCTAATTAAGCTAATTGATATTAAGTCTGGCTTTAGTTATCGAAAGGAGGGATCACTAAAATATCCGTTTTTAGTAATTTCATAACCTTTTCTGCTGTATTACCAATAAGATGCCCTTTAATTCCTGTATTACCCACCGTACCCATTATTACAAGGTCTGCACTGAGTTTTGCGGCGATACTGGGGATCACTTGCTCGACGATACCTGCCTTAATTTCTAGCTTTTCTTTGAGGTTATATGACTCAATCAGTGCGCGTTGGGCACTGGGGAGTTTTTCATAAGCATTAATAACTTGCTCATCAGAAAAAACTAACCCCAAATCGCGTAAAAAGGGCGATACATGCACGGTATAACAAGCAAAAAAATCACTTTCATAATCAGCGGCATACGCTAGACCCATTTTTATCATTGCTTCGTTAAGACGATATTTAGTGGCTTTCTCACTGCCTAAGTCGAGCGCAGCGAGCACATTAGTATTGTTTTTCCACTTGTTATCAGCAGCTAAATAAAGCGGTAGGGGACTGAAGCGTATAAGCTGCCAATCAAGCTCACTAAACTGTGTTTCTGCATCAATATGACGCGTTTTAATCACAAGCTCGTACGCTGACGTATCAAGCTCATTAGCAAGCCACTGCTCAGGACTTTCATGCCAAAGCGTTTGGAATGTGTAGCTACCTTGCTCTAAATGGCTGTCAATTAAAGGTGATAGTGTGTCACGAATTTTACCTAATTCTTTATCCTGAATAGCAAGTGCTTCTTCGGGTGGAATCGAAAATAAAATACTGTTGGTATCTTCATAGCTAAATGCGACGATATCAATATGCCTAACCCCCTTCGCTTTTTGTTTGGCGTGAAGTATCGAGGTTTTGGCATCGGCGATAGCGTCGATGATGACCAGTATTTTTTTATCCATGTGATCTACTCTGTTGTGTGTCGTGCATCACTTTTTGGGCATTCACCAAGTAGTGAAATTTCACCGGTTGAAGATTCTTGTTCCAGTTTTACCTTAAACCCCCATAACCTGTAAAGGTGTTTCAGCACTTCATCTTTTGAGCCAGCTAACGGAATGTTTTTATGCGGTACATAGCGTAAGGTTAGAGAACGATCTCCTCTAATATCAACATTATAGATTTGTATATTGGGTTCATGATTACTTAAGTTATATTGTGCAGATAACGTTTCACGTACTTGTTGATAGCCCACTTCGTCATGTATCGCGCCGACATTAAGGGTTGGCTCTTTTTCATGATCAATAATAGTAAATAGCTTGAAGTCACGGATAATTTTAGGTGATAAAAACTGGCTAATAAAGCTCTCATCTTTAAAGTTTTGCATGGCAAAATGCAGGGTTTCTAGCCAATCGGCTCCAGCATATTCAGGGAACCACTTTTTATCTTCATCAGTGGGATTTTCACAAATTCGGCGAATATCAACCATCATATTAAAGCCCAATGCATAGGGATTAATACCAGAATAATAATTGCTGTTATAAGGCGGCTGATAAACCACATTGGTATGGCTTTGTAAAAACTCGAGCATAAAGGCATCGGTGAGTTTTCCCTCATCATACAAGTGGTTTAAAATCGTATAATGCCAAAACGTTGCCCAACCTTCATTCATCACCTGCGTTTGCTTTTGGGGGTAAAAGTATTGTGAAATTTTTCGCACAATACGGATTACTTCACGTTGCCATGATTCAAGTAGCGGGGCATTTTTCTCTATAAAATACAGAATATTTTCTTGTGGTTCCTCAGGAAATCGACGCTCGTGTTTTTTCGACTCTTGTTGAGATGTTGGAATAGTTCGCCATAATTCATTCACCTGCGATTGCAGATAATCTTCGCGTTCTTGTTGACGCTTTTGCTCTTCATACAGCGAAATTCTTTGCGGGCGCTTATACCGGTCAACCCCATAGTTCATTAAGGCATGACAAGAGTCGATAAGGTTTTCTACCTCATTAATACCGTACTTCTCTTCACAGCGCGCAATATAATTTTTCGCAAATAATAAGTAGTCGATAATAGAACCTGCATCGGTCCAGGTTTTAAATAAGTAATTACCTTTAAAAAATGAGTTGTGGCCATAGCACGCGTGCGCCATCACGAGAGCCTGCATTGGCAAGGTGTTTTCTTCCATTAGGTAAGCAATGCAGGGGTCTGAATTTATAACAATTTCGTACGCTAACCCCATTTGCCCGCGTTTATAATTTTGCTCTGTTTGAATAAACTTTTTACCGTATGACCAATGACTATAACCGATAGGCATGCCTACGCTTGAGTAAGCATCCATCATTTGTTCAGCAGTGATCACTTCTATTTGATTCGGGTAAGTATCGAGCTTATAGATCTTTGCGACTCGCTCAATTTCACTTTGGTACTGTGCTAATAAATCAAACGTCCAATCCGGTCCGTCACTAATACGTTTATCGGCCATATTTTACCTCACTCGCAAGGCTATGCGGCGCCTTGCTGCTGACGATTCTTTTTAAATAATTCACGGAAAATAGGGTAAATGTCCTCTACACCACGAATATGTTGCATGGCAAAGTTGTCGTGTGTTTGTGCTATAGATTGATACTCACGCCATAAACTTTGATGCGCACGCGCCGTAATTTCTATGTACGCATAGTAACGTACTGCTTTGAGTAATTTATTGCGGAGTATTTCACCGCAATGAGGAGAGTCATCGGCCCAGTTATCACCATCAGATGCTTGTGCAGCATAAATATTCCACTCATCTGCATGGTAACGTTCAGCGATAATTTCATTCATTAATTTCAGCGCACTCGACACAATAGTGCCACCGGTTTCTTGTGAGTAAAAGAACTCCTGCTCATCAACTTCTTTCGCTTGTGTATGGTGGCGAATGTACACGACTTCGATATCTTTGTAGCTGCGAGTCAAAAACTGATACAGCAAAATATAAAACCGTTTTGCCATATCTTTTGTTGCTTGATCCATCGAACCTGACACATCCATAAGGCAAAACATCACGGCTTTACTCGTCGGGTGGGGACGTTTTTCGTAATTGCGAAAACGTAAGTCGTAATTATCAATAAACGGCACGGCTTTTATGCGACTTTCAAGCTCTTCAATTTGACGCTCAAGCAGGGCAATGGCAGCTTTGTCGGGCTCTTCCTCTGCTTTCAAAAGCGCTAATTGTCCTTGAAGTTCGCTCAGATGTCGTTTTTTGCCCGCTGTCATTGCAACACGGCGAGCGAGCGAGCCTTGTAATGAGCGCACTATATCAATATTACTGGGCATACCATCGCTACAAAAACCAGCGCGATGCGTTTTCATTTGCACGAGTTTATCAAGTTGATTTTGCTGTAAGTTTGGCAGCTCTAAATCTTCAAATAATAAATCTAAATACTCGTCTTTAGAGATAGAAAAAACAAACTCATCTTGGCCTTCGCCCGAATCACTTGCGTCACCTTCGCCACTGCCACCCCCTTGACCGCCTCCTTGCGGGCGTTTAATTTTATCGCCTGTTGAGAATTGGTCATTTCCTGGATGTATTTGCTCCCGATCGCCCCCACGTCCTTGATGAAATACAGGCTCACTAATATCGCGCTGTGGAATAGAAATACTCTCGCCACTGCTCGTATCGGTTACGCTGCGTTTATTAATGGCATCAGATACGGCTTCTTTAATCTGTTTTTTATAACGCCTGATGAAACGCTGACGGTTCAACGTACTTTTGTTTTTTCCATTCAGGCGTCGGTCTATAAAATGCGCCATAACAACCCCCTTGAAACAAACGTTTTTTACTGCGATTTTCTAACGCGTAAATACCATTCAGAAAGTAAACGTACTTGTTTTTGGGTATAGCCTTTTTCAACCATACGGTTGACAAAGTCTTCGTGTTTTTTCTGATCTTCGGCAGAAGTTTTCGCATTGAAAGAAATAACTGGAAGCAGATCTTCGGTGTTCGAGAACATTTTTTTCTCAATCACTGTGCGAAGTTTTTCGTAACTGGTCCAAAGCGGGTTTTTGCCTTGGTTGTGCGCACGTGCGCGCAGTACGAAATTGACAATCTCGTTACGGAAATCTTTCGGGTTCGAAATACCTGCTGGCTTTTCAATTTTTTCGAGCTCTGCATTTAATGCTGCTCGATCAAAAAGTTGGCCTGTATCTGGGTCGCGATATTCTTGATCTTGAATCCAAAAATCAGCATAGGTTACGTAGCGATCAAAAATATTTTGTCCGTATTCAGAATAAGACTCTAAATAGGCAGTTTGTAGTTCTTTGCCAATAAACTCGACATACTGCGGGATTAGATAGCCCTTTAAGTGACTTAGGTAGCGTTCTTCCACATCGGCTGAGAACTGTTCGCGCTCAATTTGCTGCTCTAAAACATAAAACAAGTGAACAGGGTTTGCTGCGACTTCTGTGGTATCAAAGTTGAACACTCGCGATAAAATTTTAAAGGCAAAACGTGTAGAGAGCCCAGTCATACCTTCGTCAACACCCGCATAATCACGGTATTCTTGGTATGACTTCGCTTTCGGGTCGGTGTCTTTTAAGCTTTCACCGTCGTAGACACGCATTTTTGAATAGATGCTTGAATTTTCTGGCTCCTTAATACGTGAAAGAGTGGTAAATTGTGCCAATGTTTTTAATGTGCCTGGTGCGCATGGCGCATCGTGAAGTTCACTGTTTTCAAGAAGTTTGTTGTAGATTTTCACTTCTTCAGAAACGCGTAAGCAGTAAGGTACCTTAACAATATAAACACGGTCCAAAAATGCTTCGTTGTTTTTGTTATTTTTAAATGTTTGCCACTCAGATTCATTCGAGTGAGCTAAAATCATGCCGTTGAAGGGAAGGGCACTAATACCTTCGGTGCCATTATAGTTACCTTCTTGGGTGGCCGTGAGTAGCGGGTGGAGTACCTTAATAGGTGCTTTAAACATTTCCACAAATTCCATCAACCCTTGGTTCGCTAAACAAAGTGCACCTGAATACGCGTAAGCATCAGGGTCATTTTGTGCAAAATGCTCAAGCTGACGAATATCGACTTTACCGACTAAAGCAGAAATATCTTGATTGTTTTCATCGCCCGGCTCTGTTTTGGCGATCGCAATTTGATTCAAAATAGAAGGGTAGCGTTTTACCACTCTAAATTGGCTTATATCACCATTGAACTCACTTAAGCGCTTGGCTGCCCACGGCGACATCACTGTTTTTAAATAGCGAGGCTTAATGCCGTATTCTTTCTCGAGTAGTTCAGCATCTTCGTTTGGATCAAACAAAGCGAGAGGGTGATCATTGACAGGGGACCCTTTTATTGAATAAATAGGCACTTGTTGCATCAGGTATTTTAGTTTTTCGGCAATAGATGATTTACCCCCGCCCACAGGGCCAAGTAAATACAATACCTGCTTACATTCTTCTAAACCTTGCGCAGCATGCTTTAAGTAAGAAACGATTTGTTCAATGGCGTCTTCCATACCATAAAAATCGTGAAATGCTGGGTAGCGCGCAACGACACGATTGGAGAATAATCGGCTGAGCCGCGCATCGGTCGATGTGTCAATAATTTCAGGCTCACCAATGGCCATTAACAGGCGCTCAGGTGCGCTTGCGTAAGCTGATTTGTCCTTCTTACAGATCTCGAGAAATTCCTCAATACTGTATTCTTCTTCTTGCGCTGCTTCGTATCGTGATTGGTAATGCTCAAAAATACTCATAGAGACCTCCGAAAACCCGCTAAAATGACGTGTAATTAGATTAAGAAAAAAGCAAAGGTTAATTAAAGCTTAGTCACGATTTTGAATTTTTGCGCAAGAAAATTAAGAATTTAATTGAAAAAAGATCATCTTGGTACGCATTTATTATGGCGCTTGGGCTGCGGCTGAACAGTGATATAAAAAAGGCAATAAAAAAGACGCCGGAGCGTCTTTTTTTAATTACTGCAAGTTAAACAGAATTAAGCGAAGTTAGCGTTCGCGAAATCCCAGTTAACAAGTGCCCAGAAACCTTTTAGGTAATCAGGACGAACATTACGGTAATCGATGTAGTAAGCGTGTTCCCACAGATCCACAGTTAGGATTGGTGTAACACCTTCATCAGTTAATGGTGTAGCAGCATTTGATGTGTTAACGATATCAAGTGTGCCGTCAGCTAGTTTAACTAACCAAGTCCAGCTTGAACCAAAGTTGTTTACAGCTTTGTCGTTTAACGCGTCTTTGAATGCTTCGAAAGAACCCCATTTAGCGTTGATAGCGTCTGCAATAGCGCCAGTTGGTTCGCCACCACCGTTTGGAGATAGGCTGTTCCAGTAGAATGTGTGGTTCCAGATTTGCGCAGCATTGTTAAATACACCACCTTCTGAAGAACAAACGATTTCTTCTAGAGATTTGTTTTCGAATTCAGTGCCTGGGATCAGACCGTTTAATTTTACAACGTATGTGTTGTGGTGTTTACCGTGGTGAAACTCTAGAGTCTCTTTTGAAATATGTGGCTCTAATGCATCGATTGCGTATGGTAGTGACGGTAGTTCAAATGCCATTTTTTATCTCCATCTTCTTGGTTGATAGTCCACTCAGTTATAGGTAATAGCGAGGTAAACAGCGTACTCACCTATACCAAATGGTATTATAGTGTTACTATAATTGTTGAGTATTTTACTCAAGTTTTAGCAAACAGCAATGCTATTGCTAAAGACTCTTTAAAATTGTGACTGTGATAGTCCATTTTAAGTTATATATCTGAGGCCACAGTGAATATTTTTCAAGGCCAGTGTAGTAAGTCAATGTCTTTTGAGGTTGTAAATGGAAACCATCGATAAAATTAAACAGCAAATTTCTGAAAACCCAATCCTTTTATACATGAAAGGATCACCAAAATTACCTAACTGTGGTTTTTCTTCTCAAGCATCACAAGCTTTAATGGCGTGTGGTGAACCGTTTGCTTACGTTGACATTCTTCTTAATCCAGATATTCGTGCAGAGTTACCTGCTTACGCTAATTGGCCAACATTCCCACAACTTTGGGTTGAAGGTGAATTAATTGGTGGCTGTGACATTATCATCGAAATGTTTCAACGTGGTGAATTACAACCATTAATCACAGAAACAGCTGCAAAGTACAAAGAACAAGACGCTGAGTAATCTTACTTAGTTTGCCGAGAAAGCCGCATAAGCGGCTTTTTTATTGCGCTAAAATCACATGCACACTTAAGCCACCTTGCTCGCGGTTGTGAAGGCTAATTTGCCCGTGATGTGCTTCAACTATTTCTCGGCACAACGCTAGCCCTAAACCACTGCCTGTCGATTTAGTGGAGTAAAAGGGGATCAGTGCATTCGCCATTACAGTTTCGCTCATGCCTTTGCCTCTGTCGCTCACAGTAATGTGGGTGCTGGCCATTTCTTGTTGAATACTCAGACTGATGTCTTCAGGTTTAGTACCCGATTCGTACGCATTTTTTAATAAATTAATCAGCAGTTGCTCAAGCTGAGTATGATCGGCTTGTGTGTTTACGTTATCGCCAAGAGTAATATTGACTTGCCATTGGCTTTTTAATTGCTCGACGATCGATGGCCAGTTAATCGCTGATAACTGTGGGGTGGGTAATTTGGCAAATTTACCATAGCCTTGAACAAATTCATTAAGGTGTTTGATACGGTCTTCAATGGTGGTGAATACGCGTTTTAAACGTGGCTCGTCGACTTCTTTTGTTAATAATTGTGCGCTGTGGAGCATTGATGACATTGGGCCCAGCGAATTATTGAGTTCGTGGCTGATGATACGGATTACTTTTTTCCATACTTCAACCTCTTGGCGGCTGAGTTCCCGTGTGAGCTGTTTGAACACATACAGTTGGTGGTATTGATTATTAAGTAATAAGCGGCCCGTTGCCATATGCCAAGTTTGTGATTCTTGTTCCGTTTTATCGAGGGTAAATAAGCCATCAATCCCTTTGTTGATAGCACGTGTCAGTTGTTCAGAGCAGGTACTAATCACATTTTCTAGTTTAAGTCCTTCGATAGCTGATTTTGCTTCAAACAAGCTACGAGCACTGTGATTACTGTAAACAATAAAACCTTGATCGTTAATAAGTAGCACCGCTTGCTCCGAGCTTTGCAGTACTTTGTCGAGCATTAATTCACGCTGGTATATCCATTGCTTTTCTTGGCGAAGTTGCTTTGCTGTTTGGTTATAAAGTCGGCATAAGTCACCCAGTTCATCTTTGCTATCATAGGCCAAAAGGGTGGCCAGTTCACCGTCTTTAAAGTTAAGCAATCCAGATTCAAGAGACGCAATACCGTCAGCTAAAGGGCGGCTTAACTGGTACGCCAAAAGGCCAGCTAGCAAGGCGCAACCAATGACCGCAAGCAAAGTATATAATCCAGGAAGAGCAGCAAAATAGCTTACCAGTAATAGAGGGACTACCGCTGCAACAACACACAATAGAATAATCTTATTTCTTAACATTAGTAATCTATCTTAAATTTATCGAGTCTGCGATACAGCGCTTGTCGGCTAAGACCAAAATGTCGCGCAACTTTAGCAATCACCCCTTGGTGTTCGCGCATTGCCAGTTCAATATCGTGCTTTGTCGGTTCACTTTTTATTGATGTGGCTTTAGTGGTATCGACGTTTAAGCCAAAGTCGGCAAGTTCAATAGTGCCAGTTGGTTTTAATACGGCAGCCCGTTTACACGCATTTTCAAGTTCACGTACATTACCCGGCCACGGATGGGCAAGCAGGGCTTTCTCGGTGCTTAGAGACACACTGCGATGTGGTAAAAAGTGTGCCACTAGGGCAAGAATATCATCGGGTCTGTCAGCTAGGCTAGGCAGGTTTAACTCAATAACATTGAGACGATAATATAAGTCCTCCCGAAAATGACCCGCTTTAATCGCGTGCGTTAAATCTTCGTTTGTTGCTGATATAACCCGCACATTTACTTTTCGAGTTTGCGTTGATCCTAAACGCTCAAATTCACCAGTTTGCAGAATACGTAATAATTTCATTTGACCGGACAACGGTAGGTTGCCTATTTCGTCTAAAAATAATGTGCCCCCATCGGCGGCTTCAAAACGGCCAATGCGTTGCTTGGTGATACCTGTGTACGCGCCAGCTTCAGCGCCAAACAATTCAGCTTCAATGAGTTCATTTGGCAATGCACCGGCGTTAACAGTGATAAAAGGATGGTCTGCAAGCAGAGAGTTGGCTTGGATTATCTGTGCTATGCGCTCTTTGCCACTGCCATTTGGGCCAGTGATAAGCACTGATATGTCTGACTTTGCCACCTGAATAGCAAGATTAACAATATGCTCCATCGCTGTGCTTTTATAAATAAGGCCGACAAGGTTGGCAGTTTTAATGGAATCTTCGCGTTCTTGCTGGTGGCGTGCGAAAGTTTCATTTTGTTGTTTCGCTTTACCAAGTTCGAGTAAATTATTGATACAAGTAAGCAGTTTTGTATCGTCCCACGGCTTTGGTAAATAGTCTGCGGCACCCGCCTTTACAAGTTCAACAGCTGTTGCAAGCTCGGTCCATGCGGTGATTAAGATAATAGGCAGTAATGGGTTTATATCGCGTAAGTCATAAAACAGCGCCTTGCCTTCTTCACCCGAGGTGGTGTCGGCGGTAAAGTTCATATCTTGAATAACTAATGAAATACGCTGGTACTGTACTGCTTGGATTGCTTCAAATGGGGTGCTTGCAGTAACCACGGTATAATTGTGGATCTCTAATAATAATGACAAGGCGTCTAATATCGCGGGGTTGTCATCAACAATAAGTATTTTTTCCATATTATTATTTTTTTGCTGTTTTCCTAAATATGTTAAGTAAGTCCGGTGCAAGAGCCAACTTAAGTGTGTACTTATAAATGCTACACTGTAAATCCAGTGTAGCATAGCTTGGGAGAACTAAATGGTGCGTGTTGCAATGCTGGGTGAAATGTTCGCAGCTCGTTTGGCTGGCGCAAGAACCGCAAGCAAACTCATAATAAACACAGCGCTTGCAGTGGCAATTACATAACGCACATCTAACTGAGCAATCGAGAAATGTTGCATCAGTAATTGGCCTAAATACATCGCTGCTATCATGCCTATTACTAAACCTACACTGCAAATCATGGCATTTTCGACTAAAAAGTAGCTAATAATGGCGGACTTTCTTGCTCCAAGAGCACGGCGAGTCCCAATTTGTTTCGTGCGTTTACTAATATTAAAGAGTGTAAGACCAAAGATACCCAGCGCAGTGACCAACACTAAAATTGTGATTAAAACAATTAACATACGCATCATAAGCGTGTCTTCAGCCATGTACTGCTCTTTGTCTTCATCAAGGCCGCGAATGCGCGAGATAACGCGTTTGTTGTAGTTTTTAAGCATGGCTTCTTCAACACGGTTCATTACAGACTGGCGTTGCCCAGGCTCTGTTCTTACGACAAAGCGTGCATTGCTACCTGCTTTAATGAACGGAATTAATGCCACATTATCTGGGCGACTATCTTTAAGCCATGGGCCTTTCATTACATCGACAATACCAATAATTTTTAAAGGAATATCACCAAAGTAAATAGATTGACCTAAGCCATTACCATCAGGGAAAAGCTCATCAGATAGACTTTTACTCACCACGATGACCTTCGAAAGCTCATCGTAATTCTCTGTTACGATCACTTCGTCTTCGCTGTAATTACGCCCAGCAATTAAGTTAACACCGTACGTGTTAATGCCGTGCTCGTCGATAAACATATATGAGCTACGTGCTGATTTACTCTCTTGTGGTGCCGGTTTTAAACTAAAGTCAGATGATGAACCACTGCCCGAAAGAGGTGTGGTACTAGAGTAAGCAGCATCAACCACCCCTGGAATTTGACGTAACATAGCTTCATCAAGCTCGTATTGTTGGCTTGGCGAGGTGTCTTGGCCGAACATCATCACATTAAAAATAAAAATGTCTTGTTCTGGGTAGCCTGTTTCTTGGCTTAAATAGCTAATTCTATCTTGAATAATAAACGCGGCGTTACTGACGATTGCTGTGGTAATGGCAATTTGAATTAGTAACAGAATAGCCCCAACCTTTGAGCGGCATAAGGCATGAAATATAGGTTTAATTTCTAACATAACACAGTTCCTTATTGGCTCTTAAGGTATATAGCAGGGTTGGTTTTACACACCAGCCACGCAGGGTAAAGACCTGCGATTACACAGGTGCTAATTGCTATTACAGGGGCGCTAAGTAACATGGTTAAATCCATGGTGGCTAAGCTTTGATAGTAGCTGTAGCTTTGGCGCACACCTAAAAGTCCCACTTGGGCTAAAATAACCCCGAAAATACCACCTAAAAATCCGAGCATGGCCACTTCGACAATGTGTTGAAAGAAAATTTGGCGTTTGCTTGCGCCTAAAGCTCTGCGTACGCCAACCTCTGGCGCACGGCGAAGAAATTTAGCCAGTAATAAGCCTAGAATATTTGCCAAACATACCGCTAAAAACATAAAGCTTAGGCCAACGAGAATTTCGTTATCTTCACTTACCACATTGTTGTATTCCACCCATTCGTTTACATCACGCAATTTCGCTTCAAGCTTTTCGCGGTTAAAGCGACCACGCTTTTGCTGTTCTTGCATATAAGCCATTAAGAAATCTTCATACGCTTGCTTTTCTGCGGGTGTTTTTAGTTCGACCCAAAATTGCAGCCAAACTAATTCAGAATTAAGCTTGTCGTTAAACGTATTGGTTTTTTCGTGCTTCCAACCGTTTGTATTGCCCCAGTTTTCAAGCTCACGTGCTTTTAATAAGCTAAAAGGCAGGTAGAGTTGTTCGGTTTTATTAAATGCGCCGTTATTTAAATCGTAATATTTGGTCGTAATATTCCAGTCATCCATAACCCCAACCACTTCATAGCTTGCATCATCAAGGAAGATAATTTTGCCAACAGAGTTTTCTCCCGCAAATAGTTTGTCGTTGAGCTTTTTACTGATAACGACTACGGGTGCAGCAGTTGCTTCTTGTTGCTGACTCCACACGCCACCGTATAAAAATGATAAGTTAAACATGTCGAAGAAGTCGGGGGTTGTTAAACGCGCCTGACCAATAAATGGTTTTACGGTATCGGAGTCTAAATAAACAGAAAACCCAGTGCGCACCATCGTGACGCGCTTACCACCGGCTTCTGCCTTATTTAAATTAACCGCGTCTTGATAGGTTAATTGCATTGGTAAATTATCTTTTGTCCACCAAGTTGAACCCTCGTCCATTATTTGCAATTGCACACTGTATAGTTGGCTACTCTTTTGCGGGATCGGATCGGCAGACATCATGTGATACACCGACAAGCTCGTCATCGTTACACCAATGCCAATGGCAATCGCTAATACCATTAAAAAACTCACTAAGGGCGTGCGCTTAAAGCTTCGCCAACTTAAATCTAGATAATGAAGGAACATGACTATACTCCTGCCGCTTTGAGGTTTTGCGTGCCTTGGTAAAGCGTGAAATCGGCAAGTTGACCGTCCACCACTTGGATATTACGCGGGGCTCTTCGGGCAAGTTCAGGGTCGTGAGTAACCATGACAATGGTGGCGCCATCACGATTAATTTGTTCGAGCAATTCCATTACTTGGCGCGCCATTAAGCTGTCTAGGTTACCCGTTGGTTCATCGGCAAGTAAAAAACGGGGTTCACCCGCAAGTGCTCTGGCAATAGCCACGCGTTGCTGTTGCCCACCTGAAAGTTGTTGCGGTAAATGCTTAGCACGTGACGCTAAACCTACTTGCTCTAAACATTGTTCAATACGACGTTTACGCTCAGCAGCTTTAATTCCTCGATATCGCAGAGGTACTTCAATATTTTCGTATAGATTTAAATCGGGTATCAGATTAAACCCCTGGAAGATGAAGCCTATTTTTTGGTTCCGTAAATCAGCACGCTGATTATCGTTAAGACCACCTACATCAATACCATCTAAAAGATACTGGCCTTCTGAAAACGGTTCTAGCATACCGGCAATATTTAAAAAGGTCGTTTTGCCTGAACCACTCGGGCCAGTAACAGCAATAAATTCACCTTCTTCTACATGGAGATTGAAATCACGTAATGCATGAGTTTGTACCATGTCTGTTTGATACACTTTGCTGATGTTGTTCATTGTAAGCATAATAATTATTCCTTGTTGCTGTTAGCGTAATACGAGAGTCGGTGCTTGTTTATAACGGTCGTAGTTAGAGATGATTAGCTTATCGCCTGGTTTTACCCCTTCTAACAGTTCAACGGCATTGATACTGCTAGCACCTGTTTTTATATCGATTAAATAGGCCATGTCGCCGTCTACTTTATAGGCGCGGGTACCGCCTTGTTGTAAAAACGCACCACGTTTAACTTGTAAAACATTGTCGCGGTTCTCCAAAAGAATGCGTGCGGTTAAACGTTGGTTTTGGCGAATGCCGGTAATTTCTTTATCGAAGCGAACACGTGTTGTGACTTCACGGTTATTCACCTCCGGCGAGATTGCTGATAATGTCCCCATGACTTGGCGGGCACCGAGAGTTAACTCTACTTGCATGCCAAGGCCTAGCTCATTGGCATAGCTTTCAGGTACTTGCAACTGTGCTTCAAAATTACTTAAGTCAACCAGTGTCATTAATGGTTGGCTTTGTGTAACCGCTTCTTTAGGTTGCACGAGTAAATTACCGACAATGCCACTGACGCTGGCTTTAATTGTTAACTCATTAACTTGGCGTAATAAGTCATCCACAATGAGTTGTTGACGAGCAAGGTCTCGCTCTGCAGCTTTTAGCTCGAATGCCAGTGTGTCTTTAGCAAGGCTGACTTCTTGTTCTGCATGCTTGAAGGAGAGTTTCGCGCGGGCTAAATCGTCTACGGCTTTTTCTAAATCGATCTGACTTATAAGGTGCTTCTCGATAGATAATTGCGCACGGCGGTTTTCTCTATCAGCGGCATTTAGCTCTACCTGTGCCAAATCAAGTGCTTTTGTTAAGCTTAATTTTTGTCTACGTGCTTCAAGTTGCTTTCGTTGTAATTCACCATCTAAACGCGCCAACACAGATTGTTGTTGTTTTAATTCATTGGTAAGCTCTGGGCTTTTAACCACAGCAATAATTTCGTTTACTTCAACACTGTCGCCAGCCTTTACGTTAAGATCGACAAAGCCGCGCTCGGGGCTGTAAACTTTAGGTGCATTAGCCGCGACAATTTTCCCGCTTGCTGCCACATCTCTAATTAAGGTTTGCTGAGTCACTTCACTTATTTGTAAGCTGGCTTTATCAACAGACACACTCCCATCGTTGCTCGCAAAGAGTGCTTGAAAGCCAAGGGCACTCACAATAAGAACACTCACAGTGAACAACAGTGGTTTTTTAATGTTTCTTTTTTTAGCCACGGTTATATCTTGGGCACTGGTATCTTTAATCATCATACTTCCTTACGATTCTCAAAAAATATAATCATGAAGCCAATGGCAATCATGGTAAGTGGTGATGTCATAAACAAACTCATAGTGAACATGTTTCGATCCTCTAATTCGATAATGACCTATCTATACCAATAGTGTGCCAATATTTAACTTACTGATTTTTAATGTTTTTATTTTTATTTGAGGTTTTTATTCTGTCCGCGGACAGAAAAAGTGTCCGTAGCGGACACTTTTTAAAGTGCATTGGTTGACGCAGAGGTAAACACCTAAAGGTAAGTAAGACTAAGGTCGGCTGCTAAAAAAGTGCTATTTGTAACTAAGCTTAATGTATTGGTAAATATTTAAGCAGCTAACAGCTGAGAGAGCGCAAAATAACTGCATTACTATGCATGATTTGAATATTTATGCAAAATGAATTGTCAGTTTACGTTAACGTAAACTATCCGTTTTCAGGATGGTTTTTTACAAACTGTTAAAATTGACACCAGTGTCATAAAAAAATAATGGTTAAATAGCGTCTAAATGTAAAAAAATAGCATAGACTTTAAAGTGCGTCCTCAAGTGAGAAATATTCATAAATATGAATATGTATTCAAAACTCTATTGACTCATGGTTTATTTGGCGATAGTTTTGTTCGTCTGCTAGCACTGTCACAAAAGACTGAACCGCTAGTCGTTGTAGCAAGGGGAGGGGTCTATGTTATACGACTCAAAATTAGAAAAAGATAATTGTGGCTTTGGCTTAATCGCCCAGGTCAATGGTCAGGCGAGTCATCGCTTGATTCGAACCGCAATCACAGGCCTAGATCGCATGGAACACCGTGGTGGTATTTCTGCTGATGGTAAAACAGGTGATGGCTGTGGTTTATTAATGCAAAAACCCGATAGTTTCTTTCGTGCAATTGCCAGTGAACACGATTGGCATTTAGGGAAGAACTACGCAGTCGGCATGGTGTTTTTAAATGCCGATCCCGTGCTTGCACAGACTGCTAAAGATGTTTTGAGTGAAGAGCTCGAAAAAGAAACCTTAAATATTCAAGGATGGCGAGTCGTTCCGACAGACGCATCTTGTTTAGGGCCAATTGCAAAAAAACAACTACCTGGCTTTGAACAAATTTTTGTCAGCGCACCTGAGGGCTGGCGTCCAAAAGATTTAGAGCGTCGTTTGTATGTTGCGCGTCGCCGTGCAGAAAAGCGTCTAGAAAATGATGAGCATTTCTATATTGCGAGCTTGTCTGGCTTGGTAACGGTTTACAAAGGCTTGATGATGCCTGTGGATTTACCGAACTTTTACCTCGATTTAGCTGACATGCGCATGACGAGTGCGATTTGTGTATTTCATCAGCGTTTTTCTACCAATACACAACCTCGTTGGCCATTGGCGCAGCCGTTCCGCTATTTAGCGCATAACGGCGAAATTAATACCATCCAAGGTAACCGCCAGTGGGCACGTGCCCGTGCTTATAAATTTGCATCTCCACTGATCCCTGATTTGCAATCAGCAGCCCCATTTGTCAACGAAAGTGGCTCTGATTCATCAAGCTTAGATAACATGCTTGAATTGTTCTTAGCGGGTGGTATGGATTTATTCCGTGCGATGCGTATGCTTGTTCCGCCTGCATGGCAGAAAAACCGAGCCATGGATGACGATTTACGTGCTTTCTACGACTTTAACTCTATGCATATGGAACCATGGGATGGCCCTGCTGGTATTGTTATGTCTGATGGTCGTTTTGCGGCCTGTAACCTTGATCGAAATGGCCTTCGTCCAGCGCGTTATGTCATTACGCAAGATGGATTTATTACGCTTGCTTCTGAGGTGGGTATTTGGGATTACGCGCCAGACGAAGTGGTTGAAAAAGGACGAGTTGGTCCGGGTGAATTATTAGTAATTGATACTCACCAAGGTAAAATTTGGCACTCTGACGAAATTGACCAAGATCTTAAATCACGTCACCCGTATAAAGCGTGGCTAGAAGCTAACGTTAAGCGTTTGACTCCGTTCGAAAAACTGGCTGAAAAAGATGCAGGTAATCGCTCGTTTGATGACGAAACACTGCTGAAATATCAAAAAATGTTTGGCTTTACTAACGAAGAACTCGACAGTGTTGTTCGTGTCATGGGCGAAAACGGTCAAGAAGCAACGGGCTCAATGGGTGATGACACCCCATTTGCCGTGCTGTCTGAAGGGCACCGTTCATTATTTGATTACTTCCGTCAAAAGTTTGCACAAGTAACCAATCCACCGATTGATCCTCTGCGTGAGAATCATGTTATGTCACTTGCCACGTGTATTGGTAGTGAGCAAAACGTGTTCAATGAAACCACGGGTCATGCGAAACGTCTGCAATTTGAAACACCGATTTTGATGTACGCAGACATGAAACAGCTGTTAAGTGCTGACCAAGCGCATTACAGCTACTGCAAAATCGATATTACTTACACAGCCGAAGAAGGCCTTGAAAAAGCGATCACACGTATTTGTGACGAAGCGCAAGAAAAAGCCGCATCAGGGTGTGTGATGTTAGTCTTGAGTGACCGTAACTTTAGTGAAACGCACCTACCCATTCCTGCTGCAATGGCGGTAGGATCAATTCAAAAACGATTAGTTGATAATAACTTACGTTGTGAATCAAACATCATTATTGAATCAGGTAGCGTGCGAGATGCTCATCAATTTGCTGTGTTATTAGGCTTTGGTGCGACGGCGATTTACCCTTATTTGGCCTATGAATCGCTGGTTGCAATGAGCGATAAAAAGATTATTAACAAGAGCTATTGTGAAGTCACGTTGGCGTATCGTAATGCGATCAACAAAGGCCTTTACAAAATCATGTCGAAAATGGGGATCAGTACAGTTGCCTCATATCGTTGCTCGATGCTGTTTGAAGCGGTTGGTTTGTCAGAAGCGGTTATTGAAACCTGTTTCAATGGTGTAGCAAGCCGTATTAAAGGTGCGTGTTTTACTGACTTTGATGATGATCAACGTAAGCTTCATAAGCTCGCATTTAGTAAGCGCAAGTTATTAAGCCATGGTGGTTTATTAAAGTATGTTCACGGTGGTGAATATCATGCTTACAACCCTGATGTGATCCAAACTCTGCAAAAAGCAGTGCGCTCGGGTGAGTACAGTGATTACGTTGCCTACGCTGATTTAGTTAATAACCGCCCAATCACAAATTTACGTGACATGTTGGCGCTTAAAATTCCTGATGCCGGAATCAGTATCGATGATGTTGAACCAGCAACAGAGCTGTATAAGCGTTTTGACTCGGCGGCAATGAGTATTGGTGCACTATCACCTGAAGCACATGAAGCATTGGCTATTGCCATGAACCGCTTAGGTGGGTGTTCTAACTCAGGTGAAGGGGGTGAAGATAAACTTCGCTATGGCACCGAGAAAAATTCACGTATTAAACAGGTCGCCTCAGGCCGATTTGGTGTAACACCGCATTATTTACGCAGTGCTGATGTGATTCAAATTAAAGTAGCACAAGGTGCAAAGCCCGGTGAAGGAGGTCAGTTACCGGGTGAAAAAGTAACGCCTTATATCGCTAAACTGCGTTACTCAGTACCGGGTGTAACGTTGATTTCACCGCCACCGCATCATGATATTTACTCTATTGAAGATTTAGCCCAGCTAATTTTTGATTTGAAACAAGTGAATCCTGAAGCTCTAATTTCAGTGAAATTAGTGTCTGAACCCGGTGTCGGTACGATTGCAACGGGTGTAGCAAAAGCCTATGCAGACCTCATTACGATTGCGGGTTATGACGGTGGTACAGGTGCAAGCCCGCTTACTTCTGTTAAATATGCAGGCAGTCCTTGGGAGTTGGGCCTAGCTGAGACACAACAAGCTTTGGTTGAAAATGGCTTACGCCACCGTATTAGATTACAAACGGATGGTGGTTTGAAAACCGGTCTCGATATTATTAAAGCCGCTATTTTAGGTGCTGAAAGCTTTGGCTTTGGTACGGGTCCTATGGTGGCACTGGGTTGTAAATACTTGCGTATATGTCATTTAAATAACTGTGCGACTGGTGTAGCAACGCAGGACGATACACTTCGTCAGAAGCACTACCATGGCTTACCAGAAATGGCGATGAACTACTTTAAGTTTATTGCACAAGAAGCGCGTCTAATCATGGCAAGCTTAGGGGTAACCCATTTAACCGATTTAATTGGTCGCTTAGATTTACTTGAGGCGATTGAAGGTAAAACGCCGAAGCAAAAGAAAATTGATTTATCGTCAGTTGTGGCTGTGCCGAACAACCCAACCGGTGAAACCTTGTATTGCAGTGCGCCAAACAGCTCGCACTATTTAGGTCAGCTTAATGAAACCTTGCTTGATAAAGCCAAGCAAGCAATTGATGAAAAATCGGGTATTTCATTAGTGAGCCGCGTGTGTAATACAGACCGCTCTGTGGGGGCGATGCTATCAGGATACATTGCATCTAAGCACGGTAACCAAGGTATGGCTGCCGATCCTGTATCTATAGAGTTACACGGCACTGCAGGTCAGTCGTTTGGTGTATGGAATGCTGGAGGCCTAGAAATGACGTTGGTGGGTGACGCTAACGATTATGTTGGTAAAGGCATGGCAGGGGGCAAACTTGTCATTCGCCCACCAATGGGATCATCATTTGAAAGCCACAAAGCAACCATTGCAGGTAATACGTGCTTGTACGGTGCTACTGGCGGCAAATTGTTTGCAGCAGGATGTGCGGGTGAGCGTTTTGCTGTTCGTAACTCAGGTGTGCAAGCGGTTGTAGAAGGTGTGGGCGATAACGGCTGTGAATACATGACAGGCGGTGTTGTGTGTGTCCTTGGCAAAGTCGGTATTAACTTTGGTGCGGGGATGACGGGCGGTTTTGCTTATATTCTTGATGAA
This sequence comes from Pseudoalteromonas lipolytica, assembly GCF_003515105.1. Taxonomy (NCBI): domain Bacteria; kingdom Pseudomonadati; phylum Pseudomonadota; class Gammaproteobacteria; order Alteromonadales; family Pseudoalteromonadaceae; genus Pseudoalteromonas; species Pseudoalteromonas lipolytica. The sequence goes on along the minus strand of NZ_CP032090.1, from coordinate 2,196,151 downwards.
AGCAATGACTTTGAAAAACGCATTAACCCTGAGCTTGTTGAAATTGTTACGCTGGAAGATTTAGCGTCTCATCAAGAGCATCTTCGTGGTCTTATTGCAGAGCATTTAGAGCTAACGGGGTCTAACCGCGCTGAGCAGATTTTAGCGAACTTTGATTTATACATTCCGATGTTTAAATTGGTGAAGCCAAAATCAAGTGATGTAAAAAGTTTACTCGGACACCGAGCACGCAGTAGTGCAGAGCTTCGTGTTCAGGCTCAGTAAGGGGGTAGTATGAGCGAAAATGTATACCAGTTTATCGATGTACAACGTGTTGACCCGCGTAAAAAACCGATTTCGGCACGTAAACAATCATTCGTGGAAATTTACGAGCCGTTTTCTGAGACGCAAGTAAATTCACAAGCGGACCGTTGCTTAGATTGTGGTAACCCGTATTGTGAGTGGAAATGCCCAGTACATAACTATATACCGCAATGGTTAAAGCTAATTCGTACAGGCCGTATATTAGAAGCGGCTGAGCTGTCACATCGTACAAATAGTTTACCTGAGGTGTGCGGTCGAGTGTGTCCACAAGACCGCTTATGCGAAGGCTCATGTACACTTGACGAAGAGTTTGGTGCTGTAACAATTGGTAATATTGAAAAATATATTACAGACACTGCTTTTAAAATGGGCTGGAAACCAGATATGTCTTATGTGGTTTGGTCTGATAAAAAAGTGGCGATTATTGGTGCAGGTCCAGCCGGGTTAGGTTGTGCTGATATTCTAGTGCGTAATGGTGTTAAACCGGTGGTATTTGACCGTCACCCTGAGATAGGGGGGTTACTTACTTTCGGTATTCCTTCATTTAAGCTTGAAAAAGAAGTGATGCAGAAGCGTCGTGAAATTTTCACTGAAATGGGGGTTGAGTTTAAACTAAACACGGAAGTCGGTGTTGATATTACCCTAGATGAAATTCTTGCTGAATATGATGCAGTCTTTTTAGGCGTAGGGACCTATCAAAGTATGCGCGCAGGATTTGAAAATGAAGATGCCGATGGCGTACATGATGCTTTACCGTTCTTAATTGGTAACACAAATCGTGTTATGGGCTACGCTGAAGACAAGCAAGCTTATATTGATATGGCCAACGAAAAAGTGGTTGTATTGGGCGGTGGTGACACCGCAATGGACTGCGTAAGAACGTCAATTCGCCAAGGTGCAAGCAAAGTAACATGTGCTTATCGCCGTGATGAAGAAAACATGCCAGGCTCTAAACGTGAAGTTAAAAATGCCCGCGAAGAAGGGGTTGAGTTTACTTTTAACGTGCAACCTAAAGGCATTGTAGTTGACGAGCAAGGTAAAGTTGCAGGCGTAAAAATGGTCAAAACGCAACTGGGTGAACCAGATGAAAATGGCCGCCGTCGTGCTGAAGAAGTGGCTGGTTCAGAGCATGTGATAGAAGCCACTAAAGTGTTAATGGCATTTGGTTTTAAACCGCACAAAATGGATTGGCTTGAACCATATGGCGTTGAAATTAACCATTGGGGTGGTATTAATGCACCTGAACAAGGTGAATTTACCCATCAGACAACGAACCCTAAAATCTTCGCTGGTGGCGATATTGTTCGCGGCTCAGATTTGGTGGTAACGGCTATTTTTGAAGGTCGCAATGCGGCAGAAGGAATTATGGATTACCTAGAGGTGTAATAGCTATCTGCAATACTCCCCGTTCATAATTTTGTATAGACATTAAAGCAAGCCTGCGGGCTTGCTTTTTTTGTGCCTGTAAAATATTGATTGCGTACGCAGGGGCTATTCCTAAAGCCTTATGAGGGTTTTCCCCTATATCGGTGAGTGTCACTCGCTGCGAGTATATGTTCTGTAGTTACAAAAAAGTAACAAACTAATCCAGGAGATAAACCAATGCGAACTAAACTTTCTAGTATACTCATCGGTCTTGGCATGGTTGGCAGCTTTGCCACCCAAGCACAAGCCTTACTAGGCCCAGAATTAGCAGAAAAATTATCAACAACAAGCCTAACTCAAAGCCTTACTGAACCAAGTATCAAAGTCATTATAAGCTTTAAAGATAAACAGCAGGTTTATAATGTAATGCAGTCACTCGGTGTACCGTACTTAGCCTTAAAAGAATTACCCATGGTAGGCGCTACGCTGACTCCTTCACTCGTCACACAGTTACAAAATAACCCTGCCATCGAAAGTATTTATTATGATGCGCCACTGCGCTATTACAACTATAACTCGGGTGAGATCACTGGCGGTCATTTTGTACATGATAACTATTTATTTACAGGCAAAGGTGGCGTTGTGGCTGTACTCGATTCAGGAGTCGATGCGACACATCCCGATTTAGCTTACGGTGATAAAACCATTCAAAATGTAAAACTAATAAACGATCTTGATTTATACGGTTTGACCGCCGATATAGAAGGGTTACCAAACACCGATACATCATCAGGACATGGCACCCATGTTGCTGGCACTGTTGCGGGCAGTGGCGCTGCATCTGCGAATGATCCTACACGTGCTAATTTGCATGATGGCATTGCCCCAGATGCAAAGATTGTCGGTATTTCTGCTGGTGAAGCCATTTCAATTTTACATTCTTTAAAAGGCTTTGATTATGCATTAGCCAACCAGCACAAATACGATATTGATGTTATTACAAATAGTTGGGGAGGGGGAGCAGGAAGTAACTTCGACCCTAATAACCCTGTGAACAAAGCATCATTTGAGGCATACAAACGCGGCATGATTGTCACTTTTGCTGCGGGTAACGATGGCGACGGTGATGATACCCTCAATGTGTATGCCGTCGCTCCTTGGGTTATTGACGTCGCAGCAGGCACGCCGAATAGAATGCTGGCTGATTTTTCTAGCCGTGGTGTGCCAGGTGATGCGATTAAAACACCCGACATTACAGCACCTGGCTCAAGCATATATTCGACGCGAGCACTCAATACCCCTTTGCCCGCTTTAGGACCGGTCATCGATTTAGATAACCCTGATTATTATGTTTACTATGCGACGATGAGTGGCACGTCGATGGCAGCCCCTTTTGTTGCAGGTGCTGCGACTGTGCTGCTTGAAGCAAACCCGCATTTATCGCCTGATCAAATTGACGAAATTTTAAAAGCCAGTGCCGATGACATGTTTGATGAAACAGGGCGACAGTACTTACCGCACGAAGTAGGGGCGGGTCATATTAATGTGAAAAAAGCAGTTGAGCTTGCATTACAAACTGAAGGTAATATGCGCCAGTTTTTAGCTGGAGACACTGAATTTTCGAGTCAAGGTGCTTGGCAGCAAGCAGACAACACTGCTGATAAAGTCTACTTTGCCGGCAAGTGGTCAGAAACAACGGATAGCAGTGCTTATAACGGCACACTGGCAAAAGCAAAAGGGCCTGGAAATATTGCTTATGTTGGCTTTAAAGGTGAGCGTGCGAAAATACACTTTGCGGCAACTAACCGAGGAGAGGTCAGTATATTAGTTGATGGGGTCGAGTATGAATCGTTGAGCGTCAGTGGTGAAAAAGGCGAAGCCATTACCGTGGCAATTAACCAATTAGACGACTCAGCACATACACTTGAAGTGCGCACTATATCAGGACAAGTCGCATTAGATCGATTCGAATTTGACGGTATTGTCACCCAGCCCGGTGTGTCATTTACTACACAGTTAATGCCAAGTATTGAGGGTACAATGGGACCATCAGTAAGTTTAGATCTTGCAGGGCTTGGTGTTGACCCAGCCTATAGCATTATTGAGCATTTAGTTTCAGTACCTGATAATGTTGTGGGCGTGACTGCGGTCTTAAGTTGGCAACCATTTGCAGACCTTGATTTTTCAATAGCAAACAGTCAGGGAGAAGACCTCGCAAGCTCTGCGACACTTGATAACCCCGAAACAGCACAGTTATCGGTTACAGAAGCTGGAGACTATATTTTCAAAGTAAAAGGGTATACCAGCGTCGTGACTAATTATCGTATCGACTGGCAGATAGTCACTCAAGACTAATATAAGCAGCGGGTAAACATTACGCTTACCCGCTAATTTCTTTAACTACGTTACCAATATTAACTACGTTACCAATATTAACTACGTTACTAATATTATAATTGCTTATTCTTATTAACTGACCCTGTTTAAAGCTATGTGTAATGATGGCTAAAAATCAGTAGGTTTTTTTAAATGAGAGAAAAAGCCCGACAAGTTAAAACAGACTACCAGCAGCCTGATAGCGTGTTTTTTACTTTATTGCTGTGTTGTTTTAATAAAAAGTAAGCAAGGCTTACCACGATAAAATGACAAATCATTACAACAACAGACCAAACAGAAATTGTCTCTGATTGCTGGCTCACTATTACAAACAGTATGAGCATCATAGCTGCAGAAGCATATAAATATGTTTGTAAACGTTGTTTAAACCTTAGGTGCTTCCATCGGCTCCATAGCACCAAAAGTAGCGCCACGATAGGAAACGCAAATAAAGTGTATTGTAGTAGAGCGAACATATAATTTTGTGACACGACAGGTGTATATGACACAGAGGCGTGCAGTAAAGGTGAGCTTAAGCTCAATAATAACCCGCTTGCTAACCCAAACTTACGTTGTTTATTCATTGTATAATCCGGTCAAAGGCTATGCACAGTAGCCTTAATTACTTACTAAAACGTTAATGTCATTAAGTGCGAGAGTGGTTATGCATGCGCACTAATCAGCTCTTTAGCATTTGCTCTGGCCATTTTGCTAATATTATCGCCAGCGAGTAGACGGGCAATTTCATCAATTCGTCCATCTTTACTGAGCTTATTCATTTGTGTGTAGGTTTCACCATTTGCAATTTCTTTCGCAACAAAAAATTGCTGATGCCCAGAGCTAGCAACCTGTGGCAAGTGCGTAACACAAATAACTTGGGTTGATTTGCCAAGCTGGCGCAATAACTTGCCAACCGCTGAGGCCGTTGGGCCAGAAATACCCACATCGACTTCGTCGAATATGAGTGTTGGCGTTGTCACGCGCTGGGCGATAATGACTTGTATCGCTAAACTGATACGCGAAAGCTCGCCACCCGATGCAACTTTCGATAAAGCTTGCATTGGTTGCCCAGGGTTGGTCGATACCAAAAACGCCACGGTATCAAATCCCATTGCACTGGGGGCTTTATCACTCGTTTGTTGAATATCAATCGCAAACTGGCCATTTTCCATTGATAAGTTAGCCATGCTATCGCTGATCAATGTGTTGAGTGTTTCGGCATAACGCTGGCGGCTATCACTTAAAACCTGTGCAGCGTCTTTATATTCATCAAGGGCTGTATTTATCTCGGTTTCTAGTGATGCTAAGCGGTCACTATTGTAGCTAATTGAAGCAAGCTCTTTCGCAATTGATTGGTGAAATTCTACCAGCTCTTCCGGTTTTATATGGTGCTTGCGTGCTAAATCCATTGCCCCAGTTAAACGAGTTTCTACTTCGTCGAGGCGAGCAGGATCTAAATCTGTTATATCTACGTAGCTGCGAATTTCACGGCTTGCTTCTTCAACTTGAACAGCGGCTTCACTTAAAAGCGCTGCAATGCTAGATAGGCTATCATCGTAGCCAGCAAGTTCAGCAAATTGCTGTGCACTGTGTTGCAGCATTGAGCATGCACTTTGCTCATCACTTTCGTATAAGTGCTGAAGTTCACGCTGGCACGACTCTAAAATAGTTTGGCTGTGGCTTAACTTATGGTGCTCAGCTTCTATTTCTTCAAACTCACCGGGTTGTAAGGCAAACTCGTCTAATTCAGCAACTTGGTATTCAAGTAGCTGTTTTTGAGCCGCTTGTTGCGCTTGTTGTTGTTCTAAGTGGTTAAACTCTTTTACTAGCGCCTGATAGGCTTTAAAGCGTTCTTTAACATTGGAAAGCAGGTTTGTATGGCCAGCATATGCATCCAGTAAATGCAGCTGATGCTCGGCTTTTAATAAATGCTGATGCGCGTGTTGACCATGAATAGAAATGAGGTACTGCCCAAGCTCTTTAAGCTGCGCAGCAGTGACAGGGCTGCCATTAATATAGCTTTTACTCCGGCCATTTTTACAAATAACACGGCGCAGTAAGCATTCACCTTCTGCATTAGACAGTAAGTGATGCTCTAAAAACTGTTGAGCAAGGGGTAATTGGGTAATATCGAATTGCGCGCAGATTTCTGCACGCTCAGTTCCTGGACGAACAGCACCCGCATCGGCGCGTTCGCCTAAACACAACGATAGGGCATCAATAGCAATTGATTTCCCTGCACCTGTTTCACCTGTAATGGCTGTCATGCCATTGTGCCACTCAGTACTCAAGTTACTTACAATGGCAAAGTTTTTAATTTCTAACCCGATTAACATACTGTTTATCCATCCAGCTAATTAACTGTTAATTTATACAGTGTTTTCGGGTTTTGCAAATTAAATTTTTATGCTTTTGTTAATTCTGATATCTGTTTTTCGTGATTTAATTCATCAGGCATTGATGGACTCTGGCTTTGCACAGGGTCATCATGTTGATTAATAGGTGGCGCGTATTTAATAACTTCAATTAATGAGGGTAATACTTCTTGATAAAACGCTTTATTGTATTCAATGCCATTATAAGGAAGTTGTGCCATAAAGTATTGTAATCTATCGGCAAGTTGGTCATGTTCATGCGGGCTTTGTGCTTTGTTTGCTTCCATGATTATGGTGCTGATAAACAACTCACTAATAAACTCTAAATGCGTTAGATTTTCTTCGTTGTGAGCTTGAACGACAAAGTAATTACTGGTGATTTGGTTCAAACGTGCAACATTTTTAGGGCGAATGAGCTTTGCTTCACTAAATTCGATTAATTTAATTTTGAAGTCGTTATTGATCTCTTTTACACGTTGATTAAAGCGTTTTTTTTCGGCTTCTATCGCTTTGCGACGGTTGCTTTCGATGATCCAATAGCAGCCTAGTAGAGTGATCAACAATAAAAGAGCAAGAAAAACTATATAGCTCATTTTTGCTTAGGTTCCTTAAATGTGTACTACGGTAAAGTGAATTATTTTGCGCTAATAGATTTCACTTGGCAATTATTTAAGAAGAAAATTGCTGTTTAAAATAAGCGGCTACCCCAGTTCAGTTTTTTTCGCAGTACATTGTAATAAGAATATTCTTTTGGATGAATTAAGCGTAACCGTTTGTCAGCTTTTTTGATAACCACTTCATCGCCAGGTAAAACGGCCAAAACAACGTGGCTGTCACAGCTCACTTGTAAGCTGTCGGTATTTTCTAAGCTGAGTTTAAGGCGTACCTCGTTATCGGCATCAACGACTAAAGGGCGACTCGAAAGAGTATGAGGAAACATGGGTACTAACGAAATAGCATTCAGTTCTGGTGTTAAAATAGGCCCGCCACCAGAGAGAGAATAGGCCGTTGACCCCGTCGGTGTAGATACGATTAAACCATCAGAACGTTGTGAAAATACAAAATCATTATTTATGAAGGCTTCGAACTCAATCATGTGAGCGACTTTATCGGCATGGAGTACCGCTTCATTAACCGCTGAATTTGCGCTTTTAAGTTCAGCATGCCGGTATACTTCTACTTCTAGCAGGAAGCGTTTTTCTTCAATGAATTGACCGCTTAGAACCTGCTCTAAACTTGCTTCAAAACCTTCTGGGTTTAAGTCGGTTAAAAATCCGAGGTTACCACGGTTTACGCCAATCACTGCAACGTCAAAACGCGCTAAAACACGTGCAGCACCTAACATGTTGCCATCGCCACCGACAACGATGGCTAAATCAGCACGCTCGCCTAACTCAACGAGTTTAACGAGGTTGTTCGCAGGCACATCTTCTAATTGCCGACCCGTTCGTTGCTCAACGAGCACCTCAAAACCTAACGCTCGTAAAAAGGTGTGTAATCGCTGTAGCGTTGTAGCCGCGGCGCTGTGGTTAGGTTTACCAATTAAACCTATGGTTTTAAACGGTGAGTCCATGGTACGTGCACTTAACTATTTCATAGGGATAGATTACATTAAAAATTAATGCTTTGAAAATAACTTGAAATAAACTTGCAGTGCCCAAATATCTTAGGGCAAGAGTCAAGATGTAAGAATTATGAAATTAAACCCCCGCGATCAACAAATTTTTTCAGCCGTAATGAGCCTATATTGTAATGGCGAGGGCCAACCAGTGGCTTCAACGCGTATAGCAAAGCAAAAGGGCATGGCTGTGTGCTCTGCCACAGTGCGAAATGCAATGGCAAGGCTTGAAAAAGAAGGGTTGCTTTATTCGCCACACACCTCGGCAGGCCGCGTGCCAACAAATGCTGGGTTTGACTATTGGTTAACCGAATTTTTCTCTTTGCCCGAAATTGCGACGTATTGGCAACCTCAACAAGCACAACTTGTTGAGCTGGCCCACGGCTTGAGCCAACGTTATAAAGTATGTTGTTGTGTTGGTTTACCGCAAGTGAGTTCGCAATTGGTTTTTAGGGTTGAAGTGCTTGACTTTGATGGCAGTGATTGGCTTATTTTACTGATTGATAGAGCAGGGCAAAGTCACAATATTTGTATTAGTAAACCTGAGGACGCCAGTGATTCGGTTCGCTATCAGTTTGCAACGTGGCTTAATACGGTGTTCAGTCAACAAACTCTGATGGAAGGTCTTTACCGTATGCAGGCAATGGCGAATACTGCACCGCGCAACTGCCATGACTCGTTGACCCAATGGACTCGCCAATTGAGCCAGAAACTGGGGTCTGATAACAGTATTGTGGTAGGTGAAAATTATTTATATAAGCAAGTAGACTGTCAAACGAGCTTAAATATAGGCGTCTCATTTCTAAATTTTGTTGAAGATAAGCTCGCATTTAGAAACGGTTTGTCGGTATTAAACACAGAACAACTTCCATTTACCGATTGTGATGAGTTAATGGTGATCAGCCTTCCTTACTTTAATAACCTCGAATATCAGAGTCGTTTTTGTGTTATTTGTCCAAAATCAGCACAAATTGAAGCAATCATCCAAGAATTTGAGTTAATCGGGTCATCAACCTCTTGAATCTTTTTATTCAATCCCCATAATTACCGCAGTTGTAAAGAATTGGAGCATTTAAGCTATGTCTGAGCAGACAAAATCACCAGAGCAAGAAGTTGAACTAAACGAAGAATTTGAACAAATGCAAGCGGATGTTGACGCAGCCGTTGAAGCAGCAGAGCAAGTTGAAGGCGAAGAACTAAGCCCTGAAGCTGAAATTGCACTACTTTATAGTGAACTAGAAGCTGCGAAGCAAACTATAAATGATCAAAAAGACAGTGTTGTACGTGCCGCAGCAGATGTTGAAAACATGCGTCGCCGTGCCGCACAAGATGTTGAAAAAGCTCACAAGTTTGCACTTGAGAAGTTTGCTAACGAATTATTACCCGTGATTGACAATTTAGAGCGTGCGATTGAGTTTTCTGACAAAGAAAATGAGCAGCTTAAGCCTGTACTTGAAGGTATCGAGATGACGGTAAAAAGCTTCAACGATGCCGTGTCTAAGTTTGGTGTAGAAATTGTTAACCCACAAGGTGAGCAGTTTAATCCAGAATTCCATCAAGCAATGTCAATTCAACCAAGCAATGATGTAGCACCTAATACGGTACTTGCAGTTATGCAAAAAGGGTACACGTTAAACGGTCGTTTACTGCGTCCTGCTATGGTAATGGTATCGAAAGAAGCTGAATAAACGCTTTTTAGAGAAAAATGCCTGTCATAGACAGGCATTTTTTTTGTCTAATTTTCGATGCCAAAGCTGCACAAGTAGTATAAGGATAAGCGCACTGAACATCATGGCTGAAAATGGCACCGCACTTTGTGGGTGAATAAACGCGAGGATAGGTCCTACGAGTGCGCCACTGCCAAAACGTAACGTACCAATTACCGCCGTTGCAGTCCCTGATTTTTCCTCGAATTGCATTAAAATCAATGAGTCGGCATTACTTGCCACAATCCCCAAACTCATCATTAAAGGCGCTATGCTTGCGACGATAAAATACAGCGACAAATGCATTAAACTAAACAGCAGTAATGCTGAGCCCGATGCAAAGCCAATACCTAAGCCTATAAACAGTAATTTGCGCGATCCTAAGCGTGGTACAAGTCGGGTATTCATAAAGTTACCGAACATCAAGGCAAGTACGTTAAAGGCAAATAAAATACCGAAGAGTTGTTCATCTACTTTAAAAAAGTCCAAATAAACGTAAGGCACAGACGTTAAAAAGCAGAAAAATGCGAACGAGGCAAACATAGAGCTAGCGATGTCGGCACGCGCACTTTGACGTGAAAAGACGGTTTTATAGCTGTTAAAAAATAACGCTAAACCACGTTGCTGACTTTTGAAAATAGGGATATCAATTAAGTAAAGTTGCACAAGTGCTAAAATCGCAAAGCTATACGCAGCTAACACTAAAAATATAACCTGCCATGTCGAAATGCCCATAATTAAAGAGCCAAGCGTGGGGGCGATAAGGGGCGCTACCATCATGATCATCGATACATACGACATCCCCTTTGCCGTATTCTCACGGTAAATATGACGAATAATACCCGGTACAACCACGGTTGCCGCGGCACCAGTGAAAGCCTGTACTGCCCTAAGTGACCAAAAAAGCTCTATGTTATGGCAAAATGCCAGTGCTAACGAACTTAAACCAAACAGCGCTAAGCCTACTTTAGCCAGTAATCGTCTACCAAGCTCATCGGCAATAGGGCCAAAAAATAGCATACCCAGTGCATAGCCAGCTAAATAGATACTCAATGAAATTTGTACATTTGGCATGGTTGTTTGTAAGTCATTGGCAATGACCAACATCGCAGGTAGATACAAATCAATTGCCAGCGGAGTAATGGCGACAATACTTGCCAGCAACGGCAATAAAATGCGTTTATTTAATGTGTCGGGGGAAGGCATTGGAAACTCATTTATCAATCAATAGACCCCTATTGTAGCAGCGAGTGGTTCGTTGGTGAACTTAGTTTGCCTGCTAACTAAAAGATTTAACTGAAAAATCACATTTGCACGGTGGGAAATGTATTTTCATATAAAATTAATGAATGCTTTGCTATATTAGCAACAATTGCACTAATAGTATTTGTAAGGATTCACATGAAAAAGTTAATGATGGTCGTGTTAGCCACCGCTGTTTTAGCAGGGTGTAAAACGTCTCCAACGGGACGTACACAGATCGCGCTCTACTCAGATCAACAAATGAGTCAAATGGGCCAAGCAAGTTTTGCTGAAATGAAGAAAACACAGCCGATTAACTCCGACCCAAAAGTTAATGCGTATGTAAAATGCATCGCAGACGATGTGATTTCTGTTTTGCCGCGTGAATATGCTCAACAAGCATGGGAAGTGGTGGTGTTCGAAGAAGATTCTGCGAATGCGTTTGCATTACCAGGCGGCTACATTGGCGTACATACCGGATTATTAAAAGTAGCGGTTAACAGGGATCAACTAGCGACCGTGTTAGGCCATGAAGTTGCACACGTTATTGCTGAGCACTCGAATGAACGTGTATCGCAAAACTCCTTGATTCAAACAGGTTTACAAGTCGGTGGTGCTGCGCTTGATATGGGTAATGTGCAATATCGCGGTGAAATTATGCAAGCACTTGGACTCGGCGCACAATTTGGTGTGGTGTTACCTTTTAGCCGCTCACATGAATCTGAAGCTGATATTGTAGGTTTAGATTTAATGGCAAAGGCTGGTTTTAATCCAGAGCAGTCAGTGTCATTATGGCAAAACATGAGTGCAGCTGGCAGCAGCGGTACACCCGAATTCATGTCGACTCACCCAGCACCGGGTAATCGAATTAAAGAGCTACAAAAACACATGCCAACGGCTTTAAAAGCACAACAAGCGGCAAAAGCGCAGGGCAGAAACCCACAGTGTAAACTGTAAATTAGGACTATTTTCTTAGCTTTATACTTTAAACATAAGCCTAATCAATATATGGTTAGTCTTATGTTTTCAAAATAAGTACAGAGCATTTAGGGATGAAAAAAAAAGCTTTATCAGTAATTGTTTTAGCTACCGTTGTAACAACGTTAATATTTTATGTAACCAATACTGAAACTTCACACACGAACGAATCAAAAGAAACCGTCAATACAACAAATGACATTAGCTCATTAGATAAAAATACCGAAGCGACTTCAGAAAAAAAAACCTACAAAAAACGCCCTTTTCCAAATGAAGTTCCAGACGAACAACTGTGCAGAGATTTAAATCTTAAGCAAAGCAATTTACACTATGATTTTTCAGATGAGATAGAACTTAAAGCACTGCACGCTTTCAAAAATGGTTATTCAGCAAAGCAGGTTGCGGATGCAATTTGGTTTGTTAGCAGTTGGTCACAAGCGCAAGATTGGTATGAAAGGGCTATGTTGCATGAATCCGTTTCTGAATTGATACCAGTTATAAAATCATTGCCGAATAATGAACGCTTTCTTAGTCAATATAATTTTGTTAATGGACCAAATTCATCGGCGACGGAAGTTTTGGATTATAAGGATTCATTAGACAGACTTTGGGCAGACTTACCACTTGAGGAGCTTAATCGGAAGATTACATCGACTAATATTTCATCGGTCGAAACTTTCAATGAAATTGAACGGGTTTTTTCAAATTTCCCATACGAAATACTTAATAGTGAATCTATTTCCCCTTTAAATTCCATTTTAGGTTTTTTAGTTGCTAAGAAACGCATTCCTACTGCCATAATGCTTTTACAGCGCTATCCTGGACTTGAGTTTTCAACGGCTAACTTTACTAACGAAGCAGCAACTCAACTCCTTATGATAATCGGTAATGAAGGTTATGAGATTGAAGACTCTGAAAGTTATCAGCAACTCTTTGATTTGTTGGGCTTGAGTGGAAAAGGTATTTACTATCAGGAAATTAATCATCCTTTGTTTAGTAATGTCGAGGTCAAAAATGCAGTAGAAAAGTTAAATCATGAAGGTATCGTTGTTAACTTAATCCCAGTAGAGGATTTAGAAAAGCCAGAACCTATTTTTGTATTGAATATTGATAAGAATGAATTAACTGATGACGAAAAACGTAGTTTAGATAAATGTAATTTAACAAGGGAGTGGCTTGAAGGACGTCAACTCAATTATTTGCAGCTTGATACATTCGAATCAACGTCTTTTATTGAATCAATTAAATCGTCACCTGAATTTTATTTTTGTAAAAATCAACAGCACCCAGATGATTTTCCCCTCATTAAAAGTCAGTTTACTGAAATGAGAAAACAGATCACTCAAACAATAGCGAATCAGAATACTTCACTAGAAAAACTTGATTTAACAACGTTAGATGTACCAGACACGATGTTACCAGAAGTTAAATCTATTTTAGGAATCATTCTTGCTCGCGATTATTTACAAGCAACATCACTCAATGAGCAAGAAATTATGATGAGATTGAGTAATGTTGGCTTAAAGCCGTCAAGCAAGCATATTGCAAGTTTTTCGGGATTGGCTAGTTTGAAAGGTTTCACAATGTGGCTTGAAACGCTTTCTTTCGACGAACCAAAGGACGCTAAAGCCCTTTTAAATGAGTTTGCCAGTAAAGGTGCATATAAAGCATTTTCTGATCTTAATAGTATGGTAGGGGCTGAGTTTGATTTAGAGACTGAGCTGGATCCATTTTATTTTTTTATAAAAAACTATTCTTCTATGACATTACACTTTGGTGATATTAATGCTTATGAACAGAAAGATAATGCGGCTTTCATAAACTATTTTAAGGTGAGTGGGGTAAAAATTAAGCCTCAGCATCGGCGAGCTATATTTAAACGTAAAATATCTGAGCAAGATGCTTATAAAGCACTAATTAGTCATTTCCCAGAGTTAAAGGTCGAAAATGTAGATGAGTTCTTCTCTTTAAGTTGCTTATGAGTACTTTTAAGTAAAAGTATTGCTATAAATTCTAAAACTGCGAAATAAATAATCATTTCGCAGTTTTATTGATAACGTTTAGAACGTCCACTCAACATGAAGTTGTGGGACTGATTCAGTGGTATCTGTGCCTAGTTTGTTATGCCAGTATTGCCACTCAAGGCCAAGTAACAGGGTATTTTCTTTCATGCTGATTGCATGACCTAAATCCCATGTAATAATAGGCTGTGCTAAAATCCATGCTTTAACGTCTTGACCGAATTCGTTTTCACGCTCTGCAATGTACTCAACATGGCCTGTCACATTAAATTTTTGTGAGCCAATAGTGAATGGGTAGCCCCATGCTACATCAATCATCCAGCTGTTTGTTTCAGTAGGAGCACCACCACGAGCAACACCTTCACTGTCATCAATGTAGGCTGTAAACAACGTTGATAAAAAGCTAAAACCTGGTGCTTGCCAGCTTAGTTTTACACCGGGTAAATATTTTAGAACCTTTGAGTCTCCAGCAGCGTTAAAGCCCGCAGTTAAACCTACGTCAGCAATTGCACCATATGAAAAATCGTTGCCTGAGATTTTTGACAGGCTAAAGGTTGAATACCATTCACCATAAAAGTCTTTATCTTGATATCCATCTTGTAAATCATCATCACTGTAGTCAATAAAAAAGAAGTTATCGCCATAGTCATAACCAGATGCATGCTGTAATGACACAACCGTTGTGTTTGATTTAGCCAAAGAAAACGGATTTTTGTGCTCACCGTTATTGATGTGTAATTGCGTTGAGCTCCAATTAGCCGCATAGCTCGAAGTACTCGCTGCACATAGCGCAGCAATAGAAAGGATCTTTTTCAAGTTCATATCTCAATATTGATGTAGTCATAACAATTCACTTGATTAAGCGAATTAGTATATAAAGGGGGATACAAAGTGAGGATTATAGCAGATACGTCCTTAAAATGACGAATCTGCTCAAAAATATTTAACTTAGGCTTTATTACGGCGTAAGCATATTACCGCAATCGCAGTAAACGCGAGAATAAAACAATAATATGACGATGTAGATACTTGCCAAGGGCTGATTTTAAACGTTGCACCTAACAATAAGGCTTGTGCGCCGTAGGGCAAAGAGCCTTGTGTTACACAGGCAAAAATATCTAATAAACTGGCTGAGCGCTTGCCAGTGATTTCACCGTCATCGGCCAGTTTTTTCGCAATAGGGCCTGCAACAATAATAGACACCGTATTATTAGCAATACATACGTTACTCGTCATTACGAGTGCTGCAATACCTAATTGATCAGCAACTTTACGATGCCATTTAGCAATAATTTTCGTGATTGCCTGAATTTTGTTAGCAATGTAATCAAGGCCACCGTTTATACGAATAAATTCTGACAGGCCGCCAATAAACATAGATAACAAGAAAATTTCCTGCATATCGGTAAAGCCTTTGTAGATATCTTTTACAAAGCTTGCGCCTTCATAACTGCCTGTAAAGCCCATTAGTGCTGCGAAAATAATCCCGCTAAACAGCACCACAAATACATTAAATCCCATCACCGCTAGCACTAAAATAAAGGCATACGGAAGCACGAGTAATATATCGTAATCCTGTGTTTCAACCGCTTCAGCTGCCGGTGTTAAAAAGAACAATAATGCAATGGTGAGTGCAGCAGCAGGCAGAGCAATCTTTAGATTCTCGCGAAATTTATCTTTCATTTCACAACCTTGTGTACGGGTAGCCGCAATAGTTGTGTCAGAAATGATTGATAGGTTATCGCCAAACATTGCACCCGATACAATTGTACCGGCCATCAATGCCGGATCGATACCCGTTTTTTGCGCTACGGCGTAGGCAATAGGGCCAATCGCGCCGATGGTGCCCATTGATGTGCCCATGGCAGTTGAAACCACGGCAGCGATTAAAAATAAGCCCGGAAGTAATAAAGCTGGGGGAATAAGAGATAAACCGGCATTCACGACGGCATCAACACCCCCCGTTGCGCCTGCGACGGCAGAAAACGCACCTGCAAGAAGGTAAATCAAGCACATAGTAATGATATTGCTATGACCTGCACCTTTTATAAACGTTTCAACACTGTGGTTAATCGTGTTTCTATTTAAAATAAAGGCCAACATAATGGCAGGTAAAATAGCGACCGGTGCCGGTAGTTGATAAAAGGCGTAATCAACACCTTGAGATTGTAAGTATAAGCCTGCGCCTAAAAATAAGCCGACAAACACCAAAAGCGGCAGCAAAGAAAGTTTTGCTTTTGTTTTATTAAATGATGGCTGCATCATATTCCTCGTTAGATAACCAAAAACACAGCCAAAAACTTCTTTTAGCTGTATTTAGTTGTTGTTTTATGAAAATAAAAACAACAACAGCGCCCGCAAGCCAAAGACCAAATCGGCGCAAAGGAAGAAGTTTAAATGTATAGATGGCTAAATGCAAAGGCTATCTGTTATTATTGTTGTTATTTTATAAATCCAAAAAATTAGCGCTGTATTTTTTATAAGCTAACCTGACTATTACATGAGTTTTCGATAAAATCTAGCCAGCTAATAAGAATAGATAAGGTAAAAGTATGAACCGTATAGGTGTATTTGGTGCCAATGGCCGCATGGGGCTTGCACTATTAGAGGCTGTTACAAAAAATGAGCACTCTGTGTTAACGGGGGCGTATGTCCGTGAAAATTCACCGCTTATTAATTTAGCTGTTAATCAATTAAACAGTGCCGCTGATGCGGATGTGCAATTTAGCAAAGAAACTGATGTAAAAGAGACTGACGTACTTATTGATTTTACTTTACCCGCGGGGATGCGTAATCACCTCAAAACAGCGGTAGAAAAAAATATAGCCATGGTGATCGGCACGACAGGCTTAACCCACGACGACCTTGAAGCGTTAAACGATGCAGCAAAGTATATCCCGATTGTTTTTGCTCGTAACTATAGCGTAGGCGTTAATTTACTGCTTAACTTAGTGCAGACTGCAGCTGTGAAATTTGGCGATGACATGGACATAGAGATTTTTGAAGCGCACCATCGTCATAAAATTGATGCGCCCTCGGGCACGGCTTTAGCTATTGGTGAGGCTATTGCAGAGGCAAAAGGCTGGCAACATGATGACGTTGCACGTTTCGATAGAAGCCACGATGAACAAGCAAAATCGCAAAATGAAATCGGTTATTCGGTCATGCGAGGCGGAGATATAGTAGGTGAACACACCGCATATTTCGCAACTTCTGGCGAAAGACTAGAATTAACTCATAAAGCAAGTTCTAGAATGACCTTTGCCTTAGGTGCTGTAAGAGCTGCGGGCTGGTTGAAAAATAAGCCGGCTGGACTTTATGACATGCAAGATGTGCTTGACTTGAAGTAGTTTAGTTTCTTTTTTGGCAGTTTCAGTGAAAATTAAGTTAATAACGCTTATTTTTACTATTTTATTAATTATGATTAGATCTGAAAAGCAAATTACTGTAAAATAGCGCCAATTTGCCAAAAATTCATAAATGCGTGTTTCCAATCGCTTTAAACGGGCAGTAGAGCAAATGACTTTACTCCCGTTTTTTACTGTTAGGAGGTTAACTTGACTAAATCCGCTCTGTTAGTCCTAGAAGACGGCACAGTGTTTCGCGGTACTGCAATCGGCGCTGACGGCATGTCAGTCGGTGAAGTAGTATTCAATACGTCTATGACTGGTTATCAAGAAATTTTGACTGACCCTTCATACGCGGAACAAATCGTAACTTTGACGTACCCACATATCGGTAATACGGGTACTAACAGCGAAGACGAAGAAGCGGGTCAAATCTGGGCTAAAGGCCTAGTGATCCGTGATTTGCCACTGCTAGCAAGTAATTTCCGTAACGAGCAATCGTTAAGTGATTACTTAAAAGAACGCAATATCCTAGGTATTGCTGACATCGACACTCGTAAATTAACACGTATCTTACGTGATAAAGGCGCTCAAAATGGTTGTATCATTGCAGGCGACGAGTTAGATGAGAATAAAGCGCTCGAAGCTGCGCAAGCCTTCCCAGGCTTAAAAGGCATGGATTTAGCAAAAGTTGTCTCAACCAAGGAAAATTTTGAGTGGCGTGAATCAAGCTGGACATTAGGTGAAGGCTTTAAAACGCTAGAAGCAGCAGACGAGAAATTTCACGTTGTTGCTTATGACTTCGGTGTTAAACGTAATATCTTACGCATGTTAGTTGACCGCGGTTGTAAATTAACCGTTGTGCCGGCACAAACATCTGCTGAAGACGTACTCGCACTTAACCCAGACGGTATTTTCTTATCGAACGGCCCTGGTGACCCTGAGCCATGTACCTACGCAATTGATGCAATTAAGACCTTTTTAGAAACAGATACGCCAATTTTTGGTATTTGTTTAGGTCATCAATTACTTGCGCTTGCCTCTGGTGCAAAAACAGTAAAAATGAAGTTCGGTCATCACGGTGGTAACCACCCAGTTAAAGACCTTGACCGCAATGTGGTTATGATCACTGCGCAAAACCATGGTTTCGCAGCGGATGAAGCGACATTACCAGCGAATTTACGTGCAACTCACGTTTCATTATTCGATGGTACGCTACAAGGTATTCACCGTACTGATAAGCCTGCATTTAGCTTCCAAGGTCACCCTGAAGCAAGCCCAGGCCCACACGATGCAGCACCTTTATTCGACCACTTCATCGACTTGATGCAAGCTCGTTCTAACTAATTTAACCGGAGTAACAATGCCAAAACGTACCGACATAAAAAGCATTCTTATCTTAGGCGCGGGCCCGATCGTTATCGGTCAAGCTTGTGAATTTGACTACTCTGGTGCACAAGCGTGTAAAGCACTACGAGAAGAAGGCTATCGAGTTATTCTTGTAAACTCGAACCCTGCAACTATCATGACTGACCCTGAAATGGCTGATGCGACGTACATCGAACCAATTCACTGGGAAGTGGTAGAAAAAATTATTGAAAAAGAAAAGCCAGATGCTGTACTCCCAACAATGGGTGGTCAAACAGCATTAAACTGTGCGCTTGACCTAGACAAGCACGGTGTGTTGGCTAAACACGGTGTTGAGCTAATCGGTGCAACTGCGGATGCCATCGATAAAGCAGAAAACCGTGAGCGTTTTGACGCTGCAATGAAAAATATTGGCCTTGAGTGTCCGCGTGCTGAAATCGCTCACTCAATGGACGAAGCACACGATGTACTTACTCGTATCGGCTTCCCATGTATTATCCGTCCATCATTCACCATGGGTGGTACCGGTGGCGGTGTTGCATACAACCAAGAAGAATTTGATGAAATTTGTGAGCGTGGTTTAGATTTATCACCAACAAATGAACTTCTAATTGATGAATCATTAATCGGTTGGAAAGAGTACGAAATGGAAGTTGTTCGTGACAAAAACGACAACTGTATCATCGTATGTTCTATCGAAAACTTTGACCCAATGGGCGTTCACACGGGTGACTCAATCACCGTTGCACCAGCACAAACGTTGACGGATAAAGAATACCAAATCATGCGTAATGCATCGATGGCGGTACTTCGCGAAATCGGCGTTGAAACAGGTGGTTCAAACGTACAGTTTGGTGTGAATCCAGTTGATGGCCGTATGGTTATCATTGAAATGAACCCTCGTGTATCTCGTTCATCGGCTCTAGCGTCTAAAGCAACGGGTTTCCCAATTGCTAAAATCGCTGCGAAACTAGCTGTAGGTTATACGCTTGACGAGCTTCAAAATGATATCACGGGTGGTAAAACACCTGCTTCATTCGAGCCTTCAATCGATTACGTTGTGACTAAGATCCCACGTTTTAACTTCGAAAAATTCGCAGGTTCAAACGACCGTCTTACTACACAGATGAAATCTGTGGGTGAGGTTATGGCTATTGGTCGTAACCAACAAGAATCACTACACAAAGCATTACGTGGTCTTGAAGTGGGTGCAACAGGCTTTAACCCAATTGTTGCGCTTGATGACCCGAAAGCGAAAGAGAAAATCATTCGTGAATTGCGTGAGCCAGGTGCCGAGCGTATTTGGTATGTTGCTGATGCAATGCGTCATGGTATGAGCGTTGAAGATGTATTCGAATTGACTAAAATCGATCCATGGTACTTAGTACAAATCGAAGATATCTTAAAAGACGAAGAAACAATCAGCGAAGTAGGTATGGCTGGTTTAAATGCCGAGTTCTTACGCAAGCTTAAACGCAAAGGTTTTGCTGATGCACGTATCGCTGAAATTGCGGGTGTATCTGAAGCTGAAATTCGCAAAAAACGTCACCAATTAAATATCGTGCCAGTTTATAAACGCGTTGATACGTGTGCGGCAGAATTTAGTTCAGACACAGCTTACATGTACTCAACGTATGACGAAGAGTGTGAAGCGAACCCGTCTGACAAAGATAAAATCATGGTAATTGGTGGTGGTCCTAACCGAATTGGTCAAGGTATCGAATTCGATTACTGCTGTGTTCACGCGGCATTAGCGCTACGTGAAGACGGTTACGAAACAATCATGGTTAACTGTAACCCTGAAACTGTTTCAACAGACTACGACACATCTGACCGTCTATTCTTCGAGCCAATTACGCTTGAAGATGTATTAGAAATCGTTCGTGTTGAAAAACCAAAAGGCGTAATCGTTCAGTACGGTGGTCAAACTCCACTTAAACTGGCTCGTGCACTTGAAGCGAATGGTGTGCCAGTTATTGGTACGTCACCTGATGCAATCGACCGTGCTGAAGACCGTGAGCGTTTCCAACAACTTGTTGAGCGTTTAAACCTTCTTCAACCTGAAAATGCAACAGTAACGTCTCTAGAAGAAGCGATTGTAAAATCGGCTGAAATCGGTTTCCCTCTGGTTGTACGTCCTTCATATGTACTTGGTGGTCGTGCGATGGAAATCGTTTACGATGAAGATGACTTACGTCGTTACATGACTGAAGCGGTATCTGCATCAAATGAAGCCCCAGTATTGCTTGACCGTTTCTTAGATAACGCAATCGAAGTTGACGTTGATGCTATCTGTGACGGTGAGCAAGTGATTATCGGCGGTATTATGGAGCATATCGAGCAAGCAGGTGTTCACTCAGGTGACTCAGCATGTTCATTACCTGCTCATTCATTAACTGCTGAAGTACAAGACGTAATGCGTAAGCAAGTGACAGACATGGCACTTGAGCTTGGCGTAGTGGGTCTTATGAATACACAGTTTGCAGTGAAAGACGGCCAAGTTTACTTAATCGAAGTAAACCCTCGTGCAGCGCGTACAGTACCGTTTGTATCAAAAGCAACGGGTGTAGCACTTGCTAAAGTAGCAGCGCGTTGTATGGCAGGTCAGTCATTGGCAAGCCAAGGTATCACCAAAGAAGTGATTCCTCCTTACTACAGCGTTAAAGAAGTTGTATTACCGTTTGCTAAGTTCCAAGGTGTTGACCCAATGCGTGGCCCAGAAATGCGCTCAACGGGTGAGGTAATGGGTGTTGGTGAAACATTCGCCGAAGCGTTCGCTAAAGCACAATTAGGTGCAAGCAACACTTTACCACGCGGTGGTCGCGCGTTACTATCGGTACGCAACAGTGACAAACCACGTATTGTTGAACTTGCTAAAACTATGACTGAACTTGGTTTTGAGCTAGATGCAACAGGTGGTACTGCCAAAGCACTTGAAGACGCTGGCATTGCAGTTCGTCGCGTAAACAAAGTATTCGAAGGTCGTCCTCATATTCTTGATAGAATTAAAAATGGTGAATACAGCTACATTGTAAACACTACTGAAGGTCGCCAAGCGATTGAAGATTCGAAGGTGTTACGTCGTGGTGCGTTACAGCACAAGACTAACTACACAACGACACTGAACGCGGCATTTGCTAACTGTACTGCAAACCAAGCAGACGACCGTAGCAAAGTGACGTCAGTTCAGGAACTACACCAGCGAATGAACTAAGGAAATGTGCCAAGGGCGAGTGATTCGCCCTTGGGATTAAGTGAGAATAATATGCAATCAATTCCGATGACGGTTCGTGGTGCAGCATTACTGCGCGAAGAACTTAACGAATTAAAAACAGTTACCCGTCCAAAAATCATTGCTGATATTGCTGACGCACGTGAGCATGGTGATTTGAAAGAAAACGCGGAATATCATGCTGCTCGTGAGCAACAAGGTTTTTGTGAAGGTCGTATTCAAGAAATTGAAGCGAAGCTTTCAAATGTACAAATCATCGATATAACTAAGATGCCTAAGACAGGTAAAGTTATTTTTGGTACAACGGTTACTATCGTTAATGTTGAAACCGACGCTGAGGTTAAATACCAAATCGTGGGTGATGATGAAGCAGATATCAAAAATAACCTGATCTCTGTAAACTCGCCAATCGCGCGTGGTTTAATTGGTAAAGAGGTTGATGACGCCGTTACCATTAAAACACCTAATGGTGAAGTTGAATACGAAATCATTGAAGTTGAGTATATTTAATAGCTTAACCAAGCATTGATGAAGCCGCGGTTTTATACCGCGGTTTTTTTATGCCTGTTTACAGCCACCCAATTATTCGTTACGTTGGCGTTCTATTAACGATTATATAGAGGTGACAATGGCAAAAATTCACTACCCTAAAGCGCTTTCAAAAGGCGATAAAATAGCCATTTGCGCTTTTTCATCAGGGGTTGATCAAGCATATCACGCACGTTTAGATCTTGTGTTGGCGGGCTTAAAAGCAAAAGGCTTTCAAGTTATAGAAGGGGCATGCTTACGCGAAGCCCATAGTCCTGCAAAACAGCGTGCAGATGAATTAATGCAGTTTTTAACAGATGACTCAATTGCCGCTATCATGCCGCCATGGGGCGGCGATCTCACCATGGAAATTTTATCTTTACTTGATTTTAATGCGATAAGCCAAGCACAACCGAAGTGGTTAGTGGGATTTTCAGATATCAGTACATTTGCATGTGCTTTAACGACACGATGTGGTTGGGCAACACTGCACGCAGCAAATTTAATGCAAATTCACCCAGACGATCCTGATGAATACTTAGCAAACATTTTCAAAGCACTACAATTAGGTGAAAAAGGTCAATTAAATCAAGTGGCCTCACCTTATTACCAGCAGTCTGTTATAGATTATTCGCACCAGCCGCAGGCACAGTTTGATTTAACTGCACCGAGCCAATGGCGTTGTATAAACTACAAAGACACACGTAAAATTGAAGTGTCAGGGCGCTTGATAGGCGGCTGTTTGGATACGTTAGGTTTACTATTACCTTCTAATTACTACGCATTACATGAATTTAAAAAACAGTATGCACCTGAAGGACTTATTTTATATTTAGAAAATGCAGAGCTCAGCCCGATGGCACTTGCACGCTGTTTGTTATCGTTAAAATTGAATGATGTTTTTACCGATGTAAATGCCGTTGTGTTTGGTCGCAGCCCTGCAATAAATAACGACTGCTACTTTGATGAATACCAAGCAATTGAGCTCGCATTTAAAGGCAACTTATTTCCGGTTATTGTCGATGCAGACATTGGACATGTTGCGCCAAATTTAGCGCTTATTAATGGTGGTTTTGCAACGATTACTGCTGACTTAAGTGAAGGTATGGCGCGTAATGTGAAGGTCAATACAACGTTAAATTAAATATTACGCCTACGAGAGTAGGCGTAATACACGGCATGTAGCGCTTAAATCACTGAAATAATAGTATCTTTATCTAAACGCGATTTTGGTAATGCAGCATTATAATCTTGCTCAGGTTCGTGATAGCCAATTGCCAAAGCAACTTCACAGACATACCCATCTAGCTCATCAGCGAAAAGCTCACCGAGTAAATCTTTATCAACCCCTTCCATCGGAGTAGAGTCAATGCCTAAACGAGCCACGGCATGCATGGTATTGCCTAACGCAATATACGTTTGTGACTTAGTCCACTGTGCATTATTACCTTGTTCATCGGTATTTAAATCAACAAAAGCAAAGGCACCAAAAGCGCTTTCTTTGTTTTCTGCTTTTGTACGTCCATTAGCAATGTCTGCCTCTATGACTTTTTCATAATCTTCACGTTTGTAGCGAGGATTATAAGCAAATAATATAGTGTGTGAGGCGGCCTTCGCATGTAATTGATTAAACTGAAACTTGTTTGCAAAGCTGTCGTGTAAACGCTGTTTTGCTTGGTCTGATTCAATTACTACGAATTTCCATGGTTGCGAGTTAATCGATGAAGGAGTTAAGCGCAGTGCTTCTAAAATAACGGCCAAATCATCTTGGCTAATGCGTTTAGTTGCATCGTAGCGCTTGCTTGTATAACGGCGTTGTAAGTCTGAAATAATAGGGTGTGTCATGTAATTGCTCCCGCATGTATAACAATATGACCGAGTGTACGCCTTGCATACTTAGTGATAAAGCGCATAATTCAATAAACATTATCAAAAAATTTTAGTTAATATGTTGGTTGAAGATCTGAAATTAATCCTCAAGGTCGCTGAATTCCGCAGCATTACTACCGCTGCTGCAAAACTAGATATGCGCTCAGCAACAGCGAGTGCAGCAATAAAGCGTGTTGAAGCAGCACTCGGTACTGAGTTATTTGTGCGAACAACGCGTCACTTGCGTTTATCAGCAGCTGGTGAGCGCTTTTTGCCTCAATGTCAGCAGGCAATTGCCATGCTTGAGCAAGCAACTCTTGCATTAAAAGGCGAGCATGATGAAATTGAAGGGGAGCTTAGAGTGGCGTTATCATCTGATCTGGGCCGTAATATGATTATTCCTTGGCTTGATGAATTATTAGATGAGTACCCCAAACTCAGCTTGAGACCGCATATCAGTGATAGTAATGTTGACTTTTACCGTGATTCAGTCGATTTTGCACTGCGCTATGGCTCGCCATCAGATTCCAATCTTTATGGTTTCAAAATTTGTAATGTGCCACGTATATTATGTGCAACCCCAGACTATTTAGCCAAGCATGGTATGCCTAAGCACCCACATGATTTGAAACAACATCAGGGGCTTTTTTATCAACTGCAAGATATCATTAATAATGTCTGGGATTTTACTGACGGCACAGAACGTTTTAAGGTAAAAATGCAAGGTCGCCGTGCCTCTAATGATGGTGATTTAGTCAGACGATGGTGTGTTGCAGGTAAAGGCCTTGCAGTTAAATCATGCATTGATATCAGTGATGATTTGCTTAATGAACGTGTAATACCTGTTATGCAAGATTATCCGCATTTGTGTGCAGAGCTGTGGCTTATCTGTCCAAGTCGGCAATCAATTACACCTGCGGTTCGTTTAGTTCGGGATATATGCCGCGAAAAAACCAAAGCTATACTCAATCAACTGATTAAAAAGGGTATTTTAGATAAGCGGGTACTCGATAACTAATTATTTTAAGTATAGAATAACGAGGCTTTTTCATCTTTATGGCTAAGCAACATTCTCAGAGCAGGGTGAAATTCCCCTCAGGCTTTATACTTTTAATTAAAGTGAGCCCGCGAGCGCTTTAGTCATGCTAAAAGTAAAAAGAGGCCACGTGGCGTGGCTTCTTTTGTTATTGCAGTTTTTCAATCGCGTCGTGTGCGCTGTTACTTTCTGGGTCTAGCTTGAGCGCTTTTTTGTAACTTGCTAATGCTTTTTGTTTATCACCGGCTGCTAAATATGCTTCACCTAAACTATCAAACGTATTTGCGGAATCTGGATAAGATTGATTGTTGAGTTCAAACACCGTGATTGCGGCGTCTAGCTCACCCATCTGCATTAATTCATAGCCAAAGTAGTTTAGCGACCTTTCTCTTGGCGTATTACCATCACTCACCATTTGCTGATAGGTTTTCTTTAGCCCTTCAATACCTTCACGTTTAAATACGTTATAAAGTTTGCTATCTACATGCTCTGTCGCTTTTTCGTAGGGTTTGTCATAGTAGATTGCAAGTAAGCCATTAGTCATGGGGGTGAGTGGCGCACCACCGGTATTATTTAAAATGATAACCAGTAATTTGTCTTCGATGATCCTACTTATAAATGCATTAAAACCATTGATGCCACCGCCATGTTGAATACGTGTCAGGGGTTTTCCATAGGTGCTTTTATCAAGGTTAGTTACTTCCCAACCAAGCGCATAATTTCTTTGCTCAGACACGTGATACATCTGCTTTTTATATTCTTTGTTCAATAACTTATCTGAGTAAAGGGCTTGATCCCATTTTAGTAAATCTCGTGCTGTTGAATACATAGACCCAGCAGCATACGGGATAGACATATCTAAGTAGTCTGTGTTGCTGTAGCCAGTTAGGCCATTGTCGTAACCCGATACGCGAAATTTAATTATTTTATTGTGAGAATCATAGCCAGTGTCGCTCATTCCGAGTGGATCTAAAATATTCTTCTGTAATACGTCTTTGTATTTTTGACCCGTTACCTTTTCAATTACCGCACCTAAAATAAAGTAGCCTGAGTTGCTATAACGAAATTCAGTGCCAGGTTCGAACAATAGATCATCACTGCACAATAAGCGAATAAATTCATCAACGCTGTAGTTGTTTTTACTATATTCGTCGCGAAATGTTTTTAATTGAGTGTAATTACTAAGCCCAGAAGTATGGTTGAGTATTTGTCGAAGAGTAATTTTTGCTGCGATATCTTGCCTGTAATCAGGAAGGTGCGTTGCCAGAGGTTCATCAAGTTTGAGCTTACCTTGTTGCGCAAGTTGTAAAATGAGCATGGCAGTAAATTGTTTTGTAATCGAACCTATTCTAAATTTACTTTTCTCGCTGTGCTTAATATCCCATTCAAAGTTTGCGTAGCCATAACTTTTTTCAAACAGTACTTTTCCATCTTTAGCGACTAGTACATTGCCATTGAACTGCTTGTAGTCATGAAAACCTTGAATAAAGTGAGCCATCTCAGTTTGCATATCTTGGCTGCGGGCAAGGCTTGTAAAAATAATTATTGAAATGATAAAGAGCAGTTTTATGTAATTTATAAATGTTTTCATTGCTGTCCTTATGATGAATCTAATCCATTCTAATTCCAAAAGAGGCAGTCTCGTTTTAGCCGTGACACTATGTGAGCGATGGATTTTCTATTTAGTGTGATTTTTGTACTAATTCACAATAGCTTAATCATTATCTCATTGGAATATAAAAGAAACATTCTATTACAATTCATTTATTAATAGAGTGTCTTACCACCTTGCGGTAAAGCCACGGTTGTCTATGTGTACAAAACCACCATGATGAGACGCAGGTTTATAGCGGCCAATACCGCCAGTGTAGCGGCTTTGCTTTTGAAATTTTTCGAACAGTTTATAAAGTACATCGACATCGGCAATGGTGAGCTTGCCATCACCGTTTAAATCGTCCATGCGGCCATCGCCGTTTTCATCGATGTATAAATCAAATGCATCACCATATTGATGACGACTGTGTCGTCCATTACCAATAGAGCGGTTGTAATGAGGCGTACGGTAGCCACTGATAAAGGCAAATTTAGTTACTTTAATTCCTTCACGTTGCACAAATTTAAGTAAATCTTCGAGCATCATTAACCCGTCGTTATTAACATAAAGGTATTTTGGAAAACCGCTTACTTGTTTACAAATCACATTTCTAACTTGCACATGAGGTGTTAATTGGCGTGTTAAATCCTGCTCTGTTATTTCAATAAGCCCTGATGGGGCACTGTACTGTGGGTTGTTTTTGTATGGAGCAGGGTACGTGCCAATTTGGTAATTATTCAGTACTTTGTTTTTGGCGTTAAACGGCTTTTTTACAATAACCATTAAGGTGCGTTCAGCGTGTGAATTTGCCAGTACTAAAGAATAAAACCCTGCTTTTTCAGGAGCATAAACGGCGAGGCTTGCTGGGCCTAACCGTTCTGTTTTTACATCTGACACATCGGTAGCAGAAAAGTCAGCCGTGTTATCAAGGGTGAGCACTTCATTCGCATCCATTACAATACTGTGCAGCGAGTTGTTGAGCTCAAGTGCACTGATAGGCAGTGTTATGCATGCAAACAACGTACTGATAACCACTAGGCTAAATTTCATAGATACCTCTAGATTGAATCATTTGAAAGTGGCTTAGTGAGTTTTTTTAGTAACACAGGATCGCGATTATACACATCAGAGTAAAAATGCAGTCCATCATCTGTATTTGCAGCCACGGTCCAATACATTAAAAAGACATCAAGCGGGTTTGACAGGGTTACTTTTTGTGTCTCTTGAGCAGAGATAGCGTCATCAATTTTACTGCGAGACCAACCATCCGAGGTTCCTAATATTTTTTCAGCGAGTGTGAGTGGCTCATCAACCCGCACACAACCATGACTGAATGCACGTTGGTCTTGCTGGAATAAACTTTTTGCAGGAGTGTCGTGCAAATAAATTGAGTATTTATTTGGGAACATGAATTTGATTTGTCCCAGTGAATTATTTTCTGAAGGTTGCTGTACAAACCAATACGGGAAGTTTTTGCGGTTCGCATTAGCCCAGTCAATGCTCTTGCTATCTACGGGGTTACGGCGGCTATCTACTACCACAAAGTCCTTTTCATTCAGATAGTTGGGGTTATCTTTCATTTTTTTAATAATCCCTCCAGAAATACTCCGTGGTACTGTCCAAGTCGGGTTCATTACTATGTAACTCATTTGCCCTTTGAATATGGGGGTTTTTGTGTAGTTTTGGCCTACAACTACATTGGTTTTCCATTGAAGTTTGTTATCTTCGAACAGATAAAGCATATACCCCGCAATATTAACGATTAAAAAACGCTCGGTAATGGTGTTGTCTACCCAGCGAATGCGCTCTAAATTAACTAAGATATCATTAACATATTCACTGTAATCTCTATTGAGCAGCTTTATGGTTTCATTTCCTATTACACCATCGTCAGCAACTTGATGTAAATATTGGAATTTTTTAACAGCCTCAACAAGTTCATTGTCGTAACTGGTTTCATCTGAAATACCAGAAGAGTAGTAGTTTAAGCGTTGTAGTTTTTGTTTTAATAGTGGCACAGCGGGGTCTGATTGACCGGGTTTTAATACCTTATTTTGTAATGTGATATTTGCAAGCTCACCTTTGGTGTCAAGTTCGCGATAAAAAACCAATGCATCTTTCAAGGTTTTATAGTGGGGCAGAGTGGATTTTAAATCATTAAGGCCTTTTTCGAGGCTTTTTGATTTTACATGTTTAAGCAGCGCTTTTGCAGCGGCATCTGGGGTGACATCAGACTGCTCGTAATTCCATGTGTCGGATAGTAGTTTAGGGTTCACTTTACCGCGAATCAGGTGTTTTGCGTAAGTCATGATGGCATCGGTCATCAGCACATCGAATTGTGCTTCGACGGCTTGCGTGCCGCGCTTGTCAATTTCTTTTGCCAATGCCATCAGCGTGTCAAAGTGGTAATCGTTAGGGAAAAGTCCTTCAAGCTCAGCTTGTGCAATTAAATTAAGAGCTTGTTTTGTGTACGCAAAATCAGACCAAACACGTTCAAAGTTATTTGCTTTGTAGGTGGCAACAGTCATTTCAGGGGAGTGGATTAGTTCGCTTTCTACAGAATGAGATTCGCCAATTAAAATAGGTTCAAGCTGTTGTTGTAAATATGGGTTTTCAGCCAGCGCAGGAATACAAAAAGATAAACAACTAACCAAGGCAGTGTAGCGAATAAATTTCATAGCTATGTCCTTATAACGTGTTTGTAAGAGTGACACTAATTAGCATTAATACTTAATTATTCAGAGGGGTAAAACCTGATGCTGACAGCGTTAAAAATTTCTGATTTTGAACAACGAAATTTTGCAGTGCTCGCGACGAGGGTTTTCGCCTAAAAATAACTCTTAGAATATGCAAATTAGTATTCTTTGAATTTGTTTCTTTTTTACACACTTAAGCTTAGCAAAGTTATGAAAATTTTAGGAACATATTTGTTTATTTTTTAACAAAAAACGCTTGGTAAGAAAGCTTACCAAGCGCTTGGTTGGGATAATGAGAGGGCTTAGTTACTCGATGTCTGTAGTGGGGCATCAGGCGTTGTTTTTTTGCCTCTTAGTTTAGCAATTAAACGCTTGAAGTCTTCTAATGCCACGTACTGACATGGAATTAAAATTAATGTAATCACGGTCGCAAATAACACACCAAACGCCAGCGATACAGCCATTGGGATAACTATTTTGGCTTGTAAACTGGTTTCCATAATTATTGGCAACACACCTATAAATGTAGTGATTGACGTTAATAAAATGGCTCTAAAGCGGCGTGCCCCTGCTTGCATTACTGCCTCTTTAATTGCGACTCCTTCTGCTCGGGCTTTATTAACAAAATCGACCATTACGAGTGAATCATTCACAACTACACCTGCAACCGCAATAATGCCGAATACCGACAAGCTGCTCATGGTCATCCCTAAAATCATGTGACCAAACATGGCACCAATCACACCAAATGGAATAACCGACATGATAATAAATGGCTGAGAATATGAGCGAAGTGGAATCGCTAATAATGCAAAAATAATCATCATCGACAGAGCAAAATCACGTACTTGCTCAGCCACACTGTCCATTTCTTCTTGAATACGTCCTGCTACATTACTTTCTACACCTGGGTAGTTTTTAAGTAGGCTGGGTAAATACTCATCACGAATTTCTTTTGCGATTGCAAATGGTTCTGCTTGCTCGGTATTAACCGCAGCCCACACATTAACAGTACGCTTTGCATTTTCTCGGCGAATACGGTTAACCCCATCTACGATATTTACTTTAGCAACTTCTGCCAGCGGCACTTCAACACCCGTTGGCGTAATGATACGTGCATCGGTAATGTCGCTCACAGCATTGCGTGATTCTCGTGGATAGCGAATCATGACTTTGATCTCTTCACCTTCGCGAAGAATACGTTGTGCCTCTAATCCGTAGTAACTAAAACTCACTTGTGAAGCAACATCAGACAGTGTAAGACCTAAGCTATACGCAAGAGGTTTAAGCTCTAGCTGTACTTCATCGGTCGCCGATTGTAGTGAGTCATTAACGTCACCAACACCTTCCATGCTGTTAAGTTTCTCTTTAAGTTTTGCTGCGACTTCTTTTAGTTTGTTAATGTCTTTGCCTTCTAAGCGAAAACTTACATCGCCATCATCACGGCCGCCATTCATTATGCTGTCTTGAATGTTAAGTGTTTTTACACCAGGCAGTGGCGGCATTTGTTCACGCCATAACGCACTTAACTGAAATGTATCGATAGGGCGTAAGTCAGGCTCAACTAAAATAGCCATAATATTGGCATTGGTGCGACCTCGTAAGCTGACTGATAAGTCACGGATCATCGATTGACCATACTGCTCTTGCAGTTGCTTATCGACATTTAATATGACGTTTTCAATTGTTTTTGCTGTCTCAAGCGTTGCTTGCTCAGATGACGATAAGTTCATTTCGACTGAGATGCGCGGGAAGTCATGCGGAATTTTAGGGTTCGCAACAAACTTCACTAAACCACCTGCAAACATACCACCGCTCACAATAAGGACACAAATAAAGCCAACAATAACGGTATATCGATAGTGAATACAGTGACCAATAAATGGCGTGTAATAATTATCGACAAAGTTTTTCAAACCGTTATCCATACCTAAACGCAAACGATGTAAAGGGTTTTTAGGGTTGGCAGGTTTATTTTTCATTGCCGCTAGGTGAGCTGGTAAAATAAGTTTCGATTCAATCAAAGAGAAAATTAAACATAAAATAATAACCCCACCAATGGCTTTAGAGAACGCAGAACCAGGCCCCGACGCCAGTGTTTGCGGTAAGAATGCAGCAATGGTTGTTAGTACACCAAATGTAGCAGGAATGGCAACGCGTTTTACACCACGCACAACGTTATCAAGGCTATGGCCGTGTTTTTCAATTTCAGCACTGGCTGACTCACCGACCACAATGGCATCATCAACGACGATCCCCAGAACTAATATGAAGGCAAATAAGGATGCAAGGTTAACGGTGATATCTAAAAAGCCCATTGGCATCATTAAAAAAGCACCTAGGAAAGACACAGGCAACCCCATCATGACCCAAAATGCTAATCGCAATGGCAAGAATAGGGCGAGTACCACCATCACCAAAATACCCCCCCAAATCATATTATCGATCATCATATTTAGACGACCTTCAAGGTAGTAAGTTAAATCGACAATAGGTGATAATTTTACACCCTCTGGTAAGAGTGGGGCTTTATCAGCAAGGTACTGTTTAAGAACCGCTGCAACTTTGGTGATATCTTGATCTTTAGAGGCATTAACTTCAAACGTTAATGAGTTTTTGCCATTGTATTTTGAGTATTGCAGACCCTCTTCAAAGCCATCGTTCACGGTGGCTACATCGCCAAGTAGCACTTGTGCGCCATCGGGTAGGTGCAATAACGGGAGGTTCTCAAACTCTTTACCACGGTAAGCTTGGTTTTCAACACGCATTGAAATATAACCATTTTCAGAGCGAATTTGACCCGCCGACATATTTGCCGAAAAGCTACGCACGGCAGTCGCAATATCCCGGAAGGTTAAACCATACTCGCGCAGTTTATCAGGGCTTATTTCAATACCAATTTCATAATTTAGGCCACTGTGAAATTCAACTAAGTTGATTTGTGGTAACGCTTGAAGTTCATCTTTTATGTCGTTACCCAGCTCTTTTAATTGGTAATTGCTCATATCGCCATAAAGCGCCAAGATCATGACTTCTTGCTCGTACTTATCACGGCGAACAATAGGCCGTTCCATCTCTGCAGGAAAGGTATTAATTGAGTCAACTTGCATCTTGATTTCGTCAAGCACTTCTTGCGGATCGTATTGTTCTTCAATTTCGATCCAGGCTTGTGAAAACCCGCGGTTCGAATAGGTAATTAAGCGTTTAATACCTTCGAGTCCTTCAAGTGACTCTTCGACTTTTATTGTGATGCCTTCTTCGACTTCTTGTGGAGCAGCACCCGGATAAACAGCTTGAATGCTGATCCAGTTACTTTCAAACTGTGGGAACATCTGTTTACGAACAGACATAGCTGTTAGTAAACCGCCCACTAAAATAAAGATCATGAGGAGATTTGCTGCAACAGGGTTGCGAGCAAACCACGCGATTAAACCTTTTTCTCTTTGCGTGGTCATGGCTTAGTCCTCTTTTAACGCGAGTTGCGTGGTTGGCGCGCTTAACTCAGCGTTATCTAACTTTACTGCCATCCCCTCAGTGGGGTACTCAAGGGCTGAGGTAATGAGTTTTTCGCCATTCGCAAGGCCGTTATCCGCGATCACCATACCATTTTGTTCACGCACGATATGAAGGGTTTTAAATGTCAGTGTTTCGCCTTCTTGTAAAACGGCAATTTTGTTGTCTTTTACTAAGTGGTGTGGCACAACAATGGCATTATCTAAAGCGCGACCTTGAATAGTCGCGTTGATGTATGAGCCAAAACGTAATGGATTTTTTTGCTGGTAGGGCGTAGCAACTTGGGCAACTAAATAATTCATTCGACTGCGTTGGTCTACCACACCTTCAGTGCGAACAATGGTAGCTTGCCACGTGGTTTGTTTACCAGCAAACTCAGCGCTAATAGAAACGTTTGCACCAATACCTTGATTATCCAGATACTGTAAGTCTTTATCGGCAACGGGTAAGCGGATTTCAGCAAGTGAGGTAGAACTTAAACTGCCAAAGCTGTTACCCGGGTTAACAACACTGCCTAAACTAATTAAGCGTTCTTCGATAATGGCATCGTAAGGGGCTTTAATATAAGTACGTTCTAAGTTGCGTTTAGCACGCTTAACGCTTGCTTGCGCTGCACGGTAATTAGCAAGTTTTTCAGCGAGTTGTGGTTTACGTAGGTAAAGTTCAGAGGGAATAACTTGATGAGAGTCGCCTTTGATACGATCCCACTCAGCTTGCGCAACAGAAACTTGTGCACGTTCAATCTCCAGAGCAGAACTTGCTTGTGCAAGCCCAGCTTCGGCTTCGATAAGTGCTGCTTCGTAATCATTTGGGTCAATTCGTGCTAGAATATCGCCTTGCTTAACAAAACCGCCTTGTACAAACTGATCAGAAAGCGATACAACTTGGCCGCTAACTTGCGCTACAAGCTCGGTGTGATTCTTTGGCTTAACAATGCCGTACGATTTTACATCGAGAGTAATCGTATCGAAGCTCAATGGTTTAATCGATACAAGCGGACGCGTATCTTGTTCTGGTTTTTCGACAGGGGCTTGCTTCATTGAGGCAAACGCAAAAGCCATTCCTAAGCCGCCGACTAAAACGGCAATAGGGAGAATGATTTGTTTTTTACTAGCCACGGGATATTCCCTCACGGTTGACGGTAATGATTAAATTTAAAATTTGTTAGGCTAAGCATACGCAATAAAGTGTTTACAAGGCGTTTGAAGATGTAACAAACCATTACACATATTACAAAGACGCGATAAAGGTTCTTAAAGAGGTACGTGATGACAGATAAAATGGCATGTAGATTAGGCTGTGGCGCCTGTTGTATTGCACCTAGTATTAGCTCACCCATTCCAGGGATGCCAAACGGCAAAGCGGCCGGAGAGCGCTGTATTCAGCTTGATGAGAATAATTTGTGTAAATTATTTGGTGACGAATCAAGACCCAAAGTATGCAGTGATTTTTCTGCCACGATAGATGTGTGTGGCACGACTAACGAACAAGCATTGTATTTAATTACCGAACTTGAACAGATGACATAAATTTGGCTGTTGTTGCTGAAAAGCTTTAAACAATATTTATCATAAAACATTTAGCAAGCTGGTTCTATTTTAGTTACGATACACTGATTTTGTAATTAAGGAAGAATATGAGACACACATCCAATGAAGCGTGGTTATTTTTGTTGTTAGTTGTATTAGCTATCGTCATGCCATTCATTATCGGTTTAGTGGTGGTAAAAACTTACCGAAGATTTAAACCCATAGAACAGGCTGATACGGATTCTGTATCGATTATGAGTTCTATTGAAAGCAAAGATAGTTTTTTTAAAATATTATTTGTGGGTTTTTTAGTTAGCTCTCCGATATTTTATGGCTTATATCATTCATTTTTAGCCTAAGAATATAACCAAAAATGCCAGTCTTATTGACTGGCATTTTTGGTTTGTGAACTACCAGCTATACGTAGCGCTTAGTGTATATTGCTCGCCACGTCCTGGAGTGCCGGGGACTTCTTCGAATGATTCATCCCATATGTTGTCTGCTGCTAAAGTAATAAACACATTTTCAAGCTGAGCCGGAGTGAATTTTAGCGTCAGTTGCGTAAAGAAGGCTTCATCGCTTGAGCGTCTCAGGCGATTGCTGTGCTGTTTACGCCATTCATTATCAATACGCAGTTCAAGTACGTCCATTGGTTGCCAAACTGCACCGAGTGTTACACGGTGATCTGGATAGTTTAGGGCGTAAAAACTCGCATCAATATCCGCTGCGCCATAATCTTCGGACTTTTCTAAATAGGTGTAGCTGGCAATAAGCTCGGTGGTGTCAAACGACTTATTAGCTAGGAACTCAACCCCTAAAGTATCAATATCAACAGGGTTGGCAAAACGCGCTGAGGTTGCATCAAAGCGGTAGGTCCAGTCAGTGAGGTTTTTATCTTTACGATAAAATATCGCTGAATCTAAGCGCCATGTTTGCTCTTCAATTAGTAAGCCTAACTCGAGGTTGTCGGTCGTTTCGCGCTCAAGGTTGTAGTTACTTCTGAATAAACCACCTGTTTCGCTGCCACCAATCGCTGTATAACCTGGTACTTGAGTTGCCTCTGCGTATGACGCATACCACGTGTGTTCACTGCCATTTTGATTGACAACTTTAAGGCTCGCATCAGCAATGAAGGAGGTATCTGAACTATCACGATTTGTGTTATCAAATGCTACACCCGCACGCACGGTAAGCTGTTTGTCAGTAGCAAGTGCTGTTGTGTATTCTGGCAATACGCTTAACTTTGTGTAATTGCGTGAAGTAAAGTTGTTTTCAAGAGAAGTAGACTCAATTGAATCTGCAATAAATTGCCCTGAGTAGTTAATTGCATATGCCGTGTTGAGTGCGTGGCGGCCCGATAAGCCCAGTGATTTTACCGTTGTTTCGTGAAATGCTTCAAAAATAGCGGGGTTTTCACGTGATAATACATAGTGATCGTTATGTTTACGATAATAACCGGTCACTTCAAATGTATTGCTCGCACCGTACAAGTGTTTGTGATTTAACATTACCAAAGTGGTTTCAAGATCTTCGGTTTCATTAAAATTAAACGGCGTGTATAAGTTGGGCCAACCAAAAAACTTTGCTTGTTTACCGAACATTAAATCAGTTTGTGAAGTGTCACTTGCCAGTTGAATGCGTGCCGATGCGCGTTCAAAATCATGGTCACCATTCTTAATAGAACCATCACTTTTTGAATGCGAATACTCACCTTCAAAGCCTAAGCGCCAATCAGGCATGCTCTCAAGCTTTTGGCTGTGCGCTGCATGAATACTCTGTAAGTTAAAGCCATTGCTACCAACCCCTAACGAAGCACTCCCCGTGCTTGTAATAGGTCGCCAGCCAAATGAAACGGTCCCTACAGAGCTATTCATGCCATATAGAGCGTTATCAGCACCGGTTAGAACAGCTGGGCCTGCTAGCATCTGCGGTGCAATAGGAATTTCTGCAAAGTAATGCCCTGACTGTGGATCGAATAAGGTGCTGCTGCCAACACGAAAGCCGGTATTTTCAAAAATACCCCCCCGTATCGTCACATCGGCTTGTGCCTCAGCCATATTACGTGATTGTAAGTCGACACGTGGGTCGTATTCTAAATTTGAAACGGGCGCATCAAAGGTGCCAACAGGTTCTTTATTGGCTGTTGCTGATACTTCAACGGTGATTTGTTCAATGTTGTTTGCTTCTTCTGCAAACAGTGAGCAAGTGACGAATAATGCAGGAAGTGTGAAGTGTACCGCTCGTACCATCTAAAACTCTCTTATGATTACTGTGTTGAGAGCAGTGGGGTTAATTACCGTATAAACATGGCAAACCACTGCAAAATTGCGGCTATTGTATCTGAATCACTGAGTTATACCACTCCAACCAGCATTGATTTAGGCATAAAAAAACCGCGAATTAATCGCGGTCTTTTATCGAAACATGTAATTATTGTTTCACTGACTGTGGCGGAAAGTTACTTAAAATATTCGCGACAGTTTCTTTGATCACTTCAGTACGTTTTTCTGGTGACTGGTTCTTTTGTAAACGACCTTCTTTAGCTCCACGCCAAACAAGTTGGTTAGAAGCGCGGTCGACAACATCTAAAATTAATGTGCCTACTTCGTACTCACGCGTTGTCGTTTGCGTGTTGTAGCCCATGCCCCAATAATTCCAGCGTGCGCCATAACCAACATTAAACGTATCTACATCGATTTTAGTATCAACAGATGCATGGTAGTTAATAAGTACATCAGCTTGTGCAACGTCAACCAGTTGCATACCACTTTTTTCAAGTTCAGCATTTACCGCTTCGCGGACACGCTTTTCCATTAATGGACTGATTTGGTAGTTTGCAACATTCTTTGTTAGGCTCGCGTTAGGAACCCACGAGAAAGTTTTATAGTTGCTAAAGTCAGCTGATTTATCGTAATCCCAATCAGGGGTTTTAGCACAAGCCGCTAAAAATAAAACAGCCGTTGCGATTAATAAGTTCTTCATACTGTTTGCTCCTTGGCAAAAATTTCCACTACTTGATTGATAACATAACACAAAAATAATTCAACTGAATGATTATTTAGTTACTATGGCACATTTCAAAAAAAGTAATGTAATAGAATGTAAATATAGTCATCCTTGACTGAATCATTTATTAATTTATGTGATTAGGCGCTGTGTTCGACCTCAATCCAGTCTTTTTCATCGACCCAGTTTTGTGCCCCATCTTTTACTGTCCGAATAGGCACAATGTAGTCACAACTCACTTGTGGCTTAACAGATGCAAAAATTGGCACAAAGCCAAAACTCAATGCGGTTTCTATTATTGCTTTTTGGTTTTGTGGGTCGATATCCGCCGCTTCATCAATATAAATAGGGATACGGTATAAGTTTTGTTCTTGATCACTTAACAGGTAGCGAATAAACAGCATGCCACATAGTAACTTAATTGTTATACGTGTGCCGTTAGAGCCCGCGGAGTCAATTTTTTCAAAGTGCTCTGTTTCACCTGCACGGTTTACTACCTCAAAGCGAATATCAAATAAATCGGTCAGTGTTAATCCCGCTTTATCTGAAGCGAGCTTAATTAAATGATCTTTTGCTTCGTTTACTGCCGACTCACTGTACGGCTCTTGGCTTAATAAATCGAGAGTATCACCTTGCTTAAACTGGTTTGAGGTACTGATAATGGTGTCGATGCTATCAACCAACATTTTTCGCGGGATCACATTGATCTTAAAGGCTTGTAAGTTTGAAATACGATGCTGACTAATGCCTTTGTTAAAGCTGTTCATTTCGCGGCGAAGGCGATCTAGGTCTTCACGCAGGCCTTTAATGGTGGCAGCTACTTCGGTAAGGGCAACTCGGCCTTGGCGCTCAACCGCATCGCGTTCGTTATCAATATTGTGAAACGCGCTTATTAGTTTTTCGTACTTAGTGAACTCATCGTTTTCGTTATCGAACTTTGTAATTCCTGCATTGTAAATATGCATGTAGGTATTGCGCACGTTGATATCAAAGTTTCTCAGCTCTTGGCAATCTTTATTAAAATGATGAATGAGATCACTTAAATTATCAAAATCAATGCTGATTTCGATCATGTACGGCGTTACTTTGCCCGAGTAAAAATCGAGAGTATGGTCAATTCGCTCCGACTTAACTTGGCGTAAGCGGTCAGCTTGGCGGGCGAGTAGATCTTTTTTCGATTTAATAATTGAACGACGATCACTAATTGACCCACTGTTTTTTTGGATATCTTGCAGGTAGTCGTCCACTTGTTCGCGTTCAGCATTTAGCTGCTCTTTAAGCAGGGTTTGCGCATCAACAGATTGCTGCATGATTTCAAATTGCTCAAAGCGTTTTAACGCTTCTTCAGAGGCCATTAGCTCATCATAAAGCGCGTCTTTCTCTTTTTGCTTTTGGGCGACATTGGCAGCAACTTCGCGCTGTTGCTTAAACTCTTTTAATGAGTTTTCAAGTGCGGCTAATTGTGCGGTTAATTGCTCTTTGTTTTCGCCAGTTTGCATTTGCACTGGGCTAAGCTTTTTGAGCTTAATCGTTGCACCTGGTAGGGTAAGAATACCGCCTTTTACGTTGGCTGATAATTGCTCTAAAAATTCCCCAAAGGCATCTTCGTCAGTAATCTCGACATCCCCATTGCTGGTGGTCGCAAACGAGAGAATATCGGGATTGAGAATACGCGAGATTTCTTCAACTTCTTTTAAAGACAAGTCTTCACGCATACGAGTAAAGAGGTTGAACTCTAAGTTTTTCAGCTGCAGCTTTAAGCTTTTAATTTGCTTTTGTGTTTCGCTGATGCGGTAATCAAGCGTGTGTAAGCTTTGCCCTTGTGCGCTGTTTAATGAATGCGACAGCGACTCATAGTCTTGCTTAAGCTGGGTAAGGCTAACTTTTAAAGTGGCTTTATTAACCAGTTCAAACTCAGATTTTAATGCTCGGTAGTCTAAAAACCATTGCTCAATTTGCGTTTGTTTGCGTTCAATATCGCGAGACTGTTGAATGTATAACTGTTGCTTTTGTTCAAATTCGTGTTTTTCGTGCTCGATATCTTCAAGGGCAATATTGAGCTCTGCTAGCTGCTCTTGTTGATAGCTTTCAAAGTCAATTAAAGCTTGGTCAATCTTAGGTGCGTACGCAGCCAGTTTACCTTTTAATACGGTTTGATTTTCAAGCATAGATTCAAGGGCTGCAATAGGCTCTTGCATTGATTCAAGGGCTTTTAATTCGCGTTTGGCACGGTTTACTTTGTCGAATGAGCGACGCCATACTTCATAAAAGTCTACCCGAGAGTTTGACATATGACGCTCAAACACACGCAGCATAAAGCGTTTAACATCACTGGCACCGAGCTTGTGCAAGTTAAGAATACGGCGGAAGATTTCTTTGTAAATTGCCGAGTCTTGTACGTTATTCAGCGGGATCATTTTTAAATTGATATCGCCATCAAACGGCGTCGCACCACCAGTTAAAAGGGCGTTGAGCTCTTGTGCTTTAAGTTCAATAGGATTGAATCCTTGCTCTTTTAAATGATTAAACAGCTTAGTGAACTTAATAATAGTTTTGCCTTGGGTGTAATGGTCAAGGTGTAGTTTTCCCTGATAGCAAAAAAACTGATGTGCGAACCCTGCAATTTTACCCAAACCAGCAACCCCAATGACCACTGGGCCGTTTGGTAAGTCGGCTTCAAGTAATATATATGATTGGTCGGATGAAAAATAAAACTTTCGGGTTTCATCTAAATCGTGACCATCCCACTCGGTAAGGCGTAAATCATTAATTAGCGGAAACTGCAGGGCATTGATAACAGAGCTTTTCCCGGTATTGTTAGGGGCACAAATCGAGCTACTTTTATCAAGCGGGATCACGCATTTTGCATAGCCAGCGGTATTTAATAGCGCAAGCTTACTGAGTCCGTATAGGCTTTGGCTTTGCATTATTCGTCATCTCCTAGGTAGGTTTCTTCGTTTACTTCCATTAATGCATCGATATAACGATAAATAGGGGCTTGTAGCATAAAGCCGTTTTCAACTTCGCGGGCAAGTCCTAAGCGCACCATACGTAGATACACATCTTTACGTAAATCTGAGCCAGAGAAAATTTCAAGTTGATCAAACAAATGTTTATTAATTTGCACAAGGGTTTGCATGAGCTCTAAGTCATTAACTTCGTCGAACAAAGCGCGCATCGGGTCTTTACCTGTGTTGGCATAGTGTTCAATCAAAATATAAATAGTCAGTGCAATAGCGCGCGAGATCTTGCCCATATTAGGTGTGCTTTCATCGCTGCCAAAGTAGTAATAGCCACGGCTATCGTGTTGTAAATCATGACCGAGTGCATTGAATAGGGCACGATAAGCATCAATGTGTTGATCAAGCTCTTGCCACATTAAGGTGTCTTGCTCGCTAATGTGATAGCCTGAGGTGAGCTTTTTATTAATCGCTTGTAGATGTGTTAAATCATCTAAATTAATATCTGTCATAGTTATTGCTCTGTTGCTTGTTTGTCATCAGCAGGCGATGAATTAAACGGGTAGAGTGAAAAGTGCTGCTGGGCAATCTTTATTTTTACTTTTTCTTGGCTTTGGCTGATTTCAAGGTCGCCATCGCTAATGAGTTTTTGATATAAAAACAGCATTTCGTCAGCGTCAAGGTCGGGGTAGCTTTCATCTAAGAAACTAAGCAGCGGTTGTGACTTTTTGGTGGCCTTTTTGAAGCGCTTTTTAAACTGTGATTTTACATCGTTGTAATCGGGGATATTAGGGCTTTGGTACGCCGGCACATCTTGATGCTCTGGTAGCTCGTATTCATCGTGCTCAAAGTCAACTAAACCTGCCATATAGGCGATAATATGGCGTTGTTGGCCGAGTGAAAAGCGTTGTGAATCAGAGACAAAATTAGGTTGCACGGCGCTCAGCATGTTATCAACGCCATTTTTACGCACAAGCCCAAGTACTTTCGCTGCTTGGCGGGTGATTAAGTTATTACGGCGCAGCTCTTCACGCAGTGGCATTAGCATATCAGCACTTTTACGCAGGCTTTCGCGACCCACTAAATGCATTTCTAAAATACGCGTTCGAAGTTGCTCAAGCATGCGTTTGTCTTGGTATGACTTTCCGAGCCGATCAATTTGTTCAATCTGTAGGCTTATTTGCATTTCAATGGTGTTAAAACAAGCATGAAAATCGCCACGTATATCAACCATTTCAAGCATTGGCTCTATGTATTCGTCAAACGCTTCTATAACAGCTTGATAGCGTTTTTGTAGCGATTGTACTGCGTTATTAGCTTTAGCTTGTTCAACAATATTTAAAATAGCGTTTTCGTTATGGCTAAACAGTTTCATTATTTTGCGAACCCGATCATCCATAATTCGGCTAAAGCGACGCAGCTCGTCGTAATCTTCAATTTCTCCGGCTTTTGCTAAGCGGTTGCCCAAGCGTGCTAAGTCATCAACTAATACGTTGATCTCTTGTGCTAAACCCAAATGCTCTTCTTGCAATAAAAAGGTTGCAAAGTCAGCAATTGCGCGGTTGATTTCTAATTGCGAAGATTTTGCCAGTGGAATAATAATATCTTGATTCAATAAACGATTTGTTTCTTTATAAATGCGTTCATTTGACCAGCTTGGCTGTTTTTGTTTTATCGCATTTTGTACGTCTTTTAAGCTGAAATCAGCCATCTTAAAACGTTTAAATAAGAGTTCTAACACCCCCCAATGCTCTGTAAGGGTATTTAATAACTTTTTAGCTGGGATCATACGGCTCCAGTAAATCAAAATTTTGGTGTTAGCGTTTAGTAGTAATTTATGTAATTGAGAATAGTTTTATGACTTAGATGCTGCTAGAATCCGCGCCGAAACACTCGACTTACAATTTTTACATTTTTATAAAGGTTGTTCAAACACCATGGTAACCCCACTTATCCTAACCCTGATAGCGGTGGCATTTTTGCTTATCGTTATAGAGGATATTATCCATGTAAACAAGGCCAAAACGACGCTTTTTTTTGGCACTTTATGCTGGATTATCTTGTTTATCTCTCCAATTCATGGGCAAAGCCCAGAAACTATACAACATCAACTTGATCACAATATTTTAGAAATTGCTACTTTGTGGTTATTCCTAATGGCTGCTATGACCTTTGTCGCTTATTTAAACTCGAAAGGGTTTATTCAAAATATTGTTCACAAAATTATGCCAAATCAAATCAGCGAACGAAAGCTGATGTTTTTGATTGGTGGTTTTGCGTTTTTGTTTTCTTCTATTTCCGACAATATCACAGCAACATTAATTTCGCTTGCAGTTGTGATGTCGCTAAAGCTTGATCCAAAAAAATTAATAAAATACGCGACCCTCATTGTATTCAGTGTGAACTCTGGTGGGGTATCACTTATTACGGGTGATGTAACGACCTTAATGATTTTCCTTGATGAGAAAGTCACCATCGGTAACTTGTTATTGCTTATTGTGCCTTCACTTGCAAGTGTGGCGCTATTGGCTGTTATGCTATCTGCGGGGATGTCAGGGAATGTCGTATTCGAAAAACAAGCGGTCCGCCGCATAGAAAAGACCGACATCACCATTGCGGTGATCTTTTTCTCGACGATTATCGCAACCCTAACACTCAGTGTGCTTTATAGTGTGCCACCACTATTAACCTTTTTATTTGGTTTGTCGTTAATGTTTTTAGTGGCGCAATTTTTAATGCGCAAGAAAGACGTTAACAAAAAAATTATTGATTATATTCGTGAAATTGAATACGACACGCTCTTATTCTTCGTGGGTGTATTGCTACTCGTAGGTGCGCTTAAAGAAGTGGGTATGCTGTCTAAATTTACGCACTTATATGAGCTTATGGCGCCTGAGTATGCAAACTACTTAATGGGCTTGTTGTCGGCTGCGGTTGATAACGTGCCGCTAACGGCTGCATTACTGAAAGCCGATATTGTCATGAGCCCTCAGCAATGGTTATCGTTTACCTATGCAACAGGTGTGGGAGGCTCAATGCTTATTATCGGCTCTGCAGCGGGTATTATCGCAATGAGTAAAGTAAAAGCATTAACGTTTATGAGTTATTTAAAAATGTCGCTGTATTTATTAATAGCTTATACAACGGGTTATTATGGCTCATACCTAGCGGGAAGTTTTATTTAATACTTGACAGCTAGACGTCTAAACGATAAGTTTCAAAGCCTGCTTTTTATAGCAGGCTTTGTTATTTTAACCAGGTGTTAACTTAACATTCAGAAGAGGTGCGATACTTAGGTATTTAATGTGAGGTGACGATTGCCAATGACCATTAAAGAGGGAAGTACTCGCCGAGGAAAGTAATCGGTCGTCGCGGTTATTTTTCGGTTTATGGGGCTGAATCCTCAAAACTGTCACCAAACTAGGTGGAGAGCTTCTGGCAGTGGACTACTCTTTTTTATCAAAGCACCCCTTGCCGAGTTCTTCTTGAATTAATGTGGATTGTTACC
Source organism: Pseudoalteromonas lipolytica (assembly GCF_003515105.1). Lineage (NCBI taxonomy): Bacteria > Pseudomonadati > Pseudomonadota > Gammaproteobacteria > Alteromonadales > Pseudoalteromonadaceae > Pseudoalteromonas > Pseudoalteromonas lipolytica. The sequence goes on along the minus strand of NZ_CP032090.1, from coordinate 2,151,981 downwards.
CACAAAAGGAGACGACATGAATACCCAATTAGCCGCCAACTCGAAATCAGATTATGTAGTTGCAAAATTTGGTGGCACCAGTGTAGCTAACTTTGACGCCATGAGTCGTTGTGCAGAAATTGTCTGTGCAGATAATCAAGTACGCGTTGTTGCAGTGAGTGCAAGTGCGGGCGTAACCAATCATTTAGTTGCACTGTGTAAAGATGATTTAAGCGCAGCACAGCGCGATGAACACATCACAGGTGTTATTGCTATTCAAGAAAATATTTTAGCCGAGCTGTCGCTGGATGCCGATTTAGCTCATGGCTTTGATGAAACCTTAAAAGCATTTCAAACGCTTGCAGCAGCAGGGGCTAAATCGGCCGCTGAGCAAGATGAACTGCTGAGCTTTGGTGAGCGCTTGTCATCTTATTTATTTACTCAAGTACTGCGTGGTCAGGGCTTAGATGCTGTGCGATTTGATGTGCGTAAAGTCTTAAAAACAGATAGTCAATTTGCAAAAGCTACCCCAAACATTGCTGCAACAGCCGCGGCGGCGCAAAAATATTTAGTGCCCTTATTAGCAGAACAAGTTGTGGTAACCCAAGGCTTTATTGGCAGTGATGAGCACAACCAAACAACCACGTTAGGCCGTGGTGGTTCTGACTACAGCGCGGCATTGCTTGCAGAAGCAATTAACGCTAAAAGTGTGCATATTTGGACTGATGTAGTGGGTATTTTCAGTACTGATCCGCGTTTATGTGTAAAAGCCACGCCTATTGCACGACTAAGCTTTGACGAAGCAGCTGAAATGGCAACATTTGGGGCAAAAGTATTGCACCCCGCGACTATTTTACCGGCAAGTCGCAGCCATATTAGCGTGTTTGTTGGCTCAAGCCGTGAACCGCAATTAGGGGGCACATGGATTGAAAAAGAAAAGTCAGAGCAGCCTGGTATTCGAGCAGTCACACAGCGTAAAAACCAAATTCTTTTAACGGTTAAAAGCCCAGAAATGCTTTTAGCCAGTGGTTTCTTAGCGCGTGTTTTCACTATTTTAAGTGAGTTTAATATCTCGGTTGATTTAGTAACAACCTCTGAAATTAGTGTGGCAATTACCTTAGATAACGCACCTAACGCATCACGCCCAGAGCTTGATCAAGCCTGTTTAGATAAACTCTCTGAGTTTTGTCATGTATCGGTTGAGAATAACTTAACGCTGGTAGCATTAATTGGTTCAGAAATTCAATTACGTCAGCAAGAAACTAACTTAATGCAGGTATTGAGTGATTTTAATATTCGCTTAATCTGCCATGGTGCAAGTAAACATAACCTGTGCTTTTTAGTTGAGCAGAGTGAGTCTGACCTTGTTGTTCAAGCTATTCATAGTCGTTTATTAGAAAGCCAAAACGCGGCGTAAGTCGTCAAATGTCATAAAAGAGCACTGCCAGTCAGTGCTTTTTTGTGCCACCACGCTAATATCAAAATCATTTACGGTTCGGCTTGATGCGGTCAAGCTATGTTTTTCAATTTCCTCAAACACATTTGGGCTCAAGAGCTTAGCGATAGGCTGTGCAGTTGCTTTGGCCAACGCTTCTTTGAGTGTCCAAATTCTAAAAAAACACCCAGCTTGCTCGTTTATATCGTTAAAGGCGCTAATTAGGTTGACTTCCTCTTGGTGATAAAAGTGTTTGGCAAGTTTTACAAAGGGACGTGTTTTTGTGCAGTGTTCAATATCGAAACCAAATTTATGTTGCTCAGGGTTGAGTGCTGCGCCGATAAAACCACGCGAATGCGATAAACAGGCCCAAATGGGCTCACCCTCAGGCGTGTGTAGTTTAAGCTTGCTGTCTGCGTCATCAAATTGGCTTGAAATGTCGCAAAGAGGTGTGTTTTTAAATGCTGGAACGCTGAGTTTTAATAAATACTTAAGTGTTAACCGTGTGGCAATGTACTCTTGTTTTGCTGCTTGTACTTTGCGCTTTGCAAGTACGCTTTGCTCAAACTGGCTGAGTAATTTACTAACCGGCAGGGTACTAATATCGATATGTGAAGCATCCACAAGTACGATTTGTTTATCAGCTGAACTTACTGCTGAATCAATTTTTAAAGTGTTAGAAAAATAGTGACTGCTCATGGTTTGCGGCTTTCGCATATACTCAGAATTAGATTTGTTTATTTTTACAGCAAATGCACGGTTGCAGGCACACACAAACGCAAATTGTTTACGCAGTTGACTGTAATTATGGTTTAATGAGGAAAAATAATAACAGAAATGTAGATGTATGGCACAAGTTCGTGACGGCTTCCAAAGTCGTATTGGTTTTGTTCTCGCCGCTTCTGGTGCGGCAGTAGGTTTAGGTAATATTTGGGGGTTCCCAACGCAAGCGGCAAACCATGGCGGCGGTGCATTTTTACTTGTTTATTTTATTGTTATTTTCTTATTAGCGCTTCCAGCCTTGTACACGGAACTGTATTTAGGTCATCAAGCGCAAGCAAATCCTGTTAAAGCGTTATCAAGTGCATGGCAAGATACCTCGCCAAAAGTCGGTGCCGCAGCGGGTTACATAGGCCTATTTGGCGCCATTGTGATGCTAAGTTTTTATTCGATTGTTGCAGGTTGGATGCTCGCATATGCGCTTGAACCAATCGCTAGCTTTTTTGGTTTAGCTAAGCTCAGTGACTTTTTACACAGTGATTCAATGGCGCGCAATTTTGTGTTTACGCCACTCATGCTTATCTTAACAGCCAGTATTATTTTAAAAGGGGTTAAATCGGGTATCGAGACCTGGTCACGCCGCTTAATGCCACTATTGTTAGTGTTGCTGGTGGCTTTAATTGCTTATATTGCCACCCTTGATGGCGCAATGGATGGCTTTGCTGCTTATTTAGTCCCTGATTTTAGTCAAATTTTCGATGCAAACTTAATTATTGCCGCGATGGGGCAAGCGTTCTTTTCATTGTCGTTAGGTGTGGGGTGTATGATGGTATATGGCTCATATTTAAAGCCAGACGCCAACTTACCAAAACTTACAGGCACGGTTGCATTGCTTGATACGGGTGTGGCATTTTTAGCAGGGTTATTAATTATTCCTGCCATTTTTGTTGCTCAGCACAACGGCGTTGAGGTATTCAGTAATGGTAAGCTAGTCGGTGAGGGGCAATTAATTTTTGCAATATTACCTGAGCTTTTTAGCACTATGGGGCAAGTAGGCTTACTGGTTGGCTTGTTGTTTTTTGTGTTGATGTCGATTGCATCGGTGACCTCAACTATTTCATCAACTGAAATCCCTGTCGCATTTTTAGTTGAAAATCACAGCATTGAGCGTAAACAAGCCACGTTATTTGTGACCTTAGTTGTGTTTGTTGCTTCATCTTTGATCATTCTTAACTTTGATTGGTTATTTGGCTTAGTGATTATGGTATTAACACAATACCAATTACCGCTGATGGGGCTGTTTTATTTCATTACTGTAGGTTGGTTATGGAAACGTGGTAACAAATTACACCAAGTGTCGAGTGGCCCACATTATTGGTTCGCTCAGTACATTCGTTTTGTGTGTCCGTTACTGATGACCGCAGTGTTCGTGAATGTGGCACTGTTGAAATAAAACGATCAGCTTTAATTCGAGAGTCACTTGTTTAAAAGGCGTAGGGCGCAAACCTTACGCCCTTATTGTTTAAGTGCATAGAGTTATTTTAAGAGCATAGAACTATTTTAAGCGCATTTAAATAACTTCATTAGTCAGTGGCAAGCCTTGGCTTAACTCATTAGCACTTTGCAGTGTGGTGCAAGCTATTTCGTTAAGGGCTTCTTGAGTGAAAAAACCTTGGTGGCCTGTAACAAGTACGTTTGGGAAACTGACTAAGCGAGAAAAAATGTCATCCTGCATAATTTCTTCACGGTGATCTTTAAAGAACAGTTCTGATTCTTGTTCGTAAACATCAAGCCCCAGATAGCCAATTTTTTTTGATTTTAGCGCATTGATACAGGCTTTACTGTCTAGTAGCGCACCGCGTGAGGTGTTGATTAACATGACACCTTCTTTCATTTTTTCAAATGCAGCTTCATTAATTAAGTGATGGGTGTGCTCATTTAGTGGACAGTGCAAAGAAATGACATCACTTTGCGTGAGTAGGGTATCTAAGTCACATAACGTAAATGGCCCTGCTTTTACTTTAGGATCACACACTAAAACGTTAGCGCCAAAACCATTTAAAATATTTACCAGTGCTAAGCCAATTTTACCACAGCCAATAATGCCAATGGTTTTTTTAAATAGGTTAAAGCCGAGTAAGCCATTTAAATCAAAGTTGCCTTCGCGAACGCGATTAAATGCTTTATGTGTTTTGCGATTAAGTGTCAACATGAGCGCAATACAATGCTCTGCAACTGCTTCTGGGCTGTAAGCGGGTACGCGGCAAACTTTTATTCCATGCTCTTTGGCGGCTTCAAGGTCAACATTATTAAAGCCAGCACAGCGTAATAAAATGGCTTTAACACCATCGTTCGCTAAAGCAGAAATGACGTGTTTATCAACGGTATCGTTAACAAACACGCATACAGCATCAAAACCTTTGCTTAATGGTGCGGTTGTTATATTCAGTGATTGCTCAATGAAGCTCAGAGAAACAAACTCACTGTAATTAGTTGAGTTATTGTCAAAGAAGGGTTTCTCATATTTTTGCGCACTGAATAAGGCCAGCTTTATCATTTAAATTACTCTCTATCACCATTTTGAGGGTTTCAGGTTTGGTACGCGGGGCGTACCGTGCAATGAGTTGACCTTCTGAGTTTATAAGAAATTTGGTGAAATTCCATTTAATTGCGCGGTTTTGCGCAATTCCACGTGTATGGCATTTTAAATAATTAAATAACGGATGCGCCTCAGGCCCATTAACGAGCACTTTATTAAAAAGAGGAAAGCTTACATTAAAGTGTTGCTGGTAATACGCTAATAATTCTCCACCTTCGAGTGGCTCATTATGACCAAATTGGTTACAGGCAAAACCCAGCACAGTAAAATTATGGTCTTTATATGTGTTGTAGAGTTTTTCGAGACTTGCCATTTGCATCGAAAAATTACATTTACTGGCAATGTTAACAATAAGAGTGGTTTTGCCTTGTAGCGACGCAAGGCTAAAATTTTCACCAGACGCAAGCTGGGCATTAAAACGATATATACTATCCATGTTTTACCTGTGTGTTTTTAACTTACTTAAAATTAATGAACGCTTTTTCATTCGCTTTTTAGTTATTCGATTGAGATAATGAAATTGTTACTAATTTATCACTCAAATAGGTCAGTTTTATGTCAATGAAAGTCGCCTTCATCGGATTAGGTGTCATGGGTTACCCTATGGCGGGTCATCTTGCTAGCGCAGGTCATCACGTGACTGTTTATAACCGCACAACAGCAAAAGCACAAAAGTGGGTATCAGAATATCAAGGTCACTACAGCGAAACGCCAAAAGAAGCGGCAAAAGACGCTGACATTGTGTTTATGTGTGTTGGTAACGACGATGATTTACGCTCAGTGGTGTACGGCGAAAATGGTGTACTGGCTAGCATGCAAGCCGGTAGCTATTTAGTTGACCATACAACGACCTCAGCAGAAGTCGCTCGTGAAGTGGGCGCTAAAGCTAAGCAACAAGGTATTGCGTTTTTAGATGCCCCTGTGTCTGGTGGTCAGGCTGGTGCAGAGAATGGTGTTCTCACGGTGATGGTGGGCGGCGCAGAGGCTGACTTTGGTGTTGTGCAACCGGTCATGGCTGCTTTTAGTCGTTTTAGCCAACTATTAGGTGAAGTAGGTTCAGGTCAGCTTTGCAAAATGGTGAACCAAATTTGTATTGCCGGGGTAGTACAGGGCTTAGCAGAAGGACTTCACTTTGCTAAACAAGCTGGTCTTGATGGTGAAAAAGTAATTGAAACAATTTCTAAAGGTGCCGCAGGTTCATGGCAAATGGAAAACCGCTACAAAACAATGTGGGCAGGTGAGTACGAATTTGGCTTTGCAGTCGATTGGATGCGTAAAGATTTAGGCATTGCTCTTGATGAGGCAAAAGCGAACGGCGCAACGTTGCCTATGACGGCAACAGTTGACCAGTATTATGCCGATGTACAAGCCTTAGGCGGCGGCCGATACGATACCTCTAGTTTATTAGCACGTATTGAGGCGTTGCATAAAAAGTAATGGGGTATTGGTCATAAATAGTGCCTAGCATTGCTAGGCACATGTGAACTCTTATAAAAACTATTTTAATAGCAGCTAACTTGCGAGACTAATCTTTGCCCATTTTCAGCTCTCGTAAAGGCAATTTTACAATGAGTGCCTATATTAAGTGAGCCCCCATAGACAATATCTACAAAAGGCTGTGTATTACTGGTACTTAGGTTTGCATTGAAGAGTGTTGAACCATCTGAGTTCTTAACTGTTTTCGTTAAATCTGCGACTAAGCTATATTTGCCATTTTTTATCTCTATTAGTGCAAAAGGTTCGCCGCGACTGTCTTTTACTAAGACGATATTTTGGTCTCCACTATCAAACAAGGATGCAAATACATCTTTGAAATCTATAGTTCCGCTTGCAAAGTTTTTGAAGTCTTCACTGAAACTTGTTCCATTATTTTGCACACTTGGCTCTGAGGTATTGCGGTTATTTCTGGTTACAACTGTGGAAGTAAATGCGCTATGTAATGCACTTGATTCAAAAGCTTTTTTAAAGCGAGTGAAGGCACTGAAAGCATCAGAAACACTTGTTGGTGCTGAGCAAGCATTACAATTAATTATAAAGCCATGGTGGAACTGTTTAAATATAACTGCCCTAGATTTAATGACATTTGTAGAAAATGAGATTGAATCATTATTTTCAGAATAAAGTGTTGTATCAATCTTCTCGTAATCTACTCCCATCTCATTACACTGACCCATATAGCTAGCATCAGGTTTATATATACAAGCGCGTATGTAAGTTTCGAAATCCATTTTGGATTCAAAAGAGTAGGCATGGCTTGTGCCAATGAATAAAATGACAAACAGGGTGAAATGCATACTTTTTTTCATAAATATTCCTTTATTTATATAATGTTAGAGCATTGCTTTTTGTATAACGGTTTAATCTTATAAGGTGCCATTTTTACAAAAAGCATGGTAATTGATGGTTATATTACATACTTTGTGCGTAGTTATACAGTGCTTTTAAAATGTGCAGATTTTTTTCATTATCGTCGTGCTCATGAGCTAAATTTTCGAGCGTAATCATAAAATCGTGTGCGCTAATAGAAGGACTGTCATCGCCGTGCATTAATTTATTTTGGCAATACATACGCCACTGTGCAAGTTCGTCTTGGCTTAAGGTGTGTGGCCAGTTGCGAGCACGGTATCTAAACAACAAGGTATTAAACTTTTTGTCTTCAAAATCTAACTGCATTGTGGCCAGTTGCTCAGGGCTTGCATCGCGAATAATGGCAAATTTGGCTTTATCGGCATGGCTCGTAAAGCCGTCATAAAGTTGATAGTCAGGGTTTTGTGTTTCACCGTAGTCACGTTGTTCGTTAAATACTTCGGTTACTTTGTCGCGAAGTTCAGTATTGGCTTTTAATATAGCAAGGTTTTGCAAACACTTTTCGCGGTCTATCCCTAGGCGTGCGGCATTTTCTGGTAATAGTGTTTTAGCGGGCGCAAGAATAGGGCACTTATTTAAGTGAACTAGTTTTAAGCCGACAGGGGCCTCGTTTTCGCCAAGGTCGGTGTGTTTGGTGTAAAGGCGTGTCCGTAACTCTTCAACAGATAAATCTAATAACACCTGCGGATCATCTGTTAAATTAAAGCAGATGATGGCGTTTTTGTTGACTGGATGAAAACTCATTGGCGCTATCCAGCTAGTACAGCCTTGGCTTGCCGGTATGCGTGATGAAGTATGTACCAGCGGTGTCATGTTGAACACATCAACTAAATCAGCCAGCGCTTTTTTAGAGCGTAAACCAAAAAAGAATTGATACAGCTTGGGTTGTTTTTCTTTTATAAGCTTTGCAAGCGCAATGGTTGCAGTAACATCACTTAACGCGTCGTGAGCTGCGGCATGTTCTATGCCGTTAGCAACAGTTAAATGCTCAAGTTTAAAGCTGGGTGTGCCATCATCTTTTAATGGCCACTCAATACCTTCTGGTCGCAACGCATAACAAGCACGAACAAGGTCAATAATATCCCAACGGCTATTATTGTTTTTATACTCTCGCTCGTAAGGGTCATAAAAATTACGATATAGACTGTAACGTGTTACTTCATCGTCAAAGCGAATACTATTATAGCCAGCTACACAGGTGTTAGGCTGACTAAACTCGGCATGAATTTTCGCCATAAATTCGGCTTCAGGCAGTCCTTTTTGCATGGCTATTTGTGGCGTAATGCCGGTTATTAAACACGCCTCTGGGTGCGGTAAATAGTCTGCCGCGGGCTTACAATATTCAATGAGCGGCTCACCAATAATATTTAAATCAAGATCGGTACGTATGCCAGCAAATTGACTCGGGCGGTCTTTTTGCGGACTGGCGCCAAAGGTCTCGTAGTCATGCCAGTAAATTGTTGGTTGCTGTTGTTCTTGATATGCCATGCATTAAACCTTGCTAAGCGTATGTGCGCTTACCATTAAATTTATTAGTTAACAGAATTATGGCATAGAGCCTTATTAGTTTATAGAGCAAAGCGTAAAGGTGTTAGGGAATGTCTATTTTACCAACAAGGGAAGAACAAAAAATAGCCTATTGATTGTTTTTTATGCTTATATAGAGATTAAGAGTGTTGTGTTACTAAAATAGCAATATAAGTGGCGCAGTACTTGCTTAGAAACAGCATCTTTAACAATGAAGGAACAAAAAAATGACTTTATCAGCCCTATTACTATCTACTTTAGCATTCGACGCAGCACCAGCAACAAGTTTTGATACTACAAAGCTACAGGGTTCTGGTGGTATCGTTATTATCAGAGAGAAGAAAAAAGAAGAGCTACAAGGTTCTGGCGGAATAGTTATCATTAAAGAAAAAAAGCCAAACTAAACAATAGACTATTCAAAATAACCAGCTCAAATAGCTGGTTTTTTTTACTACATAGTAATATCCTAATGGTTGGTACCAAGGGTAATCTATGTTTGAATTCTTAGCAGATTTATATAATAAGGCATTATTGGTCAGTGAAAATAGAGAAGTATTTTCATACCAAGTGCTAATTTCTTTGTCATATCTACTTGCACTAGTACTGTCAATGCTTCGAGCATTAAAAGATAAAGAGCTATTTAGTGATTTCTTAACTATTGCTGTTGTTGTTACTAAATATATGATTACAACATTATTAATGGAGTACGCTTTAACATACATCGAAGAAAACCATGCAGTTGACAATGTACAAAATGTTTATCTTAGTTTGAGTGTAACCAGCTTCTTAAGTATGTATATACTAGTAAAGCTGCACGAAAAGCTTAGCTATAAATTTGGCTTATTATTTTTTTGTGTGCTCAAATTAACAATCATTATTGCTTTATCTCATTTTATTTTATGGTTTAAATTTGTTGTCTTGGATATCCAAGCCGAGCACGCCTATATTCATTACATTTACAGTTTTGTCGTCCTTTACATTAGTATTGCCTTAGCTGTGGTGATGCTTTTCCCCAGTTTGCTTAAAACGAAGTTAAAATTTTTGGTGAGTCCAAGTTGGCCACACTAGAGATTGGGCGCGAATCAGATATTTCTTATATATCAGCCTCGTACTATCATTTATAATGCTTTTTCCTGATGTATTACGAACCAAGTTTGGGTGTATAGTAACATTTAGTTTACCGAGGGAACGTGATGCTTGAACTAATTTACAGTGCAATTGCCGTTTTAGCTATCTTGCTTATAGCGAGTACATGGCTAATTGCGCGTAAAAACATATTTGAAGATCAAATAAGAAGCAAATCGGTTGAAGTCGTTTGGTGTACCATTCAGGCTGAAAATGAAACCGATATAAATAAAGCGCTCAAATTATTTAATAAAGCCGAAGCTTTAAAAAGTGAAATTGCGGCTTTACTAGGCGAGTCGCCAAATGTAGCCAACTTTAAATTTGCCGAACCAATAGATTTTACTGATGATACGTTAAAAGATTTATCGCTGGGCGAATTGCAGCGCTACTATGATAAACAAAATAATATTGCCGATATCTATAATGAGTTATACAAAGGCAAGAATTAAAAAAGCCAAGTTATTTAACTTGGCTTTGTATTTTTAACTCGTTTTCAATCTGTTCTACATGAATTTCTGCCAGCTCACCCAGTGTTTCTTGATTGTGATTTTCACCCTTAATTAAGCCAGCCATAGACATTTTTTTGATACTTTTGATAATGCCGTTCTTAATCGCTTTTAATTGGTCATTACTTAATTGCACCGTGTGTTGATTTTGACCATTAAGTAAATAGTCAAAACTCACGTGTGTTGCTTTACTCGTTTTATCAATTAATGAATAAGGGATGGTGGCACTGAAAATACAGTGCTCACTAAATCCGCTTTGTAATGATAAATGGTGCTCAAGTTCTGCATTATTTTGCACATTGTATTCAGCACATAAGCGCTTAAAAATGTTACTCACATGCTGTTGCTCTGTGCTGAGAGATTGATCAAACATATAGCAAGTCCTTGCACATTTTTTCTTTATATTAAACGACTTTAGTCCAAATCGCATTCATAAAGTGATGTTTAAATTCACTTTTTTATGAGATTAGTAATGCCATATGATGATACAAACCTATACCGACTAATACATTAAACGGAAAGGTTATCCCAAGCGAGCTTAACATGGCTAAGCCAATATCTGCATCGGGGATTGCTGCTTTAATCGCTGCAGGTGCTGCAATGTAAGATGCGCTAGCAACTAAGCTTCCTAAAATTACGATTGAGCCAAGCTCAAGCTGCAATGCGGTGCCAACCCCAACACCAATCGCACCTAATAAGTTGGGTGTAATAAGTGCAAACAACGCTAAGCGCCAATGATGCCATGGAATAGGGCGTAATGTTTGTGCTGCCATAAGACCCATTTCAAGTAAAAACAAGGCTAATACAACTTTAAAGCTATTAGTTAGTAAGCTCGTAACTTGGCTGCCTTGTTGTGTGCCATACATCATGCCGATAATAACGCCACCCACAAGCAGAATAACACTTTTGTTTGTTAAGGTTTCATGCCACAGCGCCTTAAGCGATAGGTTACCTGCAGAGGCTTTATTACCTAGTCGGCGATAAAGCAATAAGCCAACAATAATGGCCGGCAGCTCTAGCATGACGAGATACAGGGTTACTTCGGCACCTACCACAAGTGAATTTGATTCGGCGTACGCCAAAGCAACAGCAAATGTACCTGCACTCACCGAGCCATAATGTGCTGCAATACTCGCACTGTTTGCGACCGATAAATTAAGTAAGCGTTTGAGCACGGGGTAAAGTAGAAGAGGGATACACGCTCCGAGTAACAATACCGATCCCATTTCAGGTAATAATTGCCAATGTATATTTCCGTGTAGCACCATGCCACCTTTTAAACCAATTGTTAGCATTAACAATAGGCTGAGAGTTTCATAAGTTGCTTGCGGAATTTTTAGATCAGATCGTAATAAACCTGCGGCTAACCCTAAAACAAAAAACATGACAACAATATCAGGCACTTTTTTCTCCTCTTAGTTAAAAGCGCCGCTATTCTAAATAAAAAAACACATAGTAAATAATTAAATGAATGCTACCATCATATAGGTTTTTATCTATGAGGTGGGGTTGTGGACTTACGACATATTTCTTTTCGGCTATTAGAAGTGTTTATGTGTGTAGTTAAAACACGTTCAATTAGTGAAACGGCAAGGCAATTACATTTAACGCAGCCAACAGTATCGCAGCAAATAAAGCGACTGCAAGAAACTGTAAACGAGCCTCTCATTGTGGTTAACCAGCAGCGTATTCATATTACCGAAGCTGGGTTTGCTTTATTTCAAACTTGTCAGCAAGTGTTTGGTCATTTTGACGATTATCAAGATTATTTGGTGGAATTGAGAGGCGGTGAGCGGGGACGTTGCAAAATAGCGATTGTAAATACAGCGCAATACATCCTGCCAAAACTATTAGGGCCATACAGTAATTTACATCCGCATGTAGAGCTTCCATTAGAAATAGGAAACAGGGCCGAAGTATTGGCTCGGTTTGAAAGAGGTGAAGATGATATTTATGTATTTAGTCATCCACCGTCGCTTGAGCACGCGAAAGCAGGGCGTTTTTTACAAAATCCCTTAGTGTTTATCGCCCCGATGAATCACCCACTGGCTAAATCTTCACACGTAACACTGCATGATTTAATGACTGAGCGCTTTTTACTGCGTGAGCCTGGTTCGGCGACACGCATGTTATTCGAAAGTGAGTTACAAAGCCGTGGCTTTGTACTTAGTGACACCGTGCAAATGGCAAGTAATGAGGCTATTAGGGTTGCCGTCGGTTCTGGAATGGGATTAGGTGTTGTGTCTCGTCATGTATTGCCAGCACACGATAAAAGCTTTTGTATGCTTAATGTTGTTGATGTTCAGCTGGCAAGTCATTGGTATTTTGTTGTTCGGACAGATCGGCATTTATCTCATGCTGCACGTAATTTTTTAAGATTTGCAGAACTTAATTTAGAACAGTGCTTAGACAAAGAATGGGTTACAAATGAGCTTCATACGCTAAACCACAGTTTAACCATGAAGACGTAGCTACATGTATATTTTGGTACGTCGCTGGTTTGCCATGATAGTTGGAAACCTTTCTGCATAACAGTGTACAGTAAAGGTTTATACAAATTTAATTTTACTTATCAATGTTTTACAGTTTCAAACTTTCCAGCGCTGGTTTTAGCTCAGGGTAATGAAAGCGATAGTTATGCGCGAGTAATTTATTCGGCATGACGAACTGACCATGGATAAGTAAGTCTGACATTTCACCCATCATCAGCTTAAGTAACCAACTAGGCATTCTGAGCATGGCGGGGCGTGAAAGTACCGTCCCTAATGTTTGGCTAAACTCATTATTATCAACTGGATTTGGAGCTGTGGCATTAATTGGCCCATGCAAGTCGTCGTGGGTCAGTACAAATAAAATCAGCTGAATCATATCGTCAATATGGATCCAAGACATACCTTGGTGACCATGCCCTAAAGGCCCACCAAAACCAAACTTGAATGCAGGTAACATTTTACTCAGTGCGCCACCTTGTTTGGCAAGAACAACACCCGTTCTCAGCAAGCAAACACGGGTTTTGCTTGATTGCGCTTTGGTGGCAGCATGCTCCCAATCTCGACAAAGAACATGGCTGAATTCTGGGTATATATCATTAAATTCCTCATCTATATGTTTGTCGCCTTGACGACCATAAAAACCAATGGCGCTACCAGAAATAAAGGTATGAGGAGGCGTTTCACACCGGCTAATCGCTTTAGATATTTGCAATGTTAGGTTTATTCGACTGTCGAGCAAACGGCGTTTTTGTGACTCGCTCCAACGTTTGTTAACAATAGGCTCGCCAGCCAAATTTATCACTGCATCTATATCTTCAAAATCAACCTCATCCAACGACTTTACAGCATGCACTTGATGAGTCAGTAATACATTGGCTTGAATAGGATTTCGGCTCAGTACTGTGACTTTGTGATGGTTTAAAAGAAATGGGCACAAATGCTTTCCAATGAGGCCTGTTCCACCTGTTAATAAAATATGCATAGGGCACCTTAATTAAATGAATGTATGTTTTTTATACATAGCGACTGAGCTTTTTGCAAATTTGTACGTAATAAGCATTGAATAAGTTCAGTTATCTCCCTCAATTCCTTGAAAAATTTTATATGTGTGTAACTGGCTTTGCTTGGCTTCGTACATTGCCTGATCAGCAAATTTTAATAATTGTGTATGGTCAGTTGTGTGATCGGGTGAGACAGCAATACCAATACTTAAAGTGACTTTTAAGTTATGCTGCTCTACCTCAAAGGGGCTGTTGAACTTATCGAGCAAGTGCTTGATCATCGCATCAATATAACTTAGTTTTCTGAGGTGGTGAGCCACAATAATAAATTCATCACCGCCATAACGATATACATCATCATCAGCACGCACAGCGCCAGTTATTCTTTTAGCAGCTTCAACAAGCACTTTGTCACCAATGACATGACCGTATTGATCGTTTAATTGTTTAAACTGATTAATATCGATAAATATAACAGCCATCTTATTGTTCTTTGAGCTTGCACTAATGGCGAATTTTAATTGACGGTCAAGCTCTGTTCGGTTCAACACACCTGTAAGGTGGTCATGACTTACCAAAAAACTTAACTTGTTGGTGCGCCTGTAAATAATGTTGCTCATACGATGAAAACGTCGAAGTAAATAGCCAATTTCATTGGTGTCACATTTTTCAATATGATCAGGTATTTCGCCTTTTTCTAGCTTTTCGGTATTTTTAAGTAATCTCTTTAGCGGTTTAAACAGCTTATTGTTAATGTAAAAAGCACAAAAAATGGATAGGAAAATAAATAACGGAATTTGCACAGATACGACTTGCGTAATAAGTAACCGGTTATTCTGGAAATCTGCGTTTCGCTCAGCCAACCTTGTACGCTCAACATTTTGAAATTGTTTTATTAACGCCTCAATTTGCTCCATTAACGCTTTACCTTCGTTGGTGTAAACAATGCTTTTTGCCTCTTCGGTTGCATGAGGCGTATTTTGTTTTATTAAATTAATCGTTAAGTTCAGTTCGGCGAATTTTTTCTCAATCAATGCATCGAGTTGTGCAAGGTTTTGTTGCTGTTTTTTGTCATTCAGAGTCAGCTTATTGAGTATTAGGAATTGTTCTTTCGTTTTTTCTAAACCACGGTAGTAGGGATCAAGATAATTGAGGTTCTCTGTTAAAAGATAACCTCTTTGGCCCGTTTCAGCATTAATAATATGGTTATAGAGTCGTTCAGATTGATCAATAATCTCATGAGTATGATTAAGTACATCAAATTTTAAACGGCCTTCTCTGTCGAGAATAAAGACAATAAAAGTGTTTATCAAAACGACAATAAACAAAGTGCTCAATAATAATATTAATTGTGTTCTAAGAGACATTGAGAGGCCAGAGCTGAGAAATGAGTGATTTATAATAATAAAGTATTGTCGATACTTAGAAATTTTCCAATTTTCGCCTCAATTTAGTGGCTTAAAATGACGTAGTTTGAGTGATAAATGACGAAATCACTTTTTATCTTCACTACAAGTTAATTGATTTTTATAGCGTGTATTGTGTCGCGTTTAAAATTACATACATTGTTAAAGCTCAATACAAAGGGGATCTAAAGTTCTTTTACTTACGTATTTAAAACATGATACATAAAATACGTGACACGCTATGACTATTAAACAAAGTGCAGTGCCTACATCAAGGTTTTCAAGGGCTGCAAGCCTTGGTGCTTTAGTCTCGAAAGTGGCGGGAAATATGCTGTTTTCAAGCGCAAAAGCATGGGTCGCTGGCAAGGAAACCTCTCGTCAAGAATTATTATTACAGCCTAAGAATATTCAGCGTCTTACCGAGCAGCTTGCCCATTTACGTGGTGCCGCGATGAAATTGGGCCAACTGTTGTCGATGGACAGTGGTGAGTTACTTACGCCCGAATTGTCGGCAATTCTCGCTCGGTTACGTGCTGAGGCGACACCTATGCCACACAAACAGCTCGTACAGGTAATGCGCAACCACTGGGGGGATGCGTGGCTAGAGCACTTATCGCACTTTGAATTACGGCCGTTCGCTGCTGCGTCGATAGGGCAAGTGCATATTTCCTACACTGAAATGGGGAAAAAACTGGCGGTGAAAGTTCAATACCCAGGCATTGCAAAAGGGATTGCCAGTGATGTTGATAACCTTGCTTATCTACTCAAAATAAGTGGCTTGCTCCCAAAAAATGTGGACCTGCAACCCCTTATTGATGAAGCTAAACAGCAATTGATAAATGAAGCAGACTACGAGCTTGAAGCACGATACCTAACACGTTATCGCGCTTGCTTAGCCGATGATGAAAACTACGTTATTCCAAAAGTGGTTGATGAGCTCAGCTCAAAGCAGATACTGGTCATGCATTTTGTTGAAGGGCAAGAGATAGAGGCACTTGTAGATGCACAGCAAGCGTTAAGAAACAAAGCGGTAGAACAGTTACTGCGTTTGTTTTTGAATGAGCTATTTACCTTTAAGCTGATACAAACAGACCCGAACTTTGCTAACTATCAGTATCAAATGGACCAGCAGCGTTTAGTGTTATTAGACTTTGGCGCAACGCGTGAATTACCACAACATATAAGCAATGGTTATTTGCAATTATTATCTGCAGCCGCCAAAAATGACAGAGCAGAAGTTGCAGCAGCAGCCAAGCGTATCGGGTATTTTGGGCAAGAACTAGCGCAAGAATACATTGATAACGTTGTCGATATTTTTCTACTCGCGTGTGAGCCACTTAGCTGCCAAGGCGAGTACGATTTCGCTAAAAGCGATTTACCAAAACGCATCAAAGAACTCGGTCTTGAAATGAGCACTGCATCGCAATACTGGCATGCACCACCAGTTGACGCACTATTCGTACACAGGAAGTTAGTAGGGTTGTTTTTAATCGCTGCAAAGTTAGGCGCAAAAGTAGATGTGAACCAAATATTCACTGAGTTTAAACTGCAACGCAATAAAGAAAGCGATTAGAGATACAGTGGGGGGAGGAAAATGGTCGGCATAGCAGGATTTGAACCTGCGACCCCTGACACCCCATGACAGTGCGCTACCAAGCTGCGCTATATGCCGACATTTGAGGCAATAGTACGTCTTTTTTTATAAAAATCAATACACCTGTGGTCTGATTGCTTGTTTATTGTTCATTTTAAGCAATAAAGACAGAGGCTAGGTGTTAATCTAGCCAATCATTGATCGTTTTATACATGAAATCACGTATTAATGGTTGGGCATCAGCGTTTGGGTGTAAATTGTCGTTTTGCATGAGCTCCGGGCGACCTGCTATGTCTAACATAAAGAATGGCATAAGTTCGCTGTCGGTTTCATTGGCAATACTTTCAAAGCTGTCGGTAAATAACTTAGTGTAGCGGGGGCCATAATTTGGTGGAATCTGAACTTCCATCACGGCAGTTTTGGCACCTGCTTGTTGGCTTTTGTTAATTAAATCACGTAAGTTAGCGTGTAAACGTTTGATTGGAAAACCACGTAAACCGTCATTTCCACCAAGCTCAATAAGTACATGAGTGGGTTCAAATTCGGCTAGCAGGGTATCGAGTCGTCTAAGTGCTCCGCCAGTTGTTTCACCGCTAATGCTTGCATTAACTAAGTTAACAGGTTGGCTTTTTTCATCGTACTTATCTTGTAACAATTTAACCCAACCTTGCTCTTGTTTGAGGCCGTAAGCGGCGCTTAAACTGTCACCTAAAATTAAAATTGTGTTGTCAGCTGCTGCCGTAAGTGGTTTGATTACTAACAGTAAAACGAATATAAAACGTAGGATTGGATGCATCATATGTCAGCGCTTTCTCAATTAAACATTATTCAAGTTAATGGACTTACTAAAACAGTCACCACAGTGGAGGGTGACCTAACCATCCTCAGTGACATCAGCTTTAATGTCAAGTCGGGCGATTCTGTGGCCGTTGTTGGCACATCGGGCTCGGGTAAGTCTACGTTACTGAGTTTATTAGCAGGTCTTGACCAGTCAACCAGTGGCAGCATTCATTTAGACGGCGCTGCATTGCACGATTTAGATGAAGAAGCCCGCGCGGCATTACGCGCTGATAAAGTGGGGTTTGTGTTTCAGTCTTTTATGCTTGTGCAAAGTTTAACCGCGCTTGAAAACGTGATGCTACCGGCAGAGCTTGCTGGTAGTAAAAATGCAAAACAACAAGCCCTAGAGTTACTCGAAAAAGTGGGTCTTAGCCACCGTGTGGGGCATTATCCTTCGCAACTTTCTGGTGGTGAGCAACAGCGTGTTGCAATTGCGCGTGCATTCATTGGTACGCCTAAAATTTTGTTCGCGGATGAGCCCTCTGCAAACCTTGATAGCAAAAATGGCAGATTGATAGAATCTTTACTTTTTGAACTGAATAAAGAACACGGTACCACGCTTATTTTAGTAACTCATGATGAACAGCTTGCTGAAAAATGCCAACAAATTTTACACATTGAAGCAGGTCAATTAGTAACAGTAAAAGAGAGCGAAGAGGTGCAAGCGAATGTGGGCTAAGTTAGCACTTAAACTGTTTTCACGTGAGTTTAAACGGGGTGAATTAACGGTGATCAGTGCGGCTATTGCTTTGGCTGTGCTCACTGTATTAACACTTTCTATGGTAACAGACCGAATTGGTCAAAGTATTGCGCAAAAAAGTAGTGCCTTTATCGCTGCGGATCGTGTGTTGGCCAGTAATCATCAGTTACCAACAGAGTATTTGCAAAAAGCGCAGGAACAGAGCTTACGCACTGCAAAAATTACGTATTTCGATACCATGCTATTTGCAGGTGACGAAATGCAACTTGGCTCAGTAAAGGCGGTTTCTGATAGTTATCCATTAAAAGGCGAACTTAAAGTAAAAACACGCTTAACTTCAGATGCTATTGTTACTGACGAAGTGCCAAAAATGGGTGAAGTATGGCTTAGTGAGTCAGTGTTTTATGCGCTTAATATTCAGGTTGGTAGTCAAGTTGAGCTGGGCGCTGCAACGTTTACAGCAAGTCGAGTGGTTGCCGAAGAACCCGATGCTCCTTTTAATGTTTTTTCCAGTAGTCAACGCATTTTAATTAATGAACGTGACATAGACGCGACACAGGTGATCCAGCCGGGGAGTCGCGTGTTTTATCGTCAATTGTATGCTGGTGAGCAAAGTGACTTAGACACCTTTTATGCTTGGCTTAAACCCCAAATGAAAGAAAACCAACAGTGGTATGGTGTTAAAGACAGGCAATCACCTATTGCGAACAGCTTAAATAGAGCGGAGAGCTTTTTATTACTGGCAGGTTTGTTAGGTATCATTTTAGCGGCAGTGGCAATTGCGGTATCGGCAAAACGCTACTGTGAAAGGCAATATGACCCAGTCGCAATGATGAAAACTCTTGGCGGCAGTAGGGCAACTATCCGTAAAATTTACTTATTACATTTAAGTTTAGTTTGCACAATGTCGGTCATTTTGGGGTTAGTTATTGGTTATTCTTTACAAATGATAGCCAGTGATTACCTTGCTCAGTCAATGGGCACAGAGCTGCCAAGCGCATCGGCAAAACCTTGGCTTATCGCAGTCAGTACAGGCGTGATTTGTGCCGTTATGTTCTCGATTAAGCCGCTGCTGGATTTATTTGATATTCCCCCATTGCGTGTACTTCGTCGCAACTTGGGTGACCGTTTATTAGTGAGCAAAATTCACCTTGCAATGTCGGCGCTAACGGTGTTTTTGTTAATGTGGTTGTTCAGTAATAACATTAAAATTACGGCCATTTTATTTACCTCAACAGCGTTTTTAATCGTGGTGCTATTTGGTCTATCGAAGCTTATTTTTGGTGGGGGTCGTAAGCTAGGCTTAAGTCCTGGTAATAGCTGGTCTTTAGCGATTGCTTCAATTCAAAAGCGAGCGAACGTAAATGCGGTGCAGCTTATAAGCTTTGCGCTTGCTATTAAATTACTGTTGTTTTTAATCGTACTTAAAAACGACATGATTTCAGATTGGCAGTCACAATTGCCAGCCGATGCGCCAAACTCATTTTTAGTGAATATAACAGAAGCTGAGCTTGAACCTATCACGTCGTTTTTAGCAGAGCGTGACATGCCTACGTCAGATTTTTACCCGATTGTTCGTGGTCGTGTTAATGCCGTTAATGGTGAGCTGGTGGCTCGTGAGGTATCATTAGAAGACAATGAGAAAAAAGATGAAGAAGCACGTTCAGGTATTGGCCGAGAGTTAAATCTTACGTGGCGCGCTGAGCTACCCAAGCAAAATGAGTTAATTGACGGTACATGGTTTACCGAGAGCTCAGTGGCAGAGGCGTCATTAGAAGAGTCAATGTTAGCGCGTTTAGATGTAGAGTTGGGCGATACACTCACCTTTTTAATTGGCGCTCAGTCATTCGATGCCAAAATTACCAGTGTACGTAAAGTAAATTGGAACACCTTAAAACCGAATTTCTTTATTATTTTGAGCCCCGATGTGCTGCAAAGTTTCCCTGCGACGTACATTTCATCGGTGCGTGTAAATAAAGATCAAAAGCGAGAGTTTAGTGAGTTATTACGTCAATACCCAACGGTGAATGCGATTGATGTTGAAAGCTTTATTAAGCAAATACGCTCAACAATAGAGCAAGTATCGTTAGCGATTGGCTTTGTACTCGCGATTGTTGTTGCGTGTGGTGCTTTAGTGCTTATTTCGCAAGTGCAAGCCAGCCTAGGTGAGCGTATGCAAGAAATTGTTATTTTGCGTACGCTAGGCGCTAAAGGGCGATTAATTAAAAACGCGACCTTGTATGAATTTTTATTATTAGGCTTTACGGCCGGTTTAGTCGCGGCTGTTGTCAGTGATGTTGCTTTGTTAATTGTACAAAAACAAATGTTCGAATTAGCAGGTAAGTTGCATCCACATATTTGGTTAATAGGCCCTGCAGCAGGTGGGTTATTTGTTGCGTGTTTAGGGTATTTAATGATAGCGCGCACTATGCGAAAAAATACTCAAGGTTTACTGCGGTCGCTAGGATAAAGACGATGTTTAAAAAATGCTCGCAATTGCGGGCATTTTTTATGAACTGTAATTAGTTACTGGTAATTTATACAGTGCTCTGGCATTATTAAATGCAGATGATGATTTTATAGATGGGTCAGTTAGTTGGCGATTATTTTAGGGATTGATCCTGGTTCACGATTAACAGGTTATGGGGTAATAGCCCACCAAGGTACTAAATTTACTTATTTAGGGAGTGGCTGTATAAAGCTTGCTGATCACGACTTTCCTATACGCTTAAAAATGATTTATCAAGGTGTTAGCCAGTTAATTGAACAGTTTTCGCCGGATAATTTTGCCATTGAAAAAGTGTTCATGGCACATAATCCTGACTCAGCACTCAAACTTGGTCAAGCCCGAGGGGCCGCCATAGTCGGTGCGTCAATGGCAGAGTTGCCCGTATTTGAGTACTCAGCCAGACAAATAAAACAGGCGGTCGTGGGGAATGGTGGTGCCGATAAATCGCAAGTACAGCATATGGTTAAAAATATTCTAAAACTGCCGGGAACCCCGCAAGCCGACGCTGCCGATGCGTTAGCAATTGCCATTTGCCATGCTCACTCAGAACAAAATTTAATTAAACTTGCGGGCAGCGCGAGCAAAACCGTAAGAGGACGATTAAGGAAGTAATATGATAGGTCGATTAAACGGGTTACTTGTTGAAAAGCAGCCACCAGAAATACTTATAGAGGTAAGTGGTGTCGGTTACGAAGTGCAAATGCCAATGACCTGTTTTTATGATTTACCCAATGTGGGTGAACAAGCGGTTATTTATACTCATTTTGTTGTTCGCGAAGACGCACAGTTATTATTTGGTTTTAATAATAAAACTGAACGTGCTTTATTTAGAGAGCTGTTAAAAGCAAATGGGGTAGGCCCTAAACTTGGCCTTGCCATTTTGTCGGGCATGTCGGCGCAGCAGTTTGTTAGTTGTGTTAACAATGAAGATGCGACAACCTTGGTTAAACTGCCTGGGGTGGGCAAAAAGACTGCAGAGCGCTTGGTACTTGAAATGAAAGACAGGCTAAAAAATTGGGGTAATGACTTATTCACACCATTTAGCGATAATGCCATTATTGAGCCTGCAAGTAATGATACGCTAGTAGCGAATAATGCTGCGGATGATGCTGTTTCAGCACTTGAATCTTTAGGCTATAAACTACCGCAAGCGCAAAAAGCGGTTAAAGCTGTAAATAAACCAGGTATGACAACAGAGGTTCTTATTAAAGAAGCTCTAAAGTCAATGTTGTGAGTACACCATGATTGAAGCAGATCGCTTAATTGATGCGAGTGAACAAAGTAATGAAGACAGTGTCGATCGTGCAATACGTCCAAAACTATTAAACGACTACACAGGCCAGCCGCATGTTAAGCAACAAATGGAAATTTTTATTGAAGCCGCTCGTCATCGTGGTGAAGCGTTAGACCATTTACTCATTTTTGGTCCGCCGGGTTTGGGTAAAACAACACTGGCTAATATTGTAGCGAATGAGCTTAATGTAAACATTAAAACGACTTCAGGGCCGGTTCTTGAAAAAGCGGGCGACTTAGCCGCGCTATTAACTAACCTTGAAGAAGGCGATGTACTGTTTATTGATGAAATTCACCGCTTAAGTCCACAAGTAGAAGAAATACTTTACCCCGCAATGGAAGATTATCAACTCGATATTATGATTGGTGAAGGTCCTGCGGCACGATCAATTAAGCTCGATTTACCGCCTTTCACATTAATAGGGGCTACAACGCGTGCTGGCTCGTTAACATCGCCATTACGAGATCGTTTTGGCATTGTGCAACGCTTAGAGTTTTATTCGGTTGAAGATTTATCAAAAATTGTTGCCCGCTCTGCTCGATATTTAGATTTAATCATGTGTGACGAAGGCGCCGTTGAAATTGCTAAACGCTCACGCGGTACACCACGAATAGCAAACAGACTTTTGCGCCGAGTACGAGATTACACGCAAGTTAAATCAGACGGTAAAGTAAATGCCGAAGTCGCTGAACAAGCACTTGATATGATCGATGTTGATAAAAGCGGTTTTGATTACATGGACCGAAAATACCTTCTTGCCATCATTGAAAAGTTTATGGGTGGCCCTGTTGGTCTCGATAACTTAGCGGCTGCCATTGGCGAAGAAAAAGAGACTATTGAAGATGTCATTGAGCCATTTTTAATTCAACAAGGATTTATTCAACGCACGCCCAGAGGGCGACTCGTTTCTGATATTGCCTACCTTCATTTTGGTCTTACCCCAGATAAATAACAAAACCCCGCTTAGCGGGGTTTTTAGTTTTTAGATATTAGAAAGTAGATACTAGAAAGTAGATATTAGAAGGTAGATATTAGAAGGTGGATCGAGCGGGGGTTACTGTAGCGATTAAATATAAAAAGCTTGCCTTAGGTTAATGTGGATTTATTTTGCACAAACCACAAACCACAAACCACAAACCACAAACCACAAACCACAAACCACAAACCACAAACCACAAACCACAAACCACAAACCACAAACCACAAACCACAAACCACAAACCACAAACCACAAACCACAAACCACAAACCACAAACCACAAACCACGATTGATGGTCTCATTTTAACATCTGTAATTCACATGCTGTTAAGTTATCTGTAGGTATTCTCATTGACGTTTGTGCAGGCAAAAAAAAGCCCGCATAAGCATGCGGGCAAACAACAAGTTGAAGGAAGTAATCCAGGGAACTACGGTTTTCTTAAAGAGGTTTTATCCTGTTTAAGTCAACCAAGTGCAATACGAAACTTCATATTGCAAAAAACGGAGCTTAATGAAAAAACTTTCAAAGGTTGCAGCTCGGTATGGGGAAATGATACGCAATGGTGGATTTTTCTTCAAACTAGAAAAATTTAATTTTCAGATAAAAAAAACTAATGTGAGTGATTTGTTGGTTTGTTTTCTTTTTGTTCACTTATTGAGTGTTTTTACTTTAAGTTTATGAATAAAATGATTTTTATAATATCAACAAACATTGTTCAGGATTAGTTTAAGTATTCTGTAGTAGATTTGCAAAACATGTTTTGGGTGTTTATGCGTAAAATATGAATAAACGCCGTGTTTTATGAGGTTTTGCTATATTTTTAGTTGCCTAATGGTGGTACTCATTTTTGCAGTGAAAACATAGCAAAAATAAGTTTTTAAAGGATTGTGAGCAAAAAATAGCTAAGCTGAGTGCTTTTCACCGTTATTTGCCGCTATTTCACAGCAAGAGCGTTGTCAGTTCATTATTGACTAGATACACTAGATGTAACTTTTGGCCAAGTTTGTGGTCAATAAATGCAAGTGTAAAAAATATAACAAATTATATAGAAATCTATTTTAGGAGTTTAACGTGGGATCAGGGCTTAACTTTTTAGATCTTATTCTAGAAGCCAGTGTACTTGTCCAATTAGTGATGTTGGCATTAGTGGGTATGTCGGTCATGTCATGGGCAATTATTTTTCAACGTAAAAAAGCGATTTCTGATGCATTAAATGGCGCAAAGCGTTTTGAGCAAAAGTTCTGGTCAGGTGTTGATCTTAGTAAATTATATAATGAAGTGTCTGCCCGCCCAGGCGGAGCTTCGGGCGTTGAAGCTCTTTTTGTTGCCGGTTTTAAAGAATTTGCACGCCACAAAAAAAATACGTTCCAAAGTGCCAGTATCGTTATGGAAGGCACGCATCGTTCAATGCGTGTTGCTTTGTCGCGTGAAGTTGAAAAATTAGAATCTAGTTTATCGTTTTTGGCGACCGTTGGTTCTATTAGTCCTTATATCGGCTTATTTGGTACTGTATGGGGTATCATGAATGCATTTATCGCACTAGGTGAAGTGAAACAAGCTACATTACAAATGGTTGCACCGGGCATTGCCGAAGCACTTATTGCAACTGCAATGGGCTTATTTGCGGCAATTCCAGCCGTTATTGCTTACAACCGTTTTGCAAATAAAGTAGAAAAGCTGGAAGGTAATTATATTAACTTCATGGAAGAGTTCGCCAATATTTTACACCGCCAAGCAGCTACGCAAATAGAGGCAAAAGCGAATGTATCAGCGTAAAAAACGTCGCCCAGTAGGGGAGATAAACGTAGTACCTTACATTGATGTTATGTTGGTACTACTTATTATATTTATGGCAACAGCCCCATTAATTACTCATGGGGTGAAAGTAGATTTGCCAAAAATGGAAGAATCTGATCTTGTCGATACAAAAGATACACCGCCTATCATTGCGTCAATTGACGCTGAAGGTAAGTATTATGTCAGTATCGGCACTGACCCAGAAGCACCGATGGAAGCATTAGACGTCGCTGCTGTGATTAAATTACAGTTGCAAAAAAATCCCGATACTCCGGTTATGATCAAAGGTTCAGGTCGTGTATCTTATCAAGAAGTACTGTTGTTAATGGATTTTCTTAAAAATGCAGGGGTGCCTTCAGTTGGCCTTATGACCGAATCGTTTGAGGGGAATAAAGGCTAGTTATGGGTGCATCAGTAATAAAATCAGTTCTTTTGCACTTGGCAATTGCAGGTTTATTAGTGGCGACAGCCAATTTTCATATGCCAGCACCAAAAGTAATGGAGGTGACTTTAAACCCTGCATTACCTGAGCCTGAAAAAGCGGTGTCAGCCGTCACGGTTGATCAGCAGAAGGTTGAGCAAAAGATTGCCGAGCTAAAAAAGCAAGAAGAAGCTAAAAAGCAAGCAGAAGCAAAACGTATTCGTGATTTAGAGCGTCGTGCTAATGACGCGCGTAAGCAACGTGAAGCTGAAGACCGCCGTCTGAAAAAATTAGAACAGCAGCGTCGTGCGAAAGAGAAAGAAAAAGCCGAAGCTGAAGCTCAAGCAAAGAAAGCGCGTGAAATTCAAGAGAAAGAACGTGCTAAAGCGCAGCAAGCTGAAAAACAAAAGCAAGAAGCCGAAGCAGCAGCAAAAGCCGCAGCACAGAAGCGTAAAGCCGAAGAAGAAGCATTGAAAAAAGCGGAAGAAGAGCGCAAGCGTAAAGCTGCAGAAGCTGAAGCTGAACGTAAACGCAAAGAGGCTGAAGCAGAGCGTAAGCGTCAGCAGGCATTGCAAGAGCAAATGCTCCAAGAGCAACTGGCTGCAGAACAGGCTGCACGTGATAAAGTGCGTCAGCAGCAGGTTGTTGGCGAAGTTGAGAAATATAAAGCGTTAATTATGGCGCGTATTCAGCAAAACTTCTTAAAAGATGAGAAGATGAAAGGCAAAGAATGTCGCCTTAATATTCGCCTTGGCTTTAATGGTTTGGTGACCCAAGTTAAATCATTGGGTGGAGATACGTTAGTGTGCGAAGCTGCGATGCGCGCAGTGCGTATGGCTGACACGCTACCTGTTTCACCAGATCGTGAAGTATTTGAGCAATTAAAAAATATTAATTTAACAATAGCGCCTCAATTTTAAAGGAATGATATGTTTAACCAGATAAAAACAGCATGTTTTATTGTATTACTGGGCTTTCATGGCATTGCCAGTGCTGCATTAGAAATCGTGATCACCGATGGTATCGATGGTGCGCGCCCAATTGCGGTTGTGCCTTTTAAATATCAAGGTGTGGGTCCTATCCCTGAAAAGTTAAGTTCAGTGATTGCTGCCGATTTAATGCGCAGCGGAAAATTTAAGCCGATCGACGTTAATACCATGCCTCAGCTTCCTGCTAAAGATTCAGATGTTGATTACGGCGCGTGGGTTAATAAAGGTGTCGAGGCTGTGTTAGTGGGTGAGGTAGAGCAACAACCTAATGGCCGTTACCGTGTTAAATATGAACTTATTGATGTGATTCGTGGCCAAATTACGGGCGGCGAAACACAATTAATGAGCAACGGTAAGTTGGTTAAAAGCCAAGATCATATTTTAGATGCACGAGAAAGTGTTATTGGTGAAAATGGTTTTCGTCGGTACGCACACCGTATCAGCGACGTGGTTTACGAAGCTCTTACGGGTGAAAAAGGCGCATTTTTAACAAAAATTGCCTATGTCATTGTGCGTGAAAATGACGCTAAACCTTATCAATTGGTGGTTGCTGATTATGATGGCTTTAATGAGCAAGTGTTGCTTCGCTCTAAAGAGCCGCTTATGTCACCAGCGTGGTCGCCAGATGGGACTAAGTTAGCGTATGTAACGTTTGAAAATCGCCAAAGCCAAATTTACATTCAAGACTTATATACAGGAAAACGCGAACTAATTACCAGTCACCCTGGTATTAATGGTGCGCCTCAGTTTTCTCCTGATGGTAAAAAACTACTGTTAGTGCTATCAAAAGACCGTAATGGCGCAACAGAAGTGTACTTATTAGACCTTGCAACACGCAAAGAAACTCGACTTACAAATCACCGCAGTATAGATACTGAACCATCATGGTTTCCAAATGGTCAAGATATCGTGTTTACCTCTGAAAGGGGTGGTAATGCTCAGATTTATAAGTTAAATTTGCAAACAGGTAGGTCAAAACGAATGACCTTTGATGGTGACATGAACTTAGCAGGTTCGGTTTCACCGGATGGAAAAGAATTAGTGATGGTGAACCGTACAAACGGTCAATACCATCTTGCTAAGAAAGAGCTAGCTACAGGTGCGTTCCAAGTATTAACGAGAACACGCCTAGATGAATCGCCGAGTATTGCACCCAATGGCTCGATGATTATCTACAGCACGCTTCATAATAATAAACAGGTGTTAGCGTTAGTTTCTATGGATGGTCGCTTTAAAGCACGCTTACCTGTGCTAGACGGACAAGTTAAGGCACCGGCTTGGTCGCCTTATTTACAGTAATTTTACTGGTTTACTCAATATAGGAATCAATTCAATGCAACTTAATAAAACTTTAAAAGGCCTGCTAATTGCTGTGCCAGTGATGACTTTAGCAGCATGTAGCTCTTCTTCAGGTGTTGACGAAGGTGCTGCAAACCAAACAAACCAAGGTGCGGTTGAGCAAGCAAACAACAATGATACAGTTGAAGTTGCAACGCTTACTCCAGAGCAACAAGCTGAAGAAGCACTTCGTGAAAAATACGAAGCGTTACGTCAAGAACAAATCATTTACTTTGGTTTTGATAACGCTAAAATCCAAAGCAAATACGCTGAGCTTCTACAAGCACACGCTGAGTTCTTAGTACAAAACCCTTCAGTTAAAGTACTAATCGAAGGTCACGCAGATGAGCGCGGTACGCCTGAATACAACATCGCATTAGGTGAGCACCGTGGTCAAGCAGTAGAAAAATATCTACAAAGCTTAGGTGTTTCTGCTAGCCAAATGTCGGTAGTGAGCTATGGTGAAGAGAAGCCAATGGTTAAATCTCGCACTGAAGAAGCGTTCGCTAAAAACCGTCGCGCAGTATTAGTTTACTAAGAAAGAGACATTATGAAGCCGAAAATTATTTTGGCAGCAATGATCTTAAGCGGGAGCACCCAGTTATGGGCTGCTCCCGCTCCTGTTTCAGAAGCTGCAAGCTCGCAATCGAGCATAGAGAAGCGTTTAATCGCATTAGAAAACATGATGAAGTCACGTAATTTATTGCAAGCTGAGCTTCAGCAGCAGTTGAATATATTACAAGACGAAGTGAGTCAGGTTCGTGGCATTACTGAAGAGCAAAGCTATAAGCTTGAAAAAGTGCTCCAACGTCAACGTGAGCTTTATCAAGAAATTGAGAATCGCGTTAGTCAGGCCTATTCTCAGCCTGCGGCAGCAACTCAGCCAACGAATACTTACACAGATATAAATGCATCACAGACTATCAGCTCAGACTTATCTGAAAATGAAGCCTATGAGCGTGCTGTGGCGCTAATTATGAAAGATAAGCGTTATGAGCAAGCAATACCTGAGTTCCAAACATTCTTAACGACTTATCCAAATTCAGTGTATGCGTCAAACGCGCATTATTGGTTAGGGCAGCTTTTAACAATTCAAAACGATCCCGCTGCTGCAACTAAACACTTTAAAGTGGTTGTGAATGAATTTCCGAATTCGAATAAACGTCCTGATGCTATGTTGAAGTTAGGCAACTTACTTGTTGATCAAGGTTTAGGCGAACAAGCCCTTAAAACCTTTAATGATTTAATTAATCAGTACCCAAGTACAACCGCTGCTAAATTAGCCACAGAACGTCTGTCGCAACTGTAGATTTGACCTGATTAGACTGCTTTTTGACTTAAGCGGTCTAAAATTAGGCAACTAGACATAAAAACTTAAAAAAAGAGATATTTTCTGTTGCACTCAGCATTTAAATAAGTATTATAAGCGCCCGCAGCAGGCGATTGGTAACAACAGCCAAAATGCGGCTAAAAGAGCGGGTCATTAGCTCAGTTGGTAGAGCAGTGGACTTTTAATCCATTGGTCGATGGTTCAAGTCCATCATGACCCACCATTATTTTTAATGGTATACTTTTAGATATCGGCGGATTTACGCAGCTTTAATAATGTAACAGAGCGGGTCATTAGCTCAGTTGGTAGAGCAGTGGACTTTTAATCCATTGGTCGATGGTTCAAGTCCATCATGACCCACCATTCTTTGAATGGTACAGTTACATATCGGCGGATTTACGCAGCTTTTAATAAGCAGCAGAGCGGGTCATTAGCTCAGTTGGTAGAGCAGTGGACTTTTAATCCATTGGTCGATGGTTCAAGTCCATCATGACCCACCATTCTTTTTGAATGGTACTGTTAATATCGGCGGATTTACGCAGCTTTTAATAAGCAATAGAGCGGGTCATTAGCTCAGTTGGTAGAGCAGTGGACTTTTAATCCATTGGTCGATGGTTCAAGTCCATCATGACCCACCATTCTTTCTAGAATGGTAATCTAAAATCGACGGATTTACGTATAGCTTTTAGTAAGTAATAGAGCGGGTCATTAGCTCAGTTGGTAGAGCAGTGGACTTTTAATCCATTGGTCGATGGTTCAAGTCCATCATGACCCACCATTCTTTTGAATGGTTATTTATATCGGCGGATTTACGCATCACATATCAAGAGCGGGTCATTAGCTCAGTTGGTAGAGCAGTGGACTTTTAATCCATTGGTCGATGGTTCAAGTCCATCATGACCCACCATTCTTTTTGAATGGTCATGCATATCGGCGGATTTACGCATTACATATCAGAGCGGGTCATTAGCTCAGTTGGTAGAGCAGTGGACTTTTAATCCATTGGTCGATGGTTCAAGTCCATCATGACCCACCACGCTTAATTTATCTTTTTTATCTAAGTTATCCCTTAATTATCTTTAACAGCACTCAGCAATACTGTTCTTTAGAGTTATATTCTCGTATAATTCGCGCCATGAATGCACTGTGGACTAAGTGGTCGAGAAATGAGTCTAGCTGAACAAATTATGCCTGAGGATTATATCTTTCCTCCAAAGCCAGCGCCGTTATCAAAAGATGAGCAAGCTGAGTACAAAGCACGTATTAAACAATTACTAATAGACAAGAATGCAGTTCTTGTTGCCCATTACTATACGGATCCTGAAATTCAAGCACTTGCTGAAGAAACAGGCGGCTGTGTGGCCGACTCGTTAGAGATGGCACGTTTTGGTGCTAAACACGATGCGGATATTATTGTTGTCGCCGGCGTGCGTTTTATGGGCGAAACAGCAAAAATCTTAACGCCAAACAAAACAGTTGTAATGCCAACTTTGGCTGCGACCTGTTCATTAGACGTAGGGTGCCCAATTGAAGAGTTTTCTGCGTTTTGTGATCAACACCCAGATCGTAAAGTAGTGGTGTACGCTAACACCTCTACGGCGGTAAAAGCACGTGCCGATTGGATTGTTACCTCATCATGTGCGCTTGAAATCGTTGAGCACTTAGATGAGCAAGGCGAAAAAATCATTTGGGGTCCAGACAAGCACCTTGGTTCTTATATTCAAAAGAATACCGGTGCCGATATGATTATGTGGAATGGCGCGTGTATCGTTCATGACGAGTTTAAAACCAAAGCGTTAAAGGACATGAAAGCCCTACACCCAGATGCAGCGGTGTTAGTACACCCAGAGTCACCTGCTGAGATTGTTGCCCTTGCTGATGCTGTTGGTTCAACAAGCCAACTAATTAAAGCTGCGCAAACCATGGACAACAAAAAGTTCATCGTGGCGACAGACCGCGGTATTTTTTATAAAATGCAGCAGTTATGCCCAGAGAAAGAATTCTTTGAAGCACCTACAGCCGGTGAAGGCGCAACATGTAAAAGCTGTGCACATTGCCCGTGGATGGCTATGAACGGCTTAAAAGCGATTGAAGAAGCCCTAACAGACCCACAAGGCAAAGAAGTGTTTGTTGATATGGACTTACGCGAAGGCGCGTTAAAATCGCTTAATCGCATGTTAGAGTTCTCTGCGACACTACAACGCTAAGAATTGTTGCGATAGAAATGAAAGGCAAGGTGTACATACCTTGCCTTTTTTGTTTGTTTACTAGCCACTTAAGTTAGCTATTTTAAAAACCCCTTGCGTATGTAGGGTTGTTTTCATACTATAACGCCGCGTTAATCAGTTAACGCTTTAGGTGACGTGTCCGAGTGGCTGAAGGAGCACGCCTGGAAAGTGTGTATACGGCAACGTATCGAGAGTTCGAATCTCTCCGTCACCGCCATTTCCTTTCAATATACTTGTCTATTTTTATCAAATTTTCTTTATAAAAAAATAAACCCCGCAATTGCGAGGTTTATAGCGTAATGCGAAATGCACTATTGAATGCTTATTTCATCCAATGTGATAGTCGCTTCACTTTCCGTTCTTATGGTGATGAATGAAGTGCTGGTTGCAACGAGTCCATCCACAGTATAAGTTTGGCCTGCTGTTAAGTCAGACAGCGGCACAGAATAAAACTTAGACGCAGTGCCATGAATTGAATTGCTACTACCCGAAGTATTGTTATCGACATAAATTTGAAAGTTTTTGGCTGTGTTTCCAGCCACCGCTGCAACTTTGAACGTTACTTGGTAGTTGTTTGATAAATCAAGCAAGCCTGTTGTTTCGGTGTCATTTCCTGTCGTACTGGTACTTGGGGTTGTGTTAGCAATGCTAATTCTAGCGCCAGTCATTGTTAACTGTCCGCCAGCGACGTCAACATTACCTGTTACACGGTAGAACAGCGCTTGTTCGTTACCCGCAGCTCCTGAAATATCACGATAGCTGTTACTAAAAAACTCATCAGTATTAGCAGCAGAGAAGTTTTCAGTAAAAGGCAATCCAAGTGGTTCTTGTATAGGAGGCTCCGTTGGAGACTGAATATCAGGAATGTTTAAATCACTTTGATCCAGCTTACCAACACCTGCATGAGCAAGTACATGTGCTTTAACATCCATTACAGGCGTAAGCGTATATTCATAAGGTGCTTTATATGAGCTGGTTGGCGTCATGCCGTTTTCAGTCACTTCTGCTCGTACATCCCCATCTGCCGCATCACTCCATGTAATGCCTTCGCCTAGATAATTACCTGATGTGTTCCAATAACCAATCTGTGCTGAATAAAAAGAAACCACAGGGTTCTTGGTATTTTCAAAGTAATTATTCTCTATGTGTAGCTCAGCTCCCATACGTGAATTAATTGCACTTGAAGTGATATTGTTATAGTAGTTATTGAAAATATGACCATTACCGAACCTAAATAAAGGGACCCGAGAGACAATATTTTCAAAGCGGTTGTGATGGAAGGTGATATGACGGTTTTTATTACTGCTGTCGTCATTGTCACTATGGCCATGTAATGAAGTTTTCCAACTATCATGTATATAGTTGTAAGAAATGGTAATGTTCTCAGCACCCGACTTAGAGTCAATTAAGCCATCATAATAGTCTTGATCCACGGAGAGCGAAGAATACAACTCATTATGGTCAATCCAAATGTTTGCTGTTGTTTCGTTTTCATCACCTTCAATTGAAATTCCGTCTTTACCACCAGTGAGTACTTCATGAATTTTTAAGTTTTGGATGATAATGTTGTTAGCGCGGCGAATAGCAATGCCAATCCCATTAAACTCACCTCTATCAGCCACACCGATAATTGAGACATTATTCATATCTTTAATTTCAATAGATTTATTATCACCGCCACTGTTAGCATCTGTGATTACACCATCAACATAGATAGTAATAGCGGATGCTGAAGACTTCGCTTGTGCTAGGGCTGCTTTTAATGAAGCCCCATTATCAACAGTAACAACAGTACCGCCTTCACCTCCGGTGATATTATAGTTATACCCTGCAAACCCTCGACTAGGATTGATTGGCGCAATGCTGACAGGCTCATCCGGTAGTTGAGGAATAGCAAGTGGTTTTGGACTCCATCCTTGACCGTCGTTATAATCTGCAAAAATGTTTTCGCGGTCTAGCAGCTCGCTGACTTCTGAATCTGAAAGAATATAGCCACCTTCGCGTTCAGATAAATCAAGTGGATTACCGTCTAAATCCATACTGCCATATTCGCGCCAACCACTGGTTGCTGTGGCAACGCTAGGGTTAGGAGCAGGTTGATTATTTACACCTTGAACAGCCCAGCCAATTTTAGCGATATGTGTATCAAACCTATTGTTTATTAAGGTTATATTATCAAAGTATGTATCGCTGCCTCCACTTCTTGCAATGTATGTTGAGTTATCTAAAACATCATTGCCAATGGGGCCAGGACCATGTGTGAATCGACTATTCAAGAAAATAAAACCAGGGTCTGTTTCTACAGGTACACGCGCTTGTAAAACATAGCCACCCGCTGAGTCAGTTAAAGGATCACCGTCTTTTGAATCACCGATTGTACGGATCTCTGAACTCTCGAATAACGCCGTTGTTGGGTAACCCCAAATAAAATCAACATTCCCTGCAACAAGCGTGTTGTAGAACCATGAGTATCCTTTTAACAGGAGGGTATCTTGTTCACTTTTAAAGCGGGCATTGTTCGCAACTAGGCGGTACGGGCTATTGAAATAAATAGTTTCTGCTTGGTTTGAATCCACTTTATTACGAATATGCGTATTTTTAAGGGTGAGATTATTAAGGGTCAGCATGTCGACACCTTCTACTAAAAACACACTTCTACCTCCGTTAGGTATTCCTGTGCTAATAGGTGCACTGCCACCCGTGCCGCCATTCATAGACTCGTAATTCTCATATTGAATAACGGTGTTTTCTTGGCTTTCACCTTGAATAGTGAGGTTGTTTTTATCGCGTAAAAATAACAGTTCGTTATAGATGCCGTCTTTTATGGAGACAGTGGTGTGCTCATCTTTGCCCAAGTACTGCATAGCAAAATTAAGTGCACCTTGCACAGTTCTAAAGTCTGCCGCACCTTCATCATCAACGAGCAGCTGATTACCTGCAGGCATGCTTACTTTAGTGACAAAGTCCCATTGACTGTTATCACCTAGGCCACTAAATTCTTGACCATTTAGCATTGCACCAACCACGACATCATCACCAATTACAACACGGTATGTATGTCCATACTCAAGGGTATTATTGCGTGGTTTAATGGTGAGCGTGTTCCCATTTAGCTGTAGTGGATAGTAGTAAACAGAGCGAACTTTAGCTTGTCCAGCAAAACCAATGTGGTCAATGTTTTTACCAACGGTAAGGGTATCGACTAAACTGTTATCGCTGACTTTATAAATACGTACTTCACCTAAAGCGCCTAAACTTGGTTCATTATCAAATGTAAGGCTAAATTGCGTATCAATAAATTGATTGGCACTGTTTTTTTCAGGAAATAACTTTCCAGTTAAGTCGCCATAGTCAGTTGTTGGCATGACAAACCCTTCAGCCACACTCACCTCTATTGTTCGGGTTATGGTACTATCAGAACCAGAGACGAACGTAATCGTGGCATTACCGGCCGCCATTGGGGTGAGAGTAATTACACTCCCATTGATATCGACACTGACAATTTTGTCATCAGTTGAAGTCACTGTGAATTCATCAATTGTTACCCCATCATTTTTAATGGCGGTGACATTAATTGTTAATGGTTCAGCTGTCGTTGAGGTGTCCCAGTTAGGGTCCTTGTAATCCAGTGTGAGTTGAATGGGTTTGATAGTCGGATCGCCAACTTTTAAGTCATCCAATTCAAATGAACGGTTATTAGTAAATAAACCTATTAGCCCACGTGCGCTGTAATTTGTATCACTCACTGAGCCTAAGTTTTCACCATTTAAGTAAATGGTTAATTGATCATTGATTAATTCAAAACGGGTGGTGTACCAAACACCGTCTTCTGTGCCCCCTTTTTCGCCGAGTAAAATAGGTGTACTTGCCTGAACAGGGCGTGCAATAGAGCCCTCGGTGCTGACAGCAACTTCTACTCGCGTGCTACTAGATGAGTTTTGCACATTTAAACCGCCACCGTACCAGTTTCCTGTATCTTGATAACGGGCCATCATGTACAACTGTTTGTTTGCTGTTGTACTGTTTTGACGAGGACGAATTTTCGCTTCTACAAAATAATTACCTGTTTGTGGGATATTTTGCATTGCTTCGTCTGTGGCTAAAATAAGTTCACCGCCTGCGTTGCCTGCGGTGTATCGCATCATATTATTACCGTTGATATTTAAAATATCGAATTCACCCATGGCACCGTCTACGTTAGTAGGCGTTGCTAAAATTTTCCAGTTGCTCAAATCACCACTTTCAAAATCATCACAAAAATACAGTTCAGGTGCATCTGAACACTTAAAGATACTTGGGTCTTCAACGTACTCAATGCGTAAATTATTAATCACTACTTTACCGCCTGTCTCGGTACGCAATTGTAAAAAAGAGTTCTTGGTAGCGAGTTTTCCGGGTACGACTAAGGTTTCGCCAACAACTAAGTCATTGATTAACTTGTTGAAGAAACGAGATTCACCACCGTGCATCGATTTAGAGCTACTTGATGTATTGTTGTCGACATAGATTTGGAACTTGTTGTCACCTTCAGGATCGCTAGCACTGACAATATCCATGACGACTTGGTAAGGCCTTGATAAATCAAATACCCCCGTTGAGTTTGTATCATTTTCGCTGGTTTCCACGCCCGCAGTGGTATTACCCAAAGTGAATCGGCCCCCGTCCAGTTCTAAGCCGTTTTCCACGACGGTGACGGATCCTCCAGTTTTTGAAAACATCGGAACTTCATTACCTTGACTATCAACTATTTTTTGATAGTCGACAGAAAAAATATCACCAGTAACAGTCGTAAAATCGTTTGTGTAAGGCAGTTCAACAGTGGGGATCTCACCTGTTGCAGGTGGATCAATTGGCGGTTCAACAGGAGGCTCAACTTCTGGCACATCTGTCGCAACTGTTTCTATTTTTAGATTATCTATGACTAATAAAGCGGCTGAATCGGTTCTGATTTGAAAGTAAGAGTTTTTAATATCTGCGCTCAGGATACCGCGTGCATCTGGGTGCGTTAATTCAGTTCCTGTATTAACATCTTGCCCAGGTATATAAGTATAAGAGAAGCGTTGTCCGACAGGCAGGTTGGTTTCATCAATCGATTTTCCATAAAACTTTGATGCATCAGCATGCACAGAGTTACTTTGGCTTGTTGTATTGTTATCAACGTATAAAGAAAGAGAGCCTGCACCATTATGGCTAATAACGTCAAAGCTAATAGTGAAGCCTTCGCTTAAATTGTATATCCCCACACCCGTTGTATCGCTTGGCGATGATTCTTTACCAGGTAGGGTATTACCGATTGTGAAACGGTCACCTTCCAAAACAAGCTGACCCAATTCATTGATAATGGCACTGCCGCCAGATTTAAAATAAAGAGGCCCACTTCCTTGCTCATCAGAGAGACTTTTATAACTGGATGAGAAGAATGTATCAGTGTCGGTATCGAATTCTTCGTTTAACGCAAGACCGGTTTGTTCAGCAAGTTCACTAAGCTTTACCAACTCATTTTGGGCTTGCTGTTCATCAAATGCTAAAATATTGTCGTATGCATCATCGTTGTTATCACAGCTAAGTACTAATGTTGCAAGCTGTGCTGCATCATTTGTAGAGCACACACTAAAGGTATTATTGACAGTGTTGTGCGAGCGAGAAATTAAATAATGCTTAGTCGGTGTATCACCTTCACTGGTTGTTAATACTAAAACGCGATTACCAAACTGAAACTCATAGCTGCCAACAAGCGTTTCATTCCCATCGACAAGCTTAGTGAATGACCCCGTGCTTGCTCCTTCTTCACTGGGTGTAAACTGCCACATTTCAATACTCGCTTTTGCCCCTTTTACAACGGGGTTATAAATTGTTCCCGTGAAGTCGGCAGGAGTGAAGGCGAGAGGC
Source organism: Pseudoalteromonas lipolytica (assembly GCF_003515105.1). NCBI lineage: Bacteria > Pseudomonadati > Pseudomonadota > Gammaproteobacteria > Alteromonadales > Pseudoalteromonadaceae > Pseudoalteromonas > Pseudoalteromonas lipolytica. The sequence continues at coordinate 2,114,914 of NZ_CP032090.1, read as the reverse complement.
TGTGTACTGTTATACTGCTCAAAAATAAAATCTACAAAATGCATAATGGCAGTATCAGCACTCACTAAGCTGGTATTTGCTCCCCCAGCGTTAGCAAGCCATTGATTTACCTTTTCGTCAAAATCGTCACTGGCAAAGAATTCTGCAGGTGTTTGTCCTTGGGCTAATTCCATTACGGCAGCCTGTGCTGCTGCGTCACTAATGGTAATACCGTTACTGGTGTCACCATCCACATCTAACGACTGCAATAAACGCAAACTATTGATTACAGCAGGATGAAATACGGTGTCTGTAGAGAATACGCTCAGTGGAGTGACAACATTGCTGGCCGCGACACTTGGAAATGTCAGCTCACCAATAGAAAATGTGATCGCTTCACCACGGAAATAATCAAATTGGCCATTACTGTCCGTTTTACCGTTTGTCACAGACGGGCTGTTATAGGTCAATCCGGCGACAGGGCTATCTATAAAAACCCCTTGAATAGGGGGGAGTGGCGCCTCTTTTACGTTGACAGAGCTTTCTTCGCCGCAGCCTGCAAGTACGGCTGCAAGCAATAAGCAAGATGGAATTTTAATTGTGCTATTCATACATCCCTCCAAGGATGAACGCGTTTAGCAACACAAACGCGTGTGTTCAGTGATTATTGTTGTTTTAAGTAGTTGAATTATTAGTAGAACTTATAATTCATTCCTAGTTGATATGTCCGACCATAATCTTCTCGTTGATACAAAATTTCGCCGCCAGACTGATCATTACCGGTGAAATAACGAAGATCTGACTCGTCGGTGATATTGATTGCATCAAAGTAGAATGAAAGGTGTTCGTTGAAGTCGTAAGTCGCTTTTATGTCAAAGGTTAATATGTCATCTTGGTAGATATCAGCCCATGTTTTACATGCTTTAGCATCATTTTTGTCTGCTGAAATAGGGCAAGAGCCTACTTGCTCTAAAATATCGGAACGGTAATTACTGATTAGCCTAAGTGACGCTGTTTTATTCTCCCAACCCAGCGCAATATTAGCGGTAATATCTGCTTGGCCTGGTAACGGCATTTTTTCATAGCGTATGGTGTCATCGAGTTTTGACTCACTACTGACGACGGTCATATTACTTTGCCAAAATAAGCCGTTTTCAAAAAACTGGTTATAACTAAGCTCCATACCATATACGGTTGCTTTATCACCGTTTAAGGTGATATCAACTTGATTTATGACTAAGTCTTGTGGAATCGCGAAGTCAGAAACATGATCAACAGGTAATGTAAGAGGTAGCTCATCTAACCCCATTTGAATACCACTGACATCAACAATGAAGTTATCAATATTTTTATAGAAAACAGCTACTTCAACGAATAATTCTTTGGAAGGATACCAACCAAATGAGGCGTCAAAGTTGTCTGATGTCATTGCGACAAGATTTGGGTTACCAACTTGAAGTGCATTGTCGGGCCCCAAAATATAGTTTTGTAATTCTAATGCACTTTGCCCATCGGGTTCGCTATAACATGTATTGGTTGTGGGGTCGCATAAACTGATATCATCATCAAACCGTGCATATCCTCGTGCTTGTTTAAACGAAGGGCGAGTGTAGCTGGTCCATAAAGAGGTTCTAACTAACATCGTTTCATTTGGTTCATAACGAAGATGCATACTAGGGAAGTATTCACTGTAAGTTATTGATGATTCAGGTAACGGAACTGCAATATCTAAGGTATGCTCACCACCAAATGACCAATCGTCATTTTCAAGTGACATAAAACCAGTCGACGAAAACTCGGTATGCGCATAACGCACACCCGTTATTACGCTTACTTTTTCTGATAACTGCAGTTCTGCCATAACATAAGCGGCATACGTGTCCTCGGTGAGTATATAGTCTTCTTTAGTGCTGTCGATTGATACTTCGCCACCGGTGGCATTTTCTCGCGTGATTTTTGTTGAATCAACCATGTACTCAACATCCTGCGCGGACACTAAAGGGTAGGTGAATAAATCACCAGCGGGCACACTATAGTCATAATCGGTAATATTAGAGTTAGCAACAGCGATACAGGTTTCATTACCATCGCAATCATCAGCATTTACCGTATAACTCCAACGATCTTTATCTCTGTAGTGTTCACGTTCGTTGTAGGTGCCTCCAAACTTTATAGAATTTAAAAACTGACTATCAAACTCCTTTTGAAAGTTAAGTTTAAAGCTTGTGATTTCGTCTGTGCGGGTGCTGTCTTCCATGAATAGGTTATCGTATTGCATATTAGAAAGATCGCTTAAATCACCGTCGGCCTCACCAGCAAAAACATCATTGTCTGGGTCAAGCTCAAAACCACCAAGAGCCGCAGCTTCAGAAGGCGTTAATACTTTCGCAGTAATAAAATCACGGCCTGCCTTGCCATAAACGATATTTTCTCGTTCGCGGAATTGCACACGACGATCGCCCACTGATTCATCGTCTGTTTTAGAGTAAGCATATTCATAATCTACGCGCCACGACTCAGCAAAGTAGTTTTCACCACCAAAGCTATAGTTGGTGGTTACAGTTTCACCTTCTTGAATAAAATACTGGTTGTAAACATCAATATCTGAAAGTGCAAACTCCTTAGTTTGTGGGTTAACATAAATAACTTCGTCTTCTTGATCGCCATTATAAAAGTTATAAAATTCACGTTGAGCGATATCGTCGTCGGTGTATTTTGAATAATTACCACGAATATAGTAAAAGCTGTCTTCATTTGGTTTGAATTCGACATTAAGTGTGGCATTGGTACGTTTACGATCCGCTATTTCGCGACGGTTTTCGAGCTGTGCAGGGATTAAAATTTCTTCTGCATTTGCTAATTCTGTTTCAGAGAGACCAATGCCCCCTTTTAAAAAGTTCATATCACGAGAGCTGTGATGACGTACTTCATCGACTTGTGTTTGTCTGTCTTCATAGCTGGCCGCAAAGCCAATTCCAACTTTGTCATCAAATAACAACTGTGTACCATCAATACTAAACTTCGGTGAATGTGCCTCTCTCATTTCATTGTAAGAATCTTGAAGTTTTATTTTCAGTGTATTGTCACCACGGTCATAAGCCGAAATAGCTTTCACGTTTACTGCGCCACCGATTGAGTTTAAGTTCATATCAGGTGTGAGCGTTTTAAACACCTCAATTGCACCAAGAGAGTCACCCGTTATGCCATCAAGGCCGACTTTTCGGTCATCACCTGCACCAGAAAGTTCCGCGCCATTCATATTTACCGACACAAATTTGGGACCAAGACCACGTACAGCTACATATTTACCTTCGCCTTCGCTTCTTTCTAAGGTGACACCGGGAACACGACGTAGAGACTCAGCGACATTTTGGTCAACTAAGTTACCTAAATCATCTGTAGCAATCACAGAGCTAAATGCTTTGCTTTCACGTTCCATTGCTCGGGCTTTTAAATCAGCCTGATAAATGCCTGTTACAGCGATGATCTCCATGTCATCATCTTCATCTTGGGCTTTCTTTATCGCTGTTTTTTCATTACTACTAGACGCTGTTTGCGGTACGGGTTTGGTTGTCTGTGCGTCTTGTGCATAGACGGGCAGGGCAACCAAAAGTGCTGCTGCAATACCGCTGAGTTTTATCGTTTTCATTGTTGTTCCTTTTTAAAAGGCTTTTATTGTGTTCTATTTTCTTTTTAAAAATCCATTTGCCACCGGTGGCAAATGAAGATAACATAAAGTTAACACCGCATTAATTAAACTGTCAATTTTTTAATCAGCATAAAGGCTGGTTTTTTTCTATAAGGTACAAAAAGGTGGGTTTGAATGAAAAGTGAACAATACCGGTTTCGTCGAAATGTCCTATTGCTACTGTTTGGTGCATTGAGTGTGTCACTATTTAGTGCAAATAGTATGGGTCAGTCGTTAACGCCTAGGTCTATTGCCTTTGATGGTGCTGAAGGGTTTGGTAAATTCTCTCGAGGTGGCGCAAAGGGGAAATTGTATATTGTAACGAGCCTCGAAGACAAAGATGAGCCCGGAACCTTACGTTACGCAATTAATCAAAAGCATCCTCGCGTTATTACATTTGCTGTGTCTGGGGTGATTAAGCTGTCAAAAGAATTAAAAGTAAACCACGGTCGAATTACGCTAGCAGGGCAAACCTCTGCGGGAGGCATTACCATTTCAGGTGCGCCATTTACTGTCTCAAATGCAGAGGATGTGATTATTCGGTTTATTCGTTTTCGATTAGGGACATTTAAGGTGGTAGAAGACGCACTAACTGTGCGCAATTCTAACAATGTTATTATAGATCATTGTTCATTAAGCTGGTCTGTTGATGAAACGGGTAGCTTTTACAATAATCGTAATTTCACATTACAAAACTCTATTATTTCATATAGCTTAAACGACTCTATTCATCCTAAAGGAAAGCATGGTTATGGTGGTATTTGGGGAGGAGCTAATGCCTCTTTTATTAATAATATAATAGCAAATCATGCAAGTAGAACTCCCCGTATAAATGGACATAGACTAAAATCTCCTTACCCTTACACAGATGAATTTATCGAAGTGAGTAATAATATTATTTTTAATTGGGGACACAATAATGTGTATGGCTCTGAGAATGGGCGATTTAATCTGATAGCGAATTATTACAAACCGGGTAAAGCGAGCAAGCGCATTCAATTTGCGGATATTTGGTTCTCCCCATTCATTAGCAAAAACCAAGCTTATATCGCTGGAAATATTCTAGAAGGGTACCCAGAGTTTGATGATAAAAACTGGTTAGCTGTCAATTATAGAAATAAAAAAGAAGGGAAACGTATCGCCAGCCAAGCAAACAGCCCTTGGTTGAGTGATAAAAAAATTATAGTTGAGAAAGAGTCTGATTTTAAAGCAAAGAATGCGAAGCAGGTGTTTTATGACATCGCACAAAATCAGTTAGCGGGAGCGAATAGAAATGCACATGGCGTGTTCATAGACAGCATTGATCAGTTAGTTTATGACCAACTCAATGACAAGCGTCCCGTAACAGGGGATGGGTTAATTAATCATGAACTTGACGTTATTCCTAGCTGGCAAGCGTATGAAGCTCAATTTAAAGATGTTGCTGTTGTTCAAGATAAAAATAACGACGGTATTGCCGATAGCTGGTTTGCACAACAAGAAGCGGTGTTAAAAACATTAAACGAATCACAAAAATTAGAATTATATTTAGAGCATTTAGCAAAGTAGTCAATAATTTTTGTTAAATTTGCAGGATTAGGTATTTTACGGATTGGTATCATAGCCTATCGGTAAATGCCGCATAAAAAAGGGAGCTATTGCTCCCTTTGTTAAGTTATAAGCATGATTTAAAAACGTCTTTTTGGCACTCTTAGTTGCGAGTCAAATTCGTCAGGGAATAAAATAGTACCGTCATCTTGTTCAGTTGGAAAAACGGCAATCAGTAAGTCATCTTGTTCAAGACCTGGCGTCCAGCGGCTCAACCAATCTTTGACGGGTATCGCTTTGGGCTCGCAATCTTGCCACTCTCCGGTTGCCCAACTTTGTGCAAACTCACGGCTAGGCCAAACGGGTACGCAGTCATCGTCTTCATTGGTAAGCATTACACAGCCGTGCTCATCATTAAGGATCCAAATCTGTTTAAATTCGTGAACCATTTCAAACATATAAGCGAGTCGTTTTTTTGTACCAAGGGCAAGGATTTCGTCTAATTCTGTTTCAACACGTTTTGCAGTTGCATTATTCATGACAGGCTCACTCTTTTTAGTTATACACAGTATCATCTTAATCATAAGGTGATAAATTAATATGACAAGTAATAAAGCGATTATCTCTGTGCAATGAATGGTGGTTAATGCGCCTTCCCGGCTATTAACGTAAGCGGCAAGCCATTGGTGCATTCGCTGTTTATAAATTAGATAGTTGTTGGTTCGGTATGTGTTGATTTTGCACTTATCGATTTAGATTTAAGTAACTGAAATCGTTCACTGGAAGGTGGCACCAATGCAAAAGATAAATCATTTATCCACGAAGAATTAATATTAACAGTGACATAAGCAGGGTACACGTGCACTTTTTCTACAATAGTAATCGTGCTGATAACGCTGTGAGTTGGGTTGTCAGGAAGGGGCAAATTTTCGGGATGAGTAAACCTACAAGGTGGGATTATGGGGCAGGACAGTTAATTTAACACTGAGCTGTTCAATGAAGTCATGGTTACTTGCTGTGATTGTAAATATATATTTTCCAGGCTCAGTTGCTTTATGTGTATGTGTAATAAGAGAAAAGTGGTCTCCTAAATTGATCTGCTTTTTTGTAAGATAACTATTCGCTATTGGTGTGGCGACATAGTAGTTATTAATAGTGCGAGTGCCGTGAGTTAATTAAGAAGGGCACAATATAAATCATCGGCAAGCAGCTGTAGCGCTTTCGGATCGCTATTAGTGAGCGCATAAGTACGGATACCATAAATACCCATAACTAAAAAGCGCGCCAATTGCTGCGCGGTTTTACTGCTTTTAAATTCGTTGTTATCAAGGGCTTTTTGAATTTGTTCGGCAAGTGTATTTTCGTAGGCATTTAAGTTGCCACGTAGCACGCTGCAAATTTGTGGATCGTTGCCTTCTACCTCTGAAATACTCTTGGTGAGTAAGCACACTTTTGCTACTTCGCCTTTGATACACTCATCAACAATGAGGGACAGATAATTTTTAAGTGTCTCTAAAATAGGCTGTTTATTATGAAATAACGCTGTGAACTGTTGATTACGATCTTTTTGATATTGTTCTATTGCTCTTAAAAATATCGCTTTTTTATTGCCAAAGGCGCCGTACAGCGAACCGGGGTGAAGGCCAGTAACGTGCGTTAGTTTTTGCATGCTGGTTTTAGCATACCCAAACTCCATGAAGGCTAGCATGGCTTGTCTTAACACATAGTCATTATCAAATTCAGCGGTTCTCATTACGTCAACTTTTTGAGGTCATTATTTGCAGTCTACTTAATCTTGAACAAATATTCAAAAATAGCCTTGAATAATGATTCAAGAATCCCTATCTTGAATGTACATTCAAAAATAATTGAGACATTTATGGCTACTGATTTATTAACTCCCTTTAGGTTAAACGACACTATTGAATTGCAAAACCGTGTATTAATGGCACCGCTTACGCGCTGTATGAGTGATGATGATTTAGTCCCCACTCAAGCAATGGTTGACTACTATGCACGCCGTGCTGATGCCGGTTTAATCATTAGTGAAGCGACAATTATTCGCCCTGATGCACAGGGTTACCCAAATACCCCAGGGCTATTTACCAGCGAACAGATTCAAGGCTGGAAAAAAGTCACCGATGCAGTGCATGCGAAAGGCGGCAAAATGTTTGCTCAGCTTTGGCATGTAGGGCGTGTGGCTCACCCTCATTTTTTTGGTGGTGATGTACTTGCTCCTTCGGCAATCGGTGTAGAAGGGTCTGTGCCACGCATGCGTGAATTAACTTACGTGACACCAAAAGCAGCAACCATTGAAGACATTCAAGGTTTAATTGCTGATTACGCTAAAGCGGCTGAAAACGCTATAGAAGCGGGCTTTGACGGAGTTGAAATCCATGGTGCAAATGGGTATTTAATTGATCAATTCTTACACTTTGCTGCCAACCAACGCGATGACCAATACGGTCAAACACCAGAAAATATGTCACGTTTCGCCTTAGAGGTGGTAGATGCTGTAATCGCAGCCATTGGCGCAGATAAAACAGCATTACGTTTATCTCCGGGTGCATATTTTAATATGAGTGAAGATAACCGCGATAAGGCCGTGTTTGATTATTTATTAACAGCGCTTGAAAGTCGCAATCTTGCCTATCTTCATGCGGGTATTTTTGATGACAGCATGCGTTTTGCAAGCCTTGAAAATAAAACGACATCTGAATACTTACGCAGTGCATATAAAGGTACATTAGTGGGCGTAGGTAGTTATACGTTTGAGTCAGCTAATCAGGCAATCGATAACAACCAATTTGACTTAATCGCGATTGGGCGCCCCTTTATCGCAAACCCAGATTACATTAGTAAAGTTACCCATGGTGAAGCATTAACACCTTACAGCGAAGAAATGCTGGCAGAACTTATCTAATCTACCTCTAATACAAAACGCTCAATCAATTGATGAACCGTTGATCAAATTGAGCGTTTTTTAATACTTTCTTATTTGTTAAACAGTTCAGTCTTAAATCTGCCATCAGATTGCATTAATTGTTTAATTGTTGTGTCAAAAATTTTGACCTTAAATGTCACATCACCTTTGCATACTGTGCCCGCTTTTAAATACGAAACCTTGGAAAAACAATGAGCACAGTGAATATAAAAACAAAGCTAAGCCTTGTGATCGCAACGCTTTTAGCAACATCGGCAAATGCAAACAGTAATAATGAAATTGAAGAGGTCATCGTTGTTGCAAAGCCAACCAGCTATGCTAATAACATGATTGAACCTGCGATGCTTGAACAACAAAGTTCAGTATCAAGCGTGTTAGGGGTTATTGATAACTTACCAGGTATTAGCATTAACGAAGGCGATGCATTTGGTGGTGACGATTGGTCAACGACCATTTCTATGCGTGGCTTTAGTATTGATGGTAACCAACAACAATTAGGTATGACTATCGATGGTATCCCAAATGGCGGCTCTAACTATGGCGGTGGTGCGAAAGCGAACCGTTATTTAGACAGTGAAAACTTAGCGACTGTCGAAGTAGGGCAAGGTACTTCTGATATTGCGTCAGCTTCACTGGAGGCATTGGGCGGTACTTTTAATTTTGTCAGCCAACAGCCTAGCACAGAGCAAAGCACCACGTTTGCCTACACAACAGGCGATTATAATGCCAGTCGTTATTTTGTTAAGCATGAAACAGGCACTGTTTTTAATAACACCCAAGCGTACATCAGTTATTCACAAACTGACACAAGCCGTTGGATAGGTGATGGCAGTAATGGTGGAAAAGACAATCAACACATCGAAGCAAAGTTTGTATCGAACTTTAATGACTTAACGGTAACGGGTCGTGTTTCGTATGATGATGTTAGCGAAACGAACTACAATAGCATCAGCATTACAGAGTTTGAACAAAATCCCGAATGGGATCGCTTAACGTGGAACTGGACAGGCATCCCACATTTTGACCAAATGTTCGCCGAAGGTTGGGGGACGTTACGTGAGAACACCTTAGCTTATGTGAAGTTTGATTATGCATTAAGTGCGACATCAAACCTGAGTTTGTCACCTTATTATCATAAAAACTCAGGCCGTGGTGATTGGATCCCTCCTTATTTAACCTCACCGGTTGATGCGGATGGTAACTCAACAACAATGGGTGGCGAAAATGCAGGTAGTTATGGGTTTACCGACAGTGAAGGTAATCCACTTGCCCCCGCAGCAGATTGTACAGCTAGTTTGGAATGGCCATGGGCATCGGGCCCAGGTTTAAACCCCGCATGCTACTCAGACGATGCAATTCCTGTGATGTCATATCGTCATACTCATTATAAAAAAGACCGTTTAGGTATGACAGGTGAGTATCAAGTTACATTGGGTGCACATGATATTGAAGCGGGCTTTTGGTTTGAACAAACAGACCGTGATGAATCTCGTGATTGGCACAAAGTGATTGATGCACGCGTGTATCATCATTTCGATCAGACTCCATACTGGACACAGTACAAAAACACTTTCGAAACCGACACCTTCAAATGGTACGTTCAAGATTCAATGAACTTAGGTGATTTCACTCTTAACTTAGGTGCTAAACAATATCTTGTTGAGCTTCAGCGTTATAACCATTTTGATGACGAATACTCAGATAAAATTGACAGTGATTCAGACATACTATTCAGTGGTGGTCTGTTATATCAGTTATCAACAAGCACGGAACTTTTCACTAGCTACAGTGAAAATTTTGCCGCAATCAAAGATGGCGTGCTTGAGCGTGACGACTCAACCCTGACTGAAATCGAACCTGAAACCGCAGAAAATATCGATCTAGGTGTACGTTACAGTGATGAGCGTTTACGTTTAACTGCAACGGCTTACAGTATTGAATTTGATAACCGCATTACTTTTATTGCCCCAGGCAGTGATACCGATGGCATTGACTACACCATTGGTACGAATGGTTCTTATATTAATGTCGGCGGTATTGAATCAACAGGTTTAGAGTTATCGGCAAGCTATATGCTAACCGATAAATGGAATCTATATACTTCATATACTTACAATAACTCTGAGTATCAATCGAACGACCCAAGCGCTTACAATAGTGACGGTGAATTACTCGAAACAAAATCAGCAAGCTTTAAAGCCGGTGATGAGGTGATTGACTCGGCGCAGGACTTATTTGTTGTCTCGGCAGATTATTACAGTGGTGATTTCCGCTTTGGTTTATCTGCTAAATACACAGGTGAGCGTTTAGGTGCATGGACCGATGAGCAAACTCGTGCGCGTAATAAAGTAGATGCATACACATTAGTCGATTTAAACATTGGTTATAATACAAGCCTTGACTCTGGAGTGTTTAAGTCACTTGATCTTGCATTTGTGGTTAATAATTTGTTTGATAAATCTTATTTATCAGGCGGTACTGGAAATGGTTCTTCATACTTTATCGGTGCACCACGTACTGCAGCGTTAACACTTACAGCGCAGTTTTAAATAATACGCCAACTTGAAAACAGCCCATCATTGATGGGCTTTTTAGCAGGAAATATGATGAAAAAATTAATGACAGCGACAGTTGTTTTTGTTGCATCAATATTCAGTGTATGGGCGAAATCGGCCGACAATGTCGTATTAGTGACTCTGGATGGCTTACGCTGGCAAGAAGTGTTTTCGGGAGCCGACAAAGAGCTCATAAATAACAGTGATTTTGTTGAAAATAAAGATGAGATAACCGCACTTTTTTGGCGTGAAAATCAAGCCGAGCGCACTAAGGCACTCATGCCATTTTTTAGCCAAACGCTTACTACACAAGGAGTGTTAATTGGCGACAGAAGCCAAGGCTCATTGATATCGGTGAGTAATCCATGGTACTTCTCATACCCAGGTTACAGTGAGATACTAACGGGAATCGTTGATGAAAACATCGATAGTAACGATAAAATTGCTAACCCGAATAAAACCATTTTAGAACAGCTCAATACATTACCAACATTTAAGGGCAAAACAGCCTTATTTGGTAGCTGGGATGTGTTTCCTTATATTGTTAATCGAAAGCGAAGCGGGGTATTTGTTAATGCCGGCTTTGAATCGTTTGATGCGGTAAACTCTGCAGAGGTGACTTTACTTAATCAGCTGCAAACCGAAATCCCAAGCCCGTGGCATAACGTGCGCCTAGACAGTTTTACTTACCGATTTGCTAAGCAATATTTACTTAATAAACAGCCGCGTTTATTAGTGATTAGCTTAGGCGAAACCGATGATTTTGCGCATAACGGTAAATACGATGCTTACTTAAAGTCGGCTAAACAAAGTGATGCGTTTATTCGAGACCTTTGGCAAACCATTCAACAAACACCGGGTTATAAAGACAACACCACTTTGATTATTACGACAGATCATGGTCGTGGTAGCCATGCTGATGATTGGCAACACCATAGCTCACAGCGTGCTTTAGCGCATTCAGCGCAGGGAAAGCAACGCTTTCCAAACGGTATTGTTGGCTCTGACCATATTTGGCTTGCAGCGATAGGCCCAGACATTAAAGCGAAAGGCTTGATAAAACCTGTCAGTGAGCTTAAACAAGCGCAAGTAGCGGCAACTATCCTGACTATTTTAGGAGAGCAGAGTACGCAAATTAATCCAGCAATGGCATCGCCAATCAAGGAAATTTTAAAATGACTGTAATTAATAGCGTTTTCTCAGGTCTATTGCTGCTAGGTACGGTGAGTGCGATTGCAGCGCCAAGTAAGATTTTGTTTGGCTCATGTGGCCATCAAGACAAACCCATTGCTATTTTTGATGCTATTAACAAAGAGCAAGCCGATTTATTTATGTTTTTAGGCGACAATATTTATGGTGATACTGAAGACATGGCTGTGCTTGCTGAAAAATATCAGCGTTTAGGGCAAAAACCAGGCTTTAAAACCTTACGCGCTAACACCCCAGTGATTGCAATGTGGGATGACCATGATTACGGTGAAAATGATGCCGGCAGCGACTACCCTCAAAAGCAGCAATCACGTCAAATCATGCTCGACTTTTGGCAAGAACCGGCAAATTCAGCACGCAGAACACGCGCTGATGGTATTTACACTTCATACACTTATGGTGAAGGAGAGCGCACAGTAAAAGTTATCATGCCTGATTTACGCTTTAATCGGGCGCCGTTAAATCAGGTGTCAGCCACAACGTACCAACTTGAGCGTAAACCTGCCAAACAAGGGCCTTATAGCCCATCGACTGATAAAAAAGCCTCAATGCTAGGTGAAACTCAGTGGCAATGGCTTGAAAATGAGCTTAAGTCTGATGAAAAAATTAAAATCATCGCCTCGAGCTTACAGTTATTAGCCGATTTTACAGGCTGGGAGTCATGGGCTAATTATCCCGCTGATCGGGAACGTTTATTTGCGCTCATTAAAAAACACAAAGTAAATGGCGTGATAATAGTCAGTGGTGATACGCATTGGGGTGAGTTGTCAAAGTATCAGCAAGGGCTTGATTATCCTTTGTATGAGATGACCAGCTCCGGGCTTACTGAAAAGTGGAAAGACGTCAGCCCAAATAAATATCGTGTTGGTGATTACACTCATGAAGTTAATTACGGTGATTTATCAATAGATTGGCAAACGACGGATCCACGTATTCGTATTGCGCTTAAAGGTATAAATGGTAAAGAGATACTGCACACAGAGTTTGTGTTATCGAGTATTAGCCCGTACCAATAATCGATGCCTGCAACGTGGATTGAGCCATGTTTGCAGGTATTTCTCTCTATCCCATCTAATTAAAATATCTTACACTGTGTCAATTAGTTAGTTTCAAGCAAGGACAGTGTAAAGTGCTGAATATAATTCAATCAAATCGCATGGAAGCACTGCAAGCGCGGTTTCACGCTCTTCTTAAAGTTAATCCGTTAACGAGTCCATTCAAAAAAGAAATTGTGCTTGTGCAGTCACCCGGTATGTCGCAGTGGCTAAAAATAGGCTTAAGTGAACATTTAGGCATTGCCGCACAGGTTGATTTTCCACTGCCATCTAGTTTCATTTGGCAGCTGTATCAGCAACTATTGCCCGATGTGCCCAGTGAATCTCCCTATAATAAAGCAAACCTTGCGTGGAAGCTGTTTGCTATTCTGCCTGATTGTATTGACGAGCCGTTGTATTTACCTCTAAAAACGTATTTAGATGGCGATACTGATGGCCAAAAGACCTTCGCATTATGTGAAAAAATCGCCGATGTGTATGACCAATACCTAATGTATCGTCCACATTGGATTGCCACGTGGGAGCAGGGCACAGATCAACTCGATGATGTTGATATAGGCATAGCACCTTGGCAGCCTGACCTTTGGCGTAGGCTGGTGGCGCACAGTAAACAACTTGGCCAAAGCCAATATCATCGTGCCAATATGCAAGATCAATTACTCGCTGCGCTTGAAACGATGGATAGCAGCTTATTACCCGAGCGTATTAGCTTATTTGGTATTTCGGCGATTGCCAGTAGTCAGCTTGAAGTATTCCAAGCCATTGCGAAAAAAACGCAGGTGTTTCTGTTTTTCTTCAATCCAAGCGAGCACTATTGGGGTGACACTTTAGATGAAAAAACGGCTGCTAAAATTGCTGCAAAATATGCCAAACGTCCGCACCTAGATGCGCTTGAAGACCATGCAAAAAATCCCGACCATGAGTACTTTTTTATTGGCAATCCGCTGCTATCGTCGTGGGGGAAATTAGGCCGAGATTACTTTGAGCAATTATTGCAGCTAGACGCGCAGTGGTTAGATGGTTTTGAGAATGAATTTGATGACACTTTATTATCGCAAATTCACGCTGAGATTTATCAATTAGCGTTTAAAGGCGAATCGCTTACACCCGATAAAGAATGGTTTATTAACGATGAATGTAAACTGCCAATTAAAGCAGGCGATACCAGTATTGTGCTCAGTGACTGTCACACGCCACTGCGTGAAGTAGAGCGGCTTCATGATTACTTACTAAATTTGTTTAACCAAAACCCACACTTAACGCCGAAAGATATTATTGTGATGATGCCCGATGTTGGCACCTACAGCCCGTATATCGAGGCCGTTTTTGGTGGTGCAGAAGGTCGTCGTTTTATTCCTTATGCGTTAGCCGATTTAGCCATTGAACAAGAAAAGCCTGTACTGAGTTCATTTGCAAGTTTGGCCGATTTACCTTACTCACGGTTTGGTGTGTCTGACATTCTTGATTTACTGCAAGTCACACAAATAGCCGAAAAGTTTAACTTAGAGGCTCATGAATACGAACAAATTGGCTTTTGGCTTGAGCGAGTGGGCGTTAAATGGGGCTTAGATGCCGCGCATAAAGACAGTTTTGGTCTTCCTGCTATTGATTTAAATACCTGGCAGCATGGGTTAAACCGGTTACTGCTAGGGGTGGCACAACGTGATGAGCACCTACCATTTTCGGGAATTTACAGTGCCGATGAAGTCGAAGGCATGGCGTTAAATACCCTTAATAAATTAATTGAATTTATTGATGTATTGGCTCGTTATAAAGAAAAACTACACGATGATGCACCATTAAACGAAAAAGCCGCGATTTTAAAAGCCCTGCTTGGCGAAATTTACAGTGATGAGGGCGAGCAAAGCTGGGATTTACTGGTACTGCAAAAAGTGCTTGATACGTTCATTAAGCACTACGAAAACGGTGATTACCAAGGGGATGTTTCGCAGCGTATTGTTAGCTATTTAGTAAAGCAAGGTATTCAAGAGAAAGGCGTAGGACAGCGCTTTTTAGTTGGGCAAGTGAACTTTTGTACGCTGATGCCAATGCGTGCCGTGCCCTTTAAAGTGGTGTGTATGCTGGGTCTGAACGATGCCGATTACCCTCGTACTGTGCAGCCCATTGGTTTTGACTTAGTGCCGTATTCAAAACGCCAAAAAGGCGACCGTTCGCGTAAACTAGATGACAGGTATCTGTTTTTAGAAGCCATTTTAAGCGCCCGTGAAAACTTATATATCAGTTATATTGGGCGCTCGTGTTTTGATAACCAACCAAGAATGCCCTCAACACTCGTCAGTGAGCTGTTAGAATACATCGCCCGTAGCTTTAAGTTTGACGATGAAAAAGACTGTCACGCGGCACTGCCCGAGGCGCTGATTAATTATCAGCACTTGCAACCGTTTAATCCTGCCTATTATCTCAAGGCTAAGCAGCCTGCGGTAACGCAATTACACAGCTATAACCCGGTGTGGATACCCGCTCAAAGTATTACGCCAGAGCCACAGCAAGACCTGTGTGTATCACCCGAGCAAATTGTTGAGCTAAACCAGTTTATTCGCAGTGTGTGTCAGCCGCACGAAAGCTTTTATCAGCAGAGTTTGGGCTTAAGGTTGCCGCAATTTAATGATATTGCGAAAGATGAAGAGCCATTTAGCCTTGATGCACTGCGTCGCTATTTCTACTTAGATGAAATTTTAGAGGCCAGTATTCTTGAAACGCCACTTAATAAAGCGCAAATCATGCAACGCGGCGAGTTGCCCCAAGCGCATGTTGGCGATTTGGTGTTTGAAAGTATGCAGCACCGTGTTGATGCGTTAGCAGGGCAGGTGAAAGCCCATATTCAAGATGATGAGTTGCTGCCAATTGAAGTCAAAATAACTCTTGAAAATACCACCTTAGAGGGCTGGCTTAACCACATTTACGGGCAAAAACAGGTGTTTTATCGTACCGCAAGCATTAAAGCCAAAGACGTGATTAAGGGCTTTATTCAGCATTTAGCTGCACAGATCATGGGCCAACATGTTGAAACCTTAATACTTGGTTTAGATAAACAAATTAGTTTTTCAGCGCTTTCACAAGATGATGCACGTGGTTATTTGAACGATTGGTTTATGCTCTATAAAGCATTACTTACACGGCCAGTGGCATTTTTTCCAGTAAGTGGCTACGAGTACATTAAAACAAATAAAGACATGGCAAAAGCGAATAATAAATTTGCCCCGCAATATATCGGGGTGGGTGAAGGAGAAAACCCCTATATTCGCCTAACCATTCGGAATCTAAAAGACTGCGAAGACGAGTTTATTCATTGGAGTGAGCTGCTTTTATCGCCGCTGGTTGAATTAGCGCAGGAGGCTGACCATGCAAACGCTTAATCCTATTAGCATGGAGCTTTGTGGGCAAAGCCTGATTGAAGCCAGTGCCGGTACAGGTAAAACGTACACTATAACGGGGTTGTATTTACGTTATTTATTGGGCTTACAAAAAGCGACGGACGAAGATGGCACTGCGCTTTTAAATACCCCGCTCAGTGTTGAACAAATATTGGTTGTTACTTTCACTGAGGCGGCTACCCAAGAAATAAAAGACCGTGTGCGCGCACGTATAATCAATGCCAGAGATGCACTGCTGGGCAAAAATCCTGAAGATGAATTAATTAGTCAAATTATCAATGAAGTTAATGACAAACACGCGGCGTTTGATTTACTCGACGCTGCGGCCAAATCAATGGACGAAGCGGCTATTTTTACTATTCATGGCTTTTGTCAGCGCATGCTCAAACAGCACGCATTTGAGTCAGGTGTAGCGTTTAACTTAGAATTTATTTTAGATGAGCGAGAACTCATTCAAGAAACACTCAATGATTTTTGGCGTGCCTTTGTATACCCACAGTCAAAAGCGCGCACAGAAGCGATTACTGATATTTTCCCGGTGCCAGCGTCGATGTATCCGCACGTGGTCAGTTTGCTCAGCAAACAAGGGGCGATTATTACCCCTGAATACAACCTTGATGAAATATGGCAAGCACGCGATAACTTTGTCGCAAAAGTACCTGCTTTTAAAAAGGCATGCCGTGACAGTGAATTTATCAATGCTGTAAAAGCGTCTGATCTGAGTGGTTCTAAAACGCCAGGCCGCAAAAACAGCCTTGCAGCGCTTGAAGAATATCTAAACAATGACGACACCTTTTTTGTATTTGGCACCAGCAAGTATTCGTTTGAAGTTTGGAGCACAGAGAATTTAAGCGACCCTGCGAATTATAAGAAAAACGGCAGTTTGCTTAGTCACGCAATGACGACACAGTTTGATGAAATGGCCAAACTGAGTAGCCTTATTAATAACGGTTTGAATATTGCGATAGTGCAATATGCAACAAAATGGGTTGCGAATGCACTTATAAAACGTAAGCAGGAGCAAGGGGTTATCACCCCTGATGATTTGCTAACTAACTTGCATCAGGCACTTTGTAGCGACCAAGGAGACGTGCTAAGTGAAAAAATAGCGACCTTATTTCCTGTTGCCATGATAGACGAATTCCAAGATACCGACCCTGTGCAATACGGTATTTTTAGCCGCATTTATAACGCTAAAAATACCACACTCGCTATGATAGGCGACCCAAAGCAGGCTATTTATGGTTTTCGTGGTGCAGATATTTTTACCTATATTGGTGCCAAAAAAGCGGTTGTTGCGCAAAAACAATACACATTAGACACTAACTTTCGCTCAAGTGAAGGGGTGGTCGAGAGTGTAAATCGCATTTTTTCTAAAAACGCTAATAGCTTTATTTATAACGATGCGATTCCGTTTCAAGCAGTTCATGCAAAGGGGAAGCCTGAAAACAAAGCGTTTTTAATCAATGGCGAAACCACCAATGCATTTGAGTTTTCAGTGTTTGTTGATGAATACGCTCAGGCTAATAATAAGCCAACCAGCAAAGGGGTTGCCCAGCAGGCGCTTGCCCAGCACTACACGCAAAAAATCACACGCTTACTTAAGCAGGCGCATTCAGGTGAAGCCACAATTGCTGGCAAAGCGGTCACCGCTGCCGATATTTGTGTATTAGTGCGAGATAGAAACGAAGCACAACTGATGAAGTCGGCGTTGAGTGAGGCAGCCATTGCCAGCGTGTATTTGTCTCGCGATAGCGTGTTTCAGCAAGAGCTTAGTCATCATTTATTAAACTTTTTAACTGCGCTTCATGGCCAGTACGATGAATCATTATTGCGCGGCGTACTGGCAGGCCCCTTGTTTTGCTTAAGCTATAACCGTATTTATGCGTTACATGAAAACGAAAGCGAATGGCAAGAACATTTAAACTTTTTCGCTCAGCTTTCACATATTTGGCATAAGCAAGGTGCGATGGCGATGCTTGAGCGCTTACTGAGCCACAACCAACTCGCTGCACGCTGGCAGGGGCTTGGTTATAACGTGGAACGTTGGCTGACTGATTTTCGCCATTTAGGTGAAATCTTGCAGCAAAAGCAAATTGAACTAGAAGGCACTCACCGATTATTGCGCTGGTTTGCGCAAAAGGTCAGCCAACAAGAGGGTGAAGCGGTGCAAGTTCGTCTTGAAAGCGATGCCAATTTAGTAAAAATCGTCACGATGCATGCTTCAAAGGGCTTGGAATATCCGATAGTGTTTATGCCGTTTGCTTGTGGCTACCGTGAAACCAAAGAAGCGCTTTATCATCATAACGGAAAACTGGTTTACGACCTTGCTAACAGTGATGAGGCCTTACAAAAAGCAGAGCAAGAACGCTTAGCTGAAGACTTGCGTTTATTGTATGTGGCGTTGACCCGTGCTGTACATTTTTGCTCAGTCGGTGTGTATAACATTGCACAAGGGCGCAGTAATCGCCCTGGTATACAAAGTACCAGTATTGGTCATGTACTGTTTGCAGGGGAAGAAATTAAATCGGCTGATGAGTGGCACAGGTTATTAAGCGATTTTTGTGCTCAGTCGGCGCATATGCATTTTGAAGCTTTTACGCAACCCGATGAGGTCACTGTGCTTGACCTAACAAGCACAGATGCTGAGCAGTCATATCAAGTCAACACACTCGAAACCCACATTGAACGAGATTGGCGTTCAACCAGCTTTAGTGCATTAACCTTTAAAAAGCAGACTGATCATATTGAACTGGGGCGCAGTGATGAAGATCACGAAAAAGATGAATTTTTAGCGCAGCAAGCAGTGCAACTAACCCCCTATAGTTTCCCGAAAGGTGCAAAGCCGGGCAGTTGTTTACACGAAATATTTGAGCAATTGGATTTTACAGATCCCTATGCATTGAAACGACCTGACAACGAGCGTGACGACCATGCTCTTGATAAGGTAATAACAAAACTGTTTGCCAAGTATCACATTGATGATAGTTGGGAGGCAATGACCGAAAGCTGGATCAATGCCGCTTTAAAGTGTCCACTAAACGATAAAGGGCTTTGTTTATCGGCGCTTTCGCCTGAAGTGTGTTTAGTCGAAATGGAGTTTAATTTACCGTTATTATCGCTTTCAAGTGATAAGTTAAATCAAATTTTGGTAAAGCATTTTGGTTTACCGGGGAAACTCGACTTTACTGATGTGCAAGGTTTACTAAAAGGCTTCATCGATTTAATTTTTTGTTGGCAGGATAAGTATTACATTCTTGATTATAAGTCGAACTTTTTAGGCAACAGCGCAGCTGATTATCAACATGATCAGCTTGAGCAAGCGATGAGCAGTCACCAATATCATTTACAGTATTTGATTTACACTGTTGCACTGCATCGCTTATTACAACAACGTGTTAAAAATTACGACATAGAGACCCATTTAGGCGGCGTGTATTACACCTTTTTACGGGGCATGAGTGATGGCCAAGGGGTGTACTTTAATCAGCTTACAAAGCAGCAAGTACTTGAGCTGGATAGTTTATTTGCACGAGGAGCAATGTTATGAGTCAGATGACATTTGGCTTTGATGAACGTGAACCAGAGCAACCTCGCAAACACAAAGAACCGTTAAAGGAGCCTGTACAGGCATTAGAGGGGACTGAGGTTGAAATGAAAACACAGCCCTTACTGGACTTTTTGTTAGAGACGAAACGTATTCGCTTAGTGGATGTAAAACTTGCTGAGCTTTTAATAGGCACTGATACCTCCCAGAAAAATGAGGTGTTCTACCTTATTTTGTTGCTTGCCGTCGCTCAGCAAAGCCAGCATAGTTGCTTAGATTTAAACGCTATTAATTGGCAAAATCCGTTTGCAATTAGAGAACAGGCAGTATCAGACGCAAGCATTGCTGCACCTGATATTATTTCGCCGTTTTCAGAAAACTATGACGCGCAGCAAGCTGAAACACAGCTCATGGCTGCAGCTTGTGTGGGTGATGACAAGCCACTGCTGCTGTTTGCTAATAAGTTATATTTTGCGCGATTAGCTCAGTATGAAACTGTGTTAGCGTCACGTTTGAGTCATTTGGCAGCAAAACCACTAAACATCGATGAAACGGCGTTAACTGCGCTTTTGACAGAGTATTTCCCTGATGAAGCTCACCGTGAAGACCCCGCAGATCCTATTAAAACGTTAAATTGGCAAAAAGTAGCGTGTGCCATAGCCGCCACCAAAGGCTTTAGTGTGATTACCGGAGGGCCAGGCACCGGTAAAACCACAACTGTCACCAAATTATTAGCTATTATGCAGTCGTTGTATGCCAGTGCACCGTTGACAATTAAGTTGGTTGCACCCACGGGTAAGGCCGCGGCTCGTTTAAGTGAGTCAATTTTGGGAGCGAAGCAAAAACTCAGTATGATCCCAAAAGACATCGCACCGCTTATTCCTGAAACGGCACAAACGATTCACCGCTTACTTGGCGTGATTCCGCACACGAATAAATTTCGCCATAACAAACGTAATCCACTGCATTTAGATGTGTTGATCATTGATGAAGCCTCCATGGTTGATTTATCGTTAATGGCAAAATTAATTGAGGCGCTGCCAAGTCATGCTCGGTTAATTCTGCTGGGAGATAAAGACCAATTAGCCTCAGTTGATACTGGCAGTATTCTCAGCGATTTATGCCAAGGATTAACACTTGAAAAAATGCCCGCCTACAGCCAAGCGCGGGCAGAGCAACTCAATCGGGTGTGTTTTAATAATCGCGCCGTGCTTTCACACAGTGAAGACAGTTACTTGTTAAGCGACTGTATTGCGTTTTTACAGCAAAGCTACCGTTTTGACGGCAAAAGCGGCATAGGTCAATTAGCGCAAGCTGTTAATACCAATAGCCAAGGGTTACTTGGGTATGTTGAGCAAACGGTGAACGAGGGCGGCTTTAGCGACCTTAAACTTAATTACAATGTGATTAACAAACCGATTGAGCATTTTGTTCAGTTAGCAGCCCAGCATTATCAGGCGTATTTAACACTGATACGCGAAGGTGCTGGGGTGGCTAAAGTGCACAATGCTTTTTCTGACTATCAATTACTGGCAGCGGTGAAAGAGGGCGATTATGGCGTAAACAGCCTTAATCTTCGAATTGAAAAAGCACTTTCACAACAAGGGCTTATTTCACCGTATCAGCGCCATTACCTGGGCATGCCCATTATGATCAGCCAAAACGATTATCAGTTAAAACTGTTCAATGGTGATATTGGTATTTTAATGCACGATGAGCAAGGTCAACTAAAAGCAATGTTTATTGATGAGCAAGAAAACATTCGTGCTTTTTCGCCAGCTCGTTTACCCGCTCACGATAAAGTGTATGCCATGACTATTCATAAATCGCAGGGCTCTGAGTTTGCGTATACGGCGATGATTTTACCGCCAATAAATCAAGCAAACCAAGGGATTAACAGACAGCTTGTGTACACGGGGATCACTCGTGCAAAAAACACCTTTGAGCTGGTGGCAGATAAAAACGTGTTACTAATGGCAATGAATAAATCAGTTACCCGAGCATCGGGTTTATTCGATAGGTTAAAACATGCAGCTAGTTAGCGTGACTGATGAGCATTTAACTAAGCTAATGGGTTGGTTTAACACAGAGGCGGAGCTGCGTATTTGGTCTGGGCCATTTTTTAACTTCCCATTTGATGCACACAGCTTTAAACAAGATTTAAATCTTGATGAACTGAACTCATACGCGCTGGTAAATAATGAGGGCCAGATGTTGGCTTTTGGCCAATATTACTTACGTGAAGGATGCTGTCATTTAGGACGTTTGGTCGTGGCTTTGAATATGCGGGGGCAAGGGCTTGCAAAAATACTGATTAATTTATTAAGCGAGCAAGGCAAACAGCAATTGCACTGTAATACAGTGTCGTTGTTCGTATATACCCACAATACCTTGGCCATTGCAGCTTATAAAAAATTAGGTTTTCAAGAATCCAAGTACCCAGCCCTAATGCCTTTGGCAGACTGTATCTACATGGTTAAATAAAAAGAGCCGATTAGTTCGGCTCTTTTCACAAGATTATTATTTAAGGTAATAAACTATTTAAGGTAATCAACTATTTAAGGTAATCAACCACTAATTGCGTCATGGCATTTACACCCAATTGTAATGCTTTCTCGTCTGCAAAAAAGTGTGGTGAATGGTTACTAGGCGCTGTTACAGCATCTTGACCTTTTGGCGTAACTCCTAAAAAGAAGAACATTCCTGGTGTTTCTAAGGCATAGTAACTAAAGTCTTCTGCCCCTGTTATTAATGGCGTTGTGATCAGGTTTTCTTTGCCAACCACACCTGCAAGTGTTGGTGTCATTTTCTTGGTTAATTCAACATCGTTCACGGTGACTGGGTAACCGTGATCAATGTGAACATGCGCTTCTGCGCCACCAGATTCAGCCACCATTTCGGCGGTTTTAGCTAAGCGTTTTTTAATATCAGCACGCATGTCTTGATCAAAAGTACGAATTGTACCGACCATTTCAACTTGATCAGGGATTATATTATTACGTACACCCCCATTAATGGCACCAAAGGAGACAACAGAAGGGGCTTTTGTTACATCAACTTGGCGTGATGCAATGGTTTGCGTTGCCATAATAATTTGTGATGACGCGACAATGGGGTCAACCCCATTCCAAGGACGCGAGCCATGAGTTTGGCGACCTTTTACAGTAATCGTAAATTTATCGGCGCTGGCCATTAGCGGTCCTTCACGAAAACCAATTTGCCCTGTGTTTAGTGAGCTGGTGACATGTAAACCAAAGATGGCTTCGGGTTTTTCTTTAAATAAGCCTTCTTTTAGCATTAGTTCAGCACCCCCTTCTTCGCCATCGGGTGCACCTTCTTCTGCAGGTTGGAATACAAATAGAATATCGCCAGCGAGATTATCTTTAATTTTTACCAAAGACTCAGCAGCAGCCATTAAGATTGCAACATGATTATCGTGGCCACAGGCATGCATAACACCCACGGTATTACCTTTATATTCAGTTGTTTGTGTTGATGCAAAAGGTAAATCAACTTGCTCTTTAACCGGCAGGGCATCCATATCTGCACGAAGCGCGATAAGTGGCCCTTTTTTGCCGCCTTTTAATTTGGCCACCACACCGGTGTGAGCTACGCCTGTTTGCACTTCTAGTCCTAATGAGCGAAGGTGTTTAGCAACATACTTTGCCGTTTCAAATTCACGATTGCTCAGTTCTGGATATTGATGCAGATGGCGGCGCCATTTTATGACCTTTTCACTGACACTATTGTTGGCTGATTTAAGTTCTGCCTCTATATCACTGGCAAATGCAGGAGCAGACATAGCACTGAGCAGTAAGCTGGTCGAAAGTAGTTTGTTAAACATCCTGTATCCTCTTATTATAAGTAATTGCACTCATAACAATGTAAGTATAAATAATTGAATGAACAAGACCTTTCGATAATTAACCACGATAAATGGTTTAAAAATCGCAGCCAAGAGTTTAAGCAACACTTACTTAAAAACGCTAAATTAATCACGTGTAATGCAGGTGATGCCTTATTTTTGCGCGGTGATGAAAATACGGGTTTGTATTGTGTAATAAGTGGGGTGTTACGTGTATCGGGCGTAAACAAACAAGGTAAAGAAGCGGTGCTTAGTTTTGTAACAAGTGCCATGTGGTTTGGTGAAGTGGCGCTTTTTGATGGCGGCAAACGCACCCACGATGTGTATGCCCATACTTCAGTGCGCCTTATACATGTGTCTGAACGAGCACTCACTCAATTGCTGAACGAACACCCGATATACTGGCATGACTTTGGGGTGTTATTAACCGAGAAAGTGAGAAGTTTGTTTGATTCTTTAGAAGATCATGCGTTACTTACGGCAAAGCAAAAAGTCAGTAAGCGACTGTATATGTTGTGCCACTCATCGGGGCAAACTAGGTTGCCACTTTCTCAGCAACAACTTGCCGATATGACTTATTTAACACGGCAAACAGTGAATCAAATATTACAATCATTGCAAACAGAGTCAGTTATTAGTCTTAAGTATCAGATAGTTGAAATAGAAAATATAGATAAACTCTTAGCTCAATGTTAGCTTGAAACTAAAATTGCTACATCTTTTCAGACAAGTTTAAAGGACGATTACGTGTGGCTATTACTTTTCATAACCAATATAAAGCTTATCATTACTCAGGCACTAATAAACTTGAGCGAGCACTGGATATATCAGAATCAAAATTGATGCCTCAAACGTCTTCTGATGCACAAAGTCTATTAAGAAAACAACCCGAACCAAGTTCATTTTTAGAGACAGCAAACGAAGCTCTTGTTTATCAGCGCTTAGGGGTAGATAAAGAGAAAATCGATGAAATCAAAGCGCAAATAGAAAAGCTTGCGGAACAAATGCAACAACAAGGTGCTGATACCAAAGCACTGCAAGAAAAAATGAATAAGTTGCAAGGCATGCTTGATGAAGAATATCAAAAAGGACGCGAGCGCATGGATATGCAGCCAGAAGCCGAAAAAGGCAAGGTCATCGATGCGCTAGTTTAATACAGTTACTTTAAAATGTCGGCTAGTTGACATTCTTAGTGGTAAATTTTCTGCTAATCTGAGTTTTGAACACAGTTTTGGCAGGAATAATAATGAAAACTCTCAAACAACAGCTGAGCAATTACGCCCTTTATCACCGTTCAAAACGCAATATCTATACACATTTTATTGGTATTCCCTTGATTGTGTTTGCCATTATTTGTTTATTGCAACGCGCAACAATCATGCTTGAACCCGTTACGTTAACAGTGGCAAGTATTGTTATTGCGATTACGTGCCTGTATTACTTAATGCTCAGTGTTTCTATGGGGCTAATTATGGCTGTGTGCTTTGCTTTATTGAGCATTATTGCACAGCCTGTCGTTTTGCTTTCAACATCAATGTGGCTGGCTGTGAGTGTGGGCTGCTTTGTGGTGGGTTGGCTATTTCAATTTATGGGTCATTACTATGAAGGTAAAAAACCCGCCTTTGTTGATGACATTATTGGCCTCGTTATTGGCCCCTTATTTGTTGTCGTAGAAGCCTTAATCATACTTGGTTTTTATAAAGATGTTGCTGATTACATTGAGCAACATGCAGGTCCACATAAAGCGTGATAACAGCAATAATAACAATAAGAAAAGGAACACACATGAATTTAAAAGATAAAATAGTTTGGGTTACGGGGGCATCATCAGGTATTGGTGAAGCACTGTGTGAACAATTGGCTGCAAAAGGGGCAATCTTGGTTTTATCTGCCCGTAATGAAGATAAATTAAAAGCGCTAAATACACGTTTAGGCGGAATGCATCATGTTGTGCCACTCGATTTAGCAGAGCCTGAGGCGCTGCTTAAAGAGATGCCTGCGGTTGTTGAACGTATTAAGCGCATTGATGTGCTAATTAATAACGGCGGGGTGTCGCAGCGCAGTTTGTTTTTAGAAAACGATTTCAGTGTGTATCGCCAGTTAATGGAGGTGAACTACTTTGGCCTTATTGCATTAACGAAAGTGGTCGTGCCGCAGATGGTTAAACAAGGTATGGGCATGGTTGTATCTATAAGCAGTGTGGCGGGTAAAGTTGGCTCTAAATTCAGAACCGGTTACTCGGGCTCAAAATATGCGGTTGTGGGGTTTATGGATTGTTTGCGTGCTGAACTGGCAGATAAAAATGTCAATTGTTTAACAATCTGTCCCGGGTCAATCAAAACAGCCATTGCGCATAATTCGTTGGATGGGCAAGGTAAACCACAAAATAAACCCGAAGAGTCGATTGAAAATGGGATGGATGTTGGCAGAGCTGCTGCGAAAATGATCAAAGCCATAGAAGCGGAAAAGGATGAGGTTGTCGTTGGTGAAGGGATCAGCGGTTTAGCGCCGACAATTAAACGCTTTTTCCCTCGCTTTTTTAATCGACTAACGGCACGAATGAATTACCGGTAAAAGCAAAAACGTGACCGTGAATGATTATTAATAAAAAACACGCAATTAAATTGCGTGTTTTTTATACTGCGAGGTGAAATTATTTGCACTTTAATCGATAAAAGGCATGCGTTAGCTATGGTTAAACGGGGATGTATTAGCATACAATGGAGAAAAAGTAGTCCAAACAAGAGAGAACAACAATGGCCGCATTTGGTACTGTATTTATGCCACACATGATCCAAGCACGCTTTGCAGACAACACATGGAGTGAAAGCGCGCTGGTCCCATCTGATAAAATCGAATTACACGCAGGTGCTCACGTATTACATTATTCAAGCACGTGTTTTGAAGGATTAAAAGCATTTCGTCACGAAGATGGCTCGGTCTATATCTTTCGTATGGACGCAAATATTGCCCGAATGAAGCAAAGCTCAAAGCTATTAAACTTGCCTGATTTTGATGAAAGTATGCTTGAGCAAATGATCAAAGACATTGTTAAAGAGTACGCAGACGAAACGCCAGCCCCTCCGGGTTCAATGTATATTCGCCCAACTCATATTGGTACAGAAGCGGCAATTGGTAAAGCGGCTGCGCCTTCAATGAGTTCATTACTGTATGTGCTTCTTTCGCCTGTAGGTGATTATTTTGCAGGGGGGGCAACAGCACTTCGTGTATTACTTGAAGAAGACGGCATGCGCTGTGCGCCTCATATGGGTATGGTAAAAAGTGGTGGTAACTACGCCAGTGCATTAGGGCCTATTTTACAAGCACGCTCTGAGCATCAGGCTGACCAAATATTGTTCTGCCCAGGTGGTGACGTACAAGAAACGGGTGCTGCCAACTTCATTCTTATTGATGGTAATGAAATTATCACCAAGGCACTTGATAGCACTTTCTTACACGGTGTTACGCGTAATAGTATTTTAACTATTGCCAGAGATTTAGGTATGACGGTGTCTGAACGCAACTTTACCGTAAGTGAATTACTAGAGCGTGCCGCTAAGCCAGGTACTGAAGCTGCGCTTTCAGGCACTGCTGCAGTGCTGACGTCTGTTGGTACACTTATTCATAACGACCAAGAGTTTAAAGTAGGCTCGGGCGAGCCGGGTGAGAAAGTGGCGAAGTTACGCCAAGCATTGAATAATATTCAATGGGGTAAATCACCGGACAACCACGGTTGGTTGACTAAAGTATAGGCACCCTTTTTATTGCAGAGCCACGCACTTGCGTGGCTTTTTTATTGGTATTTTACATTGGTTTACAGCCTAGGCTGTGTTTAACCGCAAATTGCTAGACTTTCTATTTCATTAACTCTATTTTCTGTTTGTTAACAATAACTAAAAAGTATGAAGATTATGATTAAGAAGACGCTTGCATGTGCAATTCTAATTGCACTGGCTGGTTGCAGTGAATCAACCACAACGAAGACAGAACAAACAGTAAAAACTGCAGAGGTAAAAGCTGCCGTGAATTATCCTGAAACTAAAAAAGGCAATGTTGTTGACGAGTATTTCGGTGAAAAGGTTGCCGATCCTTACCGTTGGCTTGAAGACGACATGAGCGAAGAGACGGCGCAATGGGTTAAAGCCGAAAATGAGGTGACATTTTCTTACCTAAAGAATATTCCTTATCGAGATGAATTAAAAACGACTCTCGAAAAGCTAATGAACTATGAAAAAGTCACTGCGCCGTTCACTGAGGGCGAGTACACCTATTTCTACAAAAATGATGGCCTACAAAACCAATACGTTGTTTACCGTAAAAAAGGTGACTCAGAGGCTGAAGTTTTCCTTGACCCAAATACATTCAGTGCTGATGGCACAACCTCTATGTCGGGATTAACGTTTACCGAAGATGGCACGCTAGCAGCGTACCAGATTTCAGAGGGTGGAAGCGACTGGCGTAAAATTATTATTATTGATACTGCCACTAAGCAGCCTATTGAAGAGGCGTTAGTTGATGTGAAATTTAGTGGTATTTCGTGGTTAGGAAATGAAGGTTTTTATTATTCAAGCTACGATAAGCCAAAAGGGAGTGAGCTGTCGGCTAAAACTGATCAACATAAAGTGTATTATCATAAGCTTGGCACTTCTCAAGCGGATGATCAGTTAGTTTATGGTGGCACAGAAGAACAAAAACATCGTTATATTGGGGCTGCTGTTACCCGCGATAATCGCTACTTGATCATCTCGGCAAGTACCTCAACATCTGGTAATAAACTGTTTATTAAAGACTTATCTAATCCAGATAGCGAATTGGTGACAATTTTAGACAACACAGATTCTGATACATCCATTATTGATAATGATGGCAGTAAATTGTATTTGGTAACAAACTTAAATGCACCGAATAAACGTGTTGTGACAGTTGATGCGAATAATCCAAGCCCAGAAAACTGGCAAGATCTTATTCCCGAAACAGACAATGTATTGAGCCTGACTAAAGGGGGAAATTACTTCTTCGCTAAGTATATGGTCGATGCTATCTCGCAAGTTAAGCAGTACGATAAATCAGGTAAGTTAGTTCGCGAAATCAGTTTACCAGGTGTAGGCACAGCCTATGGTTTTAGTGGCAAGCATGACGCTGACACGCTGTATTATTCTTTCACGAATTACACGACGCCGGGTAACACTTACTCATTTGATATTGAGTCAGGGCAATCGGATGTATATCGCAAGTCGGGTGCTAAATTTAACAGCGACGAGTACGTGTCTGAACAAGTGTTTTACACATCGAAAGACGGCACGAAAGTACCGATGATTATTTCGTATAAGAAAGGCACTGAACTTAACGGTAAAAATCCAACGATTTTATATGGCTATGGTGGCTTTAATGTAAGTTTAACACCAAGCTACAGCCCAACAGTTGCAGCGTGGCTTGAGCACGGTGGTGTGTATGCAGTTGCTAATATTCGTGGCGGTGGTGAATATGGTAAACAGTGGCACATTAATGGTACACAGCTTAAAAAACAAAATGTATTTGATGATTTTATTGCGGCTGCAGAATATCTAAACGATAAAAAATACAGCTCGCCAGACTATTTAGCTGTGCGTGGTGGTTCAAACGGTGGCTTATTAGTTGGTGCGGTTATGACCCAGCGCCCAGAGCTATTCAAAGTAGCATTACCGGCTGTTGGTGTACTGGATATGCTGCGCTATCACACATTTACAGCGGGTGCAGGCTGGGCGTATGACTACGGTACTAGTGAACAAAGTAAAGAGATGTTTGACTACTTGAAAGGGTATTCACCTGTTCATAACGTAAAAGAGGGGGTAACGTACCCTGCAACGCTTGTGACGACAGGCGATCACGATGACCGTGTTGTACCTGCTCATTCATTTAAATTTGCCGCTGAGTTACAAGCAAAAGGTGCAAAACAGAACCCTTACCTGATCCGTATTGAAACTAACGCGGGTCATGGCGCGGGTACACCAACCAGTAAGATTATTGATCAGTACGCTGATATCTATGGTTTCACGCTTTATAATATGGGTGTTAAATCACTTTAATTTAATGAGTGGTAACAAAAACGCCGAGCAAAATTGTTCGGCGTTTTTTGTTTTAAACGATCGTTTTTAAACGCGTATTTTATAAATCGATTCCCAAAGCAAAAATCATTTTATAGTCTTCCTTTTCAGGCACCACGGCATTCTCGTCGGCAATCGGGTCTGCTAAGTAATCCCAAACCAGAGAGATATCAAAATCAATGTCGTCAGTAATATCAATCTCGAAACTTGCCATAGCGTATTGAGAATCTCCTCCTGTATCACTTTTGGCCGTGAGGTAGCGATAATTGAAGGTAAAGTCGATTTTTTTAGTAAGTTCATGCTCAAAATTAGTGCC
This sequence comes from Pseudoalteromonas lipolytica, assembly GCF_003515105.1. Classification (NCBI taxonomy): domain Bacteria; kingdom Pseudomonadati; phylum Pseudomonadota; class Gammaproteobacteria; order Alteromonadales; family Pseudoalteromonadaceae; genus Pseudoalteromonas; species Pseudoalteromonas lipolytica. The sequence continues at coordinate 2,084,751 of NZ_CP032090.1, read as the reverse complement.
AATAAAGTAAGACATTGACGCATTACTTTTGTCTTCACCGGTGGTGACAGTATCAAATTCAGTTTTTTGATACGCAGGGCCAGTTGAAAAATCCCACTCAGTTTTGTCGGTATCCATCACGTAATAACCGACACCTGCGCCTACAGTGTATTTATTAGCAATGTTTTGAAAAGGGTCACGGTAATATTCAAAAAAGATAGGACGGAAATACATTTTTTGAGTGTAAAACCAGTCGAACGTGCCATTGGCTCTAATGTTGTTTTTAGTTACTTGTTCATCGCTGGTGGTACGGTAGCCTAAAAACTCGGCTAAAAAGCGACTCGATGCCGTACGACGTTTAATATCGGCTCTGGCAGAGTATTCTGTTTGGTCTGTATTACCTCGCGATAAATCAGCACCCAAGGAAATTTTTACTGTCCACGCGCTGAGCTCACTGTCGATTGAAGGGGCAATCGACACTAAATCACGATAGCGATACTTTGCCGGTAAGTCACCGACCTTTACATAACCGCCTGATATATTAAGTGTGCCACTGAGTTCTGTGCCGTCGTTAAAGCGTACTGTGTGATGGCGGTCAGAGACAATCATATAGATATCTTCACGGTCAATTACGAGGGTGTCGAGTACATCACTGTCAAATTCAAGCTCTTTATCGTACATTGCGATAAGTTCACCTTTGAGCCATTCACCTGAGTTGAGCCTTACCCAGTCAAATTGACTGGCATCTTTAATGATGACACCACGCTCTTCTAACAGTGGATCAGGCAGGGATTCATTTGCGAAGCAAGTTAAAGGAGAGAGTAAAAGCGTGCTAATAAGCAGGTGTTTTTTGAGCATTATTCCAATCCATGTTTAATAAAATGCGAAAGAAAGTTGTTATAGTAATTAGGTACTAATTAAATACTAGCTCAATATTTTACCCTCTTCAAAGTCCTTAAGCAGAGGGTAAAAATAGGCGTTGATAGGTTTTATATGCGTATTCGTCACTCATCCCCGATAAGTAATCGCAGATAATACGCATTGCGTTATCACCTTGTTGGTGTGCATTTAGCCACATTTCTTGGGTGGTTTCTGGTAGTAAACGCATTGGATCACTTGCAAACGCACTGAACAGTTCAATGAGTAAATTTTGCCCTTTAAATTCAACTTGCTGCATTTTCGGTTCACGAATTAAACGTTTAAATACAAAGTGTTTTAACACATTAAGAATGCTTGCAAATTCGTCGGGTAAACTAACCGTGTATTGCAAAATTTCTGATTCGAAATCAGCATTTTGCACCACTAAATTGGCGTGAATTATAAAAGTATTAACAAGCTCACCGATGGCATCTTTTCGCTCATATTCATGGTGTGAAAAAAGGCGCGCCGTAATAGAGCTTAAATGCGTTGTTAACCATGGTGAGTTTAGTGCTTGTAACTGCGTTAATGCATGGTTTTGCCAATCAGCTAATGTGAGTACTTCTGTGGCGATAGCATCTTCCAGGTCATGAACAGCATAAGCTATATCATCGGCGAGCTCCATGATGGCAGAGTCAATCGATTTATAGTGTGTTTTTGCTCTGAATTCATCAACGTTATAATGGCGACTTAAAATGTGCTGATCGTTTTTTGATAGTGGCGCGACAATCCAATCAAACACATCTTTGTCGTCTTTGTATAAGCCTTTTGCAGGACGCCAGTGATCAGCTTTAATAAAGCTGCGCTGCTCAGAGAGCGGTGGAATGGTGTGCCATAAGTCATCAATAAAAGCGGGGTATTTTATAAAACCAAGCAAAGTGCGGCGTGTTAGGTTCATACCATAGCCATTGCTGTATGGCTCAAGCTTAGAAACAATTCTTAGGGTTTGCGCATTTCCTTCAAAACCACCGTGTTCACGCATCATGTAATTAAGGGCTATTTCACCACCATGACCAAAAGGAGGGTGCCCAATATCATGAGCAAGGCACAAGGTTTCAAGTAAGCTACCACTGGGGAAATGGCTAAAATTTGGGTGTTGTTTTTTAAGGTGGCGCAGTAGACCACTGCCTATTTGTGCGACTTCAAGAGAATGGGTGAGGCGAGTACGATAAAAATCGTTTAGGCCAATGCCCATTATTTGAGTTTTAGCTTGTAAACGTCTAAATGCTGCCGCGTGAATTATACGAGAGCGGTCAACCTGCCAGGCAGTGCGGTTGTCGTTTGGGCGATATTTTTGCTGATCAATGATACGCGCTTGCCAAGACTGGCACATAAATAGAACCTTATAATTATTCGCTCAGTTGCCCTTTAGTATACGCAAGCACTTGAAAATTGCGAGTAAATTGGACGTGATTCGCAGCAAGTCATGTTGAGTTAGGGCAAAAAAATACGCTGATATTCGCGAAAAAATTAGCTCTTTGATATAATCCGCCTTTATGTGTGCGTGGCTTTACCGCACATGAGTTGTAGTTTATTTGAGAGAATACATGCTTAAGTACGTTTTTCGAGGTTTACTTACCGCTTTTTTTGCATGGGCGTTATTATCGCCTTTCATGGATCAAGATGTTGCAGTGGAGGAGGCCGACCAAACCGAGGCAACTCAACAGGGTAAACAGCGAGTAATTAAAAAAGAAAAGCCATTACATAATGTAAAGCTGCCTGACTTTGCGGGCTTTACTGATGTAAAAGAAAAGAAACAGGCGTTTTTTGATTTTATTCGTCCCCATGTTGAAGCTGAAAACAAGAAAATTCTACAGCAGCGTGCCAGCTTAGAAATTGCACGTATGATGCTAGAATATAATGAGCCTCTGACGAGTAAGCAGCTGTCTGATATTAAGAAAATTCTTACCAGTTATAAATTACCAACAAGTATTGATGTATTGTCTTTGACACAAGCACTGCGTCGTGTTGATATCATTCCAAAAGAACTTGCCTTAATGCAGGCGGCGAATGAGTCAGCATGGGGAACATCGCGTTTTGCGCGTATTGGCTTAAACTTTTTTGGCCAATGGTGTTATAACAAAGGCTGTGGCATGGTACCACGACGTCGTGCAAATGAGGCGGCTCATGAAGTGACGGCATTCAAATCTGTTCGTGCTGCTGTAAGCTCTTACTTTAAGAATATTAATACCCATGCGGCGTATAAAGATTTACGCACAATCCGCGCAGATTTACGTCGCCAACAAAAACCGATTGAAGCGACAAAACTAACCCAAGGGTTGTTATCGTATTCTGAGCGACGTGAAGCATACATAGAAGAATTAAACACGATGATTAATCAGAACAGAGCATATTTTGATGAATAAAATCTTTTTATTGTTAAAAGTGGTGGGTGTGATCAGTGCATTAAGCGTTACGAGCTTTAAAGCAACTGCCAGTGAGTTTGTGATTGCATATGACGGTTTTTACGACCGTTTAAAAGTCGTAAACAAGGGGGAGTTTCAGTACGCACAAGTTAACTTTTATTTAAGTGATATTGCCACTAACGAAGTATGTACGATTAAGTCAGGTAAAATTCTGACCGAAAAACAAGAGTTCGATTTAACGTACACCGACAATGCACAGCTGTTATTGCCTTTTGATAAGCAGTTAGACACGGATAAAGCTGTGATTGTCGTACAGCCTAAAAACCCTCAGCATGATTGCCAATTAAAGCTGCAAATTGAAGCAACAGAGCTTAGTAACTTTGCACTAACAAAAGCGAATTTATTTGAGCTTAACCAAGAGTTTGATGAGCTTTTATCTGATTTATCGGGCTTTTTTGTTAGCAAACTAATGTGGTTTTTATTACCTGAGCAACAAGGAGTCGTACTTAAATTTGACGCTCCTGCAAATATGTCGGGTGAGGGGGTTAGCTGTAAAGAAAACCGCTGCACGATTAAAATCACTGATGAGTGGCAAGATGATAAGACTCTGCTTAATAGCAGTGCAAATCTTATTAGTGCAACGCCGTGGATTGTAAAATAGCTGAGTCATCTTTTTGATAGCATAGCTTATTATTCAAAAAAGGATCTTTACAGGTCCTTTTTTGTTGCTTTAAATTACGCTTTAATGATTTATACCATTTTGCAAAAATACTTAATCATTTTGAGTGATTAAACCAGTCGCTACCTACGTTAAAAATTTCTGATTTACGACTGCATGGATGCAGGAGGTAGAGCAATGCAGGAGCAATTGCCGAGAACAACTAAATAACTAAATTTTTGCCTTGTTATCAACGCGGTTTTATTGCCTCAAAATAGACCACTTAATTAAGCACAAGGTTATTAATCTGAAAAATCTATATCTAACACTATCTCTTAAATACAAACAAAGCATGTCACATAAATTGATTTGGTGGATAAGGACGTTCGAATGTATCTCAATGAGGTATCTAAACTGTATGGGGCAACACAAAGAGCAATAAGGCTCTATGAATCAGTGGGATTATTGACTGTTTCTAGGGTTGGAAAGTATCGAGTTTATAATCAAGAGAATATTTATTTAATCAAATTAATAAAAGAGGCTCAAACTCTGGGAGTTGCACTGTCAGATATGGTTGCTTTGAAGGGAGAAAACGAGGATTTTGATTGGCAGGCTGTCAGCCATTGCCTTATTCAAAAGCAAGCTGCAGTCGAAGAAAAGATAAAGGAGCTTGAACTTCAAAGAGAGCGCATTAAAAATTACCGAATTTCAATTGATAAGTGTATTCAAGAACTTGACTCTTACCCTTAGGTGAGAGTTTACACTGTGTCCTCACTCTAAATGGATATGTCAGTGTATGAAAAGAATATTAGTAATCAATGCTAACCCCAAACTAACCAGCCTGTGTAAATCTTTAGCGGAACAGTATGCAGCAGTTGCCATAAAAAAACATGACGTTAAGCACGTGAATATCGGTGACTTAAATTTCGAAATCAATTTAGCCGAAAGCTATGACAAAGTGATTGATTTAGAGCCTTGTTTAGCAGATCTCCAAGAGAAGATTCTGTGGTCTGAGCATATTGTGATTGTTAGTCCTGTTTGGTGGGGAACCATGCCTGCTAAGTTTAAAGGGGCGATTGATAGAGTTTTTTTACCGGGGTTTTCGTTTAAATATGTCGAAGGTAAATCAATACCGAAAAAGTTATTAAAAGGACGTACATCAGAGTTATTAATAACGTTAGATACCCCAGCTTTTTGGTATAAATACATTCAAGGGAATGTTATCTATAAGAACTTTAAACATTGTATTTTGGACTTTTCTGGCATTAAAAATAAAACCACTACATATTTTGGGCCAGTTATAAATTCCAGTAGCAATAAAAGAAAAGTCTGGCTTGAGAAAGCAGCTCGATTAGGAGCGAAAGTTAGTTAGATAATTTTTTACCAAAAATAAAAAGGAGAGCTTCTTTGCTCTCCTAATAATTAGTTGAATGTTTTTTTAAACCATTAGCTTAGGTTAATTGTCACAACGTCACTAATGTGCTCGTCATCAAGCGCAGGCTGTTTTGGGATATCTGGCTTATCAAGGGCGATATCGCCACCATCAATTACATCACCTGTTTGCAGGTCTTTAAAATTGAATAAGTCTTTATCAGCTAAGTGCGACGGCACGACGTTTTGCATTGCCGTGAAAATGCTTTCAATACGACCCGGATGCTGTTTATTCCACTCAGCAAGCATGGCTTTTGTGTGTTTACGCTGCAAGTTTTCCTGAGAGCCACATAAGTTACATGGAATAATAGGGAATTCCATACGCTCTGCGTATTTTTCGATATCGACTTCTTTACAATATGCCAGTGGGCGAATCACCATATGCTCGCCGTTATCGCTCATTAATTTAGCGGGCATACTTTTTAATTTACCGCCGTAGAACATATTTAAGAACAACGTCTCTATCATATCATCGCGGTGGTGACCAAGGGCAATTTTAGTCGCGCCCATTTCTTTCGCTGTACGGTATAAAATACCGCGACGAAGGCGTGAGCACAGCGAACAGGTTGTTTTACCTTCAGGAATAATATCGGTAACAATGCTGTAGGTGTCTTCTTCAACTATTTTGTATTCAATACCGAGTTTATCTAAGTATTCGGGTAAAACGTGCTCAGGAAACCCTGGTTGCTTTTGGTCTAAGTTAATGGCGAACAAATCAAACTTAACCGGTGCGACACGTTGTAGATGCTGTAATGTATCTAATAGGGTGTAGCTGTCTTTGCCGCCTGATAAACAGACCATGATACGATCGCCATCTTCGATCATATTAAAATCCATAACGGCTTGGCCGGTTAATCGACGTAAGCGTTTTTGTAACTTATTAAAGTTATATTGCGCTTTAGCTTCTGCTGAGTGAGACACTACGCCCCCTTATAAATACATGGGTAAAATAAAGGGGCGTATTATATTTGAAGCGCGGGTAAACAACAATTATTTGTTTCCCGCAACGATGAGAATTATTTTGCTAAAGGGCTCACGTAGCCATCTGGTTTTAGAGCCAATACGTCGCAATCTAGGCTATCAATTACATGCTCAGCTGTATTACCAACCAATGCAGCACTTAAACCGGTGCGGCCTACAGTGCCAATAACCACAAGCTCGCTGTTAAGTTTTGCAGCAACATCAGGGATCACATCTTCAGGAAGACCTTCTTCAATGTGGCATTGTGCTTCATCAATTTGAAAACTTTTTGCTAGTTCTAAGGTTGATTCAAAATGATGCTTTTTAACCGATTCGTTGTATACACCCGGGTTAAACTCAGGAATTTCGATAGCAATATTTACCGGTGTAGCAGGGTAGGCATTCACTAAATTAAGCTGCGCATTAGCAAGGTCACAAATAAAGCGTGCATCATTGATAATACGTTTGTTCAGCGCAAGGTGTTGCTCATTTTCACTGACTGCATTTACTGCTGCGAGTATGTTGCCATGTGCAGGCCACTCTTTTTCTTTAACTAATAACACCGGTGCAGGGCACTTACGAATGAGGTGCCAATCAGTCGGTGTAAAAATCACTGATTTAAGGGTGTCATGCTGATGTGTGCCTTTAACCACAAGATCATAACCGTCATTGATCACCGTATTAATAATGGCTTCGTAAGGGCGATTGTGCCAAACAACACAACTATCAATTGATAATTCAGGGTAAAGGGCGATTTGTTCATTTAACCAGACTTGACGGTCTTTGATGACAGCTTCGCGCATGGCTTCACGCTCATCAGAAGAAAGCATTGTGGTCATTTCGTAGGAGAAGTCATAAATACTAAGAAAAGCAGTGATGGTTGCGCCTGACTTTTTGGCTAGGTCAATTGAGCGGCTTAAACTATGCTGCTGTTCCTTGGTGGGATCTATTACTGCTAAAATTCGTTTTATTGCGTCCATATGCTGCTCCTTAACTGTTCTGCAAAAAGGTATACCTTGAGTGTAACCTAAATTCTGAGCAGTTAAAGGGGCAAGCAATAGAAAGTTGCGCTATATCAAACTCTATTTACATTTAATCGCGGCTGTTGAAGCAAGCGCCTGTTGATCTAAAATGGTAATAAATTTACCTTCAACTTTGATAATGTCGGCTTTTTGAAAGCGGCTTAGCAAGCGGCTAATTGTCTCGACAGTTAAACCAAGATAATTACCTATTTCGCCACGAGTCATTGTAAGACGGAACTCTTTACGCGAAAAACCACGTTCACCAAATCGTTCTGCAAGGTTGTAAATAAAGCTGGCTAAACGCTCTTCTGCTGATTTCTTATTAAGCAGTAACAACATTTCTTGGTCGTAATTAATTTCGTTACTCATCAAGCGCATAATTTGTTGGCGTAACTTTGGTAGTTTACCTGCCAATTCATCTAATGTATCGAATGGAATTTCGCATACCATTGATGTTTCAAGCGCTTGCGAAAAACTTTGATGAGACATTTTATTGATAGCATCAAAGCCAACGAGATCACCGGCTAAATGAAAGCCTGTGATTTGCTCATCACCTTGCTCCGAAAGCGTATAAGACTTAAATGAACCTGAGCGAACTGCATAAATTGCATTTAGCTTTTCACCCGACTCAAATAAAAAGTCGCCTTTGTGAAGAGGCTTTTTACGCTCGATAATCTCATCAAGACGATCCATTTCTTGGCCGTTAAGCGAAAATGGTAAACACAGCTGACTAATACTGCAATTATTACAGCTAATAGTGCATAAGCCTTTTGACTTGTTTTGTGAAAAGTCCATACATCAAATCCATTCTAATAAGTTAACAACTCGTAAGGTTAATGAACGAGCCTGTCAGTTGCTATAATTAATAAGTATACACCGTACCATATTATTACGCTTCCTAGAATAACCCTAGTCCAAACATGGTTTAAAAAAACGTTTATTTTTTGACTTGCGAGGCCAACACTGACCATCGCTGGAAATGTGCCTAGGGCAAAAAATAGCATAACCCCTGCACCATGAAGCGCAGAAGGGCTCGTCAGGGCCCATGTCAGTGCAGAGTACACTAATCCACACGGCAGCCAACCCCAAAGCGCACCATAAAGCAGGGCTTTAGGGGTTGTATTAACCGGCAATAAATAGCGATTTAATTTTGCTAAATGTTGCCACACGAGCGTTTTTCCAAGTTTTTCTAACCACTGTAATGTGGCAGCCAAACGCATAATATAGATGCCTACAAGTAGCATAAAAATGCCACTCAAAAATGATAAAGCGAGGGCGATACTGGTGTTCTGTGCTGCAAAGCGACTGCTGATACCCGCGACTAAAGCACCCGCTAACATATAACTCAGCGCGCGCCCTACATTGTAGGCAACAGAAAAGCTCACAGCACGATTTTTGTCGGCGGCAAGCTGTAAGCTACTTGCAATGCCACCACACATCGCTAAGCAATGGCCACTGCCAAGTAACCCCATAACAAATGCACTAATGAAAAGGGGATCAATCATTACTTTTGTTGTGCTGCTCTTTGTCATCTTCAAACAGGATACTGTGGCCCTGTTTATTTAAATCTGAGAATTGTTCACTTTTTACAGCCCAAAAAAATACACCAATAGCGATTATTACAAACAAAATCGCAATCGGGATTAACATGTAAATGATACTCATAGTTTTAATAACCTTAATGAGTTGGTAATAACCAAAATGGAGCTTGCAGACATGCCAATAACAGCCATCCAAGGCGCAACGAGCCCCAATGCTGCTAAAGGTAAAATCGAACCATTGTAAATAAGTGATAACGCCAAGTTTTGTTTCACAATTCTGCGCGTTTTTTTCGAGACGCTAAGCAGATGCTCAATGGCGCTTAAATCACTATTGAGTAATACCACATCAGCACTGTTTTTGGAAATATCTGCCCCAGTTTCCATCGCAATTGATAAGTGTGCACTTGCAAAAACTGGGCTGTCATTAACGCCGTCTCCAACCATAGCAACCACAGCACCTTTACTTGCAAGGGCATCAACATGCGTTTGCTTATCTTGTGGGCTGCAGCCAGCGTGAACAGTGTCCAGATTTAGTTGTTTAGCCAATCGCTCTCCACTGTTTGAGGCATCCCCAGTTAACATATGGCACTTTATGTGTTGCGCATGAAGGTTTTTAATGAGTTTATCGGCATTATTACGCAAACTATCCGATAGGTAGAAGCGTGCAACAATCTGTTTGTTTACATATAAAGTGGCTTGGGCGTCTGCTTTATCGGTTTCAAACCAGCCACTTTTACCAATCGCAAAGTGCTCATTATTAAGGTTAGCAGTGATACCTTTGCCTGGTTCAATAGTGACATTTTCGAACGGATTGACGCTATTGTTAAACCCTGCAAAGGCATTGGCAATCGGGTGCTCGGAAAAGCTCTCTAGCTGAGCAGCAAGAGTTAATGCTTCAGCTTCTGAGTACGTATTATCTATTAACTCAATGCGCTCAATTGTAAAACGACCTTGTGTGAGTGTGCCTGTTTTATCAAAGGCGATATCACTTAGTTGAGGGAGTGTCTCTAAGACGTGGGCTTGTTTTATTAATATACCGCGTTTAGTTAAGCTTGCCACGGCGCAAGTGAGTGCCGTAGGAATCGCTAAGCTGAGCGCACACGGGCAGGTTGCAACCAATACAGAAATGGTGATCCAAAATGCATGTTCAGGATCAACTTGATACCAGCCAATAGCGGTGATTGAGGCAAAAAGCAATAAGCATGCGACAAACCATTGTGCCACTTTATCCGTTATCTCAACAAGTCGTGGGCGCTTAGTTAGGGCTGTATGTTGCAGTTTTATAATTTGATTAATAAGGGTGTTTTGGCCAATTTTATTAATCTCAATGCTGATCACGCCATCGTGGTTAATGGTGCCAGCAAATACTTGATGATTAACAAATTTATTAACGGGTTGATGCTCGCCTGTCATCATCGCTTCATCGACCGTTGTTTTACCTTTAATAACTATCCCGTCAGCGGGGATTGTTTCACCAGCTTTTATAAGCACCACGTCGCCCAGTTTGAGTTTTTTAGCGGCAACGATTGATTCTTGATGGGTGTTATCAATAATGCGTGCGGTAAGCGGGAGTAGTTTTTGTAGGTTTGCTGTGAATTCGCTGGCTTTTAATCGTGCTCTGAACTCTAAATACTTACCCAACAATAATAGAAAGGTAAACATACAGATTGATTCAAAATACACTTCGCCAACCGACATTATGGTTGCATAACAACTTGCGCCATACGCGCCAAAAATAGCCAAAGAGACGGGTAAGTCCATATTCAGCTGTTTTGCTCTTAATCCATTAATTGCATTCGTTAAGAAGGGTAATGCACTGTAAAGAATAACCGGCGAAGCAAGTACGAGGCTTATCCAGCGAAAGTATTGTTCAAAATTTTCTTCCATGCCAGAAAACATGCCAAAGTACATTGCAAAAGCAAACATCATTACCTGCATAGTCATCAGGCCGGCGACACCTAAGCGGCGAATATAGGCCTTTGCAGCTTGTTGCTTTTGGCTGGCTTCTAAGTCGGCTTGAAAGGGGTAGGCTTTGTAACCTATTTCATGTAATGCAGTAATTATTTTACTCAGTGGGGTGACTGATTTATCCCACTGGATCATGGCACGATTTGTTGAGGTATTTACATCTACGCGTCTGATGGCTGACAAATTAAGTAACTGCTTTTCAATAAGCCAAGCACAGGCGGCACAGGTAATCCCTTCAACGGTCAGTAAAACCTCAGATAACTCATGGGAGGTGGCAATAAACTCATCTTGAATATCTTCGTTATCGTAACTTTTTATAAGCTCTAATTGCTCTGGAACTAGTTGTTCAACTTTCCCAGAGCGAACAGTTCTAAACTTATAGTAATCGGTCATGCCTTGGGCAACGATATTCTCGGCCACTGTTTGGCAGCCAATACAACACATAGGCTGTGCCTTCCCATCTATTACGACAGTTGCATTAAAGCCTTTTGGCACACTTTCAAGACAATGAAAGCAATTATCAGACATGAGCGTTAACTACTTATATTCAGGGCTAATCGAAATTGTTTTAGCTGTTGGAAGAATAATATCTTCTTTTAGTTTCCAACTGTTATCGACAGGTTCAATAAATACGGTATACGCACCATCAACATGAGCATCGAGCAGGGCTGTAAAGTCACCATGAGCGTTTTTCATCAAGCTTACATCAAAGTCGTTAGCTTTAATGGTGCGATGATAAAATGACATTTTTAAAGAATGAACATTACTGGCATCACCTTTAGTGAAAACAAACGTGACTTTGTCATCAGCAACGTTTAAATCACCATGTAAATAAAGCGCTTTGGCTTTATTAAATTTACTAAGTTCTAAATTGATTGCTTTTCCTTTTTTATAATAATCATCAACAACCATGTCAGGTCCGTTGCCTATTGCCATATAAATAAGACCCGCACAACCGATGATAGCGGCAAGTGGAAAAGAGATTAAAAACCATGGCCAGAAATTTTTATACCAAGGAGTGGGATTCATAGTATTTATTACCTCAAAAAACGTTGTACGCATTTTATCGGATCTAAAAGCAAAAGACTAAAAAAAAGCCTCCAGATGGAGGCTTTTTTGATCTTAATTAATCTATTGAATTAAAAGATTAATTGTATATACATTTTATTAACCGCGCGGTTATTTTTCTTGTGACAGACTGTAAACGTACGCTGTTAAAAGGTGTACTTTGTCTTCACCAAGAATGTCTTTCCATGCTGGCATCACACCTGCACGACCATTTCTCAGTGTTTCTTCAACAGCACGTTTAGAACCACCGTATAACCAGATATTGTCGGTTAGGTTAGGCGCACCAAACGGTAAGTTGTGAGCAACCGAACCTTTGCCGTCAGCACCGTGACACGCAGCACACATTGCAAATTTAGCTGCACCAGCTTCAGCATCTTTTTGGTTAACTGTACGACCCGAAAGGCTAAGTACGTGAGCAGTCATTTCTTTAATGCCTTGCTCGCCAAGTGCATCACCCCAAGGTGGCATTGCTGCAACACGGCCGTAAAGAAGCGTTTCTTTAATTTTGTCTGGTGAACCACCGTATAACCAATCGTTATCCGTTAGGTTAGGGAAGCCTTGACCACCACGCGCATCTGAACCATGGCACTGAGCACAGTTTTGAGAGAATAAACGTTGACCAATCTCAAGCGCTTTTTCATCTTTTACAAGTGATTCAATGTCTTGTTTCGCGAACGACTCAAAGATTGGGCCAAAACGCTCATCTGCTGCAATAAACTCTTGGTCTAACTGAACATTCTCACCATTGGCTAACGCTTCTTCAGTAGCCTTTTTAGACTCTTCTAAAGACGTAATACCTTGGTTTGAACTTGTCCATTTACCTAAACCTTCCCAGTTACCTAAACCCGGGTAAGCCGCTAAGTAATAAACTGACCAAACGAATGTTGCAAAGAACATGTAAGTCCACCATTTTGGTAGTGGGTTATTCAGCTCTTCAATGCCATCAAATTCGTGACCACAGCTTTCGCCTTCTTTAACACCTGTGTAGTTTTTTAAGTTCCACAGAAGTAGGCCGAAGATGATAGCAAGACACGCAAGGGTTAATACAATAACCCATATACTCCAAAAGCTAGTCATTTCTCAGACTCCTTTTCCTCGTTAGAGATTGTGTTGTTGTGTTTTTTTTCATCTTCAAATATGGCATTAGCTGCGTCATCAAAACGACGTTTGCTACGCTTACTATATGCCCATACAACAATCACAATAAACAGTACTAAAATTACCAGAGTTAAAATGCCTCTGTATGTTCCGTAATCCATAATAATTACTTCAAGTGTGTGCCAAGCTGTTGTAAGTAAGCAATTAGAGCTTGCATCTCAGTTGCGCCTTCACCATTGTTCATGGCTTCAATTTTCGCAATGTCAGCTTGTAACTCTTCATCGCTTCCATAACCTTTACCGTCGTAACGGGTGCTTGCTTTATCAATTCCGAAGCTATCACGGAATATTTGAAGCTTTTTAAGAGTATGGGTCGTATCGACTCTGTTTTCGTCTAACCAAGGAAACGCTGGCATATTTGATTCTGGAACCACAGCACGTGGGTCCATTAAATGCGCATGATGCCAATCGTCTGAGTAACGCTCACCAACACGTGCTAGGTCTGGACCAGTACGTTTAGAACCCCATTGGAATGGGTGATCCCATACTGATTCACCAGCAACAGAGTAGTGACCATAACGCTCAACCTCGTCACGGAAAGGGCGAATCATTTGTGAGTGACAGTTGTAACAACCTTCACGTACATAAATATCACGACCTTCCATTTCTAAAGCTGTAAGAGGGCGCAGGCCATCAACAGGCTTAGTCGTATCATCTTGGAACATCAACGGTGTAATTTCTACAAGTGCACCGAAGCTGATCGCAAAGACAGTCAAGATAGCCATAAGGCCAACATTTTTTTCGACTATTTCATGTTTGTTTTGTGAATTATTATTGCTCATCATCCTACTCCGTTATGCTAATTGTGCGTCAGCGTCTAATTGAAGCGAATCTTTCTTCGCAGCAATTGTACGGTAAACGTTGTAAGCCATAATTAGCATGCCCGTTACGATGAATACACCGCCAAGGAAACGCATGATGTAGAACGGATACGATGCTTCTAGTGATTGTACAAAGCTGTACATTAACGTACCGTCTGAGTTTACTGCACGCCACATAAGACCTTGCATTACACCTGAAATCCACATTGCTACGATGTATAGAACAACCCCTACAGTGTGTAACCAGAAGTGTGTATTAACCAGTTTAACACTGTACATACGACCCTGAGAGAATAGTGCAGGGATTAAGTGATAAATTGCACCGATTGAAATCATCGCAACCCAACCTAGCGCACCTGAGTGAACGTGACCTACTGTCCAGTCTGTGTAATGTGAAAGTGCATTAACAGACTTAATAGCCATCATTGGACCTTCAAACGTAGACATACCGTAGAAAGACAGTGAAACAACTAAGAAGCGAAGTACTGGGTCAGTACGAAGTTTGTGCCATGCACCTGATAACGTCATGATACCGTTAATCATACCACCCCATGATGGGACGAATAAGATAACTGACATAACCATACCTAAGCTTTGCGTCCAGTCTGGAAGCGCAGTGTAGTGAAGGTGGTGAGGACCTGCCCAGATGTATAAAGAAACAAGCGCCCAGAAGTGAACAACCGATAGACGGTAAGAATATACAGGGCGACCTGCTTGTTTTGGTACGAAGTAGTACATCATACCTAAGAAACCAGCAGTTAATAAGAAGCCAACAGCGTTATGACCGTACCACCACTGAACCATCGCATCTACCGCACCCGCATAAATAGAGTATGATTTAGTTAGTGACACTGGAATTGCCATGCTGTTTACAATGTGTAATACGGCAACAGTGATAATGAAACCAGCATAGAACCAGTTTGCAACATAAATGTGCGATACTTTACGTTTGATTAGCGTACCAAAGAATACAACGGCGTAGGTTACCCAAACTACCGCGATAAGAATATCAATTGGCCATTCTAGTTCTGCGTATTCTTTTGAGCTCGTGATACCTAACGGTAAGGTAATCGCGGCAAGTACGATAACAAGTTGCCAACCCCAAAAGGTAAAGGCCGCTAGTTTATCTGAGAAAAGACGCGTTTGACACGTACGTTGTACGACGTAATAAGACGTCGCAAAAAGTGCACTTGTACCAAATGCGAAAATTACTGCGTTCGTATGTAACGGACGTAGTCGAGAGTAAGTTAACCATGGTGTATCAAAGTTAAGTGCTGGCCAAGCTAATTGGGCAGCAATCAGAACCCCAACACTCATGCCAACGATGCCCCAAATCACTGTCATAATAGCGAATTGGCGTACAACTTTATAATTGTACTCAGTTTGTGATGCTACTGTTTGGCTCATTTTCTGGCTTCCGCTGCAATTAATGCGTTTTAGAAATGAATTACCCACTTAGTAATAAGTGGGGCCTACTATTACTTCACAAGCGTGTTACCCAAAGCTAGCTGTAGATGATAGCTTCAGAAAACAAACTCGAGAAACCCTTATTTTGCGATGGAAATGATAAAATTTTTGACCTTAAAAAGATAGGTCAATTGCATAAAATTATGACATCAATCAAATTTTCCCGCTTTGTTGGTTATTTTTTGTCAGTCATTGTATTTTTATTAACTTATTCTACTTAGCCTAGTTGTTTTTCATAGACGAGCGGACTAGTATCCGCTTTTATTTTATACAGGTAAGTTGAGTGCGAACTACAATAACCATCTACATTTTGTTTTTGAGTGTTTTCATAGTTGCTTGTGACAGGCAAAGTATAGATGAGCCACAGACAAGTGCAACGTGCGAAAAAAATACACATTGTCAGTTTGCGAACGGTGTGGAAATTTGGTTGCCCAATTCAGTCATTAGCCCAGAAATTCCCTTTTCAATTAACCTTAAATTACCTTCAAATGCGTATAACGTTTCGGCAAAACTAGAAGGGGTTACGATGTATATGGGGTATATCCCTTTACAGTTTACCCAAAAAGGCAGTTATTGGTCGGCCCAGACGATGGTAGGAGTGTGCTCCGAACCTGTGATGACTTGGAAAATGACAGTCGTTTTTACCGATGCGCAAAACCGTCAACAGAGTGTTTTTTATTACTTTGACTCTCGCCATGCTGTGTAAATAAGGTTGAGCATTAACAGCCTCCTCATTGCCTTATAATAGGTAATAGCTTTTTACGTTTGCCACTTATGTAGAATAACACGCTCTCACTGCTTTTTTGCATGGAAATTTAATCCGTGTGAACAAAATACAAAAACCATCCTCTAATACCTTGTTTAAAAGCTAACTTTGCCAATTTAGTTATTTTTTGTGAATAACTATGGTTAGCAGACATATTGACCTATTACGGTTTTTATAACGTTGTGTGATCAACTTGTAAAATTTTCATTTAAAGACAAATATTCATCATAGTTACACTTGATTACAAAGTGTGTGTAATTGATTTCAATCGTGTTTTTTTTGTTTTAAACATTTTGTACCTATTTGTTTTGTATTGGTTTTTTATTGTTAACATTGATACATAGTGAAACCTTATTACCTTAAATGGGTACGTAATT
Source organism: Pseudoalteromonas lipolytica (assembly GCF_003515105.1). Lineage (NCBI taxonomy): Bacteria > Pseudomonadati > Pseudomonadota > Gammaproteobacteria > Alteromonadales > Pseudoalteromonadaceae > Pseudoalteromonas > Pseudoalteromonas lipolytica. The sequence continues at coordinate 2,068,252 of NZ_CP032090.1, read as the reverse complement.
TTCGGGGTGTTTATTATTTAATCTAACATTCAGTTTTCGTTCAGTTAACTGCGCCTAAGTTGCCCTCCGCTGACTCGTGATTCTAATAATAACGAGCGCTACCTAACTAAAGGTAAATTTCCAACAAGTAGGGTTTCACATGAAAAAATCAATTCTTGGTTTAGCTGTTGTTTCAGCAATCCCAATGTTCTCAAGCATGCAAGTATTAGCTGCTGATAATGCAGCAGAGTCTATTGAAAAAATTCAAGTTACGGGTTCTCGCATTAAGCGTTCTGACATGGAAAACGCAAGCCCAGTAACAATTATCGGCGCAGACGATATTAAAGCGATGGGTGCAACAAGCATCGATAGCGTACTACAAAAAATGACTGCCACTGGCGGTGCGATGACTAACCCAGGTATCAACAATGGTTCTGGTGGTAATGCACGTATCGATTTACGTGGTCTAGGTAGCAGCCGTACATTGGTTCTTGTTAACGGTCGCCGTATGATTGCATCGGGTACTGGTGCAGCTTCTACTGTTGACTTAAACACAATTCCTGTATCAATGATCAAATCAGTTGAAGTGCTTAAAGATGGTGCTTCTGCTGTTTATGGTACTGATGCGGTAGCAGGTGTTGTTAACATCATTCTTAAAGATGATTTTGAAGGCCTAGACATGAACGCAAATACTGCGATCACTGGCGAAGGCGATGCAACAGAAAACTCAGTTGACTTCACTGTTGGTACATCATTCGATAAAGGTAATATCGTAATCGGTATGCAGTACACTGACCGTGGTAAAGCATCTCAAGCTGACCGTAGCTTCTCTGAGTGTCCACTAGCTGAAGGCAGCAATGGTCTTTACTGTACTGGTTCATCTTACAACGAAGGTGGTCACATCTGGAATGGTAACGGTGAGAAAGGTCTAACGGTTAATGCTAAAGGCGAAGATACACCAGTATCTCTTATCGACGACAGCGGTGTAACGGGCCGTGGTGGTGAATATCACCGTTATGGCAATGCTGATGCATATAACTACTCACCAGCAAGCTACCTTTATACGCCAATGGAGCGTTTAAACCTGACTGGTTTAGCAACTTATGAATTATCAGATAATACATCTCTATTCACTGAGTTCACTTACACGAAGCGTTGGTCAGAGCAACAAATGGCACCACAGCCAGTATGGTTTGACTTTGAATACACTGAAAACATGGGTAATTCACTTCTTAGCCAAAGCTATGATCAACGTGTTGATCTAGATGGTGACGGTTACTTAGATAAAAATGCTGATGGCAGCTACGTGACTCAAGAAATGAACTACAAATATGGCGACAAGATCTCTTACGGTCGTCGTATGTCTGACACCGGTGCTCGTTTCTTCGAACAGTCTGTAGATACAGTTCGTGCTGTTGTTGGTGCACAAGGTTTTGTAGGCGACTACTCATGGGATGTATCTGCTAACTTCGGTCGTAACGACTCTGTAGATAAGCTAAGCAACCTTCACAATATGGGTGCTATCCAAGATCAAATCACTGCGGGTACTTTTAACCCATTAGACCAAGCAGCATGGGTATCTGAAGATTTCCGTAAAAATGTTTACACAGAAGTAAACAATGGTGGTAGCCAATTATTCATCCTAGCAGCATCAGTATCTGGTGAAATGTTTGAAATGCCAGCAGGTTATGCTGCATTCGCTGCAGGTGTTGAGCGCCGTCAAGAGAAAGCATGGTACACACCAGACTCTCTAACAGCACAAGGTCTTGCAAATGACCCTATGGTTGAGCCGACAGCAGGCGGTTTTGATGTAAATGAAGCATATATTGAATTTGCATTACCACTACTAGCTGATGCACCATTTGCACAAAATGTTGAACTAAGCGCAGCAATCCGTGCGTTTGATTACAGCACATTCGGTTCAGATGAAACATGGAAACTAGGTTTAACATGGAAAGCAAACGATGAATTAATGCTACGTAGCGTTGTGTCAACTGCGTTCCGTGCACCAACTGTATCAGAGCTTTACTCAGGTAACTCACCATCGTTTGAACAGATCACTTTCCCAGGTGCTCAGGACCAAGCTGAAGTAACTGTTGGTGGTAACTCTCTACTTACTCCAGAAGAAGCTGATACGTTCACTGCTGGTATCGTGTACGAGCCAGAGTGGTTTGAAGGCTTCAGCATGACACTTGATTACTACAAAATTGAAATTGAGAATGCGATTGCGTCAGTTAATGAGCAATACATTGTTGATCAGTGTTTAGCAACGTCTGACAATGCTAATACAGTGCTATGTCAATCAGCGAATATCAGCATGGATAGCACGGGTCGTGTTAAATTCAACAACCAATTACAAAACATTGGTTCTGAGAAGACTTCTGGTATCGACTTAAACCTAACTTACAGCTTTGAAGCTGCAGGTCTTAACTGGAAAGCGGGTCTAGATACTACTTACCTAGACGAGTACGTTGTAACAGTACTTGATGATACGACTGATTACGCGGGTCTTATCACTTCTGGTTCTGGTGGCTACGCTGATATCAAGTCTAACTTTACATTATCAGCACGTGGCGAAAGCTGGGATGCAACATACAAGGCACGTTATATCGCAGGAATGGATAGCTACCTATGTAAAAGTGATCCATCAAGCTGTTTAGCACCTACAACACCATCAGTTGTTTATCATGACATCAGTGGTTCATACTTACTATCTGATACAGTGACTCTATCTGCAGGTGTTAATAACTTGTTCGATAAAGAGCCACCTTACTACACAGGTAACAATGACTCTAACACTGACCCGTACACATACGATGTACTAGGTCGTCGTTTCCACGCTGGTGTGAACGTTAAGTTCTAATCTAGTTTGAAATGATTATTAAGGCCCGGTTTTTACTGGGCCTTTTTTATTGTCTGAAAAGCTATCTCGGCGTAAACTTACAGTGTAAAAGTAAACAACGAGGTGATATTGCTTAAACAAGACGAAAACCTATCTTTTATTATCGAACCTGAGCTAAGTCCCCGCGCAGAGCAGCGTCTCGATCTGTATTTTTCTATTCCAAATGAAATGAGTGTCAACCCACAAACACTCAGTGAAGAAGCGTACTTCAACAACCACTTTAAGTCGCACCTAGCTTACAATGCGAACAATATTCACTTGCCACTGGTGCGAAGTCGGTTTGTGAGTAAAAACAAAGGTGAGCAACAAGATTATAGGCAAAACCTAAATTTATATTGTTATCAGGTTCGTCTAGCACTCAATGCAGATATTAAAGACACCCTAAAACATAACGAAGCTGACGAGTTTTACCCTGCGGCGATGGAGTTGTGTGAGCAAACTGAAGGGTTACTTAAAAAACTACGTCGTTATACCCCAGATGATGAAAAGTTGCTGCCATTTTATAAAAATGCCGATAACTATTTAAGCTGGCATGTTGAACAATCATTTTTAAAGTTATTAGACGAAGGGCCGCGCAGTAGCGATTTTGCAAAAGAGCGTGGTGAGTTGCTCGATTTCTGTAAAGCAGAAAACAGCTACCGAGAAGAACAAGAGTATAATTCGCAATCAACCCTTGAAGATGCAAACCGCATTACAAATAAAATGCGTTTATTACAACGCTTAATTGAGCATGGCGTTATCTTAAATCGCACCACACGCCATCTTAATAGTTATCTAAAGCGAATGGTTAAAGGCACTGTCACTGCCGTTATAATGGCTTTTGTGATGCTGGTTGTACTTAATGCACGCTCAACCTTTACTGAAGTAACAGCAACATTAATTTTGATTTTAGGGGTGATCTACGGGCTGCGTGAAATATTTAAAGAAGATATAACCCGTGTTATTTGGCGTGCCATTGTGAGAGGCCGGCCGAAATGGCGTTTTCAGTTTAAGAACAGTATTACAAAAGATAGGATCGCCAGTCAGTACATCTGGCTCGAATACACCTCGTTCAAGCGGATCCCAAAAAAAGTGCGTCAGATATTTTCTAAGCGTCGCCATCAAAATAAACAAGCAGCACAATGGTTACACTTTGCCAGTGAAACACACGTCAATGCAAAAGAGTTTTTGCCCGGGTATGATACGTTGCAACAAACTGTTAGCTTTAGTTTAGCGCCGTTTGCGCGTTACTTAAAACGTGGTGAGGGAAAACTCTATCATCTCGACAGTAATAAAATATCAAAGCAGGCAGTTGAGAGGCGTTACCAATTAAATTTGGTGTTAGTTTTTTCAGAAAATGAGCACGAAACTAGGTATGAACGCTACAAAATTACGTTAAATCGCAGCAAAATTATTAATATAGAGCTGATCCACAGCCAATTAGATAAGAGTGAGTAGGGTGGCTATATGCCACCCTTGCAGGATTATTTAGCGTCTAAACCTGTTTTACTATAAAGCGATACTTTATCTGAAACCAAAGTGATTTCGATATTTTTATCATTATCACCCCAGATACAGTTCGTATGCAGTGTTTTCTCTTCGCACTTATCAGCTGAACCTAAGATAGCTTCAACTTCTGCTTTATCCATACCGATTTTTATTTTTTCATAGTTCTCAAGGTTTACTTTAGAGCAGCCTGCTAATGTTAACACTGCAGCGGCAGCAGCAATTGCCATGTATTTTTTCATAATAGATTCCATTAATGGTTGTAGCGTCTTATTTGCACGATCATGCCCATACGAGGATGATCGAAATAATGTATTTCGTTGCTGATCACACGCTTAAATTGTGAAAAGCGGGCTTTTTCATAATCACCGGTTTCTAAACGCTGACTAATATCAAAATCAGCATTTATAAAAAGGTAATGACGAACGTAAATTTTCATTAAACCATCTAATTCCCAATCAGGCGTTTGTTGCAAACTCTCTGGAATATATTGCTCTGATGGAGTTACTAGGCTAATAAAGTCATTGTTATCTGGTTCAATAGCAGGTGAACTTGCTGCTAAATGTTTGCCTGCAAATAACCGAATACTTTGAGCGCGTGATTCACTCATTTCAGGAAAACGCCAACCGGTGTGTAATAACGGTGTTAAACCTTTTCTATCAAGCTGGTTTTTCTGTTCAGTAAATTGCAGTTGCTCAGGCGCCATTAAATAAATTTCGTCGGTGTCTTCACGTGGTTCGACAGGAGGAGAGACTGGTAATTCGTTGTAGCTTGCTAAAAAATCAACGCTGTCGTCACAGACATTCGAATGTGGGTTTGAATTAATCAATTCATCAGTAAATGACTGTGAACGAAAACGACTATCACCGTTAATACAAGCTTGTTTAGCGTGCGCTTTGTAGACAGGTGATAATAAGTCTTTCGAACGTTTTGCATTGATTTCATCATGTTTTAACGAGAAATCTTCTTGTAAGTAGGGCGCTGGACGTTGTTTATAAATAAGCACTTCTATTTCGAACCAGCGTGCTGCAAACGATGAGCTTGTAAATAAGCAACAAAGTAAAATAAAACTATTTCTAAACAACATTAATGGCTAACCTTTTTTTCGAAATCTGCAATCATTGCAGTGACCATTTTCAAGCGTTCACGAGGGTTCGCCTCGCTGATCGCAAAACGCAATTTATTTGCGCCGTCCATTTTATATATATGCGGAGCACTTTGTATCAAACCTATAATGAAGCTAGGGTTAACCTTTGTATGCTGGCTAAACTCAAAATAGCCGCCTTTCGGGTTTGCTTCAATCTTTTTGATGCCAATATTGCTGGCTTGCAATTTCAGTTGTTGCAAACTAAATAAGTTTTTCGTGGCATCTGGGAGTAAACCAAATCGGTCTATTAACTCGACCTGTAGCTCGTCCATGTCATTGAGATTAGCACAGCTTGCGATGCGTTTATAGATTCCTAAGCGTGCATTTACATCATGAATATAATCATCCGGTAATAAGGCTGGCAGTTTTAAATCAACCTCAGTCTGTTGACCTAGCAGGTTCTCCAGTGTTGGCTCTTTGCCTTCTTTTAGTGCGTTAACGGCTTGCTCAAGCATTTCCATATAAAGGCTAAAACCGATGCTCTGCATTTGCCCTGATTGATCATCACCGAGTAGCTCACCCGCGCCACGAATTTCTAAATCATGCGTCGCTAACGCAAAGCCTGCGCCTAAATCTTCTAAAGACTCGATGGCCTCAAGGCGTTTTACTGCATCTTTGGTTAATGACTTTGGATTGCCTGTTAATAAATACGCGTACGCTTGGTGGTGACTTCGACCAACGCGGCCGCGAAGCTGATGCAGCTGAGCTAGGCCAAGCTTGTCGGCTCTATCCATTATGATGGTATTCGCAGTCGGAACATCAATGCCGGTTTCAATGATTGTTGTACACACAATTACATTGTATTTTTGGTGATAAAAATCACTCATGATTTGCTCAAGCTCGCGTTCACGCATTTGGCCGTGTGCAGTGGTAACGCTTGCTTCTGGTACCCACTCAGTAATTTCTTCAGCAACACGGTCGATAGTTTCAACATTATTGTGTAAGAAATAAACTTGGCCGCCGCGCTTAATTTCACGCAGAATAGCTTCGCGAATGAGCTCAGCATCACGTTGTCTTACAAAGGTTTTAACGGCCAATCGTTTAGCCGGTGGTGTGGCGATAATCGATAAGTCGCGCATGCCGCTCATTGCCATATTCAGTGTACGCGGAATCGGGGTGGCGGTGAGGGTTAAAATGTCGACATCGGCGCGCAGTGCTTTTATTTTTTCTTTTTGACGAACACCAAAGCGATGTTCTTCATCAACGATTAATAAGCCTAAGTCTTTAAATTTAATGTCTTGCTGAATTAATTTGTGTGTACCTATGACAATATCTAGCTTGCCTTCGGCCATTTTATCCAGTGTTTCTTTTTGCTCTTTTGTCGAATTAAAACGCGATAAAACACCGACTTCTATTGGCAAATCAGCGAAGCGATCTTTAAAGTTTTCAAAATGTTGCTGTGCAAGTAACGTAGTCGGGACAAGCACGGCGACTTGCTTGTTATCATTTACGGCAACAAAGGCAGCGCGCATGGCGACTTCTGTTTTACCAAAACCCACATCACCACACACTAATCGGTCCATAGCCTGTTTACTTTGCATATCGCCCAGTACAGCTTCGATGGCGTTGCGTTGGTCGTCTGTTTCTTCAAATGGAAAGCTGTCGCTAAATTGGCGATAAGCACTGCCGTCAAGCTTAAACATATTGCCAGGTTTAGCTTGGCGTTTTGCGTAAATATCTAACAGCTCAGCAGCGACATCGCGTACTTTTTCTGCGGCGCGTTTTTTCGCTTTTTCCCATGCATCTGAACCCAGTTTATGAAGTGGGGCACTTGCTTCTTCTCCACCTGAATAACGGCTCAACATATGAAGTGCAGAAACGGGCACATAGAGTTTGGCTTCGTTTGCGTAGGTGATCGTAACAAACTCGGTAATCACCCCTGCAGCATCAATGGTTTCAAGACCTTGATAACGACCCACACCGTGATCTAGGTGCACTATTGGTTGACCTTGACGCAGTTCTGCCAGATTGCGAATTAATGCATCTTGGCTTGCTTCGTATTTATGTTTTCGGCGTCTGCGCTGAGACACCTTAATACCTAATAACTCTTGCTCTGTAATGATGGTTAAACGGGGTTTACCATCCAGTACCACACTTTGTTCAAGGGGCGAGACAATTAAACCCACATCACTGGTGCTTTGGGTAAAGTCGGTGAATGAATTAAATTCTTTAAGCTTTAAACCACTTGGTCTTAACAGTGTCAGCAGCGATTCACGTCGTCCGTCAGACTCTACAGACAGTAGCACACGGCCTTTTTGTTTTTTTTCACTGGCAACATAGTCAATTAAGCCTTGATACGGCTCATGCAATTTATGATCAATACGTACGTTGGGTAAATCGTTGCTGGCTAAATTTGTGTGTCCTGCTTTCGTACCAAGCTTTGCCTGTGATAAACGTATTCGCGCGAAGTGTGCAAACTCACCAAACAGTTCATTGACACTTTGATAAAGTTTTATAGGCTCAAGAAGCGGTCTAAGAGGGTCTACACGGCGGTTTTCATAGCGTACATTTACATCATGCCAAAACTGCTCAGCGGCATGCTCAATATCACCAAAGTGCATGAAAGTGGTATTGTTAGGAAGGTAATCGAAAATTGTCGCTAGTTGATCGAAAAACAGCGGCATGTAATATTCAATTCCCGCAGGCCAAGTGCCTTTGGTTACCTGCATGTAGATAGAATCTTGCTCGGAGCTGGCACCAAATTGTTCACGATAATTAATTCTAAACCGTTCTATATCTGCATCGTTTGTCGGGAATTCATGGGCCGGTAAGAGCTCTATTTTATCGACTTTTTCATCAGAACGTTGGCTTTCTACGTCAAACAAGCGGATGCTGTCTAGTTCATCGTCAAAAAAGTCTAATCTGAATGGGTGAGGACTCCCCATCGGGTATAAGTCAACAATTGAGCCACGTATTGCATATTCACCATGCTCCATCACTTGTTGAACATGTAAGTAGCCTGCTTGCTCAAGGTTATCACGTAGGGTGTGAGTATCTAGCGTGTCACCCACCGTAAAATTAAGGGTTGAACCATAGATAAATGACGCGGGAGCAGTGCGTAGCATCAAGGTCGACACGGGCACAATTAACACGCTTTGTTGTTCTTTTTTTAAGGTGTTAAGAGTGGCAAGACGCGCAGAGATAATATCCTGATGCGGTGAAAAATGATCATAAGGTAACGTTTCCCAGTCAGGGAAGACCATGACTGGGTTTTCAGGTAATAAAAATTCGAGTTCAGTTTCAAGGCGAAGGGCGCTTGGTGTATCTGGGGTGACAATCACAACAAGTTCGTTATGTTGTTTCACACCTTCGGCTATTGCGATACTCAACCCGCTGCCGGTTAGTTGTCCCCAGTGAATTTTATCTTTCTCAGATTTTACCCAAGGCAATGCTGCCCATTGCGCAAACGCCATTTACTACTCCTTTAAACTGTGTTTAGTCTCGATAAATTTTTGTTAGATCCTGATAGTGGTCGATACGACGATCACGTAGGTATGGCCAAATACGGCGAATGTTTTCGCTGCGTTGTTGGTCAAGTTCAACAACAAGTAACTGCTCGTCGCTGTTATTTGCGTGTGCAAGGATTTCACCTTGAGGGCCTGCGATAAACGAATTACCCCAAAACTGAATACCCTCGCTTTGCGCACTTGGATCACTTTCATGACCAACGCGGTTACAGCTAATAACGGGCAAACCGTTGGCAACAGCATGCGCACGCTGTGAAATAACCCAGGCGTCTTTTTGACGCGTTTGCTCGTCTTTATCATCACGAGGATCCCAGCCGATGGCTGTTGGGTAAATTAAGATTTCAGCTCCCGCCATCGCCATTAAGCGTGCGGCTTCAGGGAACCATTGATCCCAACATACTAGCACACCGAGTTTACCCACTGAGGTTTGAATTGGTTGAAACCCTAAATCCCCCGGTGTGAAGTAAAACTTCTCGTAAAACCCCGGATCATCCGGAATGTGCATTTTACGGTATTTACCCGCAATGCTGCCGTCTGTTTCAAGTACAACGGCGGTGTTATGGTAAAGGCCTGTGGCACGCTTTTCGAATAATGATGACACGATCACCACATTTAACTCTTTTGCCAGCGCACCCAGTGTGTCTGTACTTGGGCCTGGAATTGTTTCTGCTAAATCGAAAACATCAACGTCTTCTGTTTGGCAGAAATATAAACTGCGGTGTAGTTCTTGAAGAACAACCAGTTTAGCGCCTTGGCTTGCTGCATCACGAATGCCTGCAATTGATTTTGCCATGTTTTCTTGGGCGTTATCAGAATTAGATTGCTGAACAAGGGCAACCTTTAAATGCGTTGGTTTAGTCATTGTTTGCTCCTGCTAAAAAGCCGCGCGGTAATTGCATCGTAATGCAGTGTAAACTGCCAAACTGATGGATAATTGGTAAACAGTTAATACCCAGTACGGTGTGTTCTGGGTAGGCCATTGCAATTTGAGCTAATGCCAGTGAGTCATGTTCATCACCGTAAATTGGCACAAGCACTGTTTTATTGATGATTAAATAATTGGCATAAGTGGCGGGTAATCTGTCACCGTCATCGTTAAACACCGCTTTAGGCCAAGGAAGAGCGATAAGCCTGTAATCTTCACCTTGGTGTGTTTTAAACGTGTGTAACTGTTTTTCCATCGCGTCTAATGCAGCAAAATGCTCATCATTTTCGTCATCACACTTAACGTATACAAGCGTATTGTTTGGTGCAAAACGCACTAACGTATCAATGTGGCTGTCTGTGTCATCACCCGCTAAATAGCCGTGATCAACCCATAAAAACGATTCGGCACCTAATTGTTCTTTAAGGATTTGCTCGATGTCTGTTTTAGATAACGATGGATTACGATTCGGGTTTAACAAACATTCACTGGTCGTCAACAGCACACCGTGCTCATTAATTTCAACGCCGCCACCTTCAAGCACTAAATCACTTTGCTGATAAGCCGTGTTTGGGTTTGCTAGTTGTTTGACGAGCACTTGATTAATATGGTTATCAAGCTGGCTTTCGAATTTATTACCCCAGCCATTAAAAATAAAATCCATGATTTTTAAATCAGCTGCGTTATCAAGGTTCGCACAGGTTAACGGTCCATGGTCGCGAGCCCATGTATCGTTGCACGGGGTAACGACAAAGTGAATACGGTGTGCATCAACACCCGCGTCGGCCAGTAGGGCACTTATGTGGTTTTTAAGTGCGTCGTTATGAGCAACAATCACCACATCTTGTTGTTGGCTAATTGCTTGACATAGGGCGACGTAAACGGGTTCTACAACCGTTAAAATTGCAGCCCAATCGGTATCTTGGTGCGGCCAAGTGAGCATTACAGCGTCTTGCTCAGCCCATTCAGGTAAAAGTCTAAATTTCATGAAGGTATTAAACAAACAAAGGTGGGGCTAGTTTAGCATTTTAGCCATAGATGTCAGCTTTTTGTGCGCGATAAAGCAGGATTTTTAACTGCTTTGCGACGTGTTTTCTTGTTGACGTTTTTTAAGCTGGCGAGTTTGTGCATGCAATGCTGCCCGAACGACTAAATCTTGGTCTGCATCGCGAATGGCAGTGAATAATAAAGTGTATTGGTATTTATCATCATCGCGCTTTTCAATCGCAACTAATTCGGTATAACAATATATCGCTGATGCTTCATGCTGCAAAAATAGTTTGGTTCTAAACGTTTGCCCTAATTCGTATACCTCAGTCGATGTGAGTTTTACGCCACCGCCACCATAACTATCACAATAATTTGCGTTATCTTCGGGCTGTTCAGAGGCCAGAATGTGGCTCATAATCAAGTCTATTTTACGTGATTGAGCTTGTAAAAATATGGCCAGCTCTTGAGCTATGTCACCTAAATTACGCAGTGGGCGTAATGTACTTTGCTCAAGTTCATTCACTTCATTTGCAAGCTTAAATAGGGCGGGAATATCGGCTTCAAGTTCAGCATGCGTTTTCGGCACAACATGTGGCTCAACAGCGTATAAGTTCACGCGGTTGCTTTCTTCTATCTGAAAGTATTGCTCAAATTCGCTTAATTTTTGATTGTTCATGCTGTACTCCACACATATTTAGTTAATATTAGCGCCGCAAAGCACAAATTACCAGTAATGAAATACTGACAAATGACTTATAAAAAAAGGGCAAACTTATTGTTTGCCCTTCGTTTTTTATAAGTTGCCTTCTTGCGTATCGACATGCTCTTGCTTATGGTGCGCAGCAATTTCATCAGCAAGCTCTTGCCTTGAACGTTTTTCAGTTAACTTACGCTCAGTCAGCCAATAAAAGAACAGCGGTACAAAGAACACTGCGAGGAAGGTAGCCGCCATCATGCCGCCCATTACGCCTGTACCAACGCTGTGACGGGCTCCAGCACCGGCACCTGAGCTTAACACCAATGGTACAACACCCAATATAAAGGCTAATGAGGTCATAATAATGGGTCTAAAACGTAAGCGAGCTGCTTCCAATGCAGCAGTACTTGCGCTCCACCCTTGTTGATGTTTCATTAGCGCATACTCAACGATTAATATGGCATTTTTACTCGCTAGACCGAGTAGGGTGACTAAGCCAATTTGGAAGTAAACGTCGTTAGTCATGCCTACCAGCCAAACAGCAATCAATGCACCAAACGTACCAAAGGGTAATGCTAGCATCACTGAGAGCGGTAATGACCAACGTTCATACAATGCTGCCAGAATTAAAAACACCATGATCACAGCAAGCCCTAGTGCAATACCCGTTGTCCCTGAACTGCGTTTTTCTTGGTACGCAGACCCTGTCCATTCGTAGGTCATGTTAGGGGGGAGCACTGCGTTTGCGATCCGTTCTACTTCGGCAATTGCTTGGCCTGAGCTATAACCTGGTGCTGCATTACCCATTAGTTTTACGGCTGGTAAGTTATTGTAGCGGTTTAAGTTCTCAGGGCCTCGGCTGTATTCAATTGTTGTAAACGCTGACAAGGGCACCATATTGCCTAGGTTGTTTTTAACATAGATACGTTTGATGTCATCAGGTTTCATTCTAAATTCAGCATCCGCAGACATAAGCACTTGCCATGCACGGCCAAACTTATTGAAGTCGTTTACATAATAGGTGCCTAGGTTACCAGCCAGTGCGGTAAAGGCATCGTCTATTTCAACCCCCATTGCACGAGCTTGCTCGCGGTCAACATCAACACGCAGTTGCGGGGCATCTGGGCGCCACAGAGTTTGAAGGCCACTAATGATAGGGCTCTTTTGTGCTTCTGCTGTCATTAACTGCATCGCTTGTTGCAGTTTATCAGGGTCACTGTCACCTTTGTTTTGAATATAAAACTCAAAACCACCTGTATTTCCCAGACCAAAAATAGCGGGGGGATTAAAGGCAAGTACCAGTGCTTCTTTTATCCCGGCTGTTTTCATAAACAATTCTTGAACAAGCGCTTTCGTGTCGACCTCGCGTTCATCCCAATGTTTTTGAGTGACAAACAAGGTTGCAGCGCTGTTTTTATACCCGCCACCGATAAAGTCAAACCCCGTAAATGCCACGACGTTTTCGTTGGCAGGGTTTGATTGCACCGCTTTAACAACTTGTTGAGTAACGTGCTCTGTACGCTCAAGCGATGAACCATCGGGTAAGAAAATAGCCGATATGTAATAGCCCTGATCTTCGTCTGGTACTAATGAACCGGGTGTGTTCTGCCACAGTCCGATTGTGGCAGCAATCATTGCTGTCATGAGTATTAAGCCGAGTAATCCACGACGCACCATAAATCCGACGGCACCAACATAACGGCTCGTAATTTTTGTGAAGGTTGCATTAAACCATAAGAAAAACCGCGCGGTTTGTTTATGCTCTTGTTTTAAGATTAGGACGCACAGTGCAGGTGTCATGGTTAGCGCAACTACGCCCGATAAGCTCACCGCAATAGAGATGGTGATCGCAAATTGACGGAACAATTCACCGGTTAAGCCGCCTAAAAATGCAATAGGCACAAACACAGAACACAGCACTAAAACGATTGCAACAACAGGGCCACTGACCTCACGCATTGCTTTAATTGCCGCTTCGCGTGCACTTAAGTGTTCTTCGTGCATAATACGCTCAACGTTTTCGAGTACCACAATGGCATCATCAACCACGATACCTATCGAGAGCACCATACCAAATAATGTCAATGAGTTAATCGAATAGCCAAGCATGTACATGCCGGCAAATGTTCCAAGCAGAGACACAGGCACAGCAAGGGTGGGGATTAATGTTGCGCGCCAGTTTTGCAAAAATAAATACACTACTAAAAATACCAGTACCATGGCTTCGAGCAGTGTTTTAACAACTTCACGAATAGAGACTTCAACAAAACGTGTCGTGTCGTAAGAAGTTAAATGTGAGAGACCAGTTGGAAACTGGCTTTTCATCTCTTCGATTACAGTATTTACTTCGTCTGCGACATCAAGTGCATTCGCGCCGGGTTGTAAGAAAATACCCAACAGGACCGCTTCTTTACCGTTGATTGTGCCTTTAAAGTTATAATCTTTGGACCCGAGCTCAACACGCGCGACATCCTTTAAGCGTAAGCTACTGCCATCGGGGTTTGAACGAATAATAATGTTTTCAAACTGTTCAGGCTCAGAGAGTCGGCCTTGTGCCGTTACACTATAAACAAGCTCTTGTGGTGAGGATGCAGTGGGGGTAGCGCCAATTTTACCTGCGGCATATTGGGAGTTTTGAACGCGAATCGCTCCGGCCACCTCTTCGACAGTCACGCCTAATTGACTCATAACATCAGGACGCAACCAAATGCGCATAGCGTAGTCTTTGGCACCAAAAATCTGCACACTCGTAGTGCCTGGAATACGTTTTACACGGTCTAGCACGTTCATGGTGACATAGTTTGATGTCCATAAACTTGAACGAGAACCATCCGGTGAATAAAAGGCATGCACTTGTAAAAAGCTGGATGAACCTTTTTGAACAACCACACCTTGACGGCGTGTTTCTTCTGGTAAACGCGCTTCAACTTGTTTAACACGGTTGTTCACATTTACTGCGGCTTGGTCTACGTCTGTGCCAATTTCAAATGTGACTTCAATAGTGGTTGAACCTGCACTCGTCGAGGTTGATGACATATACATCATGCCTTCAACACCGGTGATCGCATTTTCAATTGGGGCAGCAACTGTTTGCTCAAGTACGTCTGCAGACGCACCTGGGTATGCAGCTGTTACTTGAACGACTGGGGGCGCAATTTCAGGGTATTGGGCAATGGGTAAACTGCGCATGGCAGCAAGACCTGCCAATACGATGACAATAGATATAACAAACGCAAAAATAGGTCTGTCTATAAAATAACGAGAAAACATAAGACTCCCTGTGTTTATTCTGCGTGGTTTGAATTTGCAGCCGATTGGCCAACATTCACTGGCATACCAGGGAAGAAAATACGCGCCATTCCATCAACTATCACGTTATCGCCTTCTTTAAGGCCACTTTTAATCAGCCAAAAGTTCTGATATTGCTCGTTATTTGGTTGTTTAACCCATTCTCCTACCGTTACGGGAGCCGGCAGGGCAACATCCATGCCTTGCTCATTTTTACTGACAACGTACACAAACTTACCTGTGCCGTTATCCAGTACAGCACGCTGTGGCACAATGATCGCATTTTTACGCACAGCACCACTTAACTCAATACGGACGAATTGACCAGGACGTAATTGAAAATCAGGGTTTGGAATAATCGCTTGAAATTCACTGGTGCCTGTATTTGGGTTAATACGCACATCTGAGAAGTTAACTTCACCTGTTTTACCGTACACAGAGCCGTCTTGAAGTTTAATTTTTGTTTGCCAATGGCCTTGCTCAGGTAAGGTCAGAGAGCCATTTTGAACATCTTGACGCATTTGTAACTGCTCTCGCTCAGATAAACCAAAGCGGATACGGATTGGATCAAACTGTGTCATTTGTGTAAGCAATAAATCGGGCCCCGATACAAAGGTCCCTTCTGAGACAAATTCACGACCCATTACACCGGCAACCGGGGCTTTAACTTGTGCATATTCAAGGTTCAACTGCGCTTGTTTTAGGGCAACTTTCGCCGCCTCGAGATCTGTTTTTGCAATGTCGTAAGCTGAACTCGCATTATCGTAATCGCGTTGCGACACAGATTTTTCTGCGCGTAATTTAGCTAAACGTTTTACATCTCTGTTAGCTTGTACTAACGCTGCATTGGCTCCATCAAGTGCAGCTTGAGCACGGTCAACCGCTAATTGATAAGGTTCAAGGTCGATAGTAAATAAAGAGTGACCTTGTTCAACACGTTGACCTTCTTCAAAATTACGTGATTCAAGAATTCCCGCAACGCGAGCACGAACTTCGACTTCTTTTGAACCAGACAACGTAGCAGGTAATTCGATAGTAAAGGGGGCATCTTGCGGTGTCATTGTCATAGTTGCTACCGCGGCAGGGTGCATTTGACCCTGTTGCTGCTGAGGTGCTTCTGAGCAACCTTGTAATAGTAAAGGTGCAGTTACAAAAAACAACGCAGATAATGATAATTTGGCAGACGCGAAAGGCAGGCGCATGTTTACTCCACAGTCCAATTGTTAAGTAGGTAAGCATAGAAAATAGCCTATACACTATCGAAAGGCGATACTATGCAGAAATTAAGCGCGTTTAGTTTATACCCAAATTAGCGAAAGGTACACCCTTTAGTTTACTTTTTACAGGTGAGATAATCAGAGAATTAAATGCTATCTTCACAAAGAGATAGCGCACATACAGTGTACTCTAATTGCGGGTTAGTGATTAAATAATTTAGCCAGTTCATCCATACCAATTTGCTTAACGAAGTGAGCTATTTTGAGGCGATAAACGTCGTTGCTAAGGAGGCAAAAGAGTCGTTATTTAGGTGTTCTCGGCAATTGCTCCTGCATTGCTCTACCACCTGCATCCATGCAGGCGTAAATCAGACATGTTTAGCGCAGGTAGCGACAGGTCTCTCCCTCAGAATGATTCAGTATTATGACAGGTTGGTATAATTGTATTGACTTGATAGTTCGGTTTTTTGCCTGTCGGCACAGTGGCTCACAGGAGGCTATATTAAGTTGTTTTGTAGTTTAGCAACTCGTAAAAACAGACTTTGTATGAGTTTATGAAATCTTTGTTTACGTGAGGAACAAAAATTTAACAAATACGCTTGTATTTATAATGAAAACTCGTACCCTAAAGTAATAAAAATAATAAAGGTGAGTTAGGGATGACGAAACACATTGGGGTAACATCAACGTTTGCTGAAATATCTAATAAACTAAGGCGCTTTGTATCTCGCATTGTGAGCCCAGATGATGTCGAAGACATAGTGCAAGAAACCTTTATTAAAAGTTATGAAGCTGATCTTAAGCAAAATATTGAATTTACGCACAGTTATATGCTTAAAACAGCAAAGCACTTAGCACTTAATCATGTAGCTAAGTGGGATAATAAATACAAAGATTCATTGGATGAACAGCAGCAAGTTGAACGTCATATGCGCACAATGGCGTTGGAAGATGAAGTCACCTCTAAAGAGCGATTTTTGTTCTTTTGTCGTGTAACAAATGAATTGAGCCCACAAGTTAAAAAGTGTTTTATCCTTAAAAAAGTATATGGTTTGAGCCAAAAGGAAATTGCCAAAGAAATGAACCTAAGTACGAGCACTGTTGAAAAACATATCGCTAAAGGATTGTTACATGCGCACCGTGCGATGAAAGCCCACGATATTCAACAAAACAATTACCCTGAAACAAACACATTTACAGCCAAAGAGGTGAATAAATGAGTAATGTTCACCCATTTACGTCACACGACATGATTCAAGCGCAGGCAAGCCGTTGGATAAGCGCGATTGATCGTGGCTTATCAGATGAAGAAGTTAAACAATTACAAGTTTGGGCAAGTCAAAGCCGAGCGCATCAGGATGCATTGTTTGAGTTAGCACAATTATGGGATGAAATGAGTGTGCTAAATGAATTAAGCAGTTTGTTTCCACATAAAGCGCCTACAAAACAAAGTACTTCATTTGGGATGGCTACCGCTGCGAGCTTTTTAGTGGTGATGCTACTTGGTTGCATCATGTTAATCTATTCAAGCTATTGGCATTCAGCTGAAAACGATCATGCTAAATTTACAAAAATTTACCGAACAAAAGTTGGCGAACAAGCCACCTTTGTCCTGCCAGACAGTACTATTGTTCAGTTAAATACCAACACAAATCTTGAAGTTGCATACACAGGTAATCGTCGCCAACTCATTTTGAATCGAGGTGAAGGACGATTTAATGTTGCAAAAGATGCGAGTCGTCCATTCACTGTGATAGCGGGTGATAAATCGTTTACGGCATTAGGCACTGTGTTTAACGTGCAGCGGAACACGGCATCAGATCTAGAACTCGTTGTAACAGAAGGCAAAGTGATGATTGCCGACCCCAGTACTCAGGTTGACGCCACTGATTTTAATCGTCTTAAAGATGCAACAGACACCAGCAACGATATTAAAAAACTTAAAGCGAATGTTGTTGTTTCAGGTGAAAAAGCATTGATTAAACACAGTAAAACAGAGCCAATAAAACAATTATCAGCAGATGATGTGCAACGTGATTTAGCGTGGCAACATGGCATGCTTATTTTTAATGGTGAGCCCCTCAGCGACGCATTACAGGAAGTGAGTCGATACACCGCAACACGCTTTGAACTCCTTGACCCTGAACTCTCAACATTGAAAGTGGCGGGAGTATTTAAAGCTGGCGACATTAAAGGCTTACTTGATTCTTTGGCTGCTAACTTAGCTGTTGAACATCAACGATTAGGTGAACATCGTGTTACTTTGACCTTAGCGACTAAAAGTTAATATTGCCTATGAGAGCACACTTATTTCATGCAGTTAATGGTGCAGACGCTGCTTGTCATAAAAAATTAAACACAAAAAAATTAAATTTATGTAGTGGATTTTTCTTTCTCAACTGTTTGGTTAAGTTGCGCAGTAAACATGTGTATTTGTTACCAGCGGCCTGTTTTGTTTATGGACTGAATGTAAGTCAAACAGTCATCGCTGCTGAAAAACAAATGCTGCAATTTGATATTAAAGCGCAACGAGCTGATTTGGCTTTGATTGAATTTGCAAAGCAAACCGACCAAACAGTCATATTTTCGTTCGATTTAGCAAAGCAATATCAAGCGCAATCTGTGTTTGGTTTTTACACCAAATTAGATGCGTTAGATGCCATGCTAAAAGGCACTGAGCTCGATGCGGTTGTTGATCAAAATGGTTTACTGAGTATAAAACTCAAACAAATCAATAGGAAAGATAACAACATGAAAAACCTTTCAGGGATCAGCGCTGCAGTCGTGCCGTTACTGCTTGCTTCGAATACACAGGCGGTAGCTGCTGATCAAGCTGCACAGGAAAATATTGAGAAAATAGCTGTCGTGGGTAGCCGTGTCGCAGGGCGTTCAGTTGAAGATTTACCTGTACCGGTAGATATTTTAAGCGCAGAAGCACTGGAAAATACAGGTCAAACAGAGGTTGGCCGTATGTTGCAAGCCATTGCGCCTTCATTTAACTTTTCCAGCTCGTCTATCAGCGATGGTACAGATGCGTTAAGACCAGCAACATTGCGCGGTTTAGGGCCTGATCAAACGTTAGTTCTGATTAATGGTAAGCGCCGTCATCAGGCAAGTATTATTCATATCAATACCTCTGTTGGTCGTGGTACGGCCGGTACAGACATGAATGCGATTCCCGCTGCATCCATCAAACGTATTGAAGTCTTGCGTGATGGTGCCGCAGCACAATATGGTTCAGATGCGATTGCGGGCGTTATCAACATCGTATTAAAAGACGCAGAAGAAGGCGGTAAAGCGGCGATTAATTATGGTGAGTACTCAGAGGGCGATGGCGAAACAGTTAATATCGATTTTAATAAAGGGTTTGCGTTAGGCGACGAAGGGTATTTAAATACGACGATTAATTATCGAGATCGTGCGCCAACAAACCGTGCAGGCTTACATGGTTCATGTCAATTTTATGGCTGTACTGAGCTTGAAGATGGCACATTACTCGCGGGCGATCCTCGTGAGCTAACAGCCCCGCGCGATACTTTTAGAATTGGTGATGCAGATTCACAGCAATTTGCCCTCACAGTTAATACAGGCTATGAACTTGCTGGTGGTGAGCTTTATGGTTTTATTACTTATTCGAACCGTGAAAATGAATCAGCCGCATTCTTCCGACATAATGCCAATGCAAGTGGTAACCCTGTTTTACAAGATGGCGATGCAACCATTCCTATGGGGTTTCTACCAAAAATTAACACAGTAATCGATGACGTGTCCTACAATGTTGGTTTCAAAAAATCATTTGATAATGACGCGAGTCTTGATTTGTCATACACCTATGGCGAAAACAGCATCGATTACACCACAAGCGATACGATTAATGGCTCGTATGCTAATTACCTTCGTTATGAGCAAGGCTTAACGGCTGACGAAATTCGAACTACGATCCCGCGCTCGGCGTATGCCTATGGTCTTGAGTTATCACTACAAACACTCAATCTTGACTACACCAAAGATTACGAGCACTTTTCGCTGGCGTTGGGTGCTGAGCTTCGTACCGATGAATTTCGCATCCTAGAGGGAAGTGAGTATGCGTATCGTGATTACGATACAGTTGATGGGGTAAGTATTTATGCAGGCCTTAATGACGGCATAGGAAGTGTTGATGCTGCCAGTGGTGCTCAAGGGTTTGGTGGTTCCGATCCGGCCTCGTCAGTGGATGAGTCACGCGATGTAATTTCATTTTATTTAGACGCCGAAACGTATGTAATTGATGATGTGATTATCTCAGGGGCACTTCGTTACGATAACTATAAAGGTTTTGGCGATACCGTTAACTTTAAACTGGCGGGTAACTGGTCAATCACTGAAGATGTTTCGTTACGTGGGGCTGTGAGTACAGGATTCAGAGCGCCTTCAATGCAGCAGTTGTACTTTAATAACGTAAGCACACAGTTTGTTGTTGGACCAAATGGTGACTTAATTGCAGAGCAAGTGGGCACCTTTAGAAACGACAGTACGCTGGCGCAATCTATTGGTATTCCTAAACTTAAAGAAGAGAAATCGCAAAATCGTAGTTTAGGGATTGTTTACAACGTCACAGATAACATCAACCTAACTATTGACTACTATGCGATTGATATCGATGACCGTATTGTGATCAGTAATCGTTTAGGGAAAGGATTATCCGACACATTAGATGCAGCGTTAGAAAGCGCTGGCGCGGGAGCTGGACAGTTCTTCTTAAATGGCGCTGATACAGAAACCGAAGGGGTTGATTTAGTCGCAACGTGGAATACCGAGGGCCTTGGTGGAACACTTGATTTTACTTTTGCTGCTAACTTTACAAAAACGGATGTCGTTGATTTATTCACCCCTGCAGGCAGTGGGCTTGAAACGATTCCGGTTGAAGATGTGTTTTCTGCGCAAGAAACATCGATTATTGAAGAGTGGCAACCCGAAGACCGCATTAACTTAAGTGCACTTTACCGACTAGAAGACTGGACGGTCAATTTATCACTTAATCGTTACGGTGAGTACACGGTAGAAGATGGAGGTCGCCAAACGTATGGTGCTGAAATCTTAACTGACGTAAAAGTTAACTACTTCTTTAACGAAAATCTGTCGTTTAATATTGGTGCAAACAACTTATTTGATGTTTACCCCGATAAGAATACCATTGGTAATTCGCGTTCGGGTACCATTGTTGATGCAAATGGAAATACTATTGTTTCAAGCCCGGGTGTGTTCACTTATTCACGTCGCTCAGCACCCTTTGGCTTTAACGGTGCGTACTACTACGTAGGCGCAGAATATAAGTTCTAAAAATCCTATCGATTCCTTTATTATTTAACCTTCAAAGGGCCGTTAGGCCCTTTTTTAGTTATAGAGACGTGCTTATAGAGATTGGAACATCTTGATATTGTTTTATTTTATCAAGCAAGGTGACTAAGGTTTTGTGGCTGCTTTGCTCACTTGCAGTTACTTGCACCTGTGTCATTTCAAACTGTGCGGCAAATAACGCGAGGTTAGCTATAATTTGCTCTGGTGTTATAAGTCGGTTTGCAAAGTAAATACTGTCGTTTTCAGTAATAGTAAATTGCGCTTGTTTTTTTGGGTTTTCAAGAGTTGGTTTTGCTAAAGGGCGATTAACTTCTATAGCGCGCTCTTTAACAAATGAGGTTGTAACGATAAAAAATATCAGCAATATAAATACAATATCGAGCATCGGGGTCATATCTACATCAGCGTTTGCAGTGGTTTTTTTAGGTTGTTTCACCATAATTAGGTCCTTGTTGTTTTTGACCAAGCCACAAAATTTACGATTAAGTGGACTAGCCATAGTCGTGTTAAGAACACGGATTATTTTTAAAATGCTGGGCGCCACAGCCATTTTTCGGATCCTAAATTTAAAGTTAGCAGCTTTTAAAAATACTGTAGTTAAATAAATATTCTAAGTTTATTAAATGTTTGTAGCGTTTTTGTTGGTAAAAATATTTATTAACTTTGATGAAATCATTTCGAGGTTTGTCAGGTCATTTTTGTTGGAACTAAGTTTAAAGGATGGATAAATGCTAAAAATTAAGTCTTTAGTTTGTGCTATGTGCCTTGTTTTACCGACAGCAAGTTTTGCTGAGCAATCAGTTAACGGGCAAGATTTCATAAATTTATTTGAGAAGCTGTCAGGTAAGCAGCCCGGAATTAGAAAAGGTCACGCCAAAGGTGTATGCGCTGTGGGCACATTTACACCTAATCAAGCAGCAAAACAGTATTCAATCAGTCCTTTATTTAACGCACCGTCAAAAGCAAATATTCGTTTTTCTATGGGTGGGGGTAACCCTAATGCTGATGAAACATCACGTTCTCCGCGAGGAATAGGGGTGCAGTTTGTGCTAGAAAATGGGGATGTGCACAATATTGCAGGGCTAACTACGCCAGTATTTGCAGGTAACAGCCCTGAAGCATTTTTTGGTTTGCTAAGTACCTTAGTACCTGACGAAAAAACAGGTGAAATCGATTTTGCAAAAGTGAAAGCATACAGAGAGCAAAACCCGAGTACGTTAGGACAATTTAATTGGCTACAAAGCCATAACCCGCCAGCATCGTATGTGTCTTCACGTTATTTTGGTGTGCATACCTTTTACATGGTTGATGAAAAGGGCACTAAGCAAGCTTTTAGATGGACCATGGTGCCAGAAGCGCAAGAACAAGTACTAACTGAAGAACAAATGAAAGCATTACCTAAATCATTTCTTGCTAAGCGACTTGAAGAGGATTTAGCGAAAGGGAAAGTTCATTACCGTTTTCAAGCTGAATTAGCCGAGCCGGGTGATGCATTAACGGATCCTTCAGTGCAATGGCCTGCTGATCGCAAAACAGTTAATTTAGGAAAGCTCACGATAGAATCCACGGGTGAATCAGGGTGTGATTTAACTAATTACGACCCAAATCTGCTTTCACAAGGCTTTATGCCAAGTGAAGATGAAGTGTTAAAGCTGCGCTCAACTGCTTATGCTATTTCATTTTCAAAACGTATTACTGGGCAATAACGTTCTTTAAATTTTCAATATGAAGCCCAGTTATGCTGGGCTTCATATGATTAGCAGTTAATGCTTTTTCATTTTACTCATTTCGGCATGACAGCTTTGAATAGTTAGCAGGGTTTTTGATAACGCTGCTTCACAGTCGTGGGGTTGAGGTTTTTTGAGTGCACTTTTTATTTCTGCGAGTGTTTTGTCTTCGACTTCTTCAAGCTCACTGACGTAGGTTGCATCTTTGTCTGCACCGAGTTTAGTGATTAAAGATGTGTAAGCTTTACGAGCTTCTACCGCAAAGTCTGAGCCATTTTCACGGTGACCTGTTTGGTTTATGGCGTATGGCTGTAAACGTTCAATACTTACTTTACGGGCATCGATCATGCGCTGAAATAACGCGACGATACTGGGGTCTGAAACTTTTTCCTGTGCTTTTTCATAAAAATCGATACCACTGTTCATAACTTGAATGATATCTGCAATATGATGAACGTCATGTCCTTGATGTGTTTGCATAATGACCTCTCTAATAATATAGACTGAATTAAAACAATGCTCTCTACATGAAGCAAAGCATGTTCCAATCCCTAACATAAAAGTATTATCATTAATAATCAGAGTGTTACATTTTTATTTTGAGATAAAGCGAGTTTGGTACGCCCATATAAAAAGGCGTACCAGCAATAATTACAGGTTAATAGGTAAAATATTACTTAAGCTCATTGGCCACTTCAGCCACTTTTTGTCTAAGCCAAATATGGCTGGCATCACGGTGTAAAAGAGGGCTCCAAATCATGTCGAGTTCAAAAGGCGGAATAGGGAAAGGTGGCTCAAGAATTTTTAATCCCGGATCATCTAAATAAATATTCGCCGCTTTTGATGGCAGTGTGGCCACTAAATTCTGCTCTTTAGCCAGGTGAATGGCGACATGATAGTTTCGAGTAAAGGTTGCAATATTCCGGTGCTTACCAAAATGAGCAAGCGCTTCGTCTACCCAACCTAACTTTTGGACATCTTTTGGATCCATCCCTACGCCAACACCAAAACCTGTTTTACTTACCCAAATATGGCGCGCTTTTAAGTAACTATCGAGACTAAAGTCTTTAATGATAGGGTTGTCGGCTTTTACTAAGCAGCAAAAACTGTCTTTCCAAATTTGTTTGTAGTGAAACGATTGGGGTAAGTTTTCAAAGCGGTTAATTGCCATGTCGACCTTGCCGTTTTCAACGTCATGAAACGTAACGTCACTGGGGGTCAGGATATCAAGCGTGGTGTCAGGCGCTTCTTCGTGTAACTTACTAAGTAGTTTGGGCGCAAGGGTACTGGCCGCATAGTCACTGGCCATAATACGAAATACACGTTTACTTTGAGATGCTTCAAATTCACGGTTAGGAGCGAGTGTTTCTTCTAACGTCATTAAAATACCGCGTATGACAGGTTGTAGCTCTTTAGCACGCTCTGTCGGCACCATCCCTTCACTGGTGCGTACCAAAATCGGATCATTAAATAAATTTCTCAAGCGCTTTAAACCGTTACTCATTGCGGGTTGTGTAATGCTTAACTGATTAGCCGCTTTGGTTACATTGCACTCTCTGAGTAATGTATCTAGGTAAACAAGTAAGTTTAAATCTATTTTACTTATATTCATTCTGTGTCCTTGGTGTTTACCAATAATGGATAAATCGTTGTGCAGCAGGGTAAGGGTAAATGTGGCTTACCACGCCTTGCTTAATATTATATTGAGCTTGTCGCCAATAAGCGGGGTCTTCAAGCTCTGGGTGTGTACTTAATAAATAGTGTTTGTACACAGGGTTAGCCGTAACAAAGGTGCACAATTGCTCAGGAAATACGTCTTGCGGTGCCACTGAATAACTTTGCTCATTCGTTAAGTAGTCATCGTATGACTTGGCTTTTGGTAAGGCACGAAAGTTCATATCAGTTAAATATTGCACTTCATCGTAGTCATAAAAAATAACGCGGTTATGCTTACTTACCCCAAAGTTTTTCAATAGCATGTCGCCTGGAAATATATTCACGGCTATCATTTCTTTTAATGCTTGACCATATTCTTCAATGGCTTCAAATGCTTGTTGTTCACTGGCATTTTCAAGGTAGATATTTAATGGTGTCATGCGCCGCTCAATATATAAGTGTTTTATGATCAGCCAGTCACCTTCAATAATCATTGAAGAGGCGATTGTTTTATGCAGCTCTGCTAACAATTTACTATCAAAACGACTCAGAGGAAATACGACGTTAGAATACTCTATAGTATCGGCCATGCGTCCGACACGATCATGACTTTTAACTAATTGATAGCGTTTAAGCACGGTATCGCGCCCAAACGGTTTGCTTTCGCCAAAGGTGTCTTTAATCACTTTAAACACATAGCCAAAGGATGGCAGAGTAAATACCATCATCACCATACCCGGTGTGCCAGGGGCAATAACTAATTGATCGTTTGAGTTATTTAAATGCTGTAAGAACTCACGATAAAACTCGGTTTTACCTTGCTTATGAAAGCCAATTGCATTGTAAAGCTCTGCCAATGTTTTGTTGGGCATTAATTGATTTAAAAAACGAACTAATGCAGAAGGAGCATGCGTTTCAACCATAAAATAGGCGCGGGCAAAACCAAAGATAACCCGCATTTGCGATGATTTCGTCAGCAACGCATCAAGGTATAAGCCTTTATCCTCATGGTGTAAAACAGCAATGATAAAAGGTTGTACGCCACTTTCAGACACCACTCGGCCAACAATGTAAGCGGCTTTATTTCGGTAAAAGGGGGCTTGCAGAATATCAAAGCGCATGTGCCACGCTTGGTGGTGTGTATCGGGAGCTTGCTTATAAAACGCCTTAACCAACAATCGAATATCACGCTCAAGGTCCACAAAAGGGGCTTTAAAGTCAAATTGATTAATAATTTTACGTATTGTGGGTCTTAGCCCATCTACGACAGGAAAATAACTGCGATATTCAGCTTCCATTGGGAGGGCGGGAGCATCTGCGAGAGTGGCTTTTACAAATATAAAGTCGTTATTAAAATAGCGGCGGTGAAATAAGCGACAAAAAACGGAGTTATAGAAAGTTTCAGCCAGCTCGGCTTGTGGGTGAAAGCTTAAAAATTGTTGGTATATTTGTTTGGTTTCGAGCCAGCAAGTCTGATTGAGCTCAATAATTTGTTGTTCATTCAGCGATTTTAGCTTGGTAATGGTTTCGTTAACCCGATCATCATAATGGCTAATTCTGAGCTTACTAATTTCATTAATTTTTTGCCAATCTCGGTTGGCAAATGCGATAGGGGCTTTGGCTGTTATTGCTTGGAAGAGTTTATAGTGATTACGAAAGCCAGATAAAATTAACTCCGCAATATGTTGTGGCTGCATACAAACTCCTTCGAAACGGCTGAAATGTCGTGTTTAGAGCATTAACTCTATCCGTGTTAAGAATATGTTATTTATTAGTGAAACCCAATAGTAAAGTTAATTAATTATAGCGTGCTAATTTTTTTTCTAAGTCAGCCAGCTTTTTATTAGCCTTTTTTACGTCTCGTTGGTATTGCTTATTGATACTGTTTAGCTGCTTTTGTATGTCTTTGCTGATTTGCTTGCTTTGTGAATCAGACAAAATGCGGTTAAGCCGTTGCTCTTGTTGGTACTGCGCTCTGTCACGCTCGCGACTTAAAATGTCTAAGCGATGTTTTTGACTACGAATTTCGGCTTCTAATCGCTTTATTATTTGTTCTCTTTCCAGTTCATTAAGTTGTTTAACATAATTATCAGGTGCTTGTATATCAGGATCAGTTACTGTAATGCGGTGTTTAGTTGCGCGATTACCACAAGGAAATTGGCTAAATACGGTGCCTTTGTCAGTTACGCATTTATAGTATTCCGCCGCTGTAAGTGCGGGAGAAAAGGTAATGAAAAGAGAGGAAAATAACGCGGTGATTGTGGCTTTCATGACATCCGTGTCCTTACTTTAATACGTGTTATTAAATATAATAAAGCCAGCTCGTATAGCAAATAATCAAAAGGGCTAAGGTGTATAGCGTTTTAGTTTTTTAATGCTTTGCACTAAAAAGGGTACATCAAGTCGCTGCTCTATTGCAAAGCCCTGAGCTGCAGAGATGTTTTTAAAATTACCATCCGAGTCAATTAAAGTAATTCTATCTTTCTTAAATGCAATAAACACATTTTGAGAGTAGTTTACGCCGGTATCATCATGGCGTTTATATAAATTACTGCCTAGCATGCTTTGTTTCGCGAGCGTTTGGCAATTTAAATAATGCCCAACACTGGTGGCTATTATGTCACTTGGTTGAATAAGCCCGTCTGTTTGCACAACTTTTTTATCTGAGCTGTACAGGCGAGACGTAGTCACAATGCCGTTGCTATGCTGAGCAAGGCTAAATGCGAAAACAGCGTGTGCATTATTACGCACTGTGGTTGTTTCATCTGCGCTGACAAGTCTTATTGATGAGTCTTCATTGGTTGAATTGATAAATTCAAATTGTTCGAAGCCCTCTACCTGTAGTGAGCGGGATTCGCTTAACCAAACAGGCGACTGCTGTTTTTCAAATATAGGTGATTTGTAAAAAGCCGGTAAGCCATAAACAAGGCTAAATAACGTATCTTCAACTTCAATAGGTTGTAAGAATAAATCAGTTTTACGTAAATTTGGTTGAGTATTTACAAAGCTTTCAAGGGCGTCGTTGTTTGAAAATACTAAAATATCGATTTTTGCTGTAGTTTCATCAACACATTGTGCTGGAGGCGTCGGTGCTAAATAATCAATATTGTGCGGATCTAGCCTAACATCATGAGCTTCTTTATAGCTGTCAAGGTCAAGTAAATCGTTTTTAGCCAGCAGGCTTTTTGCAGTTGTTGGGTACGATAATGGCAGTACGTTATCTTGCTTAGTAATATCAAATTTTAAATTAGCATCGGCCCAAATATGAATACTGTGACTAAGAGCAAAACACACTAAGATTGTGCTCGTAGCATAACGTGCGAATTTATACTGTTTTAAGCGTGCCAGATGATGCCAAGTGTAATTACTGACTAATAACTGGAAAGCTAAAATGAGTAATACGATACCGCCCGCAAAAATAGTCGTGAGTGCAGGGGAGTCAGTAAGACGGTGCCATAATAACGACACAATCTCAGGTAAAGCTGATGAATTCAAATGATAGCCTAGGTTGAAATAAACGTAGGCATCAAGTGTCAGCAGTGATGCACCAAAGGTCGCAATTACAGCGGCCATCCCCCGAATATGTCGAGGGTAAGGAAACACCAAACTCAGCGGAAATATCGTCAGAACAAAGGCAATAAACGTAATAAAGCTTGTGTGGCTTAACCAAGTTACAAACATGTACAGGTAACCCACAAAAGTAGTGGGGGCACTGTCGGCAAATAAATAACTCAAGCTGATAAACAGCAGTAAACCTATATTTGCGAAGGTGAACCAATGGCCCCAACTAAGAAGCTGACTTACTTTTGATGAAAATTGACTTTGTTGCGATAAATTCATAAATCTTATTTAACCGACTGCGCTAATGCTTTGGCAAAGTTGTCGGCAACCGCTTGTCTTTTCTCTGAAGGTACATGCTCTTTTAAAATATGCGTGATAGAATTTCCTAAACACATAAGGCTTAAATCTACAGGCGCTTTATGCTCTGTAAGTACATCAATCAGCTGATCAACGATTTGTTCTACTTGCTCATTAGAATATTTTGATATGATAGGCATCAGTTGGTTCGATAAAAAGAGTTATATTCCCGTATTTTAACACCAGAGGCGTGAAAAACAAAGATGACAATAGATGTTAAAAAATTAGTCGTTCATTATGTAGACAAAAAAGACGACGATACTGAAATTCATTTACGCAATGATGAAATGGTTGTTAACGACAAAGTCGCTGTATTCATAGAGCAGCTTCACCATGCTTACAATGGTAAACCGGGTAAAGGGTATTGTGCATTCAGTGGCGAGAAAAACAGTGTTGTAGCATCTGCAATGCAGAGCTATCGAAACAATGAGCTGGGCTTTTGGCACATGACTGAGCAGGCCACAAATGTATTAAAAGAAGAGCTAAATAAGTATGCGTTTAACGAAACTGGTTATTTAGTTTTTTGCCATTATCAATATGTTGCAAGTGATTATGTGTTAATTGCGCTGATCAATATTAAAGAACATTATTCAATTACTTCGGAACTTGATTTAGCGTCATCGCGTCACTTAGATATCTCACGCATGCAATTAGCTGCGCGTGTCGATTTGACAGCCTGGGACACGCAAGCGGAAGATAATCGCTATATTTCTTTTATTAAAGGGCGTGCGGGTCGTAAGGTTGCGGATTTCTTTTTAGACTTTTTAGGTTGTGAAGAGGGCATTGACCCTAAACAACAAAGCCAAGTAATGCTTAACGCCGTTGAAGACTACTTATCAGAGCAACAGTTTGATAAATTGGAAAAAGATGAGCTTCGTAAACAAGTTTTTGATTACTGTAATGACTGTGTGACCACAGGTGAAGATGCCAACGTTAAAGAATTATCGGCGACATTATCTAAAAGTGATGACAGCCCATTTGACAGCTTTTGCCAAGAACAAAACTATGATTTGGAAGACTCGTTCCCTGTTGATAAAAAGACGGTAACGAGCATGGTTAAGTTCTCTGGTATGGGTGGTGGCGTAAGTGTGAGCTTTGAGCGCAAACACCTAGGCGAGCGCGTTACATATAATGAAGCAACAGACACACTTGTGATTAAAGGTATTCCACCTAACCTAAAAGACCAACTGCAACGCTTTATGGAGCAAGAAGAAGATTAAATAAAGTCATGCGTTAAGGCATTAGACAGTTGGGTAAACCTCGACAAAATTGACAGACTTTTGGCCCAGTTACTGCTGGGCTTTTTATTGTTTAATAATTAAGGCTTGCAGTAATACCATATATGGACTCTCTCCGATTGCAAGACAGTAATTGATAGAATTTCAAAGTTCATTGCTGCCATATATTCGGCTTTTTTATGAGCAGATTTATCCGCTCTAGCCCTGATGGATATCCGCCCCTATCACCTTATCAATCTCGACGGCTTCTAACAGCCTTTGGTATTATCAGGTTTAAATAGGACGGCTATGAACCGTTTTCCGTCAATCTCAATCTTTGCAATTTTTGCTATTGAACTTTTGTCTTTTAATTGCGGTTAATGTTTTTATACAAATTTGTACCTCTCTTGTTTTACGGTCATCGCCCATGCCATTCGCGCCATTTTATTCGCTAATGCAACCACTGCTTTATTAAATGGCAGCCGCTCCCGCAGGTTATTTGCCCATAAGCTTACCTTGTCAGCTTTACTCCCCGATTTGACTAACGCAGCTCTGGCACCATTAATCAGCTGAGTTCGCAAATAAGTATTTCCTCGTTTACTTATTCCCTTTAACTTGGGGTTATCGCCAGTCGTATGCTGTTTGGCAACTAGTCCCAGCCAAGCTGCCATATGACGCCCACTTTTAAAGGTTTTACCATCACCTATTGCACTATACAAAGCTGTTGCGATGATGGGACCTATTCCTGTCATTGTTTCTAATTTCTGGCACTGCTCTATCTGATGGCTTAAAGCTTTTATCTCGCTATCCAAATCCGTGATTAACTTATCTACCTCAATTAATTCATCATACAAACTGGCTATGTATCGACGAGACAATGGCGTTAACATGTTACTCGCATCTTCTAAAATATCGGGGATAGACTTTCTCACTTGATTAACGCCTTGCGAGAGGCTAATACCATATTCGGCTAAGAGGCCTCTGGTTTGATTCACTAAGGCCGTTCTACATTTTATTCGCCGCTCTCTTATACGGTGCAACAGTTGAATGTCTTGTTGCTCTACACTTTTTATTGGCACAAATCGCATATTCACTCGTTGTGAAGCTTCAGCTATCGCTTCTGCATCATTGAAATCATTTTTATTTCCTTTTCGGTAAGGGACTACATATTGTGGAGCGATAACTTTCACTTCATGACCATAGTTTTGAATACTTTGTGCCCAGTAGTTTGATGAGCCACACGCTTCCATGACGACAATTGCGGGCTCTAAATTACAAAAATACTCTTTCATGTTAGTGCGTTTGAGCTTTTTCTTTTTGAGCACTTTTCCCGAGTTTGATAACCAAACTAAATGAAAAATGTTCTTGGCGATATCTAATCCAATTGTTATTTTATTCATGTGACTCTCTCTACTTTGTTTACGCTAAAACTTACCCTAAACTACTATGGCGCATTATGACGCCGTTGGGGAGTGGAGAGAGTCCATTCCATTAATCCGCAAAAATACTTAATCATTTTGAGTGATTAAACCAGTCGCTACCTGCGTTAAAAATGTCTGATTTACGACTGCATGGATGCAGGAGGTAGAGCAATGCAGGAGCAATTGCCGAGAACAACTAAATAACTAAATAACTAAATTTTTGCCTTGTTATCAACGCGGTTTTATTGCCTCAAAATAGACTACTTAATTAAGCGTAATGGTATAAGACAGTTTATTATTGTGTATTAATCGTTTAGGGTATTATCGGTCATTATTGGTAAAAATCTGGCGTATACGTAAGGATGAATAGGGACTTTTCTAAGGCGTTTCACTACAAAAAGTGGGCAAATACTCAATTGCTTGATTTAGGAGAACAGCATTTTTCAAGACTTCCAGAAAGTGATGCTACCTTTTTCGTCAGAATCTTAAATCACACAACTGTCGTCGATAGCCTGTTTATTAGCCGAATTTTGAGAGAACCTGAAAAATACAGTGATGATAATACCGTTGAAACACCAACATTTTTAGAGTTGCGCGAGAGAGTAAATGAAAATGACTCATGGTTAGTTCAGTATTCTAAAACAGTACAGCAAGAAGTACTAGAGCGGGTTGTTTCATTTAAATTTGTTGATGGTGATACAGGGCAGATGTCAGTGACAGAGATTCTAATCCATTTGTTAACTCATGGCAGTAATCACAGAGGTATGGCATCTAGGGTACTTGCGGCAAATAATTTAGAGAGACCTAAGGACACATTCACTCGCTATCTGCATCAATTAGAGCCATTAAGAAGAGTTATAGTATAGCCTCTTTTTTATGGGGCGTTATATGCAAAACCTCAAGACGACATAAAGCGTATATCCAGAGTTTAATTGTCACTGAAAGTGAAGATAACAGAGATAAATGAGATGAGTCTTTTGATTTATTCGACCCTCAAATTAAATTTATAAATAGGGATTTTATGACTTACAAAGCAATTAATTTTAAAGAGAAGTTTTCTAAATTTACTGAACATTGGTCACCGCGAGTAATTGCAGAAATGAACGACTATCAATTTAAACTCGCTAAAGTTGAAGGTGAATTTGTTTGGCACGATCACCCTGACACTGATGAAGTGTTTATTGTTATTGAAGGCGAGCTAGAAATCGAATTTAGAGATGGCATTGTAAATTTAGAGTCGGGTGAAATGTTTGTAATCCCTAAGGGGGTTGAACATAAACCCCATGCGAAGACTGAATGTAAAATTATGCTTGTTGAGCCGAAAGGCGTGGTAAATACCGGTGAAGCTGGTGGTGAACTGACCGCAGCGAATGATGTTTGGGTGTAACAAACAAGTCTGATGGTGTCAGATTTGAATCAGCAGCAATTACAAACCCTGAAAAAGGCAGCACTGCGCAGTGTGTGGGTGTTTTTGCTATTAAATAGCAGTCTGTTGCTGTTGTTTTTCTTAGGTAATACAGAGTTTGTGTTTATCGCTTTAGTGATACAGATTAGCATAGTTGTTATTTGGCAATTACCCGTATTTATATTTCACGTAGTTTATAAAAAACAGCCAATATTAATATCGATCTATAAAGCATTGGCGTCATATCGTTACGTTATAGAGCAAGTGCAATGGCCTTAGTATTTAATTTATATAAAAGAAGCGTGTAATGATGGTAACTGCATTTGTAGCAAATTTGCAGGTGGCACAGTCGCGAACCTTGCAGGCGTTGTATTAAATGCGGATAAGCTTTCTGATGCTGAAAAATATAATTGCCTAATTATTAATATTTATCTGTAACAGAGACAAAATAACCGCTAATCTACTGAGATGATTACGACGTATTCTAAGAAAAGGTTTTGAGGTGTAAATTTCTTTTAATACTGCTCTTTATTTTGAACACATTTAACCCATTTTTAGCAAGTTGTTAAAATGAAAATATTAGTTAGGAGAACTAATGCCACACTTTATAATGGACTGCTCTGAAAGTATCCTGAAATCTCATCATGAAGAATGTATTATGGAACAAATCCATCATGTCGTTAATTCTACAGGATTATTCGATGAAGGTGATATTAAGGTAAAAATTAATCCATTTCAAAAGTATTTCGTGGGTAATATGAGAAGGTTTTATCCCTGTTTTTTCTCAAATTGATTATTCCATTATTTAGTTTTAGTTAGAAAAGGATGTCTAGCCTATGTATCAACTTTATTTTTCTCTTGCTCTAATATTTATTATTTTTAGTTTGCCCATTTATATTTACTATATAACATTAAAACTTGAACAGTTCGAAGATAAAGGTTCTAGTTTTTTCTCTTTATTTTTTGCAGAGCCAAGCTTGAGGGTAATACTAACAGTTTTGTGCTTTCCGTTTATAGGCATTATAAGTGTTCTAAGCACTATTAAGACTTTATGTAGACGGAAGCCAGTTAAACCATCTTTGTTATTTTCTGCAATAGTCTCATTACTGTGGTTGGCATTTTTACTTGCAGGGCTTGTGCAATATTTAGGCGAATAGAAGTTAAATAAGCACGAAAATATTTAAAATTTTTATTCGCATTTTAATGCTATTGTTTTTCTGTTATGACTATTGAGTTGTTTACAAGGAGATTTTAAAGTATGAATATATTTCTTATTATTGCAGGTGTATTAAGTGGAATCGTTGCAATTTTGCATCTTGGGTGTATTTATTTTGGCGCACCGTGGTATCGCTTTTTTGGTGCGGGGGAACAAATGGCGCTACTATCTGAGCAAGGTAGTATAAAACCAACCCTTATAACCAGTGGCATTACATTCGTGCTCTCAATGTGGTCAATGTATGCGTTTTCTGCTGCTGGGATTATTTTCAAACTCCCATTAACGCGTTTAGCGCTTATATTAATTACATTCATTTATATTGCCCGGGGCATCGTCGGTTTTTTGTTTGTAAAGTCACCCCAAGGTCGAACTCCCGAGTTTTGGATCTGGAGTTCAATTATTTGTTTATCTTTAGGCGTTGTTCATCTAATAGGACTGAAACAACAATGGGCTAGTTTGTAGGCAAATTTAAATAAAGTCATTGTGATTGCAGCACATATCCAAAGTGCCATCTCGTCAACAGATAAGGTGAGACAAGTTGCACTGCGCAAGATTTGATAGTGCTGTTTGAGAATAAGGAAAGCTATAAATTAAAACTACGGATATTCAACGTCTATATCGGTACTCTCTATATCAGTACTCTCTATATCGGTGATATCTATATTGGTACTGACTATAACAATACTATCTATATTGACACTATCTGTAGCTTTTATTCGTTAAATCTAAAAAGAGAGTTGTGTGAATGAAAGTAGAAGCATTTTAGTTAACTCGTTTACTGCAGATGGAAGCGGAGGTAACCCTGCCGGTGTTGTATTCAATGCGGGTAAACTTTCTGATGCGGAAAAACTGACTATTGCGAAAGCCGTGGGCTTTTCAGAAACGGCCTTTGTATCAGACGATGAAGAGGTCGATTTTTCGGTGTCATTTTTTACCACAACAGAAGAGGTCGATTTTTGTGGTCATGCTACGCTTGCTGTATTTTCGACTCTATTCAACCAAGGTGTGATAGCTGCGGGTAATTACACGCAGAGAACCAAAGCGGGTCTACTCGGAATAACGATTGCCAATGACGGTCAAGTTACGATGGAGCAAACCTTACCTAAATATCTCGGCAGCTTTGCGTATCATGAGGTCGCTGGATTATTGGGGGTTGATGAAGCGGTTTTAGCATCAACGGCTTTACCGATAGACGTAATCACAACAGGTTTACCCGATATTATCGTTCCTGTACCACGGGGCTATCTCGATAAAATTGAAGTTAATAACGCTGCTCTCAGTGATTTTTGTAAACAACATGAAGTGATTGGTGTGCATGCATTTGAGCTTTACGATGCGCATGAAAAGCTGACTGCAAGTTGTCGAAACTTTGCACCTTTAGTGGGTATTCCAGAAGAATCGGCAACAGGGAGCGCGAGTGGTGCGCTTGCTTGTTACTTAACTAGGCATCTTTATTCTGAACACATTAATCATTTCAAATTTGAACAAGGACGATTTATGGGATGTGCTTCACATATCTCAGCATGCGTTAGATCAGACAAACAAGGTGTGAGTCAGGTGTTAGTGGGTGGATACGCCAGTGGCTTCGGAACCCAAATAATCGAAATATAGTGTATATATCTAAAACAAAAATCTAAACAAAAAAGCCGCGTTATTTTCATAACGCGGCTTTTTTCATATAACAGCTAGACTAGTCAGCCGATAATGTTTTAGCCATATCAGCACGGGCTTTACCGGCAGGTTTAATTGAACCTGCGCGTAAACCACTGTCTGGAATAGCTTCACGTTTATCGTGTGCCATAGCACCTGGTGTTGGTACTGGCTCGCTGTCTGCAACTGGTGCAGGTTTTGCCATTGCAGCGCTTGCTGAACCCTTAACTAACACTGTTCTTTCATTGTTAGGTGCTTGTTTAGCGTGCACTGGTTCGTCAGCTTTAACAGGCTCTTCAGCTTTTACTGGTTCGTCAGCTTTTACTGGTTCTTCAGCTTTAACTGGCTCTTCAGCTTGTACTGGTTCTTCAGCTTTTACTGGTTCGTCAGCTTTAACTGGTTCTTCAGTTGTTACTGGTTCTTCAGCTTGCACTGGTTCTTCAGCTTGTACTGGCTCTTCAGATTGTACTGGTTCTTCAGCTTTTACTGGTTCTTCAGCTTTTACTGGTTCTTCAGCTTTTACTGGTTCTTCAGCTTTTACTGGTTCTTCAGCTTTTACTGGTTCGTCAGCTTGTACTGGCTCTTCAGTTTTAACTGGTTCTTCAGCTTGTACTGGCTCTTCAGTTTTAACTGGTTCTTCAGCTTTTACTGGTTCGTCAGCTTGCACTGGTTCTTCAGTTTTTACTGGTTCTTCAGCTTTTACTGGCTCTTCAGCTTTAACTGGCTCATCAGTGTTAGCTGATTCAGGCGCTTCAACTGGTTGCTCAGTTTGCGCTTGTTTAGCTTTTAATTCAGCTTCATATTCAGCAGCAGCTTGATCCGCAACAGGAATAAAGGCAGGTGTGTCACCTTTATCTTCATTTTGCTTTTCATCTTGCTCAGGACGACGACGGCGTTGTCCAGCTGCACGAAGGTGACGAGGTGAACGACGTGAGCGTGTGCGCGGCTGTGCTTGTTCATCATCAGCAACTGACTCAGCGTTTACATTTTGCTCCTCAACCGGTGTGTTGGTTTCTTCTGTTTTAACCGATTTAACGTCAGCTTTTGCAGGTTTTTCTGCTTTAACCTCAGTCTGTGCAGGCGTTTCAGATTTAACCTCTGGTACTACATCGTCTTTCGCTTCTTTCGCCTGTTTGGCAGGCTTTGCTGCTTTGTCTGTTTTCTCAGCCTGAACAGTATCACTGCTCTGAGTTGATTTCACTTCCTCGGCATTTTCGTCTTGTAAACGCACTTTCTTACGAATATTACGACGTTGACGGCGAACCTTAGGTTTAGTCTCTTTCGGTTGCTCCGTTTGCGTTTCTTGAACTGCCTCTGTTGACGTTGTTTCTACGTCATCAGTACGCTTTTCATTTCGCTTTCGGTTAGTCGAATTGCGACGGCGCTTATTACGGTTTTCGTTACTTTCTTTTTGCTCAGGAGCTGAATTAGTGGCCGGTTTATCTTCTTTCGCTTCAACGTCTGAAGGGCGCTTATTACGAGTGTTGTTACGACGACGTTGGTTATTGCTTCTGCGACGGTTGTCGTTATTACGACGGTTGTTGCTGCGCTGTTGTGCCGCTTTTTTCTCTTCTTGCTCTTTTTCAGTCTCTTCTTCAGAGTTGCTGAAGAGTGATTTAAACCATTTACCGATGGCTGCAAATAAACCACCGTCACTTTTCTTAACGTCTTGAGCTGGTTGTTCAGCTTTTGGAGCAGCTTGTGGCGCTGGGTTTGTTGGCATAACAACACCTTTTAACACAGGCTCTTCACGAACCGGTGCTGTGGGTGCTTTAGCCATTTCAAATGCTTCTGGCTCTGGTGCAACGACTTGCTCATAGCTAACAGTTTCAATCGTTTCATCTTTGCGTAAACGAACTACTTCATAGTGCGGTGTTTCCATGTGTTGATTTGGAATAATGACCACATCAACACTATGGCGTTTTTCAATACGGTGCACACTACGGCGTTTTTCATTTAATAAGTAAGCAGCTACCGCAACAGGTACTTGTGCGTTTACTTGCGATGTATTGTCTTTGATTGCTTCTTCTTCGATTAAACGAAGGATAGACAATGCAATTGATTCGTTTGAACGAATAGTGCCTTGACCATTACAACGCGGACACGGACCTTGGCTTGCTTCACCTAGAGATGGACGCAGGCGTTGACGTGACATTTCAAGAAGGCCGAAGCGTGAAATTTTGCCTATTTGTACGCGAGCACGGTCTGGACGTGCAGCATCTTTTAGGCGATTTTCAACTTCACGTTGGTGGCGAGGTGGTGTCATATCGATAAAATCGATAACAATAAGACCACCTAAGTCACGTAGACGTAATTGACGTGCAATTTCATCAGCGGCTTCTAGGTTCGTATTAAGCGCGGTCTCTTCGATATCACCGCCTTTGGTTGCTTTTGACGAGTTAATATCGATAGAGGTAAGCGCTTCTGTCGGATCAATAACGATTGAACCACCAGAAGGTAAGCGAACTTCGCGTTGGAACGCTGACTCAATTTGGCTTTCGATTTGGTAATGTGTGAATAATGGCACATCGCCTTGATAAAGCTTAACACGGCTCATGAAATCAGGGCGGAAGCGTTCAATGTGCGCTTTAGCTTCTTCAAAAACACGGGCTTTATCAATTAAAATTTCACCAATATCACGACGTAGATAGTCGCGGATAGCACGGAAAATAACGTTACTTTCTTGGTGAATTAAGAATGGTGCAGGGCCGCTATCTGCAGCTTGTTGAATGGCATCCCAGTGAACTAAAAGCGCTTTTAAGTCGTAGTCTAGTTCCTCGAATGATTTACCAACACCCGCAGTACGGACAATGAGCCCCATACCTTTAGGAAGTTCTAAACGGCTTAGCGCTTCTTTTAGTTCAGTACGCTCATCACCTTCAATACGACGTGAAATACCGCCGGCACGAGGGTTATTTGGCATAAGCACTAAATAGCTGCCTGCTACGCTTATAAAGGTTGTTAGTGCCGCGCCTTTTTGGCCACGTTCTTCTTTATCAACCTGAACAATTACTTCTTGGCCTTCTTTGATTACGTCACGAATATTCGGACGACCTTGGAATGTATAGCCTTGTGGGAAGTATGTGCGTGCAATTTCTTTAAGTGGAAGGAAACCATGTCTTTCCGCGCCATAATCAACAAAGGCTGCTTCTAATGATGGTTCGATACGGGTAATTTTACCCTTGTAAATATTGGCTTTTTTTTGTTCGTGACCTGGGCTCTCTATGTCTAAATCATACAGGCGCTGGCCATCAACCAGTGCAACGCGCATTTCTTCTTGCTGCGTCGCATTGATTAGCATACGTTTCATATTGTTACTCTACTAATTTCTGTCGCTGACATGACGATATCATTTCGTCTGTTCAGTGGTTTTTGACGGTTATTCTTGTGCAATCTCACGACTGGTTAAAATCAAAAACCGACGTTGTTCGCTTACATTGAGCGTGTCTATGGTGTGGCTGACAATAACATGTTGTCACGTTATTAAATTCTTTTTGGTGCCAAAACTGCCGCGTCTTTCACGGTTTTAATTTACGAGTTCTGTTCCGAAGTCGACCATGTTCAAATTTTAATTCAATGTCTTGCTACAACAGCTTACTCTGAATGACGTTGTTACGTCGTCACTATCAGACAATTTATCTTGTTCAATTGCTTTTTCTATTCATTAATCAGCATTCGTGCTCAAATTATGCAGGCAATATATTACGCGCATCGCCGATAATTGAACGCTCGTGTTGGCTGGGTAATTATAAAAGCTTTGGAAAACTTAGCGCGGATCTGTATGATCGGCAACCCAGAATATGCATCACGAATGTTTTAATGTGGTAAAAAGCACCGTTGTTACTTGCAAACTTTATGTTCGCAGCGGTGATTATCCCACTATTACAACCGCGTTAGCAACTAAATTATTTACTTAAATCAGTGATTAGGCAATGTCAGAAAAAACCGGCTTACAAGTATCATTTGTTACCATAGGTGAAGACCACTTAGGTCAACGCATTGATAACTTTCTTATTACTCACCTGAAGGGTGTGCCTAAAAGTGCAGTTTATAAAATTCTTCGTAAAGGTGAAGTGCGAGTAAATAAAAAGCGCATTAAACCCGTTTATAAATTACAACTTGATGATGTTATTCGTATTCCGCCCATAAAAGTGGCCGAAAAAGATGAATTTGTGCCGAAAAAGCTAGATAAGGTTAAACAGCTTGAAGAGGCCATTTTATTTGAAGATAAATACTTGATGGTGATTAATAAGCCGTCAGGAATGGCGGTGCATGGCGGCAGTGGTTTAAGTTATGGCTTAATCGAGGCACTGCGAGTACTTCGCCCAGAAGAGCGCAGCCTTGAACTGGTTCACCGTCTTGACCGTGATACTTCAGGCTGTTTACTTATTTCAAAGCGCCGTTCAGTGCTTACACACTTGCATCAGCAGTTGCGTGAAAAAACCATGGAAAAAAATTATTGGGCACTGGTTGATGGGCAATGGGATGCGAAAACTAAAAACGTCACTGAAGGCTTACGTAAAAATACTTTAAAGTCTGGTGAGCGCGTGGTGCGTGTAGACAATACCGAAGGTAAACCATCGCACACACGTTTCCGTGTTCTAGAGCGTTATGCAGAGTGTTCACTGGTGCAAGCGTCGCCGGTGACTGGGCGTACTCACCAAATCCGTGTTCATACGCAATGCAAAGGTCACCCAATTGCGTGTGATGATAAATATGGTGTGGCTGAATTTGATCAATACGTTAATAAGTTAACGGGGTTAAATCGGTTATTTTTACATGCGCATGATTTACGCTTTATCCACCCTAAAAACGAAACAACGATGCATGTTGAAGCGCCGTTAGATAAAGCTTTAAGTAATTGTATTAAAAAGTTACGTGCTGATAATGAACAGGTTTAAACTCGCTATTTTTGATTGGGACGGCACAGTCATGGATTCTGTGCCAAAAATTGTGACCTGCCTGCGAAATACTGCGCGAGATTTAGGTATTCCAGTTCCAACAGAGCAACAAGCGAAAGATGTGATAGGTTTGTCGCTAACCAAGGCCACTGAAGTACTTTTTCCTGCTCATTTGCATTTAAACGATGAACTCGTTGCAGGTTATAAAGCACAATATCGCGAATTAGATGTCACACCTACACCTCTATTCGCAGATGTAGAACCTGTACTAACGCAGTTAAGAGACGCAGGTATAGAGCTCGCTGTGGCTACTGGTAAAGGACGTGAAGGTATTGATAGATTACTTAATGAGTCGGGCCTCGGTAAGTATTTTATGAACGTAAAATGCTCAGATGATGCTATGTCAAAGCCATCCCCTGATATGCTTGAGCAAATTTTGCACGAGCAGGGCATAACGAAAAGTGATGCTGTGATGATTGGCGATAGCCAATTGGATATGGCGATGGCGAATGCCGCTGGTATAGCCTGTATTGGTGTGAGCTTTGGTGCCCACAGTAAGGCACAGTTGCAACAACATGCGCCGATTACTGTCGTTGATTCGTATTGGCAGTTACTTAGCGTGTTGACATCTCATGCTGAAGAGTCAGTACATCAACACCAAACTCAGCCAGTACTTTAGTTAATGTGATCAGTGGCAGGCCAATAAGTGTATTTGGGTCATCGCCACTGAGCTTGTCAAATAAGCAAATACCTAATCCTTCACTTTTAAAGCTGCCAGCACAATTGTAAGGTTGCTCAGCATCGCAATATGCGCCAATTTGCTCAAGTGTTAGTGTTCTAAAAGTCACGTCGAATGGCACAACCGTCGTGATTGCGTTATTTGATTCTATATCGAAGACACTCAAACCCGTTAAGAATCTCACAGTATGGCCGCTAAATGCGGATAATTGCGCAACGGCGTTTTCTTTATTGTGTGGTTTACCTAGTATTTTATTGTTGAAAACGGCCACCTGATCAGAGCCTATCACTAAGCCATTGGTAAAATGTTCAACTGCGACACGCGCTTTTTGCTCACTTAGTCGCTTAACAAGTTGCGAGGGCGTTTCATTTTCTAGCGCTGATTCATCGATATCAGGTGAAAAACTTTCAAAAGGTAGATTTAATTTAGTTAATAATTGCTGTCTAAATGGTGAGCTTGACGCTAATATAAGTGTTGGTTTCATAAAATATTCTGGGTATAAAATGTCTTTTGGCAAGGATAAGCCACAATGAATCCGAAAACAAAGCAGAAGATCGTTAAAAACCGACTAAAATTGGTTTTTTACTTTGACTAACCAACTAACTATCTATATGATGCAGCCCCTATGCAAAAGGTGAAAATTCCCATCACTCTTCATCCCAGCAAAGCAGCACAACATCGTTTAACGTATGACGGTATTGTACCGCTTGAAAAACTTTCTCGTTTAGAGCAAGTTGTGCAGGAAGAAGCAGGTGAAATAGCGGTAAAGATTCATTGCAAAATTGATGACCAGGGTTTAGTAGTGATAAGTGGTAATTTATCAGTACATGTAACCGTAACTTGTCAACGCTGCAATGGTGAATTAGGGTTGGATTTGGATCAAGACTTTGTGTATTCGCCAGTCGGTTTGGATGCAGAGTCAGATCATCTTCCTGAAGGTTACGATGAAGTAGAACTGGACGAAAATGGCGAAATCAACGTGTTTGAGTTAATCGAAGACGAACTGATTTTGGCAATTCCTATAGTGCCTACACACAACGAAGCCTCGTGCAGTTATTCATCAGAGCCTACAAGCTTTGGTAAATTATCAGCAAAAGATGACAAACCAAATCCATTTGATATTTTGAAACAACTTAAGAAAGATTCTTAGGAGAAGACTAATGGCTGTACAAAAAAGCAAAAAGTCTCGTGCAAGACGCGGCATGCGCCGTTCACACGATGCGATCAGTGGTCCAACTTTAACTGTAGACCAAGTTTCTGGTGAGACTCACCGTCGTCACCACGTAACTGCTGACGGTTACTATAAAGGCGTTAAAGTAATTTCTAACTAAGAGATTGCTATATGCTGACCAATCTAACCATAGCGTTAGATATGATGGGGGGCGATTACGGCCCCCGTTCATCTATCCCCGCCGCCGTAAGAGCGGTAAATGCTAATACCAACTTAAGACTGATCTTATGTGGTAATCAGCAAGTTATTCTTAAAGAACTTGAAGCGCTTGATTCGCTTTCTCACCCGCGATTAATCATTCGTCATTGTAGTGAAGTTGTTACTAATGCGTGTGAACCCGCTTCAGCTGTTCGTTCAAAAAAAGATTCCTCAATGCGAGTTGCCCTTGATTTAGTTAAATCGGGTGAAGCGCAAGCCTGTGTAAGCTCGGGTAATACTGGCGCGTTATTTTTTATGGCGCATTATGTATTAAAGATGCTGCCGGGTGTAAAACGACCAGCCCTTATTTCAGCCGTCCCTACTGAGCGAAAAGATCCCGTTTATCTATTAGATTTAGGGGCCAATGTGCATTGCGATGCGCAAACACTTTATCAGTTTGGCATTATGGGCTCTGTGGTCGCAGGACAAGCGCTTGGCTGTGATAATCCTCGCGTTAGTTTATTAAATATTGGCTCTGAAGACATCAAAGGGCATGAGGGAATAAAGCAAGCTGCACAACTAATGCAGCAATGTAAATATCTCAACTACACAGGTTACAGTGAAGGTAGCGATATTTTCAGTG
Source organism: Pseudoalteromonas lipolytica (assembly GCF_003515105.1). NCBI lineage: Bacteria > Pseudomonadati > Pseudomonadota > Gammaproteobacteria > Alteromonadales > Pseudoalteromonadaceae > Pseudoalteromonas > Pseudoalteromonas lipolytica. Next base: position 2,024,956 of record NZ_CP032090.1, on the reverse strand, counting down.
GTAAAGCCGATGTGATTGTGTGCGAAGGATTCGTAGGTAATGTGGCATTAAAAACCTGTGAAGGGATTGCCAAACTTATCATGCATAAATTAACGAAAGCCTTACACAAACATTTTTTATACAAATGTTTGGCGTTTTTATTGCGACCAGTGATAAAAAAGCTCTACAAGCGGGTGAACCCCGACCAGTATAATGGCGCAAGTCTGGTAGGATTGCGCGGTATTGTTGTTAAAAGCCATGGTAATGCCTCTGCAAAGGCGTTCCATGCTGCTATAGATGAAGCCGTGCGGGAAGTCGAACGCCAACTCCCTGAAAAAATCGCTGCGATTTTTGAGCAAACACATCCAACAATAAAGTAGTGCAGCATTTAAAAAACTTGTTATGCTGCCTACAAAAGAATTATTTTTTTGTTTAATGATAAGAGCAAAGTATGGCACATAAAATTGCACTCGTATTTCCAGGTCAAGGCTCACAAACTGTGGGCATGGTATCTGAACTTTTAGCCGATTCTGATATTGTTAAAGCAACATTTGCAGAAGCATCAGACGCGCTTGGCTATGATCTAGCTGCACTTGTACTTAATGGTCCAGAAGAAGAATTAAATCAAACCCATCGTACACAACCGGCCTTATTAACTGCCAGTGTGGCAATTTACCGCCAATGGTTAGCAGCAAACCCTGATGCAGACGTTGTTATGGCTGGCCACAGTTTAGGCGAGTATTCAGCGCTTGTTTGTGCAGGCGTTGTTAGTTTAAGCGAAGCCGTCAAGCTTGTTGAAAACCGTGGTTTATATATGCAAGAAGCAGTACCAGCGGGTACCGGTTCTATGGCAGCTATTATCGGTTTAGGTGATGATGAAATTAAAGCCGCATGTGAAGCATCGGCTAATGGCGAAGTGGTTTCACCAGTTAATTATAATTCACCTGGTCAAGTTGTTATTGCAGGCCACAAGGCCGCGGTAGAGCGCGCATCAGAAGCGTGTAAAGAAGCAGGTGCAAAACGTGCCTTACCGCTTGCTGTAAGCGTGCCTTCACACTGTGAATTAATGAAACCTGCGGCAGAAAAATTAGCCGCTGATTTAGCCGCTTTAACATTTAATACACCTAAGTGTGATGTAATTAATAATGTTGACGTTAAAGCAGAGCAATCTAGTGAAGCAATTAAAGATGCGCTAGTACGTCAACTATACAGCCCAGTACGCTGGACTGAAACTGTACAGGCCCTTGTAGCGCAAGGCATTACACAAAGCTATGAATTTGGCCCAGGCAAAGTATTAACGGGTCTGGCTAAACGTATTGATAAAGCAATGGTATGCGCAGCGGTAAACACGCAAGCTACGATTGATGAAGCGAAATAAGTAGGAATAGAATGACAAATTTATTTTCTCTTGAGGGCAAAGTTGTCCTTATCACAGGTGCTAGCCGCGGTATAGGTAAAGCGATTGCGAATACCTTAGTGGCACAAGGTGCAAAAGTTGCGGGCACAGCGACAAGCGAATCAGGTGCTGCAAAAATCAGTGAGTACTTAGGCGATAATGGTAAAGGTTATGCGTTAAACGTGACTGATCCAGAGTCGATTGAAGCAACACTTGCTGCGATCAAAGCTGATTTAGGTGATATTGATGTATTAGTAAATAATGCGGGTATTACGCGCGATAATTTACTTATGCGAATGAAAGACGGCGAGTGGGATGACATTATTGACACCAACTTAAGCTCTGTTTTCCGTTTATCTAAGGCTGTTTTACGTCCTATGATGAAAAAGAAAAATGGCCGTATCATCAACATTGGTTCAGTTGTAGGCACGATGGGTAATGCGGGTCAAGCAAACTATGCTGCAGCAAAAGCAGGTGTGATTGGTTTTACTAAATCACTTGCACGCGAAGTGGCGTCTCGTGGTATCACGGTTAACGTTGTAGCGCCTGGATTTATCCAAACAGACATGACTGATGAGCTGACAGATGAGCAAAAAGCAGCCACGCTAGCAAATGTGCCAGCGGGTCGTTTAGGTCAGCCTGAAGAAATTGCAGCCGCAGTGTGTTATTTAGCATCTGACGCAGCTGCGTATGTATCGGGTGAAACATTGCACGTAAATGGCGCGATGTACATGGTTTAATGAATGTTAGCACCAAAGTGCTAACAAAAGATTATCGAAAAATGTTGAATTTTTTGTGATCTTGCTTTAAACATACTTGAATTCGCTATGAAAATAAGCGATAAATGAACAAATACCAATCAAGAGGTTTGACCAGATAAGTAATTATCAGCAAATCCTTGAATCACAGAATTATGCGGCGTAAACTACGCCGCAATCTGAAAATAACGCATTGGCGTATTTAATAAAGGAAAGAAGAATGAGCGACATCCAAGAACGCGTAAAGAAAATTATTATCGAGCAACTAGGTGTTAAAGAAGAAGAAGTAAAACATGAAGCTTCTTTCGTTGACGACTTAGGTGCTGATTCACTTGATACTGTAGAACTAGTAATGGCTCTTGAAGAAGAGTTCGACACTGAGATCCCAGACGAAGAAGCTGAAAAGATCACTACAGTTCAAGCTGCAATCGATTACGTTACAGCTCACGCTGAGTAATCAATCGCATTTTGATTTTAAGGGCAGCTTTAGGCTGCCCTTAGTCTATCTAAAGAATGATACTGAATATTTTGGTATACACCCCACCTAAAATAATTTCCTTATTGGAGGCAACCCGTGGCTAAACGTCGAGTCGTCGTAACTGGCTTAGGAATGTTGACACCGCTAGGTAATGATGTTGAATCTACTTGGCAAGGTTTGTTAAACGGTAAAAGTGGTATTCAAACTATCACGCATTTCGATACCTCAAGTTTCGGCACCAAATTCGCAGGTTTGCTGAATGACTTTGATGCATCAGCTTACATGTCACCGAAAGATGCAAAAAAAATGGATTTGTTTATCCAATATGGCATTGCAGCGGGTGTACAAGCACTACAAGATTCTGGCTTAGAAATCACTGACGAAAACGCGACACGCGTTGGCGTCGCAGTGGGTTCGGGCATCGGTGGTTTAACGTTAATCGAAGAAAACCACGTAAAACTATTAAACAGTGGTCCGCGTAAGCTTTCTCCGTTCTACGTACCGTCGACCATCATTAACATGATTTCGGGTCACTTATCGATCATGCATGGGCTACGTGGTCCTAATATATCAATTGTTACGGCCTGTACAACAGGTTTGCATAACATTGGCCACGCAGCGCGTATGATTGCATACGGTGATGCTGATGCGATGGTTGCGGGTGGTGCTGAAAAAGCATCTACGCCAATTGGTATGGGCGGATTTAATGCAGCTCGTGCATTATCAACACGTAATGATGATCCACAAGCCGCATCTCGTCCGTGGGATAAAGACCGCGATGGTTTTGTTCTGGCCGATGGTGCAGGTGTTATCGTACTGGAAGAGTATGAGCATGCAAAAGCACGTGGTGCAAACATATATGCAGAGCTTGTAGGTTTTGGTATGAGTGGTGATGCTTACCACATGACCTCACCGCCAGAAGATGGCTCTGGGGCAGCACTTGCTATGGAAAATGCGTTGAAAGATGCACAAGTAAATGCTGACCAAGTGGGCTACATTAACGCGCATGGTACTTCAACGCATGCAGGTGATAAAGCTGAAACATCGGCTGTTAAATCAATTTTTGGTGATGCAGCAAAAGATGTGATGGTTAGTTCGTCTAAATCAATGATGGGTCATTTGTTAGGTGCAGCGGGCTCTGTTGAGTCTATTATTACTATTTTGTCTTTACAAGACCAAAAAGTAAGTCCAACAATTAACCTTGATAACCCTGATGAAGGGTGTGATTTAGACTATGTACCGCACACAGCACGTGACGCTAAATTGGATTATGCACTGTGTAATTCGTTTGGTTTTGGTGGTACTAATGGCTCGTTGCTATTTAAAAAGGTATAATTGCCGGTAACAACGGACTAAATTAAGAAGAGCCCAGTTGTTTAACTGGGCTTTTTTATATGAGTAAATTTAAACAAACAATAATTATAACCAACGACCACACCATGGTCAGCTTTCAAGATCGTGGTCTAAACTATGGTGATGGCTTCTTCACTACGGCTCGCATTAATGATGCCAGTATAGAGCACTGGCCATTACATAAAGCCCGTTTAATAGAATGTGCAGCGCGCTTAGCATTCCCAACTTTAGATGTCATGGCAATAGAAAATGCCTCGCTTCAGGCCATAGGCGATATACAATCAGGCATTTTAAAAATTGTTATTACCCGCGGCAGTGGCGGCCGAGGTTACGGCTTACCTGAAGCGCCTTCGATTCAAGTTCTTATCACGGTATTACCTGCTGTTGCACATTATAAAACATGGCAAGAGCAGGGGGTTTCACTCGCTATAAGCAGTATTAAACTTGCACATCAGCCTGTGCTTGCCGGTTTAAAAACCTTAAACCGCCTCGAGCAAGTGCTCATTAAAAATCAAATGAACACACTTAATTGCGACGATGTTGTGGTGCTTGATATTAATGACAATGTAATAGAAAGCTCTGCTGCTAATTTATTTGCGATAAAAAATGAACAGATTTTTTCGCCACAATTAAATAACTGTGGGATTACTGGGGTTTACCTAAAATCGTTATGTGCTAAGTTAGCAATTGAGTTTAAACAAATTAGCGTAGAAGAGTTATTAGCGATGGATGCGGTTTTTATGTGTAATAGCTTAATGGGTGTTGTGCCTGTTGCAGCCATTACGGATACACAGTTTGACATTACTCGAAGTAAAGCATTATTAGCGACCCAGTTTGCCAAGGAGAATGTGTGATAAAAGTCATTGTTAGCGTGCTTTTATTAGCATTGCTATGTTGTGGTATTGGCTATCAACAACTTCAAGCAGCATTGAGTATGCCATTAAATGTTACTAACACCACACTGTTTAAAGTGGACCGCGGAACCGGATTTAATCAATTATGCAAACAGTGGCAAAGTAAGCAATGGCTTGATAGTTGTTTTAAATTTCAGGTGCTTGCAAAGTTAGACCCGACCTTAACGGATTTAAAAGCAGGCTTGTATGAGCTTGATTCTACCTCTGTAATCGATAATATTCGCCGCATTAATCAAGGCGCTCAAGTCAGCTTTAGTTTTACTATTATTGAAGGGCAACCACTGAGAGAAGTAATTACCAACATTGCTAAGCAAACTCATTTGAAGCAAGACCTTGATGAAGAGAATTTAGCAAAGCAAATTAGCAATAAAGATGAAAATTTAGAAGGTTGGTTATTCCCTGATACGTACCACTATCATAGTGAAGACACGGCCAGCAGTGTATTAAAGCGTGCCTACTCTAAAATGCAAACAGAGCTCGATAATGCGTGGCAAAATAGAGCACACGATTTAATCTTGAACTCACCGTATGAGGCACTAATACTTGCCTCAATTATCGAGAAAGAAACAGGGCTTGCAAGTGAAAGGCCCTTAATATCGGCTGTTTTTACGAATCGGTTAAAGAGCAATATGCGCTTACAAACAGACCCAACGGTAATTTACGGCATCGGAGCCGACTTTGATGGTGATATTAAACGTAAAGATTTAACCACTTACACACCGTATAATACGTATAAAATTAAAGGGCTGCCGCCAACGCCGATTGCCATGCCATCGCGAGCGGCATTACTTTCAGCGGTGAATCCGCCTGAGTCAGAGTATGTTTATTTTGTAGCGAAAGGCGATGGGAGCCATCAATTTTCAAAAACATTGAAAGAGCATAATCGTGCTGTGCAGCAGTACCAATTAAACAAATAACCAGAAAAGAGTCATATGACAGCGAAATTTATAGTGATTGAAGGTCTTGAAGGGGCTGGAAAATCAACGGCAATCGCCGTGTGCCAAGCTTACCTACAGCACAAGCAGGTTGAATTTATTAATGTACGTGAGCCAGGTGGTACCCCTGTGGCGGAAGCACTACGTCACATTGTAAAACAGGCTCATGAAGAGCAAATAACGGGTGAGACAGAATTGCTTATTATGTACGCTGCACGGTCTCAACTTGTTGCGAATGTTATTAAACCTGCAATCGATAAAGGGACCTGGGTACTGGGAGACCGTCATGATCTCTCATCGCAAGCCTACCAAGGGGGTGGTCGTGGTATTGAGCAATCAAAACTCTCTTTTTTGGCTGATATGGTTTTAAAAGGCTTAAAGCCAGACTTAACAATATATTTAGATATTGACCCTGCTGTGGGACTTGCACGTGCGAAGGGACGCGGAGAACTTGATCGAATTGAACAAGAAGCGCTCGGCTTTTTTGAACGTACACGTGAGCGTTATTTGGCACTTGCTGAACATGATCCCAGTATTCAAACTGTTGACGCAAATAAAGCGATGCCTGAAGTGCATGCTGCCATCACCACGGTACTTGATACCTTTTTTGAGAGTTTAAAATAATATGCCATTGCCTTGGCTTGAACCCTTACAACAGCAGTTAGCACAGAGCTACTCTCAGCATCGTTTTCACCATGCGCAATTGTTTAATGGTGATAAAGGGGTTGGCAAGCAGCGCTTAGTAGAGCAGTTAGCTGATGGTTTGTTATGTGCCTCAGCCAATAATTTGGTTGCCTGTGGTCATTGTAAAAGTTGTTTGTTAAATCAAGCAGGCACGCATCCCGATAAACGGGTGGTTAAAGTAGACGGGCAAACGATCGGTGTTGATGAAATTCGTGATATTACCGATTTTATAAACCATTCAGCTGCTCAAAACGGTAATAAGGTGGTTGTACTTGAGCAGTGCCATAAAATGACCACAGCCGCTGCCAATGCGCTATTAAAAACGCTTGAAGAGCCAAGTTTACACCGCTACCTATTATTAACCTGTGAACAAATCGCGCAATTACCTGCGACCATACTCAGTCGTTGTGCTGTGCACGAAGTGAAAGTTAATATAGAAACTACGACACAATGGTTAGCCTCCCTAGATATTCCTAATTATTCTTGGTTAGGTTTGTTTTCGCAACAACCACTCCTTGTAGAACAATGGCAAAATGAACAGCAATTAGAGTCTATTGATACACTCTATAAATTTGCAACTGAGATAAAAGACAGCCATAATTTCAGTGCGTTAGTCGACATACTGAATAAAGATACAAGTTTGGTTAATGTCTTTACTTTGTTTTTAACTGAGCATCTAAAAACGCAATTAGTATTGGGAATGGATTTTTTCAGCTATCAAAAAGCGCAATCTGCAATTTCTGAGTTTATTTATAACAGCTCACATGTGCTTGGTTTGAATATGCCGCTGGCCATTTCGCAACTAGCGTTTTCTTTACGTGAAAGCCATAATTAGGACATATTGTGCAAGAATTATTAGTAGATATCGAAGATTTAGAAGAATTATATCGCTGTTACATGCCTTTCATAAAAAATGGTGGTTTGTTTGTACGTACTAATATGCGGTTTGAAATGGGGCATTCATTGGCTTTAAAAGTGACATTACCAGATGCTTTAGAAGATGACGTAATTACTGGGAAGGTTGCTTGGATAACCCCACAAGGTGCACAAAGCTCGAATCCGCCAGGTATTGGTATAAGCTTTATCGACGATAAAACCAATTTAAATGCCAAGATCGAAAAACTGCTGGGTACTATGTTAAACTCTGACAATCCGACGTATACCATGTAAAAAAGTAGTACCATGCTTGTAGATTCTCATTGTCATTTAGACCGTCTTGACTTCGACAAACTCGACCTTAATTTAGACCAAGTACTTGAAAACGCACGTACAAAGCAAGTCGAACACTTTTTATGTGTTAGTGTGACTTTGGAGCAGTTTCCAAGCATGCTTGAAAAAATTAAAGATTATCCAGATGTATCCGCTTCGTGTGGCGTACACCCTCTTGATCAAAAAGATGCACTTGATAAACACCAACTGATCAACCTTGCTACTCACGATAAAGTCGTTGCAATTGGTGAAACAGGTCTTGATTATTATTACTCAAAAGAAACGCATATCGTTCAGCAAGAGAGCTTCGTTGGGCATATAGACGTTGCTAATGAGCTTAACAAACCCCTTATCATTCACACTCGAGATGCGCGTGAGGACACAATTAACCTGATGCGCGCTCATAATGCTGAAAAATGTGGTGGTGTACTGCATTGTTTCACTGAAGATTGGGATATGGCTAAGAAAGCGATTGATATGGGCTTTTATATTTCGATTTCAGGCATTGTCACATTTAAAAATGCCGTTGAACTAAAAGACGTTGTGAAGAAAATCCCATTAGATCGGCTCTTAATCGAAACAGATTCGCCTTATTTAGCCCCTGTGCCATACCGTGGAAAAACAAACCAACCCGCGTATGTAGAAGACGTTGCGTATTATATTGCTGAGTTAAAAGGGCTTACTTTTAACGAATTGTCTAACGCAACGACGGATAATTTCTATTCTCTGTTTAAGCAAGCAAAAAGGGCTTAACAATGACCGGCGTATCAAGTTTACCTCAACTTATTATGGGGCCTATGGTACGCCGTGCAGATCCTCATCAAGTCTGTTTTCAGTTTGTAACAACCCGAAATAGTGATTATAGAATTGAGTTTGAGGGCCTTGAATCGACCTGTCAGCATGAGGTCATTCAATTAGGCGAGGCTCTCTTTCTTCATTATGTCATTGTTTTACCAACCTCACAGCCATTTGGGGTTGATTCACTGATCTATTATTCACTTCATGATCGTGATAAAAGCCTCGATTTATCTGCATTTTGCTACGAACGTGCCGATTTTCCTGCATTTGTAATTCCTAATAGACTCGATAAAATCTTACATGGTTCGTGCCGTAACCCCCATCATCCTGCTAAAGATAGTTTGGTGGCAGCCGACACGTGGCAAAATGAGCAGCGACAATCGCTAAACGCGGGTGCTGATTTACTTTTGTTATCGGGTGATCAAGTATACGCAGATGATGTTGCAGGGCCGATGTTACTGGCGATAGAAAAAATCATAACGCTGTTTGGGATCTTTAAAGAGCCGCCGCTTAAGCTCAATTTACCCGCTTGTTTTAGCGAACAGCTTTATAGTCGCCATCTTTATTTACCTAAAGTGCCTTGGCAAAATCGCAGCAAATGGGGAGTCGGTTATTGGCTTAAAAAAGATGAGCCTCATTTTTCTAGTTTAAAAGCTGAAAATCATTTAGTACATTTTCAAGAGTTCATTGCACTTTATATACTTAACTTTAGTGCTGTTTCGTGGCAGCTAATTGATTTTGCACAGGCAGATTGCCCAACACTGCCGCCTAAACACGCCACGCAATTTCAGCTTGAAAAGGATGCACTCCTTGGCTTTGCGGATGGGTTGAATAAAACACAGCGGTTGTTTGCTAATGTATCAACCCTGATGATGTTTGACGACCATGATGTCACAGATGACTGGAATTTAACGGCAGGGTGGGAGCACGCTATCTATCAACACCCAGTCAGCCGACGAATCGTTAATAACGGTTTAATAAGTTATTGGTTAATGCAAGGGATTGGTAATGATGCGGGTGAAAAAACGCTGTCTTTGTTATCTGCTTTCACAAAAAGCTTTGACGGCCAAACATGGCAGTTCAAAGAGTTCGATAAGCTGATCCTCAATTTTAATTATTGGCATTACGAGCTCAATACCATTCCTAAAGTGGTGGTGCTTGATACGCGCACCCATCGCTGGCGTAATGAGCAAAACTTTAATGAGCCTTCAGGTTTACTCGACTGGGAACGCTTAACCGAACTTGAAGAAAGCTTACTTTCGCATGATAAGGTTATTATCGTTTCTCCAGCGCCCGTATTTGGGGTGAAATCAATAGAAGCGATTCAGGCTATGTTTAATTTTTGTGGTCAGCCTTTATTAGTTGATGTTGAAAACTGGATGGCTCACGAAGGCTCTGCTAAAAAGTTACTCGATACATTTCGGCGTGAAGATACACCTAAAGAAACATTAATTCTTTCTGGCGATGTCCATTATTCATTTTGTTTTTCTGTTCAAAAGCGCTTTGGGAAACATAAAAACCGTATTTGGCAATTAACGGCCAGTGGTATTAAAAATGAGTTCCCGAGAAAACTTATTAACGTACTCGATAAGCTTGATTCAATTTTATATGCCCCGAAAAGTCCCCTTAACTTTTTTACTAAGCGCTGGCAGATGGAAGTTGATAAACATCAAACTAAAGGCGACGGGCAAAAATACCTTGTAAGTAATGCGGCTATCAGCTTGATTGAACTTAATGACGGGTTGCTTGCAAAGTATGAGCTTATTCACGCTGATAACCAAATTACTGAATTTGATTTAAATGATCATTAATCAATTTCTTGTCGGTTAGCTTTTACATATTTAGCCACGTTACTCACGGTCTCAAGCCAAAAACCATTGTCTGGGTTTTGTAAATACACGATAAGCTTCTCAAGTGCTTCGCTGTCTGTGGTGTACTGACTGCTTTTACCCACCTCATGCCCCGCAAGAATAATCCAGCTGTTATTTGTACGGTGCTGCTCAAGCATGGTTTTTATTTGTTCAAAGGTAAGGCCATCAATCGCTAAGCTAGTAAGCTGAGTAAAATCGGTAAAATTAGGGTTGTTGGCGGTTTCATCTAGCCAAGTTCGACCTGTTTCGAAGTGCTTGGCAATAACAGGCACATAACTTTTTGTGTTAGCACCACGCCCTACAAATGTGTTTCCACACGGATATGCGAACGAGGTTGGTTCAATGCCCAACGTATGCTTGATATAGTCTTGCGCTTTTAGAATATCTTGTTCTATGCCTTTGAGCGTAATTTGCTCAAGAGAAACCCCCTGTTTACGCAACCACTCAAAATTGCCGGTGCATAAATGGCTGGTAGTGTGGTTCGCTATCTCATGCCCAGACTTTACTGCCATTTGCCATTTTTCAACGCGTTCTTTGACATTAAAAGGGGAGACATAAAAGGTGGCCTTAACCTGATACTTGTCTAATAGTGCTAACCCTGTGTCTACCTGACTGTGTCTGGCATCATCAAAGGAAATACTAATGGCGTTCTTTGCCTTATTCGGATAGCTAAAGCCTTCGTATTGGCTGTTTTTCGCAATACTTTGGAAGCTAATAAAAACGGGAAATAATACACACAGCGGTTTTAACATGGAGGATCCTTTTTAGTTATTTTATTAATGAAATCAAAAAGGATTATGTTTGGCTATGCGACTTTTGAATAAAAAACGCCCAGAACGAATCCGCATTGTTCTGGGCTTAGGGGGTGGCTCTTGCGAGCCTGCGCTAACTTTAAAAAAACACCTTCTAAATTCAGTAGGGAGAAGTAGAAAGTACTTTTAAGTGTAGTTAATGAGATGAAAATTGCACTATAAATGTATAAATTTTATACTGCTTTAAAATCAAGTTGTTACCTTTGTTTACCCAAAGTAGAACCGTGTTTATACAGCGTTTATTCGCATGTTATACCCATGTTATCAACTGGGTATTTTGCACGAGATCGCGTGGTAAAGAGTTTTTAATTTTATTTTTTTGCCATTTACCTAAACCCACGGGACAGCCACACAGCAATAACACAACTTCACCATTGTCTTGAACCGGTTTCTCAAGACGGATATCTTTACCATTGAAGTAATCATTTGCTTGAGAAGCTGTCATTTCATAAGTGTTTTTATCGCAATCTTGGCCAAATACTGTGGCAAACTCATGCGTTAAGCGCACACCCCCTTTATGGATCACACCAATTTGGATTCCTAAGCGGGAATATTTGATTTTATCTTGAAGTGCATTAAAGGATTCAGGAAATAACCAAAGTTCTTTGTCACGCTGCATTAAGCTGCCTGGCAGTGATTTTAGACCGAACTGTTTTTTAATTGTTTGCATAAATGCTTGGCTTTGTTTTTTATCAAACGCCGTAAATGGAAATGCCCCTTTTTTGACTCTTTGATTCGGGTTATCAACTGAAGCTACTTTTTTGAATTTTGCGATAAAGAAGCCTTCGCTATCGTATGTTTGTGGCCATACGTGTAAGTAGCCCTCAGGGGTTGTCGCCTTATTTGCCCCTTCGAATAAACAATCAAGTGGCTGTACTTCAACACAGTTAGGAAATGTGTCTAATAAATACTCACAAACATGCTGGTTTTCAAGTGGGGTTAGGGTACAGGTTGAATAAACGAGTGTACCGCCAGGCTTCAATGCATAAAACGCACTTTTAATGAGTGCTTTTTGAACCGCTGCAATATCGATGTTAGATTCAATGGACCAATTTTTAAGGGCGTCTGCATCTTTACGAACGGTGCCTTCACCAGAACACGGTGCGTCGAGTAAAATGCTATCAAAGCATTCATACATGTAATCACCAAAGATCACACCATCAAAATGTGACAGCGCACAGTTACCCACGCCCATGCGTTTAAGTGTGGCAGCCAGTACTTTTAAGCGTGATGACGACAATTCATTCGCGACTAAAACCCCTTGATTATTCATCATGGCGGCAATTTGTGATGTTTTAGAACCCGGCGCCGACGCCATATCAAGTACCGCATCGCTGTGCTGTACTTCTGTTCTAAGTGCAACCGGGGGGAGCATTGAGCTTGCTTCTTGTACATACATAGCGCCACTTAAATGCAAGTCAGTATTGCCTATGGCAAGAGCGGATTCCTCTTCGCTTGGTCGCGTTAACCAAAACCCTTCTTCGCACCACGGAATGGCCGTTAACTCCCAGCCTTTGCGTGCGCATTGGCGCTGAAACTCTTCAACAGACATCTTTAATGTATTAACGCGTACAGAGCGTCTGAGCGGGCGCCTACAGGCAGCAATAAAATCGTCTAGGGATAAATGTGCAGGAAGGTAGCTTTTTACATCATCAATAAATGAATCGGGAATAAATGTATTAGCGTCCACGAAAGGGCTCTCAAGTCACGTGATAATGTGCTGATCATATCATTTTTGATGTGTACGGGGGACTTTTTTATAGTTTTACACGTATGACTAAACTGTCGACACTTCACCCCTATAAACACTGTTTATGGTCAATATTTTCAAAAGATATCACTTTATGTCGACATTTAGCTGTTTTTTTAGCCTATTTTCATGGTCTGAAGGTTGACAGTTTATACGATAGCGCGCATAGTGACGTTATTAATTGTCGACAATCTAAATTCAGCACGTTTAAAGAAGTGACTATGACAGAGCAAAAAGCCAACGATAACTATAACGATATCACGATAACGACAGCGTCAGACCAAGTGTTTGTCGACATGCGCCGTGAAATAGTTCAAGGCACTATTGAACAGGGTAGTAAAATTTCTGAGCCTGAACTTGCGAAGCGTTATGGCGTTAGTCGCGCTACATTACGTGAAGCACTTAATCGTTTAGAAAGTTGCTACTTAGTTGAACGTAAAGCAAACGTGGGTTGTCGTGTTGTGGCACTGACTGCTGAGCGACTTATTGAAGTGTATCAGGTTCGTAGTGCGCTTGAAGGGCTTGCGTGTCGTTTAGCTGCCGACAATATGGAGCCACAAGAAGTGCAAGGTTTAAAGCAGTTACTTAATCAACACTTGCAAACACAACGTGTCAAAGAAGGTGAATCTTACTACCAAGAAGCGGGTGACCTTGATTTTCATTATCGCATAATCAAAGGCTCTAAAAACGCACACTTAATTCATCTTTTATGTAATGAGTTGTATCAGTTAATCCGTATGTACCGTGTACAAATGGGCATGGCGGGGCCTCGCGTATCAAAGGCTTTTGATGAGCATCTTGCAATTATTAATGCCATTGAAAATCATGATGGGGAGTTAGCTGAAATGCTAATGAAGCGCCATATAAGCGCATCTCAGGCCAATATACAGACTAAGTTTGATTTACACGCGGCAAAAAAATAGCCGAGTTGTCGTCAAATCGTCACAGATTAATTTTAAAAATTAGACACAGCCAAAGAGCTGTGACCGTTCAAAGATAGGAGTTATCCAATGTCAGCAGGATTAAAGTTCAAACAGGCGATAGCCAACAATAAGCCACTGCAAGTGGTCGGCACTGTCAATGCGTATTGTGCCATGATGGCTGAAAAAACAGGCCACCAAGCGTTATACCTCTCAGGCGCTGGTGTGGCTAATGCATCATACGGCATGCCAGATTTAGGCATGACCAGCCTAGACAACGTACTTGAAGATATTCGTCGAATTACCAGCGCTACCGACTTACCGCTTCTTGTTGATGCCGATACAGGCTGGGGCGGGGCATTTAACATTGCGCGTACAGTTAAAGAAATGACGAAAGCGGGCGCGGCGGGTTTTCATATTGAAGACCAAGTAGCACAAAAGCGCTGTGGTCATCGTCCAAATAAAGAAATCGTTTCTAAAGATGAAATGGTTGACCGTATTAAAGCCGCGGTTGATGCAAAAACGGATAGCGATTTTTACATTATGGCGCGTACTGATGCATTCCAAAAAGAAGGCCTAAATGCAGCTATCGACCGTGCAGCAGCTTGTGTTGAAGCGGGCGCTGACGCAATTTTTGCTGAAGCAGTTCATGATTTAGCCGATTATCAAGCGTTTGCGAAAGCGTTAAATGTGCCAATCCTTGCGAATATCACAGAATTTGGCCAAACACCGATTTATACCAAAGAGCAGTTAAGTGAAGTGGGTGTTGAAATGGTGCTTTACCCATTAAGTGCATTCAGAGCCATGAACAAAGCAGCACTTAACGTGTATGCATCTATTCTTAACGAAGGCTCACAACAAAGCCAAATCGATAATATGCAAACACGTGCTGAGTTATATGAGTTTTTAGACTATCACTCATATGAAAATACACTTGATAACCTTTTCTCAGCTAAAAAATCATAACGACAACATTGAAGGAGAACACTCATGGTAGATAAAGCATTAGGCGGCGCAGGTTTACGTGGTCAAGTAGCAGGTGAAACAGCTCTGTGTACAGTAGGTAAGTCAGGCTCTGGTTTAACGTATTGTGGTTATGATATTAGTGAACTGGCTGATAAAGCCCAGTTTGAAGAAGTCTCTTTTTTACTATCGCGCGGTGAATTACCAACAACCGCAGAGCTTACTGAATATAAAGCTAAATTAAAAACACTTCGCGGTTTACCAGACGCACTAAAAACAGTACTAGAAAACATTCCTAAAGATGCACACCCAATGGATGTTATGCGTACGGGTTGTTCTATGCTAGGTAACCTAGAAATGGAGCAAGATTTTAGTGAAGCCAATGATGCAATTGACCGCATGGTGGCTGTATTCCCAAGCATTATTTGTTACTGGTACCGTTTTAGTCATGACGGTGTACGTATTAATACAGAAACAGATGATGATTCGGTTGGCGCACATTTCTTACATTTGTTACATGACAAAGCGCCATCGGCATTATTTGAGCAAGTAATGAATGTTTCGCTCATTCTATACGCAGAGCACGAGTTTAATGCATCGACATTCACAGCGCGTGTGTGTGCTTCAACTTTGTCTGATATTCATTCATGTGTGACAGGTGCAATTGGTAGTTTGCGTGGTCCACTACATGGCGGTGCGAACGAAGCTGCGATGGATATGATTGAAAGCTTTACGAGCGCCGATCAAGCTGAAGAAGCATTAATGGGCATGCTTGAGCGCAAAGATAAGATTATGGGTTTTGGTCATGCCATTTACCGCGAGTCTGACCCACGTAACGTGATCATCAAAAAATGGTCTGAAAAACTGGCAGCAGAAGTGGGTGATACTGTGTTATACCCGGTATCTGTTCGTTGTGAAGAAGTTATGTGGCGCGAGAAAAAATTGTTCTGTAACGCTGATTTCTTCCATGCATCAGCGTATCACTTCATGGACATTCCAACGAAGTTGTTCACGCCTATTTTCGTGATGAGCCGTGTAACAGGTTGGACTGCTCATGTTAAAGAGCAGCGTGCTAATAACCGTATTATCCGCCCAAGCGCTGATTACACGGGCCCAGAAGCACGAAGCTATACGCCAATTACTGAGCGTTAATAACACCAATCAAACCAATGACAGGGGCGGCTAAGCCGCCCTTTTATAAAAGGGCATAAAAACACTAAAAACAAGCCCAACTTCCTTCATCGTCACCAAGTACAAGTAGAGTCATCATGAATACAGAATATAGAAAACCATTAGCAGGCACCGGCGTTGATTATTTTGATACTCGCGCTGCTGTTGATGCTATTAAGCCAGGCAGCTACGCCACACTTCCTTACACATCACGCGTATTAGCTGAAAACTTAGTTCGCCGCTGTGAACCTGAAATGTTAAACGATGCACTTTCGCAATTAATTGAACGTAAACGTGACCTAGATTTTCCGTGGTTTCCTGCACGTGTCGTGTGTCATGACATTTTAGGCCAAACAGCGCTGGTTGATTTAGCCGGTTTACGCGATGCAATTGCCGCTAAAGGCGGCGATCCTGCGAAAGTAAACCCAGTGGTACCTACTCAATTAATCGTTGACCATTCGTTAGCAGTAGAACACGCAGGTTTTGAACCCGATGCGTTTGAAAAAAATCGCGCCATTGAAGATCGTCGTAACGATGATCGCTTTCACTTTATAAATTGGACAAAAACGGCATTTAAGAACATTGATGTTATTCCACCGGGTAACGGCATCATGCACCAAATCAACTTAGAGAAAATGTCGCCTGTTATTCAAAAACGTGATGGCGTTGCATTTCCAGATACCTTAGTCGGCACAGACAGCCATACTCCTATGGTTGATGCATTAGGCGTTATTGCTGTGGGCGTGGGCGGGCTTGAAGCTGAAAGCGTCATGCTTGGCCGTGCTTCGTACATGCGCTTACCTGATATTGTTGGTGTTGAACTTACCGGTAAACCACAACCAGGCATTACTGCAACCGATATCGTACTTGCGATCACGGAGTTTTTACGTAACGAGAAAGTTGTTTCAACTTACCTTGAGTTTTATGGTGAAGGGGCTGATGCACTGACGTTAGGTGACCGTGCAACGATTTCAAACATGACACCTGAATTTGGTGCCACAGCAGCTATGTTCTATATTGACGACAACACACTTGATTACTTGCGTCTAACCGGCCGCGAAGAAGAGCAAGTTAAGCTGGTGGAAACCTATGCAAAAGAAACTGGCTTGTGGAGCGATAGTTTAAAAACGGCTGAATATGAACGTGTTTTAACGTTCGATTTATCATCCGTTGGCCGTAATATTGCGGGCCCATCTAATCCACACCGTCGTGTTGCAACCAGTGACCTTGCTAAAGCAGGGATCACAGGGGTTGTTGAAAATGAAGCAGGCTTAATGCCTGATGGTGCATGTATTATCGCAGCAATTACGAGTTGTACTAATACCAGTAATCCGCGTAACGTGATTGCTGCTGGTTTACTTGCGCGCAATGCGAACGCGAAAGGTTTATCACGTAAACCGTGGGTTAAAACCTCTTTGGCACCAGGTTCTAAAGCGGTTAAATCATACCTTGAAGAAGCCAATTTATTACCAGAGCTTGAAAAGTTAGGCTTTGGCATTGTGGCATTTGCATGCACAACCTGTAATGGGATGAGTGGCGCGCTTGATCCTAAAATTCAACAAGAAATTATTGACCGTGACTTATACGCAACTGCTGTGTTGTCGGGTAACCGTAACTTCGATGGTCGTATTCACCCTTATGCCAAACAAGCGTTCCTTGCGTCACCTCCCTTAGTGGTTGCTTATGCCATTGCAGGTACTATTCGTTTTGACATCGAAAAAGACGTATTGGGAATCGATTCACACGGCAACGAAATCCGCTTAATGGATCTATGGCCATCAGATGAAGAAATTGATGCAGTGATTAAACAAAGCGTTAAACCTGAACAATTTAGAAAGGTTTACGAGCCTATGTTTGATTTAAGTGTTGATTATGGTGAAGACAACGACCCACTTTATCAATGGCGTCCGCAAAGCACTTATATTCGTCGCCCGCCATATTGGGAAGGTGCATTGGCTGGTGAGCGTAGTTTAACTGATATGCGTGCATTAGCTGTATTAGGTGACAATATTACGACTGATCACTTATCACCCTCGAATGCAATCTTAGCATCAAGTGCTGCGGGTGAGTATCTTGCTAAAATGGGCTTACCCGAAGAAGACTTTAACTCGTATGCTACTCACCGAGGGGATCACTTAACTGCTCAACGTGCAACGTTTGCAAACCCTAAACTATTGAACGAAATGGTTAAAGAAAATGGTGAAATAAAGCAAGGTTCTTATGCTCGTATTGAGCCTGAAGGTAAAGTGACCCGTATGTGGGAGGCAATCGAAACCTACATGGCGCGTAAACAACCACTCATCATTGTGGCGGGTGCTGATTATGGTCAAGGTTCATCACGTGACTGGGCTGCAAAAGGAGTTCGTCTTGCTGGTGTACAAGTTATTGCTGCAGAAGGCTTTGAGCGAATTCACCGCACAAACCTTATTGGTATGGGTGTGTTACCACTTGAATTTAAAGCGGGCACAACACGAACTACATTAGGCATTGATGGTAGTGAGACCTTTAGCGTTAAAGGCGAGCCAACACCTGGTGCGACATTAACTCTGCTCATTACACGCACAAGTGGTGAGGTGGTTGAAGTACCGATGACCTGTCGCTTAGACACAGCCGAAGAAGTATCAATATACTCAGCTGGTGGTGTACTTCAGCGCTTTGCTCAAGACTTTTTAGAGTCTGAGGAGCATTAATTATGGCCTTTAAACCACAAATTAAAGTGCCTGCTACTTATATGCGTGGCGGCACCAGTAAAGGGGTGTTCTTTAATTTAACTGATTTACCTGAACCTGCCCAAGAGGCAGGTGAAGCACGCGATAATTTACTTCTGCGTGTTATTGGTAGCCCAGATCCATACGGTAAACAAACGGATGGTATGGGGGGAGCTACATCAAGCACCAGTAAAACCGTTATTTTATCGAAGAGCAGCAAGGACGATCACGATGTTGATTATCTTTTTGGTCAAGTTGCTATCGATAAGGCATTCGTTGATTGGAGTGGTAACTGCGGTAACTTAACCTCTGCAGTGGGCGCATTTGCGGTGAGTAATGGCTTGGTTGATGCCAGCAAGATTCCAGATAACGGCGTTGTAGAAGTTAAAGTTTGGCAAGTAAATATTAGTAAAACCATCATTGTACATGTCCCCATTATCCATGGTGAAGTTCAAGAAACAGGTGATTTTGAACTAGATGGTGTGACATTCCCTGCAGCCGAAGTAAAGCTTGAGTTTATGGATCCGGCTGATGGTGAAGGCGCGTTATTCCCAACGGGTAATCTCGTTGATGAACTCGACGTTCCGGGCGTTGGGGTGCTATCTGCGACCATGATTAATGCGGGTATTCCTACTGTATTTATTAATGCCAGTGAAATCGGTTATGACGGTACTGAGCTTCAAGATGCTATCAATAGTGATGCTTCAGTCCTTGAAAAGCTAGAAACAATTCGTGCCTATGGTGCGCTAAAAATGGGTTTAATTCAGCACGTAGAGGAAGCTAAATCACGCCAGCATACACCCAAAGTTGCGTGGGTTGCACCCGCTAAAAGCTACCATGCATCCAGTGGAAAAGAAGTAACAGCCGACAGTATTGATTTACTCGTTCGTGCTATGTCGAT
Organism: Pseudoalteromonas lipolytica; assembly: GCF_003515105.1. Taxonomy (NCBI): domain Bacteria; kingdom Pseudomonadati; phylum Pseudomonadota; class Gammaproteobacteria; order Alteromonadales; family Pseudoalteromonadaceae; genus Pseudoalteromonas; species Pseudoalteromonas lipolytica. The sequence continues at coordinate 2,005,357 of NZ_CP032090.1, read as the reverse complement.
GGGTAAACTGCATCATGCCATGATGGGCACGGCAGCGGTTGCTATTGGCACTGCAGCTGCGATACCCGGCACCTTAGTAAATCAAGCTGCAGGTGGCGGACAGCGCCATGAAGTAAATTTTGGGCACCCATCGGGTACGTTAAAAGTGGGAGCCGCAGCAGAACGAGTTGGTGAAGATTGGCAAGTAAAAAAAGCCAGTATGAGCCGCAGTGCGCGAGTACTCATGGAAGGGTGGGTAAGAGTGCCAGCTTAACAGCTTTCAGTTACAAAAAGTTACATTGTAAATGTGAATAATTGTAAACAGGGATAACGCCTTATGGCACTGTTTTTAGTTATTCACATTTTTTTTTGTAATTTACGGAGGGTTTTTATGTAACCTAATGAAAATCAATGTCTTATTTTTTATTTCTTAGATGAAATACTCTGTGTATTTCTGCATTTTATATTCCATTTTCTTATGAATGTCATAAACATCCGTTATTTTGTCACGCCATAAAAAGGAATTATGCCTGCATAGTTTCTCGGTTACGTTTAATTAATGTTTGATAATAAATTGTAACCTAGTATTTTATTACTGCTAAGCTACAGAAGTAGCCATTAAGGAGAATAACGACAATGCGAATTAATAAATTTACCCCGATAGCAGCTTCTGTTGCTTTATCACTTGGGTTAACGGGTTGTAATTGGTTTGACGACGACAATAAAAAAGAAACAGTCAAGCCGGTTCAAACATTTGAAGGTTCAGCTTCTGCAAGCTTTGGAACAGAAGTAACAGGTCGAGCTGTAAAAGGCTCATTATCAAACGCAGCGGTCGTTGTCAAAACGATGAATGATGCAGGAGAGATGATACCGGTTGCATTTCGTTTAGCAGCTTCTGCAGACGAATCGTTTACAGCAACTGCTAACACACAAGCTGAAGCTGATGCGATGGCAAAAGCAAAAGTTCTTGCTGCAAACCCAGAGTCAGTTTTAACGGCAATGAATGGTGGTTACTCACTATTTGTTGAAGATGATTTTACTGGACCATTATATATCACAGTTACAACCTCATCTGAAGGTGATGACAGTATGGTCAAATGTGACTCTTTCACAGGATGTGGCGACTACGATACAGCACCAGGTGTATCAGAAGAAGCGGGCATGGAAAACAATGGTGATAGCAACATCGATTTCGGCGAGTGGTATAAAGACGATGTAACATTGCAAGTTGTTAAATTTATAAGTGCTCCTGCTGCAGCGGCATCTGTTCGTGGTATGAGTTATGCTGAAGGCGAAAATAAGTCAACTCAGTATTTTGCTAATTTAACGTTGTTTACCAGTATTGCTGCAGAGCTTCTACTTGAAGGTGCGGGTAACGGTGAAGCAATTTCTGAAGACGCAATCTCTCAAGCAAGTCTAAAAACATTAATTCAACTACTTGGTCCCGATACTGCCATTGAGGCTGCAGCCTTGTTAGCTGATATTTCAACAGGTGGTGCGGTAGATTTTACCGAACTTGAAGACGGTGATTCATTAGACGCGGGTACATTAGCGCTAATTCAAACTGCTATATCTCTACAATCAATGGCTGGCACGGGTACAAACGGTTCGCTTAATGAACTGATGTCACAGCTTGCTAAAGGTGTTTCTGATGGCAAAGTCGCCGATAATGATGATGATACTGTCAAAGCTGTTGCTGCGGCATTACAACAATCGGTAATTAATACGAGTTTAATTTTTGCAGCCCTTGTAACAGGTGAAGGTGTTGACGAAGCTTTTGCCGCGGTAGCTCAAAGCTTAGGTATAACGGATTCTGACGCTATCGCAAAACTAAAATCGAAAGCAACGAAAGCTGTTGAAAAAGTAGTAAAAGACGCTAAGAAAGCAGGCGCTGATGATGAGCTTAAAGAAACAGCTAAGAATGTAAAAGATGCGCTAAGTAAGATTGGTTGTTCTGGTGAAGAATGTGATGCTGGGGATGACTTTGATTCGAAAGCTGCACAAAAACTAAATGAAAAAGTGATTGAAGCCCAAGCTGATCTAGATGCTGTGATGGCTCTTATTGATACTGCGCAAGCGTCACTTGCCGATGTTACTGAATTAGGTGATGCAGGACTTGAGACCAATGAGCAAGTAATAGCATATAGTTCAGCGGTATATTTACTAAATGGTAATGTAGATACTTACACGGTATGGCAGAAGCAATTAAAATCAGTTAAATCTAAGATGAATGGTATTGCGAAAGCAGCTGCGGCATTTGCAGCTAAAAATAGTGATTACCAACAACTTGCAGATCAAGCTGCAAGTGTCCGTGATGCGGTAGCACAGGAATACGACAACGTTGTGTCATTGATTGCAGGTATCGAAGCTGAAGTTGTACGAGCAGATGAAGCGGTATCGGCATTAGGTTTAGAGTTTGAAGTAACGAAAGCGAATGCGGTAGCTGCAGCAGCTGCTGCACTTGAAGCCGCAACGGTTGCAATGACAGCTGATACAACTTTGGCTACTGCGATGATCGCCGTTGAAGCTGCTGATGTATCAAACCTTGAAAGTGCGACTGCGGCTTTAGAGGCAGCAGAACAAGCAATAGCGGCTGCAACAGACTCGCAAATGAAAGCTGCGGCTTCAATTTCTGCGTCTAATTTATCAACAGATGCTGCCACAGCATTCAAGAAAGTCGCCACTGAAGCTGATGATATTGCAATGGCGGATGCGCAACTCGAAACTGCAGCAGCTGAACTTAAGTCAGCCGCTATGTATGCAGATAACGCAGATGATGCACTATTAGCAGCACAAGCGCTTTATGATACTGCTATGGATGCAATTGCTAAGTTCACAGTATTAGTCGACGTGAAAGCGGGAACAGAGACTGTTACTCAAGCAACGATTCTTACGAAGTCAGGCGGTAAAGCACTTTTTGATAAAGCTGAAGTAATCTACGACATTCTAACAGAAGCTTGGGACTTAGGTGACGAAGCCGACAATGTACAGTCTACTCGTTTCCCTGAATGGACATACAGCTTTGATAAAGATGCGTTAGAGTTATCGTTGTCTAACGACACAACATCTGAAATGATCAGTGTTAATGGTGTTATTGAAACAGATACACTTGTGTTCGCATTTGGTGGTACAGTTACCACCGAAGATGGAGTCACCGTTATCGTTGAAACGCTTGAGGATACAGCGCAAGCAACGCAAGATTGTGTTGATGTAAAAGACGGTAAGATCGCTGCAGATTTATCTGATTCATGTTTGATTGTTAAATTTAACGATGAGATATCTTCAGATACATTAGTGGATGGTGAAGTTGAAACTATCGAAGCATGGTCTCGAGTTCAAGTAACTGATGGCGATTCTGGCTTTACGGGGATGTTAAGTTTAGAAGGCTCTGATCTAACTAGTCTTGCTAATATTAAAGCATCAGGTATGACCGGTGACACTGAATTTACGGCGATGATTGGCTTAGACAGTGCTGTTGATGAGATGGAAACATACATGGTCAGCGTAGAGCTTCATAACGATATTGCTTATATGATGTCACTCAGTGCTGTTGAAAGTGCTGACTTCTCTGGTTCTGTTGATGCATTATATTCAGGGAAAATGATGAAGTTTGGTACAGTGACTGAAATTACCAATGGTATCTCTATAGAATATATTGATGGTGAAGTTATTGACTACACTGATATTAGTTTTTTAGACATGACTAAGTAATAACGCAGTATAAAAAAGAGGGGAGCTTGCTCCCCTTTATAATAATAAGTGGATAAACTATGAAAAAAACACTACTTGTTATGGCTATAACAAGCTCTTTATTTTCTTCCTTTACAGCTGCCGCAGAGCCAACTACTTTTTTCACCACCCTAGATGCAGAAGTTTACACTGAATCTCAACCTGTAAAGTCTTTTATAGATGACTTTGATGCTCCTTTAAAAAGCGGAGATAGTGCGTTTACTTTTAATATTTTTGAGTTAGGTATTAAAACCCGAAATTATACAGTGGGTGTACAAAGTCGATTTGATTACTTGCTTGAATTTGATCCTGATACCGCACGATACTTACACACAGAAAAAAATGATCTGCCGTTTGAAGAACGTGATTATCGTTATTTTTTAGACGGCAAACAAGCAACTACTAATGGTGTTTTTGTCGCTTATGATTTTAAATTTTTAGATAATAATGCGCTGACAATTACCCCCAAAATCACCATTTTTTCAAGTGCACATTTCCAAGACGCCAAGGTCGATGGCACGGTGTTTAGTGATGAAATTCAAGGAGCTTTGGAGGTTGATTATTATTACTCTAAGGACCTACTTTTTAAGCGATTTACTTCAGATGAAAACCCGACGGGTTTAGGCTATAGCTTCGATCTAAATATTAATTGGCAAATTACACCAGAGCTAGAGTTGAATGTACAAGCTCAAGACCTCGCGTATGAAACAGAATATAAAGAGGCGGGTTTTGTTCAAGGCTATACAACCGAAGTGCCATTCACTGAAAGTGAGAGTGGTAGCATCATTACTGAGCCTACAATAAGGCTTACTACCTCAGCGAATGGTCATGAGGTTGATCATACATTTGAAATGCCAGTACGGCTAAAAGCATCATTAAATTATCGTATTAACAACGCATTCTCTGCGCATTTAATGGCTAAACAAATAAAAAGTGACACGTTTACTCAAGTAACTGGACGCTATCATTTTGCAGATACATGGAAACTACTTGGTGGATATGAGAGTAACAGCCAGGCATTTTTAGTCGGAATAGAAAATGAATACATAGGGTTAACTTTGCAAACTGATAGCTTAGATTTAGACGAAGCATATTATGCAAATTTGAATTGGTTTGTTAGAGTGAATTTCTAAGGATAAAGCATGGTAAAAAGAATAGCGCCCTTAGGCATTTTTTTATTTTTGGTAGGATGCGGAGGCTCATCAGAGCAAAACATCGTACCCGAACAAGTCGTGATTAAAACTACCTCGACAGCAAACTTCTACATTGCGCCATGGCAGTCAAATGCTGGAACGCTGATACTTACAAATAACGCAAGTGGTGAACGACAAACGTTTGAAACTTCAGATCTCAATAGTTTAGATATCTCACTAACGAGTCTAGCAAATTATTCAGTTGAGTTTGTATCAAATGATGACTTTGTTTTGTGTCCAAGTTATGAAGGGTGCGGCAGAACGTATCGTGACAATCCTGATGACACAAACGTAAATCGTCAAATTGATTTTGAAGAAGTTTTACCGCTTTCGTTAGATTACAGTGCGTCATTTTTTGCAGCTCCTGGTGAAAATAGGCTATTTTTATCGCCAGTCAGTGCCGTAATTAGCGCTCAAAAGCTAGATGTTACATCACAGAGCGTTAGCGCAACTCCATTTTATCACTTAACACATAGCCAATTGAATGATTCATTAGAAGCTGAACTATTAACTAACGCGTTAAGTTTTGGAGTCATTTTAAAGCGTGCGGCTGAATTAGAAGCAAACTTATCGCAACCTGAGCTTATTGAACTTGAAAGCCAGGCGCAAATTTCACGCTTCCCTGAGTACGCGCAGTATGCAAATCGCTATATTCGTGAAAATTTATTGAATGTAAAAGGAAATCAACTTATTCAAACGGTTGTGGGGAATTTAAAGCAACGTTTAGTTGGATTAGGCAAGGTTTCTGAACTTTCAGCATTGGATGAACAACCTCCCATACTTCAATCGCGCGAATTATTGGATGATATTCGTAATGTTATCGGCGTCGTAAGGTTACAAGAACAACAATACAGCGCTGAGTTGTCGTCACATTTAAATGGCTTCACGAATGCATTGGATGATGATTCACAGTCGGTTGTAGTTGCATTAGCAAATGTACTATTTGATGTTCTCTCAAATGTATCGCCCGCAGATGATACCTTACCGGGACTTTATACTGTAAATGGTCTTACAGTGCAGTATCAACATTCCCCTTATCGATGGTCAATTTCAGGGCAATACGATGGCATCGATGTGAATATGGATATAAACGTTCCTCAATGGCGGATTAGTAGTCTACTAGGAAATCAAATAACAGGCGTTATGAGCGCCCAAATTAGCAGCAATGAGACTCAGTTATTGGTTGATGTTAGTGAGTTACTGTTATCGTTTGATGGAACGGATGATCCCTTTACAATTTTAAGTGAGGACTCTACTGGTGAAGGGACTCTTAATACAGATATTACCTTAGTAAAAAAAGACAGCGAACTTGTAGGAAACCTAAACTTGACACTTAATCGCTTTGTGTCACCGTTTGAAGAGTTGCTTACTATTGTATCTGACTTTGATCTTGATGGTGAGTTTTCAACCGCATCGAAAACAACATCATTTAATCTTCAGGCTATTGAGGCTACGCCTTTTATAAATGAGGAAACTGAAAATCTTGTTTTCGCATTACATTTAGGCACGCCACTAAATGGTGCTACAGATTTTGAGTTTGGCTTTGTTGGTAAGTTAACTGCTTTAGCGCAGTTGACGAATACAGATATATTTATCAGGCAGAATAGCCGAGCACTAGATATTAACCTACGAACTGTTGGTAATAATGTAAACGCAGTTATCAAAGGTGCTGATGGCCGATGGTTAGATTTGAAACAAAAAGGACGTAATTTTAGTGGTGGACTTTATTTTGGAGATACCCAGATTGGTGATGTTACTACTGTGAGGGGGGCACCCGGTATCTTGTTCCCTGATGGTACGTTTGAATCATTATTTTAAGTTAAGAAGCGGCATTCATGCCGCTTTTTCGACTCCATAGCATTGCTGTTTCATCTTTTTAATGAAGTTTTCAAATTGGCCGCTTTGTCGTTTTTGCTTGATCTCGTCATTTAAATCTTTCAGTACTTTTTGCCAGTGTGGTGTTGATTTACTAATAGAAAAATAGAGGGGCTTATATTCAAGTTTTGGTTCAAGCGCAACCAATGATTCAATGATTTGTCTTTTGCCATTAATCGATAACTCTGATTTATAAACACTGGCTTTAAGCACTTCAAGATCTGCAACAATGAGACTAACGCGATTGCTTAGTAGTAGGTGGATAAGTTGGTACTCATTGTTTGCAACGATGGTGTCAATTTGTTTATTATCAATCATTTCATCAAGTTGCTGAGTGTTTTTGTAAGATCTGACAACGCCAATCACCTGGTCTTTAACAGAGTTTAGGTCGCCATTAAAACGAATTTGGTTTCCTTTCAAGGCAACAAATGAGAGATCCCCACCAGGAATCGGTTGGCTGAGAGCTAATAACTCGTTGCGTGTCTTGTCTAAAAAGTTATCTGAAATAACCGTGCTTTCAATAAAGTATTCAGGAAAAAGGATGTCTGCTTTGCCAAGCTCTGCCTCCCTTACTGCCCGTGCCCATGGGTAGAAGCCGATATAGACGCCATAGCCTTTTTTAAGCAAAGATTGAATTGTAAACTGGTAAAGCCAGCCTTTGTTACATAGGTGTTCATCGATATAGGGTGGCCAATCAAGCGTAACAAGTCTTAATACATGTTCGGCATTTACGTTGTAACCATAGCCGTCTTTGTAGCGTACCGCATTTTTGGTAATGACTTCTCCATCTTTTTCATAGGTCACGGGTGTAAGCATTGCAACCACTTGAGTAGAGAAGAAAAAAAAGAGCATTACTAATAATTTCATATTTTTTCTAAGCATTTGTTATGTATATAAAGCTTAGCCTCTTGTTGCAAATATACAACATCGAAAAGTAACCGTGTAAATAGAATATACGCTTAAACGAGTTGGCAGAATTAAAAGCAGGGAATAAAGGGCCGATGCACCCGTTTTTAATCACTGCTATCAGAGGCTGAACTAGGGCGAGCATTCGTATCGAGTAAATTGAGTCCACTTTTAAAATTAGCGTTGTTTTTGGTACAAAACGATCATGTAAAAAATTATAATATTATAACGTCAAGAAGATTAGGAATTATGATGATATTTAAAAGGATATTGGGTGTATTATTTTTTGTTGTTTGCGGTGTCTTTACTCAAAGTAGTTTAGCGAATATACACGCTGAGAATGAAGTCTTTATCACGAAAATAGATGAAGGCGTTTGGTTGCATACCTCTTTTTATGTTTATCCTAACGGGACAACATTCCCTTCGAATGGTTTGATTGTCAGGGAGGGGCAAAGTTTAACCCTGATTGACACGGCGTGGGGAGAGTTACAAACACAACAGTTATTAAGCGTCATTAACACAGAAATAAACTTGCCGATAACCAAGGCACTTGTCACTCATGCACATGCAGACCGAGCTTCAGGGGTTGATGTATTAGAAGCGCGTGGTATCAAAGTGTATTCTCACCCTTTGACGCAGCAATTGACAATAGAGCAAGGGACTGCTGTGCCAAACAATGTGATAACCGAACTTGCAACAGTCGGTGCACAGGTGAAATTTGGCTCATTGAATGTGTTTTTCCCAGGCCCCGGTCATGCGATGGATAATATAATGGTATGGTTACCAGATAAACGTATCTTATACGCAGGCTGTGCGGTTCGTGCATTACAGTCTAACTATGTAGGGAATATGGCCCATGGAGATATTCATTCATGGCTGAAAATTACTCAGCAGTTGAAGAATGATTACCAAAAATTACGAAGAGTGGTTCCCGGACACGGTGAAATAGGCGGTTATGACTTATTGAGCCACACCGAAAAACTCATTCTCAATCAACTTAAGTAACGTCAAAACGTTGGGTTTTTAATAAAATTATTAGGAATATTTCGCAATGATTAAAAGCCCAATGGCCCCCGTTTATCCCCCTTTTTTTTACGCGTTAGAAAACCTAAATTCTGTCGCTAATCCTCTTTTATCTGAATCCAGTCTCGCTTTGTATTGTTTGAAACTCGCTTTGCCGAATTTGACTAGTAATGAAAAATGCTCCTTTAGATACTGTTAATTAAACGTAAAGACTTTAACACTAGAACACACATTAAAAAGGTCGAATATGCACACAATAAATAAAAAAGCTGTTGCTATCGCTGTCGCATTAGCATGCTCATTACCGGTATATGCACAGAATAATGATCAGCAAGATTCAAAATCTAAAGACGTTGAACAGCAGAATAGTGGGTTAGAAATTATCTCAGTAACGGCAACAAAACGTAAAACCAAATTGATGGAAACACCGGTGGCCATCACTGCACTTACAGAGGCTGAGCTTAAAAAAAATGGTGTAAATAACATAAAGGATATAGCGAACTTGGTGCCTAGCTTAGATATTTCTACAGCAACGGATCAATCTGCTCCTGTTATTTCAATGCGAGGCGTGCGTTCAACTAACTTAACTGAGTTAGGGGACCCTGCTGTTGGTGTTCATTTAGATGGTATTTATTCACCAAGAATGCAAGGTGCGCTTGCGCTGATGTATGATATTGACCGTGTTGAGGCGCTTCGTGGACCACAAGGTACTTTATTTGGCCGAAACTCGACGGTGGGAAGTATCAATGTGATTTCCGCCAAGCCTGAATTTGAAAACCAATATGGGCAGTTGAATATTGAAGCGGGCAAGTTTAATAGCCGCAGTATTGATGGCCTTATCAATATTCCAGTAACTGAAGAGTTTGCAGTTCGTTTTTCAGCGAAAGGCCTAAAGCGTGACTCTTACCTAGAGGGTTACTATGACCCTAACCAATATGACACGCGCCGACTTTCTGATGAGGTTTTAAATGCCCCTGTAATCTCTGAAGATTCATACCAAGGTGTTGGACAAACAGTGACACAAAGAGAAAACTGGTGGATTGATGGCGCAGGAACCGATCCTGAGGCTCAAAAAGTTCGTCAGTTAACAGCTGCAGATAAAAGTGATTTTTATAATAATGCAGATGAATATTCCTTCCGTATAAGTACACTTTGGGAGCCGTTGGATGGCAATTTTTCAAACCACACCGTTTTCCAAAAATATGTAAACGATAGTAATAATAACCTTGATTTAGTTAACTGCGATAAGTTACGTGGAAGACCCGCTGAAATGGGAGGTGATTGTACGAATTTCCTACCGAGTGATAACACGTATCAAGCCGTAGTTAATGTGCCTGGAAAGTTGAATCTAGACATAACATACCTTCGTAATACCTTTAACTACACCATAAATGATCAATATGATCTGGTGTGGTTAGTGGGATATGAAGATATGGAAAGGTCTTCAGCACAAGATAGCGAAGTTGGTTTAGACCCTTGGGATGGCGCTACTTATTTCCTAGATGGCACCGGAGCAGAATCATTTTCTACAGAATTACAACTGCAATCAGATGAATACGGCGACTTTATTTGGATTGTGGGTGCCAATTATTTTCATGAAAAAACAACCACAGTTGGTTATTACGATAATCCAATGGATGATAAAGCATTTTGGGACCAGCCAGACCGTTCAACAGATGCGTATGCTTTGTTTGGCCAAGGCACTTATAAATTAACTGAAAAGTTGCATGCGACATTTGGTTATCGCTTTAGTGATGAAACGAAGCAGGATAAAGGCGGTCGTACCTATCGTTGTTCAAATGCTGATGGCTGTGCTGTTGGTTGGTTAAATAGAACAGAGCTTAACAATCAACCCGTCGATTATTATGAAGATCCGTCTATTTATGCCTCGTACTTTGAAAACGACAATAAAGGAAGTTGGCAGCATCATGATTTTCGTGTTGGCTTAGATTATGACATCTCCGAAGAAACAATGCTCTATGCCTACCTTGCAAGCGGATTTAAAGCGGGTGGTATTGGTGATGTTTACGAAGTGGTTAATGATAGAACGGGTGAAGTAACTCGGTTTGAAACAAAATTTGATCCCGAAGAAGTGCTGACCTGGGAATTCGGTGCAAAGTCTAGCTTTTTTGATAATTCATTGAACCTAAAAGCTGCATTTTTCTATACAGATTATACAGATATGCAATATGCGTCAGTGGGATCAATTGGTAATGTTGAGCGCTTGTCTGTTGTTGAAGATGAGGATGGGGCACCTGTAATCGGTGAAGATGGTCAGCCAATTCTTGATTATCAGAATCAGCCTGTAATTGCTTATTATACTCAAAACGTTCCGGGCTCTACGATTAAAGGTCTTGAGTTTGAATTTGACTGGAAACCGTATCCAAATGGGCGAATTACTGGTTATGTGACCTGGACTGAGGCAAAAATTACGGAAGATTGGCACACTAAATGGGATTATGATTCTGAGTATTTGTTTAATATTTCTTATGAAGAATCTAAAGACCCTGAAAATACATTGCTAACGACTAACCTTAGAGGTAATAACTTAGCAATGACGCCAAAATACACGGCTAACATTAGTTATACACATACCTTTGATCTGGGCGAATATGGATTTATTCATGGTTGGTTTAATGCCAGCTGGAAAGATAAAGCGTATACCACCGTGTGGAATCTCGATAAGCATTTGGATGATATGGACTTTGCAGTTTCAGACGAAGCGACTAAATACATAGACGATAGCCGCGATGCCTTTGCTGTATACAATGCCTCTTTAAAATATGAGCCAAAAGAGAAAAACTGGTATGCAGAAATGTTCATCAATAATGCATCTGATGAGACGATTCAATACTGGAACAATACCAGCAAAGGTATTCCTAAGGGCAGCTTTGGCATGCCTAGGTATTATGGTGTAAGAGCTGGATTTTCATTCTAACCCCTCTATTTTACGCTCCCATATTTTTAATATGGGAGCCAAATTATTTAAGGCATAACAATGAAAAAACTGTTTCTTAGTGCATTATTGGGCTGCACAACTTTAGTCGCTACCCACGCGAATGCTAATTATTTTAAAGATAATTTTTCATGGGGATATGATAGCTCTGTTTGGACTGCACGTACTGGCAGTAATGGCGCACCCTTTGGTTGCGCATTTAAAACTGATTTACTAAATCCCAGTGAGCATGGTTTAACGTTGTCATTAGCACAAGGCTCATGTTCAGAACTACAAAGCAACCATTTTTATGGGTACGGTAAAGTTCAGGGAAGATTAAAATCTGGCAACGTGGCGGGCACTGTTTCATCAATTTTTACCTATACATCGTGGTGGGATAGCCCTGGGAGAGCGTGGCAAGAAATTGATATTGAATTGCTTCCTTCGTTAGGTAATGTTGTTCATACAAATGTGATTTACCAACCGCAAGGTGGTCAATACCAAAGTTGGGAAAAGGATATTGACTTAAGTCAGTATGGGCTAGATTACCGAGAAAACTTGCTGACTATTGGCTTTGATTGGTCAAGCAATGCCATTCGCTGGTATTTATTCGATGCCAATGGCCATGAGCAAACGATCCGAACGGTGTATAAAGAAAACGGAGATGGTCATTTAGCAGAGAATGAAATTCCAGCTTACGCGTGGCCCATCGATAATAGCAAAATTATGATTAATCATTGGCATGGTGATAATTCTGTCGAAGCAAATTATTTCCCAGGTCAATATTATGGCGCTTCATCTTGGGTATATTACGATTTTATTGAATACATACCGCGTTGATTTTCTCTGTAATTAATTGTTCTTATAGGTTTTTGATGTCTAAATTTAAATTTTTAAAGTTACTGTTTTGCCCACTCTTTTTAACCGGCGTTGTTCATAGCCCATTGTCGTATGGTGTAGAAACGGGCAGTGTAAAATGGCCAAATGTTAATACGAAACTAAAACGCGACCCTGCAGTTGAAAAGCATATAGATAAACTGCTAGCCACGATGACAATTGAGCAAAAAGTAGCACAAATGGTTCAGCCAGAGATTGGCTATTTAACGGTTGAGCAAATGCGTAAATATGGCTTCGGTTCATATTTAAATGGTGGGAACACGGCCCCTTATGGCAATAAACGTGCATCAATGGACATGTGGTTAAAGTACGCTGATGAGATGTATCTCGCTTCAATGGACGCATCTGTCGATGGTATTGCTATTCCGACTATTTGGGGTACCGATGCCATGCATGGCCACAGTAATGTTTATGGCGCAACGTTGTTTCCACATAATATTGGACTTGGCGCAGCTAGAGATACTGATTTGATTAAGCGAATCGGTCAAGCGACAGCTAAAGAAGTTGCAGCAACAGGAATTGAATGGAGCTTTGCACCAACCGTTGCTGTAGTAAGGGATGACCGTTGGGGGAGAACGTATGAAAGTTATTCAGAAAATCCAGATTTAGTAAAAGAATATGCTGCAGAGATGGTGATTGGTATCCAAGGAGAAATCGGCAACGACTTTTTGAAAAAGACCAAGCGAATTGCAACAGCCAAACACTTTGTTGGTGACGGTGGTACAGAGCGCGGTATAGACCGTGGCAACACCATTATCGACGAGCAAGGATTAAAAGTGATTCATAGTCCGGGCTATTTTTCAGCCATTAATGAGGGTGTGCAATCGGTCATGGCCTCTTTTAATAGTTGGAATGGTCAACGCGTCCACGGTGATAAGTATTTATTAACAGAGGTACTGAAAAACCAAATGGGCTTTGATGGTTTCGTTGTTAGCGACTGGAATGCGCATAAATTTGTTGAAGGGTGCGATCTTGAGCAATGTGCTGCTGCCATAAATGCGGGTGTTGATGTCATAATGGTGCCTGAACACTTTGAAGCTTTTTATCATAATACGGTTAAGCAAGCGAAAGAAGGTGTGATACCAGAGGCTAGAATAAATGATGCGGTTAGACGTTTTCTGAGAGCTAAAATTAGATGGGGAGTGTTTGCAAAGGGTAAACCTTCATTACGACCTGAGTCGCAACATCCTGAATGGTTAGGTGCTCAACCACATCGAGAGTTAGCTAGAGAGGCAGTGCGAAAATCTCTTGTACTACTTAAAAATAACAATAATGTACTGCCAATTAATGCTAAAAGTCGCGTTCTCGTTGCCGGAAACGGTGCTGACAATATTGCTAAGCAAGCTGGTGGATGGAGTGTCTCATGGCAGGGAACGGACAACACCAATGATGACTTCCCCAATGCAACCTCTATCTTTGCGGGTCTAAAATCACAAATTGAAAAGGCGGGTGGTGACGTTGAGTTTGCTGAATTTGGTGATTATTCTGTTAAGCCTGATGTCGCGATTGTCGTAATCGGTGAAGAACCTTATGCCGAATGGTTTGGTGACATTGAGTACCTAGAGTATCAATATGAAACCAAAAAAGATTTAGCATTATTGAAGACGCTTAAGGCAAAAGGTATTCCAGTTGTTACTGTATTTTTAACGGGTCGTCCACTTTGGGTAAATAAAGAGCTGAATGCATCAGATGCTTTTGTGGCTGCGTGGTTACCGGGGTCAGAAGGTGAAGGTATTGCTGATATTTTATTAACCAATGAAAAAGGCGCTATTCAGTATGATTTCACAGGGAAATTGAGTTTTTCTTGGCCAAAATATGATGACCAATATTCGTTAAATATTGGCGACGAAAATTACCAACCATTATTTGAGTATGGTTATGGTTTAACATACGATGATACGGTTAACTTACCTGTGTTAACCGAAAAAACGACACCGAGGAAAGTGGCAAGTACAGATTCGAAAGCGTTGTTTGTAAGAAGTTTATCTGACAACTTAGTGTGGACTCTTCAAGCTGGCCAAACTGATAAAGTCATTACCAAAAATTCATCGGCTACAAGTACTGATGGTATGAGTTTGTTGATGCAATCGGTGAATTTATCTTATCAAGAAGATGCGCGACAATTTATTTGGCGTTCTGGAACAGATAAAGCGACATTTGCTTTAGCGTATCAAAAACCAGAAAAAATGAGTGAGATGTATCAGTCAGGTTATTTAACACTGAAGGTGCGAATTAATAAGTCACCCGGTGAACATACTGATTTACAAGTTATGTGTTCTCAGAAACAGTGTTTACGGAAGGTTAGTTTTTCTTCATTTGATGCGATACTGAGTGATAAAAAATGGCATACCTTAGCAATACCGTTAAGCTGTAACGATAAGGGTACTGAGTCGAAAGCGATAACTGAGGTTTTGAAAGTTGAAGCAAACGAAGCGAGTATCGCCTTCGCAGACATTGGTTTAACGATTAAACCTAACAGTGATGCTGTTGTGGTAAAATGCAGTAATTAAATTTGGAGCAAAGCAGTGGGGTTGATAGCCCGACTGCTTTGCTTTTTGGATAAATGATTTGAATACATCGAACCCTCGTAGCCAGTTATTTTGGTTATTTCAAATTTGCGGTTGGCTAGTTTACGCGATTCTGACCGAACTCATGATCAAAGTTCCCAGTAATGAACCATGGGCTATTCACATCCCTCACCTGATAATTGATACGTGCTTTGGCTTTTTAATTACTCTTTTTCTAAGAAAGGTTTTCACCTATCTCAGTTTACTCGAATTTAAGTTAAAAGTAGCATTGCATATCGTGGTCGTTATCTCTGCAACCTTAATTTGGACCCAAATAAAGTGGGTCACTTTACAATGGTTCTATGGTAATTTTTGGCTGCCAATGAGCTGGTTTGATTTTGGTACTTGGACATCCGCCTCATTGACAATGTTGTCGACATGGACTGCCTTTTATTATGGTATTAAGATTTATTTAGATAACTTAGAACAAACACAAAAAGCGGCTGAGGCAACACATTTAGCAAAAGAGTCCCAGCTAAAAATGCTTCGTTACCAGCTTAATCCTCATTTTATGTTTAATAGTATCAATGCGATTTGTACATTAATCCTAAAAAAGGAAAGCTTAGAAGCCGTTAAAATGCTTGAAAAGTTATGTGATTTATTGCGACACAGTTTGTATACCGACCCGCTTGAAAAAGTCACAATTAAAGAAGAAATCGCTATTCTTCGTACATATTTAGACATTGAGAAGTGTCGTTTTGCAGATAAACTATCTGTCAATATCTCAGTTGAAGAAGGGTGTAGTGAGCTACTTATTCCCTCTATGCTAATTCAGCCATTAGTTGAAAATGCACTCAAGCACGGTATGGCTGCTGATAAAACAATGGCTATAACAATCGTAATTGAAAAGAGTAAAAACACCCTAATAATAAAGGTTTCAGACACCGGCAAAGGCTTTACACATAATGAGAGTACTAAACGAGGAATAGGCTTGGCTAACTGCGAGCAACGTTTGAAATTAATTTATGGTAAAGCTCAGCGGATAGAAAAAGGCAATAATTCATCTGGTGGAGCTTGGGTATGTATGACATTGCCAATTAATGGTCTTAATAAATGATTCAGTTAAAAACGTTATTAGTTGACGACGAGTATAGTGCAATTGAAGGCCTACGTATTAGGTTAGAAGAATTTGCTGAGATTAACGTCATAGGCAGTGCAAGCAGTGTGGATGACGCAATTCAGTTTCTGAATGAACATGAAGTAGATTTAATTTTCTTAGATATTGAAATGCCATCAAAGTCTGGCTTTGAATTAATAAAACATTTTCAACCTGAAACCTGTCCTGCTGTTATTTTTGTCACTGCATTTCATCAACATGCAGTGCGGGCTTTTGAAGTCAGGGCAATTGATTACTTATTAAAACCAGTCAAACTCACTAGGCTAGCAGAGGCCATAGAAAGAGTGGTTAATAATGTAAAGCTATACCAAAAAAGTGAATTAATAGAAGTACAACAAGAAATAGACAAAGCAGAAGAATCAACATTTGAAAAATCAGCGCAGTCAGATTATAAGTTTGACGATGAAAACTTGGTTATTAGAGATGCAAAAAGCCCAATTCAAATAATACCTTTTGCAGATATTCTATGGATTGATGCGGCGGGTGACTACATGTGTGTCCACACAGAAACGGAAACCTATGTAATGCGAGCCAGACTAAAAGAGCTTGAAAGCAATACCTTGCCAGAGACATTTTTGAGAATTCATAAATCGACGATCATCAATCTAGAGTATGTAAAACAGCTTGATCCCTTGCGTAACTCTGAGTACATGGCAACACTACACAACGGAAAAACACTAAAAGTAAGCCGTACTTATAGTAAACATTTAAAGGGCTTATTTAAATAATGACGTGATAATAGTTGCTGACACTGCGTATATTGCGAGTGGCAGCAACGATGATTAATACTTATCACATTACTGTTTTGACCATACTGATTTTACAATATTAAAACCAATCACACCGAGAACAGCACCTGTAACTTTATCTATAAAATAAGATGCTTTAACAAATTTTTCCCTGACTCTTTGTTTGGATAGCATGTAAATAATGGCAACATCCCATATAAAAACAATCAGGGTCATCCACACACCTAAAATCACCTTAAAGGTAATGCTAACCTCAGGAGTGAGCGCGACCGTAAACAAGCTCAGATAAAATAAGAGGTTTTTTGGATTAAGAATGCCTGAGAGGAATCCAGTCGCAAACTCTTTACAAAAGCAGGTGAACGAAAACGCAACCGAGCTGTGAGCTGCGATAACAACATTATTGTAAGCGCTCTTAGGTGCTTTCAACGCGTGAAAAGCGATATACATTAAAAACAGCCCACCAATCACTTTAAGTGCGATCATTAAGCCAACAGACGTTGATAAAATTGCCCCAACACCAATCAAACATAACCCTATATAAACTGCATTTGCTATCGCAATTCCGAGGGCGACGCCAATAGCGTTCTTTTGGTTTCCTTTTAGTGCACTTTTCACTACCAGCACGAAATCTGGCCCTGGGCTGAGTAAAGCAAGGAAATGGGCTAGTGCCACAGAAATAAAAATACTCAGTAAACTTATATCCATATATACCTCTGTTAAAAATTATCTAGATTTAATTAGCGCTTACGGGCTTTGATTGAAAAAACCAATGGAACCTGTTGCCCGTTATGTAATAGTTGATAACCAGCGTGGGGAATATATTCTAGGCCATCAAAGCAATCATAAGGGCTGAAAGGGTATTCATCGCATGCTTCTATACTTAATCCCGCTTTTAGTAATGAGCTGATTACTTCACTTATTGAATGACTCCAACTGACTGTTTTGGATTTCGTGCCATCGCAGTTTTCGGTGTATGTTCCTTCCTCTTCAATATCAGGTGTTGATTTAGGAAAGTAACTGTAGCCATCAAAAAGTCCTTGAAAAGGATGAAATTCAATTAAGTAGAATTCACCACCAGCCTTCAAAGCATCGGCAATAACCTGTGCCCAGTTATCTAAATTTGGCAGCCAGCTAATTACCCCATAAGACGTGAATACAATATCGTATTGTGTATCATTGAACTGACCGAACTGGTAAATATCACTTTCAATGAAATGCGCATTTAAAGCAAGAGAGTCTTTGAGTTTATTTGCCTGTTCGATAGCCGTTGATGATAAGTCAACGCCAGTTACATTAGCCCCCAACCTTGCCCAAGACAAAGTATCTTGGCCAAAGTGACATTGTAAATGCAGAAGTGACTTCCCTTTAACATCACCCAAAAGTGAAAGTTCTATGGGATTTAGTGACGTTTGGCCTTCTATAAATGCGGGGAGATTGTAAAATTTTGATGCAATGTGCAATGAGGTCTTGTTGTTCCACGCCTCTTTATTAATTTTAATATAATCCATCATTATTCCGTTTAAATATATGCGAATATTTAGCAGGGCTCCATCATAAGAGCAACGCTAAACATAGAGTATAATAGCCTGTATTTTTTAATATAAGCCTTTAGTCACAGTGTGAACCCCGTTTTATAATATCATTAAGCCAGTGTTGTTTTTGGGTATCGTCAGATAATATGACTGAGCGTATTCTGCAGCTAGCTCTGCGGGTGTGTCCATTGTAAGAATGACTCTTGCAGTTTTCCCTTTGAGGAGTTGAGTCGTGAGTAAGTTGCTGTTTTAAAATTTAAAAGTTGAGCCCGGTAAAAATGCGCGATCAAATAAGCCCAATGAAGAGATTTGCTAAATTCCTTTAAACATGGCGCAAGCAGTTGGTCATCATCATAACCACACATTAAATTTGGATCAAAATCCATTTCGGGTAGATTAAAAATACGAATGTTCGCGGACTTGCGTGTTGCCTGTGCATATTTATCAGTAATACTCGATGAAAAGCTGTTCTTTTTAGGATTGCCATTTACTAATATAATATTTTTCACAATTACCTCTCATGGGTAGAAAATAATTGTTATTTTAAAGTCTCCCCTGTGGTGGAGAGTCAATAGGCTTTCATTATAAAGAGTGTTTATTAGCAAATATTTATAATGTGAAATATTAATGTACTTGTATGGGGTCTTGGCAAAATTGCATTACGGGTAGCTGCGGTTATTTATTTTTTACCAACCAGTTAAAAGATTGTCGCAAAAAGTCTGTTGCGTCTTTCTTTATTATTTCACCATGCGCCATAATTAGCATATCTGCCTCCCAGGCAAATATCTTTCTAATATGTTTACTCGCTTGTGTTTTATTAAACATAAAGCTTAAGCGCCAGTCTATCGGCGTTTTTCCCTTTGGCGCTAAAATACCTGCGCCTTTAGCCAGCCATTTTTGCCAAAAGTTAAAATCGTTACCCGAAAAGTTTTCAACCAAATCGGTGACTATTAGGGTGTTAGATTGCTTATGAAAGAAGACACATTCCTCCATTAATGCTGAACCGGTGAATAATATCTGTGCAATGTCGTGTGACCAAGGGTATGACGTTTCATTATTTAATGATGCGTTGAATGAAATGTCATTGCGTTTCTTTATAAGCTCTTGCGTGCCATAAACTTTAGCGTCGCTGTATGCATCTATCCATTGTGGTAAAAACAAATGATGAAGGTGGTTAGGTGCAATTAAAAACGTTACTTTTCCTAAGTTATCTACTTGCTGCTGCAAAGCCTCTGTTAATTCGATAGGACTGTGTACCCACAACTCATTATTTGAAAGCTTGATTATGGTCATACGCGTAGAAAAGGGTAAGCCTAAAAACGTGACACTTTTGCCATTAAAGATCCAAAGGTTTTTTGCTAAATTTTCCATGTCATTCCTTATAGTTAGAAATCACTTATAAACAACGCAGGCAAGGGCCTGAAAGAGTAGGCTACAAAGCGAATTTATCTATTCAAAAACATACCAATTCAAAAACTAACCGATTAGTAAACGGATAAGCAGTTTGTTTAAAATGGTTTGATTTATTTCGTTATCGCGACCTTTTGTCCATCATACACTCTCTCGTTAAGGGGAGAGTTAAGAGGTGTTTGCTGATTGATTATACTGATACATGAATCTATTTTGGCAATTTTTGCTGCGGTTGCGTTTATTTGCTCTGTTAGACGTTCTTTTAGTATCACTAAAAACTCACTAATTTCTGACCAGTTAGCCTTTGAATCTTTAAATTTAATTAATCCCTTAAGTTCAGACAATGTGACGCCTAGGGTTTTAGCTTCAGAAATTAGCTTTAATATTTCAACGTGATCGTCTGTGTAGACACGGTACTTTCCTTGTCTTAGAGGTACTGGTATTAGACCTTTTTCTTCATAAAATCGGATTGTTTTGACAGTTAATTGTGTCTTCTTTGATACTTCACCAATAAACACCAACATCTCCTTTATCATATTTAGATATTAGTTGAATGTAACAAGTAGAAACGAAGACGTTGTCAACGCTCTACTTATTTATATTAGATAATACTCTCAAGGGGTTACCGTTAATTTGACCTTGGCGTTGAGTCTCGCATCATAAGATTGGGCGAAAAGATATGTTCTATATCGGCACGATTTTGTTTATAAATATCTCTTAAAACTAAATTAGCGGCCATTTTCCCCATTTGTTCAACGGGATTGTCAATCGTCGTGAGAGTAGGGTACAAATAACTTGTAAAATGAACATTATCGAAGCCAATAATTGCGAGATCTTTAGGAAGTTCAAAATTATGTTCTCGCGCACATTTCATCACGCCCGACGCCATTTCGTCATTAGCACACACGATGGCAGTAAATTGCTTTTTGTTTTCAAAAAAATGCTTTAAACCATTGTATCCGCCCGTTTCCTTAAAATCGCCAACGTACAGAGATTGCTCATCAAAATGGATATTGTATTCGTTGAGAGCCTTTTTATGCCCTGTCAGACGGTCCGCTGCATCTGGCTTAAACAAGGGCCCTGCTATGTAAGTTATATCGCGGTGCCCTAAGTCTAGTAGGTGCTTGGTTGCTAAATAGCCTCCCATGACATTATCAAGGCTTATGCAGTTTTCTTTCATTTGCTCAACATATCGACTGATTAAGAAAATAGGGGTTTTTCCTTTATTTAGCTCAACTAAATAATCATCAGTAACAGCCTCAACATGGGCAATAATGGCGTCACAGTTTCGAGAGATCAAAAATTCTAAACCATTTTTTTCTTTGTCTTCTTCACTGTGCCCCGGCGTGATTATGACATGCTTACCTGCCGCTCTTAGTTGGGCTTCAATGGCAGACATCATTTCTCCAAAGAACGGACCGTCGAGCTCTGAGACTAACACGCCAACACTATTTGAACAGTTTGAAGCAAGAGAACGAGCAATAGAGTTAGGCTGATAGCCTAGCTGTTTCATTGCATCAAGCACTTTTTGTTTTGTTTTTTTACTTACATAGTCGTTTTCATTCAACACGCGAGAGACGGTTGAAAGAGAAACACCTGCAAGCTCAGAGACCTGATAAATAGTTGCCATAATGATAATTTAATAAATACCTTTGTAGATTAATTTACAGACTTGCACGTCTAATTGCCAAGTCTTCTGTAATTTTTTCTGTCATCTCAGTGGTTAATGGATATAAGAGCATGAGTGCGGCCGCTAAAAGTGCAAACGCTGCGGGTAACCAGCTCATAAGCAATTTCATACCTTCTAAAGATTGAGCGATTGTTGTTTCATCCATACCGTTATAGCCGTAGCCCGCGAGTACGACTAAAACAAGCGCACCGGCGAATCCACCGCCTGTTTTTTGCACAAATGTACCTGCAGAATAAATAAGGCCAGTAGCACGGCGGTTATTTTTCCACTCAGAATAATCAGCACTATCACCGAGCATAGAGAAAAACAGGGTAGGCATCATGGCTGCAAAGAACTCGGCACTACAACCAAGAGCAAAGATCAGCGGGATGTTGTCACTTGGTAGCCAGAAAAAGGCAATTGTAAACAGGGCGCTTAGAATTAATGAAAGAATAAATAAAGTGCGTTTTCCAAATATTTCAGCCAGCTTCCCCGTTAGTAAAGCCCCAAAGATAGAGACAACTAACAAGGCAATAAAATATTGTCCGGCCATCAGCTCATTACCCACATAATATTTAAAGTAATAGGCAATCACACCGTACTTTATGCCATTAAACATCATGGTTAAAAAGCCCATGCCTAATAATATAAGCCACGGTTTATTGGTTAATAAGTCCACCATATCCTGCTGAGAGCCACTGAGTTTACTGTGATCTTGAGACAGCAATTTACGAATGACAATTGTCATTAAGCCC
The DNA here is from genome assembly GCF_003515105.1 of Pseudoalteromonas lipolytica. Taxonomy (NCBI): domain Bacteria; kingdom Pseudomonadati; phylum Pseudomonadota; class Gammaproteobacteria; order Alteromonadales; family Pseudoalteromonadaceae; genus Pseudoalteromonas; species Pseudoalteromonas lipolytica. Next base: position 1,983,021 of record NZ_CP032090.1, on the reverse strand, counting down.
ATTGTTACTGCAAAGAAAAGGCCTGAATAAAGTTCACGATAATAAAAAAACAACGTAGTTGCTAATAATGGAAGCACTATAAAAGGTAAGCTCTTACTTAAATCTAATAACTCATATTTTAATGAGGTCTGTTTTTTTAAAGCGGGTTGAACGCGCTCTTTCGTACTGGCAAAGGTGATCAGCATGAGTATTGTGAGTAAAGCAGCGAATAAATACATAGTGTATTGATAACCTTGCGCACTGTTTCCTTGGCCAAAGTAAGCAACTAAATCCGGTAAAAAACCCATCACTAATAGTCCACCAGTGAATGCTCCAGCAAAACGGAATCCAGAGAGTTTTGCCCGCTCTAGGTCATCCCCTGTCATGACTCCCATTAAAGCTGAATAAGGGACATTACTTACTGTGTAAGCTAATGTGAGTCCGATATAAGTAAAGTAGGCGTATATTAGTTTTGCGACTGGGCTAATGTTGGGGGTGGTAAAGCACAGTACCATGAATAACGCTAAAAAAGGCGTCGACCACAAAATCCAAGGACGAAATTTTCCTAGTCGCGTTTGCGTGCGGTCAGCTATCATTCCCATAATGATATCAGTGACACCATCGGATAAACGTACGACTAGAAAAAGGAGGGCAGCGGCAGACGCTGAAATACCAAATGTGTCAGTATAAAAAACGGCTAAGTAGGCTAATGCGCCACGCCACACTAAGTTGGCGCCCGCATCACCCATTGCGTAGCCTATTTTTTCATGTAAGGGCAGAGTGTTTTTTATCATTATTGGTATCTTTATTATTAGCGGTTTTTAATTAAGTGACTGTATGCGTTGCCACTGTCTTTAATAACACGTTGCTGGGTTACATAGTCGACATAAACAATACCGAAACGTTTTGAGTATCCTTCTGCCCATTCAAAATTATCCATTAAGCTCCATGCAAAATACCCCGAAACAGTAACACCTTGCTCCATTGCGTCGTTCACAGCGTTTAGATGGCTATTATAATAATCAATTCTATCTTGATCATGAACCTCTGAATTAATCATCTTGTCATCCATAGCTGCCCCATTTTCAGTAATAAAAACAGGAGGTAGCTGGTATTTTTCATGCAGCGATACTAATAATTCAGTGAGCGCTTTTGGGTATATCTCCCAGCCAATATCGGTCATTGGTGCTTGGTGAGGCATTTCTTCATAATAATCAGTTTCGCTCGCTTGATAGTGTAATCGCGTGTAAAAATTGACACCCAAAAAATCAAGTGGTTGAGCAATTGTTTCCATATCCCCTGGTAATATGTCAGGTTTATGAGCCTCAGGTAACTGCTCTATAATGTCAGGGTACGCTCCGGTCATTACCGGTTTCATGTACCATTGATTTATATAGTCATCAGCAAATGCTGTGGCAGCTAAATCGGCATCACTTTGAGTAACCGGGTAACAAGGGGTGAAGTTAAGTACAATTCCATTGAGCGCGTGTGGGCTATTTTTATTCAGAACCTTCATGGCTAATCCATGGGCAAGTAATAGGTGATGCGCTGCTTTTCGGCCAAATTCACGGCCTTTTATTCCAGGAGCATGAACACCAATTTCATAGCCTAAGTATGAACTACAGAAAGGTTCATTCAATGTCGCATATGAATAAACCTTATTACCAAATGCTTTACTTATTAAATCAACATAGCGTTCAAATTCAAAGGCGGTTTCTCGATTTAACCATCCCCCTTTGTCTTCCAAGTGTTGCGGTAAATCCCAATGGTAAAGCGTCACAAAGGCTTTTATATTACGACGTGCTAACTCATCTAGTATATCGGTATAAAACTTTACACCATCATGATTTAAAGTGCCGTCTAAGGTTATGACTCGTGGCCAAGAAATTGAGAGGCGATAAGCATCCACTCCTAAAGAGTCAATGAGAGCAATATCTTCACGCCATTTTATGACATGTTCACACGCACGTTCACCATTCGAATTATCGGCGATTTTCCCCGGGGTTGCGCAAAAAGTGTCCCAGATGCAGGGGAGGCGCTTATCCGCAGAACCTTCAATTTGAAACGAAGCCGTAGCGACGCCATAGATAAAGTCTTTGCTAAGCATAGGTGAGTTTTTTGGTAACGTGAGCTGAGTCATTTAAAGAAACCTTTGGTGAACAATTGCAAGTTAAATGGTGACTAATTCTTTTCTACTGAAAGCGCTTCCATGTTTTTTCAAAAAAAACACGCAAAATATTGGGTGTATATGGTAGCGCTTCCATATTTAGGTTAGAGACTAATTTGGTTATGGTCAATAGTTTATTTTAATAACGGGTTTAATACGGTGTTTTTTGCATTTTAAAAAACAATAAAGCAAGTGTTACTGCTTGCTTTATAAAAGAAAAAACGATTAATAATTACACATCTCTGTTGACACTCGCTGTAATAGTATGACCTTATAAAACGCGTATACTTACCAAACATATTTAACGAGGTATGAGTACTGACACAGCATACAGACTCTATGCGATATGAGCCTAAAAAGTGCATGGCAATCAGTCAATACACTAATTGTTCTGTGAGCAATACTTACTTACAAACTCTTTATGGTTAGGCAATTGCGCAAGGCGATGTGCTATTTGCTGTTTAATACCGTGTAAAAACTGCATTAATTCTTGTTCACTCATTAAGCTGGCTACATGATGATATTGCTGTGGCTTTATTCCTTGACCAAGCATTACCTGCACCCATGAATCAACGCGAAATATGTCACCGTCATCTAAAAAAACGCGCCCTGTTTGTTTAAATAATGCAATTTTATGGCTGAGTGTTTGAGTGATCTCCATTGTTTTGCAATGACGCCAAAATTCACTATCGTCTCGGTCGGTTACACTGTAGTGCAGCACGATAAAATCACGAATGCTCTCGAGTTCAGATTTTAATTGTTTGTTGTATTCATCAATTGCATGTTGGCTGATATGGGTGAACGGGAATAATCGTATAAAGCGGATTATACCGGTCATAATAAGGTGAATACTGGTTGACTCGAGAGGCTCTAAAAAGCCACTTGCGAGACCCAGAGCGAGGCAGTTTTTATTCCAGCCTTTTAGACGACGCCCCGTTTTAAATTTTATGACTTTTGGTTCTGTTAAAATCTCGCCACTAATATTGTTGAGTAATAGGTGTGTGGCATCCGCGTCAGTCAAATAGCGACTGCAATACACTAAGCCATTACCTGTACGGTTTTGTAATGGTATTTGCCACTGCCAGCCCGATTGGTGTGCGATTGAGCGTGTATAAGGGAGAATTTCATCTGAGCCTGTTGTTTGTACAGCGACAGCGCTATCACACGGTAATAAGTGTGACCAGTCTTCAAAGCCTGTATGCAAGGCTTGCTCTATAAGTAAGCCTTTAAAGCCAGTGCAATCAATAAAAAAATCCCCCGAAACGGTGGTGCCATTTTTTAAAGTGACACTTTCAATGAAGCCATTCGTTGCAGATTTGTTGATGTGCTCTATCTTTCCTTCTATGCGTTTTACGCTGTGTTGTTCAGCAAAATCTCGTAAAAATAAAGCATAGCGATTGGCATCCAAATGAAAGGCATAGTTGATTGGGTTTTGCTTGTTGAAGCCAAATTTTCCGTGTTTTGCAGCCTGCAATTCGTAACAATAGTCGCCAAAATCATCTTTAACACCTTGATTTTTAGCATGTAACCAAAAGTGATGGAATTCGCCAGCCCAGCACTCTTTGCCTGTCATGCCAAACGAGTGAATATAGTCACTGTTTGGTTTGTGCCAATTTTCAAAACTGATCCCGAGTTTAAAAGTCGCCTGTGTTTGGGTCATGAAGCGCTGTTCATCTATACCCAGTAACTTATGAAAGGTGCGAATAGGGGGGATTGTTGCCTCGCCGACACCGACAGTCCCAATTTCATCAGATTCAATTAAAGTGATGGTTATTTCATTGCCTAATAATTTAGCTAACGCAGCTGCGGCCATCCAACCGGCGGTACCGCCCCCAGCAATAACGACATGTTTGGTAAAGTGATTTGTCATTCTTAACCCTTACTTAGCTAATAGTTGTTGGAGTAATAAGCGGTTGCTAGGTAAATTTTTTAAGTAGTGCCCAATCCGCTCTCGATTTAGCTTACACAGTTGCTGCGCAAATTCTTGCTGTTTTATGCTCATATGAGCGGGTAAACGGGTGTGAAAACCCATGCCATAAAGCACATATTGATAACTAGCCGAAGGGAATACTTCTTCATTTTCAATTAAGTCAAACCGACTTGGCGGTTGATAACACCATAATTCGAGTAATTTCTGTAACGCGGTTGGAATTGTATTCGTTTGGCGGTTATCGAGCCAGTATGGGCTATCATTGCGTTTGCTAAGCACATAATGGAGTTTTAAGAACTCGATGACTTTTTGCCAGCGGTAGTTAAAGCGCTCATTAAAACGTGCGCTTAATAAAGTCATATGTTGGCGGTTTGACGGCATTTGCTCGCTTAGCATACTAATACTTAGCTCCACCATCGCTAAAGCTGACGCTTCCAAGGGCTCAATAAAGCCTTGTGACATACCAACAGCGACACAGTTTTTATGCCAAAACTCTTTTCTGTATCCTGGTGTAAAGCGCAGCGTTCGAGTATCAAGTTGCTCCGCTAGTTTGGAGCCAATAGATTGCTCTGCATAGTGTTTTAAGGTCTTTATTGCCGTTGCTTCGTCACAATATTTATCACTGAATGTGTATCCTATGCCCCGTCGAGTAGGTAATCCAATATCCCATATCCAGCCTGCTTGTTGCGCAGTGGATAACGTTGCTGACGCGATATTATCGTGTGGATCCTGATAGGGAAGGTGGGTCGTGACGGCGCAATTATTGAATAAAATGTGATTCTGATTTAAGTACTCTATTTGGTAGTGCTTTGCAATTAATAAGCCTGCACTACCTGAGCAATCAATAAATAAATCCCCAGAAATAGCTGCGTTACTGAGCGTATTTACGCTTTGAATATAGCCATGACTATCATTATTTGCATTCAGTACATCATCAACAATGTGTTTTACATTAAGCTTGTTAACACAATGATGCGCTAAAAAGTGAGCAAACTTATGTGCATCAAGGTGGTATCCATAATTTGTAACAGCTGCATAATCAGGTGTTTGGGCTTGCTTTGGGGCGAGAGCGGCCTGACAAACAAAGCTTTGCATGTTTACAGTGTCAGCGTATTTATGCTCTGGGGATAGGTATTGCCATGCCGCATGAATATCACATTCGGTATAGCCTTGAGGCACCATAAAAGGGTGATAGTAATTATCGCCTTCTAATTCTGTTTGCCAGTTAATAAATTTAGAACCTTGTTTAAATGAGGCGTCGCAATGACGTAAAAAGTCAGTTTCTTTAATACCGATGCGTTGCAGTGTGTTTCGCATCGACGGCCATGTGCCTTCTCCAACCCCAGAGATCCCAATATTAACTGACTCGATTAACGTTATGTTTTTATCAGGGTGTTCGCTTGCCAGTAATCCCGCTGTTAACCAACCTGCGGCGCCACCACCCACGATGACTATGTTATTTATGTGTGTATTCATAGCATTACTTTAAATAATAAAAGCCGCTCCAAACAAGGAACGGCTTGCGGGCATAAAAAGGGTTCAGCTAAATATGCCTCTGACAACAAAGCTAAGTCTCATTACCATGAGCAATAATTAACCAACGGTCCACACTGAAACACGTACGGTGTTTGTGCATCAAGAGACTGGCTAAAAATGCATCACGATAAGAGATAGTATCTAGAAGTTATAGCGCATACCGACATTATAACGCGCGCCATTTTGTTCTAAATTCCATAACTGTGCTTTGTAGCGACCATGCTGGCGGCTATTTTGTTCTGTGATGTTAATCCCTTCTATAAAGAAAGACATTTTTTCACTGTAGTTATATGCCACATTAAAATCGACTTGATAATATTCTTCTGTGAATGCTGGTTCGTTAACATATCGTGCAGCACTGTTTAAGAACTTATCTCGCCAGTTATAGGCAATACGCGCTTGGAATTTATCATTTTCATACATGGCTATGATATTTGCTGTATCACTTAAACCGACTAATGCAAATTGTGTTGTTGTGGGATCTGCTGCAACGTTAAAATCAATATCGCCATTTACAATGGTGTAGTTGGCTTGAACACCAAACCCAGAGTCACCGAAGAAGTGCTGAATCGCTAATTCATACCCGTCTATTTTGGCGTCTTTATTGTTGGTTGGCACTTGAGCTGTAAATTCCATTAACGGATCGTCACCATTAGGCAATATATCATATGCGGCTTCGAATTCTTCGTAGCTCATTGAGTCAAATTCAACCCCATTTTCCATTGCAGCCACCATTTGGAATAGGTTTGAATCTGTTATTGCAAGTCCTCTGGCTTGTAATTCAGCAATGGCCGCTTGTGCACGAGGGCCAGCTGAGACATCACGTAAGTCATAGTAGTTTTGTGTCATGGGTGTTAAACCAATAAAGTTGTCGACTTTTTTATTGTAATAACCAACAGATACATAACTGACATCACTGTAATACCATTCAACAGACACATCAAAATTGTCAGACTCAAGCGGGACTAACCCCGGGTTACCTGTTGATGCTGGTGCATTCGTTGTTCCCGGAATAAGTTTTGGACCTGTAGGTACGCCGACAGTCGCTGCAGAACTTAAATTATCATAAGTAGGGCGGGCGATCGTGGTGCTGTATGATGCTCTCACTTTTACATCATCAACCACGTTTATATCGAAATCGATACTCGGTAAAAAATGGTTGTAGTCAGAACTGAGAGAGTAATCTTGTTTATCTGTACCATAACGCACATTGAAGTCATTATTGCCTTCCCATGCAACAGCATTAGGTAAATCAATATTAGCAGTTGATGTGACATCTGTGGTTTCGTAACGCGCACCCACTAATAGGTTGAATGGCATATCACCTATTTCACCTTGATGTTTATATTGTACAAAGGCTGCTTTAATTTCTTCTTTTATTGTTCGGTTGGTTGCGAATGCACCGTCAGCAGCAAAGTTAAAACCGTACTGCTGTGCAGCCCAATAACCAATTTCAGATGCACTGCCAGTAAACCCTTGATCAAATGATCCTGAGGTATCGTAGTCATCAAATTCATTTAAAAAATTAGTCGGGTTTAAATAACCATCAGGAAGTTCCCCTGGGTTTTCGATACCCCAGTTACCCATTGTATTTCGAGTAAGAGATTGTAATGAATGACTTTCCATTGAACGAGACTCAATGCCGAAGTCAATCACGCCGGTTTCTATTTCATATTTACCGAGTAATCGGAATTCATCGACTGTTGATTCTTGACGAGCAAAGTTACTATCAAGAATAGAAGTACCTACATCGCTTTGTTCCAAAGCACCACTGCAGTTTAGGTTAGTGCGCGAGCAATCATCAAAATTGATAACCATCGAAGGAAGATCTCGGCTAAAGTCAACTTGCTGGCCTGCAACTATATTGGCACCTAATCCCGCATTTACCCAGCTGCCGTAGGGGGCATCGGGTTCACTTGTTGCTTTTGAGCTATGTGCGTCAAAAACAAAGCTGAGTTGATCATTAAAAAAGTACTCAAGGTTTAGGCCGATAGAGTCATTTTTATTTACTTGATTTAACTCTTGTAGAGCCAAACCTATATCTCGAGTTGATAAATCACGACGCTCTTCTTGGTAATAAATAGGCGTTTTTACGGCATTATCGTCAAATATTAGGTGGGTTTTATAGTTATCCATCCATATTGACTGCTCTGCGCGTGCTTCATATAAGTCTTGTTGCGAATAGGTATAATCAAGTGTTGCTGTTAATGATTCGACGGGACTATATTGTAAAGTTAATTGAGCGTTCGTACGTGTTCTTTCGCGGTCCGCAATTGTATAGCGAAGATCAGATGGCATTGAATAATACTGGCCCATAGCAGGGGCGTTCTCAACAATAATGTCATCAGCTGCTTGTGGAATTGTTCCATCGTATGCTGTTGTGCGCCATTCGTTGACAAATGCACCCGTTGCAGAGCTATCACGTTTTTGCATACTCGCGGTGAGTGATACGCCAAATTTGGCATCGGCATCAGTCCAACTAAAAATACCTGATATCTCTGGAGTGATATCATCAGCAACACGATTTGTTGTATCGTGCATTGCTTTTACACCCACGTTTGCAATTAAACCAGGGTTATCTAATGGGCGAGTTGTATTAATGTTGATTGCTGCACCAATTCCACCTGAAGCAATGCTTGCTTTACCTGTTTTATAAACTTCGACTGATTTAACACTTTCAGAGGCTAAGTTTGCAAAGTCATAAGCTCTTGAGTTAGGTGTTCCTCCTCCCGCTGGTAAGGAAGCTGCTGGCATAGTACGGCCATTGAGGGTAACCATATTATAATCAGGACCAAAACCACGCACAGTAACCTTCGAGCCTTCACCATTACTTCTATCAATTGATACACCCGTAATGCGTTGTAATGATTCAGCTAGATTCGTGTCTGGGAATTTACCAATATCTTCAGACGATATTGCATCCACAACACCGGAAGAGTAGCGTTTTAGTTGCGTTGATTCTTTTATACTACCTTTAAAACCAGTAACTTGAATAACTTCAATGTCGCTGTTGTGTTCAGTTTGTTCTGCGAAGGCCGGTAAACAGGTACTTGCACCTAAGAGCAAAGATAAGCTAGTTGCTAACTTTGTTCTTTTAAAGTTATGGCTTGACATTAGGTTTCCCTCGTTCTTTATCATTGTTATTCACGCAGCAAGTGCATGCTATTGTTGTCTAAATATGCCTTTTCATAAATATGGAAGCGCTACCATAAATAACGAAAAAGAAAACGCTTCTGAAAGCGCTTCCAGAAAAGGGTAGTGCTAATTTTCGTTTACGTCAACAGTTGATTTAAAAAATTGATTAAAAAATAACACAAGCCATTTACCGTTATTTATTAATTCGTTTTCATTATTACCGTTTACTTCATGTAGTAATTAAATGATAAATAAGTGCGGTAACTAACAGAGTCATTGCGATTTTTAATTATTCTACGACTCGCTTAAAGCTTGCAGTATCTGGCGTGGGCTAGGAGCAGTGAGCGTGATATAACCAACAGTGCTAGGGAAGATATAATTAAGAGTGGGTGTGCTTTAAGCAATTGGGCTAATTATTTTTATGTAAAAATTTTGGAGAGAATTAATTGGTACGACCGAGTGGATACGCACCACAGACCACTGGACCGGGTCATTAAGAATGGGTGTGCTTTAAGTAACTGGGCTAATTATTTTTATGTAAAAATTTTGGAGAGAATTGGTACGACCGAGTGGATTCGAACCACCGACCCCTACCATGTCAAGGTAGTGCTCTAACCAACTGAGCTACGGTCGTACAATAAAGAAATATCAAATAAATCGTGGTACAACCGAGTGGATTCGAACCACCGACCCCTACCATGTCAAGGTAGTGCTCTAACCAACTGAGCTACGGTTGTATTTTGATTTAAGCGGTTGTTTAATTGGCTAAACAACGGTGGCTAATATATAGCGACTGGTTTCTTGAATCAAGCTGCTTTAGCTATTTTTGTGTTAAGTGCTGTTTTTTTATTCATAATGGACTAATTTCACACTGCTTATAAAAGTTTTGCCACCAAGTAACGTGTTGTTTTGCTGAAAATTTAAGCTCTGTAAGAATGTTGCCTTCATGGCTGCTATCAACATAATGACCTAACGTTGGGTCTTGCCATATTTTTTCGTACAAAGGTAGCAGTGACTCGAGTTTACCTGTTAAGAATGATTGATAAGGTTGTAACTGCTCTAAATAAAACTTTTTAAAAATATTACTGAGCTTTTGTGCTTTCTGTTTATTTTTGTTAGCAGGGCAGAGTGCGTCTATTTCATATTGCTGCAATAACGTTGTGAGTTGCTCATTATAATGAATTTGTGTTCTTACGGCAGACACTAATAAGGTGTTGTATTTAAACTTATTTAATACTTCTAACGCGTTTATAAGCGACGCTGTATCAATTTCACTAATGTCACCGGTTTTAATTTGTTCGTTTAACATCGCGAACATGCTCATAGCGTGCTCGGTTTCTGTGAAGCCTGCCGTGTGTTCATCTAAGTTAGATGACGTAAGTTGCCAAATAACTTTAAATTCTCTTTCGTTCGTTATCATTGCTTCAAAATACTGCGGGAGCGTTTGTTGTTTTTGCTCAGAAGCTTGGGCAATTTTTGTATACAGCGGATTGTCAGGCGATAGGGTATCTAAGCACTTTTCAGCGGCTTGAATAAAATCAATTTGATAGCTAAGCACACCCGCAGCAGTGGCTGTTTTACCTAATTGATTATTATGCTCTGCAATTAACGTTGCGAGTTCACATTGACGTAACTGCGCAAGTTCTAACATGCCAATGGTGTGAGCGCTGCCTGAAACGATATCAAAATGAACGGGCTCAATGCGCGCGGGTTTAGTGAGTTCAAATTCTTTAAATGCAAGAACATTATTGAGCCTTTCGGCATATGTTTTGTTTATATCACTGGCTGAGGGTGAGCAACCAAATAGTACAAGGCTCACAGCACACACTGTGAGCTTAAATAAAGACTTAGTTTTGCTGAAAAGGTGCATAGTTAAATCGCCTATGAACTGTGTACATCAACATGATGGCCGCAGCACTGAGGCCAACGATAATACCTATCCAAAACCCATGAGGCCCCATCGCTGGCACAATTAAATCTGTACGAGCAAGTACGAACCCAAGTGCAAAACCGATCAACCAATACGACACGAAGGTAATATAACCAATTGGGGCGGTATACTTTAAACCACGTAAAATTCCATTGGCAGAAACTTGTAATGCATCAGGTAATTGGTAAATACAGGCAAGTACCATGATTGATGAGGCAAGCGCTAAAACCTCAGGATTATCTGAGTACAGTTGGCTAATAATATCTCGCGCAAAGAAAGTCACACTCGCCAATAAAAAGGCAATAATAGCGGCTAAAATATAGCTTGTACTCACCGCACTTCTTAATTGTTTGAAATGCTGTTGTCCAAACAAATTACCAATACGAATACTAATAGCTATAGATAAACTCAACGGCATCATGAAAAGTAAAGTGGTTACACTTGCCGCTATTTGATGGCCTGCGACAGCAACAGCACCTAAATGTGCAATAAACAGTGGAATACAGGCAAACAGTGTCACTTCGAAAAATGTGGCCAGTGAAATAGGAATGCCGACTTTAGTGATTGTCCACATAGTGGCAGGCTGTGGTAACGAGAAATTCGCTAATAACGCCTTTGCATTAATTTTTTTATCAAAATGGCAGTATATCATTTGTGTGATAGCCATCGCCGTAAAAACTAACGCCGTTGCAATACCACAGCCTGCACCGCCATACGCATTAAAACCTAAATGACCGTGTATAAACACGTAGTTAGCAGGAATATTAACGGCTAAGCCGATTAAGCTTATGTAAAAAGCAGGTTTGGTCATGCCCATACCCTCAGTGATATTGCGATAAACACTAAAGAGTAAAAAGCCAAAAATGCCCCATTTTACAAAATGTATATACTGTTCAGCGAGCGTTGTAATCGCCGCTGTTGTATTTAAATGAGAGAGAATACTGTCTGCTAAAGTAGCAAGCCCTAAGCCAATGACACTAAGCACCAGCGCTAAATATAGGCCTTGTTGAAAATAATGGCTTATGCCGTGTTTGTCATTTGAGCCCGAAAACTGCGCAATAATTCCCGTCAGTGCAAGCAGGATACCTTGAAGCGCTAACATTAAGGGGTTCCAAATACCTGTTGCAATTGATAAAGCAGCCAGATCCGTTGCACTCACTTGTCCTGCCATTACGGTATCAACAACCGTCATTAATATCAGGGTCACTTGCGCCAAAAATACAGGGATGGCTAAAGAAATTAACCGTTTGGCTTCCCAACTACAAAAAGACATAAAATACACAACTAAAAAAACAGGTTGTCATTGTAATCTATTCAAAGATCAATAAAAATCGCAGATATGTATTTTGCGAATAAAAGAAGACGCCAAGATGTTTACTGGAATTATACAAACTCAAGCCATTGTCGAACACACAAAGCACGAGGGTGGGGTACTAAGGTTAACCTTAAAAGTCGCTAATGAGTATGCGCAAAAACTGACTATGGGTGCCAGCATTGCAATTAATGGCTGTTGTTTGACTGTTGTCGAATTTAAAGCACTTCAGGACAGTGATTTTACACTTATTTATTTTGATGTGATTGATGAGACATTAAAGTTGACTAACCTTGGTCAATTGCAAAACGGACAGTGGGCCAACTTTGAGCGCTCCGTAACGGTAGGCACTGAGCTTGGGGGGCATATTGTATCGGGCCATATTCACTGTATGGCAAACATAACGTCTATTATACATGAACAAAATAACTGCAAAATGCATCTTACAATCGATCCAAAGTGGCAAAAATATTTATTGTACAAAGGGTTTGTCAGCGTAAATGGTGCAAGTTTAACTGTGGGTGAGGTTGATGAGCGTGGTTTTTGGTTACACCTCATACCTGAAACTCTCGCGATTACTAATTTAGATAAACAACGCGAAGGCAATCTACTCAATATTGAGGTTGACCAACAAACTTACACAATTATAAACACGGTTGAAAACTATTTGGCACGACAAGCAAATTAAAAAATTTGCTCGTCGTCACTGTCAACATGTAATTCTAATTTGTTGTGTGCGTAGTCAATGTGCATGTTTAAATGAATAGGGTTACAGCATGCGCTACATTCTTCGTAATAATCTTGGTCGCCTTCGCTGGCATCTAATGCCACGAATATATGATGTCCACAATGAGGGCAGGATATACGTTGAGAAAAGTTATCTTTCATCAGCTTTTACCTTAATCAGGCATGCCTGAATTCGTTAAATTGCAATCTTATAAAATCGTAATCTAATGGTGATGAACGCAAATTTAATAAGATTGATATAACTTACACACTAACCGCTAAACAAGCGGCTAGCACCTGTATATAAACGTGTTCTATTTACACTATAGTCCTGTTCTTGCGTTTATGACATTCGTTTTACAGCAATTTAAAGTTTATTTAAGCAGCAAATCAATTTGTTGTTTAGCTTCAGTCAGATAGTGTCCGGCAAAAATATTAGCGTGATTTAAAATAGGGTATAGCTGATAGATCAATTTACGCTGTTCATAGCCATTTTGCAGGGGGTATTGTTGATTGTATGCAGTATAAAAAGCATCAGGAAGCGGTGCGAAAAGTTCGCTCATAGCGATATCGCATTCCCGGTCACCATAATAGCAAGCAGGGTCATACAGACTAGGAACCGCTTGTATAAAGCCCATATTTCGTCGCCAAAAGTCGCCATGCAGTAATGAAGGTTCGACATTATGGCCGTGCAAGGTGTCTTTAATAAAAGCGATAAACATATCTTGATCAACGAGTTCAATGCCTTTTTCTTGCAAGAGTTGAAGTTGCCAACCAATCCGTTCTTCTGCAAAAAAAACATCCCATTTTTTGTGCCATCGGTTTGGCTGGACTGTGGGGCCTAAAAAGTTGTCATGATCAAAACCAAACATGGCTTGCGTATGCTTTTGATGAAGTGTGGCTAAATGTTCGCCCATCGTATGCCAATTTGAGTGAGGAAGTTTGTCCAGTTCTAACCACTCTAAAATGATGAATGAAAATTCAATATTGCACCCTGTGGCAATGCAGTCGGGGATCATAAATAAGCTTTCTTGCGTTAAAAGCTTTAAATTAAAGGATTCGCACTCTAATCTTTCTAAATCACTTAAGTGAGCCACCTTGACAAAAAATCGGTGATTTTCATCGCGCAGTTCAAAGTATTTATCGCTGTTGGGCGATTGCAGTTGGCGTTTAAAGGTATGCTTAAAATCAAAGTGCATAGCTTGGCTTATCTGTTCATTCACTGAATTCCACATAATATCGCTCACCTTTTAACCATGTAGTTAAACTATGGCAAAAAGTCGGTGAATTAACAATCTCATAGCGTTAATATTATTAAATATTTTGCTGTGTGCGTGAGGATTTAAATGAATAAAAGTCTTGTTACTAATTTAGTGGCTTTGGCCTTCGTGTTAGTTGGATTTTTGTTTGATCAGGCGATTGTATTATCTGTGGGATTATTTGCTTTGTCTGGCGCTGTAACAAACTGGTTAGCGATACATATGCTGTTTGAAAAAGTACCTTTCTTGTATGGCTCAGGTGTCATTACGCTAAAGTTTGAGTCGTTTAAAGCATCCATCAGGCAGTTAGTCATGACGGAATTTTTCGCGGCAGAGAAAATAGATCAAGTGATGGCTCTTGCGAAACCTCAAATAGAATTAGAGCCTGTTATTGCTGAAGTAAACCTAAGCCCAGCCTATGACTCATTAATCGAAGTTATTGAGCAATCGCAATTTGGCAGTATGTTAGGAATGTTTGGTGGACGTGATGCCTTAGAGCCAATGCGTGAGCCGTTCATAAATAAAATGAAACAGGCCGTCATTGATATTTCTCACAGTGACGAATTTAAAACAATACTCGATGAAAAGCTGTTTGCAAACTCGCACATTGGTGGCTCGTTACATAACACGGTAGAAAGGTTAGTGGATGAGCGTTTAAACGAACTAACTCCCGTCATGGTAAAAGATATCATTCAAACAATGATTAAAGAACATTTAGGCTGGCTGGTTATTTGGGGTGGCGTGTTTGGTGGTGTATTTGGCTTAATTGCTGCGCTTTTATAAAAAGTGTGTAGCAGACCTATACAAGGTCTGCTACATCAAATCTGTCATTATTTAGAACCCGAAATGACGTAGACGGTGTTATCACTGACTTTAGCGATATCTTGAATACTTGTTTTTGTTTGTTGCTCTAAATTTAAGTAGCTTGCTGATTTATTAAAGCCATAGGTGCTGGCAAACTGTGCCGTAGACATATCATTGCACTGTAACTTGTCTGAGATGACGCGTTTGTTTAAGCGTAAATCACGCATTGTTTGAGCAAGGTTTATGGGTTTATTTGACACAATAGCCATACATGCTTGTGTCCCAGCAGAATTATCTGCAGCTACAAACTGTGCGGCGTTTGCATCTGTTGCTGCCATTGAAGAACCGACAATAAGTGCTGTACCAAATGCTAATGTTAATGTATTCATCTTTCTCTCCAGTTGTTTGTCCATGTGACATGAAAGTCGTGCAACCTCGCGTGGGATACTTCACAATTCCTATTTGCTAGGCACCATTAAAGTATTACCCTAAATTTGATTGATTGCTGTTAATGAAAACGGACAAGATGTAAGCAAGTATGTAGATGTGTACCCCAATATATAACCGTTTGATTAGACATATTTTAAAGTATGAATTTTGACACAAATAACGAGAAAATAATTTCATTTTAGAGCAAACTGAGCAGGTTTAGAGAGCGTATTTTCTATTTGTTTTACGGTATTGCTACATTTACGTTTTAACTCTAATTTAAATGTTCACTATTAGACACTGAATAAAGTGTAAGGAGTTTAAGTGACCACAAAATTATCAGGCTATTATCAACAAGCCTATGCCTCACATTCTAAGCATTTTAATCAATGCTTTTATTGTGGTTGTGAGGCAACTGAGCGCGACTATTGCCCCCCTCTTCATATGATGCAAAGTATTATTGATTTAGGTGAAGACGCTGAATTTATTTCAATACCAGCGTGTTATGAATGTTTTGCGCTACTTCATAATGAGCGAGTGTTAACGATTGATGGCCGATTCACCAAAGTAAAAAAGAAAATAGCCAATAAATATGCCAAAGCGCTGCGAGTATTTCACATGTGGCACGAAAATGAGCTTGATGATATGAGTGATGAATTTGTTCATAGCATTAAAGCGGGAATGAAATTGGGCGAAGAAGCTGCACAGCGGCTTGATTTTCAGGGCTACAGTTATTCGACTGAAGATGCCCGCGTTACTATTCGCGAAAAACGCACTGAATTTGATGTGCAAGGAATAGTCTTTTACGACTTTAAAGAGGCGCTAAATTACTGTATCAACGAGCTTAGCGTCGATAAAAGTGACTTTTATAAATTAGTCGTTGAAGATTATAACGGCGATTTTAATCGTGCCTTGAGTCAATATCGCCACCGTCATGAAAAAGTAACGGCAGCCACTGATGCCAATACTTTAATCAAAAGCTTTGCTAAACAACATAAACAAAACTCTGATTTCGTAACCCGTACCGTGACGCATTTTATTAATAAAGATCCTAGCCTCACGACCGAAGGTGCATTAGAGAAGCTCTATACGAATTACATTAAAAAATAAGTAACGGAAGAAATAACGTAATTCGTCTTACTTAAACGTCACTTACCTCGTTTGTTAGCATTGCTATTAACATTTGATTAAAGTTATATAATAAAAAAAGGAGAAACAACAAAATGCATAAATTTGCACCATCCTTGATGGTTATTTCACTTGGTATCGCGCTTGCGGGTTGCCAAGATAATGGCCCACAAGATCCAAAAGTAACGATTGATAAAAACCCATACCCAAGTACTTATAAGCCACTGGCATCAACAAGTACTCTTATTACCAATGCAACGGTACTAACAGGCACCGGTGAGCGTTTAGATGAGGCTGATGTTTATTTTGTTGATGGTAAAGTACAACAAGTAGGCAAGGACTTATCTGTACAAGCAGATAACACCATTGATGCACAAGGCAAGTGGGTCACGCCCGGTATCATCGATGTGCATTCGCATTTAGGCGCATACCCAACACCGTCTGTGGCATCGCATCAAGATGGTAACGAAATGACAAGCCCAGTGACTGCTGAAGTATGGGTTGAACACTCTATTTGGCCGCAAGACCCTGGTTTTAACCGTGCTCGTGAAGGCGGCATTACGTCATTACAAATTTTACCAGGCTCAGCAAATTTAATTGGTGGCCGTGGTGTTACTTTAAAAAATGTTCCTTCACATACAATGCAAGGTATGAAATTCCCTGATGCACCCTATGGCTTAAAAATGGCTTGTGGTGAAAACCCAAAACGTGTTTATGGAAGCAAAGGGGTATTACCTTCAACACGTATGGGTAATATGGCGGGCTACAGAACAGCATGGATTGATGCAACGGAATATAAGCGTCAGTGGGAAAAATATGACAGCGATTACGCGGCAGGTAAAAATCCTGAAATTCCTCACCGTGATATTAAGCTAGACACGCTAGCGGGTGTCCTTGATGGCGATATTCTTATTCATAACCACTGTTATAAAGCAGAAGAAATGGCGATGATGATCGACCTAGGCAAAGAATTTGGTTATCACTCAGGCACTTTCCACCACGGTATTGAAGCGTACAAGATTGCCGATTTACTCGCTGAAAACGGCAACTGTGCAGCACTGTGGCCAGATTGGTGGGGCTTTAAAATGGAAGCCTATGACATGGTTCAAGAAAACGTGGCTATTGTCGATGCGGTTAAAAACTCATGCGCGATTGTCCACTCAGATTCTGATACAACTATTCAACGCTTAAACCAAGAAGCAGGTAAAGTGATGTACCGTGCAAACGATGTTGGTTTTAATATTTCAGAACAACACGCTATTAAGTGGATCACAGCAAACGCTGCTAAATCACTGGGTATCGATGATAAAACAGGCTCACTTGAATCGGGTAAACAAGCCGATGTTGTTATCTGGAATCAAAACCCTTTTAGTGTGTACGCAAAAGCTGAGCAAGTATTTATTGATGGTGCCAAGGTATACGATCGTCATGATGAAAAATATCAAGCACAAAGCGATTTCATGCTTGGTCAACAGTAGGAGTAACATTGATGACAAAATTAACTAAAACATTTTCGCTCTCTTTAGTTGCTGCTGGTTTATTTTCGTCGGTAGCGAGCGCACAATCGATTGCAATTATTAATGCAACCATTCACACATCAACAGAACAAGGTGTATTAGAAGGTGCTAGTGTCGTTATTGACGAGGGAAAAATTGTTGCAATTAATCCAGAATCAATAAATGCAGACACCACTGTTGATGCTCAAGGTCAAATCGTGACCGCAGGGTTTATCGGTACGATGAACCAACTTGGCTTAGTTGAAGTAGGGGCTGTTGCGGGTTCTCGTGACGGCGGTGATGATAAAGCGAGTATTGATTTCGATCCTAGTCTTGCTTTTAACCCACGCAGTAGCTTAATTCCTTATGCTCGAAAAGGCGGGATTACTCAAGACGTAATCGTGCCAAATGGTGGTGAAAGTATTTTTGCAGGTCTTGCCTCTGTTGTTGATTTATCGGGTTCATTCGATAGTGTAAATCAAAAACAAGTTGCCCTTGTGGTTCATTTAGGTGAAAAGCGTAAAGGCTCACGTGCAATGTCGATGAAAACACTGATCGACAAGCTTGAAGGGCACAAGTCAGCTAAAAAAGATGATAAAAAAGACCCCACCACAGAGCAAAAGATCCTTGATAAAGTACTCTCAGGTGAAATGCCACTGATTGCCAGTGTACAACGCGCGTCAGATATCTATGAATTAGTGAAATTAAAAGACACGTTTGGAATTAATTTAGTAATTCATGGTGGTGATGATGCCGTTGTTGTTGCGGATACTTTAGCAAAAGCTAATGTGCCGGTGATTATCAGTTCTATGGCAAATTTACCGGGTAGCTTTGATTCAATGCATGCTAACTTAGCCAATGCAGGCAAACTCGAAAAAGCCGGTGTTAAAGTGATTATTGGTGTTGCAGGGGACTCGAGTCACAATGTTTACCAGTTACGTTTTGATGCGGGTAACGCTGTGTCGTATGGTATGACACAACAAGGTGCATTGAATGCGGTGACCAGTAATATTGCGGATGTTTTTGGCTTGAACTCAGGAGCAATAGCAACAGGCAAACGTGCGAACTTAGTAATGTGGTCTAATGATCCATTTGAATTGAAATCACACGTAAGTAAAATGTGGATCAATGGTGAAGAGGTTTCAACTGAAGCGCGTCAAGATAAATTGCGCGAACGTTACACAACCGAATCAGCGATGCCAAGAGCGTACACAAAGTAATTTTAATAAGAAAGGCCGCCTATGCGGCCTTTTATACCAATTAGCTTAATTAACTGGTCTTTTTTTCACGCAATAAAACCCCGTTTATACCAAGGCAAAAATGTCGTTAGCTAGTTGTTCTCGGCAATTGCTCCTGCATTGCTCTATCTCCTGCATCCATGCTGTCGTAAATTAGACATTTTTAACGCAGGTAGCGGCAGGTTTAATCACTCAAAATAATTAAGTCGTATTGCGGATTGGTATTATCGCATTCATAAAAAAAGCGCTCAATGAGCGCTTTTTTAACAGATTTCAATAACAATTAAACTAATTTAGCTAAAATGTCATTGAATGTTGTGCTTGGACGCATTGCTTTAAATGCCGCATCGTCATTTGGTTGGTAATAACCACCTACATTCATTGCTGTACCTTGTGCATCGTTCAACTCAGTAACGATTTGCTCTTTTTGTGATTCAAGGTCAGAAGCGATTTGCGTGAACTGTGCTTTTAACTCAGCGTCATCGTTTTGAGCAGCAAGTTCTTGTGCCCAGAATAATGCTAAGAAGAAGTGAGAACCACGGTTATCAATCTCTTTCACTTTACGTGAAGGTGATTTGTTTTCAGCAAGGAAAGTACCTGTCGCTTTATCTAGCGTATCAGCAAGTACTTGTGCTTTCTTATTACCAGTATTAACGCTTAAGTGCTCTAAAGAAGCCGCAAGTGCTAAAAACTCACCCAGAGAATCCCAACGTAAGTGGTTTTCTTTTTCGAATTGCTGTACATGCTTAGGAGCAGAACCACCCGCACCCGTTTCGAATAAACCACCACCGTTCATAAGTGGTACGATTGACAGCATTTTAGCGCTTGTACCTAGCTCAAGAATAGGGAATAAGTCAGTTAGGTAATCACGCAGTACGTTACCTGTTACAGAAATCGTATCTTTACCTTCTTTAATACGCTCAAGTGAGAACTTAGTCGCTTCAAGAGGTGCTAAAATACGGATATCTAAACCATCAGTATCGTGATGTGGTAAATACGCATTTACTTTTTTGATTAGCTCGGCATCGTGCGCACGATTTTCATCTAACCAGAATACAGCGGGTGTATTTGTTGCGCGAGCACGATTAACAGCAAGTTTAACCCAATCTTGAATTGGTGCATCTTTAACCTGACACATACGCCAGATATCACCTTGCTCAACAGCGTGCTCAAGTAATGTTGTGCCGTTTGTATCTACCACGCGAACAGTACCTGCTGCTGATACTTCAAACGTTTTATCGTGTGAGCCGTATTCTTCCGCTTTTTGTGCCATAAGGCCTACGTTAGGTACGCTACCCATGGTTGTAGGATCGAATGCACCATTTTCTTTACAGAAATCAATAGTTGCTTGGTAAACACCAGAATAACAACGATCTGGAATGACAAAACTTGTGTCTTGTAATTTACCTTCGCTGTTCCACATTTGACCGCTTGAACGGATTGCAGCAGGCATTGATGCATCAATGATCACATCGCTTGGTACGTGAAGATTAGTAATACCACGGTCTGAGTCAACCATCGCGATAGCAGGGTTGTTGTCATAAACAGCTTGGATATCGGCTTCGATTTCAGCTTTTTTAGCAGCATCTAGTTTTTCGATTTTAGCAAATACGTCACCAAAACCGTTATTCACATCAACATCTAACTCTTTGAAAAGGTCAGCGTGTTTGGTAAATACATCTTTAAAGAATACTTTTACTGCATGACCAAAGATGATTGGGTCAGATACCTTCATCATCGTTGCTTTCATGTGTAGTGAGAACAATACACCTTTTTCTTTAGCAGTCTGAATTTCTTTCGCTAAAAAATCTTGTAATTTTGCAACGCTTAGACGAGATGCGTCAATCACTTCGCCTGCTAGAAGCGGTGTGCTTGCTTTAAGTACTGTAACGTCGCCATTTTCTGCAACGTGTTCAATACGCACATCAGTCGCTTCTGCAACAGTCACTGATTGCTCAGAACCAAAGAAATCACCTTCTTCCATACTTGCAACATACGACTCAGAATCTTTGCTCCATGCACCCATTGAATGTGGGTTATTACGAGCATACTCTTTTACAGAGCTAGGTGCACGACGGTCAGAGTTACCCTCACGAAGTACAGGGTTTACAGCACTGCCTTTGATTTTGTCGTAAGTCGCTTTAATTTTTTGCTCTTCATCAGTTTTTGGCTCTGATGGGTAGTCAGGTAGTGCGTAACCTTTTTCTTGTAGCTCTTTGATTACAGCGCGTAGCTGTGGAACCGACGCACTGATATTAGGAAGCTTGATAATATTTGCTTCAGGCGTTTTAGCCATTTGGCCTAGTTCAGCAAGTGCATCATCAATACGTTGCTCTTCTGTTAGGTACTCAGGGAAGTTAGCAATTACACGACCTGCTAATGAAATGTCGCGAGTTTCAACTTCAACACCTGCCGCGTTAGTATACGCCTGGATGATTGGTAACAATGAATACGTTGCCAGTGCTGGCGCTTCATCTGTTTTAGTGTAGATAATTTTTGATGTCATCATCATTCCTAGATAGTTGGCGTAATGTTTGGCAGTTACTGCAAGCAGCCACCCTTAATTAGCCATATTCAACAATGCAATTATATTGCTATCAAATAATACCAACTCGCCATAACATTTGCTTTATTCGAGAATAAACCGCACCTAACAGCATTGCAGCGCTTATTTAGAATCACTAAATAACGACTTTTGCTGAGTTATCGGCAAGATTTTCCTCAATATCGCTCATTTAATTAACTGAATTGGTATCATAGCAATCAGTCTGTTAGCTGTTGCAACTTAATACGGGGTATCAAAATAACCACAGCTGACAGACTGTAAAATTCTTATAGCCTAAATAGGCATAAAATGAAATTAGCCATAAGCCTTAGGTCAAAATGACGAAAAAGCTAAATTTAAGCAACAAGAGTGTAACAAGCTTGGCTCTAAAGGGCTAATAACAATTAAACAATTGGGATGAAGAAAAGGAATTTCAAGGATAAATATGAGATATATTAGTGGGAAGAGAGTAAGCGAGGAACTTAACAAGGTCGCTCGCTTGATACTCGAATAGGTAATACCTAAGAAATTTCATCGTTAGGCGCAATATTCGTTGCGTGTAACCCTTTTGGACCTTGTTGCAATTCGAATGTTACATCTTGACCAGCTTTAAGTGTTTTATAACCGTCCATTACAATCGTTGAGTAATGAGCGAATATATCAGTCTCGCTACCGTCTTCTACGATGAAACCAAAACCTTTGGCATTGTTGAACCATTTGACTTTACCACAAGCCATACTTCTACATCCTTCTATAAGTTGACTAATTTAGTTATTCTAAACCGTGTAATTTGCTAGACTGACTAAGGTTTAATCAATCTATAATTGACTGTAGTTTATTTAGGCAGTCAGTCAAGTGTTTTGAACTATTTTTTAACAATTTATTTATTTTTTTATTCAAGTTTGCTTGAGTTCTAAAGACAAGACTATATTTAATTATGAGTGGTATGAAAGATTCTGGTGTTATTGAAACGGTTCGCGATAGTGAAAAGCAAAAACTGCAACCACCGCGAAAATATAAGGTCATTTTAAATAATGATGATTACACGCCAATGGACTTTGTGATAGAAGTACTAATGACGTTTTTTAATATGGATAGCGATAGAGCAACAGATGTGATGCTTCAAGTTCATCATAATGGTAAAGCAATATGCGGCATTTATAGCGCCGATGTTGCTTACACTAAAGTTGAGCAAGTTAATCGTTACGCACGAGACAACGAGCATCCACTGCTATGTAGTTGTGAGCAGGAATAAATACCAAGGTAGGGTGAACATTTAGCCCATCACAACGGTATATAAATATTATCTCAGTAAGGGGTTGCCAATGCTAAACAAAGACTTAGAACTAACCTTGAATGCGGCGTTTCGCGAAGCAAGAACGCGCCGACATGAATTTATGACCGTCGAGCATCTTTTACTCGCGCTGCTCGATAACCCTTCTGCTGGAGAAGCGCTTAACGCCTGTGGTGTAGATATGAGCGCGTTAAAAGTTGAGTTATCAGATTTTATCGACGAAACAACGCCGGTTATTCCTGACTTAGAAGAAGACAGAGAAACACAGCCTACATTGGGTTTTCAACGTGTGCTTCAACGCGCGGTGTTTCATGTGCAATCGTCAGGTAAGAACGAAGTAACAGGCGTAAATGTACTTGTGGCTATTTTCTCTGAACAAGAAAGCCAAGCTGTTTATTTACTTAAAAAAGCGGATGTAAATCGTTTAGACATCGTTAACTTCATTTCGCATGGTATTTCGAAAGCCGATGATGATATCGGTGGCGATGACCATGATGATATTCATGAAGAAGTACAAGAGGTGCAAGGCGAAGAGCCGACTAAACTTGAAAACTTTACAACAAACCTCAATCAGCAAGCGATTGAAGGAAATATCGATCCGCTTGTTGGCCGTGATAATGAAGTCGAGCGTACGGTACAAGTATTATGCCGTCGTAAGAAAAATAACCCATTGTTGGTTGGTGAAGCCGGGGTAGGTAAAACAGCCATTGCTGAAGGCCTTGCTTATCGTATTGTGAAAAACGAAGTGCCTGATGTAATAGCCGATGCGGTTGTTTATTCACTTGATATGGGGGCATTATTAGCCGGTACAAAATACCGCGGCGACTTTGAAAAACGTTTTAAATCGTTACTAAAAGAGCTGCAAGCTAAACCGCATTCAATTTTATTTATCGATGAGATACATACCATTATTGGTGCGGGCGCTGCGTCTGGAGGTGTAATGGATGCGTCTAACTTAATTAAGCCGTTACTTTCAAGTGGTAAATTACGTTGTATGGGCTCGACCACTTATAACGAGTATAAAAATATTTTTGAGAAAGACCGTGCTCTGGTACGTCGTTTCCAAAAAATTGATGTACTTGAACCAAGTGTGGCTGATACAACGAAAATCCTCAATGGCTTAAAAGAGCGTTACGAAGAGCATCATGGTATTCGTTACACGCAAAAAGCCCTAAAGGCAGCTGCTGAGCTGAGCGCAAAATACATTAATGAGCGTCATTTACCTGACAAAGCGATTGATGTGATTGACGAAGCCGGTGCAAATCAGCGCCTACAACCGATATCAAAACGCAAAAAAACCATTGGTGTAGCTGATATCGAGTTGATTGTGTCAAAAATGGCGCGTATACCGCAGCAAAGCGTTTCTTCAAGTGATAAAGAAACATTGAAGAACCTTGATCGTAACTTGAAGATGCTTGTATTTGGTCAAGATCAATCAATTGATGCATTAACATCGGCTATTCGTTTATCTCGCTCTGGACTCGCAAATGAAGATAAACCTGTGGGGTCGTTCTTATTTGCAGGCCCAACGGGGGTTGGTAAAACAGAGGTCACTAAGCAGTTAGCTAAGTGCATGGGGGTTGAGTTTATTCGCTTTGATATGTCTGAATACGTTGAACGTCACGCAGTAAGCCGTTTGATTGGTGCGCCTCCAGGCTATGTTGGCTTTGAGCAAGGTGGATTATTAACCGAAGCCGTTATCAAAAACCCGCACGCGGTGGTGTTGCTTGATGAAATTGAAAAAGCGCATCCAGATATCTACAACATTTTATTACAAGTGATGGATCACGGCACCTTAACGGATAATAACGGCCGTAAAGCCGACTTTAGAAATGTGGTAGTGGTAATGACAACCAACGCCGGTGTACAAGAGACTGTGCGTAAATCGATAGGCTTTACAGAGCAAGATCATTCTCACGATGCCATGACTGAGATTAACAAGGTCTTTTCACCTGAATTTAGAAACCGCTTAGATAACATTATTTGGTTTAATCACCTTGAAAAAGACGTTATTTTGCAGGTTGTTGATAAATTCATTGTTGAGCTTCAAGCTCAGCTAGATAAGAAGTCTGTTAATCTTGAACTGACATCTAAAGCACGTGAATGGTTGGCTGATAAAGGTTACGACAAAGCAATGGGCGCACGGCCAATGGCGCGTGTGATTCAAGACGAGCTCAAAAAGCCGTTGGCCAATGAAATTCTATTTGGTGAGCTGGCCGCGGGTGGTTCAGTGAAAGTGTCGGTTAAGGACAAGAAAATTCACTTTGAATATGAAACAAACCTCGAAACAGCGTAAGGTTTAAAAGGCAGAAAACAAAAAGCCCAGCTAATGCTGGGCTTTTTGTTTATTAAATGGAATTGAAACTAGGGTAGTTTGAACACCATTTAATAAACGCTTTTAGCTCTTTGTAATAAACACACCTGCCCATTCAAAGCAGCAAAAAGCTAAATCTCTCGTTATCGCACTAACTTAGCGAGCACGGAATACGATGCGACCTTTCGATAAATCGTAAGGAGTCATTTCTACGGTTACTTTGTCGCCAGTTAAGATGCGGATATAGTTTTTGCGCATTTTTCCAGAGATATGAGCCACAACTACGTGACCATTTTCTAGCTCAACTCGGAACATTGTATTTGGTAAAGTATCAAGGACCGTACCTTGCATTTCGATTACGTCTTCTTTCGCCATGTTTAGCGTAACACCTCTTTAATAGTTAAACGCTGCAGATTTTGCCGAAAATACAGCAATAAGTAAAGCTACAGGGCTCAAATTTGTAAATTAAATCGCCAACCAGTGATCGCCAAGATGCTTTTCTGCGGGCAAAAATTGGGTTTTGTATTTCATTTTGTCACATTCGTCGATTTGATAGCCCAAATAGACAAATTGTTTTGCTTGTTGTTTAGCAAACTTAATTTGCTGCATGATCATGATACTACCAATGCTGTACTTCTCATAATCGGGATCAAAAAATGTGTAAATTGCGGAAACTGCATTGTGCATGCAGTCGGTGACTGCTACAGCAACGAGCTTGTCACCTTCTCGCAGTTCAATAAATGTCACAGGCAACCATTGGCAAAATAAAAAGCTTTCATATTGGTTCTGATCAGGCGGAAACATAGAGCCATCTTGATGTCGTTGCGTAATGTACTTGCAATAAAGAGGGTAATATTCTGCGCGTTCATATTCACTGTAACTAACCGTAAAAAGTTTGTCTGCTTTGTTTAGTTTACGTTTTTGTGATTTAGAAGGCGTAAATTGTTGCGCTAAGACACGCACTGAATTACAGGCGTTACAAACAGGGCAGTGAGGACGATATATTTGGTCACCACTGCGCCTAAACCCCAATGCTAACAATTGTTCAAATTTATCAGGGCAATAGCAACTTGGGTCCAATATAACGAGGAGCTGCTCTTGGCGATCCGGTAAATAACTGCAATCAAATTGCTGGCTCAAACCAAGCCTAGCGGGTAAATGCTCAGTCATAAATATTTATCAACTCTTGTGGTTGCCACATGTCTGCTGTGGGAACATAGTTTTTTGCTAACTTAAGTCTAGTTAAAAATTCACTACGTGGGATAACTTTTGCACCTAAAGTTAGCAAATAAGGGTTCTCTAGCTGACAATCAATAAAATGAGCATTGTGTTTCTTTAGCCAGTTAACGAGTGCCCACATCGCTAGTTTTGAGCCGTTTGATACTTGGTGAAACATCGACTCTCCACAAAATACGCCATGTTGCATGATGCCATAGAGACCGGCGACTAACTCATTGTCATGCCAAATCTCGACACTGTGTGCAAGACCTTGTTGATGGGCTTGAATGTAAGCATCCATCATTTGCTCAGTGATCCATGTACCTTCTGCGTCTAAGCGTTGTTCACGGCAAGCTAAAATCACGTGAGAAAAAGCATGATTAATCGTGACGCGAAACGCAGAGCGCTTTAAATATTTTTTTAAGCTACGACTAACATGAAACTCGTCAAGTTCAATGATGCCTCGCAGGCTAGGTGACCACCACATAATCGGCTCATAATCACTAAACCAAGGGAAAATACCGGATTGATAGGCGTTTTTTAAGCGCGCAACAGATAACCCACCGCCAATTGCTAAAAGGCCATCAGGCTCGTCAAGGGCATGCTCAGGGTTGGGGAAATCAACACCTGATTCAGGAAGTTGATAAATTTGCTTTGTCATTGCAGCGGATTCATTATTATTTTTGATAATTTTAGCAAAATTTTTTCCTAAAAAAAGGGGCTGTATAGCCCCTTGGTATTTTAAAAAGGTGTTTTAAATCGCTGGTTACAGATTGTCTAGGAAGCGCTCTGCATCAAGTGCTGCCATACAGCCTGTACCGGCTGATGTGATGGCTTGGCGATAAATATGGTCACATACATCACCCGCAGCAAAAACACCCGGTACGCTTGTTTGTGTTGCGTTACCGTTTAAGCCAGATTCAACCACTAAGTAGCCGTCTTTCATTTCAAGCTGACCTGCAAACATATCCGTGTTTGGCTTATGACCAATTGCAATGAATACACCGGCAAGATCTAAATTCTCAGTCTCATCAGAATCCGTGGCTTTAATGCGAATACCGGTTACACCCATTTCATCACCTAATACTTCGTCTAGGGTACGGTTATAGTGTAAGACAACATTACCATTTTCAGCTTTTTCTTTAAGGCGGTCTGCTAAGATTTTTTCACTGCGGAAGCTATCACGGCGATGAACCACGTGAACTTCTGCTGCAATATTTGATAAATATAACGCTTCTTCAACAGCCGTATTACCACCGCCTACAACAGCAACCTTTTGGCCACGATAAAAGAAACCATCGCACGTTGCACAGGCTGAAACACCACGACCTTGGAAGTTTGTTTCAGACTCTAAGCCTAAGTATTTAGCTGATGCGCCTGTTGCGATAATAAGTGCATCACACGTATACGTACCAGAATCACCTGTTAGAGTGAAAGGACGCTTAGATACATCTACTTTGTTAATGTGGTCGAACACAATTTCAGTTTCAAAACGTTCAGCGTGTTCTTTCATACGTTCCATTAATGCTGGGCCTGTTAGGCCGTGAGCATCACCCGGCCAGTTTTCAACTTCAGTTGTCGTTGTTAATTGACCACCTTGTTGAATACCCGTGATAAGAACAGGGTTAAGGTTTGCACGTGCAGCATATACAGCAGCAGTGTAGCCAGCAGGGCCAGAACCTAAAATTAGTAATTTACAGTGTTTTGCGTCACTCATGGTTTTTCCTAAAAACGTTTTGATACGATGTCTATGCGCCCGATTCTAAGAAAAACAAGGCGGAAGTAAACAAAAGGGCGGATTATTTTTTTAAGTAAATCGCGAAGCTGTCAAATAATCCTTACTTAATAAAATTTAAATGCCTCTTTTTGCTTATAAAACGAGCTAATAGTGAAGTATTAGCGTAGCAAAGTGCGTTAATTCATGACCAAGCAATATTTTTTTGGTATGTTTTAGCTAATTTTGATATTAGCTTAGACTTTAGGCTAGATAAACGAACAGGCAATTATGGTATTTTGGCAGGAAAAGCCCGCATTTGGGCTGACTACAGAAGACGTCCAAGTCTTAACCAATGCGAGAGAGTATCGCACTGAACTATTGCGTCTAATTCGTTCGGCGACGAAAAGAATTTATATTACTGCTTTATATTTACAAGACGATGAAGCGGGTCAAGAGGTTTTAACAGCCTTACATGAGGCGTCTTTAGCGAATCCTGAGTTGGAAGTAAACGTGTTAGTAGACTTTCATCGTGCTCAACGGGGCTTAATTGGTGCTGCCAAGTCTGATGGCAATGCCAGCATGTATTGTGATTTCCAAGAAAAGTATCAGTCAAACGTTAAAGTGTATGGTGTACCCGTAAAAGCGAAAGAGCTTTTTGGGGTATTACATTTAAAAGGCTTCGTAATTGACGACACCTTACTTTACAGCGGTGCGAGCTTAAATAATGTTTATTTACAACAGGATGATCGTTATCGTCTTGACCGTTATTTTTTAGTTCACCAAGCAGGCTTGTGTAATTCGGTCATCGAATTTATTAACACACATTTATTGAGCTCTGCAGCTGTTCCACGCATTGATACGCGCCCGTTAACTCAATTCAATGATATCAAAGTTGCTCAAAAGCAATTAATGAGAGATCTAAAATCAGCAAGTTATGACAGTGCGGCTGAGGCAAGTGCAGGTGAGTTAGGGGTGCGTTTGTTTTTGGGTTTAGGTCGGCGTAGCAATAAGCTAAACCGCTTAATCAAATCATTATTTGATACAACAGAGCACGAACTCATTCTTTACACGCCGTATTTTAATTTCCCTGCACCGTTGATGCGCTCGTTACGTCGCCTTTTAAAACAAGGTAAAAACGTGACCATTGTGGTGGGAGATAAAACAGCAAACGACTTTTACTTACCGCCATCTGAGCCGTTTAGTAAAATTGGTGCGCTGCCATATTTATACGAAACCATTTTGTATAAATTTTTAAAATCGCAAAAGCGTCATATCGCCAATGGTAACCTTAACGTTTATCTGTGGAAACACGAGAGCAACTCATTCCATTTAAAAGGGATTTGCTCTGACAAGCGTTTGCATCTGTTAAGCGGGCATAATTTAAATCCGCGTGCATGGGGGCTTGATATTGAAAATGGTATTTTAATTGACGATCCGCAGCAGCATATACTAAAGCAAATAGAGCAAGAAAAGCAGGCGATATTAACTCATTGCCGACGCTTATCAGGCCCGCAAGATTTAGAAACGATGGATGACTACCCAGCGCCTGTAAAAAAATTACTGGGTCAGGCCAAACGTGTGAAAGTTGATTTTATAATCAAACGATTTATCTAACTATCAACCAGATAAACAGAGCCTTGTGTTTTTTGAGACGAAAAAAAAGCAGCGATATCGCTGCTTTTTTGTTTCACAATGCTAATTAAGCATTTTCAACTGCTGTACGTGGGTCAACATATTCCATGTTGAATGCTTCAGCTACTTCTTTGTAAGTAACTTGGCCTTTAATCACGTTTAAGCCTTTTAAGAAGTGTGCATCGTCAAGAAGCGCTTTCTTATAGCCTTTGTTAGCAAGGTTGATGATAAACGGTAATGTTGCGTTATTAAGTGCGAACGTAGAAGTACGTGGAACAGCACCTGGCATGTTTGCAACACAGTAGTGAACAACGTCATCAACAATGTAAGTAGGATCAGCGTGTGTCGTCGCTTTTGAAGTCGCGATACAACCACCTTGGTCGATTGCAACGTCAACGATTGCAGAACCAGGCTTCATTGCTTTAATGTGTTCAGCTGTCACTAATTTAGGCGCTGCAGCACCTGGGATTAGTACGCCACCGATCACAAGGTCAGCTTCTAGTACGTGTTTCTCTAGCGCATCAGCGGTTGAGTAAATCGCTTTCACTTTGTTACCAAACTGAGCGTCTAGTGCACGTAATACATCGATGTTACGGTCTAAAACAACCACATCTGCACCTAGGCCAACTGCCATTTGTGCTGCACTACGACCAACCATGCCGCCGCCGATAACAACAACTTTAGCTGGCTCAACACCTGGTACACCACCAAGTAACATACCACGGCCGTGGTTCGACTTTTCTAGCGCTTGTGCACCAGCTTGGATTGACATACGACCAGCAACTTCACTCATCGGTGCTAGAAGTGGTAAACCGCCACGAGCGTCTGTTACTGTTTCGTAAGCGATACAGATTGCGCCACTTTTAACAAGGTCTTCAGTTTGTGGAAGATCGGGTGCTAGGTGAAGGTAAGTAAATAGAATTTGGTCTTCGCGTAACATTGCACGCTCAACCGCTTGTGGCTCTTTTACTTTTACGATCATTTCAGCTTTAGCAAAAACGTCAGCTGGGGTAGGTAAAATTTCAGCGCCTGCTGCAATATAATCTTCGTTAGTGAAGCCAATGCCCATACCTGCATCAGTTTCAACGAACACTTGGTGGCCATGGTTTACTAGTTCACGAACACTCGCAGGAACCATACCTACACGGTATTCATGGTTTTTAATTTCTTTTGGTACACCAATAATCATAGTTTTTCGCCTTAATAGAACGGGATAAAATTTTCGACTATTATATTCATGACATGGCAGTGTGTCTCACCTTTTTTAAGTTCATTTGTAGTGATATAATCTAAAAAATATATTTTAACAGTGTAAAACTCTGGTTTGGCGTATGCATCAATTACTTGACAGAATAGACCGAAAAATTTTAATGGAATTACAGCTTGATGGAAGGCTCTCTAACGTAGAGTTAGCAAGGCGTGTAGGCTTAAGTGCGACCCCGTGTTTAGAGCGTGTAAAGAAGCTAGAAAGAGAAGGCTACATACTCGGGTACAAAGCAGTTGTTGATCCTGCAAAATTGGGTCAGGGGTTGTCGGTGTACGTTGAGGTCACGATTACGAAAACCTCACCTGATGTATTTGAAGAATTTAATGCGGCGGTAAAAAAGCACGATGAAATAATTGAGTGTCACCTCGTTTCGGGAAATTTCGACTTTTTATTAAAGACCCGCGTTAATGACATGTCAGAATACCGTAACGTACTGGGTGATATCTTACTTAAGTTACCTAATGTAAGTGAGAGCCGTACCTACGTCGTGATGGAAGAAGTAAAAGGTGAACAAGGGGTGATTATTCGTCCTTATATTGCATAAACTGTTAAAATAAACAAAGAGTAACAAAAACTTGTTCATTATCAGTCCATCATGGTTAAGATAAAGTGCAACAAACGGCATTTCCTGCTAAGGTATTTCACTGCTAATCGATGAGTAAAGAATAATAAGGAATAGGGAGCTATGCGCCTAAATGGTGTTCAAAGACTGTTAGAAACTGGGCTAATTATCAGCACCTTTGCTGCAGTATTTATTTTATGTGCATTAATCAGTTTTGATCCTGCCGACCCATCATGGTCGCAAACCGGTGAATTTGTTAATGTAAAGAATATTACCGGCACAGCAGGTGCGTGGATAGCAGATATCTTATTGCTTACATTTGGCTGGCTTGCCTATTTGGTGCCGGCGGCTATTCAGTTATTTGGTTACTTATTATTTAAGCAGCCCCATCGCATATTCCAACTTGATTACACCACGCTGGCTTTAAGAATCATTGGTTTTGCTTTATTTATTACCTCTGCAACCGCGATTAGCAGCATCAATTTTGACGATATTTATAATTTTTCATCGGGCGGGGTAGTAGGGGACGTTATTGCCTCGGCGATGATGCCGACCTTTAATTTTACTGGCACATCTATTTTATTACTGTGTTTCTTTTTCGCAGGCTTAACGCTTTTAACGGGTGTGTCATGGGTGCAATTTGTTGACTTCTTAGGTGATTGGGTAATGCGTGCCTTTTATTTTACACGCAAGCACTTGTCGGCCTGGCTTCAACGCGAAAAAGACGCAAATAAAGCTGTTCTTTCATCAGAACCCGATGCGAATTTTGTCGAGCCTGATAGTGAGCCTTCAATTGGTTTTACCGAACCCGATGTAAACCAACCTGCTCAAGAAAAAGCGGCTGCAAAACCAGCTAAAAAAACAGAGTCTGAATTTAATGGTTTTGATGAACTTGACGATATTTTAGATCAAGAAATCGGTTTTAGTGCGCTTGATGATGAATCGTTTGACACTGTATCAGCTCTCAATGCGCTTGATCAAAGCCCCGTTGTTGAACCTGAAAAGCCAACGACAACGGTTGTCTCTCCTGCACGCCCAATGCCAAAGGCAAAGCCTGCGTATCAGCCACCTCCTACTGCAAAAGAAAAATTTGAGGCCTTATTAGAAGAGCAACCGCCAGCAACCCCGTTACCGTCGCTGGAGCTGTTAGACCGCCCAGATAAAGCGAAGAACCCATTATCGCAAGAAGAGCTTGATGGCATTTCACGTTTAGTTGAAACCAAATTGCTTGATTTTAATATTCAAGCAACGGTTGTCGGCGTATACCCAGGCCCTGTTGTTACGCGTTTTGAACTCGATTTAGCACCGGGTATTAAAGTGGCGAAAATCACCGGTCTTGCAAAAGATTTAGCGCGATCGCTGTCTGCTGTCAGTGTGCGTGTTGTTGAGGTTATTCCGGGTAAAACCTATGTAGGTATTGAGTTGCCGAATAAACACCGCGAAATCGTGCGTTTAAGCGAAGTAATCAATGCCCCTAAGTTTGAGTCAAACCCATCACCATTAACCATGGTATTAGGAAAAGATATTGCCGGTGAGCCTGTGTGTGCTGACTTGGGTAAAATGCCTCATTTACTTGTCGCTGGTACAACCGGTTCAGGTAAGTCAGTGGGCGTTAATGTAATGATATTAAGCTTACTGTACAAATCAGGGCCTGATGATGTACGTATGATTATGATAGACCCTAAAATGCTTGAACTTTCTGTGTACGAAGGTATTCCGCATTTATTGTGTGAAGTGGTCACAGACATGAAAGAAGCGGCTAATGCACTGCGTTGGTGTGTGGGGGAAATGGAGCGTCGTTATAAGCTTATGTCGGCACTGGGTGTGCGTAACTTAAAAGGTTACAACCAAAAAGTATTGGATGCGAAAGAGGCCGGTCAACCGATCCTTGATCCACTTTTTAAAGACACTGACGGCATGGCTGATGGCCCTGAAGAGCTGGGTAAACTGCCTAGTATTGTCGTGGTGATTGATGAATTTGCTGACATGATGATGATTGTCGGTAAAAAAGTAGAAGAGCTAATTGCACGTATTGCACAAAAAGCCCGTGCAGCAGGTATTCACTTAGTGCTTGCAACACAGCGCCCGTCGGTTGATGTTATAACGGGTTTAATTAAAGCGAATATTCCAACGCGTATGGCGTTCCAAGTATCAAGTAAGATTGACTCGCGCACCATTTTAGACCAACAAGGTGCTGAAAACTTACTGGGTATGGGTGATATGCTTTACTTACCGCCTGGCACCAGCGTGCCTGTGCGTGTTCACGGTGCATTTGTTGATGATCATGAAGTTCATGCCGTGGTCGACGATTGGAAGAAACGGGGCAAGCCAAATTACATTGATGAAATTTTAAATGGTGATGCCACAGAAGAAATTTTACTACCAGGAGAAACCAGTGAAGACGGTGATGAAGAGTCAGATCCGCTTTACGATGAAGCAGTATCATTTGTGATAGAAACCGGCAAAGTGTCGGTATCGAGTGTACAACGTAAGCTTCGCGTTGGTTATAACCGCGCAGCACGTTTAGTGGAACAAATGGAAACGTCAGGCATTGTCAGTGCGCCAGGTCATAATGGTGCCCGAGAAGTATTAGTGCCCAATGGTGGAGCAAATTAATGAAAAAAATTACAGTGTTAACCCTAATAGTAGGGTGTTTATTAAGCGGTCAGAGTCGTGCTGACGACAGCCAAGCATTGCAACAGCAACTTGGCGCAATTAACAGTTTTAAAGCGCAATTTATACAAAAAGTAACCGATGCACAGGGCGAAGCCATTATGCAAGGTGAGGGCAATATTGCGCTCCAGCAACCTATGATGATTCGCTGGCAACAGCAAAGTCCAGATGAAACGTTATTTGTTTCTAACGGCGAAAAAACCTATTATTTTGATAGCTTCGCTGAGCAAGTTACCATAATGAATACCCATAGTCTGATAGATTCAACCCCGTTTGTGCTACTTACATCAAAAGACCCTGAGCAGTGGGCTAAATACCAAGTATTGGCCACCGATACAGGCTTTAGTGTTACACCAAATAAAGGCATAGAAAGCCAAGTTGAGCAACTTGATATTGCATTCAGTGATGATAAACAGGCTTTATCTTCATTGACCGTGATGGATACCTCGGGTCAGCAATCGTTATTTACCTTTAAAGATGCTCAGGTTAATCAACCATTGGCTACGACGACCTTTGAATTTATCATTCCTGAAGGTGTTGAAGTTGATGATCAAAGCCAAGGTGAATAGGGCTTGAGTAATCTAGGATTTAATTTTGGTCCTGATGTGCGCCCACTTGCGGCGCGCATGCGACCTGAAACATTGAATGACTACATTGGTCAGCAACATCTTTTAAGCCCTGATAAACCGCTATACCAAGCAATTTTAGCTGGGCGCTGCCACAGCCTGATTTTGTGGGGCCCGCCGGGGGTTGGCAAAACCACTCTTGCGCAAATTATTGCTAATCATGCAGATGCAAGTCTTATTCAAATGTCTGCTGTCACCGCTGGCGTAAAAGACATCCGTGAAGCGGTCAATGAAGCCAAAGCTAACCTTGCTGGGCGAGGTCAGCGTACGCTATTATTTGTCGACGAAGTACACCGTTTTAATAAATCACAACAAGATGCCTTCTTGCCTCACATAGAAGACGGCACGTTTATTTTTGTTGGCGCCACCACAGAAAATCCTTCGTTTGCACTCAATAACGCCATACTTTCACGTGCGCGTGTTTATGTACTTAAAGCGTTAGAGCAAACCGATTTACACAATGTGATTGAGCGCGCATTACGTGATGATGTAGAGCTAAGTGAAAAAAACATCGTCATTGCCGATAACGCAAAGCAGGCACTTTGCCAAGCCAGCGACGGTGATGCCCGTAAAGTACTCAATTTACTTGAACAAGCCGTTGATTTAACCACTGAAAAACAAGGTAATTACCTAATTGATCAGCATGTTTTAAGTCAAGTGCTGCCAACGCATTTAGCGAAATATGACAAAGGGGGCGATGAGTTTTACGATCTAATCTCTGCGTTTCATAAGTCTGTACGAGGCAGCTCACCCGATGGTGCTTTATATTGGTATTGCCGTATTTTAGCGGGGGGGGGCGACCCGTTATATGTTGCAAGACGTTTATTAGCCATCGCGACAGAAGATATCGGCAATGCAGACCCTCGCGCTATGGAAGTTGCACTCAATGCATGGGATATTTATCAGCGAGTGGGGCCAAGTGAAGGTGAACGTGCCATAGCGCAAGCCACGCTCTATTTAGCCAGTGCGCCTAAGAGCAATGCTGTGTATATGGCTTTTAATCAGGCCAAGCACGATGCGCAAAATGAACCTAGTTACCCTGTACCAGAGCACCTGCGTAATGCACCTACCAGCCTAATGAAAGATTTGGGCTATGGTGCTGAGTATCGTTATGCGCATAACGAAGAAGGCGCATTTGCCGCAGGCGAAAAATATTTTCCTGAAGCTATTAGCGATAGGCAGTATTACTTTCCTACGGATCGCGGGCTTGAGCAAAAAATAAAACAAAAGCTGGATTATTTAACGCAGCGAAATGAGCAAAGTGATTTTAAACGTTATGAATAGTTTAAAACTTTACATGATGATTGCATTGGGTGGCGCATCAGGCGCTTGCTTACGCTATTTTCTTAGCGAAACAATGCTAAAACTGCTGGGTAGGGGATTCCCTTTTGGCACGTTGACAGTTAATATTCTTGGTTCATTGTTAATGGGCATTTTATACGGCTTGATTGAAAAAGAAATAATCGCTGTTAGCCCTGCTAAGACCTTAATTGGTATTGGCTTTTTAGGTGCATTGACCACCTTTTCAACATTCTCAATGGATTCGTTGTTGCTGTTGCAACAAGGTCACTTTTTTAAAATGGCCCTCAATATCACCTTAAACGTGGTGGTGTGTATATTTATGGCTTGGCTGGGCCTTCAGCTGGTAATGCAAAAAGGTTAAAAACTAACATGTTAGATTCTAAATATTTACGTCAAGATATTGAACAAGCGGCTGCGCGTTTAGCAACACGTGGCTTTGAACTTGATATCGATGCAGTGACTGCACTTGAAGAAAAACGCAAAACATTACAAGTAAAAACGCAAGAACTTCAAAGCGAACGTAACGCAAGTTCCAAAGCTATCGGCCAAGCTAAAGCCAAAGGCGAGCACGATAAAGCACAAGCTTTGCTTGATTCGGTCAGTACCCTTGGGGATGAACTAGACAGCGTAAAAGCAGAGCAAGACGCAGTGCTTGAAGAGCTTAAGCAAATTGCCCTTGCCATTCCAAACTTACCAGATGAGTCAGTTCCTGTTGGTGAAGATGAAGAGCAAAACGTTGAAATATCAACGTGGGGTACACCAAAATCATTTGACTTTGAAGTAAAAGATCACGTTGATGTAGGTCAAGACGTAAAGGGTCTTGATTTTGAAATGGGCGTGAAGATCAGTGGTGCACGTTTTACTGTGATGCGTGGCCAAGTTGCGCGTATGCACCGTGCATTAACTCAATTTATGCTTGATACGCACACCGATAAAAACGGTTACACAGAAATGTACGTACCTTACCTTGTTAATAGCGCAAGTTTGTACGGTACAAGCCAACTGCCTAAGTTCGCAGGTGATTTATTCCACACGTTAGGTTTAGTGGATGACGAAGGTCAACAACAACCTGGTTTTAGCTTAATTCCAACAGCTGAAGTACCCCTTACGAACTGTGCCCGCGATGAAATTTATGACGAAAGTGACTTGCCAATTCGTTTAACCGCGCATACGCCATGTTTCCGCAGTGAAGCCGGCAGCTATGGTCGTGATACACGTGGTCTTATTCGTCAGCACCAATTCGACAAAGTTGAATTAGTACAGCTAGTAAAACCAGAAGACTCAATGCAAGCGCTAGAAGAGCTAACAGGTCACGCAGAGCAAATCTTACAAGCATTAGAGCTTCCTTACCGTAAAGTGATTCTTTGTACCGGCGATATGGGCTTTGGTGCTGCGAAAACTTACGATTTAGAAGTATGGTTACCTGCACAAAATACCTACCGTGAAATTTCATCGTGTTCAAACATGGTTGATTTCCAAGCACGTCGCATGCAAGCGCGTTTCCGTCGTCAAGGTGAGAAAAAACCAGAACTATTGCATACACTTAATGGTTCAGGTTTGGCTGTAGGTCGTACATTGGTTGCCATTTTAGAAAACTATCAACAAGCTGACGGCTCAATTGTTGTGCCAGAGGTATTGCGCCCATACATGGGAGGCTTAGAGGTTATTAAATAAGTTTTATTAGCCTAATAAGTTAAAAATGCCGCATAGGGAAACCATGCGGCATTTTTGTTTGTTTTTTAACTAATTAATTTGCGGAAGTGTAAACATTTAGTAGACTAAAAAGGTACCTTTAGTACTCAATACCAATCTACATTAATACTTAATCATTTAGTTAAGTGGATTGTGATACTCCAAAACACGAAGGATTGCTGTTATGAAAAGATTTCTCGCCGTCGCATCTGCTGCTTTGTATTTAGTAAGCTCAGTGGCGTTCGCTAAAGATAAACCCAATATTCTTATAATATTCCCTGATGATGTAGGGTGGCAGAATATAAGTGCCTATGGTTTGGGTACAATGGGCTATAAAACCCCAAATATTGATAAACTCGCCCATGAAGGCACGATGTTCACTGATCATTATGCTCAACCGTCATGTACTGCTGGTCGCGCGGCCCTTATTACCGGACAGTACCCAATCCGTAGTGGCATGACAACTGTTGGCAGACCCGGCGCAGAGCTTGGTTTAAAAGCGGGCTCCTATACTCTTGCTGAAGTTCTTAAAGAGCAAGGTTACGCTACGGGTCAATTCGGTAAAAACCATTTAGGTGATCGCAACGAGCACTTACCAACCGTTCATGGTTTTGATGAATTCTTTGGAAACTTATATCACTTAAATACCCAAGAAGAGTTTGAGCAAGTTGATTACCCTAAAGATCCTGAATTCTTCAAAAAATACGGTACACGCGGGGTTTTACACACTTATGCAACTAATGTAGATGACAAAACAGTTGATCCACGATTTGGTAAAGTTGGTAAGCAAAAAATTAAAGACACAGGCCAGCTTTCTCGCGAGCGAATGAAAACGGTTGATAAAGAATTCATGGATGCAAGTTTAGACTTTATCAAGCGAGCACAAAAAGAGAATAAGCCGTTCTTTGTGTGGTTTAATCCAAGCCGTATGCACATGTATACCCGTTTAAGTGATGAAAGTCGTTATTTAGCTGCCAAGCACACTACAGAGCACGATTTGTATGGTAGTGGCTTAATTGAGCATGATCAACAAGTGGGTGAATTGATGGCTGCACTTCAAGACATGGGTGTGCTAGATAATACGATCGTTGTTTACTCGACAGATAATGGTCCAGAACACAGTGCGCGTCTTCATGGTGGTACAACGCCATTCCGTGGAGAAAAAATGACAACCTACGAAGGCGGTGTACGTGTACCAATGATTGTTCGTTGGCCAGGTAAAGTACCCGCAGATAGAATTTTAAACGGTATTCAAACACACATGGATATTTACACCACTTTGGCAGCTGCTGCGGGTGAGCCTAATGTAGCCAAAAAAGCACTTAAAGAGCATAAACAGCCACTTGATGGTGTAAATAACTTAGATTACTGGTTAGGAAAAACAGATGACAGTGCACGTGACCACTTTTTCTATTATTACGAATCAAGCATTAAAGCGATTCGCTATAAACAATGGAAGCTGCATTTTGAAACAAGCGAAAACTACTATGCACAGTATGAAAAACAAAAGTTCCCCATTTTCTACAACCTTCGCATGGATCCGTTTGAAAGCTTTGATGGTTTGACTGACCGCTCTGATATAGTTCAGGCTAAACAATGGCTTAACGAACCTGTACAACACTTATTAGGTGAGCATATTAAGTCGCTTACTGAATACCCACCGCTTCAAAAAGCAGCAAGCTTTGACTTTAGCCAGCTTATGGAGCAGTTAATGTCAGGTAAGCAATAAGACAAAGCGCATAGACTTGAGCGCATAAAATTTAAGCCGCATAGGGAAACCATGCGGCTTTTGATTAAGTAATATTGCGCTGGTATGGACGACTAATCTGTTATAAATGGCTTTGATTTTACCATTTCGCACAATCACTTTAGAAAATCAAACTGAATAATTTATAAATACTTAAACTAAAAATGAGTAACAAGACAGGGAAAATAACAACATTAACAAAAACAGAGTTAGTGTATTCTCCCATAATTGATTTTTGATTCACCAACCAAACAAGGTAGCAAGTCACAATCGGCAGGAGTAAGCCATTGGCTGCTTGCGCAAAGATGATCACCGCAACAGGGTCAAGTCCGAGAGACGCCACAACCGCACCAAACGCTAAGATAATAATTGCCACACCTTTAAAGCGTGTATTACTCATTTTTGTTGACCAACCCAACATACCACACACGGCATATGCACCCGCTAGAGGAGCCGTTATTGCACTGGTGAGGCCCGCAGCACATAAGCCAATAGCAAAAAAGTAGTGAGCCATTCCACCCAACAAAGGCTCTAGTTGTACGGCCATATTGGCTGCAGAAATTTTACCCGCATCGGTGCCATAAAATGCCACGGAAGCTGTTGATAAAATTGCTAAGGTAATAATACCGCCAAGGGTTATTGAGATACTGGTATCTACATTAGTTTCTTTAATAACCTTTTCAATATCTTTATTTTTGTCATGTTTTTGGGCAAGAACGCCTGAATGTAAAAACAGATTATAAGGAACAATGGTGGTGCCGATTAAGGCTAATACCGTGGTAATGGAGTTATCAGGTAAACTTGGTATAAAGCCCTTTAAAACGAGAGTTAAGGGCGGCGCAGCCATTATTAATGTCGAAATAAAGACCAAGCTCATCAGCACAACTAAAACGATCAATGCACCTTCAATTACTTTATGCTTTCCGGTATACAACAGCACGGCACTTAAAATTGCAATCAAAGGTGTCCAAATCAAAGGATTAAACGAGGGCAATATTTCTTGTAAACCCAGGCTTGCTCCAGAGAGGTTGCCTGCTTCATAGGCTGCACTGCCAATTCCTATTGCGCTGATCACTAAAAACGCGGCTAATAACTTAAACACAGGCGTTTTGATGGTTGTTCTCAGTGCCGTTGCTAAGTCTTGTCCCGTTGTAACACCGAGTCTAGCAGCCATAGATTGCAGCAAAATAGTGGCGATAACCGAAAATAAGAGTGTCCAAATTAAAGCAAAACCAAAGTTTGCCCCTGCAACGCTTGCGGTGGTAATGGTGCCTGGGCCTATAAAGGCAGCAGTGACAAGAAGTCCGGGTCCTAAACGCATGTAAAACCTTTTTATTATTAGAATAGTGAATTTTAGCTAATCAACTCATCGCTAGGCAGCAAAGCCACCGTGTGAGAAGTGCTGTCTGTAAATGCTCACGATATAATGTGTGGTTCTGAGGGTAAAGTAAAAACGGTGAGATTTGAGGGGGCAAAACGAAAACTACTTCAAAAGTGCAAGTAAATTGATAGTTAACATACTTAATTACAATTATTTGATTGAATTTATTTACTCTTTTTAGTGTTTTAACGTTCTTAAATCAATATAGTAAAAATGAGCACAATAAAAAATATTCTTGTTTATTTGCGACGCTGTTTGCGGTATTGCGTCATACACATTTATTTAGCGCAGTGAGATAAATGGCAGTGAACGTTGAGTGAGTTAACTTTATCAAAGCGTGTTCAGCGCATTCCATGGTCATGTTAATTACGCACAGTCATTTGGTTTTGCAACTAAAGAACAGAACTTTAATGTCACCAACAACGCATTGTAAACTGGGTTCAATCTCTAAAGACGGCAAAGCAACAGGGATTGCCCGAGTTGCAGCACAAGCAAAGCTTACGGTGTACTACTAATATCGGACTTTTCAATTCAGTGACTACTGACAAGCGTACAATAGTATACAGCGCATCGCTTGGTGACTTAGGCAGCAAGTAGCCAGCCTGTTGGTCATTCATTACTGCAGCAAAGCGCGCTCGGCCCGCGCTGGTACACGCAGGAGCTGGGGCATTTTATCGACAACAAATGATATGTCTGATTTTACTTTATTTAGCTCTTCGAGAAAGCAAAATACTCTTTAAACAGTCTTGATAAGAAATGTTCGCGCCTTGAATAAATGAAACAGCGGGTTATCAGTGTTTTTATGGCAATGCTAGGGCACTTTATATTTTAGGGCACTTAATAAGGTAGGGCACTTAATAAGGTAGGGCACTTAATGAAGTGGTCGCGGGAAATAAGCGTATATTGCATGTGGCACACACATTGTAAAATTTATACACAGTCCGTACTAATTATGCAGCTTTAAGATTTAAAAAATTAATCTCATTAAAAATCAGTGGGTTAATTTGGTTGGCTTTTTGCAAGGTTAAAAGAATTCGTCTTATTTTAACAAAAGGAATTAACAATGCCTGAATTAACCTTGTCTGCTTATTTTGCTGTCTATGTTTACTTAATCATGCTTATTCTTCAATGGGGAGTGGCTGCGGTTGTTAAGGCAAAACAACCCGGTGCCGTACCTGGTAAGTTTAGCGCATCTTTGGGTCATGAAAGCTTTGTATTTCGTGCGCATCGCACGTTTATGAATAGTTTAGAAAATAGCCCGTTGTTTTTAGGTGCGGTATTTTTAGGTTTTTTTCTAAATGTGAATAGTAATGTATTCGCTCTGTGTATCTGGGTGTATGTGATAGCAAGGATTATTCATATGCTGCTGTATTACGCTATTGCAACAGAAAAGAACCCAAGCCCGCGCAGCTATTTCTTTTTGATTGCAGCGATTGCCAATATAGCCCTCGTGGTATTAATAGGGTTACGTTTAGTGTAGTGGTCATCATTTTTTAAGCCTAACGTGCTTTGTTTTTAAACCACATTAGCGAAAAAAAAGAGGCATTGAATGAATTATCAATGCCTCTGCGATTAAGCGTTTAAATACGCGATTTACTACTCAACACCTATAAAGCCACCGGTTTGATGAGACCATAAGGCAGCATAAATACCGCCTTGCGCTATCAATTGTTCATGACTGCCTTGTTCAACAACACCGCCTTCATCCAGCACGATGAGTCTGTCCATTTGCGCAATGGTTGATAAGCGATGGGCAATTGCGATGACCGTTTTACCCGTCATTAAATCATCAAGGCTGGTTTGTATAGCGGCTTCGACCTCGGAGTCAAGCGCACTGGTTGCTTCGTCTAAAATGAGAATAGGTGCATCTTTGAGTAGTACGCGTGCAATCGCGATTCGCTGGCGCTGTCCCCCAGATAGTTTGACACCTCGTTCACCCACTTGAGCAGCAAACCCTTTATTGCCTTTGCTGTCTTCTAAATCTTCGATAAACTCAAGCGCTTTTGCTTGTTTTGCTGCGGCTAACATTTCATCTTCTGTTGCATCAGGTCTACCATATAAGATGTTATCTTTTACAGAGCGATGCAGTAGTGATGTGTCTTGCGTCACCATTGCGATGTGTTTACGTAAGCTCTCTTGGCTTACCGTAGCAATATTTTGGTTATCAATGGTGATATTTCCGGAATCAACATCGTAAAAGCGAAGAAGCAAATTAACCAACGTTGATTTACCGGCACCTGAGCGGCCAACTAGGCCAATTTTCTCACCTGCTTTAATGTTTAAATTTAAACCATTAATAACGGGGCCACGGTGCGTTTCATTTGCTGCTTTACCATAATTAAACTGCACGTTTTCAAAGCTGATTGCACCTTTCGATACTGCAAGCGTTGACGCGTTGGGTTGATCGTCAACCTCGATAGGCGTCGATAAAGTCTTCATTCCATCGGCAACCGTGCCAATGTTTTCAAATAGGCTGCTAATTTCCCACATGATCCACTGTGCCATCCCATTTAATCGCAATGAAAGACTGACGGCAATAGCGATTGCACCAACAGAAATAGCGCTAATCGACCACAGGTATAAAGATAAGGCAGCAATACTAAAGACCAGTAAATAATTTAAGGTATTGATCGAAAAGTTAAGGCTCGTCACTAAACGCATTTGCTTATAAACAGGTTGTAAAAACACATCCATGCTGTCTTTGGCGTATTGCTCTTCTCGCTGAGTATAAGAGAACAATTTGATTGTTGAAATGTTGGTGTAACTATCGACTACGCGGCCTGTCATTTCTGAGCGTGCATCAGCTTGGGAGCTGGCAACACGCTTTAGCTTAGGAACAAAGTAAAGTTGAATGGCGGCATATAATAGTAACCAAACTAATAGTGGGATCATTAAACGCCAGTCAGATTCTGCGACTAAAAATACCATCGCGCCAAAATACACCACAATGTACATCAAAACATCGAGCAGCTTCATCACGGCCTCGCGAACTGCAAGAGAGGTTAGCATTACTTTAGTCGCAATGCGGCCCGCAAACTCATTTTGATAAAAACTGATACTTTGCCGAAGTAAGTAGCGGTGAGCTAACCAACGTATAGACATTGGGTAGTTACCTAGGAGTGCTTGGTGTAAAACCGCAGAGTGAAAAAACACCACGATAGGCAACACAACAAGCAGTATCACAGCCATTCTGATCAACTCAGATTTTTGCTCAACAAATAAAGTCGC
Organism: Pseudoalteromonas lipolytica; assembly: GCF_003515105.1. Lineage (NCBI taxonomy): Bacteria > Pseudomonadati > Pseudomonadota > Gammaproteobacteria > Alteromonadales > Pseudoalteromonadaceae > Pseudoalteromonas > Pseudoalteromonas lipolytica. The sequence goes on along the minus strand of NZ_CP032090.1, from coordinate 1,938,754 downwards.
TGGTGTGTATTGGCCTAGCCAGTCAACTAACTGGCCCATATAACTAAAAAGAGAAACCTCTAAAATAGCTAATGCAGCTGCACTTAATGACATAAAGAATAATGACAGCTCCATGCCTCGCGTATAATGGCGGCAAAAAGCAAACAAACTATTGGGCGGCTGAGAAGGCTTTTCTTTAGGAAATGGATTGGTCATCCGTTCAAATATACGATACATAAGCGACGCTTTTATAAAATTAAGTAGTGGTACTATATCATTGAGCTGGCTTTTTAGCAGAGCATTTACGATAAAAATAACGTTTAAAATACAACATTTATTCATGTATTTACATGTATTTAAATTAATGAAAACATAGCAGGAAAAAAGACGCCATCATGAAAAAATTACTCTGTGCATTGTCGCTATTAGTGTGTTTGCCTGTCAGTGCGTATCAGCTCGAAACCGTTACGTTTAAAGGTCAAAAAACAGCGATTGAAAAGCCGCTGACTGTCATTCTACCGCAGGGTTACAATTTGTCTGTACGTTATAACGTGGTGTACGTATTGCACGGCTTTAGCGGAAACCATACCGATTGGTCAAACCTGACAGAGATAGAAAGATTAGCAGATCACTATAACGTCATTATCGTCAATCCGGATGGTAACTATGGTTCGTGGTATGTTGATTCTGAAGTTGATAACGCATCTCAATACGAAACATACATTGCAGATGATGTCGTTAATTTTATTGATAATACATATGCAACGAATGCCAGTAAATCAGGCAGAGCAATAACAGGCTTGTCGATGGGAGGCTTTGGTGCATTACATATTGCAATTAATAACCCTGAACGGTTTGCTGCGGTATCGGGTATCTCAGCTGGGGTTGATGTAAGGCCGTTTTCGGCAGAATTTGACTTAGCAAATGTGCTGGGCAGTTATGCACAAAATAAAGCCCGCTGGGATGATATTGCCATTATAAACAACCTTCATAAAATAGCTGGGGGCAATACGGCTTGGAAAAAAGGCGATGACAGTTTAGCGATTATGCTCGATATAGGGGTTGATGACTTTTTTATTGAACAGAATCGTGCATTACACCACGCTATGCTCACAATGCGAATCCGCCATGACTATATTGAGCGTGCTGGGAAACATGACTGGCATTATTGGCGTCGAGTGATCCCTTATCAGTTTTTATTCTTAACATCTCATATGGAGTAATAACATGTTACAACGCGCACTGGTCGTTTTAGCTGCTGCTTTTTTTATTTTTATCGGCTGGGTAATTTACCTCGCTAATACGGGTCAAAAAGCGGTGTTTTTTGATCTCGTTGCTGCCATTCCTTACGGTGATAAAGTAGGCCATTTTTGTCTGTTCGGGTTACTTACTTTGTTTATTAATCTTGCCTTTAAATTTAAAACGTTTGTTGTGGCCGGGTATACTATCTATTATGCCGCAGCAATCGTGGCAACGTTCGTGGTGTTAGAGGAGTTGAGTCAATACTTTGTTGAAACTCGGACGTTAGATTTTATTGATTTAGTCGCTGATTTCATGGGCATTGCTTTTTTTAGTGGTATTTCTGTTTGGTTATCTAAGCGCTTATACCCGATCAAAAATTAATTTTTAGTGGTTTAGTGACTCGCTTTGTTTCGGCTATACTCAGAATATGGGTTGCTTAGAAGTCGCTTATGAATACAAAAACATCTGAATATTTACCTGATATTGTTGAGCTTTTACTAGACGCTGTGTGTGTTGTAGATGTTAAAGGTTGCTTACTTTTTACAAATCCTGCCTTCGAAACTATTTTTGGTTATTCACCTGGCGAAGCAATTAATAGACAAATGCTCGATTTTGTTTACCCCGAAGACAGAGCAAAAACCATACATGCAATTAACCAAATAATGAACAACAATCAGCACCCACGGTTTGAAAATCGCTGGGTAAGAAAAGATGGCCGGATCGTGCATGTTTTGTGGTCTGTGTATTGGTCACAAGAGAAGCAAGTAAGAGTCGCCATTGCGTTTGACATAACAGAGCAAAAAAAACTCGAACAAAAGCTTATCTATTTAGCAGGGCATGACCCGCTCACTGACTTACCAAATCGAAGCTTTTTAATAAACCAACTTGAAGAATCACTGTCAATCGCTAATACGCTTTCGTCGGTGCTTGGGGTGTTGTTTATTGATATAGATGGATTTAAGCAAGTTAATGATATTCATGGTCATGCAGCAGGTGATAAATTATTAAAAACCATCGCGATGCGAATTCGTCATGTGCTTAAAAAAAATGACAGTGTAGGTCGCTTAGGGGGTGATGAGTTCGTTGTCATTTTAAACAGTATAAAGAACAAGCAAGACATTCTCATGTTGGTCGACACGTTAAAGAAAGAGATAGTAAAGCCACTTGAATTTAACGATGCCGAGCTTGCTTACTCCCCTAGTATGGGGGCCGTAATGTTTCCTGAATATTATGGTGATGCAGAGTATTTGATTCAATGTGCTGATAAAGCCATGTACCGTGCCAAGCATTCGGGGGGGAATCAAGTTGTGTTTTATAACGATGATATAAAGTTACCCGGCGCTCAAAGTATTAAACCATAAGTAAAAGTTCAACTGCGACTCAGACTATCAAGATAGGTCTTTAAGTAGACACACATTACAAAAAGCAATCGCCTTTATTTAATAGAGGCGCTTAATACCTATCTGCTGTGTTAAAAGTTTTAACCTAATAATCTGTCTTCTAACTCATTACTATTGCTTGAAGCGAAATATTAGTTAGCCTTGAATGATTCATTGAAGGAGTGACACTATGTTAAAGCGAAAAACAATAACAACGAGCAGTGTTTTGTTTGGCTCATCATTACTATTAGCAACGGCTGCACACGCCACAACGCCTGAAGTTAACAATCAACGAGCATTGCATGAAATAGCGAGTGCGGTTTCAAAGACCCGTATAGAGCAAGATATTCAAACCTTGGTTGATTTTGGCACGCGACATACTTTATCAGAGACTAAATCAAATACTCGTGGTATTGGGGCTGCAAGACGCTGGATAAAAGCGGAGTTTGAAGCAATTTCAAAAGCGTGTGGCCAGTGCCTTGAAATCATTGAGGTCAAAGACACTATTGCTGGCGAAAAACGTATTCCAACCCCTGTTGAAGTGGTAAATATAATTGCCATTCAGCGAGGGCAGGTTGACCCTAATCGGATGGTTATGATGTCGGGTGATATCGATTCTCGTGTCAGTGATGTGATGGACTACACCTCAGATGCACCGGGTGCGAACGATAATGCCTCAGGTGTAGCGGGTGTGATTGAGTCTGCGCGAGTGTTGTCACAATACACATTTAATGGCTCGATTGTTTATGCCGCACTATCAGGTGAAGAGCAAGGATTGTTTGGTGGTAAAATATTAGCGAAATACGCGCAAGATAATAACTGGCGAGTACATGCTGTCTTAAATAACGATATGATCGGTAATTCTACCGGTATTAATGGTGTAACAGATAACACCACCGCACGTATTTTCTCTGAAGGCACACGGGTTATTGAAACCAAAGAACAAGCCCATAAGCGTCGGTTTACCGGGGGAGAAGTCGATTCTGCGAGCCGCAACCTCGCACGTTACATCGATACAATCGCCGACAAATACATAGAAAATCTTGATACCATGTTGGTGTATCGATTAGACAGGTTTGGGCGTGGAGGGCATCACCGCCCATTCAACGATGTTGGCTTTGCTGCTGTTCGTATAATGGAAACCAACGAAAATTATAATCAACAACATCAAGACTTGCGCACCGAAGATGGCATTACATATGGTGATACAATTGATCATGTTGATTTTGCATATGCTGCAAAGTTAACGTCATTAAATGCAGTGAGTCTTGCGTCAATGGCATGGGCGCCAGCACCACCAACGGGAGTCAGTATTTCAGGGGCCGTTAAACCAAGCACCACCTTATCGTGGCACCACAGTGATGATCCTACAATTACAGGCTATAAAATTTACTGGCGTTATACCAGTGAACCTCAGTGGCAATTTAGTCGTGATGTTGGCAAAGTTACAACAGCGACGTTAAAAAATGTGGTGATTGATAACTACTATTTTGGTGTTGCAGCAGTAAATAAAGACGGTATTGAATCACCCGTTGTTTTTCCGGGAGATGTGGGTGCATTCGAATGGGCGAATAATGAGCCCTAAAACCTAATAACACGTCTTTATTATAAAGTGATCGATTTGTCTCATCAGTGAGTTTAAAACTAGTGAGACATTTCAATAGCTTGAAAAAGGAGCTGACATGCAATATCTAGAAAATATACTGCAAACTGTAAAGGATTCTAACCCACACGAACAGGAATTCCATCAAGCCGTTGAAGAAGTGCTTACCTCATTAACCCCAATTCTTAAAGAAAATGACGTGTATCAACACAATGCGATTGTTGAACGTTTAGTTGAGCCTGAAAGACAGATAATGTTTCGCGTGCCTTGGTTAGACGATAAAGGAAACGTGCAAGTTAATCGGGGATTTAGAATCGAATTTAGCTCTTCTCTTGGTCCTTACAAAGGGGGATTACGGTTTCACCCGAGTGTTAATTTAAGCGTGGTCAAATTTTTAGGCTTTGAGCAAGTTTTAAAAAATGCGTTAACAGGGCTTCCTTTAGGCGGTGCAAAAGGAGGGGCTGACTTTGATCCAAAAGGAAAGAGTGATCATGAAATTATGCGTTTTTGTCACTCTTTTATGACAGAGTTGTACCGACATATTGGTGCACAAACCGATGTGCCTGCAGGTGATATTGGTGTTGGGGAGCGAGAAATTGGCTATCTATTTGGTCAGTACAAGCGGATTACAAACCAATATAATGGGGTACTTACAGGTAAGCCCACTCTGTTAGGGGGCTCTTCATTAAGAGTCGAAGCAACGGGTTATGGTATCGCCTATTTTCTTAGTGCCATGCTTGATGCTAAAAATGATTCACTAAAAGGTAAACGTTGCTTGGTGTCAGGGGCTGGAAATGTTGCCCTGTATTTAATGGAAAAACTGTCACAATTCGATGCGACTATTTTGACCTGCAGTGACTCAAAAGGCACCTTATATTGTGAAGATGGCCTTGATGTTGAATTAATAAAACACTTAAAAAAAGAGCAGGGCGCTGCGCTGCGTGATTACTTGAACGAGCACCCACAAGCAGAGTATATCCCTGTGAGTCAGTATCCAAAAGATGGTCACCAAGTTTGGCACTTTAACGGCGATATCGCATTACCGTGCGCCACACAAAATGAAATAACTAAAAAAGATGCCCAAGCGCTTGTCGATAATGGCTGTAAAATTGTCTGTGAAGGTGCAAACATGCCAACGACCGCTGAGGCACACGCTATATTTCAAGAACACGATGTATATTTAGGTCCAAGCAAGGCTGCTAATGCTGGTGGGGTTGCAACGAGTCAATTTGAAATGGCGCAAAATGCAAGCTTGCAAACATGGCGGCCACAGCAGGTTGACGAAAAACTGCAACAAGTAATGAAAAACATTTTTGATAGAGTATCAGCAACGGCAAAGCGTTATTCAAGTGAAGACGACCTGTCGCTCGGTGCAAACATTGCGGGGTTTGAACGGGTTGCTCAGGCGATGCTTAAGCAAGGCGTTGTTTAACTCGCAGAACAGCTAATTAATGTTAAGAATGCGCTGCTAATGAAAATAGCTAGCCACTTTTTTGCTACTAGACTATGTTTAACATGCTTATTAAAGGAGTTAACTTATGTCTTATGCCGACGGTTTTGTAGCTGCTGTACCCACAGTAAACAAAGAAAAATACCTTGCACATGCTGAATTTGCAGCCGAAATATTCAAAGAATACGGTGCGTTAAAGGTGGTCGAAACCTGGGGGAGTGATGTACCCGATGGTGAAGTCACTTCATTTCCCATGGCTGTAAAAGCGGATGAGAATGAAACGGTGGTGTTTTCATGGGTCATCTGGCCTTCAAAAGCTGTTCGCGATAGCGGCTGGCAGAAACTAATGGAGGATTCACGTATGAGCCCTGAAAACAACCCCATGCCATTTGATGGTAAACGTATGATTTATGGTGGTTTCGATATTGTATTAGACAAATAAGAAGCGTGTATGTGGGCGTGTTTAAGCCCATTGAGTTTTTCTGTCTGATTGCCTATTTATGTAAAGCTCAGCCTTGCTGAGCTTTACTGTTTCTACACTACGAAAATGCCTTTTCGTTGAGTAGTTCTTGCATCTGTTCACGCATTTTGAATTTTTGCAATTTGCCTGTAACTGTCATCGGGTATTCGTCGACAAAGCGAATGTGCTTTGGCACTTTAAAATAAGCCAGCTTGTCTTTTAAAAACTCACGAATGGTATCTTCGTCAAGTACGGCATCTTCTTTTGGTTGGATCCACGCACATACTTCTTCACCATATTTTTCATCACTGATGCCAAAAATCGCTGCATCCTGAATACCTGGGTAGGTGTATAGTACTTCCTCTATTTCACGAGGGTAAATGTTTTCGCCGCCGCGAATGATCATATCTTTAATACGACCAACAATCGCTACAAAACCGTGTTCGTCCATCACACCTAAATCGCCAGAATGTAACCAGCCGTGTTCATCGATAGTGGCATTGGTTTTTTCTTCATCGTTCCAGTAACAACGCATAATACCCGCACCTCGGCTACATACTTCACCGGGCACACCAATTTTTTGGATATCGCCAAGTTCATCAATAATTTTCACCTCGGTATGGGCAAGTGCTCGTCCTACTGTTGTCACTTGTTTTTCCAGTGGTGAATCGGTTTCGGTTACATTGTTAATCGGGCTGCATTCAGTTTGTCCATAACCAATAACCACCTCTTTCATGTGCATTAATGTTTGTACTTTGCGCATGACTTCCTCTGGGCATGTGGAGCCAGCCATAACACCTGTACGCAGGCTTGATAAGTCATAATCAGCAAAGTTTTTTAGTTCAAGTTCGGCAATAAACATAGTGGGTACGCCATGAAGTGCTGTACAGCGTTCTTTTTCAACAATATCTAACGTTGTTTTCGGATCAAAGGAATCACCCGGAAAAACGGCAGTAGCCCCTTTACTAATACACACTAAATTGCCCAGTACCATGCCAAAACAATGATATAACGGAACTGGAATACATAATTTATCAAGATGGGTTAGTTTCATGGCTTGTGCCATTAAGAAACCATTATTGAGAATGTTTTTATGCGATAACGTTGCGCCTTTAGGGTTTCCTGTCGTACCCGAGGTAAATTGAATATTGATATCTTGATCTGCTTTTAATGTTGCACTAATCGCATCAAGCTCAAGTTTATGTGCATCAGTCGCACGTTGCATTATGTCGCTAAAACAATACATTCCCGCTGTAGGACGTTCGCCAATGCGAATGATATTTTTCAAATGGGGAAGTGCTTTAAGATCTAAATTGCCTGCATTTGCATTTTTTAGTTCAGGTGCAAGTTCATTTAGCATGTCGATATAATTACTCGATTTAAACTCATCAGCGGTGATGAGTGTTGAGCATTCGACACTGTTTAATGCGTATTTTAGCTCGCTTGGGCGGTAGGCAGGGTTAATACACACCATAATGGCACCTATTTTCGCCGTGGCAAATTGTGTTAAACACCATTCAATGTTATTGGGTGACCAAATACCCACACGATCGCCGGGTTTAACGCCAATTGACAGCAAGCCCATCGCAAGTTGGTTAATCTGTTGCTGGTATTCTTTATACGTAAGGCGGATATTTTGATGATTAACAACAATCGCGGGGTGTTCTGGGTAATTGTCGACAATGTTATCTAGGTACTGACCAATGGTTTGCTCTATGAGAGGAATGTCAGTGCGACCTTTAAAATAGCTTTGTGTTAATGGGAGACTGTTATTATGTATGTTCTTTGCTTGCATTGTTTTCTCCGTGTCCTATTAAAATGTTGTCATGGACTTGATGCGAAAATAACAAAAATGAATACACTGCGTGTTCATTTAGTGTCAGCTTACAGTTTTAACTAAGCATAGATTGTCGACAAATAAAAGTCTTATAAGACTAATGTACAGTGATTGCAGCTAAATTAAGAGAAAAGAATGGTTTTTGGCAGGCATAAAAAAACGTGCCGTAGCACGTTCTTTTTAAACAAGATAAATTACGCTTGATCTTGTTTATAGGTTTTTCGCATTAAGTACACATAGGCACTGATAAACGCGTTTTCTTGAAACTTTTTCAGTCCAGTGTCTTCAAATTCGATAGGCAGTGGATTGCGTTTAAGCTGCTCTTTAATTGTTGTTGCGCTGAAAATTTGCACATCTAACTCTTCAATAAGTTGAATGGCTGTTTCCATTTTGAAACCTTTAGCACTGCCTGCAAATTTACCTTTAGGTTGACGCTCTTTAATTGCAACAGAATCAATTTGGTAATCTTGCATCAGTTTTCTAAAATCAAACTGAAATTTGCGCATAACTTCTGTGTCATTACCATCGCCTAACGTAAAGCGAGTTTGTCTTACATCACGGATATCAAACACGTCGTTATCTTTCGTTAAAATACACAGTAGTACATCGCTACCTGTAATTTCTACACCGCATGTTCTCATAGTTAATCTCTAAATAACTTAATTTGCGCAATTATAGCAAGTAACGTCCTGAAAAACAGTTGCTTTAAAAATGAATTTTAATTGCAATCGAACTATGGTCACTTACTGTAATATCTTCTACTGCTTGGTGGGGGTTTAAATGCGCATCATAGCTTTCGTATTCCAGCTTTGAGACCTTTGATAGTGCGCATTGTGGATTAAAATGCGCAGAGACCAAAATATAATCGAGCACGTTTCCCTTGCCGTGATAATAGTGGCTAAACGGCTTTGTGTTGTTCTCACTAGCAGCGCAAAATAGGTAGGCGTCTGTTAAGCCGACGACGGGTTCATTATTTGCTATACAGGGCTCGCAACGAGTCGGGTGAAAGCCTTGTGTCATAAATGATAATGTTGGGCTTGTCAGCACGTCGTTAAAATCGCCCATCACCAAGGTGGCACATTGTTTTTCACGCTGTGTTTTTAACGCATCGTAATAAACAATAGACGCCTCTAATGAGCGTGATATTTGCGATTGCATTGCGCCAACTGTTTGGTGCAGCAACTGCAATAAGGGATCTTCAAGGTTATGTATGTTGAGTATGTGCGCCATAGATTGCACACGTTGTGATTTAAAATGCACAACATAACAGCACACCTCACCAAATTCAGGAAAGTCCAAGAAACACTTTATAGGCGTGCGATTAAACTTAAAATCACTTTGGTTGTTGAGGTATTCAAGCAATTCTGGGCAGGGAGTCAAAGGTTCGACACAAGTGAAAGGGTATTTACTGGCGATAGCAACAATAGGATTAAACAGCACTTGAGGGTACAGCGCATCGTGCGAAGGGGAGTCAACGGTTTCAAAATAATCATAACCGGCTTCTTTACACTGTATTTCTAATGCGTGAGCACTAAAAACCTCTTGAAACGCGACCACATCGGCTTTCGAATCAAACAGAAAATCACGCACAAACTGCTGCTTTTGCTGCCACTGCGTGTTGTTATAGCGTTCATGCTGTTGGTAAAACGAATAAGGGGGAGCAGTGTAGTTAAGTAAATTCAAACTAGCAAACTTGAGCGTATGCGTGTGTGGCATCGTGATCACCGTTAAAGTACTGACCTGTTAAGTATGAAATGACTTAAGTAATTGTCAATTTACTCACCTAAATACTTGTATTTGAGGACTCTAGCGGCGACAATGGGCGCTTGTATTTGCGAAGACTCAGTAAATACACGTCTTTTAGGCACCAAATGGCAATGCTTATTCGTAAAAGCGTTGCAGAGTTACTCAAAATTTATTTAAAAAATTACATGTGATGCATTGTAGGCATCACCACTGTATAAGGATTTATAATGCCAGTTATTACCCTTCCTGACGGCAGTCAGCGTAGTTTTGAAAACCCAGTAAGTACATATGATGTTGCCAGCGATATTGGCCCAGGTTTAGCGAAAGCAACCATAGCCGGTCGTGTAAATGGTAATCGTGTTGATGCATGTGACTTAATTACCGACGATGCGCGCTTAGAAATTATTACTGCCAAGGATGACGACGGTTTAGAAATCATCCGTCACTCTTGTGCGCACCTAATTGGTCATGCAGTTAAGCAACTTTTCCCTGACGCGAAAATGGCAATTGGTCCAACGATCGACAATGGTTTTTACTACGATATCGATATGGATCACTCATTAAGTCAAGACGATTTAGACGCCATCGAAAAGCGTATGCTTGAACTTGCAAAAACAAACTACGATGTGGTTAAAAAGACCGTAAGCTGGCAAGAAGCGCGTGATACATTCGAAGCACGTGGTGAAACATACAAAATGGAAATCTTAGACGAGAATATCGCAAAAGATGACCGCCCAGGTTTATACCACCACGAAGAATACATTGACATGTGTCGTGGCCCACACGTACCAAATATGAAATTCTGCCAACATTTTAAAATAATGAAAGTGGCGGGTGCTTATTGGCGCGGTGATTCTGAAAACAAAATGCTGCAACGTATTTACGGCACAGCATGGGCAGATAAAAAGCAACTTAAAGCGTATCTAAAACGTTTAGAAGAAGCTGAAAAACGTGACCACCGTCGCATTGGTAAAGCACTTGATTTATGGCATTGGCAAGAAGAAGCGCCGGGTATGGTGTTTTGGCATAATGACGGCTGGAGCATTTACCGTGAGCTTGAAGACTTCGTTCGTGAAAAACTACGTGAGTACGATTACGAAGAAGTGAAAGGCCCATTAATGATGGACCGAGTTTTGTGGGAAAAATCAGGGCACTGGGATAAATACGCAGATGCCATGTTCACCACAGAATCTGAAAAGCGTGAATATGCTATTAAACCAATGAACTGTCCTGGTCATGTGCAAATTTTCAACCAAGGTCTAAAATCATACCGTGACTTACCATTGCGTATGGCTGAGTTTGGTTGTTGTCATCGTAATGAGCCATCAGGTGCATTACATGGCTTAATGCGTGTTCGTGGTTTTACACAAGATGATGCACATATATTCTGTACTGAAGACCAAATTATGGATGAAGTATCAGCGTGTATCAAAATGGTTTACGACACGTATGAAACGTTCGGTTTTGAAAAGATCGTTGTAAAACTGTCTACTCGCCCAGAAAAACGTATCGGTGAAGACGAAATGTGGGACAAAGCAGAGCTTGCATTAGCAGAAGCTCTAAAAGTAAACGACATTGAGTTTGATTACTTACCGGGTGAAGGGGCGTTTTACGGTCCGAAAATTGAATTTACATTATATGATTGTTTAGACCGTGCATGGCAATGTGGTACAGTGCAATTAGATTTTGCATTACCAGGTCGTTTAGGTGCGACATACGTTGCAGAAAATAACGAACGTCGTACACCTGTTATGATACACCGTGCTATATTAGGTTCGATTGAGCGTTTCATTGGTATTTTAACCGAAGAATACGCCGGATTGTTCCCGACATGGCTTGCACCTAAGCAAGTGGTGATCATGAATATCACGGATAAACAAGCTGACTATGTGCAAGAAATTGTACAAAAATTAAATAAACTTGGAATTAGAGCCGCTGCTGACTTGAGAAATGAGAAGATTGGCTTTAAAATCCGTGAACATACGTTAAAACGTATTCCTTACTTACTTGTTGTAGGCGACAAAGAAGTTGAACAACAAGAAGTGGCAGTACGCACTCGCACAGGTGAAGACCTAGGCAAATTTAATGTTGATGATTTCATTGCAAAAATTAGCGACGAAATAAAAAATCGACAATAAATCATGAGCGTGTAGGGCATAACAAACAGCCAACTACACGCTTTTTATTTTATATTCTTGGAGGATCGTACCATTAGAGGCGGCAAGAAAGGGCAACAAACAGCTCAAAAAAATCGTATCAACGAAGATATTACAGCTAAAGAAGTTCGTTTAATTGACATTGACGGCGAGCAAGCTGGCATCGTGTCATTAAAAGAGGCGCAAGCTATGGCTGATGATGCGGGTGTAGATCTTGTAGAAATCAGTCCTAATGCTGAGCCACCTGTTTGTAAGGTTATGGACTACGGTAAGTTCATCTTTGAGAAAAGCAAAGAACTAAAAGAACAAAAGAAAAAGCAAAAGCAAATCCAGGTGAAAGAAATCAAATTCCGTCCAGGCACGGATGAAGGTGATTACCAGGTTAAGCTTCGCAATTTGCGTAAGTTCTTAGAAGCGGGTGATAAAGCTAAAATTACTATTCGTTTCCGTGGTCGTGAAATGGCTCACCAAGAAATTGGTATTGAATTATTAAATCGTGTTAAAGCTGATTTGGAAGATGTTTCACAAGTTGAATCTTTCCCAAATCGTGTTGAAGGTCGCCAAATGGTTATGATGATGGCACCTATTGCTAAAAAGCAATAAACAAGCGATAATACGCACCGAATTTATCTCAGGTCATCAAGTAACAGCTTGCTGTTCACCTGAAATAACCGGTTTAAGTAAAGTTGCAGTGCATTAGTACTGGGCTTTCACCGGATAATGGCGGTAAGTTAGGCCTTGAAAGAAGAGCTATTTATATCTCTCGCCTGCTTGCCATATTGTTGAGCAATACATTTGGAGTTATTGCAATGGCTTACAAGCTAAAATCACACAGAGGCGCAGCTAAGCGTTTCAAGAAAACTGCTTCTGGCGGTTTCAAGCGTAAACAAGCGCATCTTCGTCACATTCTGACTAAGAAAACTTCTAAGCGTAAATTACACTTACGTCCTAAGATGATGGTTCATAAGAATGACCATGGTCTAGTTTCACGTATGTTACCATTCGCTTAATAGGAGTCTTCAGAAATGGCAAGAGTTAAACGCGGTGTTATCGCACGTGCACGTCACAAAAAAGTTTTAAAACAAGCTAAAGGTTACTACGGAGCACGTTCACGTGTTTACCGCGTAGCTTTCCAGGCAGTTACTAAAGCGGGTCAATACGCTTACCGTGACCGTCGTGCTAAGAAACGTACTTTCCGTCAACTTTGGATTGCACGTATCAATGCAGCAGCTCGTCAAAACGGTCTTTCATACAGCCGTTTTATCAATGGTCTTAAAAAGACATCTGTAGAAATCGATCGTAAGATCCTTGCAGATATCGCTGTTTACGACCAAGTTGCATTCGCAGCGCTTGTTGCAAAAGCTAAAGAAGGCCTAGCGGCTTAATTTTCGCTTTTGATACAGTTTAAAAAGGAGCCTAGTGCTCCTTTTTTTGATCTTAGAACTCCTTGAACCGTGAATCTTTAAATAATCACGTCCTGTCATTTGCTCCATTTTTTTGTTGAATCACCGCAGTTTACGCAATCTATTCTAATTAGTTGTTATAATTCCCGTTAATAGAATAAGTACCGCACTTGAGAGTGATATGTTTGCCAGTTTAGTGTTTTTATCTACTGTAGTGACTTTAGACAGCCACCTACCTCCTTTGTTACCGTGGCAAGGTAACAGTGTGTCATTAATGCAAGAAAAAGGGCCATTAACGACTGATTTTGAATTAAGTGATGGCACCTTATCGCCAAATTATGCAGACACAATGGCTTTTGTAGATCGACTCGTTGCGGCTAATCCTACTCAATTTAAAGTAAAAACGATTGCCACAAGTAGCAGTGGCCGCGCAATAAAAATGCTTGTTGCTAATGAGCAAGGGTTGTTTGAGCCAACACAACTTGTTGCAGATACCAAACCAACTATCTTTGTTCAAGCGGGTATTCACAGCGGGGAAATTGACGGTAAAGATGCCATGTTTATGCTATTACGTGATATTGCGACCGGAAAGCGTCGTGATATTTTAAGTAAAGTAAACATACTGTTCATTCCAATTCTGAATGTAGATGGTCACGAACGTAGCAGCCAATTTAACCGTATAAATCAACGCGGCCCAGCAGAAATGGGATTTAGAACTAACGGTCTAAATTTAAACTTAAATCGTGATTATACCAAGCTTGATACCCCCGAAATACAAGGGGTTATGCAGGTTATAAATCAATTCAAACCCGACCTTTATATTGATGTACATGTAACAGATGGCGCTGATTACCAATACGATGTCACGTATGGGTACAATCCTGTGTTCTCAAGTGAGTCACCAAGTGTGTCAGAAGCGCTAGACACCCTGTTTAAACCTGTCATTGATGCCAAATTAGAAAAAGCAGGGCACATACCTGGGCCATTGGTGTTTGTTATGGACAAGCGCGATTTCAAAAAAGGCTTAGCAGGATGGGTTGCGACACCTCGTTATTCGAATGGGTGGGGTGACTTACGTTCATTGCCTAGTATTTTAGTTGAAAATCACTCTTTAAAACCTTACAAGCAGCGTGTGTTAGGCACTTATGTGTTTATCGACGGCGCTATTGATGCGCTTGCAGCTAACGATAAAGCATTAAATGCCGCTGTAAAAAAAGAGCTCGATTTTAAACCGAGACAACTCGTTGTTGAGCGTAGTTACGCAAAGCAACCCGACACAATCGCATTTAAAGGCATTGCCTATTCACGCAGTGAAAGCGCGCTTACAGGGCAAGCTGAAGTTAAATACCTCGGTGAAGCTAAAAACTATGAGTCATTGCCGATTTTTTGGCAAAAAGACGTTAAGAAAACGGTTCATGTTCCTCGTGCGTTTTACATTCCACCTGCGTATAGCAATATAATCAAAAAACTTAAGTTACACGGTATCGACGTTACTCAGGTTGATAACACGCCAACGGCAGTGATGACACAGGCAAGCGTAGTCGACTATACATTTGCTAAAGCTCCCTTTGAAGGGCGTTTTCGTGTAGATGCCAAATTTGACTATGCCCCTGTGCAAGTAGATGTACAGGGCTGGTATAAAGTCTCAACGGCGCAACCCTACTCAGAATTGGCAACACATTTGCTGCACCCTGAAGCCCCTGATTCATTTTTTTCATGGGGTGAGTTTAACACCATTTTTCAACGTACTGAGTACATGGAAAATTACGCGCTTATGCCATATGCTCGTCAGATGCTAAAAGAAAAACCGGCCCTTGCATTAGAGTTTGATCAGAAAATTCGTGAAGATAAACAATTTGCGAATGATCCAGAAGCGCGTCTGAATTGGCTTTATGAGCGTACCCCATTTTATGATCAAGCGTATTTAAAATACCCAATTTTAATGACGTTTGAGACACCTGAACAAGGATAAAAACGATGAAAGTCATTACAGTCCCTGTGACGGGGTTTGCACAAAACTGCCGCATAATTATTTGCCAGCAGACGAATAAAGCAGCATTAGTTGACCCTGGCGGTGATGCTGAAAAATTATGCGCTCAGCTTGCCTCACTTGGTTGTGAATTAATTGCAATTTATCTAACCCATGGTCATTTAGATCATGTTGGTGCGGCTAAACAGCTTGCCGATAAGTTTAATGTTGACATTATTGGTCCACACATTGACGACAAGTTTTGGTTTGATTCACTGCCAATGCAAGCTCAAATGTTCGGATTTGCACCCATTTCACCTTTTTATCCAACACAGTGGTTAAACCATGGCGATGTGATTAGCGTGGGTAATAGCCAGTTATCGGTGCGCCATTGTCCAGGCCATACGCCAGGGCACGTGGTCTTTTATGATGACGAGACACAGCAGGTCATCGTCGGAGATGTTATTTTTCAAGGTTCAGTAGGGCGCACAGACTTTCCAAAAGGCGATAGTGCGCAGCTGCTTGCATCAATTAAATCAGAAATTTTATCGTTTGCAGATGAAGTTGCCATTTTACCTGGTCATGGTCCAAACACTACCGTAGGGCATGAGCGAAAAACGAATCCATTTATTAGTGGACGCTTTGGCTAAAATTGCATTTTTTTCGCATAAATAATAGAAAATAGGCAGACTGACATTCAAATCAGTTATATAATTTACTCAGTATTTTTAAAGAAAAAGAAATAAAATGTCTCTAAACCAAGTAGATCGCCAAATTTTGGCATTATTACAGCAGGATGCTAGCTTATCAACGGCAGAAATTGCCGATAAAGTTGGTTTATCTCAATCTCCTTGTTGGCGTCGTATCGCTAAACTTGAACAAGATGGTTATATCAAAGGTAAAGTTGCTTTGCTTGATGAGAAAAAGCTTGGCTTTGATATGTTGGTTTATGCACATGTTCGCTTATCAAATCATGGCAGAACAAACTTAGCTGAATTTGAACGTTTAATCATGAGCTACGACGAAGTGACCGAGTGCTATAGCATGGCGGGTACTATGGACTTTATGCTGCGCATTATTTCTAAAGGAATTGAAGGGTATGAGCAGTTTGTTCGCGATAACCTTCTAAATCTTGAGTTTGTGCAAGAAGTACACTCAAATGTGACGATGACTTGTGTGAAGCGAAGTACATCTTTACCTCTTTAACTATACCTTCTTCATTTAGCTTTTTATTGACAAACGGTTAGTGCTTTTGCGTGCTAACCGTTTTGTTGTCTGTGTGTTTACGGTTGTTGCTGATTGTTAACGTAGGCAGTTTTTGCTAGAATTCTGCGCCTTGCCAAAATGCATACACTTGAAAGAGGATCTTAATGTTTAACTTACTCAGCAAAGCGCCAAGCTCTGCTAAAAACGATATATTATCGGGCCTGACAGTCGCACTGGCATTGGTGCCAGAAGCCGTTGCTTTTGCTTTCGTTGCTAATGTAGAGCCTTTAGTAGGCCTATATGCCGCATTTATTGTTGGTTTGATTACGGCTATTTTTGGTGGTCGCCCTGGAATGATATCAGGTGCAACCGGCGCATTAGCCGTCGTAATGGTAAGTTTAGTATTAGACCATGGCGTTGAATATCTATTTGCGACGGTATTATTGATGGGGATATTACAGATCCTCGCAGGTATATTTAAGCTTGGTAAGTTTATTCGCATGGTACCTCACCCCGTCATGTTAGGCTTTGTGAATGGTCTTGCTATCGTTATTTTCTTAGCCCAACTAGGTCAATTTAAAGTACCAGATGGTATGGGCGGCCAACAGTGGATGGAAGGTCAAGCGCTTTACATAATGCTTGGTTTAGTCGCGTTAACCATGGCGATTATTCACTTTTTACCTAAGCTAACTACCGCGGTACCTTCATCATTAGTTGCTATTGTGACAGTGACGGGTATTGTGATTGGGTTTGACCTTGAAGCACGCACTGTGCTTGATTTCTTAAAAGGGATGACGGGTAACGAGCAAGCAACTATCGCAGGCGGTCTGCCGCAATTCCATATTCCAATGGTGCCATTTACCCTTGAAACGTTAAAAATAATTTTTCCGTATGCATTAATTCTAGCGGCAATTGGTTTAATTGAATCATTGTTAACACTCACGCTTATAGATGAAATTACAGAAACGCGTGGCCACAGTAATAAAGAGTGTATTGGTCAAGGTGCTGCTAATGTAACCTGTGGTTTCTTTGGTGCAATGGGCGGGTGTGCAATGATTGGCCAATCAATGATTAACATTAACTCGGGTGGTCGCTCGCGTTTATCAGGTATTAGCGCAGCCTTACTCCTATTGGCTTTCATTATTTTTGCAGCAGGCTTAATCGAAATGATCCCGCTGGCGGCACTGGTTGGTGTAATGTTCATGGTGGTACTAGGCACATTTGAATGGGCAAGCTTTAAAATGATGAAGCGCGTGCCAAAGTCTGATGCATTTGTGATTGTATTAGTGTCTGGTGTGACTGTTGCCACTGACCTTGCAATTGCTGTGTGCGTAGGTGTGATTGTGTCTGCACTGGTATTTGCTTGGCAGCATGCTAAACACATTTATACAAGCAACTATATCGACCAAGAGGGCTCAAAAGTCTATGAATTGCATGGCCCACTGTTTTTTGGCTCGGTGAAAAACTTTGCCGAATTATTCGATGTAAAAAGTGATCCCCAAGACGTCATTATTGAGTTTAAACATAGCCGAGTGGCAGATCACAGTGCGATTGAAGCCATTGATAGTTTAGCCGATAAGTATGCTAAAGCGGGTAAAAAATTACATTTACGTCATTTAAGCCCAGATTGTATTCAGTTGCTTCATAAAGCACGCGATCTTGTCGAGGTTAACGTGATTGAGGATCCTAAATACAAAGTAGCCTCTGATAAATTGGCGTAATAAATTGCCGATTAAAAAGCGAAGGCCGTCAAAGTCTTCGCTTTTTTAATGCCTGTAGAATGCGGTAAGGCTATTAAAAATTAAGATAGGTGGCAGTGCTTTGCATGAGTGACTATCGGTATAATAAAAATAACGACGAAAGGTAACTTGATATTTTGAATTGGCAATCATTAGTTGATAATCGACAACGCTTCTTCTGGGTTTTGCAAATAGCAGGCTGGATAGGCTACGCGTTGGTGAATTATATCGGCTCAAAAGTATTTGAAATGCGTGATATTTACGTATTTGTTATTGTATTAAACGCCTATGCAGGGTGTTTAATGACAGTACCACTGCGTTATATGTATCGCAAAGTTTGGAATGCATCGCCATGGGTTCTTATGCTTGTTGTGTTTGGGGCATCCTATATCACGGGTACGTTATGGGCGGTCGTTCAAAAATTCAACTTATGGGAAATTTATCGACACGGTTACCGGCCGAATGAATGGTTTTATTATTTTCAGCAGGGATTAGACTCTGTCTATATTATTCTGTGCTGGAGTGGTTTGTATTTTGGTATAAAGTATTACCAACTACTGCAAAGTGAGCGTCAAAAAGCCTTAAAAGCAACAACAATGGCGCACGAAGCACAGTTAAAAATGCTGCGCTACCAACTTAATCCGCACTTTTTATTTAATACACTGAATGCAATATCAACCTTAATTTTGGTGAAAGAGAATAAAGATGCGAATTTAATGGTCTCTAAATTAAGTGACTTCTTACGCTACACACTCAATACTGATCCCATTAAAAAGGTGCCTCTAGAGCAAGAAATACACGCACTCATGCTGTATTTAGAGATTGAAAAAGTACGTTTTGATGAGCGTCTTCAGGTCAATGTTGATGTTAGCGAGCAAGCGAAAGAGGCATTAGTACCGAGTTTGATCCTCCAGCCCATTATTGAAAACTCAATCAAGTATGCGATAGCGCAGCTTAATGAGGGGGGAGTGATTGATATTAAAGCACAAGTTTTTGCAAATGAACTATTATTGGAAGTAGGCGATAATGGTCCTGGTACTGAGTTAATAGATGGTCAACTGGTTAATTCTCAAGGCGTTGGCATAGCAAATACAAAGGACCGATTAAAAACACTTTATGAGAACAACTATTCGTTTGTACTCTCTGACAATTCGCCAAGTGGATTAAAAGTTAATCTGCGTGTTCCGTTTGAAAAGGCTGTTAAGAAATGAGCAAAATTAGAACTTTGATCGTTGATGATGAACCATTAGCTAGGAAAGGCTTAGCGGTTCGACTCTCTGAGTTTGACGACATAGAAGTCATTCGTTTATGTAGCAATGGTCAAGAGGCAATAGATGAATGCCTTAGTGGTAACATCCAATTAGTTTTTTTAGATATTCAAATGCCAAATATGAATGGTTTTGAAGTAGCACGTGCGTTAAGCGAAAGTGTGAACCCTTTACCTGCAATTGTATTTGTAACGGCGTTTGATCAGTTTGCTGTAAAAGCATTCGAGATTCATGCATTGGATTATATTCTTAAACCAGTCGATGACAACAGACTAAAACAGGCGGTAGAGAAAGTGCATACCTATTTAAAGACGCAACAAGATAACGCCCATAAGAAAAAACTAGCGAGTTTTGTCGCGGGTATAACAGGCAATAATTGCGAAGAGATTTTAAAAAAGCTGGCCACAGGTGATAGCTTAGCCGACCGTCGTTATCCGGAGTCACTGGCTGTAAAAGAGCAGGGTGAAATAGTCCGTGTGCCTGTTGTTACTATTCAATGGGTTGACGCTGCTGGTGATTACATGTGTTTACATTGCCAAGATGGGCAAACACATATTTTACGCAAAACAATGAAAGAGCTTGAGCAAGAGCTTGATCCCCAGTTATTTGTGCGAGTACATCGCAGTGCGATTGTTAATACAAAACAAATCAGCAAACTTGTTACTCAAGTCAGCGGTGAGTACTTATTAGTGCTCGATAATGGCCAAGAGTTAAAAGTAAGCCGCAGTTATCGCGATAAAGTAAAAGCAGCACTGGCAAGCTGATACGCTATTTTAAACAAAAAAGGCGCAAAATTAATTTTGCGCCTTTTTTCGTTATATTGGTTTTTAAACCGTCACAATTTTCATCGTGTTAGTTGCACCAATGGTTTCCATAGCGTCACCGTGAGTTAATATTACAGTGTCACCTGTGGCTAAAGAGCCTTGCTCAACAAGCGTGTTTAACGCATCACGAACCATGTTGTCTTTTTCACATTTAGTTGAGTCAAAGTATACAGGGTAAACGCCACGATAAAGTGCTGTTTGGCCTAATGTACTTGCATGACGAGACAGCGAATAAATAGGTAAACCAGAGCTGATACGCGACATAAGTTTAGCCGTGCTACCAGATTCAGTCAGTGTGATAATCGCTTTCACTGAGTCAAGGTGGTTAGCAGCATACATGGCTGAAAGTGCAATAGATTCAGCGTTAGAAGAAAAACGGCTATCTAAACGGTGTTTAGAGACGTGCGTTTCTTTTTGTGACTCGGCACCTAAACATACACGCGCCATGGTTGCGACAGTCTCTTCTGGGTAGTCACCTGCCGCTGTTTCTGCTGATAACATAACAGCGTCAGTCCCATCAAGCACTGCGTTGGCAACGTCCATAACTTCTGCACGTGTTGGCATTGGGTTATCGATCATTGATTCCATCATTTGCGTTGCCGTTACTACTGTACGGTTTAATGAGCGAGCGCGTCTAATAATAAGCTTTTGCTTACCCACAAGGGCAGCATCACCAATTTCAACACCTAAATCACCACGCGCCACCATTACAGCATCAGAAGCTAGGACGATATCATCAATTGCTTCAACGGTTTCAACCGCTTCTGCACGCTCAATTTTAGCGAGTAACTGCGCGTTCGAACCTGCCGCTTCGGCTAGTGAACGTACATAGCGCATGTCATCACCACTGCGTGGGAAAGAAACTGCAATATAGTCAACACCAATTTCGGTTGCTGTGATTAAATCTTCTTTGTCTTTCTCGGTGAAAGCCGGGGCCGTTAGACCACCGCCTAAACGGTTGATGCCTTTATTGTTCGAAAGCACGCCACCCACAGTGACTGTGGTATGCACTAATTCACCTTCAACAGAGTCGACAGTAAGTTGAATTAAGCCATCATTTAACAGTAGCAAATCACCTGATTTTACATCGTTTGGTAATTCTTTGTAGTCAATACCCACAGCGTTTACGTCGCCTTGGCCTTTTTCCATTTTTGCGTCTAGCGTAAATTTAGCACCTACTTCTAAGTTTACTTTGCCATCTTTAAATGTAGAAACGCGAATCTTAGGACCTTGTAAATCAGCAAGTATTGCAACGTGCTTGCCTAAACGCTTTGCTATATCGCGTACAGCTTGAGCACGGTCTTTGTGATCTTGAGCAACGCCATGTGAGAAGTTCAAACGAACAACATTTGCACCTGCACGAATAATTTTTTCTAGGTTGTTATCGCGATCGGTTGCCGGTCCAAGTGTCGCAACAATTTTTGTGCGTCTTAGCATCAAATTCTCCTGTGCGCTTAATCGATGTTAAGCGAATTGATGGTTTACTATTAAAAAGTCGTGCTAAAAGCCTTGCTAATGGGCTTATACAACGGCACGGTGTAGAACTCATAGGTAAAAAATGTGTTTTTTAACTATGAGTATCTGAATCCATGTATTATTGAATCATAATACAAAAATTGAATGACGATATTATGACACCGGTGTCAGGTAGCGTCAATACACTTAACTTTTAAATGGGTATTATAAAAATCTGGTCCGATGCCTGCGTTATTTTGATATAATTTGAACAACGTCGCTTTTAAACACACTGATTTTTACCAAGTTGGCTTGGATGCTCGCATTTTTGGGCTGCTTGGGTATAATGCGCGCGTATTTATTTTGATTAACTAACCAATAGTTGTTACCGAGGAGGACACTAAATGCAAGTTGCATTAGTAGGGTTAGGCGTTATGGGTAAAAATCTTGCCCTCAACCTGATTGAAAAAGGGCTGACATTAGTAGCGTACGATAAGAACCCTGATGCGGGTGCTGAGTTACTAAGCTGTGCGAAAGCACTCGGATTGGCAGACCGTTTACATATTGTGTCTGATTTAAATGATATGGTTAGACGTTTAGAGCCGCCTCGTTCAATTTTACTTTTAGTTCCTGCTGGTGAATTGGTTGATAAAGTATGTACTGAGCTTGCGGAAGCAGGCGTCGAGTGTGATGACATCATCGTCGATTGCGGCAATAGTAACTATAAAGACGGTATTAGCCGTAAACTTAAGTTCCAAAATAAATTTGAATTCGCCACAATGGGGATCTCAGGGGGTGCCGAAGGCGCACGCCATGGTCCTGCAATGATGGCCAGTGGCTCAGAAGGCGGCTGGGAGCGTGTTGAGCCGTGGTTTGAAAAAGTTGCAGCAAGTTACAAGGGTGAGTCGTGTTTTGCGCGTGTAGGGCAATCTGCAAGCGGTCACTTTGTAAAAATGGTGCACAACGGTATCGAATATGCGTTGATGCAGCTTATTGCAGAAATGTATCAACTGCTTCGTTTGGGCACTAATCGCACGCCAAAAGAAGTTGCCGACATTTTTAATGATTGGTCTGAAGGAACATTAAATAGCTACCTACTATCAATCTCTAGTCATATTCTTAGCCTTGAAACAACTGAAGGTGAGCCTTTAGTTGACTTAATTGACAATAAAGTAGGGGCCAAAGGCACTGGATTATGGACAGCACAAAATGCGCTTGAGTTAGGCATTGCAGTGCCTTCACTGGTTGCTGCGGTACAAGCTCGCCATTTAACAAATACATGTGATACGCATGCTGCAAAAGAAATGACCTATGCAGCCAAAGCAACTAACACTGTTGAGTTAGACCTAGAAGAATTAAAAGACGCGTTTACGTTGGCAAGTTTACTGGCTTACCGTCAAGGTCTTGCGCTTATCAAAGGTGCATCACGTGCGCACCAATGGAAAGTTGATCTTGCTAAAACGTTACAAACGTGGCGAGCGGGTTGTATTATTCGTGCCGATTACTTAGATAATGTTGCTGAAGGCGTAGAGTTTATTGATTCTATGCAGCGTGAATCAGCTGCACTTCGTAAAGTGACAGGGGCGGCAGTTGCTTCTGGTCTTGCATTCCCTGTGTTAACTGCAACACAAACGTATATTGCAACACTTACAACACCAAGCAATGGACATTTGGTTCAGGCACAGCGTGATTACTTCGGTGAGCACGGTATCAAAACACACAGTGGTGAAGTTTGCCATTTAACTGATTTAGTCGATATTGACGAAAAAGTCCGTTAATGAGTTGAATTACTCACCATCATGAAAAAAGGCACCGTACGGTGCCTTTTTAATATCTAAAACTTTAATTTTATCGACTCAACTCGCCACGTAGGTTGTCTTGCATAAGATGGCGCACTGTTTCAACCTCAAGCTTTTGGCTAAATAAGTAATGTAACTTTGTTAAACAGGCTTCTAAAGTCATGTCATAGCCACTGATAACACCACAGTTGAGTAAGGCATTACCGGTGGCATACCCGCCCATGTTGACATGTCCTTTTAAACACTGGGTAAGATTCACAATCACCATGCCACGCTTACTAGCCTCATTGAGGATGTCTAGAAAGGCAGGGTCTTGTGGTGCATTGCCAACGCCAAAGCTTAATAATACAAGTGCATTAATGTTATCGTTAACCAAGCTTTTTACAACCTCAGGACTGATCCCCGGATATAAATACAACACGCCAATTGGTTGTGGAGTAATGTTAGATACTTGCAGTTCGTTATCGACATACGGGCTCAATTGCCCCTTGATTAATTGTATATTGATACCTGATAACGCTAACGGTTCAAGGTTAGGTGAAGCAAACGCGTCAAAACCATCTGCGTGTGCTTTTGTTGCTCTATTACCACGGAACAGTTGGTTATTGAAAAACAGGCTGACCTCAGCAATAGGGTAATTCGCTGCTAAGTACATAGCGTTTAGTAAATTAACTTGACCATCAGAGCGAAGCTGTGACAAAGGAATTTGTGAGCCTGTGACAATCACGGGTTTGGTCAAATTTTCAAACATAAACGATAAAGCCGATGCCGTGTAGGCCATTGTGTCAGTGCCATGTAATACGACAAAGCCATCATAGTCTTGGTATTTACTTTTAATATCGTCAGCAATAAGTTGCCAATGTGCCGGTGACATATCGGATGAATCAATCAAAGGGCAGTATTCGTGAATATCAAATAAAGGCATTTCATCACGATTAAACTCAGCATTGTTGACCACTGTTTCGGTTAAAAAGCCTTCAGCAGGAACATAGCCTCGGCTCGATTTTTTCATCCCGATTGTGCCGCCTGTATAGGCGATATATATACGTTTACGTTTCATAAAAAAGCCCAGTAAATTAACTGGGCTTAGTATACCTAAAATCGCGTTAGTTAGTAACTTATTGAATTACATTACACACTAAACAGCGTGCATAGACACCTTGTGGGTCATTGTAATCTTTTAAATTATCAATTTCACTACTCAACTGCTTAACAAGGCTTTGTAAGTTAGCTTGTGTTGCAAGCACAGAGTCAGAAGACTGCGACTTAGCTAAGAATGCTTGTACAGCAGCGGTACCAAAAATATCCTGTAGCATTTGCTCTTGGGGTGTTAAAGATTGTTTGATGGTTTTAACATCATAATGCTTTAATTTTGCAAGTTCTGCTGCCGCTTTAATCGCATCTTGTTTGTCACCTAGTTTATCAACTAAGCCAAGCTCTTTCGCCTGAGTTGCTATCCACACACGCCCTTGGGCAATTTTATCAACTTGCTCAGGAGTCATATTTCGCGCTTCGGCTACAACGTTTAAGAAGCGTTTGTAGGCATTTTCTACACTGAGTTGAATGATGTCGGCCATTTTTTCATCCAGTGGGCGAGCAATAGAGAAGCCTGCTAAATCAGTGGTTGCAACACCATCTGAATAGATACCTAACTCAGCCATGGTGTTTTCAAATGTCATAAAAGTACCAAAAACACCGATTGAACCTGTAATCGTACTTGGCGCTGCCCAAATCTCATTCGCAGCAGAGGCAATCCAGTACCCCCCCGAGGCCGCAACAGAACTCATTGACGCAATAACCGGTTTTCCTGCGGCTTTAAGTGCCAGAACTTCAGCACGAATAACCTCAGAGGCAAACATACTACCACCGCCAGAGTCAATACGCAGAACCACAGCTTTTACTTTATCATCTAAGCGCGCTTTACGAAGTAGGGCTGCGGTAGAATCACCGCCAATTTCACCGGCTTTACGTTCACCATCAACAATCGTGCCTTTCGCAACGACTACCGCTACTTTTTCAGTAATAGGGTTATCAAATTCGATAGGAGGTTTAACCAGCGATAAATATTCACGGAAGCTCACTTGCTTAAATGTTTTACCGGTTTCTTCTGTACCGACTAGGTCAATAAGTTGCTGGCGAATTTGTTGAGATGTTTTTAGTGAATCAACCCATTGATTGTTTAAGGCATAGTCACCTGAATTTCCATCCACTGCTTGCATTTTTGCAAGGTAAACATCCATATCTTCGTCAAAGTTACTTTCATCAAATGGACGAGAAGCGGCAACATCTGACTTATATTCGTTCCAAAGTGCAGTTAACCATACTTGGTTAGCTTCTTTTGCTGCATCTGACATATCATTACGAATAAATGGTTCAACTGCTGACTTGTACGTACCTACACGGAAAATGTGCTGTGTTACTTTTAGCTTTTCAAGGGCGTCTTTAAAGTAAAGCGGGAACATGCCGTAACCTTCAATGCTTACACCACCATAAGGGTGCATAGACACTTCATTGGCATGTGCTGCAATATAGTACTGTGCTTGAGTGTAGTAATAGCCTGTAGCAATAACTTGTTTACCAGCATCTTTGAACTCATCAATCGCTTTTGTTATTTGTTTAAGCTTATTGATATGCGCGCTTGGCATTTTTTGAAGATCAAGCAACATAACAGAGATACGGTCATCTTTTGCAGCTTGGTTGATAA
The DNA here is from genome assembly GCF_003515105.1 of Pseudoalteromonas lipolytica. NCBI lineage: Bacteria > Pseudomonadati > Pseudomonadota > Gammaproteobacteria > Alteromonadales > Pseudoalteromonadaceae > Pseudoalteromonas > Pseudoalteromonas lipolytica. The sequence goes on along the minus strand of NZ_CP032090.1, from coordinate 1,912,535 downwards.
CTTCAATAATATCATCAAGCAAAATCTCTGAAGGTGCTTCTTTGCCCATAGTCGCATCATTAATGGCTGCTTCTACAGGGTCAACATAGGTTTTCTCTTCAACGATAGGGCCATTTAAGTTTAGGCGCAGTACGGTTCCATCCGCGACTTTAACTTTGTCTTCTTCGCTAGTAATAGCGACAATAAAGAGTATTACTAGTATTAAAAATAATAGGTTTAGAACCAAACGGCGGGAAAAGTTTATCCCAGTCCATATGCCTTTAAATATCTTTGCTAGCAAAATAATTCCTTAATTCAGTACAGCTTAGTAGTAATCCCATCTTAGCTTAGAATAATCTGAAATTTAACTGTTAAATAGTAACAGAGTGTTTAAAACGAGAAATTGCGACAGTTAATTACTCGCTAAAAGTTGATTATTCTGGGTTATTACCGCAGAATCTAAACATCATAGAGGTTCGACCAGTTAACGGGGCAGACAATGTTAGAACAAAAATTACAATTACCGCATACCGAACTTCGTAATCGTTTGGTTATGGGCTCAATGCACACCGGTCTTGAAGAGGGCTGGCATAATCGTAAACGGTTACGCGCATTTTATGAAGCACGTGCTAAAGGAGGCACAGGCTTAATTATTACCGGCGGGTATAGTCCGAATTTACGCGGTAAACTTACTCCATTTGCATCAACGTTTAGCTCATATTATGACGTTGTTAAACACCGTGCTTACACTGAAGCAGTACACCAACATGGTGGGAAAATTTGTTTACAGCTTTTGCATGCAGGGCGTTATGCCTACCATCCATTTAATCATGCTCCTAGTGCGATTAAAGCGCCAATAAATCCATACAAACCAAAGGCGATGTCGCTTGGTGCCATTAAAAAAACCATAAAAGATTTTGCAAGCTCAGCGCGCTTAGCCGAAAAGGCGGGCTACGATGGTGTTGAGATCATGGGCTCAGAAGGTTACTTAATTAATGAGTTTATGGCGAATCATACTAATAAACGTAATGATGCTTATGGTGGTAGCTTAGAAAACCGAATGCGCCTAGCTGTTGAAATAGTGAAAGCAGTACGCGCAAAAGTCAGTGAAAAATTTATTATTATTTTTCGTTTATCAGTGATGGATTTAGTTCCTGACGGTTCTACTCCTGATGAAGTAAAGCAACAAGCTTTGGCGCTAGAAGAAGCCGGCGTTGATATCTTTAATACTGGTATAGGTTGGCATGAGGCTCGCGTCCCAACGATTGCCAGTATGGTTCCTCCTGGCGCATTTAAAGAGGCGTCAAAACGTTTAAAAGACACAGTCTCAGTTCCTGTGGTTGCGGTAAACCGTATTAACACCCCACAGATTGCTAATAGTATTTTAGCGGCAGGAGAGTCAGACCTTATTTCGATGGCAAGACCACTTTTAGCTGATCCTGAGTTTTTTAATAAATACGTAAATAATAAAACTGAGCAGATAAATATTTGTATTGGTTGTAATCAGGGTTGTTTAGACCACGTATTTAAAAATAAACGTGCGACCTGTTTAGTGAACCCTCAAGCTGCATTTGAGCTTGAATATAGCCTAGAAAAAGCCGCGTCATCACGTTTAGTGTTAGTGGTAGGTGCAGGACCAGCTGGCCTTGCTGCGAGTTGCTATTTAGCGCAAAAAGGGCACAAAGTAACGCTCATTGAGCGTAAAGAGCAAATGGGCGGCCAGTTTAATTTAGCCATGCAAATACCCGGAAAAGAAGATTTTAATCACACGCTAAATTATTTCACTAATGAACTTAAGCGTTTAAATGTTGAATTAAAATTGGGCACTGAGTTTTCAGATAACATGCTAAATCAATACGATGATGTTGTTTTTGCGACCGGTGTTAGACCTCGTGAAGCTAAAATTGAATGTGCTGATGGTAAGCGTGTTTTTGCCTACGATGAAGTGATTAGAGGTGACGTTGAACTGGGTGAAAAAATTGCGATATTAGGCGCTGGAGGTATCGGTTTCGATATGGTGGCCTTTTTAAGTGAGCATAAAGATCAAACCATTGAAGAGTTTAAAACTCAATGGGGAATAGAGTGTGAGCCACAACCTCACAAAGATAATCGCCAAATTTATATGCTAAAACGAAGCTCAGGTCGCTTTGGCAGTGAGCTGGGTAAAACGACGGGTTGGATCCACCGCCAAGTAGCAAAACAGCATGGTGTTAAACAAATTGCTGACTGCCAGTACATCAGTTTTGATAACCAAGGGTTAAAGATTACCGTAAAGGGTGAGGAACAGATACTTGATGTTGATACAGTGATTGCCTGTATTGGTCAGGTGTCTAACAGTGAACCATTTGCAGCGGAGGCTGAAAACGCAAAAGTGCATGTGATAGGTGGTGCAAAACTGGCCGCGGCCATTGATGCAAAACGTGCTATTTTTGAAGCATTGCAAGTCGCACGCAAAATCTAACTGAAAGATAACCACATTGTTAGCGGTCTTATTGATTAATCTATTTTAGTCATGAGACCGCTATGCACATTACACATACCTATCAAACAATCTTCAAACGTCTGCAGTGTTTAGAGGGGATACCCGCTTTACTTTTTCGCTTAATCTTAGCGCCGGTGATGATAATCGCTGGATTTAACAAGTTAGCGTTGAGCGGAGATGTTTCGCATTTTTACCAATATTTTCTCGCATCTGATGACATCGTTACATGGTTTGGTAACAAAGAATGGGGCTTAGGTTTACCGATGCCTGCACTACTGGCATTTTTGGCCGCATGGGCAGAGTTTCTTGGCGGTATACTGCTATTTTTGGGGCTGTTTACACGTCTTACAGCTATTCCATTAATGATTACGATGTGTGTGGCTGCGACTAGCGTACACGGTGATAATGGCTGGTTTGCTGTCACGCCTACAGATGCCAGTACCAGTCCTGCAAGAGTATTAAGCTGGCTACAAATACCAGGTGCACAAGCAAGCCTAGACAACTCCTCAGCGGCAGCTGAGCGCTTAACAAAAATGCGCGACTTATTAGAAACCCACGGTTTTACTGATTATTTATATGAAACAGGGCGCCCTGTGATTTTAAATAACGGAATGGAGTTTTCTGTTATTTATTTTGCGATGCTGTTAAGCCTATTCTTTACAGGCGGGGGACGCTATGTCAGTCTCGATTACTGGTTTAGCAGAAAGTACCGTAATCGCTTTATTGATAATGAAGTTAAATGATAAGCTTACATTTTATTGCCTATATTAACGGGCATCGTATTTAAGAATTTACGGAATAATAATGGACGCTTTAACGCTTTTACAAACACGACAGTCAGATCCACGTTTAATTTCACCGGGTCCAACAGAAAAACAGCTTTCAATTATTCAGCGCGCTGCGATTAAAGTTCCCGATCATGGTTGCATTGCGTCGTGGCGTTTTATCGTGGTGGAAGGCGAAGCACGCCATAAATTAGGTAAGATCTATCACCAAGCCGCTATCGAAGAGCAGCAAGATGACCGCGTAATTGAGCGGGCAAAAGAGCTCCCCCTCAGAGCACCTATGGTGATAATCGCAATTGCCGATGTAAAAGAAAACCCAAAAGTACCGCGCATAGAGCAGGTGCAAAGTGCTGGGTGCGCTGTGTTAGCAATGCAACAAGCTGCATTCGCTCAGGGATTAGGTGGCATTTGGCGCACAGGCTACTTTGCGCAAAGTCCAGCTGTTAAACACGCGCTTGGTTGCAAAGCAGAGGATGAAATTGTTGGCTACTTGTATATAGGCACACCTGAGGTAGATATTAAAAAGCCCATTCGTCATAAACCAGACACTTTTTTTGAGAAACTGTAAGTTAAGGGAACTTTTTAGCATCACAAGAGTCATACCTGATTAAGCTTGCTTATGTTACTTTTTTTCAAGTTGTGGCTTTGCTGTAAGAAGCGCTTGGATGCAAAAACTAAATTATTCTTCTTCAGTATGTTTTTTAATCGGTTGTTTTTTGTTAACGTATGGATAGTCTTAGAAAAATAACGATAAAGAAGACGAGAAAAATGGGAAACTTATTTTTACGTGAAAAAGAAAATTGGTTCGCTTGGTCTCTTTGGGGCATTGTTGGTGCAGTGATCACTTTGTTTGTTGCACTCTCGACAAAAGCACCTCAGTTTTTAGGTTTATCAGCGGTCGGTGTTTTGTTTCTACTTACCTGGTGGATGCACAGTACAAAACGTTTTGATTTTGGGCGTGCGTTTAAAGTCTGTTGTTATGTTTTAACGTTTAGCAGTCTACCGGCCTTTTTACTGGTGATTGTGCCAAATCACAATATGAATAAAATAGACATTATTGTTCAAACACTCGGCTTTGCACTAATCAGTTTATTCGTCTGTTTAATTTGTTCATGGATTGCCCGCAGACCAAAGCAATATTATTGATTTAAATTTTTTAGGCTTTTTTACAGTTAAGTCTTTACAATGAAAGCTGTAAGCACTATTATGCGCGCCGTACGGAGAGATGGCAGAGTGGTCGAATGCACCGGTCTTGAAAACCGGCAGGGGTTTGTAGCCCCTCTAGGGTTCAAATCCCTATCTCTCCACCATTATTTTTAAAAAACCGCCTACAGGGCGGTTTTTTGCTATCTGGAGATAAGTCATGTCAACAAGCGAGTCTTCGTCTACTTTTAAACACCTTATAAAACATATTCTGCTTTGGAGTGTTTTTTCTTATTTTTATCATAGCGGCGTGAATGTTCTAGTTGCTATGGCACATGATGCAAAGCCAGAGCATGGTTTACTCACATCGATTGCTTATGGCATCGGTTTTAATGTGCTGGTTGGTCACTTAATTGGAAAATATGATAAGCATTGGCCTGTTATAGCTGCACTGTATATCGCATCAGTTGGCTTGTTAATTGTGCCACTTGTTATACTCGGTAAAGCAGGATTGATGGATGTGTATTTTATTGTCGCAATGATCTTAAGTTTACCAACGTCAACCTTTGTCATTGAAAAAATAAAGCAGCGAATTAGTTTAAACACTGAGCAAACGCAGTAAACTAAGCATTATTCGTTGTTTTTTTATGTTAGTATAAATGCATCTTTTAACTAATAAACGTGAATTTAAACATGTCAGATATTTTTACAACAGACGCTGAAAAAGCAAGCTACGGTATTGGTTTACAAATGGGTGAGCAACTTAAAGCTAACCCTTTTGAAGGTTTAAACCTAAACTCAGTTTTTGAAGGTATGAAAGACGCATACGCAGGAAGTGATTTCCAAGTTGAGATCCCTGCAATTCAAGCTGCTTTCGAAAAAATCAATGCAGAAATCCAAGCTCGTCGTGAAGAAGAAGCTAAAGTACTTGCTGCTGAAGGTGTTGCGTTCTTAGAAGAAAATGCAAAACGTCCAGAAATTACGGTAACTGAATCAGGCTTACAGTACGAAGTATTAACAGCGGGTGAGGGTGAAAAGCCAACTGCTGAGTCTACAATTCGTGCTCATTACCACGGTACATTAATTAACGGTACTGTTTTTGACAGCTCTTATGAGCGTGGTCAACCTGCTGAATTCCCAGTAAGCGGTGTTATCAAAGGCTGGACTGAAGCGGTACAAATGATGGGTACTGGTTCAAAATGGCGTTTATACGTACCACACGAACTTGCCTATGGTGAGCGTGGCGCAGGTGCTGCAATCGCACCTTTCTCAACATTAATCTTTGATGTTGAGTTACTAGAAATTATCTAATTAATTTCTACAGACATAAAAAAACCTGCTTAATGCAGGTTTTTTTATGTCTAAATCAAATTTTAACTATTTGATTCAGCGAACTCTTTGCACTTAGCAGTGTCTTCGCATTCACCATAAAGGTAAAGAGAGTGGTTTGTTAGTTTAATACCGTTCTCTTTTGCGATTTCTTCTTGGCGACGTTCAATCGTATCATCTTCGAACTCAACAACTTTACCACATTTTAAACACACTAAGTGGTCGTGGTGAGTACTACCCGATAATTCAAAAACTGACTTGCCACCTTCAAAATGATGACGAGATACAATACCTGCATCGTCGAATTGGTTTAAAACACGATAGACAGTTGCAAGACCAATCTCTTCGCCAATGTCTAACAGAATTTTATAGACATCTTCAGCGCTGATGTGTTGGTTGTCTGGAGATTGTAGAATCTCTAAAATTTTAATACGCGGCAGTGTTACTTTTAACCCTGCTTTTTTTAATTCCAAGTTGTGATCAGTCATTAAATCTGTCTCAATTTTATTTATTTATACTAGGCATCATAAAGATGCACACGACACATTAGCAAATATTAGAATAACGTGCCTAGTTACTAAGTGCAAAGAACAATTCGTTTAATTGCCGATTTTTTAGACAAAAATGAACTGGTTGTGCATCTTTACATCAGCTAGTAAATGCGAGTAGTACTTGTTATTAATCAGCAAGTTCTGCTAAACACATTTCTTCATAAACTTGAGCACACCACTCTTTAACACGCTTTTCAGTAAGTTCTGGCTGACGGTCTTCATCAATGCCTAGGCCTACAAAGTGATTATCATCAATGACCGCTTTTGAGGCTTCGAAGTCGTAACCTTCAGTAGGCCAGTGACCCACAACTATAGCACCACGTTCAGTAACGATATCGTTGATCATGCCCATCGCATCTAAGAAATACTCAGCATAGTCTTCTTGGTCACCGCAACCAAAAATAGCAACAAGTTTACCATCGAAGTCTACTTCTTCTAACTCAGGGAAAAAATCATCCCAGTCACATTGCGCTTCGCCATAGTACCAAGTGGGGATACCGAATAACAATAAATCGAATTCAGCAATCTCTTCTTTAGAACTTTTTGCAATATCGTGAACAGCAACGAGCTTTTTACCTAATTCTTTCTGAATCATTTTTGCTACGTGTTCAGTATTGCCTGTATCGCTTCCGAAAAAAATACCTACGCTTGACATGGATTTAAAACCTTCTATCTATCAATAGCCAATCTTTCTTGTAAAATTGTTTCAATCAACGCGCTACGGCTAATATTCTGCGCATCGGCCATATCGCTTAGTGCTTGATATAACTGTGATGAAACCTTAAATTCTACACGCTTTAAACCACGTGCTTTGTCTCGTTTTATTTGATTACGTTTGTTGACTTTCAACTGCATGTCACGTGGTAGGGGATTTGTTTTTGGTCTACCAGGACGCTTTTCGTATTCAAATAAATCGGGTGTTGTTCTATCTGTTTCTGACTTTGCCATGCCTAGCCTACACCTGCGCCTTGCCAGAAGACTTGAATAAGTCCTTTTGCTATAAAACCAGAGCAGCCTAAAAATAGCACTAACCAAACGATGTATCGGCCAAATCGGGGCACGTCACCTTTCTTTAGTACGTCTTGAATTGCCATACCAATAAAAAAGAAAATGCCGGCTAAGCCAAAATACAACCCTAAGGTATCAAATTCGTTAATTAACTGACTGACCATCAACGTATAAACCTTCAAATTAAACGGCGCGTACTATACCACACAAAATCGTATTAATTTAGTGCGTACGATCAAAAACAGTGAATTTTATCGACGTTAATTCGAGGCTAAAAAATCACTGATTGCTTTATTTACAGCAAGCGGTTTTTGAGCATGAAGCCAATGACCCGCACCATGAATTATTTTTGCCTTTGAATTTGGAAATAACGCCATAATAACAGGGCGATGTTCAGCTAAAATATAGTCTGAATCATTCCCTTTAATGAATAAAGTATCACATAAACAAGAATCATTTTCATCAAGTTGTGCTAAAATATTTTCATATTGTTGGTCTAAAACAGCTAAGTTAAACCGCCACTGATACTGGCCTTGTTCATTTTTGGCAAAACTTTTTAATAAGAATTGGCGTACGCCAAGCTCGGGAATCTGTTTGGCAAGTATTTCGTCGGCTGCTTTTCTATCTGTAACGGCAGAATTAGCAACGTCGTTCAAACCTTTGAAAATAGCGCTATGGCGAGGTTTGTTAGCCACTGGCGAAATATCCATAACCACTAGTTTTTCAACGCGTTCTGGGTAGCTAAGTGCTAATTGCATAGCCACTTTACCGCCCATTGAATGGCCAACAATATGTGCTTTATTGATATTTAAATGGTTCAGTAACTCTAAAACATCGGCAGCCATTACCGTGTAGTTCATGCTATCACTGTGGAATGATTTACCATGATTACGTAAATCGATATTGGTCACTGTGTAATTTTCTGACAGTGCTTTCGCGATGACATTTAAGTTTTCTAGCGAACCAAATAATCCGTGGATCAAAACAACATGCGAACCTTGGCCGCTTTGCTGGTAATTTAATAGCATTTTTAGCTCCTATTTTAAGTGGCGCTATTTTGCCTAGTGAAATAACAAATTGCAAAACATAGAGAATTGCTGCGAGCTTAGGTATAATCATTGCGAACTTTTAAAATGTGACCCGTAAAGACAGGAATAACATGAAAAAAATCGACATAGACGACGAGTTATATCAATACATCGCGAGTAATACGCAAAGTATTGGTGAAAGTGCATCAACCATTTTGCGTCGTTTATTAAACCTTTCTGATGGCACTTTAACGACCAGTCATTCAACGACGACAAACACTGAACAAGAAATCAGCGTTGTTGAATCAGAAGAAGACACGGAACAACACACAGAATCAGCAGCGCCTGAATCAAAAAGCCAACCAGCTGTCACAGCAACGACATACGCTAAAGGTAATGTATTCAATGTGCTTAATAAAGAAGAGCTAGCGATGCAAAAAGGCGTTGTCGGCCGTTTCTTATTTATTTTGGCTGCTTTGTACAGAACACATAAAGACGATTTTGTTAACGTGCTTGAAATCAAAGGACGTGACCGCGTTTATTTTGCCACAAGTAAAGAAGCGTTACTTGAAAGTGGCAGCAGTATGAACCCGAAAAACATCACTGATACAGAATACTGGGTGATGACAAACTCTAATACTACGCGTAAAAAAATGATGCTTCATGAAGTCGCCTTGTGCCTTGGTTACACGGCTGATGAAGCAGAAAAGATTCGTGATTACTTATAATCAATAAGGAAATATTATGGCGATTCATCCAGATGCAGGTAAAACTGCACCTCAAGAAAGCTTAGTCAATGTACCAAAGCTGGTTTCAGCCTACTATTTAAATGAACCAGATCTAGAACAAAATCCAGAGCATTGCGTTGCCTTTGGTACGTCTGGCCATCGTGGTTGCTCGTACGATGTAAAGTTTAATGAGTCGCATATTTTAGCGATCACCCAGGCTATTTGTGATTTTCGTAAAGAAAACGATATTTTTGGACCACTTTTCTTAGGTAAAGATACACACGCATTAAGTGAAGCGGCATTTAACTCTGCAATCGAAGTCCTTGTTGCTAATGAAGTACAAGTGATTACGCAAGAGAATGATGAATACACACCAACGCCGGTAATTAGCCACGCGGTAGTGTCACATAATAAAGTGAACCAAAATGAGTTAGCAGATGGGATTGTTGTTACACCTTCTCATAATCCACCCGAAGATGGTGGTTTTAAGTATAACCCGCCAAATGGTGGCCCAGCAGACACAGACGTTACCAAATGGATTGAAGACAGAGCAAATCAACTCTTATTAGAAGACCTTGTTGAGGTGGAGTTATTTCCTTTTGCAAAAGCGTCTCGCTCAGGCTTTATTAAATATCAAGACTTGATCACGCCGTACGTTAATGATTTAGAGAATATCATTAACTTGAAAGCCATCAGTGACGCTAAAATTAAAATTGGTATCGACCCACTAGGGGGTTCAGGTATTAACTTTTGGCCAGTGATTGCCGAAAAATACAATTTAGACCTAACGGTCGTAAATAAGTCAATCGATCCACGTTTTGCATTTATGCCGCTTGATAAAGACGGTAAAATTCGTATGGATTGCTCGTCACCTTACGCCATGGCGAATTTAATTGCCCTGAAAGACGATTACGATATCAGTATTGGTAATGACCCAGATTACGACCGTCACGGTATTGTGACACCGGATGGTTTAATGAATCCAAACCATTTCCTTGCTGTTGCGATTGATTATTTATTAAATCACCGCGATTGGTCTGCAGATGTGGCAATTGGCAAAACGCTTGTTTCAAGCGGCATGATTGATAAGGTCGTTGCGCGCAACAACCGTAAAGTAAAAGAAGTGCCGGTTGGCTTTAAATGGTTTGTTGAAGGGTTAAGTAGTGGCGCTTTAGCCTTTGGTGGCGAAGAAAGTGCAGGTGCCTCATTCTTGCGCTTTGATGGTACCGTGTGGAATACAGACAAAGACGGTTTCATTCTTGGCTTACTAGCTGCTGAGATCTTAGCGGTAACAGGCAAAACACCTTCAGCGCTTTACAAAGAGCTTGAACAAGAGTTTGGTGCGCCGATTTATAAGCGTATCGATGCGCCTGCGAATGCTGAACAAAAATCGCGCCTAAAAGCGTTATCAGCTGACGATGTGAAAGCCAATACACTTGCAGGTGATGAAATCATTCAAAAGCTGACCCATGCACCGGGTAACAACGCGGCGATAGGTGGTTTAAAAGTCGTAACTGAAAATGGTTGGTTTGCTGCGCGACCTTCAGGTACGGAAGATATTTATAAAATTTACCTTGAATCATTCAAAGGTGAAGAACACCTCGCATTACTAGAAAAAGAAGCCAAAAAATTAGTTGATTCTGTTATCCGCTAATTTATCTTTCTTTTTTATTATAACGGCTGATTTAATCAGCCGTTTTTGTATTCTACTCTCACGTAATATTAGGATCAGACCATGAGCTACTCATCAGCTACTTACCTGGATGCGCTTAAAGCGTCGGGTGATTTTCTAAGCTTAACTCGTGAAAACGAATTTTCATTACCTTATTCATCATTCACGTTAACGAATGGGACAAATGTGACTGTCCATGACACGGGGATTATCGAGTTTCAGCCTGCAACAGTAAGCAATAAAGATATTGTGTTATCAAGTGCGATACACGGTAATGAAACAGCGCCAATTGAAATTTGCGATCAGTTAATTAGTGCGATAATTAAAGAAGAGATGACCTTAAAACAACGCGTGCTGTTTATTTTTGGTAACCCAAAATCAATAAATATCGGTAAGCGATTTGTTGAAGAAAACTTAAATCGTTTATTCAATGGTCATCATACCCAAGAGGGCATTGCTTCAAACCCTGAGCGTGTGCGCGCAAAACAATTAGAAGATGTTGTCAGTGACTTTTTCAGTCGTGGCAGCGAAGGTAGCGCACGTTGTCATTATGATCTGCATACTGCTATTCGTGGTTCAAAAAATGAAAAATTTGCTGTGTATCCGTACTTACATGGCAAACCGTGGAAAAAATCACAATTGCAGTTTTTATTAAGCTGTGGCGTAAACACCGTATTAATGATGAAGTCGGCAGCGACAACCTTTAGCTACTACTCGTCATTTGTCCATGGCGCTGACTCATTTACCGTTGAGCTCGGTCAAGTTAAAGCGTTTGGTGAGAATGATATGTCACGCTTTGCGAAAACCAAAGAAACTTTAATTGCATTAATTAGTCAAGAAAGTGTTGAATATGGTGAGTTTAATGCATCTGATTTTGAGCTTTTTTCAGTTTATAGAACAATAAACCGAACGTGCGAAGACTTTAGTTTTCCATTCGCAGATGACGTAGAAAATTTTACGGGCTTCGCGAAAGGTGAATTATTAGCAACTGATGGTCAGACCAGGTATGTGGCTGAGGTTGAGGGTGAAGCTATAATCTTCCCAAATGCTGATGTAGCCTTAGGTCAGCGTGCATTATTGACGGTTATTCCAATGCAAGTTGATAGCAACTTTATTTAAAATAGTTGCATTTACACCCACCAAAATACAGTTAACTGTATGATATTAAATAAAATTTATTGTTGTATAGTTAACTTTCCATGCATGTTTAGCGATTTATCGACTATTCGTCTATGATTAGTTGAATAACAACTTACGTTAACGTAAAGTGTCGGCAGTTTAATTTAAATAGATTGAAAATTACGCAAACTTTATCCTTACAGCTTTTGCTGATAAAAATTCAAATAAGGGCAGTTGCGTATGTATCTGACAACGAAAGAAGGTAGGTTATGAGTAATCCAAATAACGTATCGCTGAATATTAATCATGAACTGTCATTTATTGATGGTCACGCATTAAAAATCCCTACATTAAGCATTCTTAATGAGGAAGGCGACATCTATGAAGGTGCAACAGCACCTGATATCGACAAAGACACCGCAATTCGTCTTTATGAGACAATGCGATTCATTCGTGCGCTTGATGAGCGTATGCAAGCGGCACAGCGTCAAGGTCGTGTTAGTTTTTATATGCAATGTTTAGGCGAAGAAGCGGCGGTGACTGCCTCGGCTGCAGCCCTTGATCAAAATGACATGATTATGGCGCAGTACCGCGAACAAGCAGCATTACGTTATCGTGGTTTTAGCCTAGACCAATTTATGAATCAGATGTTCTCGAATGAGAAAGACTTAGGTAAAGGTCGCCAAATGCCAATCCATTATGGCTCTCGCGAACTTAACTATATGACTATATCGTCGCCGCTAGGGACACAAATCCCACAGGCTACGGGTTACGCATACGGTCAAAAAGTACGTCACATTGATGCAGAAACGGGTGATTTAAACAGCACGATTGATAACATCACTATTTGTTATTTTGGTGAAGGTGCTGCCTCAGAAGGTGATTTCCATGCCGGTTTGAATATGGCTGCGGTTCATAAAGCGCCTGTTATCTTTTTTGCACGTAACAATGGCTATGCGATTTCAACGCCTGCAGATGAGCAATTTAAAGGTGACGGTATTGCATCACGCGGCGTTGGTTATGGCATTAAAACTATTCGAGTTGACGGTGCAGATGCACTTGCTGTCTATGCTGCGACTAAGAAAGCACGTGAAATCGTTACAACCCATGGTGAGCCGGTACTGATTGAGTCGATTGCTTATCGACTAGGTGCACACTCTACGAGTGATGATCCAAGCGGTTACCGCAGTAAAGACGAAGAAGCCAAACATCAAGGTTGCCCAATTGAGCGTTTTCGCAAGTGGTTACTTAAGCAGGGGTGGTTAGATGAAGCCCAAGATGCGAAAGATAAAGAAACTATTCGTGAAGAAATTTTAGCGGCACTTAAACGTGCAGAAAAAGTGGCGAAACCAGCGTTAGAAGAACTTATCTCTGATGTATACGATACGCCAATTCCATCACTGCAAAAACAATACGAAGAATTAAAACAACACATTTTGCAGCATCCTGATGCTTATCCAACGACTGCAGGGAGATTAAAGTAATGGCTAAAATGAACATGCTTCATGCAATTAATTCTGCCCTTGATATCACCATGGCAGAGCACCCAAATGCCTGTATTTTTGGTGAAGATGTTGGCTATTTTGGTGGTGTATTCCGTGCAACCTCAGGCTTACAAGAGAAATACGGTAAGCATCGTGTATTTAATACACCTTTGACTGAGCAAGGTATTTTAGGTTTTGCCAATGGCCTTGCTGCATTCGGTGCGCCTGCATTAGCAGAAATTCAATTTGCTGATTATATTTTCCCTGCATTTGACCAAATTGTGAATGAATCAGCTAAATTCCGTTACCGCAGTGGTAATGAATTTAACGTGGGTAATTTAACAATTCGCACGCCGTATGGTGGCGGGATTGCAGGTGGTTTATATCATTCACAATCGCCTGAAGCTTATTTTGCACATACCCCAGGTTTAAAATTGGTTGTGCCACGTAACCCTTATCAAGCTAAAGGTTTATTACGTGCATCAATCAAGGACAACAACCCGGTTCTTTTCTTTGAGCCTAAGCGTTTATACCGTGCATCAACCGGTGAAGTGCCTGAAGAAGATTACAGCATTGAGCTTGGTAAAGCCGAAGTTGTTCAAGAAGGTACTGACGTTACCTTACTTGCTTGGGGTGCGCAGATGGAAATCATTGAAGACGCAGCCAAAAAAGCAGCTGAACAGGGTATTAGTTGTGAAGTTATTGACTTACGTACAATTTTACCTTGGGACGTTGAAACAATTGCTAAATCTGTTACTAAAACAGGGCGCCTAATTGTTAGCCACGAAGCGCCAATTACCAATGGTTTTGGGGCCGAGATTGTTGCGACTATTCAACAAGAGTGTTTCTTACACTTAGAGTCGCCAATTGCACGTGTGTGTGGTTTAGATACGCCGTACCCACTCGCCCTTGAAAAAGAATATGTGCCAGATGCGCACAAAGTGCTTGCTGCGATTAAGCAATCAGTTGAGTTTTAGGAGTCAGTATGTCTAAAGATTTTATCTTACCAGATATCGGCGAAGGCATCGTAGAGTGTGAAATCGTTGAGTGGTTAGTTGCAGAGGGTGATACGGTAAAAGAAGATCAGCCTATTTGTGACGTAATGACCGACAAAGCACTTGTACAAATTCCTGCAGTGCACGATGGTGTGATCAGCAAGTTATATTACGCAAAAGGTGATATTGCAAAAGTGCATGCTCCTTTATTTGCAATGGATGTTGATGGTGAAACGCCAAGCCAAACAGTTGAAGCAGCAGACGATACCGCTGCACAGCCAACACCGCAAACTGCAACCTCAGGCTCGCATTTAGAAGACTTTATCTTGCCAGACATTGGTGAAGGTATTGTTGAATGCGAAATCGTTGAGTGGTTAGTCAGCGAAGGCGATGAAATAGTAGAAGATCAAGCTGTTTGTGATGTGATGACAGACAAAGCTTTGGTTCAAATTCCGGCTAAATACACGGGTAAAGTCGAAAAGCTTTACTATCAAAAAGGCGATATTGCTGCGGTACACAGCCCGTTATTCCAAATGAGTATCGAAGGCCATACTGCCGAGCCTGATGTCAGCTCAGCGGTTGTTAAAGCACAAACTAACGCGGCCAATAAACCTTCAGAAAAACCAGCAACGCCTGCTGCAAATAAACAGCTTAACAAAAAAGCAGTTGCATCACCGGCAGTGCGTCGTAAAGCCCGTGAGCTAGATGTTGATTTAACGCAAGTGCCAGGTTCGGGTAAAAATGGCCGTATTTATAAGCAGGATATTGAAGACTTCTTAAATGAGGGTCAAAGCCAAGCACGCACTGAAACTGTTTCGTCAGCAACATCACAATCAACACCTGTGGTAGCGACAGGCGGAAGCCGTGTTGAGCCAATTAAAGGCATTAAAGCAGCGATGGCTAAGCAAATGGTTGCGTCAGTATCGACAATTCCTCATTTTACATTCTGTGACGAAATCGATTTAACAAAACTTATTGCACTGCGTACTGATTTAAAAGAGCAGTATAAGCAGCAGGGCGTTAAGCTCACTATGATGCCATTTTTTATCAAAGCGTTGTCGCTTGCAATTAAGCAGTTCCCAGTGCTTAACTCGCAAGTAAACGATGAGTGTACGGAGTTGACGTATTTTGATGATCATAATATTGGTATGGCAGTAGATTCGAAGATTGGTTTATTAGTGCCTAATATTAAATCATGCCAGTCGAAGAGCATTGTTGATGTTGCAAACGAAGTTACTCGTTTAACAGAAGCCGCTCGTGATGGTCGTGTATCACCTGATGACTTAAAGGGTGGAACAATCAGTATTTCTAATATTGGTGCGATTGGTGGCACAATTGCAACCCCGATCATCAATAAGCCTGAGGTGGCAATTGTCGCATTAGGTAAATTACAGCATTTACCGCGCTTTGATGAAAATGGTCATGTGGTATCGGCAGCTATTATGCAAGTGAGTTGGTCTGGCGACCACCGTGTTATCGATGGCGGTACTATTGCTCGATTCAATAATTTGTGGAAATCTTACTTAGAAGATCCCGCAAAAATGATGATGGCAATGAGCTAATTTATTCGTTATTAAAAAACCAGCTTCGGCTGGTTTTTTTATGTATGATGTTTAAGTGAATGTGTATAAATAACGATATCTTATAAGGAATTAAATGGAGCACTTTAAAGAAGCGTTGAATAGATATGCCGACTTTACCGGGCGCATACGTCGTCAGTCATATTGGATGTTTATCCTCTTTTACCTGCTATTTGCGATGCTTTGCGGCTTAATTGATAGCTTACTGGGCGAAGAGATTATTAGCAGTATTTATGCATTAGCGCTTTTTATACCATCATTAAGTGCAACCACCAGACGTCTTCATGATACTGGCCGGTCAGGTTGGTGGCAGCTTTTGTATTTATTACCTGTTGTTGGTGTGCTTATCGTTATTGTGTTCTGTGTTTTAGACTCAGAAAAAGAACACAATCAGTACGGCCCATGTCCTAAATAGCACTCGTCACACAATGCCCTGTTTTCATAGGGCATTGTGCGTTTAATCTCTACACTAAAGACCGTAAAAATATAAACCGTAACCAACAATCAAGGCTGGGATAGACGAATAAACAGTGGCGACCACTGCGGCTCGTGGAGCCAGCGCTATTGCAGGGAACAGGGCATCACCATCATTAGAGATTGCATTTGCAGCCATCGCGCTAAACGGAATAATGCCTTGAATATAAAGAGTCATAACGACAATTTGTGGTCCGCAACCCGGAAGCAGTCCTATGGCAACAGCTATCAAGGGGGCTAAATAGGCATAGTCAGAAAACCAACCAGTCAGGTCAACACCCACCACATTAACAAAAATCTCAAATACCATAAACGAAGCGACAACCCAGGCAGTAACGAAGTGTGTATCCATCAAGACTTTCGTTAACTTTGAAGGCGGGGTGCAGGGCGCTTCTTCGCTGGTAATTTGTTTGTAATTTTGACCTTTTGACGACAACGCCCAGATAACAACCACAAACAAGGCCATTATCGATCCAAACACACTGATGATATCGATAATAGGTTGGCTAAAAAGAGTTTTTTCAACATTCATAGCAATTAAAAAAGCGATGATCACACTTGGGAACAATGAAAACTTCCAAATAGGTCGGCTAAATTGGATTGCTTTTGGCTGACATTGTGGCTCTTCAATATAGTCGCTTGGCTGTGAAGGCTGAAAGCGGTGCCGACTATGAAAAAGGTTAACGATTTGTCCGCTGATGATGCCCACACACACGCCTAAAAGCATCATAATAAGGCCATCAAGTGGGCGGGTTGCGAGTAGTAAAAATGCAGCATCACCCATTGTGGCTGTTAATACCGCAACCACAGAACCAAAGCTTGCTTGTCGTTTAGTAAATTGAGTGACAACAATGATTGCTCCGCCACAACCGGGTAATGCGCCCAATATAGAGGCAAAGCTCACCTCTAAAAAACCAGATCTTGCGCGTAAATAGCTTAATTGCAGTTGGGGAAGGCGATCAATTAAATAGTAATAGATTAATAGGGTTGCGGCTACGAAAACAGAAACCTGAAAAAAAGCATCGCTTAATGCTTGTAAGGTAAACCCGCGAGTTGCTGGTACAACAAGGGCAATAAGAATTAAAAGGGGCAAGAATAAGCGCTTATTGTCCGTAATATAACACCTCGCTTTTTGAGAAAAGAATCTCGATTGTGTTAATAAAATCATACAGTGCAACCTAAAAATTAATCAGATTACACTGTATTATTACTTTAAATGAAAATCAATATCATTTGCATCTATTTGCGTTGGAATTCTGAGCTTTCATTCCATTTAGGCCATTCTTCACGCTCAGAGATATCAAAACCAACTTGATAGAATAACTGAAGGTCTTGAACTGCGCCTGAAAGATCCCATTCATCACGGTAACGATCGCAAGGTTGATGATAACAACCACGAAGCACTAAACTCATGCGCTTGCGGTAAGTGGCCGTTTCTTCATCAAAAGCAACACTTCCACCGCCTGCATACATTGCAGGCACGCCCATGTTTGCAAATGCAAAATGATCTGAGCGGTAGTAGCCACCTGATGAAGGTTTAGGATCGCCCGAAACAGTTCTATCTTGTGCCTTAGCTGCCGTTTCTAATAACGTGTCCATTTCTGAC
The DNA here is from genome assembly GCF_003515105.1 of Pseudoalteromonas lipolytica. Classification (NCBI taxonomy): domain Bacteria; kingdom Pseudomonadati; phylum Pseudomonadota; class Gammaproteobacteria; order Alteromonadales; family Pseudoalteromonadaceae; genus Pseudoalteromonas; species Pseudoalteromonas lipolytica. The sequence goes on along the minus strand of NZ_CP032090.1, from coordinate 1,894,572 downwards.
TTACCAATACCAACAACACTGATATCTTTTACTTTACCGAGCAAGTTCAAGCTATCCATATTAATGTTGGCAACAGTATTTTTAGCAGGAATAACGGGGTTAGCAGCGTAATACTTAGAGCCAAGTAAGCCTTGCTCTTCAGCGGTAACAGCTAAAAAGGTCATTGAGCGGCTAGGGTGCTTCGGTAAACTTGTAAATGCTTCAGCAACCTCAATTAAACCCGCAGTACCTGTCGCATTATCGTGCGCACCGTTATAAATCTGATCACCTTTACGGGTTTTATCAGTGCCTAAGTGATCCCAGTGAGCTGAATATATAACATGCTCGTCTGGTTTTTCGCTGCCAGGCAGAGTCGCAATAAAGTTATATGAAATCGACTTTTTAATTGTATTATTTACAGTTACGCTTGCGGTTAAATCGCCCATATCAACATGGTATGCACCTTTTGCTGCGTTGGCTTTCATGGTATCGAAGTCTAAGCCTGCTTTTGTGAAAAGCTCTTTAGCGACATCTGTCGTTACCCAACCTTCAACAGCAACACGGTCCATATTGTTGTTTTCTTTTTGAAAACCAAACTGTTCGCCACTCCATGAGTTTTCAACCACAGACCAAGGATAAGAGGCCGGAGCGGTTTCGTGAATAATAATTGCACCTGCGGCACCTTGGCGGCTCGCTTCTTCATATTTATACGTCCAACGACCATAATAGGTCATCGCATCGCCGGTAAATAGCGCCGGATCTTTTGTAGCAAAACCAGGGTCGTTGACCAGCATAACCACTGTTTTACCTTCAACGTCTAAGCCTTCGTAGTCGTTCCAGTTATATTCAGGGGCGTTAACACCGTAACCAACAAACACGAGTTCAGAATCTTTGATGCTTTGTTGTGCGCTGATACGGCTACTGCCCATGACCATGTCTTTTTTATACTCATAATCTTTACCACCGATAGTAAGGACCATGTTAGGGTCGGCTTCAAGGGATACCAGAGGCACTTCTTGTAAGAAGCTATCACCATTACCTGGTTGGTAACCAAGCGCTTTGAATTGCTCTGTTAGGTAAGCAAGGGTTAATTCTTCACCTTTTGATGAAGGTGCTCGACCACCAAACTCATCTGAAGCAAGCACTTTAATATGCTCAGCTAATTGTGCTGAATTAATGCTTTGATAGGCTTTTTCTACATCATCAGAAGTAATACTTGTTGAAGCACAGCCTGCAAGAATAGCGCTTGCGAGTACTGTCATTGGAAAATAGCGTTTCATAATAGCTCTTTTTTTGTTTTAAGATGGCAATAGTATATGAGGTTCTATTAATGAGAACCAGTTTTTACGGTAAACTAGCGTAAAGCTTCAAGAAGTTAAATGTAATAGCCCATGAAACGATTTACACCGCCAGAGCAGTGGTCAACACAGTATTTAACCACCGGCGCATTTGCCGACTTAGCCGATTTATTCAAAATTCATGAATTGACTGATTGGCCGAGTTGCCAATGGTTTTCACAATTTTTAAATGCTACAACGTCACAAGGCCAAGCTATTCGCTTTGTTGAAGACGAGCAGTTTGCTGATGAAAGCCGTTACTATGAACAAATTATATTCGAAACGGGCCACGTGCCGACGCGTCAACAGAATTGGCACGATCTCTTTGGTGGGTTTATTTGGTGTTTGTTTCCAAAAACAAAGTCACTGATAAACCATCAACATATTGAAGAAATTAAACTACATGGTCTAAAAGAGCGAAGTAAACACCGAAACGCCCTAACATTGTTTGATGAATGTGGTGTTGTGCTTGCAATTACACACACGCAATGGCAGCAACAATTGCGTGATCATCAATGGGAACATGCATTTGTTGATAAGCGCGAAGAATGGGGGCGCACTATTCGTCCTTATATGTTTGGTCATGCAAATTATGAAATGCTCACTCAACCTTATATAGGTTTGACAGGCAAGGCGTTGTTTATCGTTGTTCCTGATGACATATTTTGTAAAGATTTAAGCAGTCAATATGCATATCTAGATCAACGCCTTTATGAGATGATTAAGTTTGATGATTGTTTGCGCGATAATAAAAACTTATCGCCACTCCCTTTGTTAGGTGTGCCAGGGTGGTGGACCGACAATGAAAATCCAGAATTTTACAGTAATACAGATTACTTTAGACCGAAACGAAGGAAACGAACATGATTGAAGTAGCAGGGCTTAAAAAGAAATTTAAGCTGACGAAAGATCATAAAAAAAACAACACGGATAAAATCGATCCCCGTGAAGATAAGCAATTTTTTCACTCTGTAAGAGATGTCAGTTTTCACTGCGATAAAGGTGAAGTATTGGGTTTGCTTGGTCCAAATGGTGCGGGTAAAACAACGACACTTAGAATGATTTCTACCGCATTGAAACCAGATGAGGGCAGCATTACTATCTCTGGTCACGATATTGTTAAAAAGCCATTGATTGGACGAAAATCAATTGGCTTTTTATCAGGCAGCACTGGGTTGTATGGGCGATTAACCGTCAAAGAAAATGTAGAATACTTTGCACGCCTGCATGGTATGAATAAGAAACTGATTGCATCACGTTGTGACGAATTGTTTACTTTACTCGATATGCACAGTTTTATAGATAAACGCGCCGAAAACCTTTCTACAGGTATGAAACAAAAAGCCAATATAGCGCGTGCAGTGATCCACCAGCCAGACGTCGTCATACTTGACGAGCCAACCACTGGCCTAGATATTATGACCACACAAACCGTTATTAACTTTATTAAAGGCCTGAAAGAGCAGGGTACGCCGGTTATATTTTCAACGCATCATTTAGATGAAGTCGCCTTGTTATGTGACCGTGTCGCAGTTATTAATCAAGGGCTTAGCTGCTTTGATGGCACGTTAGATGAATTTAAACAAACAGGACAAAGTGACGTGCTGAACCAAGCGTTTATGAATATTTTAACGGAGAGTCGTGATGTTTGAAGTATTTAAAAAGGAATTAAAAGAGCTATTACGCGACCGTAAAACACTCATATTTGTGGTTGCGCTACCTGTTGCTATTTTTCCATTGTTATTTGCAATTATGGCCTTTATTAGCTCGCAGGCTGCGTTAGAGGCTGAGCAAGAAGTGCATACCTACGCCATTATTAATGGTCAATACGCACAAGAGTTTACAGACAAAGTTTTTTATCATAAAAGCTTTTCACAGTATAAAGGCGAAGAAACGTTCAATTCAGTTGAAGATTTAACAAATGCAGTTAAAGCTGGCACGATTGACATGGGGATATACTTACCCTCAGATGCCAAACAAACGTTAGATAATGCCAAACAGAGTGAATGGCAAGTCGTGTATAACGATGCAAAAGCGATTAACTTTTTGTTTGACCGTGTAAAAGAACTTGCCAAAGAGTATGGCGATAAACTGCGTACTACCAAGCTGTTAAGTTTTGGTGTATCAGAGCAGCAACAGGCTGCGATTATCGAGCCTATAAAAGTCGTGAAAGTGGATACGGCTGATAAACGTGAAAATCTGGGTGAAAAAATTGGCGGGTTTATTCCTTATTTATTGATCCCACTGGTTTTAATGGGCGCAACCTACCCAGCGATTGATTTAGGTGCGGGAGAAAAAGAGCGCGGTACGCTGGAAACTCTTTTACTTACGCCAATCACGCGTACGCAGCTGGTTCTTGGTAAATTTATTACATTACTCGCTTCATCTATCGCAACAACGACGATTACGGTACTCAGTATGGGAATTTGGGTGTCTGTTGCTATCGCATTTGTTGATTTAGCCGTTGTTAAAACAGCATTTAGCTCATTAACTGTGTTTGATTTGGGATTGATTTTTATATTACTCGTTCCAATTGCGGCCATTTTTTCATCGCTTGCGCTCGCGATTTCTATTTACGCACGTACCTTTAAAGAAGCACAAAACTACATGGCACCGCTGAGTATTGGGGTTATTTTCCCGATTATGATTGCGCTAATGCCTAACGTAGAGCTCACCAGCAAAACGGCGTTTATTCCGGTAACGAATGTTGCTTTAGCGATTAAAGAGATTATTAAAGGCACTGTTGATTACACCCTCGTTGGGCTCATTTTCTTAGCCACCGTTATTGTAGCGGGGGCGTTATTGGCTTTCTGCGTTAAGTGGTTTAATAAAGAAGACGTGCTATTTAGATAGTCAATAAGTCAGTTATTTATACGATTAAAAGCACCGTTTTGGTGCTTTTTTCGTTTCTAGCGAACGCTGCTGTAGGTAGTCATAATTAATTATAATTTTTTATCTTTCCCCCATCTTTATCATGAAATTCTCCTATACTATTTACAAGGTGGTAAATAAGGCTTTTTGTTCAATGGATTCTGAAAAATTATCGCGTTTAATAGTGCTACACAAGTTACCTATATTTGCATTTATTGTCCTTGTCATAATGGCGTGCTTAGCAACCGTAAAATATGAAATTGATACGCGTGAAGATGTCTACAAACGAACTTATGAGCAAATGCAGCGAGAGCTTTCAGCAAAAAAGTCGACCTTTACTACGACGTTAAGAGAGAATATTTCAGCTTTAAACTTCCTTGATGCAACCCCGCCGATCATGGCGATTATGCGGGCCACAAATGAAAATAATATCGACCCTGTGTTAGGCACGCCCATTTCAGCCTGGAAAGACCGCTTAGCTAAAATATTTAGCGGGTTTATGGCAACCGACAAAGATTTAGCGCAAGCACGCTACATATATGTCGCTGATAACGGCAAAGAGGTTGTACGTGTAGACAACATAAACGGCAAAGTCAGCCGTATTGCTGAGCAAAATTTACAGCACAAAGGTCAGCGTGATTACATGCAAATCACCCGTCAATTAACTAATGGCCATATTTATGTGTCACCTATTAATTACAATCGTGAAAACGGTGCACTTCAAGTTCCTTATGTAAGCACGTACCGAGTCTCTAAGCTGATTAAAGATGCCAATGGTGACCCTTTCGCGGTGTTAATCATTAACTATTATGCAGACGATTTAATTCAAGGCTTAATAGAAGGAACCCCGCGAAAATTTAATGTTTTTCTTTTAAATGCAAAACAACAATTTATCTATCATCCAAATGAAGCATACCGTTTTAGTTTTGAAAAAGGCGATGCGCATTTTTGGTACGAAGAATTTAATAGTAATCATGATATGGCGCACGTTGATCTCTTTGACGTGGTGAACTTACCTGACAGGCTTTTTTTGAAAGAGGAGATAGCGTTTCAAAATGGTATTCAAATGGAGCCGTTAACGATAGCAGTGGCAATTGATACTGAAAACTTACTGTATGAAATAAAGCAAAAGCGCTATAGATTTATAGCCATGCTCTGTTTGATCATTGTAGTAGTCGTTATCTTGTTCATTATTTACCAGCGAGATATTAATCGTAAACTCGAGCTAAGCTTTCTTAAGGAGAAGAATAGCAAAATAATCGAAAGCTCATCCGATGCCATTATTATGATAAAAGCAAACGGTGTTATCGATAATGCGAATAAAACAGCGAAAGAGTTTTTTGGAATTGAAGAGCAACACACACAATTTGATGAATTATTTAACTACAATGACGAAGATTTTCAGGGCATTGCTCAGGCACTTAAAGAAGGAAAACGGTGCTCATTCGAAGCGGTACATATTGCCGATGAAAATACCCACTACTTTTCGATTACCATGGCTCCTATTTTTGATGCGGCTAATCAAGAATTTCAAATAGCGGCAATATTACGCAATATTGATTCGCTGAAATGTGCTCAACATCAGCTTGAAAAGCTCAATGGTTCACTGGAAGAAAAAGTAAAGATGCGCACAGCCGAGCTTGAAGAAGCGACCGAAAAAGCATTAGCGGCAAGTAAAGCTAAAAGTCAGTTTGTTGCCAATATTTCCCATGAAATTCGGACCCCGATGAATGGTGTACTCGGTATGCTAGAAATGCTTGAAGAAGAACTGCTTACCCCACAGCAAAAAAAATATTTACATTACGCGAATAGTAGCGCTAATTCTTTAATGACGCTGATAAACGATATTCTTGATTTTTCGAAAATCGAGGCAGGCAAACTCGATTTAGACTGTCACGAATTTGATCTGGTATCTGTGTGCAGTGATTTAGTGACATCGATGGCAGTGCAAGGACAGAAAAAAGGCATTGAAGTACTTTTTGATTGCAGTGGCATTACACGAAGAACGGTTATGGGTGACAGTCATCGACTAAAACAAATCTTAAATAACCTGTTAAGTAACGCCTTTAAATTTACCCACCAAGGGCATGTTAGCCTGACAGTTACACAGCTGTCTGTTGAGAAAAATAAGCTAATGTTGAATTTTTCGGTGTGTGATACTGGGATTGGAATTTCAAAAGAGAATCAAGATAAGCTTTTTGAGGTGTTTACCCAAGAAGACTCGAGTACAACGCGTCATTACGGTGGAAGCGGCCTTGGTTTGTCAATCAGTCGCAAGTTATCGCAACTTATGGGCGGTGATATCATAGTAGAAAGCGAAAAAGGTAAGGGCAGCTGTTTTATCGCAAGTGTTTGTGTCGCACCTTCAGACATATCCATACAACACAGTGTTATTGCAGCATTATCTGAAAAACGGATGGGTATCGCGGTGCAGTACGATAAATTGGCAACCAACCTTGAAAAACAACTTACTGTGCTATCAGAGCCTGCACCCAAACAGCTACTTAGATTAAATAACGTGACAGAGGCTGAACTTAAGTTACTTGATTTAGTGATTGTTGAGCACAAACATCCCTTATTCGAGCGAGTGTTGAATTGGGCGAGAAATCATCTGCAAAAACATGCACTCATCTTAGGGGTTATGTCGTCACTTGCCAAAAAATATGACTTACCAGCTAATGTAATGGTGATTGCAAAGCCCATTACGCCTGATGAATTAAGCTATCGATTAGCGCTATTATTGAATAATAGTCAGCAGTTTGTTGAGCATGTTAAAAGCACAGATAAAGAGCAAGTTAGAATTGATTTGAGCGATAAACATATTCTTATCGTTGATGATAATTTAATTAATATTGAAGTGAGTAAAGCCATCCTTCGCGACAGCAATGTGACTATTGAATCAGCCAATGATGGCTTTGAAGCATTAGAACTTTTGAAAAATAGTAAGACAATATTCGATTTAATTTTAATGGACTGTCAAATGCCCAACTTAAATGGTTATGACTGCACAAAGGAAATCAGACAAGGTAAAGCAGGCGATGCTTATCAAGATGTGATCATCATTGCGATGACAGCCAGTGCCATGGCTGGCGACAGAGAAAAGTGTTTAAGTGTTGGCATGAACGATTACATTACAAAACCTATTAAGCAAGCCACATTACGCAATAAATTGTCGATGTGGCTCAAAGGTTAAACAGCTTATGCCGCATCTTGGCTTTTGTCGAAGGCGGGGGTTGGGTTTAGTTTGCTGATATCTGCAGAGTGAATGACTTTTTGTGTTTCGCTCCAATGTAGCAACTCGATTTTCCCGCAACTGTTTTCAACAAGCGCTGTGCAGTTTTCTATCCAATCTCCGTCATTGCAATACACAATATCATCGACAATTTTCACCGCAGGGTGATGAATATGGCCACATATTATGCCATCAACGCCTTGTTTTTTTGCTTCATGAATTGCTGCATTTTCAAAGGCTTCAATTGCTGCACGCGCTTTGTGTACGCGTGCTTTGATCCACGAAGCAAGTGACCAGTAATTCCCTCCAAACAAACGTCTAATTCGGTTTGTCCAGCGGTTTAAAAAGAGTAAAAAATCGTATCCAGCATCACCCGCTATGCTAATTAGCTTGTTGTAACGGGTTGCTGAATCAAAGTCATCACCGTGCAAAAGTAAAAAACGTTTATTCGCCTTCGTGGTGTGTATATATTTTTTATGAACTTCTATACCAAATAATGACTCGTTGGCGTAATGACGAAAAGTTTCATCATGGTTTCCTGGTATGTAAATAACACGCGTGCCGTCTTTGGCTTTTTTTTGAATAAGCGCAAGTACATCATAGTGACTTGGGTGCCAGAAAAACTGCCGTTTCATTGACCATAAATCAACTATATCGCCAACAAGGTAAAGTACATCACATTCGATAGAATTTAAAAAGTTTAATAGATACTGAGCTTGGCAGTCTTTGTAACCTAAGTGAACGTCGGAAATCCAAACGGCAGGATAGTGAGTTTTATTACTGCTAGTTGTGTTATTCATGGCATTTACTCATGGTGTAATAAGCTAAATGCTAGGGATAGAAGGTGACATTAAAAAGACGGTTTAGCGAAACATCTATGACAAAGTGCTCATGATCAAAAAAACCGCCGAAGCGGTTTTTTTAACTGAGATAGCGTAAAAGGTTTAGCCTTTTACTAATGCCGCAATTTCAGCGATTGCAGTGTCTAAATCAAGCATGAGCTTTTCACCCGTACGACGGTTTTTAAGCTCAACTTTATTCTCATCTAGGTTTCGTTCACCAATGACCAGTGTGTAAGGCACACCGAGTAATTCCATGTCGTTGAACATAACACCTGGGCGCTCTTTACGGTCATCAAATAACACATCGATACCTTGCGCTTTTAGACCGTCATATATGTTGTTTGCAATATCAGGAATACGATGAGATTTATGCATGTTCATAGGAACGATGGCTAAATCAAATGGTGCAATAGGTTGTGGCCATTTAATACCGTATTCATCATTATTTTGTTCAATGGCTGCGGCAACGATACGCGATACACCAATACCATAACAACCCATTGTCATGATCTGATTTTTACCTGACTCGCTTAATACACCTGCTTTCATTGCTTCAGAGTATTTAGTACCCAGTTGGAAGATATGACCAACCTCAATACCGCGTTTAATTTGTAACGTACCTTGGCCACATGGGCTAGGATCGCCTTCAACAATATTACGAATATCGGCAACTTCATAGTTTTCAACATCGCGGTCCCAATTAATGCCGCTAAAGTGCTCGCCATCTTTGTTTGCACCGGCAACAAAGTCAGCCATTACATTGGCAGTGCGGTCTACAATAATAGGCATGTTTAGACCAACAGGGCCTAGTGAGCCTGGTTTCGCGCCAATCGCCGCAACGATGTCTTCTTCTTTAGCCATTTCAAGAGGTGAATCAACAAGCGGGTGTTTCTCTGCTTTTAGTTCATTTAATTCATGATCACCACGCACAATAAGAGCCACTAAACCACGTTGTTCGTTTTCATCAGGTGCGCCATACACAATCAGTGTTTTAACGCCGCGATGAGGTTTTACCCCGTAATGCTCTTTTAGCTCAGCAATTGTTTTTGCATCTGGCGTAGGGAATGCCTTAAGCTCTTTTGTCGCTGCTGGACGTGCATCTGTTGGTGCAAGCGCTTCAGCTTTTTCGATATTTGCTGCGTAATCACTTGCATCACTGAATGCAATGGCATCTTCACCAGATTCAGCCAGTACATGAAACTCATGCGATACGCTGCCACCAATAGAGCCGGTATCAGCAATAACTGGACGGTAATCAAGACCCAGACGCTCAAAGATATTGCAGTATGCTGTGTGCATTACTTGGTATGTTTTTTCTAAACACTCGTCACTTAAATGGAAAGAATACGCATCTTTCATGGTGAATTCGCGTGCACGCATCACACCAAAACGAGGACGCACTTCATCACGTACTTTTGTTTGTACTTGATAAAGAGTCAGTGGAAGTTGTTTATATGAGCTTACTTCTTTACGAACGAAATCAGTGATAACTTCTTCGTGCGTCGGACCAAGTGCGAATGGGCGATTGTGGCGGTCATTAATACGCAGTAATTCAGGACCAAATTGCTCCCAACGGCCCGATTCTTCCCATAAGTCAGCTGGCTGGATAATCGGCATTAGCATTTCGATTGCGCCGGCTTTATCCATTTCTTCACGTACAATGTTTTCTACTTTTTTCAGTACGCGTAAACCAGAGGGCAACCACGTGTATAAACCCGACGCAACGCGGCGGATCATGCCAGCTCGTAGCATTAATTGATGAGAAACAATCTCAGCATCAGACGGAGTTTCTTTAAGTGTTGCGAGTATATATTGACTGGTACGCATCTCTATTCCAAGTAGTGTTAAAATTATTATCGTTTACTCAAATCATTTGAGTAGTAACAAGGCGCTCAGTTTACCAGCGGAAGCGGTGACACTAAAGCGCTAAGTGTTAAAAACTAGCATTTTTCGATGCTGGTTACAGTATTATGGTCGCCAGTAACAAACCAACGAATATTAAAATCATATAATGTCATGCCGTAGCTTTGTGTTGATTCACGTTGCTTTTTGTAAGCAGGGCGTGGGTCTTGCTTTAACACATTGCTGATAAAGGCTTTTAATTCGGGATAATCGGTTTGTTTAGCGATAAAAGCAAGCGATTCTTCGCTAAATTCTACACTCATATCTGTTTCTGGGCGGGTGTCGGCAAAGCCAGCACTGGCCTCATGCATTGCATCTGAATAAGGTAAATAGGGTTTGATGTCTAAAATAGGCGTGCCATCAAGTAAATCAATACCCGATAACAATAAGCTCAACTGACCATTTTTGTATTCAATGCCTTCAAGTTTTACGGCACTCATACCGATTGCGTTGGGTCTAAACGTGGCACGCGTTGCAAATACACCTTTACGCTCGTTACCCCCTAAGCGAGGAGGGCGTACCATAGCTGAATAGCCTTTGTCTGCTGTTTCATGAAATCTAAATAGCAGCCAAATATGACTAAACTCATCGAGGCCACGCACAAATTCTTCACGATTGAAATCAGCTGTAAAAACGAGTTTTGCTTTTGCTTCGGGTACTAAACGTGGTTGCCGTGGTATGGCAAACTTTTGTTTATAAGGAGAATGGATATGCCCGACAGCCGTTAATTGATATTCGCTCATAATGCGTTGTAATTAGGAAAAACTGCCATCATTTTACATGCAAACACAAAAAAAGGCAGTCTGGGCTGCCTTTAAACATTTAAACTAAGTGGTCTAAATTAAAACATGTACTGAAAAGAGACCGATGCGACATCCATATCAGGGTCAATATCATCTTCAAGCTCATAACGCTCATACTCAAAACGTACTTGCATATTGGTAGTAAAAGCATACTCAATACCTGCGCCATAAAATACATCGCCGCCATCTGTATCTGCACTAATGCTGCCAAGATCACCTAAATCTTGTTCCACTTCGGCATCCCATTCAAGCCAGCCGCCTTTCGCATACACTGAAAAGCTCTCAGTAATGGGGGCAGCAAGCCTCGCTGCGAGTGAAATACCATCAAGCTCTACTTTTGAATCAATGTCACTTGCTTCATCAAAGTTTTGATAGGCAAGCTCTAGGCTTAAGTATTTATTGAACTGTGTCCCTATGTAGCCTTTAAGCATTTGTGAATCATCATCGAAATCGGTGTCGTTTTCACTGTCTTCAAATTGGAAAGAGTATTGACCATAACCAATACCAGTATAAATACGAGGAGAATCCATTTCGGAAGTATCTGCATGGGCAGCGTTATTAAAACCAAGTAGTGCTAAAGAAAGTGCAGAAATTGAAATTACTTTAATCATTTAATAGCTCCTTTAAAAAATAAATAAACGATGTATTAATATCGCTCGTAGAAACTATTGCACTGAATATGCCAATATATTTTATACGCTTAAAGTATTGGTTTTAACACTGTTTTAGGCTTTTTTTGCGCAGTATGATTAATCAGTGATCAGCTGTTCAGTTTCATACGCGCAACAATTTCAATCAGCTATGTAGAAGTTACTTAACTACGCTTTTTGCAGTAATGTTTCTGTTTCAATGGCAATCTCTTTCATTTTAATTGCGTAGTTTTCGATTTTCTTTTCTTCATCAGTTTCAGCTGTGTAGGTCGGTACCGCGATAGGGTAACCCGCTTCATCCATTGCTATGAAACTAATAACACAGTGATTTGTTTCGACTAAGTTTTGTGTTTTAGGGTCGCCGCAACGCACTTGAATAAAAATTTGCATACTTGTTTTACCGGTATGCGCAATACTGGCTTTAACTTCAACAATTTGTCCGACAAGAATAGGGCGCTGGAATTTAACGCCAGCAACAGACACGGTGACACAGTAGTGACCGCTCCAACCCGCTGCACAGGCATAGCCTGCTTGGTCTATCCATTTCATTACAACACCTCCGTGTACTTTACCTCCAAAGTTCACATCAGTAGGCTCAGCTAAAAAACGAAAAGTTACACTTGATGACGGCATATATCACTCACTATAAATTTAAACACGACTAAGGGTTTGCTTACCTTTCAAGGTTAAATTTGCAGCAGTCTGTGTGCGATTCAGTCAAGGCAGCGGCTATGGCGTGTGGTTATCCCCATGAATAGCCTATAACGCAGCATCAAAACCAAACAGGCGCTCCCCTTTGAGTAATGCTTAGGGGCGCTTTACTCTTTGTTGCTCGGTTTTTACTTAGCTCACTAGCTTACAAACCACGCGCCGTGATTTAAGCGTCCCAAGTTTGAACAAATCTTAATCTGCAAAGGTAAACAGATCTTAAGCATAGACTAAAAAAGGGGCCGAAGCCCCTGCAATTTAGGATAAATAGTAATTAAATGAGTAACGTGCGTTACATATTAGGGTAGTTTGGTCCACCCGCACCTTCAGGCGTGACCCAGCAAATGTTTTGACTTGGATCCTTAATATCGCAGGTTTTACAATGCACGCAGTTTTGTGAATTGATCACAAACTCTTTTTGGCCTTCGATTTCTTGAACTTCATAAACCCCTGCAGGACAATAACGTTGTGCTGGTTCGTCAAACTTCACTAAATTTACGTTAATTGGGATGCTGTTGTCTTTGAGCTTTAAGTGACAAGGCTGAGATTCTTCATGGTTCGTATTTGATAAAAACACCGACGATAATTTATCAAAGCTCAGTTTGCCATCGGGTTTGGGGTAGCTAATCTTTTCGGCTCTACTTGCATCAACAAGTGTTGCATAGTCAGGTGTATTGTCTTCAAACTTGAAGGGAAGTTTCCCTGCAAAGATATTTTGGTCAAGTGTGTTGTATGCGCCACCCAAAAATTTACCTAACTTGTGCATAACAGGGCCAAAGTTGCGTGATTGATACAGCTCTTTATAGGCCCAGCTTTGCTCAAATGCGGTTGCATATTCAGCTAAATCGCTATTTTCTTTGCCTTGAGCAAGCGCCTCAACAATCACATCGGCAGCGACCATGCCTGATTTCATTGCCGTGTGATTACCTTTAATTTTAGCAAAATTCAGTGTGCCGGCATCACACCCGACAATTAAGCCACCAGGAAAATGCATTTTAGGTAAAGAGTGCAGGCCGCCTTTTGCTATCGCACGAGCGCCATACGCAATACGTTCACCGCCTTCTAATACGTCTTTAAAGATTGGGTGATGTTTCATGCGTTGAAATTCATCAAACGGACTCAGGTGCGGGTTTGAGTAATTAAGGTCGACAATTAAACCAACCACAACTTGGTTGTTCTCGCTGTGATACATAAATGCACCACCGCTTGTATCACCCGTTAGTGGCCAACCAGTACCATGAACCACAGTACCTTGTTTATGTTTGCTTTCGTCAACGTGCCAAATTTCTTTAAAGCCTAAGCCGTAGTGCTGGGGTGATGCATCTTTATCAAGGGCAAAATGATTAATAAGCTCTTTGCCTAAATGACCACGGCAACCTTCAGCAAATACTGTGTATTTTGCTCTTAATTCCATGCCCGGCATATAGCCGTCTTTTTCATTACCGTCTTTATCAAGACCCATATCGCCGGTAATAATCCCTTTCACGGTGTCATCTTCGATAATTAACGAGTGCGCACTAAATCCGGGGAAAATTTCTACCCCTAGATTTTCTGCTTGTTCAGCTAAAAATCGACATACATTGCCCATCGAAACAATATAGTTGCCATCATTGTGGAACGTTTTGGGGCTCGCAAAGTGGGGAATGCTGGTGGCTTTTTCACTGTTATTAAACCAGTAAATGTCATCCTGAGTCACTTTTGTTGAAACTGGCGCTCCTAATGATTGCCAATCTGGGAGTAGCTCATCAAGTGCGCGTGTCTCGAATACTGCACCCGATAAAATATGCGCGCCCACCTCAGAGCCTTTCTCTACCACACAGATCATTAATTCTTGTTGTTTTTCTTGTGCTTGTTGTGCCAATCGAATAGCTGTTGATAAACCCGCTGGGCCTGCGCCTACGATAACAACATCAAATTCCATGGTTTCGCGTTCGACCATATAAACCTCTTATCAGTGACGGACCTGCATTAAAAGAACCGTATTTCATACTTGCAAATGAAACGTTACAGGCTGTGAATACTTTAAGGTTATTTTAGGTTGACGTTTACGTCAACAGGAAGTAGTCTGAAATCATAAAATAAATAAGTTGACGTAGACGTCAGCTTTAAGAACACACAATTGATGGAGTCACGATGAAAATCCTCGTTCCAATTAAAAGAGTAATTGACTATAACGTCAAAGCACGCGTTAAAGCAGATAAATCGGATGTTGATTTAGCTAATGTAAAAATGGCGATGAACCCGTTTTGTGAAATTGCAATTGAAGAAGCTATTCGTTTGAAAGAAGCAGGCACGGCAACAGAAGTTGTGGCTGTAACTATTGGTAATAAATCATCTCAAGAGCAATTACGTACAGCATTAGCACTGGGTGCAGATAAAGCGATTCATATCGAAACTGAAGAAAAACTAGAGTCGCTACACGTAGCGAAGCTATTAAGTAAGATTGTTGAGCAAGAGTCACCCGAGCTGGTTATTTTAGGCAAACAATCGATTGATTCAGACAATAATCAAACAGGTCAAATGCTCGCTGCTTTAACAGGACGTGGCCAAGGTACTTTTGCCTCTAAAGTTGATGTGCAATCAGGTACTGTGAATGTTACGCGTGAAGTAGATGGTGGTTTACAAACTGTCGCGCTTAAATTACCTGCCATTGTAACGACAGATTTACGCCTAAACGAGCCGCGTTATGCATCGTTGCCAAATATTATGAAAGCAAAGCGTAAGCCGTTAGAGGTCATTGCTGCAGATAGCTTAGGTGTTGACCTTGCTCCGCGCATTCAGCTTGTTGAAGTTAATGAACCTGAAAAACGTTCAGCCGGTATTATCGTTGAAGATGTGGCGACGTTGGTTGAAAAGTTAAAAACAGAAGCGAAGGTGATCTAAATGAAAACATTAGTGATAGCTGAACACGACAACGGTGTTCTAAAGCCTGAAACACATAAAACAATGACCGCTGCTGTTAAATTAGGTTTTGACGTTGATTTATTATTAGCTGGTGAAAATCTAGCGGCTATGAGCGAAAAGGCAGCGTCGATCGCCGGTGTTAGCAATGTACTCGTTGCTGACGATACCGCTTACGCTCACCAATTAGCTGAGAATGTGGCTGATCTTGTTTTATCTCTTAGTGACAATTATTCACACATTGTGGCAAGTGCTACGACAACGGGCAAAAACTTTATGCCACGTGTTGCGGCCTTACTAGATGTTGCGCAAATCTCAGAAATTATCGATGTGATTGATGCTGACACGTTCAAGCGTCCAATTTATGCGGGTAATGCAATTGCAACCGTTAAATCACTCGATACTAAAAAAGTAATCACTGTACGTGCAAGCAGCTTTGATGTCGCCGCTGAACAAGCCCCTGTTTCTGTCTCAGCGATTGATAGTAAAGGGTCTGCGGGCTTAAGTGAGTTTGTATCACAAGAACAAACTGAATCAGAGCGTCCTGAGCTCACGGCAGCACCGGTGGTTATTTCGGGTGGCCGAGGTATGCAAAATGGTGAAAATTTCGCGTTATTAAACGGTATCGCTGACAAACTAGGTGCGGCAATTGGCGCGTCTCGTGCTGCAGTTGACGCGGGCTTTGTGCCAAATGATATGCAAGTAGGTCAAACGGGTAAAATTGTTGCCCCTGATTTATACATTGCAGTAGGTATCAGTGGGGCCATTCAGCATTTGGCGGGTATGAAAGACTCAAAAGTCATTGTTGCAATAAATAAAGACCCTGACGCACCTATTTTCCAAGTGGCTGATTATGGTTTAGTTGCTGACTTATTTGATGTATTACCCGAGCTTGAAAACGCACTGTAATACATAACGATTCTGGTTGTTAAAAGCTGTTCACCTTCTAGGTGCGCAGCTTTTTTTATACTCGTTTCTGTCTGAATACGAGTAAGGGCGTTATAAATGTAACTAACGCGCGACTTTTCTTTATCGAAAATCGGCATGTTACATAAACTTGCTTTGGGACTTTATTTGCTCTGATTAGCTTTACCGGCTTTAACTGTTCCTTAGTACGGTTTAGACGAACTTTTACTGAGCTCAATAGACTGTTTTATTCGCCTACAAGTTTATGCGCCTTCAAGTTGTTTTTTAGACATAAGAGGTCTTCTATTGGTTACACCTCTATTAATTCACTGCTAAATACCCTTGGTTGCTCATTTTGGCTTGGACTTGTGGAGACTTTAAGAGCATTACTAGCTTTTCGCCAATCAGCTTAGAGCGGGGCGATTGGGTATTAACTATCAGAATTAACGGTCTTACAAATTCATAATCACCATTTTCTATCGTTTCTTTGGAAGGTTTAACGTTATTAATTGATAACAGTGTTACTTTATTAATGCGTCTATCGTCTTCGAGTTTACTTATCGCACCGTAAGAGTCGTAGGCAATCGCGTTTGGAATCCGTTGAACAATGCCCAGCGCTTGGTTGAAATGGTCATATAGGCTCACTCGCTGGTTAGAAAACAAGCCTCTGTTGCCTGCATTTTTTAGTCTTATGTAGTTTGTATCGGGGTCTTTAATGTAATCAAGTTCGAGAAACTCTAAAAACACATCAAAACTGCCGTGATGAGTCCCTTTACTAAAAAGTAGGATCTCATCATTTTTGTTACTTAATTTTGGTGTTTTTGATGACAGGCTAGACCACGTGTTTATTTTACCTTGGTAGATGCTTCTAAGCTCATTACTGGTCAGGTTGTCGATATTCAATGAACTATTGATGAAAAAAGCAAGCGCATCTTGTGCAATCACAATTTGCTTTAAATAAGGCCACTTCTCTTGTTCAATCTTTGTCAGGTATCGTGAACTGCTGCCAATATCAATCACATTGTCGGCAATGGCTTTTATGCCTTTATCACTGCCCATGGGTCTAATTTGTATTGAGTTGCCAAAGCCATTGTGTAACTCGTCCTTAATTTCTACAAGCAGCTCTGTAACGGTCGTTGATCCTGCGATTAAAATCGGTTTCGCATTAATGGGTTCTTCAAGGGCAACCAAGCGGGGCGATAAGGTAAAAATAGCGGTGAGGGTTAATATCTTAAGAGAGTGTATGAGCATGTCTGATAATAGCTCCTTTATAAATCACTAACGTTGACTATAGAGTATAGATTGGCTTTTGTAATTATTATGCTGGTGATTTAATTGAGAAGGCTGCGTATTTACAGGTATAAAAAAACCAGCCAATTGGCTGGTTTTTAACACTAACATTTAAGCTTGCTTAGTAAGTCGCGCTGCCTTTAGTACGTGGGAATGCAATAACGTCACGTACGTTACCCATACCCGTTACATAAGCGACTAAACGCTCAAAGCCTAGGCCAAAACCAGAATGTGGTACTGTGCCGTATTTACGTAGGTCACGATACCAGCTGTAGTCTTCTTTATCTAAGCCCATTTCTTCTAAGCGTTGGTCAAGTACGTCTAAACGTTCTTCACGCTGTGAACCACCAATGATTTCGCCGATACCAGGCGCAACAACATCCATTGCTGCTACTGTTTTGCCATCTTCGTTTTGACGCATGTAGAAGGCTTTAATATCGCGTGGGTAGTTTTTAATAACAACAGGCGCATTAAAATGTTCTTCTGCTAAGTAACGCTCGTGCTCTGATTGTAAATCTACACCCCATTCAACAGGGAATTCAAACTGTTTACCACAGGCTTTTAAAATTTCGATAGCGTCAGTGTAGTCAACTTGTGCAAAGTCTTTGGTTACAAACTCTTCTAAACGTGAAATGGCCGTTTTCTCAATACGTTGTGCGAAAAACTCCATGTCGTCACGGCGCTCAGTTAATACGGCATTAAAGACATACTTAAGCATATTTTCAGCAAGCTTTGCGATGTCTTCTAAATCAGCAAACGCAACTTCAGGTTCTACCATCCAAAATTCGGCTAAGTGACGCGATGTGTTTGAGTTCTCAGCACGGAAAGTCGGGCCAAAGGTATAGATTTTAGACATAGCAGACGCATACGTCTCACCGTTCAACTGACCAGATACAGTTAAGAATGCTTCTTTACCAAAGAAGTCTTCACTGTAATCGATATCGCCTTTATCTGTGCGTGGTAGATTTTGCATATCAAGTGTTGATACACGGAACATTTCACCGGCACCTTCACAGTCACTTGCTGTAATGATAGGCGTACTGATCCAGTAAAAACCTTGCTCATGATAAAAACGGTGAATAGCTTGTGCTAAACAGTTACGAACACGTGTTACTGCACCCATAATGTTAGTGCGTGGGCGTAGGTGCGCATGCTCGCGAAGGTATTCAATACTATGACGTTTAGCTGACATAGGGTAGGTGTCTGGGTTTTCTACCCAGCCTAATACTTCAACCGTGTTTGCTTGAATTTCAAACGACTGACCTTGGCCAGCAGATTGCACAAGCACACCTGTTACAGAAACAGAACAACCCGCCGTTAAACGTGTAACTTCATCATAATTATTAAGTGAATTAGGTACTACCGCTTGAATAGGATCAAAACACGAACCGTCATGAACGGCTAAAAATGAAATTCCTGCTTTTGAATCGCGGCGTGTACGGATCCAGCCTTTTACTGTTACTTGGCTGTCTACCGCAACCTTGCCTTTTAATAGCTCTGAAATCGCTAAATGGCTCATCTTCACTCCAATGATATAAGTTGCCTAATATTATAATGCTGTGCATTGCACTTGAATCGACTATCTTACCTTCGTAAATCAAATAAAAAAACTATTCCGGCACACTCTTTAGAAGTTTTTCTTCAATTGGATAAAATAGCATCAATATTTTGCGTTAAAATGACGATTATTTAAATTCTCGCTGCGCTAATTGGTTATTTTGTGGCATTATTATCAATCCTAAACAAGAAATCGTTTCTTATTGTTTTTAACTTATTTGTATTACAGGTGCTATGAAACAAGTTTTTATTCTTCGCGGCTTACCCGGCTCAGGTAAATCATATTATGCGCAAAGCCTTGCCGATGAATTGGTGGCTGGTAATGAAAGTGATTATGTTGTGTGCGCAACCGATGATTATTTTTATAACAGCGAAGGTGTCTATCAATTCGATAAATTTAAGCTCCCTGAATATCATAATTTAAACTTAGCGCGATTTATTAATGCCTTAGCTGAAGAAATCCCCTTGGTGATTGTAGATAACACCAATATAAAAAAATGGGAATTTATTGCCTATGCACAAGCTGCTACGGCGTTAGGTTATCAGGTTAAAGAAGTGATTGTAGGTGAAATCAAAGACAAGTCACTTCAGCATTTATATGCTAAACGCTGTGAGCACAAAGTGCCGCTAAGAATGATAAGCAAAATGGCTTACATGTTTGAATGGTAAAAGGAAGCATACGCTTCCTTTTTTGTGTCTAGAACATATTTTGGCTAATGGCGTCATCAATTGCGCCACACAATTTTTCTAAGCAAGTTTCGCTGCTAATGTACGGTGGCATTAAGTAAATAAGTTTTCCAAATGGGCGGATCCAAACCCCTTTTTCTACAAAAAACTGTTGTATTTTAGCCACATCAACACGGCGGTTTAGCTCTACCACACCAATTGCACCAAGTGTTCGTACATCCACCACATTGGCATGTTGCTTACATTTGCTTAGCTGCTCAGTAAGCACCTCATTAATATGCACAATTTGCTCTTGCCAAGGCTGCTCTAGTAATAAATCAATACTTGCACAGGCAGTTTCACAGGCCAGAGGATTCCCCATAAATGTGGGGCCATGCATAAGTACACCGGCTTCGCCTTCACTTATGCCAACGGCCACCTTTGATGTCGTTAATGTGGCTGATAACGTCATCATCCCTCCGGTGAGTGCTTTACCAATACACATGATATCGGGCTCAATGTCGGCATGTTCAACGGCAAAAAGTTTGCCAGTACGGCCAAACCCAGTGGCAATTTCATCACATATAAGCAGTACATTGTACTTATCGCAAAGTGCTCTTATATGGCGAAGATACTCAGGGTGGTAAAAGTTCATCCCCCCTGCGTTTTGTACTATAGGTTCAATAATAAAAGCGGCGACGTCTTGATGATGCTCTTTAAAGTAAACCTCGAGTGTTTCTGCTTCATGTATATCAAAGGTTTCATTAAAGCGGGAGACGGGGGCGGGTACAAACACATGCTCAGGGAGAAACCCAGAGTACATACTGTGCATAGAGTTAACCGGATCGCATACGCTCATTGCCGCGAAGGTATCACCATGATACCCCTTAAGCGGGGTCATTAATTTTTGTTTGGTTTTAATACCTTGGCTTAACCAATACTGCAATGCCATTTTGATAGCCACTTCGACACTTACAGAGCCGCTGTCTGCTAAAAACACTTTATTTAATGTTGATGGTGTGATCTCAACGAGCTTTTTGGCAAGTTCAACCGCAGGTTTATGGGTTAAACCACCAAACATAACATGGCTCATTTTACCTAACTGTTTGGTAATGGCTTCGTTTAGTACAGGATGACAATAACCGTGAATCGCACTCCACCACGATGCCATACCGTCAATAAGTGCTTCGCCTGTTTCTAAAAAAATGCGGTTCGCTTTTGCATGGCTTACAGGGTAAACGGGAAGCGGGGTGGTCATGGACGTATAAGGGTGCCAAATATGTTCACGATCAAAATCTAAATCAATTGTTTGTTTATTGTGCATATGTAAACTTTGCTCTGCTTGGTTTCGTTGACAATGTTACGTCAAGACGTAGACTAAGCCAATCAGACCGTCCTAATAAATTTAAAAAGAGAAGATTATGGAGCACGCAATTGTCCGTCACGATTGGACCCACCAACAAGTAAAAGCATTATTTGATATGCCATTTAACGATTTACTGTTTAAAGCGGCCAGTGTTCACCGCGAAAATTTCAATCCTAATGAAGTTCAAATTTCAACGCTACTTTCTATTAAAACGGGTGCATGCCCAGAAGACTGTAAATACTGCCCACAATCAGGACATTATAAAACAGATCTTGAGCGTGAGCGCCTTATGGAAGTAGAAAAAGTTGTTGAGCAAGCGCGTGCTGCAAAAGAAAAAGGAGCTACGCGTTTTTGTATGGGTGCTGCGTGGTCAGATCCTAAAGATCGTGACATGCCTTACATCGAAAAAATGGTGCAAGAAGTTAAAGAATTAGGCCTTGAAACATGTATGACTTTAGGCATGCTCGATAATCAAAAAGCGCACGCCTTAAAAGAAGCAGGACTTGATTATTACAATCATAACCTAGACACCTCACCAGAATATTACCAACAGATTATTACCACCCGTACTTATCAAGACCGTTTAAATACAATAGACAACGTACGCGATGCAGGCATGAAAGTATGTTCTGGCGGTATTGTTGGCATGGGTGAACAAGCCGCAGACCGTTATGGTTTATTGATGCAACTTGCAAACTTAGATCAGCAACCAGAGAGTGTGCCTATCAATATGCTGGTAAAAGTAAAAGGCACGCCACTGGAAGATGTCGATGACCTTGATCATTTTGAATTTATTCGCACCATCGCTGTGGCACGAATTATGATGCCAAAAAGTTATGTACGTTTATCGGCAGGGCGTACTGCGATGAACGAGCAAATGCAATCGATGTGTTTCTTTGCAGGCGCTAATTCTATTTTCTATGGTGATAAGCTACTCACAACAGAAAACCCAGAAGCGGATGCCGATATGATGCTGATTAAAAAGCTGGGTATGAACCCTGAAAAACGTGAAGATTATTCAGATGAAGCTGTCGCGGCGTCACTTTCTTCAAAAGTGGCCGACAAAGCAACATCAGAACTATTTTACGAAGCTTAAACACGTTATGCCTTTTGAATTTATTGCACAGCATCTTCAAGCGCGTAAAGAAGATGCTTTACTTAGGCAGCGCCAACTGGTCGAAGAGTCAAACGGACGCTTTATTCGTATTGCAGGAAAACAGTACTTAAATTTTGCCAGCAATGATTATTTAGGCTTCGCTGATGAACTCGTTACAGTGAGTGAGCTGCCACTAGGCAGTCACAGTTCAGCATTAGTAAATGGCTATAATAAACCGCAACAGGCTCTTGAGCAGCGCCTATGTGAGTTACTCGGTTATGAAAGTGCCATGCTTTTCAACAGTGGCTTTAGTGCAAATAGCAGTGTGTTAAAAGCCTTGTTTAACGATAAAGCTGTGGCGCAATCTGCCGCAATTTTTCAAGATAAACTCAATCATGCTAGTTTGATTGATGGCGGTCTCCATTCTCAAGCGGCGATGGTGCGGTTTAATCATAATGATTTAAAGCACTTAGAGTCACGCATACAAAAATCGAAAGCTAAACATAAACTCATTGTGAGTGAAGGCGTGTTTTCGATGGATGGTGATAAAGCACCTGTTGCACAGCTGTGCGAACTTGCGCATAACTATAATGCCTGGCTAATGATTGATGACGCCCACGGGTTTGGTGTGTTAGGTAAGCACGGGCTTGGTAGCTGTGAAGTGCACAAACCCGATTTATTGATCATTACATTTGGTAAAGCCCTCGCTAGCAGTGGTGCATGCTTGCTGGCGAGTAAATCGGTTATTGATTACATGCTGCAATTTAACCGTGATTATATCTATTCAACAGCCATGTCGCCTGTGATGGCAAGTAGTACGCGTGTACAACTAGAAAAAATACTGGCCGCTGATAATAAACGTATGCAGCTTTTTAAAAATATTGCGTATTTTAAAACATTAGCAAAAGCGAAAAACTTAGCGCTTATGGATTCAGATACAGCAATACAACCATTGGTACTCGGTGATGCCGCACAAACGGTTGATGTGGCGAATAAGCTAAAACAGTGTGGAATTTGGTTAACAGCCATTCGTCCACCAACCGTACCTTTTAATACATCGCGGTTAAGAGTCACACTTAGCAGTGCCCATCAGCTCGATGATATAAACACGTTGGTAGATACGTTAGTGGAGTGCTTATGAGCCAATTAGCACACAGTACTGCTCACGTCGCAAAAGATCACAAGCTGTCCACAGCGAGTCAGTTTTCGAAAGCGGCAGCGCATTACAACAGCCATGCTAACGTTCAAAAGCAAGCAGCAGCGCATTTAATCAAACTGCTTGCGAATAAAAATCAACAGGGCGTTTGCCTCGATTTAGGTGCAGGACCGCTGGTTAATACAGCCCTATTGCAACAATATTTTGCAACGGTAGTGGCGATGGACTTAAGCCACGCCATGTTAAACACCGATAAAAGTCGTGAATATTTAAAGCTGTGTGCCGATATGGATAATTTGCCACTGCAAAAAAACAGTGTTGATTGCGTATTCAGTAATTTTGCCGTGCAATGGTCGGCAGATTTACCCTTGCTTTTTAAACAGCTGTTTGCCGTGCTTAAAGACAATGGTCGGGTGTATTTAAGTTGTGTTATTGCAGGCTCATTACACGAAATTAAACAGGCTTTTTCCTGTTTAGATGACCAGTCTCGTATTAATCAATTTCACTCATCCGACAATGTCACACAGTATGCGAAGGCTGCTGGATTTAAGGTGAATTTTGCAGTAGATACCTGTTATACCGACGCTTATAAAAGCCCACTTGAGGCAATACGTTCAATTAAGGCCATTGGCGCTACGTCATTACACAGTAATAAAAAGCGTCAGGGTCTTTTAACAAAGCAAGCATTGAATAACGTGTGCAAGGCATATCCTCTGGTTGATGGGCATGCTAGAGTGAGTTATCACGTCGTACTTTTAGAATTAGAAAAACAATGAAAGAATTTTTTATCACTGGCACGGACACCGATGCCGGTAAAACCCATGTCACCAGTTTATTATTAAAGCTGCTAGCACAACATAAACGACGAGCGGTTGGTTACAAACCCATTGCAGCAGGGGCTGAGATGGCTTTTGGTGAATTGGTAAATGAAGATGCGCTAACCTTAATTGAAAGCTCGTCTGTTGGTGCTAAGTACACAATTGTGAATCCGTTTACTTATGAGCCACCAATTGCTCCGCACATTGCCGCAGCGAAAGTTGGCGATAGACTCACCTTTGAGAAACTAGATAGCGCGTATGAGAATGTGAAAGCACTCAATACTGATTATATTCTGACAGAAGGGGCCGGTGGTTGGTGCTTACCCATTAACGAAACTGACTTGTTATCTGATTGGGTTAAACAGCAAAACCTCAATGTTATTTTGGTTGTAGGCATGAAACTGGGTTGTTTAAATCATGCTTTATTGACTGCCGCTCATTTTAAAGCGTCGGGCGTAAACTGTGTAGGATGGATAGCAAATCATGTTGACCCCACCATGCAAGAACAAGAGGCTAATTTACAGACCCTTAAAAATACTTTACCGTTTCCGCTATTAGGTATTACCCCCTACACAGAAAAAACTCCTAAATTAAATATTTATAAAACCTTACTTGAAATTTTATCCATTCACCCATAATAATTGAGTTGTTACTTTTGACATACTCTGTCACAATTGGTTGCAATTAGTTCCTTGTAACCAATTGCTTTAAAACTAAACTAAAGGTAGTAACAAGCTCAGTTAATTTTATTAACTAACGGTTTTTAATCATGCCGTTAGTTAATACAATTGGTATGTTTATTCTGAGGTTTTTATGAAGCGTGTATTCTTGTTTCTACTGACTAACTTAGCGGTCATGCTAGTGTTAGGCATTGTGTTGTCTATTGTGATGAGTGTACTGGGTATTAGTCATCGCAGTTTAGGCGGCATTCTAGTCATTTCGACCGTATTTGGTTTTGGCGGCTCATTTATTTCGTTATTTATGTCGAAATGGATGGCTAAAAAGTCAACGGGCGCTCATGTTATTGAACAGCCTCGTTCAGAAACTGAACAATGGCTTGTTTCAACTGTGGCTGCACAGGCTAAAAAAGCAGGCATTGCAATGCCTGAAGTGGCCATTTACGACAGCCCTGAAATGAACGCATTTGCAACTGGGCCTAGTAAAAACAACTCGTTAGTTGCTGTGAGTACAGGTTTATTACACAACATGAATCAAGACCAAGCGGAAGCTGTTTTGGCGCATGAAGTATCGCATATTGCTAATGGTGACATGGTCACGCTTACGCTTATTCAAGGCGTGGTGAATACCTTTGTTATCTTTATGGCAAAAGTATTGGCAGGTATTGTTGATAACTTTATCAATAGCGATGAAGAAGAAGGTGGCAGTAGCTGGACTTACTTCTTGTTTGATATGATTTTCCAAATGTTATTTGGTGTATTAGCGAGTGTAATTGTGGCCTACTATAGCCGTAAACGTGAGTTTTCGGCGGATGCAGGCGCTGCAAAACTTGTTGGCGCAGATAAAATGCGCAGCGCACTTGAGCGTTTAAAGCAAAACCACCCATCGCAACTAGAAGGTTCAATGATGGCATTTGGTATTGCAAGCGGTAAAGGTGTCGCTGAGTTATTCTCATCTCACCCGCCACTTGATGAGCGTATTAACGCCTTACGTTAAATAAACTTATAACGTGAGTTGCTAATTAACACATTAAAAAGCCAGCTTGTTGCTGGCTTTTTGTTTTTATTCACTTTGACTTTTTTCTCTTTCGAGTTGCTGTGGTAGTAATACTTCAACGATTTCTCTGGCTGGCAGTGTGTATCTCACACCGTCAAACATGACCGATGTGTGCTCATCAATACTCGTGATGCCTGTTAAGGTCCAGCCTTCGCCTCGTTCTTTGCAATAAACAGTGGTGGTTGGTTGAATTACTTTAAATTCTTCACTCATCGTACTAAACCTAATTGCTTGTAATTGCGCTTATAGTAAGACAATAATGCCTGCTCATAAAGTAAAAAGAAGAAATAGACGTGTCTTGTGATGACAACTATGCCTACGATTTAAGGCCCATACGCCATAAAGATTGCCAAGCAATATGGGAGATTTTAAAAGATCCTCAAGTGCAGTCATTTAATGACTATAAAAGTGATTTAACAAAAGGTGACGTATACGATTTTATTCAAGGTGATATCGAAGGTTTTTATAACCAGCAAGGTATACGTTTAGTGATTGTTTTACGAAGCAATGGCTTAGTAATTGGCAGTATTGGGCTATTTAACATAATAGATGGGCAGGGTGTGTTAGGCTTTGAACTCGCATCTCACTACTTTGGTAAGGGGATAATGCAAAAAGTGCTGTTAGAGTTTTTTCAAAAACTAAATGTGTTTATAACAACCCCTGTCGATAAAGTGCATGCAATTGTTCAACCCGAGAATACAGCTTGCATAAAGCTGCTTGCAAAATGTGGTTTTGAACTTAACAATGAGCTGTGGACAAAACACATCACTTAAAGATGTTATTATAGTACAAGCTTGTTATGGCAAAATGGCTACTATAAAATGAGCGCCTGTTTAATGAGAGGACCTTAAGTCGGTATGGCCAAAGCTAAACCTGTTTCGACTATTGAAAGTTATGGCATCTACAGTCATTGGGATGCAAAAGAAAAAGACCTACCACAAATCACTGAATTTACCACGGATGTGCCAGCCGAGTTAGATATCGAATTTGGCTTTATTGTTAATATTAAAAAAGCAAAAGGCCAAAAAATTAAGTTCTGTGTGTATCATCCAAATATTCCCGATGATGACGGTGAAATAATGCCGCCATTTGAAGGTGAAGAGTATGTAAAAACAAACGACTGGCAGTTTTACTTAGGCGATACTATCTGGGCGCCTGTTGATAATAAAGTGGGTATTTGGCGCATGACTATTGAGCTAAATGGCCATATAATTGCAGATAAATCGTTTAACTTACTGAAACCAAGCGAAGGCTCAGCCAACGATTTTTGGAAGCATCGCGGCTATTAAAAACCACAAGAGGGAATATGTACCAAGGAAGCTGTTTGTGTCGCAAAGTAACGGTAACAATTGCTGGTGGCATAGATTCAATTATTCATTGCCATTGCTCACTATGCCGTAAAAATTCGGGTACCGCTTATGCGACGAATGGGTTTATTCGCCGTGATGGGTTTGCAATTACACAAGGTAAGCAGTATCTGAGTGCGTTTGAATTTAAAGCCGGTAGAATACGTTATTTTTGTCGCTGTTGTGGCTCGCCTATTTACAGTGAAAATAAAGAGGATATGAGTCGTTTGCGTATACGCTTAGGTCTATTGGACAGCGATATTACAGAGCGTCCGATTAGCCATAACTTTGTCAGTTCGAAAGCCAATTGGGATACCTTCGACAGTGATATTCCATGTTATGATGGTTTTGAACCAAGCAGACGTAAGTAACCATTATGATAGCCACGACGCCCAAACCCCCGTATTACGCAGTTATATTTACGAACACCTTATCTGAGAACACCGCAGGCTATGAAGAAATGGCTAACCGTATGGTTGAGCTTGCCGAGCAACAACCTGGTTTTTTAGGCATGGAATCAGTGCGTGATGGTGTAGGGATTACCGTTTCTTACTGGCAAAGCCTAGATGCTATTAAGTCGTGGAAACAACATGTTGAGCACCTCAACGCTCAACAACTTGGTCGCGATAAATGGTATAACGCATTTACAACACGTATCGCAAAAGTAGAACGTGAATACTCGCTGTAGAATAGCAGTAACAATAAGAACACATCATACTCTATCTTTATTAATTACACTCTCAGCAATTGAGTGGGGAAGTATAATAATTAATCGCAAGAACGATGGTTCAAGCCCTAAGTAACATCTAATTTAGTCGAATTAACTTTGCAGAGCTGAGTTAATTTTGTTTATCTTTTGCATTTTTGTCGCTTCTTTATTACCAATAACATGTCTTAATTTCGTGCATAAACCCCAGTTGCATTTTGCACTCAGTTACCAGCAAGCCGCATACGTAATATCAGAACAGTGACTTAATTTCTCCCCATGACATCGAAAATACGCTAGGTATGTAAAAGCTCGCAAAATAGAGGAGTAGGGAAAAATAAGAGTTTTCACAATGGTGTTATCGATAACATCTTTTATGTGTATGTATTTATATTCAATTAGCTTTTAATGATTTGAATGTAATTATCGTTATTGCAGTGTCGTACAGGGTACGTTGGCATAGAGTTATTTATCTAAAAAATAAAGCCCACGATTGTGGGCTCTAAATTAAAACTTAATTACAATGTGTAATTGAAGCCGATGGCAATACCATCATCTTCGGTTTGCGACATTTGAGCTTCTTGCTCTGCATCATTGCTTGAAAAGTCACTAAAGTCTTTACGCGCTTCGATATACAAAATCGTGTCTTTGCCCATGAAATAGTGTGCGCCTAAAACTGCAAACTGACGTTTGAACACATCCTCAGGATCTGCATTAAAGTTTGGCTGGATCACGTAATCGTCACCGGCATCAAACACGTTATAGGCAACAAAAGTACGTAAATTATTGTCGAATCGATAACTTAAAATTGATTCTAACCCGACAGCGTCTTTTATTAAGCGGCCAATGTTATCGGTGTCGTGGTTTTCGTTTTTGTTTATGTTGGCCGATGCATACCAGCCCGGTTTATAAAAGTCACCATAGGTAATGCCCGCACCATAAATTAGATCAGTGACCGATTGATTCCGCCCACCCGCGTATAAAACATCAAATTGTCCACGGTTTACACCCGCTGTTAATTTTAAATTATCAGTAGCAAAATAGGTGAGGGCAGCACCATAGGTTGAATTAAACTCTACTTTTTGCGCAGCGTTATTGCCTTGGTTCCAAAGCACTTCACATGAACTTCGTGATATATCGGCAATATCACATGTATAAAAATCATCAGATTTTAACTGGGCTTGCAGTGCAACATGAAACTTACCCCATTTATTACGGTATTGCAGTACTTTATCACCTCGACCGGTGCCGTTTACTGCACCATCGTCTTTATTATACGTATACACGCCAGCTGCGTTACCATCCCACACTAAACTAAAATTAGTGTTATAAACAACGTCATACCAAGCACCCCATTGTTTACCCAGCGTAATTTGACCATAGTCATCGTGCTTAATACCGACATAACCTAATCGATTATATAAAAACTCATCCTGAATTGATTCAAAGCGATTATTATAAATAATGTCACTACTGCCTACCGGGTTTACGCCCCATTCTAGTAATGCAAATGCATGCCATCCATTTTGTAATTGGCGCTTAAAATCAAAATTAATGCGTGACGCACCATTAACAACTTCTGTCTGACCTTGCGTGTTTATAATACGCGCATCGATAAAGCCGCCTACTGTGACACTGTTCGTTTCATCTTTGTATATTTCGATTGCATCTACAGTGTAACTTGTGAATAAACCAGCAATCAGTGTGGCAGCGAGTGTTCTTTTCATAGAGTACCTTGTTTTATTATTGTCCCTAAGAGGTATAAATTAACTAAAAGATGAAGACTATCAAAGCTAAAATAAGGTAAAAAGTGAAAAAATATCATGAAAGGTACAGCCTTTGTGGAATATTTATTCATTTTCAGTTCACTTCATTGAATAATCAACGTGTTAGTCAGACTAAAAAATAGACACTTTTTGACTAAGTGTTCTTAGCATTAATTTAGTATTGGGTGTGTCTGCACCTAATCCATACAATAAAGTCATAAAATAACAATCAAGCAAGATTGCAGCTTTTACTTTGTTAAATTGTGGTTGGTCAGCAAAAACTAATGAATGCATTAGATCCATATGCTGCTGTTGAAATGTTTGCGAAAACAATCGTTGGCTAAAAAGCACTTTATAAAAACAATGGTGCAAACAATAAAATTGATAAAAATATTGTGCATAGTGATTAAGCTTAAGTCGGGGCGGGCGATGTATATCGGTCTCTTTTGCACGCTCTAACACATCTTTAAAACGCATGTCTAAACACGCCTCTAAAATTGCCACCTTATCAGAAAAATGATTAAACAAAGTGCCTACAGCAATACCGCTTGCTGTAGATATTTGCCTGGTTGACGTGTCGTTAAAGCCACTTTCAGTAAAGAGACTCCACGCTTCGTTCAGTATCCGTGAGTGCGTTTGATCGTGCTTTTTCATGTTTAGCCCATTGATTTATATTGCTAAATTTTTAAATGAGCGCGCTCATAAATAAAAGTGAGCATGCTCATTAAAGGTAGACTGCCCATTTGAAATTGTAAAATCACTGCGCGTATTTAAAGAAACTTTCATGGCGTGCAAAGCGGCTTTAGTTTAAAATTGCACGCAGTTTTATTTTTACTTTTACCCGCTGGAGGGTACCGCTATCATTAGTACAGCTAATATCACCATGCAATTTGGTGCTAAACCTTTATTCGAAAATATCTCAGCTAAATTTGGCGATGGCAACCGCTATGGTCTAATCGGTGCAAATGGCTGTGGTAAATCAACGTTCATGAAAATCCTCAGTGGTGAGCTTGAGCCATCAGCAGGAAATGTCAGCACAGATCCAAACGAACGTATCGCAAAACTAAACCAAGACCAGTTTGCTTACGAAGAGTTTTCTGTTATCGACACGGTTATCATGGGTCATAAAGAGCTGTGGGAAGTAAAAAAGGAGCGTGATCGTATTTATAGCTTACCCGAAATGAGCGAAGAAGACGGTATGAAAGTAGCCGATCTTGAGACCGAATTTGCTGAAATGGACGGTTACTCTGCTGAAGCTAAAGCAGGTGAGTTACTTATTGGCGTAGGTATTGGCACTGAACAGCATTACGGTCCAATGTCTGAAATTGCCCCTGGCTTTAAACTGCGTGTGTTACTTGCTCAAGTACTGTTCTCTGACCCAGATATCATGTTACTGGATGAGCCCACCAATAACTTGGATATTTACACCATCAAATGGTTAGAAGACGTGTTAAACCAGCGCGACTGCACCATGATTATCATTTCGCATGACCGTCATTTCTTAAACTCAGTGTGTACACACATGGCTGATATCGATTACGGTGAATTACGTATTTATCCAGGTAATTACGATGAATATATGTTTGCTGCAACACAGGCTCGCGAACGTTTACTAAGCGAAAACGCCAAGAAGAAAAGCCAAATTGCTGAACTTCAACAATTTGTATCGCGTTTCTCTGCAAATGCTTCTAAAGCAAAGCAAGCTACATCACGCGCTAAACAAATTGATAAAATTCAGCTTGAAGAAGTAAAAGCGTCATCACGTCAGAGCCCGTTTATTCGCTTTGAACAAGAAAAGCAATTATTCCGTAATGCACTTGAGTTAACTAACCTTGCACAAGGCTTTGACGAGATGCTTTTCAGCGGCCTTGAGGGCTTAGTGGAAGTGGGCGAGCGCATTGCGATTATCGGTGAAAACGGTGTTGGTAAAACAACACTTTTAAATACTCTTGCTGGGCGTTTAGCACCAAAGCAAGGTGAGTATAAATGGTCTGATAACGCGAACATTGGTTATTATGCACAAGACCATGCAGATGAGTTCGAAAAAGACATGAACTTGTTTGAATGGATGGAACAATGGCAACAAGCAGGAGATGATGAGCAAGTTGTTCGTAGTTTCCTTGGTCGTATGCTGTTTTCACAAAACGACATCAAAAAATCGGTAAAAGTCATTTCAGGTGGTGAGCAAGGCCGTATGTTGTTTGGTAAGATTATGATGCATAAACCAAACATTTTGTTAATGGATGAGCCAACCAACCACATGGATATGGAATCTATCGAAGCGCTAAACTTAGCCCTTGAAGCGTACGAAGGTACATTATTGTTCGTTTCACACGATAGACAGTTTGTATCATCACTTGCAAATCGTATTTGGGAGATTAAAGACGGTAAAATTATCGACTTTAAGGGAACATATACTGAGTACCTAGCAAGTAAAGAAGCGTAATCGTTAAGTTACTGCTTAAAAGCCATGCAAGTCATGGCTTTTTTGTGCTTCTAGAGTCGCATCTTTATGTGACTTAGGTATATAATACACGCCACAAAATAAGGACAAAAGTCCGCTTTTATACCAATTTGCATGATTAAATTATCAGTTGGTATTAATCGCTTTTTTATAAAATAAATTGATTGAGGTGTAAATATGACTGTTGGCATTATTATGGGTTCCAAATCAGATTGGCCAACGATGGAACATGCGGCGTTAATGCTTGAAAAATTCGGCATTGAATACGAAACCAAAGTTGTTTCTGCACACCGTACTCCTCAATTACTTGCCGATTATGCAAGCTCAGCTGCTGAGCGTGGTATAAAAATTATTATAGCGGGTGCCGGTGGTGCTGCGCACTTACCTGGTATGGCTGCGGCGTTTACCTCGCTACCTGTATTAGGTGTGCCTGTTAAATCTAAAACGCTAAACGGTGTTGATTCATTATTATCTATCTGCCAAATGCCTAAAGGTGTTGCTGTCGGTACGCTTGCTATTGGTGAAGCTGGTGCGGCAAACGCGGGTCTACTCGCTGCACAAATTTTAGGTTGCCAACAGCCTGAAATCTTCGCAAAAGTAGAAGCATTCCGCAAAGAACAAACAGAGACTATTTTAGCTAACCCAAATCCTGCAGAGTAATATGAATATTTTGATTTTAGGTGCAGGTCAGCTAGCTCGTATGATGAGTTTAGCAGGCGCACCGCTTGATTTAAACGTGGTTGCTTACGATGTAGGCAGTGAAAAAATTATTCACCCTTTAACAGGTGAAGTTCACAGCAGCACATTACAACAAGCAATCGATAATGCAGATGCTATTACCGCAGAGTTTGAGCACATTCCCGATGATGTCTTAACACTGTGTTGTCAAAGCAATAAGTTTTACCCGGGCAAAGCAGCCATAAAAACTGGCGGCGACCGTGCATTAGAAAAAGCGTTACTCGATAAAACACACGTAGAGTGTGCGCCTTATCAATTAATCACCGAAAAAGCACATTTAATTGCCGCAGTTGAACGTTTAGGTAAACCGCTGGTAATTAAAACTTGCCAAGCTGGTTACGACGGAAAAGGCCAGTGGCGTTTAAAATCAGATGACGAAATTGAACAAATCTGGTCTGAAATGGCAGACTTCATTGCTTCAGGTACTGACTCTGCGCCACATTCAATCATTGCTGAAAAGATGATCCCATTTGACCGTGAAGTATCAATCATTGGTGCACGCGACAAAGCAGGGAACACGGTTATTTACCCATTAACCGAAAATCAGCATACCAACGGTGTATTAACGCTATCTGTTGCTGGCAAAGAAAAAGCGGCCATTCAAGAGCAAGCTGAGCGCGCGTTTAATAAATTAGCGCAAGAGCTTGATTATGTAGGTGTGTTAGCGATTGAATTCTTTGATGTGCAAGGTACATTGCTCGTTAATGAAATTG
Source organism: Pseudoalteromonas lipolytica (assembly GCF_003515105.1). NCBI lineage: Bacteria > Pseudomonadati > Pseudomonadota > Gammaproteobacteria > Alteromonadales > Pseudoalteromonadaceae > Pseudoalteromonas > Pseudoalteromonas lipolytica. Next base: position 1,861,025 of record NZ_CP032090.1, on the reverse strand, counting down.
CGCCACGTGTGCATAACTCGGGTCACTGGACGCAGCAGGGCACTCACTGTTCGCAATTTGAAAACCATATGCGCGCAGTGGCGGGTTTACCTCTGGGTAGCACGGAGTTACTTCGCCCAACAGCGATGATTAACGTGTTAGGCCAACCATCTATCCCTCAATCAGTGCTGGCTACACACGACGTTACGAGTCACTGGTATGGCAAAACAGCAAAGCCGGGTCGCAAAATGGGGCACATTAATGTCTCTGCCGATAATCTTCATCAACTGGGTGAGCGTTTAGCGGCCCTTGCCGAAATTCTACCAGAAGAAGATTACCCAGGTGTCGCAAACACCAGTACACAGTTGATTTTAAACTAATCAGTTTAAATTGCTAAAAGCCGAGGTCTTCTCGGCTTTTTAATGCCATTACATGTATTTACGTCTCTTGTCTCAAAGAGCTTGCGTCTATAAATTCTTCCGATAGACTCCTATTTTTATACTAATATTAGCGTGCTATGTTCCATCCACGATTACAAACAGTCGTATTTGCGTTTTTTATGGCGTTATTTATGTCTGGTTTTATGTCATTGGTGATCAGCATTTTTAACGTTGGTTTTGTCGATAATATTGTGATTCTTTGGTTAAAAGCATGGGCTTTTGCTTTTTGTGTTGCATTTCCTACTGTGATTTTAATCGCGCCTTTGGTGCATAAATTAACAAACAGACTGATAAGAGCCCCGTTGTGATTGCTGAACGTCCCAAACAACTTCTTTTTATTGCGTTATTCTTAATCTCGGCTATTCCTTTTGTAGGTTCTGCTACATCGCTCATTGTAGGGGCTTTATTTGCTATTATTTTGGGTAACCCCTTTGCAGCTCTCTCTCAAAAATTGAGTAAGATAATGCTCAAAATTGCTGTCATAGGTTTAGGGTTTGCTGTTGATTTTAATCAAGTTATTGAAGTAGGGCGCAGCTCTATCGTACTCACCATTGTTAGCATTACAGCCATAATTGGACTTGGTGAAATTTTATCTCAGTTATTTAAACTGAATAAAAATACTGGGGTATTGATATCGTTTGGTACGGCAATTTGTGGTGGGAGTGCGATAGCAGCTATGGCCCCCGTAATAAAAGCAAAAGATCATGAAGTCGCCATTTCACTCGCGGTTGTTTTTTTATTAAACGCGCTAGGTCTGGTGCTATTTCCAATGATTGGTCACTATCTTGGTCTAACAGAACAGCAATTTGGTGTATGGGCCGCACTTGCAATACACGATACCAGTAGCGTTGTTGGTGCATCAGCTGCTTATGGCGCATCAGCATTAGCGATTGCAACCACCATAAAGTTAACCCGAGCAATGTGGATTATTCCTTATACAAGTATTGCGGGAGTTTTTTGGAAATCCGATGAAAAAGCAAGTATCCCTTTGTTTATAATTGGATTTTTAGCAGCAGCACTGATAAATTCAAGCTTACCAGAGTATCAACCTCTTTGGCATGCATTGAATATTGGCGCGAAACAAATATTAGTTATGACGCTATTTTTAATTGGCAGTGGCTTATCTGTTACAGTGCTTAAGCAAGCTGGTATTAAACCTTTTATCATGGCAATGATCTTATGGATCATCGTCAGTAGTATTATTTTACTTTTAATAGTAGATGGATTTATTTCATGAAAAACGCCTTATTAACGTCTTCGATTGCACTTGCAACTGGTTTATTTGCAACTAACCTTGTTGCTGCCGACTTACGCGTTGCGACTTTTAACGTCAGTATGGACGCAACAAACTATGCAAGCAAAGGCGAAGCAATCGATAAAGACGCGCTCAGTAAAGCGCTTGCAAGTAACCACCAGCAAATTCGTAATATCGCAGAAATTATTCAACGCGTCAGACCTGATGTTATTTTACTCAATGAATTTGATTACATCGATGCAGATAAAGGCATTAATGTTTTTCGTAAAAATTATCTACAAGTCTCACAAAATAAGCAGGTTGCTATAGATTACCCGTATGCTTTCATTGCGCCTGTTAATACAGGTTTACCCACTAATTTTGACCTAGATAAAGATGGTGTAAAGGGGCATTACAAAGGTGATGCGCACGGTTTTGGCTTCTTTGAGGGGCATTATGCGATGGCAGTACTTTCGCGTTATCCTATTGATTTAGAAAAAGCCCGTACACTGCAAACATTCAAATACAAAGATATGCCAAACGCACAAATGCCTATCGACCCCAAAACAGGTAAAGACTGGTATTCAAAAGAAGCGTGGCAAGCTATTCATTTAAGCTCAAAATCGTTTTGGGATTTACCCATAAATGTAAAAGGGAAGACATTCCATTTATTAGCTTCGCATCCTACGCCACCTGTATTTGATGGTGATGAAGACCGTAACGGCAAGCGCAACCATGATGAAGTTAGACTGATTGCTGATTACATTAACAACGAAAACTACCTCTATGATGATAAAGGCCAACAAGGTGGCTTAAAACCGAATAGTCGGTTTGTAATTGTTGGTGATTTAAATGCTGCACCAGAAGGGGATAAAGCACGCCCAACGACAACGGATCAAATATTAAAAAATCCACATGTTAATGCGTCGTTTACACCATCGAGTAAAGGTGCAAAAGAGTCTTATAAAGACAGTTACGCTAAAAATTACACCGCGTATTGGCAAGCACGTGCTGATTATGTACTGCCATCAAATTACGGTATTGAAATTAAAAATGGTGGGGTATTTTGGCCAACCAAAGACAGCGAATTGTACCGTTTAATTAAAGATCGTAATGCGTCTTCTGATCATCGCATGGTGTGGCTCGATATTTCGTTAAAATAAGCTGTTATTAAACGGAAAAGTTTGGCTGTTTATCCTATTAAAATTGCTATTTCATCAGTGCTTCTGCTTAAATAAGGCGAATTATAATTACCTGTAAGAAGCACTATGAAATTCAAAACCACTGCTAACAAAACGTTAGTGGCTCTCGCAGTCGCATCTAGCTTCATGCTAGCTGGTTGTCAAACAACCGCCTCAACTGCAACAGAAGTAAGTCCTACTCAAGTTGCTCCAATGGTTGCTACACCCGTAGACACTGGTTCATCTGAAATTACATTAGAGCAAGCTATGGCTCACCCTGATTGGCTTGGTCGTCAGCCTGAGCGCGCTTTTTGGAATGGTGACTCTAAAAGCATCGTTTATGCGCAAAAGCAACAAGGTAACGAATTACGTGACTTATATGTTCAAGCGGTTAATAGCCAGTCTGCATCTCAAGTTGCGTTAAATAAACTACACACTGTTGGTGCAAAAAATGCTGTTTATTCAACAGATAAAAAGCAACAGGCCTATGCATTTGAAGGCAATATTTTTGTTAAAAACTTGAGCTCAGGTCAAATAACGCAGATCACACACGACAGTGCACAGCAATCAAAACCGCAGTTTTTAACCGACGGCAACCTTGCTTACCGCCAAGGTAATGCATTTTATAAAGTTGATTTAGCGACAGGTCGTCAAGTAGAGCTTGTAAATCTGCATTTAGACGATGCACCTAAAGGTGTTCAAGAGCCTGACACGTATATTGCAAAAGAACAGCATAAATTAATTGATTACATTGCACTTACGCACAAAAATAAAAAAGATCGTGAAGCGCGTGAAGAACAAATCAAAGAGCAAAACGACAGCATTGCAAATTCACAGTTTTACTTAGGTAAAGGTAAGCGTTTAGCCGATGTGCAGCTTTCACCAAATGGCCAAGCATTAGTTGCAGTAACCACCGAAAGCCGTCCATGGCGCGATGAAGGCGATATTATGCCTAATTACATCGCTGATGATGCGCGAGTTAAAGCAGAAAAAGTACGTCGCCGTGTTGCAGATGAAAAACCAATCAGCTCAGATGTTATTTACATTGACCTTAAATCGGGTGAGCAAACAACACTGGCGTACGACACATTACCAGGCTTTGATGAAGATGTGCTTGCCGCGGTTAAAAAAGAAAACTACGCCCGTGATGGCAAAACTTACAAGTCTGAAAAAGCACCACGTGCAATTAATCTAATGATGGACTGGGGTTGGGATCAAAGTGCAATCCAATGGAACACCGATGGCTCAAAGGTTGCACTTATGCTTGAAGCATGGGACAACAAAGACCGTTGGTTAGCAACTGTTGATACAAAGAACAACACACTTGTTTCTCAACACCGCTTACACGATGATGCGTGGGTTAACTATGCATACAATGACTTTGGTTGGTTAAATAACTCAGATACGCTTTACTACTTATCAGAAGAGTCTGGTTACAGCCATATCTATAAAAAGCCGCTAAATGGTAATGCAACACAACTTACTAAAGGTCAGTTTGTTGTTTCAAACCTAACATTAACCGCGGATAACTCAGCGATTTACTACAAAGCAAATGTTGAGCACCCAGGTCTATACGAAATTTACCGTGTAAATCCTGCTAACGGTGAGTCTGAGCAAGTGACTAACCTAGACGGTATGACTGATTACCAGTTAAGTCCAGATGAAAGCAAATTACTGCTAACTCACTCAAAAATTATGTCGCCACCAGAGCTATATGTTGCTGATGCAAAAGCAAATACACAGGTAACTCAGTTAACGCATACGGTGTCTGACGAGTTTTTAGCTAAGAAGTTAATTGCCCCTAAAATTGTCGCTGTGCCTTCAAGCCACACTGATCAACCTATTTACGCAAAAGTGTATTACCCCGCTGACTATAAAGAAGGCGAAACAGGTAAAAATCGTAAAGCAGTTATCTTCAACCACGGTGCAGGTTACTTACAAAACTCGCACATGGGTTGGTCTGGTTACTTCCGCGAGTTTATGTTCCATTCACTATTAGCATCTGAAGGCTATGTAGTCATGGATATGGATTATCGTGCGTCGAAAGGGTATGGCCGTGATTGGCGTACTGCAATTTATCGTCAAATGGGCACACCAGAGATTCAAGATTTAGCCGATGGCGTAAGCTGGATGGCTGAAAACGCGAATGTTGATACACAAGCTGTTGGCACGTATGGCGGTTCTTACGGTGGCTTCATGACGTTTATGGCGCTATTTACCCAACCTGATTTATTTAAAGCGGGTGCTGCACTTCGTCCAGTGACCGATTGGGCTCATTACAACGGACCTTATACGTCTAACATCTTAAATCATCCAGATGTTGACCCGATCGCCTACGAAAAAAGTTCACCAATTTACTTTGCTGAAGGCCTGAAAAGTCATTTATTAATTAATGCGCCTATGGTTGATGATAACGTATTCTTCCAAGATTCAGTGCGTTTAGTTCAACGTTTAATTGAGCTTGAAAAAGAAAACTTTGAAACAGCCATCTTTCCAGTTGAACCACATGGTTTTGTACAGCCATCAAGCTGGTTAGATGAATACCGTCGTATTTATAAGCTATTTAAAGAAACGCTTTAATACTATTAAGTAATTTAAAAACAGCCACTTTAAGTGGCTGTTTTTATTTACATTATGATTATTTCAATGGGTCTATTTGCAGTGAAATGTGCTTACATTGAGCACTTTTGTATACTGTTCTGATTCGCCTTTAAAAATTAAATCATCGCTCACTAAGCTCATCTTAAAGTTCTTTATCCACGATAGCTTGGCTATAAACTCTAATTCATAGCGATTAAAGGATGCAGGGCACTTTAAATACACATAATGATGCGCTTTGCCAAAAGCACCGGGGTCCGCTGTATAGACATAGAAAGTACGGTCATTAAGTGTGTGTTCTTGATAAATGTAGTCTTTATGTGAGCCGAAGGTCGCATCCAGAAACATAACTAAGCCTGCCCCAGTAATCATCAAGCAAGCATACAAAAAACTCAATATAAGTGTGATGTTTGCGATTATTCTATTTTTAAAAAGCGCACTTACTTCCTGGTATTTCATGAGTAATAAGGTGAAGCCCAAAATAGCTGAGGCAAATACAATAATATTTTTTACCTGAGAGACATCCCTCATATACCTTGGCGATATAAACTGTAAATTAATAAATGAGCTTAAAAAGCTAAGCAGTAAAGGGCCGTAAAGGCAAAGTGCGATGAGACCAAGATAAAAATAGCCATTATTCTTTATCATTTAAAATTCCTTTTTCGTATTAACAATTTTTCGTGTTAAAAAAGAACACAGCTAAAAAAAGCGAGCAAAGTTATGAAGTTACTCGCGATGTTTAATAACTTTAATCAGTACAGGCAAAGCCAGCACAGTGCCGCCAACCGCACCGATAAAGTGAGCATCAATGGCAACATTTGACGCAATCAATTGGCTTACTGATTCACTAGGGCCTGCAACTTGCTCCCACACTACTTTTGCCCAGGTGCCTATAAATAACAACCAGCCACTTAGCATACCTGCTTGCACATCTTTGACAGCGCCCCAAATAATAACACCGTGCAAGAGTGCACTCAGTCCAGTGTATATTTTTATATCAGGGCAAAATAACCATACGCCTAAACCACACCATAAAGCCAAAACAGCGGTATTAAAAGCATACCGAGCAGGGGAGGTATGTTCTGCATGCAATGCCCATATTAATAAAATTCCGGCGCAATTTAAGGCTAAATGCGGCCAGTTTGCATGTACAAATTGACTCGTGAAAATACGCCAAAATTCACCATCTGCAACTAAATTACGGTTAAATTCTAAATAATCATTTAAGTTAAACGCAGCAAAAAGGGTACTAATCAGCATTAAACACAGTGGCGGCAGTACATATTGTGGTTTCAGAGGAAGGTTGATCATGTTATTTTTGTTGTATCTTAAATTTTGCATATTGTGCACGTTTAATTTTAAGATGCCAATTAAACACCGGGATTAAGTTTATTTATGTTATTCAAAACAAAAGCACTTATTGTGCTCTCTTCGTCATTAATTTATACAACGTCAATTTTTGCAGCCCCAACTAAGGTTGAAACGCGTGAGCCTGAAGCCGCAACAGGCTTTGCGCATAAGCAGGTCGTTGAAGGCACTAAATACATGGTTGCTGCTGCAAATCCGTATGCAGTAAAAGCCGGTCAAAAAATGTTAGAACTGGGCGGCTCAGCGGTAGACGCTGCCATTGCAACTCAACTGATACTTACACTGGTTGAGCCGCAATCATCGGGCATAGGTGGTGGGTCGTTTTTGATGTATTTCGACAACAAAAACAAAAGCCTAACCACTTTCGATGGTCGTGAAACAGCGCCAAGCCATGCTGATGAAACTCTTTTTTTAGACAAACATGGTAAAGCAGTAAAATGGATTGAAGCAGTTGTGGGTGGTCGCTCAGTAGGTGTACCAGGGATTTTACATGCCTTTGCAAGCGCGCATAAACGTTATGGTAAATTGCCATGGCATACGCTGTTTCAACCGGCAATTGAGCTGGCAGAGCAGGGGTTTGTTGTATCCCCTCGTTTGCATAAGTTGCTGGCAAAAGAGCTAAACCCTGGCGTTACAACGTTACCCGTCATTCGTGATTACTTTTTCCCTGATGGTAAGCCACTGGCTGTCGGGTCTGTAAAAAAGAACCCTGAATTAGCGGCTCTTTATAAAGACATAGCAACACAGGGCATTGATGCCTTTTATAAAGGTGATAATGCCAAACAATTAGTGCATGCAGTACAAAACTCAGTGGTTGCACCAGGCACGTTAACAGAAGCAGACCTTGCTAACTACCAGAGTAAAGAGCGTGCCCCTGTGTGTGTTGATTACCGTCAATACGAAGTATGCTCAATGGCCCCTCCGAGTAGTGGGGGTGTTGCGGTATTACAAATTTTAGCGTTGCTAGAACACAAAGACATGGCCAAGCTTGCACCTAACTCAGTACAAGCATTGCATTACTTTACCCAGGCATCACGTTTAGCGTTTGCAGACCGTAATGTATACATGGGCGATCCTGATTTTATGGCTATTCCAACGGACGGTTTATTAGATAAAAATTACCTAGCAAGCCGTGCTAAGTTGATTACCGAAAAAGATGCCCACGCAGAAGCTGGAACGCCTCCTAACTCATTGGCCTACGCGCAGGATGACGCTTATGAATTACCGTCAACGTCGCATGTATCAATTGTAGACAGCGAAGGCAATGCCGTGTCAATGACCAGTTCAATTGAAATGGCTTTTGGTTCAACAGTTATGGTGAACGGGTATATTTTAAACAACCAGCTTACTGACTTTGCTTTATCGCCAACGAAAGATGGTAAACCAATCGCTAACCGTGTTGAGGCAGGTAAACGTCCGCGTAGTTCTATGTCGCCAGTAATGGTATTTAACAAAGACGGTAGCTTACGATTAGTCGTGGGTTCACCGGGTGGAAGCCGAATTATTGATTATGTAGCGCAGGTTGTTGTGGCTGTTCTTGATTGGGATTTAGATGCACAAGAAGCAATTAATTTGCCACGTATCACAAATCGTAATAATTACACCAGTCTTGAAAAAGACACCGAACTTGCCAACCACGAAGCCGATTTTGTTAACCGAGGCCACCAAGTTCGCATCTTAGATTTAAACTCTGGTTTACATGCTGTTGAACTAAAAGACGGTAAACTTTATGGTGCTGCAGATCCACGCCGTGAAGGCATCGCTTTAAGTGATAAAAGCCACTAAAAATAGGCTCAGCAGCCTTAAAGCTGCTGAGTTTTCATGTATACTTAGCCTTATGCTTTTTAGAGCATAAAATTCATTTTCTTCAATGGTCTGACAAGGTGGATTGTCATTGCAATTTAACCTTCAACAGTAATAATGTCAGATCATAATTATGACGCCATCAAAGCTTGGAAATATGACTACAAATACCGATCCGAATTATCTTTATATTCCTTATTCAGGCCCAGGTCTGATCGAAACGCCACTATTAAATAAAGGCAGTGCATTTTCACAAAAAGAAAGGGAAAGTTTCAACCTAGCCGGTTTACTGCCACCGCGTTATGAAACAATTGAAGAGCAAGTTGAGCGTTGTTACCAACAATATTCAAGTTTTAGCGACAACTTAAACAAACATATTTACTTACGTGCTATTCAAGATAACAACGAAACACTTTACTACCGTTTAGTGCGTGACCATCTTGAAGAAATGATGCCGATTATTTATACCCCGACAGTGGGAGACGCTTGCGAAAAGTTCTCTGATATTTATCGCAGTGCACGTGGCTTATTCATTTCGTATGAAGATCGTTTCCAAATCGACGATATCTTGCGCAATGCGACGAAAGGCAAAGTAAAGGTTATCGTTGTAACTGATGGTGAGCGTATTCTAGGCCTTGGTGACCAAGGTATTGGGGGCATGGGTATTCCAATTGGTAAGCTGTCGCTTTACACCGCATGTGGTGGTATAAGCCCAGCATACACTTTACCTGTTATGCTTGATGTGGGTACCAACAACGAAAAACTACTTAACGATCCTATGTACATGGGTGCTCGCCATAAACGTATTTCGCAAGAAGAATACGACGAGTTCCTTGAGCTATTCATTAAAGCAGTAAAACGTCGCTGGCCAAGTGTGCTACTTCAATTTGAAGATTTCGCACAACCGAATGCAATGCCACTACTTAAACGTTACCGTGACGAAATTTGTAGTTTTAACGACGACATTCAAGGTACTGCAGCTGTTACAGTTGGTTCATTACTTGCGGCGTGTCGTGTTAAAGGTGCTAAGTTATCAGAACAAAAAGTTGTATTTGTTGGCGCAGGTTCAGCAGGGTGCGGTATTGCAGAGCAAATCATCAGTACGATGGTTGCTGAAGGCATTTCTGACGAGCAAGCGCGTTCACAGATATACATGGTCGATCGCTTTGGTCTACTAACAGAAGGAATGGAAGGTCTTCGTGATTTCCAAGATGCTTTATCGCAATCAAAAGAAAACTTAAAAGACTGGACTTACAGTGGCGAATACGCCTCGCTTCTTGATGTAATGCACTGCGCTCAACCAGATATCCTTATTGGTGTATCGGGTCAACCTGGCTTATTCACTGAGCAAGTTATTCGTGCAATGCATGCCTCGTGTGCGCAGCCAATTATTTTCCCACTTAGCAACCCGTCTAAGCAGGTAGAAGCGCTGCCAGCAGATGTTATAGAATGGACCGACGGACAAGCCATTGTCGCCTCAGGAAGCCCATTTGAACCAGTTGAATACAACGGCCAGTTATTCCCAATTCCACAATGTAATAACAGTTACATTTTCCCTGGTATTGGTTTAGGTGTAATTGCTGCAAAAGCAACCCGTATCACTGATGCAATGCTTATTGTATCAAGTGAAACGTTAGCAGAGTCTTCACCACGTGCAAACACTGGTCAAGGTAGCTTATTGCCAGCACTAACTGAAATACAAGCATTGAGTAAACGTATTGCGTTTGCTGTTGCTAAAAAAGCGATGGAAGAAGGTGTGGCACTGGAACTAACAGACGACGCGCTGTGGGCTGCTATCGAAAAGAATTATTGGTTACCTGAATACCGCAACTACAAGCGACGTAGTATTTAAGCTAAAGCATTTAAACTTAAAATATTAATAGAAACCAAAGCCTTCGCGCTTTGGCTAAATGACAAAGGGGACCTAAAATAGTAGGTCCCCTTTTTTGTATAAAAATACATGCACTCAACATCAGTAACACCAATACCAGTAACACAATTGTCGAGCTAAGATGAGTCGATACTGGACTAATTGCTATTAAGTAACGCAATTTCATCGGCTTTTATTTTCTGCTAAACAGCTTCGTTAAGAGAGTAATCAAGGATTCAAAGGGATAAAATGCGTGCCTGTAGAACAATTCCTCCATTGTGAAATGTATAAGTTAGTAAGCCATACCAACTGAACAACCAGCCTCACAAAACCTAATATTTTTATTAGAATGACCCATATTCTATTTACTATATTATTAGTTTTTTAAATTTATCGAGTAAAGATCTGGCCTGTTTTGTTTATTACAAAAAGATTGATTGGAATTAATGTCTTTTCGTCAGGTATCGCTGTAAGGTGGTTAATTATTACTCGTTCTTATTAAAGTAACGTCGTTTGGGTAACCCCATGTTTAATTCGAACTTTCATCTTACTTATCTACAACATGCATCCCTAGCCAAATAACAACGTGTGCATGGTTTCTAGTTTGCTACATCACGATTAGGTGACATACATAGTTATTTTACGGATAACAGTAATACATAGAGTATTTTTAAGTCTTTAATTTTATAGTCAATTTACTGAATTATAAATTAGCCAGACTGTAATTTATTTTTAAATGATACCTAGCAAGAATCCTATTAAGTGGCTGCTGCCAGCCCAAAACTCAGGGCGCTTTTTTTGCCGCAGAGCCATGCATTAAGCAACTAACCGATTTTTTAACTCAGGAGAGTAAAATGAAGAAGGAAATGATCCAAACTGCAGTCATTGGACTGATGACGATATTAGCATTCAGTGCAGGTGCAGTAGATAAACCAATTTCGGCTTCGCCGAAAGACAAAGATCTTAAGTGGGGACCTTGTCCGGCATTTTTTCCAACAAAGTGCGACGTGAATATAAACTCTAAAGCTTGCACGAATTTAAAGTGCTGCGGCTAACAGAGTGCTCTGTTTCTCTCAGCTCCATTTTGGCCACATTTTTGCCCATATTAAGGGCAAGAAATACATGAACATTCTGACAACAGCGTGTATAGGAGTAATATATGAGTACAGGGAAAATAGCGATTAGAGTTGTGTTGTTTGCAATTTCCATAACCCTTGTAGGGTGTGAATTAAATGCAAAAAGTAGCGCAGAAACTGCTTTAGAGGAATCTAACTTAAAGAAGGCGCTGTATTGCATGGAAATCCTCGAAAATAGACCAGATCTTGAGCCTAAGCATCGAATAGATATTTTGCGTAATGAATGTTACAGCGAACATTTTATTGAGCATTCACCAAACATACCTGATGGCCGTGATGCGCTGTTGAGTTTGTTTGAGAGCCGTTATAAAAAGTACCCTAAACTTTCAATGTCCATTAAGCGCACCGCTTCTGACGGTGATCTTGTTTGGCTTCACCTTCATGTAAAACATACACCTGAATCGCTTGGCGGTGCAGCAATCCAAATATTTCGGATGGAAGAAGGTAAAATTGTTGAGCATTGGGGGGTTGGGCAGTCTGTTCCAAAGGAATCTAAAAACAGTAATACAATGTTTTAATCCTGATGTGTAAATAAAAAGCGCATAAAATAATGCTGTTCAAAGCCGTGTTGTTTCGAGCGTTAAGCTTCTAGTTTAAGCTTGTTCATTGCTAATTAACCTTATAAGGTATTTAATAGTTCACGTTTATACAAAAGGAACAAGGTTATGAATAAATTTGTTTTTTCATCTATTGCCGCATTTATGAGTTTTAATGTTTTTGCCTTGGCAACGCCAGACGCTCCGCATATTTATATTCAAGGTAATGCGTCTATCACCACAATCCCCGACAACGTAAAACTAACGGTCGCAATTGTAGAAATTGATAAAGACTTAATCGCCGCTAAAAATAAAGCCGACAATACAATGGCAAAAGCTATAAAGCTTGCAAAGTCAAAAGGGGTAGAAGAAAAGGGCATTTATGCGTCTAATATTTCTATTCAACGCGAAACGGAATATAACCGTGAAACAGGCAAACAAAACTTCGTTGGATACCGTGTAACTCGTAATTTATCACTCACGCTCACTGATACAAAACAGTACCCTGTTTTACTTCAACAACTCGTAAACTCAGGTATTAATGAAATAAATCAAACACAGTTTGTATCGAGCCGATATGAAGAGCTACAAAAGCAGGCACAAAAACTGGCAATTAAAGATGCCCGTGCCGCAGCAAAAGAGTTTGCCAATGATTATGGTGTTGAGTTAAAAGGCCTTTATACGGCTTCAAACAGCCCACTCGACACGGGAGTGCAACCCTACATGAGAGCTGAAAAAATGGTTATGGCTGATGCAGCACCGAGTAACTATGTACCCGATGCATACAATGGGGGTGAAATAACCATCATCGCAAGTAGCTATGCGGTCTATTATATCGAAAATTAAACAGTTAGTTGGTGGTAAACTTTGCCACCAACGCCTTTCCTTTGTGTTCTGAAATACGCGCAATAGCCTTGAGCATATTGGTTACTTGCTGACGGTCGTATTCATTCGTTATATGCTTATTAATGTCTTCAACAATGGCCTCTAAATAAACAAATAAGCTTTCTGTCGCTTTACTGCTATCAGCCGATCTAAACAAAATATTTTTAAATGCTTCAAGTACATTGACCATCACATAAGCATCGCCTTTTGCATAATTTCTAATCGGTGTGAAGTTATCATGCAGTAATTCATCAAACGATGTCTCGTGCAAGTATAAATAAGGTTGATTATTCGTTGAATGCTTTAGCGAATAATTCACATCGCTTATTTTAAGGCGTTCTATCAGTAAAATGCTTAACATATCAATGGCCTTAACCGCAGTGCCCGGATCATTAATACCTGGGCTCATTGCTTTTACGGCAATTTCAGAAATTTGCGTCATACCATAGCGATAATGGTCACTTATGTATTCTTCAATATAAAAAATAAAACAGTTGAGCAGGGCATCAACAAGTTCAGGCATGTCTGATAAATCTTTATCACACTTTAAGAATGGGTAGCCTTTAACAGTGAAAAAACCTTGTTTAACCGCAATATAAATTTTTATATCGTGCTCTTTACACAGCGCACATAATTTATCACTGTGAGCCCCTTTAAAATAACCTTCTGTTTCACTCTTAATGTTGTGCCATTCATCAAAGTTAGGAAACTCATTAACATCGGTATCTTTTTGCATTGCGACAATGCAGGTGAGTTCATTTTTGGTATTTTTAAATAAATCGTTAAGTACATTATCAACTTGGATAGCCTTTGAGATTGAATGAATAAAGTAAACAAAAAACCCCAACGACACTAAGCCAAACAGCAAAGAAAAGAAAATACCCAAAGAGGGGATCCCCATTTCACCGTTTTCCATCGCGCGTATGTTTATCAACATAATGATGGTGTAAATGATACTGCCTAAGTAAAAACCTAAAACAAGCTGATGCGATTTACGAGTGATCAAACCAGGTAAAACTCGCGGTGACAGGCTCGCACTGGCACTATTAAGTACCACCATTACCATTGAAAAGCTAAACACGGTTAGCGAAATGATACTGCCGGCAAGGGTACTCAATATGGTTCGTGCGTTTTCTTCACTATCGACTAATAGCACAGCAAAAAATTGCTTAACTTCCATTGTGATAGCTGCGTATTCAATTGCAGTTGTGATTAAAGCAAACAAAAGAAATAAAACGGATAGCATCGATGGGTAAAACCCAATACTGCTGATCATCTCGCGGTAATTGTCTGCAATTTTTCTTGGCGTAAACATGCATATCCTTTAAGAACAGTTAGACATTAATCATTATCGAGTCATAATAGTGTGCTAACTTAAATACCTATTTTATAGCCTAGCAACAAATAGTGCTAAGCGTCTAACTTTAAATAAGAATTGGAAATACAGTGATCGTTTCAACCTTTGCCGCCATATTGGCGATTTTATACATTCAGTTAAGTTTTCGTGTTATTAAAATTCGTAAAGCCAAGCAAATTTCACTTGGCGATGGCGGTGATGCATCTTTGCAAGCAGCAATTCGTGCGCATGGAAACTTTATAGAGTATGTGCCATTTACTTTGATCTTATTGTTCTTGGTTGAGTACCAAGGTCTATCAAGTCATTATTGTTATATTTTAGGAAGCATGTTGCTACTAGGTCGATTTTGTCACAGCTACGGGCTTGCTGATAACGTAATGAAATTACGTGCTTTTGGTATGATACTTACCTTTTTAACACTGGTTATCAGTGCTTTCATGTTATTAGTTACACAAGTTATGTAGGTAAAAGCGGGTGTCATTGCTAACGTTAGCAATGACACTAAAATGTCTCGGTTAAAACGCCACTCATTAAGCAACCCCAGTTCTCATGCCAACATAATTAATACGAATTAAGATGAAGAATAAAATTTTTATAATAGGTCTGCCGCGCACAGGCACTACCAGTATTTGCCATAGCTTTTTACAATTAGGCTATAAAACGGCCCACACAGCGTATACACAAGCGGCAATTGAAAGTGCAGAGGTTATAGCTGACACTCCCGTCTTTAGTGAGTTTCCGTTACTTGATAAGCATTACCCAAACAGTATTTTTATTAATTTGCAGCGTGATTTATCAAAATGGATCCCCTCAATAAGACAACTGCTTGCGCGCATGCATACTAATTTAATGCGCGAAGATGGCGGCTTTAATAGCCATTTAAAACGCTGTTATTTAGAGGTGTTTGGCCACTACACACTGGCAGATATAGAATCAGATGAGTACCTTATTGCATGTTACAAGCGGCATCAACAGCAAGTGCAAAACTATTTTAGTGATAAAAAACAGCAACTATTAACACTTGATGTTTCAGACGAGCATAGCCCTGACGCACTCAAAGCATTTTTACAAACCGAGCAACCAATTGTTTTTAAACAACTGAATATGGCCGGTAAAGTAACGGCTTGGAATGACATAAAACACCCCGACAAAATAGCCTCAACCCGCAATGGAAAAATAGATAAATCCCTTGGTTACAATCACAAGATTTTATAACCAAAATGCGTTAAAATCGCCGCCATTATAAGTTAAGTTGTTCCTTATCATGTTTGAATTAAAATATCACACTCCCTTTGAATGGACAGAAGGTGTCTTAGCGGACTTCAACACCTTTTTACAAGACCATGCTGCCGCTGAAAAAAAAGCATCGGGTATGGCTATGTCAATGCTGTCGCATTACCCAGATCGTCGTAAACTTGTTAAAGCTATGACCGACTTAGCGCTTGAAGAAATGATTCATTTTAAACAAGTACTCAAGCTATTAATGGAACGCGATATTTCATTGGGTAACGATCAAAAAGACCCTTACATTAAGCAAATTCGTGGCTTATTTAGAAATGGCCGCGACGAGTTTTTAATGGACCGTCTTCTCGTTGCGGGTGTTATTGAAGCAAGAGGGCATGAACGCTTTTCATTAGTTGCCGAAGCGCTACCTGCTGGCAAAGAAAAAGAGTTTTATGTGGCCATCGCGAAATCTGAAGAAAAGCATAAAAACTTATTTGTCGAACTTGCCTACGAGTATTTCGACAAGCAAGAAGTAGATACACGACTAGAAGAAATTCTTATAGCTGAAGCCAAAATCTGTAAAAGCATTCCGTTTACAGCCGCACTTCACTAAAAGGTATCACGCGCATAGGGCTCAGTGAGTCCTATGCACAAAATAGGTACTTACAAAACAGTAATTAAGCATTTTGAAAATACTTTTTCGAACTGTGATTGATTAAATAAACATCAAACATCTCGCTTTCCTCCTATAGTTAAAGTAATCAATAGTGAGGATAAAAGCATGAAATGGATGATGACTCTCACAACGCTATCGTTAATTGGTATCGTAATTACGGGTAACTCAATTTACTCTGAAGTGAAAATCTTTCAAAGCAACGATAAGCCAACCGAAATAACCGCCAGTATGTATCGTTCTCTTATTTGGCACAGTGAAGTGTACAAAGACGATGAGTTTCTAACAATTTCAAATAGTTACTTTAGCGATGGCAAAATCGATACCCGTGAATATTCTAAACTAACCAGTTTAGCAAAGAAAAATACCGGTCCACTTATTTACCTGCAAGAATCTGATGAACAGCTTTGGCACGCAAGGTATAAGTACAAGCAGTATCTCGAAGAAAACATCCCCTCTGAACTTGCTTCAATCCATTGACTGGGCTTGTTTAAAGTCGCTTATTAAAGAGCTCAGCTCGACAAGTGTTGGCTCACCGCCTAAATAATTTGTATCGATGTGATAGGTGTTCCCAATCCAATAGGGCCGAGGGGTCGAGTTATGGCCATGAATAGAAAAGTCGACGCCTTGGTTGTGCAAAACCTTACCTTGTTTTGTAATAGCTCTATCCCAAAGTAAGCCGGTAACGGCTTGAGAATGATTGCGAGGGATATTTTGCCAATGCCAATTTTGTGGCACCGTGTGCGACAAACCAATCGTCATGCCTGCATATTCAATAAGGTAAGAAAGAGGGCAATTTAGGAGTTGCAGGCAAACATCCACACGTTCAGCCTCGCTTAATTCGTAATGCCAACGCCCGCCATTTTCAACCCATAACGCGTGATAACCACTATCTTGGGCAAGAACTGATTCGAGCATCATATGTTCATGATTACCCAGAGTCATATAAACACCTAGCTCTTTAAACCTCTGTAATAGAGCAACACTGTGTGCACCTCTATCAATAACATCGCCAAGTGCAAATAATATATCGTTTGCTGCATTAAAATTTACCGATGCTAACGCACGTTCAAACTTGGGTAGGTCGGCATCTAAATCACCAATAACAAAAACACGTTTTTTAGCATCAAGTGTCAGTTTTACTTGCACAGTATTATTGAGAATGGCTTGGCAATTAACTAAATTCAAAATGCATTCCTTTCACGATCTATGAGTATTAGCCTAACATAACTCGTTGCCTTTTTGGCAAGGGCTGGATATTATCTAGTCTCATTATTTAGGAGCACGCGCCAACATGAACAACTAAACCTGTTATCCAATTTCATTTTTTCTTTGGACCAACAGGGTTAGTAGGCGTTGCTCACTATCACTTTACACGCGTAAATTATCTTTGCGTTACCAACGCTTTCTGCCCCTGTATTACAGGAGGCACTATGCCACAACTTCACGCTTTTAACCTTTGCTTTCAGCATGCCAATGGTAAACGTCTGTTTAACAATATAACACTGTCATTAACAGCAAAAACAACCGCACTTGTTGGTCGCAATGGCAGTGGTAAATCAATTTTAGCATCGTTACTTTGTAAAGAGCGCTCACCAACGTCAGGAACAGTAAACAGCAGCGGCGTAATGGGTATATATAAACAAGTCGACGACATTAAACAGTTAAATACCCTCACAGTTGCTGAATCTATAGGGCTTGATCATTACTTCAACGCCTTACAGGCCATTAATGAAGGCCAATTCACAGAACACGACTTAGCATTAGTGGATGGTTATTGGGATTTAGAACAACGCTTTACTTCAGTATTAAATAAATTAGGCCTTAAAAACATCACTGCCACTGCGCATGCGAATTCCTTAAGTGGCGGGCAACTCAGTCAATTAAAATTATGGGCTTTGTTTACCTTAAACCACGATATTTTGATTCTCGATGAGCCTTCAAATCATTTAGATAATCAGGGTAAATCATGGTTAAAAAATCAAATTGAATCATATCCAGGGCAAATACTACTGATCAGCCATGATCGAGAGTTACTAGAAATTGTTGATGAAATATGGGAACTATCGTCACTGGGGTTAGTTGTTTATGGTGGCAACTTTACAGATTACACCCGCCAAAAACAGCAACATGTTACAGCATTAGAAAACAAGCTTAATGCAGCGACAAAACAACAAAGTAAGCTTGAAGCTCAACAGCAAGTTAATAAACAAAAAGCAGAAAAACGCGCGAATAAAGGCACAAAGCTTCAAAAATCAGGCAGCCAGCCCAAAGTGCTTCAAGATGCTAAAAAAGACAGAGCCTCAGCAAATCAATCATCGCAGAGTAAAAACGCAGCAAAAAGAGAGGCGCAAATCACTAAAAATAAGCAAGTGCTTATATCTCAACTTGAGCAAGTAAAACCACAACAGTTCTATTTAAATCAAACAGAATTCAAACGCCAAAAAGCAGTAACACTCGAGAACGTTGTATTGCAGAATGGTTCGCACACCCCCTTAAATTTATCGCTTTATAATGATGAAAAAATACATTTATCTGGCGCCAATGGCACCGGCAAATCGACACTTTTAAAAACGATGATGGCTAAATTGCCAGTTAGAGTAGGGCAGATACATGTTAATCAACCACTCTATTATTTAGATCAACATTTTTCATTAATAAATAATGACTTAACACTGCTTGATAACCTAATGTTCTATTGCCGCGAATTAACCCACAATACAGCCCGAACACTGCTTGCTTGTTTAAACTTCAGAAAAGACGACGTTTATAAACAAGCCGCACAGTTAAGTGGTGGCGAAAAAATGAAACTCGCAATGTGTATCGTAAGCCATATTGAAAAGCATGTTTTTTTGTTACTCGACGAGCCCGATAATCACCTAGACCTTGAATCAAAACAGCTTTTAGCCGATGCATTATACGCATTTAATGGCGGGTTTATCATAGTCAGCCATGACCAGTACTTTATAGAGGGAATTGGTTGTCATAAGAAAATTGCATTATAAAACAGATGGATAACCTTGCATTATAAACGCTGAAACCATAACGATAGCGGCCAAGGGGTAGGGTATGGCCATCGATGCAAACTCAATCAATTTGCTATTCGTAATCATTGTTCAAATTGCCGGCGCATTCGCGACCGTTGCCGCAGTGAAAACAGATATTACTTGGATAAAGCAAGTCATCAAAAAACATGGTGAAGATATAACGAAATTACAGGATAAATTATGATAGCGACATTAGGTAAATATTTAGTAGTTAAATTGCTAACCGAAGCATTTATAAAACGAGTGTGTTTAGCTACAGCTAAGCACTTAGCTAGTAAGACTGAAAACAAACTTGATGATGAATTAGTTAGTGCATTAACAGACGCTTTAAAGTAAGAAAAAAGCCGCAAACATGCGGCTTTTTTTACCTATAAAGAAAAGAGAATAGTGCAAATATAGCTAAGATGTATGGGAGTCTGTATTCAATAAAGTTTTTTGCATTATTTATTTTTAGCAATCTCGCATATCTATCAAGGAACTTATAGTGTTTCTCTGAAGGTTCTAATTTGAATAGATAATGATAATTTCCGTCAACTAAATTCTGACCTGATTTAGGTTCTATTAACTCAAATCGTGAGTCGTCTATAATATTTAAAATATCTAATGGTGAATATGAACTTGGGACACCTTCAATAATGAACTCTCTATGTGAACTGTTTCCACGAAATCCCAAAATGGTTACATCTTTAATCCATATATTTTTTCTGCGTAAAAAATCAGGAAGTCTATCTGTAATGATTAATTGCTCTAATTCCGAAATAAAATGATGCCTAGTTGAATTAGTTGTATTAATTATTGAAAAGTATTCAATTTTCTTCCATAAAGCTAATAAATATAAAGAAGTAGCGTAAAGCAGAGCAACAAACAGAAAAAATGATATGACTTGAGGGTTTTGAATTGTACTTCCACTTATCAACCCAATATTTGCACGACTTATATCTATACCTACAAAATTATATACAAGGCATGAAATTGTTAAAATTTGCATGCTCTTTTTATGTTTTGTATTGAAATCTTCATTCGCCTGATCTTCTTCCAAGTCTTTAATAACTCGGGTTTGTTTCATCTGATCTTCATACGGATTGAATTCTGGATTTTTTTTCATATCACACTAGTTTTTATTGGGTAGAAGGTTGCACGAAACCGTACAACCATATTTTTATGCTGTTTTCTTATCTCCATACTTTAACACAATATCTTTTAAAGCAAGCTGATCACTCATTTTGATTAAGTCATTACCAATGATTTTAAGTGTTTCGCTGGCTTCAACTAAGTCATACAGGTGTGCAATTTGAGCTTGCAAAGCATCTACATGGCTTTCGTTATAGCGAACAGAGCGTTGTAAGAACTCAATTTTGTTGATGAAATTAGAGTCATATCGTTTGCCGGTTGGTGTCCATAAGTAACCATCGCGACAAATATAAAAACCATTCCATGATGTATGTCTGGACACCGAGCCATTAATACGTTGTTCCAATAATTTTACAGCCCTTGGACAGGGGTTATCTTTTGCTATCCAGCGTTCGAGAGTGCGCTCCGTATTTATAGTTAGAAATTCCATTGCTGCGCGGCGATCTAATCGCCCAAAACTCATAAACCCAGCTCTAAAAAGTAACTGCTTAAAATTAGTCATTATCCTTAATCCTTGAAGAACGTATGTAGGCTGAGCCTGCGCGGAAAAAATAACGATGATTTTTTTAGATTGCTAAAAGGGTTTTCAATCAAATTATTAGATTGATAGCCAAAAGTGGAAAACTTATAGAAATCACGGGTAAAACGGATTTTAACATTGAACGGGGAATTGGCGACAATGTAAGCCGCCGATTGTTTTTAGAAAAAAAGACGTAAGATTTTAGAATTGCTTAATTATGTTAAATAAGGCTAGTTTTAATTAATTCAGAGTAAGGTTAGTGATTTAAAGGCAGTTTAAAATTGATTTAAACTACCTTTAAACTTAAAGAAGGGTTTAGCTGTTTAAAGCCCATGTTTGAGCAAAGTTATCAGTCGCTAGTTGATGTGCTTCTATAATTTCGGCTTTCGTACAATCAATCATTATTCCAGTTCCAACATCAGCAGTTGACCAAGGAATAATATCTGAATCATCTAACTGCCAATGTTTGATTAGTGCATTAGCTAGTCGCGTAATACTCAGCTCGTCTGCATCAAACTTTTTGCCTGTTGATATTTCAACAATCGCATTATCAATTTGGCTTTGGCGCTCAAGTTTAAAAATAGTGATCTTGTACGGTTCAAGTACTTCATCGACCGTTCTTATCGCTGGCCGCTCTGGGGGCGTTGGTAAAGGCTTTGTTTCTGCTTCCGTTATGCTGCCATCCTCATTTGCAACCGGCGCAGGTAAGTTAGCGTTGTACTGTTCAACTTCGTTTAGTTCGACTAAGTAATTGTAATAGGCGCTAGCCCATCCCCATTGTTCAGTTTTACTCTCAAGCTCAGCGAATAGTGCTAAATTTCTAATTTTACCTTTAGCGATAAGTTCAGGGATATTCTTCGCGCCTACTGGCCCTTGTAGCAAAGTTGGCAAACCCTGCTCGTTAAGAACAGGGTTTTGCTCGTCATCGAGAACGATAAAATCTAAAATAGCGTCTAATTTATTTGTCATTTTTTAATCCACCCTAATGATTCTACACAACACGCTGTGCCTATAAGGTTTTCATTTCCATTCTGATCGGGAATTGTGGTTTGATTTGATGCAATATGTATTTTAGAGTCATCCCCCCAATCCCCTGCTATAGAATCATAAGTCAAACCTGTGTATGCATAATTAATAAAACCTTGCTGATTTCTCACTACATTATAATTAAGAGTTTTGAAGGCCGGACTGTTGTTAGTTGGTGGGGCTAGGCTTAGGTCTTCATGGCTTCCTAATAGTTGGCTAAAACCTATTAACTTCTCCAATGCATCACCAAACTGTACCGCCTTCAAACTTAGGTAAGACTGGTCAACACCTACAGATGAGATATTATTACTAGTAACTACTTCATTAATTAATGAATATCCAAGGCCCCTGGCAGTCTCATCTCTTGCTCTAGAGCTTGCGAAAATCATACTACCTAAACCTTGAACACCCCCGTAGATTAAATCATTTTCTACATTTTTGGTGATTTTTGCTATGGCCTTATAATTAGAAATATATACTGCATTTCCCAGAAAAGAACCTGTCCAAGAGTTAGTAATATCATCAAATATTGCTAGAGATGTCCAACTAGGATAGGTAATCCATGTTGCCCCCCCATCAGTGGTGTAGTTGACTGAGACCTTTGAGAGTACAGGAGCTCTAAGTTTAAATTCTTTGCTTGTGCCATCCGGAATTAATGGTACCCACCTACCAATCCACCCCTTACTTAGATCTGTGCATTGTAAGATATTTACAGGATTACCAATAATATCTGACGCTGTATAAGAATATGACACGGTTGTTTGTGTCAATTCATAATAAATCACAGCAACATCTACACTAGAACCCCAAGAGGTTGGGTAATATAAATGCCTTCTTGTGCTTGATGTCAGAAGAAGATCTACAGTTCGGCTATCAAACAACTCACCCGTTGATTTATTATACACATAGTAATATTCACCATCTTCTAGCTCTTTGATATTGTTATAAAGTTTCTCAATGGTGTAGCTGAGGTTAGGATATGTTCCAGAGGTGCTATCTGGGGAGATAATTGCAAAATCATAAACTCTAGTTAAAGGTATTAATTCCAAACCCCTATATTTTCCTGCCTTAATATCTTTATCAGCTTTAAAGAAATCAAAATCTGTAATCTCTGAAGCTTTGTATCTCATATCCCTACAAACTCCGCCTTGGCCGTTGGCATATATTGCATCATAGTAACGACCATCTTCTCTTCCTGAACCGTAAACCCCTTGAGTGTTACCTATAAATCCAGTAGTTTCTGAAACTTGACCAACAGTTGTTCCGAAATCAAAGCAAGCCGCTTTTGATGTTAAAAGACCTGCACCTTTAACATTCTGATGATTCCATGGTCTAGGGTTCTGACTAGTATCTGCAACGTATGATGAGGCGCCTAGAGGATTGAAGCTTGGGTGAAACCCTCCTTTATTTAATCGGTTAATTGTTCCGCAGACCAAGAAGTAACACTCACCATTGACAGCCACTGCCGAGTTAGGGGCTGAGTACTGCCTTACAGTGAACAGTCCTGTCTCTCCCTTATCTTCTGCCCAAGATCCTACTGTCTGGGAGAAGAAATATGAACCTAAAGATCCAACAGGATTATCCTTATGCCCAATTGGATCTACCCTCGCATTTGTTAAATTGTTTCCAAATCCGAGTATTCCTGACGAAAGTGAATTAGGAACGTTAGCATCTATACTGTACCAATCACCATTACCTAATCCTGCAAAGCTACGACCACGGACACACCACTGGTAAAACTTACCTGTTGCATCATCAAAGTAAATATTGTTTTCAAGGTCACTTGCTATAGCTATGCGTTGCGCTTCGGTGGCAGTTTGCCAGTTTACACCTTTACCACGGCTAGTTGTGTCTCCTTCATACCATGCAAAGTAAGTAATTGGTCGAACAGTGTCACTTTCAGTTGGTACACCCTTTATACTTGTAGCCAATGATTGGGGGAGGCCATACTTATAAACAAACGGGTCAGCATCATTAATTTCACGTAAGAACGGTTCAAAGCCAAACATATCAACTCGGTCAGTCACCACCTTATTAGTGGCTGTTTCACTAGCAAACGCGATTGCTGAGGTGGCGTGTGTGACTGATAGACCCGTTGCGTTGTCGTAAGTTCGCGTACCATCTTCTGCTGGAGGTAGTTTTACTTGGTTAAAAATCGAGTCCTCTCTACTCAGATATTCAATTTTTGTAACAACTCCACTTACATTAATAAAAGGGTGGTTGGTCTTGCTTAATCCTTGGGAAGTTGATGAAACACGCCCTAACCGTAAATTATTTGCTGTATCTATACGTGTATAAAGTCCTTCCGCAACCTTTAATTCTGAACTTCCGTTATCATAATGCTTGCCAAAATGCACAAAACCACTGGCTGCAAAATTTTCATTATTAGCTGCACGGCGAGCTTCAAACTCGACTTTACGCATGGCCCACGGGTAGGGGTGATAGGCTTCCAGTTGTGCGGCGTTATCGGCTTCAATCTGCTTGAGAGTTTTAACTGTAGTCGTTGTACCGTCTTTGTTGCTAAACGTTACGGTGCCTGTTTTAGTTTGCCAATCTTGCATCGCTTTATAATTGTTATTTACAAGCATGTTGGCTTCATTTAATGCCGCAACAACGGTTTTAAACTCGGCTGTTGTTGGAATAACAATACATGATTGGTTACTCTGAGTGCTATGTGACCAGGCTTGTACAAGCTCTATAAGCTGCTCGTTTGCTGCGCCCACAAATGCGCGGTTTATTTCAACTATAAAGCCTGCAAGGACTAAAAAGTCACCGCTTCGTATATTGGCGACACTCTCGCCACTGTTGATTTGTACGACTTTAGAGCCGTTATTTATACTGGCCTGTTCGGCTGTAAATGCTGGCATGGTTAGTCCTCTTGCGATATTAAGGTTAATTTTTGTGATGGATCGTAACTACCGGATGTTTGAAACCCTGTACGAGCTGTAATTGAAAGTTTGTAGGTCCGGTTGGATGTGTTTAGTTTGTTGTCTGTGTACGTGAAAGAACCTGAGCAACTTTGACTCGTTGACCAAATATACTTTCTAGATTCAAAGTCATATTCACTGGATACACTGCTATTTCCCGTGAATGTTTGTGACTTACGAGATAGCCAACCGCCATTGATGTATTCATATAAGTTGATAGTGTATGTCGGGGCAGGCGGGGCGGATGGCGATGTATCGCTGTGGCCACTTGCATTTGATGTAGCCAATAAAGAGCACACAATGTCGATAGTGCCGCCATTTGAGCCGAAGGGACCAATTGTAACGCTCGCTGTGGCTGATAAATTCGTTGTAGATAGCGCTGTACTTAGTACACCAGCTGTAATGGCTCCACCAAAATAGGCGTTACCAGCGGTATCTTTCCATTCAATACCATTTGCTTTTGATAGGGCATTGAGATTAGGCAAGCCATTACTCATAATTTTAGGGCCGTACCAATACCACAAATTATCAGGCCCAAAGCCACTGGCAAGTTCAATTTTCATGAACGCGCCACCTATTAGGTCAATACGCGGTGATTCAATGCGGGTATTCGCTCTGAAAACACGCCCATCAACTGTGCCATCAATGAGTGCATCGCCATGCACTTGCAGGGCATAACTTACCCAAGACGAGCCATTAAAGCGTTTTGTTGTTTGAATACTGGGGTCGGATGATTTGTAAATCGTGACACGATCGTGAATAACAGGGGAGCCAGGTACATTTGCATTTGCGACTGAATCAGACCAAGTACCTGAAGACGTTGCAACATCAACAGCAATAGAGCCTCGACTACCATCAGCGCCGTCTTGTCCATTCTGCCCATTTAAACCATCTTGGCCATCAGCGCCATTTTGCCCATCAGCACCTTTATCACCTTTAATGATGTATTCAACAGGCGAAGACCAACTTGTATTAGTCCAGGTATTATTTAGTAAGTGCCAACGTGTTTTAGACACCCAGGTAATTTGTCCATCGATATAGACAGGCGTATCAGCCCAATAAGTTGGGAAGGTTTCAGATGTGCCATTAAATGTACCGCCTGTTGGGGTAGTGGGTTTAGTTAATGATGATCTAAATATGTAGCTAACAAAGCTGCCGTCATTCCCATCAAAGTAATCGGTGCCTTTAACGGGGGTGTAACCGTCTTGACCATCTTTAACAATGACACTATTACCTTCACCATCTGTCACTGTGTAGGTGCCATCCCCGTTATTAGTGACAGTCGGTATGGGAGCATCTTCACCATCGCGTATTGTTATGTGCTCGGTACCATTACTAATTGTGTAAGAGCCATCAGGATTCGTTGAGAATGAAGGGGTAATACCGTCTTTGCCGTTTAGGCCATCTTGACCATCCGACCCGTCTTTACCGTCTTGCGCTTTGATATCGTCAAGGTTGCTAACAGCGTGGCCGTCACCCAGTACTAAACGGCCTTTGAATATATGCACAGGATTAGCTGGGTCTGAGTTGTCAACGTATGAGGTTGGTACAAAGGTCTCACCTACCATCACACCTTGGCGGATCACATCACCAATCAAGTCGAGGTTGCCTACTTCTCCATCGTTATAACCCGCAATCCCCACCACGCGACCGTTGTTATCAAGCGTCCAACCACCACGCGCAACTAGTTTACCGTCTACCGTCGTAAACAATTGGCGTAGTTGTTTAATGCTCGCGCTGTTTTCACCATCACTAATTTGCATATTGGCAATGAACTCAGCAAGCGGACCATTAACCCATGAACCACCATTGGCCACACATTGAACAGCATCATTTTCGCTGGTTATTTGGCCCTCGGCATTTATACAATGTCCAACGGCAGTACGGGTGTACTCTTGTGCGATTGATACTGCTTCGTTTTTTGCCGCTGCGGTGTCTTCATTTATTTTTGCTGTCAGCGTTTGCTGCAGGGTGCTAAAGGCTTGGTCTTGACTGGCAAAGGTTTCGGTTACTTCATCAAATTGCGCGATTGTGTCAGCAACAAACGATTCAAACTCTTCATCACGAACTGTGTTAGCTTCATCAATCGTCGCTATGGCCGTTGTAACACCACTAAAACGGGCGCTAACACTATCAAACGTTGCTTGATAACGTTGGTCGCGTATTACGCTCGATTGATATTGGTTAGATACCGCTTGATTTAAGCTCGTAATAATTGCTTGGCTGTCATTGAATAGTGCTGCAAGCTCAAGCTGCTGTTGTGCCAGGCTTTCAAACTCAGTTGTTTGCGCTTGAAGCTTTTCGTTCGCAAAGGCCGCTTTAATGTCGAGCTCTGCAAGTTCGTTATCACGAATTAAGGCATTATACGCAGCTATCACTGCGTTTAAGTCGGTTGCTTGTTGCGCCAAGCTCAAACCTTGGATCTGTACAATACTCGTTGATATTGTGCCTTCAGCGGCATCTAAGCGCTCTTGTACGTCTGAAAACTTGGCGTCTACACCGTCTTCTTGTGCGTTATATGCCGTAATGCGCTGCGCAATGTAAGCCTCTGCACCATTAATAAACTGTTGGGCATTGTTGGCTTTTTGAAGTGTGTCATTATCAGCAAACTGCTGCAGGGTCGCGCTGACTTTATACGTAGCATCAAACGTATTAAGTGATTGCTGTACGTTACTTTGAGTTTGGAAACCTTTCAGAGTAACCCACGCCGCACTAATTTCAACGGCACGTTGCACGGCTGGACCATCAACCCACGTATGGCCAGCTGTTTCACATGCAATGGCATCATCCTCATCAACACGGTTGCCTTGTGCATCTACACAATAGCCAGTGACTGCCCGGGTAAACTCGTTTGCCGTAGCGAGCATTGCTAAGTCTTGGTTTTGAAACTCGATGCGAAGTTGCGATCCCATACTGGCACGGGCTTGCTGTTCAGTGATAATGGCTTCATCTAACGATATTAAGTCAGCTTCAGCTTCGCCCATACGCGCACTTAATTGCTCACGTGCTGTTACTTCAGTCGATAGGTCATCCGCATTAGCGCGAATTTGTTCTTCAGCCAACGCGATTGAATCATTTATACCGTTCGGTCTATTTACGAACTGAGTAATTAAATTAGTAATTGTCCCATCCGCTGCGTTGATCCATTGCTGGGCTTCTTTAGCAGCTTCAATAACACCGTCATCGTTAATTTGCTGGATTGTTGCTGTAATGCCATGCTCACCGTCAAATGTACTAATGAATTGCTGTACGTTAGACGCGGTTTGGAAGCCTTGCGCACCAACAAATACTGCTGTGTAGTTGTTAATTAGCTCAACTAATGGACCTGCTACCCATTCATGGCCAGCGGCAATACAGGCTAGGGCATCAACTTCATCAACGCGGTTTCCATCTGCATCGATACAATATCCCACAGTCGCCTCAAGCCGTTCGTTTGCTTGGGCAACTGAGCGTTCGCCTTCTCGGGTAATTTCAGCTCTTAACTCACGTTCGGTGCTGCTTCGTGCTGAACGTTCATTAGCAAAGGCTTGATTTAAGCTTGTTAAATAGGCTTGGTTTTGTGCAAAAGCACCGGCTAACTCTAATTGCTGCGTCGCTAATGAGCTAACGTCATTCGTAACAGCCGTTAGCTTTTCATTAGCAACAGCTAAGCTATATCCTTGCTCGGCTAAATCCTTGTCTTGCTGTAACTGGTTATACGCTTGAAGGATATCTGCTAAACCTTGCTCTTTTACATCCAGTTCAAGGCCGCTTATTTGCGTTACGCTTTGGCTGATTTCGCCTTTAATCGCATCTAAACTTTGCTCGGCACTCGCTATGCGCTGATTTACGCCATCTTCATTGTTTAGAATACTGGTAACTTGGTCGCGTATAGTGGCGTTTGCGCCATCAATCCATGATTGTGCAGCGTTCGCTTTTAAAATGGTGTTGTTGTCTGAAAATGCCTGTAATACCGCACTAATATTGTATTGGGTATTAAACGAGTCAATTAAGGTTTGCACATTACTTTGTGTTTGAAACCCAAGCGCATTAACCCAGGCTGTTGTTGCGTACTGCGCCATGATACCGGTGCGGGCATTGATATCATTTTCAAGTGTTGTCGTGCGCGCGGTAATATCAGCAAGGGCTAAGTCATTCGCGCCACGTTTTCCTACTTCAATAAAATCAATGTCACAGGAGCCTAAATCAAACGCAAGGCTGGTAATTATACCTACATACCCATTTGTGCCGGTTGCATCAAGGGTCAACGTTTCCCATTCATCCGTTGTTGGCTCTGGTAAATGAAGTGGGGTAGCGCTGCCATTAAACGTGATATTGCCTTTCCATATTGAGCCAGTATGCTTTCGCACACGTAACCTAAACATCGGGTTTTCAGTGGCATCGTAGCTAATTACCGGTGTAGAGACAGGGTTGGTGGCCACAATATAACCTTGGGCATGGTGGCTATCTGCACCCGTAAACCCTTCAACCCCCGTGTTAAATTGCCAACTGTACGCAGGTTGTAATGCCGCAAGGGCACCGGCAATTTGCCCTTCGACTTCGGCATACGTAGCACGCTGTGTAATTTGACCTGCTTGAAGCTTTAACGTTGCTTCAGCTTGTGTAATACGGTTTTGTGATTGCGCTAGTTGCTTCGCGTTCAGCGTGATTTTACTTTCAGCGCCTTCAATAAGTAGCTGCGCACTGTTAAAGCTTTCATCTGTGTAGGCAAATGCACGGTTAACGATGGTGCCGGTATCTGGATCAACATACACAGCTGCATCGATTAATCGCTCATTGTTAAAGGCTCTGCGCTCATACTCATTGCGCCAATTGGTATAGGCTGCTGTCACATTTAAAACACTTAAGCCTAAATCCTGTTGCTGTAGGCGCTGGCTTTCAATAGCAATTTGATTGATTTTAATCAGTGCAGGGAGGCTGTTGTTCTTTGATGCATCCAGTACTTCGGTAACACGTTCTAACTCATTTATTTTACTGTTTGATTGTGCAAGCTGGCTTTGTAAGTTGTTCGGGTTCTCTGCATCAATGACCTCTACTTTTTCAGCAAGGCCCGTAATCGCATCAATATTCTTAGCAATGAGCGAAGGTAAGTTATTCTCAGTCTCAGGGCGTAAACGGTCGACTTGCTGATTAATATCGTTAATTAAATTTTGTGCTTCCTGGCTTAAACGCGTAAGGGGAAGCTCATTAATAAACTCGGTTAAGTCGACTGTCGTCGTGGTGGCCGATACATCCACCCACGCGGATGAACCTAAGTGGTTCACACTGCGTACTCTAAAGTTGTATTCCGTTTCGCTCTTCAAACCAATGCGGTTATAAATCTGTGCTAAAACACGTTCACCCGATTGCGGCTGTGCGGTTGTCCCTAAGAACTCCCATTCAAACTGTGTACCAATGCCTGCAGCAGCAAGCTCGGCTGTCAGGGTAATTTGATTGTAATCAGCAAGTACATGCACAACCGGTATCGATGGGGTAAGCACACTAAACTGCACACCGACCGTATCAGAGCGTTGGCCAAAAATATTTCTAGCGCTAATACGTGCGGTGTATTCACCAAGGGCAAGCTTAGGGATGGTGACTTGTGTGTACGTTACTGTTGTTTTGAAGACGGGCTCACTGGATGAGGCGTGAATAAACTCAACATCGTATTCATGCACAGCCAGTGGTGTAGGGTGGTTCCACTTTACAATGCCGTTTCCATCGCCATCAATCGTCACCCGTACATCAAAAATAGGCTTCGGACGGCCCACTAAATAATCACTGTTTGGGGTTAAATCTTGTGCGCCTGGTATTAAGTTATCACCCCATAAGCCTGGGCCATCTTCGATACACATTAGCGTTACGCCGCCATCTAAACGAAAGCGGCGCTCTGTCACACGGTAGATTTTATTGGTAATCGATTCACCAGGTAAGTTTAAGTAAACAGTTCTACCAACTGCAGCGGCCAAGCCTTTGTGTTTAAGGGGTAATTCAATTTCACCTAAGCGTGTTTGCTCTAGGTGTATGGTAGCCAATCGCTGTGCTGTGGTACTGCTTCTAACAAACGGTAAAGTTATCGACTTTTCTAATATCTGGTTATCACGCGTCTGGTATGCCGAAGATATCACCGGTGGCGCATCTGTGCGCTCGTAGTTTTGCTCGGGGTCGGTAAATGTAGCGCGAACCACATTGGCGCGGTCGCGTAAATCGGCATGCCATTTAATCTTAATGTTGCCGTGAACATCATCTGCATTAATGGTGTATGTCGGGTTGCCATACCAAGCACCAACACGCACATACCATTGGCCCATTTGCCTAAAAATCTTACCCGCAAAACAGGATTCAAGTTGGTTCAATACATCAAGGGGTTTCGTGGTAAAGGTAAAACTGCCGTTTGTTGTATAACGTGGCTCAGTGGTGATATTGCCGTCTTTATCAGTAAACTCGGCCTCTTCATCACATACGTTAATGGCCGCAATCCACCATTCAAGGGGTAAGCGCTCAAAAGGGACTTCATGCGCGCCATAGAAACGTACATAGTGCAGGGCACATAACACCGCGTTTTGTGACCAAAGCCAGGTGGTTTCATCATCTGGGTTTTGATTTGTGTCGCGAGGGTCCCACACCCGGGCACCGCGAATTAAAAACTCAGTATCGCTAATACCATCTGGAAAGACTTCACGGTTATTTTCAAACTCAACAAAGATATGCGCTTGGCCATACCCAATGTGTGCTGCTGTCCAACCTGCCATTTTAGCAACGGCTTTACTGTTCGCAGTTGTATGGCGGCCATCACTTAATTCATAGTCCCAGCTTTCACTTGGGTACTCAGTAAGCGGCTTATCAGCAATGTAGATTTCTTCGAGGGCATCAATTGGGGCACCATTAATCAGCACCACCATTTGAACAAATTTCTTTTTATCGCGTTCAATTTCCGCCTGGTGTGCAATAACACCACCAACACGGTCACGGCCAAAAGTGATACGGCGCGGTTGGTCTATGCCTTTTTGTAAGCCCTTAGCAAGTGTGGCTAAGTCTTCTTCAGGCACATCAGGAGTAAGTGAGTCCCATAGCGCACCCACCGTTTTATCAAAGAGACTGCGACCAATACCGAATAAGTCGCCGCCTGTGTCTACAACGGTATCGACAACTTTAGACATTACGCGGCTCCAATGGGTAAACCGCTTTCACATAGCTCATAGGTTTGGTGACTAGGCCATATTCACCCACACAGACCACCGCATTAACCGTGACAATCCCGCCAACAAGTTCACCGTTAAATTCAACGAGCGCACAATCACCACGCCGTGCATACGCAATGGGAATTTCAGGGTTTAAACGGTCTTTAAAGACGCTTTGAACATCGTTTAAACCGCGTTTAAAGAGTTGTTTAAATGCACCATTCTCAGAGCGGTATTTACCCCGAAAATCTGCAGCAACGTCTTGGCCTGTCGCAAAGCGAACCCAATCTGCCACGAGTAGGCAGCAATCATTTTTGCCCCACTGAAACGGCATGCAATTACGTTGGTTTATAAAGGCGGCTAGTTTAACGGTGGCGTTCACGGCGTTTATTTCCTATGTAGTTACCAGGTTGTGTGTCAGGTAGGTTTTGTTTATTGGCAGACGCTTGCTCACTGAAAAAAGCATCATCAGGATAAAGGGCGCGTTGTGTGGCATCATTCCAGCGTTGATGTAAGCGTGATTCTTTCCAGCGTTCACTTTCACCCGCCACACTTAATTGCACTTGTGATACAGCACCGCGCTCTACATCGCATGCCACAATGTAACCACTTTCAAGCAGCTGGCTTTGGCTTACGCGGTAGTGTTCATCCACGGTAACAAGGTAGATTTCGCAGGTATGGCCAATGGGGTCGTTTTCAGCGACTTCAGCCAGTACGGCAGTGTCTTGCGTATGCAGGGTTAAGCGAATACGGGCGCTGTCGTTCTTGTCATTAGCAGGGATTTCACTCACAGTACCGAGCATGCCTAAGCCATGCCAGGTTAAGTTTTTAAAGCGACGTTCACCCACACCCGTATGCAGTAAAACATCACCACTTTTAAATGCCAGACGAACAAAGTAACGGGCGCGACCACTAGTGGCTAAATCAGCGAGTAACCCAGCGTTTAACGACTCCATTAAAACGCCTCCCGTCCTTTAATCTTCCAACTGGTGACAATGCCTTTTTTGTATTCAGCGCTGTCTATGCCCTGGTTGTTATCCGCAAGGCGAAACAAACCACGCGGCTGTTTAAAGGTGATTAAAGTGTTATCAGCAGGGATTTTACGCAGGGGCGATTCAAACACGACAGTGGCACGGCCAAGTGAATCACTGACCAAATCACTGGTTAAAATCTTTAGTTCTGTATTTTGGCCAACGCCCACTTGCATACGTTCGCCGGCAACCAACAAGGTTTGGTTTAGCGGTAAACCATCAATAACCAGCGTATTGCCGTCTTGGTTTTCACCACGCACATACCCAGTAAAGTCTTTATCAAGTTGCTCTCGACGGTAATCGAGCAGGGTAAAGGTACCCACTTGGCCACGCAGGCTTGCAATAAACGCATCAAGCGCCAATGCTTCACGCTCAGGTACATTGGCCAATTCAATTTCAAATTCCCAATAAGCACCTTCTAGGTCATACACCTCAGTGGCGTTATTGGCTTTGTTTAAATGCACTTGGCTATTCGGCACTAACTTAAAGTTAGAGCGTTTAGGGCGTTTGGGTAAGGGAAGTGGAACTGTCATTGTTACCAGGCTTTAAGTAAAACACTGGTAACGAGTATAAAATTTAGGAGATTAGCTTTCGGCTGGAAAGGAGTTTACATAGTTATAGTAGTTTACGCTCTTTTAGTTTTGCAAGTACTTCATCTGAAAGAGCGTTGAGCCAAGCTACTGCTTTCAACTGTCTACATGTTAAACCAGCTATCTCAATAAATACAAGCTCAGCAATATCTTGTTCGCCTTCTTTAGCTGTCTTAAGAAGATGATAGGCGATTTCCACAAACATCAACCATGTAAAAATTGTAAGCTTTGCAAATAATGTAATTTCTAATACTTCTTTGAATTCATCGCTTTTCAGTGCTTTCATAAATAGAGCTATGGACTTAACTTTGTCTATGTATTGAAGTGTAGGGGCTGATAGTATTAATCCTTTAAGTGAGTTATTGTATCTTGTCGACTCAATTGGTTTTTTACTTGAAAAAATAAAGTATTGATGTAAGAAGTCTTCTAACTTAATTATATTTTTAATTTCTTCACCTGAAGAGTTTATTGGAAAAGCTGTTTTAAACCCTGAAGTTGATTCTGAAACTAAGATCCATTCATCACCAATCCGGCCATATGCGTATTTTTTTTGTAAAGAACTTTTAACTTTATCCGCGATATCAAAGACAGCATCTTTAATAACAGTAAAATTTTGAGTGTCAGATTGCTCTTTAAGAACTTCTTTTGTTGCTTCAAGTTCTCGTTTTTGAAGCTCCAACGCTTCTTTTGAATCACTCCATGTTCTATATAACAAAAATATTGAAGCAAACAACAAAACAGGTGAGAAAGCATTATTAAGGTATGTCGCCGTTGTAACCCAGTTTTCGATTGGGGCATTGTTATTAAATGAAAAATGCCTAAAAAACTCTATTCCTATAAGTGAACATGCAACAGCAGCACAAATAACGGTTATTAACCCCAATGATGTACGCTTAGGCATGTGTTTCTCTTCTGAAAGTTTAGTTTTGTCGTTCATAAAGATCTTTGTAAACCGTTGTATCTAATATTAGAAATTTTCTTTAACATATTTATCTCTTTTTGATTATTTTAGTCAAAGAAGTTATCCGGGATATCGTCGCTAAATTGGATAAGCCTTTTTGCGAGCTCTAAATCGTAAATAACCTTAAACTCTTCAATTAGCTCTTTTTTATAGTCAGATTCAGTATGATGAATTTTTTTTAAAAGTAGCATGGTTGAATTAACGTATTGATTACTGAAAAGGTTTTTCATATATATAGCAGAAAACACATCAAAAAAGATATTTTTAACTTTGTAAGATTGATGTCTAATGATGTCGTTTAAGTAATCGCATTTATTAAAATTGAGTCCATAGCACGCACTTATGTGTGTACCTGTAATTACAAGTTCTTTTTGAGACAGTTCAATTGGATAAAGCTTGAAATAAAGTTGTTCAGCAAAGTCATTTATTGATGATTGCGCCTCTTCGTAGTTAAAACCAATTGATTTGTAAAACTCTAGCAGTCTCACATTAGAGTTTTGGTATAGTCCTTCCAAAAAATTAAAGAGCTCATCATTTGCTGCATTGTTATAAAGATCGAAAACTTTTTGCTTTTTAATCATCTTTTCATTTAAATAAAGTGACTGTCTACTTAATATGTCTAAATCATCTTTTCTTTGTTGATATAAAATCTGTTCTTCAAGTTGAGCTCTTGTACTTTCCATCTCTTTCTTGGTGGTCAGCCAAGTTAAAGCTATTAAAACTATGGACGCAAAAGTTAATATTGGGGTTAAAATACCATTCAAAATTTGTGCGGTATTTAACCAAGACTTTTCTGTTCCTAAGTATGTTGGAAAGTCTATAGCAAAAGTAACAACAAAAATTGACAATAATGCGGTAGGTATTATTAAAATAAAAGGTAAGACTTTGATAATCTGATCTAACTTTTTTGTTTTATTTGACATCAACATTCCCTCGCTTAAAAATTCCTTTTTACACGAATCTCAATTACTTAACAACTAAGCAGCCCCACGTATAGAGCGGATAATTGCGCCGTTACTTTGAATGTTCGCTACAACAACACCCACCACTTCACGCGCAATGTCTTGTCCAATAAGTTGAGCGCTTTGCTCATTTGCTGAGCCTTGTACGTTAATTTGGTTTGTAATGCTTAACGAAATACCACGAGAGCTTGAATCATTTGCTGCAGCAGTTCCTGCGTTATAGCGGCGTGCCATTTGGCTAATTTCAGTGTTTTGTTTCGGGCTTAATACACGCTCACCACGTTGTAATACATAGGTCGATTCATTAGGTACGTAATCTAAACCACCGTGTGCAATACCTGCTGGTTGTTGTGCTTTAATTTGTCTGACTTGCTGCATACCTTGCATAATTGCAGCTGCTGCGGCAATACCACCTAGTACAGGGCCAACAATCGGAATGGATGCAAGTGATGTAAATGCACCCGTGGCACTTTGATAGGTATTTATCACAGCTTGCGCAATAGCAAAGGCTTTGTAAGCTTTAAATGCCTTTTTGCTTTGGCCTGCCATGCTTTTGAAAGTAGCAGCGCCTAATCCAACAATGGCTTGTGCCTTGTCTGCTTCGGTTTGTTTTTCAAAGTTAGCAAAGGCAACAATGTTACTTTGTAGGGCACCGGCATAGCGGTTCTTAATCTGAAATAAACGCTCCTGGTGCGAAGCTTCATCGGCTTCACGTTGGCTGAAATAGCCGGCTGCTGCATTTAATTCAGTTTGGCGTTCAAGATCACGAATTTGATTATCCGCGTTGTATTGTAGCTCGCCGCTGTCATCATTAGCCGCTAAGCCTAGTGTAGCGCGACGTTTTGCATCAACACGCGCTTGCTGCCTTGCTTGCTCAACACGTAGTTCGTTGTTGTAGGCAGCTAGTTGCTCTCTATCAGCAAACCCCTTAATAATGGCAATGCGATTATCTAGATCTCTTTGTAAGTCATTCTTACGCTTTTCTTCTGCTTGGTTCTGAATACGAATTTTTTCAGCTTCACGCTTTTCTATGAGCGTTTTTACATCCTCAGAATACTTGGTATCTAGCTGAGTCAAAATCGCATCGTACTTTGCTTTATTAGCGACATCGTTTTCACGCGCAGTAAGCACCATTTGACGTCGTTTGTCGTAGCTCACTTTGAGTCTGGCTTCTTCACCTAATAAGCTTTCTTGTAATCGTTTAATGTTTTCAGGAAGAGCCGTTTTTGTGCCTGTTTGATCTAATTTTGGCTCAGTCCACTTTATGTCGTTTAGGTTCTTTTCAAAGTTTGCAATCTCGCTGGCCGTGTCCATTAGCTTTGCGCGAAGGTCTGTCTGCTTATCAATATACGATTCTAAACGTCTAATTTGACGGCTGTACGCTGAAGCTGCTCGGCCAGTAGGTGCTTGGTCTTGTTGCGCTTTTAAATCAGCTATTTTGCTATAGGCATCTTCAATGTTTTTACTGTATTTACTGATTTCATTTTGATTATTACGTAGCTGTGTAGAGGCTTTTTTATTAGCGAGTGTGTCAAAGGCTGTAGATAAATCATAAAGATTCACTTTAAGCTTTTTAGCCGCATCGCTTGATGTATCGCTTTGGCTCGCAAAATAGGCGAGGGCAAGTCCGGCAGTTACAATGACACCAACAGGCCCACCTAAAAAGCCCATGGCCATACTTAATCCACGTGTAGCAACAGTCGCTCGGGTTGCCGCGACGGTATACGCATTCGTAGCTACAGCAAGGTTTGCTTCAGAGGCCGCAGCTCTATTGTTCGTTGCTGCCAATCGAGTAATTGCAGCAGCGCGAGTGCCCGCTGTTGAGGCCATGGCAAGCTGGCGTTTAGCTGCAGCGTTTTCATATAAAGCACGTTCACGCTCAGCGAGTGCATTGACCTTTGCTTGTTTAGCCAGGGCAACATCGGCAAGTAAGGCTTGGTTCTTAGCCGCTATATTCGCAATATAACCTTGCACGCTAGTGGCAAGGCTTGAGACAAGTCGCCCAGCAAGAACAGATGCCAATGCGCCCGTGGCTAACACTAAATCATCTACAACCTCTTCGTTTTCACGTAAATACGCCATCGTATCCGTTATACTGCCTACAACACTGGTAACAGCAAAGTTTACTGGTTCTTCATATTTACGAATTAAGCGCTGATATTCATTACCCATTTCAGCAAAGCTTGCGTTTATCTTGCCTTCGGTCGCTTCAGCTGCACCCGCATAATCTTCAAGTGCTTTGATCAAATAGTTTTTAAACATTTGGCTAGTTACTTGGCCATCGTTCACCATTTGTCTAAAACCGCCAGCGGCTTTACCTGCTGCTTTATCGAGTTTTTGTAATAAGCCAGGCATAGGCTCAGTAACTTGGTTTAACTCTTCAGCACGTAACACACCAGCCGTCATACCTTGTGTCATACCAAACAGGCTTTGCCCAAGCTGTACATTGCTTGCGCCTGTTTTTGCAGCCGCATTGGCCATGCCTTCAAGTATCGCTATACCTTGCTCTTGGGTAACTACACCCGCATCTTGAAGCGTTAATATTTTACTGTATGAATCGGCTAGGGTGGTGTAACCGGTGTTTAATCTGTCAGCTGTTTCAAATAAATACGCTTGGACTCTTTCATATTCACGGGTTGAACTCGTTAACCCTTTTAATCGCGTATCAAGCATTTGTGCAGCACCGGTATCACGAACAAACATGGTTGCAGTACCAATACTCACAAGAGTGGTAAGCGTGGCACCTAATTGACCATACGCAGTGTTCATTAAACCAAGCTGGCGATTCATAGCACCTTGTTGGCGCATAACAGTAGCCTGGCTTACGCCTAATTGTTGATTGGCCGCAACTTGGCGTTGAATTGCTGCAGGCACACGATTTAAGTCAGTAACCGTTTTTCGTGTTAATACCTTTTGTTGTCTAGATGTTTTAGCATACGATAACGCAGCTTTATTTTGAGC
Organism: Pseudoalteromonas lipolytica; assembly: GCF_003515105.1. Classification (NCBI taxonomy): domain Bacteria; kingdom Pseudomonadati; phylum Pseudomonadota; class Gammaproteobacteria; order Alteromonadales; family Pseudoalteromonadaceae; genus Pseudoalteromonas; species Pseudoalteromonas lipolytica. The sequence goes on along the minus strand of NZ_CP032090.1, from coordinate 1,822,425 downwards.
TGTAACTTGTCTCTGAATTGACTCAGGAACACGATTTAATTCGGTTACGCTCTGTCTTACACTTGCATTATTTTTTGCCGAAGTTGTTTTTTGAGATACTACTGATTTTTCATTTGCAACAGCTTGTTTATCTATTGCTTTGGGAAGAACATTTAACTCATTAGTGTAATTACGAACAGCGTTACTCTGTTGCTTCATTGCTGCAGCTTGGCTTACACCAACGCGTTGATATGCAGGTATTTGTTCATGTATTGCTATGGGGACTCTGTTTAAAGCAGAAGTTGTTTTACTGAAACTATCAACTTGCTTTGCAGACTCGTCTTTAGCAACCTTTGATTGCTCTTTTGCCGTTTCTTTAATGCGATTGATATCGTTAACGTTCTGACGCGCACCAGCAGTAACAGCTTTACCGTCATAACGTAAGCGTAACGCCAAATTCAAGTTGTTGCTCATCAGGTCGCCTTATCAGTCCAATTATGGTGCGTTCAAGGGTTTGTACTTTGTCAAAGTCGGTAGGAGTGAGTGATATGTTTGCATAGCGCCACGCAATATCAGCCCGGGCATAATCAAGGGCAAACTCAACCCCGTTATTATCCAACTGCCATTGGCTACTTGCTGTTGTTATAGCGGTTACTGCAACGTGATTAGCTGGCAATACAAATAATGTGTCGTCTTTGTCGTTTTGTTCAGGCGCAGCTTTAACAGGTGCGCCAAAATGGGCTTCGTCGTCATCTAATGTTTGGCTTTGTGTTGCTAGGTCGCCCAAAAACCACCTAGCAACATCGTTTAGTTTTTTTCCTGTACACGGTATTGGGTGTTAATACACTCAACACTTAACCGCGCGGTTAAGCCAGGATAAACAAGCATTTCTTCAAGTGTCTCAGTTGCAAAGGGGACTTGCTTACCGTCATCGACAAAACCAGCCCAACCAATGAGCAGGTCACGAACAATTTCCTTATCATTCGCACCTTGTTTACTCGTTAGGTCATCTAATGTTTTTTCATCGACTACTTTAATTTTTGCGGTGAACTTGAACTGCACACCCCCAAAGTTAAAGTTTAAAGGCGCTTCAGCAACGGCATTTTTTAATTCATTCAGGAGTTTTAATTTCATTGGGATCACTCAAAAACAAGGGTTAATTCATCGTAGCCAGCACCACTGGGTACCAGCTTTCCATCAAACTCGTAGCCCGTTAATTCAGAGTCAAGGCTTGTGTATTTAGGGTGGGGCATTTGATAACGGCCAATAATGGTGACTTTTTTGCCAACAGTCGTACCATGTGTAAATTCAAACATTTGAACTTGGCCAACCGTTTCAAAAGGATTAAAGCTCGTCAGTTCTTCAGCCGTAAGGGTAAAGTTTGCACTGCTTTCATGGCCGGTGATCATAATTTCTTCATGGTTAATCGCACGGTCAAATACCACGCTATTTCCCAAGTCCACGGTCAGTTTGTGCAAGGTACGTTTTACATCGTTTAACTTAAAGTCAGAGCTATTACTTACCCCAAGTACTTCTGGACGCACCCAGCGGGCCCAATCAACTGCAGGCGCTGCTGTGCTTGCAATCGGGGCACTGAATAAGCCTTTAAACTGCCAGTTCAGCATTGGCTTACCTTTTTCAAGTTGTAAGCTCACATTACCTTTCATTTCACTGATTGAGTGCGTGTTCTTACCAAAACGAACCAAGCATTGAACTGCAACAGCGGCACCTTTGGTAAACGTCACGCTTGTAGCATCAGCTACTTGCACCATGCCACACGCAAGTAATAGGGGCGCAAAGGCAGGCTCATTACCGGCAGTGCCGCTCATAGCAAGAGGCGTTTTAAAGTTAAGACTAATGTGCTCACCGTAAAACGTTTCGAGGCTTGCACCGCTGTAACTTGTTTCAAGCTCGTCTTTTTCGCTTTCGTTCTCGATAGCTAATTCAACTTCGCTTGCATAAATAGCATGCATGCCCGTTAATGTGGTGCCCAAGGCATCTGCTAAAATTAATTTATCTTTAAAGCGCCAGCTCATGATTTAACCTCCACTTTAATTAACTCGCCGTCTTTCAAGTTAAACGCACCAGCCAGTTCTGTTCGAGCGGCCTTATTACTTGAAAGTACCTTGTTTACATTGTTCGCAATGGCCATCGCACGAGACACTTTAGGCTGTGTAATAACAACGCCTTTTTCGTGTGCTGGTTTTGTAGATTGCGTTTCGGTTTGTTTGCTCATGGCATCACCTTCACTGTTACGGTATGAATACCAGTTACACTAAACTGGCACTGATAAATTAAGTTGTTTGTTTCCTTGCTAAGCTCAACAGTGCGTCCTTTATCGAGCTTGATGGGGTCCCATCCTTGAAACTGGCAACCGGCGACGACTTCCTTTACTTGGCCTTTTAACTCCTTTATTTGTGCATTACTCGTGGCATTCCCTGTTATGCACGGAATAACAATCATCACAGCAAACGTTTCACTTACTTGGTATTCATCAAGCCCAGGTACGTTGTTAGTGTTTGTATTGTCTTCAGCGAGAGGCAAAACAAATAGTTGCGCACTGTGGACCGCACGTTTTCTCACTTCGTTAAAGTCACTCGAAAAGCCAAGCGTTGCTCTAATTGCAGATTGTTTAAGGACGGTTTCGACCTTGTTTAAATCAAAGTTAAATGACATTTAAACCCTCTTTAAACTCACTTTAAATTAACCAGTCTTCAACGATGTCGTTAATTTCTGTTTCTTGTATTGCAGCAATACCGAGTATTGGCCGAGCAGGCAGCTTAACGTTTTTATTACGACCTGCTTCGCCCCCAAAATGGTGGATTGCTGAATACTTCTCACCTAAACCATGCACTAACGTGTCAGAACTAACGTTATGCGTCACTGAGCCAGCTAATTGACGTTTATCAGTCAGTGTTAAACCGCCACGGTCTTTGGCTGCTTGTGATTGTTCCCACTTGCGGCCTTCAGGTGTCATTTCACGCAAAAAGCGCGTGGTGACATCCATGTCTAAAAATGCACCGATATCGTCCAATACATCGGTAGGTCTCTCACTGGTTGTTGCAATTTGGCTTAAGCGGGGCAGTGCATTACCCGTAATTTCGATAAACACACCCGCCATAATTAGTATCTATCCCAGCTAAATTGAGAGCCTGCAGGTATTGTTCGCATCCCAGTTCTTACGCCTGCAGGCGCGTCTTCCTTAATTTGGATCACACCCTTACTAACCTTATCCAATAAAGCCATGGCCTTTTGGTTCAGAGCTTTTAGGTGTTCGTCGGCAATGTTGGTTGCCAATTCACAGTGCATTAAATCAATTGCAATGCCTGGTAAAACCGACTTCTCTATATCGTCTTGTGTTAGCTTGAATCTCGCTACAAAGCCCGTAATCGTTGCGTTAACGTCTTTTTGTGCTTCGCTGTACCACGCAGCAATCTGCTGCTGTAACTCTGTTGCAGGCACTCCCAATAGCGCCGTTTCAACATCATCACGGGTTGGGTATTCACCTGGCTCTGCAAACTTTGCAGATACAAATTGCAGGAGCACATTAATGCCAATCTTGTCGATAACTGTTTGAGTTGTCGTAAACATACATGCCTCAGTTGGTAAAAAAAGCCCCCGAGCTAGTCGGAACTGGGGGCTTCATCACGGAACAACGCGTTAAAGTTAAACGGCAGGTGTTAGTACGTTCGTCAGTAAGATGCCGCAGTCTTTAGCAATAATTTGCTCCTGAACAGCTTCCCCAACCATGATCTCAACACCACCGTTTAAACCAGCAGATACATCACGATTGCCTGATGTCCGCGCGCCATAGCGAGCAGTCAATGCGAATGTCATTCGGCTATTATTAAATGATGCTAATGGGTCGTGATATGTAAACGACAAGCTATCTTTCCATGCACTTTGAAGGTTTACTGCTTGCCCTTTTTTGGCGGTATTTAAACGTGCTTGGCCTACTGTCACATGCTCAAGTTCGAGTGTTTCTTTAATATAGCTCCATGGCACTAAGCCCTGGTCGCCACTAGTGCCATTAAATGCTTTCAGCAATTTAGGATGTGTACGTAACTTGGTAGCAACCTTTTGTGACAAGGTCATCGCGTTTGGTCGCATCAATGGCTCATCAAGCATCTCAAGGAAGAATGGCAAAATATCAAGTTCTGGATCATCTAAAAACTTAAATCCTGCGCCAGCCAGAGAGTGGTTATAACCAAAGTTAGCGGCTTTGTTATACATGTCAGCAACACGCACTTCACGCTGAAGAAGTACAAGATCTGTTAAGCTCTCAGCCGCGTGAGTACGTGGGTTATAGTTTGCTGGTGCATTGGTTACATCATCATTTGGAATAATGTCAGACAGACCATAGTCAGTAACTGAACCTGTTTTCTGATCAACGCTAAATTCAACTTGGTTCGGACTCGATTTACGGCCAATTTTAGAATCGGTCAGCGTAAACTTTTCACCTTTTTTATATTCAGTCCATTTATAGGTACGTAAATTAACAGGTGAATATGGCGCTAATAAATCAGCTACGAGCGCTCGATTTCGGTAAGCAATGGCAATTGCCGTTTGCTCAGTATCGGGGGTAAATGGCATACCATTACTCATGGCAAAATCCTTAATTATTTAGTTTTAGTAACCCAAGCGCTTAAGCGCTTGGAATATTAGCGACAAGATGCGGGTTCAGAAACACATCACCAATCGTGCCTGCAGCTCCGTCTTCCATGACCCAGCCAGCTACATATAATTCGGTTGCACCGACAAAGTTTGCTACGTCAAATGCAACTGCTTTGCCTTCAGCATCTGCAACCACAGGTGTACCAGCTACAAGCTCTTCACCAAATTCAACGGGCGCACTTTGTGTCAAAACAACATCAATACGTAAGTGGTCATCGGTTCCTTGCTCAGTTACACCCGCAAACATGGCATCAGCACCAGTTGCTAGCGCAACTTGAAAGTCAGCTGCTGCAGATACAATGCAGAGGCGATTAGGGGGGATTTCACCCTCTGAACTAAAGTTTCTAATAAATCCTGGTTGCGCCATGGTTTATGCCTTCTTAATGTGGTCTAACGCAGACGAAATACTAATCGTAACGCCTTTGTCAGACTGTGATTGCTGATACTCAAGCGCTTTAGCAGCGAGCGTTTCAGCTGTGTCGTTGCTGTCTTCGCCGTCTGTATCGTCTTTATTAAACTCGCTTGTAAGGCCAGTTTGCTCGGGTAAACCTTTTAAGAATCCTTTAAACCAATCCGCTGGTTTTAAAGCTTGGTTTTCACCATCAGCTGCTGCGAACTCAAACGTTGTATCGCCATCGTCTAGGCTTGCCATAAACTCAGCAACGCCTTCGGTGTTGGTTAAACGTGGTGCATTACCACTGTTAACTTCATCATTAATAAACGTCTTAGCAGCAGTTACACGCTGGTTGTATTCAAGTTGCTGGTTCTTGGCATTGGCCGCATCAAGCTGGTCTTGAAGTGCCTTCTTTTCTTCTTCATCCATCGCATTGTCCTCATGGGTCGGGGGCGTGGCGTCACTATTAATTTCTGTATCAATAGCGCCACCTTTACTAAATTCGGCGTTACTTTTGCTGCGCTCATGCTCAGCAATAATGGTTTCTTCTTTTAACCACTCTGATTCGTATTCGGGTACAACTTTATCTGCCGCTTCACTACCAAAACGGTCAGTAATAAAGTTGCGCAAATTGCCCATAAGACGTGTGAGGGTGTTTGATGTGCGTAGCGATATACTGTCCATATCACCCGCAGAAAATTCAAAGGTAAGGGTGTCGACGTTTTCATCCTGGTTAAATTGCCAGGCTAAACCTTCAACAGCAGGGGGCTTGCCACCTAAGTAACCTATGTGGGCAAGTTTGTAGCCATTTTCGACTTTTTCTAATCTAACTGAGCGGTTAGGGTAGCGCTTGTCTTCAACAGCTTGTGCAAACTCACTGCTGACTTCATCGGCTTTAGCGTAAAGTACGCCGTCTTCGGCTTTTAATTCACTGGCCCAACCCCATGCAGGTGAATCCATTTTAGGGTGGCCGATTACAAGCGGTGCGGTTTTAGGTGTGAAGTTAGCAACAACGCTATTTAAATCAGCGTTACTAAAAGTTTGGGTCTTACCTTTGCTGTCTGTTTGGGTGCCAGCTTTAAAAACTTCAAACCAATCGAACTGTGTATTTGAGCTTGCTTTCTTTGCCATGATGTAGGTGCCAAAATGAATTAACTGGCACCTAGTTTATGAATCATATAAAGGGGAGACTGCTGGAAAAGACTTTACAGCTAAGGCTATGGGGTAACTAATATAGGCTAAGCGGGTATCAAAAAAGTCGCAAGGAATTTTTATGGCCCACTGTTCAAGTTGTCAAACTGCTCTTACTAATAAAGAGCAATTATATCTAGATGATTATTGCTCTGAATATGAAATGCATTCTCAGACATTTTTACTCTGTAAATCATGTAACGACCCACTATATAAACCTATCAAGGTAAACGGCGAATTATACTGTTCAAATAAATGCGCACATAAAAAAGAAGTTAAAAAAACCCGCTAACTGCGGGTTATATCTATTACTTTCAAGGTATTACAATTTAGCTTTATTTTTAATTTGATTAATCACTAATCTAAATTGTTGTGCTGTCTTAAACCCTTGAAACTGATCAAATGCTGCATAAATTGCTAAGAAAATGATACACCCTCTCACGGATAAAATGAGCCATTGTACAAGAGTTGAATCCTCCCCATAAAAACTAGAGATACCATTAAGCACTGCATCTAAAATCAATAAAAAAATGATAAAAGCAGCATTGCTAATGACTTCATTTTTTAAATCAGTCAAGGCAGTTATAGCTTTAACTATTTTTTTTTGTTCAACTTTTAGTTCACTAACATCTTTTAAGACACCTTCAATGTAGTTGAACAACGCCCATGTAAGTGCACTTGCAGCAGTTACAAAAAAAGGAAAAACATCCAATACATTATCAAATAACTTTTTTGAAGCCCCGTTAGTTATGTGTAAAACCGCAAAACATAGAATTAAAGAGGCTAAAATGTATAAGCCAATAAATAATGGCTTTTTAATTTTTACCCATATGTTTAATTGTCGCATAAACTTCAGCACCTAAATTTGACTCTTTATAATTTAAGGTATGCACAGAATCAGCTTTTTCACCTAACTCCATTTGAGAGTCATCAGTATCACTCTCATTATCAATAGATGGTAGGCTTACTGTATCTATATTTTCGTTACTACTATGCGCCTTTTTGCCGCCCCTTTCACCTTCGGTAACGACACTCCAGCTCCCTTCGCCTTCGGCAATATACTCTAGGTAGTTTGCAACAGGCGCTTCAGGAACTTTTAAATCGCCAGAATCACTTTTCAAAGTAATGTCAATTTCATCTTGTCCAAATATATCTTTTAATGATTCTACAGCGTCCCTCGCTTTCTGGTTTGTATCTAATATGTTTGGAGAAATTAATTTAAATTCTAGTCTATATATTTTACTTTTTGAGTCTACAATATTCCAAAACTTAGCTGATTCGGATTTACCTTCAATAAAAATGCGATGATTGTAAGTTGCAAGAATTGGATCTGTAAAAGCTGCCTGCAAAGCTCTTGCTATATGCTCAGGGTCACCGAAACGCCAATCTTTCCTAACAAATATGTGCTGGGTTTGAATATCAATTACAACTGAAAGGGGGATCCAGTTATCATGCAGTACTTCTACAATATCACCTGGAACTTTTTCACCGGTCTGTTGCTTCTTTCGTTTTGCTAATTTTCCATAATAAAACCGCTCACTAGGGAAATCATATCCAAAAGAGGGTTCTAACCCCTTAAATCCAAGTACACTATATAAAACCCCAGCAGACTTAAGTTCTCTATCATTTTTGATTGCTGGTAAAATTGCGTGACCTTTAATAGGTGGGATTTCTTTTACATTAAGAACTTTTTGCGCTTCTTCCACTAGTGAGTAGCGTAAAATGAGGTATTCTTTAACCATTCTTGTATTTCCCTATATGTATTATTATTTGTTTTTTTGAATAATACACACAAAGCAGATGGTTTAAAAACATCTAAAAGCCAAAACTAAACATTTACACCTTTAAATTAGATTCAAACCATGTTTAAACCGTCTTTAAATTTAACAGAGAGCGTTTAAAGGAGTGGTTGATAAGGCTATGTAGTAATAGCGATTAAAAAAGGCTTAAAATTGCCCACAGACACTTCATCGAAAAATCTATAAAAGGGAACAACATGTTCCCTTTTGCTGGGTTTCTAATGCTGTGTTTAAAACACGTTTAATTTGATTGTAAGCGTTTAAACCAAATAACCTATACCAATTATGTATAAATCACCTAAAAAAATCTTTAGAGTAGCTTATATAACACTATTCAAGATTAAGGATAAAAATGACTGATAATTTACCATCATTTAAATCAAAAGCCTTCAATTGTCCTCATTGCAATACTTATTCGCATATGGATATCGAGCGTCTTTATCAACAAGGAGCTATGTCTAAATATATGCAGTTCACGTGTTCTCATTGCGGCGACCACTCCTTGTGGAGAATTACACGTTATGTAATAAACGTTCCTGATGATGGCGTTATGATTTATCCAGATAAAGGAGGTTTTCCCCATCCAAGCCCCGATATGCCAGAAGATGTGACTTTAGATTATTTGGAAGCAGCCGAAATTGCTCATAAATCACCAAGAGGTGCAGCAGCACTATTACGATTAGCTTTACAAAAATTATGTAAGCATTTGGGAGAAAGTGGAGAAAATATAAATAAAGATATTAGGTCTTTAGCTGGTAAAGGAATTTTATCTAATAGAGTAATTAATGTAGCCGATACAATCAGGCTTACTGGGAATAATGCTGTTCATCCAGGTGAAATGAGTGAAGAAGACATAGATGAAGTTTCACTTAAATTATTCGATTTACTTAATTACATTGTTAGATATGCGATTACTGAACCAAAGGAATTAGAAGCTCTTTATTTAAAAACTCCTGCAACCAAGCGAAAAGCAGCTGAAGAACATGATTCAAAAGCAATACATCCCCCGACAAAAAGTTAGGGGGAAGTATCTCAAGTAAATGAGTGTCTTATAAGATGATGTAGCTTAAGGATAAAGTAGTTAATATGTTACTGAATGCATCTGAGACGACTTAATACTCAGTAAACACTATTTTAAGAGAGATTTTTAAGTTTTTCTTCGATGATACTTAGTGATAAATTTTCTATGTCCACGAAGTCATCAATTTTGAAGTAACTATTTAGCTTCTGGTATTCAATTGAGCTAACTGATTGCGTACCAATAAAGTACTCTTCCCCTTCTAGGCCAAGTTTGTTTGTATAATTAATTTTTGTTAAGTGCTTTAGATTTATAAAAGTGTAACCATACTTATTTTTAAGGTTTGATGCTTGAAAATCCAAATAAAAATTTGAAAACATTTCATTATTCTTGTATCCACTTGCTCGAGCTAATTCACCTGTAGGTTCCGATGAATAGTAGCCTGTACCATAGTAACCAATTATTGGTATATAGATAAAAACCTTACCTCTCATACTGATATGCTCAATTTCTAGAAAAGTCTTGACTGACTTTTTAAAGTTTCTTACTTCCTCTCCTGAGTTAAAAATTCTTAACTCAGTTTCAGTTGATAGTTTAGTTACAGGATCAATTATATGGACTTCTTTTAAATAGATGTTTGGCTCTATATTTAAAAGAGATAGTTCTAATTGTTTATCAGCTAGCTTTACTTGTTGGTTTGTTAGGTTATATGAAGCTAAAGCAACAAAAAAAGCAGCTATACCAATCGAAACTGGAGCTAAAGTGTCAAAGTAAACCTTGTTCTGTTTTAGCCATGTTCGAACTTTACGATTAATATTCATAATATTTAACCTAATAAGTTAAACCTTAGTCCTTTGTAAAACTCTTTCTACACGGCCAAGAACTGTGAAGCGGCCTGATTCAATATCGTCTACCTCAACAAAGAAACTTGAATAGGCTGTGTTGTCGCTGGTGACTTTGTAGCCCTTACTTTTGAAGTCGTACTGAATTCGTTTTACGAAAATCTCATCATCAAAACGAAGTACACAAACACCTTCGCGTGCGTCTGCTAGATCATCAACTAACGATACAAGCGTTAAATCGCCGTCATAAAGGGTTTGTTCCATACTGTCGCCACGAACGGGCACTACAGAAAGCTTTTTGTTATGTAAGTTATGTTGCTCTAACCAGCGTTTTGATAGTTCAAATCGAGCGATAGGGTGCTCTGCAATCACAAGGGCACCACCACCAGCACTTGCAGCAAGATCATATTGAGGAACTGCTATTAAGTCAGGATTACTAGGCTTAGTTATTAATTCAGACTTAATGTTATTCGCTTCAGAGGTATAACTTTTTGTGCCAGTAACGATGTAATTAACGTCAAATCCTATTGATGAAAGTTGTGACAACTTATCTGAAGGGATAGGCTTACCAGCTTCCCATCTTATATAAGTTCCTTTTGAAACCTCAATAGCTTCAAACACTTCCTTTTGACTCAAACCAAGTAATTCTCTTTGTTCTTTTAGATGGTTCAATTTGTTAAACCTTTGATTGCACTCAACCTATAAAATAAGGGTGAATAAATTAAACCCAAAGTGTTGACAGGTTTAATATATTAAACCTATACTCACAACACATTCACAAACACATACTCTTTTAATCTCGCCAAAGAACAGAAAAGAGAATGAAAACCAAAAGGTACTTTACAATGAAACCTGAAGAAATTAAACAAGCCCTTGATGAAAAAGGTTATTCACTTTCGATCCTTGCTGCAGCACTGGGCTTAAACCTCTCTCACGTGAGTAGTGTGGTGTATCAGCATACCTCGTCTTACAAAGTTGCATCTGCAATCTCCAAAATTATTGATAAGTCAGTAGAAGAAATTTTCCCAACTGTTAAGGCCTATCACCGAAACAAAGATAGCCGAACAAAGAAAATAGAAGCGCTCAAACAACTCTTAGCCAGCGATCAATAGCATTGGCAAAAAAGAGCAATAAATCAAAGTAATTTTGCAAGAGATTTTTACCATGGAACAGCTCACTAAAGCACAACAAAATCAGCTCACTAAAAGCATACTTGAAGCTGATGTAGCACCAGACTGCGATATCTATAACTTGTTTATTCATAGCGTATGCTCAGCAATGAAGCGTTCTGGCTTCAGCCGCCCAGTTATTGCAGACCGAATGAATGACGCATTACGCGCACAAGAGTGCGATGTAGATCAAGCAAAACTAAACAAGTGGTTAGCCCCAAGCCAACCTCACTTTATGCCTATGCATTACTTGCCAGCCCTCTGCTATGCAGTTCGCTCTACAGAACCTGCCAACGTTTTACTTAAACCCATTTTGTATAAAGCCGTTGATCAACGCGCTCAACTACTTCAGCAACACGCAGAACTTCAGATGGAAATCGAAGAACGAACCGCTATGCAACGTTACATAGCAGAGTCGTTACTTACCGATAGTTCTGACGAATGACAGCACCATTACGCCACTCGGTATAAAACTCATTTAAGGCTTAAAGCAATGACAATCAAAGACCAAGAACCGTCTGTTTTTTGTAAAAACGGTCGAATTACACACAGTGGAGGGCGATATGAGCACTGATCTAGCAGAGCAAATTTTTAGCCCCGAAGAGCAACAACAGCTCACAGCCAAAATAGAAAAGATGGCAGGGCACATTCAATTAGTTATGCCTAATTCAGTAGATGAAGCATGGCAGCAAGTTATTCGAATGGAAGAACAAGCGTTAGTGGATACAGCTAAAAGAGGCTTGCTTTACCTATCGATAAAAATGCATCTAGGGCATGGCGAATTTGAACAAAAGCTACGTGCTAATGGTGTTGCACCTCGTTCAGCACAAAGCAGTATAGCTGTAGCAAAAATGTTTTTGGCCTTACCTGAATCAAAAGCGCCGACGTCAGCGCTTTTAAATATGAACAAAAGCAAGCTTATTGAAATGGCACGTTTACCTGTTGAAACGGTTGAGGCACTCGACGAAGACGACCTAGAAACACTTAATGACTTATCTGTACGAGAGTTTCGCAAAGAAATTCGCAAGCTTAAAGAAAAGCATACTGAGCTTGAAGAGCAAACAGCCACGCTAATTAACGCGCTTGAAACAGAGCGACTAGTAAAAGCCCCTAAGCAAATGTACGAACTGCCAATGCTGGTTGCTCAAGTTCGCCAACGCGCTTATTCACACAGCGCCATAGTCAACGAATCGCTCGAAGAGTTTATTGGCTTGGCTGAACAGCTATGCACTAGCCGTGACCTTGACCCAAATCACCGTATTGGTGGCGCTCAAACTACGTGGCATTTATGGCTCGGTATTCAGCAACGGATTGGCCACATGCTAAAGCGACTAACTGATGAATTTGGCGCAGAAAACCTAACAGGTGCTGAGCAAATACCGCACTTTGCCGAAGACGAGTGGCAAGACGCACAAGCTAACCGTGAATACATGCTAGCCATGTTTAACGACCGTATTAAAACCCGCGAGTAGGAGAGACTAATGCATCCTGCAGTTCAAAAATTTAACCAGCTACCAAGTATTGGTAACGATTTAACGTGGCAGAACGCCAGTGAAGTCGCTCGTAAAAAAGCCCAATGTAAAGCCGTTTTGGTGCGCCACTTATTAACACAAGAAGGTGGCTTACCTAACGCATTTGCAAATCTGGTCGCAGAATATCGCGGTAACACCGCAATAAGCTCGCTTACATCGGCCATTGATTCATTAGGGCGTTTGCCTGGTCGCGCAACAATTTATAACTGGTGTAATGCCTACAAAGAAAATGGCATTAATGGCATGCTGCCAAATCATAAAGGTAAAGCACAAACACAATACAGCTGGTTAACGCGTTGCTTAGAGCTTTATCACAGCCCAAATAGCCCTAGCTTTGCGCAAGTGGCAGATCAGTTAAACAAAGAGGGTTATAAAGCCGAGCATCATCAAGTTCGCCGCTTTATAAATGGCTTACCACACGAACTTGGCCCACAAAGCCCTTATCGTATGGGCGCTAAATTGTATCGTGAAAAGCATAAAGATCATTTATTGCGCTCAACAGAAAATATTAAGCCTGGTGTTTTATATAACGGCGATGGCCATACGCTTGATGTTTACTTAGCACACCCAAAAACAGGCAAACCATACAGAGCAGAGCTTACAGCGTTTCAAGATGTTGGTAGCCGCTGCATTGTTGGCTGGGAACTTGGCTATGCCGAAAGTACGCTAGATACCCTTTCTGCGATTAGCCGCGCTATCAAAGTACACAACAATGTACCCGCCATGTTTTATCTAGATAACGGCTCTGGCTACAAAAATAAGCTAATGAACGACGATACAACCGGCTTTTACGCTCAGTTCGAAATCGACGTTATTTTTGCGATACCTGGTAATGCACGAGTTAAGTGGATAGAGCGCTTTTTCTTACACATGGAGGACCGCGTTGGTAAGCGTTTTAGCACTTACTGTGGTCGTGATCACGATGACCGTCATAAGCAACTTATCTTAAAAGAGGCTAAGCAGGGTAAACGTAATTTACCAACAATAGACGAATGGATAGCTGAATTTAAAGCGTTTTTGAATGACTACCACAACAGTGAGCACCCCGAAATAAAGGGTAAAACGCGCCAACAAGTGTGGGATGAAGGCATAGAACGTGTGCCACCTGTTGAAGATGATTTTGTCATGCTACCACGTGAAAAGGTCAATATTCGTCGTGGACGATTCCGTTTACACCAACGTGACTACAGTGCCGATTACTTGCACCAGTTCAATGGCCAAGAGCTTATAGCCGCATACGACTTACACGATGACAGCTACACCAAGCTTTATAAGTTAAACGGCGAGTTCTTAATGTTTGCCAACCTTAAAACCAAGTCGCATGCCGTACCTACATCACGTATCGAACAGGCAGAAAGTAAACGCCGTATTGGTCGTTTAAAGCGCTTGGACACGAAGCGTCGTGAAGTAGAAGCACAAGAAACGAATACACGCATTATCGATATTAAAGCCGTTGAAGAGTTAGCAGCACCGGCAACGCCCGCTATTGCCCATAAAACTGAGGTTAACGTGTTTGAGTTTGATGTAACACCCACAAAACCACAGCACGAAATTGACCTAGACGAGCTACTTGAACAACCCATTACACGCAAGGAACAAAGCTATGAGCTATAACCAACCATTCACTTATACCGACGAGCAAACACGATGCGTTGAATTGATTAACCAAGAAATGACGACGATTGGTTTAACACCTGAAAAGTCTACTTGTGGCTTTGCTCTGCAGTCGATTAAAGAAGCCCTGGCATTCACATGCACCATTAACCCACAAAAGATCATTGATGCACTTTGGCAGGAGTTGTTTGATAACGCCACCATTGAAGAAATTCAAAAGCGTAATGGTTTTAATAAGGTTTATTCAAAGGCTGACCGTGAGTTATGTACGCGTATTTGTTTGCGCTTACAGTCACCCGAAATGCGCGATCAAAACATCACCAGTGCAAGCATTGCTAAAAGTATGGGTAAAAGTGCGGCCACTATAAGCCAGTTACTAAACGGGAAATACGGTGCAAATCCGAGTAAGCATTTACATGATATTTGGGGGCTTATTTCACCCGCTGAAATCGAGCAGTCAAAGCAACAAGTAGCCCAAGAACGTAAACATGTAAGCATTGTGTATGGCAATGTGCCATTTATTCCTACAAGCACTTCAAAGCTTATTGCAATGGCGTGTGACCAAGCAAGGCAACGTCGCCGCTTTAGTGTATTTGCTGGCCAAGCTGGTTTAGGTAAAACAAAAGGGATTACGGAGTATTGCCGAAATAACAAAGAAGCCATTTTAATTGCCGGCAGTGAGCAAACCAGTAGTGCGCAAGTGCTTGATCAATTGATTTTGGCTTTGGGCTTATCTCGTTGCCCCAGTGCCTATAAGAATATGCAAAAAATTATTATGGCGCTGCGTGACACAGACCGCCTAATCATCTTAGACGAAGCCGATAAGTGCAAACCTAACGCACTTGACCCACTTCGTACCATAAGCGACCAAGCCATTGTGGGTGTAACCCTTGTTGGCAACATTCAACTGGTCGACAAACTACAAACGCAAGAACGCTACGAACTCATTGCAAGCCGCGTGTGCTTTTGGCCTAAACCCATTGGCCAAGTAACCGTTGAAGATATCAAAACACTGTTTGTTGAGTTAACCGAGGGCACTGTAAAGCTTGCTAATGAGGACGCAGGTTGGTGGCAGTGGCTTCATAAACGCGTTGAAGGCAATGCTCGCGAGCTTGTCGAAAACCTATTACCGCATGTTTTAAATCATGCCAACAAAAAGCCTGGTGTCGCAATCGATAAGTTACTTATTAACGGCATTTTTAGCTCTGTACTTAACAAACCTGCAGTTTAGTGGCCGCCGCGATTTGGCTCTGGGGGCGCTTCAAAAGGGTTGCGCTCGTCGTAGGGCCATTCGTCATAAGGTTCGTAATAAATATGGGAGAAAGCGGATGACGCACAAGCAACACGATCAATCAAAAATGCCGTTGGATCAGCCAACTCAGAAACATCATCAAACGGCATCAAATACGCAGCAGCTCGACTCAAGTGGTCTATGGCGAAGTGATAATGAATTAACGCATCGCCAACCATTTCCCAAGGGACGAATTGGGCAAGCAGCTCGACGACGACATGAGGCTCGATTGGCACGAATGAGTGAGGCGGCAAAAGCTGATAAATCTGCTCAAAACTCTGCTTACACAGTATTTGCGCAGCTTCACGATGTTGGTGAGAAAGTAACTCAAATTCATCTTCCGACATACCGCGTAGCATTTCGTATAGCGTTTGGCGTTGCTTTGAGGGTAGGCCGTCTATTAGCCCTTTTCGGGTGGTCTCAACCAGATGGTAAAGCTGAACAAGTGAATAAGACACAGTAATTTCATTATTTTTAAATTAGTTACAAAAGGTATATCACAATGGCATTTTCAATCAAATTAAACACACCACGTTACTCTGCACAGTTGGCGTTTAGCTCATTAGTTACAAGCTCTCTAATGCTAGGTTTGCTCGCTAAAAAAGACCCACAAGGTGAGTTAATCGATAACTGCAATGGCAACATCAAAGCAGCCTTTGCAACGCTCGCTGCTGACAAGCTTTTTAGTATTCATCATGTTCACGAGATTAATGGGCCAGAACACACAGCGCGCCGTTTTAATACCATTTATCGTGATTTTCCATTGGTCTTTACCGAGGGCATGAAAGATTGGGGAATAAAGATTATTTCGTTAGAGGCTTCACCTCACTTTGAAATTGAAAGCATGGAGGAAAGCGCATGAGTACTGTTACTTCTGCAAAAAAGGTGACTGAAAGTCATCGAAAGGCCACTCGTCTGTGTACTTGCGTTGTATGCGTTGAAACACCTGAGACAATTGCTCGACTTGTTCAGGAGCACTTAGCTCCACCTCCAATATATTTGAGTCAATTAAGGCAGTTAGAAGAGAAATTGACTCATTGTATATCTGCAATAGAGCCAATCGACCAAGAAGACGCGCCTCAGGACTACTGTTTAAAAATGTCTTTTGAGCAGGAAGGCTTAACTGCTCAACAAGCTGAGTATAATTTTTGGATCGCCAAGCTTGAAAAGCTTGAAGAACGTGAAACGTTGCGCCTGGAAGGGTGGTTAAAATGGCACAAAGCTGAAATACGTCATCGTCAGAAAATGCGTTTATTAAGCTATCTCGTTGGGTTATGGCGTGATTTAGCTGCTTTTTGTGGTTTGGGTAAGTCTGCAAAACAAAACCTTAAGTGAGAGAGAGTGTTATGAGTTTAATACAACAAATCAAAATTGCGCAAAAGGCAGCGGGTATCGATCAAGATACTCATCAACTAAATGTTGCCTACATTTGCAACCAACGCACTAACACATGCACTGGCTTAACAAAGCTTGAGCAACAGCAGCTGCTTGCCCGTTACCGCGCAATGAATCCAAACGCAGGCAAAAGGCAATTACCACCACAGCTAAAAATGATTTATAGCCTGTGGGGGCAATTACACAGAGCCGGTGCAGTTAACGTTGATTCTAAAGGTGCTTGTGAGTCGTTTTGTGAAAACCACTTGCAAGGTAAAAAGCTTTATCAAAGTGCCCAGCAATGGCCACATATTATTGAAGTACTTAAACAATGGTTAGCACGCCATAAAGCAAAGCAGGGGGCTTAAATGGCCAATCACGAAGACTATCAAAACTTCACTATTAATCCGCGTAAACAGCCTTATAGCGAAGTTGATAAAAAGCGCCCTGTGAAGCCAGCTGATAAACGTAAGTGCCGTATTCGTCGTGACCTTGAAGCGTATCAACAGCAGCGCGCAATTGATCGAGAGTTTGGCATTGAATACTTATGGGATGAACAGTCATGAACAAACCAAAGTTAGATTTACGCGCATTACCTTATGGCTTGCGCAAGCTTGTTGAAATTTTAGGGGTCGATAAAACAATAGCGCTACTAACTGAACACCAGGGCCAAATGTTTTATATACCGCGTAAGCCTACAGCTAACCATGAGGCCGTTAAAATTTTTGGTATTGAGTTAGTGCAAGCCTTAGTTGATGAGTATGAAAACAAGCATTACCAAATGCCAATGCTGCACAAAGTACTGCAGCAAATTCGCAACCAAGAGATTTGCTATGCGCTTGATAATAAAACCTGCAGCATTCAGCAATTGGTTAAGCGTTTTAAAATTACACGCCAACAAGTAAGCAGTATTTACAGCACGTACCAAGAAGAACGTGCGAACGAGACACAGCTCAACTTGTTATGAAAGACGATAACTTTGTGTTGCTCACAGCTTTACAACTTAGCGGTGGCGCTAAGCCAAAGAAGTGGCAATTCGAGTATGGATTAAAGCTATTAAACCGTTACATCAACCAACGTAAGGTATTGGGTTTAGATGTAACGGGTTTAATGGAAGAGTATAGGGAGGCTTATAAAAATATATATTAAGAGTTTACATCTCAATACCAAATTGCTAATTGTAATCTCTAATTACAAAACAGGGAAATGCAAAAAATGGGTCAAAATAGTAAACTCAAGCGTGAAGCAAAAGTTAGAGCAAGAAATAAAGATAAAAGTAAAGTTCGTGCATCTATTTCTAAGAAAAAGGAATTTATCCCAACTATATACTTTGATGAGTCTGGGAATACAGGATCAAACTTAATAGATGATAATCAGCCAGTCTTTACTTTAGCAAGTTGTGTGTTCAGTGATTTTGAAGCTAAAAAATTAATAGATTTAATAAAATCAAAATCACCGAACGAAGTACATTTCAAAAATTTGCAAAGAAGACAGTCAGGTAAAGATGCAATTATCAGTTTGATGAGTAGTAACTTGATTGAACCATCAAAAGTTAAAATTAGTCTTTTTTTGAAAGACTTTATGATTGTTTCAAAAATTGTAGATATCTTAATTGAACATATGATGCACATTAATGGAGAAGATCTTTACATAAATGGTAGAAATATCGCTTTATCAAATATGCTTTATTATTGCCTTCCCTCATTCTCTAATCCCGAAACAGTTCAGTCTATGTATAAATCTTTTGTTGAAATGGTTAGAACTCAAGATGATGTTTCAATTAATAACTTTTACTCAGCAGCAAAAGATGTTAAGGATTCGACTAAAGAAGTTGAGTTACAACGTAATATCAATTTGATTTTAGACACTGAAAAATATGTATATGATGCTCTTGAAAATATTGATAAAACGTCTTTAGATCCATCGATACCAGCAGTATTTCTTCATTGTGCTCAGTGGGGAGAGATATACTCAAAAGGATTCCACATTGTTCATGATGATTCACACACGTTAGAGAAACAAAAAGAAATATTTGCTCAATTTATGGATTGGACACAAGATGAAAAGGAATACGGTTACGACCGTCGCAAATTCAAACTACCTCTCAAAGGTAAGTCATTTAGATTTGAAAATTCAATGGACCATATTCAGATCCAAGTTGCAGATATTATTGCGAGTTCTTTCAGGTATTGGGCTGCTGGTAAAGTAATCAATAATGAAGATGATTATTTATATCAAGAGCTTGATAAACTAGATTTAGATAAATTTATTGGACATAACATAATATGGCCGACTCATGATGTTACACCTGAAGCACTTGGAACTGTTCATGATGGTGGAATCAATGCAGCTGATAATGTGCCTGATTTTCTTGCTAAAGCGATCCCGAATCCTAATATTCTTAAGTCTTAATCAATTAATTGGCTTGCCCCTATTGTAATGGCAAGCTTTTTCATTTTAACCTAATAACACACCCGCAAAACACAACCCTGAAAACTACTTTACAGCGGAATGCCCCCCTCTAAATTGATTTACTTAACGCATGACAAAAACAGTGCATGCGCCATTTATTGAGTTATTAGCTCAGCTTATTGTGTCGGCCAAGTCTAAAAACGAGCAGATTGCTATATCACGCCGTTGCCCGTTAAAAGATTTGCCAGCACTACGCACACGCGTAAAAGAGCTATTAAACCCAGCAAACCATAAGCCAACGCGGAATACTCGTTTGCCTGCCTGTTACGTCCTAACTAAACAACGTTTAACAAACCAGAGGACTCAATATGGCGGCCAAAATAAGAGTTAAAGTCCCAACAGCTCCCAGCTTTATCTTTCAGGAACTTGTGCCTGAAGAAACCTTTAATTTATTTAAAGACGATCCCATTTTTCTTATCAATCTTTTTGATGAAAGAGCCTTACGCATGTTGCAAAAACTGCGTGATAAGTTTGGCACTTGTACAGTGAATAACTGGTACTGGGGTGGTCAAAACCATTTTCGTGGGTACCGCCCAATCAATTGCAAAATTGGCGCAAAGCGTAGCCAACACAAACTAGGTAAAGCCTTTGATTGTAGTTTTGAAAACTACACCGCTCAGCAAGTACGTGATTACGTATTAGCTCACCCTGAAGAATTTCCCTACATCACAGCTATTGAGGCCGATGTTAATTGGTTCCACTTTGACGTTCGCACACCGACGTGGACGGGCATTAACGTTTTTTACCCGTAAGGACACCATATGACACCAGAGCAAGAGAATCAGCTATTTCAAGCAATAGGTGAAATTCAAGGAAGCCAAGCAGCCATTTTAGATGATCTTAGAAGTATTAAGGCGGATATTCACCACAGCATAGAAAAGAGTGAAGCCCGTCAAAAGCAGATCACTGATAGCTTAAAATTGGATATCGAAAAAAGTGAGCAGCGCCAAGCAGATGCGCTTAAGACCCATGCAGAACGATTATCAAAAGTAGAAGAAAAGCTCACAAACCAACGTGTAAAAGTGGCTGCAATGGGCGGCTCTGCTGGTTTAGCTGTTTCTTTAATTGCTTACGCTGTTAAAAGTGGGATGTTTAACTAATGGCACACCCAGCAGAAAAGAAAAATGCTGTACGCCACAGCTATGTAAATGAACTTTTGGCATTAAGCGTTGCAGCCATGAAGCATAGTGTTGCTGATGGCACAGCACGGCGCTGGAAAATGGAAGCCAAAGACCAAGGCGATGATTGGGACTTGGCACGGGCTGCAAGCCGTCGAAGCGAAGGTGCTGCAGGTGAGTTTACAACCGACTTTATCGAAGAGTTTACCATTCAAGTAAACGAAACCTTTGAGCTATTAAAATCAGAGCAAGGGGCAGCGCTACCGCTAGACCAACGTACCAAAATTCTCAGCTCACTTACCGATATGATGAGCAAAGTAATGAAGGTATCAGGGGGCAATAAGCGCTTAGAAAAACGCACTGTTGCAGCCGAAGTCATCAAGATTTTGGCCAAGTTTGTTTCAAAACATCACCCTGACTATGCACCGCAATTAGTCGAGATCCTTACTGCATTTGGTCCACAACTCGATAAGGAGTTAAGCGACTAATGGCCGATTTAAACACGCGTGAATTTTTAGCTGAAATAGAGCAAGTAACCAGTGCGTTACGCCGCGATATCGAAGCAAAAGAGCGCCATATTGATCCAAACCCTGAAGCAATTAGAGAGCGCAGAAAACGTGTACTAAGCGGTGACTTTGAGTTTTTTGTTTATACCTATTTTCCACATCATATGTGGCTTGATGAAGGCCAGACACCATCTGAGTTTCAGGCGTACTTTAATAACTGGCTACCAGAAGCGTTAAAGCTTAAAAACGGCTGGAAAAACTGGTTTGTTGCCCCGCGTGGTGAAGGTAAAAGTACCCTTGGTGTAAAAATAGCGCCTGTCTATGTATCAGTACTGGCACTGCTGCAAGATGCAGAAATACGCCAAGAACTAGGACTAGAAAAGCCGCCACTATTTATCGACTTTGTGATCTTGTTTGGTGCCGAAACCAAAATGCCAACAAAGACTCTTGAAGTCGTTAAAACGGAGTTATTAAACAATAACAACTTAGCCTTAGACTTTCCTGAAGTATGCGAAAAATCGCCTGTTTGGAAATTAGGCGAGTTTGTAACAGCGCAAGGTGTTCGCTTTGAAAGCCGTGGTGCAGAGCAGTCTGTTCGCGGTACGTTCCACGGTGCAAGCCGTCCTAAGCTGTTACTTTCTGACGATATCATTACCGATGCCGAAGCTAAATCACCCACAGAGCGTGAGAACCGCTGGCGATTCCTTGAAGCTGCCGTGCAGTACTTAGGCCCACCCGATGGTACCGTTAAATTCTTGGGTGTGAATACGGTTCTTAATAATGATGACCCAATAAGCCGTGCAGAAGAAGCACCAGGGCATATTGTTCACCGCTTTAAAGCGATTAAACAAATGCCTGAACGTATGGATCTGTGGGAGCAATGTCGCGACCTGATGGTTCACGATGATAAACGTTTTGAAAAACGCGAAGCGGCTAAAGGTATTGCTGTTGCCACTGAAGATAAGCCTTCGTTTAAGTTTTGGATCAAAAACAAACGCCAAATGCTTAAGGGCGCTAAAACCAGTTGGCCAAGTGTACGTACACTCTACGATTTAATGTGTATGTGGGCCGCGAATAAACGCGAGTTTAACCGTGAAATGCAAGGTATTGCTAAAAGCGATGAAGAAGCTATTTTTTATCAGTTTGATTTTTGGGTTGACCGCTTACACGATTGGATACCATACGGCGCATGTGATCCAAGTATGGGTAAGACAGAAAAAGCAGATCCCAGTGCCATACTCGTTGGCTTTTATTCAAAAGACTTACAAAAGCTACATGTTGAATATGAAAGCCGCAAAGTACGTGGTACCAGCCGGTTACTCAACGACTTAATTCGCGCACAAAAAGAGTATAACTGCCTAGTTTGGGGCTTTGAGAACAACAATGCTTTCGACTTTATGCGAAGCCAGTTTATTACCAAAGGACTAGAGCAGGGAATAGCTCTACCATTACGTGGCGTAACAGCCACTATTCCTGCTGAAGAGCGAATAGGATCACTTGAAACGTATGTGACAAACACACCTGCACAAATAGCGTTTCATTCACGCTGCCGATTATTGCTAGATGAACTAGAAAACTGGCCAGAAAAACAAACAACACATCACTACGATTTGAGTTGTGCCTTAGCCATTTTATGGATGATAGCCAGTACTGGTGCAGGCGGGATGCCTAGAGTTCGAAGCCGCAAAGTAACCAAACAAATAGGGGGCTATCATGTTTAAGTCTAAGCCACGTATTAATTCACGGGCTTACGGTGCCCTTGTTCGTATGTTTGACCAAAACCAATTGGACCCTGGCTTTTCCTCGTTGATCACCGAACTGCCAAACCCTGACCCAATTTTACGCAAAGCGGGTAAAAGCACGGCTATATATGAAGAAATATCCAGAGACGCGCACATTATTGGGGAATTACGTTCGCTTCGTAGTGGTTTATTTAGCTTTAATACTGAGCTAGTACCAGGTGGAGATGATGCTGCCAGCCTAAAAAGCTACGAGTTAACAAAACAATTTTTCAAACGTAAGCCCTGCATGCATACAGAATGGGCCGATATGGATTGGCACAACTACAGTGCTATTTTACATGGCTTTAGTGTGACGCATTTAGGAAAATTCATTAAACGTGATGGTACTTGGCAGCCTGAATATGTTGAAACATGGCGTAATAGCCGCTTTGCGTTTAATAGCGATCATGAGCTACTTGTTAAAACAAGAGAAAACCCGCAAGGCGAAGAAGTAGACCCGCGTCGTTGGTCGTGTGTTCGGCATATGCCCAGTGCCACTAACCCGTATGGCATTGCGCTGCTAAGCAGCTGCTTTTGGCCGTGGATGTTTAAGCATGGTGGCTTTAAGTTCTTTGTTCAATTTTGTGAGCGCTTTGGTGTGCCGTTTCCTGTTGGAAAATACCCAATTGGCTCAAAAGATAAAGACATAGATAGCCTATTAAATGGGCTTGCTAAATTAGTACAAGACGGTATTGCTGCAATACCAGACGATACGAGTATCGAAGTTCTTGAAAGTAAGTTATCTGGCGAGCCAATACCTGAGCGTTTAATTAATTTTTGTAATGGCGAAATGAGCAAAGCGCTTACCAGCCAAACACTAGCCACAGAGCAAAAGAATGGCGGCGCACGTGCAGCAAGTGAGACACACGCAAAGCGTGCCGGAGATAATCAACGTGCAGATAGGGCGCTTGTTGCTTCTTATCGTAATCAGATCATCAATACCCTTCACACCGTCAATTTTGAGGGTGGCGAGCCACCACAATTCATCTTTAAAGATAAGCGTGAAATCAATACAGACACAGTAAGTCGTGTTCGTGAATCTGCCCGCATTGTGCCCGTTGGCACTGACTGGGCTTACAAAGAATTGGGTATTCCAAAACCTAAACCAGGTGAAGAAATTCTAGAAGTGCCAGACGACGGCCAAGGCATAGCCTCTGCAGCTAAGAGCACTGAGTTTGCTAAGTCAAATACATCGAGCACTGAAATTAGCGATGAATTTGATGTATTCGATCATGCAACAAACGACAGCATTAAAACCATTTGGCAATTTGCCCAGGCATCAAAAGACCTGGACGAACTTAAGCAAAAAATAACCTCTCAATTCCCAACTATCTCTGAGTCTGTGTTAGCACAGGTTGCTGAGCAAGCGATGCAATATGAGTTTATGGCGGGTATGAACGAGGCTAATTCTAAAACTGTGGAGATAGATAATGACTAACATTCCAGACGGTTACTTAAAAGACGGCAAAGGCAACTTAGTGGCTATTGCTAACGTTAAACAAACAGATTTGATCAAAGATGAGTTTGTACAAAAAGCCTGTGCAAAAGCACTTGAAATGCAGGAACAATTAGCCACTTTCAAACGCTTATTGATGGCTGAGGCTGACGATTTTATAGAGCTTTTAGCGCAAGAGCATGGTGTTAATTTAGGTGGTAAAAAAGGTAATACGCAGTTACGTTCTTTTGATAATTCATTACGTGTAAATATACAAACTCAAGAGCGTATCGAGCTTGGCCCTGAGTTAACAATTGCCAAAGATCTTATTGATGAATGCCTAGATGAATGGACCGAAGGCGGCAATCAAAACATACGGGCCATTGTCAGTAAAACGTTTAATACCGATAAGCAAGGATCATTAAACCCGCAACGTATCCTAGCGTTACGCAAACTTGAAATTACCGATGAGAGCGGTAAATGGCAAAAGGCGATGAACATCATTGCTGAATCTGTAGGTGTTATTGACTCGTGCCGCTTTATCCGTTTTTACAATACGGATGAGAACGGTATGGAGCATGCGATTTCACTTGATATAGCAAAGCTGTAGCGGGGCGCTTATGGAACCAATTACAATTGCACTTGGCCTTGCAAAACTAACTGGCCTAGATAAAAAAATAGGTAACTGGATAGGGGGTACCAATGGCGAAGCAGTTGCTTCAAAAGTCGTTGATATGGCCCAAACCTTAACGGGGTCAGGTTCACCAGAAGAAGCGTTAAACCGTATTAAGCAGTCTGAAAAATACGCGCATGAACTAAGAACGACATTGCTCAATCGAGAGAAAGAGCTAGACGAACTTGCTTACAAAAACACGCAGAGTGCGCGCAATATGCAGATCCAAGCACTTAACCAAGATGATAAGTTTTCTAAACGATTCATCTATTATTATGCGTGGTTTTGGTCAATTACGACGGCTCTTTATATAGGTTTTATTACATTTATGCCTATTCCTGAGAGCTCTACACGCTTTGCAGATACTATTTTAGGCTTTGTTTTAGGCACTGTTATCGCGTCAATATTGAATTTTTTCTTTGGTAATAGCCGTGATAACTCGCGTCGAAATGAGATTCAAGACATTCAACAGTCATTAAAAGAGCACTAAAATGGCTCTATCAGCTCCACAATATGGCGACCTTGTTAAATTCAAGGAAGCCATTTCACACTTTCAAGACAAAATTAAGCTAACAAGTGAGTCATATAAAGACTTACAGGGCTTAATTCACGCCAAAGCTTTCACCGTTGCAGGTGCAACAGAAATCGAGATCCTTAACGAGCTATATAAAGCTGTAGATAAAGCAATAAGTGATGGCGAGACCATATCGGACTTTAGAAAACGCTTTGATAAAATCGTTGATGATCACGGCTGGTCTTATAAAGGTAAGCGTGGCTGGCGAACCCAAGTAATTTACCAGAACAACAAAAACACAGCACGAGCAGCAGGGCGCTGGGAACAACAAAACCGATTAAAAGAACGTAGACCTTATTTACTTTATCTCACTGCTGGTGATAGCCGAGTTAGGCCTGATCACAATAAATGGAACTATATTTTACTGCCTGTAGACCATCCGTTTTGGGATACACATTATCCGCCAAATGGTTATAACTGCCGTTGTAATGTGGTATCGCTTAATAAACGTGATATTGCACGTATGGGCTTATCAATCACAAAACCAGAGTCGGTTAATAAGTTCTTGGAATCATTTAAAGTCGTTGATGCATCAACGGGTGAAGAACTTAATAAGTTACCTGGCATAGATCTAGGTTGGGACTATAATCCTGGTAAAGCATGGTTAGGTGCAGACATTGCTGCTGGTAAGTCAGTGGTAAAGTTATCGAAAGAGCTGCAGCAATTAGCGGTACCGCAATTTAATGAAGCTGTTTTGAAGTCGCAGCAGTATTATAAAAAGCAGGTAAACTTAAAAGCAGCTCAGTTAGCACTTAAAAAGCCAGTGGCCGATGGCCAAGAATTTACGTTAGGGCACTTGCCTGCATTTTTCTTAAACGAGCTGTCACGAAAAAATGCACCTATATATAGTAGCGCTGTCACGATTAGCAACTCGCTAATTGAAAAGCTCTTAACCGGCCAACTGTCAGTTGAACAAGTACACCAGTTAATGAGCGCAATACAAAAACCAAATGCATACACTTATATAGATAACAAAATTAGAATGACGTACCAGGGCTTTATGATCACAATCGAACTGGGACCAAACTTTAATACAGTTGTAGCAGCAGAAAAGATTTAAAGATTACTCGCTGAGAAAATTTAAAGAGCGTTTAAATGGCGTTTAAAGTGCGTTTAAAGTGCGTTTAAAGAAAAGTTAAACGATCAGAAATGATCTAATTCTAAACGTAAAATGAGCAGGAATGATCGGGTAATGAGTCAGTTTGAACGGTTAGAGTCTAAAAACAAGCGTAATTCAAAAATCATGAATTTTCGGCTTGGGATTGGTAAAGGTCAGTATTTACGGGCGTTTCCAAAACACGAGGGCGAAAATCTCCATACCTCCATAATTCTAGAAATGAACAACCCCTTACAGACAATATGACGGGAAATAGCCGATTTAACATAATATAAATTATAGGAAGTAATGGTTTTTATCTATCTGAGTGCTGCCTTTAGTGACGCTAAGTCCAATACTAGACGGTATCGGACATTAGGTGGTTGTTTTGCTATATAATCCATTTAATTATCGACTGTTTCTTGAGCTTAGGTATTGCATGGCATATATTAAAACTATCAAACTAAGATGTAACGATAAGATGTAAACAATATGGAATTTGTGAAACCGTTAGAACCCATTTTGATAATTGATGATATGCAAGATATCAGAGACTATCTCAATCAGATATTAACAGGCCTTGGCTTTGAAGATATTTTAGAAAGCCGAGATTTTGAATCAGCTAAAACAGTTATTGAAGAAAAATCGCCTAACGTCATCTTTCTCGATATAGAGCTCCCCAACACAGACGGCACAGAGATTTTAGAATACTTAAACGACAACTACCCACACACACATGTCGTTATGTGCTCTGGCCACAACAGTCTCGAAAATGTACAAAACACGTGGGAACTTGGCGCTAAAGGTTTTATTGCTAAACCATTTAACGCAAAAAAAGTCGATACTGTTATGAAACGTCTAGAATTGATGTAAACCATAACAAATTAAGAAGTTTATGAATTCGACTATTGAACGCGTTATAGATGACCTATCGACAGTAATATTTGGTAAACAACAACAAATTAAGTTGGCATTAGCCTGTTTATTCAGCCAAGGTCATTTGTTAATTGAAGACTTACCAGGTATGGGTAAAACAACTTTATCGCATGCACTTGCGGCGGTTTTAGGTTTATCGTATCAACGCATTCAATTTACCAGTGACTTACTTCCGTCAGATATATTAGGAACAAATATATTTGATGCCAAAGAACACACTTTTTCATTTCATCAAGGGCCTGTTTTTAGCCAAGTTGTGCTTGCAGATGAAATAAATCGCGCGGGTCCTAAAACACAAAGCGCTCTGTTAGAAGCAATGGAAGAAAAGCAAGTCACGGTCGATTCTGTTAAACACGCCCTGCCATCGCCTTTTTTTGTGATTGCTACACAAAACCCAGTAAATCAGTCTGGTACATATCCTTTACCTGAGTCACAGTTAGACCGCTTTTTTATGCGAATTAGTTTAGGGTTTCCTGATAAACAGGCTGAAAAAAACTTAATTTTGGGTTTAAATAATCGTAACTACGACGATTTACCCGTGCGTATAACAACTAAGCAACTCTCTATTATTCAAACAGAAATTACTCAGGTCACACTCAGCAATGCCGTTGTTGATTATATTTTAGAGTTAGTTGCATTTACTCGCCAAGACAAGCACTTTGTTAATCCTTTATCGCCAAGAGCATCTATTGCGCTTTCTCGTGCAGCTAAAGCATGGGCCTACATTGAAGGACGTAATTTTGTTTTACCTGAAGACGTTCAAGCGGTGTTTGCAAGTGTGACCGATCATCGTCTTGGGTTGAATAAAGATGACAGTGCTTATGCACTAAAACATGTTCCTGTTAGCTTGTAAAAGATGCTTAAGCGCCCTACTTTTGCAACTCGTTTTACGCACTTTTTTATAAATAAGTTATTAAAAAATAAGCATAAAACAAACGAGATTACACTGCGTCATAATACAATTTACGTTTTGCCATCGCGCTTAGGAGCTAAATTTTTATTTGTGGCACTGTTAAATTTTGTGATGGGTATTAATTATCAAAACAACCTTATTTTAGCGATGGCGTACCTCATGGTTGTTTTATTAGTGTTCGCCATTTTAACGGGTTATAAAAATCTACGTGGTCTCAGTGTAAAGTTTAATCACGTAATGCCATGCTATGCACCCAATCAACCAAGCGCTCATTTTTCTATAAAAGCTAAGAGCGCGTGTCAAGGTGTTGCGCTTGGATATAAAAATACAAAATCACAGCTCATTGATGTCGGTAATAACGAAGTAGTAAATACGCATATTTCGTTAAACTTAGACAAACGTGGGCGTTATTGCTTCGAAAAAGTCCAAATTTATAGCTCTTTTCCTTTTGGGCTTGTGTCGGTATGGAGTTATATTGAGCCCAGTGATGCAATTTATATATACCCAGAGCCAATCGATGACCCTAGTTTAGTTTTTGACACACTGGAATTAGGCGATAGCGAAGAGCATGAAAGCCAACAAAAGCCGGGATCGGATGATTTTCACCAACTGTCTCCTTTTATCCCCGGTACAGCACTTAATAAAGTATCTTGGAAACACTACGCAAAAACTCAGCAGTTACTCAGCAAGGAGTTTACGAGTCATTCGTCTGCCAAAATGGCACTTAACTTTAATAACTTAAACGGCAATACTGAAACTAGGCTCAGTCAACTATGTTATTTAGTCAATAAGCTCACTGAACAGCACGTTACATTTTCTTTAACGTTGCCAAATAGTGAGGTTGCTTCGGGTTGCGGTTTAAAACATCAAAAATCGTGCCTTCAAGCGCTGGCGGAGTTTTAAATATGCTGAAGATGCATAATGCAGGCTTAATAAATTCGGCACTTTCATTCATATTCATCATTATGAGTGGATTTTTGTTTACTGAAGTCCCTGCTCTTTTTCTCGCCATTTTAATTTCTTTAAGCTGCTTTAATTTATTAATTGGAAAGTTCTATAAAAAACTCAATGGTAAGGTGGCTAATATTTTAGCTGCGGCCTGTCTAATCGCTTTATTTGTTGTTGTCGGTGTGTCTGACACAGTTAAGTTATTTGTTTCAATGATGCTACTTGCAAGTACATTTAAACTATTGCAAGCGCGAACAACCAAGCAATATCAAACCGTGTGTTTACTCGTGTTTTTTAACTTATCGACCCTGTATCTCTTTCATCAAGGTTTACTCGAAACATTGCTGGTAAGCAGCTTATATATCGTTAATTTTGCAGTCCTTGGCTATTTAGACAGCCCTAATAGCTTTAAAACAGCTAATAAACAGAGTGTTAAGACCATTTTGTTCGCTTTGCCTATTGCTGCATTTCTAATTTTATTTTTACCAAGACTTCCTGCTTTTTGGCAATTACCGGGACCAAAGCTTGCTAAAACTGGTTTGTCTGAACAGGTAAACCCGTTTTCTATTGCCAAATTGGCAGAATCAGACGAGCTAGTTTTTAGAGTTGAAGAGCCTAATAATACAGCTCTGCCCCCCCCCTATTATTGGCGAAGCCTTATTCATGATGAGTTTAATGGTAACGAATGGTTAATATCGGACATTTTAAAATCTCAACAGTTTAACCTTACTCGCAAGCCAGTTGCCCCTCAAAACTACGTTCAATATCAAGTTATTGCAGAGCCTTCATCGGCTAATTGGTTATATGGTTTGGGGTATGCAACAAGTGATAATACGGCTGTAGTCTCCACCTATAATGGTTTGCTAAAACGCAAAGGCAATTTAAATAAGAACATAAAATACACCGTTAAAAGCGGCTCATTAAATAATGTTGTTCTGTCTGACTTTGAAAAAAGACTGTATACGCGACTTCCTGGCAACGTAAACCCTAAAACGCGCACACTGTCATTATCTCTCGCTGAAAAAAATACCAACGAAGAAGCCTATTTTAATGCTTTATTGCGCTATTTTAATGAACAAGCATTTAGCTACACACTCACACCAACAGCAATGACTGGCGAGAATACAATTGACCAGTTTGTATTTGATAATAAACGTGGCTTTTGCGGACATTACGCAAGTACAGCAGCCTTTATGTTCAGGGTTGCCAAAATTCCTGCGCGTGTAGTTTCTGGTTACTTAGGCGGCGAACAAAAGCAAGGTTCAACATTAAACGTTTATCAATATGATGCCCATGCCTGGGTAGAAGTACATTTTAATAATGCGTGGCATGTGTTTGATGCAACCGCGGTTGTTGCACCAGAGCGGTTAAATGGCTCGTTATCACAATTAAGCGAATTAAATGAAAGCTTTAATGAAAATTTAGGATTTGGCCTAAAACGCTGGAGTCACTTTAAAGCAATAAATTGGCTTAGAAATCACCTTGAAGAATTAGATTATAAATGGACAAATTGGGTGCTGACTTTTGATCAGCAATCACAACAAAACTTTTTAAAATCATTATTTGGAAATAAAGCGAACTGGATAACACCACTTGTAGTTTTGGCTACGCTGGCCTTTGTTTTTCTAGGTTACTTTTTCTATTCAAAGCGCACGCCTCTCTCTAATGAGCCACTTATTAACGAAATAGAACAGCTTTACCGTTGGGCGAATAAACGGGGTATTAAAACCGATGTCACTCTTACTCCTTTGCAAAATATTGCAAATATAAAAAAACAAAAGCCCCATTTATCCAGCGTATTGGCTAAATTTGAACAGATAATCATCGAAGTGCGCTATCAACAGCTCGCATTTACTCAAAAACGTAAAACCACTGCTCGAGTTCTGTTAAACTCTCTCAAAACAGCAAAATAGAGAACAATATGAATGCAGTAATTGTTGGCGTTATATTAATGCTGGTACTGACACTTTGCCGTATTAATGTCATTGTCGCGATGACACTAAGTGCCATTGTTGCCGGTTTAACGGCTGGGCTTGGCTTGTCAGATACGCTTAATGCATTTAACGAAGGGTTATCGGGCGGCGCTGAAATAGCACTAAGTTACGCAATGCTAGGTGCATTTGCTGTGGCTATTTCTAAGTCAGGGTTAACACGCATTTTAGCAGCCAAATTGCTCAAGCAAGTGAATGATAACAGCCACAAAGGCGAAACAACCCTAAGCTACTTAATTTTAAGCATCATATTATTGTGTGCAATTTCGTCGCAGAACTTAGTCCCGGTACACATCGCGTTTATTCCTATATTAATTCCCCCGTTACTTATTGTATTTAACACGCTGCGATTAGATAGACGTGCCATTGCCTGTATTTTAACTTTTGGTCTTGCAACCTCTTATATGGTTCTTCCGTATGGGTTTGGTGGAATCTATTTATATTCAATTTTACATAAAAACCTCACTGAAAACGGTTTAGAACTTGTGAATACACAAGTCCCTATCGCTATGATAATTCCTGCGCTTGGCATGTTAGTTGGGTTAATTATCGCGGTATTTGTTAGCTACAAAAAGCGACGTCATTATGAGGCTCACGCCCTAACAGAAAAACAGCAAGACGTTGTTATCGAACAACCAAAAAAGGTATTGGCTGTTGGTATTGCTGCCGTACTTTGCTCGTTGCTTGCTCAAAATGTGAGTGGCTCTATGATTCTAGGTGGCCTTGTTGGAGTTATGATATTTAGTCTGTTTGGTATTGTTAAGTGGGAGCAGAATAGCGACGTTTTTAGTAAAGGTGTAGCCATGATGGCAATGATTGGCTTTATTATGATTTCGGCACAAGGCTTTGCTTCCGTTATGAAAGCAACTGGCGACGTTACCTCATTAGTAAGCTCTGCTGCTGGTATGATAGAAGGAAACAAACCGCTTGCCGCTGCACTCATTTTATTAGTTGGCCTATTGATAACCATGGGCATTGGTAGTTCTTTTTCTACGGTGCCAATTATAGCGACCCTTTTTGTACCACTGTGCTTAGAGCTTAACTTTTCTGTTATGGCAACGGCTGCACTTGTTGGTACTGCTGGGGCATTAGGTGATGCGGGCTCCCCTGCTTCTGATTCTACCTTAGGACCAACCTCTGGATTGAACGCCGACGGCCAACATGATCATATTTGGGATTCAGTGGTACCCACATTTATTCACTTTAATATTCCGCTACTGATATCGGGTTGGATAGCAGCAATGGTACTTTAAATTAAAACACTGTACTGCATCCTCAAAAGTTATTCAGCCAGTTAAAAAGACGTTAGCCCTGCATATGTGGGGCTTTTTATTACCTTGTTACGGCCAATTTTAAACACTTTTTTGCTTTACTCTTAAATTACATCTTCAGCTATCCCCTGTTTAATTTAAGGTAAAGGATTCATAAGTGCTGAGTAATACATATTAAAATATATAGTATGATGTGTTCTTTCTGGTTAATTAAATAAGTACCCGCAGGTACTTATTTATTTTAGCTATCTTTGAGTGTGTTAGCTGTCGAAACCGTAGATCATTTTATCACACACAACCGGTGTTGGTCTGTGGTTATCATCAACCGCTACAAACGTAAAGCTACCCGAGATAGCAAGATGCTTATCGTCTTTATGCATTCTCTCTAAAAATATCTCTACGTCTACTTTTAGGCTGGTATTACCAACATAGACTACTTTAGAGATAAGTTCTGCAAACGTACCGGCAGGAATCGCTTCTTTAAAGTCAACACGGTCAGACGAAATCGTTACTAAAGGTTTACGACAAAAACGAGTTGCAGCAATAAAAGCAACTTCATCCATCCATGCTAACGCATCACCACCAAATAAGGTGTTGTGATGGTTAGTGCGGCCAGGAAATACTGTTTTTGTTACCGACGTTGTTGAGTCAGCAATACGCTGGGCAATAATAGCGTCACGATCGATTTGTTGTGTCATAGTCTCTACTTTTCATTAGCTAATGTGTCTTGCATCATTAGCGCAGGGTCAAGGCGTTCATTTTTCCAATTAAAACGCCAGTCTAAATGGGGTCCTGTTACTCGGCCCGTTGCACCTATCTCAGCGATTTTATCGCCTCGGGTAGTGGTATCCCCTACTTTTACATCTAATTTGCTTAAATGAATATAAGTCGAAGTCACACCATGGCCATGGTCAAGAATCAACGTGCCACCAGAGTAATATAAATCAGGCTCAGCAAAAACAACGGTACCACTGACAGGCGCATACACAGGGCTGCCAGTTTTATTTGCGATGTCTAAACCAAAGTGTGGTCTACGTGGCTCACCGTTAAAGTAACGCTGGCTGCCATACACACCAGAAATACGGCCTTGTGCTGGCTTATAAACCGGATCTAAAAAATAACGGAGGTCAGAATTAACTTCTCGCGCTTTTCGTACAGCAACCGCTTCACGAGAAATTCGCTCTGATACCTCTTTGGGCGGCGAAACATACTTTTTTGCCACGCCTGTAATTTTGTCAATTTTGTATTCGCGCTTTGTAATAACAATGGCTTGCTCATGCGCGACACCGTCATTATCAACCCACGTTAATGTGTGCTGTGTGTCTGCGTCACGGCCAAAACCAAATACAAATTCACCTTGAGGCGACAATTTTAAGTTTTCACCGTTAAAACTCACACTTTTAACATTTTCAAGTTGGCCTGTGACTAAACCGCCTTGGGTTAAATGTCCTTTTAGTTCAACCGCATTTACATGTATAGACAACAAACTTGCCAACGCGGTTAGCAGTAATCCTTTACGCATAGCTAATTGATCCTTTGCCGACCCCTTCGTACGCGGTGATTTTCACCTCAGACTCTGGGTATTCGTTTTTAACTTGCGCGCTAAGATAGTCAGCTATGCATTCAACCGTGGTATCGCACGGTAAAATGTCGCAACGCGATTCAGCAATGGCCATTTCAAAGTAGCCTTGCTGCGATGTATACGCAAAGCACACATCGTTATCTTCTGCTGTAACATGTTTTAGATCTGCTTTGCTGACTTCGTCTTCAGCTGTCGCTAAATAAATATCTTCCCATTTATCGGCCCACTCTTTTTGCAAACGCGGCATAGCCATGCCATCAAGGCTAATACCAATTTGCGAACGGTGACCATGAATAATGCGCTGACAATTGCCATCATGCTTTTTAAGACCATGGCTGTAGTGGTAGTAAAAACTTTGGCTGCGCTCAGGGTATAAATTAATTTCAATTTTTTCGATGTTGCTAGGCAATTGCGGCATTATCGTTTTAATTAAAAACGCGGTCACTGAGTGCTCATCAATCACGTCAGCATCAATTAAACAAAAGGCTTGGTTTGGTGCGCTCATCGCTAAGTGATGGTTGTCACCAAAATGACAATCTAATACGCTATGCTCATCGTGTTGAGTAAGTGAACCGTTTAGTTTCGCAGGCACGGCAAGTTTGTGATCAATACATTCATCAATAATGCCTTTGATTTGTTTTTTAACTAAACCAAAATCAAGCACCATAGACTCATCATTAAGTTGGCCATGCAGGGTTAAATCAACAATCCAGCTCTCGCCAACTGCGCCGCGTTTATTACACAAGTAAGAAAAATCAATCACTGTCAGTGAGTTTACAAAAAGGATCATAAATTTCCTTTAGACTGGTTAAAGAATCACAGCAATTATAATGATTTTTAATACACAATGCGCGGTTTTATCTCCCTTTAACAGCAACAGTTTAATTAAATGGTCATAAAACAAACGAAAAATAGCAAAAAATTAACTGCTCCGAGTTGTTTAGCGTACAAGTGTACGCTAAAGTACGGGGCAATTTCTAAGCGATGAAAAAGAGTTATGGAACCTAAAAACAGCTATACAAAAGAAGAATTGGTCCTTTGTGGTCAAGGTGAAATGTTTGGCGAAGGCAATTGTCGTCTTCCAAGCGATAACATGTTAATGATGGATCGTATCGTTTCTATCACTGCCGATGGTGGTGAACACGGTAAAGGTCAAATCGTTGCTGAACTTGATATCAACCCTGATCTTTGGTTTTTCGACTGCCATTTTAAAGGTGATCCAGTAATGCCGGGTTGTCTTGGTTTAGATGCAATGTGGCAATTAGTTGGCTTTTTCCTTGGCTGGTCAGGTGGCCCTGGTCTTGGTCGTGCACTGGGTGTAGGTGAAGTTAAATTTACTGGTCAAATCTTACCAACGGCTAAAAAAGTAACTTACCGTTTAGATATGAAGCGTGTTATCAAGCGTAAATTGTTCATGGGTATGGCTGACGGTACTGTAGAAGTAGACGGTCGTGTAATATATGAAGCAAAAGATCTTAAAGTAGGTCTTTTCCAAGATACAACTGCATTCTAATAACCCCAGAATGCAGAAACAAAAAAGCCCCTTTTGGGGCTATTTTGCGTAAATAAGATGCCTATTTTAAGTTTTAAACATATTTCGGTTTTCTATTGCTTCTCGCCATCCACCTAACCATTCTGATTTAGGGTCAATTTGTTGATAAGGGCATTGTTCTTTGGAACGGCCTGCCAAGCCTGCTTTATAACCTTGAGAATGAGCTCTTTCTAAACGATCTCTTTTCTGTCTCTTCATAGGTAATATCCTCACCTTTTATATTTATAGATATGTAGCGAAATTGACATCTACATTTAATGAATAGTTAATAAAACTGTTAAATTCAAATGACAAAAGCAATTAAATAAATTGACAATGAGTAACGTGCTGATGATCAACTGAATTAACATTTAAAACCTTTAAGTGGTCATACCTCTATATTTCAAACCACCTATAAATACAGTAAAAACGAGCTATAAATTGCATAGCCATTATTTGTGACACAGGCTATTTCAGCAAAGTTCCCCATTAATTTGTAATTATGACATTTTTATTATGATTACAATTTAAACAACAAATTGCTTGCATGTTAAAAACCGATCGGTCTAATATTGAGCTATGGAAACAAAAATAATACAGCCAAGCCGTCGTGGCAGGCCCCCCAAAATTGAGCGCACAAATGCAGATACCCGCGCACTGCTAATTAATACAGGGTTAGCTGTATTAACTGAAAAAGGCTTTAGCGCCACAGGTATCGATTTAATTTTAAAGTCGGCGCAAGTGCCTAAAGGCTCTTTTTATCATTACTTTAAAAGTAAAAATGATTTTGGTTTAGCCTTAATCGATGCTTACGACAGTTACTTTCAAGCAAAGCTTAAACGCCATCTCACTAATAGCGCCATTAGTCCACTTGAACGCGTTGTTTTATTTGCTAACGATGCCAAACAAGGCATGGCAAAATATGCGTTTAAACGAGGGTGCCTTATTGGCAATCTTAACCAAGAGCTCAGCCATCTTGATGACACAATGATAGCCCGCATTAAACAAGCGTATACGCATTGGCAGCACTTAGTTGAGCAGTGTTTAATTGAAGCGAAAGAACAAAAACAAATCGCAAAATCAACAGACTGCAAAATGCTTGCTGAATTTTTTTGGATTGGCTGGGAAGGTGCCGTTATGCGCTCAAAGCTTGATAAATCAAGCGAACCCCTTAC
Organism: Pseudoalteromonas lipolytica; assembly: GCF_003515105.1. Taxonomy (NCBI): domain Bacteria; kingdom Pseudomonadati; phylum Pseudomonadota; class Gammaproteobacteria; order Alteromonadales; family Pseudoalteromonadaceae; genus Pseudoalteromonas; species Pseudoalteromonas lipolytica. The sequence continues at coordinate 1,785,546 of NZ_CP032090.1, read as the reverse complement.
CCTTTATACAGCACAATTTTTACGTTTAATCTTATAAAGCCGTTATAAATCAATTAACGGTTTTAATTTAACCATTAAAAGACGATCGGTCTAAAAGGAGTCAACCATGACAACATCAGCCAAATCGATAGTTATAAATAAAGATGATCAAGGCTATCACGCCAATTACACAGATTTTCCTGTTGAGAGCATCCACCAGCATAATGTTAATATTGATGTTGACTACAGCACCATCAATTATAAAGATGCTCTGGCGATAACGGGTGCAGGACCAGTGGTAAGACAATTTCCTATGATCCCAGGTATTGACCTTGCAGGCACGGTTAGCGAGTCCGATTCTGACGAATTTAAACCGGGCGACACCGTATTATTAAATGGCTTTGGTGTTGGCGAAAAGTATTTAGGCGGTCTTAGCGAAAAAGCCTCAATGAAGAGCGATTGGCTCATTCCCCTCCCCGCTAATTTAACCCCTAAACAAGCAATGCAAATTGGCACCGCAGGCTACACCGCAATGCTGAGTATTATTGCGCTTGAAAAGCACGGTATTAGCCCACAAAGCGGCGAAGTATTAGTGACTGGAGCAAATGGTGGAGTGGGAAGTTTTGCCATCTACTTACTCAATAAGCTCGGTTTTGACGTTGTAGCAACAACGGGTCGTATGAACGAGGCCGAACACTTACAAAAACTCGGAGCAAAACGTGTTTTATCACGCGATGAGTTCTCCACTGCCGGTAAACCACTTGCCAAAGAGCAATTTGCGGCAGCCATTGATTCGGTAGGTAGTCATACACTGGCAAATGTCTGTGCATCAATTAACTATGGGGGTGTTGTTACGGCCTGTGGTTTAGCACAAGGCATGGATTTCCCAGCAACCGTTGCGCCATTCATTCTTAGGGGTATCAGCTTAATAGGCATAGACAGTGTTATGCGCCCTAAAGCTGACCGTATCGAAGCATGGCAACGTCTGAGCGAGTTAGTTGAGCCTGAGTATCTAGATGCAATTTCGAGAGAAATTCCATTATCAGACGCCATTAGCCATGCTGATGCGTTATTAAAAGGCGAAATACGTGGCCGTGTTGTGGTTAACTGTAAAGAATAACCACTCAAAATACAGTTTCTTGCTTCGTTAGGTATAAAACTAGGGTAAAGGCAATTATACTTACCCTAGTTTTGAGAAATACCGGACAGTCGAATGAGTAATAAAGAAATTTTCAGCAATAACCCACTACAGGGTGTGGGCATTGAGCAGGTTGTCACTGAACTTGTTGACCAGTATGGCTGGGAATTACTCCATGCCTACCTGCGTTTAAACTGCTTTAAAAATAACCCTGATGTAAAATCTGCCGTTAAGTTTTTGCGAAAAACTCAATGGGCGCAAGAAAAGGTCGAGAACTTTTATCTGTACCGCCTAAAAAACTTACCGCGCCCTGATGACGTTAACTACGAGCTACCACCACGCGATCGCGTGATCCCAGCAGATCAAAAACCTGGTGAGCCGTGTGAGCTTAGTTTTACTGATGCAAAACGCATTCATGAGAAAAAAGAAGCGAAACAAAAAGCCCGTGCGCGTAAACAGCGTTCAAGCGCGAGCAACCCTTGGGGTAATTAATCTAGCTTCATGTTTTAAGTTTAAATGAGCCGTTTTAAGAGCGGCTTATTTAGGTTGTTTCTCTGCTTTTTACGACTAATCAAAAGTAGTTGTTAAAAAGTAGTTGTTAAAAAGTAGTTGTTAAAAAAGTACTAATCAAAGTTCCAATCAATTTAAGTCAATTTGTTAGACTTTTTCGTAAAACCCACATCGTTATTTCCTCCTTGGTTTATAAATATCTGCTCAGTCTTTAATAGCATCGGCCCGTGTATTAAGTGACATAAACAGATACACCTATTTTAAAGAAAATAGTTCACTTTATTAGATAGCCTTTACGTATCATGGTTTAAATTTCAATGGAGGTTGATTATGATTACTACACTACATTAATGTTTTTTCACCTCTAACTTTTCAAAGGACATGTATGTCTGACTACAATGAATCGCCAGAACAAATCGCAAATGCGACACAAGATTACGTAATGCAACAAACAATGTTGCGTATAAAAGATCCTAAGCCTTCATTAGAGTTTTACCAAAACGTTTTAGGAATGAAACTATTAGGCAAGTACGATTTTCCGGCAATGGAATTTACACTGTACTTTTTAGGCTATGAGCAAGCTATACCAAAAGGGACTGATAAAGAAAAAGCACAGTGGGTATTTCGCCGCCCAGCGCTTATAGAGCTTACACATAATTGGGGCACTGAAAACGACGACAGCTTTGAGGGTTACCATAATGGTAATAACGAACCCAAAGGGTTTGGTCATATAGGTATTAGCGTGCCTGACGTATACGCAGCCTGTGAACGCTTTGCTAAATATGATGTTGAGTTTGTGAAAAAGCCTGATGATGGCTCAATGAAAGGCTTAGCTTTTATTAAAGACCCAGATGGATATTGGATAGAAATACTCTCGGCTGAGGGGATCACTGAGATTATAGAAGCTCAGAAGCCATAAAACTTTAACATTCAAAAACCTGCAATATGCAGGTTTTTGTTTAATGTGGCGTTAAGCATAAAAATAGCTAACAATCCGTAATCTAATAAGACGCAAACCCATAACCAGCATCATCACTGGACACTGTCACTGAAAGCGTTTCATCAGCGCTTTCAAAAACCAAAAAATTAATAGGCTTACAACAAACTTGGCAATCTTCTATGTATTGCTGATCAACATCAGCGGGGTCTAATAATACATCAATGTGTTCACCACAATACGGACACGCAATCGTTTTTTCAGTTAATTGATTCATAACAGAGCATCCTCTATCGGTATTTTGCTTAATTCCTAATTAACCTAAGCATAGTGTAACGATGTTTTACACAATAAGATAATTACCATCGTACGAATAGATGAGGTTACAACATAGTATAGCAACTGTGTTTTTTGTTCTGCTTCACACAGTTTATATAGGGTTATCTATTACTGCACTTTAGTTTAAAGCTCTCGATCAAATTAAAGTTCTCGTTCAAATTAACTTAACCGATACAGCATAAGCAGCAAAGAATAGAGATAACCATAGTGAGGTATTAAACAAAAGCATTAAATCTCAAGTACAAGAACCTCACGATTGCCAAAAAAATAAAAGGAGACCTATTAGGCGGCGAACGCACTTCTGACCATCCACTCATTTATAGAAAAAGCCAGTGTTTGATCCCCTACTAATTTAATTTTTTTCTCTAAAATTTCGTCATTCATTTTAGAAAGCCCTAACCATACTGAGGTAAGTGCTCTTAGATCTGCATTAATATAAAGGTCCACATCAAAGCCTGGGTCCTTTGTACAAAGGTCAATACTTGTATCTGGACGCGATATTAACCAAAAAGATCTTTTTTCTTTTGGTAACTCACTAAAGACAAATTGAATGACTTTTTTCTGGGAAGTAAATTTTGAAAAATCAATTTTGCGTCTTACATTCCACATGAGTAATTTAGCATCGAGTTTTTCTAAAGTGACATCAGCATCAATATTACGATGAGCCCATTTACCTAACGCAAATACAATCGGTGAAAGCTCTTGTCCAATTTCAGTAATTTTATAATCGATATGGCCCGTTTTTAAATTTTCACTTCGATTAATAAGGCCCTGCTCTTCCATACCTTTTAGGCGTTTAGAAAGTAATGTTGGCGACATCCCAGGCACCCCCCTTCTAATTTCATTAAAACGACTAGATCCAGACCACATTTCACACATAATAAGTAATGTCCAACGAGGTTCTAACACCTCACAGGCTTTGGCGATAGGGCAAAATTGGTTATAGCTATTTTGAGACATACCATTTCTTCCAGAGCTAAAAATCAAGTATTTTCCAGTGTATACGCTTGGTGACCTATCTACTAGTACAAAAACTGTACTGGATATGCTCCTGTTTCTACACTAGCTAGAGCAAACGCCTTCACTCAGACTTACATTTCCAAACAACACTTATACAAAGGATAAAACTATGCCACTCGTTAATATCGATATTATTGAAGGTGTTTTTAGTGCTGAACAAAAACAAATCATGATTAAGAAGGTGACTGACACGATGGTGTCCATAGAAGGTGAAAATTTACGTGGTGTTACATGGGTAAAAATTAATGAAGTCAAACAAGGTGACTGGGGGATCGGTGGTCAAACGTTGACCGCAAACGACGTCAAAGCAATGGCTCAAGGATAAGTTAACACTCTATCGTTCTTAAATTTTAAAAATTAGACTGCACAGATACTTTTTATAAAGTATTTGCGCAGTTCACTTAACTAACTATTACATGATTTATATATACCTACAGACCCAACTTTATTGGTAAAACATGTAATCATTTACAATCGAACGTACCTTGGCACCTTGCTTGTTAGCAATTTAATAAGTTCTGGTTGCATCCGTTGATAATTATCAGGAATTTCTAGGCAGGCAAGTTTCTTTCCTTTAAGTAGTTCTTTGTATTTGTTCGATACTTTATTTTTGTGAGTTTTTTCCATCACAAAAATAACGTCTGCCCATTCGATAAGATCACCAGATAAAGGTGTTTCAGAATCGAGGTTTGTTCCGCACCCTATCGCATTAATACCTTCGTATTCAGAAAACACCTCTTCTGCGGTAGGACTGCGCAAACGATTTTCTGAGCAAACAAATAATAGATTCATTTTCACCTTTAAGCCCCTTATAAGGGGTTGTTTATTCGTCGACATAAATTTAATGTAATCAAGCGTGATTGAATTCAAATTGCCTGATTGTATCCATGCTAATAATTTTTAGTAATTTCTGTTTGGTTGTTTATCCAGAACAACTAATAAAAATGTTGCTAATGGGCCTAAGGGCAAGGATATAAAAAACCATAATAGCCCACTTCTGTTTTTACTTTGAGCTAAGCCTGCATTTAATAATGCTAAGGTCCCTAAACCAATCACATATTGACCGCAACCTGACAAAATTTCACTTCCATTCATCGTACTTTCCTTCATTTAATTAATTACGCCGAAAAATCGGCCCGCAAACGCTTTTAAAACTGAAACATAAATTTGTAGCTTAACTATCGATAAATAACTAGGGCCAAGGAATTTTTTGGTGTTAGTTGCTTAGTAATAAAATTTGGCATACGTACCCTGCGGCTTCACTTTCCAAAGCATCACTGTTGTAAATTGTATAAAGACATGGGAAAGCGTTTCATCAGTACGACTCCCTATTATTGAGCTCTATACTAAATAGATTGTTATTATCTCTATGCTTTTCAACATAACCACCTTATTAAGTATCAAAAATACCTATTAAGTAAGCTTAGTTGCTATAAACTACTCACTTTTAGGCTTGCGCAGTTTAGATAAAATAAGACTATCAATATCATTACTAACGCTTCCTATGCTGCTATTGGTAAGTATAACGTAGCCTCTATTTTGGTCTGTAATCGACCGTGTTAACGCTATCCACCCTTGGTTAAACCCAGCGAACCCTAAGCTTTTATTTTCTGAATCGACAACATAACTCATACTCCAGCGACCTCCTGTATTTGCTACAGGTGTAATCATTTCTTTAATTAAAGCTTGTGATATAAGACGAGAGCCATTGTATTTATTTTCCTTATTTTTAAGCATGGCTAAATTAAATCGTGCTAAATCAATAGCAGTTGTTTGTAAACCCGCAGCGGCTTGCTCAGCAAAGTAGATCATGGATGTTTTCTTTGCATTTTCATCATACGGTGTTGCTGATTTACTCATAACAGCACGTGTTACATTAAATGTAGAGTTATTCATTCCGAGCGGCTTAAGTACATTTTTCTGCATATAGTCTTCAAAACTTAAACCCGATACATCTTCTATGAGTAACTGAACAATAGAGTACCCACCACCTGAGTATGACCATTTTGTATTTGGTGTATGTATTAATTTTACATCGCCTGCACCATTATTCTTGCCATTTAATGAATCAACAATCGAAGGAACATCTGTCGGTGAGCCCCAGCCAAAATAAGGACCGAGAGACAAGCCCGATGTATGCGACAGAACATTTCTTAACGTTACATTTTCAGTTCCAAACTCAGACTTAGGTATCTTCCAGCGTTTTAAATAATTATTTATTGGTTTATCAAGTTCAACTTTACCTTGATCCACCAACTGCATAACCCCCCACGAAGTCACTACTTTTGATATTGAGCCTACATTAAACATGGTATTTTCTGTAATGGCTTTTTGACTTTCAATATCTGCAAAGCCATAAGAAAGAAATCCGGTAACCTCTTCGCCTTGAACAAAGGCAACGGCAACACCAGGGGCTTTATGCTTATCTAAAATCTTTGGTACAGCCTGATCAAGCTCGGCTTTTAGTTCTGAGAAATAAGTCGCGTCAGCTGCTTGAGCATTACTAATAACGAAAAAAACAATAAAAAATAATAATTTATTCATAACATCCCTTTTGAAACACTAAATAACGCAAATACACGCTTCTAAAGTAAGAATCTCTTATAATAAAAACAACCTAATATTAATTATTTAAGTAAGTTCCTATAAATATTTACAGCAATATCTAATAACCTTGGTTTTTTGTTAATCTCACGCCATCAACAACCATTACCCATTCGTCACCAACCAAATGTGGTGCTTCTGTCACATCGAAATTAGAGGTTAAAAAAGCCACACCTACTACAAAGTCGTCTCCTATAAACTCTTTTAACGGCGCGTTTATAGATGTTGACCCACCATCTTGGACCCTCTCATATACCACCGTACCGTCTTGATGGATAAGCAAGTACATTTCTTTGCTTTCCCACTCACCTACGTAAGATAACTTATCCGCTGGCAAAGGCTTGCTACAAGAAGTCAAAGTAAGCACAGCTAAAACCAGTAAAATAAACTTTTTCATTTCTACCATTAAGATCCCACCGAAAACCTGTCTTAAAAGAGCTTAATTTTGCTTTTATCGTTGTATTAATTAAGATCTATTTCAGGGTGATCTTTTATACCGTACATTTCTTCCATTAACTTTTTATAAAAATCGAGTGGTGGCATTTTCATTTTTGCTCGACGTTTATCAACATTAGCCTTGTCTTCAATAGGACTAAATACTATTTGACCCTCAATTAAGTCAGCCTGAGTGCCATAGAGTTGCTTGTTGCCCTGAGCAATAAGGACCCTATCAGTTAGTAGGGCAAGTTGCTGTCCCGTTATACCTTCATTATTTAAATATGACGTCTCTAAATACGGGAGCATTTTTGCTTTAAATTCAATATCTGATGAATGCTGAATTATTAAAAAAGCAGCACTCACTCCTTCATCACCGACCAATTCTTTTGTTAGCCATGAATGTTCTTTGATAATAGCTTTTAGCTTAGTTGTATTAGCTTCATCTATTATCTTTAGCTGGTTTATGAGTTCTTTGGGGGGATTTTGCCAGCCAACTTTTCCTATTTTATTGCGGATACTTTGATCTTGAATTTCCATTTGCATTAATTCCTTTTTTAGTTCTGGATTGCTTTCAGCTAAAGTAAAAAATGGAATAAATAAGATAAGTATTAAATAACGCATAATTTTCTCTTCCTTGTAAAATGAGTTTTATCTCTGTGGCATGAACGACAACCGATTTAACTATAAACAGCGTTTTAATAAGGGTTCAGAGCGACCGCTATTGTAAACGCTATTTCTAGGTAAAGTTCTTCCATGTTTCTCCAATCTGTATAACTGCCTGTTAAAATTCACACTAGCAAGGCGTGTTATGTTGTTTTTAGATGCAATTTTTTTGATTGATTTAAAATTACGACCGCAAACACGATTTCTAATGCAGCCCCAATAAACGCACCAATTACAAAATCACTCGCCAAATATATGCACAGCGCGCCAGATATCATAAGCAGAGCCCCTAAAATCCAATACACTTTTGTGCCATATAAAGTATTAAAAATTAAATAACGTACACCAATTATCATGAGCATAATTGGATAAAACCATTCAGGCTTTAACGTTGCTACAGCAAAGGCAATAAACAACCCAACAAATAAAATTATCGTACTTTCTAAAGCAAGTTTTCCGAGCGGATTTTTAGCATTATGTTTTCCTGAACGCTTCAGTGCTTTTGATAAAAATATAGCGATAGGATGTATAAACATGCCACCAAAAAAAAGCGCGAGCATGCTTGATTGATATGAGTATTGAAGTGCAACTATCCCCGCTAAACACCAGATAATCCCAGATGCTAAAACGCCGGTTCCACCACCACAGTAAGAAGTATTCATATCTTTTTGTGCATCTTCAAATGTCATAATTACTCCTTACATGCCCTTTGTTACCCAACCACTTTACTGCTTCATAACGCATTTAATGGCTTATTTTTTATACACCCATCTTTCTACACATAAACATCTTTGTAAACACATAATTAAAAAGTATATTTAGACTTCAAAACAGTGTACTTAATATTATTGGGCACAAGTACCAGCAACTGTATAAAAACACAGTATTATGTAAATTACCGTGCCTGCACCTGAAACCCATCAATTAAAACTAAGTCTTAGGCCAATTTTGCTCCCTTTAAATCAGTGCATTGCACGTAAGAAAATTGTACCAATTCGCTCAATTAAGTACTCTTGAGACAATAAAACATCGTTGATACCAAAATGATGTTCTATTACTGCGGATTGATATTGGTATTAGAAATGGCTAAGTGAGCGGTAAAACAACTTACGCGACGTCTTTATAAAGTGGCAGGTAAAAAAGTGAGTTCTGTATTTTGGCTTTGTTTGGCTATGTTAAGCCCAGCGCATTACAGAGCGACTCTTTTTGGATCTCGTGGGTAGAATTCATCGGGTTGTTTGGCGCATAAGTCAAATTCACGGGTGTTTTTATACGGGAGTTTCATAAAACCAGCAACGCCTACATCGGTAATGCTAACAGCATATTGCATCAACTTACTTAGTAAGCGCTTAAATTCAGGTTCTTTACTGGCGTCAAGTAAGCGGTAGTAATGGTGAATTTTCATTCTATCTGGCAAAGCTTCAAAAATGATACAGCCTGTGTGATGTATTTGGTTTAGCTCAAATACGCATTTAATCACTTTTTTAGGCAGTTGTAGTTGCTCATCGGGGTCTTTCCCGTCTTCAAAGTACGAGTGTGGTCGCGTTACATCAGAGGCCTGTACATCCATCACTTCGTAATCAAGTTCTGGTAAATGTTCAAACTTAAAGGCCCCTGTGCCGTCCCGTTCTAATTGAATAGTTTTACGCGCATCGAATAAGCAACACTTAAACAGGCCTTTTTGTTCAATACCTTGAGCAAGCATCACGGTATTATTTATAGCGTCTGTAAAGGCAGTGCCTAAGCTTTCGTCATGCAAAATTAAGGATGACTCAACAAACACGGAGTTTTCTTTCCAGTGAAAACTTAAGCCCCCTACTACCGGGTATTTAGCTAATCGACTGATTGCCGCCAAAAATGCTTTTTCGGTATCGCCGGTATCAAATAAGAACTCTTTATAGTATCTATCAAGCTGTGCATCATTTACATCGAGCAGTTGTTGATTATGATCAGCTTGGCGCAAAAACTGTTTACGCGAGCTGTATACTACGGTATCAGGGTGCTCGTCTATGTCGCTAAACCAGTAGGGAATATAGGGGCGTATCACCTCACGGGGCAGCTCTGGTAAATATGCTTTAGCCATGGTTGGCATATTACGCATAAAGTAATCGCCCGCACCATCTCGCGTTGCTTTATCTTTTGAAAGCATGCCATCAATTACCCGTGCAAGCTCAATGGGTAAGTTAAGACTGGTGGCAGGAATAACTTTTGCGCCAAAGCGGCATGATTGCGCAGATGCTAATGCATACAAGGTTGATGCAACGCCTTGCTCGTCAAACCGTGGCGATGATTGACCGCCCGACATCTGCTCATCACCAATAAAATACACATCGCCCATACGTGCGTTGGTGGTGCTTATATCTGCCGACATTAAATCCATAAAATTGCTGGCAACCGGATTCCCTTCACTGTCGATTTGGGCATACACAGAACTGCCCCAATCAACCAAAGATAATTTATTACTTTGTTCGTCATACACGATATTAGAAGGCTTAATATCACCATGCACAATGGGTTGTGGGCTAATGCCATTTTTGTGCTCACGCAAATCAACCAGTACATTCCTGAGCTTAAGCGCGAGCGACATAATTTTTGCTGCACTAAAACGCCCTTGCTTGATGGATATTTTTTCTAAATCTTCGCCAAGGGCACGCTCCATCATTAGGATGCCTTGCTTTTTTATTCTTTCAAAGGCGTAAAACTTCGGCACCAAGGGGTTATTTACTTGAGAAAGCATGTAAGCTTCGTCTTCTAGGCGGTCGCGAACGCTTTGTGCCAGTGTTATCCGCGAAAACTTAAATACCCATGGCACGCCTTCATCATCAATCCCCGCAAAAACAAAGCCAAAGGCCCCTGAACCAATTAGCTCAACCTGCGTGTAACCGAGCAAGGTTAATTGCTTAATACATATGTTGAGCCATCGACGGTGCTTTTTTGCATCATGATGAGACAGTAAGTATACAGACTGTTCTTCGTTGATGTAAAAATTGCGGATTTGTTTGGGATTCACTGCATCTCTCAAAATAAAAACGGCATTGTTAGCCGTTTAATTATTGAATGTTGGTAAGTTAATTACAAGGATTTTGCTTTTCAATGGTCCAACCATGTTGTTTAAAAAACAGTTCTGAAACTGTTAAAATGATGCCTGCCAGAATAATTAACTCCATCACACTTATTACGTCGCTCATAAACATCCAGCCTAGAGCAAAAAACCCCATAAGTTGAATCGCTTTAAAATACCATGCAACTTTTCGTATTGTACCGTACTTAAGCTGATAGCTTTGCTCTAAAACGCCATCACACATTAATGAAATAACTGCGGTGGATTTTCTAAAGGGCTTTACGATTACATCTAGCTTGCAGGCTTTACCATCAATATCAAATTCATGGCAAGAGGAAGTTTTAAAACTACGGGCTTCTTTTATTAATTCACCATCGACTTTTAAGGTCTCTTTACCGGTATAGGCTGACCCCCAATATTCGATAACATGCTTACCTAACGTAAATTGTGCAGTTATTCCCTTCATTAGTGAAGCTTTAACGTTCTCTGTTGTCATTGTAATTTCCTTATTAATCAGAAACTCACCCTAATCTAAAAACAAAAAAACGGCAAGCTAAGCTTACCGTTTTGGTATTCAATGGGTAATTGAAATTAAAGTCGAATACCGCCGTCTATTTCAACAACACGGCCTGTAAAGAAATCGTTTTCAACAATGTACTGTGCCGTTTGTGCAATTTCTTCTGCTTCACCAAAGCGACCCACTGGAGTTACAGCCATCATGCGCTGTTTTGCCTCTGGCTTCATTGCATCGGTCATTGCAGTGCGAATAACACCCGGTGCAATTGCACCCACACGAATTCCAAAGCGGCCTAGCTCTTTTGCCCAGCCCGTTGTCATGGCAACAACACCCGCTTTAGAAGCAGCATAGTTTGTTTGGCCAATATTACCTGCTCGTGCAACGCTCGACATATTAACGATAACGCCACCTTTACCAGACTCAATCATGTGGCTTGCTGCTTCACGTCCGGCTAAAAACACGCCCGTCAGGTTTACATCAATAACAGACTGAAATTGGGCAAGCGACATCTTATCAACCACTTTACCTTCTTTCGCTTTGATAAACATACCATCACGTAAAATACCCGCATTGTTGATAAGCACACCAATATGACCAAAGTCATTATTAATCGTGTTGAATGTTGTAACGACTGCATCTTCATCAGTCACATTTGCAACATAGGCTTGTACTTTTGTGCCGTATTTAGCCAAGGCAGATACCGCGGTATCGAGGATGTCTTGTTGCATATCAATCAGCGCAATATTTGCGCCAAGCGATGCAAACTTTTCGGCCATCGCAAAGCCTAAACCTTGCGCACCACCAGTAATAACGATGTTGTTGTTTTTAATTTCCACAACACACTCCTACTTCGAGAATAATTTAAAAATGGCACTAAAATCATCACTGCCTGCACCTTGGTGTTGCAGCATGGTGTATAAATTTTTAGCCATTGACCCCATTGGGGTTGATGAATTACTTTGCTGGGCTGCTTCCATAGCAAGACCTAAATCTTTTGCCATTAAATCAACCATAAAGCCCGGTTTATAATCATTACTAGCCGGTGCGGTTTCCATCACACCTGGGCACGGGTTATAAAGCTCTAAGGTCCAGTTACGGCCTGAACTGGCGGTCATAATGTCACTCAATACTTTGGGGTCTAAGCCATTATTAATGCCCATTTGCAGAGCTTCACTTGTCCCTGCCATCAAAATACTAAGCAGCATGTTGTTACATATTTTAGCCACTTGGCCTGCGCCAATATCACCCGCATGGAAAATATTTTTGCCCATATCAACCAATGCAAGCTTGGCTTTTTCAAAGTGACGTTGCTCACCACCGACAATAAAGGTCAGCGTACCCGCGGTTGCACCTGCAACACCACCTGATACCGGTGCATCAACAAAATCAATGCCTTTTTGTGCCAGTTCGCTGCCTACTTGACGAGCTGATTCAGCATCAATGGTTGAGCAATCAATAACCAGTGTTTTACTATCTAGTAAATTAATTAAGCCCGTTTCACCAAGATAAAGCGACTTAACATGCTTGCTTGCTGGTAGCATACTAATAAAAATATCGGCACCAATAGCACATTCAGCTGCATCGCTTGCGGCCATTGCGCCTTTTGCTTCAAGCTCGCTGACCGCCGCTTTATTTAAATCAAATACGCGTACTGTGTGGCCGGCATTAACTAGGTTAGCCGCCATTGGGCCACCCATATTGCCTAAACCAATAAAACCTATTGTTAATTTAGCCATCTGTATTACCCCTTGGTTAACACATTGAGTGGGTGAGTTTGCTCATCCCAGCGTGATGTAAAAAAGCTTTCTAGTAAATCAGGTTCAATGTCTAATAGTGACTTAAATTGCCAATTAGGTGCGCCATCTTTATCAATTAATAAAGCACGTACACCCTCTTGAAATTCACCTACTTCACCGCATCGTACCGACATACCAAGCTCCATTTTAAAACACTCGGCAAGTGTTTTGCCTTTCGATGCAGCAAGTTGACGCTCTACCAATGCACAACTCAGCGGGCAACCATGTGCCAACGATTTTTGAGCACGTGACAGCCATTTATCTTCTGTGTCGATTGCTTGGATATAGTCAATTTTGTCTTCTAGAGTTTCAAACTCAGCAAGCTTTTGAATAACTGCTAGGTTAGCTTTCACATTCCCCTTTGGTACTCGACCTGAAATGTTATCGATAGAGACTAAAATTTGAGTTAGCTTTTCATGGTTTAATGAGGCTGTTTTACCCCATTTTTCAGCAGTGATAGCAGAAAAAATGGCATCAAATTTATCGGCCGTTGCATAATGATCGGCTAAGTTTACAAATAATGCATCTTCGGCATTAATAGAGGCCGCCGTTAAACCTAAAAATAGGCCCACTTGATCTGGCATTTTATGTAAAAAGTAACTGCCGCCAACATCTGGGTACAAGCCAATAGTAAGTTCAGGCATCGCGATTCGAGAAGTGTCAGTTACGACTCGATGACTTGCCCCCGCCATTAAGCCAAGGCCCCCGCCCATCACAATACCGTTACCCCATAACATAATGGGTTTTTCGTAGCAGTGTATTAGGTAATCAAGCTTGTACTCTAACGTGAAGAAATCTTCAATGTAGCTGGCAGGCTCACCTGTGCTCATCGCTTTGTGTAAACTAACCACATCGCCACCGGCACAAAACGCTTTTTCACCTGCACCTTTTAAAATAACCATCGCTACTGAGTCATCGTCAGCCCACTTTCTAAGCTGTGGCTCAAGTAACTGGATCATGTCGTAATTTAATGCATTTAACGACTTTGGCGCGTTAAGTGTTGCAATTGCAATGAGGCCGCTGGCGGCCTCTGCAGTTTCGAACACCACTGGCGCATCTTGATGATTTAGTAGTGTTAAATTACTCATTAGCCGTTTACCCAGTTTGCTTTACGCTTTTCTAAGAATGCGTTCACACCTTCGCGTTGGTCTTTGCTGTCGAAAAGTTGAACAAACAGTTCACGCTCAAGTGGTAATGCATGAGCCATAGGCTGAGTACGGCCTTTTTGAATGAGTTCTTTACACGCAGTAACAGCAACAGGGCTCTGTTCAGCTACTTGATTAGCCAGCGCCATTGCTGCATTTAAACTTTCGCCTTGTGCAACAACTTCTTCAACAAGTCCAATTTCAAGTGCTTTGTCGGCTTTTAAACGCTCACCACATAAGATCATGCGTTTTGCCCAACCTTCGCCCACTAACCACGCTAAATTTTGCGTCCCGCCAGCACAAGGCAGTAAGCCTACTTTTGCTTCAGGTAGCGCCATTTGTGCTTGTTGCTCTGCAATACGAATATCGCACGCAAGGGCAACTTCAAGACCGCCGCCCATGGCATAGCCATTTATCGCAGCAATTGAAACACCACGGAAGTTTGTTAATGCTTCAAATGCATCACCAAATACTTTTGACATGGTTGCCGCAACGCCTTTATCGCCACTTGCAAATACATTTAAATCGGCACCGGCACTAAAAAACTTCTCGCCTTGACCTGTGATAACCAATGCATATACGTTTTTATTGGCATTTAATTCTGTCACCGTGTCTTTTAAGGCGGTAAGTGTATCGTGTGTCCAGGTATTCGCAGGCGGGTTATTCATTGTTAACACCGCTACGTTGCCTTCAATAACAAGATCGATAGATGGATTAGACATAGCACGCTCCTTATAGAATGTCGTTAGCTGATTCAGCTAAAATACGGCGCGCAATAATCACACGCATAATTTCGTTTGTACCTTCAAGTATTTGATGTACTCGCACATCTCTAAAATGACGCTCTAGCGGGTATTCTTTGATATAGCCATAGCCACCGTGAATTTGCAGTGCATCATCACATACTTTAAAGCCAACATCAGTGGCAAAGCGTTTTGCCATTGCACAGTAGGTGGTTTTTTCGCTGTCGCCTGTATCCAGTTTAAACGCCGCTAAACGTACCATTTGACGCGCAGCTACAAGCTCCGTGTTCATGTCAGCAATTTTAAATTGCAACGCTTGGAAAGCGGCTAAAGGCTTGCCAAATTGCTCACGCTCTTTTAAATACTCGCGCGCTGTATTAAGTGCAGCTTGCGCCGTACCTAACGAACACGTTGCAATATTAATACGACCGCCATCAAGGCCTTGCATCGCAAATTTAAAACCTTCGCCTTCTTGACCCAGTAAGTTTGCAGCAGGAATACGCACGTCTTCAAAGCTAATTAAGCGTGTTGGTTGTGCATTCCAGCCCATTTTTTCTTCGGCTTTACCATACTCAACGCCGGCTGCATCTGCAGGAACCACAAATGCCGAGATACCTGCAGCACCTTCACCACCGGTACGTGCCATAACCACTAATAAGTCAGTTTCACCCGCTCCAGAGATAAACATCTTAGAGCCTGAAATCACATACTCGTCGCCTTCTTTAACGGCTTTTGTTTTAAGTGATGCAGCATCAGAACCTGAACCCGGCTCGGTTAAGCAATACGAGGCAAGTAATTCACCCATGACAAGTTGTTCGCAGTATTTTTCTTTTACTGCATCGGTACCGAAGCTTGCTACCATCCAGGTTGCCATATTATGAATCGTTAGCATGGCGGTGGTTGCTGTACAACCCATCGCAAGCTGTTCAAAAATAATGCTTGAATCTAGGCGAGATAACCCTAAACCACCCGCTTCTTCTGGCGTGTATAAACCACAAAAACCAAGCTGACCCGCTGCCTTAATGGTGTCTTTTGGAAAAATGTGTTCTTGATCCCATTTAGCGGCGTAAGGTGCCAGTTCAGACTCTGCAAACTGACGGGCTGTTTCAGCAAAGGCTTGCTGATCTTCGGTTAAATTAAAGTCCATAGTAGACCTCTTAAATTGTTGTCTTATTCTTTGTATAAATCGGTGTTTTAAGAGCGAGGACAGCCTCGCTCATTCCTTATAAAGAGCGTTTACCGCCGCTTATTTAAGGTTAATACTCATGTTTGGACCCGAGGCAATATCGTCCTCAAACCAACGAGACGTAATGGTTTTAGTTTCAGTGTAAAAACGAATACCTTGTTTGCCATACGTGTGTTGATCACCATAGAAAGAGCCTTTCCAACCAGTGAATGAGAAAAACGGCAGTGGCACCGGAATTGGCACGTTAATGCCTACTTGGCCTACTTCGATTTCGTGTTGGAATTTACGCGCGGCTGCACCGCTTGAGGTAAATAATGACGTACCATTACCGTATGGTGAGTTATTAATTAGTGCGATTGCTTCTTCAAGCGTATCAACAAACATACACGCCAGTACTGGACCAAAGATTTCTTCTTTGTATAAGTCCATCTCGGTTGTAACATCAGTGAATAACGTTGGACCAACCCAGTTACCTTGCTCATACCCTTCAACAGTAAAGTCTGAGCCATCAATTAAACAGGTTGCACCTTGTGCTTTACCGCCAGCAATAAGCGATAAAATACGGTCTTTTGCCGCTTTTGATGTTTGCGGACCATATGCTGCATTCGCATCATCCCACACACCTGGGCGCACGTTTTCAAAACCCGCTTTAATTTCATCAACCCAGTCTTTCGCTTGACCAACAAAAACAGCAACCGAAATACCCATACAACGCTGACCCGCAGCACCAACCGAAGCACCTACTAGGTTGTTTACAACATGTGATTTACTCGCATCAGGCATGATAACCATGTGGTTTTTGGCGCCAACACAAGCTTGAACACGTTTAAGATTCGCAGTGCCTTTTGAGTAAATATACTCACCGACACCACACGAACCCACAAATGAAATTGCACGTACAGCAGGGTCTTCTAGTAAGCGGTCTACTTGTGGTTTAGTACCATGAACAACTTGTAAAACACCTTTAGGGGCACCCGCTTCAACAAACAGCTCGGCTAAACGCATTGGTGTAAGTGGGTCTTGCTCTGATGGCTTAAGAATAAACGTGTTACCACACACAATAGCCAGTGGAAACATCCACAGTGGGATCATCGCTGGAAAGTTAAACGGCGTAATACCAGCACACACACCAAGCGGTTGCATATACGAATATGTATCGATTTTACGCGCCACGTTTTCCATGGTTTCGCCCATCATTAACGAAGGCGCATTTGCGGCTTGTTCAACAACTTCGATACCACGCCATACATCACCTTTCGCATCTTCGAATGTTTTGCCCAGTTCATGACAAATAATCGTTGCTAGCTCATCGTGATTTTCTTTTAATAGCGCGGCATATTTCATCATAATGCGCGCACGTTCAGAAATAGGCACTTCTTTCCACGTTTTAAACGTTTCTTTAGCCGAAGCAATTGCGGCATCCATTTCGGCATCTGTTGCACAAGGCACTTGTGCTAAAACTTCTTGGTTTGCAGGATTAATAACATCAATAAGCTGCGTTGAACTTGATTGGGTAAATTCGCCGTTGATAAATAAAGGTACTTGGTGCATGAGGCACTCCTCCCCAGTGGGTATTAAGAGGCCGCAACATGATAGTTTTTAAAATACGTTGCGGCTGTGAGAGACTAAAAAATGCTTAAATAGCTTCGACGGCCATCGCAACCGCTTCACCACCACCAATACACAGTGAGGCAACGCCTTTGCTAAGACCACGATTCTTTAATGCATGAATTAGGGTGACTAAAATACGTGCGCCGCTGGCACCAATTGGGTGACCCAATGCACATGCACCGCCGTTAACATTCACTTTGCTTTCGTCGAGTTTAAGCTCGTTGATTGCAAGCATAGTTACCATGGCAAATGCTTCATTAATTTCCCAAAGGTCAACGTCTTCTACAGACCAACCTGCTTTATCTAGTAAAGACTTCATTGCACCAACAGGTGCTAATGTAAACTCGCTAGGGGCTTGTGAATGTGTGCTGTGAGCAACAATGCGACAAAGCGGTGTTAAACCTTGTGCGTGTGCGTCAGACTCACGCATTAATACAAGAGCAGCAGCACCATCAGAAATTGACGACGAGTTAGCCGCCGTAATAGTGCCATCTTTTTTGAATGCAGGACGTAAGCCTGGGATCTTATCTGGGCGAGCATTACCTGGTTGCTCATCAATAGAAACCGTTACATCGCCTTTACGCGTTGAAATAGTGTGTGCAGCAACTTCGCTCTCAAACGCACCTGATTCAATGGCGGCATTGGCTTTGGTTAACGAGCTTAATGCAAAGTTATCCATTTGTTCACGGCCAATTGAATATTGATCAGCGGTGTCTTGTGCGAAACAGCCCATTGCTTTGTTGTCATAAGCATCTTCGAGGCCATCACACATCATGTGGTCTTTCACTTCACCGTGACCCATACGCATACCACCACGTGCATTAGGTAGCATGTAAGGCGCATTACTCATGCTTTCCATACCACCAGCAACAGCAACATTAATAGAGCCAGACTTAATTAGATCATGCGCGAACATCGCCGCTTTTAAACCTGAGCCACATACTTTATTGATCGTCGTTGCACCGGTGCCTTGATTTAGGCCCGCTTTTAACATTGCTTGACGCGCTGGTGCTTGACCTAAACCTGCCGGTAATACACAGCCCATAATCACTTCGTCGATTTTATCCGCAGATAATCCCGCGTGCTCTAAACTGCTTTTAATGGCAGTCGCCCCTAAATCAGTTGCGTGTGCGCCACTAAGTGCGCCCATAAACCCACCCATAGGTGTGCGTTTTGCGGCAACAATAACAACGGCTTCAGTAGTCATAATTGGCTCCATGTTAGTGGTTATCATCATGTGTAACCAAACAGTTAATTTGTTATAGTTTAATTTCGATTTAATTCAGCATACATAATATTTACGTTTACGCCAACGTAAATCTAAAATCAACTTTTTTGCGGCCGGTAAAACTGTAAACTTATCTGTATTTTGCTGTATTAAAAATCAAACATTTCCTCACAAAGCCATATAAATAAGGCGCTGCAATAAATTTTGAGCGCTAACCTTATAAGTCTAAAGTATAACTTCACAATGACACTTTACCTTTACGTAAACTTCACTTATATTGGTGTTATTCGAATGAGGTAAATAAATCATGAAACAAGACAATCAAACAAACTTTGAAAGTGCAGCAGTCGAGCCTGCCAGCAATGAGCAAACGTTTAGTATCAGCGAACTAGCAAAAGAATTTGATATTACAACGCGCTCTATTCGCTTCTATGAAGACCAAGGCTTGATCTCACCTGAGAGAAACGGTCAAACCCGTATTTACTCGAAACGTGACAAAGTAAGGCTAAAACTGATCCTACGAGGTAAACGCTTAGGCTTTACACTTGCCGAAACCGGCCGTTTGTTTGAACTTTACGACGCAGATAAATCAAGCGCTAAACAGTTAGTGACTATGCTTGACCTTATTGCAGAAAAGAAAGCGGACTTAAGCCAACAAATGGACGACATTAAAGTTGTTCTTATGGAATTAGTCACCGCTGAACGTCGCTGTCGTGAAACCCTCAATAACCTAGACGAATAACCTGACACCCTTTTTATACGCGTCAACAGACTCTCACAGGAACACATATTATGAGCACTATTTCACTTTATAAAGAAATGAACTTCGGACTTGGCGAAACCGCAGACATGATCCGTGATCACGTTAATAGCTTCGCAAGCCAAGAGATTGCCCCTCTTGCTGAACAAACAGATTTAGACAACACGTTCCCAAATCAACTTTGGCCACAACTTGGCGAAATGGGTTTATTAGGGATGACGGTAGCTGAAGAATTTGGCGGTGCGGGTTTAGGCTATTTAGAACATGTTATTGCCATGGAAGAAATTAGCCGTGCAAGTGCCTCAATTGGCCTAAGTTATGGTGCTCATTCAAACTTATGTGTAAACCAAATAAACCGTAATGGAACACAAGCGCAAAAAGAAAAATACTTACCAAAGCTTATCAGCGGTGAACACATTGGTGCGCTTGCTATGAGTGAACCCAATGCAGGTTCTGACGTAGTATCAATGAAATTAAAGGCCGAGAAAAAAGGCAACGTATTTGTTCTTAACGGTAACAAAATGTGGATCACCAATGGTCCCGATGCTGATACGTTCGTTATTTATGCCAAAACCGATTTAAATGCAGGCCCTAAAGGGATCACTGCTTTCATCGTTGAGCGCAACACACCTGGATTTTCTACCGCACAAAAACTAGACAAACTGGGTATGCGCGGTTCGAATACTTGTGAACTTGTATTTGAAAACTGTGAAGTACCAGAAGAAAACATTTTAGGTAACTTAAACGAAGGCGTAAAAGTCTTAATGAGTGGCCTTGATTACGAGCGTGTTGTGTTAGCCGCGGGTCCACTTGGTATCATGCAAGCCTGTATGGACATTGTTGTACCGTACATTCATGAACGTAAACAATTCGATAGCCCAATTGGTCAATTCCAATTAATTCAAGGCAAAATTGCCGACATGTACACGCAAATGAATGCAGCGCGTTCATATGTTTACACGGTAGCTCGCGCATGCGATCGCGGTGAAACAACGCGTAAAGATGCGGCTGGTGCCATTTTATATGCGGCAGAACTGGCAACTAAGATGGCATTAGATGCAATTCAGATCTTAGGCGGTAACGGTTATATCAACGAGTACGCGACAGGCCGTTTATTACGTGACGCTAAACTTTATGAAATTGGTGCGGGTACTTCTGAAATCCGCCGTATGCTGATTGGTCGCGAATTATTCACTGAAAGCCGATAAGGATTAAAGTTATGACGATTTTAAAATCGAGTGTTAATCCACACGATCCGCAATTTCTGCAAAATCACGATAACATGGCTGCCCTTGTAAACGACTTACGTGAAAAAGTGGCCGATATCCGCTTAGGCGGTGGCCCTGCTTTAATCGAACGCCATGTTGGCCGTGGTAAGTTATTTGTACGCGATCGTATCGAAACATTATTAGATGAAGGTTCGCCGTTCTTAGAGATTTCTCAATTTGCGGCGTTTGGTGTTTACGAGCAAGCGATTCCATGTGCAGGCGTTGTTGCGGGTATTGGTCGTGTTAAAGGCGTTGAATGTATGATCATCGCCAACGATGCCACTGTTAAAGGAGGGACATATTTCCCACTAACAGTGAAAAAGCATCTGCGCGCACAAGACATTGCAGAGCGCTGCCATTTACCGTGTATTTATTTAGTTGATTCGGGCGGTGCAAACCTGCCTGAACAAGACGATGTATTCCCAGATAAACTGCATTTTGGTCGCATTTTCTATAATCAAGCACGTATGTCGGGTAAAGGCATTCCGCAAATTGCGGTGGTAATGGGCTTATGTACTGCTGGCGGCGCGTATGTGCCTGCAATGGCAGATGAAAGCATTATCGTAAAAGAACAAGGCACTATTTTCTTAGCGGGTCCACCGCTTGTAAAAGCCGCAACAGGTGAAGAAGTTAGCGCTGAAGAGCTTGGCGGTGCCGATGTGCACTGTAAAACATCGGGTGTGGCCGATCACTATGCTGAAAACGATGCACATGCACTGTCTATTGCACGTCAATGTATTGAGCGCATTAATTATCAGCGCCCTACTGCACCATTACTTGAAGACGTAAAACCTCCACGTTACGACATTAACGAGATTTACGGCATTGTTGGTACTGATCTTAAAAAGCCATTTGATGTACGTGAAGTCATTGCGCGAGTGGTTGATGACTCATCGTTTGATGAGTTTAAACGCTACTTTGGTGAAACCTTGGTAACGGGCTTTGCGAAAATTTTTGGCCACCCTGTTGGTATCGTTGCTAACAATGGCATTTTATTTAGTGAATCAGCTCAAAAAGGTGCGCACTTTATTCAGTTGTGCGCGCAGCGAAATATCCCTTTAGTCTTCTTACAAAATATCACCGGCTTTATGGTGGGTAAAAAGTACGAGGCAGAAGGTATCGCAAAACACGGTGCCAAAATGGTTACCGCGGTATCGTGTGCTGACGTACCCAAATTCACCGTGTTAATTGGTGGCTCTTATGGTGCGGGTAACTACGGTATGTGTGGCCGAGCGTTTGAACCAACAATGATGTGGATGTGGCCTAATGCCCGTATTTCGGTTATGGGTGGCGAGCAAGCAGCTGGCGTACTTGCTCAAGTGAAGCAAGACGGTTTAGCACGCAAAGGCGAAAGCATGACTGATGCGCAAATTTGCGAATTTAAAAAGCCAATTATCGAGCAATACGAAAAACAAGGTCATCCTTATTATGCCAGTGCACGACTGTGGGATGATGGCATTATCGACCCTGCCGATACACGTAATGTGTTAGGTCTTGCTTTAAGTGCTGCTAAAAACGCCCCAGAGCGTGATTCTCAGTTTGGCGTATTTAGAATGTAATGGAGGCCGTATGTCAGTAACACTACAAATAACAAAATCAAATGTGGCTGTCCTCGTTT
Organism: Pseudoalteromonas lipolytica; assembly: GCF_003515105.1. Taxonomy (NCBI): domain Bacteria; kingdom Pseudomonadati; phylum Pseudomonadota; class Gammaproteobacteria; order Alteromonadales; family Pseudoalteromonadaceae; genus Pseudoalteromonas; species Pseudoalteromonas lipolytica. Next base: position 1,762,985 of record NZ_CP032090.1, on the reverse strand, counting down.
TAAACCGCCCAGAAAAACACAATGCATTTAATGAAGACGTGATTAGCGAACTCATTCAGTGCATTGAGCACGCCAATAGCTGTGATGTACGTGCTTTGGTATTAAAAACACAAGGTAAGCATTTTTCTGCAGGCGCTGATTTAAATTGGATGAAGTCGATGGCTGGCAATGACTTTGCAGAAAACTTTGCAGATTCAAAGCAACTCGCCAAATTAATGCATGTGCTTGCAACAAGCCCTCATCCAACGCTATGTGCCGTACAAGGGGCTGCATTTGGTGGTGCGTTAGGCTTAATAGCCTGTTGTGATATTGCTATTTGCCAAGACGATGCACAATTTTGTTTAAGCGAAGTGAAGTTAGGTTTAATTCCAGCTGTGATTAGCCCGTATGTGATCAAAGCGATTGGTGAGCGTGCTGCACGCCGTTACTTTTTAACCGCAGAAATCTTTGATGCACACACAGCGAAACAATTAGGTTTAATTCATCAAGTGACCGGTGACTTACAAACAGCATTAGACAAGCACTTGCAAAGCCTTGTTAATAATGGGCCTATTGCAGTGAAAGCAGCCAAACAGCTAATCAATGATGTTGCGGGTAAAGCCATTGATGAAACACTAATCGATTTAACAGCAGAGCGTATTGCGCGTATTCGTGTATCAGACGAAGGACAAGAAGGTCTTAGCGCATTTTTTGAAAAACGCAGCCCAAATTGGCAGAAATAGGATCCATTATGACAACAAAAACGTTGAAAAAAATTCTCGTTGCAAACCGTGGTGAAATTGCCTGCCGTGTTATGCGCACAGCAAAACAAATGGGCCTAACTACGGTTGCTGTATATTCAGATGCAGATAAACACGCGCAACATGTAAAGCTGGCCGATGAGGCTTATCACATTGGTCCTGCACCAAGTAAAGACTCATACCTAGTCGCAGATAAAATTATCGACGTTGCAAAACAAACCTCCGTTGATTGCATTCACCCCGGCTACGGTTTTTTATCTGAAAACAGTGAATTTGCCCTAGCCTGTGAGCAAAACGACATTGCATTTATTGGTCCTCCAGCATCAAGTATTGAAGCAATGGGTTCTAAAACGCGTGCAAAAGAAATTATGCATGAAGCCAATGTCCCTTTAGTGCCGGGCTATTATGGCGATAACCAAGACACTGAATTTTTAAAAGCCGAAGCAGAAAAAATTGGCTACCCTGTCCTTATCAAAGCAGCCTTTGGCGGTGGCGGTAAAGGAATGCGTGTAGTAGAGCATGCAAAAGATTTTATCAGTGCGCTTGAAGGGGCAAAGCGTGAAGCTAAAGCAGGCTTTGGTAATGATTTAGTGCTTCTAGAGCGTTACGTTACTAAACCCCGTCATGTTGAAGTACAAGTATTTGCAGACAATCACGGCAACTGTGTTTATTTAGGCGATCGTGACTGTTCTTTACAACGTCGCCATCAAAAAGTAATTGAAGAAGCACCGGCACCGGGTTTATCTGATTCGCTACGAAAAGAAATGGGTGAAGCCGCTGTACGCTGTGCACAAGCAATTAACTATCGTGGTGCGGGTACTGTTGAGTTTTTACTGTGTGGCGATGAGTTCTTCTTCATGGAAATGAACACTCGTTTACAAGTAGAGCACCCGGTAACCGAAATGGTCACTGGCGTTGACTTAGTAAGCTGGCAAATTAATGTGGCTGCAGGTGGAAAACTGCCACTGTCACAAGCGGATATTCAGCTGCAAGGTCATAGCTTTGAAGCACGTATTTATGCAGAAGACCCAAGCAATGACTTTATCCCGTGTTCTGGCCGTATTGATGCCCTATTCACCCCGACTGAATCAGAGTTTGTACGCATAGACACTGGCATTGCCGCTGGCGATGAAATTAGCCCGTTTTACGACCCAATGATTGCTAAGCTCATTGTTCACGATGACAACCGTGAGGCTGCACTTGGTCGTTTATCAAAAGCACTGCAACAATTTCATTTAGCTGGGTTTAGTTGTAACGTTAACTTTTTACACAACCTTGCTAACCACCCTACGTTTCAAGCTGGTGCGCCTGATACACACTTTATTGAAGATCAAGGTGCGCAATTAGTCGCTAAAGACGAGCAACAACATACACTCGCGACAGTAATTGCTGCATTTGCATACATGAGCACACTAAAAGGCAGTAGTGCGAGTCCATGGCAGCAATTAACTGGCTTTATGCTAAACAGCGCTGCGCTAACAAAAATCCCATTTACTGATGTTGCGGTGCAAGCTGAAAAGTGTGCCGATGGTTTTAAAATCAACCTCAACTCAGTTGCCTATACAAGTTCAGGCACTGTTGAAAATGGCCTTGCTCGCTTAGTCATTAATGGTGAAAAAGTTGTCGCGCATGTTATCCAAACAGACACGCATATCACTGTAATGTATAACGCTCAGCAAACAGTGATTGAACTCATCGATAAACACTACATTAGTGAACATGAAAGTGATGCACTTCCTCTTGCGGCCCCATTAAACGGCACAGTCGTTAAACACCTTGTTGCTGTGGGTAGCGAAGTAGTTAAAGGCGATGCGGTTGTAATTATCGAAGCAATGAAAATGGAATACACGCTTAATGCTCCACATGATGGTGTATTAACCAGCTACTGTTTTGGTGAAGGTGAATTAGTGAGCCATGGCGATATGCTCGCCATAGTCGAGGAACAGGAGGCGGTATGACACAGTTCCCTGCGTGTGTACGTATTGTTGAAGTGGGTGCCCGTGATGGACTGCAAAATGAAGCAGCCGTCACCAGCCAAGATAAAATCGAACTAATTAACGCCCTAGCCAACGCGGGTCTTAACGATATTGAAGCGGGAGCATTTGTATCACCTAAATGGGTGCCGCAAATGGCTGACTCACGTGATGTGATCAACGCATTAAACTTACCTAATGTTAATTTAAGTGCGCTAACCCCTAACTTACGTGGTGCAGAAGCCGCTCATCAAGTGGGCATTAAAGAGTTTGCTATATTTACCGCAGCCAGCGAAGCATTTTGTCAAAAGAACATTAACTGCTCGATTGATGAAAGTATTGACCGCTTTAAAGAGGTCATGGACTTTGCGAAAGAAAATAATATTCGTGTTCGTGGCTATGTAAGTTGTGTAATGGGTTGCCCTTACCAAGGTGACGTTGACTACACTGATGTATTAAAGGTGTCGCAGCGTTTATTAGACTTGGGTTGTTACGAAATTAGCCTTGGTGACACAATTGGCGTAGGAACAGCAAAAAAAGTGGACGAGTTATTAGATTTATTACTGCAACATATTGATAAGTCAAAACTCGCTGTACATTTTCACGACACCTACGGGCAAGCGCTCACAAATATTTACACCGCGCTAATGCGAGGTATTTCAACAGTTGACAGTGCCGTTGCAGGCCTTGGTGGCTGCCCTTATGCCAAAGGAGCGTCAGGAAATGTTGCCACTGAAGATGTAGTTTACTTACTGCAAGGGCTTGGCATAGAGCATGGAATTGATTTAGAAAGACTGGCGAAAGCTGGTTGGGCTATTTGTAGCGCATTAAATAAACAACCTGTCAGCAAGGTTTCACTTGCTCTAAAGAACACGCAGAATAATTAAGGAGTAGGCTCATGGCCGGTTTTGATAAAGTGGTTTCGAGTTACGAAGCTGCGATGGAAGGTTTAAAAGATGGCGATACCATTATCGCTGGTGGCTTTGGCTTGTGTGGTATTCCTGAAGGACTTATCGGCGAAATAAAGCGTAAACAAACAAAAAACTTAACGGTTGTATCTAACAACTGTGGTGTTGACGACTTTGGTTTAGGTATTTTGCTACACGACAAGCAAATTAAAAAAATCATCGCCTCTTATGTTGGTGAAAATGCCTTATTTGAACAACAGTTACTTAATGGCGAAATTGACGTAGTACTTACGCCACAAGGTACACTTGCTGAGAAAATGCGTGCTGGTGGTGCGGGTATTCCTGCATTTTACACTGCAACTGGTTACGGCACCCCTGTTGCACAAGGCAAAGAAGTTAAAGAATTTGATGGCCGCCCATACATTTTAGAAGAATCAATTACAGGTGAGTTTGCGATTGTTAAAGCATGGAAAGCCGATCGCTATGGCAACCTCGTGTTTCGTCACACAGCCATGAACTTTAATCCAATGGCTGCAACCGCAGGTAAGATTACCGTTGCTGAGGTCGAAGAAATCGTAGAGCCGGGTGAACTGGAGCCGAGCCAAATTCACACCCCAGGCATTTACGTTAATCGTGTGATCAAGGGTAACTTTGAAAAACGCATCGAACGTGTAACGACTCGCGATTAAGGAGCATTAAAATGGCATTATCACGTGAACAAGTAGCTATGCGCGTTGCACAAGAGCTACAAGACGGTTATTACGTTAATTTAGGGATTGGTATCCCTACCCTTGTCGCTAACTATGTACCCGATGGCATAGAAGTCATGCTGCAATCTGAAAATGGTCTGTTAGGAATGGGTGCGTACCCATCTAAGGACCAAGTTGATGCAGATATGATCAACGCGGGTAAAGAAACCGTGACAGCAGCAACAGGTGCAGCAATATTTAATAGTGCAGATAGTTTTGCCATGATACGGGGTGGTCATGTAGACTTAACAGTATTAGGTGCATTTGAAGTTGACCAGAACGGAAACATCGCATCGTGGATGATCCCAAAAAAGCTGATTAAAGGCATGGGTGGCGCGATGGACCTTGTTGCTGGCGCGAAGAATATTATTGTTACGATGACGCATGCAAGTAAGCATGGCGACTCTAAGTTATTAGAAAGTTGCACTTTACCGTTAACTGGGGTTAACTGTGTAAAGAAAATCGTAACTGATTTAGCCGTACTCGAAGTCAAAGACGGCGCTTTTCATCTACTAGAGCGCGCACCAGGCGTGTCAGTAGATGAAATCATAAGCAAAACGGCAGGAAAATTGCTTATTGAAGGTGATGTCCCTGAAATGGTTTTCTAACCACTGACATCCCAATGTACCGACCTCATTCCCAGTGCCAATGGCGCTGAGTTACCCAAAATCCCTCGCAAGAGGGATTTTTTTTATCTTTTATATCCCCCTCACTGCACCAATTTGTCACACAATTAGTATAAAATGCCCTAAACTTGTGAGTAACACGTAAGGAGCACTTTACTTGTTACCAATAAATAAAAACTGCTACACTCGCCTTTTTTGCTTTTTGAGGCGAAAAACTAGATTAAACAAGCAATTAACGCTTAATTTTTAGGCGTTATCGCAAAAGTTAGCTATATTCACCCTTTAGTCTGTTAGTTTTTAAATATTGGGATAATAATTGCTTAGCTCTTAACTTCATAAAACGCGCTATTGAGAATTACTGAAATTAACTATGCAAACACCTATTCGTGGCCTACGCTCATTTTGTTTCGCTGCTCGCACACTGAGCTTTAAAGATGCAGCAAACCAACTTTATCTTACGCCATCAGCCGTAAGCCATCAGATCAAGCAATTAGAAGAGCAATTGGGGATTGAGCTATTCGAACGTCAAACTCGCTCTATTCGTTTAACCGCTGCGGGTAAGAACTTTTATGATTCAGTGTCACCTCTGATTAAAGCTCTCGAAAAAACCATTAATGAATTTAGTCAGTTACAAGAAAATATCACTATAAGCATTACTCTGCCTGAGTTTTTTGCCAGTGAATTATTAATGCCAAAGTTGAGTGAGTGGACCGCCGATCATCCAAACACTAACTTACAGCTAAACACCTTAAAAACGCGCAAAGAACTGACCAAGCAAAGTGACTTATCAATTGTATTATCGTCATCTAAGCCACACGAAGGGGTTGTACACGAATTATTTTCGTTGTCGTATACACCGGCATGTAATAAAGAAAACTGGCAAGCATGGCACGAAAACCCTTTTCAAGCCCTTAATGAAGTGCCCCTAATACTGCATAAAGCACGTCCTTGGGCATGGCACCAATGGGCTGAACATGCAGGTATTGAAGACTTCGCACCAAAACAAATTATTCAGGTTGATAGTATGTTCGGGGTTGCGCGAGCTGCACAACAAGGGATGGGAATTGCACTTATTCCTTTGCCTATTAGTCAAACCTGGTTTGAAGAGCAATGGCTATTTAATTTTACTGATATGCCATTAAAAACCAAAGATAAATACTATTTAGTCCAGCACGAACCGAGTGAAACTAACGCACAGCTAGAGTTATTTATAAAGTGGATGATTGATACGTTTAAGCATTTAAAATAATCACTTATCTGGATGCCTGTGCATAACACAGGCATCATTCACACGGGCTCTGTCGTGAGTAATTTCATCTTTCTAGCGATTCTAACCACCCTTTTATCTCAGCCATTAGTTGTGGCAACAGGCGCTCTAGTTTTTGAAGTGTGTCTTTGATTTCGAGGTTTTGCTCGCGTGCTTTTAACTCAATTTCTTCACATAATTTTCTGAGCTTATCGGCACTCAGCTCACCACACATCCCTTTTAAAGCATGCGCAGTTTGATGTACTTCCGCATGATTTTGCACTGCAAACTGATCTTTTAAATCAGTGAGTTTTTTCGGCGCGTTGATCATAAATATTTGGCATATTCTTTTTAGTAAAGCCTCTTTATTAAGTAACCGTACAAGCGCTTCTTGACGATTCCATAATGACTGCGCTTCATCTACTGTGCTAACGTGTTCTTCTGTTTGCTGTTCATGATCAGATAAAATCCATTTCACAACTTTTGATAGCACATCATCTGCTTTAATTGGTTTGCTAAGATAATCATTCATACCGACTGATAAACATTTTTCTTTTTCGCCCATCATCGCACTCGCAGTCATTGCAATCACAGGCACATTAATAAAAGCGCCACCAGCCTCACCTGAACGTATTTTTTCAGACACTTGATAGCCATTTAAAGTTGGCATCTGACAATCGAGTAGTACACAGTTTACAGGCGCTCCGCTTGCTTCGCTCTGCAATAAATGTTCAATGGCTTCTTGGCCATTGTTGGCCGTGAGTATTTCAATGGGTAGCTCGTCAAGTGCCCCTTTCGCTACTTCTAAGTTAATTTTATTGTCATCGACAATAAGTACCTTACTGCCTTTAATTTGTGATAAACGTTCATTTGAAATTGCGAACTCACCATCACTGTTGTCATGTAATAACGTGTGTGTTTCGTTATCACGCAGCTCAACCCCTGCAACGCGTAATAGGGCTGTTTGTGTAAGGGGTTTACTTATTTTACTCACTTTGCCCGCTTTGCTTTTTGGTATTGAAGTATCAGACTGATGCAATAAGACAACGTGAGTGCTGCTATGTGTTTCATGCAGGTGATCTAAGCTCGTATTATTATTGATTTCTTCGTCGTCTATGATGGCAAAATCAATGTTCTCATCATCGTGTAGGTCTAATTCACTAAGCGATGAAACGCTTACGTGCCCGCCATATAAAACAACCAATTTTTCAATTATTTCTATAATATGTGCATTTTGACTACACAATAAAACATGTTTAGAGGAAAAACATCTCTGTTCTTGCTTTAAGTTTCTTTCACTTGCGCGTGCCTTAATATAAAAGCTAAATGTACTGCCTTGATTTAAAGTTGAATCTAAGTAAATTTCTCCACCCATTGCATGACATAACTGCTTACAGATCGATATTCCTAATCCCGTCCCTCCAAATTTCTCGGTAATTGCACTACTCGCTTGTTGGAATGCACCAAACAGTCGTTTTTGCGAAAGAGGATCAATGCCAATTCCTGTATCTTGTACACTAACCCTTAATTTATATTCATTATTAGCAACATGCTCCGAACTCACTTTAATTTTAATAAACCCTTTTTCAGTAAACTTAATGGCATTACTAATCAGGTTATTAATAATTTGAGTTAGTCTAAGGGGGTCTACTTCTAGCTTATCGCATGTAAGTTCTGTGGTGTCTAAGTACACATCAACCCCTTTATCGAAGGCTCTGACAGCACACGAGCTCACCACACTTTCAATCAGTAGCAGCGGGTTTATCAACTGAATATTTAAGTCGAGTTTTCCTGCCTCTATTTTCGACAAATCAAGAATATCGTTAATTAATAAGTTTAAGCTTGATGCGCTCAACTCCATCATATCAACAAGCTTGCGTGACTTATCTGTTAGCGCTTCTCGTTTCAAAATATTTAGCGTGCCAATGACACCATTTAATGATGTTCGCAGTTCATGGCTCACATTCGAAATAAATGCACTTTTAACCTCGCTGTGTTTAATTGCTTCGTCTTTTGCTTCTGCAAGTGCGTGTGTACGTTTACGCACTTTGGCTTCAAGCTCAGAGTTAAGACGTTTAACTTTAATTTCAGCCTGTTTTTCTTTACTAATGTCTCTAATTATTAAAGCCAAACCACTTAGGTTACTGTGCTCAGAAAAAACAGGACTCACTGAAATAGCGTAATGCGCGATATATTCACCTTGCACAAATGAACACTCGTCCTTTATTTGAGCTCTAGAACTCTGTATTTTTTTTACATATTCATCGATTGGTAAATTAGATAGAAATTCAATTTCCTTACTTGATTTCCCTACTGCCGCTTTACTTGAAATGAGCAATAATCGCTCTGCAGTATGGTTTAAACTGGTCAGATACCCTTTTAAGTTAAGGGCAATAATTGCATCGATAGAACCATCGACAATTGCTGATGCTTCTTGTCTGGTTTCTGCGAGTAATTGGCTTCTAATCGCATTACGATAAAATGTAATTAAAAGAATTGATGTGAAAACAATCACTGCAAATAACAGACTGTAGGTGATCAAGCGTTTTTCATTGATCAAATTATCCACATATTCTTTAGGTGCAAGTAGGTTAAAATTAACAAAACCATATTTATTACCTGATCTGGTATACAACTTTTCTGAACGTACATAGAACTGTTCTTCTGTATTCGCTTTTGACTTTATTAAATAGATACCGTTGTACTTTATGTTTTCGGTGTAAACAGCCTGCCAATTTACACTGGGATTTAAATCTCTAGAAAATTGATAGCTTTCAAGTGGATGAATAATAAAATCTCCATCAGAGCCACTAATAATAAGTTGTGAGGTATCAAACACTGTTTCTTTAAGGTTATTAAGTAATGTACTGGCATTAACATTCATAATTAAAAAAGCAAAACGCTTACCGTTCTCACTGTATATTGGTATCGAAAACCGAATCATCGGTTTAAAAGGAAATTCAATTTCACCAAACTCACGATTTAAAGACAGTGGTGACATATACACTTGCTTTGGTTCAAGCAACGTACTAGGCAAGAAATAAGGCTCGCCACTTTTAGATTGTAATGAATAATCCGCAGAGGCTTCTACAGATGCGCCAACACGCTGAACACGAATAAGTTCGTTACCTTCAGCAGTCACTGCAATAACACGCACCTGTTCAACGGCGAGGTTATTTTCCATATAACCAATAAAAATAGTTTCTAATCGCTCTTTCCATTGCTGATAACTAGTGCCATCGTATGGGTCTATTCCATTGTTAAAATGGGCTCTTGGTAAGCCTGAAATTGGCGGGGTTGAATACAAAAACCGTAAATCTGATTTATATTCTGACAGTGTCGTTGTTACAATTTCTTTTAGCCTTTGATTCGTTTCGACGAACTCTTGGTCTATCGAGTCTAAAACATCTTCTTTTACTTGCCCTTCAAAAAAGCTAACGGCGATTGCTATAAAAACAACAAATACTATCGACACTAAAGCAAAGTATGGGTTCAATGAGGCTGCTTTTTTATTTTCTTTTAGTAAAATATTCACTCAGCTCCCCTTACCGTTCATCAGCTGCTTTTGTGCACCATTTCAACAAAATAGCTTTAACGCACTCATAATTAATTGGTTTTGCAATAAAGTCATTCATCCCGGCATCAATACAGCGTTGTTTGTCGGCACTTAATACATTGGCAGTTAAAGCAATGATGGGAGTGTTTTTATAGGAAGGCATCTCTCTGATCCTTAATGTCGCTTGCGGCCCATCTAAGACAGGCATTTGCATATCCATAAGAATGAGATCAAACGCCCGTGTTTCACACTGAAGAATAGCTTGCTCGCCATTATCGGCAATATTGATAGAGCTGATATTAAACTCACTCAACATCGCTTCAATAACGATTTGATTGATTTCGTTATCTTCGACAATCAGCACATTCAGCCAAGAGAAATCAATTGCTTGCTCATGGGGTTCTTGCATGTGCTGTTGTTCACTATAAACAGACTCATTCGTTCGGATAACATTGAGATCAAAATGAAAGTCTGAGCCAACACCATACTCACTTTCAACGTGCAATGAAGTCCCCATTAATTTTAATAGCTTACTAGAAATGGCTAAACCGAGTCCTGTACCACCAAACCGTCGTGTAATTGAGGCATCTGCTTGTGAAAAGGCCTCAAACAAGCTATTAAGCTGTTCCTTCGCTATGCCAATTCCGGTATCTGAAACGTGGAATGTAATGCTAAATTCATCATTCGATAGCTGATGAATACTCACATTTAACGATACACTGCCTCTTTCTGTAAATTTAATTGCATTGCCAATTAAATTAATAAGCACTTGTTTAAGGCGTGTTTCATCTCCCAAAAATATAAAATTGGGGTCCTCAGGCAACACTGAAATAAACAGTTCGACTTGTTTATTATTAGCTTGCGCTTTAAATAAATGTGTTAGCTCATCGAGTAATAAGTTTAATGCTATTGGCTGTTCTTCCAGTTCAATTTTTGAGGCTTCGATTTTACTTAAATCTAAAATATCATTGATAATTACTAATAAGCTCGCACCTGAAGAGTGTATGATGGCCAACATTTTTTCTTGTTCTGCATTTAATGGTGTACGACTCAATTGACGTGCCATACCCAAAATACCGTTCATAGGCGTTCGTATTTCGTGGCTCATATTCGCCAAAAATTCTGACTTAACTTTAGTGGTATGTTCGGCGGTTTGTTTGGCATCTGATAAATCTTTACTTAAAATTCTGAAGCTATCTGCCGCTTTTGCAAGTACACCTATTTCATCTTTTCTATGTAAGTCATAAATTGGTGCTGATAAATCGCCATTAAGAAAGTGTTTAAAGCTCACCGTAAGGCGTTTAATAGACTTAGAGATCTGCAAATGGAAAAAAGCAGACAAGGCAATAATGTAAATTAACACTCCCCACGCGAGTAGCTTTAAAATACGTTCTGTTTTAGAAACTGTTTTTTCTGCTTCTTCCTTGATACGGCTTAACCTTGTTAATGATTGCTCTCTTAGTTCATTTGCTAAAGTACTAAATTCAATTGCGTCACCGGCCATTACAACATTGACTAAACTTAAATAATTGCGATTTGCTTGAATACTCCTCGCAAATGCCTGACTATAAGTATCTGCCATTTTTGAAAGTTGGTTAATTTCAGAGCGGTATTCACTTTTTTGAATATGCACAGAGGCATTTAATTTCGTCGAAATCATTCGTAAAGCATCGTTAACTGACGCTCTTTTTGCATAATCTTTTTTGGTTAAAAACAAATACGCATCTCGATGCAACGAATGCCACAGATTGAGATACTCAGAAATAAATAACTTTTCTTCAACAGTGGTTACTTTTCGCATTAAGTTATCAAGGTGTGTCGTTGCATCAGCGTAAATTCGGGGTAATTCTTTTTCTGTCAATGTTGCTCTTATTTCGTAGCGCTTAGTCAAGACCTGTAAATTCTCGCCGTACCTCTTTACTAGTTCAGACATGGCGTTGAGGTAAATTTGACTCTCATTCTCTTCATTTTTAAGCTCAACATCGCTTAGACGTGTTTTGATGCTTTGAAAATTTTCGACGATTTTTTCAAACACAGCACTGCTTCCACTCCCGCCATACACAGAAATATCGCGTTGCATTTCGACTATGTCTTTATTGATCCTAAGAATACTGACAGCGTAATTACTGATTCGGCTTATATCGTTAAAAGCAACCTCTATTGTATTTAGACGTTTATTCATAACGTAGTAACTGGCGCTCATAGCAAGTAAAATTAGCATCAACGCTAATAACATTTTTGCAGCAACAGAGCGTGAGAAAATATTCGACAAGGCAGTTCCTTAAGAATTAAGCAGTTCAAACCACTTATCTAAACTGTAATCATAATTTGGCATGACCGTATTCCAAACCGCGATATTAGAAAAGCGCTTAATGTAGCTGCCTCCATCCCTTACTTGCCCAGCTTGAACAGAGATTTTTCCATCAGTGCCTGTTAAGTCTGTCACCGCTTCTTTACCTTGATACCAGTAATTCCACTCTGGTATAGACATAAGAGGCTGACTTCGTTCTGGGTTAGAAATGTAATAGCCCTGACGCGCTATAAATGCACCGGGATAGCCTGACAACCACCAGTTCATGTAATCGTACGCTGCATCTTTTACATGCCCTTGCGTATTGGCCGATAAACACATAACCCCATGCCAAGCACGATAACCTTCTTTGGGTGAAGCATACACAACAGGGATACCTTGTCCTCTGCATGCACTTACTCCCGGTGAAAACATACTTTGAATAGTCACACGGTTAGTTTTCATAAAGTCTATCGACTGTGGAACCGATGTCCAAAATCCAGCGAAGTGACCCTGCCTTTTTTTCTCGAGCAAAATTTTAAACAGCTGATCAATTTCTGTAATACTCATATTTCCTAAGTCATTGAAACTCATCAGCCCTTGGGCCTGAACAGCAAGTGCGGCGTCAAAAATACCTATGGTGGGCGCATTAACTAAGCCTACTTTCCCTTTATTTTTCTCGTCGAGCAACCATGCCCACGATTCGGTTTCATAGGGAATACCTTGCTCAATAAATTGCGTGTTATAGCCAAAGGAATCAACATTGTGAACATACGGCATATAACTGATTTTTTTGCTAGGCGTCGTACCGAGACGACCATCAGGCTGAACATACAAAAGCTTATTGGGTGAATCCCCCGCCCCTATTTTTGCTTCAGGTATTACACGCCCAGTTTTAGTTAGTGGGTTAATTTCGTTCCAATAAATAAGCCTATCAATATCTAATGGTTGGATAGCCCCAGCTTGCCACAAAATATTAATTGAATCAGACCACTGTTCGTACAAATCAAAAGAACTTGGATCCGCTGCCGCCTTTTGTAAAACAGCAGCACTGCCCATTGGAGTAAACTCGATATTAATGCCAAGCTCACGCATTGCTCGTTGACGTAACTCTTCTTGCAAGGTGACATGTGTGCCCATCACTCTCAAAGTGACAGTGTTTTTTGCAAAAACATACGGTGCTTTAAATGCCAGTGTTGAAGCAGCGACTCCCACACCCATTTTTTTTAGAAAACATCGACGGTCTTTTAAGTTAGCCATACATATTCACCTAGTAAATAAGCAACTATGAGTATAGATGAAATTTTTAACGTTAAAATCTCATTATTTCATTAGTCAATTGCATGTAATTTAAAGCAATTTCTACCCGCATTTTTTGCTTCATATAATGCTTCGTCAGCTAATGAAACAAGTTCATCAAACTGTTTCATCTCTTGGTGAGAATACACAACTCCCCCAATACTGACTGACACCCTATTTAAAGAAGATTCTTCGTGACGAATATTTTCACTCGCTAGTTCATGATTAATTCGCTCGCAGACTTGCTTTACTCCATCAAAATCTGTGTAAGGCAAGAGCACAAGGAACTCTTCTCCTCCATATCGTACAACCGTATCTTGCGGGCGTTTAACTGAACGATTTAATACCTCAGCAATCTTTTTCATACATACGTCGCCTTGTGGATGGCCATAATGGTCGTTATAACGCTTGAAATGATCGATATCTAACATCAGTAGGCTAAAAGCTCTTTTGTCACGTATAGCTTGCTTAAAAACATTAGAGACTTCTAAGTCTAGGTAATGGCGATTAAACAAACCTGTTAGAGAGTCTTTGTATGTCAATTCAACCAGCTTTTCGAGGCGAAGTTTATTCTCAATATGATTCTTCGTGCGGTGTATTAATGTTGAAGCAGTGATGGGTTTTCCAATGAAATCTGTTGCTCCGGCTTCCCAACATGCATTTTGTGAATCGGTATCGTAGGTCGATGTAATAAAGACAATAGGAACATTTTCAAAGGCAGGATCGTCTTTTATTTGCCTACATACATTTAACCCATTGATATCAGGCAAATTCACATCTAACAAAATTAAATCAGCAGTGTTTTCTTTACAGTATTCTAAGACACTATTTCCAGCGCTAAATGGTAAAACAGTAAAGTGCTCTTCTAATATTGTTTCAAGTGTAAGTCTGATCATTTCATCATCATCAACTACGAGTATTTTACATTCTGACAATAGTTTTAGAGTTAAAGGCATATAAATTCTTCATCTTTATTATTGTTTAGTTTCGCTTTGCAGCAGCTCTTTAAGGCATAATCGCTTACTAACTTACCTTGTAACTTTTGAAAACATACTATTCATGAGAAGGTCACTTTAGTATGTTATTAATTCTGCAACTAACTGTTAGTTCAATAAGTTTTAACAGTAATTATAGTCAAAGCCCTATTTAATGCTTAACTATTTTTCATTATTTGTAGTATAAAAGAATGATGGCTATTTATTGCATGCGCCATGCACTTAAGCATAAGGTCATTACAATGAATGGATAGCTAATCCTGTCATGAAGTGGGTTTATCATATCGTTTTTGTTTTTTACGTTGTTCGTGCTTTGCTTTAGCCACATTTTCAAATACAGGGGGAGGAATAGGAAATAGCGAAAGAAGTGGGAATATGGCCATAAATAAATATGCCCCTTTTGGCATCTTTTTAGCCCAGAGTACCAGCTTAAAGAGCAGATTAAACAATATATTTAAACAATATATTTAAACAATACAGTTCTGCCACACAGTTTACTAATAACAACCCGTGCTATCGTGATTAAATCCATTTACCTTTGTATCAATAACCTTTAAAAGAGAAATGAGGAAAATGCTACTTTTTTAAACGTATTTAATTATTAAACATAAAAACGAAGAGTATAATTTTTTTGATACTGCCCCCTCCTGATACAGCTTAAGCCTTGCAGCAACACTATTCTTAGCATGAGAGCCTCACTTTTCAAGCCTTTTATTCGACTAAAGTCTATAGGTTAAATTTATTCACCTATTGGGTGTTTTTTTATCGTTTGTTCGATTTTCCTCTCTCAACTAAAGTTGAATTGTCGGTAATAAATGCCGACTCTAACAGAGGAAAAAATTATGTTTAGTACACTTATGAAACGCGTTGCACTTAGCTCTTTATTAACTTGCTCAGCGATGGCAGTGGCTGATCAGGGTGACTACAAATTAATGGTGATTGACCAATCTACACAAGCATCAGTAGAGACTAACCGTCAATACGAAGTGGCATTTAACCAATGTGCGTTAAGTGTTCAAGCGAAGAATTTTACAGAAGCTGAAGCGCTTTGTTCAAAAGCAATCAGTTTACTTAGCACAAGCAAAGTACCAGCTTATAAGCGTCGTGAATTAACGTCATTTGCGTTAAGCAACCGCGGTGTAGCTCGCATCATGTCTGAAAACGACACAGCCGCATTATCTGATTTCTATGAAGCCGTGCAGATTTCAAGTAACGATTTGGTAGAGCACAACTTAACTCGCGCCAAACAGAACTTAGCATTATAAGTTCATCCGCATTATTTCATGAAACCCAGCTTAGGCTGGGTTTTGTCGTTTTGGAGTATCTAAATTTAAGCACTTAAATTTGAAAACTTAAATTTTAATAAGTCTTTACGTAATCCATCAGACTATCCGGGAAAATTATTAGTGCTTAAGTAAGACAATCTGTTACGAGCTGCAAACCGTTAAAGCAGAAATCAACCTTTTCGCCGTTTTAGAATTAAAACAGACACGAACGTAAGTTATTGTTGGACAATTGTGAGTTAGAATCGACAGTCAGTTCTATGCTATGGCCAGACATAGGTAACGCCCTACTAATGTGCAAAAAATTGTTGGCTAAAATGTTAGGAACGAAAACAGCAAACTGTTTTTTGTTCTTATTAATTAACTTGTTATACGTTTTTTAACTGGTTTAGAATTGTATTACATGCACTGATCACATCTGCTCTGTAGAACTCTATAGTTTCAGCTAACTCTTTATCTGATTTAGCGAGGAACTCAGAAGAACAATTGGCTCGTACGTGCTTCAAAGGTAAATGATCAGTATCAGACTCAATTACACCAAATACGTGAAACTCAGTATCCCAACATTGCTCATATTTATTATTGCCAATTCGCCAGAGCCCTATGACATTATCTAAATAATCCTCATCACTCTCTAGTAATTTTGTAGCAAGTTTTATTGCATCATAAGACATTTAATTAACACCAAACTCTAGAAACGTATAACGCCCGTTTAATGGGCAAAAAATTGTTGGCTAAAATTAGAGACGAAGGAGCAAAAGCCAACTGTTTTTTATCCTTATTAAAACGCTTGTTAGTTACCGATTAACCTACTGATTGGATAGCCGAAAGTTCCATAAACAAGTCCTCCAAGAAATAATGACATATAAATAGAGATGAACCAAGAAAACACTAATTTAAAATAGTAGATTGGTAACAGGAAAACAGAACTATTAGGCAAAGGCTTTTGAGGTAACCCGCGACAAAAAATCAGTATAAAAAGTAATGCTGTAGTCCAAAATAAACCTAAAAGAATAAGTACGTGGGGCAGCTCTGTTATTGGAACGTTTTCTCCAAGTTCGGCCCTAGGCAAATACAAAAATGCAGACGTACCGAAAAAAAACACGCACAAAAGCACCAGCCATCGATAAGGCTTTAGGATTTGTGAAAACTTAAACATGATGCATGGTGTCATAGGTAACTAACATTTTAGTATTTATGCGACACGCAGTTTGTGTTGCATAATCGCTTGTTGGACTGAGGCGCTACCTGCTCGATGAGTCAGAGTTGGTGCTATTGATGCTATGGGTATTTACTTTTTATGGCCTAAAGGTATCTTGCCAATTTTATTGGCGTGTCTATCGTATCTAAACTGTCCCTACGTTACTCAGCGTTTATTATGTATCCATTAAACCTAATATTTAACCGTTATGCAATTACGATAACTTATTGTGAGCAGAGATGTGGCAGCTCAGATTCGACTGACTCAAAGCCAGAGAAAACGTTTTAGGTAGTCGGCTATATTGGGTAAGTTTCCATAAAAATTTTTTTGACCTAACGCCGCATTAAGGGAGAATGCAGCCTAAACCAACTTCCCGCAGACCATTATCCCAATTGAACGCCTTGCTAGGCAATTATTCTACAAATTTACACATACCCAAACCAAGCGGGCTTCCAGTTCTACCACTGTAGCCAAATTTTGAATAAAACTTTTCTTTACCGCATGCCGCCAACAAAGCGATTGTTGCTCCAGGATGAGCATTTTTCTTCAGAAATAGCTCTATCTCCTGCATGACTAATTTTCCTATTCCTTGGTTATGATACGTAGGATCGACAACCACGTCTTGGAGATAAAAGTACATATAGCCATCACCCACTATACGGCCATAGCCAGCAAGTTGTGATTCTGCATAAACACAAACATGAAAGATTGAGTTATCTAAGCTTTCTTGCACAATTATTCGCTCTGGATTTATCCAGCCAACCTTACTTCTGAGAAGTATAAACTCATCTACATTAGGAGCTTGTTTTGTGATTTTAAATTCCACGATGCCTTCCAATTGCGCTAATGCCTTAATAAACGGCGAAAAATAGCAGCCTAAACTAAGTGAGAATGAGCGCAAGCTTGTTTTTTTTGCGTCCATTGTTTAATTAACTGTTTTATAACACATTAAAAATTAATTACATTTTTAAATTTATAAGCGAGCAAAAAGAGAATACCAACAACTAAAAAGTGTAACCTGTAACTTTTTAAAGAAAATGAATTACTAGCTTCAATTTTTAGATAGCTTTCTTCTGAGCTCTGATTTAGGAAATCAACTGGCAAAAAATCAGAAATAAACATTAGTGCGCCTGTAACAGCTAAAGCTATACCGATTATTAGTAAGATTTTACTCATTTTTAATGATTCCAGAGTGTTATATAACGCCTAGCATAATGGGCTAATAATGTTTGGCTAAAATTGATGAAGCACGAACCAAGTCAAGCTTTATTAGTCCTTGCGTTGATACGTTTGTTATATGCAAAATTACATATTAGGCTCGCAATATTTAAGCCTTGGTTTTGGATTAAAGTAAACTAAAAAATCATTAAAGTCCTCGGCTAAATATATTCTTAACACCTGCTCCCCCCTCCAAGCCTGAAATGCAATATTCGTGACTTGTTCTTTGGAAATATGAAATACCAACTCCGCACCCAGAAAAAGTTTCACACTTACGGAGTTATTACCAAACGGTGAGTGAGTAAATATTAATTTCTCACCAGTTTCATAATCCATCAGGAATGAAAATTGCCCTTCATCTTGATCATATTCACTAGAATAACCAAAGCCTTTCTCAAAAAACTCTAGTTCCTCTGGAAATTCATAGTTCAATTTTAACTCCTGACTTCAGTGCACATAACATTTTTGTGCAACAAACCGCGCGTTTTCTTACCACACAAGCCGCACTTCTCTCAAAGTTTATTAGTAACAAAGTTATTAACTGATTGCCACATATATTAAAAGTTGGCAGTAACCATTACCTAAACTTAATAAAAGCGAGTCATTAGGTCGTGTTATTGATTATGTAAGCGCCCACACAACAACTGTATATAAAAACAGTATTTGGGTATTACTAAAAAAATAATTAAAAAGACACAGTCCCCTACTTTTCAGCCAACCACTAATTTTGAGTAATTACTCTATAGATTAAATTTCTTCATCTATCAGGTTTAATTTAATCGTTTGTTTAACTTATAGGAATATTTTAAAGTTCACTCGTTGGCAAGAAACACCAACTTAACCAAAGGAAATCTATCATGTTTAAAACACTTGTAACCACTATTGCACTTAGCTCTTTATTAACTTGCTCAGCGATGGCAGTAGCCAACCAAGCTGATTATAAACTGATGGTTATCGAGCAAGCTCACTCTTCAAACGACGTAAACAGCACATACGAAAATGCTTTCAACCGTTGTGCATTGAGCGTAAAAGAAAAGAATTTTTCAGAAGCTGAAAGCCTGTGTACCGAGGCAATTTCACTTCTTAGTACAAGTAAAGTACCAGGATACAAACGTCGCGAATTAACTTCGTTTGCATTAAGTAATCGTGGTGTTGCACGCATCATGTCAGAAAACGATACTGCAGCTCTTTCTGATTTTTATGAAGCAGTTCAAATTTCTAAAAACGAACTTGTAAATCATAACTTAACTCGCGCAAAGCAAAACTTAGCGTTGTAAAGTTACCCCACCAAATTGTTGTCGAAAGCCCGGTTCTTGTGTGTTCTGACCGGGCTTTTTTTCGCGCCTGATTTACATGATAAACCAATAAGCAAACTGTAACCCCCTATTGGCCGATACTAAATTTCTCTTTCAGTTCTTGAATTTCTTCACTATACGTAGCTAAAAATTGGTTAAACTGAGTAATAATCTCTGGATGATTAATCGTTGATACATGAAAGTCTTGTACATCTACACCGAGCAATTCATGGAAGTAGACATCGGTCGTTACATTTAACTTTTTCCGTAATTTATAGTTAAGAACATCCCGCGAGATATAAATACAATTTATTCGGTTCAATAAAAGCAAAGAAATAAGCTCCGTTGTATCCGCAGTTTCGATAACGGCAATTCCCTCTTTTACAAAATATGCTTTAAAACGTTGTGAGGTGAAACCACGCACTTTACCAAACCGGGTGCAATCAGATAATTGTGTATCAGGATTAAGACTCGCAATACCGGTTACAGTTGTTACAACAGGCTTTGAATAGACTATTTGCTTGGTTTTTGTGTAGATATCTTTAAAACTTTTTTGCCATTGCGGGTTATCTGGGTATTTAAAATCAAGGTAACTTTGCGTAATAAAATCTTTATAAAGGCGGTTTAGAGGCGTTGGGTAAAACACTATATTATAGTCGTATTTACGACCGAATAATTTTAATAACTGTGCGCTGTATCCAGTGAACCGTGAGTTATTGTTATCGCTCCCTTCGTAATAAGGTAGATATTCAATGTTCTCTACGCCTACTACATACGAGGCTCTTTCTGCGCATAATAACTGCAACGAAAATAAGCTTACTACAACAGCACTCAAACCACTTATTAGATTTATTTTCACATTTCAAACGTCACTTTTTGGGCATACATACAAGCTTAGGCTAAAAAATAACTTTGAACTAATAGCGTATCGACATTTTACTCTGCTGGAATAAATTCAAGCACCGTAGCATTAATACAATACCTATCTTTACCTTGTGGGCCTTCACCTGGGAATAAATGGCCTAAGTGGATCCCTGAACTTTTCGATTTTAATTCAATACGCTGCATTCCATAACTGTTATCTTCGTGCATGGTGACGCTGCCTTTAACGGCTTGGGTAAACGAT
This sequence comes from Pseudoalteromonas lipolytica, assembly GCF_003515105.1. Classification (NCBI taxonomy): domain Bacteria; kingdom Pseudomonadati; phylum Pseudomonadota; class Gammaproteobacteria; order Alteromonadales; family Pseudoalteromonadaceae; genus Pseudoalteromonas; species Pseudoalteromonas lipolytica. The sequence continues at coordinate 1,742,480 of NZ_CP032090.1, read as the reverse complement.
AACCAACCTGTACCCGAATTAAAGCGGTCTCGGGTATCAAATAATGGGGCACCACTGAGTTTATCAATAAAAACCCCCTCTGGCGTATTTTTAAAAATATCATATTGCTTACAATATGGACTGTCGGTACGAGCATGAAATGCAACCCTAAACGCCTCACTGTCACCCAACTTAAACGCACCGAGCGCTTTGTAAAATTCATCTTTACTTACATACCCTTGACGGCCATACACTTCTTCACCATTTTCTATAAACAATAAAGTTGGCGTTGCCCAAGTTGGGGTCTTAATTGTCAGCCCATCGAGCTCATCGGCATAACGAAAGGTCATGGGAATAGTACCTTGGTAGTTATTGGCAACTTCTTTTTTGAACTTTTCACAGTATGGGCAATACCCTTTCGCATCAATAACCACAATCTGTTTATTTGTCAGTAAGGCACTATTATCAACGTTGGGTTTGTTGGCTGAATCAAATACCACGCCTGTTGAATGATCTGGACAATACCCATTCGGGTTTTTCTTTAAATAATCTTGATGATAATTTTCTGCTGCGTAAAATTTCTTGAGCGGCTTAATTTTTGTGACAATTGTTCCGTAACCTGCGGCCGTTAACTTTACTTGGTACGCCTGTTTTAATTCAATGGCTGTTTGTTGCTGCTGTTCGTTGCTGGTAAGAATTGTAGAACGATACTGCGTACCAACATCATTACCTTGCCGATTAAGCTGCGTAGGATCGTGATTCTCAAAATAGTGCTTAAGGAGGCTTTCTGTGGTTATTTCATTGCTGTTATAAGTGACTTTTACCACTTCAGCATAGTTATTGTCGTCGAAACGACGTGACTGACGGGTAATATTTTTATACGTTGCTTTAAATCCCTCACCATCTGCATAGCCTGATACAGCATCAATTACCCCATCCAGTGCTTCGTAGCGTTTTTCAGCCCCCCAAAAGCAGCCAGAGCCAAGTACAATAGTTTCAATATGCTGCGTAGCTTTTTGCATAGTGTCTTGTGAATACACTTTACTTGCAGTCATCATGGCACTACTGGTCAGTAATATCAGTAACATTGACTTAATTGTCATACTAATTTCCTCATTAAAGCCTGTATATTTAAAAGACCGGCGAGTTTAATAAATCATTTCACCTTAAACGCGTCTAAGCTGTGATTCACCGCTAACAATTTAACTCTTTTGTATATTTAAGATAAAAAGCACCTTTTTACATTGGGATATAATAATGAGAATTGCACATAGCCTAACCGCTCTCGCATTGGGTATAACACTTGCTACGCAAGTGAATGCAGCAGAGTTCACTTTCGCACAATCTATTAAACCAACTGACAACACATTAGTGCTGTTTTTTGATTCAAAAACAGGTGTTTCTGATTTCAATTACCTAAGCACTGAAACGCAAGCCCACTTAGATAAAGTGGTTAACTTTGCAGACTTTAAAGCCAAGTACGGAAAAACATTAGAAGTCATTGCTCCAAACAACAGTGAACATCAACGTATTTTACTTGTTGGGCTTGGTGAGCAAGCAGAACTCAATGCTGCAAAAATGGCAAAGCTAGGAGGTAATGTTCACGCTAAGCTTCACAGTGCGAAACAAGCTCCGGTTAGTCTTGATTTTTCGGTGTTGAAAGAAACAGACACAAACGCCAAATATGCGGCCGAGTTTGCTCATGGTGCTAACCTACGTGACCACCGTTTTGAAGAATACAAAAAAGAAAAAGACACCCATGTAGTTAATTACACTGTCGATGTCGAAAATATAGACCAAGCGGTCAAAAACCACACTTTACTACAACATATTGAACAAGGTGTATTTTTAGCACGCGACTTAACCAGTGAAGTAGCGACAGAGATGACTCCAGCTGACTTTGCTAAAGCCGCAAAAGAGCTTAAAAAGTTAGGTGTTAAAATCACGGTTCTAGAACCTAAACAAATTAAAAAGCTGGGTATGGGTGCGCTCGAAGCGGTTGGCCGTGGTAGTGAAGAAGGTTCACGCCTTGTTGTTGCCCATTATCAAGGTAATAAAAACACACCTATCGCGTTAGTAGGTAAAGGTATTACCTTTGATTCTGGCGGTTATAGCCTTAAAACTGGCGCTTCAATTGCACGTATGAAATCAGATATGGCGGGTGCTGCAGCCGTACTAGGCACTGTAAAAGCAATGGCGTTAGCTAAAGCCGACACCAATGTTGTTGCGGTCATGGGGATGGCAGCAAACATGGTTTCACAATTTGCTGTTGCACCGGGTGATGTTGTTCGCACAGCTGAAGGTTTAAGCGTTGAGATTGTAAACACAGACGCAGAAGGACGCTTAGTATTAAGTGACGCTATGTGGTATGCACGCGATAAGTTCAAACCCTCTATTATGATTGATGTTGCAACGCTCACTGGCTCAAAAATTGGGGCTGTTGGCAACGAATACGCCGCCGTATTCTCAAAAGACGATCAATTAATTGAGCAATTAACACTGGCTGGTAAGCAAGTAAACGAAAATCTTTGGCGCTTACCGCTGGGCTACGACGATGCGTTAAAATCTGACATTGCAGACTTAAAAAATATTGGTTCTCACGGTCCTGGTGCAACAACAGCGGCAAGTTTTTTACAAAACTTTGCGGGTGACACACGTTGGGTACACATCGATATCGCGGGTAACGCACTTAACAATAAAGCAAAAGATGAACTCGCTGAAGGCGGTACTGGCTACGGTGTACGCTTACTATCTAACTGGTTACTAAACAACAATAAGTAGCCTTTTCCTTTACTCTCTGCCAAGCTGTTGTCATTATTTTATAACGGCTTGGCAGTGTTGAGTTTTTAATTAACGCGAAAGACTCATTTACATCTTCACTACTGGGCCTATATGCTAATTATCATCAACAAATAATAAAAAGTGTGACATACAATGGCTTCTACTCAACGACCACAGATCACAGCACTGACTACGCATTGCATTTTTTTCGATGTCTATCAGTCAGGGCAAGATGTGCTTGAAACACAAAAAAAGATTTGGGCACTCGCGCAACTTTGTCGAAATTCAGGAGACTTTATTGATGTGGTGCCTGCTAATAATAACCTCACCCTTTACTTAAAAGAGTCATCTTTACTTGCTAAGTGGCAATCTTCATTACTTAGTCACTGGCATGAGATTAAAAGCAATGATTTTACCTCTACACATCATAAGCTCGCGACGGTGTATGGTGGCGATTATGGCCCCGATATTTCAGCGGTTGCTAAATACCATAATTTAACCGTAGACGACGTGGCTCAAATGCACAGCAGTGCAACGTATCATGTTTTGTTTTTGGGCTTTCAACCCGGATTTGCATACCTAGCAGGCTTAAACCCCCAGTTATACACGCCGCGCCACGAAAAACCACGCATTCATGTCCCTAAAGGCGCGGTTGCTATAGGCGGTGAGCAAACTGGCGTCTACCCCGAAGACTCTCCAGGTGGTTGGCAAATAATAGGTCATACAGATTTCAAACTGTTTGATATAAATGCACAGACACCGTGTGCAATTGCACCGGGCGATACGTTAGAGTTTGTTATTCAGGAGGTGCTAAAATGATCACCATACTCAAGCCCGGTATGCAAATGTCTATACAAGATCAAGGCCGCGTAGGTTCTCGCCATTTAGGCATTGGTCAATCAGGGTGTGTTGACCCTTATGCACAAATCATCACTAATCGTCTTGTTGGCAACCCCGATAACCATCCCGTGATTGAGATCACGCTTGGGCTTGCCGAAATACAGTTTGATAACGACTATTACATCGCCTTACATGGCACCGACATGAAAGCCACTGTGAATGGTAATGCTGTTCAACCGGGCTGGAGTTTTTATATAAAAAAAGGCGATATACTAAAGCTAAACGCAGCCCGACATGGGTTTCGAAACTATTTAGCTATTGGTGGTGACTGGCATTTACCAACGGCTATTTTAGACTCTTACTCAACTGATATTGCAGCAGGCTTTGGTGGCTTGCATGGTCATGCTTTAAAGGCGGGTGATCGTTTCGATATAACGCCTAAGTATGCAACTAAAATCGGATTAGGTGCCATGTTACCGCCAAAGAGTACACATATTCGTATTCTTGCCGGTCCGCATGCCTCAATATTACCTGATAATACATGTGATAAGTTTACAGAGCATTCATGGCATATTTCGCCTAGCAGTAACAGAATGGGCGCACGATTATTAAGCGATGAGTGTAAATTAGCGCATTCATTGTCGCTGCCCTCAATGGCAGTTATGCCCGGAAGTATTCAATTACCACCTAATGGTGAACCCATTGTTTTACTGAATGACGCGCAAACAACGGGTGGATATCCAATAATTGGTACTGTTATTGAGGCTGACTTGCGTCATTTTGCTCAGCTTAAACCCGGTGACTTCTTACACTTTGAGTTTGTTAGTCTTGAGCAAGCTCATTCAGCCCAGCAAAAGCTCGTTGCTCATCTAAATCAACTTGCAATTGCTTTAAAGTATAAAAATGCCAAAAGTTAACAGTCTAAAATGCCCTGTGTTTAAACTCGTTTGGCGTTTAATAAATGACTAACCCCTAAACCAAGTTGTCTATACAAGAGTGTATTTACTTTTCGAGACAATGTTTACAGTGAAATAAATTGTTTTTGCTGCGCCAAATTGGTGCAGCAAAAATAATTTTTACCTCGCTTATTTCATCAAATTTCTTCATTTTTACTAAAAATAATTCGTTCACTATTGTTCATACAAAGCTTTTGGATCAATCTGGTGCAAAGCCTGTGTTTTCGGTGCATAGATTATTCTTAAATAATTAAAAAACCTGTGTGACTTAGGTAATTATTTCTGTTAAAACAAAGATTCGCAGTTTTAAAATTATTGTTAACTGCGCACATAATTGGAATGAGGAGTCACTATGTGTTCAATTTTTGGGGTATTAGATATTAAATCTGATCCTGCCCAATTGCGAAGCCAAGCAATTGAGATGTCAAAACTATTAAGGCACCGCGGACCCGATTGGTCTGGCGTGTATTCATCAGAGAAAGCAATTTTAGTTCATGAACGACTTGCCATTGTTGGTGTGTCAAGTGGTGCACAGCCGCTTTATAATCCAGAGCGTACACATATTCTCGCTGTCAATGGTGAAATCTATAACCATAAAGAACTAGCGGCAAATTTAGAAACCGATTTTACCTTTCAAACTCAATCTGATTGTGAGGTTATATTAGCCCTGTACAAACAAAAGGGGCCTGAGTTTTTAGATGATTTAAATGGTATTTTTGCTTTTTGTTTATACGATGAAGAGCAAGATGCCTACCTAATCGGTAGAGACCACATTGGTATTATTCCGCTTTACACAGGTCATGACGAACATGGCAACTTTTATGTTGCGTCAGAATTAAAAGCACTATCGCCAATTTGTAAACATATTGAAGAGTTTCCACCGGGGCATTTTTTATGGAGCAAAGACGGTCAGCTACGTCGTTATTATTCACGTGATTGGCAAAGCTATGACGCGGTAAAAAACAATGATGCAAAAGTGAGTGATGTTAAAAACGGTTTAGAAGCAGCCGTTAAACGTCAATTAATGTGCGATGTGCCCTATGGTGTATTACTTTCTGGTGGGTTAGATTCGTCTGTTATCTCTGCAATTACGCAACGCTTTGCAGCAAAACGTATTGAAGACAACGACGAGTCAGACGCGTGGTGGCCTAAACTTCACTCTTTTTCGGTTGGGCTTGAGGGCTCGCCAGATTTAGCGGCAGCACAAAAAGTAGCCGATATGATTGGCACTATTCACCACCCTATTCACTTTACCATTCAAGAAGGTATTGATGCACTGCGTGAAGTCATTTACCACATTGAAACGTATGACGTAACAACCATCCGTGCATCAACCCCCATGTACTTAATGGCACGTCAAATTAAGGCAATGGGCATTAAAATGGTGCTTTCTGGCGAGGGAGCTGATGAATTATTTGGTGGCTACTTGTATTTCCACAAAGCCCCTAACGCACAAGAGTTTCATGAAGAGCTAAATCGTAAAGTCTCTAAACTTAATATGTTTGATTGCTTGCGTGCGAATAAATCAATGGCGGCATGGGGTGTTGAAGCTCGCGTACCATTCTTAGATAAAGAGTTTGTCGATATTGCAATGCGCATTAACCCAGAAGCCAAAATGTGCAAAGACGGTAAAATTGAAAAACACATCATTCGCGAAGCATTCGATGGTTACTTACCTGATGACGTATTATGGCGCCAAAAAGAGCAGTTTTCTGATGGTGTAGGTTATAACTGGATAGATACCCTTAAAGAATATGTGAGCGTGCAAGTTAGCGATCAAGAACTTGCCAACGCAAAATATAAATACCCTATAAATACACCTGATTCAAAAGAAGCGTATTTTTATCGCAGTATTTTTGAAGATCATTTCCCTGGAGATACATCAGCAAAGTGTGTTCCTCATGGGAAATCTGTTGCATGTTCAACACCTGAAGCACTTGCTTGGGATGAATCATTCCAAAATAATGCGGATCCTTCGGGTCGTGCTGCTGGCGTTCACAACGACGCTTATAAAAAATAGTAGCGAGAGCTGCAAGTCATAAGCTTGCAGCTTCTTTAGTATTAATCTGTTCGTTCTGAAACAATACTGTCATTAAACTTTTTTACTTTCTTCTTAAGTTTGTTTAAAAACCCATCAAAAAACTGAGAAAATTGATTTTATTCGGCTATTTAGCGCCTAAAGCATTTACATTTTCCCTCTAACTCCTACACTAAAGACTACTATTTGGTACTAAATTGATTTGTCTTCAAACTATTTTCACGTTTATTGCGTAAAAATATTCTTTGGGCAAACGTGTTCCAACCGGCCATTTAGCTTTCTGCTAGATAAAATTACAACAAGAGGTATTCATGAGCGAACATCATGACAAGTACAGCATCGACAATACGGATTACACTGTCGGCCAAGACAATGTACAAAAATGGGGGTTCGATGTTCACAACCCTGTTTTTGGCATTAGTGCAGGTTTAATTGCAATCTTTTTAATTGCAACACTTATTTCAGACCCCGAAATTGCAAAAGCAACCCTTAACGGTATCAAAAACGACATTATTAATAATTTTGATGGTTTTTTTATGTGGTCAGCAAACTTATTCGTATTGTTTTGCTTTGCATTAATCATTTCACCTTACGGTAATATTCGTTTAGGCGGAAATGAAGCTCGCCCTACTCACTCGCGTATTTCATGGCTTGCCATGTTATTTGCGGCCGGTATGGGGATTGGGTTAATGTTTTGGGGCGTTGCTGAACCGGTTGCTTACTACACTGGTTGGTATGAAACACCACTCGGTGTTGAAGCAAATACCCCTGAAGCCGCAAAAATGGCTATGGGTGCAACCATGTTTCACTGGGGCCTTCACCCGTGGGCTATTTATGCAGTCGTTTCACTATCACTAGCGTTCTTTTGTTATAACAAAGGTTTACCTTTATCTATTCGCTCAATTTTCTACCCTATCTTAGGCGATAAAGCATGGGGATGGCCTGGCCACCTTATTGATATTCTGGCTGTGCTTGCGACCTTATTTGGCCTTGCCACTTCCCTTGGTTTAGGCGCTCAGCAGGCCTCTGCGGGTATTAATCATGTATTTGGGACTGACGCGGGCATCGGTTTGCAAATTGGCGTTATTACTGGTGTTACCTTGCTTGCGGTGATTTCGGTCATACGTGGTATTGATGGTGGTGTTAAACTGCTAAGTAATATCAATATGGTGATTGCCTTTGTACTGCTTGTATTTGTTGCTATTGTTGGTTTTGCTGCAGCCTTTGGTAATATCCCGAATACGGTGATGGGTTATGTCGAAAACATTATTCCACTGAGTAACCCACATGGCCGTGAAGACGAAACATGGATGCACGGCTGGACTGTATTCTACTGGGCTTGGTGGATTTCATGGTCACCGTTTGTAGGTATGTTCATTGCGCGCGTATCTGAAGGACGTACAATTCGCGAGTTCTTAATTGCCGTATTACTCGTTCCTACTGTTGTTACTATCTTCTGGATGTCAATTTATGGTGGTATCGCAATTGAACAAGTGGTTGATAAAGTCGGTGTACTAGGTGAAAAAGGCCTAACCGATGTACCACTGGCTATGTTCCAAATGTTTGAAGCATTACCTATGTCTCAAGTGCTGTCGTTCATTGCTATTGTGCTGGTGTTAGTGTTCTTTATCACGTCTTCTGATTCTGGCTCATTAGTTATCGATTCGATTACCGCAGGCGGTAAGGTTGATGCACCTGTACCGCAACGTATCTTTTGGGCGACCATTGAAGGCGCAATTGCGGCTGCATTAGTATGGATTGGTGGAACACAAGCCATAGAGGCGTTACAAGCTGGTGCAGTATCAACCGGTCTACCTTTTACATTCGTGCTGTTACTTATGTGTGTGAGTTTAGTGCTTGGGCTTAGAACAGAGCCAAGAACTCGCTAGATAATATGGTATTAAAAAACGCCGCAATTGCGGCGTTTTTTTATTATGGGAATTATTACTTTAGTTAAATTAGTAACTCTCGTAATGGCGTGTCTGGTCGATAATGATACACTAATTGTGCCTGCAAAAGCTCAGCGGTTGCGATTGCATCCGTTAAGGCGTTATGATTTTGATATGCAGGTAACGAATAACGAGTTCGTGAGTCAGCTAATCTTACCGAGTCTAATTTACTGTTAAATAAACGCCCTATTAATCCCTGTTTCGCTTTGAGCGCTCTTCTTTCAAGTTCTAGGGTGTCTATTACTGCAAACTCTAAACCTTCACCTAATCGTGCGTTTAACGCTTGATACAGGAAGTGGCGTTCAATAGGAGCAAAATGCACAACAATCACTTTACCAGCTAATGCGGCTAATAACGGCTCAATTATCGACGAGAAGTCAGGCGCGCCAGTTAATTCGGAGTGTGTAATGCCATGAATGACTATTGACTCTTCATCGAGCTTTTGCCTTGGTTGAACAAGCCAATGTGCACTGTCTTTGCAATAAATTCGTTTTGATGTGAACGGCACCAGTCCGACACTAACAATATCGTCTTTATCAAAATTTAGACCGGTCGTCTCAAAATCTAACGCTACGAGGGGTACTTCACTAATCGGTAAATTAAGGTCGTTTACCGCACTTTGATAAAAATGTTGTATACAAGGATGACGACTCGTCGCTGATAGCGCTTTATAACGCGCAGGCCAGTTTTGTTTTGCGCTATTAGTGGTCATTACTTCACACCTGAATTAGCTGAATAACGGAATTTTAAGAAGTTCTGTGCTTTATCTAAAATCGCAAACGCTTCTTTTAAATTTCGCTGTTCAAAAGGCGATAGCAAATGTGGCTCTAAATCGTTGTCGGGCGCTTCATCTAGCTTTTCTATTTGCCAAGCCTGATGACGGATACGGATCATGGCGATATATTCAAGGGCATCTCGTAAGTCTTGCGCTTTTCCTTCTGGTAATAACTTGGCATCAATTATATCTTCAAGTCGTTCAAATGAGTTTTGCTTACGGCTGCCTATCGCTAAAGCATGCACACGGATTACATCAGACAAAGGGGCTGTGCCACGACGTTTTAAGTTCATTGAGCGTTTATGTTGACCATTATGCTCTAATACAAAGTCTTTAAAAAAGCCCAGTGGAGGCGTTCTATTACGTGCGTTAGCTGCCATATTCGCTAAGAAACGCTTATTGCTGCGCCCTTCTTTAGCAATAAACCGTTTTAGTTCCTCTGCCCATTTGGTTTTGCCGTAAACACCATCAAGATCAAAAAATATTGAACTGTGCAATAATGCTTGTGGTTTTGGCTCTGCTATCCAACTAGCAAATTGTTCTTGCCACTGCTCCCGCGTTAAACGCCATTTTTTAAATGACGCCATAATTTCACCATCGCAGTACTTATAACCACACTCAGCCAAGCCATCACAGACAAAGTCAGCAAGTTTTTGAAAATATTCATCATGTAGAGATTCATCAAAACTATTGTCTAGAATAATGGCGTTGTCTTGATCTGTAACGATTAATTGCTCATCCCTTGCCATTGACCCCAGTGCAATGAAGCAATAAGGCACAGGAGGCGGACCAAACTTTTCTTCGGCTAAATCGAGTAGACGCTGTTTAAATGTTCGCCCTATCACCGCCATGGCAGTGCCAATCATATGAGAATTCGCATCTTCATTAACCATTCGCACAAATACATTAGGCAACTGGCGCGCATAATAAGCTAAGTCTTCAACAGATTGCTGAGCAAGAATGCCACGCACCAGTAATAAACTACTTTGCGATTCATAGCGCAAAATATCTGATAACGAAATAACCCCAATGGGTTTTTTCTTAATAACAACGGGTAAGTGATGAATATTATCTCTGAGCATCGCTAGTACGGCTTCAAACACGTAGGCGTTGCTATCGAGTAATACAAGATCAGTCTGCATTATTTGCTGAGCATGAGCTTCGTAACTTAATCCTTGTGCAATAACACTGGAACGTAAATCGCGGTCAGTTATGATGCCAACAACTTGGCCATCGTCATCATCAGGGTCATCGCTAATGGGTTTATCAGCATCAGTAACCAATACTGACGACACCGACTCTTGTGTCATCAACTGCGCAACAAACTGAACTGTTGCATCTTTTGCGACCGTGACCACATCTCTGTGCAGTAATGACTTTACTTTTGCGGTAGTTAAATCATTGCTATCGGCTTGCTCGACGATAGCTTGGTGCAAACGTACATTACCATCAGCCTCAAAGAAATCTGCAAATGGCTCGTATTCGTCGCAATACTGGTTAAACAACTCCACATTAATGCAATAAACAAGTGTGTCTTCGAGTGCTTTTGCCGGAAAACGTACTTTACGATTCATTAGCAAACCCATTTGGCCAAATATGCCCCCCACCGTTAAGCGGTTATATAATTCACCATCACGGCGATACATTTCCACGGCACCGGTACGAATAACATATAAATCGGCTATGTCGTCACCGTAATTTAATATCTCGGTGCCAGCACGAAAATAAGCAATTTCAATTTGCGACGCTAATTTATTTATTGCCTCTTCTGGTAAGTCATCAAATGGAGCATGATCACTTAAAAATTGTGCAATATCGATGTGTTCGGCTTGCATACGCATACCTAGATTGGGTGTTTTTATTGATTGTGGAGGTAATTGGCTATTTTTTCAAAGAAAAATAGCCAATTAAGGTCGATTAAGCGTTTTCTAACTCATCGGCAAGGTGTTTAGACTCATCACCACGAGGTTTGGTAAAACGTGCTAAACCAAGGTAAATAACGGGGGTTAAATAAAGCGTGAATAATACCGCTAAGGCTAAACCACCAAACACCACCCATCCAATGGCATTACGCGCTTCGGCACCAGCTCCTGTCGACAAAATAAGCGGCAACGCACCCAGTAAGGTAGATACCAACGTCATAGCAATCGGGCGTAAACGAACTAACGCAGCTTCTTCAACAGCGACCCTCACTGAGCGACCTTGGTCACGTAATTGGTCAGCAAACTCCACCAGCAGTATCGCATTCTTAGCAATTAAGCCAATCAACATAACTAAGCCTATCTGCGAGTAAATATTTAATGACGTACCCGTTAAATACAAAGCCAAAATAGCCGACGTGATACCAAAAGGCACCGTGATCATAACCACAATCGCACTGTTTACGCTTTCAAATTGTGCCGCGAGCACGAGTAAAACAATTAAAAAAGCCAATACGTAGGTTAACAGTACTTCATTAGCGGTTTCTTCAAATGTAAGTGCTTCGCCTTTAAAGGCAAGGCTAATACCATTCGGTAAGTTAGTCTCGGAGATGTCACGAATTTTGGTGACCAATTCAGCGATAGTGACATTTTCGGGTAGTTCCATACTTAGCTCAATTGCACGACGCTGTGCGTGGCGCTCAAGCTCAGCTGCCACGCCTTCTTCAGTAATCGTTGCAACACTGCTGAGCGGCACAAGCTGACCATCTCGCGCCCCAACGTATAAGTTGGCCAGATCATTTGGATTAGTAATGGTTTGATTTTGTGCCTGCAACATAATAGGAATTGATTGATCACCAATGTTTAAATCAGCAATATCATCACCATTTATCGCCGCTCTTAACGTGATTGAAATATCACTTAAAGACACACCAAGCTCCTCTGCACGGCGTCTGTCTATATTAACCCGTAACTGTGGCTGCGACGGTTGGTACGAAATTCTCACTGGCGCAACCTCTGGAATTGCGTTTTCTATTTCAGCTGAGAATGCCTGCGCTGCTTTAAATATTTCTAAATAATCTTGGCCAAGCAGCGCCAGCTCAATGCCACCCCCTTGACCACGCAAATTTAGACTGTTTGAACCACCAGGGTAACCAGCTGCACCAGGAATATTACCCAGCGGTCCACGTATTTTATTAATGATTTCTTGCTGACTAAAGTGACGCTCATCCCAATGCTTTAAAGGCACGGTAATGAATACAATATTGGGATCCCATTGCCCAACAACGGTATATATTGACTCAATTTCGCCACTTTCTACAAAAGGCAGTAATATATCTTCCATTTGCACGGCTTGCCTATCCATAAAGTTAAGGCCGACCCCGTCGGGGCCACGCGCAAAAATTCGAATTTTGCCTCTGTCTTCTGTGGGCAATAATTCGTTATCAAGGTTCATATACAGTGCACCTGAGCCCGCAGCGACAATTAAGCACACAAAAAATGTAATCCATGCATGGTCTAATACACCATGAATCGTGCGTTTATAAACAGCCGCTAAGCCATGCCCAAGTTTTGCAAATGGATGAAATCCCCCTTGCTTTAATTTAAGTTTAGAGGTTAATGCAGGGACTAAAGACAATGCGACAAAACTAGAGATAATCACTGCGCCCGCGAGCACTCCACCAAATTCACGAAACAACCGCCCCGCTGTTGATGGTAAAAACGCAATAGGTACAAATACTGCGGCCAATACAGCCGTGGTGGCCACCACCGCAAAAAATACTTCGCGAGTACCAATTACCGCAGCGGCTCGCCGCCCAAGTCCTAGGCCGCGTTGACGTTGAATATTTTCACTCACCACAATCGCATCATCAACAATTAAACCTGTCGCTAATACTAAAGCCAGTAACGTTAATATGTTGATTGAGAAACCCAACGCCCATATCAGCGCGAGCGATCCAATTAAAGCAACGGGAATCGCAAAAGCAGGCACCAGTGTTGCGCGCCAAGAGCCAATAAACACCCACAGCGTTATAACAACTAGCAACACGGTGAGTAACAACGAGTTGATTACTTCGTCTACTGAGCTGCGAATAAACTGTGCGTCGTCGGAGGTGAGCGTAAATTCCATTTCGGGGAATCGCACACGCATTTTTTCAATCAGTGTTAATACTTCATCTGAAATTTCAATGGTGTTCGACTGGGCTTGACGAATAATCTCCATGCCAATAACAGGTGTGCCATTTAATCTTACGAACGAACGAGGATCTGCAGGGCCAAAATACACAGCGGCGACATCGCCGATACGCGTGTCATCACGAACAATAATATCTGCGACTTGTTCTGCTGAAATTGAAGTGGCATCAGCACGGACGATGACTTGTTGATCGCTCGACTTTAAACTCCCTGCCGGAACATCAAACGGCGCTTGGCGTAATACATTAGCAATGTCGGGCACAGTGAGATTAAAGCTGCTTAATTTAAGGGGATCGATTCTAACCCTTAAAACTCGTTCACGGTCACCATTTAAACGTACATCAGCCACACCGGGAATGGTTAAAAATTGCGGGGCTAAGTCTACATCAACGCGTTCGGTCAGTGCTTCAAGAGATAATGTATCACTCGAAACAGTTAGTGACACAACCGCTTCAGCGTCGTTGTCGGCCTTAATAATTGATACCCGTTCAACTTCTTCGGGAAGTTCGCGTTGTACCCGTGCAACCGATTCACGCGTTTCGTTTGCAGCATCATCTAAGTTAACACCCGGGCGAAATTCGACCACGATACGTGCGTTGTTTTCTTCACTTTGCGCGCGAATCGACTTTACCCCACTTACACGTGCGACTGCACCTTCAAGTTTACTTGTTACTTCGGTATCAACTGTTTCAGGTGAACCACCCGGAAACGACGCTGACACCGTAATGCGTGGCCTGTCTACATCTGGAAGCTCTCGTACTTCTACGCCAGCAATCGCAGCAATACCCGCAATAATGATCAATAAGTTCAACACCACAATTAAAACAGGTCGGCGAATTGCCATTGACGGCAAGTCTTCCATCATTGGTTGTTGCTTCATCATTACTCCTTGGCAAGCTTAACGTCGTTAGCAAATGTCAGCTCTTGGTTAGGGCGTAATCGTTGTACCCCCTCTGTCACTAACAAGTCGCCTTTATTTAACCCCCCTGATACGAGCAATCGCCCTGCTAAACGCTGCTCAATTTTTACATCAACACGGGTTGCTTTTTTATCGACACTTTTCCATACATACGGACCTGCGGAACCCCACATCATGGCTGCTTCTGGGACTACAGCATATTCATCGCCTCGAATATTAATGTGCACGCGAAAGCTCATGCCTGGCATAAACTGCTTTTCATTGTTATCTAGTTTTGCTTTGGTTCTTATCGTGCGTGTTTGTGCATTGATACGTGAGTCTAACTCAGCCACTGTTGCGGTATACACTTTATCACCTAACCATGGAATAACCTCTACCTCAGACTTCTGCTTAAGCACAGAAATTGCGGCCTCAGGCGCATTAAAATTAATATACAGCTGAGAAATGTCATCGATGGTCGCTATTGCAGTTTGTGCGGTGATCCTGTCCCCAACTTCTACATCGGTAAGGCCCATTACGCCGCTGAAAGGCGCCCGGATCTCACGATCTTCACGTTCAGTTTTAGCGTGCATTAACTTTACTTTTGCTAGTTCATAAAGGGTTTTAGCATCATCTAAATCGCTTTGCGGAACAGCACCTCGGGCATGACTCTCTTCAAGCCTTTTCATGGTGCGCTCGGCATCTTTTAAGGTAATTTCAGCTTCTTTAAGGGCGGCTTGTTGTCTGCGTGAGTCTAGTTCGAGTAATAAATCACCTTTTGACACATTATCGCCCGGTTTAAAATACACCGCGGTCACTCTGTCACCCACTGCGGGGTACAACGTAACTGAATGAATCGCCTCTGCGTTTCCAACGGCTTTAATTTGCTGTTTTGCTTTTTCAGTTGTAACGGGTTCAACAACCACATTGGCCGCCTGTGCAACAGATATGCAGGAAATACAGGCGATTAAGGTCCATGAATATAATTTGCCAATTGTCAAAAGTTCACCTAAATAAGAATCGTTTTAATTGTTACGAAGTGTAACAGCTTTGTGATCAATAAAAACAAGACTTCGTTTAATAAACAAAATGATGAGGCGAAATTAATAATACCTGTGCTTATATTCAAGTGCTCTGCTTCAAGGTAATAAATCCTATCGAAAGCGATGTAAAACAGTGCACCTATTTAGTCGTTAAATGGGGTGTGTTATCACGGTGACATTTAGCCACTTACTGACATTAATTAGCTGTATGAGTGGCAGATAATGTTTAGGTCATAAAAAAGCCCCAGACTATGCTGAGGCTTGTATATTATGCATTAGAAGTGGAAACTTATTGTTGGCGCTGTGCTTCTTTTTGCGCTTTTTTAGCTTCTTTACGTTTACGAAGTACTTCTTGAGCTTCGTTGCCAATGTGGCCTTCGCCACGAGCTTGTGCTAATTCGATTTGCTTTTGACGCTCAGCAAAACGAGCACGCTGCTCTTCTGTTAGGCTGTCGTGACAGTGATGGCACGATACACCTTCCATGTATTCTGGCTTTAACTTTTCGTCTTCTGTGATAGGCATACGGCACGCATGACATTGGTCGTATGAACCTTTTTGTAAGTCGTGATTAACCGCTACACGGTTATCAAATACAAAACATTCACCTTCCCACATGGTTTCTTCTTTTGGTACTTCTTCTAAGTACTTAAGAATACCGCCTTCTAAATGGAAAACTTCGTCGAAACCTTGTTCTTTCATATACGCCGTTGATTTTTCACAACGGATACCACCCGTACAGAACATAGCCACTTTTTTGTGCTTTTCAGGGTCAAGGTTTTCTTTAGCCCACGCAGGGAATTCACGGAACGTTTTAGTTCGTGGATCGACCGCGTTTTGGAAAGTACCAATTTCGATTTCGTAATCGTTACGCGTATCGATTAAGATCACTTCAGGGTCTGAAATTAATGCATTCCAGTCAGCTGGTTTTACGTATGTACCCACTACTTCACGCGGGTCGATACCTTCAACACCCATGGTTACGATTTCTTTTTTCAGTTTAACCTTAGTGCGGTAAAACGGACATTCATCGTCGTATGACTCTTTAGTCACAATGTTGTCTAGGTTTGGTTGTGTATCTAACCATGCAAGTAGATTGTCGATACCTTCTCGCTTTGCAGACACCGTACCGTTAATACCTTCAGCCGCTAATAACAAGGTACCGCGTACTTCATTTTCTTCCATCACATTGAGTAATGGTTGGCGAATTGCTTCAAAATCTGGAAGGGCTACAAATTTGTACAGTGCGCACACAACGAAGTGTTCGCTGGTTACATTGTCTTTATGTACAGCAGTCATAGGTTACCTTTTGCTTTAAATGCCATAATTGGCGTTAACCGAATCGCAAATCCGGCGCATTGAGGGCGCGTATTTTACGCGAATTAACACTAATTGCAAAAACTCTAACGAAATAGCTGTGTTTTTACTGTCTCCAACTATGGCAAGTACGTTATAATAAACACGATTTACTAATTTTGCTCATCGGAGATTAAGCATTGCATTTTACTGAACTTGGGATTGATACACGCCTCGAAAAACAACTTGCGCATCAAGGCATCACCCAGCCCACCGATATTCAAGCTCACGCGGTACCAACAGCTATCGCGGGCCATGACATTTTTGCACAGTCAAAAACAGGGTCGGGCAAAACGCTGGCGTTCTTATTACCCGCTGTACAGCGCGTAATGAAACAAAAAGCACTCAGTAAACGAGATCCTCGCGTTTTAATAGTGGCCCCTACTCGCGAGCTGGCTACTCAAGTGTATAGCCAACTTAGGCTACTAATTGCTGGCACAAATATAAGCGCGGTGAAAATTTTAGGTGGTGAAAACTTTAACGACCAAATTAAGGCGCTTCGTAAAGACCCTCATTTTGTTGTGGGCACACCGGGTCGTCTTGCTGACCATTTAGGGCAACGCTCATTGCAGCTTTCGGGCCTTGAATTACTCATTTTCGATGAAGCAGACCGTATTTTAGATTTAGGCTTTACCGAGCAAGTTAAAATGATCAACGAACTTGCCGATCATCGTTTACGTCAAACTTTATTGTTTTCGGCGACGCTAGATCATGCACAGGTAGATGCTCTATCACGTAACTTATTACGTTCACCAAAACAAATTTTATTAAGTGCCTCTAACGAGCAGCACAGCGACATAACGCAAAAGCTTTATTTAGCGGATCACCTTGATCACAAAGAAGCCCTACTTGAGCACTTTGTAAAACAAGACGATGTTGGTCAGTGCATTATCTTTACTGCAACCCGCGCCGACACCCAACGTTTAAGCCAATGGCTAAATGATAAAGGCTTTAAAGCGCAAGCGCTTGCTGGCGATTTAACGCAAACAAAACGTTTGGAGATCATGGACGCTTTCAGTCGTGAGAATTTTAAAATATTAATTACCACCGACGTCGCATCACGTGGTCTTGATTTATTAAGTGTTACTCACGTCATTAACTTTGATTTACCTAAACATGCCGAAGAATACGTTCACCGTATTGGCCGTACAGGACGCGCCGGTTTTAAAGGCACTGCAATATCGCTTGTCGGTCCAAAAGACTGGCCTAGCTATAAAGCAATTAAAGCATTCTTAAATGATGAACTTAGCTTTTTCACCGTCGAGGGCTTAGTAGGTAAATTTAAAGGCCTACGCGAGAAAAAAGCGGATACTGTTTGGAAAAAAGCAGAAGAAAAAATATCTGCAAAACCAGTGAAACCTAAACGTAAAGCCGCTCCTAAAAAACCAAAAGCGCCAGTTAAACCCCCTATTGATGTGGATGGTTTTTCACCTATGCGTCGTAAGAAAAAACCAGAACAGGAATAATAATGAGCATTCTTGGAACTACCCAAACATTATTCGTTAACGAAATATCAAACGAAGGCGCCTATTTAGATGGCCGCGATTTAGGTGAAGTGTTTTTACCTAGCAAAGAAATTGAATACGAAATTGAAGCTGGCGACAGTGTTCAAGTATTCATTTACCTTGATCATGCTGGCCACCCGACTGGTACCACTAAAAAGCCACTTGCTCAAGTTGGCGAATACGCCCTATTGCGCGTCAAAGCAATTAACAACACCGGTGCATTTATGGACTGGGGTTTAGAGAAAGATGTGCTTGCACCATACAACGAACAAAAGCCAAAAATGAAAGAAGGCTTTTCGTATTTAGTACGCTTATACCTAGATAACGCCAGTCAGCGTATTTGTGCATCAAGTAACTTTAATAAGTTTTTATCAAAAGATGAGCCTAACTATGCACCAATGGAAGAAGTTGAGTTAATTGTTGCGGGCAAAACAGACCTAGGTTACAAAGTACTGGTTAACGAAGCACACATTGGTGTGGTGTATTACAACACAGTATTCAAAAAGTTATTCGTTGGCCAACGCTTAACTGGTTACATTCAAAAAGTACGTGAAGATGGAAAGATTGACGTACTACTCGAAAAACCAGGCATGGGTAAAGTAAACGACCTTAGCGAAAAAATTCTAGATAAATTAAAAGCCGAAGGCGGTATTTTACACCTAGGTGACAAATCTGACCCAGAAGCAATTAGAAAAACCTTTTCGACCAGTAAAGCAAACTACAAAAAAGCCATCGGCGGTTTGTTTAAACAAGGTTTGATTGATATTGAAGCCACGTCAATTAGGTTGAAATAAGCTACGAGCTACGAGCTACGAGCTACGAGCTACGAGCTACGAGCTACGAGCTACGAGCTACGAGCTACGAGCTACGAGCTACGAGCTACGAGCTAACAAGATTATTGATATATATGAAAAAGAGTAAAGTGAAAGCTTTACTCTTTTTTTATTGGTTTTGATAGCTGTAACAAATAGGCGCGGTAAATTTTCTAACACTATAATGCCCCTTTATGTGTTTCGACTGCGCTTTACCTCAGAGTATGGTTTGAAGTTTGACCTACTTTTACTATCACCAATACATCGAGTAATGTGTACAAATTATCTCATGCCTAACCCCCATCCTCTCTGTATATAAGAGGATGGATAGATTGTAATCCTGTACAATCAGGTGCAGCCAAGAGGTGACTGTATTGTTCTAGATTAACTTGAAAACACTTCTTTCAAGTGTGCTTTATACCTATCAAAGTCGTTTTCTACCTGAGGGTTTTTAATGACATCATTACACATAAAGGTGCCCAAAGGAGACATGCCCAAAAACTGATGAGCTTTATGAAATGGCAAGTACACACCGTCAACACCTACCCCTTCAAAAAACTGAGAAGGATCAGTAAACGAATCTTGTGGGGCATTCCATGTAACCGAAAGCATATACTTTTTGCCTTGAAGCAACCCACCAGAACCATATTTTTTGTCGCTATCACTTCTTGTTCTCCCATCGCTTTGATACAAACGACCATGACCAAGGGTAAACACGTCATCAATATACTTTTTCACAATCCAAGGGGCTCCCATCCACCATGCAGGATTTTGGTGGATTACGACATCTGCCCATAACCATTTTTCAATTTCAGTTTCTATATCGTAGCCACTATCGACTTCAGTAACTTTGACATCATGGTTTAACTCGATTAAACATCCATGTGCTAGTTCTACCAACCTACGATTAAGTGTTCCTTCAGAGTGAGCAAACTTTTTACCGCCGTTGATAATTAATACATTACTCATTTTAATCATCCCATTCTGGAGCAAGACCATCAGGGCTCACTTGACGCCCATTGCGTTCAAGACCATCGATCAAATCAATGTCTTCAATCGTCAATCCGAGTTGCTTTGCTTGCAGGTTGCTGATGAGATTTTCGCGTTTGGTTGACGATGGGATCACGGCAAATTCCTTGGCTAATGCCCACGCCAACACTACTTGCGCTGGTGTTGCTTTGTACTTACCTGCAATATCAATAATCAAAGATTCCTTTAAAACTTCACCATAGGCTAATGTCATGTAAGAGGTTACTTGTATACCGTTTTCTCGCATATATGAGACTAATTTCTGGTTTTGCAAGTATGGACTTAGCTCAATTTGGTTTGTAGCAATATTTTCTTTGCCTACTGCATCGAAGGCTTTGTGTAACAACTCAATATTGAAATTTGACACCCCAATTTCTTTAGTTAGCCCAAGGGATTTTGCCTCTAGCAGAGCCTGCATATACTCTTCGATATTTTCACTCTCACCAGGCCAGTGAATTAGTGTTAGATCCACATAGTCCATTTTCAGTTTCTCTAGACTTTCCTTGAGGCTTGGGATGAGTTCAGCCTTAGACATATTGTCTACCCAGATTTTGGTTGTGATGTACAACTCTTCTCTAGGTATGCCAGAATCCACTAATGCTTCTCCAATGCTCGCTTCATTACCATAGATTTGAGCAGTATCAATCGCGCGATAGCCAACTTCTAATGCGTTTAATACTGAACTTTTTACCACCTCGCCCTCTAAGCGAAAAGTGCCTACACCAAATGAAGGTACTGTCATAACGTCTCCAAAGTTTTTATGTTGTTGCTGTGAGTACTAACTTTACTTGGCAGGACTAATTCATTAAAGTTAATATTAATCAATTTTTAATTTACAAAAGGTAACGAATGAAATCGACTTTGGATGAGATGAAGGCACTAGTCGCTGTTGTAGATACAGGAACGGTACGAGGGGCGTCAGAAATTCTTTCTATTACACCAGCTGCAGTGAGCAGAACTATCTCAAGACTGGAAACAAAACTAGAAACTACGTTATTGAGTCGTACTACTCGTAGGTTAAGTGTTACGTCAGAAGGAAGAATTTACCTAAAAAGAGTTCGAAAAATACTCGAAGAAGTTGATTTCGCAGAGGATCAATTAAGAGTCCAAAAAGATAAGCCTTCAGGTCTTTTACGAATTAATGCAGCAACGCCCTTCGCAATTCACGGACTTGCACCTTGTATTACCCATTACCAAACGCTGTACCCTGACGTTGAAATCGAACTGAATACAAGTGAAGAGAATATTGATTTAGTCGGAAAACAAACGGATATTGCTATCCGTATTGGTCAACTTAAAGATTCAACATTGAGAGCTGTATTTATTGGTAGCAGCAGAATACGCATTGTTGCTAGCCCTGAGTATCTAGAGAAATTTGGTGCGCCAAGTTGTATTGATGAACTATCCAGCCATAGGCTATTGGGATTTAGTAAGCCTGAGATTTTGAAAAATTGGCCACTCATGAATGAAAACGATAAGGTTTTTAAAGCAACGAGTAACTTGCAAGCAGATAATGGTGAGGTAATTCGACATTTAGCGTTAAGTGGAGCAGGCATCGCATGCTTATCTGATTTTATGACATATAGAGATAGGAAAAATGGCAGTTTGGTAGAGCTGTTCAAGGATTCTTCTCTCAGAATAGAGCAACCTATTCATGCCATTTACTATAAAAACTCAGCAACATCTCTGCGAATTTCATCATTTATCGAGTTTATCAAAAGTAACCTTAAAATTGATAATAATGAGTTCATGTAGCTCTTCCTTATCACCAGAGCTACACATTAGATTGAGTGATTTTCCATACTTTTAGTAATCCGTACGTTACTAATTTAGTGATGTCACTGACACGAAAATGTCCATCTTCGTTTCAACTATTCTGGCTGAAACGTTTTTGTCCAAAAACCACTGAGTAAATGCTCTATAGGTTGGCTTTGAGTGAATAGCGAACCTAAGCCCATGTCTGCCGAATAATTGAATTAAAAGTATCATAACGAGCAGGTAATACTCTGTTTTTTTTACAGACCAAATATAAACTTTCTATTACTGGTTGTTTAGGTTTGAAAACCTTTAAACGTTTAGGGAGATAAAAACTGTCAACGGCACTTTTGGGTAATACGGTAAAGCCAATGCCTTGAGCGATTGGTTCTAAGATTTGGCTAATTTGGTTAATTGAACCGACAACAGGAATTTTGCTAACATCTAGTTGTGTTAATTCTTGTTCTAATGATTGCTTAAAATACAAAGACAAATAATGTTCGGCATCTGGATGATTGATTAGCCCTAACTCTGAAAATAATCGCTCCCAGCTATTATTAACATTAGCTTTTTGGGGCAAAATCAAACACAGCTCTTCTTTGCCAAGCTCTTCAAAATCAAAGAAACTTTCATTGGGTATATTGGTCACAATTCCTTGGTCAATATGTCCGTTTTTGATATCAGCCAAAATTTGATGATTAGGGGCTGCTTTAATATTAATGTGAATGTTGGGATGTTGATTTTGAAGTGGTAATAACCTTGGGTAAAGTAGTAACGCCACTGAACCAGAGCAAGCTAAGGTGCATTCTCCTGATAAAGGGTCATCAAAGCTTAGTTGCTCAAAGAGAAACTTTTCATTCCTTATTAACGCTTTCGCATGGTTGTAAACCAACCGACCTTGCTCAGTAATTGAAAATGACTTCTTCTCTCTTTTAATTAACTTACATCCACACGCCTCTTCGAGTTTGTTGATGTGCTGGCTAACTCCCGGTTGAGTCATATAAAGTTTTTCGGCGGTTTGTGTAAAGTGCCCAACATCAACAAGCGTTATAAACGTTTCTAACCAAACAGGATTTAGCATACTACCCTTTCATAACTTTAAATTATCATTTTCATAATAATCGATAATTTCATTTTATCAATAAGCGTTCATATAATTTACTCATTAATTAGATTTTATATTTCAGCAATATCTAGGAGAAAATTATGAAAATGAATCATGTTGGTATTATGGTTGGCGATATGGACAAAGCGGTTGAGTTCTACACTAAAGCGCTAGGCCTTAGAATTGTAATGAATAACATCAGAGTTATAGAAGAGCGAAAATCAGCAATCGGTCGCATGTGTATTGCGGTATTCGGTGAAGGCTTCAAAAGTTTTAATATTGCTCACTTAGTAACTACTGATGGTATCGGTGTTGAGCTGTTTGAAATGGTTGACCGCGAAGAGCGCCACAACGTTGATTTCTCGCGCCTTGGTATCTTCCATTTCTGTTTACAGTTACCAAAGGAGCAGTTTGAAACAGCAATTAAACGTGTTGAAGAGTATGGTGGCAGAGTTCGCATGGATATCCACCGTTATCATCCTGAAGATGAACTAAAGCAAGCGCAAATGGTTTACCTAGAAGACCCATTTGGCAACCTATTTGAGTTTTACTCTCACTCTTACGAAGATACTTATGCTTCAGACTACGAATAACATAAAGGAGTAGAAAATTTTCTACTCTTTGTTTGTTGTTTCTGCAGAGGTGTTTGTTCATTTTTGTTGTTCATGTGTTGTTTAAAGTAGACGTACACTACTTGTTAATTCTGCATGGTCACAACGTGTATACAGCACGCAATAGTAATTAAAGGCTTATATCATCGGAGACTTTGGAGTTTAAGAGCAAGACTGAATAATTTTGAAATGAAGTGAGTCAATAGATGAGTAAAATCACTATTCATGAATTAGGCTAATTATTAAGCAACTTTTGTTTCATAAAATCAATAAATGCACGGTTTTTATTAGTCATGTATTTACTTTGCACAAACTGTAAGCAAATATCCCCCTGATAATTAAGCCCTTAAACAAAAAGAGCAAAGTAAAAACTTTGCTCTTTATTCAGATTAAATAACGCAGGTTATTTTAGCGAGTCATTAATTTCTTTTAGTGTTGCCACTGGGTCTGCAGATTGGGTGATTGGGCGGCCAACGACTAAATAATCGCTGCCATCTTCAACAGCTTGCTTTGGTGTCATAATGCGTTTTTGGTCACCAGCATCGCTACCTGCAGGGCGAATACCTGGGGTAACCAGTTTAAAGTCTGCGCCTAGCTCTGCTTTTAACTTTTTCGCTTCTTGCGCTGAGCACACTACTCCATCAAGGCCTGATTCTTTAGCTAGTTTTGCTAGGTAGATAACCTGCTCTTCAGGTGTTTTATCTACACCTAAGCGAGTAAGTTCGGCGGCATCCATGCTGGTTAATACTGTTACTGCAATCAATAATGGTGCGTCATCACCAAACTGCTCTAATGCTTGCTTTGCTTTGGTCATCATTTCAACGCCGCCAGAAGCATGCACGTTAACCATCCATACACCCATTTTTGCAGCTGCTGTAACAGCTTTTGCAACGGTGTTTGGAATATCATGAAATTTCAGGTCTAAGAAAACATCAAACCCAAGATCTATTAGTTCTTTTACAAAGCTAGGGCCAAAATACGTGAACATTTCTTTGCCTACTTTAAGGCGACACGTTTCAGGCGATAATTGCTTTACAAACGTAAGCGCTGTTTGTTGATCGTCATAATCAAGGGCAATTAATACTTTTTTTGAATCTTCGACAGACATAACTTTCCTAAAAAACTAATGGACTAATATGAATTAAAAACCGTCTATGCCACGGCTTGGAACAATTGTTTCCCAGTGTTTACAAGATGGACACACCCAATAGATGGTATGACTGGTAAAGCCACAATGCTGGCACTGAAAATCAGGTTTGGTTGCGATATAAGAGGTAACCAATTTATCAATTTGATCTAATACATCTTTAATATCGTTATTTTGTTTCGCGAGCAGTTGTAATAAAAAGCTGAAACCACGGATCGTGGGATGGCGCTTTAAACTGTCAGTTAAAAATTTAATGGCTTGCTCAATATGCCCTTGTTCAAGGAGTGCTTGGCAATGCTTTATTTTTATTAATACTCCCCCTTTTTCGAGCAGTTCATTCAGTAAATCATGAAATTGATGCGTTAAGTTAAGTTTGTCATAACTCATCGCCAGCTCTTCAATAAACACAGGGGCAAAAAAGGTAAACTGGCTAATTAGCTCTCGCCAGTAGTAAATTGCTTTCACATAATCTTCTTTGGTAAAAGCGCTGTGGCCGAGCTCATACAAAGGGCGAATAGCTTTGTGGTTTAAGCTAATCGCCTTGCGCATAATTTGTGTATCGTTGTCTTGTAAAGCGGCTTCACAATAAAAATTAGCAATGGCTTTAACATGCTGCGGTTTTGTAAATAGCTCACTGTGCGCCTCGTACATGTTAATGCCTTTATCCCACTCTCGCGTTTGCGAATATAGGTTAATAATAGGCTCTAAGGCTTCTTTGTATCCGGCTTTCACAAGCCAGACTAAATGCTCTTCCGCACCATCTAACAGCCCTGCCATAATATAATCTTCGGCAAGCTCTAAACGGCTGGAGGCTGCTTGTTGTTCATCTAAACTGGGGTGTTTTAATAACAGCTCATGAATTTTAATTGCACGGTCTAACTCGCCACGACGGCGAAACATGGTCGCCAATGTTGAATAGTGTTCAACGGAGTCTGCTGCAACTTCAAGAAGATTAATTAAGTGTTCTAAGCCTTGGTCTTCTTCTCTGTCTAAGAGAAACTTTAGGCCTTTAGAATATTCAGAGGTGATTTGGCGATTAAGCTGATGAGCTTGGTTTTTAGCACTGTTTTTACCCATTATCCAGCCGTAACCGGCTGCAACGGGTAAAAGTAAAAACAGAAGCTCAATCATGATTAGGTGTCTTTATTAGCAACAAGCTTTTTATTGTTTTTTTCAGGCGCTAACTTTTTCTTTAAGCGATAATTTTGCCACTTTAACTGCGAAAACAGTGTAAAGCTTATAAAACAACCAATGGCGACACCTAAAATAAAGCAGATACTTATTACAACAGCTAAGGGCAACGTATTACTGGCAATTAAATAATTGATTTGCACAAGTTGTGGATTTTGTGAACCAAGTACAAATGCAATAAATAAGCACAGCGCTATTAATACAATTTTTAATACCCTAAACAAGTAACTACTCCTGTATAAAACTAGGCAATACTCGCATTTACGCGGTCACGTAATTCTTTACCTGGTTTAAAATGTGGTACGTGCTTACCGTCTAGCTCAACTGTTTCGCCAGTCTTTGGATTACGACCTGTGCGCGGAGAACGATAATGCAATGAGAAACTTCCAAAGCCACGGATCTCGATACGATCTGAGCTAGATAATGAACCGGCCATTTGTTCAAGAATTTCTTTAACGGCATTTTCAACATCTTTCACTGGAATGTGTGCGTGTTGTTCAGCTAGTTGTTCTATCAATTCTGACTTAGTCATAACGTTTCCTTAAAAAGAGATAAAGGAAGGGCAAAACTGCCCTTCCAATTAAAGACTATAGATTAGTCTTTTTGAGCATTTTTGAATGCTGCAGCCATTGCGTTTTCAAACGCTGGCTCTTCTTTCTTAAGCTTCTCTAGTACTTCTTTCTCTTCTGCTTCGAAAAGAGCTTTAACAGATAAGCTTAAAGTGCGGTTCTTACGATCAACACCAACGTATTTCGCTTCGATTTCGTCGCCTGCAGAAACTACAGTAGTAGCATCTTCAACGCGCTCTTGAGCGATATCAGCTACACGGATGTAACCTTCAACGCCTTCGATTAGCTCAACAGTTGCGCCTTTCGCATCAACTTCAGTCACTTTACCTTTAACAATAGCACCTTTTTTGTTTGCGTCCAGGTAGTTATTGAAAGGGTCAGCTTCGATTTGCTTAACGCCTAGAGAGATACGCTCACGCTCTGGGTCAACTTGCAATACGATAGCAGTGATTTCGTCGCCTTTCTTGAATTCACGTACAGCTTCTTCGCCTGGCGTGTTCCAAGAAATGTCTGAAAGGTGAACAAGACCGTCAATACCGCCTTCAAGACCGATGAAGATACCGAAGTCAGTGATTGATTTGATCTTACCAGTAACTTGGTCGCCTTTGTTTTGTAGACGAGCAAATTCTTGCCATGGGTTAGCAATACATTGCTTAAGACCAAGAGAAATACGACGACGCTCTTCGTCGATTTCAAGAACCATAACTTCAACAGTGTCACCTAGTGAAACAACTTTTGAAGGGTGGATGTTCTTGTTAGTCCAATCCATTTCAGAAACGTGTACTAGACCTTCAACGCCTTCTTCGATTTCAACGAAACAGCCGTAATCTGTAAGGTTAGTAACACGACCAGAAAGCTTAGAACCTTCTGGGTAACGACCAGCGATAGCTGCCCATGGATCTTCGCCAAGTTGTTTAAGACCTAGAGATACACGAGTTTTATCTTTGTCGAATTTAAGAACTTTAACTGCGATTTCGTCGCCAACATTAACGATTTCTGAAGGGTGCTTAACACGCTTCCACGCCATGTCTGTGATGTGTAGTAGACCGTCAACACCACCAAGGTCAACGAACGCACCGTAGTCAGTAAGGTTCTTAACGATACCTTTAACTTCTTGACCTTCAACAAGGTTAGCAAGAAGTTCTTCACGCTCTTGTGAGTTTTCTGATTCGATAACTGCACGGCGAGAAACAACAACGTTGTTACGTTTTTGGTCAAGCTTGATTACTTTGAACTCAAGCTCTTTACCTTCAAGGTGAGTTGTGTCACGTACTGGACGAACATCAACAAGTGAACCAGGTAGGAAAGCACGGATTGAATCAACTTCAACAGTGAAACCGCCTTTAACTTTACCGTTGATAACACCAGTAACAGTTTCTTGCTCTTCACATGCTTTTTCTAAGCGGATCCACGCTTCGTGACGCTTCGCTTTCTCACGAGAAAGGATAGTTTCACCGAAACCGTCTTCGATTGCATCTAACGCAACATCTACTTCGTCGCCAACAGCAACTTCTAGTTCACCAGCAGCATTTTTGAATTGCTCAGCAGGGATTGCACTCTCAGATTTAAGACCAGCATCAACAAGTACGATGTTGTTCTCGATTGAGATAACTGTACCTTTAACGATAGAGCCTTGCTCTGCTTCAAAACCCTTTAGGCTTTCTTCAAATAACTGCGCAAAATTTTCTGACATTATACGTCTCTAAATAATTAAATAACCAATTAGCAACCATGCTGCATGGGGTTGTTAAAATAGCGCTGGCATCCTGCCGGCACATTAAAAAATTTACTTTTTAGCTTTAGGGAGCTTACCCGCAAGTACGGCTTCGTCGACTAAAGTAATAACTTTATCAAACACTTGCATTGCATTGAACTCGCTAGTATCGATTTCAATGGCATCTTTTGCAGGCACAAGCGGCGCAACTTCACGTGTCATATCACGGTGATCGCGTGCTTTTATGTCCTCAAGTAGACCACTTAGTGTAACATCTAGTCCACGATCGTTCAACTCAGCAAAGCGACGACGCGCACGCTCCTCAGCAGTCGCTGTTAAATATATTTTTAATGGCGCGTCTGGAAACACAACCGTGCCCATATCGCGACCATCTGCAATTAATCCGCTTTCAGAACGAAACGCGCGTTGACGACGCAATAATGCTTCTCTTACGCGTGGTAAAGCAGCGACTTTTGAGGCTGCAGCACCGACTTCTTCGTTGCGAATTGTTGTTGTGACGTCTTCGCCTTCTAGTACAATTTTAGACGTGTGTGTTTGGCTATCTACCAAAAACTGTACATCTAAGTTTGCAGCCAGCGGCACTAATGCATCTTCATTGTCTAATTCAATTTGATGATGAAGTGCAGCAAGTGACAGCACACGATAAATCGCCCCGCTGTCTAATACATCCCAACCTAATTTCTCGGCTAACAAGCGACAAACAGTTCCTTTACCTGAACCACTTGGGCCATCAATGGTGATTACGGGCATTAATAACGCCTGCATTTATAACCTCCTGCAATGCACACCAAAATAAAACCGCAACATTATACGTCAGTTCTCGTAATAGATCCGCACTTTGAATGTAACTTTTTATATTTTCTTCTGTTTTATTGACTTGAGACAGACTCTAGTACCTTGAAAAACGTTGGAAAAGTTTTATATGTACACTTAGGATCATTAATGGTTATTGGCTTACCGCCAACGGCCACCATCGCAAAGCACATGGCAATACGGTGATCATTGTATGTATCTATCGCTACATCATTAAATGTTTTTGGCGGTGTAATTTCGATGAAATCTTCACCTTCGACTACCTCAGCGCCCACTTTACGAAGTTCTGTCGCCATGGCGTACAAGCGGTCTGTTTCTTTTACACGCCAGTTATAGATATTGCGGATTGCAGTTGTACCTTTTGCGAATAACGCAACAGTGGCCAGTGTCATGGCCGCATCAGGAATAGCGTTTGCGTCGATATCAACCGCGTTAAGTTCACCTTTACGCACAACCAGCTTTTCATCGTACCAATCAATCTTAGCGCCCACTTGTTCCATCACTTTAGCAAAGCCAATGTCACCTTGAACAGACGCAGCACCAACACCGTTAATTTCTATTTCACCACCCGCTATTGCGGCAGCTGCAACAAAGTATGATGCGCTCGATGCATCACCTTCGACCATAATGCGCTCTAGTGCTTGGTATTGTTGGCACCCTTTTACATAAAATACTTCGTAGTTGTCGTGTTTAACTAACACACCAAAACGCTGCATAACATCTAAGGTAATATCAATATAAGGTTTTGATACTAACGTACCTTTAATACGGATTTCTGTATCACCATTAAATAATGGCGCTGCCATTAATAAGGCCGTTAAAAACTGACTAGATATACTGCCGTCAATTTCAACTTGGCCGCCATTAATTTTACCGCCTTTAATGGCCAGTGGTGGATAATCTTTATGTTTTAAATATTCAACATCACCACCCAGCGCATGCAGAGCATCCACTAAATGCCCAATAGGACGCTCTTCCATACGTGGCTCACCGACAAGCTCATACTCGCCCTCTACAGCGGCAAGAACCGCTGTTAAAGGCCGATAAGCTGTGCCAGCATTGCCGAGAAATAACGGCTCGCTAGGTGTTAAGAATTTACCTGCTACACCTTCAACGGTCGCAACGGTTTTATCGTCATTTAAGGTAACATTCACACCCAATAGCTTAAGTGCGCCTAACATATGACGAATATCATCACTGTCTAGCAAATTATCAACGACCGTGGTGCCCTGTGCAAGCGCCGCCAAAAGTAAAATACGATTTGATAAGCTCTTTGAGCCCGGCAGCGTGACACTGCCATTTACCTTTGAGATAGGTTCAAGACGAAGCTGTTCCATATTAGCTATTCTCCTTGGCGAATTTATCCATAAAATCAACCAAGGCTTGTACACCAGCAAGTGGCATTGCGTTATAAATACTTGCGCGCATACCACCTACAATGCGGTGGCCTTCAAGCGCCAGTAAACCCGCTTCTTTCGATTCTTTAATAAACTGGTCATTAAGCGATTCATCGTTTAACCAAAATGGTACGTTCATACGCGATCGGCAATGCTTAGCAACTTTATTATTATAAAAATCTGAATTGTCGATAAAGTTATACAGCAATTCTGCTTTGGCAATATTTTGCTCTTCCATGGCTTTTACGCCACCGTTTGCTTCTAACCATTCAAACACTTCTGCTGCTAAGTACCATGCAAATGTCGGTGGCGTGTTGTACATGCTGCCTTGCTTTGCTTCTAATGCGTAATCAAGAATACCTGGTTTTTCGAGACCTTCGCGCTCAAGCAACGTTTTACGAATAATAACAATTGCTAAACCCGATGGGCCGATGTTCTTTTGTGCGCCTGCATAAATGACATCGAACTGGTTTACGTCAATTTCGCGTGACAAAATTGTTGATGACATATCGGCGACTATTGGCGCAGATGGGTGTGAAGGCACGTCAAAAATCTCAATACCATCAACCGTTTCATTTGGGCAATAGTGAATGTATGACGCATCAGCTGGTAATTCCCAGCTTGTCGCTGGTTTAATTGAAAACTGGCCATTTTGCTGCTCGTCATTACGAACATTAATACTTGTCACTGCGGTGAACTTTTCGGCTTCTTGTGTCGCGCCTTTTGACCACACACCGTTTTCACAATACACCGCGGGCTTATCTGCTAAATGCAAATTTAGTGGTACAGCACTAAATTGGCCTCGGCCACCGCCATGCATAAATAAAACTTCAAATTCGTCACTGATATTCATTAGACGACGTAAGCTTGCTTCACATTTTGCTGTAAGCTCTAAAAAGTCGCTACTACGATGGCTGATTTCCATCACAGATACGCCTAAACCTTGCCAATCTATAAATTCTTTTTGTGCTTTTTGCATTACTGCCGGCGGTAACATTGCCGGTCCTGCACAAAAATTATATTTAGTCATTACTTTGCCTCATTCCAGTAATTATAGTGCGGATAAAAAAAGCGGCCGAAGCCGCTTTTTAAATCAATTTTACTCTGAAGGTGGGTTATCAACCGTTTCTTCAGTATGTGTATCGACTACTTCAACGCCCTCGCCTTCGATGGCTTCAAGCTCATCAACTTCGATTTCTTCGATACGTTGTAAACCAACTACTTGCTCTTCGTCAATAGTTCGTATCAAAATAACGCCCTGCGTATTACGACCAACCGTAGAAACCTCATTAACACGAGTACGTACAAGCGTACCACGATTAGAGATAATCATGATTTCGTCGTTTTCATCAACTTGTACTGCACCAACCACTGCGCCATTACGCTCGCTTACTTTGATTGATACAACACCTTGTGTTGCACGGCTCTTCGATGGGTAATCGGCAAGTGCTGTACGCTTACCATAACCATTTTCAGTCACGGTGAGGATTGCACCGTCTGTCTTAGGCACAATTAACGACACAACGCGTTGGTCGTCTGCCATCTTAATACCACGCACACCGGTTGCAGTACGACCCATTGGGCGTACACCTTTGAAGCGGATTTCAGGGTTACCCTCTTCATCAAGTACCGGATTGCCATTTTCATCAACGACGGTCGACTCTTCCGCTTCTTTAAAGCGTACTACCTTGCCTGCGTCTGTGAATAGCATGATTTCGTTTGTACCATCAGTGATATCAACACCAATTAGGCTATCGCCTTCATTTAGGTTGACCGCAATGATACCGCTTGCACGTTGACGGCTATAAGCCGTTAATGGTGTTTTCTTAACTGTACCAAATGCTGTAGCCATGAAGATGTATTTATCTTCTTCGTACTCACGTACAGGTAGAATTGCAGTGATACGTTCGTCAGCTTCAAGTGGCAGTAAGTTCACAATTGGCTTACCACGCGCTGCACGGCTGGCAAGTGGTAATTGGTATACTTTCAGCCAGTATAAACGACCAGCAGTCGAGAAACACAGAATCGTATCGTGTGTATTTGCAACAAGGAGACGTTCAATGAAATCTTCATCTTTCATCTTCGTTGCTGATTTACCTTTACCACCACGACGTTGTGCTTCGTAGTCTGATAATGGCTGATACTTCACATACCCTTCATGAGAAAGCGTTACGACAACGTCTTCTTCATTAATTAAGTCTTCAAGGCTGATATCGTGAGCTGCTGCACTGATTTCTGTACGACGCTCGTCACCATATTGTTCTTTAATTTCAACTAGTTCGTCGCGGATTACTTCCATAAGGCGATCTGGGGTTGAAAGGATATAAAGTAGTTCAGCAATAAGATCGAGTAGTGTTTGGTACTCGTCTAAGATCTTCTCATGCTCAAGACCCGTTAGTTTGTGTAAACGTAGGTCAAGGATCGCCTGTGCTTGTTGCTCAGATAAATAGTACTCACCATCACGAATACCTAGCTCTGGTGCTAGCCAATCAGGACGCGCTACATTTTCTTCACCGGCTTTTTCAAGCATGGCTTTAACAGTGCCTAGTTCCCAAGACCTTGCTGTTAAAGCTGCTTTTGCTTCAGCAGGCGTAGGTGATTTACGAATTAACTCAATGATTGGGTCGATATTCGCAAGGGCAATCGCTAAGCCTTCAAGCGTATGGGCACGGTCACGGGCTTTGCGTAAATCAAATACCGTACGACGGGTGACTACTTCGCGGCGGTGAATGATAAATGCTTCAAGCATTTCTTTTAAGTTGAAACACTTAGGCTGGTTGTTATCAAGTGCAACCATATTCATACCAAACACGGTTTGTAACTGTGTTTGTGCATAAAGGTTATTCAGAATAACTTCACCTACATCACCACGTTTAATCTCGATAACGATACGCATACCGTCTTTATCTGATTCATCACGGAGTGCGCTAATGCCTTCAATTTTTTTGTCTTTAACAAGTTCAGCGATTTTTTCAATCAAGCGTGCTTTGTTAACTTGGTACGGAATTTCGTGGACGATGATCGTTTCACGACCCGTTTTTTCGTCTACTTCAATTTCTGCGCGTGCGCGGATGTACACTTTACCACGACCCGTTAGGTAAGCTTGCTCTATGCCTTTCTTACCATTAATGATCGCGGCTGTAGGGAAATCTGGACCTGGGATATATTCAATCAGATCAGCAATTGTCATATCTGGGTTTTGGATCAGTGCCAAACACCCATTAATAACTTCAGTTAAGTTATGTGGCGGAATGTTCGTCGCCATACCAACCGCAATACCCGATGAACCATTCACTAATAAGTTAGGTACTTTCGTCGGTAATACGTCAGGAATTTGCTCCGTACCATCATAGTTAGGTACGTAATCAACCGTTTCTTTTTCGAGGTCGGCTAATAGCTCATGTGACATTTTTGCCATACGGACTTCCGTATAACGCATTGCTGCCGCAGAGTCACCGTCAACTGAACCAAAGTTACCTTGGCCATCAACAAGCATATAGCGTAATGAGAAAGGCTGCGCCATACGTACGATGGTGTCATATACCGCGCTGTCGCCATGTGGGTGGTACTTACCGATTACATCACCAACAACACGTGCTGATTTTTTGTAAGGCTTATTCCAATCATTATTGAGTTCGTTCATTGCGAATAAAACACGACGGTGAACAGGTTTTAGACCATCACGTACGTCTGGCAATGCACGTCCTACAATTACGCTCATTGCGTAATCAAGGTAGGAGTTTTTTAATTCATCTTCAATATTGACTGGCAGAATTTCATTGGCGAGATCAGTCATTTGATTTCACATTCCTTCAGTATTGACTCATAAAGAGGCAAAGCGCCGCCTTTAGAGCTTTAGTTATTATTTCATGACCATGCTACCACAATTAATTTAGATTTACAGGCGCTAAATCTTTGCGATTTATTAATTTACCCCTATATAATGGCCTCAGATTGACGAGGAAGTTTTTTATGACCGAACATCAAAATGTAGATAATGCAGAAATTGCAAAGTTTGAAGCCATCGCTGAACGTTGGTGGGACCGCGACGGAGAGTTCAAACCTCTTCATGAAATAAATCCTCTTCGCTTGGATTTTGTTGCCGACAAAGTTGGCGGCTTATTTGATAAAGAAACCTTAGATGTTGGCTGTGGTGGCGGCATTTTAAGTGAAAGCATGGCACGCATGGGAGCTAAAGTAACAGGCATCGATATGGGTCAAGAGCCATTAACCGTTGCTAAGTTACACAGTTTAGAAACCGGTGTCCCTGTTGATTATATGAAAGTACCGGCTGAAGAGTTTGCGAAAGAGCACCCTGCTCGCTTTGATGTAATCACCTGTATGGAAATGTTAGAGCACGTGCCAGACCCTGCTTCTATCATTCGTGCGGTCGCTGAGCTTGCAAAACCTGGCGCCGATGTGTTCTTTTCGACATTAAATAAAACACCTAAAGCGTATTTATACGCCATTGTGGGTGCTGAAAAGTTATTAAAAATGGTGCCCGAAGGCACGCACGACCATAAAAAGTTTATAAAACCCGCCCAATTAATTGCATGGGCAGAAGATGCAGGCTTAAAAGTAAGAGCAAGCACAGGCCTCAGCTATAATCCGTTTTCTAAGCAATACAGTTTAAATGATGATGTGAGTGTTAATTACATTCTTCATTTTGAGAAACTTGCCTAATGGCTGGTTGTAATCCTGATATCGCTTTTGATGCCTTTATTTTTGATTTAGATGGCACATTACTCGATACTGCGGATGACCTTGGCGGCGCATTAAATCGCGTATTAGCAGATGCGAATATCGCGCCTGTTGATAAAAGCATTTATCGCCCAGCAGCGTCAAATGGGGCCAATGCATTATTAGAGGTCGGCTTTGGTGATAAATGGCCCGACGTTGAACAATTAGCATTAAGGCAGCAACTGCTCGACTATTATGCAGAAGACATTGCGATTCATAGCAAGTGCTTTAATGGCATAGAGCAACTTCTCGCCTCACTTGAGCAAAACAGCATTAAATGGGGGATCATGACCAATAAGCCCGGCTTTTTAACCGAGCCATTGGTGCAAGCTATCCCAAGCCTTGCTAATGCCATGGCTGTCGTGAGTGGTGATACCTTAGCAGTTGCTAAACCATCGCCAGAGCCACTTATTCATACTGCAAACATGCTCGATGTTGATCCAACGCGTTGCTTATACATAGGTGATGCCGAACGCGACATACAAGCAGCAAAAGCTGCCAATATGTACAGTGCAACTGCACTTTGGGGTTATATACCAAGTGTGGATTCCGCACTGAGCTGGGGCGCAGATTTTAACTGGCAAACTCCAACTGATGGATTTATCCATATATAGTGTTAGTTTTAAGTTAAAACACCATATATTGTGATTGGGTTGAGTTTTAAGCAAACTTTGTTGATAAAAAAAACAGTCAGAAATTATTTTTAAAAACGATAATTTTTGTAGATCTTGAGTTGATTTTTACAAATTTCATCATCAATGAATGATCAAAGGTTAATGCTTACTAACACAATTCGTTTATCCAATAGTTATCCACAAAATGGGGCATTTCTATCCCTTGCAAATGATCGCAGACCACACTATCTTGTGATCTGCGTTTTAAAGAACACCAGATATTGTGGCTAAATGTTATTCAATTGACTCATGCTGGTGCTAATAATAATTATAATTAAGAATACCTTTGTCACTAAAAATATAATTTCCCAAGGAATACAGGCAAAACTATGAACCAACAGCTATCTGTAAGCAAACGTGACGGCCGTAAAGAGTCACTTGATCTAGATAAGATCCATCGCGTCATCGCTTGGGCCGCCGAAGGTCTAAATAATGTGTCTGTGTCACAAGTTGAATTGAAATCACATATTCAATTTTACGATGGCATTCGTACTGACGACATTCACGAAACTATCATTAAAGCAGCAGCCGATCAGATCTCTAAAGATACCCCTGATTATCAATACCTTGCTGCTCGTTTAGCTGTATTCCATTTACGTAAGAAAGCGTATGGTCAATTTGAGCCGCCGCGTTTATACGACCACATTACAAAACTGGTTGAAGACAAACGTTATGATCAACACTTACTCGTTGATTACACTGAGCAAGAAATTGACGAGTTAGATGCGTATATTGATCATAACCGTGATCTAAACTTCAGCTATGCCGCTGTAAAGCAGCTTGAAGGGAAATACCTAGTACAGAACCGTGTAACGGGTGAAATTTACGAAAGCGCGCAGTTTTTATATATCTTAGTGGCAGCGAGCTTATTCTCTGACTACCCTCGAGAAACACGCCTTGATTACATCAAGCGCTTTTATGACGCGGTTTCGACATTCAAAATTTCATTGCCGACTCCTATTATGGCTGGTGTGCGTACACCTACGCGTCAATTTAGTTCATGTGTACTGATTGAGTGTGGTGATAGCCTTGATTCAATTAATGCGACATCATCTGCGATTGTAAAATACGTATCACAACGTGCAGGTATTGGTATTAATGCGGGCCGTATTCGTGCTTTAGGTAGCCCAATCCGTAACGGTGAAGCATACCATACTGGGTGTATTCCATTTTATAAACACTTCCAAACGGCGGTTAAGAGCTGTTCTCAAGGCGGTGTCCGTGGTGGTGCAGCAACCCTATTCTACCCGCTGTGGCATTTAGAAGTTGAAAACTTATTAGTCCTTAAAAATAACCGTGGTGTTGATGACAACCGTGTTCGTCATCTAGATTACGGTGTACAGTTCAACAAATTAATGTACAGCCGTTTAATTAAAGACGACTACATTACTTTATTCAGCCCATCAGACGTACCGGGTCTTTACGATGCATTCTTCGAAGACCAAGCTAAATTTGATGAGCTATACGTAAAATACGAGCAAGATGAGTCGATTCGTAAAAAACGTATTAAAGCGATTGAGCTGTTCTCAATGTTCGCACAAGAGCGTGCTAGTACAGGTCGTATTTACTTACAAAACGTTGACCACTGTAATACTCATAGCCCGTTTATCTCAACGGTAGCACCGATCCGTCAGTCTAACTTATGTTTAGAAATTGCATTACCGACTAAGCCACTTAGTAACGTAATGGACGAAGAAGGCGAAATCGCACTGTGTACACTTTCTGCATTCAACTTAGGTGCAATTGAGTCACTTGATGAGTTAGAAGAGCTTGCTGAACTTGCAGTACGTGCGCTTGATAACTTACTTGATTTCCAAGACTACCCTGTCCCTGCAGCGAAAAACGCAACCATGGGTCGTCGCACGTTAGGTATTGGTGTCATCAACTACGCATACTACCTTGCTAAAAACGGTAAACGTTATTCTGACGGTAGTGCAAATGCATTAACGCACCAAACATTTGAAGCAATTCAATATTATTTAATGAAAGCATCAAATGAGCTTGCTAAAGAACGTGGTGCTTGCCCTAAATTTAATGAAACAACGTACTCGCAAGGTATTATGCCAACAGATACGTACAAGCGCGACCTTGACCAAATCTGTGATGAACCTCTTCACTTAGATTGGGATACACTGCGCGCAAACATTAAAGAACATGGTATGCGTAACTCAACATTGTCGGCATTAATGCCATCAGAGACTTCATCACAAATCTCTAATGCAACAAATGGTATTGAGCCACCGCGTGGACACATCAGTGTTAAAGCAAGTAAAGATGGTATCTTGAAACAAGTAGTACCAGAGTATGAGCGCCTAAAAGACAATTATGAGCTACTTTGGGATATCCCATCAAACGATGGTTATCTGCAATTAGTGGGCATTATGCAGAAGTTCGTTGACCAAACGATCTCTGCGAATACAAATTATGATCCATCTAAGTACGAAGGCGGTAAAGTACCTATGAAGGTGCTTTTAAAAGACCTCCTTTCAGCATATAAACTGGGTGTTAAAACGTTGTATTATCATAACACCCGTGATGGCGCTTCAGATGCTCAAGATGAGCTTACACCTGAGGTGGAAGATGATGGTTGTGCAGGCGGTGCTTGTAAAATCTAATTAAATTAATAACATACACAAGCGGGCTCCTTAGCCCGCTTTGTCCTGACTGTTTTTTGAGTATTCACTATGTCATATACAACTTTTAGCCGAAACCATAATAACCAATTACTAGAACCGATGTTTTTCGGCCAGACGGTAAACGTGTCACGTTACGACCAACAAAAGTACCCTATCTTCGAGAAGCTAATTGAAAAGCAATTATCTTTCTTCTGGCGTCCTGAAGAAGTTGACGTAAGTAAAGACCGTCTTGATTTTCAAGCTTTACCTGACCATGAAAAACACATTTTTTTAAGTAACTTAAAATACCAAACATTACTTGATAGTGTGCAAGGTCGTTCGCCTAACGTTGCCTTACTGCCAATTGTGTCAATTCCTGAACTTGAAACGTGGATTGAAACATGGGCATTTAGTGAAACAATTCACAGCCGTTCTTACACGCACATTATTCGTAACGTAACGCAGTCACCTGAGCTTATTTTTGATGATATCGTGAGTAACGAAAAAATCAGTGAACGTGCCGATGCGGTGACTAAGTATTACGATGAATTAATCAACATGATTTCGATTTACAACCTTTACGGTGAAGGTAAACATGTGATTAATGGTGAAGAAGTTAAAGTGAGCTTGTTCGACCTTAAAAAGTTGCTTTACCTTGCGATGATGTCGGTTAATATTCTGGAAGCAATTCGTTTTTATGTCAGCTTTGCATGTTCATTCGCGTTTGCTGAACGCGAGCTAATGGAAGGCAATGCAAAAATCATTAAATTAATTGCGCGTGATGAAGCTCTTCATTTATCAGGCACACAACACATCTTAAACATTATGCAAGACGGTAAAGACGATCCTGAAATGGCGATTGTTGCAGCGCAATGTAAAGATGAAGCAATTAAAATGTTTGTTGATGCCGCAGAGCAAGAAAAAGACTGGGCTGAATACCTGTTTAAAGATGGCTCAATGATTGGCTTAAATAAAGATATTTTATGCCAATACGTTGAATACATTACAAATGCACGTATGACTGCGGTAGGCTTACCTGCTCAGTTTGAAAGTAAGAGCAACCCGATTCCATGGATCAATTCGTGGTTAGTCTCTGATAACGTGCAAGTTGCACCGCAAGAAGCCGAGATAAGTTCTTACCTTGTTGGTCAAATCGATTCTCAAGTTGATGCATCAGACTTTGGTGATTTCGATCTGTAATGAGCACTAAACACACTGCACAGGTTATCCTTGCAGGAACAGACAGCCAGAGTATAGATTTTGACTCTGGCTGTTCATCTCTCCTTGAATGCCTTGAACAACATAAAATAGATGTACCCTATCAATGCCGCGAAGGATATTGCGGTGCTTGTCGTGCTCAGCTTGTAGAAGGCGACGTACGTTATAATCAAGAGCCCCTTGCCTTTGTGCGTCCAGGTGAAGTATTACTGTGTTGCAGTAAACCTAACGGTAAAATTACTATTGAACTTTAATGCCATACAAGATCACGTGTTTGGTAAAAATGGTGTTTATCTGCCACGCTAATCGTTTGCTGATCAATAGTAATATCCCACTGCAAATTTTTACTTAGATGAGTAACGAGTTGTTCAATAAACTGGCTATCGAAAGCGATAAGGTGACTGTTGCTGATCAACGCAAGCTGACGTTGATACTCATTTAACCAGTCACTTTCAAGCGTGGTGACAACCCACAGTTCATCAACTCGCTTAGCGATTTTAGTTAACATGGATATATCGGGCTGATCAACAGACAGCCACGTCTCATAATGCTCATCGAGCGCTTTTATTGACACATCTGGTTGATTATTTTTTAGCCGAGCATTGATAGTTGCCTGCTTATTATGCGAAAACAAACAATAGCTCAGCAATTTGAGCACAAAATGCTGATAACTTTCCCCTCTGTCACAGGCGGTGGTGAAGGTTTCCTGATGATTACAATGCTCACGTAAATCTGCGATGGTGAACTGCGCCTTAAATACTCTATTTTTATCAGACATAACCACGGGCCATACCGATTAAATAATCTAAGTATAGTGTATGAAATTTAAATCGCGACAGTTTATAAGTTATAGTATAACGTTATTGCCATTGAAAAATGGTGGTGTTATATTATATCACAACACTCAACAACCAACGTAAAAAGTAGTAACAATGAAGCAATTTTCAATTATTTCTAGTGCTGTTGCCGCTGCACTGTTTTCTCAATCAAGCATTGCTGCTGTTATCACAGGCCAAGTAGTAGATAAAAATCAACAACCCGTTGTTAATGCACAAGTCCATGTGCATGGTAAATCACAGGCTGTAATGACTGACGCGCAAGGTGAATTTAAAATTGATGTCGACAGCAAAGGTCAACTTCATGTAAGCAAAGATAATTTCATTGATAAGCGTGTTGATATTAATGGTGATGATCAATCTGTTGTTGTTACTTTGACGCCTACATCCGTAGAAACCGTTGTTGTGTATGCGTCAGCCTTACACAAAAACAGCTTAGAGATGATCTCACCGGTTAATGTGTTATCAGGTGACAATTTAAAGAATAAAGCGAAACCGACTCTAGGTGAAACTTTAAAAGGCTTACCGGGTGTTAATGCCAGTTATTTTGGTCCCGTTTCATCAAGCCCTATAATTCGTGGTTTAGATGGCCCGCGTGTTAAAATTACACAAAATGGTTTAGACAGTAGTGATGCATCTCGTATCGGACCCGATCATGCCACCTCAAATGACAGTTTAGCAGCAGAGCAAATTGAAGTGCTTCGTGGCCCAGCTACCCTACTTTATGGTTCAGGCGCAATTGGGGGTGTGGTAAACGTTGTTGATAACCGTATTCCTACCGATAACATCGAGACATTGACAGGTGCGGCTCAATACACACACGACACAGTATCAAATACGAATACCTATGCAGCTAAGTTAGAAACAGGTAACAACGGTTTCAACTTCCATTTTGATGGCACAAAACGCACGGGTGACGACTACAAAACTCCCACGTTTGAACTTCCAGAAGAGCATGAAGAACACGAAGGTGAAGAACACGCTGAGCACGAGACTGCTAACAGCGTAGAAAATACCTTTATAGACAGCCAAACCGTTAACTTTGGAACTAGCTACGTTGGTGAACATTTAACGTTAGGCGTGTCATATGGCCGTATTGAAACAGATTATGGTATTCCTGCCCATGAACATCATGGCCACGATCATGAAGAAGAAGCTGAACATGAAGAAGCAGGACATGGCGAAGAAATCCATGAAGAATCTGTTTTTGCTCAGTTAGAGCAAGACCGTTGGCAAGGCTACATGAGTTACGCTCTTCATAATAACTGGATTGAAAACATCTCGTTGCGCGTAGGTTATACAGATTATAAACATGCTGAAATTGAAGACGGTGAAGTTGGAACGGTGTTCAGTAACAAAACAACTGAAGCGCGTGCGACAGTCGAGCATAAACTTGGTCTTTGGCACGGTATGGCTGGTTACCACTATACAGAGTCTGACTATGATGCCGATGGCGAAGAAGCGTTCACACCGGCTAGTGTAACAAAATCAAACGCGCTATTTTTACTTGAGGAAAAACAATTTGGTGATGTCACTGTTGAACTAGGTGCGCGCATCGAAGATTACCAAATCGATTCTGCTGTCACATTGGCTGAACATCATCATGATCATGCAGAAGAAGCGCATGATGAAGAGGAAGAAGCTGAAACAATTAACTACAGTGCCGATTTCACTAACTTAAGCTTATCTGCGGGTGCTATTTGGCAATATCAAGAAGGCCAAAGCGTTGCGCTTAGCGTGTCTCACTCGGAACGTGCGCCATTAAGTGCAGAACTACTCTCGAATGGTGTTCACATTGCAACAGGTACTTATGAATTAGGCTTAGGTTATCATATTGAAGAAGGTGAAATTCACTTTGAACCTGAAGACATCAAACAAGAGACTGCAACAAACTTTGATTTAAGTTTCCGTCGTTTCATTGGTGACTTTGGTTATACAATCAACTTTTTCTATAACGACATTGAAAACTTCTATTACCAACAAAATACGGGCTATTTCTTTGATGAAGAACATGGCTTAGAAATGGCAGAAGAAGTACACGATGATGCCATGGCGGTTTACCAATTTACCAGTAAAGATGCCAAATTGTATGGGTTAGAATTTGATGTGCACTATCAAGTTTCACCTAGCACCTTAGTGAAAGTGTTTGGTGATTCGACGACAGCTAAATTAAAAGATGACAATAACTACTTACCACGAATCCCAGCGAATAAATTGGGTTCAGAGTTACAGTATACCGTCTCTGATTGGCAGTTTAGCCTAACAGGTACACATTACTTTGAGCAGTCAGACATCACTGCCTACGAGACAAAAACAGAAGGGTACACTTTGTTTGATGCGTCAGCGAATTATCAACTTGACTTAGGCCCAGTAGATACACAGCTTTATATCAACGTTGATAACATAACAGACGAACTTGGCTTTGTTCACAGCTCGTTTATTAAAGAAAAAGCGCCACTACCGGGCAGAAACTTCAGCCTAGGTATCCGCGGTTACTTCTAAAAAGTAACGAATATAAAAAAACCCTTTCACTTTAATAAGTGAAAGGGTTTTTTATTATCTTTTAAAAAAGTTAAACGCGCTGTTTAACCTTTTTGTTCGATTTTAGCCCATGAATCACGAAGACCCACCGTTTGGTTGAACACAAGTGTCTGTGCTTTATTATCGCGACAGAAATACCCTGTACGTTCAAACTGGAAGCCCTGCTCTGCTTGTGCATTTGCAAGTGAAGGTTCTAACTTCGCATTTGATAACACCACAAGCGACTCTGGATTAAGCGTTGCATTAAAGTCTTCAGCAGCTGCTGGGTTAGGTACGTTGAATAGACGATCGTATAAACGTA
Organism: Pseudoalteromonas lipolytica; assembly: GCF_003515105.1. Classification (NCBI taxonomy): domain Bacteria; kingdom Pseudomonadati; phylum Pseudomonadota; class Gammaproteobacteria; order Alteromonadales; family Pseudoalteromonadaceae; genus Pseudoalteromonas; species Pseudoalteromonas lipolytica. The sequence goes on along the minus strand of NZ_CP032090.1, from coordinate 1,699,158 downwards.
CTTCTGCAGTAATAGACTCGCTAGCAGATACCCAATGGATTACCCCTTTCACCTTGCGACCATCACTTGGGTTTTTACCCAGCGTTTCATCATCGTAAGAACAGAAGATCGTGGTGATTTCACCATTAGCGTCTTTTTCAATGCGTTCAGCTTTTATCACATAAGCACCGCGTAAACGCACTTCTTTACCCAGCACTAAACGCTTAAACTTATTGTTTGCTTCTTCACGGAAATCTTCGCGTTCAATATAAAGCTCGCGAGTAAATGGCACATCACGGCGTCCCATTTCTTCTATGTTCGGGTGATTAGCGACTGATAACGTTTCTACTTTATCTGCATCATAGTTCTCTAGAACCACTTTAACAGGGTCAAGCACAGCCATAGCACGTGGTGCATGTTCATTTAAATCTTCACGAATACACGCTTCCAACATGCCCATTTCAACCATGTTTTCTTGCTTAGTAATACCAATGCGTGAACAGAACTCACGTACTGAAGCTGGTGTATAACCACGACGACGTAAACCAGCAATCGTTGGCATACGTGGGTCATCCCAGCCTTCAACATGGCCATTAACCACTAAGTCATTTAATTTACGCTTAGACATAATGGTGTATTCAAGATTTAAACGTGAAAATTCGATTTGCTGTGGATGGCATTCTAGGCTGATGTTATCAAGCACCCAGTCATAGAGACGTCGGTTATCTTGGAATTCAAGCGTACATAAAGAATGTGTAATACCTTCAAGCGCATCCGAAATACAATGTGTAAAGTCATACATTGGGTAAATGCACCACTTATCACCTGTTTGGTGATGGTGAGCAAAACGTACACGGTACAAAATAGGATCGCGTAATACAATAAACGAGCTTGCCATATCAATTTTAGCACGCAGTACACACTCGCCTTCTTTAAACTCACCGTTACGCATTTTTTCGAATAAGGCCAAGTTCTCTTCAACAGGTGTATCACGATAAGGGCTATTTTTTCCTGGCTCTTTTAGCGTACCACGGTACTCACGTGCTTGGTCTGCTGACAAGAAACACACATACGCAAGCCCTTTTTCGATAAGTTCAACGGCATAGCCATAAAGTGCATCAAAGTAGTTTGATGAATATTTAATTTCACCATCCCATTGAAAACCGAGCCACTGCACATCTTCTTTAATAGAGTTTACGTAGTTGATATCTTCTTTTTCTGGGTTTGTATCATCAAAACGTAAGTTGCAAAGGCCATTGTAATCCTGGGCAATACCAAAATTTAAGCATATAGACTTTGCATGACCAATGTGTAAAAAACCATTTGGTTCTGGTGGAAAACGTGTATGCGTAGTCGCGTGTTTACCGCTTGCGAGATCTTCGTCGATACGCGTTCTTATAAAGTTACTTGGGCGATTCTCAATTTCCGCCATAGGAGCATAATCCTCTGAATATTGCATGGTGACAAAACTACTGCATTATTACAAAAAGAAGCGCTAACATACAGTAGTTGATGTGTGTTTATCGAAGATAATAATGCGATTGTTAAAACCCTACGGTCAAATCGGTAAAAAAGTTGTTCTAACGCAATAAAATGATCATTGACTGACGATATAGTGCCGATAGTTTCACTATTTAATAAGGAAAAGAGATGGCTTCACTCAATCAACACCGAGTCTATATTCCTAGCTCTGCACGTGCAAACCAGTATGTGTTAGTTGAATTTAAACCCAATGATGAGTTTTTTGCCCAGTTTACGAACATTAGTTGCGGTTACAAGCGTCTTGCAAGGGAATTATTTGCGCTGTGCGATGAGTATGAACTTCATAACGTACATCTCATTGCGAATGATAAACTACCTGTCGTACGCTACCATGATGAGGCGTACAGTTTAGAAACAACAAAACAAATATTATTTTTCTATAATCCGCAATACCACGAAGCACACAATGTATTTGCTAATGGCGAAGAAAGATGCAAAAAAATTCGCTTATTATTCTTAGCAACCGGTGACGATATTCGTGCAAATGCGGCACAGTTCCACCATAAAGTGCAACGGGTAATCAATACATTACAAGACAAGCTTTTAAGCAACCAACCCCCGCTTAAGATTCGAGATCATCAACACTTAACCTATGACTTATTTGCCAAAGCCAAAGGCCACAAAGAAAGCTATGGCTATAAGTTACGAAGTTTATATCCGCGTTATCAATCGCGCCAATGCCATTTGCCAAGCGATCACAGCGAAATGACCTATGCAGGCTTTTCAATTCCTGTCACACGCGCAATTAAGACACAATTTCAGCATATGCTAAATGAAGAAAACTATAGTCAGTTTTATCAGTATATTTTTGATGCGTTTAAACGTGCCTGTGATAAGCGTCAACTTAACTTAGCTGCCTTTATCGCAAATGGAACACGCCCGATTGTGCGTAATAGTAATATTGACAATGCACAGAGCAATAGCGAGTTACAAAAACTGACTTTCGACTGCACCAGCGAGCAAGTACAAATACAACAATTTTGGAATGCGGATACGTTGGTCGATGTGCTGCACTTTGTTATTGCAGCAGCAGAAAAAGATAAGCACGATATCGGTTACGGCCGATTTATGAACCAAGTACAAAGTGCCATTAATGAGGTGACAGACGAACTTGCGTTTAATCCAACACGCCAAGACTTACGCGTGCGCTTTTATCAGCATATTAACTATCAATATTAAACAGGTTTTACGCGGGTGACAGCGATGTGTCACCCACCTTTACCTTAACGATTTTTTGGTAATTTAGATAAGTCTAAACGTAATACCTTTGAGCGTCGCTGGTAGTTATACAACGACTTTTTCTTTGCGGGCAGTTCATCGACCGTCACCAATTCAAAACCTTGTTCAATAAACCAATGAATACTGCGCGTTGTTAACGCAAATAAACCATGATAACCACACCGTTTGGCTTTATTAATTATAAAACGTAATAAATTACTGCCTCGATCTGCATCACGATATTGAGGGTGAACAGCAAGACTTGCAAATTCACCAACCTGCTCTTCATCAAATGGGTAAAGGGCAGCGCACGCGATAATAAGTCCATCACGCTCAATCACTGTGAATTGCTCAATTTGTATCTCTAATTGCTCTCTTGAGCGACGCACTAAATAGCCCTGCTCTTCAAGTGGTCTAATTAAGTTTAAGATACCGGTTATATCACTGATCGTTGCACTACGAAGTTGTTCAGAACTTTGTGGCGCAATCTGGGTCCCAATACCATCCAAAGAGAAGAGCTCTTGCAATAAGGCACCATCTTCTTTGTAGCTAACAAGGTGACACCGATGCACCCCACCCCGACATGCATCAATAGCAGCTTGCAAAAAGACAGGGGCGCTCAAACATGAAGGTGTATGAGTGCGATAGTGCTCTAACACTCGCTCGGCTTCGTTTGGCATTAATTCTGCTATCGCTTCGCCATTTTCATCTAAAATACCTGCATCTTGGCTAAACCCTAGCATTTTATCTGCTCTGAGCTTTAAAGCAACCTGAGTCGCAATTTCTTCTGCGGTTAAATTAAAGCTCTCACCCGTCACTGAGGCAGCAATCGGACCTAGGAGCACAATACTATTGTTATTGAGTTGGTGGCGTATTCCCTCAACATCAATTCGCCTAACACGCCCCGAGTGGTGGTAATCAACCCCTTCATCAACGCCTAAAGGCTGCGCTATAACAAAATTACCACTGACTACATTTAAAAATGAGCCCGACATGGGGGTGCTACTTAATGACGTGGATAAACGCGCGGTGATGTCAAATTGCATTGCTCCGGCCACTTTTTTAATCACTTCAAAAGTGGTGTTATCGGTAACACGGATCTCGTTATGAAAATGACTAGTTATGCCAACCTCATTCAAAGCGGCATTAAATTGTGGCCGTGCGCCAAACACCAAAACAATCTTAATACCTAAGCTTGTTAATAGAGCAACATCATTAATAATACTTCGACAGCCTGGCTGGTCTATCGCCTCACCACCCAGCATTACAACGAAAGTCTTGCCTCTATGGGCATTTACATAAGGAGTCGACTGACGAAATCCGTCTACTAATTCTGTAGTACGCACGTGCTAATTACCTTTTAAATTCAAGCGTTTTTTATTAAAACGGAAACAGAGGAATTAGTGTAAGGAATTTTTATTCATAAATAAAGAATTTTTATTCTTTATTTATGAATAAAAATTGACAGTGAATTTAGCAATAAAAAAGGCCCGCATAAGCGAGCCTCTTTTTAAGAGATTAAAGACCGATTACCAGCCTGTTTTCTCTTTAAGTGCAGCACCGATGTCAGCTAGTGAACGTACTGTTTTAACGCCAGCAGCTTCTAATGCAGCAAATTTCTCATCAGCAGTACCTTTACCGCCTGCGATGATTGCACCCGCGTGACCCATACGCTTACCTGGAGGCGCAGTTACACCCGCAATGTAAGAAACAACAGGCTTAGTTACGTTGTGCTTGATGTATTCAGCAGCTTCTTCTTCTGCTGTACCACCGATTTCGCCGATCATAACGATTGCTTCAGTTTGCTCGTCTTTTTCGAACATTTCTAAAACGTCGATGAAATTAGTGCCAGGGATTGGGTCGCCACCGATACCAACACATGTTGATTGGCCGAAACCAGCATCAGTAGTTTGCTTAACCGCTTCGTAAGTAAGTGTACCAGAACGTGATACGATACCTACTTTACCAGGCTTGTGGATGTGACCAGGCATGATACCGATCTTAGTTTCACCCGGAGTGATAACACCTGGGCAGTTAGGACCGATCATGCGAACACCAGTTTGCTCAAGCTTAACTTTAACGTCAACCATGTCTAGTGTTGGGATACCTTCAGTGATACAAACGATAAGCTCGATGCCAGCATCGATAGCTTCTAAGATTGCATCTTTACAGAAAGGTGCTGGTACGTAGATTACTGATGCAGTTGCGCCAGTTGCTTCTACAGCGTCACGTACTGTGTTGAATACTGGAAGACCAAGGTGCGTTTGACCGCCTTTACCTGGGCTAACACCACCAACCATTTGTGTACCATACTCAAGCGCTTGCTCAGAGTGGAAAGTACCTTGGCCACCAGTGAAACCTTGACAGATAACTTTTGTATCTTTATTGATTAATACAGACATTATTTGCCCTCCGCAGCAGCAACAACTTTTTCAGCTGCGTCTGTTAGTGATTCAGCAGCGATGATGTTAAGGTCAGAATTAGCAAGTACTTCACGACCTAGTTCAGCGTTAGTACCTTCTAAACGTACTACTACTGGTACGTTTACGCCTACTTCTTTAACTGCACCAATGATACCTTCTGCGATCATGTCACAACGAACGATACCACCGAAGATGTTAACTAAAACAGCTTTTACGTTGTCGTCTGAAAGGATGATCTTGAATGCTTCAGATACACGCTCTTTCGTCGCGCCGCCACCAACATCTAGGAAGTTAGCTGGCTTGCCACCGTGTAGGTTTACGATGTCCATCGTACCCATTGCTAGGCCTGCACCGTTAACCATACAACCCACGTTACCGTCTAGTGCAACGTAGTTAAGCTCGAAGCTTGCAGCGTGAGCTTCACGTGCATCTTCTTGAGATGGATCGTGCATTTCACGGATTTTAGGTTGACGGTAAAGCGCGTTACCATCTACACCGATTTTGCCATCTAGACAGTGAAGGTTGCCTTCGTCTGTGATAACAAGCGGGTTGATTTCTAATAATGCGAAATCGAAATCGTTGAACATGTTCGCAAGACCCATGAAGATCTTAACAAACTGTTTCATTTGCGTTGGGTTTAAACCTAGTTTGAAGCCTAATTCACGAGCTTGATACGCTTGAGGACCTACAAGTGGATCGATTTCAGCTTTGTGGATTAGCTCTGGCGTTTCTTCAGCAACAGTCTCGATTTCAACACCACCTTCAGTAGATGCCATGAAAACAACTTTACGAGAAGCACGATCTACTACAGCGCCTAGGTATAATTCGTTAGCGATGTCAGTGCAGCTCTCAACAAGGATCTTAGCTACTGGCTGACCATTTTCGTCTGTTTGGTAAGTAACTAAGTTTTTACCTAACCAGTTCGCAGCGAACTCTTTAACTTCGTCGATTGTTTTAACTAGCTTAACACCGCCAGCTTTACCACGGCCACCTGCGTGAACCTGTGTTTTAACAACCCACATATCACCGCCAATTTTCTCAGCAGCTGCTGCAGCTTCTTCAGGTGTATCGCAAGCGTAACCGTGAGAAACTGGTAAACCATATTCGGCAAAAAGTTGTTTTGCCTGATACTCATGCAAATTCATGATGCTTTATCCAATTTTTTATACTAAAAGAGCTGAATATTTATGCAAATAAACAGCTATCCCAAATTGCGCACCTAGTATAAATCCCAAGGCTCAACATGAAAACCCCAGTTAGACCAAAGGCGCAAAAAAAAAAGCTGTGAACGCAGTCCACAGCTTACATTTTATACAACTAGATTAAACATCTAGTAATAAACGTGTTGGATCTTCAAGTAACTCTTTAATTGTCACTAAGAAACCAACAGATTCTTTACCATCAATTTGACGGTGATCGTACGATAACGCTAAATACATCATTGGTAAGATTTCAACTTTACCATTTACAGCCATTGGACGATCTTGGATTTTGTGCATACCTAAGATTGATGACTGAGGTAAGTTGATAATCGGTGTAGAAAGTAACGAACCGAATACACCACCATTAGTGATAGTGAAGTTACCACCTGTCATATCATCAAGTGTTAATTTGCCGTCACGACCTTTAAGCGCTAATTCACGGATACCTTTTTCAATTTCTGCAACTGATAACTTGTCACAATCTTTAAGTACTGGTGTAACTAGACCACGTGGTGTTGATACCGCGATGCTGATATCGAAGTAGTTGTGATAAACAATATCATCACCATCGATTGATGCATTCACTTCAGGGAAACGTTTAAGCGCTTCTGTTACTGCTTTCACATAGAAAGACATGAAACCTAAACGAATACCATGACGTTTTTCGAATACTTCTTGATACTGCTTACGAAGGTCCATGATAGGTTTCATGTTTACTTCGTTGAATGTTGTTAACATTGCAGTTGAGTTTTTCGCTTCAAGAAGGCGATTTGCAATAGTCTTACGTAAACGCGTCATTGGAACACGTTTTTGAGTACGGTCACCCATAGGTGCAGCAGGTGCTGCCGCTTCTGCTTTAGGTGCAGCCGCAGGCGCTTTTAAGAATGTATCAACGTCTTCTTTCGTTACGCGACCATTTTTACCCGTGCCCTTGATTTTTGATGCATCAAGGCCCTTTTCAGCGATTAGACGACGCACTGACGGTGTTAATACGTCTGAGCTATCGCTTGAATCGCTTGCTGGTGCCGCTTCTTCTTTTTTCGATTCTGCTTTAGCAGGTGCTGCACCCGCTTTAACAGTACCAATCACTTGTTCGCCAAGCACTGTTTCGCCTTCTGCGTGGATGTGCTCGCCCATGATACCGTCTTCTTGAGCAACAACTTCAAGAACAACTTTATCAGTTTCGATGTCAACTAGGTTTTGGTCGCGCGTTACCGCTTCACCTGGTTGAACATGCCAAGTAGCTATTGTCGCGTCTGCGACTGATTCTGGAAGTACAGGTACTTTAATGTCCACTTCTTTACCTTCTGATGCTGGTGCTGATTGCGCCGCTGGCGCGTCTTCTGATTTTGCTGGTGCTGATTCTTTAGCAGAATCGTCACTTGCTGGTGCAGCATCTGCATCACCAAGTAAACCAATTACTTGTTCACCAAGTACGGTTGCACCTTCTTCTTGTGAAATTTCAGTAATGACACCGTCGTTTGGTGCAACTACTTCTAAAACAACTTTATCTGTTTCAATATCAACTAAGTTTTGGTCACGGCTTACTTTGTCGCCAACACTTACGTGCCATGTTGCTACGGTAGCATCAGCAACCGACTCAGGAAGTACAGGAACTTTAATTTCTGTGCTCATTGCTTATCCTTTATTTTCAATAGTAAGCGCATCTGCAACGAGCGCTTGTTGTTCTTTAGTATGCACTGACATGTAACCACATGCTGGCGATGCTGATGCTTTACGGCCAGCATATTTTAATTTAGCGCCTTGTGGAATTGCATCGACAAAGTGGTGTTGAGAACAATACCAAGCACCTTGGTTTTGTGGCTCTTCTTGACACCAAACGAAGTCTTTAACGTGTTGATAACGCTGCATGATTGCATCCATCTCATCGTGTGGGAATGGATAAAGTTGTTCAACACGAACAATTGCAACATTATTAAGCTCTTGCTTACGACGCTCTTGAAGTAGTTCGTAGTAAACTTTACCGCTACAGAAAACAACGCGTTCAACTTTCTCTGCTGGGATGTCATCAATCTCGTCAATCATATTATAGAACACACCTTCAGATAACTCTTCCAGTGTTGATGTTGCTAATGGGTGACGTAATAATGACTTCGGTGTCATAACAATCAAAGGACGACGCAGTGGACGAACTGATTGACGACGTAGCATTGCGTAAACTTGCGCAGGTGTTGATGGCACACACACTTGCATGTTGTGATCAGCACACAGTTGTAAGAAACGCTCTAAACGGGCTGAACTATGCTCAGGACCTTGACCTTCATAGCCATGCGGTAACAAACACGTTAGACCACATAAACGGCCCCACTTTTGCTCGCCTGAACTTAAGAACTGGTCAAATACAACTTGAGCGCCGTTCGCAAAGTCACCAAATTGGGCTTCCCACATGACTAATGATGTAGGTTCTGCAGTCGCATAACCATATTCAAACGCAAGCACCGCTTCTTCAGATAACACTGAATCGTATACTTCAAATGCACCTTGCTTTTCGCTGATATTTTGCAACGGTAAGTAAGTTGACGCATCTTGTTGATTATGAACAACAGCATGACGATGGAAGAATGTACCACGGCCTGAGTCTTGACCCGTTAAACGGATATCAGTACCTGCATCAACAAGTGTGGCATAAGCCAGTGTTTCTGCCATACCCCAATCAAGTGCTTTTTCACCTGATGCCATTAGTTTACGGTCGTCGTAGATTTTCTTAACACGAGACTGTGCTTTATGACCTTCTGGGTAACTTGCGACTTTCTCGCCAAGTTCTTTAAGTTTCTCTACCGACACTTTAGCGTCGTATTCTACATCCCAATCGTGACCAACGAACTTAGCCCAATCAGATGAATGAGATGTTTCAGGTTGAATTTCTTCAACAACGCACGAGCCACGGTCTAAGCCATTACGGTAATCATCTGCGAGTACTTTAATTTCGTCTTCAGTGAATGAACCTTCAGCCACAAGCTGATCAGCATAGATTAAACGAGGAACAGGGTGTTTTTTGATTTTTTGGTACATAAGTGGTTGAGTCGCATTAGGCTCGTCCGCTTCGTTATGACCATGACGGCGATAACAGACCAAATCAATAACAACATCACGTTTAAACTGATTTCTGAAATCAAGCGCAATTTGTGTTACGAATGCAACGGCTTCTGGATCATCAGAGTTAACGTGGAAAATAGGTGCCTGAACCATCTTCGCAATATCTGTACAGTATGGTGTAGAACGCACATCAGCCTGTTTAGACGTTGTAAAACCAACTTGGTTGTTAACAACAATACGGATACTACCACCACAACTAAATGCATTAGTTTGTGATAGGTTAAATGTTTCTTGTACAACACCTTGACCTGCAATCGCAGAGTCACCATGAATTGTAATAGGCAGTGCTTTAATACCTGACTTATCACCTAAGCGGTCAAGACGCGCACGAACCGAACCCATCACTACCGGGTTTACGATTTCTAGGTGAGACGGGTTAAATGCAAGTGCCATGTGCACATTGCCACCCTTAGTCGCAAAGTCAGATGAATAACCCATGTGATATTTAACGTCACCTGAGCTTAATGTATCTTTATGTTTACCAGCGAACTCATCAAATAAATCTGATGGGTTTTTACCTAAAACGTTCACTAGTACGTTCAGACGACCGCGGTGAGCCATACCAATAACAGCTTCTTTTTGTCCGCTTTCACCTGCACGATGAATCAGTTCTTTAAGCATTGGTACTAACGCATCACCACCTTCAAGTGAGAAACGTTTTGCACCAGGGAACTTAGCCCCTAAATATTTTTCAAGACCATCCGCTGCTGTTAACCCTTTAAGGATGCGCAGCTTTTCTTCTTTAGAAAAAGTTGGGCGTGATTGCACTGATTCCAAACGCTGTTGTAACCAACGCTTTTCTTCAGTCGATGTGATATGCATATACTCAGCACCAACAGAACCACAGTACGTGGTTTTAAGTGCTTGATATAACTCACCTAAAGGCATGGTTTCGCGACCGACTGCAAACGAACCCACATTGAATTCACGGTCAAAATCAGCTTCAGATAAATCGTGGTACTCTAATTCAAGATCGCGAACACGTTCGCGTTGCCAGATACCTAATGGATCTAGGTTGGCATTTTGGTGACCACGGAAACGGAAAGCATTTATAAGTTGTAGCACTTTGACCTGTTTAGGATCACCAGAGCCACCCTCTGCTACCACCACTTCTCTATGCTTGTTTTTAGCAAGCTCCGCAAATTGTGCACGAACTTCAGAATGTTTTACGTCAACATCCACACCATCAACTTTTGGTAATTGTTCGAACACTTCTCGCCATTCTTCTGGCACAGAAGTCGCATCATCTAAGTACGCTTCATAAAGCTCTTCTACGTAAGCAACGTTACCGCCGTTTAAGTGAGAAGATTCTAGCCATGCCTTCATCACACCTTCGTGCATTTATAAGCCCTTTTCTTTAGCGCAGAAATTAATTGTTGTAAAAACAAGGTGGTTAATAAATTAACCACCTTACATATTCAATATTTTAAACCGAACGATTTAAAAGCATTGACTTGATTTGTCCAATTGCTTTGGTCGGATTAAGACCTTTTGGACACACGCTAACACAGTTCATGATACTGTGACAACGGAACACGCTGAACGCATCGTCAAGGTCAGCAAGACGCTCTTCTGTCGCTGTATCGCGGCTATCAGCCAAGAAACGATATGCGTGAAGAAGGCCTGCTGGACCGATGAACTTGTCTGGATTCCACCAGAACGAAGGACACGATGTTGAACAACATGCACATAAAATACACTCATATAAACCATCAAGCTTATCGCGTTCTTCGATTGACTGAAGACGCTCACCCGCCGCTGGCGTGTCGTTGATAAGATAAGGTTTTACTTTTTCGTATTGAGTGTAGAACTGACTCATGTCAATAACAAGGTCACGTACCACAGGTAAACCAGGTAATGGACGAATTACGATTTTACCTTTGCCACCTTTAAGTAGCGTTGATAAAGGCGTGATACATGCCAAACCATTTTTACCATTCATGTTGATACCGTCTGAACCACACACACCTTCACGGCATGAACGACGGAATGATAACGTTGGATCTTGCTCTTTTAATTTCATAAGCGCATCCAACACCATCATATCTTGACCTTCTTGCGTTTCTAGCGAGAAGTCTTGCATACGTGGTGCGTTATCAATATCTGGATTGTAACGATAAACGGAAAATTGTACTTGTGCCATCGTCTCGCTCCTAGTATGTACGTGCTTTAGGTGGGAAAGCTTCACGCAGTTTCGGCGCGTAGTTTACTTCACGTTTGCTCATTTCATCCGTTACAGGATTGAAAATTGAGTGACATAGCCAGTTTTCGTCATCACGATCTGGGTAGTCGAAACGAGAGTGAGCACCACGGCTTTCTGTACGGAAGTTTGCAGCTACTGCAGTTGAGTAAGCTGTTTCCATCAAGTTATCAAGCTCTAAACATTCAATACGTGCTGTGTTGAATTCAGTTGATTTGTCATCAAGACGCGCATACTGAAGACGTTCACGGATTTCTTTAAGCTCTTTAAGACCTGTTGCCATTGCTTCACCTTCACGGAATACCGAGAAGTTAAGTTGCATACACATTTGCAGGTCTTTCTTGATTTGAACAGGGTCTTCACCTTGGCCAACTTTAGAGCTTTCCCAACGATTAAAGCGTGCAAGCGATGCTTCAAGGTCTGAATCAGACGCATCTTTACCCGCTTCAACACCGTTTAGGTATTTGCCTAAGAAGTTACCAGCAGCTCGGCCGAATACAACTAAGTCAAGTAGTGAGTTACCGCCAAGACGGTTAGCGCCGTGTACAGATACACACGCAATTTCACCAACAGCGAATAAGCCTTCAACAACTTTTTCTTGGCCATTTGCATCAATTTGTAATGCTTGACCATTTACGTTAGTTGGTACACCACCCATCATATAGTGACATGTTGGGATAACTGGAATTGGCTCTTTAGCAGGGTCAACGTGTGCGAATGTTTTCGCAAGGTCACAAACACCTGGAAGACGAAGGTTTAGAGTTTCTTCACCTAAGTGGTCAAGCTTAAGCTTGATATGTGGACCATAAGGACCATCGCAACCACGGCCTTCACGAATTTCTGTCATCATTGAACGAGCAACAACGTCACGCGATGCTAAGTCTTTCGCATTAGGTGCATAACGCTCCATGAAACGTTCGCCGTCTTTGTTTAGAAGGTAACCACCTTCACCACGACAACCTTCCGTCACAAGTACACCCGCACCAGCAATACCGGTTGGGTGGAACTGCCACATTTCCATATCTTGCATTGCAACACCCGCGCGTGTTGCCATACCAACGCCGTCACCTGTATTGATGTGCGCGTTAGTTGTTGATGCAAAGATACGACCTGCGCCACCTGTTGCTAAAACAACCGCTTTAGATTTGAAATAAACAACTTCACCTGACTCGATGTCGATTGCTGTACAACCAACAACGTGACCGTCGCTGTTTTTAACAAGGTCTAATGCATACCACTCAGAGAATACATTTGTTTTGTTTTTAACGTTTTGTTGGTAAAGACAATGCAATAATGCGTGACCAGTACGGTCAGCTGCGGCTGCAGTACGTGCAGCTTGTTCACCACCAAAGTTTTTCGACTGACCGCCGAAAGGACGTTGATAAACACGGCCATTTTCAAAACGAGAAAATGGTAAGCCCATGTTTTCTAATTCAGTAATAGCTTCTGGGCCTGTTTTACACATATATTCGATAGCGTCTTGGTCACCGATGAAATCGGAACCTTTAACCGTATCGTACATGTGCCATTCCCAGTTATCTTCATGTGAGTTACCCAGAGCTACCGTAATACCACCCTGTGCAGACACAGTGTGAGAACGTGTAGGGAAAACTTTTGAGATAAGTGCACAGGTTTTGCCTGACTCAGTGATTGCAAGTGCTGCGCGCATACCTGCACCACCGGCACCAATCACTACAGCGTCAAATTCACGAACAGAATAATTCACTTAAACACCCCATAAAACGATTAGACCTATTGCTACGTAAGCAACGGCCATAAGGTTTAATACAAAGCCTAAAACAGCACGTAATTTAGCGCATTTAACATAGTCAGTTAATACTTGCCAAAGGCCAATACGGGTGTGAACCATGATGCAAACAAGGGTAATTAGTGTAAACCCTTTCATTGCTAGGTTTGAAAATAGGCCTTGCCAGGCTTCAAAAGTGACTTCGGGTGTACATAAAAAATAGCCAACAATAAAAATCGCGTAAGCGCTGATAATTAAAGCGGTTGTACGAAGTGATACGTAATCTTGTACACCATCACGTTTAAGAGTTGCTTGATTTAAAACCATATCCACACTCCTGCTAGAATTGCAGCAACAACGCCTAAAGCCATTGCAACTTTAGCGCTGAAGTTACCTGATTCAAGTTCTTCCCAGTGACCCATATCCATAATGATATGACGGATACCACCAATTAGGTGATACGCCAATACAGAAATGGTACCCCACGCTATGAATTTGGCAATGAATCCGCTGAACAGACCCTTGACGAATTCAAAACCTTCAGGAGAAGAAAGAGACTCAGACCACGCCCAAATGACAAACGTTAAAGCAAAAAATAATGCAACACCGGTGACGCGGTGAAGAATTGATGCTTTAGCCGTAGCCGGCATAGATATAGTTGTTAGATCTAGATTTACAGGTCTTTGCTTTTTCACAGTTACTTGCCCATCTTGCCCACTTAGGGGCTCATCTACTTGTTTTTCTAAAACCCATCAAAATGAATTTCGATGGAACTATCTAAGTAAACCGTGTTAATACACAAAAAGTTCACACTGGTGCAAAACTCAAATGTAAAAATAAAGTTTACCTACAGACAATACGGTATAAAACCTTGGATAGTATATATAGCCAATGGTCTTTTTACAATTCTTGTTTAGTAAGAGACGTTTGCGAATTAGCCAATGGTATAATATTTAATCCTGACAGAATATTTATTATCCTTTTATGCATACTATTTATAAAAATTGACTTTACACCCCTCTTTCACGTTAAAATGAAAAGAATGTGCTTAAACAGATTCAGAACATAACAATCAGAGTTGTTATCTTAATAGGAGATAAATAGATGGCGGATAAGAAAGCCACGGTCCATATTGATGGTCTTGATCCAATCGAACTTCCAATTTACCAAGGCACTGCTGGCCAAGACGTAATCGACGTACGTACGTTAGGTTCTCATGGTTATTTCACTTACGACCCAGGTTTCATGTCAACGGGTTCATGTGAATCTTCAATCACTTACATCGATGGCGGTAAAGGTGTTCTTTTACACCGTGGTTACCCAATTGAACAATTAGCTGATGAATCAAACTACATCGAGCTTTGCTATTTGTTACTTAATGGTGAGTTACCGACTAAAGAACAATACGATGCGTTTGCACAAGAAATCACGCACAACACAATGCTTGATACTAAAATTGCAAACTTCTTCCAAGGTTTCCGCTTTGATGCTCACCCGATGGCAATGCTATGTGGTGTAGTAGGTGCACTTTCTTCTTTCTACCATGAAGATTTAGACATCACTGATGCAACACAGCGTAAAACTAGCGCGATTAAGTTAGTAGCTAAGTTACCGACAATCGCAGCAATGGCTTACAAATATAACGTTGGTCAACCGTTTGTTTACCCACGCAACGATTTAAGCTTTGCTGAAAACTTCTTACACATGATGTTCTCAGTGCCTGCTGAAGAATACAAAGTGAGCCCAGTTTTAGCTAAAGCAATGGACAAAATCTTCATGCTTCACGCTGACCACGAGCAAAATGCGTCAACGTCTACGGTTCGTTTAGCGGGTTCATCTGGTGCAAATCCTTACGCATGTATCGCTGCTGGTATCGCATCACTGTGGGGCCCTGCACACGGCGGTGCTAACGAAGCATGCCTTAACATGTTAGAAGAAATCGGTTCTGTTGACCGTATCGACGAATACGTTGCTAAAGCGAAAGACAAGTCAGACCCATTCCGTCTTATGGGCTTTGGTCACCGTGTTTACAAAAACTTCGACCCACGTGCGACGGTAATGCGTCAAACATGTCATGAAGTATTAGCAGAGCTAAACATTCAAGATCCATTGCTTGATATCGCAATGAAACTTGAACAAATCGCGCTTGAAGACCCGTACTTCGTTGAGAAGAAACTATACCCTAACGTAGATTTCTACTCTGGTATCATCTTAAAAGCAATCGGTATCCCGACTAGCATGTTCACAGTAATCTTTGCTATGTCTCGTACTGTTGGTTGGATCTCTCACTGGGATGAGATGCTATCTCAACCTGGCCACAAGATCAGCCGCCCACGTCAGTTATACACTGGTGAAACATCACGCGATTACGTACCAACAGACAAGCGTTAATACGATTTCGTGTTTAAAAAAAGGCCGCTAAGCGGCCTTTTTTATTACCCACCACTTGTCTATTTGTGCAAAGTAATTAAAATCGTCGCATTCTTGTTGTTTAGGCTTATCCATGTTTGATTTCGAAACTATACGCGCCGACTTTCCTTTACTCACACAGACAGTAAATGAATACCCATTAGTGTATTTAGACTCAGCAGCTACCTCGCAAAAGCCTCTATCAGTTATCAAAGCCTTAGAAAGCTATTACAGTGCTGAAAATGCCAATGTTCATCGCGGTCGCCATTTTCTCAGTGAGCATGCGACACGTCGCTATGAAGATACACGAACAGCAATCGCAGCGTATTTCAATGTACAACGCACCGAAATTGTTTGGACTAAAGGGGCAACGGAATCACTAAACTTAATTGCAAACGGCCTAACTTCACACCTAAAATCAGGCGATAAAATAGCGATTTCAGCGATTGAGCATCACGCTAATATCGTTCCGTGGCAAGAACTTGCAAAAAAAGTAAATGCAGAGCTCATTATTTTGCCCATTACAGCTGATTTAGTCTTGGATAGTAATGAATGTGCTGCATTTATTCGCGAGCATAAACCGAGCGTTGTTGCTGTAACCCATGCTTCGAATACATTAGGAAATATCACTGACTTAGAGCCAATTATCACTGCTTGCAAAGAAGTTAATGCGACTTCTGTTATTGATGGCGCACAGGCTGCGATGCATTTAAGACCCGATTTAAATAAACTCGATTGTGATTTTTATGTTTTCTCTGCACATAAAATGCTGGGTCCAACAGGATTGGGGGGGCTTTATGGTCGTTACTCACGCTTAAATACGCTTGATGTCTATCAAACAGGTGGCGAAATGATTGAGACTGTAAGCTTAACGCACAGTACATTTCGTGATGCGCCAGGCAAATTTGAAGCGGGTACGCCACACATTGCAGGCGTAATCGCCTTTGCCGAAGCAATCGCTTATTTAACAGCACTTGATTTCAATGGAATGCGTCAACATGAGCATACAATTTTCAATTATGCGATAAAACAATTATCAACCATTGCGGGGATTTCTATTTATTCGCATAAAGAAAATAACATTGGCAATATCAGTTTTAATTATCGTGATGAGCATCCATTTGATTTAGCAACGCTACTGGATGGTTACGGCATAGCTGTTCGTAGTGGCCATCACTGTACCCAACCAATTATGAGCAGATTAGGCATTCCTGGCACTGTAAGAGCGAGCTTCGCACTGTATAATTCGCTTGACGATGTTGATGCGTTTATTAAAGCACTCAAGCACTGTATAGAACTATTAGATTAATGTTGGATATATTATGAATTCACCTTTTCACACCGTGACTCAAGACATCGAGAATGCAAATGGCTGGCAACAAAAATATCGTCAAATTATGCTGTTAGGTAAAAAGCTACCGATCATGCCCGATGTTTTAAAAGTTGATGATGCGCTTGTAAAAGGCTGTGAAAGTAAGGTATGGCTTTATATTGATTTTGACCACTCCGAAAACAGCCTAGTGCTTGCGGGTGATTCTGATACACGTATTGTTAAAGGGTTACTGGCCTTAATTTTGGCCTTATACAATGGTCTAACACCCGAGCAAGCAACTCAAATTAATGCCTATAACGAATTTGAACGACTTGGTCTAATTAGCCATTTAAGCCCATCACGCGGCAACGGCATAAAAGCCATGGTTGATAAAATTCAAACCATGGCTCAGGAAAAGCGCTAAAAAGCGCTATTTTAAACTTCGCTGTTTTTTATCCAGGTATTTTCTAATTGCTTTGGCTGCAACAAAAAAGCCAAAGCTACCCGTTACCATGGTTGCTGAGCCAAAACCGTTATTACAATCCATGTTCATCGAGCCATCTGCGCCTTGTTTAGCTTGGCACACTTCACCGTCGGACGTTGGATACACTAATTGTTCGGTCGAATAAACACAATCAACATTAAATTTTCGCTTAGGGTTGCTACTAAAGTTGTACTGTTTTCTGAGAATATAACGGACTTTTGCAAGCAATGGGTCATGGGTTGTTTTAGCAACATCACCAAAACTAATTTGGCTAGGATCCGTTTGCCCCCCAGCACCACCGGTTGTAATAACAGGTAACTTGACTCGCTTACAATGGGCTATCAGTGCCGCTTTTTCTTTTACTGCGTCAATACAATCAATTACATAATCAAAGCCCTGAATGTGCTCACGAATGTTATATAGGGTAATAAAGTCATCAATGACATTGACTTTAATATCTGGATTAATTAATTCACAACGCGCTTTCATCGCGTCTACTTTAGCGTCACCAATCGTGCCAGTTAAAGCATGTATTTGACGATTAACATTCGTTGCGCAAATATCATCTAAGTCAATCAATGTCAATTGACCTACCCCGGTGCGTGCTAATGCTTCAGCAGCCCAGCTTCCGACGCCACCAATACCTATGACACAAAAATGTGCTTGCTGTAACCAATCAAATTGTTGATGGCCATATAAACGCTTGATACCACCGAAGCGAATGTCTTGTGTTGTTTCTTTCATTTACCAATCCAACGTCCAAGGAGTCAGCCACTCTTTGAATTCGTCTGCGTTAAAAACTTCATTGAGATATGCGCCTGTCGTATGCGCACAGCGATATTCTTTTAGTTGACCTTGATACATAAATTGCAGGGCATATGCATGCAAATTAGTACGTTCATCTGGCGTACCAGCATAAGTAACGTCACCCAATATAGGCGCACCAATGCTTTTCATTGCCACTCTTAATTGATGCGTCTTGCCAGAAAAAGGTTTTAATAAGTATGCGCGCAGGCCGGGGCGAATACTTTTTGAATAAAAGCGCGTGATAGCTGGGTTTTCTTGGCTTTTTAGCAGCTTAAACGCACCTCGGCGACTTTTTTGCATATCACCTTTGATCCAGCCTTGCTTTTTTTTAGGTTTTTCATCACTCACAGCAAGGTAAAATTTATTCACTTGGTGCGCAGTGAAAAGCGATGTAAATTCTGCTGCTGCCTGCTTGTTTCTGGCTAAAATAATTAACCCAGACGTTACTTTGTCTAGCCGATGAACAGGAAACAGCTTTTCATTCACTCGTTGCTCTGCAAGTACAACAAACCCTGCACAGTCTTCACTGTGAAAGCTAACGCCCGCAGGTTTGTAAAAAACAAAAAAGTCATCTTCGCTAGCGTGAAGGTGAACAGCGTGAACATCAGTCATTGCACTCGTTGCTCAAAGCGGCTATTACACGTGTGAGATCGTCGGGTGTATCAACACCGGCTTGAGGTTCACACACAGCTCCTGCAATTTTAATGCTATAGCCGTGGTATAAAACACGTAACTGTTCAAGTGACTCAAGTTGTTCTAAACGCGATTCAGGCAATGCGATATATTGCTGAATGAAGCCAGCACGATACGCATAGATACCAATATGACGCGCATAATCAGCCAGATTTAGCGTGCTGTTATCGTCGTTCATCATTGCATCGCGATGATAAGGAATAGGCGCCCGCGAAAAATACAGTGCGTTTTGCTCAGTATCACTGACAACTTTGACACAATTCGGGTTAAATATATCATCAGAATCAGTTATTTTAGCACTGAGCGTTGCCATCGGTGCATCAGATTCAGCCAGTAACTTTGCCACCTGACTGACGTTTTCACTGGCCAATAATGGCTCATCACCCTGTACATTGACGACAATCGTATCACTGGCAAGGTTTAGCTTTTCAACCACTTCGGCAAGTCGTTCTGTACCCGATTGATGGTCTTCACGTGTCATTAATACGTTATCTGTAAAGCCCTTTACAACATCAAACACCGCTTGATGATCGGTGGCAACATACACAGCACTTGCACCTGATGCAGCCGCTTTGTTGTAAACATGCTGGATCATGGGTTTACCACATATGTCAGCTAAGGGTTTACCCGGTAAGCGGCTAGAAGCATAGCGTGCAGGAATGACAACTACGAATTCCACTTATCAACCTCTTCTTGGCTTAATTCACGCGCTTCGTTTTCAAGAAGCACAGGGATATCATCTTTTATTGGGTAAGCTAATTTTGCAGCAGTACTTATAAGCTCTTGATTTTCTTTATCTAAGCGCAACTTACCTTTACATACTGGGCAAGCAATTATTTCAAGTAATTTTGTATCAAAGGCCATGAAGGATCCCTTTTTGTTTTAATAATGAATGTAATTTTTCAATAACAGCGGCAGTCGGCCTTGCATCAACAGGTAGATAATACCAATTAGGTTTAGCAAAACTAAAGCACTTTACTGCGTCTTTTTCAGTCATGAACACGGCATCATTTTCAAAGTCCGAAAAATCAGTCGGTTGATAGTTATAATGGTCTCGAAAATGGTGTGTCGAAAGCAGGTCTATGCCTTGTTGCTTAAGGCTTAACTCAAAGCGTAAAGGATTACCAATTGCACTGATAGCGTGCCCGGTATTTAGCGTATCTGATACGCGTTCAAAGGATGCAACCGATCTAAATTGGCTGGGTACTAAGTCATAGCGGTAGTTTGTCGCCCCACCATTCTCTACCACAACATCAACTGACTTTAAACGCGCTTTAGTTTCTCTTAGCGGGCCTGCAGGCATCAAAAATCCATTGCCAAACTGGCGTTCACTGTCGACAATACAACACTCAATATCACGCGCCATTTTATAATGCTGCATACCATCATCTGAAATGATGATATCAATAGCGTGTTCTTGTTGCAGCTTTTCAATACTCGCTTGGCGATTGGGTCCTACCATCACCACGCATCCTAGCCGACGTTGAATAAGTACAGGTTCATCACCCGCTTCACTTGGGGTTGTTTTTTGTGTGACTAACAGCGGATAACTCGAAGACTTACCGCCATATCCACGGCTGATTACCGCGACCTTTAAACCCTGCTGTTGTAAGTACTCAGCGAGCCAAATAACAAAGGGGGTTTTACCATTACCACCTACACTAATATTGCCAACAACAATGATAGGAACATTGGCCTTAAACGCCTTGAGTATTTTGAGCTTATAAAGGCTAACTCGTAAGGTTGAAATTAGCCAAAAGATACAGCTCAAAGGTAAAAGCAGCACCGTTAAAAAGCGGGGCTGTTTGTACCAGCTTTGTTCAATCATACTCACTATTGTTCACCAAATTGCATCTTACAAAGCGCAGAGTAAGTACCGTTTTTTTCTAGCAGCTCGTTATGAGTGCCCTTTTCGATTACTTGGCCATTATCGATAACATAAATACAATCACTGTTTTCAATCGTTGATAAACGATGCGCAATCACGATTGATGTCTTCTCTTTCATTAAAGTATCAAGTGCCTGTTGGATCAGTTTCTCTGACTCGGTATCAAGCGCTGAAGTTGCTTCATCAAGAATCAAAATAGGTGCATCTTTTAAGATGGCTCGCGCAATGGCAATACGCTGACGTTGACCACCCGATAACATCACACCATTTTCTCCGACCAGGGTATTTAAACCCTCAGGTAAGTCTTTTACAAACTCCCAAACATGGGCCTGCTTGGCAACAGCAATTAATTCATCTTCAGTCAAACTTCTGTCTAACCCATAACAAATATTGTTCGCTATCGTGTCGCTAAACAACACGACTTGCTGAGAGACCAATGCAAACTGTTTACGAAGATCCGTTAGCTTGTAATCGGCAAGTGACACACCGTCGAGTAATATTTCGCTTTCACCTTCTAATTCATAATAACGAGGTAATAAATTAGAGATTGTAGATTTACCCGAGCCTGAGCGCCCGACCAATGCAATACTTTCACCGGCATCAATACTGAGTGTTAAGTTTTTAAGAACAGGCTCTTCTTTAGTAGGGTAACAGAATGTCACGTTTTTAATTTCAATGCGGCCTGTTACCTTATCTACTGTATATGTACCTGTGTCTTTTTCGATCTCTTCATCAAGTACTAAAAATATACTTTGTGCAGCCGAAATACCTCGCTGAAGGTCGCTGTTCACATTAGAAAGTTGCTTTAAGGGTCTTAACAACATCATCATAGATGAAATTAATAACACAAAATCACCTGAGCTTATCGTGTCAATCATCGACGGCATCGATACAACCCATAAAATAACCGCCATCGCACTGGCTGCTAATATTTGTATAATCGACACGCTTAAAGCTTTCGTCGCATCCATTTTAATGCGTTGCTGGCGGTTGTGGTTGTTAATTGCAGAAAACTGAGCGATTTCTTGTTGTTGTCCACCAAAACCATGGATCACTTTATGGCCTGACAACATTTGCTCTGAAGTACGGGTAACTTGACCCATTGCCGATTGAATTTTTTTTGAAATCATTCGAAAACGTTTAGATACAAACGCAACAATCACTGCAACGAGAGGAATAATCACTAAGAAAATAAGTGATAATTTCCAGCTGGTATAAAACATATTAAACAATAAAAAAACAACAAAGGCGCCCTCTCTCACCACAATTAATAATGCTTTGGTAATCGCTTGCTGTACTTGTTCTGTATCAAATGTGATCTTTGATATTAAATCACCATTCGAATTTTTATCATGAAAAGAAACGGGTAAATGTAAAATATGTTCAAATAACTGTTGGCGTAGTGTACGCACGACTTGTGAGCCAACATAACTCAAACAATACGATGACATGTAGTTGAACATCCCACGTCCCAATACCAGTGCAACAACGACAAATGGAGCATATGTTAACACCTTCGAATTACGGGCATTTAACCCTTCATCAATGAAAGGTTTCATTAAGTTGATAAACAAGGCGTCCATTGCTGAATAACCAATCATGCCCACGATTGCAAAAAACGCGATTAATTTGTAATCACCGACATAACTCACTAATCGCTTATAGATTTGGGTTGTAGTTTGATCCATAACACTCTCTTATTCATAGACTTCGACTATTGTAGCCTTATGACAGTAAAAACAAAACGCCAATCTTATTCAAACCAGTAACTTTCCTGCTCACGGGCGAATTCTAAACGGTATGACTGCGGGTAAAATTTTATTCTTATGTGTCCATACTCAGCTGTGGTGTATTGTGGTATGTCACGGTCATTGTATCGCTTAACGACATCAGAATGAGGAAACGACCATTGCCCTTGGTAGGCAGATGAATGAAGTACAATCTCAGGATTTACAGCATCAATAAATAGGCCACTTGAAGATGTATTGCTACCATGATGGGGACTGATAAGAATGGTCGCATTTAAATCAACTTCCTGACTCACTAACTGCTGTTCAATGAATTTAGAAATATCGCCAGTCAATAACACGCTATGCTGGGGATTGCTTATTTTTAAAATACAGGAGCGATCATTATTATTATCATGATTCGAGTCGGCTGTAAGCGAAGTGATATTGAGGTTTTCAAATTTAAAATGCTGAGACAAACATGGCAGTTTGATTCCACTGGGATGAAACTTTTCAAACGTAGCAGTGTAACCTGCTTGTTTCCAACTCGTCAGTCCTCCCGCGTGATCATTATCTTGATGACTTATAATAGTCGCCACAACTTCTAAGTTTTGTTGTCGAATATTTGCAACGAGTACTGAATTTACATAATCATAACGCGCAAAGTATTGCGGACCTAAATCATACACAATGGCTTTATTATTGGTGCTTACCATCGCCATTAGACCATGTCCTACGTCAAATAAATCTAATTGAAATAAAGGTTTTGGTGTCAGCAACCAGTCAATAATAAAAATAAAGCTCGGGATTATACTAAAGCGTTTAAATGGGCTAAACAGCCCAATTAACAGGGTACAATACAAGTACAACAATGATTTAAAACCATTAATCCTCACATCAACCCAACGCCAATCATGCGGCGTTGAAATAATAAACTCAAAGGAGCTGTAAAATACAGCATCGAACAGCTTAAAAACGTAACTTGTATCAACAATCATAGACAACAGCGAATACATTACTAAGAGCGGCATAACCACTAAACTAATCAATGGCACAGCTATCAAATTAACTAAAAGGCCAATGACACTGACTCCGTCGAAAAAATATAACGACAAAGGTAAAAGCCCCACAAAAAGCGCTCCTTGGATCATAAACAGCTGAACACTGTGCTTTATTAAACCGTTTTTTATAGTTAGAGGCTGGTTAATCACTAAAAAAATAATGGCAACAGCAGTAAAACTAAAATAAAAACCAGGATTGAGTAGTGAAAATGGATTCATGACCAACACCACTGATAAAGCAAATAAGATACTTCGCCACTGCAGAGGATTTTTAGCTAAAAGGTAAATTATTAAGTAACAACCCAACATCACCAACGCTCGGGTTGCAGATACAACAAAATCGCTTAAGTAAACATACAAAAATGCACAACAGAACCCAAACACCACAAAAAGTTTACTAAGTTGCATGCTTTGTTTAATAGCAACCTGAGTACACATAAACACCCATTTGCTGGTATAAAAACCGAGCGTAAATATCAGGCCAATATGTAGTCCCGATATCGCAAGTAAATGACTGAGCCCCAGTTCGCGCAAATGAGTTTTATCAACTGACGAAATTTTACTTCTGTCCCCTGTTAATAAGGCATAGTACATCCATTGTAGTTTCGTACCCGCGGTAATATCACTGATATAAGATTGGTAGTGTGACCTGATCGCAGCGCTACTTGTACTGCTTAAGTGATGTGTTTTGCCAACTGTTCTGCCCTTATAAATAATTCGCTCTGTGAACGCAAAGCGCTCACGATTAAAGCTGTCAAAGTTTTTAACAGTTCGAAATGCTTTTAATTTAACTTGGCTTGTTAACAAGCTTCCCACATCTAGTTGCTTTTCAGTCGTAATACTTAGCATCGCTAAAGGGGCTATAAACCGAGGCAGCGAGCAGCCTTGAACATTAATCAAGCGTACTTTGGCATAATAAGGCGATGCAACAGAGTGAATTGAAATAATCTGTAAATGAGCGTCAATGGGTTTGTCTATTACTATTTGACATAAACTGGCTGAGTAAAAAATAAGATAATGAAAAATTACGATAAAAATACCACAAATAAACCCTGACAATACCGACAAAAAAGGCTTAAAATAGAGACTCGCTAAAATGACAGCAAAACTCATTATATAGAACGCCGCAGTGTTCAGTGTGTAAACGGTTATAAAACACCCCAACACAAAGCCACTGCATAACCAAATAGATGTAAATGGTTGCTTTAGATGGCTAAAAAAACGATCCAACGGTTTTTACCCGATCATAACAAGGTAAGAGATCATAAATATTTAAGAATTTTTGGTCGTTTATTACATGACGCCAACTTATGGCACTTAAATAGACGCTCCGCTCGGGGTGCTTTTGCGGTAGGTTTGTTTTTTGCTTTCATCCCTGTTCCTTTTCAAATGGTTTTAGCTGCCGCCTTGGCAATTCCATTACGTGTTAACTTGCCTATTTCTGTTGCAACAGTGTGGATCACTAACCCGTTGACAATGCCTCCTATCTTTTATTGTTCATACATCGTTGGGACTATAGCCCTTGCTCAACCAACTCAACATTTCCATTTTGAGCCAAGTTGGCAATGGTTTATAGATAGCCTCACTACGATTGGACCCGCTTTTTTAGTCGGCTCATTAATTTGTGCTTCAGCGGCATCACTTGTAGGCTATTTTGCGATTGATATGCTTTGGAAGCGCTCAGTGCGAAAAGCGTGGCTACACCGTCATAAATAAAGCAACAACAAAATACTAAAAAACACACCTTTCAGTATAGACAAAAAACCCAGCTTTAAGCTGGGTTTTTTCTGTTAATTATCGCGTAGTTAATTATTTCTTACTGAACACGCGGCGCACTGCAGCAAATGGCAACAGTAAAAACGCAAACCACGGAAAGCTTGCAGATTGGCGTTCATATTGCTCAACTTCTTCAGCCGGGCATTCCTCTACGCTGCCACTAATAGGTGTTAGTTTTACAGCTACCGTAACACTCTCGTGTTCGATGTTGCCATCGACATCACGCACTACATTACCAAACGAATCTGTTTTCTCAACCGTTTTAGTCGCAACACCGAAAATTTCGTTATTGTTGTTGATTGCTTTCGCTTCAGCTATTTTATAACCAAAACGTGTTTCACCATCCGCTTCATAGCACGGTAATAAGTCATTTAAGTTAACAATTTTATCTTCACCAATGGTGTACATAAAACCTTCACGGCGACGTGCAGACGAGTTAAAAATATCGGTTTCGCCTTCACCTACAACAATACCATTATTGTTTATATCATTAGCGATTGAGTTTGAGCTTGCAAAATAGTCGCTTGGGAATACAACAGTGTCATTTTGCTTGTCATAATAATAAAACTTAGTTGTTGTTCTACCATCAATGCGTTTTGTGGCGTAGCCAACAATAATGTCATTGTCATTCATCGACAGCACTTGGCCCGATTCCCAATCATCTTCCTGATTGATGAACTCTTTTACTTCATCATTTTCGAATACAACCGGCATAGTAATACGTGTGTCAGTGTCTTTGTATCGCACATCAGACATACCCGCAATTAACCCATTTTTGTTAATCGCATAAGCACCACTTTTAAAAGCGAACTTTTCATCGTCTTTGGGGGTTAGACCTAAACCCAAGATTTCAGTACTCGTGATGTTGAAACTATTGTCTAATGTCCATTTAACGGCACGTTTATTGTATATTCCATTATTGCTATTAAATAATCTGTTACTAGAACTACCTAATTCAATATTCTCAATACAATCTGAAACAGGCTCATCTTCACCATCACACCTGTCGTCGATATTTTCTTGGCGATCTTCTGGAATGTCTGTCGACACCGTACCAACAACTTCGTAACCAAGTTCAGTTTTAACAATATCATAAGCAGCACTAAAGCCGCCAAATTCATCAAACTCAGGGGTAAGAGGCACTTTTACCCCATCAGCTGAAATCACCACTCCCCGTCTAATAAAATCACGTAAGAAATGTGTCTCAGCTTCGTCCTCATCAGCTTGTGTAAAAGATGTTTTTTCGTATGGGGCACTGCCCCAACCTGTCATAACACCGTCTTCAGCAACTGCGCTTAAAAAATTAGATGTTGAACGTGTTAAGCCATCATAATCCAATGACTGTTCATCAAAAATAACTTGCTCTGTTGCACCCTCAGTTTTATAAATAGTGGCAATTGCACTCGCTAATTTCTGATACTCGGAATCCACAGAACGGCTATCACTCGATAAGAAACGAATCATAAACGTATGCGCATCGGCATTGGTATTTACGGCATCGTTATTTTCAATGTCATCAAGTGTAAACGTAATTTCTTTATCAATTAGTTCAAATCTGTCTTTTTCGCTTTCGTAAGCAGACTTAATAGCATTGTCATCAAAATCAATATAAGAAATATCAATTGGTAATCTGTAAACACCATTACTTAAACCAATAACATGACCATTTTCGCTAACGTCTGTTACATAATTCAGTTTTGCGCCATCTAAACCACCAAGCTCTGTTAGCTTATAGGTCGCGCTCATCGCTGAGGTACTTAAGGTGGCTAAAATACTGGCAGCGAGTAGTTTATATTTCATTTTAATCCTTACTACTGATTCTTTAAATCTTCGAGTTCTTCCCAGCGCTCAAATGCGGCTTCAAGCTCAGACTCTAACTGGGCTAAATGGTTCAATGCTTCTGTTGTAATTGCTGCATCTTGCTTAAAAAAGTCCGGATCACTAACCACAAGTTGCTGAGCATCGAGCGCTTTTTCAAGTTGTTCCACTTTACTGGGTAATTCTTCTAATTCAAGTTTTAATTTGTAAGAGAGTTTATTGCTCTTCTTTTGCGTTTTATCATTGCTCACACCAGCAGACTTTTCTGGTTTCACTTGTTGCTGCTGTTGTTTTTGCTGTTCGGCTAAATATGCGGTGTAGGCTTCATAATCGCTGTAACCACCCACAATATCACTTATTTTACCATCACCCTCGAAGGCCCACACGGAGTTACATGTATTATCAATGAACTCACGGTCGTGACTTACAATCAAAACAGTTCCTTGGTATTGGTTAATAATATCTTCCAATAGCTCAAGTGTTTCAATATCTAAATCATTGGTCGGTTCATCCAGAACCAAAATATTCGAAGGCTTTAAAAATAATTTCGCGAGTAATAAACGGTTTTTCTCCCCACCTGACAGTGCTTTAACAGGCGTGCGTGCACGAGCTGGCGGAAATAAGAAATCTTGCAAATAACCCAACACATGACGTGAACGACCGCCCATCATCACTTCTTGTTTACCTTCTGCTACGTTATCTTGCACTGTGGCTTCTTCATCCAATTTCTCGCGATATTGGTCAAAATAAGCAAATTCAAGGTTTACACCTTGCTTAACGGTACCTGCATCCGGTTGTAAATCACCAAAAAGAATTTTTAATAATGTTGTTTTACCGATACCGTTAGGACCGACAAGACCAATACGATCACCACGCATGACCAGTGTAGAGAAGTCTTTAGCAATCACTTTATCTTTAAAAGCGTGGGCAATATGCTTCGCTTCAAAGACTAACTTACCAGAGCGCTCTGACGTTTCGATATTGAAGTCTGTTTTACCCACTTGCTCAACACGTTGTTGACGTTCTTTACGAAGCGCTTTTAACGCACGCACACGTCCTTCATTACGTGTTCTTCGGGCTTTGATCCCTTGACGGATCCACGTTTCTTCTTCTGCTAAACGTTTATCAAAAAGGGCATTCTGTGCTTCTTCTACTTTTAAATCATGTGCTTTTTGCTCTAAGTAGGTGGCATAATCCCCAGGATAAGAGACAAGTTTACCGCGGTCTAAATCAAGAATCCGCGTTGCAACAGCACGTATAAAGGCACGGTCATGAGAAATGAAAACAATGCCACCTTTAAACTCTTTTAAAAATTGCTCAAGCCAAATAACACTGTTCATATCCAAGTGGTTGGTTGGCTCGTCAAGCAATAACAAATCGGGTTCGCTTACTAAGGCTCGTGCTAAGGCAACTTTACGAAGCCACCCGCCAGATAATGACTCTAATTTAGCTTCAGGTTCGAGCTCTAAACGTGACAAAACCAGTTGAATACGCGTATCAAACCGCCATCCATCCACTGTTTCAAGTTGATTTGATAAACGTTCAAGTTTATTCAGCAACTTGTCATTGCAGTCCGTTTGCATTTGATTACTGACCTGATGATAATCAATTAATAGCTGAGCTATATCTGGCATGCCCTGCGCTACGTAGTCAAATACAGTACCTTGAGCACCTTTTGGTGGATCTTGCTCTAAACGAGAAATGCGGATACCACCTAACTGGTTTATCTCACCATCATCTAGGGTAACTTGCCCATCTAACACTTTTAATAACGTTGATTTACCGGCACCATTGCGCCCTACAATACACACTCGTTCACCTGACTCAATAACCGCATCAGCATCATCAAGTAAAGGATGTGTACCGTAAGCAAGCTGTGCTTTGGCAATTCTGATTAAATCCATCGTGACTACTACTCTTATTCTTAATTATCAGCAATAAATTTTGCTAACTGTAATTCATCAAATGGCCAATATAGTGTTTCACCATTTTCTTTTTTAACAACTGGAATACTCGTTTGATACGCACTGATTAACTGTTCATCGTCCATAATATCGTGCGCTACAAAATTTACCTTGGCAGCCACTAATAATTCATCGGCCAATTCACACAAATGACAACCATCTGTGTGATACAAAGTAAACTTAGCCATGAGTAATTAGCCAGCTATTATGAATTTGCTTATTACGCTTAAAGTCTGGAGATAAGGTATTCGCTGAAATATTTTCTGCTTTTAATCCTAAGCCCATCAGACCCACTTCATCAATTGTGAAACCGCGTTTGTTATTAGAGAAAATTAATGTGCCATTTGGACTTAGAATTTTCTTTACCCAAGTCAATAATTTAATATGGTCGCGTTGAACATCAAAAGCATCTTTCATGCGTTTTGAATTTGAAAACGTTGGCGGATCTAAAAAGATAAGATCATATTGGCCCTGCGCATACTCTAACCACTTTAAACAATCGGCTTGTTCAAAACGATAACGAGTATTACTAATACCATTCAGGTCAAAGTTTTCTTGTGCCCATTTTAAATAGGTTTTCGACATATCAATCGTGGTAATCGCTTTTGCGCCACCCAATGCAGCATGAACAGATGCACTACCGGTATAAGCGAATAAATTTAAAAAGCGTTTATCTTTCGCATTTTGCTGAATGTAGCGACGAGCCAAGCGGTGGTCAAGGAATAAACCCGTATCTAAATAATCAAACAAATTCACTTTAAACTTAGCGCCAAATTCTTCAACCACTTGGGTGCGATTTTGTTTTGAAACTTTGGTGTATTGCTCTTCGCCTTTTTGTTTTTTGCGAACTTTTACTGCAATATTTTCAGCGGCTATATCTAATTGCTCAGCGGTTAAACTTATGACATCTTGCAAACGTTTTTGCGCTGTACTGTCATCAATTTCTTTCGGGGCGGCGTATTCGAAAATAACCGCGGCGTTATCATATACATCAACAGCGACGTTGTATTCAGGAATATCTGCATCGTAAACACGATAGCAACTTACTTCGTTTTGTTTTAACCAATTTTTTAGGTTCTGCTTGTTTTTCTTTAAACGGTTAGCAAATGCTGTTGAACCTTCATAGTTCAGTGCAGGTTTATCTTCTTTACTTAATTCAACTTGTTTATCGTCCAGTTGATAGAGATTAAGCACGACATCTAATGGGCCATTTTTAAACTTATAGCGTTTGAGTTTTACTAACTTCAATAATTTAAATAAGCTTTCATCTGTGCCTAATAAAGCTAACTTCCAATGATTAAAGTGCTTTTTAAAGCCCACACCTAAACTACGATGCAAGTTAACCAGCTCAGCCATTGAGCCGAGTCGCTCGCCATAAGGTAAGTTCGAAATCACAACACCGGGTAACTTAGCAACACTAGTCAATTTTGTAGCATCACTTTGCTTGAACTTAATCACGCTTGCAAGGTCTGCTCGCTCAGCATTTTCTTGTGCTTTTGCAATAACAGAGGCATCAATATCATGACCAATTAACCACAATTTAGGTTCTGTAATTTGTGCCATTAACTCTGCTTTTAATTCTTTATACTTTTGAATTCGAAAACTAGGTAAGCGCTCAAATGCAAAGCCTTCGCGGAATAAACCAGGTGCTTCGTTTCGTGCCATACTAGCCGCTTCAATCAAAATAGTACCAGAGCCACAACATGGATCGAATAATGGTTGTTGAACATTTTCAAGCCAGCCACTGCGTTTTACAAGTGCAGCTGCTAAGTGTTCTTTTATGGGGGCTTTGCCTTGATCTTGACGATATCCACGTTCAGACAAACGAGGACCAGAATAATCAATATACAACGCCACACCATGACGGTTTAATCGTGCAACAACACGCACATTAGCATTGTATTTATCAACATTTGGACGCTGTTCGAACAAGTCAGCAAAGTAATCAACAATTGCATCTTTTATTACTAAACCAGAAAACTGCGTGTTTTTTAAGTAATCATTCGTACCCGTAAAATCAACAGCGAATGTCTGTTTTGGCCCAAACCATTCTTGCCATGGCTGCAATCGTGCAAAATTATACAGGCTGTCTTTGTCTTTAACGCCTTCTTTCTCTTCTATCAACATTAGAATTCGCGTCGCAAACCGACTCGATAAACAAATTTTTTGTGCTAATAAGCTGTCAGCTTCAAAACGGACAGAACCAACAGTTTGCTTTGAGACTTCTGCGCCAAGCTCTGTTAACTCTTCAACAAGTAAATTTTCGATTCCGATAGAAGTAAGTGCGATAAATTGCAAAGTAAAAACCCTTAAATGCTAATTGCGCAGGATTATAGCATAGCTTAGCGAACAAAAACGCCATCATTTAAAGGGATATTAAGCAGATTTAAACTGTTTTTGTTGGATATAAACAGGAAAGATACGATTGTTTAGCACTTTGATAGCTTCAAATTGCTGCAACGATAGATTTTCATCTAACTGAAAGTGCTCACTTAAGTTAATACACACAGACGCATCGCTGCAATGATCAACAATTAAAAACTCACCTTCTTGGGCGTGTGAGCAAAGTTTAACAACCGCTTCAACACTTGGTTCACTGCCATGGTACTCATGAAAAAACCAACTTTTAGCAAGCACTGGTTTTAAATGAAATTTAACCGCAGTCGCGTTCAAAGCAATTTGGCAAAGTTGCGCAGGGCTCCAGAGCGAGAATGTCTCAAGATATTGATAGACTTGTTGGTAAAAATCAGCGTCTTCGAGGCTAAAATTTGGTTCACACAAGACAGCATCAGTGAGCTGACGAAGTTTGTAAGGCGTGCACAGCTGCATATTTTGGTCAAGGTCAACCAAAAGACGATTATTTTTAGAACAAGCAAGCCATTTCCATTGCTTTGATGCTTGTAACATGACTCCTCCCTCTACTAAAAATAAAAATTCCTGCATACTTAGCACATAAGTATAACTAAAGCAGACCATTAATAAAATGATTTTTTAGAACATTTTATTAATGATCAATTGCTTAGATAACTGATCCTTATAAGCCTTTTAGGATCGTTTTTACCAATTCTGGGCCTTTATAAATGAAACCCGTATAAACTTGAACGAGGTCTGCACCGGCAGCAAACTTCTCTTTTGCTGATTCTGCATCATCAATTCCACCAACACCAATAATAGGTAACTTACCCTCAGTTAGACGCTTTATCTCACTAACGACGTGGGTTGAGCGAGCACGTACAGGTTGCCCCGATAAGCCCCCAGCTTCATCTGCATACTGTTGTCCTTGAACTGCTGCACGTTCAAGTGTGGTGTTTGTCGCAATAACACCATCGATCTTATTATTGATCAATGAGTCACTGACTTGTGAAATCTGTACTGCATCAAGATCAGGCGCTATTTTGACAAGCATTGGCACGTGCTTATTATGTTTTGCAGCCAAATCCAACTGTTCATTTTTCAGGCTTTGTAATAAATCATCTAGCGCTTCACCGTACTGTAAATCACGCAATCCTGGCGTATTTGGCGAAGAGATATTGACCGTAATGTACGATGCATGTTCGAATACTTTGCGCATACAGTGGATATAGTCGTCTTTACCCTGCTCGTTAGGTGTGTCTTTATTTTTGCCAATATTGATACCTAGAATGCCATCATACTTTGCAGCTTTAACATTATTAACAAGGTTATCGACTCCTTTATTATTAAAGCCCATACGATTAATGATCGCATTTGATTGAGGTAAGCGGAAAATACGTGGTTTGTCATTACCGGCTTGTGGACGAGGTGTCACTGTACCGACTTCAACAAAACCAAATCCCATTTGTGAAAAAGCATCAATACACTCGGCATTTTTATCTAGCCCAGCTGCAAGACCCACCGGATTTTTGAATTCTAAGCCAAGAAAATTAACAGGTTTATTAGGGACTGTTTGTGACCATGCTGCACTCAATGGAGTATGCGCAAATCGACGTAAATTATTAAGTGCAAATTCATGAGCCCACTCCGCATCACGGGTAAACATAAAACGGCGAGCTAGATCATAAAACATGGTTTGTTCCTTAGGTAAAATAAACAGTGTAGCTTTATTAAAACGGTACATTGCAAATTAAGGGCAAAAAAATACCCCAGCGAGCTGGGGTATGTATTTTAACGACTTTTCATTTATTTGGAAGTGTCACAGTTGTGGCTTAGCAACATTAGTTCACGAAGTGCCACTGAGAACTTCGCAAAATCATGGCTTTGCGATGTCTTAAACTCAGATAACATCTGTTTCCAACGTTGTAATAACAACTCTTGATTATCCATCCACTCGTCAATTTGTGCGTCTACATCTTTGTTGTCACCAACAAAGCTATTTAACACAACCGCTGACAATGTGCGTTGTTGCCAGTCAAGCTCTTCTCGGTATGATGCACGAGCAAGTGCTTGCCAATGGTTTGCAACAGGTTGATTCGTAATTTGGTCTAAGAACCAATGTAATCCCATACGCGCACCCAGCTTGAAGTAAGTGTTAGACACCATGTCGATACTGCAATTTGAGTTATTAGCAATTTCAGCTAAGTCCATTACAGAGAATAAGCTTGAAAGTGAGACAATGCGCGTAGCCAGTGCTTTTGGCACATTGTTATCAATCAATTTATCTGCTGCTTTAACTAAGCGTTCGCTTTCTTTCTCAACCATGTAGCTGTTTAAGTTTTCGCTTAAATCGGCGAATGTGGGTGAGAAGAACTCAATTGCTTGTTCAATCGTTTGTGCTTTATTACGGTGACGTAAGAACCAACGTGTTGCACGACGTACAGTACGGCGTAATTGATACAGCATTTCTGTCTGAACTGCCGCTGGTATCTTATTATCAAGCGCCACAATTGATGACCACGTATCTGTCATCTGGAACACTTCTTTAGCGATTGAATAACACAGTGCTATTTCAGCTTCGTTTGCACCGGTTTCTTCATTCATACGAACCATGAAGTTAAGGCCCATATCGTTTACGATATTATTGGCAAGTTTAGTTGCAATAATCTCTTTACGAAGTGGGTGGTTATCCATTGCGTCGTTAAACTTCTCGCGAAGTGGCACTGGGAATGAATTAACTAACAACTGACGGTAATAAGGGTTTTCTGTGATCTCTTCAACAACAAGAGACTCTTTAAGAACCATTTTCGCGTATGAAACAAGCACAGACAGTTCAGGACGAGTTAAGTCTTTACCTGCGGCTGCGCGCTCAGCTAATTCTTCATCTGTTGGGATGAACTCAATCGCACGATTTAACTTGCCATCTTTTTCAAGTGCATGAATAAAGCGTACTTTTTCTTTAAGTGTTGACGTACCTTTAGACTGAGTAATAGACAGTGTATGCGTTTGACGGTAACAATCTTTAATGACTAGTTGTGACACTTCATCGGTCATTGAATACAGTAACTCATCACGTTGTTTACGTGTTAAGTCACCTTCAGCCACTAAACCATTTAATAAGATTTTGATGTTAACTTCGTTATCCGAACAGGCAACACCGCCCACGTTATCAATAAAGTCAGTATTTACACGGCCACCTTTGGCAGCAAATTCGATACGACCCAGTTGCGTCGCACCTAAGTTACCACCCTCACCTAAGATTTTCGCACCAAGTTCAGCACCATTAATACGTAATGCATCATTCGCGCGGTCGCCCACATCTGCATCTGTTTCTTTAGAGTTCTTAATGTAAGTACCGATACCACCATTCCACAGTAAATCAAACTCCATCATTAAGGCAGCTTTGATTAACTCATTAGGTGTCATGCTCGCTTTCTTGGTGCCAAGCATTTTCTTCATTTCAGGGCTTAAGCTAATTGATTTAGCGGCACGAGAGAAAACGCCACCCCCTTGTGAAATAAGATCTTTATTGTAATCTTCCCACGAAGAACGTGGTAGATTGAATAAACGCTCACGTTCTGGATATGACGCCGCTGCATCAGGGTTAGGATCAACAAAGATGTGCATGTGGTTAAACGCCACTTGCAGTCGAATGTGCTTAGAAAGCAACATACCATTACCAAATACGTCACCCGCCATGTCACCTATGGCCACCACAGTGAAATCTGTTGTTTGACAGTCGATATCCATTTCGCGGAAATGACGTTTAACAGATTCCCACGCACCTTTTGCAGTGATACCCATTTTCTTATGGTCATAACCCACTGAACCACCTGATGCGAAAGCATCACCTAGCCAGAAGTTATACTCGTTAGCAATGCCATTTGCAATATCAGAGAATGTAGCAGTACCTTTATCGGCAGCAACAACAAGATATGGGTCGTCTTCATCATGACGGACAACATCAACAGGCGGAACAATTTCGCCACGCTCAATGTTATCTGTAATGTCTAATAAACCACGGATAAAGATTTTGTAGCACTCTTGGCCTTCTTTAAAGAATGCTTCACGGTCTGTTGGAAGTTGCTTACAAACGAAACCACCTTTCGAGCCTACTGGCACAATAACTGTATTCTTAACTTGTTGTGCTTTAACAAGACCCAATACTTCAGTACGGAAATCTTCACGACGGTCTGACCAGCGCAGACCACCACGCGCAACTTTGCCACCGCGTAAATGCACACCTTCAACACGCGGCGAGTAAACGAAAATCTCGAACGCTGGAAGCGGTAGTGGCATTTCAGGGATCATAGAAGGCTGTACTTTGAACGATACATATGACTTAAATTGGCCATCAGCTTCTTTTTGGAAGAAGTTAGTTCTCAGTGTCGCGTTAATCATATCAACGTATAAACGAATGATACGGTCATCATCTAGGTTAGCAACGTTTTCAAGCTCAAGGTAAATTTGACTAATTAGTTTCTCTAGCGTCTTTTCGCTACCAGGGTTCTTAACAGAGAACTTCTTAGTAAATAAATTAACGATTTGCGATGCAATATGCGGGTAATTAGCAAAAGTACTTTCAATGTAAGTTTGCGAGAACGTTACACCAATTTGACGCATATATTTCGCGTAAGCACGTAAAATTGATGCTTCACGGCCTGTTAAGCCACCCATTAATACTAAACGGTTGAAGCCGTCGTTTTCTAAACGATTGTTCCAAACATTTGTTAATGCAGCACGGAATCGAGCTGACACTTTATCAAAGTCAGCGATACCCTTGTTGTCAATTAGCATGGTGAAGTCCATGATCCAATTAACGTTACCATCAGTTGTTTTTACTGAGTAAGGCGTTTCACCTACAACGCGAAGTCCAAAGTTTTCTAACATTGGCATGACGTCAGATAAATGAATAGGCTCATCCTTATGGAACAAGCTTAAGCGTACAACATTGGTATTCGCTTCTTCTTGCGGACGGTAGAACAACATTTCTAATTTGTTTTCGTCGCTAAGAAGCTCAAGCTTTTCAATATCAACAACTGCAGCGCTTGGAAGAACTTGATCTTTATACGCACTTGCAAAAGCTTGCGCATATTTACGGTTTAATTCTTTACCGCGTGCTTCACCTGCACTTTCAAGTAATGCAGATTGTAATCTATCTTCCCAAGTACGGGCCGCTTCAATTAGGTTATTTTCGATGTCTTTCACGTTATATTCAATATTATTGTCAGTCACACGCACCGTGTAGTGTGTACGGGCTAATGTCGACTCAGAGAAGAAAGTAGTAAATTCGACTTTTTCGTCAGAATTAAATGCATTCGCTAAAATACTTTGTGTTTCACGGCGAAGTGCGGTGTTGTAACGCTCGCGTGGTACATAAACCATACACGAGAAGAAACGACCGTATGCGTCTTTACGAACAAAAATGCGACACATATCACGCTCTTGTACTTGTAACACGCCCATGGCAACTTCTAGCAGCTCGGTTTCACGTGCTTGTACAAGCTCATCACGCGGGTACGTTTCTAAAATATTTAACACGGCTTTGTATGCATGCGTACCTTTCGCAAAATCACACATTTCCATAATGCGGTTGATTTTACTTTTTAGTACTGGCACATCAGCGGCGCTGTTGTTATAAAAACTTGATGAGAATAAACCGATAAAACGGTCTTCACCAACCACGTTACCTTTGTCATCGAAACGTTTAATGCCTACATAATCGATGTACGCAGGACGATGAACGCGAGACACTGAGTTCGTCTTTGTTAAGATGAGTAAGTTATTGCTACGCGCTTCTTGACGCGCCACTTCAGGTAACTCAGATAAAAGACGGCTGTGCTCTTCGTCTGAGTTTTTCATCAAACCTAAGCTAGTGCCTTTTTTACCTTTTAACTGATAGTCGCCTTGAACTGGCGAAAGCTCGTATTCACGGTATCCCATTAGAGTGAAATTATCTTTCGCTAACCAGTCTAAAAACTCAACCGTTTCAGAAACTTCACTTTCTTTATTATTATGGTGACGCTTCGGTAAGTCTTTCGTTACAGCAATTAGTTTTTCACGAATTGGCTGCCAATCTTCTACAGCAACAGAAACATCAACAAGCACAGATTCAAGCTCTTTCTTAAACGATTCAATCACTTTTGCGTCTGTTTGACGATCAATTTCGATAAAGAATACCGTTTTTGTAGACGTTGATTCTTGCTCTGCTTTTAAGCTAGAAATACCCGTGATTTTTGCGTTTTTATCACGTTGAATTTTAAGCGGAGAGTGAAGTAGCAAGTGAGAAGCGATGTTTTCGCGGGTCATGGCCATGCGCACAGAATCAACTAAGAAAGGCATATCTTTAGCGATAATTTCTACAATTGTGTGCGATGACTGCCAGCCATCTTTTGCTACTTCAGGATTGAAGACACGGACAACCGCGTCATCAGAATTATTTTTTTCTAGCGAGTTCCATAGGCTTAGTGCAGCGCCATATAAGTCACTATCGTTGCGATGTGCCAAATCCTCTTTAGACATATTGCTGTACAAGGCTTTGGCGAATTTCTCAACGAGTAACACATTATCAGCGTGAACTTTTTTCTGGATCAGCTTACAGACATTATCTAAGATAACCGAGGCTTGCCCTTCATTTCGTGTCATTGTATGTTCCTTAATCTATACTACTTATTGATTAGTAGAATATTTGTACAGCCATTTATTAGCGTGGAGTCAGGTAAATTCTAACTCTTTTACAGCTAATAAACAGCCTTTTCGATGAAATCATTTTAAGCTTTTCAGCTATTTGGTCATCTATTCACAAAATATAGATATATATGGCCATTCCTGGCCATATCGGAGCACAATTATTTACATTATTTTTTCTGGTCAGTCCAGAGGAAGCTACCAATCGCGGGTAAAAGCAGCACTGCACCTAACATATTCACTAAGAACATAAAGGTAAGCAGAATACCCATATCCACCTGGAACTTCAGATCAGAGAAAATCCACGTGCTCACCCCTATCGCTAAGGTGATACCTGTGAAGAGTACTGCACTGCCTCGTTCAACAAGGGCGTTACGGTAAGCGACTTCTAATGCGACGCCACGTTTTAACTGTGACATCATCGATGACAGAATGTAAATTCCGTAATCAACGCCAATCCCCACCCCTAATGCGATAACAGGTAAGGTTGATACCGTTAAGCCTATTTCTAATTGCACCATTAATGCTTGCGCAAGTGTTGATACGATATACAACGGCAGTACCACGGCTACTGTGGCTTTTACGCTCCTAAAACTCACTAAGCAAAGTAAAATAACTGCGCCATAAACATAGAGCATCATCGGTAATTGTGCAGCCGACACAGATTCATTTGTTGCAGCCATTACCCCAACAGGGCCTGAAGCTAGCTTAAATTGCACTTTATCGGTTTGCTCTTGAGCTGCAAACTCTTTTACCTTTGCGACAACATGATCAATTGTCTCTGCTTTGTGGTCATTTAAGAAAATGATTACAGGCATCACTGAACAGTTACCATCTAACAAACCAGAGCTGGTCTCAACACGCGATGTCGATTGCACTAAGCTTGCGGTATTACGCGGTAAACTTTGCCATTTTAAATTACCTTCATTAAAACCAGCATTAACAGACTGAGCAACGCTACTTAAACTCACTGCTGATTGTA
This sequence comes from Pseudoalteromonas lipolytica, assembly GCF_003515105.1. NCBI lineage: Bacteria > Pseudomonadati > Pseudomonadota > Gammaproteobacteria > Alteromonadales > Pseudoalteromonadaceae > Pseudoalteromonas > Pseudoalteromonas lipolytica. The sequence continues at coordinate 1,659,770 of NZ_CP032090.1, read as the reverse complement.
CGCCAGCTACATTTTCCATTTGCCATTGGAAACGACCGATTCGCTCCATTACATCATGCTCTGTACACGCTGCAGGATATGCTTCAACAATCACTTTTAAAATGTCTGATGAAATCGTGTACTTATCTGAAATCAAGAAGGTGTCTTGATTATATCGCGCATCTTGATGCAGTGAAGGTGCACCGGCGTGCAAGTCACCTATACGCATTTTATCTGCCTGCCAGTAACCGACTGCAAAGAGGAGTGCCGTTAAAACAATGATGACTGCTGCGGTCTTACGTTCAGTTGTCTTAACCAAAATTTCACGCAAGGTATCCAGCATGTTTGGTTTGTCTGTGTGGTTACCAGATTGGATACGCACCGAGCCTTCAAAGTTCATGTAAGACGCCCAAACAGGCAGAAGGATCAAGTTAGTGAATATAATCACCGCCACACCCAAACTCGCTGTAATCGCTAACTCTCGGATAATACCGATATCAATGGTTAATAATGTTAGGAAACCAATCGTATCAGATAACAGCGCTATACCACCGGGAATTAACAAGGCTCTAAAACTTGCCTGACAACACACGCGTGTATTGCTGCCGGTGCACACTTTTTTACCAATGTCGTTGATCATTTGCACGCCATGGCTCACACCAATAGCAAACACTAAAAACGGCACTAAGATTGACATTGGATCAAGTCCAAAGCCAAGACTTGACAGTAAACCAAGCTGCCAGATGACCGCTATAATTGAACAAGCAATCGGCAAAATTGTTAGTTTTAAACTGTGGCAGAATAACCACACCATGATAAATGTAAATGCGATAGCAATAGCGAAAAACAGCACCACCCCTTTCGCACCTTCTGCAACATCACCCGCCATTTTCGCAAAGCCAATAATATGAATACTGACTTTGTCTGTACTGAGCGGTTCGCGTACTTGTGTTTCTAATTTTTCAGCAAATGCGAGGGTATCGAGTTTTTCTTGCGTTTGGGGATCAAATTCAAGTAGCTGTGCTGTCACCATCGCACATGAATAATCACTCGCAATCATGCGCCCCACAACTTTTGCTTTTTCAATATTCTCTTTTACAACTGCTAAACCTTGTTTATCAGCAGTAAAGTTGGCTGGAATAATTGGGCCGCCGGCAAAGCCGTCTTCAACCACTTCTACAAAACGTGCACTGGGAGCAAAAATTGAGTTTACTAGCGGACGATTTACCCCTGGAATAAAGTAAAGTTGGTCATGAACAGCTTTTAACTGCGTAAAAAACTCCTCATTAAATATATCGCCCTCAGCATCGCACACTGAAATTAAAATGCTGTTTGCACCACCAAACTGCTTTTCATGTTTGGTGTACACTTTCATGTATTCGTGGTTTAGTGGAATATTCTTATTAAACGACGCATCGAGTTGAATTTGTGTTGCTTTAAACAATAAAAAACAAGTGATTACTGCAAACGAAATAATCGCAAATAGACGATGACGAAACACCGCCTTTTCTAAAAAATCTAAAAAGCCACGCATTACTGATTCAACTCCTTCACTTTAATGCCATCTTCAGAAGCCATAACCAGTTTATTCTGAAATACAACGCCATCGAGTAATGATTTACCATCAGCCATCTGCTCTTCTGTTAGCTCACCATCTTTGATATGAAAAATAACCCCACTGTTTGCGAATAATAGCCATTCATTTTTGTAATTAATTGCGCTATTAACGGTAGCGTGATTATCAGAGTCAACTTGTAGCCACTCTTGAGATTGCGCTTGGCGTGTAAAAATATTTCCCCGTAGACCTGCAACAAGATCTTCGCCACCGCTGTGTGCAGTTGACGCAAACGTAAAGAAAGAACCCATATATATTTCTTCTAAACGCTGCCATGTTTGACCATTGTCTAGGCTTTGCGCCATTAAACCCATTTCACCCACGAGCATTAAACGGTCTGCAACGTTAACAATACGGTTAAAATGTGGCAGGATTGATGCTGTTTCAGCTTCGTATCCTTCAGGATCATTGTTTTTAAGATCGTTTAAATAATCACGGTCATCCTCAAATAATAAGCTGTCTAAAAACCGTTTATTCCAGTTTTTTCCGCCATCATTCGTTTCAAAAAACATCCCATAAGCACCCACTGCGTAGCCATGCTGCGCTGAGGTAAATAAAATGTCTAAGCACGGCTTATCCATATGGGGCAATGCCTGTTGCAATTGCCATGTTTTACCAGCATCCGTCGTATTAATAATGGTTGCATCATGGCCACAGGCCCATCCTAAATCCGTGTCATAAAAGTTAACTGCCGTTAATAACACTTGTGTAGGTACACTCGCCTGTTGCCATTGCTGTGCATCTGAGCTGGTAATGACAACACCATGTTTACCAACTGCGATCAGTTGATTGCCTGATATCTCAATATCAGTGAGAAGGGTTTTGTCTGCGTTAACAGCAGAAATTGCCTGCTGAGGCTGTGGCATGTCTTGAGCAAAACATGAAGCACTATAAGCAAGACAAGCATAAAGCAAATACTTCATAAAGATAAATCGCCTTCGATAGAATAAAAAAGCAAGCCAACAACATAATCGTGATTACACCTTTCATACTTTGGCTTGCCTACATTGCAAGAGGCACCTGTTTTCAGGTGCCTAGTGTGTAGATTAACGACCTTCGCGGCGTAATGCGCTAGAGGTAAACTCATTGTCGTTTAATGTTTTTGAGAAGTCATACATTTTTTCTTGGTTATCTAAACCAATCGCTAAATAACGACGTGAATTTAAGTCGTGGTATACATCTAGCGTACTCCAATGCGTAGGTACTTCGTAGTAGTTCAAGCCATGCGACATTGCAACACGATACATTTGATCGCGATTATCATAAATATCGGCTACATGAACTTGCCAGCTATCCTCGTCAATATAAAACACACGCTTTTTATAAATATGACGCGTGCCTTCTTTAAGGTTCGCTTCTACAACCCATACTCTGTGCTTTTCATAGCGCACATGCTCAGGGTTAATATGACCCGCTTGTAAAATATCATCGTAGGTTAACTTGTCGCTATGAAGCTTATAACTATTGTACGGAATATAAAGCTCTTGCTTCCCTTTTAATGTCCAGTTATAGCGATTTGGTGAACCATTAAACATATCAAAATCATCGGTTGTACGTAAGCTATCTGCTGCAGTACCCGGTGCATCATAGGCTACGTTTGGCGCACGACGAACACGACGTTGACCTGAGTTGTAGGTCCATGCTTGACGTGGCGTTAAGATTTGGTCCATTGTTTCATGAACAAGCAATGCGGTACCAGCAAGACGAGCAGGTTCTGTTACCTTTTGCTTAAACTTAAACAGAATATTTGATTCTTGAAGTTGTTCAGGTGTCGATTTTGGATTTGAGTATTCAACTAACAACTGTTCATCAAAACCTACATAATTATACGAGCCTGATGCCGTCGGTGCTGCTTGTCCAGCATAACGCTCTACGGCTAAACCACGAAAACGTAATAGGTGATTCCAAATTGCTTCTAAGCCGTCTTTAGGAATTGGGAATGGCACGCCTACTGCCGTGTTCTTAATACCATTACCGCCTTCAACTAACTCAGCCGTAGTCGCGTATTTTTTAGTAGCATCGTATACAAACTGAGGATACGAAGCACTGCGACGGGTTGGATAAATGTTCATTTTAAATGTGTCAGGGTATGTATTGAATAACTCAATTTGACCAGGACTCAAGAGATCTTTGTATTTATCGACGTTCGACTTATCGATGGTGAATAATACCTTGTCATCTGCAAACGGATCAGGGTGATGCATACCCGGTTTGTAATCTGCAGGAGGCGTTGTAATACCGCCTGTCCATTCAGGGATAGATCCATCTTTGTTTGCCGATTTTTCTGCACCAATGGGTGTTAAATCTGTACCTAAACGTGCCGCTTCATCAGCGGTAATTTTTGCAAGCACACTGCTGCTTGCAAAAACGCTACAAAACGCTGCAGCAATGAGGGTAGGTTTTCTAATAATCATAATTTACCCTTAAATTGAATATTTAATATTGAAAGAAACATAATCGCGGTCAGAGAAAGTATTCGTCGCACCACCACCCCAGAATGAGTTGTAGCTAAAGTCGAATGACCACGCATTTTGATAGTTAAAGTTCATCGTCACGCCCAGTGACTTACGATCTTCAACAAACAGGAACATCGGATCAGGTGTAATACCATTCACGTCGTGTGAAAACACGAAACGTGGTGAGAAATTCACCCCGTTAAAGACATTAAAGTAATCACCTTTTGCGATTAAGCGATAACCCCATGCAGACGCAGTTGGGAATGGGTTTGTCTCAGGGCCGTTTGAAATACCGAGGTGGAGTGTCGAATAATCATCACCTAATGGGCCTTGCATGATACCGCTTCGACCCGTACCCGCAACATTCAAGCGTAACTCATCGTATTCCGGCATATCATTAATACGAACACCGCCAATTTCACCCACAACAGCCCAACTATCAGCACCAAGAGACGGGCCAAATAAATGGGTAGCAGTAAACTGAAGCTGAGCTGTATTACGAAGAATATAGCCTTGTGCAACTTCACCAGGACCAACGACACTGGTCGCATCGCCTAAGCTCATTTGCGAAATACCTGCAAAATCAGGACGAATACCCGCAACAGCTAATTGCTCAGGCATACCAGCGTATAATAATTCAACATCATCTATTTGCAGTGGCTCATCTTGACGGAAGGCAAATTCGCCTGCAAGCGCGGTCTCACCCACGGTTGTATTAAAGCTTAAACCGTATAGCTTAATATCTTCAGGGTACTCTAATTGCCCTTTAGTGAATGCTTGAAGACTTGTAACATTATCTTCTGTTATTTCAGAAGTTAATAACATACCAATATCAGCAGTCAATGCTGGCGATGTAAAGTTAGATACTTGACCAGAAATAACAGGTCGGCGGCTGTGATAGTTAATGTGGTAAAGGGCGACTTCTGTATCGTTTAGTTCAGGTAAGTACATACCTAAACGTAAACCGTATTGTCCACCATCATCAGGCTCATTTTTACCCGCATCCCCCTTGCCTTTTAAAGCAACTTTGGTCGGGAATGCCAGGTACATTTGTGCCATCATTGCTCGCCCTTGCGGCGATGTAGGATCGATACCTTGCGAGCGCACAATATCATCTAAACTATTTAAGCTGTCTGTTAAGAAAGCTAAATCGATATCAGGGTTTGATGTAAAACCAAGCTGGATATTTTGTTGGTAGCCATTTTCAGACGCGAAATCATTCGTTGAAAAATAAGTACCTGCAGCAGGAAGGCGCGTTTCGTGCCATTCATACTGATAAAAACCTTCAAGGGTAATATTATCGGTAATACCTAATGAAGCCCATAGCATACCAACGGGTATGAATGCTTCTTTTAACTCCGCACCTGGCGCTTTCAAACGGTCAATATCAACCGGGTTTACGTTGATACCGTGAGAAATTAAGGTACTTTCACCCCAGTTAACGACCTGCTGACCTAAGCGAATAGACAGCGGGTTTCGACCTTCGTTAAGGTCAAAGTTCGCCCAGACGTACGCGTCAAGTAAGCGTAAATCGGCACATACTTGCTCTTTGGTGTCGTCATCATCACAGGGGTCAACTTTCTTACCTGATGTTGGGTTACTATACGCAAAGTCACCATCCATCAACGCGAAATCATAAAAGTACATGAAACGGGTAAAAAGACCGTAATTATCTTTACTAATCGATAACTCGTGGTTGCCTTTTAACAGCTTTGAAAAAGAATCACCACTGTCGAAGTTAAGGTTACCAGCATCGCCATTATTTGAATAAGCGCCTGGCTGCTTCCATACATCAGAAGAAGAGTAAATAGGATTTAAAGCAGGATGATAGCCCGACCAATCAAATGATGGGTTATTACTTTTACCTATAATTGCAAAGTCACGGTCTTCGACTCGAATACTCTGCCCATATGAAAAGCTAGAGTCAAAACGTACGTCAAAATCACCTAATTGAAAAGTGGCCGCGTGCAAAGCTGTGCTTGAGAGTCCCAGAGTCGCCGCCGCGAATCCCAAAGCTATTTTGTTTTTAACAAAAAGCGATCTTTTTATCATTGTGTTCATCCCCCTGTAACGGGTTGTTTTGTGATCAAATTGTTGTTTTTAGAATCTTTCTAACGATAGAAGCGAAATAGTAAAAATACAATATAGAACGCGTTCAATCGGTTAATATTTATTTAAAAATGTGACGTTTACGTATTGGTAAGACGTCATACCAGATAATTTATACACGTAAATTAACAATAGAACAAATTGAATTAACAAAAATATAATAAGATTATTTTATAGGAGGGAGAAAAATGTGGCTAATTTTTGGGTAAATTAGCACACTTTGTCGTATGACAGCTTTAAGGCTATTTGGCGTTTTAATTCACTTTTTCAAGCTTTAAAAACTGATTATCAGCGCCCAGCGTGAGTCTAAAACGCCCTCTTATCCCTAATGATGAAATAAAAGGACGTAAATGCTTGGCAGCAAAACGAATTGTTTTGCCACCATCTTCTGTTACCTGTATTGAAGTATATTTACCATGATAGTAATCAAGGCATTCTGCATAACTTAAATACAAAGAAAAAAAGTATTCAGTCATTAACCTACTAACGCTTTCTCAACTTTTTCAAATAAATCATCACTTAGGCTCTCTAATGATGCCAAACGTTGCAATTGTGCTTTGATTGCCTGCGAACGGTCGTGATCATAACGTTTCCATGCCATAAATGGTGTTAACATACGTGATGCATTTTGCGGGTTAATATCATTGAGCTTAATAAGCAAATCACCCAATAATTGATACCCTTTGCCGTCTGCACGATGAAATTGTGTAGTATTAAAATGACTAAAGCTGCCGACCAATGCTCTGACACGGTTTGGATTACCAAAATCAAAACTTGGGTGATCATACAACTGCTTAATGTCTTCAATGCAGGTTGCTGACTCTTTCATTGCCTGCAATGCAAACCATTTGTCCATTACAAGTACATCATGTCGCCATTTAGCATCAAATTCATTGAGCAAATCATCACAGCGAGGGTGATTCGCTTTTACAACCGCACTTAGCGCAGCTAACACATTTGTCATGTTAGAGCTGGCCACGGCTTCGTCAATAAAGTCATTCACGTCTTGCTGTTCAGTTTTTGCTAAATAGTGCAAACAGACCTGTTTAAGTGCCCTAACGGCAACAGCCTCGGCAGATGTTGTGCCATCATCGTGTAATGCCTTATAACACGCAATCAATGAGTCCGATAAGTCAGTCGCAATGTGTAGTTCAAATGCATTCATTACTGAAACAATGTCATCAACGGGGATCACTGCATATTCAGCCGCAATCGTGTCATAGCTTGGTAATTTTAATAGCTCTGCAATCAGTGCCAAATCCCCTGCTCGTTCTGTAATTAATACGTTAAGAGCAGAAATGATGTCGGGTGATAAACATGCATTACCCGATGATAGTGCGGCTTTAATTTCGTTGGTAAATAATCGTTGCTGTGCATCCCATCGCGAAAAATCACTTCGTGCAAAACGCATAATATGGAGCAAATCAGCGGTGCTGCTAGTTTGGTCAACAATACAAGGAGCAGAAAAATCTTCCAGAAGCACTGCAACAGGCGGCTCTATAACATTTTCAAACACAAAGGTGTGTTGTTTTTCAGTTATATTAAGCACAGAATCTTGCATCTGATTATTAATCGTTAACGGCACTGATTGACCAGCAGGGTCAAGTAGTTCAATCGCAAACGGAATATGTAACAACGCATTATTAGGTTGATTATCTGGCGCAAATTGCTCAATGGTCAGTGTAAAGGTTTGATTAGCATGATCAAAATATTGATCTACTTTTAATCTTGGAGTACCCGCTTGATTGTACCAACGCTTAAACTGCTGCAAGTCAATTTCAGAAGCATCACTCATGGCTGCAACAAAGTCATCACAGGTAACGGCTTGACCATCGTGCCGTTGGAAGTAAAGCGCCATACCTTGCTGAAACTTTTCTTCGCCTAATATCGTGTGCATCATACGAATAACTTCTGCGCCCTTGTCATACACTGTCACAGTGTAAAAGTTATTCATTTCAATAACTTTTTCTGGGCGAATTGGGTGCGCCATAGGCCCTGCATCTTCGCTAAACTGATGAGTTCGCATTACTTTTACAGCATCAATACGGTTTAGGGCACGAGATCCCAAATCACTACTAAACTCTTGGTCTCTAAATACGGTTAAACCTTCTTTCAAAGACAACTGAAACCAGTCTCGACAAGTAACGCGATTGCCCGTCCAGTTATGAAAATATTCATGCCCAACAATAGACTCAATCGTGTGGTAATCTTTATCGGTGGCGGTTTCTTGATTCGCTAACACACATTTAGAGTTGAAGATGTTTAATCCTTTATTTTCCATCGCCCCCATATTGAAGAAATCGACGGCAACAATCATGTATATATCTAAGTCGTATTCAAGATTGAAACGTTCTTCATCCCACTGCATTGATTTTTTTAACGATGTCATTGCATGCGGGGTTTTTGGTAAATTACCTTTATCAACAAATAAGGCCAACTCAACATTACGGCCTGATTTCGTTGTGTACTGGTCACGTAACACATCAAAATCACCTGCAACTAATGCAAACAAGTAACTTGGTTTTTTAAATGGATCCTGCCATTTGACAAAGTGGCGACCATCATCGAGTGTGCCTGCATCAATCTGATTACCGTTAGACAATAAATGCGTGTATTTTTGCTCAGCAATGATCGTAACATCAAAACTTGCCAATACATCTGGGCGGTCCAAGTAATAAGTGATTTTTCTAAAACCTTCAGCTTCACATTGCGTGCAATACGCGCCCCCTGATAAATACAGGCCTTCGAGGGAAGTGTTTGTTTGAGGATCGATATGGTTGACAATTTTTAAAATAAAATTAGCAGGTAAATTGTGGATGATGAGTGCCTCATCCTCAAGCGTATAGTCACTGTACTCTTGCTCATCTACATGCAGTGAGATAAGTGTTAAATCAACACCATCAAGCACTAAATCAGCCCCCGTTTCGTCCACACGGTTAATCGTCATTGTTGAGTGTACGACGGTTTTTAAGGGCGCTAATTCAAAGCGTAAATCGATATGTTGTATTGAAAAATGAGGGGCTTGGTAATCTTTTAAATATTGAGCTTGAGGTTTACTCGTTGCAGACATCATTGACTCCAAATGGCCCTGTTTAACAGGGCCTAACATGAATTATTCAGCGCTGGTTTGTTTAACGTGCTTTGGTTCGATACGTAAAATTTTAATACCTAAATATGCGTAAACAACAGCGAGTACTGGATTAATTAAATTAAAGAAAGCGTAAAGTGCATAATCAAATGGGTTAATTAATAAAACGCTTTGCATGTATGCACCACACGTATTCCATGGGATCAGCGGGCTTGTAATGGTGCCACCGTCTTCTAAAGTACGTGATAAATTCACCGGTTTTAAACCGCGTTTTTCATATTCATCTTTAAACATACGTCCTGGTACAACAATAGCAATGTATTGATCTGCCGCCACTGCATTGGTACCGATACAAGTCGCAATTGTCGCTGTTATAAGTGAGCCGGTGCTTTTCGCTATTTTCAATATGCTTTTTACAAACATATCTAGCAAGCCAGTTTTCTCCATAATGGCGCCAAACATCAATGCGGTCATAATTAGCCAAGTTGTGTTTAACATTCCGGCCATACCGCCGCCACTGAGCAATGAATCCATTTTTTCGTCGCCCGTATCGATGCTAAAGCCATCAAAAAATGTTGTCCATACTAGCTTGAAATAGCCAATTAACTGCCCTTGTGACGTATCGATTTGACTATTAATTAAATCTGATTGAAACAACATAGCCCAAATAGCACCCAGTACTGCACCAATTGAAATAGCTGGAAATGCCGGCATTTTTCTTATTGCAAGAATAAGCAACACGACTAATGGCACGAGCATTTCAAGCCCGATATTAAAGTTGCTTTCTAACAGGTTAATGATTTCATCAATTCGGCCTGCTTCTGCTGAACCACCTGCATTAAAGCCCATAAAAATAAAAATAATTAAGGCAATAATAAAGCTAGGCACCGTGGTCCAAAGCATATGATGAATATGCTCAAACAGATCGGCTCCGGCAACCGCAGGGGCTAAGTTTGTTGTTTCCGACAGTGGGCTTAACTTATCACCAAAGTACGCGCCTGAAATAACAGCACCGGCAGTCACTACCTGCTCAAGTCCTAACCCCGTTGCAACACCTAATAATGCCACACCGATGGTAGCAGCTGTCGTCCATGAGCTACCAATACTCATCGCAACAATGCCACAAATTAAACAACTAGCCGCATAGAACCAACTTGGATTGATAATTTGTAAACCATAGTAAATTAAGGTGGGTACTGTTCCAGATAGCAGCCATGTGCCAATCAATGCGCCTACCATTAACAGTATAATAATGGCACCTAATGATAAGGTGATCCCTTCAATCATCGCTTGTTCGAGCTTTTTCCAGGTATAGCCGTTTTTTAGACCGATTAAGGCAGCAGTAAAAGTAGCAAAGAGTAAGGCTATTTGATTTGGCCCCGATGATGAGTTATCACCGAATAAATAAACAGCTGCACCCAATAGGCACACGAGAACAGTAATGGGGATCAAGGCATCTAAAAAACTGGCCTGTTTGATCGGCTTCTCTTCAATTGAATTCAAAAGATAGTCTCCTACACGTCTTATGTGGCGTGTTTAATTATTATTGTTTGATTGTCTAAAGAACGCCTTGGATTAATGTTTATTAATTAGACCACGAACATTTTAGACAGCCAGATTGATCAATTATAACAAGATGCCCCGTTTTGGGCAGTAAAAAAGGCGCCTAAGCGCCTTTTAATTAACCAATTATAGGTATTTATTTTTTCGCGAGCCGACCATACTTAATATAGTCTTGCGTAATTAACGCGGCTTCTTCTAAGAAAGGGTCGAGATCATCAAGCGTATCAGGTAAATCATCTAGGCTTTCCACTGGTTTGTGACCTAATCGAACTAATCGTTCATTAGCACGCTCAAGCGCACGCTCTTCGCCTTCGTCTTTCTCTTTGATACGTGTTGCTTCAACAAGTGAAATTGTTTTTCGATCTTTCTCTTCTTGATAACGTTTAATATCATCGAACACATAACCAAATTCAGGCTCATTGGCAATGCGCGCATCATGTAATTTATTGACATAAGCAATCGCAGGCTTCAAATCGTCAACTGAATTATATTTAGCGCGAATGATGCTGTCCCAAGGTAATGCATTGTCTTGCTGACTTTCGCCCCAGTCTGCTGGGTCAATCGCTGAGGGGAATGACACATCGGGAATCACCCCTTTATGCTGCGTGCTTCCGCCATTAATACGATAAAATTTTGCAATTGTGTATTGTACGCTGCCAAGTGGGTGATCATATAAATCATACGCACGGCCCAGCGGTTTGTGCTGTTGTACTGTACCTTTACCAAACGTTTGCTCACCAATCACAATAGCACGGCCATAGTCTTGCATCGCTGCTGCAAATATTTCAGAGGCTGATGCACTGTAACGGTCAACTAAAACGGTTAATGGGCCATCATAAAAAGTGACACCATCGCGGTCTTTTTGCTCTTCGATACGGTTGTTTAACGTATGAATTTGTACGACTGGACCTTGATCAATAAACAGGCCTGACAATTGCGTCGCTTCATACAATGAACCGCCGCCGTTTTGGCGTAAATCGATTATGATGCCATCTACTTTCGCTTCTTTTAATTTCGCAATTTCAACTTTTACGTCTTGCGATAAATTATTGTAGAAACCTGGGATTTCTATCACACCGATTTTACTTGTTAAATCTGAGTATTTCGCTTCAAATACTTCTGATTTAGCAGCACGGTCTTCTAAACGAATTTTATCACGGGTTATCTCAACAACTTTCGGAGTACCATGAGCATCCGCCCCTTTTAGATACTGTAAGCGAACTTTAGTACCTTTAGGGCCTTTGATTAAGTCAACCACGTCATCAAGACGCCAGCCAATAACATCAACAAAGTCTTCGCCCTCTTGAGCAACACCTATAATGCGGTCATCGGCTTTAATTTGTTCAGATTTGTCAGCGGGACCACCCGGAACTAGGCTTCGGATCACGGTATAATCTTCATCATAACTTAATACTGCGCCAATACCTTCAAGTTCAAGGTCCATGTCCATTTTGAACTGTTCAGCACGACGGGGTGATAAGTAAGATGTGTGTGCTTCAATACTACGTGCAAACGAATTCATTACAATTTGAAATGCATCTTCACTGTTTGTCTGCACTAAGCGTTTTTGCGCATTGTGGTAACGCTTGGTTAAGACCTCTTTTATGCCTTGCCAATCTTTACCGGTCATTTTTAAACGCAACGCATCGTATTTAACGCGCTGACGCCACAATTCATCAAGCTCAGCTTGAGTCGTTGCCCACTTAGCGTCTTCGCGGTCAAACATATATTCATCTGCTTTATCGAACTTCATTTCATTTTCAAGTAACGATAAAGAATAATCATAACGCTCAAAACGACGCTTTAAGCTCAGATTAAAAATATCAAAGGCAAACCCAAGTTTCCCTGAAGAGAGCGCATTATCGAACTGGTCTTTATATTGTTCGAAAGAAGCAATATCAGACGCTAAAAACACACTTTTATTAAAATCGAGGGATTCGATATAACGATCAAATATCTGTTCAGATAATTCATCGTTAAAGCGAATGGGTTTGTAGTGTGCACGAGTAAATAAGTTTGTCACCCGTTTGCTTGCTGTACTATGTTGGCTTTCTTGCTTGAGTACTGGTAAATCTTCTGCAGTTAAATTATCTGTAGAAGCCAATAATGAACCTGAAAACAGGGCAGCGACTAACGGAATGAGCGTAAACTTTTTACTCATACACAACTCCTTTATTTTTTACAGCTATTAAATGATATACAGGCTGTCTGCTTTGGTCTTAACTTGCATTCCTGTTACTAACTCAACGTGAACTTCATCTTTATTCACTTCAGTAATAACTGCGTTTACAAGTGCTTGGCCAAGTTTAACTTTAACCTTGCTATTAACCTTGACCTCTGAGGCAGGTAATGGTTCAACTTTTCCTGAACGTTTTGCAGGAGCAGCTTTAGCTGGTTTAGTGTTAACTCTAGCGCCTTTATCGCCTGTTTTGGCATGCGAACCCGCATTCTTTTTGTAAGATTTTGTGTCTGCATCTTTACGTGGTGGACGCTGGGCTTTTTTGCGTTTAGCCATTTTTGCGCGGCTTTCTTCTAACGCTTTTTGAGCGTGCTCAATGTGCTCTTGTTCCACTTTTTCATCTTGATTACCATCAAGGTCAATACGGAACTCAGACTTTGTCACGGCTTCTAAATAGCGCCAGTTTGAGGTGTACTTTCTTAACGCTTGACGAACCTGAGTTTTACTTACTTTCTCAGAGCCTTCAATGCGCTCAGCGATATCTTTAAAGATACCCACTTTAAGCGGCTGAATGCCGTCTTTTTGTTTAAAACATTGTGGAAATTCTTGGTATAAGAAATCCAATACTTCATTAATATCTTTTAGCTTGTTTGTGGTTTCCATGTTAGAACCTTTTATTACATCTTTTCATCGAGCGATGAATCGACATAGTGTGTTACCCAGTCGGTTAACTCTTCGAAGTCCGCTTCAATAAGCGCTAAATCACCGCGAAGGTGTTCCCAAATACCATTTATAATTTCATCAATTGATTCACAGTCTAAGTCATCTGGAAGACGATCCCAAGCCATATGAATCAAGTCGTTGAGCCTTTCAGCTGCAACTTCTTCTTCCCCTTCCCAATCACCAACATCGTGAATGGCAAAAAGGTAATCTTGCACATTTAGCAGATCTTTCATTTCAGATTTGCCTCAAAGCATTTTACCAATGCTTCTAAACCAGCTTGATCATCAGTATCGAATCGACCGATGCTCGGACTATCGATATCAAGCACGGCAAACACGTGACCATCTTTGAAGATTGGTACAACAATTTCAGAGTTTGATGCTGCATCACAAGCAATATGACCTGCAAAAGCGTGAACATCTTCAACTAATTGTGTTTCTTGTGTTTGTGCCGCAGTCCCACATACCCCTTTTCCAACTGGAATACGGATACACGCAGGATTACCTTGAAACGGCCCTAGCACTAATTCTTCTGGCGAATCCAGTAAATAAAAGCCCGCCCAATTTATATCCTCTAATGAGGTAAATAACAACGCACTAATATTCGCCATATTAGCTATGACATTGGGTTCACCAGCGATCAGCGATTCAGTTTGTTTAACTAATGACTGGTAAAAATCTTGCTTTTGCATACCAAACTACTTCTTATTAAACATACAGTAGCTAAAGGTACTCTTTGTAGGCGATAAATGAAACCTTTTAAGGGCAAAAAAAAACATTTTGCCCTTAATTTCAGTCAGCTTGATTAAATATTCTGCTATTGATGAGATGTTTGAGATGGTAGACCCTGTCGCAAGCCAAATAAAAATAATCCTGCGGCCAATGCAGACATAATTGCATTTACAATAAACGCCATACCTGATGTCGCACTTAGCAAGTAACTAAAAATAGCACCCCCGAGTAAACCCAAAGTAAGAACGCCTGAATAGTTTACTTTTGCGTACTTGTACATAAGCAGATAACCAGGCACAACAAATGCTGCCATTGTAAGGCCAACAATATGTGCATTTGCAATCGCGTTCATAAATAAATTGAAAAAGATACGCCAGCCATTTCCTTCTAGCGTCAATGCGTAATACACACCGAGTACACAGCCAATAATGACGGGTGATAATAATGAAAGTCCTACACTCTTTGCTAAACGATGTTTCATAAATTCCCTAATTTCACAAAGATAATACGAGAAGTATTAAGCATGGACTAACTCGGTAGAATACGAAATATCGACCATAGTCGTAATTTAAAAACAGCAGAAACAAAAAAGCCGCTGAATTAGATTCAGCGGCTTTTATAATGGTGGAGAGATAGGGATTTGAACCCTAGAGGGGCTACAAACCCCTGCCGGTTTTCAAGACCGGTGCATTCGACCACTCTGCCATCTCTCCGAGTGCGGAAAAACTACTCGCTTTCGCCAGTAGTAAAAATAATGGTGGAGAGATAGGGATTTGAACCCTAGAGGGGCTACAAACCCCTGCCGGTTTTCAAGACCGGTGCATTCGACCACTCTGCCATCTCTCCGACGGCGTGCATAATAGATAAGGCAGCTTAGTTTGTGAAGCTTTTTTTTCAAAAAACTGTTTAAGTGATTAAAAAACAACTAAATCGTTCAGCAAAAACACAATGCGAGCCAAATTGTGAACAATCTGAACTTTTTTATTATTTATCGTGTCTATTGATCTACAAAGGTTTGCCCAAATATATAACTCTTGATAGGCTTAGTTCAGTTTAACTATTGGAACTAACGAACATATCAGTTCATTTAAGGAGCTCTAACAATGGCGTTTAATCAATCGTACAATACCGCTAGACCGGTTATGTCGACCATTGAAACAAATAAAGTACTAAAAAACACGTATTTTTTACTTGCTATGACGCTGGCTTTCAGTGCCATTACTGCAGGTATTTCAATGGCAATGAACCTACCTTACTTTATGGGT
Organism: Pseudoalteromonas lipolytica; assembly: GCF_003515105.1. Taxonomy (NCBI): domain Bacteria; kingdom Pseudomonadati; phylum Pseudomonadota; class Gammaproteobacteria; order Alteromonadales; family Pseudoalteromonadaceae; genus Pseudoalteromonas; species Pseudoalteromonas lipolytica. The sequence continues at coordinate 1,644,062 of NZ_CP032090.1, read as the reverse complement.
ATAGTATTTAGCTTAGTTGCGTTTGGTGTGCTTTTTGTGGTGCATAAAAAGGCAGACAGCGCATCGGGTGTTGCATGGGTATTTGTTTTTACAGGGTTGATGGGAGCAGGCTTAGGTCCGATCCTTAACTACTACGCAGCAATGCCAAATGGTCCAATGCTTATTATGCAAGCACTGGGTTCAACCGCACTTATTTTCTTTGGTTTATCGGCGTATGCGCTAACGACCAAAAAAGATTTCTCATTTATGGGCGGCTTTTTAACCGTAGGCTTAATCGTTGTTATCATTGCAAGCTTAGTCAATTTATTCATCGGCAGCTCAATCACGTTTATGGTGATAAATGCAGCAGTTGTGTTAATTATGTCGGGTTTAATCTTGTTCGACACAAGCCGCATTATTAACGGCGGTGAAACAAACTACATTCGTGCCACCGTTGCACTGTACTTAAACGTGTATAACCTATTCACTTCGCTTCTACATCTACTTGGCGCAAGTGATGACTAATTAAATAGTTCTGTTAAAATAGCCCCTTTCTAGGGGCTTTTTTATTGGATGCGTTTTGGCACAATTTGTACTTTCACTTCACACCGCACCGACCGATCATGACTGTACGCAACGGCTGATTAAATTTACACAGGCTTGCCTTGATGCAGGGCACACAATTTCAGCTGTTTTTTTGTATCAAGCAGGTGTGTATCACGCCAGTCAACATTTAGAACTCGCCAGTGACGAGTTACCTGTTAGTCGTTTATGGCAAGAACTCAACGCTAAAAGTATCCCACTTTTACTGTGTGTTACCGCGGCAGAAAAGCGTGGTTTAGACATCGAAAATACAGGGGTATTCACCGTCGCAGGTCTGGCCGAGTTTGCTATGCTCGCTGCGGATGCTGATAAATGGGTGCAATTTAAATGAAGAACATTTTAGTAATTAGCCAACATGGCCCGTTTGACGATCAGCATATGCGTGAATCACTCGACACCACACTGATATTTGCTGCCATTGAGCAAAATATTAGTTGGTTACTCAGTGGCGATGCTGTACTGGCACTCAAAAAACACCAAAAACCTGAAGTATTGGGAATTAAAAACTATTTTAAAACCATTAAAACGCTTGAGTTATATGATGTTGAAAACATTTACGTTTGCGAAAAATCACTGATGGATTTTAATTTAACCAAAGATAATTTAATTATTGATGTAAAAGTCGCTAATTTTGAGCAGCAGCGCCTCTTAATAAGTCAGCAGCACCAGGTGGTGACTCTATGAGTACCTTGCATATCTTTTCAAAACCTTTGTCGCACTACTGCACCAATGCACTTGAAAATTTAATCAGCAGTGATGACACTGTGCTGCTTGTCGGTGATGCTTGCTACAACATTAAACAGTACAGACAATTTTCTGCTGCTTTGCATTTATTAAAAGAAGATGCCACTGCGCGTGCCATTACGCTTAGCGAATATGATGTCGATATTGACTACAACCAGTTTGTTGAACTGACTTTAACTAGCCAAAACACTATCACGTGGTAAACCATGCTCGAATTTAATAACAAACAAATAGACACTGATAAACAAGGTTATTTACTCAACAGCGCAGATTGGAGTGAAGCACTGGCTCCTATAATTGCTGAGCAAGAAAACATAACCCTGACTGCACAGCATTGGGAAGTCGTGCATTTTGTTCGTGACTTTTATTTAGAATACAACACCAGTCCAGCTATTCGTATGCTAGTAAAAGCAATGGCACAAAAACTCGGCGAAGAAAAAGGCAACAGCATGTATCTATATAAGCTGTTTCCAAAAGGCCCTGCGAAGCAAGCTACAAAAATTGCAGGTTTACCAAAGCCAGCAAGGTGTATTTAATGGCACACAAACCTACGAGTAAACCGCGTCGCAGTAATGGACGACGTTATTCAAGACCCACAGTAAAACGTGAAGTAAAAGAACCCTTAAGCCCAGAGCAACGCAAAGTTGTGCTGTTCAATAAGCCATTTGATGTATTGTGCCAGTTTACGGATGATCAAAATCGTAAAACTCTGGCTGATTTTATAAACATCAAAGACGTTTATGCTGCAGGTCGCCTCGACAGAGACAGCGAGGGCCTATTGCTACTCACCAATTGTGGAAAATTACAGCACACATTGACTGAGCCACATAAAAAGACCGCTAAAACTTACTGGGTGCAAGTCGAAGGCGATGTTACCGACGAAGCCATTTATGCGCTCAATAAAGGTATAGAGCTTAAAGATGGCATGACCAAACCAGCCAAAGTTAAACGCATTGATGAACCGACCTTGTGGCCTCGAACACCACCGGTAAGAGAGCGTAAAAACATTCCGACTAGTTGGCTTGAAATCTCAATAACTGAAGGACGAAATCGTCAAGTAAGGCGCATGACAGCCCATGTTGGTTTCCCGACCTTAAGACTTATCCGTTACAGCATTGGCAAATATACCCTTGCAGGATTAGCAAGTGGCGAATATAAAGTAGTGGATAACCCAGATGCATAAACCTCATGTCACTGTTGCCGCTATCGTTACCTGTCAAAACAAGTTTTTACTGGTAAAAGAGCGTGATAAACACACAGGCGAAATTTGTTACAATCAACCTGCAGGGCATTTAGAAGCACACGAGACCGTGAGCGAAGCAGCAAGTCGTGAACTATACGAAGAAACGGGTTTAACGCTCTCCCCTTCACATCTTGTGGGTATTTATAATCTGCATGCCACAAATGGTGTACACTACATGCGATTTAGTTTTGCGTTTAGTTGCGCTGAGCAGCTCCCCCCTTCACCTATTGATAGCGATATTATAAGCGCTCACTGGTTCAGCTTAGACGCCATAAAAGAGCTGCCACTCAGAAGCCCTCTGGTTTTAAAGTGTATTGAAGATCATCTCGCAGGACATGCCTATCCACTGAGCCTGATTTACCAATAACGACGCGTGTTATTTACCAATAATGACGATTGTTTTGATTAACACTGTTAAATAAAAGCGATTTATTACAGTAACAAGCAAATAACCACTATTTGCAATCAATAGCGCTCCTAAATTACGTTTAATCCTAACTGAAACTCGCATCTTGAAGTGGTTTGGGTATATAATATCGGCCTTTCCACAGCAGTTAAAAAATGACAGCGAATATTATGAGCGAAAATAGTCACATTAAAGTCATCGTTGGTATGTCCGGCGGTGTTGATTCTTCTGTATCAGCGTATTTATTAAAGCAACAAGGCTATCAAGTAGAAGGCCTGTTCATGAAAAACTGGGAAGAAGACGATAATGATGAATATTGCGCTGCTGCAGAAGATCTTAAAGACGCACAAGCCGTGTGCGATAAACTAGGTATTGAACTACATACTGTTAACTTTGCAGCAGAATACTGGGATAACGTGTTTGAGTACTTTTTAGCAGAGTACAAAGCAGGTCGCACACCTAATCCAGACATCATGTGTAACAAAGAAATTAAATTCAAAGCCTTTCTAGAATTTGCAGCTGAAGCGCTAGGTGCCGATTATATCGCCACGGGTCATTATGTGCGCCGTGAAAAGCGAGACGACAAATATGTTATGTGCCGTGGCCTTGATGACAACAAAGATCAAAGCTACTTTTTATACACACTAAGTCATGAGCATATTGCACAAACACTTTTCCCTGTTGGTGATATTGCCAAGCCAGACGTTCGTCGCATTGCCGAAGAACAAGATTTAATAACGCACGATAAAAAAGATAGCACCGGTATTTGCTTTATTGGTGAGCGTAAATTTAAAGACTTTTTACAAAAATTCTTACCGGCACAACCGGGCAAAATTGAAGACACTGATGGTAACGAAGTCGGTGAGCACGAAGGTCTTATGTACCATACCCTTGGCCAACGAAAAGGCCTGTTAATTGGCGGTATGAAAGAAGGTTCAGGCGAGCCTTGGTATGTTGTAGACAAAGACATTACACGCAATGTTTTAGTGGTTGGTCAAGGTAAAGATCACCCTCGCTTATACAGTAATGGCTTAAATGCTAACCAACTTCACTGGGTTGACCGTGTTGGGCCAAAAGGCACGACGCGTTGTACAGTGAAAACACGCTATCGCCAAGAAGACATCAGCTGTACATTGCTGGTTGGTAAAGATGGTATGGCACGCGTATTATTCGATGAGCCACAAAAAGCAGTGACACCAGGCCAATCAGCCGTTTTTTATGCTGACGAAGTATGCCTCGGTGGCGGTATTATCGATTCGGTGATCAAATAATGACAGAGCACCAAGTCATGGCATTAGCCGCCATGTGTCAAGTTGCTAAACAGGTTCAAAAAGTAGCGCAATATGGCAGTGGTAGCGATCACGAATTAGAAAAATTACTCAACTGTATTGTAGAAACGTCACCGAATACCCCTGAAGATGTATACCAGGGAAAACATAATTTACGTGAGGGTTATCGCGTGTTGACTGCCCAGCTTTCAGCAGGCGCCGACAAAGACGTTGAAATCGTAAAGTATGTAGGTGGCTTAATGCAGTTAGAACGTGCATTAAGTGCAAAACAAAACAGTTTAAATGAATTAGGTCGACGTATCGATGATGTAAAACGACGCCTCGACCATTTTGCAATCACAGATGATACCGTGGTCGCAGCGCTTGCCGATATTTACTCATCGGTGCTAAGCCCCCTTGGGCATCGTATTCAAGTGTACGGCAAGCCAGAGTTATTAAAGCAGCAACTCACGCAAAACAAAATCCGCGCTCTCCTTTTAGCCGGAATTCGTAGTGCCGTGTTATGGCGACAAATGGGCGGTAAACGCCGTCACTTTTTCTTTGCGAAAAGAAAAATTCTCGCTATTGCTAAACAGTATATTTAATTATCGTTCAAACTAGACAATTTAGGAGTCATTATGGAGCTTTCAGCGTTAACCGCTATCTCTCCGGTAGATGGTCGCTATGGCAGCAAGACCACGGAACTACGCAGCATTTTCAGCGAATTTGGTTTAATCAAATACCGTGTAACTGTTGAGGTTCGTTGGTTACAAGCCTTGTCTGCAGCAAGCGCAATCACAGAAGTACCGGCATTTAGCGACGAGGCTAATGCTTTACTTAATGCCATTGTTGATAACTTTAGCGAAGCTGACGCAGCACGCGTTAAAGAAATCGAGCGCACAACTAACCACGACGTTAAAGCCGTTGAATATCTACTGAAAGAAAAAGTAGCTGACAACGCAGAGCTTAACGCAGTGAATGAGTTTATTCATTTCGCATGTACATCAGAAGACATTAACAACCTATCTCACGGCTTAATGTTAACTGAAGCGCGTGACAAAGTGTTACTTCCTTACTGTGATCAACTCCTAAATGCTTTAAAAGAAAAAGCAGTTGAATATAAATCTGTTGCTATGATGACTCGTACACACGGTCAGCCTGCAACACCTTCAACAATGGGTAAAGAGTTTGCAAACGTCTACATGCGCTTAAAGCGTCAACGTGACCAAATTGCTCAAGTTGAAATGCTAGGTAAAATCAACGGTGCAGTAGGTAACTACAATGCCCACCTAAGTGCATACCCAGATTACGATTGGCACAACCATGCTGAACAATTCGTTACGAGTCTTGGTTTAACATTTAACCCATTCACAACACAAATCGAGCCACACGATTATATTGCAGAGCTTTTTGATGCAATTGCACGTTTCAATACTGTGCTACTTGATTTTGACCGTGACGTTTGGGGTTACATTGCTCTTAATCACTTTAAACAAAAAACGATTGCGGGTGAAATTGGTTCATCAACAATGCCACATAAAGTAAACCCGATCGATTTTGAAAATTCTGAAGGTAACTTAGGTATTGCAAATGCAATCTTTGCTCACCTTGCGCAAAAACTGCCTGTATCTCGCTGGCAACGTGACCTAACTGATTCAACCGTTTTACGTAACCTGGGTGTGGGCATGGGCTATACCCTAATTGCTTATCAAGCAACGTTAAAAGGTGTTAGCAAACTTGAAGTTAACGAACCGCGCCTTTTAGAAGAACTTGATCAAAACTGGGAATTACTTGCTGAGCCTATTCAAACAGTCATGCGTAAATACGGTATCGAAAAGCCGTACGAAAAGCTTAAAGACTTAACACGTGGTAAACGTGTTAACAAAGAAATCATGGCTGATTTCATTGATGGTCTTGATTTACCAGAAGAAGCAAAAGTTGAAATGAAAAAATTGACACCGGCAAACTATATTGGCCGTGCTGTTGAGTTCATTGATAACTTAGCATAAATTGCGTATGTGACTTTAAAAAGCGAAAGGCCTTCCTTTCGCTTTTTTATTACTTTTAATCATGCCAACTTGCTCAATTAATACCATCTTGCTTACTTAAGTGGTTTATTTTGAGGCAATAAAACCGCGTTGATAACAGGCAAAAATTTAGTTATTTAGTTGTTCTAAATCAGAAATTTTAACGCTGGTAGCGACTGGTTTAATCACTCAAGATGATTAAGTATTTTTGCACATTGGTATAACTCAACAGCTTGGTATTAGGTACCTATATGTATCAACTAACTATTAATTCGCTTACTCCGCAGCAATTCCTAAGCGAGTATTGGCAGAAAAAACCGCTACTTATTAAACAAGGTTTTAGTGATTTTCAAGATCCAATTGAGCCAGAGGAGTTAGCTGGACTTGCAATGGAAGACAGCATTGAGTCACGTATCATCACCAATCATGCTGATGACTGGCAGGCATACCACGGCCCATTCGAAGACTTTAGCTTACTAACAGAAAAGAATGCCACATTGCTAGTACAAGCCGTTGATCATTGGCATGCAGATGCAGCTCAATTACTTGAACCATTTCGTTTTATTCCAAACTGGCGAATTGATGATCTGATGATAAGTTACTCAACACCAGGGGGTGGCGTGGGTCCGCATCTAGACCAATATGATGTATTTATCATTCAAGGTCTTGGCAAACGTCATTGGCGTGTTGGTTTACCTGATGCAAACTTAAAACAATTCGCTCAAAATAAAAGTCTACTTCAAGTAGAACAATTCCCTGCTGTAATTGATTGTGTATTAGAGCCTGGCGATATTTTGTATATTCCTCCAGGTTGCCCACATGAAGGCTATGCAGTTGAAAATGCTCTTAACTACTCAGTGGGTTTTAGAGCACCTAATCAACGAGACTTACTCTCACAATTTGCCGATCACCTAATTGATACTGAACTTGGCAATACACGCTATGGCGATAGCAAGCTGACACTGCGCGATTCTAAAGGTGAGCTAAACAACCTAGAAGCCGAGCAAATTAAACAGCTCATGATCGCAGCCATCGATGATAATACAGTGTTTAAAACCTGGCTTGGTAACAGTTTAAGTCAACCAAAACACGATATGGACTTAGCGCCTTTAGAAGAGCCCTACACGGTTGATCAAGTACGTGAGCTGCTCACTGATGAAACGCTGGTTTTTGAACGTTTAGGTGGTACACGCGCTATTTATCAAATTATTGATGATAAAGTTCTTTTAAGTGTTAACGGTATAAACTACCTGCATGAAATGAGTGCACTTGCCGATATCAAAAGGCTTACAGACCAAAGCTGGCTGACAGCAGACGATATAAATAGTTCAAAAAATAACCACGACTTTTTAAAAACATTTACTACACTTTTAAATGAGGGTATTTGGTTTTGTTAGGAGCGTGTGCTTATGGGGTATCATATTGACGAAGTTGAATGGAGTATCGACAAGGAACTCTTACAACGGATCAGAGAACGTGTATTTGTATATGAGCTTCATATACCAAAACACGTTGAATTTGATCATTTAGATAAAACAGCCCATCACGTGCTCGTTACAGACGATGGAAAATGCCCAGTTGCCACTGGGCGTTTGTGTAATGATGGCTTGATTGGGCGCATTGCCGTCTTACCAGAGCATCGCAACCGTTCGGTCTATAAATCACTGCTAACCTACTTAGTTAATATGGCTGAAAAGCAAGGCTGTGATTGCGTCAGTATTAATTGTATTTTAAATGAAGTTGAACGATTTAAACGAAATGGTTTTGCTGCTGATGGCTTAGTATTTATGGAAGCGGGTATTCCTAGACAGCGAATGCTTTGCCCTATAAAACAGTTTGATACGCGACCATTCACGATGGTTCATTAGTGACTTTTGTCATTTTCATAAAAAAGCTGAATAAAATTATTCAGCTTTTTTTTATAATTAAAATGCGATTACGCGGGCTCATTCTGCCACATTTCATCTTTTTCGAATAACTCATACAAACCATGAGCGCGATTAATCAGTAGGTTAGCAAAATCAACTTTCGTTTTATCTGTTGCACCAGATTCCATCAACTGATCTGCTTTTAATTGCCACTGCATTGAGAAATAACGTAAGACTTCGCGTGGGTTTGCAGCCGCGCCCGCTTCAGCATGATCGGTAGGCAATCGACCCGTAATCACCCAATAACTTTTACCATTTTGCGCTTTGAACTTCCAAATTGCGACTAGCGGTGCAATAAAACGGCTTTCTTTTTCAACAACAGTTTGCGGTATAACACCTTTTTCAGCTAAGTGCTTTTGTGCATTTTGGAAACATTCTCTTTGCCAAATAACACTTTGCTTTTGTGCTTCTGCTTGTTCTTCAGGTGTTAATGGTCTCGCTTGTTTTTGTTCCATGATGGTTACTCTTTTACAACATTTCAGACACTTTAAGGCTTAATATTGAGCTGTGCAAGTGTTTAGGGGTAAACGAAGTGCATTTGGATATTATTCACCCAAGTTAAAAGGAAGAGCCCGGTTCCGTTAAAAATTGCAGCTCTTCTTGCGTTGATTCTCGCCCTAAAATGGCATTTCGGTGGGGATAACGACCAAATCTATCAATGATCAACTTGTGTTTTAGTTCAAATTCATAATTAGGCAGGCCCCTAAATAATTGTAAGGCCTGCTGATGAATCGCTTTTGATTCACTGTGCATAAAAGGCATATAAATAAAGGCTGCTTGTTCAGTCGGTAGTGCCTTGTCAAAGCCTAATTCGATTGCACGCTGAGCAAGAGTTAGCGCTTGGGCATCTTGGCTAAAAGCACGCGGTGAATTGCGATAAATATTACGAGAGAACTGATCTAAAACAATGATTTCTGCTAAAGAGCCTATCGCATCGACTCGCCAATTAGCGCACTCTCCTGCTATTACCTGCAAAAGTAACGGTGCGTATTTATCAGTAATTAACCTATCTAATTCATCGGACTGCTGATACCAAGCCGAAGGCCCTAAATCATTAAACCAAAAATCAATAACTGATTGCTTATCCATGCACTCGTCTCCTACATTTAATTGCCTAGCACTTTTGCTGGGTCTACACGGGTGGCTTGCCATGCAGGATATAAAGTGGCCAGTATCGCTAACACAAAGGTCACAATAACGGTGATCACAATATCTTGCCAGACTAATTTACTGGGTAAAAACTCAATAAAATAAACACCTTGTAAAGGGTTGTCGCCCAAAAGGTTACTCAGCCAAGTAAATAATTCGCTGATATTTAACGCCACCATCACACCGATAATAGTGCCAAGTACAACCCCTATTAGCGCCTGTGTAAATCCCTGCATCACAAACGTTGCTAAAATAGTACTGTCTTGTGCGCCCATGGTTTTTAGAATGGCAATATTTGCTTGTTTTTCGCGTACCTCCATCACCAAAGATGACACGATATTAAAGCTCGCCACAGCAATGATTAAAAACACCACAATATAAACAATGGTGCGCACCATTTGAATGTCTTGATACAAGCTGCCCTGCGTTCTAAACCAACTCGAGACATACACATAATCAGGGATAACTTGGCCAACACGCATCGCGATTTGATGAGCATTAAAAACATCATCCACTTTTAAACGTAAACCTGTAACCTGATCTTCACTAAAACCCAATACTGATTGTGCTTTATCTAAACGAATAAAAGCAGCCGTTTCATCAATAGGTCCACCCATGTTAATAATGCCAGCCAAGTTTAAACTAACCCGTTTTGGCGCAAGCAAGGTGTTACTTTGCTGGTTAATTTGCGGGATTAACAAAGTAACAGGATCCCCTATTTTCAGCCCTAGTTTATTAACAACTTGCTGACCTAAGAGAATATCTTCTTGTTGCAGCTGGCTAACCAGTCGGCCTTGAGTAAATTGATTAATCGCTGATACTTGGTTTTCAAATTCGCTAGCAACTCCACGTACCTCAACAGCTTTTAAATCACTTTTAAATTGCGCCATGCCATTCACGCTAATAAAAGGCGCCGCTCCCACTACACCAGATTGCGAGTTAAGTAGGCTTACTTTTGACTGCCAATTATTAATCGGTTTATTCGGCGCAACATATTCAACCTGAGGCACGACAGACAGTAAACGATGAACAAGCTGTTGCTCAAAACCATTAATAACCGAAAGGGCAACGATTAAAACCGCCACGCCCAATAAAATACCAATTGTCGATGCTTTAGCTATAAAGCTAACAAAACCGTTTTGCCCATCTTTGTGTCCTGAGTGCGCTCTAAAACGCTTCGAAATAAACGCACTAAGCAACATGCTGAGACTCTTTAATCGCTAATTTTCCATCGTCAAGATAAGCAATCTTGCCAAGCTTATCAGCAAGTTCTAAATCGTGTGTTACCACCACAAAGCTGGTTTTTAAGCTGCTGTTTAACTCTTTAATGAGGTCGTATATTTTAATCGCATTTTGCTTATCTAAGTTGCCGGTAGGCTCATCGGCAAGCACTAAAGCGGGCTCTGTCACCAATGCACGCGCAATTGCGACACGCTGACGCTCACCACCAGACAAAGCCGATGGTTTATGTTCACTACGATGAGACAACCCTACTTTATCAAGCATAACCCGTGCTTTTTCAGTCGCGTCCTTGGCACTTAATCCCTTTATGAGTAACGGCATTGCAACGTTTTCAACTGCCGTAAACTCCATTAATAAATGATGAAATTGATAAATAAACCCTAAATTCTCATTACGGAAATTAGCTTGTTGCTTACGATTTAGTTTACCGACTTGTTTACCTTTAATTTCAACTTTACCGTCTGTGGCACCATCAAGCGTACCTAAAATATGTAGTAACGTGCTTTTTCCTGAACCCGAGCTGCCAACAACAGCGAGCATTTCACCTTGCTCTAAGCTCAAGTTAACCCCTTTTAATACTGCAACTTGGTTTTCGCCATCTTGATACACTTTATTAAGCTGCTGACACTTGATTACTAACTCACTCATAACGTAATACCTCTGCTGGGTTCACTTTTGCAGCTTTACGGGCAGGATACAACGTTGCTAAAAAGCTCATTGCAATACTACCGGCGGCAATTAGGCTTAAACTGACTACATCAAATTTAACAGGTAAACGCATGCCTGCGAGTAAATTGATGCCAAACATATTCAATAATTCATTAATGTACTGACTAAACAACACACCCAGTAATGCACCAATGCTGGTGCCAATTAAACCGTTATACAGACCTTGGATCATAAATACATTTTGTACTTGTGCTGGTGTTAGCCCTAAGGTTTGCAAAATAGCGACTTCACTTTGCTTTTCACTCACCATCATGGTTAAAGCCGAGACGATATTAAACACCGCAACTAATACTATTAATCCCAGTAACATAGACATGATGCGCTTTTCCATGGCCACTGCTGCGAATAAGGTGCCTTGGCTATCGCGCCAGTCTGTGTGTTCAACGTCTTTAAATATAGACGCATGACTTTTAAGCACCTGCTCAACGGCAAATGGTTCATGCAAAGAAACACTCAAATTAGGGGCAACTGATTGTGAGAGCTTTAAAACACGCTGCAATGAATAGCCGCTAGTAAATGCAAGTGACATATCGATTTCAGATTGTGTTTCGTACAGCGCTGCAACCGTAAATAAACGCTGGCTAGGTACTCGACCAAGCGGAGTATAGGTGCTTGCATTTGGCATGATCACCCGTACTTTGTCACCCAACGAAATACCCAGTTTACGACTTAAATAACGGCTTATTGCTATGTGATAATTTTCATCCATGACTAGTGACCAATTACCTGCCACTATTTTTTCTTTAATGTTATATAACGAGCTCCCATCATCATATAAGCCTTGTAAGAGCACACCATGAAGGTCTTGATTAGTTTGTAAAATAGCCTCTCCATGACGATACAAATTGACTTGTTTTACAGCAGGAGACTCCGACAGCTGTGACTTAATACGCGACATGGCTTCTTTAGACTGTGACTTAGCGTCCACTTCAATATGCGGGATCAAACCTAACATATTAGTCTTGAGGTTATTTTCAAAACCATTCATCACAGAGCTTACGGTAAATAGAGCCATTAAACCGATAGCAATGCCCGCAATAGAAAAAAACGAAATAAAAGAGATAAAGGCGTTGCCCTTTGAGGAGCGGCTATATCTCAGCCCTATAAAAAGGCTAACAGGTTGAAACATAAGTAATTATAGGTTTTACAAGGGCTAAATATGCGCTCATGTTAGCATATATTTAGCCATGATGGGATTATCGAATTTGTAAAAAATAATTATAAATCTGATACTTGAACAGTTTCTATTAAGTGGTCTAATAATGCTTTTACATTCGTTGCAATAAATTGCCTTGGCGGATATACCCCCCAAACGCCTTCAGGTGCGGGGGCAACATTGGAAAGCACCGCGACTAATTGACCTGACTGCAAATATTTATCCACGTAATAATCTGGTAGCTGCACAATGCCTAAACCTTTAATAGCAGCATCAACCAAAGCCCAGCCACTATTACACTGTAATCGACCCGCCACTTTAATATGTTTATCTTGAAGTTGATCTTTCACACGCCAGTAACTGTTATTTCCAATTAAACAGTGGTGCTGATGAAGTTCACTCACACTATGAGGCTGACCATAGTTATTGATATAGTCTGGGCTACAACAAATCACTAAACGTCGCTGACTTATCCGTCTGGCTTTTAATGATGAATCCTTTAAATGCCCTAACCGAATTGCCAGATCAAATCCCTCATCTAATAAATTGACTTGTTCATTGCTCAAATGGCTAATGACTTCAATATCAGGATGTTTCTGCATAAATGTATGGACAGCAGGCATAATGTAGCTTTCGCCATACATCACTGGTGCAGTTAATTTAATTGTCCCTTTTGGCGTCAGTTGCTGTTCAGCCAAAAGTGCCGTGGCGTCGTCCATCGCATTTTGCAATTGTTTAGTTTGATGAGCAAACACTTCACCTTCTTGGGTAAGTACCACCTTGCGCGTTGTCCGAGTAAGCAATTGCGTATTTAAACGCTCTTCTAATTGGCTCACATAGCGACTGACATGCGCCACTGACATCCCTAATAATCGACTTGCTTTAGTAAAGCTGCCTGTTTCAGCGACGGCTAAAAACTCATCAATTCCATGCCAACGATTCATTATTACCATACTGTAAAAGTGTTTTAATAAATCGAAGATTATCATCCATTGAGAAATAAATAAAATAGTCTATGTTAATTATCTACTACCTACAAATAAGGGAACGTTATGACTGATTTTATTAAATCAAAAGCAGCAATTGCTTGGGGACCAAACCAACCTCTATCGATTGAAGAAGTCGATGTGATGATGCCTAAAAAAGGCGAAGTGCTTGTAAAAATTGTAGCAACCGGTGTTTGTCACACAGACGCATTCACTTTATCTGGTGAAGATCCTGAAGGTATTTTCCCTGCTATTCTCGGCCATGAAGGCGGCGGTATTGTAGAGGCTGTAGGTGAAGGTGTAACTCACGTTGAAGTCGGCGACCACGTCATTCCTCTTTACACCGCTGAATGTGGCGAGTGTAAGATGTGTAAATCGGGTAAAACAAACCTGTGTTCAGCTGTTCGTGAAACACAAGGTAAAGGTTTAATGCCAGATGGCACCACTCGTTTTTATAAAGACGGTCAACCAATTTATCATTATATGGGTTGCTCAACGTTTTCTGAATACACTGTACTTCCTGAAATTTCACTCGCAAAAGTGAGTAAAGAAGCCCCGCTTGAAGAAATTTGCCTACTTGGCTGTGGCGTAACAACAGGTATGGGGGCGGTTACTAAAACTGCTAAAGTACAACAAGGTGACACGGTTGCTATATTTGGTCTTGGCGGCATTGGTTTATCTGCTATTATCGGTGCAAAAATGGCAGGCGCTAGTCGTATTATCGGTATTGATATTAATACCAGCAAATTTGAACTGGCTACTAAGCTTGGCGCCACAGATTTGATCAATCCAAATGATTTCGATAAACCAATTCAAGAAGTGATTGTTGAAATGACCGACGGCGGTGTCGATTTCTCATTTGAGTGTATCGGTAACGTAAACGTAATGCGCTCTGCACTTGAGTGTTGTCATAAAGGCTGGGGTGAATCAGTTATTATTGGTGTTGCAGGCGCAGGCCAAGAAATTTCAACACGCCCTTTCCAACTTGTAACAGGCCGCGTATGGCGTGGAAGCGCATTTGGTGGAGTAAAAGGCCGTTCTGAATTACCTGAAATAGTAGAACGATATATGAAGGGTGAATTTGCACTTAATGACTTCATCACACACACCATGAAACTTGAAGATATTAATGAAGCCTTTGACTTAATGCACGAAGGTAAGAGTATCCGCTCTGTTATTCATTACTAATCATTAATAAGCGCCTTGATTTAAAAAGGCGCTTTCATTTTCAAGGATGCTGATATGCTCGAAAATATAAGCTCAACAAAAGTCAGCGGTGGTTGGCATAAGCAATACACGCATCAAGCGAGCAGTACACACTGCGCAATGCGTTTTGCTATATTTTTACCACCGGGTGCAAGTGAAACCAATAAAGTACCTGTGATGTATTGGTTGTCAGGCCTTACTTGTACTGATGAAAACTTTATGCAAAAAGCCGGTGCCTTTAAAAAAGCCGCCGAACTGGGCATTGCTATTGTCGCACCTGATACAAGCCCGCGTGGCGACACCGTACCTGACGACGAAAGCTACGATTTTGGTCAAGGTGCAGGCTTTTATGTTAACGCAACACAAGCCCCCTACAATGTACATTACAATATGTATGATTATGTTGTGACTGAGTTGCCAGCGTTAATTGAAGCGCACTTCCCTGTTACTGATAAAAAAGCGATTGCAGGTCACTCAATGGGAGGGCACGGCGCCCTGATGATTGCGCTTAAAAATCCAAAACAGTTTGTCAGCGCAAGCGCATTTAGCCCTATCGTCAACCCTATTAATTGCCCATGGGGTGAAAAAGCATTTAGTCATTACTTAGGGACTGACAAAGCGGCGTGGCGCAATTACGATAGCTGCGAGCTCATGAAACAAGCAAGCCCAGAAGATTATTTACCGCTGCGTATTGATCAAGGCGAAGCTGACAACTTTTTAGTTGAACAACTAAAAACAGAAAACTTGTTTTTGGTCGTCAATGAAAAAGATTACCCCGCTGAAATAAATATGCATGCTGGCTATGATCACAGTTACTATTTTATTAGTAGCTTTATTGATGAACATTTAGAGTTTCATCACCGTCACCTGTAGTGTACTTAGTGTGAGGATATAACTTCCTCACACGCTTTCAACAAAGCAAACAGATAGGCGCTAACGGTTGGAGCCTTGCTTTTTGTTACTATCTTACTTACCTGAGAATAAAGTAGCTGAAAATACTCACCCACAACTATTAAAGTATATCCTCAAAAATTATAAGTCGATTTAATTGCAACATGGCAGTTATATTTTTAAGACTTATTCAACAACAAACCACTGTAAATAAAGCTATTTTCACCTTATTCCCTCACGAAATTACCTAATTTAAAGCGCAAGCAAACTCTAATGTGAGCGCCCTGCGATAAATACGTGCATCCTTTTTCTCTCGCTTGCGTCTCTAGTAGTGAAGTGAATGTTTAATCACAAAATAAGGAAGCAAGATAATGAGTACAACTAACAACACCAGTAACCCCGATACTAGCAGTAACTGCGACGAGCCCTGTGTCTGTAACAATGAAAGTAACTGTAACAATGACTGTGACAGTAGCTGTAATTGTAACTGCAACTGTGCTAACAATGAGTGCCAAACCTTACAGCCCTGCCATTGTAAGAGCTGTAACCCAAATACAAAAAACAGCTGCTGTTAAGCTGTCATAAATATCAAGGCAACAGCACTTAGGTGCTGATGCCTTAGTATGGACGAAGCCTAATTATGATTGAAAATATCTGGAAGCAATTCCACCAGCAACTGCTGGGATTTATCGCCAGCAAAGTGAACGACCAAGCGATGGCTGAAGACATACTGCAAGATGTCTTTATTAAAGTGCTTAACAATATCGACAGCCTTAGTGCCGCCGACAAGCTACAGCCCTGGCTTTATCAAATCTGCCGTCACGCCATAATTGATTACTACCGCAGTAAACGTCCCAATAGTAGTAGCGACGAACTAGAGCAACTGCATGCGCCTGAGGTAGACTGGGCAGCGGCTTACAGTGAGCAGCAACTCAACCGCTGTATTAACACGTTAATTCAAGATTTACCCGCCCATGTTAGCAACATACTTATCGACAGCGAGTTGCAGCAACTCAAACAACAACAAATTGCCGACAAATATAAATTGAGCCTGCCAGCGGTTAAATCACGCATCAAACGCGGTCGCGAACAACTTAAAACTAAATTACAAGCGTGCTGTAACTTTACCTTCGCAGCACAGGGCATGGATGCAGAGTGTAAGAATCAATGCGGTTGCAGCGCAGATAGTTAGCCTATTAGAAAGCCGGCACTCACTGCGACTCTTCTTTAACCACCTCTTACAAATAACTAACAATCAATGACGACTGTAAAAAATGTTGAATAGCTTACTTACATAAGTCACGAACAAATTCTTTTAAAAACCCAACAAGTTGTAAAATAAAAATTATCAAAAAAGGCAGTGCCCCAAGAATCGCTACACTTCTATTTAGTAGCTCATCGTGTTGAAGCAACAATACATAACTACATAAAAACAAAGCTAAGCACCAAGCATATAAAGTAATCCCCTGCGAGTTTTCACGCCCCACTAGCTGCTTAATGACTAAAATTGCAGAGTCTGCTGATGTCGCAACAAACACAAGTAACAGCAGCAAACTAGCCCAAATAAATACCGTACCTTGCCAACCTAATTGATGAAAAAAAACAAACAGCCCTTGGCTATAATCATCTTTTATAGCCAATAAAATACCCGATTGATTCAGTTTATCCCATTCAATTGCTGCACCAGAAAATGCAGAAAACCAAATAATTGTTACAACCGTGGGAATGCAGACAACAGCTAAAACAAACTGCCAAACAGCTCGTCCTTGGCTAATTTTCGCTAAAAAAACACCCACGAATGGCCCCCATGCTAACCACCAAAAGTAGTAATTATAAGTCCATCGATTCGCCCAATCTGAGTTATTTAACTGGCTATCAAACTGCCAAGTACCCGTTACAAGTAGTTGTATGTAATAACCTGTACCATCTAAGGCTATCTGTATAATTGGCGCTATAGGAACGACACACAAAAGCCAAATTAATAGAGTAAACGCCAAAATTACATTAAATATACTTAACGATTGCACACCGCGCCTAATACCAAACTTTGCCGATACGGTATAAATAATGAAGAGCACCCCCACTATTAGAGAGCCAATTAAAGCTGGCGAAGTTATGTTTAACTCAAGCTCAACTCCTTTGCTGATCAGTAATGTAGAATTAGCAATGGTACCAACCACACCAAAAAAAATAGCAAATACGGCAATCAACTTAACCACAAAACAGAGAGTAAGTTGCCCCTGTTTATCTACCTTATTGCCTATTGCACTCATTACAGGCGCGCACATGTCACCGGATTTACCGCTGTATTGAGTTAAACCACCTAACACGATGGCAAACACAGCATATAATGCCCACGCATGTGCGCCCCAATTAACCAGCGTTAATGCAAGACTACTTGCTAATCTATCGGGGTATAAACTTTGCTTTAAGGGTGGGTTCAATGAATGCAGCGCAGGCTCAGCGACTCCCCAAAAAACCAATCCAGAACCCATTCCCGCAGCAAAAAGCATGGCAAACCAACCAAAGTTTGAATATTCAATGCGTGCATTCTCACCTCCTATTTTACGAGTTCCCAATGGACTAAACGCAAGTATTATTACTGCAAATAATAAAAAGTTAATTAACAAAAAGAAGCCGCTGCCTATGTGTGCCAATGCTGTAGAAATCATCGGCTGAACTTGTTCTGTCATTAAATTAGGTAAAACAACAGCGATCAGTGCAACAGTCAAGCAAATAGCCAGTGCCGTTTTTTCAAGTGAAGAGGTAGAGTGTTTCAAGATTAAGCCTATAGAGTGAGCGCATTAAGAATACTGTCAGCACGGCGTTGATACAAACAGGCAAAAGTGTGAATTATTACCTTTAACGCGTAAATTATACCAATACTGAATCACTACAACGCGGCTACATGTCCCTTAAAAATGTATTTATAAGTAGAGTTATAGAGTTATAGAGTTATATACGCTCTTTTAAACTAAATTTTCTTACACGATTTAGGAGCTAAAAATAAGGTGTATTTTTTGGGGAAAACGAAAAAAGGCGCTTTAAAAGCGCCTTGCTGTCAAGAATGTGCTTAAACATGTCTTGATCTTAATACATATCCTTATAAGGATTCGATTTGTTGAACGCTATCGCTTTGTCAAAACCTGGGATAGTCATCGATTCTTCATTAATAACAATGTCGTTTTCATCAATTAAACCATCACCAAAACGATAAATAAGCTCATAATGGCCTAAATCAGCTTGTTGCTTATATTCATTTTGTGCTTGTGCAACATGGGTATTGCGGTCTTGGTACTGAGCCATTTTTGCATCGCCATGACGCTTTGTCAGCATTTGCATTGTCACGTTTGGCGACAGCACTGTGGCGGTTGCATTATTACCACCAAACCCTTTTGAGTTTATAAAAGCGATATCCATTGCATCACATTGATAGTGCGCTGTGCGAATATCTAAATGCTGGCTGTAAACATCATCGGCCACTTTATCAATAGTGGTAATACCCGGCATAATATTATGACTAAACACGCCTAACGCCATGGCAAGTTGATCACCACTTGCCGGTGCAATTGTGTGGCCAACATACGCTTTTGGCGCAGCCACTTTCCAACTATCAATCGCAAATGTTTCAGCTACTTTATGATAAATAAGAGACTCTGTTACACGATTTTGAGGTGTGCTAGAACCATGCGCTAAAATAAAGCTGCGTTTTTGTACGGCTTCTTGACCAACAATACTGCTGGCAAGCGCGACCGATTTAGCCATTGTAATATAGTTACCTGGGCCCGGTGCTGTAATTGACTTTTTAATACCGTCGGCATTTACAAATACATCGGCAACAGAGCCTTGAATATCAGCACCGAGTTCGAGTGCAAGCGCATCATCCATTAAAATTGCCACCTGTGCGCCTTCACCAATAGTAAAACCGCAGTTTTCACCAAATGGACGACTGGTACGTCGATGATCTACCACATCGGTATTATCAAGACGTTTTAGGCCTTCTTCGTTAGCAAGTGCGCTCATATTACCAAAGCCTTCGACAATTTCAGGCGTAATGGCGCATTCAACAGATGCAACAATCGCAACGCGGGTGCGACCAGCTTGAATATCGTTAACAGCAGCGCGTAGGTTGTATAAAAAGGTGGCACATGCGCCCGATGTGGTGAACGTTGTTCCAACATTACCGGTCACATACGCATTAATGAAATCAGTCGACATGGTATTTAAGCCAAGTGCTAATTGTTTGGTGCTTACGCGGTCGCCCTGTTGTCTCGCACGAATTAAGCCACCAAACCCTTCGTCATCCACTTGCCCTGCTACCGAGGCCGAATATGTACCAATTTGATCAGGCTCAACACTATTCATAACATGCTGCCATGCAAGCCCTGTAGAGCGAATGGCATCGGTTGCCGCAAAAATGGTCGCTTGTAGGCCTCGTGGTTGGTAACGACTGTTATACATGGTCGCTGGATCAAAACCTGTAGGTAATTGACCCGCGGCTTTAATCGGGTTGTCACGGGTGCTGTCGTGCTTAATAGCAAGGTCGGCACTAATGGTTACTTTTACTTTTTTATCGCTGAGATCTTCAACCTGCCAACTTGCAGGTACTGGCGTTGGTAAATCACGACGACGAGTTTCAAACACAATTTGCTGCTCGTCAGACGCTGTCAGCGTCATTTTTTGTTGCCACGGAGTTGCATCAACGTCAAAGTGATTTTTTTCAATTTTACGGATTAGCGTACCTGCTAATACTTGTTCGCCGAATTGTGCTTCAATATCAGCTTCGTTAATAACGTTGCCTTCAGCATCTTTTAAAACGCCGTCGGTCAGTGTTACTAAATTCATTAACGTCGCTAAGCCTAAAAATGTCTCCTGACGGGCTGTTGCATCTAAGCTGTCTAACACGATACGACGATAACCTTGATGAAAAGAAGTGCGGCCAGCGGCATTAATACCACCCATACCAACAATAACGGGTAATGCTGTCATAAATAACCTTGAGAAACGTGTTACGAGAATTACTTAAGTTTAAATGGATTAACTAGGTAGCCTTGTGCTTTAATAGCCAAATAACATGCATAATAGGCCAAAACCAACTGGTCGGAGCAATAAAAGTGACACACGGTAAACATGCAAACGCCATCGAAATTAGTATTTTAGTGTACCCTCACCTACTCATTACAAGTCTTACTCTACCTATAGAAATGCTTAGGGCGGGTGAAGCTTTTGCGAAAAGTCATCACCGGTACGATGAATTTACCCCGCTTAATATCAATTTAGTTGCCAGCACAGTAAAACCGATTGCAAACAGAACGGGGCTTGCCATTATGCCCGACAGCGACCCCGACACAGCGCCATATAGCGATTTAATTATTGTTCCAGGTATTTGGCGTAACCCTCGACCTGTGGTGAGTAAACATCCTCGCCTTGTTAATTGGCTCGCTGATTCGTGGCTGCAAGGGAGCCATATAGTGGGCGTAGGCACAGGTAATTGCTTAGTAGCAGAAGCAGGTTTATTAAACGGTCACCCAGCCACAACGCATTGGCATTATGCTGAACAATTTAAACGAGATTACCCTAATGTACAGTTAAAGCCTGACTTCTTTATTACCCAGTCTGAGCGTATGTATACCGTTGCCAGTTTGAATGCCTTAGCCGATGTCATTGTGCATATAATTAGCCAGTATTATGGCCGAGAAGCCGCACAACATGTAGAGCGTAACTTCTCCCATGAAATTCGAAAACCTTACGAAGATCAGCGTTATTTAGAAGGTGCTGTTGATAAACACCCAGACGAATTAATTGCACAGATCCAGTTTTGGCTTAAAAACAATCTAACATCTGAGCTCACCTTACAGGAAATTGCAGCCCAATTTAGTTTAAGCTATCGAACGTTTACCCGACGTTTTCGCCAAGCCACCAGCCAAACTCCGATTGAATATTGGCAGCAGTTACGTGTACAAAGCGCGAAAGAATTACTCGCCTCTTCTAATTTATCAATCCAAGAGGTGGCACTTGAAGTTGGCTATAATGACCAAGGACATTTAACCCGTGTATTTAAGAAAGTACTGTCGCAAACACCCAGTGAATATAGAACAGTGGTAAGACGTAAGCTATTTGGTTAACGCTATTCGATACCATAAAACAACGCTTCAAAAGCCAACTCATACCATTTTGCTTAATTAAGTGAATAATTTTTGAGCGAATAAAACTTCGTTTGATAACAAGGCAAAAATTTAGTTATTTAGTTATTCTCGGCAATTGCTCCTGCATTGCTCTACCACCTGCATCCACGCAGTCGTAAATCAGACATTTTTAACGTAGGTAACGACCAGTTTAATCACTCGAAAGGATTTAATATTAATGAAAATGGGAATAGGTAGTGTAGGCGACGCATTTTTAATTATTGAGACAAACTAACTTAATTGGAAGCAAGCTCTTTGCTGAATATAATTTTGCTCTTGTGCGGGTTACCCCTGTCTTCATAACCCGCTATGGTATAGCCATTTTTTATCAACAGACTTAGCATCGCAGGAAAACGATTCATTGATTTCACATTAATTGCATCGTAATTATGCTCTTTCACCCACATTTCTTGTGCTGCTAATAAAGCTTGAGCAATTCCCATCCCTCGGCACTTTGGCAACACGGCACCAAGCCAACTATAAAAGGTATTATTATCTAACCCATAACCGAGCTTATACGCGACAGGCTCATTATCAATATACGCGACTAAAACAAGATGCTCACGACCAGCCAACTTTGCGTGTAATTTACTTAGCGTATTTCTGCCATCAAACTCAGGAATTTGGCTATCTACAAGTAATAAATCTTGTAAATTAGCTGATTTTATTGAGTAACAAGTTGTCATTACATTTTTCCTACTCAAAATCTAAATTCAAATTGATCTGACTCCAAAAAGGATCCTACTTTATCGGGGTCAGATCAAATATCTAATGTTTGATTTCTAATTTCTAAAACTATTTTTCTTTCCGATAATACAATTTTGAATAGCGTTTTACTTGTGCGTGAACACCCCGGCCTAAACTTTTAAACTTCGCTTCCAGTACATCAACACCGTATAAAATAACCACAACCAATACCGAAAGCTTGATAGCGGCCATAAGGTTATCAGTGGCAATTACGACACCGATAGACGCTAATACCCAAATGGTTGCAGCTGAAGTAACACCCACCACTGCGCCATCTTTTGCCAGCATGACACCGGCACCTAAAAAGCCAATACCTGTGATTATTTGCCCAACTACACGAGAGTGGTCAATTACATCACCATGTAACATAAATGCGGTGGCTAAGAATAAATAGGTCCCTAGAACAATAAGCGCCGAGGTGCGAATACCCACTGGCTTTCCGCGCAATTGGCGCTCCATACCAATGATCGCACCACAAAATGCAGCACTACCAATTGCAGACCAAGAGTAAGGGGCAATATCAAATAGACTATTCAGTGTCACTGTACTTCCAAATATTTGAATTAATAATTATAAAGAAAACGCCATCGCGGTGCTTAACCGCAATGATCCAAAGCTGGCCATTTTACTAAAATCGGCTTTTGCTATTGGCACATGTTGGCAATCAATGGCGAGTTGCTTTTTGTCTTCACAAAATGGGTCATGAACATATAAGCAATGCTCATCCACATGCGTTACGCACACCCAATGTGGTGATTTTTTACCATCAAAGCGATATGTACTAATGAGTAAAACTACCGCTTTACCCGCCGCTAGCCATGTTTCAATATCGTTAAGGGTTAGTTCTTGATAGCGTACAGGCATTTTCGCAACGATAGCTTCAGCAACAAATTGGTTATGCACTGTGTGTAAAATTGCTTTTTTCTTTTCACTTCTTACACCATCGATAAACAATGATTCACGGGTATTTAAAACAACATCAGCCTTAAATCCACGTTTCATCGCTGCAAGTGCTAAACCCAGCGGATGGCAGCCACCGTGACCCGAGGTCATAAAAATGGTGGTTGCCTCACGCCAAATATCAAGTTCTTTTAATTGGCTCATTGGCGTATTATTAAGCGACGACATAGCCATTAGTAATGCCGCGGGACCACAGGTAAATTCAGTGGTTTGTTGATACCACGGTGTGTGTTTATCAGCATTAAAAGCGGTATTACGACGAATCGTTTTTTGCATTCGTAGCGCATCACTGTGATCATCATAATAATCACTGTAATGACCAAATACATGATAACCATGCTTTTCGTATAAACGAATTGCGGCCTGATTATTGACTGCAACCTCTAGTCGCATAAAACTACGACCCCGTTTTACAGTCTCGTTTTCAAGAGCAATTAGCAGCTGCGAAGCCACCCCTTTACCTTGTTGGCTCGCAAGGACGGCCAATGAGTACAACCGCGCTAACCGCGTGCCTTTATGACACCACACAAGGCCATAACCGACCAATTCACTGTTAACTTCAGCAACCATTAACAAACCATGGCTTGCTGAAAGCCAGCGTTTTAAGCTGCGACTGCTTAATCTATCTTGACTAAAGCTTTGCTCTTCAATGGCAACAAGTGCCGCCAAATCCGATACTTCCGCAAACCGGATTTGGCAATGTGGTGTCTTCATTTAACCTCGGCCTCGTGCTTCAAGGCGTTGCTTAAATTCGTCCATAATGATCATATAAAGCTCATCGCCAAGGTAGGCATCTTCTACTTTGTGATCAATGCTCGGGTTATCGTTTACTTCAAGTACGTACGCGCGCCCTTGATGTTCTTTTACATCAACGCCATACAAACCTTTACCCACTGTTTTACAGGCTTTTAATGCCGCATCTAATACCACTTTCGGTAACTCAAAAGTCGGGAGAGTTTCAAATCCACCTGAAAAAAAGCGTTTTGCATCATGGTTGTAAATTTGCCAATGATTACGCGCCATTAAATAACGACATGCATAAATCGCGCGACCATTTAACACCCCTACACGCCAGTCATACTCTGTGTACATATACTCTTGTGCTAGCACTAGCGCACTGAACTCAAAAAGCTCCGTGAGTTTTGCAATCAGCTCTTCACGGTTCTGAACTTTAAACACCCCTTTAGAGAATGACCCCTCTGGCATCTTTAGTACTAATGGGTACGTAAAGTTTGTTTCTAAGTTTTCAATGGTGTCTGTTGATGTATCAGCTACCACATGTGTTTTTAAGCTTGGCACTTTTTGATAATTAAAGGCATCGTGTAAGTACACTTTATTACAGCAGCGTAAAATTGACTCTGCGTCATCAATTACCACAAGCCCTAAGCTTTGTGCTTTACTTGCTAATCGATAAGTTGGGTGGTCAATCGCCGTTGTTTGACGAATAAATAGTGCGTCGTATTGCGCAATACTGGTAATTTCATCAAAAGTCAGTGCTTGTGCATAAATGCCATGCTTAGCTGCCGCTTTAATAAATTTTGCAATGGCGTCTTTATCACTGGGTGGTACTTTTTCTTGGTGATCAACCAAAATCGCCATATCCCAGCGGTAACGGCGTTTTTTATCGTGAATACGCCAGACAGATTCTGTGAAGCTGCTTAACTGTTTTACAAATTCGGCAAACGCGTCGTCATCAAGCGCCGCAATAGCACCTTGTTTCACTACACCTTGCTCGTCACACACCAGTATTGGCGCAGGGTATTGTGAAAACAATGCTTTAGTTGCTTTAATATCGTCTTCGCAATGTGTTTGCCCAAAAAATACGGTGCGACCTTGTAATTGCATGTGGCGAGAGCTGTGCTCATCTGAACGTAATGCATTAATGGTTTTTACGCTGGGTAATACTTGGTGCTGTCTTGCTTCTGCAAGTAAAGAACAATAGTAACCCTTACTTAAATACTGTCCTGTATCGCACAGATTTAAAATACGTGTTTTGGGTTCGTTATGTTTTGGGTAATCACGTAGGTAAGTATCAAAAGTGATCACATTTTCAAAGTTTTGAGCAATACGCTGCTCGTTGTTATCAACCACAATCAAGGTTTTAAACACGACTTTTCCTATAATAAGTCTTTAATAATGAAAAAACACCCAACCAATTAAGTGAATGCATGAGGCTAAAATTCACTCAACTAGATGGGTGCTTATGATACCAACCCGCAATAATGCAAAATCATTTAGATTGATTAAGCGTGTGGGTATAAGCGCTAAGCTTGATGTGATTTATAGAGTGTTTTGCGAGGAGTTACCAACGAGATATTTTTCACTTAAAGATGAAATTTACTAATTAAAAATCAGTGTGTTTAAATTAACTTATCAATGGTATAAAACTGCTTTTTGTCGCCTATGACAAGTTCGACTTCGTCATCCACTTTTTTACCAAGCAATTTTTTACCTAAAGGTGCTTCGCGAGTCACAACATAAATCGTGTGCTCTTTAACTGTCACTGATAAGCCACCAGAACTTGGACCAATAAAGAACCATTTTTGCTGGTCTTGATCATCAATAAGAGAGACCAATGCCCCTTCGCGAACTTTCGGAAATTCTGTTTCTTTGAATACCGTATTAAACGCTTGAATATCACGGTAACATTCATTCACTCGTTCAGCTTGACCTTGAGCTAAATAGGCCGCCTCTAATCCTAGGGTGTCGTATTGAGTTTCGGCCACACTTTCTTCATGGGTGGCAGCATCATGAGCCGCTTTTGCCGCTTCTTTAGCACGGTGTAATTGCGATTCTAAGGCGAAACGAAGGTGTTCTATAACGTGTGTTTTATTCATATCAAAGCAGCTAAAACGTAAAATGCGCATTCTACCCTGTTTTACGATTTTTGTAACTGAACTGATATGGTTTGAATATGTTAGCAATAGCTCATTAGCTTATCTGATTGGTGCTTTATATTGC
This sequence comes from Pseudoalteromonas lipolytica, assembly GCF_003515105.1. Classification (NCBI taxonomy): domain Bacteria; kingdom Pseudomonadati; phylum Pseudomonadota; class Gammaproteobacteria; order Alteromonadales; family Pseudoalteromonadaceae; genus Pseudoalteromonas; species Pseudoalteromonas lipolytica. Next base: position 1,617,652 of record NZ_CP032090.1, on the reverse strand, counting down.
GCGTGCTAAGTTTAAAAAAGCGCAGGGTTAATCATGATTAACCCTGCGCAAGTGTGGTTAAGGCATATCAATGTAAGCTTGGGTTTTATCATCTAAAGTTTGCGTGTAATTATCGCTACTCAGACCCAATAACTGCGGTAACGTGGCAGCAATACAAATTGATGAAAATGTTCCCACCACAATGCCGACAAATAAGGCAATCGCGAACCCGGTTAATGCAGCACCGGCTAACAGCCATATACATGCGATGGTCGCAAGTGTTGTACCTGAGGTAATTAATGTGCGAGTGAGTGTAGAGCGTATTGCATCGTTGATCACCACATGAGTATCAATGCGCTGACTACCTGATTGAATACGTAAAAGCTCCCTGACTCTGTCGCCAACAATGATTGAGTCATTTAATGAGTAACCAATAATTGCTAATAAACTCGCCAGCACGGTTAAATTAAACTCAAGCCCTAATAACGAAAACAAACCTAGCACCAAAATTAAGTCATGTAATAGTGCGACCACTGAGCCCACAGCCAGTCGCCATTCAAAACGCACGGCTAAATACACCATAATTGCGATAAGTGCGGCAAAAAGTGCTAAACAACCTTGCTCAAATAACTCATCACCCACTTGAGACCCTAAAAATGAAGTTGAAAGCACTTTAAAGTCAATGCCTTGCTGGCTAAGCTCTGCCTGCCAATTAGCCGTTGTATTAAGGTCTGGGGCTTGTCTTAAAACAAAGTGATGATCGCCTGCTTTGCTTATTATTAGTTTATCGACGACCTCAGGGCTTAACTTTGCTGTTAAGTCTGCAATCGAGGTAACCGATTCGGTGCTAATATCTGTGATATAGCCCCCTGTAAAATCAAGTCCAAAGTTTAACCCTTTAGCCGATAACACCCCAAGGCTACTTATCACTAGCGCACAGCTTAGAAGTAATCCTAAAACGCGCGCTTTACTTGCTGCTGTTAATGTAGACCAGCTCATGCTTTTGCCCCCGCTAAATTCGTTAATTTAATATACAGTGTTTGGCTAAGTGCTTTTGAAATATACACACCGGTGAACACACTGGTGAGTAAGCCAAGTGCTAACGTAATGGCAAATCCTTTGACGGGGCCATACCCGACTGCATACAAAATAATCGCCGTAATCATGGTTGTTACGTTTGCGTCAAAAATGGTGGAAAATGCTTGATTATAACCCTGCTCAATGGCTTGATAGGTGGGTCTACCTTTGCGTTTTTCTTCTTTAATACGCTCGAAAATAATCACATTAGTATCAACGGCCATACCTATGGTCAACACTAAGCCCGCAATGCCAGGTAGCGTGAGTACAACGCCCGGTAATAATGACATTAACCCCACTAGTGCCGTTAAATTAAGTAATAAAGCAATATTGGCAATAAGCCCTAAGCGGCGATACCACAGCGCCATAAAAGCAAGAGTAATGCCTATACCCAGCATTAATGCAGCAAGGCCATGCTCAATATTCTCAGCACCTAAGCTTGGCCCTATCGTTTGCTCTTGAACTATTGTAACGGGTGCTGTGAGCGAACCTGCACGCAATAACAATGCTAAATCGTAGGCCGCTTGTGGGCTTTTCATATTGGTGATACTAAAACGTGAACTTAAATGTTGAGCAATATTGGCGATATTAATCACTTCACTTTTTTTAATCACTTCGCCGTTGGCGTTTCGCGAATACTCTGAGTAAACAGTGGCCATGGGTTTACCAATGTTGCGTTTTGAAAAAGCAGACATTGCATCGCCACCTTGCGAATCTAAACTCAACTGAACAAGCGGTTTCCCCCACTCATCTTTGCCCACATTAGCGTTATTAATATGGTCCCCCGAAAAAATAGCGACAGGGTTAAGGTTAACAACTCCGCCACCTTGTACATTAAAGGCTTTGCCACCTACTTCAACAACCTGATAAAAATCAAGGGTTGCTGTCGCACCAATGATCCGCTTTGCCTCTGCGGGGTCTTGCACACCGGGTAACTCTATGCGGATACGCTGCTTGCCTTGTCTCTGTGTTACCGCTTCAGTAATACCGAGCTCTTCAATACGTCCTCGTAATGTTGTTAAGCTCTGCGCCATCACTTGTTTATCAAACTCACTGCGGCTTTGCTCATCAAAATGCAAAAACGCCGTGGTTAAATTATTACTGGTTGATTTAGTTTGCACGAGGCCTTTAAATTGCGCTTGTAACGTGGCGACTAAGCCAGCCAGGTTATTTTCAGCACTGGGTAAAACGTGCAGTTCAATGCCGCCTTTCACTTCACTGGCACGAATGCCGCGTACTTTCTCTTTGCGAAGTACTAACTTAGTTTGTTGATAGACACTACTTAGGTGCTCTTGCATCGCTTTATCTAAATCAACATCAAGCACGAATAGCACGCCACCGTTTAAATCTAGCCCGAGCTTTATTGGCGATAAGCCTAACTGCTGTAACCATTGAGGGCTTGTGGCATGCTCAACAATTTTGCTATTTAAGGTGGGGTACGCTGTTTTAATAAAGCTCAGCGCATTGGCACTTTGTGTTGGCTCATTTAATAAAATAGCCAACTGATTAGCTGAATCATTCGCTTTGTCTACCTTAAAACCCTGTTGATTTAGCGAATTAGTCACCATTTGCAGTGATACAACCTGTTCAGGTTGCTCGATGTGTAACCACGATTTATTTGGGTATAAATTAGGTAACGCACTGATAGCTAATAAAATACAGGCAGCTATCATAGCGGCATAGCTCATTTTTAGTCGACGCCAAAACGTCGGCTTTTGTTTCTTTGACATACAAGACTTCCTTCCGACTCTATTAAGCCGGTAAAATTAATTCCTAAAATAAAAAAATGACGAAGGAAGTCGTTTAGCTGTGGTATGTAGCGCGGGCTTTATAAATAAGATTAGCGTCTTTCCAGCCACTAATACGTGATTTTCGCGCACTCGTAATAGCAAACCAAGGAACAGTCTGTGCTCTTTTAGGAGGTGCTAAGAAATGTGCTTTACCCCAGTTTTCAGCGAAAAACTCAATCAATAACTCATAATCAGGATCTACCTGACTATGGTAAAGAAATAAGGATGAATTACTGGCTGTAAGTCGGGGTAATAAAGTATCAAAACCCGACTTTTCTAAAGGCTTTGGATGAACAATAACCTGTTTATGGGCAATGATAGGGGGTTTAGTTAACTCAAGCTGATAAAATTTAGTGGCAACCAGTGGCGAATCAGTCGAAGGCGCAGCTAAGCTCTGTGCACTAAAAAGCACAGTAAATAGCAATATAATGACTGAAAAAAACCGTAACAAAGAGAAACCAATAAATTAAGCGGATAACCCCTCTATAATGAGGGTTAAAAAATAAAAAACAAGTCATTAAACACATAAAAGCGAGCCTAAAGAGGCTCGCGTTTTAGTGTCAACTTACTGCGTTGTTATCACACGTCTAATGATGACATATCAATGACAAAACGTGAGGCCATATCACCTTGTTTTAATTTATCGAAGGCATCATTAATTTCGTCCATTTTGATCATTTCAACTTCCGGAAGAATATTATGTAAGGCACAGAAATCTAAGATCTCTTGTGTTTGCGCTATCCCTCCAATCAATGAACCGGCAACACGACGGCGCCCCAATAACATTGGAACTGAGTTTGACTCAGCAAGCTCACCCACTTGACCAACCAAGACTTGCGTACCATCAATATCAAGTAATGGCATGTAAGGTGTAAAGTCATGCTTTACAGGTATGGTATTTATAATGAGATCAAATTGATTAGCATGTGCTTGCATCGCCGCTTCGTCGCTTGAGACTAATAACTCTTTTGCGCCATACGATAGCACCTGCTGTTTTTTCTTATCGCTACGGCTAATAGCCGTCACATGTGCGCCCATTGCCGCTGCAATTTTAATTGCCATGTGGCCTAAACCACCTAAGCCGATTACAGCCACACGACTGCCCGGACCCACATTCCAAGTACGAAGTGGTGAATAGGTTGTGATACCTGCACATAAAATAGGTGCGCATTTAGCTAAATCTAAACCTTTTGGTACACGTAATACAAACTCTTCACGCACCACGATGTGTTTTGAATAGCCGCCTTGGGTTAATTCACCGCTAATTCGGTCTTGACCAGAATAAGTGCCAACCATGCCTTCACGGCAAAACTGCTCTTCACCCTGATGACATTGGTCACAACTCAGGCAACTATCAACCATGCAACCTACCGCAACATGATCGCCTACTTTGTACTTAGTAACGCCGCTGCCTACTTCAAGAACACGGCCTACAATTTCATGACCTGGCACAACGGGGTACTGAGTCCATCCCCAATCATTTTCTGCAGTGTGTAAATCTGAATGACACACACCACAATAAAGGATTTCAATCGAGACATCTTCGTCACGAAGTGCACGACGTTCAAAATGATACGGCTCTAAAGGTTTTTCTGAGGCATGTGCTGCATAACCAATGGTTTTCATGATTACTCCTTTACTTTCTTCGTGTTTACGTTTGTATTTAACTACATGTTAATGCTCTCATGTATACTGTCACCAGTATAGAGGTAAAGCTGCATTTTCACTTTCCTAAAATACCGATATGTTTGCCTATTTTTATTAAATTAATTCTAAGAGACCCCCATGCGTGGAATGAGCCGTCGAGAACAGGTTACAAAATCCCCTGATGCTATGAATTTGTCACAAAGCATTAAAACACTGTGGCCCTATTTAATGACGTTTAAAGGAAGAGTTACTTTAGCAGTATTAGCACTGATTGCTGCTAAAGGCGCGACATTATTGATGCCTTGGGCTCTAAAAGAAATTATCGACGCCGTTGATGCCAATATTCACCCTATTTTAAGTGTGCCTGTTGCCCTATTAGTGGCCTATGGTTTACTTCGTTTTGCGAGTGTGTTTTTTGGCGAAATACGTGATGCCCTTTTTGGACGCGTAACAGAACACGCAATGCGTCATATCGGTCTAAAAGTGTTTAAACATTTACATAACCTCGAATTGGCTTTTCATTTAGACAGACAAACCGGCGGTATTAGTCGCGACATTGAGCGAGGCACCAATGGACTTAGCTTTTTAATGCGCTTTTTAATGTTTAATATTGTGCCCACTTTATTTGAAATTATGACTGTGGCGATTATTTTTGCCACCCTATTCTCTGCGTGGTTTGCTTTAGTGACCCTCGTGGCCGTTGCAACTTATATTGTCTTTACTGTTGTTGTCACTCAGTGGCGCAACCGATTTATTCGTGAAGCAAATGCTGCTGATAATAATTCGAATACCCGTGCAATCGACAGTTTACTTAATTACGAAACAGTAAAATATTTTAATAATGAACAGTTTGAAGCAAACACCTACGACAGTTTTCTCGCTAAATGGGAACAAGCGCGACTTAAAAACCGCATGTCGTTGCTTGCGCTTAATTCAGGACAAGCACTTATTATTGCTGCGGCCATAACGGCACTAATGTGGCTGGGCGCCAGCGATGTTGTCAATAAAAAGTTGAGTATTGGTGAGCTGGTCATGATTAATGCCTACATGATTCAGTTATTTTTACCGCTCAACTTTTTAGGCTTTGTGTACCGAGAAATCCGCCGTGCACTCACCGACCTCGAAAACATGCTCGGGCTTTTAAATAGAAAAGCAGCAATAAGCGATGATACACATGCCACACCGCTGAAATTACACAACGCAGCTATTCGCTTCGACAATGTGTCATTTAGTTACGACAAGCAACGCCCTATCTTAAAGCAATTAAGCTTTGAGGTAGCAGCTGGCAGTAAAGTCGCCATTGTGGGTGCCAGTGGAGCTGGTAAAAGTACCTTAAGCCGCCTGCTTTATCGGTTTTATGATGTCGATGCAGGAAACATTTATATTGATGACCAAGCAATTAATACGGTTACTCTAGAAAGTTTACGACAAGCAATTGCTATTGTGCCGCAAGACACCGTGTTATTTAACACCACAATTCGCGATAACATAGCTTACGGTAACCCCCAAGCAAGCGAGGCTGAGATTGATCACGCGATCTCACTTGCGCACCTTGATAGTTTTATTGCAAGTCTTGATAAGGGCGATCAAACACTCGTTGGTGATCGTGGTTTAAAAGTATCGGGGGGCGAAAAACAACGCATAGCTATTGCTCGCGCAATTTTGAAAGGCTCACCGATTTTAGTGTTTGATGAAGCAACCTCGGCTCTCGATTCACATTCAGAACAAGCTATTCTGAGCGCCATGCGTGAAGTGGCTAAAAAACACACCAGTCTTGTTATTGCGCACCGCTTATCAACCATTACAGATGCCGATAAAATCATTGTAATGCAAAATGGTAAAGTGGTTGAGCAGGGTCAACATCAGCAGCTCCTCGCAGCGAATGGCGAGTATGCCCGAATGTGGCAATTACAACAGAGTGAAGAATAAAAACTGTTAACTAGCGCGCTAAATGATTAGAATAGCCGCTTTAATTTTCACTAAAACAAAAAGGCAACACGCAGATGGGAAGAGCTTACCAAAATAAAAAAGATTCAATGGCTAAAACTGCGGGTGCTAAAACCAAAGTTTATTCTAAGTACGGTAAAGAAATTTATATCTGCGCTAAGAATGGCGGTGTAGACCCTGATGGCAACTTAGCGCTGCGCCGTTTAATCGAGCGCGCAAAGAAAGACCAAGTTCCTACGCATGTAATCGAGCGTGCAATCGATAAAGCCAAAGGGGGTGGCGGCGAAGATTATGTTGCGACCCGCTATGAAGGGTATGGCCCAGGCAACTGCATGATCATAGTTGACTGTTTAACAGACAATAACAAACGTACTTTTGCCGACGTACGTGTGTGCTTTACCAAAGCAAACGCCAAAATTGGCGCACAAAACTCGGTATCGCATATGTTTGACCACCTCGCTATTTTTGTATTCGATGGCGACGATGATGAAGCCGTATTAGAAGCATTGATGATGGCCGATGTCGATGTGACGGATGTTGAACTTGAAAACGGTAAAATCACTGTATTTGCACCGCACACAGAATACAACAATACGCGCACTGCACTTGAAGAAATGGGCATTAGCGACTTCGATGAAGATCTCATTGCTTTCGTACCACAAGTTGAAGCACCAATTGAAGGCGAAGACGTTGAAGTAATGGAACGTTTTTTATCAATGCTAGAAGAGTGCGACGACGTACAAAACGTTTACCACAACGCACAGTTTTAATTAACAAGGCCAACTATGTTGGCCTGAACACATGGACTTAATTTTGAATACCCTCGAAGAGTTAAAATCAGGCGCTTTACAAGGCTGTACTCGCCTGCAACTCGTAGAAGCACTGACTGATTTTCCAAAAGAAATTTACACCCTCGCCAACACATTAGAAATTCTCGATTTATCGAATAATCAATTAAGCGACCTACCTGATGATTTCCACACGCTAAAAAACTTAAAGCGTTTGTTTTTATCATTTAATCAGTTTAAGCACATTCCGAAAGTACTAAAGCAATGCCCAAATTTAATCATGGTGGCGTTTAAAGGGAATCAAATTTGCGAGTTTGCCGAGCACAGCTTACCACGCAATATCGAATGGCTAATTTTAACCGATAACCAAATCAAAGCGTTGCCTGAATCATTTGGTGAGTACCGTAAACTAAAAAAATTAGCGTTAGCCGGTAATCAGTTAACGGCCCTACCAGAGTCAATGAGTGCTTGCCACGAGCTTGAATTGGTTCGCTTAAGTGCCAATAGGCTTTCTAACATTGATAACTGGTTGCTTGAACTGCCCAAACTTGCGTGGCTTGCATTTTCGGGCAATGATTTTAATCGTTCAGATTCTCTAAAGTCTGAGCAATTTTCTGAAATTGGCTTAGATGAACTAGATGTAAAACAGCAAATTGGCCAAGGTGCCTCGGGGTTTATTCATTTAGCACAATGGCAGCAGCGCCCTATTGCCCTTAAGTTATTTAAAGGCAATATAACCAGCGATGGCTACCCACTAGATGAGTTAAATTGTTGCTTACAAGCAAACGAGCACCCGAACCTAATCAAAGCACTTGGCTATATAAATGAGCCATCACAATTAGGTTTAGTCATGGAGCTGATTGGTGAAGGTTTCAGGAATCTCGGTTTACCACCGTCGTTTGACACTTGTACTCGCGATACCTTTGAAAATGGCTGCCAATATAGCCCTGAGTTTGTGCTAAAGGTTGTGAAACAAATGAGCAGCACACTGGCGCATTTGCACAAAAACCATGTCAGCCATGGTGACATCTATGCGCATAACAGCATGATAAACGACAACGCTGACTTACTTTTTGGCGACTTTGGCGCAGCAACCGACTTGTCACAGTTAGTGCCGTATCAGCAGCAATGCATACACGGCATAGAAATACGTGCGCTTGGTTATTTTATTGAAGACTTACTCACAGTCGTCAGCAACGAGAACGCCATTACCGAACAACTTGCCGCCATCGCTACAGATTGCTTACGCGTAGCAGCTATACAGCGACCCAGCTTTAGCGAAGTATTAAACCGGTTATAAAAATAAGGCCTCGTTGAGGCTTTATTTTTGCTTTTTAAACGGAAACAACTGCTGTTTGAGCATACCTTCTGGCATGTAATCACCCACCACACCGTATTTATCAGGCCACTCGGCTTGCCCTTTTACCGCCGTGCCAAGTACGTAATCTAAAAACGAGAAGTGCGCGGCATAGTTTCTATCAATTGCGGCTTTATCTGATGAATGATGCCAATGGTGAAATTGTGGTGTCACAATGATATATTTCAACCACCCAAATTTAACCCTCACATTGGCGTGGTTAAATACCGCCTGAAAACCAACAATGATCACGTAAAGACTAATGACATCAGAAGGAAAACCAAGCACGAAAATAGGCGTAAGCACTAAGCTGCGAGTCACTAAAATTTCTAAAATATGCTGACGAGATCCCGCTAACCAATCCATTTCTTTTGCACTGTGATGCACAGCATGAAAACGCCAAAGCAATGGCACTTCATGATAAGCTTTATGAACAAAATACTGCATTAAATCAGCCACTAAAATAATCAAAAACAGTTGTAGAACAAACGGCATTTGCACAATAAAGCCTTGTACAGTCTCAGACACTGCCCACCCAAACGCATGGTGAACAAACTGGTTCGTTGCAAGCAGTACAAAGCCAATAATTAAATGATTAATAAAGAAATGATTTAAATCCCCTTGCCACTCAGAACGTAAAATCTTTTGCTCTTTGCGATGCGGTAATAATTTTTCAATAAGGATAAAAATAAGCGTAGAGCCGAGTAAATCAAGAATAAACCAATCAAGCCCTAAATACGGCGTGTTATCCCTAAAGTCGCCCACTTCAACGTTAGGACCACCAAACGCAATCGCCACCGTTATCAATACCCAAGCAGTTGCCCCCAGTCGTTTATTGGTATTACGGACAAAGTTCAACAGTCCTAAACTGCCTGAAATAATCAGTGCCACAAACATTAACTGACGTAAAAATTCGACACTGTAACTTTGTCGTAATTCTGGGGTTGTAAGGTATTCAGGGAAGTGAAAAGCCAATACACCTAAACACGATAACATCGCTAAAAAACAGGCAATATAGCCACTAATATTACCCTCGCCGATGTGAAACTGCTCAGCACGGAAGAGTCGCTTACAAATACGAGACATCATCTAAAATCCATTTAATAATTTGTCGCAGCATAGCACAGACAATTATGCGTAAAAATGGGTAATTGAATTAGCCAACGCGACATTAAAACACGAAAGCGGAATATGTTATTTGAGCGCAGCCTACTGCAACACTAAGTAAAAAACTCGCGATGAAAGTGCGCTCTGGTAGTATGTGATACAGCAAAGTTGGCATTGTTTTAAGCTGCTTAAATGTTGGCAAAAACAAGGCACTATGCGACTCAAAGCGTAAAAAAAGCTGTTTAAATTTATAAAAATAAAGCTTGATACCAACTAAATGTATAAGCACAAATGTGGTTGGGCCTAAAATTTCAACTAACGCCATTAACTCGTAACCTATCATTAACTCTGGGCCAGCCAGAAGTATAACGAGAACAAGCGCGATTGATTTATAAACGCTGTTGCCTAATAACGATTTAAATTTTTGATACATTAACTTCCCTATTTAGGTATCGACTTCCCGATAGAAATCTATTGAAATGCTTTATCAAACTTTTCTTGATCAAGGTATTTATCAAATGCGCCCAAAGCATTACCAACACTGGGCTCTGTCATTAATTCTTGCATTGCAACTTCACCAACAAGACGAAATGCATTTTCCATTGCCCCTTGCCCACCGACATCAATAGCGGCTTTTGCTTGCTTTGGGCAGTCTTCGGTTAATAAGCGCGTAACTAATGCGCCAACATAGCGATTGGTATCATCGATATCTTGTTCTGTCACGTTTGAGAAAGGTTTGATAATACTGTGAGTCGACATACCCAGATAAATCCACTTGGCAAGGTTCTTACGTTCCTTACCGTTGAGTGAATCAGTTAGGCAAACAGCGAGTTGCTGCGCCTCTTGAGAAGCGAATGTATAACTAGGAAGCATTGCAAGTGCACTAAGTAGAAGCGGTAGCAGGATATTTTTCATTGTTCGTCCCTCGATGTATTTAACCATAGAATTCGACTTCAGTTTTTACACCGAATGGTAAAACAAACTCCCTGAATTCAGGATCACTTTTATCTGCTTTTGGGTATTTAAGGTTGTACATATTCTTCTTGAACATATTCAAAAATTGCTTATTTTGTAATTTATTATCCAATACCCTTACCTTAACTAAATCACCCGTTTGATTGACCATCAACAAAAATAAAATTTTATCATCAGAACGTCTAAAGTCGTCTTTTGCTTGTAACAAAACGTCTTTGGGGAGAGTAAAGTCAGGATAGTTATTAGTTGTGGTTGAGCCACAGGATGCTATGAGTAAACATAGTATTGGCAATACTTTATTCATTATTTTTCCCTGAAATATTGGTAAACAACACGATACTGCGAATAAAATGTTTTTTCTAGCAAAAACCAAAAAAGCCACGATAAACGTGACTTTGTTGGATAAAGCTTAAACTTTTACGGTTCTATTATAAGAACTTACCTAGCGCTTTAACTTGGTCTAGCATGCGGTTTGAGAAACCCCACTCATTGTCGTACCAAGCCATCACTTTAACAAGCTTACCATCTACTTTAGTTTGCGTAGAATCGAATATTGAAGACGCTGGATTGTGGTTAAAGTCGATAGAAACAAGCGGTAATTCGTTGTACTCAAGAATACCTTGCATTGCACCTTCTGATGCGGCTTTAACTACTTCGTTGATTTCAGCGGCTGTTGTTTCACGCTTAGCAACAAATGTTAAGTCTACTAAAGACACGTTAATTGTCGGTACACGCACTGCCATACCGTCAAGTTTACCCGCAAGTTCAGGAAGTACTAAACCAACGGCTTTAGCAGCCCCTGTTTTCGTTGGGATCATTGACTGTGTCGCACTACGCGCACGGTATAAGTCTGGGTGATAAACGTCAGATAGATTTTGATCATTTGTATAAGCATGAATGGTTGTCATGCTACCTTGCTCAATACCCACTGTGTCGTTGATTGCTTTTGCAATTGGCGCTAGACAGTTTGTTGTACACGATGCGTTTGAAATGATGTTGCTGTCAGCGTTTAATACGTCGCTGTTCACACCATGAACAACCGTCGCATCCATATCAGTACCGGGTGCAGATACGATCACTTTTTTAGCGCCCGCTTCAATGTGCTTTGCAGCAGCTTCGCGCGATGTGAATAAGCCAGTACATTCTAAAACGATATCTACATTTAGTGCTTTCCACGGTAAGTTGGCAGGATCACGCTCTTGTGTTAGGGTAATTTCGTCGTTACCAATTAACATGGTGTTTTCAGCAAGTGTTACTTTTTGAGAAAATTGACCATGTACTGAGTCAAATTGCGTTAAATGCGCGTTAACATTTGCTGGTGCTAAATCGTTGATGGCAACGATTTTGATTTCGTTGTTTTGAGCTGACTCATAAAGGGCACGTAATACGTTACGACCGATACGTCCATAGCCATTAATTGCAACATTAATCATTCTAATATCTCCCGTTAATTATTTTACTTCACTTGCTTGGCGAGCAAGCGCTTCAATGGCTTGCCAGTCTTTGTTTTCAATAAGTTGTTTATCTAACATCCACGTACCACCCACACAAATAACATTGCTTAATGCAAGGTAGTTAGGTGCGGTTTCAAGGCTAATGCCACCTGTAGGGCAAAAAGTCACTTGCGGTAAAGGACCGCCAATTGATTTGAGCATCGCGGTGCCGCCCGCTGCTTCTGCAGGGAAAAACTTTAAGAACTTAAAGCCATGGCTTACTAACTTCATTACTTCACTGGGGGTTGCGGCACCGGGTAAAAATGGAATGTCAGACTCTTTAGCCAGTGCTAATAATTCGTCGTTTACACCTGGGCTCACCATAAAGTCAGCACCGGCTTCAACAGATGCATTAAATGTCGCTTTATCAACCACAGTACCTGTGCCTACGTATGCTTCTGGTACGGCTTCTTTCATTAGCTTTACTGCCTCTGCCGCAATCGGTGTGCGCAAGGTGATTTCTAATGCTTTTAAGCCGCCGTTATAAAGCGCGCGTGCTAGCGGTGCTGCATCTTCAAGTTTTTCGATTACAACAACCGGTACCACAGGTGCCGATGATAAAATTTTCTCAATGCTCATTGTATGTTCCTCATAGCCCAGTAACGGCGTATTATTATTCTAAACCGAAGGCGCTTGCGCCAAGGTCTGCACTACTTACTATATTTCTGAAACCTGCGAATAACTCTCGGCCTGTACCGTATGTTTGGCTCGGTTGGCTAAGTTGTAATTCACGTTTTGCTAATTCTTCATCACTTACATGCACCTTTAATACACCCGCTGGTGCATCAAGCGTTATCAAATCACCTTCGTGAATTTTAGCAATCACACCACCTTCAACCGCTTCTGGTGCTAAGTGAATGGCTGCAGGCACTTTACCTGACGCACCCGACATACGGCCGTCTGTTACGATAGCCACTTTGTAACCTTGGTCTTGTAGCGTTGCCATCACAGGTGTGAGCTTATGAAGCTCAGGCATCCCTTTTGCTTTTGGCCCTTGCTCTTTTAAAACAGCAATAAAGTCGGTGTTAAGTTCACCACGGCTGTACGCTTCTTGTAGCTCACCTTGCGAGCTGAATACTTTAGCTGGTGCAGATACAACTTGGTGCGACTCTGCAACCGCTGATACTTTAATAACCGCTTTACCCAGATTACCCGTTAATAGTTGTAAGCCACCTTGTTTGCTAAATGGATTATCAATTGGGCGTAATACTTCTTCGTCGTGTGATTTTTCTGGACATGCAACCCATTTCACTTTGCTTGGCCCTGAGCTATCCGTCATGATCACTGAAGTATCTTTATCTAGCATTGGCTCAGTTGTATAGGCCTCTAAGCCATCACCTACTATGGTTTTTACATCGTTATGTAAGTAGCCTTTGCTTAATAGCTGCTTCATTAAGAAGCCCATGCCGCCAGCGGCTTGGAAATGGTTCACATCGGCTGAACCGTTCGGGTAGATACGTGTAAGCAGAGGCACAACCTCTGACAAGTCAGACATGTCTTTCCACGTCAGGATCACACCTGCCGCTTTAGCAATAGCCACTAAGTGAATCGCGTGGTTTGTAGAGCCACCTGTAGAAAGCAAGCCTACAAGACCATTAATGATCGTTTTTTCACTGACGACGTCGGCTAGACAGTTTGCATCTTTCGTTTCAATTAACTGTTTCAACATTGTTTCAACAGCATGGCCTGTTAAACCATCACGAAGCTCTGTGTAAGGGTTAATGAATGAGCTACCTGGAAGGTGAAGACCCATAATTTCCATTAACATTTGGTTAGAGTTTGCCGTGCCGTAGAATGTGCAAGTACCTGCACTGTGGTATGACGCGCTTTCAGCTTCTAAAAGCTCTTCACGACTAACCAAACCTTGAGCAAACTTTTGACGAACACGGGCTTTTTCTTTGTTAGGGATGCCAGACTGCATTGGCCCTGCTGGCAAGAAATACGTAGGTAAGTGACCAAAAGATAACGCACCAATTAATAGCCCTGGGACAATCTTGTCACACACACCTAAACAGAAAACACCGTCGAACACATCATGTGATAAAGAAACCGCAGTAGACATTGCAATCACATCGCGTGAAAACAATGACAATTCCATACCATCACGACCTTGCGTAACACCGTCACACATGGCTGGTACGCCACCAGCAACTTGAGCGGTTGCATCATACTTGGTAGCAAGGTTTTTGATGATTTCAGGATAATCTTTGTAAGGCACATGCGCTGAAAGCATGTCGTTATAAGAATTGATAATCGCTAAATTAGGTTGCTCATCTGCTTTTAAACGAGCTTTGTCATCACTGCTACAGGCAGCCATAACATGGGCGATATTACCACAACCTAAACCGGCACGGACTCTTGTTTGTTTTTTTGCGTGCGCGATTCGCTCTAAATAAGCTTGGCGGGTCTCTTTACTGCGTTCGATAACGCGTTCGGTGACTTCTTGAATACGAGGATGCAACATATAAATTCGACTCATCTCTATAGTTAGAGGATAAAGGCTCAGTGACAATTAAAGACTCCACGAAAATAATTGCACTGAGCATCTTTGATTTACCCGTTCAAAGGTACGCTGGCAGGCTGTCTCTCACAACCAACCTGACACCGGTGTCACTGTATTAACTCATGACTGTGACACCGGTGTCAACCCTATCTGTTAAATTTAGTTTAATTTTTTAAAATGACCAAATAATGAACAGTACTATTTTAGCTTAGTATGAATAGAATTCATGCAAAATCATGAGAAAGAGATTTATTGAATGATGACACTAATAAGAGTTAACTTATTAATAAACAATATATTAGATGTTTTATATGAACGGTTTATAGATCAAATAAAAAAGCCCGAAAAAGCGTCACTCAATTTCGGGCTACTGTGAAAAACAAGATGAAATTTATTTAATTGCTGCCGTTGACTCACGAGTAATCAATTTTGCTTCCAAAGTCACTTGATATGGTGACTCCTGTGGCTCACTAATATGGCTAATTAATTGTGTTACTGCTTGGTGTGTCATTTCTTCGACTGGTTGAGCAATGGTGGTTAAACCAGGCCAAATATGACGCGCAATGGGGGCATTATCAAACCCTGCTATCGAGATATCATCGGGTACTTTTAGCTGCATTTGTGTTGCTAATTTAAGGACCGCAGCAGCCATGTAATCATTTGATGCAAAAACAGCAGTCGGACGTGGGCTTAAATCTAAAATAGTGCGCGCACTATCAACACCTGAATGGTAACTAAAGTTACCCTCTTCGACTAAACGCTCGTTAAACTCAATGCCATTAGTAGCAAGTGCGCGACGATAACCTTTAAAGCGCTGCTCTGTCGCACTGTGATCCGGGTGACCTTTAATAAACGCAATTTCTTTGTGGCCGAGCTTAATTAAATGTTCTGTTATTTCAAAAGCGCCTTGCTCATCATTACTGCGTACAGAAATAGAATCATCCTCTAGCACGGCTGATGCAACACGGGCATACGGAATTTTTTTCGATTTTAAAAATGTAACAAGTTCAGCAAAATCTGAAAATGGAGGCGTTAGAACAATCCCGTCGAGTCGTGATGTTTGAAGTAACTGTTCTATATTACTGATCAGCTCTTCACCACGTAATTCACACGGGTGAATCAACAAATTATAATTGTGTTCATGACACGCAGCTAACGCACCTGTTTGTACCCGCGTGATATAACTCTTACTTGGATTATCGTATAAGCAACCAATAATAAAACTACGGTTCTGCGCTAACCCTCGTGCGATAGGGTTTGGTGTGTAATCAAGCTCTTTAAATACTTTTAGTACTTTTTCGCGTGTAGCATCACTCACGTTTGGCTCATTATTGAGCACACGAGACACTGTTTTTTTAGAAACACCGGCGTAGCTGGCGACACTATTAATGGTTACTTTTTTCATCCGATACTCATCCAACGACACTCCTTGGTTACGCGTTACTATTTACATGTAAACACGCAGCAGCACCAACCAGTGGAATGTTGTCTTGTGTTACAAGCGTAACAGGGATTTGCGACGTATATTGCGACATAATACCTTTATCAGCAAAACGCTCAACAAATCGACTAGATAATAACCGTTGTTGCATACGAGGTAAAATCCCACCACCAATAAATACACCCCCTAAGGCGCCAAATGTAAGTGAAAGATCACCCGCAACACTGCCAATCCAATCACAGAACTGGTTAAGTGTGGCTTCGCATACTTCGCACTGGCCTGTGCTTGCCAGCTCGCTTATTTGCGCTGCATCAAGGTTTTTAGCTTCAACACCTTTAACAGCGGCCATTGCGCGATATAAATGGGCAATGCCTGGACCTGAGAAAACAGTTTCTACAGATACATGGTTTAATTGCTTTTTAAGCTCTTTAATTAACTCACGGTCAAGTTCGGTCACTGCCGCAAGCGTAATGTGTCCTGCTTCACAGCTTAATACAGCACTGCCCTGCGACGTTCTCACTAAACAAGCAGCACCAAAACCCGTACCAGGTCCCATGACAGCAATATTTGCATTGTCATCAGCTTGCCCAGCTTTCACTGCGACATTTTTTGAATCATCTAAATAAGGTGCAGCATACGCAAAAGCAGCAAAGTCATTAATGACTTCTAATTGCGTAAAAGCAAATTCATTTTTAAGGTCGGCAACACTAAAGTGCCAACCTAAGTTAGTAAGGTGTACTTGTCCAGCTTTAATTGGACCCGCAACGGCTAAACATGCTCGCGACGGTTTTGCATACGAAATATGATTAAAATAATGTGATATGGCGCTTTCAAGTGAACCAAAATCTGCGCTTGGAAATTTAAGATTTTGCTCGATAACGAATTGATTTGTTTGTTCGTTAAAGTCTGTGATTAAGGCAAAACGCGCATTAGTGCCACCAATATCGGCAACGAGAATGGGATCAAATTCTGTGTTAGGCTGTGTGTTCATGTTGTTTTCTCTATTTGTCTAAGCTTTTTGCCGCTTATTCTTATATTTTTCAATGGCCTAGCCACTGTATTTGATAATACTTTGAGCTATCCTCTCAAAGCAGCTATCTTTAGTATTAAAAAAATGCTGCCCAAATAAATGGGCAGCCAAATACGTTTTGACAACAAAATGATAAAACAGTGACATTATGACACCGGTGTCAGCTTTGAATCAATAAAAATTTTCATTATTTACCCATGCATACGTATTTATTCACTAAAATGACAGTGTAGGTATGGATAAAAAGTAAAATAAATGCTTGCTTATTAACGTATTTCGCTTTGCTGTGTGACTCATCACAAATTGCTTGAAAAAAATAATAAATAGCCGAAAATGGCACTCACTGACACTGTAACTTGGTAACCATATGAAAGGTAAGGCTACATCATTTGACATTGCACACTATGCAGGTGTGTCTCAGTCAACCGTGTCTCGCGCACTCAGAAATAGTCCGCTGGTCAACGAAGAAACACGTCGACGAGTTCACGAGGTCGCAAAACAGCTTAATTATAAAGTAGATAAAAATGCCAGTAACTTGCGCACGCAACAAAGCAGTACCCTCGCGCTGTTACTCTTTGAAGATCCTACATCGGATGAGTCACAAATAAATCCTTTCTTTTTGGCCATGCTTGGCAGTATTACGCGTGCTTGCGCAAAAGAAGGCTACGATTTATTGGTTTCCTTTCAGTCAAGTAGCTCTGATTGGCAAGCCGACTATGAAGATAGTCACCGCGCTGATGGCCTTATATTACTTGGCTATGGCGACTACTTAGACTATCAACCCAAGTTTAGAACCTTAATTGAGCAAAACACCAAGTTTGTTTGTTGGGGAGCCAGTGTAGATAACCGCCCTGACTTAACGGTTAGCTGTGATAATTATGGTGGCGGAAAAATGGCGGCGCAGCATTTACTGGCAACCGGTCGCACCGATTGTGCTTTTATAGGTGATGCATCAGACCATAGCCCTGAATTTTTTGCTCGCTACCACGGTTTTAAAGATGCCTTTTTGGCAAAAGGGATTACTCTTAGCGAACGAAAAATGGCCAATGCAATTTCTACAGAAGAGTCAGGTTACCATGCCACTCGTTCACTGATTGCTAATAATATTCGCTTTAACTCGCTGTTTGCTGCGAGTGACTTAATTGCTATTGGTGCTATTCGGGCTTTAAAAGAAGCAAAAATCAACGTGCCCGACGATGTTCATGTTGTAGGGTTTGATAATATTGCTGTTGCGAGTTTTGTTAATCCACCGCTAACAACAGTACAGCAAGACACCACACTCGCAGGGCAAATGTTAGTTGATAACCTTTTAAAACTAATTCGAGGTGAACCGGTTGAGAACACCCTACTCCCGCCGCGTTTAATCATTCGAGGTTCAAGTATTTAAATCGCTAGATAAGGGCTCTTAAGCGAGTCAATCTCTAGCCATTTTCATTCACTGACAATTCAACCACCATTAAAATGGCTTTTTTTTCGATTTACCCAAGACTATTACCGCGAAAAAGCAGATAATTACACCTATTATGATGAAAACGCTATTAGCAAGCTTTTAAAGTTTGTAGTAGCTAAGCGCACTAAGGTGGAATTTTTTAATGGAAATTAAAGTTAATTTTCTCGACAACCTCAGACTTGAAGCCAAGTTTGATGACTTCTCTGTCATCGCAGATCAACCTATACGCTATAAAGGCGATGGTTCAGCACCAAGTCCTTTTGACTATTTCTTAGCGTCTTCTGCACTGTGCGCCGCTTATTTTATTAAAGTGTATTGTAACTCTCGTGATATCTCGACGGATGGTATTCGTGTTGCACAAAATAATATTGTTGATCCTGAGGATCGTTACAATCAAATATTTCAAATTCAAGTCGAATTACCAGAGCACCTATCCGAAAAAGATCGCACGGGTATTTTGCGCTCAGTAGAGCGTTGTACAGTAAAACGTGTTATTCAGACAGGCCCTGAATTTAAAATTGATACCGTAGAAAACATTGAAGCCGATGCGCAAGCAATGTTAATGGCAAAACCTGATGAAGATCATAATACCTTTATTTTAGGCAAAGACTTACCGCTTGAAGAAACCATCGCGAATATGACCGCGATACTCGAAGACTTAGGGATGAAAATAGAAATTTCATCTTGGCGCAATATTGTGCCAAATGTATGGTCGTTGCATATTCGTGACGCCGCATCGCCTATGTGTTTTACCAATGGTAAAGGCGCAACCAAAGAAAGCGCACTGTGCTCTGCGCTTGGTGAGTTTATAGAACGTTTAAATTGTAACTTCTTCTATAATGATCAATTTTTAGGTGAAGAAATAGCAAACAGTGCATTTGTTCATTACCCAAATGAAAAATGGTTCAGCCTAACCGACGATGACTCCCTGCCTGAAGGTATATTAGACGACTACACGCGCGACATTTATAACCCCGATGGCGAATTATGTGGCTCTCACCTAATTGATACTAATTCAGGTAACACAGCGCGCGGAATTTGCTCTATTCCTTATGTGCGCCATTCAGATGGTGAAACCGTTTATTTTCCATCAAACTTGATTGAAAATTTATTCTTAAGCAATGGTATGAGCGCGGGTAATAACTTTGCAGAAGCAAAAGTACAGTGTTTGTCAGAGATTTTTGAACGGGCCGTTAAACGCCAAATAATTGAGCAAGAAATTGCTCTTCCAGATGTACCTGACGCAGTCTTAAATAAATACCCAAGCATTGTTGCTGGCATTAAAGGCCTTGAAGAACAAGGCTTTCCTGTTGTTGTTAAAGACGCATCACTGGGTGGTCAATTTCCGGTTATGTGTGTCACGCTAATGAACCCAAAAACAGGCGGTGTATTTGCCTCGTTTGGCGCGCACCCAAGTTTTGAAGTCGCATTAGAGCGCAGCCTTACAGAGCTGTTACAAGGTAGAAGCTTTGAGGGCTTAAACGATGTTCCTAAACCGACCTTTAATAGCATGGCCGTGTCGGAGCCAGAAAATTTTGTTGAGCACTTTATTGACTCAACAGGGGTTATTTCATGGCGCTTCTTTAGTGCGAAGCATGATTTTGAGTTTGTGGAGTGGGATTTCTCAGGCACAAACGAAGAAGAAACCGCAAGCTTATTCGGTATTTTAGAACGCTTAGGTAAAGAAGCCTACATTGCAGAGTTCTCAGATCTTGGTACTGCGTGTCGTATATTAGTCCCTGATTATTCTGAAGTTTACCCAGTCGAAGATTTGATTTGGGATAACACTAATAAAGCCCTAAATTTCCGTGAAGATATTTTAAATCTGCACCGTCTAACTGAAGATCAACTGGCTGATTTAGTTGAGCGATTAGAAGAAAGTGAGTTAGATAACTATATCGATATCATTACGCTAATCGGTATCGAATTTGACGAAAATACGGTATGGGGTCAATTAACAATTCTTGAGCTTAAGTTATTAATTTACCTAGCATTGGGTGATTTAGAAGCCGCTATGGAGCTAGTTGAAGCCTTTTTACAATACAACGACAATACCCTTGTTGAACGAGGTCTATTTTATCAAGCGATGCATGCAACACTGGAAGTTGCGCTTAGCGATGACCTAGAAATTGAAGATTACATTCACAACTTTACGCGTATGTTTGGTCAAGAAACCATGGACGCCGTGGTTGGCTCGATTAATGGGGATGTTATGTTTTATGGTTTAACCGAAACAAGTATGAAACTTGAAGGCTTAGACAGACATCAGCGTTTAATCGACAGCTACAAAAAGTTGCACGCAGCGCGAGCAAAAAAAGCAGGTTTATAAGGCACAATCAGACACAATCAGACACAATCATTTTGCTGAACTGATAAATAAAAAAACCGCTGAGGGTTAAAGCTCAGCGGTTTAATTTTAATATTTAAATGCTCAATTTACTTCAAAGCATCTTCGACAACAGGGTAATGATCCCACACATGTTTATCGCTTAAAGAGCGAAGTAATTTAATGTACTCTGCATGCGTCCACGCAAGTGGTGTCGCTGAGTTCGTCCCCTCGCCTAACACATAGCCAGCTTTATTGTTACCAACACCATCCCACACTTGCTCAGGTAGCATCATGCCTTCATTAGCAAATGCTTCCATGCCTTTTACATACGTGTTTTTGATCGTGTTTTGTTTCATCGCATTTAAGCTATTGCTGGCATTTGCTGCGGCAATTTCATAGTGACCGCGTTCACCCGTGAAAAACGGCCATACTCGCCCACGCTGACCTGGGGTATTATTCCCCCCTTCTGCGTAGTTATTGCCCGTAACTTCGTCTTCGCCGTAACCATCATTACCATAACGACGGTAGCCTGGGAATGACCCTGAGCCATCAGCAAAGTTAAAGGTATAGCGCACTTGTAGGTTATCAATTAAGCTTTCGTCATCATATTCTGGAAGCGTTTTTACAATGCTTGGTGCAAGCGCATCACGAACACCGTAGCGAACCAGCTCTAAAAATCCTCCGTCCAGAATTTGCTTTTTGTCGAAGCCATCACGACCATTATTCGCATTAAGCGTGGTCGATGAGTTTGGATCTTTATCTTGGCCAATGCGAATGAAATATTCTCCATCGGCATTGTCTGATTTTAGGTTACCTTGCGTGGTAAACATGGTGCTTTCGATTTCACTATTGTATTGCTTAGCGGTTTCTAAGTAACGCACTGCGTTTTTAGTATCACCTGCTTTTCTGGCAATATCAGCAGCAGTAACTAGGCCCGCTACAACAGCAGCAGTCGTAGAAGGAGAGTAACCGTTTTGTTCTTCCCAGCGCTCTTGCTGCGTTGCGGGTGGGGTGATTTGTGTATCATTCCACAGAATCTTTGCAAGGCCACCATCTACCAAAAAGTCAGCCGCTGGTTTGAGCATTTTGCCATACCACTGTGTTAACTCTTGGTCGCTAAGTACGTCGGCTTGATGAAGTTTCCATGCAAGCATAATTGGCATAGCCGTTTGGTCAAGTTGCACACCAACCCATTCAAGTTCACCATCAACGTGTGTTTTTTGTAAAAACCAACCAGTGTCTCCCCCGTTACCAGGAGTACGAGCGGTAACTTGTACTTTTTCTAAATATTCAAAGGCTGTCTTAGCTGTTTTAGTATCGCCCATGGCCATAAATGCCATAGCCACCTGATAAAAGTCACGTACCCAGACTGCTTTATAGCCTGTAGAACCTGTTTTAGCTGAGACCGTTTCACCCCATGGGTTTGATAACGACGCAATTAGTGCCCCCGCATGCGTTTTATCTTCTTGCGCCTTTAATACCATGGCACTGGTATAAAGTAGTTTGCCATTATCAGCGGTACTGCTAGTTAATGTGCTAAGGGGCTCAAGGCTTGCTAAGTAGTCTTGCCAACCAATTGCATCACCTTTACCGTTATAGGCATCTAGTAACTTTTGATAACCTTGACTTAAGCTTGCTTGACCTTCTTTTAAGCTCGCAGCTTCTGATTGACCAAAACTTAGTGCTAAATCGAATGTTGTATTAGTTGAAATATCACCCAGTTCAGCAAGTAAACTAACGTTACCCGATTGCTCACCGGTATTTTGGTACGTTGTGCCAAGTGATTGCGACTTTTTAAGTTCTTTTAAACCATCGCTTATCCCCGTAAAACCAACCGTTGCCTGCTTGAATGGCTGACTAGCTTGCAGTGATAAGAAATTATCGTCTTGCCATGCAACTAAGCCTTTATCAGTTACTTTAGCAAAATCGTCTAGGCCGTTATTATCAATATAAGGGTTCACATTCACATAGGCTTTAACGCCTTCTAAATCGGTATTAAATACGCTGCGTACAAACAGAGTTTGACCGTTTGGATCAGTGAAAATATGCTTTTCTAAAGAGAAACGACCTTGCTTATCTTTGCTTACCACTTTATAGGCAAGTGAAAGTGGCCGACCTGCTTCATCTTTGTATAGATAATCAATGCTGACATCAAGATCGTCATTTTCTGTCACAGTAAAATCTTTGCCTACTACAACAAATTGCATATCTTTAATTTGTGCTTGGTGAATAAGACCAAACATGGTTTCAGTGATCATGCCTTTGGCAATTGAAAACCACACTTTTGACACTTTACCAGTCGCAGCTGAATCATCATAATGACCCGCTTTATATTGCTCATAGGATGTGCCAATACCTGTTTTACCTGAATAAGCCCAAAATGGCTCAACACCGGGCGCGCCTGGGGCTGAAATCTGCGTTAACGCTGTTGTTGATACAGATTGCTCAGAGCTACAAGCCGTTAAACCTAAAGCAATAAAACTTGCCGTAATAAGATTAATTTTTTTCATTGTGTGTCCTTATTATTGTTGCTTAACGCGAAGTACAGCGAACGCTGCCAGTACGAGCGACACAGCACCTAGCACTAACGCATAAATGGGTTGGTTATCGAAGAAGTGGCGTAAAATCAAGCCTAAAACACTCGCCGCAAGTAACTGTGGGATAACGATAAAAAAGTTGAAAATCCCCATGTATACCCCCATTTTTTTAGTGGGTACAGAGGTGCTTAACATGGCATACGGCAGTGATAAAATAGATGCCCATGCAAAGCCTACTCCTATCATGGGCCAAATAAGTAGACTGGGGTCTTTAATAAAGATAAAGCTGGCAAGTCCCAAGGCACCCAGCACTAGATTGATTGCATGCGCCAGTTTTAAACCACACTTCTTAACGATGACCGGGATACATAATGCTGCAATGGCTGCAAACCCGTTGTACGCTGCAAACAAAACCCCAACCCAATCGGCTCCGTTGTTATAAGCCAGTGAGCCTGTGTCACTACTGCCGTAATGAAAACTGGTTACCGCTGAGGTTGTATAAATCCACATAGCAAACAGTGAAAACCAGCTAAAAAATTGCACTAAAGCCAGTTGCTTCATTGCCTCAGGCATTGTGAATACATCATTTACTACTTGATAAAAGCCACCCGAGGTTGCATTTTTAGCTTTTAACGCTCCCGCAATGAATTGAATAACACCAAAACTAATTAAACCACCCGCTAATAAATAAAGCTCTTTTTCAAGTGATAACCCCGTAACAATGCCCAGCACCACGATACCAAGCACAGTAAAAATAACCGCACCTTTATTAAAGTTTACATTACTGTGAGTGGCGTTCTGTGCGTCGCTGTGTTCATGTTCATTAAAGCTTTCAAGCTGTTCTGGTGAATATTCTTTGGTGGTAAATATGGTCCAAAAAACGGCAACAAGAAGTACAACTGCACCAAAGTAAAATGAAAACTTTACCGAATCAGGAATTTGACCCGCAGGTGCAGTGTTAGCAATATCAAACCAGTTTGTCATCATCCACGGTAAAGCAGAGGCAACAACCGCACCAATCCCTATAAAAAAGCTTTGCATGGCATAACCAGTTGCACGTTGCTTCTTAGGTAGGTTGTCGCTTACCAGCGCACGGAAAGGCTCCATAGTGACATTAATAGAGGCATCCATAATCCATAGCATCCCCGCAGCAATCCACAGGCTGGGCGAATTTGGCATAATAAATAACGATAACGTTGTTAAAATTGCACCGTAGAAAAAGAATGGACGACGACGGCCTAGTTTATTCCATGTTTTGTCGCTCCAGTAGCCAATAATAGGTTGAACAATTAAGCCTGTTAGCGGTGCGGCAACCCACAAAATAGGGATGTCATCAACATTCGCGCCAAGGGTTTGAAAAATGCGGCTCACATTACCATTTTGTAATGCAAAACCAAATTGGATACCGAGGAACCCAAAACACATGTTCCATATTTGCCAGAAGCTTAGCGTTGGTTTGTTATTATTCATAATCAGCCTTTAGGGTATATACTGCGCTGCTTAAGCCGTTCAGTTTTAATTGAATGGGCGCCTGTTTTGTTAGGTCAGAAATAACAATGTCGGCATGACTTTCTAAGTTATCGGTAAGGGTAAGTGACGTGTGATTAAGCGTGGGGAGTTGCGTTGCATTAAGTGTAAATGACACAGTTTGAGACGCTTGTGAGAAGTTACTCACTACCAACACCAATTGCTGACCTAGCTTGCGGGTAAAGGCTATTACTTGCTCTGAACCAGTTAGCTCAACTGCTTGCATGTCACCGCCCACAATGGCAGGTAACGTATTAAGTGACATTAGTTTTGTGTAATAGGCCCGCAGTTCTGCTTGTTCTTTCGTTAATGCCCCACCATCAAACTTTCCATCATTCATCCATGCTTGATGCGCTGGCACACCCACGTAATCAAAAATACTGGTACGGGTTGGGTCGCCAAATCCAGCGTCTTCAGAGCCATCTTCACCCACTGCTTGGCCAAAATACAGTAATGTCGGCGAGCGAGTCATCAGTGTTGATACCACCATAGCTGGCTTCCCTTTTTCGCTGCTACCCGCAAAATCAGGACTAGCAATACGTTGCTCATCATGGTTTTCTAAAAAGTGCAGCATGTGCTCTTCAATATCGGCCACTTCGCTTTGGATATCAAAAATACTAGTGGCAGGTTGCTTACCTTGCATAACAGCTTTAACGGTATCGTAAAAACCAACTTTGTCGTAAAGGTAGTCCATCTTGCCTTGCTGAATATAAGGACGATAAAGGCTTGGGTTGTATACTTCAGCTAAAATAAACGCATCCGCTTTTTGCATTTTGATAGATGAATTTAAAAAACTCCAAAACTCCACTGGCACCATTTCGGCCATATCATAGCGAAAACCATCCACGCCTTTATCTAACCAGTAAAGCGCGATATCACGGAATTTATACCAGCTGTTTGGTAAGTCTTTGTCTTGCCAGAATGCATAGTGAGCGCGGTAGTCTTTACTCGCATAATCAGCTGGCAACGTTGGAAAATCATAACTGCCGTCAGGCTTAACACCGTAGTTAATTTTTACTGTTTCGTACCAATCATTAATATCTGGTTTTGCTTCGCGAGCTCCATTACCTGTCCATTTAGCGGGCGTTTCATCAAAGTGATTATCAGCAAGTGGGTGTGGCTGCCCACCTAAAACTTGGTAATCTTCACTTGTAGGTACTTGGAATGATTGACCTGTGACATAGTAAAAGTTGTTATCACGTACGTAAGCTTGTGTTGTATCGTCTTCAGCACCAAAGTCTTTAATTCCTTTTGGTTTTGCTACTGAGTCATAATTACGCGCCACATGATTAGGCACAATATCGATGATGACTTTCATGCCATGTTGATGCGTACGTTCGATAAGCTCTACAAACTCTTCTAGCCGACGTTCAGGGTTTATCGCTAAGTCAGGGTTTACATCATAATAGTCTTTAACAGCATAAGGTGAACCTGCTCGGCCTTTTACAACGTCAGGATCATCTTGCGATAAGCCATAGTGTGTATAGTCAGTCACTAACGCATGACGTGGTACGCCAGTGTACCAAATGTGGGTAGTACCAAGCTCTTTTATTCCCTTTAATGCTGCGTCATCAAAATCAGCAAATTTACCCACTCCATTTTCTTCAAGCGTCCCCCATGGTTTATTTGTGGTGTTGGTATTACCAAATAAGCGGGTAAACACCTGATATACGACGGGCTTCGACACTGTTGCATGTGTTTGCTGTTTTTGTGTGTGCTGTTGTGTTGTTGCTTCATTACCACAGGCTGCTAAACCTAAAATAGAAGCCACGACTAATGCAGTTAATTTATATGTTGTCATCACTACTTCATTATTCTGTAAATATCAGTTAATACTAATGTTAAGGGCTACTCACGGACAGTAAATGCATACGTATTCACCCTAAAACTCACAATTATTCAAGTTCAATTAAGCGTGCTTGCATGGCTTTTAAGCGAATAGGCACAGTTAAAGTAACAGATTCGTTGCTCATTAAGTCGACCCCCGTTTGAGTGTTTTTAAGTACTTCTTGCATATAACTGACATCCCACTCAAGGTCATGTTGGTTTTTATTCAATAACACCACAACTTTTTCACCATTGTGCTCGCGCACATAGCTGTAAACACCTTGCTTAGGTGAAAAATGCATTAAACTCCCTTCACTAAGCGCGGGCTTTTCTTTGCGCAGCTTCAGTAATGTTTGCATTGTGCTTAACATGTCTTTTTGGTCTTTAGAGAGTCCTTCACCGGTAAAGGCATTGACTGTATGTGCTCTAAAACCACCTGGGAAATCAATTCGAATATCGCCATGGTCGTTACTTGGGGTATTATCTAATAGCACCTCTGTGCCGTAATAAATTTGTGGAATTCCGCGTGTAGTCAACAGTAATGTCATTGCCAATTTTGTTTTAGCTAGATTTTGACCCAGCTCTGTATAGACACGGCTCATATCGTGATTGTCGGCAAACACTAAAATATTATCGGTATCTGCATATAAAAAATCATTCGCAAGTGATTGGTATACCCTGACCCAGCCCGTGTTCCAGCTTTCTTGTTCATTCAGTGCTTTAATTAGCGCCTCTTGCAATGAAAAATCCATGACACTGGGTAAGTCTGAGGTATAACCATCTTGATTTATTTTTCCGCGTTGCCAGTACGATGCAATTGCAGGATTACTTGTCCACTCTTCACCCACAATATTAAAATTGGGGTATTCGGTCATAATCGCTTTAGTCCAATCTGCTAAGAACGCTTTATCTGAGTATGAATACGTGTCGACGCGAATGCCGCTCAAGTTAGCGTATTCAATCCACCAAATGGCATTTTGAATAAGGTAAGTCGACAATAACGGTTGACGCTGATTTAAATCAGGCATCGACTCAACAAACCAACCATCATTAAATTGGCGCTTATCGTATTGGCTCGCATGTGGGTCTTGAATTGTTTGACGGGCATGCGTTGTGGCATTTTTACCTTTTTCAAACTGACCATCAAAGTTAACCCAATCAGCTGTTGGCATATCAGACATCCACTGGTGCGATGAACCAAAGTGATTAAGAACCATGTCCATCACTAAACCGATACCATGCTCTTTTGCTTTCACTGATAGCGTTTTATAGAGCTCATTACTGCCCATACGCGGGTCGACCTTGTAAAAATCTGTGATTGCATACCCATGATAAGAGTAACTTGGCATATTATTTTCAAGTACAGGTGTTAGCCAAAGTTGAGT
This sequence comes from Pseudoalteromonas lipolytica, assembly GCF_003515105.1. Taxonomy (NCBI): domain Bacteria; kingdom Pseudomonadati; phylum Pseudomonadota; class Gammaproteobacteria; order Alteromonadales; family Pseudoalteromonadaceae; genus Pseudoalteromonas; species Pseudoalteromonas lipolytica. The sequence goes on along the minus strand of NZ_CP032090.1, from coordinate 1,589,463 downwards.
GACGCCTAAATTTTCTAGGTATTCAAGACTATTAATCACACCTTGAATATCACCGCCATGGCGCCCGCCCTTAAACTCAGGGTTTGCTGCCTCTTGCATTGAAGCAATACTATCGTTCGTTGGATCACCGTTAACAAATCGGTCAGGATTTATTAAGTACAGTGTGTCTTTATTTGTAAATCCTGGGCGCTTTGCACTGTTTTTATTACGGGTATTTAACCGATATTTAAAGACCGTTCCATCCGACGCTTTAAAGCTAAGTTCACCTGCTTTTGCATTATCGCTGATGCTTAAATTCAGAAATGCGTAGTTAGCATTATTCGTTGTTGTAACCCCTTTAAACTCAACGCCTTTGTAAGGCAACATCTGCCAAGTTTGTTTCGCAATGTTGCCCTCGTGAAGCATAACTTGTAACGATTCGTTCTGCATGCCCACCCACCAGCTTTCTGGTGAGGCAGTGATTGCATAACTCGCTGTCGAATTTAAAAACGTTAATACGGTGCTTACTGCAAAAATTGTATGTGTCTTTTTCATAATTAATTTTGTATTTTTTCTAAAAATTCACTGTGGCTGGGCAGCTGCTCAACCGTGCTATTAATCAAGGTTTTTAAATTGCTAAATAGCTCATTAAGCTGATTATCTGTTAAGGCATTTGTTAAAGGATGATAATCTTCAGCAATCAGGCCTTGCCCTATCAACACTTGTTGCCACGCGACTTCGGCAAATAACTCATCGTCTTCACGCACTAGCTTACCGCTGGTTTTAAATAGCGCTATTTTCTTAGCAAGGCTGCTTGGAATATCCATGCCCTTACAAAGACGCCAAAATGGACTGTCGTCTCGCTCTGTAAGTTTGTAGTGGAGAATAATAAAGTCACGAATTCGCTCAAATTCTGTTTTACTTTGTTTGTTAAATTCATCCACTAAGTTTTGCGTAATACCTTGATGTGGAAAAAACTTAATCAACCGGATAGCTGCACTTTGAATTAAATGAATACTGGTTGACTCTAAGGGCTCTAAAAAACCACTCGATAAGCCAATCGATACTACATTTTTATGCCACTGCTTTAAGCGTCGACCCGTTTTAAATTTAATAATTCGTGGCTCAGTTAAGGGCTTAGCTGGCAAGTTGTTTAGCAGCTGCTGTTTTGCATTTTCATCTGATAGATATCGACTTGAATACACCAAGCCATTACCAACACGATGTTGGAGTGGAATTTGCCATTGCCAACCTGACTCTCTAGCGATAGAGCGGGTATAGGGAATGGCGTTGCTTGCAGACTCACTTTGGACAGCTACAGCGCTATCACACGGTAACCAGTGCGACCAATCTTCAAACCCCGTATTCAGCGTTTGCTCTATAAGTAATGCTCGCAGGCCGGTGCAATCAATAAATAAGTCCCCTTCAATCAGGCTACCATCTTCTAGCTTTAACGCATTGATAGACCCTGTTTGATCGCATTGACTTATCGTTTCTATTTTTCCTTCAATGCGATTAACTCCCCGCGATTGGGCTAATTCTTTTAAAAATTCACCATAGCGTGTCGCATCAAAATGATACGCGTAATGTAAGCCCGCTAATTGAGTATTAGGAATGTTTTTGAGATGGGCAAATTTATGCGCTTTTGCAGCTTGGTAGTTGAGAGAGAAATCCCAAAAATCAGGGGCGTTTTGTGTTTGGTTTGCTTTCAACCAAAAGTGATAAAATGCGCAAAACGGGAAGTCCTTACCTATTTCGCCAAAAGCGTGCATATAACTGTGCCCTTGGCTACGCCAGTTTTCAAACTCTATCCCCAGTTTAATGGTTGCACCAGTCGCCTTGATAAATTCTTTCTCTGAAATACCAAGAGCCCCATTTAAATGCAAAATAGGAGGAATACTTGCCTCACCAACGCCAACAGTGCCAATTTCGGCAGATTCAACGAGAGTAATATCAAGTGATTTTCCAAGCACTTTGTTGAGTAGTGCGGCGGTGATCCACCCAGCAGTTCCACCACCGGCAATCACAACTTTTGTTATTTTTTTTGCTTCCATAGTACACCTAACACCAATTTCAATTCATTGAGTGTAGCCCACTGATATAAAAAAGCCCTTGTAAAACAAATCACAAGGGCAATTTTCTATCGCTGTTTAAGCTAATTACAGCTTGTAGCTGAAACCTAACAGGAATGTACGACCGTAGTCTTGGTAATCACGTACTTGCAGTGCGTTATCACCTTGTAGAGACGTGAACGGCTCTTCTGTGATGTTTTGCACTTGGAAAGTAACACTCAAGTTTTCGAGACCTTGGATACCAGCTTCTGCAAAATCATAGCCGATTTGCGCATCCCAAATTGTTTCGCCTTTGATATCAACTTGCGTTGTTGCAAAGCCTAAACCATAAACATCGCCCTTAAAGTCGCTACGTTTACGCATGCTAGTACGCGCTTGGAAACCATTACGTTCAAAGTACACGGTCAAGCTATCGATTTGGTCCGATAATCCAGGTAACTCATAATCATTACCATTTTGGTCTGTAATATCCTGCTCAACACCAGTATGGCTTGCGATTAAACCAAAACCATCCAGTGAATCACTAAACATAGTGAACGGTAGTGTTAATGAAAGCTCATAACCCCAAAGATCACCTGACCCACCATTAACTTTACCAGAACCTGTACCTGTAGATGAAGCTGGGATTTCACCTGTAGATGGGTCCGCCACACCACTCATGTCGATTTCATATGTACCATCAAAAATCCACTGAGTGATATCTTTGTAGAAAAATGCTGCTGCAAAGTACCCTTCTTCATGGAAGTAGTTTTCGTAACTTAAATCAAAACCTGTTGCCTCTTTTGGCTCAAGTTTAGGATTACCACCTGACACATTCCAAAAGTTGCCATTTTCATCTGGCTGTTGACTGTAAGATGCGTTCACTGATGCATTCATTTCATCTAAACGCGCACGAGAAATCGTTTTCGCAGCACCAAAGCGTATTGTTTGCTCTTCATCAATTGCAAACGATAAGTTTAAGCTTGGTAAGAAATGACTGTAGTCATGACTGATGTCTGTTGGCGTAACAACAACGAGTCCATCCACCGTGTTTGCAGCAAAACCTTGCGAAGATTGCTCGGTTCTTACATAACGAGCACCAATATTACCTGTTACAGGAATAGAGCCAAGTTCAGCATTAATGTCAGCTTGCGCAAAAATGGCGGTTACTTCTTCTTGCACTGTCCACGATTGTGTTTTGTGTTTTTGATCCGTTAAACTTTCTTGTAAAAGGTTATAATAACCATCATTTACTAAGCCGTTCGTATCGTAAGCAACCATGTTACCCATACCGATAAAATCAAGGCTTGCACTTCCTAAACGATACTGTTCAGGAATTGATAACATACCTGGATTGTCTAAAGAGAAGTCTTTTAATGTCATGAAGTAACCTTCAGACACTTTACTCTTCTCACGGTCACGGTAAGACATACCAAATGAAACACGGCTGATATACGCGTTATCTAACACCTTGCTTGCAGCAAGTTTTAGTGTGCTTAATTCATCGTTGATTTCTGGTGCATTGATAAAACCATCTTGGGCTGTATTCTGATATGGCGTATCTGTCAAACCATACTTGTCATTCAATGCAGCGCTTGCACCCCATGATAAAGGACCACCTAATTGAATTAGATCATAATCACTGTAATCAAGATTATGTGAGAACTGCGCTCCGGTATTGCCACCGTCAAAAACATAACCAATCGTATCAGCAACACCATTTGCATCACCGCGGCCTGTACCTGAATAACTCTCGATACTCCAAATTTGACGCTCAACTTCTGAACGACTCGCATCAAACTCAACTGACCATTCGTCATTAATATCGTATTTAGTATTGAAACCAAACTGGGTTAGTTCTGCATTACGCTCTTCATAGTCGTTACGAACAACAACACGCTGGCCTTCTGTTACTGCACTTGTGATAAAACCAGAATCTGCATCTACAACTGCAGAGCTAGGATCGATTGTTCCTTGACCCCAAGCGAATGGTACTTCAATACCACGAAGGATTTTCTCGTCAGAAAAATCTACGTAAAGAGCATCAAATGTCATATTAAGGCGGTCATTCGGTGCTGCTTCAATAACGAGCATTGCTGAATCACGCTCAAGCGTTGATGAACGTACGAAAGGCTTTGCCCCACCTAAAATAGAATAAGTGTTACCATCTTCACCCGTAAATTCTGGATAACCCCATGAATTCCAGCGTTTCTCTTGGTTAGGTGAGCTCATTGTGTTGTAAGCAAATGCAACACCGATGGTGTCATCAGCAAACTGATCAATGTATGAAACCGTACCACGGAAACCTTTATCGTCACCGTCTGGGTTTAATTTATCAAAACCTGTTTGCTCATATTGGCCATTAAACATGATAACTTGCTCGCCTTTACTTAAAGGCTTAACAGTTTGCATGTCGATTACACCAGCAATACCTTCCGCTTCGATACCTGCGCTTGGTGTTTTGTATACCGTTACGCCGCTCATTATTTCTGATGGGTAAAGGTCAAACTCAACACCGCGGTTATCGCCAATTGATACTTGCTCACGACCGTTAAATGTTGTTGCACTTTCGTTTTCACTGAAACCACGCACACTTACGCGACTAGCACGACCATCTAGACGTTGTGCTGTAAGGCCAGGAAGGCGTGCGATTGATTCTGCAATTGATGAATCAGGTAATTTACCGATATCTTCTGCTGAGATTGACTCAACAACTTCAGGAGTGAAGCGTTTCGTGTTAATAGATTCTACAACACTGCCACGAAAACCTTTTACTTCGATAACTTCAACGTTATCGTTTTTTGTTTTTTGGTCTTCTTCTGCAGCATACGCTACAAAGCTATTTAAACCTGCGGCTGTTAAAGCCAGAGTTAATATACTTGGTTTGAACATAGACATGATGTTTTCCCATTACCCAAATTGTAATGTCAACGCCTTGCAGTTATTCATGATAGCAATAGCTGTTAATCGCTGACTGATTTTGTTGTCAACACGAATATTAACGCTCAGATTATTTTCTTAACAAATTTATGCATACGTATTCAGACTAGACGATGCAAACAAAAATTAACAACAAATTTACACGCGGATGTTGTAATGCATTGTTTATTAATCGTTTATTTATAAAACAGAGACGTCAAATGTGAATGAAACATTTTTTATCCAACGTCGTATTGTATTTGGCACAAATACGTATGGAGCACGCCTCTACCTAGTTTATATAAAAGTTGAATGTCATTTAAAAAAGGTAAACGAACGCAAAGTGTTAATTGGTCTTACCAAAAATATTTTGCACCTTTATGGTGAAAGCCAATTAAATTATGCACCACGTAGGCGCGTTGTTTGGTATCACTCTCAACGGCAAAAATTGGTAAATAATTTACTCTTAAAAATAATCGCTGTAAAAGTGGACTCAATCCCTTAGTTTTACAACGATGGCAGATGAAATTACCGTGCATACGTATGCAGAGTTTTTACAGCATCCCACCCTTCACGTATGCTTTTGACATTCTGGCAACATATTAATACGCGTTGCCCTAGGGTTTACATACACTGAGTGTCACGATGGAGAAAAACATGGCTCAAAAGCAGTGGTATAAAGGTGCGGTTATTTATCAGGTTTATCCGCGCAGTTTCCAAGACACCAATGGCGACGGCATTGGTGATATCAAAGGTATCATTGATCGCATTGATTACATTAAAAGCTTGGGTGTGGATGCTATTTGGGTTTCACCTTTTTTTAAATCACCCATGAAGGACTTCGGATACGACATTAGTGATTACCGCGATATCGATCCTATTTTCGGTAACCTAGACGATTTTGACGAATTAATTGCCCAAGCGCATGAGCGCAATATTAAAATCATCATCGATCAGGTATTGAGCCACACTTCAGATCAACACCAGTGGTTTCTCGATAGCCGTGAAGATAAAAATAATGATAAAGCAGATTGGTACGTGTGGGCTGACGCAAAACCTGACGGCACTCAACCAAATAACTGGCTGTCTATTTTTGGTGGTCCTGCATGGCAATGGGAGCCACGTAGAGGGCAATATTATTTACATAACTTTTTTGCTGAACAGCCTGATCTAAACTTCCATAACCCTGAAGTGCGTAAAGCCGTCCTTGATAACGTTGAGTTTTGGCTGAAAAAAGGCGTAGATGGCTTTCGTTTAGATGCCATTAACTTCTGCTACCATGATGCATTATTACGCGACAACCCCGCAAAACCCCCTGAGAAACGTCAAGGTCGAGGTTTTAGCGAAGACAATCCATATGCATTCCAGTACCACTATTACAATAATACACAACCTGAAAACTTAAGCTTTATGCAGGATATCCGTGCGTTATTAAATAAATACCCTGGCACAGTAGCCCTTGGTGAAATTTCATCTGAAGACTCACTAGCAACAATGGCTGAATATACATCGGGTGGCGATAAGCTTCATATGGGATATAGCTTTGAATTACTAACAAACGATTACAGCGCTGAGTATATTCGTAACACAGTAAGTACACTTGAAGAACGAATGACAGAAGGCTGGCCATGTTGGGCGTTTAGCAACCACGATGTTGAGCGTGTTGCGAGTCGCTGGAGCAAAGGGGATAACATCAACCCTGACCAATGCAAAATGTTAACAGCACTTCTTGCATCGCTTCGCGGTAGTGTATGCATGTATCAAGGCGAAGAGCTTGGATTAGGCGAAGCAGACGTTGCATTTGAAGACCTACAAGACCCATACGGGATAACTTTTTGGCCTAATTTTAAAGGTCGAGATGGTTGCCGCACCCCTATGCCATGGGATGCAAGTGATATAGAGCAAGCTGGGTTTTCTACAACAAAGCCGTGGTTACCTGTGGGTGAGCAGCACAAAGCAGTTGCTGTAAGCGCACAAGATGATGACAACAACTCCATTCTAAATGCATACCGTGAGTTTATGGCTTGGCGTAAAGCGAAAGATGTACTGCTAGAAGGAAGCATCGAGTTCATTAATACTGATGAGCCAGTACTTGCATTTTATCGCAGCCTCAACAGCACTAAGATGCTATGTGTGTTCAATCTAAGTGCACAACGCGCTGAATTTACAACTACTGATGTAATAACGCAGCAGCACAATGAACTATCACATCACACTGCTGAATTAACAGATAATACAGTTACTCTGCCCGGGTTTGGTTGTTTTTATGCAACTCTGAGTTAATCATCAGTTGTATTGTGAGAAGGCCCTGCATTATGCAGGGCCTTTTTTCTTAATGATTTGTTGTTTTACTATTAATATAATCTGTCAGCGCGAATAGCACGCCCGAAACAACAAAAGTAACATGTATTAAAACCTTCCACAGTAATTCATCCGTTGAATGATTTGCCGAACTTATAAACACCTTTAAAAGCTCTACTGCCGATATAGCCACAATAGCGCTTATTAATTTCATTTTTAGGCCAGAGAAGCCCACTTTACCCATCCAAACGGGTCTGTCTTCATGGTTATCTATATTGAGTTTAGAAACAAAATTTTCATAGCCACTAAAAATAATGATTAATAATAATCCCGCTAATAAAGCGGTATCAACCAGTGTCAAAATACCAACCAAGAGTTCCTGATTGCTCGCTGTGAATGTATTTAAGGCCATGCTGTATAAGTATTTAAAAAACTTTAATAGTAGAATCACAACCGCAACTAACAAACCGATAAAAAACGGGGCTAGCAACCAACGAGAGCGGAAAATAAAAGTTTCTACGACTCGCTCTAGTGTTGATGGAACTTTTTTAGGTTTTGTTTGCGACACTGACTCTGACATAACTACACGCTCATTTTATTTTTAAAATTATGTGGATAATACGTGGTTTACAATGCCAATGACTAGTTTCTACAGACAAAAAAATGATTATTTTTTGCTTATCTTAACGATAAAAATATTTCGTTATCTTTTTTAGATATTTAGTTTATAAATTCACTCAAGCAAAGTGGATAACAGTTTGCGTTCCATTACTGCGCTTTTCGATGGCAGTAACTATTAATTATGTTGATTAGGAATAATTAAATGAACAAAGCATTGCTAGCACTAATTTTGGCACCTGTATTAAGCGTGTCAGCGTCATACGCAATCGCTAACGAAGCACCTGAAGCGTCACCAGAAATGATCAAAGAATTCACTGAAATGTGTTTAAACTGGGCAAAGGACGACGATATCAGCAATGAAGAATTAAAACCATACGTATTAAAATGTGTTAACGATGAACTTGAAGCTGAAGGCTTTAAGAAAGTAAAAGACGTACAAATCTAATTTATCGTTGATAGCTAATAAAAAACCGGAGTTGACACAATGATGTGCGCTCCGGTTTTTTATGTTCAGCTATTCTATCGCTTTAACAGACAGGCTACTTTTTAGCCTTTGTTGCAGCTTTCTTTTTAGCGGGGGCCTTCTTCTTACTTTCTTCTACCCATTTTCCACCTTGATAATGAGCTGTCCAGCCTGTTGCTTTGCCGTCTACCTCTGTCATCACATACTGTTCTTTATTTTTACGGCTATAACGAACAATTGATGGGTTACCATCTGGATCATGCGTAGGAGCATCTGCTAGGTAATAAAACTTCTCAGAAATACGGTCTCTAAAACGTTTTAATTCTTCAACTTTAGGAGCTCGCGTTTCCCGTGATTTCGGGAATGTATTCGCCGCTAAGAAAATACCCGACGCGCCGTCACGCAGCACAAAATACGCTTCTGACTTTTCACACTCTAATTCTGGTAAATGAACAGGATCTTCTTTTGGTGGCGCAGCTTCACCATTTTTAAGTAGTTTACGGGTATTTTTACAATCATCGTTACTACAACCAAAATATTTACCGAATCGGCCAGATTTTAGTTGCATATCAGCACCGCATTTATCGCATTCGATTATTGGGCCGTCATACCCTTTAATTTTAAACGTGCCTTGCTCAACCACATAGCCTTTACAGGCTGGGTTATTACCGCAGACATGCAGCTTACGGGTTTCATCAATTAGGTATGAATCCATAGCTGTTTCACAGATAGGGCAACGCTTCATTTGCATCAACGTTTCTGTCTCGACGTCTTCAACATCGGCAGCAATGGCTTCATCACCAGATACAAGATTCATTGTCGTAGTACAGCGCTCTTTGGGCGGTAAGTTGTATCCTGTACACCCTAAGAAAACACCAGTCGATGCAGTACGAATCCCCATTTTACGGCCACAGGTTGGACAATCTATATCTGTTTCAACCATTTGGTTCTGACGCATACCACCTTGTTCTTCATCTCCTGAAGCGATTTCAAGCTGTTTTGAAAAGTCTGCATAAAACTTATCGAGTACTTGCGTCCAGATGCGCTCGCCTTCAGCGATATCATCTAGGCGACCTTCCATTTTTGCTGTGAAATCGAAGTTCATTAAATCTTCAAAGTTTTCAACTAAGCGGTCAGTAACGATCTCTCCCATTTTCTCAGCAAAGAAACGACGGTTTTCAACTCGCACATAACCACGGTCCTGAATGGTTGAAATAATTGAGGCATACGTTGATGGACGCCCAATACCTCGTTTCTCAAGCTCTTTAACCAAGCTTGCTTCACTAAAACGAGCAGGTGGTTTTGTAAAATGTTGTTTCGGGTCAAGCTCAACTAAGCTCAGAATTTCACCTTGCTTTACAGCGGGGAGTGACTGATCTTCTTCATTTTTCTTACGCACAGCAGGCTGTACTCTTGTCCAACCATCAAAACGAAGGACACGGCCTTTTGCTTTTAATTGGTAATCACCCGCGCCAACCGTTAAGGTTGTTAAATCATATTCTGCTGGCACCATTTGACACGCGACGAATTGACGCCAAATTAACTCATATAATTTTTTCGCATCGGCTTCAACACCGTCTAAATGACCCGACAATATAGAAACACTTGAAGGACGAATCGCTTCGTGCGCTTCTTGTGCATTGCCTTTAGAGCTGTAGCTAATAGGTGCTTTTGGTAGGTACTTATCACCGAACTGCTCAGCAACATAGTCACGGCACATTTCAACCGCATCTTTTGACAAGTTGGTTGAATCAGTACGCATATAGGTAATATGACCTGCTTCATACAAACGCTGAGCAAGCATCATGGTCTTTTTAACACCATAGCCTAAGCGAGTGCTCGCGGCCTGTTGCATAGTCGATGTAATGAAAGGAGCACTCGGTTTGCTTTTACTTGGCTTTTCTTCAACGCTTACAACTTCATACTGAGCTTTCTCAAGGTCACGAACCGCAGACATTGCTTGCTGCTCGTTAACAGGCTTAAATGCCTTATCAGCGTGTTTTGTAACTTCAAGGCGTAAGGCAGACTCACTATTTTTAACATCGGCATGCACATCCCAAAACTCTTCAGGAATAAATGCTTTTATTTCACGTTCACGTTCTACAAGCAAACGAACAGCAACAGACTGAACACGGCCTGCAGAGAGACCGCGTGCAACTTTGGCCCACAACAACGGCGAGACCATAAAACCCACTACTCGGTCAAGGAAACGGCGTGCTTGCTGCGCATACACCATATCGGTGTTTAATTCACCGGGTGTTTCAAAAGCTTGCTGAATCGCATTTTTGGTAATCTCGTTAAAAACAACACGCTTATATTTCTCTGGCTCACCACCGATAATCTGTTCGAGGTGCCATGCAATCGCTTCCCCTTCTCTATCCAAATCGGTTGCGAGATAGATTTTATCGGCATTTTCTGCAAGCTTCTTTAATTCTTGAACGACTTTCTCTTTGCCAGGCAAAACTTCATAATGGGGTTCCCAGCCTTTCTCAGGGTCAATTCCCATACGTGCAACAAGATTTTTGTAATCTCGTTGTTTTTTATACGCAGCTTTTTCTTCTGGTGACATTTTTCGAACCTCAGCAGGGGTTTTCGTTGCTGCTGTTTTCGTTTTGCCTGAACCTGAAGTCGGTAGATCACGTACATGCCCAACACTGGACTTGACGATAAAATCGTTACCTAAGTATTTATTAATTGTTTTAGCCTTTGCTGGAGACTCTACAATTACAAGTGATTTGCCCATAGCTGCCTATTTCTGACCAAGAATTTTAAAAGTTTTTTGCCCTTATAAATGTATATCTATCACATCAAACAAATTAGTATGATTTATTAACATCGGAGCACGAATATTTATAGGTATATCTACAAACACCAATTGTTACAAGCTTTTAATCGAAACTTTTAACCATTGACTGAATAATTGAACAATTTTTGCTGCTAAATTAGCCAAAATGATAATTTGCTGTATTTTTATGGGGAATATATAGAACAGCAACAAAAATGCCAACCTTCTGGTTGGCATTTTTTTAAATTTAAACAATTAAATACTTGTTAACCATCATCACTGATTGCGATTGGAGCTGAGGTAACTAAGCCTTTACCTGTGGTAAATTGAACAACTAGGTTCCCCTCTGCTTTTTTATTTGCTTCAGCCTCTCTACTAATTGTTAAACCAAAAGACATGGCTGACGTTTGACTAGTATTAGGCAGCTCAAAGCCAGATGTTCCACTGTAATCACCATTATCAGTGCTCACTGAAACCGCCGTACTCGCTGGTAATGGGTTATTGTAAACATCTGAAAAATAAAGCTCGAAACTTAAAGCAGCCAATTGGTTGCCAACCATCGCTGTGGTTATATTTATTGAACCTAAATCACAGTAATCAGTGTTATCTGTAGGTTCTAAGTCCAAAATAACGGCAGTTGATGAGTCACCAGCTTGACGATAAATCGTATTACACTGCGCTATATCAACCCCTAATTGCATTGCATTGTCAGTAAAAACTGTTGGGTCTGCTGCAGTTTTTTCATTGAGAGCCGAAGCAAATCGATTACGTAACTCAGCTTTTGTAACGACAAAACGAGTGTATGCTTCACTGCCTGACATAACAATTTCAAAAGTATCCCGAATATCAATGACTTCTTTGGTACATAAACTTTCAAACGTTGCTCCCACGGTTGGGGTAGTCGCGCTTTCAGTACACACTAAACCATTGTATTTACCATCAGCAAGTGTATGCATTCCATTTAAGTCAATATCCCAATTTTCCTCAAATTGTCCTGCATTGGTATTTGTTGGGCTACAGGGATCAGTTGCATCACCTTCTTGGCAAAATTCAGTTGACTTCGTCACAGTGCCACTCACTGGGTCGTAAATAGCTGCTAAACCGTCATAGAAACCATTTTCATTATGGTCGATAAAAGCTTCTGGTAAGTCATAGCCACTGTAATATTCATTAGTATCAAAGCGGCCATTCCCATTAATATCAATATATGATTCTTGACCCTTTGCTGTCACCAACACCGTCGAACGTGCGCCTAATGGTACACCATCGTCAAAAAACGCAGCGTTTCTAATTCCAGCCATACAAGGGGCTGCGGAACCAAAATAAAGGTCACAATTGATAACACCTGTTTTCGGGTTGATACTGTTGATTTTATTGCCCCACTTATCCTCGGTAAATGGCTTTGGATTCTGTGAACGCCACTGCGCAACACATTGACCATCAACTGTATTACACTCAAGTTGAGGGTTAAATTCAGCACCATCAAGAGTGCCAACCGCCCCACCTTCTGTTGTTAAATACACAGCCGTACCATCTGGTACAGGGTTATTAAAGTGATCAGCTAAATAAACAGAGATATCCGTGGTATCACCAATATAATTAAGTGCTTCTATGTTAATTATAGTAGGGCCGGCTGTGAAACTATTACCATCGGGTAAGCCTGAACTAATAGAGACTAAATCTGATACACTCACCACTTGCTCATCAAGTGACACTAATGATAATTCACCTACAGGACACGATACATTACCATTACGTTCCGCTTCTGCTTTTTGGCATTCTAAATACAACTCCTGCCAACACGTGACATTATTATTCTGATCAGCAGGTATGAGCTCTTCAGGTATATAACACGCCTGTACACGTACCGCTTGTGGCACAAAGCCAGCATTTACTTGAATGCGAGCAAGCCCTTCAGAATCGGTAGAAACACTTGCATGTGAATAGCCACCTGCATCTGTTACCTCAGATAGTGAAATGCCACCGTTGGTTGAGCTTAAACGAAAATCCATTCGTTTTTGTTTTGCAGCATTACCGATTTCATCCGTTAGCTTAAATGTTAATTGACTGATTTCCTTACGAGATACGCCACCAGTTCCTTTTAACGCTAAAACATTTTCAGTGGCTTCAATGAATTCTATTGAACTGACTTCTGCAGCAGAAACAGGAACGTTTACATTAACTACTTTGGGCGTGCCACCGGTGAGCACTGTGGCTGTCACAGTATCACCTTGCGAAGTATTACATCCATTGGTTCTGTATGTAGCCGTTGCAACCCCGCTAATACTGGTTGCTTTTGAGTCCATTACAGCCAATCCCGACTCTACGCAACCAGACGTAAACTCAACATCGAGCGGTGTAACAATTGGGTTTCCGTTGCTATCAAAAATCGAAACGGTGATCACCGTAGTTGCACCAGCAGCCAATGGAACATATTCACCGTCGATTGGGTTACCTGACGCATCAAGTTTGTTGTATAGGCCATTGGTGATTTCAACATTAAGCTCTGCGGTGGCAATTTCAAATGCTTTTGAAAGAGTCACTGACTTGGCTGTCACCGACACTTCACCTGCACCACTGTTTGCACCTGGTTGTAGTTTTAAAACCGCGAAACCAAAAGGATCCGTTAATGCTTTGCCAGACTCAGGTAATAAACGACCTAGGTCAGTAGATAACTCTGCGATAATTCCTTCGATTCCATCACCTGAGCTGGTATCGGTAACTTTAACCAGAACGTCAATGAGTTGATCAGATGAAAACTGATTAACAACAACACAGCCCGATGATAAATACGTTGTTTCTAATGAAGTCGTATAGCGATTAGCATCCCAGTCTGCCGCACAACCTTTTAAAAGCTTAATATCAAGTGCGGCTTCTGCATTTTCGATTGGGGCATCATCACCACTCGAAATAAAACCGGCGATTTTAGTAATTGTGTTACCACTTTCATCAGTGTATGTAGCTACAACTTGACCCGCCCCTTTTGAATTACCGCTACTTAAAGTAACAAATGCTTCGCCGTTGGCGTCTGTAAGTGCCGTCCCTAAAACAGGCGTAATTTTACCTGTATAGTTGGTAGAAAAAGAAATCAGTTGACCTGCTAAAGGCGTCTCATCGTCTAATAGAGTGGCTGTTACTGTTCCTTTATTATCTTTACTTACTGGGTTTTCTACACTGAATGGGAGGCCTGAGGCATCAACAATAGAGACGCCCAATGTCACTGTGCCACTCACACTTGAATCATCTGACTCAGAACCGTCTGATGTAAATGCAAATGTATCAAAATAGGTTTCGCCACTGACAGTATAAGAGGCTGTCACAATACCCGCACCGGCAACATCACCCGCTGTAAGCGTCATGAGTGCGTTACCATCGTTATTTGTTAATGCTGTACCTGATGAAGGGGTTAGCGATCCAATATCATCGGCAAGTGAGAATGTAACTCTTTGACCCGAGATAACTTCATCATCACGTTTTAAAGTAGCAACTAGGTCTAATGGTGCACCAGCGGTTACTTCATTATTGCTAGTTTGAGTTCCTTTAACAAAACCATTTAATGTAACCGTGAAAGTTTGATCGCCAGTTTGCGCATTGTCGCCCGCTGTTGAAAAGCTAAAACTACCAGAGAAAACAGTACCTGAGCTTGAGGTAAAACTGGCAATAATTTCATCTGCGCCAGCTTGGGTGCCTGCGTTTAATTTAACTTCAGCATTACCTTCACTGTTAGTCAGCGCTGAGGGTTGATCTAAAGTCCCCAAGTTATCCGCTAATGAAAATGTTATTTTTTTACCTGTTACATCTGAATTGCTACTCGTTAAAGAGGCGCGAATCATTAAGGGCTGATCGGCTGTTACATTATTCGATTCAGTACCATCAGCGCTATACCCTTGCACTGTTATTGTATAAGTTGGGTTATCAGTAGTATTCCCACCGTCTAATGAACCCCCTTCTTTCTCAAGTGATCCACCACCGCCACAGGCGACTAAAAGTGAGCTGAAAACTATAACACTTAGCCATCGCAATAAAGGCATTGACCTCTCCCTAGTTAGCTATTTTCATATTTACATTATTGTTTACCTGATATTAACCTAAAATCTGGACGAATATCATAATTATTTTATCTGAATTGCATCGAATTAATTCTAATATTTATCGAATTTTTCTGTATAAAAATCTTCATGCTGGTAGGCTATGGCAAAATTTATAAAAATATAGATTAGGTGTATGTCAAAAGTCCGTTCATTGAGTCTCACATCTCGTATCATGATTGGTATGGTCTTGGGTGTGATCGTTGGTTTTATCTTCCAAGCAATTTTAGCGGGTGAAGACGATTTCCTTATTCCACTAGGGTTATTCTCTTTGCCAATTAAAGCATTTTTCGTTGATGGTATTTTCCACATTGGTGGTCAAATATTCATTGCCAGTTTAAAAATGCTCGTCGTGCCCCTCGTATTCGTTTCCTTGGTGTGCGGTACGTGTAGTTTAAGCGATCCAAAAACACTGGGCCGTTTAGGGGGTAAATCAATTCTACTTTACTTGGTTACAACAGCGATCGCGATTACTGTTGCGATCACACTTGCACTGTTATTTAATCCTGGCGAGGGTATAAATTTACCGTCAGATGCAACCTACAGTGCGAAAGAAGCCCCGACTCTTGCGCAAGTTATTATTGGGATGTTCCCAACCAATCCAATTGATGCAATGGCAAATGGCAATATGCTACAAGTTATTGTTTTTGCCCTTCTTTTTGGTGTGGCAATGGCTTTAAGTGGTAAAGCAGGTAAGCGAGTTGCTAGTGTATTTGAAGACCTTAACACTGTTATTTTAAAGCTTGTAACACTGCTAATGAACATTGCACCTTATGGCGTGTTCTTTTTAATGGCGAAACTATTTACAACCATCGACTTTAAACTGATTAAAAGCTTGGCACTGTATTTTAGTATTGTGATGCTAGCATTATTTATCCACGGTTTAGTGAACTACAGTATTCTTTTAAAAGTGTTAACAGGACTAAACCCAATAACGTTCCTAAAGAAAATGAAAAATGCGTGTCTGTTTGCATTTAGTACATCAAGTTCAAGTGCAACGATGCCAATCACTCTGGAAACTGCCACTAAAAAATTAGGAGCTCAGAACTCAGTAGCTTCATTCACGGTCCCATTAGGCGCGACTATTAATATGGATGGCACTGCTATCATGCAAGGTGTTGCGACCGTATTTATTGCGCAAGTATTTTCTGTTGATTTAACTATATCAGATTACTTAATGGTTATTTTAACTGCGACTTTAGCCTCAGTTGGTACTGCAGGTGTACCCGGTGTTGGTCTGATTATGCTAGCGATGGTGTTAAATCAAGTAGGCTTGCCTGTAGAAGGTATCGCTATCATTATCGGTGTTGACCGTTTACTTGATATGACGCGAACAGCTGTCAATGTAACTGGTGACTGTATGGTGACATGTGTGGTAGCAAAATCGGAAGGACAGTTCGATGAGAAAGTCTTTAACGACCCTGACGCAGCCAAAGACCTAGAAGATTATCACAAATCAATTAAATAAATTTGGTCAATAAAAAACCCGCTCCTGAAGCGGGTTTTTTATTTGCATGAAAGCGAATAAATTTAAGGATTCATTCCTTTAAAACGTGACATTAAATTTACCCCTGCTTGGCTGATACTTGAACTCAGACCCACCGCGAGTTTATCCGTTAAGTTCTTTTTAACTTTGTACTTTACTTTATAGATTTGGCGTTCATCCGCTTGGTTTAGCAAGATATCATCACTGGTTTCAATTTTGTCCACTAAGCCTCTATCAAAGGCCTGAGTTGCAAACCAATGTTCACCTGTGGCAACCGAATCGATATCAAGTGAAGGACGTTGTTCACTCACGAAGGTTTTAAATAAACCATGTGTTTGTTCTATTTCCTCTTTAAACTTCTCACGGCCCTTCTCTGTATTTTCACCAAAGAGTGTCAAGGTGCGTTTGTATTCACCAGCAGTGATTTGCTCAAAATCCACATCATTCTTCTTCAAAATTTTATTGAAGTTGGGTATTTGTGCAATAACCCCTATAGAACCGACAATTGCAAATGGCGCAGCAACAATTTCGTTGGCAACGCACGCCATCATATAGCCACCACTGGCTGCAACCTTATCAATTGCAACGGTTAAATGAATACCAGCATTGCGTAAGCGTTGCAGTTGAGATGCAGCAAGCCCATAGCCATGAACCACTCCACCACCGCTTTCTAAGCGTACCAATACTTTGTCTTTTTCTTTGTCAGCAATGGTAAGAATTGCAGTGATTTCTTCACGTAAACTTTCAACTTCATGGGCATCTATACTTCCATTAAAATCAATCACATATAATCTTGGCTTAGGGTCTTTATCTTGCTGCTCTTTGGCCTCAGCTTTTTGTTGTTTAAAGTAGGCCTTAAGCTCTTTTTTAGAGAGCGTATTTTCAATAAAGTTTTGCTTAAGATCAGCCAATTGCTCACTTAAATCATCAATGCTTATCTCGCCTTTCTTAGCCTTTGGCTTAACAGCAGCACCCACAATAATCGCAACGATGGCAGCAACAGCAACCACAAAAGTAAGGGTTTTGGCAAAAAACAAGCCATATTCATATAAAAATTCCAAACACTCTCTCCATTAATTGTTAATTCGCCACAATTTATCATGCTTTAAGGCAAAAAAAAGCCACATTATGTGGCTTTTTACTTAATTGGCGGATTTCACTTATTCTGTGACAACATCCGTATTCGTAACCTGTAGAAATTGACCGCGAGCTGCTAAGAAAGTCCCAATTTGCAGCTGCATTTCAGTGGTCGCTGCTGCACTCTCTTGCGCTGTTGCACCTGAGTCTTCAGTAGGCACAGGTGTTAGCACAGAGCTGTGATGTCCTTTAGTAAACTTAACAACATAACTCATAGGATCTGCGGTAGGCGCTTGTGTTTCAGCCACTGTCGTTAACCCCATAAGCTTTGCAAGAGGCAGACTCCCTGCAATTGGGTTGCTTGCAACCATCGGTGGAATAACTTGGTCTGCTTTATTATCTGCACCATCACCCACAACAACACTCATGTATACTGGTGTACCAAGCGCTGCAACTGCAGATGCATAGTTAGAGGGATCGCCACTGTCTAGTGCGGTTTGTGCTGCAAACGCAAATTGCGTTACTACGCCTTGAATATTAGCAAGTTTTTCGGTTTCACCAGCCATAGTTAATGAACCTACATACTCTTTATATGCACATGCTACAAAAGCCGTTTGATCAGCGGCTAAAGAACCACAATTTGAAAGTGCTTCATTTTGTGAATACGCACTAAACTCAGCCGACTCTTCAATACCAGCAGCAAGTAACACAGAACCTTGTACAAATGGGCCAAACCTAGCTGATTCGATTAAGAAACTAGCAAGACCACCGCCACCACTGGCCAGTGCAACGCTTTTTACATTAAACAGTGGATCAACTTGTTCATCCAACGGTGAATTAGCAACCGCGATAAATGCAGGCGCCACTACAGAGCCCAGTGAATGGCCAAGGAAAGAGACATCTTGTGCATTAAGATCAGCTTGGCCTGTGAAGTTCAAGCCCATACGTAAACCTAATAAATCAGCTACCGATTGACGTAAGCTATCACGTGCAACTAATAATGACTGCAAGTTCATGTAGCTTAACACCGACCCAGTCGATGCATTAAAATCATCGGTGCCATCGCCATTAACATCAACACCGCGCTCACCATGTCTTGGGTGATCAATTGCTACAGTCGCAAAACCTTGAACTGATAACTGAGCCGTAATGGCTAACATGTCTTCTTTTTTAGACGTAATACCATGTTGTAAAATAACAATTGGCCAACCACCCTCTGGCATTACAAGCTCATCTTCTCCTAATTGCACTCGGACAGCATTAATTACAGGCAAAATTGGCTTCGTAATTTGCACCGGTACATTAGCCATGCTCTGTGTTTTTGGGATGGTATTGTACTTAGTTAGATGTTTCGTTTGGTCAAGCCCTAAATCACGCAATTTACCACCACTTAGCGCCATACAAAGACCATCATTCTCGCTAATTGGATCCGTTGGAAATGATGCTCCCGCAGAAGACGCATAACCAAGTACTGCCACACCACTGTCACACAACCCTTGCCAATAGGTTGCCGACAAATCACTGACATCAGTCCCCGTCGGTGTACCTAGGTACATGGGTAGCATCACGCTGCCTTTTTGATATTGCACCCCTGCAAAAGCTGGCGATAAACCAGTAATACCCCGTGATGCAAATACTTGCTCAACTGTCATAACAGGTCGCTCTGGGATTTGCACTGTAGGACGCGGTAAAGCGTCTTGGGTTAGGCTGGCAGCTAGCAGTTGTTTAACAGTGCCTAATACTTGACCTGCTGATTGCATTGTCATTGCCGCAGAGTAAATAATGTCATCTTTACTGATTTGGCCACCTGAAGTGACAGCATTTTCATAGCTGTTAATAACTGCTTGAAGTGACTTTTGAGAATCAGTAATAAGCGGTGCTTCTTCACTAACAAGCGCATACGTAGACGAAGGCTCAATTGAACGACCTTCAGAGTCCAACAACGACGTCGTTAATACATTTATATATGTACTACCCGCTTTAAATGGTTTTAGCGGAATAACAGCGACAGAATCACTCGAACCTTGCGTAATAAAATCAACACCAAAAGTGAGTTCTGATACCAGCTTACATGCAATACCTGCAGGTACTTGTGAACAGGTCTCATCAGTTTGACTTGCACCCATCACAACTTCAAAAATACGTACAGCACCAGGCCCCCCCGCCGAAGCGGCATCAAGCGAAACACCTGGAGGGAATGCGAGGTCGATTTTAAACGGAGTCTGTGTTGACCAACCATCGAGTGCACCCAATGCAAGTTGAGGATTAGCATACGCGGCACGAGGAACACTGACATTGTTGTCATCTAATTCGCCAGGGATATTCAGTGTACCGTCTAGTGTGCCACTCATTAATAAGTCATTTGGCACAGAGATAACACCGTTGGCAGGGTCAAACTTAACTGTCGCGCTAGGGATGATAGGAGGGCTGTCATTTTTTACATCTTCTAATGTTTCTCCTCCACCACAGCCGGTAATGACTGATGCAATGGCTAGTGAAAGTAGCAATTTTTTCATAATTTCGCTCCGCGCAAATCTTATTGTTATTGTGTGTTCAAGTATAAAAGTAGTCGCTAGACTGCCTTTAGTTAAGTTAATTTAATGTAATTAGGTTATTAATAAGACATTAGACCAGTTAAAGTTAACGTAAAGTTTCAATTTTCGCCACCTTAATTTGCAATAAATTCGATAACTTGGCTTTTTGCTATGGTAAAATAGAAAAAAATGTAATCAATGGTACTTTTATGCACACATATAAAGCTGCTGAGAATGCGCTAAAAGACAAAGTAATTCTAATAACAGGTGCCGGTGATGGTATTGGTCGCGTTGCCGCATTAACCTATGCAAAGCAGGGTGCCACTGTTATTTTACTTGGAAAAACAACCAGTAAACTTGAAGCTGTTTACGATGAAATTATCAATGCGGGTGGTCCACAACCTGCTATTGTGCCAATGGACTTAAAAGGCGCAACTAAGCAAAACTACCGTGATCTAGCTGCTACTATAGAACAACAATTTGGTAAATTAGACGGACTCCTCAATAACGCTGGAATTTTAGGGTCGCTCGGCCCGCTTGAGCACTTTTGCGTTTCAACTTTCGAAAATATCATGAAAGTTAATGTGACAGCGCAGGCTATGATCACTAAATATATGTTCCCAGTACTTCGTAAATCGCCGAGTGCTTCTGTGATATTCACATCGTCAGGCGTTGGCCGTAAAGGGCGTGAGTTTTGGGGAGCATACGCTATTTCAAAATTTGCAGTTGAAGGGATGATGCAAACATGGGCATCTGAAGTAGGTAAAACTAATATCCGTATTAACTGTATTAACCCTGGTGCAACACGGACAGCCATGCGCGCGTCTGCCTACCCAGGTGAAGACAGAGATAAATTGGCTACTGCAGAAGATTTAATGCCAACCTATTTATATCTGATGAGTGATGATTCTAAAGAAGTGAATGGTCAATCACTTGATGCACAGCAAAAATAAAAAACGCGGGTATTAAACCCGCGCTTTACTGTTCATTAACGGCGCTTAGTTTGTTTAACACGGTGATTATGCTTTTTAACCGCTTTACGAATTTGATTAATCTTAGCGCGCTTCTCTTTACGCTTATCTGGGATTGCAGATAGCTTAGTTTGTGTCTCACGACCTAGCTGTACTGTTTTACGTAAATAATTCACTGTGTCTAGGTCAAGCTCTGCCCATCCACCTTGCGGTAAACGTTTATCAAGTTCTAACTTACCATAGCGAATACGGATCAAACGAGACACTTCAACATCTTGTGACTGCCACAAACGACGCACTTCGCGGTTACGACCTTCAGTTAATGTCACATTAAACCAACGGTTAATGCCTTCTCCACCCATCGGCTTTATATTTAAAAATTTCGCAGGGCCATCTTCAAGCTCAACCCCTTTGGTCAAATTTCGTAACGTTTCGTTAGTAACTTCACCAAATACACGCGCCGAGTACTCACGCTCTACTTCATAACTTGGGTGCATCAAGCGATTAGCCAGTTCACCGTCATTGGTAAACAACATTAAGCCAGCCGTATTAATATCAAGGCGCCCGACCGCAATCCAGCGATCACCATCAACACGAGGGAGACGATCGAATACTGTGCGTCGGCCTTCTGGGTCTTTACGTGTACATAACTCACCTTCTGGCTTGTTATACATTAATACACGACAAATACGCTCTGCCTTATCTTCAATTTTTACTACATGACCGTCGACACGAATTACATCAGTTGGTTCAACACGATCACCTAAACGGGCAACCTTACCATTTACACTCACGCGATTTGCATCAATGTATTTTTCCATTTCGCGGCGCGAACCCACACCCGCTCTCGCCAACACTTTTTGTAACTTTTCAGTTTCTACTGTACTCATTCAGATAGTTCTCTCACAGAAGGATCACTCAATAGCTGGTTGATTTTACTTTCCTGAGTGTCAGGCAAAGGCGGTAACTCATCTAAACCAGCTAATGAAAAATAGTCTAAGAAAGTGGCCGTCGTTGCATAAAGCGCCGGGCGCCCTGGCACTTCTTTGTGCCCAACAACTCTTATCCACTCTCTTTCTAATAACGTTTTAATAATTCCTGAGCCCACCGTTACACCTCGTACTTGTTCAATTTCGCCACGGGTGATTGGTTGTCGATAGGCAATCAGAGATAATGTTTCTAACAGCGCTCTTGAATATTTAGGCGCACGTTCTTGCCATAAATTCGCAAGCCAAGGCGCAAGGCTTGCACAGGCCTGAAAGCGATACCCACTGCCAACAGCAACAAGTTTTATGCCGCGAGTTTGATAATGCGTTTGAATCTGTTCAATTGCATTATTAATTCTGGGCATTGATACGCTTAACTCAGCCAAAACCGTTTCTTTTAAATGACGTTTAGACAGCGGTTTTCCAGCAACAAAAATCGCGGCTTCTATGATTTCGACAAGCTGTTCATCACTGATACGTTTTGTAGCCATTGCACCTAAAGGTCATTTTATTTCACTAACGCTCTATTATGACAGAAGTCACTGAAGGTTGGAAAATTTATTACTAAAAACCAGCGTAATTTACGCCATGCTTTTGCAGCGTGGATAAAACAGAGACTTTTTTGACAGTTTTAGTCATTAAAAAAGCGCTACAAAGAGCGCTTTTATCATTCAGAGTAAGTTATTGCGTCATTCAGCAACACTCACCTGTTTTATAAACAGTTATTTTCATTAAATTGCTGCGTTTTGGTAGCGTTTTACAAAGTCTGTCACCGCTTCGCCATTACATTTTAATGAATTTAAGTTACCTATTTTCTCACGCACAGGAGTTAAGCCTTGCTTAAGTGCTGTAATACACAGCTGAGTTTCTTTTTGCTGGTTTTTTGCAAAAACTTCAACCTGCGCTTTTTTTGGAACATGCTGTGAGGGTGCTTTTTTAGCGAGCTCACGAATATCAGTTCCATTGCATAAAATACTTGGTGAAAAACGTGACATTGCGATGCCATGTTTTGCTGCTTCTTTACGAGCAGCGGTAAACCCTTCATTTGCACTTAAACTACATAACTTAGATTCGATACTGTTGTCTGCAGAAAAGTAGCTCGGGTTGCTTGCTAATGTGCCAAATGAGATAGACGCAATTGAAAGCATCACTAATTGTTTTTTCATGGTTTACCTTTAAGTAGTACATAATTTGAACGGGTGTGTTCGCGCATTATATAAACAAAGATAAGCAGATCAACTGAATTATTTATTTAATTTAATAATTAATAATGAGTTAACAATACCTTTAAGAAGTCAATCAATTGTGCAACATTTATTCATAGTGTTTTTCAAAATTTGCTCATGAATAGCCGTTAGTTTGATGGTAGAATTAACCTACTCGTTCTAAACAAAAATAACTTATAGGTGCACGATGAAGGTAATTTCATTCAACATTAACGGGCTGCGTGCTCGTCTACATCAATTGCAAGCCGTTATCGATAAACATCAGCCTGATATCATTGGCTTACAAGAAATTAAAGTTCACGATGAAGCCTTCCCTCTCGAAGACGTGCAAAAAATGGGTTATCACGTTTATTTTCATGGTCAAAAAGCGCATTACGGTGTAGCTATGCTGTGTAAGCAAGAGCCAAAGTCTATTGTTAAAGGTTTTGCAACAGATACAGACGAATCACAGCGCCGTATGATCAGCGTAACTGTGGCGCAAGAAAATGGCCGTGACTTAACGGTAATGAATGGTTACTTTCCGCAAGGAGACAACATTGCTCATGAAACAAAATTTCCTTATAAACGTCAGTTCTATAAAGATTTAATGACGCATTTAAATGATAACCACACGCCAGATCAAGATGTAATCGTGATGGGAGATATTAATATTTCACCGACTGACCTCGATATTGGTATCGGTGAGCCAAATCGTAAACGTTGGTTAAAAACCGGTAAATGCTCATTTCAACCTGAAGAGCGTGAATGGCTAGCCACATTATTAAATTGGGGTTTTAAAGACACGTTCCGCGAACTTTACCCTGAAAAAACAGAGCAGTATTCGTGGTTTGATTACCGCTCGAAAGGGTTTGATGACAACCGAGGACTGCGTATCGACGTTATTTTAGCAACTCCAACTCTTGCTGAGCGTTGTGTCGAATCTGGTATCGATTACGAATTACGTGGAATCGAAAAGCCATCAGATCACGCCCCAATCTGGTCTTCTTTTGACGCATGATAGAGCAATTGCAATGGCAGCTCCCTTTGTGGAGCTGTGTGGCTTTCATACTTTGGCTTAGCTTTGATAAAAACAGCTTTGCACAGCTATTGGCAACGCCAATCAGACAAGTAGGTGTGCTTGCCTGTGCACTTGTGCTTGCTGTGCTGTGGCGTATAAAAGCCGGTATTTTACCTGGCCTCGAATTGCATATACTAGGGGTCAGTGCCGTTACCCTTATTTTAGGCTGGCGGTTGGCAATTTTTGCAAGTGTACTGGCAAGTGCCTTGTTGATTTTAGTGGCTCAGTTGCCCATAAGCCTTCTGCCGATTCACTTACTTTTCACTGCCTTTATACCCATTTCGCTCAGCTACCTGTGTTTTGTGCTTTGCTATACCTACTTACCAAAACACTTTTTTATCTATATCTTTTTCTGTGCCTTTTTAACTGCTGCACTCATCGCCTGTATTAAAATACTCACCAGTGGCATGCTCTATTACGTTATGGGTGAATATAGCTTGATTGAAATTTCGCAAAACTACCTAATTTTATGTGCCATAATTTGGTTTCCTGAAGCGATGCTCAATGGCATGGCTATTACCTTATTGATCACCTATCGCCCACATTGGGTTAAAACCTTTTATGATAAGGACTACTTAGACTCATGAGTCTTCACTACCACTGCCCGCTTTGCAAACACGCACTGACTTTAACTGATAAAACATATCGCTGCGTGAATAATCACAGCTTTGATATTGCCAAAGAAGGCTACGTAAATTTATTACCCGTACAAAATAAAAAGTCGAAGCAACCGGGTGATAACCTCGACATGGTACAAGCGCGCCGCGCCTTTTTATCTGCTGGCCATTATGGCTTTTTACAGCACGCTATTGCTCGCTTAGTCTCTAAATTAAAACCTGTGTCAGTAATAGATCTTGGCTGTGGCGAAGGGTTTTACACCCAAGCGATAGCGAACTCATCGAATGCAACAGTGTATGGGGTCGATATTTCGAAACCGGCAGTGAAATATGCCGCAAAACGCTATGAAAATGCCCATTTTAGTGTCGCATCAATTAGCCAATCGCCCTTTGCAGATAGTGAAGCTGATGTACTGGTAAGTGTCTTTGCCCCGCTTTTTGCAGACGAACTCGCGCGCCTAGCAAAACCCCAAAGCACATTGATTGTGGCAAGCCCCGGCCCATGGCACCTTAAAGAGTTAAAGTCGTTTATTTACGCAGATGTTAAACCACATACCCAGATAGAAGCGCCCAATGGTTTTAGCACAAAATCGACAGAGCTACTTGAGCAACAAACCGTATTAAGTGTTGAAGACATTAAGCATTTGATAATGATGACGCCATTTGCGTGGAAATTTCGCCCTGAACATTGGCAAGAAATAGAACAAAAAGGCCCGCAAACAGTGACATTATCATTTTATGTGAGCCAGTTTATTCGTGACTAAAAGTGTTCTTTTGTGAAGGCTTTGTCCATTTTTTCGAACATATCTTTTAGCAGTTGAGCCAAATCAGAATAGCGTGGTTTTTCAGTCGTTAATTGCGACTGGTAACCATGCGCTTTCATTTTACTATGAAGCTCTGTGTACCAGTTAAACATTGCAGGCTCTAACCGAGTTTCTGCGCGTTTACCTAACCACAACAAACCTTGCAATGGTAATGACAGAAAAAATAATGCAATTGTAATTGCTTGTGGGAAAAATTCACTGCCTAAGTAGTTTACTTGCATAAACACAGTCAGCATTGCCAGTATAGGCATTACTGTAATGGCAAGCTCAGTGGCTTTTATCACTTTAAATTCAGCAAACAAGGGAGCAAGCTCTTGTCGCATAGGCCACTTTTTGGCGTATTGGCGACCTGTTTGCACTTGTGACATGACACTTTTTTGCATCATCACTCCTAGGTTTTCATACTGTTTCACATGTGAGTGTAACACACTCCCGGACACAATCCCTGCAAAACCTGTCCTAGTTTTTTGTTAATCAGGCTAACGTTTAACAACTAAATGAGATAAAATATTATCGGCACAAGTCAACAAGACTTTAGTATAATTACGACCTAACTCTGTTAAGTGTAGCAACAAAATATGTTTTTACTATACTGGCACAGAACACTAATTATCAAGCCGTACTCACTCTGATATTGTATTTTTAGGACTCAGCTATGCCTTTGCAACCTTGCTCACCACGCCATGTTTTAGTATTAAACTGTGGTAGTTCAAGTCTAAAGTTCGCCATTTTAGACGCCACCACCTCCGACGAAATAATTTCTGGTCTTGCTGAACGATTAGGCTCAGAAACACCTTCAATTAAGTACAAATACAAGGGCAACAAGCAAGTTATTGAACTAGCAAATGGTCAAGCACATGACGCGGCAATCGCTGAGTTAGTTAATCTGGTGAATAGTTTAGGTTTAGCAGACAACCTAATAGCTGTCGGGCATCGTGTTGTTCACGGTGGAGAACATTTCACCGAGTCAGTGCTAATCGACAACGATGTATTATCTGCGATTGAAAAAACGGCAGCCTTAGCCCCCTTGCATAACCCTGCAAATTTACTTGGTATTCGCACTGCGCAGCAGGCATTTTCAACGCTGCCACAAATTGCAGTATTTGATACCGCTTTCCATCAAACAATGCCAAATATTGCTTACTTGTATGCCCTACCTTACTCGTTATACAAAGAGCATGGCGTGAGACGATACGGCTTTCATGGTACCAGCCATTTCTATGTAGCGGGTGAAGCGGCAAAATTACTTGGCAAAGAACGCGAACAAACCAATGTGATCAGTGCTCATTTGGGTAATGGCTGTTCTGTGTGCGCCATTAAAGATGGCAACAGTGTTGATACCAGTATGGGCCTAACCCCCCTTGAAGGCCTTGTGATGGGCACGCGAAGCGGTAGCATTGACCCGGGTTTATTTACGTTTTTAACCCAGCAACTTAACTATTCTGTACAAGAAATTGATGATCTACTAAACAAACAAAGTGGTCTATTAGGTATCAGTGAGTTATCTAACGATTGTCGCACAATTGAAGAAGCGGCTGTTGCTGGTCATCAGCAGGCTAATCTTGCGCTTGATATTTTCTGCTACCGATTAGCAAAACAAATAGCCGCATTTATGGTGCCTTTGCAGCGCCTAGACGCGCTGATTTTTACCGGGGGTATTGGTGAAAACTCAGACATCATTCGCAAAAAAGTGATCACACAATTAGGCTTTTTAGGCCTTGTTTGTGATGATCAAGCAAATTTAGCCGCACGCTTTGGTCACGCAGGCTTAATCACACAAGGTGATGCCTTTACAAAAGCCTTTGTTATTCCAACCAATGAAGAATGGGTAATAGCAAACGACGCAGCACGCATTGCGAAGGAGTGTTAATTATGGCTCGCAGAATAATGTTGATCCCTATTTCAACAGGGGTTGGTTTAACATCCGTTTCGGTTGGTTTAGTACGCGCACTTGAACAAAAAGCGTTAAAAGTAAACTTTTTTAAACCGATTGCACAGCCTCGTTCAGGTGATACAGGCCCCGAGAAGTCAACACAAATTGTGACTCATGGCTCCCCCATCACTCCACCTAAGCCTTTTGATTTAGCCTATGCTGAGCAAATGATTGGGGATGGTAAGGGAGATGATCTACTTGAAGAAATTGTTGAACGCTTTGAAAACACCATAAAAGAAGACGAAATTGCCATCATCGAAGGCATGGTGCCAACGCGACGCCAGCCTTATGCTGGGCGAGTAAACCGTGAGATAGCGCAAACTCTTGGGGCTGATATTGTCTTTGTGCTAACCCCAAGCAACGACAGTAATGACCAAATTGAAGACCGCTTAGAAATTGCTTCTGGTAACTACGGCGGCGTCAATCACCCTCGCGTATTAGGCTGTATTTTTAATAAAGTGAATGCCCCACTTGATGAAGAAGGCCGCGCACGTGCTGACCTTGTTGAAGCGCATGAACCTGAGCAACTTGAAAACGAATTAAACCGTTTAGCTTCATTGCCTATCTTTAGAAAACACCCATTTAAATTACTTGGTTCAATTCCGTGGGATTTTGATCTTGTTGCACCTCGCGTTAAAGATTTATGTGAATACTTAAAAGCGGAAGTCATTAATGAAGGTGATATGGCACACCGACGTTTACGTCACGTTACTTTTTGTGCTCGCACGGTCTCAAATATTTTAAACCATTTTACCCCAGGCGTCCTTTTGGTTACGCCCGGTGACCGCTCCGACGTACTCGTTGCTGCGTGCTTATCAGCAATGAATGGTACAAAAATTGGCGCTATATTACTCACCGGTGGTTTTAAACCTGAAGACCGTATTATGCAGTTATGTGAGCAAGCAATGGACACTGGTTTGCCTATTATTGCCACAAAAGAAGACACTTGGCGCACTTCATTGCTGCTGCACAACTTTAATATGGAAGTGCCGTGTGATGATGACCAACGTATCGATAAAGTGAAGCACCATAACGCCAGCCACATCGACTCTGACTGGCTAGACAGTCTTGCGAAAAGCGTCGGTCGCACCCGAAAAATGTCACCGCCAGCGTTCCGTTTCTTATTAACAGACAAAGCACGCCAAGCGAACAAAACGGTTGTGTTACCCGAAGGTAATGAGCCACGTACAATTAAAGCTGCCGCAATTTGTGGCCAACGCGGGATTGCCAAAACCATTCTCCTTGGTGATAAAGAAGAGATTTTACGTATTGCACAACAGCAAGGTGTTGAGCTTAACGACCATGTAACCATTGTTGAACCTAAAGATGTGATCAACGAGTATGTTGCACCAATGGTAGAAATTCGTAAAAGCAAGGGCCTAACAGAAGTCGTTGCACAAGAACAACTGCTTGATAACGTTGTACTTGGTACGATGATGCTCGAACAAGGCAAAGTAGATGGATTAGTATCAGGGGCCGTTAATACCACTGCTAATACGATTCGCCCGCCATTACAACTTATTAAAACAGCACCAGGCTCGTCATTAGTATCATCCGTGTTTTTCATGTTGTTACCTGATCAAGTGCTAGTCTATGGTGACTGTGCTATTAACCCTGACCCAACGGCTGAACAACTCGCCGATATTGCGATTCAATCAGCTGACTCTGCCGCTGCATTTGGCATTGAACCCCGTGTTGCGATGATCAGTTACAGTACTGGCACATCAGGTTCAGGAGCTGATGTTGAAAAAGTGCGTGAAGCCACCAAGTTAGCGCAGCAAAAACGCCCTGATCTCATCATTGACGGTCCTCTTCAATACGATGCCGCAATTATGGAAAATGTCGCAATTAAGAAAGCGCCTGACAGCCCTGTTGCGGGTAAAGCAACTGTCTTTGTGTTCCCAGATCTTAATACCGGTAATACAACCTACAAAGCCGTACAACGAAGTGCAGAACTCATCAGTATTGGGCCTATGTTGCAAGGTATGCGTAAACCTGTGAATGACTTAAGTCGCGGTGCATTAGTTGACGATATTGTCTACACAATTGCCCTTACGGCGATTCAAGCAAAACAGGCAGAAAGCTTACTAAAATAACCCCTCAAAAATTAGGCTAGTTTATAATTCACTTATAAATTAGCCTGTTACCTTCTTTATACTGAGCTATTCCCATATTTATCCACAGATTCTGTGGACAACCTTCCAGCCCCTCTTTGACTAAAAACACGGCAACTAAATTTATTGCGCTTTAACTTACTCGTATTTATATATACTATAAATTTAAAGGCGACCTAGATAGGATTACAGATGTCAAAACAAACGCTACAGCTTCATAGCACAGAACTTACGATTCATAGCCTTGATGTCAATGACACAATTGATCCTGCCTTACTTCAACAAGCCATTTTTTTTATTGCTAAAACTGCTGACGAATTATCGATTGTTTGTCCGAGTAGTTTTGAACTTCAAAGCCTTGATCAAGAGACTGATTGGCTAGCACTTGAAGTGATTGGTCCATTGGGCTTTTCACTAACGGGGATAATGGCAAATATTTCTGGGGTATTAGCAAAAGCCTCTATTTCAATTTTTGCGTTATCAACGTATGACACTGATTATGTATTGGTAAAAAAACAAAGTATGCCAAAAGCCATAACTGCGCTAAAAAAAGACGGCTACCATGTACTCGGTGAGCAAAAGTAACCCCATGAGTAACGACGTAAAATACTTGCCAGAGCGTACGCTAAGAAAAAGCCAAATAATGGCCATTAAAAGCCCTTTTAGCGGTCGGGTAAAACCAATAACAGAACACCCTGAGCCCTTTTTTCGGTTTTCGACATTGGGTCCGGGGATTTCTGTTGAGCTCACAAGCCATAACATTATTGCACCGTTCGATGGCACCTTATTACAAGTTAAAAATGCGGGTAAAGAATACCTATTACAAGCAAACAATGGCCTGAAAATTTTAATAAATTTATATTTTTCATCTGAAGATGATCACATTAATCACACCAACATTGCTAAATTAAACGGCAATAAAATTTCCCAAGGCGAACGCTTAGCGTATTTCGATTTACGTGAATTAACGCGCCCAATGATAGGCACACTGTGTGTGTTGAATGCTGCAAACCTTGGACCGCTTTATTTTTCGTTATCTCAGGTCACCGCTGGGGTAGATACATTACTAACAGTAACTAAAAAGTAGAATTTATGACGATCATGTATGGTATCAGCAATTGCGATACAATTAAAAAAGCCAAGAAATATTTATCTGATAAAAATTATGACTTTACTTTTCATGACTATCGAAAAGACGGCATTAGTATCGACCTTATCACCGAATTTGCACAACATATAGACTGGCAAGAACTCGTCAATAAGCGTGGAACAACCTACCGTCAACTCACTGATGAGCAAAAACAAAATTTAGATAAAGAAAGCGCTTTAGCACTCCTTGTCGCGCAACCAGCAATGATAAAACGTCCAGTACTGATTCATAACGGTCAGTATCATTTAGGATTTAAAGCTGCTCAATACGACGAGATTTTTGCCTAATGACTGATCCCGTTATTGAATTAGCCCAAGCACTCATCCAACGAGAATCGGTCACCCCTGACGATGCAGGCTGCCAAGCGCTTATGAACGAACGCTTAGAAAAGCTAGGGTTTAATATTGAGTCGCTATTTTTTACCGACACGCTTAATACGTGGGCAAGAAAAGGGACTGAATCTCCCCACTTTTGTTTTGCCGGACATACCGATGTTGTCCCGACAGGCCCAGAAAAAAATTGGCAATTCCCACCTTTTTCAGCCCTTATTAAAGACGGTATGCTTCATGGCCGTGGTGCTGCAGATATGAAAGGCTCTTTAGCAGCAATGGTTATCGCAACTGAGCGCTTTGTTGCTAAACACCCTGACCATAAAGGCTCCATATCATTTTTAATCACCTCTGACGAGGAAGGCCCATTTATCAATGGTACAACCCGAGTGATTGATACACTCGAAGCACGTGGTGAAAAGATTGATATGTGCTTGGTCGGCGAACCGTCTTCGCGTGATGTGCTCGCAGATGTTGTAAAAAATGGCCGCCGAGGCTCTCTCACAGGGTTTTTAACTGTCAAAGGAGTGCAAGGACACGTTGCCTACCCTCACCTTGCTGAAAACCCCATCCATTTAGCTGCCCCAGTTCTTGCAGAACTGAGCCAAACTCAGTGGGATGAAGGTAATGCGTTTTTTCCAGCGACCAGTTTCCAAGTATCAAACATTAATGGTGGCACCGGTGCAGGCAATGTCATCCCTGGTGAGTTAGACATTCAATTTAATTTTAGATTTAGCACCGAAGTAACCTATGAGGAACTACAACAACGCGTTGTTAAAATTGTTGAAAAGCATGGCTTAAACTACGAATTAAGCTGGATTGTTAATGGCTTACCTTTCTTAACCGACCACGGTCCGCTCGTCGACGCAACGGTAAACGCCATTAAACACGTTACGGGTCGCGATACTGCACTTGAAACCACAGGCGGTACGTCTGATGGACGTTTTATCGCACAGACAGGTGCTAAAGTCATTGAACTTGGTCCTCGCAACGACACAATTCATAAAGTGAATGAATGCGTGAGCTGTGACGACCTCATTCAACTTGCAAAAATATACGAAACCATTCTCGAGCAATTGTTAACATGAGTCAGCCCGATTTACTGCAATGCGTTACAGGGTCAAGTAGCTCACATTTAGTTGAGCTGCAGAACCACCGTTTACATGCAGATATTGTTACCGACTTTTTAGCATTACAACAAGGCGCTAAAAGGGCTGGAATTGAGCTTAGAATTGCCTCAAGTTTTCGTGATTTTACGCGCCAAAGTGTAATTTGGAATGCTAAATTTAAAGGCCTTCGCCCTGTTTATACCCTTGAACAAGAAACCGTTGACCTATCGGCATTGAGCGATGCTGAAAAATGCCACGCAATTATGCTTTATTCAGCCTTACCCGGCGCGAGTCGACATCATTTTGGTACCGATTTAGATATTTACGACACTGCAGCCATCAGTGATAGTTATCAACTGCAATTAAGCCCCGAAGAGTATTCAACTTCTGGGCCATTTGCTAGATTAACAGCGTGGCTTGATGATAATCTCGAGAAATATGGCTTTTTTCGTCCATACCGAGAGTACATGGGTGGCGTTGCACCTGAACCATGGCATATCAGCCATATAGCGCAGTCAGCAAACATGATGCAGTACCTTTCTATCGACACATTACAACAGCGCATAACTGAGAGCGACTTATGTGGCAAAAAAGCCATTTTATCCGAGTTAAACAGTTTATATGAACGCTACGTATTAAATGTAAATAGCCCACAATAAGTTACGTTCTCACTGGCCTTTTTGCTAATAGAAACACCATAACAGCGCCAAGAATTAAGGCGCTGGCTATCACTAACCTCATGGTTAATAGCTCATTTAAAAATACCACACCAGCAAACGTTGCTAGTACAGGCACAATAAGTTGAACAACGCCTGCTTGACTGCTTTTGAGTTTAGGTAACACTAAGTACCAAATACTATACCCAACCCCTGATGCCAGTGAACCCGAGGCTATAGCAAGCCAAATGCCGGTAGGTGATACAGCGTGCCATTGCATCGTCACTAACAAAATGAGTATGGGTACGAGCATTAAGCTCCTAAGAAAGTTATACGCGGTTGCTTGAAGAGGCGCTTCGCATGTTTTTCCTCGAATACTGTATATTCCCCAAGCAACACCACTGACAGCCATTAACACCGCGGGTAATAAGGATGGAACCGTTGCAGAGGGTAACATTAGATACACAAAGCCGGCAAAAGCAACGATGAGTGCGCCCCACTGTAATTTACGCAATGGCTCTTTGTTGATAATACTGTGCCCTATCATCGTCAATTGCACTGCTGAGAATAATATCAGCGCCCCCGTTCCCGTGTTTAAATTAACGTAAGCAATTGAAAAGCACAGCGCATATACAAACAAACTCAATGCACTTAAGTTATTACCTCTGTCCACAACGGTCATCGATTTAACTGATTTAACCTGCCATTGCATTAACAAAAATAAGGTTAATGCACCACTGACTAAACGAATGGCAGTGAAGCTCAAAGGGTCAATATCACCACTTTGTAAAGCCATTCTGCACAATAAAGAATTGGCGGCAAAAGCGCACAAAGCCATCAAGGTATAGAACACAGTGGTTAGCAAAATACAGATATCCTTTTGATAATAAAATACAAGACCGTTCTAAACGTAAATCACTTACGATTTTTTACATAATTTATCATAGACGGTTAAGTCGCGTATGCTACTCTGATTACATTGTCTTATAGGAGTATTCAGTGCATCGACATTTATTTATTGGAGCTGTTTTACTGTTATCTGGTTGCAGTACCATAGGTATTACTGATCTATTCCAAGATTATGCAACACAGCTAAGGCCAGTGCGCCAAGCTGTCAGCCAAAATGATATCGACACAGCCAACCAACTATTACCTAGTAACAGTTCAATGCACAGTAACTATTTGTTAAATCAGCTGGAAACTGCGCGGTTAGCGTTTTTATCAGATCAGCACTCTGAGGCTAACAGCACATTTGAAGCTGTTTATATGAACATGGAAAAAAAGCGCCAAGCTGCAAAACTACAAATAAGCGCAGGTATTGAGCAAAGTAACGCATTATTAACCAATGACTCAGTCATTAGTTATGAACCACCCGCGTACGAAATGACTATGTTGCATAGCTATAAAGCGCTTAGTTATGTATTTGAAAACCAATTAGAATCGGCTTTAGTAGAAATAAGGCGTGCAAACAAAGTACAAGAAGATGCACTGAAAGATAATCAAGCTGAGCTCGATAAACGCACTGAAGAAGCCGCCGCTGGCTACCCCGACATGACCACGCTAATTGGTGA
Source organism: Pseudoalteromonas lipolytica (assembly GCF_003515105.1). Classification (NCBI taxonomy): domain Bacteria; kingdom Pseudomonadati; phylum Pseudomonadota; class Gammaproteobacteria; order Alteromonadales; family Pseudoalteromonadaceae; genus Pseudoalteromonas; species Pseudoalteromonas lipolytica. Next base: position 1,554,616 of record NZ_CP032090.1, on the reverse strand, counting down.
TGTGAAGAACGGTTTTCAAAATGCTTTTACGTTTTATTTATCGGGTATGCTTTATGAGGCGAATAAACAATTTGATGATGCCTATATCGATTATAAAAAAGCCCTAGAGATAAACACCGATAATACATATTTACAACAAAATGTATTACGACTCGCTAAAAAACAAGGTTTTGATCAAGACTTTGAAACTTTTAGTCAGCGTTTTGGTAAGCTCAATGAGGTCAACGCCAATCAAGGTCAGGTTATTATTATTGCCGAGCAAGGCCTGATCCCTGCTAAGCAAGAATATAATTTACGGTTACCCATTTATACTTCGCGTGGCGATGCGCGTTTTTACAGTATCGCCATGCCCGTATACAGCGACGTGCCTTATGTGAGCTCACAAAAAAATATCACGGTCTCGGGTGAAAGTTTAACACTCACGCCGATAGTTCGGCTTGAGTCACTTGCAGCGAAAACATTGAAAGATCAAAGCGCGGGCAGAGTTTCACGACAAGTTTTGAGGCTAGTGGCAAAAGAAAAAATGCGTGCAGAACTTGCCAGAAGTGGTGGTGATGTCGGCAATATTTTAGCGAATATATATAACCTTGCCTCTGAGCAAGCAGATACTCGCAGTTGGTTAACTTTACCAAATCAGTTAAGTATCGCACAAACAGCAATGACCCCTGGTAATCACTCTCTGTGGGTGTCAGGGCACGGAAAAATTGACTTTGCGGTTAGTAAGCAGGGGTTAACCTTTGTCTACCTAACCTTTATTAATAACTACTTTGACTCACATGTAGTCCAACTCTAGGAGCAATAATGAAATATTTAGTGCCATTACTAACCCTATTACTCGTTGCGGCTTGCTCCTCTCGCCCAACCACCTCTGGTATCGGTGTCGAGCAAGCATCACAACAATATAATCAACAACTTATTGTTAATAACCCTGAACTTGGTAACAAGCTTGCGATTTCTGATGTAAAAACTCGCCAAACCAATGGCTTAACCGATGTGGTTGTGACATTAGCAAGTCAGTATAAAAAGTCTCAATATTTACAATATCAATTTACTTGGTATGACGCCGATGGGTTTGTCATAAAAGGCAATCACTCACCATGGCAAGCAATTACCTTGTTTGGTTTTGCAAAAACACAACTACCGGGCTTAGCCCCAACATCTGATGCAGTCACCTTTTCGCTTGCTGTTCGTGAAGTCTCAACAGAAGCACAAGAATTCGAAGATTAAGGAAGCCACAATGAAATTATATTCAGTGAAATCAGCCACCGCTATCGCAATTGCAACGTCGTTACTGTTATCTGGCTGTGCCAACAAAGCAGTTGTCAGTTATGGTGATGCTCAGGCTGTTGAAACAACCGATATCAACTTTGGTTCAACTGATTTGCAAAAGGTCGCAAGCCAAATGACAGATTCGTTATTGGCATCGCCTGTTGTGGGGACATTAACAGCAAATTCGCGTCCTATCGTGTTTGTTGAGCGGATAAAAAATAAAACCAGCGAGCATATTGATACAGAATCAATCACTGACTCAATTTCGACACAATTATTACGCAGCGGTAAATTCCGTTTTGTTGATATGACGCGTGTCGAAGCGGTGCGCGAACAGCTTAATTTCCAAAATGTCGACCCACTCGTCAATCCCAATACTGCAATCGCATTTGGTCAGCAAGTGGGAGCGCAATATATGTTATACGGTAACCTGTCGAGCATTGTAAAATCTAATGCAGATAAAGCCGATGTCTATTATAAATTCACAATGCGTTTAATGGATTTAAAAAGTGGCCTGATTGAGTGGGCTGATGAAACTGAAATCCGTAAAACACGCGAAAAATCTACTTTTGGCTGGTAGCCAGGAGGTTATATGAAGTACCTTATTAGTTTATTTAGCCTATGTTTACTGCTCAGTGCGCCCAGTTACGCTGATTATCAGCGTAATAAAGCGGTTCCCGTGCAGCAAGTTTTGTTTGGTTCAGTGCAGTCAGTTCGTAATATTACCGAGCAAGAACTGGTTAAAGACCAAACAAATGGCTGGAAAACCTTTGGCGGCGCACTATTAGGCGGTGTTGTAGGGAATCAATTTGGCGGCGGAAGTGGTCGAACTGTGGCAACTATTCTTGGTTCAATGATTGGCGGGTCGATTGCACACAACCGTCAGCAATCAAGCCGTTATATTGAATATCAACTTGTTGAGTTAATGATTCAAGTAGAAAGTGGCGAGCAATACATGGTCGTTCAAGACAAGGATAGTCGGATGATATTTAATCAAGGTGACAAAGTTCGTCTTGTTTATTTAAGTGATAACACCGTTCGCGTAGATAAGGCTTTTTAATGGTAATACCAATTTGCTTATTTAAGTAATCTATTTTGAGGCAATAAAACCGCGTTGATAATAAGACAAAAATGTCGTTATTTAGGTGTTCTCGGTAATTGCTCTGCATCTATGCCGTCGTAAGTCAGAGATTTTTAACGCGGGTAGCGACAGGTTCAATTCCTCAAAATGATTAAGTCTTATTGCACATTGGAATAAGTATTATTAAGTATTATTAAGTATTATTACAAACTGGTAAAAGTAACAGCGAGCAATCGTTACTTCATAAAAAGAAATGCCGCTCACCTAAAGTGAACGGCATTAGAGCCTTATCTCGCTATTATGAGCGATGATTTTAGCTCTGTTTGTAATCTGCAAAGAATCGTTGCATCTTACCCATTGCTTCAGTTAAATCATCTTTGTTCGGTAAAAACACCAATCTAAAGTGGTCAGGCTCAGGCCAGTTGAATGCCCTGCCGTGCACGAGCAGTATTTTTTCGGCTTTTAGCAAATCTAAGATCATGCGTTCATCGTTTTTAATCTTAAACTTGTCGGTGTCAACTTTTGCAAAGGCATACAGTGCGCCTTTTGGTTTTTTACAACTAATGCCGTCTATCGCATTTAGTCCTTGCCATGCAATATCACGTTGCACACACAAGCGCCCACCGGGGTTAATTAGATTATCGATTGACTGTACACCACCCAATGCTTGCTGAATCGCATATTGTGCAGGTACATTGGCACACAGGCGCATAGATGCCAACATATCTAAACCACGCACTAAGTCTTCCATTACACTTGTACGGCCACTTAATACCATCCAGCCCATACGCAAGCCCGCTGCTCGGTATGTTTTTGCAAGGCCGTTAAAGGTAATAATAGGCACATCATCACACAACGCCCCTATTGAGGTATGTGTGGCGCCGTCATATAAAATTTTCTCGTATATCTCATCACTTAATAACAGCAGCTTATGCTCTCGCGCAATATTAATAAGCTCCATTAATAAGTCATCACTGTAGACAGCCCCCGTTGGATTGTTCGGGTTAATCAGTACCAGCGCTTTTGTCTTTGAGGTAATTTTACTTTTTATATCAGCAATATCTGGAAACCAATCTTGTTCTTCATCACATAAATAATGAACAGGGTTACCACCCGCTAATTTAACAGACGCGGTCCATAGTGGGTAATCGGGTGCTGGGATCAGTACTTCATCATCGTTATCAAGCAATGCTTGAGTCGTCATTTGAATAAGCTCGCTCACCCCATTACCGATATAAATATGGTCGACATCTAGGTTGAATAATCCACGTTGCTGATAGTGTTGATAAACAGCCACACGGGCAGAGTAAAGGCCTTTAGAGTCACAGTAGCCTTGGGCTGAATACAAGTTACGGATGATATCGCGGTGCATATCTTCAGGCATATCAAAACCAAAGGCCGCAGGGTTGCCAATATTAAGCTTGAGAACTTTTTGACCTTCATCTTCCATTTTTCGAGCTTGTGCAAGCACAGGCCCACGAATGTCATAACAGACACCGTTAAGTTTGTGACTCTTTTTTATTTGTGACATGGTTACCTCTACTATTAGACCCTAAGACTAACCTAGCAGAGGCTAACCACGCTAGTGGATTTTTGAGGTTATAACTGAAATAAATTCAAGTTATTAGCGACCAGCAAACCAGGCCTGTAGTTTTTCAACTGAACCTGCAACTTGCGCGTCAAGGTTTTGTGACTTTTCTATTGCTGTATCCACATGCCCCTCGTTTAACGCCTGTTCAATTTCGCGAGCAACATCAGATAAGCTCGATGCACCGAATTGCGCAGCATTTGACTTTAAGCTATGTGCATGACGCGCAGCAACTTCATTTTCTGAATCCAAATTCGCTAAAACTTCACCACTCAAGCGTTGAAACTCACTGCAGCAAAAGGTTAAGGTGTCGGCAAATTGATCACCCAAAAGCGATTCCATACCTTCAAGTGCACCTTCATCTATTGTGATCGTCGTCATGTTTATCCCTTGATCAAAAACGTCATCATTTAAATCGCAACTCTAGCTGTTCATTGTAAAAAAGCAACCCTATGACCAGAGCTCATGTATAATAGCCATACTTTAATTGTATGCTAGAAGTTTAATATGGCTAGAGAACTGTGTTCGGGTTGTGGCTTTTCAGTCAGAACCTGCTTATGTAATGCGATAAGCATAATTAATAATAAACTAAAAATCATTATATTACGTCATCCTAGCGAAGAAAAAGTAACTAAAAACACAGCGCACCTGCTTAAATTAGGTTTAGCGAACTGTATTATTTTGAGTGGCGAGTCTGAACAAGACTTTCCTGAGCTTGCCTCACTGCCAACACAGAGCACGGCACTGTTGTATCCCGCCGATAATGCAATCATGCTTGATAAGTGCACTGATGCAACATTAGACTTTAAACAACAGCTTACTCATTTAGTGGTGCTTGATGGCACATGGAAAAAAGCCTACAAAATGCTGATGCTGACCCCAAGTTTGCAGCACTTCAAGGCTGTCAGCTTCGCCACTTTACCAAAAAACAAATACGTGATCAGAAAAGCACCTCGCGCCGATAGCTTGTCGACATTAGAAGCCGTTGCACAGAGCCTTAATTTAATCGAACAGTGTAATGTTGACCCGCTTTATCACTTACTCACGGCGCTTGTTGAAAAACAAACTCAGCACATGCCTCAAGCAGTCAAGGCACGTTACTTATAATGCGAGTGTCTAAACGTTTAAGTGCGGGGTTTAGCCGCCAAGGTCCCGATTACCGTTTTGATGACCAAGTTGATTTTGACGATATTCGCGACACGTTCGGATTTCGTACCCTCGTTGTGGGTCATTGGGTTACCAAGCAAGAACGATTATTAGCTGCAAATTTAATTTATGACGCGCTGGCAGATCTCGCACAAATACTGTCATTACCACCTGTGGCAATGGGCCTTCGTGGCAAACTGAATTTTGCTTTCGGTCATGGCGGTCAAAAAGGAGTGCAAGCACATTATAATGCGCAAAGCCAAACACTTGCTCTGGCAAAAAATGCCGGAGGAGGAGCCCTCGCACATGAGTGGTTTCATGCCTTTGATCACCATATTTGCCAGCATATGTTCCCACACAGACAACCCATGCAGTTTTGCTCATCATTGTGGTTAACCCAAACACCTGATTTAACACACCCGTTAAATCATTTCCTCAATCAGTTTTTTCATCAGGTTTTTTTAGATACTCAAGGTAATAACCCAAACGAGTTCGTCACACAATCGATAGCCTTTGATAAACAACGACAGCATATTTATATGAGCATGCCAGAAGAACTTGCGGCACGGTGTTTTGAGCAATGCATTGCTGTCCATCCTGCGATTAAAAATAGTTTTTTAGTGAGTGGCTTAAATGACGGTGGTTTAATTTACCCAAGCATAGAGCATACATCACGCTGCTCAGACGCATTATTACGGTATTTTAATCAACTAGGTGTGCTTTTACATCGTGGCTAACATCAACCGACTTAAAGTTCTTGATCCACAGTAAATAATCGTCAGCCTCAAGCGGTTTGGAAAAGTAATATCCCTGCCCTATTTGGCAGCCATAACGTTGTAAAATGGCCAAGCTCTGCGGGTCTTCAATGCCCTCGGCCACCACTTTGGCACCGAGCGTTTTAGCAATATCACAGGTTGCTTTACAGATACTTTGATCATTTAACGAAAAAGCGAGATTAAGAACAAACTGCTTATCAATTTTCACCTCATCAAAGCCCAGTTGACTTAAATAAGCGAGTGAAGAGTAACCTGTACCAAAATCATCAATGGCGAGTTTCACACCAATTAAGCGATAATCGTCCAGTGTTATTTTTATATTTTTACTTTCTTCCAGGGTCGCTGATTCTGTTAACTCAAGCATCACAGAATCAGCACTTACACCTAGCTCATTTAACTTAGTAATAAACAGCACAGGTAAATCTTTATTGAGCAAATCTTTTGCCGAGATATTAATAGAAATGACATGCTCAGGTATTAACTCACAAAACCTTGCTTGCCATTCTATGCCTTTCGCAACGACCCACTCGGTAAGTTGATTAATGACCCCTGAGGACTCAGCAATCGGAATAAAGGTATCAGGGCCGATTGCTCCAAGTGCAGGGTGATGCCAACGAAGTAGCGCTTCGCAACCCACAATATCACCCGTTTCTAAACATATCTGTGGCTGAAAATGTAAGTTTAATTGGTCTTCTTCAATCGCTAATTTTAATGATGCGGCAATGAGCAGCCTTTGCTCTGAGAGTCTCGCACTTTCTAAATCAAACATACGCCAGCGCTCACCTTGCAGGCGCTTTTCACTCATAGCTTGAATCGCGCACTGTAGAATTTGTCTGGCGGTATTACCATGTAAAGGATAATGGGCAACACCAATATCAACACTATCAACTAATTTTACATTGTTATGCGTGATGCCCTCTTCAAACACTCCATGAATCAAACAAGCAAATTGCTCTATATGACTCAGTTCCAACTCCCCCATTACAACACAAGCAAAAATACTGTCATCAACGCGTGCTATCCAGACACCTTGATCAACATGGGTTTCCAGCCTTAAAGCATTAATCGATTCAAGCTGTTGGGTAAGTAAATCCAGCGTAGTCACAATGCAGTTATTAGCATGCTCATAGCCAAATGTTGCTCTGGCATTTACCAAGACATGGGGCCTGAACAACATCACAGAAAAATGTTGTTTGTGCGCTACTTTTTTCATTATTTCACTCAGTAGCAATTGTTTATTGGGTAATTTTGTATCCGCATCATGTGTCATTGAATAATTAAATGATGAAATTCTGTGTCTATCTTTAAGTAACAACAATGAACTAATAGCTAACGATGTGAATAATAGAATGACATTTTGCATGGTGTGATTACCAACACCAAAGCCATTCCACACCAACCAACTAAACGCTTGAACAGACAATGTAAGCACCATTAATAATCTTAAACGCGTACGCTCACCTTTTCCTTTGTACAAAATAGTAATCGCAATACCTGCGAGCATTAAAAAGACAATACAACTAAAAATGTACGACGATTGCAGATTGAGTTGCGGCAATAACGAAGCCATTATTGCAGTAATTATTGACACACCTAATAAAGCGATCCACACCGATTTATAGTGACTTTTAAGTCTGTTTATTGCAGCAAAGTGATACAAAAAATAAGCACCAAAACACAATGCATACTGGTTTATAAGCCACTTAGCGCTCCACTCTAACCCGCTAACAAAAAAGCTCGTTAAACCATTATCTATCATAAATCCAATGGTCACTAAAACGAAGTAAGCATTTAATGTCAGATACTTAAAGCGTTTCGATATGAAGTAATACACCCCACATACAAACATGCATAAAACCAAGACACCCAGGATAGCGCCATACCCCAAAATTGTTTGGTGTAAATTAACTTCAAACGTTTTAGCTGAAACAACCCCGACTTCAATTGATATCGCATGCTCATGTTGGAAATTAAGAAGTGCCCAGCGATTTTGACGATTGTGATCGACTAACCAGTGTGGTCTCACACTCGATAAGCTGACTAATGATGCCAATCTATCTTTATTTTGAATTTGTAATAAATCATCAAGAAGATAAAACTTTTTCCACGTTAAGTTGGGTTCAGCAATATACACAACGTAGTCTTGATTACTTGGTAACTTATTTAAGTCGATGACAAGCCAATACGAACTGTGTGCTTTTAAGCGAAGTGTTTTGGGTTCAAGCATATTTACTTTATGCTTATCGTCTAATTTCTGCTGCAGTGATTGGCTAACAATAAAAACTGGGTCATCAGTGTTTATCAGCCAAACAGGGAGTTCAGCCGCATTTAAAGTCGCTGTAAAGGTATACAAAAAAAGACAACAAGTAGCAGTTACCAGCTGTTTATAAAACGTAAGGATGCACCTGCTGATTGAAAGCATTTTAGCTCCGTGCCATTAAACACCAGCTAAAAGTATGGGGGGGAACAGCGTAAATTGCCAACTTTTGGGAACGATTTGCAATTAAAGTACTGTGGCCCGTAGGCCACATAAGAAAAGCTTACTTATTATCGTCGCTAATACGACTCGCTACCGCCGAGTTTTGATCTTTATATTTCGCATCTTTACGGGTGTTGTAAGGATTTTCGGCTGGGCTGGTCATGGTCTCAAAACTCATCGCCCCTATTTTCATCATCGGTCTTAATGCCAAAGGCAATTTACCCGAGTTATAAAACTCAAGCACAATATTACCTGACCAACCTGGGTCAATTCGGTGTGCCGTTACGTGCACCATTAAACCAAGGCGAGCGAGTGAGGAGCGGCCATCTAACCAACCCACAATATCAGCGGGTAACGTAACTTTTTCATGCGTAATCGCCAAGGCTAATTCGCCTGGGTGAAGAAAAAAGGCTTCTTCTTCCGCTAACACGATTTCGTCGCTCATAATTGATTCCATCGCTTTATTAAGTTGATCTTTCGGACCGCTTAAATCAACGTAAGCTGCGGTATGATCTTGAAACACTCGAAACTTATTGCCTAAACGTAAGTCTACCGTCACCCCAGAAATCATGTCTTTGCTCGGTGAAGGTTCTATAACGATACGACCCTCGTTAATATATTGCTGAATATGGGTATCTGATAATCTCATTTATTATTCTACCTAAAACAGCCAAACAGTTATTATCAACATGTTGCGCTGTAAAAATTATCTTGCTTCACGTTAGTTCATGCATTTAATGCAATCAATAAGCGTTAAAGCTCACAGTATGCTGGGATTATTGTGACACAAAACTCACTTATCAAGTTAGTCTTACAGACATTTCTTCATGAATTAATTTTTTATACTCATTTAAACCGTTAAGAATAACTTTTACGTTTAGTATGGGGTGAAATGATTTTTTTAATACAATGAATGTATAACAAGACGCGACATAAGCTGAGAAAATATGAACCTTCAAATACGTTAACGAGTTCGTACTCTCGCGATGTTAGTTTTTGTCAATTGAATCGCCATTAAAGTCATCCTCCCATACCATCCCCCAATCAGAAGTGGGTTCACTTGGGTCGATAGTGTCAATTTTTGTTTCTGTGGCAGAGCCACCGCAGCCAGCTAATGTCGCTACAGAAAGCGCCATCGCAAGTTGTTTTATGTGTCTTTTAAGTAGACAGAAAACACTCTAAAGGGCAGTAAATGCACTCATTAAGCACAAAAACACAAATACCTCATTGTCACAATGAGTAATAAACAACAAAAAATTAACATTTTTTCTGTGTTTAATCTTCTGTTATCAGTATTTCTACCGAACTATTTTGTGTTTGCTGGTAATGCAAGCTGCTGGCTAGGACACGTGCAGCATTTTTGTAGGTAGCGCTGATTGATGCTGCATTATCTCGAGAAATTACCTGCCCTTGCTCCGAGCTTTCACGTATTTCAATCGCAAGAGGGATGTTGGCTAATACAGGCACACCATGGCGGTGAGCTAATTTTACAGCGCCATCTTTGCCAAATACATGATTGGGTTCGCCGCAATGACCACATAAAAAGTAACTCATGTTCTCAATAAGACCCAATACTGGAATATTGACTTTATTAAACATAGCAATCCCCTTTTGTGCATCAGCTAGGGCTAAATCTTGCGGTGTTGTAATAATTACAGCGCCACTAGCAGGTACTTTTTGACTCATGGTTAGTTGAATATCACCGGTGCCGGGCGGCATATCAACGATGAGGTAATCAAGTTCACCCCAATCGGTCTCATTCATAAGTTGATTAAGCGCCCCCGATGCCATGGGGCCTCGCCACACTGTTGCATCATCACTCGGCACTAAGAAACCAATTGATTGCGCTTTCAAATTATGTGCTTCAAATGGTAATAAGGTTTTATTATCCAGTGTTTTAGGCTCAGCACCCTGCAGACCTAAAAGTAAAGGGATCGATGGGCCATAAATGTCAGCATCTAAAATCCCCACTTTAGCTCCCTCTTGCTCAAGTGCTGAGGCAAGATTCACAGCCGTTGTCGACTTACCCACTCCCCCTTTGCCAGATGCAACAAGTACAATCTGCTTAATCTGCTTAAAGCAGCATTGGTTGGGTAATGACACCTCGGCGTCGATGCTCACCGATACTGAGAGCTTATTGCTAACAAACTCTCCGATTTGTGCTAATTCTCCCTTGCCAGCAAAGGGTAATTCCAGCTTAACCTTAAAGCTTTTGTCGGTATTTATTGTTATTTCTTTTACCCATTGGGCTTCAATCCCAATCGCAAATGCGCTGCTTCTATAAGCAGCTAACGCATCAAGTAGCGGTTCTTTTTCAGCCGATTTACCAGAGAATAATTTTGACAGTCCAAACATAGCAATAAAATAGCGTTTCTTTGATGAAAAGTGCTTCGGAATTATGTAACATTCAAGGCATTAAAACCAGACAATTAGATAATATCATTGCGTTGTTTTGTATATAGGCAACTCGCAATGAATTAAATAATGATATTCATGCATTTTTGCAACGAACTATCCTCAATTCGGAATGATTATGGCACAGCGAAAGATCCTGATTACTAGCGCATTACCTTATGCCAATGGCCCGACTCACTTAGGTCATTTATTAGAATACATCCAAACTGATATTTGGGCGCGTTTTCAAAAGCAACAAGGTCATGAGACCTATTACGTGTGCGCAGATGATGCTCACGGCACCCCCATTATGCTTAATGCGCAGAAACAAGGGATCACGCCAGAGGAAATGGTTAAAAATGTCAGTGTAGAACGCCAACGCGACTTTGCTGATTTCAACATAGAATTTGATAACTATCACAGCACTCACAGCGAAGAAAACAAGCAGTTAAGCGAGCTTATTTATAACCGCTTAAATGATGCGGGCCACATTAAGAAGCACACTATTTCTCAGCTTTTTGATCCAGAAAAAGGCATTTTCTTACCTGACCGTTTTGTAACAGGTACTTGCCCAACGTGTAAGTCTGAAGATCAAAACGGTGATAGCTGTGACGCATGCGGTGCAACATACAGCCCAACTGAACTTATCAATCCACGTTCTGTCATGTCGGGTGCGGAGCCTGTGTTAAAAGACTCTGAGCACTACTTCTTTGACTTGCCAGCCTTTGAAGACATGCTAAAAGAGTGGTTACACTCTGGCACTATCCAACAAGAAATGGCTAACAAGTTAGACGAATGGTTTGCAGATGGCCTGCAGCAGTGGGATATCAGTCGTGATGCACCTTACTTTGGCTTTGAAATCCCAGGTGCTCCAGGTAAATACTTCTACGTATGGCTAGATGCACCCATCGGTTACATGGCCAGCTTTAAGAACCTATGTGACAAGAAAGGCATCGACTTTGATGCGTTCTGGCGTGAAGACTCAGAAGCCGAACTTTACCACTTTATCGGTAAAGACATCATTTACTTCCACAGTTTATTCTGGCCTGCCATGTTAGAAGGGGCAAACTTCAGAAAACCAACGAATGTATTCGCTCACGGCTTTGTCACCGTAAATGGCGCAAAAATGTCTAAATCTAAAGGCACTTTTGTAAAGGCACGTACTTATCTAGATAATTTAGACCCTGAATATCTACGCTACTATTACGCGGCAAAACTTAACAACGGTATTACTGATTTAGATTTAAACCTTGAAGATTTTGCCCTGCGTGTAAATTCAGATTTGGTTGGTAAAGTGGTCAATATTGCAAGCCGTTGTGCTAGTTTCATCACCAAGAAATTTGACGGAAAACTAAGCGACACAGTGATGGATGAAGCGTTACTAAGTGAATTCCAAGCGGCATCAGACAGCATTGCTAATCATTACGAGAATCGTGACTATAGCCGTGCTATTCGTGAAATTATGGCGCTTGCAGACAAAGCCAACCAATTTATTGATGCTAAAGCTCCTTGGGTGTTAATTAAAGACGAAGCAAAACAACAAGAAGCGCATGACGTGTGCTCACTTGGTCTCAATATGTTCCGTGTGCTTATCACCTACTTAAAGCCTGTTTTACCAGGAATGGCTGCCAATGTTGAAGCCTTTTTAAATGACGCATTAACATGGCAAGGTGTGCAAACAGCACTTGTGGGTCATGCTATTAATAAATTTAAACCGTTAATGCAACGCGTTGAAATGGATAAAGTAAATAAAATGATTGAAGAATCAAAAGAAAGCCTCGTCGCTGAAAAAGACAAGATTGATCCTAATAGCCCATTAGCGAAAGAGCCAATCAGCCCTGAAATCGAATTTGATGATTTTGCTAAAGTTGATTTACGTGTAGCGAAAATTGCAAAAGCAGAACACGTTGAAGGTGCTGATAAATTATTAAAATTGACGTTAGATTTAGGTGGCGAAACTCGCCAGGTATTCGCCGGTATTAAATCTGCGTATGCGCCTGAAGACATCGAAGGCAAGCTGACCGTTATGGTAGCGAACCTTAAACCACGTAAGATGCGTTTTGGTATGTCTGAAGGCATGGTGTTAGCAGCAGGCCCTGGCGGCAAAGAAATCTATATTCTTAACCCTGATGAGGGTTCAGAGCCAGGCATGCGTGTCATGTAAGGTAAAACCTTATTGTAAAAAAACCGTTGTGTGCAAACACAACGGTTTTTTTATATTCGGCATTTATGTTGTTGGGCACGCGGGGTGTTCGGTTAATACTTGGGTAATAATTTGGCCAAATACTTGGTGCTGTTGCTCAGTAATAGGGAAAGAGGCGCTGTAAGAAAGCGTATCGGCAAGTTCTCCGGTAATAATTTCATAAAAGGTCATCGCAGTTAGCAAATGCCCAGCATCCGAGGCATGATTACCGTCACTATGGTATAAATTCACTTCTGGTAATCTTGCTATCGCTTTGTCCCACACTAAACCGATGGGCGCAACACAGCTCGTTTCTTTATCACTAATGGATAAATGTAACTTATAAACCGCTTCACCTTCTTTACTATCCCCCCTTTGTGGGTGTTCAGGGAATAGAATTGGCGTTATTCCCAGCACTTTTGCATTCGCAATTAGACGCTCGGTTTCTGCCGTAGAATAATTTACAGATCCCGATTGAGAATACTTTTGCCCTTGAAAAATCGCATGACTCCACTTGTTTTGTTTTAGCTTTTCGATATTCCCGGGGGAGTTAACTATTTCATCCAAAAAACGGCCACTCACCGTGAGGGTCGCAACCTGACTATTACTTAACTCACTCGAAATTAACTGCTCAAGCAAGGTCGCAAGTTTTGCGCTATGACTATTGCCATAAATGATAATGTTATAATCAGCACTTGCGCTATTATCAACAATGCCGGTGCTATTATTAGGAAGTGAGCTGTCAGGCTCGGTTGCGATTGGGTTTTCAGTCTTTGAACTCGAACCACATGCAACTAACCCAACAAAACTCATCAATAAAAAGTAAACAATAAAAGGCTTAAATCGTTTGCTGTCCGTCACTGATTATTCCTTATTTAGACGTATTATTTTTCATGTAGTCAATATTGAGACACAAAACGATAAATAGCCAATTATTATCTGACGCTTACTCACACTTAACTATTTCATCTTCAGGGTGCTAAATATAAATCTTTAAGAAACCGCTCTTTGCGGGGTAAGTAATGATGATCATAATCAAGCGACACCAGCACCCTTTCTGCTTTTCCTAACAGCTCACTACGCGGCACTAAACCGATTACACGCGAGTCTGCACTGTTATCACGGTTATCTCCCATCGCTAAATACATATCTGCAGGGATAACCACTGGCGCAAAATGCTGCATCACAGAGGGGGTCTTCGACACCTGAATTGCATGTTTAATACCCGCAAGATTTTCTAAATACGTTTGCTGTCCTGCTTCATCATCCACTAGCGAGTAATCAAGTACTTGACCATTAATAATCAATTTATTATCAACTAAAGTAACCGTATCACCCGGCACTGCAATCACACGTTTGACTAAGCGGTTATTAGCAGCAGTTGAATCAAATACAATGATATCGCCCGCTTTTGGCTCATCAAGGCGCGCCAGTGATATATGACTAAATGGTAACCGTAAATCATAGGCCATTTTATTGGTTAAAATACGGTCTCCCTCAACAATTGTCGGTTTCATAGACCCTGTGGGTACTTCATACCAATCGGCAACAGCACTCCTAAATACACTCATTAAGCAGATAAATACAATCAATGAACGGTTATTTTTCCATACGTTAGCAAGCCAATTCATATTCGTTCCTTGTGTTGTTAGTTTCATTAAGAGTCTTTGCCGTTCAAATTAGTTCTTAGCTAAATGTAACGAAATACTTCAAAGATAAAAATATCATACATGGTGTTAAAAATATTTGACACAACCAGCAATGAGTAGTTTACTTAACACCAAGTCAAATATTTTTTACACTGGATGATAAAAGATGAGCTACAAAGAACTGACAATTTGGGGCACGTTGGGAGTGACTATTGGTTTGTTAATTTATTACCTTACTGGTATTAACTCATTACAAACAAATGGAAACCTAAGCCAAGATACAATGGTTTCTTACTTATATAAGGTCGTAATTACTGCGGTGATACTCGAAATTATTATGCAATCAGTGCTTGCAGGCATTAAGCACAAAGAAGCAGATTTAGGTGATGATGAGCGCGATAAACTCATTGAACTTAAAAGCGCTAAGCTTGGCCATTGGTTAACTTCAGCAATTATTTTAATGTGTGTATTTTTAGCCACTCAGATAGAGCGTGTATCTGGTCGCATGTTATTACCTGAAGTTTCAGATTTATATAATATAATGCACTACCTCATTATAGGCTTTTTGATCAGTGAAATTATCACGACAGCCAGTAAGGTGTATTACTATCGAAGAGACAGCTAATGAAAAAACAGCTCAGTAATACTATTCGAGAATTACGATTTCATCACAATGAAATGACGCAGCAAGCTCTGGCCGAAGCCGTCGGTGTTTCAAGGCAAACAATTGTCGCCATTGAAAAAGGCAAATATTCCCCTTCACTTGAAGTGGCTTTTAAGATTGCTCAATTGTTTGATAAGAAACTCGATGACGTTTTTTCTTATCAATAGCACGCTTGCAATAAAAAAGGTTAGCATGCAGCTAACCTTTTTTATTCTATTTAAGACTGTTGATTTTTAAACTGTGCTTTCGCTTGTTCAACTTCGTCATTACTGATACCTACTGACTCAGCCGCTTCTTTTATTAAATGCGGTTGTGTCATAACCAACGCCATCAGTTGTTGAAGTTTTTCGGGCGGGATCCCGAGTTGCTGAACTAAGCCCATAGCCATCATTGGGTTTTCCATAAATGCTTGAAAAAGCTCACGTACTTTTTCGTCACTCACGTTATGCTCTTTCAGCATTGCGATAATTGGGTTCATACTAACCTTGATTAATTTACTGCTAATAAGCTCAATAATGTGGGCAGTTTTTCGTTATTCAACCAGTAGCACCACTTTACCCGAATTTTCATTATTATCTAAAATGCGGTGAGCCTCAGTTGCATCCTGCCAATGCAGGGTTTTATATATATTAAAGTCAAATTTACCCGCAGCGAGTTCGCCATAAAAGCGAGCTATAAACTGTGCTTTTAGTTCACGTTTAAAAGCAATAGAGCGGTTTCTAAGTGTAGAAGCATGAAATGAAATACGTTTACTCAGCAAACGTGCGAAATCAACCTCAGCAAAGCGCGCATCTAAAAATGCCAACATCACAATTTGGCAATCCATTGCAGCAACAGCAGCATTTTTATTTAAATAATGCCCTGCAACGGGGTCGACAATTGTATTTGCTTGTAACTGATGTGTCTTCATATACTCCACAAAGTCGGTGGTTTTATAATTTATACAGTGATCGGCACCCAACTTTTTTGCATGCGCGCATTTTTCATCGCTCCCCGCAGTAATGACTACCTGAGCCCCAATAGCTTTTGCCATTTGAATAGCGGCACCACCCACACCACTTGCACCAGCGTGTATAAGTGCAGTTTGCCCAGCTTCAAGCTTGCCAAATTGAAATAACGCCGAAAATGCAGTGAGATAAACTTCACTCACCGCAGCCCCTTCAGCCATACTCATTGAGTCAGCAAGCGGCATCACCTGTGCTGCATCTACCGCAACATACTCACTGTATGCGCCTCCGGCACACAAAGTAAAAACGGGTTTATTAAGCCAATCAACCTCAACGTTTTCCCCTTGTGCGACGACTGTGCCAGCACACTCTAGACCTAAAATCTCACTGTCGCCTTTAGGAGGTGGGTATTTATCTTGCCTTTGTAAACAGTCAGCACGATTAACGCCTATTGCGGCGACCTTAATCAGTACCTCATCGTGTTTAATATTCGGCTTTTCAATTTCTGCAAACGTTAACTGTGAATTTTCATGCTTAATATAACGCATAACACCTTCTATTTAATTCGCTGCCAGATTTCAGCTTCCACCAATTTACCATTTTCATATAAAGTATGATGCCATAAATCACCGTCTACTTTGTAATCAAATGCCATGGTTTTACCTTGTAATGAAGGCACATTACCATAAGAAAAAGTCTCGATAAATTGCTGGTCTTGCAAAACATATTTGCCGCCACCCGCATAATGAAAATTGCCATTTTTCTGCGTAATATAACTAAAATGAGTATCGGTAATTAGCTTTACCGAGGTTAATTCGGGTGCTTTTGCCGTAACATACCCTTCCTTTGTCGCATACTTTCCTTCAACAAACTGCCAACTCCCCACCAGCGGGTTCGCATTCGCGAATGAGGCTAGCAACAAACTTGAAATGCCGAATATTTTTAGCATAGTGTACTCCCTTGATTGTTCGTATTAGCATACGCCAATACCGGATCCCGATGAAGGACTACGTGGTTGAGATTTTTTCACCCCTGTTTTGCTCTCATTTCACTAAACCGCCACGATTGTTTATACGGATACACATCCAATAATTGTCCCTCATTAATAGCCGCTTGCAGTCGCTGCCACATAGCAACACTGAAAATGTCGTGATGCACAGCATTAAAAAATGAAAAAGCCGTTTTATTTGCACTGAAAAATACCTTGAATTGGCTCGGAAACACATCGTTTTCAGCAATATCAAAGTAACTCTCGCTGCTTAACTCTTCTAACGAGTCAGCACTTTTTGGTAACTCTCGAAATTGACACGCCGTCATCGGGCAAATTTCATCGTAATCATAAAACACCACTCTTCCCCAGCGGGTCACACCAAAGTTCTTCATCAACATATCGCCTGGAAAGATATTTGCACCTGCCAGCTCTTTGATTGCTTTACCATAATCAATCATAACAAGTTCAAGTTTTCGTTCATCACACTGATTAATATATAAATTAAGCGGTGTCATTTTCCGTTCAACATACACATGACGCAAAATAAGCGCATTACCCGATATAATTAAACTGTCGCCAATTTGGCGCTGCATCGTAGTGAGTAATTCTTCACTAAATCGACTTAAATCAAACGCTAAATAACGAAATTCATGGGTATCAACCAAGCGCCCCACGCGATCGGCTTGCTTTACAAAGTCGTATTTCGCCATGACATGTTGTTTAGTGGCGGTTTTTGGTGCGCTAAATTTATCTTTAATCACTTTATACACATAATCAGAGCCAGGTGTCGTAAATACCAACATCACCATGCCAGGCGTACCTGGGGCAATAATGTATTTATCATCAGGAGGACTATTTTTAGTGGTATCAACTTTATAGCGATAAAACTCGGTTTTGGCATGCTTGATAAATCCTATCGCGTTAAATAACTCAAAACGTTGCTTATGGGGCATCAGCACGCTGAGGTAATCAACGTAACGCGCAGGTTGGTCGGTGTCGACCATAAAGTAGGTTCGCGCAAACCCAAATAGCAGACTAAGTTGATCGGCGCCCATCATGACGGCATCAATGTGCAGCCCTTTTTCACTATTTAGTAAGGCTATGGCAAACGGCATATTATCACCGTTTTTAGCAATGCATCGCCCAATGATGTAACACGCTTTATTTCTGAAAAATAATGAATTAGCGTATTCGATATACCCATCATTCAGTGCTAGCAGCTCATAAACCTGTGGGCACTGTTTTTTTGCTCCTGCGATTAAAGTACGCTGCAACATGGCAATATCATCAGTGAAATGTGCATAATCAGAGCGAAAAACATGACGACTCACAAGGGTTTTTATCGCATTTTCAAAACCACTTTGTAACGAGATCCGACTTACCAGAGAATCAAACGGACGAGGCCCTAAGCGATACCGTGCCTTTAAAACAAACAAATGAACATTACGGATTTTACGTGAGTCCCAAATAGCCCCAAATGTCGAGTTGAAAAACGTATGTGCAATGGGCTGGTTTTCGTGATTTTTCACCATTTCTGCATAAATTTGTTTTGCTAATAACCACAGAGCAGGATCGTTAACTTCGCTGTAAGCTATGATCTTTACAGCTTCACTTACTTTTTTTACTTGGCCTTCGTAAACCTGTAACCGTAACTTCATTGCTGTTTGCACTTGATGCCATTGACGTTGTTCAAACCGACTTTGTGCCCCTAAAGTGATATTCAAAAACTCTGCAAACATGGCCTCAAACCCTGCATACACAGCGCGGGCTAGTTTCGTGGCAATAATATTCTTTAGTTGTTCCGACTCTGTTTTTTTACGAAAAATTGCATCGTGTTGAGGCATTATTGATATCACTTATGCTGATTATTTTAGTTGCCGTGTTTACACACAATAGCAAGCACGCTTTAATTTAGGTAATTAATAAAGATAATAAATAAGATTGATCAGATGAATATTAGGCATGTCGACCTAAATCTATTGGTGTATTTAAATGTACTGATAGATGAGCAAAATGTATCAAAAGCAGCCAATAAACTTGCCTTAACGCAGCCTGCGATGAGCAATGCATTAAAACGGTTACGTGATTTATTTGACGATCCCTTGCTCGTTCGAGCCGCTGGCACAATGACACCCACAGCCAAAGCGCTGAGTCTCAAGCCTGAAATTGAAGCACTGCTAAAAATGGCCGAAGAAATCACGCAACCAAGTGAACTGTTTGACCCAAGCACTGCAAATATAACGTTTCGGATCATGGCAAATGATTATCTAGAATCAACCTTAATAGCCCCTTTTATCACCCAACAACTGGCGAAAAGCCCCGGCCTTAATTTTGATATTTTGAGTCCAAGCGACGTCAACCTACAAGATATGGAAAAAGGCACAATCGATTTAGCTATAAACCGCTTTAATGGTTTACCCCGTTCATTTCACCAAGCCAGTGTCTGGCGCGATAACTATTGCTGCTTAAGTCACCCTGACAATCCTTATCTACAACAGCAAACGCTTGAGAACTACCTTGCACAAGAGCATATTTGGGTAAATAGGGCTGGCTGGGGGGTTGAAGCAGCGGTGACTAATAAATCCGGAAGTCAAAAATTAGGCTGGGTAGATGAAGCATTATGGCAGCTCGAACAAACGCGTAATATTCGTGTATTCACTCGCCATTACATGGTCGCAAGCTTGCTCTGCCAATCGCCTAAATTAATAGCCACGCTGCCCCGACGTCAAGCGATGTTGCTCGCAAAACACACCGATTTAGTCATAAGTCCAGTGCCATTTCAAATTGTTCCCATTGAAGTGAAAATGCTGTGGAGTCCATTATTACACCATGCAAACCCGCACCAATGGCTGCGTCGAGAACTATTAGCTTTTGCAAATACAGTGGCCGACAGGTAACAAATTAACAATATTGATAAAATCAATATCAGTTATTGAAAACAACAATTTCATTAATAATGAGTGACAGGCTAGAGTGAAGTTAAGCACATAAACAAAGAGAACTTGATATGGAAACTTCAGCACAATTCACTCAACAAGACGGCCTTTACATTAATGGTCAATTACACACTTTTATTGAACAGCAACTTTGTAAAAAAAGCGAAATTGCATGTGACGAGATATACCAGATTCTTGCAACACTTGTTGATGAATTTGGGTGTCAGTGTCGTAAAACGAAACACCAAGCAGATGATGTTTTACCAACCGAAACACTGTTAACTGCCTACAGCTCTGTACGCACTCATCCACATTGTCATGTAGATGCTCAAACGACGCCGGCGGTACTTGATGAGTATTGCTGCCAAGTACCGGCTATTTTAGTAGTTGCTCTTATGGATACGCTAACAGGTATTACAAGCGACGAGCCTGGTGCAAAGCACATTTACCAACGTGCCGCGGCACTGACAGGTAAACCATGCGTCTACGCCATCAATAACGCACACGCTGCATAATATGCGCATTACTTTGAGTTACTTATTCGAGCGATGATGCTTGTTGCAAAATCACTGCAATTAAGCATCGTCGCACCGGTGACATACTCAGCCAAATCAAAGGTAAGTTCTTTTGCCAATAATGTTTCTTCCAGAGCTGATTCCACTTTTTGTGCAGCCTCCTGCCACCCCATAAAACGCAGCATCATTACCGCACTTAAAATACTACTGCTTGGGTTCGCCGTGTTTTCACCCGCTATCCGGTTAAAAGTGCCATGTGTTGGCTCAAAAAAAGCCACCTCATTATTTAAATTTGCTGCTGGCATTATACCAACGCCACCGACTTGTGCAGTCAACATATCGGCCAAATAATCACCATTTTGATTGGTGGTTACGACTACATCAAATTGTTCTGGTGTAAGCAACGCCTGCTGAAGCATATTATCGGCAATCACTTCTTTAATGACTAAATCGTCCTGATTGTCACGCTTTACTAGCAACCAACGGCCATTCTCATGGGCAACAGCATTAAACTCTTGCTCTGCAACCGCAAAGGCCCAGCGTTTAAACGCCCCTTCTGTAAACTTTAATACATTCCCTTTATGCACCACAGTTAAAGATTTACTTTGTTGTTTTAGTGCATAATTGAGTGCATATCGCATCAAACGCTCGGCCGCTTCTTTTGAACTATTTTTAATGCCAAGCCCACACTGGGTATCAAAACGTAATCGTGTCACCCCCATTTCTTGACATAAAAAGTCGAGCATTCGCTCGTTGTCAATACTGCCAGCTTGCCATTCAATACCCGAGTAAACATCTTCTGAACTGTCGCGAATAACGGTTATGTGGGTTTTTTCAGGCTCTTTTAATGGTGAGGGTAAATGCGGATAACTGCGGATAGGCCGCATATTAACGAATAAATCCATTTCATGGCGAAGTGCGACGTTCAAAGAACGAAAGCCCCCACCCAAAGGAGTGGTTAGAGGACCTTTTATGGCAATTTTAAATTGCCTTACGGCATGGAGTGTTTCTTGTGGAAACCAATCTCCGTCGTAGAGTGCGGCCGCTTTTTCACCGTTAAACACTTCCATCCAGTGAATCCGACGCTCTCCTTGATAAGCCGCCTCAATAGCAGAATCAACGATACTTCGCATAACGGGGCTAATATCTTGCCCAACACCATCCCCTTCAATGTAAGCGATTACTGGATTGTCAGGAATACACCACTGGCCATTTTTATCGATAGTGATTTGTTCACCCTGCTCTGGCACTGAAATATGTTGATACTGCATCATAACGTTTTAGCAACTAGTCGGTTGATTATGCTTTGTGAGTATCTATTAATACCAAGATTTGTCTGCACTGTCTGCGTATGTATGGAAATACCCATTATTCAAATCATTAATGACACACTTTGTCTATTTCGTCTTCCATGGCCTTAAATAGCGAGGCAAACAACTGCGTGTCTAGCGTTACGGTGTCATTTTTTAATGCACTATCAACAGCAAGTGCTTTGATATAAAGCGTCTCGCACTCAAACATGTTGGCTGCGCCCTTTAACATGTGCACATTTCGACTTAAGCCTTCGATATCCATTTTTTTATATTGCTTACGCATATCGGCATATTGATTTTTAAGTCCTTTGATATAGTCATCCTTAAGCAGTTGGAATTCGTGTTCAGGTAGCTTTATATCAGCCAACTCATCGCAGTCTAGGTAACTGGCAATTTTATGACTAAATGCATTACGGTCTATGGGCTTTGCAATTAAATCGGTGAAACCTTGGTTCATGTAACGCTCTACCTCATGCTTCATCGTGTTCGCGGTTAAAGCAATAATGGGCACCGAGATCCCCGTCGCATGCATCATTTTCAGTGCTTCTTGACCATCCATAATTGGCATTTGAATATCAAGTAATATTAGGTCAAATGTGTTCTCAAGCGTTTGCTGCACGGCATCTTTACCGTTTTCAACCGTTGTGACTGTTAGCCCCATACGCTCTAAAATACGTGCAAATAAACGTCTGTTGTCAGGGTGATCTTCAGCGAGTAACACCCGACCTTTTAAATTTTCTGGCGCATCAAGTTTACTAAACGGAGAGGTTTCGACTAATCTAACTTCACTCATATCATTGAGCCAACGCGTATTGTCTGTTGTGTACACAGCGATTGTTAAAGTAAACTCACTACCTGAGCCAACGTAACTTTTTACACTGATATCACCATCCAGTTTTAGCGCTAAACTTTTAGAAATATTAAGACCCAAACCTGTGCCACCATACTGACGAGAAATACTCGAATCCGCTTGGTAAAAGGCACTGAATAACGACTTTTGTTCAGAATCTGTCATGCCAATACCGGTGTCTTTCACACTGATCGCTAAGATATTATTCTCACAACTCACCGTAAGCGTTATTCGCCCAACCTGAGTAAATTTTAGTGCATTGGTCGTCAAGTTTAATAATATTTGCCTTAATCGGCTAGGATCGGTCACGATGTAATCAGGCAGAGGGAATTGATAATCAACGCTAAATTTTAAGCCTTTATCACGTATTTGCTTACCAATAAGTGATTCAATATTCGCTATCGTGGCAAATAAATCGGTTTCAATTAGATCAATTTCAAGCTTATTCGCCTCTATTTTCGACATATCCAAAATATCATTAATAAGGCCGAGTACATGGCGACTATTTTGTAAAATGACACCGATGCCATGATTTCGTTCATGAGGCTTAATATCACCAAGCATAATGCCATCAGCATAGCCAATAATCGACGTCATGGGTGTGCGTATTTCGTGGCTAATATTGGCTAAGAAGCGACTTTTAGCTTCATTTGCGTCTCGTAATTCATCGGCTAATTCTTCAAGTTCAAGTGTTCTTAACTGTACTTTTTGCTCGAGATTTTTATTAAGCTCAACATTATCCTCATGCAACAACCTAAATTTATCAGCGACAGCAAACGCTAGTAGCATGGCATCCATCGCGGTGCCAATCAGTCCTAATAAATATAAATTCATCGACGTGGCAGGCAATAATCCTAAGTTTGTAAGATTACCCACCATGTTAGGCACCATCATGGCAACATAGGCCAGTACAAAATAACGTGCAGGTTTGAAGCCTATCAACATACAACGTACACCGATATACAAGCCTAAACACAAAGCGACACCCGTTACTAATGTTGACCAATAAAAACCAAAGCTAGGCCACACAACACAAAATGGGATCCCCAATGTTGCGATAACCCCGACAGTCAGAGACAGCTGCGATAATTTCGGAAACGTTTCCTTTAACTTAAGGAGATTATTGTAAAATAAAATGTTGGTCAGTGGCGTGAGTGCAAAACCTAGCCAATGTAAGTGCGGGTTGTAATACCCAAACAATTGATCCGAAATATGAAAGAAATGACTCCATGCGAACACCCACGAAGCGGTGAATAAAGCATAATATAAATGCGTGACGTCTTTAGACACTAAATAAATTAACAGGTTATACAAACCAAGCGCTATACCGACCCCAAAACACAGCATGATGATTACATTTTCGAGCGTGATAATTTCGAAATAATCTTGATACGGCGTTAACACTAACTTTGCAGGAGTATAAAAATAATCGCTTTCAAAATGTGTGATCAACGTATAGCGCTTGCCTTTTTCAAGGTTTAGGCGGTTTCCATAGTGAAATGCAAATTGGTTTTTTTCGACGCCACCTGTCACAAAACTTCGTACAGGTTGAGAAACATCGGTTAGGTCATAAATCCGACTTTCTATTTTTGAAACCAAGGTATTGTAGGGGTACAGGACAAGGTCTTCGATATCACTTTGATTTTCTATATCGACAATCAACCAGTAACCGCCCCCAATCGAACTGATACGTGATTGTGGCCTTTTTGAGGCACGCCAGCGTTTAATATCAGCCGCAGATTGAGGAAATCGATTGTCTCTCGCAGCTAATATTTGCCCGACATCATGTAGGTTCTGCTCAAAAGATGCGTCTGTATATATAAACGCTTGTTCGGCGCACACTGAATACGTTGAATAAAATAGAAAAAGCAAACTGCCTAAGAATAGCTTTAACCGCATTCACAGCGCCCCTAATAAACAAAAGTCATAAATCATCAAAATTGAAAAGCCACATCAAAGCCATAACGTCGCCCTTCTCCTTTAAAGTCTTCTAACATACCCAGAAATGAACTCAAATCGAATTTTAACTGACTGTACTCTGTATCAAATAAATTTTTTCCCCATAATATAAACGACCAGTTATCTACATCATATTTAAAGTGTGCATTAACAAGGCTGTAGCTTTCTTGACGGGCGTACGGGTTCATATTTTGATCAAAGTAAAATGCTGACTGATAGTCAACCATCACATTGGCTGAAAACGGGTTATTCATTAACCGCGTATCATACTGCAGCCCTGCCGATACATTCCATTTTGAAGTAAAAGGTAATTGATTATCGGTGATACTATTACCCAATGGATCGACATACTCTTCGTACTCTGCATGAGGAATATAGCCCACTGATAACTGCATAGCGAGTTGTTGGGTGGGCTGATAATTTATTTCACTTTCGAGACCATAAATTATAGAGTCGGCTACATTTTCAAGTAATTGAACAGGCGGCATTTGCGGTGTTTCAGAGGCTTGATTCATAAACACTTGCTGGTCATTATAATCATAATAAAACGCAGCCCAGCTCATTCGTAACCGTTGTTCCGGCCAATACGTTTTCAGGCCAACCTCATGGGCATTTAAACGCTCCTTGCCGTAATCAGCTAAGATTGCTTGTTCTTCAGATGATAAAAAGCCGCCATTATACCCGCCACTTTTGCTGCCATTAGCAAAACGATAATACAGGTTCGCTGTGTCAGAATACGTATAATTGAGAGCAAACTGACCGGTAATGCCATTATCGGATTGCTTATCAGAAACCGTGTAAAATGGCACTAAAACCCCTGCTAAATCATTGGGGTTGACTACCACATTTAAAGTTGATGTAGAGCTGTATTCAAGTGATTCATAATCGTAACGTAGACCTGCAGTGAGCAACCAACGCGTGGCTAATGGCACTTCAATTTGGCTAAATAGCGCTACGTTTTGTGTATCGATATGATTATCGTAATAAAATGTGGCCGTTAAATCTGCAGGCAAAATACCACGAAAGTCGCGTAAAATATCATTGATGTTATCTTGCTTAATCGTTTCATCAGCAAAATACACCCCACTGGTCAGCGTGTAATGAGTAAATTCATTAAGGACCCTAAACTCTTGACTGAATAAATGGGTGTCTAAACCTAACACTCCTTCGCATAACCTAGCAGGTGAGCCATCGCAATTAAATGCATGGCTTCGCTCTAAATTATTAAAACTACTTACGGAAGTCACCGTTGTGTTATCACTCGACTGCCAATTTAATTCGCCGATAAAGCCATAGCCGTCTGATTTATGCGGTGAGTCATTATTAACACTCACAGTAAAAAAGTCGTCACTCCCATCGTTAAACCCAAAGCTATCAAAGCAACGTGTTGAACCCGCATCGGCTGGCGAACATAATTCACCCGTTAATGGGTTTGCTATAATACCGATACTCCCCACTGGCTGCGAAATGCCATCCCAATCTTCAATATGTGCTTGCAGGTAAAGCTCTACGTTATCCCATTGACTTAACAGTGACAGCCGTGCATTTTTTTGCTCCATGCCCGCGGTCGGTGATGCAGAAAAATTATTTTGTGTCGAATAGTCATAATCTTGATAATTGAATGCTAACCGCATCGCCGTTTCATCGCCCAGCGGTTGGTTCCACATCCCCTCTAAGCTACTGGCGTTATTGTTGGCAATACCCAGTGTTAACGACCCTGCTTGCTCAAACTCAGGCCTATTTGTGCGGATTAAAATTGCCCCACCGGTTGAGTTTCGACCAAATAACGTGCCTTGCGGGCCACGCAAAATATCAACATGCTCTACGTCATACAGGTTAATAATTTGGTTATTTGCCGAACCAACCGCCACGCCATCAAGGTACATAGCTACAGGCGATGTATTCGCAGTATTGTAATCAAGTAAGCCAATTCCCCGAATACTGACGGCGGGAGGTGTGCCCTCGGCCGCGTTTTGCGTTATTTTCACGTTCGGTGCAAATAACCCTATTTCGGTTGAATCTTTAAAATGCTGCGTTTTTAAAAGTTCGCCATTCACTTGGCTTACCGCAACACTGACGTCTTGAATTGATTGCGGACGCTTCTGTGCATAGACACTAATAACTTCCATGTCCTTTTCAGCCTCTGTATTTTGCGCTGAGGCATTACCCATGACACATGCCGCTAAGCAGCTACTCGCAAGCATAGTGAGTTTAGGATTGAATTGATAAGGACGTTTCATTCGTTTTTAGACCTTAAAAAGAGGGACGTATGTTAAATTATTGTAATTTCCAGTAAGTATAGACCAAACAACGCTGTAAAGTCGCATAAAAAGCAGAGGGTTAACGGCTTTTATGCCACATTAAAGTCGCTGTTGACTAAACATTACCCTTTTTCAAAAGCGTGTTCGCCGCTAATTTGACTTGGAAAGCCACAGAGTGAGCGTGACGTTTGCATGCCAGCCATCACCGCCGCTTCAACACAGCCAGCATTAACGCCTGTTTTTATCCAATCGCCAGTAAGGCGTAAGTTTTTATAGTGGCTGCCATCAGTCGCTAATCTAAATTTGCTTGACCCTGTAACAGAGAGTACATAACGCTCACTGGGATCAATATTTACCCGCCAATACTGTTGCTCTAAAACAGGCAAAATACTGTGCGGATCTTGATAAAACACCTGCCAGTCAAACTTATTATTGGTATAAGCGTGCGGCCACAATGCTTGCATATCAATGCTGAATAAATACTGCATATTATGTTTCACCTCAGCTTTCATTTGCTCAGGAAAATGATATGCCGTAGCCGGTGGATAATGCTCACACGTAAAAGCGCTACAAAAATAGGCAATATTAACGGGCGGATCACTGTCTGGCCACGCCTCTTTGTCAACGAGATTGCTCATTGCAGCCCATGTATCGAAGGGTTCAACAAAACCACTTAATATAGGCCCTTCTTGAGCCGAATTGGTATCGGTAAAGCCGAGTTGTTGATCAGTTTTATTCAACCAAACTTGGCAAGCTTGTGTCGCAACACTCTTCACTTTATTTGCTTGTAAAGCAAGGGCATTATCGTCGCTAAGTAAATCTGCCGCCACATGCTCAAGCGAAGCAACAGATACCCCCAATATTAGGGTATCAAAATCAACTCCATGCACTAACGTAAGACTTGGAAGTGGCTGCTTAAAATGCGCTTCATATACTTCTGGCCAGTCACTCCAGAACGACTCTAAATTAACCTGATATTCTTGCAACAAATGCGCTTGTAGCGGGTTTATTTGGTCTAAGAGCGGCTCACTTGGCCAACAAGGCAGCTGCTTTACATTGATAAGCGGCGCATATTCATCCGAATTTAAGCTGACCTGCTGACGCAGTTCAATATGCGATACCACAGCTTGCCCATGAGAATCTTGACCCGGCGTTAATTGTGTAAGCTGGTGGAAAAATTTAAATTTTACACCGCGTTTTTTGAGTAGCTCATAAATAGGAGCAAAAATGACATCTCCCATGCCTGCTTGCATTTTCCACATCACTCCCCCTTTATAACAAAGGCCAATTCTTAGCATGGCAAGTGCTGCAACACCGGCCTCAACATTAGGCTTGTTAAAGTCGCCATTGGGGTATGCAAACACCAAGTCATAAAAACCTCGTACAGGAGCAGAATTAACGCTATAGGCTCTATTTGCACCATTTTTTTCGAGCCATTGACGAAAATCATAACAATTAATTACCCCAAAACCATCGCGATAAACTTTATCTTTTATCAGACCTGTCAGCATCGCAATAGCCAGATCGGCACAAATATATAGCCTGCGCAGTTGTGCATTATCATCCAGTAACTCTATTACTTGCTCTTTAAACCAACGCTTTAATTTGCGAACGATATACCAAATCACTAAACGATCAGCTTGCTTGTCTGTGTGGGTTGTTTGCTGTGCGGTAAACTGTTGTAAGTGCGTAAGTAAAGAGCGAGGAGTGGAGATAATCTCGGCCGCCTCCGATTCAATGTCATCAATAAACTGTTTTGCCGAGGTAACCTGAGTATCAATATTCGCTTTTATTTGCTGATAGAGGTGCTTTAGTAAAAACTGATCTCGTGGCTTTTTAGTAACTAATGTGGTTTTTGCGTGTTGCTCACAGACATCTTCAATGTCTTCGGTCCATTTTTTCAGCCAAGCCAGTGTCATCGTAACAAAATCCCACACTGTAATATCCAAGCTTCCATCTGCTGGATTACCCGCAACGGTTGGGAAATCTATCGGCCATGTTTGCCACTCGTTATCGATAAACTCTTGTAATGCAATAAAACTATGCGGCTTAAACGCCTGTTGCCAAGTTGCAAGCGGGGAACTCGCTGGCCTGTCCAAATTATTGTAGACCCCTTGCAAAGTGCGAAAGCTATTTACATAAGCACCAAACCACACATGCAAGCCATGCTCTTCAATACGTTGACCAAAGTGCTGATTACGACCACTTGCGCCTTTACCTCCTAAGCGCCACCCTTGTTGATAAACGGTTATTTCGCGATGTTGCTGCCAATCTTCTTGCTCGGTTAAATACACCGCGGCAGTCATTGCAGCAACGCCACCCCCTACGATTGTGATTTTTTCTTTGCTCATGGTCATCCTTTACGCAGGTAAAACCTGGCTTGCGCCAAGTTGATCAAAGTCCATATTGATGTAAAAAGGCAAATGTACCGCTTGGCTTCCTAATTGAATACCAAACATATCGTGCAACGGAAAACTCGCTACTGACTTCACATCAAGGGTAAAATTATTAGTTAACAACTTAAGTTGGTGAATTTTTTTTATCACTGATGGAGAATGCACAACAGAGCGATAAACGGCACTTGTACCCTCTCCATCTGGGAATTGCTTAAACAATATTTGATCCATTTGCGGGTGAATAACCCCCTCAAACAGTTGCTTAATTAATGAAAAATCCACGCCTTTAACTTCATCATCAAAAAAATCAGCCACTCGCTTCGAAAAAAGAGCAAGGTTATCTAATAAGTTTTCTGATGTGTTGATATTGTCTTGTTCAATTGATAATAGTTCATGCATTGCAAGCTTTGAATTAGCCGAGAACACATCAAAACACGGCAATGAAATTGAAAAACGTGATGTTTTGTTCGCCGGTGTGGGCATGTCATAGTCACATAAATATTTGTTGTAACCCCATACCTCACGCCCATTTATTAGCGCATAAATATTATTCACACTAATGAAGGCGGGATACCAATACAGGTGGGCAATATCACCATTAACCACTTTAGAAACAGGTAACCAAATAATAATGTCGGTTTCTTGCATCCAGCCCTGTTCAGAAAACGGAGGGGTCAGAGACGATATTTTTTCAATATCAGTAAACGTGAGTAAACACACACTGCCTAACACATTGAATGACACAGAATCATTTGCAACTGTATTGAGTGTCGCATCGACATATTGCTGCATTTTTTGCTCACAAGCAGACACGAAAAAACCATACATTGCCGCGTTAATCATGCGGCATGGCGGCTTAGCAACGGGGTTTGATAAAAAGTGGCAGTATTTATATGGGTTAGTCATAGTCATTAACTAAATTGTTGTTTACTCATGACTATAGACTAGTTTTACTAGTTCGTTACAAGTTGTTCATTGCATTTTTTGGTGAAAAGTTGCTCTATATATGCTTGGTAACCAGCATGATCAAAATTATCAGATAACGGGTTCATAAAACCATGGGCATACTGTGATACTTCACAGCTGACATTCGGTTTATCTCTGAGTGTAGCCACCACTGGTGCAATATCAAAATGTGCTTCACTGTGCGCAAAAATAAACTGACAAGGCACTGTCGCCGATAAATCAAGGTGATTTCTAACTTGTGATGGGTAAAATGCAATAATTTTCTTTATGTAGGGGTTTTGTAATTCTGCTTGCGCTCGCCAAACTGCTGATGCCCCCGCACTAAAGGCAATGATCGTAGTTGGTCGCTTAACAGCGGCCATTTTAATGTAGACTCGCTCAAGATAGGTGTCGTGACCACACTGATTCAAAAAGTGTTGATATTGAACGTGCTCAGAAACCGGTGTTTGTATTTCTCCTAAATAAGGTTCACACAAACTGACTTTGCCACTAAGCTGCTGCGCAAGCTGTGATAAATGTGCTGTATTTCCGAATATATCTGACACCAAAAGGTAGTTCATTTATGTACTTCTGTGTTGTTATTATTGTGCCCGTAAAGAATACGCGTGTTTCAAATAAACATCCAGAAAAATAATACTTGCGTTTAAATATTTATTGCAGTAGTCTACTCGTCTGGTTTTTATAAACCTCGCGGTTAACCCCTTACCTTGATCCAGTAATTCCCGCATATTCGTATAAATACTTGCACCTGTGTGACTCAATGACATTTTGATGAATTTTAAAATTATCACCAAACTGTCACAAATATAGTCAACACTGTAGGCAAGACAACAAATGTCAGTCTGTATTATAAGTTCCCTTACAAAGCTCTACAGAACACTGACAAAAAGAAAGAGTGAGTTTTATTATGTCATACAAATACAATGGATCTTTGATCCAAATAGCACATCCAGTGCAATCAATTTCGGTTAACAAACAGCGTGTAATTTTTAGCGACACGCAAGGCCTAAAGAATGCCATCTTCCAAAAGGCGAGCGATGCACGCCAATTTGTAAAATGGTTAAAGGCCAACTAAACCCAAACCGAAAAAGCGCCAGCATACCACGCTGGCGTTTTAGTTTTTAACTTTCGTACGCTTATCTAAATTCCTGCTACACTTATATTTTTAACCTACGAATAGGTAGTGAAAATGCGTTTGGCATGGTTTTTTTTACTATTTTTTTTGTGCCCTTTTGCAAATGCAACTAATCAATCTAAAACGATTGAATGGATCGTAGTTGATTTTGCCCCCTACTACATAATGAATGACCGTTACGAAGGTATGGGACGTGACGAAAGTGTCATTAAACTGCTTAAAAATGCTCTACCCGATTACACTTTCACACGCACTTTATTGCCTGCTAGTCGTGCCATTCATGAGCTATCAAATCCACACAATAATTACTGCATGTTGTCTCTATATCAAAGCGAACATCGCAAACAACACATTGCATTTACAACACACACGTCCACTGTAGGTTTGTCACCCTCCATTGCGATTCGTAAAGAGCTAATTGAAAAACTTAATTTAGATCCCTCTAAGCCGGTATCACTAAAGTCATTACTTAACGACAAACACCTTGCATTAGGTGTATCAATGAGCCGCTCATTTGGCAGTAATATAGATAACGTAATTAACTCAAGCCATGATGCAAATATTATCTCAAGACCAGGCCGCGATACCCTTGCAAGCTTAACTTATATGCTACACAAAAAGCGCATTGATATTTTATTAGGATACCCAAGTGAGCATTATTATTTGGCGCACTCGATGGGATTCGAGAATGAATTAACCCAACTAACACTCTCTGAAGCGCCTAAATTAAGTGTTGGTTATATTGGCTGCACAAACAATGAACAAGGCCATGCAATGATTACCTTGTTAGATAAAGCGCTGGAGGAAATAGCGCATACACAAAATTTTGAAGATATCTTAGTACGATGGTTGCCAGATAACTTAAAACCAATCTTAGAAAAAAGGTTAAGAGATAGAAATGAAAGTGCCGCTCATTAAGCGGCACGTTTCGTGTAGTCGTTACTTACGAATACCTTCGATAAACAGGCCAATATCAACATGAGTTGATGCTGGGCCTAAGTTGTAATCAATACCATAATCAGCCAGTTTTAAGCTTGTTTCACCTTCAAAGCCAACACGGTAACCACCCCATGGATCTTTACCTTCGCCAATTTTATCAATTTCAAAAGTAATCGTTTTTGTTACACCGTTAAGTGTAAACTCACCAGTTACATCGGCTTCATCGCCTTCTTCATCAAACTTGATTGATGTGCTTTTAAACGTCGCTGTAGGGTATTTATCTACATTTAAGAAGTCTTTACCACGTAAGTGCTTATCACGTTCAGCATGGTTCGAATCGATACTTTTTGTGTCAATAGTGACATTGATCTTTGATGCATCCGGTGCTTTGTCATCGTAACTAAAATCACCTGAAAACGTATTAAAACGACCGTGTAACCAGCTATAGCCTAAATGTTTGATTTTAAATGTAACAAATGCGTGAGCACCGTCTGTATCAATCACATAGTCTGCGGCATTTGCATTCGCAGTAGATAAAAGTGCAGCGCTTAGTGCTGTGCTTAATAATAATTTTTTCATATTAATCATCCTTCAATGGTTTGATCATTCTAATTAAGGTTTTATCTTTATCGATAAAATGATGTTTTAGTGCCCCTAAAGCATGTAAAACAACAACACCTATAAGCCCATACGCGGCATAAAAGTGAATTTTACCTGCAATATCTTCTTGATTAGCCACCGACTCGGGTAAAGCCGGAACAGCAAATAAGTTAAATACGTCGATCGCACGGCCATCAGCCGTCGAAATTAAGTAGCCAGATGTAACAATGACAATAAGGGCTAAATAAATTAATTTATGTACAGAGTGCGCAGCCATGTTTACCGCTTTAGAGCTTCCTGCAACAGGGTCTGGTTGCGTGCCTAATAAACGCCAGCCAAATCGAAACAATAATAAAGCAGCTAAGGTAATGCCAACGCTTTTGTGTAAATCAAGAGAGCCTTTGTACCACGTATCGTAATAGGTTAACTCAACCATATAGACACCTAAGCCAAACAGACCAAATACCCCAAGTGCCATTAACCAGTGAAGTAAGATAGCTACCCAGCCGTAACTTGACTTTGAATTCTTTAACATACTCATTTCCCATGAGAACCATGAAACTAAACACAGCTTAGCTCAGCTGTAATACAATGAAAATAGCGTAAAACAAACAGCTTCTGTGCGTATACGCACAAGTAACATTAGAATAGTCAGTGGTTAGTGGATTAAAAGCTTCTCTCAGTAAAACGGGTGTCTAAACTCTGACAGCTTTAAACTTTAACTTTCTTCCACCAGCCCTACGTAAATCTGGCTATTGGCATCAACTTGAAAGCAGCTTATGAGGTTTTCTTTTACCAGCTCTAGCATAGCGATAAAGCTTACAACGACACCGCTTCGGCCTTCTTCAACGGTAAACAGCGTATGGAATGGTAATTGTGATTGGGCTTCGGATAGCTTGTCTAAAATTAAGCTCATGCGCTCACGAGTAGACAGTGCTTCTGCGGTGATATGATGATGTTCAAATGTTTTAGCACGTGCCATTACATCGCTTAATGCAAGTAATAAGTCTTTCATTTCGACGTCTGGTAATAGCGCTTCACGCTCGCTAAACTCGGGGGCTAATGCCTCTGCTACAAAAATATCACGACCTTCTCGAGGGATCTCGTCAAGGTTTTCTGCTGCTTTTTTAAATTGCTCGTATTCTTGTAAGCGTCTGACTAGCTCTGCGCGCGGATCGTCGTCTTCTTCCAGTTCCTCATGTTTTGGTAACAGCAATCGTGATTTAATTTGTGCTAACAAGGCTGCCATCACTAGGTATTCACCCGCAAGCTCGAGTTGAAACTCACTCATCATTTCAACATAGCGAACGTATTGTTCCGTAATACTAAAAATCGACAGCTCTAGTACATCTAATTTATGCTTTTTAATTAAATACAAGAGTAAGTCGAGCGGACCTTCAAAGGTCTCTAAAATAACCTCAAGTGCATCGGGTGGAATGTATAAATCTTCAGGCTTGTCGACCACCGCTTTACCATGCAAAAAAGCCAGTGGCAGCTTTTGCTGCACTGGCTCTTGTATGTCGTTTGGGGCATTACGCTCTGAGCTTGTCAATGATGTCTCTATATTTCAAACGGTTTAGTATCGCCACAACCAACACGTAAAATTTCGATATCATCATCTGATAAATCAATCACTGTAGTGGCCTGTTCAGGAAGATAACCACCATGAATAATTAAATCAACTTGCTTTTCGATGCGATCACGAATTTCATCGGGATCAGCTTCGGTGAATTGCTCACCCGGTAAAATTAAGGAACACGACATCAACGGCTCCCCTAATTCAGCCAATAAGGCACATGTAATCGGGTGTTCAATAACGCGAATACCAATGGTTTTTTTCTTTTCGTTTAGTAAACGTTTAGGAACTTCCTTGGTTCCTTTAAAAATAAAGGTGTACGGTCCTGGTGTGTTATTTTTAATCAGCCTAAACAGCTGATTGTCTACACGTGCATATGTTGAGAGCTCAGATAAATCGCGACATACCAAGGTAAAATTATGGTGTTTTTCAATGCCTCGAATACGTTCTATGCGCTCTTTTGCTTGTTTATTACCAATACTGCAACCAATCGCATAACCCGAATCAGTTGGGTACACGATAACTCCACCTTGTTTAATAATATCAACAGCTTGACTAATTAATCTCGGTTGTGGATTATCTGGATGGATATGAAAAAACTGACTCATTACACACTCCTATTGCCCTTCCCACGCTTGCCAAACACCTTGGCAATCTTTGGGTAAGTATAAATTTTTTCCCAGCTCCAACCAGCTTGTAGGAAAATGAAAGTCTGACCCCTGTGAGGCGAGTAAATCATATTCTCTAGAAAGCTCACCTAAAAACTGGCGTTCACTCGGTGCTTGCTGGGGTTGTGCAACTTCCATTGCATCGCCCCCCGCGTTTTTAAACTCGACTATCAACTTACGCAACCACTTATTCGACATTTGATAACGACCAGGATGCGCCAGAACAGCCACCCCACCCGCTTGATGAATAGCCGCTATCGCCGTTTGCATATCGCACCAGCAACTTGGTACATAGCCTGTTTTGCCACGGCCTAGGTATTTTTTAAAGACACCTGGAAAGTTTTTGGCTACGCCGCGCTCAATGAGTGCGCGAGCAAAGTGCCCGCGGGTAATTTGGGCATTGTCGGCAAATGCTTTCGCGTCGTCATAAATACCTTCAAAACCATTTTTTGCGAGGCGATGACCTATTTCGATGGCACGCTCTTCACGCTTCGCCTGTTGCGAGCTTAATAGCGAAATCAAGGCTTCATTCTCATCGTCGATATTTAAACCAACAATATGAATTTCAAAGCTTTCCCACTTAGTTGACACTTCAACACCGGCAATTAATTTAAGCGGTAAATCGTCATTCGCAATGATGTCACGTGCAGGGGCTATCGCCGCCAATGTGTCGTGATCGGTAATTGCGAACACATCTATATTTTTTTCAACCGCGCGGTGTAATAGTTGCTCGACTGATAGCTGACCATCAGAATATGTGGTGTGGCTATGTAAATCGTATTTTATCAAAGGAAAAGACTGCTTAACGTAAGTTCTTGAATCATTGATAGGAGTATAACAAAGATTTTATACTAATTGTTGTAAATTAATGCTTGACAGTATCGGCTCAGGTACGCTTTACTGTATGCACTTTAAGACACGTTGAAAAAGAAATAACAATGAACAAAACAATTCAAATCACAATTTGGTGGTGGCACTCGTAACTAGCGGGTGACGAATTGTCGTGTCTATACGATTTCAAAACCCGCTCATGTAGCGGGTTTTTTTATATCTAAATTTTAAGGTTTTATAAATGAATAACATAGCAACTCTTACACATCATTGGTGGTGGCGCCTGGCTTAGCGGGACGGTAAGGGTCTATCTAATTTATAGACATTATTATACGAACCCCGCTTAAGCATCGCTTTGCGGGGTTTTTATTTTTGGGAATGAGGGAGAATAAGGTTTGATTTTTAGTCATATAACAACGACACCGGGTGAGGTGACCAGTATCACTCAAGTGCGTGACTACATTAGTAGCCCACTTGCGTTATACAGTTTACTCGATAAACCCAATTCACTGCTGTTAGAGTCTGCAGAAATTGACTCTAAAGACAGTGTCAAAAGCCTAATTTTGGTTGACTCAGCGCTACGTATTGTTTGCCATGGTAAACACGTCACACTGACAGCACAGTCAAATAACGGCAAACAATTACTACCTTATTTACAAAGCCATGTGCAAAACTGCGATGCAGTGCTTATTGAAGACACACTCACATTGACCTACAACGAAGTAGCGAGCGATATTGACGAAGCCAGCAAACTGATTGCCGACAATGCTTTTAGCGCTCTTCGTAGCTGTATAAACAGTATAAAAAGCACCACAGACAACCCTTTTTCAGTCTTTCTTGGCGGGGTGTTTGCCTACGACATGGTCGCAAATTTTGAAACGCTGTCTGACGTACCTGAAGGTGAAAACAGCTGCCCAGACTATGTTTTCTATTTAGCCGAAACACTTGTGATAATTGACCATCAAGCCAAAACCACCGAGTTGATTGGTAATGTGTTTAACGGCCCAGAAGTGCACGCCAATTGCTTCGAAGTCGGTCAGCAGCTAGAACGCTTGAACAGCGTATGTGACAACGCAGCGCAATACCAAGGACAAAAGCAAAGCGGTGCAAGCTCTGTCTCGGTTGATGTCAGCGATGAGCAATACTGCGAGCATGTCATCAAATTAAAAAAGAACATTGTCGATGGCGATATCTTCCAAGTCGTACCATCACGTACTTTTTCTCTTACCTGCCCAGATTCACTTCATGCCTACAGCCAACTTAAGCAACAAAACCCCAGTCCTTACATGTTTTACATGCGCGACGAAGAGTTTGTGTTATTTGGTGCATCGCCTGAGTCAGCACTTAAATATTGTGTTGATAGCAAGCAAGTTGAAGTGTATCCAATTGCAGGTACTCGCCCACGCGGTAAATTTGCCAATGGACAAATAAACCCAGATTTAGACAGCCGCATTGAACTTGAACTACGTAACGACCAAAAAGAGCGCGCTGAACATTTAATGCTGGTTGATTTAGCCCGTAACGATGTCGCCCGTATAAGCGTGCCGGGTACACGCCATGCCAAAGAGCTATTAAAAGTAGACCGCTACTCACAAGTGATGCATTTAGTTTCACGCGTGGTCGGTACATTAAAACCTGAACTTGATGCCCTGCATGCGTATCAAGCATGTATGAATATGGGCACCTTAGTCGGTGCTCCCAAAGTACGAGCCGCTGAACTTGTACGTCAAACAGAACAAAAGCGCCGTGGTAGCTACGGTGGTGCAGTTGGTTATTTAACCGGTGATGGTGCGATGGACAGCTGTATTGTTATTCGCTCAGCCTTTGTGAAAAACGGCATGGCTTATGTACAGGCAGGTGCTGGCGTGGTGTTTGATTCAGACCCGCAGTCAGAAGCCAATGAAACGCGCGCTAAAGCACAAGCAGTGATTACCGCAATTCAATCGACTTATGAGGCACAATAATGAACACACCATCAGCCTATAAAATCTACTTTTTAGATAACTTTGATTCATTTAGTTATAACTTAGTCGATGAACTTTCTATGTTAGGGTGCGAGTTAGTGGTATACCGTAACAATATCAGTGCACAAAGCATTTATAACAAAATGTGCCAAGAAACTGTGCCAGTATTACTCGTGTTATCACCTGGGCCGGGAGCCCCCTCAGATGCGGGCTGCTTAATGGCATTAATTGAGCTTTGTAAGGGACGTTTCCCAATGCTAGGTATTTGTTTAGGCCAACAAGCATTAACACAAAGTTATGGTGGCGTGATTGGCCATGCAGGTGAAACCGTTCATGGTAAATCGTCGATTATTGCGTTGTCTGATCACCCTGTATTTGCAGGGATGGGTGAAAAAATGCCAGTAGCGCGTTATCACTCACTCATGGCAACTAAAGTGCCAGACGCAGTCGATGTCATTGCCTCGTATGAAAATATTCCAATGGCAATTTATCACCCGCAAGATAATGCACTTGGTTACCAGTTTCATCCAGAATCGATTTTAACGCCAAACGGCGCCTTGCTATTACAGCAAAGTATTGAGTTTTTAACCGCACGCGTGCAGTAGAGGAATAACATGGAAGCAACAACCCTATCCCCGTTAAACCAATTATTGGCCAATCAACACTTATCGTTTGAGCAATCAAGTGCCTTATTCGATGCAATAATGAATGGCCAATTAAATGATATAGAGCTAACTGCTGCACTTATCGCGTTAAAATTTAAAGGTGAAACGAGCGACGAAATCGCTGGCGCTGCAGCATCTATGCGCGCCAACGCAGTGCCATTTACCACCAGTAAAACACTGTTAGCCGATAGCTGCGGTACCGGTGGCGATGGCTCAAATACGATTAATATAAGTACCACGGCTGCCATTGTTGCCGCAGCCGCGGGTATCAATATGGTAAAACATGGCAACCGTAGCGTATCGAGTAACTCGGGGTCAGCTGATTTACTAAAAGCCTTGGGCATCAATATTGATATGAGCCCAGAGCAAGCTGCCACATGCTTAGAAAACACTGGCTTTGCATTTTTATTTGCCCCGCATTATCACAGCGGTGTGCGTCATGCGATGGGGGTACGTACTGCCCTGAAAAGTCGCACTATTTTTAATATTTTAGGTCCGCTTGCCAACCCAGCCGCCCCCCACGTGCAATTGCTTGGTGTCTACGATGCATCTCTTTGCTTACCGATGGCCGAAACCCTAAAAACCCTCGGCACGCGTCGCGCTATGGTAGTGCATGGAGCCGGTACCGACGAAATTGCGCTACACGGCGAAACCAAGGTCGTTGAGCTCAATGATGGCAAACTAACCGAGTACACGCTGACAGCAAACGATTTTGGTCTTGCAAACTATTCACTTGAACAATTAGCAGGTCAAGGCCCAGAATATAATGCGAAAGCCAGTTTAGCGATTTTACAAGGCCAAGGGGAAGACGCTCACAACGCAGCCATTATTGCCAACGTTGCAGCGCTACTTTACCTAACAGGCAAAGCAAGCGACTTAAAAACAGCCGCGAAACACGTAACCGAGTTGTTAGCATCTGGCAGCGCGATGAACACATTGAACGCAATTATTGAGGTAAGTCATGGCTAACGTATTAGACAAAATTGTTGCCGACAAACGTATCGAACTTGAAACCAGAAAAGCACAGCGTCCACTTACATCATTCATTGCGGATGTTGTGCCAACCACCCGTGATTTTGAAGGTGCGCTGGCAGCAAAAGGCACACAATTTATTTTAGAATGTAAAAAAGCATCGCCTTCTAAAGGGCTTATCCGTGAACCGTTTAACTTAGATGAAATTACAGCGGTCTATAAAAAATACGCAACCTGTATAAGCGTATTAACCGACGAGAAATATTTTCAAGGAAGCTATCACTACCTTGAGTATGTGCGCAGTCAGGTTGAGCAGCCGATTATTTGTAAAGACTTTTTCATCGATGAGTACCAAGTGTATTTGGCACGGTTATCAGGCGGTGATGCCATTTTATTAATGCTGTCAGTACTCAATGATGAGCAATACTTAGCACTGCATAACGTCGCAGATACTTTAAATATGTCGGTGCTGACTGAGGTTAGCAACGAAGAAGAAGTGAGCCGTGCACTTGCACTGAATGCTCGTTTGATTGGCATCAACAACAGAGACCTGCGTGATTTAAGTACGGACTTGGCAACCACTGAACGCTTACGCACCTTAATACCAAACGACAAAGTAGTTATTTCAGAGTCTGGTATATACACACACAACGATGT
Source organism: Pseudoalteromonas lipolytica (assembly GCF_003515105.1). Taxonomy (NCBI): domain Bacteria; kingdom Pseudomonadati; phylum Pseudomonadota; class Gammaproteobacteria; order Alteromonadales; family Pseudoalteromonadaceae; genus Pseudoalteromonas; species Pseudoalteromonas lipolytica. The sequence goes on along the minus strand of NZ_CP032090.1, from coordinate 1,514,247 downwards.
AAAACGCCTTGCTCCTTTATGTGACGGTTTTTTAATTGGCAGTTCACTCATGGCTGAACGCGATTTAGACGCAGCTTGCCGCAAGGTGATTTTAGGTGAAAATAAAGTGTGCGGTTTAACCCGTTCACAAGATGCTGAGGCTGCTTATCAAAGTGGTGCGGTGTATGGAGGGTTAATTTTTTACCCTAAATCGCCTCGTTATGTTGATATTGACTGCGCAAAACAAGTGACACAAAGTGCCCCGCTTGCCTATGTTGGCGTGTTTGTTAACGCACCACTTGAACAAGTCGTTGACTACGCACAAAGCCTAAAATTAGCCGCCGTCCAATTACATGGCGATGAGAATAGCGAGTATATTCAAAGTCTCAGAAAGCAGTTGCCACTTGGCTGTGAGATTTGGAAAGCGCAAGCGGTAAATGGCACGTTACCAAAACCGCTTGAAGGGGTTGACCGCCACTTATACGACACATACAGCAAAACCCAAAAAGGTGGCACTGGCGAAGCCTTTGATTGGTCAATATTAGACACAGCCACAGTGCCATTTATGTTAGCGGGCGGCTTAAATCCAGAGAATATTCATGCAGCGCTTTATCGCGGTGCCAAGGGGCTTGACCTAAATTCTGGCGTAGAAGCGTCAGCAGGTAAAAAATGCCCAACAAAATTACACAATGCGTTTTCGCATATCAGAAATTATTGAGGTTAGAATGCAAAATCCAGCTTATTTCGGTGAATTTGGTGGTATGTTCGTACCACAACTGCTTGTACCAGCACTTAAGCAATTAGAAGCAGAGTTTAATAAATCACAAAACGATCCTGCTTTTCAGGCAGAATTTGAAAAATTATTGAATGAGTACGCAGGTCGTCCAACGCCATTAACGTTAACCCGAAACTTAATAAAAAACCCCAAGGTTAAATTGTATTTAAAGCGTGAAGATCTCCTTCACGGTGGTGCACACAAAACCAACCAAGTACTGGGCCAAGCGTTATTAACAAAACGCATGGGTAAAAAAGAAGTGATTGCAGAAACAGGGGCTGGTCAGCACGGTGTTGCAACAGCACTTGCGTGTGCCCTACTTGGTTTAAAATGCCGCGTTTATATGGGTGCAAAAGATGTTGAGCGTCAGCAGCCTAACGTGTTTCGTATGAAGTTAATGGGCGCAGAAGTTATACCTGTAACAGCCGGTTCTGGTACGTTAAAAGACGCAGTAAACGAAGCACTTCGTGATTGGTCTGCAAACTACAAAGATGCCCATTATTTGCTAGGTACAGCAGCAGGTCCGCATCCATTCCCGACCATGGTTCGCGAGTTCCAAAAAATGATCGGCGAAGAGGCAAAACAGCAAGTATTAAAAGCAGAAGGCCGTTTGCCTGATGCCGTATTAGCCTGTGTAGGGGGTGGCTCAAATGCCATTGGTATGTTCACTGATTTTATCGATGAGCCAAGTGTAAAACTCATTGGTGTAGAGCCTGCGGGTAAAGGCTTAGATACCCACCAGCACGGTGCTACTTTATGTAAAGGCACGAAAGGTATTTTACACGGCACCTATACGTACATTATGCAAGATAATGATGGCCAAATTGAAGAGTCTTACTCTGTTTCTGCTGGCCTTGATTACCCTGCGGTGGGTCCTCAACACGCTCATTTACATGAAACAGGCCGAGCTCAGTACGTCGGTATTACCGATACCGAAGCACTTGAAGCATTTCAGCTCCTTGCTAAAAATGAAGGGATCATCCCTGCGCTAGAATCGAGTCATGCACTGGCTTATGCACTGAAATATGCCGAGCAACAAACCGAAGACACAATTTTAGTGGTTAATTTAAGTGGCCGAGGCGATAAAGATTTGGCTCACGTTCACAGTGTTTTATCAGAAGGAGGCGCGCTATGAGCCAAACTAATCGTTACGGACACATGTTCGCCACATTAAACGAGACAAACCAAGGTGCGTTTGTGCCCTTTGTCACCATTGGCGATCCTAATAAAGAGCTCAGTGTAGAAATCATCAAAAGTTTGATAGATGGCGGCGCAGATGCGCTTGAGCTAGGTATCCCGTTTTCAGATCCAATTGCCGATGGCCCAGTTATTCAAGCAGCGAACATTCGCGCACTTGATGAGAACATAAATACCCAAGACTGTTTTGATATTATTAAACAAGTACGTGAATACAATGCCGACATTCCCATCGGTTTATTACTGTATTCAAACCTTGTGTTTAAACGGGGCATCGAAAAGTTCTATCACGATGCAAAAGACGCCGGTGTTGATTCAATTTTAGTGGCTGACGTGCCGCTGCACGAATCAAAGCTGTTTCGTCAAACGGCAATGAAAAATGGCATTGACCCAATTTTTATCGCAACCCCGAATGCCGATGACGACACCTTACGTCAGTGTGCATCTTATGGCCGTGGTTATACCTACTTGCTTTCACGCGCGGGGGTTACGGGCACTGAAACCAAAGCACAAATGCCTGCTGATTCATTGGTTAAAAAGTTAAAAGAGTACCATGCAGCCCCTGCTTTGCTCGGCTTTGGTGTATCAACACCTGATGATGTGAAATCGGCGCTTGAATCGGGTGCTGCTGGTGCAATTTCAGGCTCTGCGGTTGTAAAAATCATCGAAGCAAACCTTGACGACCAAGCAGCAATGCTAAGTGGTTTAAAGGCGTTTGTTGCCAGTATGAAAGCGGCAACGAAGTAACGCGCAACCAATATTAAAAAAGGGCCCTGTGGCCCTTTTTTGCTTCTTATGACTAATGATGACGATGAACGCCTTCTTTTATTTCCTCAATAAACTTACGATTGAACGCCTCTAAGTCAGCAGGACTGCGGCTTGTTACAATCCCTTCGTCGACACACACTTCTTGGTCAACCCAATTGGCACCAGCATTAATTAAGTCGGTTTTAATGCTCGGATAAGAGGTCACTTTCCGATCACGTAATTTGTTAATCTCGGCTAATAACCATGGGCCGTGGCATATCGCCGCAATCGGTTTGTTCTTACCGGCACTGAAGAAGCCATCCACAAATGCTTTTGCATCGCTATCTTGTCGTAACGTATCTGGATTAAATAATCCACCTGGCAGTAATAACGCGTCATACTCCGTTGAGTCAGCTTCACTCACAACACGGTCTACAGTGACACGCTCCCCCCATTGATTTTCATTCCAGCCTGTAATATCCCCACGTTCAAGAGATACCACTTCGACTAGCGCCCCAGCTTCTAATAAAGCGCTTCGGGGTGACAGTAGTTCGCTTTGTTCAAAGCCATTGGTGGCTAGAATTGCAATCTTTTTACCATTAAGTTGGCTGTTTAAATCTGACATGTTACCTCCTTATTACTGTGAAACTACACCAGTAAAAGCAGACAACATGCCAAGCTTAATGCATTGATATTATTGAAATTAAATTAAATGAGTTGCGGCAAGCTCTGTAAATACTACAGTGCCTTTGCAAATCCTACTTAAAGAATATCCTTTAAGGCTTTAGCAGGCTTAAAAACAGGTTTATTTGCGCCTTCAATTTCAATTTCTTCACCCGTTTGTGGATTGCGGCCTTTACGTGCTGGGTAATAACTTAAAGCAAAGGTACCAAACCCGTTAATTTGTACTTGGTCACCTTCTGAGAGTGATTTTTCAATGGCATTTAACATACTATTCAGCGCTGCTTGGGTGTCTTTTTTAGTTAATTCACTGTGGGCTGCCATTTGCGACACTAAGGCGGCTTTATTCATAAACTGCTCCAAAATACGCCGCTTAATCATCTAAGGTTAAGCGGAAAAAGATAAGGTAAAACAACCTAAACACGGGTTTAGGTCAAATTGGCTCGGCAGGCTAAGCGTTAAGGAAAGCTAAGTCAACCTTGTATCTTAGCCAATATATTGATACAACCCATTATCTTTTTAAATGAGAGCATTTCAAAATCTATGCATGCAATTATTGAATATATTCCGCTGATTCTGTTTTTTGCGGTTTTCAAACTCGTTGATATTTACTGGGCAACAGCAGTACTTATGCTAACTACCTTGATACAAGTTGCGTATTGTTATTTTAAGGAAGGTAAAGTACCGAATCGCCACTGGGTCTTTTTTGCTATTGCCGTCGTGCTAGGAACATTAACGTTAGTTTTCCATGATGAGCAATTTGTACAATGGAAAGCCACAATTGTATACGCAATTTTAAGTTTCACCTTATTATTTAGCCGTTATGTACTTGGTAAAAACCTCGTAAAAAAAGCATTGAGTTCAATTTTAGAAAATGCCTCAGAAAGTAAACAAGAAGTCATTGTTCCCGACTCCTTGTGGAATAAACTAAATTTATTCTGGGTGGCTGTTACAGCGGGTATCTCAGCACTTAATATTTATATTGCTTATAATTTTTCACTCGATTTTTGGGTTAACTTTAAAGTATTTGGTTTAATGGGTATCACCTTTGTTTGCGTACTTGCGACCATTATCTTGCTGTTCAAATACTTACCTGAAGATGACGAAAACACCGATACGAAAGAGCTGTAATGTCATAAAACTGTCGTCTTAGCTTGGTAACGTAAACAAAAAACGCGCTGAGACGACATTGAACGCCAATCAATACCGCTGGTTTGAATTTACCCTCATATTTGTTTCGCTTCCGCTTTTAGGCTTCTTGTTACGCGCACACCTTGCGAATTGGCTGATACCCGCCCTAATCATTTTAATGAGTGTGTGTGGGATGTTACTGTTATCAGACCCCCACTTTAAGCGCTTTCGTTTAACCAGTCTTGGTCAATTTAGTGCCGTTAAGCGCAGACTATTTAGCTTTTTCTTTTTAGGTGCACTCTTTTCAGGTATGTTTTACGGCATCATAAATCAAGAAAATTGGTTTTCATTACCCCGAAACTCATTCAACGACTGGCTGTTATTGTTGCTGCTTTATCCTATTTTATCTGTGATGCCACAAGAGCTGATTTTTAGGACGTATTTTTTTCACCGTTATAAACGCATTATGCCAAGCAAAACAGTGCGGATTTTTGTGAGTGCTTCAGTCTTTGCCCTCGCTCATATTGTCTATGCCAATGTACTTGCGGTACTGCTTGCCTTTATGGGCGGCCTGTTGTTCTCCTATACATATGCGAAAAGCCGCTCCACTTTTGTTTGTGTTATCGAGCACAGCTTATGGGGGCTTTGGATGTTTACTTTGGGACTGGGTGATGTTTTAGATGCAGGGGCTATTTAGCGAATATAAAAAAGCCGCGCAAGGTGCGCGGCTCAATAACGAACGGTTTTTTAAAATCCGAAAATACTAAATGCAAAGAACTTCGTTGCGACAGTATTTACAAATATAAGCAGTAAAATAGCCGGAATAAATGTTGATAAAGAGAAGTTCACATACTTTTCTGTAAAGCTGCCTATATAACCTTCACAACCTTGGCTTAACTCTTCAGATAGATTTGCTTTTTTCCAGCGATACATAACGAACAAGCACACCATTAAACCATTCAGCGGCAAAATAGTATCGTAGAACACGTCATAAACAATATCGAATAAGCTTTTATCTGCGCCACCATAATTTACAAACGACGTTAACGACTCCACCATACCAAACGACATGGTGCATAAAACCGTTAAAACACCTGTTGAAAGCGTTAAAATAGCTAACGCTTTTTTACGGCTAATACCTTTACGATCGCTTAGCGTTGCTGTTGGTACTTCAACAATTGAAACTAATGACGTAATTGCGGCAAAAAACACCAATAAGAAAAATACAAAAGCAACGACCGACGCACCAAAGTATCCGATGTCAGCTTGAAGAGCTAACAGAATTTTGGGTAAGTACACAAAAATCATTGATACTGATGAATCTGATAACGTGCTTGGATCTGTATTTGGATTAAAACTAAAAATAGCAGGTAACACCATAAGACCAGCAATAAATGCCACTAATGAATCCGTGACCGCGACCATCTTTGCACTGCCAACAATGTCATCTTTCTTAGAAATATACGACGCATAGGTCATTAAGATACCCATACCTAACGATAAAGAGAAAAACGCTTGAGCCAATGCCCCATTTAATACGCTAGCATCCATTTTACTAAAATCTGGAACGATGTAATATTTAACACCCGCCATAGCATTATCAAGGGTTAATACATAAACAACTAAGGCCGTTAAAAGTACAAAAAGCGCTGGCATCATAAACTTCGCGGCTTTTTCAATACCTTCTTTAACCCCACCCACCAGAATTAAATTGACAATAATGGCGACAACAGCCATGTAACCAAACACAGTATAACTGTTTATAAACGTGCCAAAATTATCTGGCTGAGCGAGTGCATCTAAATTACCCAATGCGGTTTGCGATAAATAACCAAAAATCCACACTGTGATTACCATATAAAAAACAGCAATCATAAATGGCGTTAATACTGCTAAAAAGCCTGCAAAGTTCCATTTAGGATCATTACCCGCTAAAAGCTTGTACGAACCAAGGGGATCTTTTTGCGCCTTGCGACCCATTGCCATTTCGGCCATCATTACCGGTAAACAAATAAAAATGACAAACAGTGCATAAACTAAAAGGAAAGCGCCACCGCCATTTTTAGTTGCCGAAACTGGAAAACCCACTAAGTTACCAATTCCTACAGCAGAACCCGCTGCCGCTAAAATAAAACCGAGGCGGGAGCTAAAATGCTCGCGTTTTTCGCTCATTTAAAAACCTTATTATTATTTTTTCAATCCCGCGACTCTACCAGTGTTACACCGCGTATTTCAAGCTTTATAAGTTAAAGCTATATGCCCAGCTGTAAAGATTATTACGCGAATAACTTCTCGTCTATTGACAAGAATATGCTACTATTTTCAAAAATTACTTTGGGAACACACCATGTTGTATATGATTTATTCAACAGATGTTGAAAATAGTTTAGAGGCACGTAAGTCTGCACGTCCTGCTCACTTAGCTCGCCTGCAAGAGTTAGCCGATCAAAACCGATTATTCACTGCGGGCCCATTGCCAGCAACTGACAATGAAGATCCTGGCGAAGCTGGATTTACTGGCTCTTTAGTCGTTGCAGAGTTTGAATCATTAGAAGCGGCTCGCGAATGGGCAGCCAACGATCCTTATATCGCTGCGGGCGTTTATGATAATTCTGTGGTTAAGCCGTTTAAAAAAGTATTTGGTTAAGCCCTTTTAGGCCTGAACTTAACTGAAGCAACAATTCAGTGTTTGTTCACTGCTTATTAACTAAAATTTGCTCGTTGAATCACTTAATTTAACGTTTTTACTTGAGTTTTAGTTAATTGGTTAATTAAACTAAAAGGGTCTGGTTTAGGAGTTCCCCATCATGCGCATATTGTTAGCCTTCAGTTTTAGCCTACTATTTGCACTTTCAAGCTATCAAGCTGCTGCAAATAACAAGCAACCTGCTGAGGTGACTAAAAAGCAAGCTGTTGTTATAGCTAAAAAAGCTGAAGATGGCCGAACCCTCAAGATCACAGAGCAAGAAAAAATATATACCGTGAGAATTTTAAAAACGAACGGCCATGTGGTTGATGTCCACGTGAACAAAAAAACTGGCGAAGTGAAAAAGGATTAAGAATGCGAATTTTAGTAATTGAAGATGATTTACATTTAGCAGACAACCTTCGTAATGCTCTAGAAAAAGAGCGTTATAGTGTAGACCTTTGTCACGACGGTGAAGCTGGTTTATTTCATATTACAGAGTACCCGCTTGATATGGCTGTGGTCGATCTTGGCTTACCAAAAATTGATGGTATTGAGCTAATCAACAAAGCACGTGCTCAGGGTATTACAATCCCTATTTTGATTTTAACAGCACGTGACCGTTGGCAAGATAAAGTAGAAGGCTTAGATGCTGGCGCAGATGACTATTTAACAAAACCATTTCATGTTGAAGAGTTAATTGCCCGTTGTAATGCACTTATCCGCCGCAGTGCAGGTAAAGCAAACCCAGAAATGACAGCGGGCCCGATAAAAATCCATACCCGCTCACAACAAGTCTGGGTTAATGACAGAGAATTAAGCTTAACGGCATACGAATACAAAGTGTTAGAGTACTTGATGGTTAATCCGCAAAAAGTGATCTCAAAATCTGAGTTAACTGAGCATATATACGACCAAGACTTTGACCTTGACTCAAACGTTATCGAAGTTTTTGTTTTACGTTTGCGTAAAAAGCTTGACCCTGAGGGTACATTGAACCCTGTTGAAACATTACGCGGCCGTGGTTACAGGCTTAAAAGTCAGTGGTAGCATCGCAAATTCCGCTTAAAGTAAGGCAAGGATTTATCCTTGTCTTTGTTTTATTGGTCGCTTTACCCATTTTATTTTTCTCAATTGGTAAAGCTTATTATGCCTCCTTAGTCGAAGCGACCGAAAAAACCCTTGAAGCTCACCTTTACTCATTGATCTCTGAAGTTGATTTCACCGAGCGTGGTATTGTGATGCCAAGCACAATTTTAACGCCAGAATTAAACCGATTAAATTCAGATACCTATGCAATGATTTACCGAGGTGATTTACCCGTCTGGTATTCTGAGTCAGCCACAAATATTAATTTTATTCCCGATAACTTTGAAGCGCCTGCAGGCTCCGCTGATTTTCGCCGTGTAGAGTACAATAATGTTGTGTACTGGCAATTAACGCTCACCGTTATATTAGAAAACATCGATCAATCAGAACATGCTCGCTTCATTTTGCTCAAACGCAACGACGCCCTATTGCGTTTAATGGATGGTTTTAAACAAACACTCGTCAATTGGATGTATGTAATGGGGGTAGCCATTGCGGCATTGATGGCAATCGGCTTTGTTTGGAGTGCGCGACCTTTACAACGGTTAGATAAAGAAATTAAAGCGATTGAATCGGGTGATAATCAACAAATAAGAGGGCTTTACCCTGTTGAGCTACAAACAATCAAAGCCGATTTAAACCTTTTGCTTGAATCACAGCAGCGACAAAAAGAACGTTACCGTGCTTCACTCAGCGACTTGGCGCATGCCCTAAAAACACCGCTGGCTGTATTAAAGTCGAGCCCTTTAGCCAATGACGCAGATGCACAAGAACAGCTAGACCGCATAAATGTGATGATCGAACATCAATTAAAACGCGCTGCAACGGGAGCATCTGACACGTGGAAAAAGCAAACCCACATCAAACCTGTTATTGATTCTATCCTAAGTGCAATGACTAAAGTGTATCGTGATAAAGATATTATTTTTACTTCAGAGGTGAGCGAAAAAGATTACTTCTTAGGGGATAAAACTGATTTAATGGAGCTACTTGGGAATTTAATTGATAATGCATGTAAAGCCTGCCGTTCTCAGGTCGATATAAAGGTTATACAAAATAAAACGTTAACAGTGAGTATCTGTGATGACGGCCCGGGTGTCCCACACGATAAGCGTGAATCGTTATTAACACGTGGCACACGTCTAGACACTTACGAAAGCGGTCATGGGGTGGGTATGGCCATCGTTTCCGATTTAGTAAACTCCTACAATGGCACACTAACAATCAGCGATGCTGAAAAACTAGGTGGTGCAGAGTTTATCTTAGAGTTTAATTATCATGATAAAAAATAGAGCTTCTTTAATCAGTTCATCAGCCCTAATAAGCTTACTCGCCCTCAGCTCGCATGCAATCGCAGATCAAATCTGTGTGCTTAAAGGCAATCACCCTGATGAAACTAGGCATTATATTCAATGCTTAGATCAAACCATTGAAGATTTACAACGTGACCATAAAATGTGGGTCAACAAACTTACAATGGATATCGAAAAAATTAAAGAAGAGACAGGTAATAGTCAACTTTTGCCTATTTTTCAGCGTAGTTTAAAAAACCAAGAACGTTATTTAGAAGACAGCTGTCGTTGGCGCTACTTACAAAAAATGCCAAATGCAACAACAGCGGCAATTACCTATAAACACTGTGAGATTGAGATTTTAGAAAATCATATTAAAGTTTTACAACGACCATTAAATTAAAAAAGGCGCTTAAGCGCCTTTATTAATCTTCTAGTTTTAACTCTTCACCATTACCAAGCAAAGTAGCAAGCCAGCGCCCTTCTTGACTTGTCTCTAGCGCAATTTTAACGATCATCGTAAGCGGTACCGACAACAACATACCTACAGTACCCATGAGCCATCCCCAAAATATTAACGATAAAAAAACCACCAGCGTTGATAAACCAAGGCCTTTACCCATAAATTTTGGTTCAACAATATTTCCCATTACAGTGTTAATAACAAGATAACCACCGGCAATAAAACTGGCCACCAGCGGGCCCTGGGTTATCAGCGCCAATAATACTGCAGGTATCGCGGCAATAATCGACCCTATATTAGGAATGTAGTTAAACATGAAAGCAACAACACCCCACAGCACAAAATAATCAACATTAAGCGCCCAAAGCATAAAACCAGCCAGCAGACCCGTGCCTAGGCTCACCATCGTTTTTATGGCTAAATAGGAGTTAATTGAGTCTAAGAAACGGTCAATTTGCTTCATTTTCATTTCGGGGTCATCTAATGCCAAATGTATCTTTTTGCCCAACATAGGGCCTTCAAACAGCATGAATACTACGGTTAGAATAATCAAAAATAGATTTGCCATTACACCACCCAGCCCCGTTAGCATGTTAGTGGCAACATCGATTATTTTACCTGGATCAAACAGTGATATTATTTGTTCTTTGTCTATCAAAATGTTGTAACGCGCGGCAACATTGACTACCCACACAAATTCTTCTTTTAATTGCGCTTTATATTCTGGGAGATTTTTCGAGAAATCTGTCATCGATTGCCCAACCAACCCGGCAAGACTGATCCCCACACCAACAATTATCATCATTACAAATATCACTGCTATCGCTTTGGGGATGCCATATCGGGCAAAAAAACGAATTAAGGGATTACATATAATGGCAATAAATGCCGCCAAGACAAATGGAATAACAATCACACTTGCAGCTTTAATTCCTGCTAGAACAATAACTAATGCAGCAAATATCACTAAACTCTTATTAACACCCGTCAAACTCGACAAAATAAAATCCTTGTAAACTATTTCCCCCAGTGTAAGTGAAATGAGCAACAAAATAAATCACAACGCACTTGGCATAATAAGTGCTTAGCATATGTACGAAATTTGTACAAATTATAATATTGAGTTACCATGCGTTGAAGGCGCTTAAAAGGAGTTATAAATGTCACATTTATCAGAACAAGAGCTCTCTTTTTTCAACAGCCTATTTGAGGCAGAACACGGTGTAAAAGATTTAACAACCGACACTAAAATATCTGTTAACTTTAATTTACCCGACAAGCTGAATGGTCTGTTAAACAATGCCAAGCTAACCTTACTTGCTGAAGTGGGTATTTATCAATTGTGGTTTCCACTTGAGTTTATTGTTGACGACAAAGGGCAAGTTACCCCCACGTTAAGTGCCCCCGAAGTGATCGATACAAAAGGAATTGAACGCAGCTGGCGTACCCCCAACCTAGAATTGCAAACAGAACAATACCTGATTATTTCACTGTCTAGCACGGGCGTATTGTTGCAACCCAAAAATGCTGAGGAAACGCTCGATAAAGAAATTTTACTCGCTTTTAATCTGCCGAATAATGAGCATGTCGTCATTAGTGCAAAACCTGTGCGTGTCACAAGTAATGGCGTTGCAGCTAAAATAGAAAAAATTTGCGAAGGTGAAGACGCTATGCGTCAATACTTGTTTGATATTCATAAGCATCATCATGCAAAACTGTATGAAGAGGAAAATATTTCCACTGACCTTATCTAGTTGCAGGCTATGCTGAGCTTCGTTAAGCTTGGCTTTTTTGCACCTAAATCCAAAAAGGTATTTTATGAATTATCCTATCGGAACCCCTGGTAAGCCATGGAACGACGCAGATAAAAAAGCATGGCTTGAGTTACAATCTGTCAAGCGAAGCTACCAAGATGATGTTGTTTCACAATTAGACGCCTTATCAGCTCACTTCGATATTGAGCAGTATGGTGCACTAAGTTATGACACCGAAAACTACCCTCTTTACATTCTAAAAAGTAAGCATTGGCAAGCAGATAAACCGTGTGTGCTGATAACCGGAGGTGTTCATGGCTATGAGACAAGTGGCGTTCATGGTGCACTAGCCTTTGCTAAAACAAAAGCAGCTGACTACCTTGAACATTTTAATATATTGGTTGCGCCGTGTATTAGCCCATGGGGTTATGAAACAATCAACCGCTGGAATCCGAACGCAACAGATCCTAATCGTTCATTTTATAAAAATAGCCCCGCAGAAGAATCAGCAGCTATTATGTCTTTTTTAGCAGAGCATGATATCGCGCCGTTAGTGCATGTTGATTTGCATGAAACAACCGATACCGATAACAGTGAGTTTCGTCCAGCGCTGGCAGCCCGAGATGCAAAAACCCACGATAATTGGAACATTCCTGATGGTTTTTACCTTGTTGCAGACAGTGAACGACCGCAGGATGCCTTTCAAACCGCAATCATTAAAGCCGTTGAAAAGGTAACACATATTGCTCCAAGCGATGAAAACAACCAGCTCATTGGTGTTGTACAAACTCAATTTGGCGTCATAAATTACGAGGCGAAAAAATTGGGTTTATGCATGGGTTTAACCAATGCAAAATATGTTACTACCACAGAGGTATACCCTGACAGCCCACACGCTAACGATACAATTTGCATCAATGCTCAAGTCGCTTCTATTACCGGAGCACTTGATTACGTTGTTAATAATTAGTTAGTTATAAATCAATTATGTTGCATATAAATTATACACATACGGACGTAATGCAGGTAAATTATTAATTAAAATAAACAATAGCGAAAAAGTTATGCTTTTTCGCTATTGTTCAAAAAATCGCTAGACACGCACTGCAGATTGTATAAAATTCGCGCTCTTTTAATTAGATAGGGAAGCAAATTGAATTTTAAGAATCACTATGGCAGTGTCGCTATAATCACTGATGGCCCCATTATTATTGGGCAATTTTCTGGTAATATTAATGCACGTTTGGTCAACGACTTCGCGGCTGGATTAAAAAAACATATTTGCGATTTAGCTGGAAAACCGTGGGCATACATTAGTCATTCAACAAATTTATATGCAACTACCCCAGATGCTGAGCACGGTTTTGTCAGCTTATTAAAAGAGTTGAAAGATACCAATTGTAAAGCCACCGCGTTTATATTTAGCTCATCCATTGTGCTAAACCAAATGAAGCGTGTAATTGCGCAAGCACAATCACCGATTCAAATTCTAGACTGTTTATATGATGATTTAGACAGTGCAAAGGCCTATGTTCTAAAACAACTAGAGTTAGCAGAAATGGCTTGTTAAAAACAAGCCATTTAATACCAATGTGCAAAAATACTTAATCTTTTTGAGTGATTAAACCAGTCGCTACCTGCGTTAAAAATGTCTGGTTTCAAACAACTAAATAACTAAATTTTTGCCTTGTTATCAACGCGGTTTTATTGCCTCAAAATAGACCACTTAATTAAGCACAATGGTATTGGTAGCCACTGTTTAATCTCTGTAGAATTTACTTTCTTTCGTTATGCCAATACTCGCATCTTCCAGTGCTTGTATATGAAAACGAATTGATGTCACTTTTGATTTTAACCCATAGCCATCTGCAACAACGGTCACTGGCACTCGCTTCATTTTACCGGCTTCAATTAAAATTGACTCTGGTACTTGCAACACTGCCCCATCAATTCCTGAAATGCCAATCGTATAATTTAACGGCTGCTGTGTTTTATTGATAATCGACAACGTGTAAGGATTCTCAACTAGCCCTTCAAAGTTAACCCGATATAAAGCGTTTCTATCCCTTATCACTGATGCTTCGATTGGCGTACGCATTGCTGTCCATACAACCATAGCTAAAATAAACAAAGCTGTTAGACCACCATAACCAAGTAGCTTCAACCTAAATGGATTTGTCGTTTCACCATCCATTTGCTTTTCAGAAGCATATTTTATTAACCCTTTTGGATAGTTAAATTTTTCCATAGTACTATCACAAGCATCAATACATAACCCACAGTTGATGCACTCGTATTGCAAGCCATTACGAATATCGATGCCAGCAGGGCAAACTTCAACACATAAATTACAGTCAACACAGTCACCTAGCCCAAGTGCTTTAGGGTCGGCTTTACGTTTACGTGCACCACGTGTTTCTCCCCTTTGTTGGTCATAAGTTACCACTAACGTGTCTTTATCAAACATCACTGATTGAAAACGAGAGTAAGGACAGGCGACAGTACACATTTTTTCACGTAAAAAACCCGCATTGCCATACGTACAAAATGCAAATAAAAACACCCAGAAGCTTACAATACCTGACATTTCAAGCGTAAATAAACTCATGTATAACGACTTTGCAGGAATAAAGTACGCCATAAAAGACATCGATGTGATTAATGAAATAAGTAACCACGCAGCATGTTTAATCACTTTTTTTTGTACTTTTGTTGCCGACCAAGGTGCCTTATCCATTTTTATACGTTGGTTTCTCGATCCTTCTATTTTTTGCTCAACCCATGTAAACATTAACATCCAGATTGTTTGCGGACAGGTGTAGCCACACCATACTCGCCCTAACCAATTCGTAACGAAAAACAAGGCAAATGCACCAGTCATAAATAACATAGCTAAAATCATAAAGTCTTGGGGTAATAGCGTTAGGCCAAACAAGCTAAACTTTTGACTCGCAACGTCTAATAGCACTGCTTGGTGACCTTTATAAGGTATCCATGGAATCGCTATAAATATAAGCATTAAAACCCATCCAAGGTATCGACGAATACGTTGAAAACGGCCTTTTTGCTCACGAATATAAATGGGACCCTCTTGATTATAGGGCTTGATGATTAGGTCTTGCTCTTTGATTTCTAATTTCATTTTGCTACTTACTGTTAGTCTCGGTTCTAACAAGTAAGAGCAACAATCAGGCCAACAACAAAACACACATAACACATTGAAAAATAACGATATTAAATATATAGGACGCCTTAATTTCGTGAAATACCGCGAGCTTGCGTGATATTTCGCGCCTTAGTATTTAATACCTAGCTTTTTCATTTTTGAGCGCAGAGTACTTTCTGGCAACTCAAGTAATGTCGCAGCACCATCCTCACCAGAAATTTTGCCATGACACTGCTTGAGTACAGTACAAATATGCTGTTTTTGCGCGGCATCGAGTGAAAGTACCACACCAGAAGCAGGGTCTTTATCACTCAACGCAGATGATAATTGCAGAACATTTTGTTTTGATAGAATTGCTTCACGCTCAAGTATGTTTTGTAATTCACGAATGTTGCCAGGCCACTCGTAGTTAGCAAGCTGTGCCAAGGTTGTTTTTGTAAGACCTTTAAAGTGTTTGCCAAGACGCTTATTAAGCTGGTTAATAATATTAGCAGCAAGCAAGGGGATATCTTCTTTTCGCTCACGCAATGCTGGTACGCGAATAGGAAATACATTTAATCGGTAATAGAGATCCATACGGAAACTTCCCTGCTCTACCATCTGCCATAAGTTTCGATTTGTGGCTGCAATAACACGAATATTCACAGTTAAAGTGTGTGTTCCCCCTACGCGCTCAAACTCATGTTCTTGTAATACTCTCAAAAGTTTACTCTGTAATTCAAGCGGTAGCTCTGCTATTTCGTCTAAAAAAAGCGTTCCGTTATCAGCTAACTCAAAGCGACCTTTCCTGCGTTCATTCGCGCCTGTAAACGCCCCTTTTTCATGACCAAATAATTCAGATTCGATCAAATTTGCTGAGAATGCAGCACAATTTACTTTGATAAAAGGTTGCTCAGCTCTCGTACTCAAACGATGTAAGTTACGTGCGACAAGTTCTTTACCTGTGCCATTCTCCCCCAAAATAAGCACTGTGCTGTTTGTTTGGCTGACAAGGGTAATTTGTTCAAGCATCGTCTGAAATGAGTGACTTTTTCCAACAAGACCCGAATCTTGCCAATCTTCATTTAACTCAGAAATAAGATAAGCATTCTCTTCTTGTAATTGTTCAGATAAATGCTGTACTTGCGCCAATGCATCACGCAAAGCGAGTTCGGTTTGCTGTTGTTTTGAAACGTCGCGAAAAATCGCGACAGCCCCTATCAGCTCACCATTCTTATAGACAGGTGTTGAGGTGTATTCTACTGCAAAATGGCTTCCATCTTTGCGCCAAAACACCTCATCGGTTACATGCCGATGCTTGCCATCAAACATGGTGCAATATATCTGACATTCGTCGGCAGGATAAGGCGAGCCATCTTTTCTAGTATGATGATGATATTGGTGAATTTTTTTACCTAATAACTCATCGGCATGCCACCCCGTCATGCGCTCTGCGGCAGGGTTAACAAACACCGCATTGCCCGATAAGTCAAAGCCATAAATCCCTTCACCTACCGCATTGAGTAATAATGTTGGGTCGTTTAAAAATTCCTTAATCATACATAGGCTCCACTCGCGAAATATCACGAGCATTATGACAAGCTTTTAATTAGCAAACAAGTAAAGTAATAAAGGACTGTTATACCAATTGGCTTAATTAAGTGGTCTATGTTTAGGCAATAAAACCGCGTCAATAATAAGGTAAAAATGTCGCTATTTAGTTGTTTTCGGCAATTGCTCCTGCATTGCTCTCCCCCCTGCATCCATGCAGTCGTAAATCAGGCATTTTTGTCGCAGGTGGCACAGGTTTTATCACTCAAAATGATTATCTATTTTTACGGATTGGTGATAGTCAGTTGGCGACTAAGTTTGACGTTTACAAAATTACACTGACGTTTTCAGAAAAACGACTTAACTATTTTTAAATTGACGCACTAAATACATTAAAAAAGCGGCATTTTGCCGCTTTTTACACTGCTTGCTGATACCCTTTCTAGAGAGTAGGTACTAAGAGAATTTCACCCTGTGATACTTTCATATCCAAAGGTAACTTACTTAGTAGTGCCACTTTAGGGTCATTTATATTTAGTTTATAAACTGGATTAACGGCTAAAAAGCTATTTATAACTTGCATCGCTTGCTCATCTAGTAAGTTTAAATTACCTTTAAACCCAGCAGTATCGACCGTGGTGTCTATTAATTTCACATTACGAAGAAACACCGCTTTTTTCTCACTGTCATAGAAAGGACTGCCTTCGATTTTTAGTTTTAATCTTACTGGGTATTTAAGTGCAAACGCTTTAATCACTGCACTTGAGTCTGCGCCTAAAACGACTACGTCGCGTTTATCTGGACCAACGTTAACACTTAAGTCATTTACTGAAAAATCAACTGGCAAACCCATCAACTTAATTTGTTCACTGAGTTTTGGTAACTGATTTGCAAGTGCAGTTTCTATTTCTGAATTTGTAAATGAATAAACAGAGACACCTTGATCTGTGCTCTTACACGCCCCTAAAAATAAACACGTAAGTAATATTAAAATTCTCATTTTTTTCCTCAAAAAAGCCGCTTTAAAAGCGGCTTAAATCAACCATGTTAACTTATTTAATCTTTCAATAATCAAGATAAGTAGGATATGACACCCCACTTATCTTGAGAGAAAACTAAATACCTTAATCGATTGCTATTAATCGTTAAATTGCGAATATAACTTTAAGCCTAGCTAGTGTGTCAGGTGAAACTGAACCTTCACTGACCGCTAAAAGTTGTTTTAGATAGTAGTAAACATCAGCCTGTTCGCCACGATGCTTATCATCAAGCATTGCAACTTGCTCTGTCATACGTAATTGGCTATCGGCTGATTCAACCCCTGCTAAAATTTCAATACGTGTCAACAACTGCTGCGCAGTTAATGCTGTTGTTAACGAAGCCTGAAATTGAGCCGGTATAGTACTGCCCTCTTCTAGGGCACTAAACAAAGCAGCTAGCTTTGATTGTTCAGCTTGTTTACCAAGCACCTCTGTTTTCGCCGCGATGGCACTTTCTAATTGCGCAACTCGACCACTAAGTGATTTAGAGTAGTCTAATGCCGATAATTTAGCCGCTAAGTCTTTAAGTTGTGCTAAGTGAACCACACTGCCTAACGCAGACTCAAGCTCGGTTAATTCCACTGCAGCGACTTCATCATTCTGCTGTTGAGCTTGCTTTTGTATTTCAAACTCTGCGCTACGCTTTGCAAATGTCTCATCGTTGACACGTCTAAATTGCTGCCATAACGTGTTTTCTGCTTTCATGCCAGCAAAACCAATTGTTTGCCATGTTTGTTGCAATGCCTTTAATTGCTGGCATGCGGTTGCAAGGTCGTCAGATTGAGAAAGTAGTGTTGCCTGCTCAACGAGGGCACTTTTCTGTTCCGCATTGGCTTTGTGAAATGCAGCTAACTTCGCATTCACTTGCGACTGAACCGTTTTGAACTCGCTGTGTAATTCACGATACGTTTTAGGGTCTACATTACCCGCAGAACGCCATGATTTACTGATGCGGTTATACTTACTTTCAAACTGTTTCCAGTCAAAATCATCGGTCTGTGCATCAAGCTCAGCTAATTGCTGCATTTGTGCAATAATATCTAAACGCTGTGTTTTTGCGTGCTCGCGCAACTGCTCTTGCTCTGCAAAATACTCACGACAAGGCGTGAACAACACTTCAATGTGTTGATCAAAAAGTTCACCCTGCTGTTTTTCGGCATCAGTATCTAAACGACCTAATTCATTCCAACGACGGCGTAATTGTTTAACTTGCTCAGCACGCTGTTTAGGATCGGTACATGGCGTTGCAACAAGCTCACTGACCTCTTGTAAAATAGCGTCGCGCTTCGGCGCCGATGCATATTTTTGCCAGTCTTTCGCTTCTGCTAGCTGTGCCTCAAGCTCTGCTTTTAATGTATTTAATGGCTGCTTATAAGACTCGGTTAATGTCTCATATAACTCTTCAAATCCTTTAAAAACACCAAAGGCAACATTAAAACGACCTTGATCAATCAAACGTTTAACATCACGTGCTTTGCGCTTCGCGGCTTGTTGGTTTTTGTCAAACTTACTCGTTAATGGCAACATAGCATGTTGCCACGCTTTCACACATTCCGTTAAGTTAGCTTTAAAGCGCCCTTGTAGGCGAGACGGGATATGCGAGAGTTTTTTTCGCGCGAATTTGCTTTTCTGCTCAAACTCTTTATTTAGCGTATCAAACTGTGTTTCATCGTCGCTTGTCGTAACCGCAGATAAAGCATCGAATGCCGCTTTATAGTCAGCAATCGCAGCAACTAACTGTGGTAACTGCTCCACTTGTTTAAACAAATTCGCTAAATGCTGTTTCACATCACGTACATTTTGATTGTCAGCAAGCTCAGTCTCAGCAAGAGCCTCTTTTGCTTGACTTACTTTCGCTTCAAGCCAATCTTGCTGTATTTGTTCTGGGGTCTCTAGACCGAGCTGTAATGCATTTTCAATTTCTTCGCCTAGCGCTTCTAAAGTAGCCAGTGCCAACACTTGACGCTGTTGCTCTGCAAGCTTTTGCTGCTGCGCCTCATGCTCTTTGCTAAGCACCGCAAGATGTGTATCTAACTTTGCGATAATGGCTGAGTATTTTTTATCTAATAAGTTGACTTGTTCATCCGTTAGCCACTTTAACTCGATGGCCTGCCATTGCTGTAGTAAATCAGCATGTTGCTGAGATACTAGGTTGAAATCACTTTTTTCACGCAGTGCATTAAGTTTAGCAAGTACAATTCGGGTATCAGCTTCAACTTTAGCCGGCATTTCAGCGGCTAAACGCTCATTTTCTAAATGGGCAGCAAGTTGCGTATGCGCTTCACCTTTAGCATGTTTCAAAAGTGGTTTAGACAGTTGGTGTTGAATTACAAGTTCAACTAATTTGAGCTGTAACTCTTCGCTTCCTTCTTTGAAAGCTTTATCAACTAGGTTTGGGTTAGCTAAGCGTTTTAGTAACTTAACACGCACTTGAATTTCTTTTTCTGCAAACGCGAGTTTTTCAAGTGTTTTAACGGGTGCAAAACGTTCAATGAATTCGTTTTTTATGCTCTCATCAAGCTGACTGTCGGTGTTTAACACCGCTTGATTTATATGCTGTTCGGCAATCTCTTTTAATGCCTGATCTTGTTTATATACTTGCCACCATAAAACAATATCATTTACTTTATTCAATGCTTTTTTACGGATTTCTGCTGAACTGTCTTCAAGCGCGATGCTATTCAAAATGTTGACATCACGTTCTGAGTCAAGGCGTTCAACAGCAGCCAAACGAACTTGGCTCTTAGGGTGTTTCCATTTCGGTGTAAATAGGTGTTTAAAGATCATTTTCACTAAACCTAGCTATTTCATTTTCAGATGCGAATTCTTTTTGCAATTGAGCTTTGCTCTTTTGCACCATTTCACCATTGGCACCAATGGTAAACTGCTCATTGGTCTGCGAAACTTTAGCTTGATAAAGCATCACGAGTTGAACGGTTTGTTGTTTTTGCTCTTCAGTCAATACCGTGCCATCAGGCCATTTGCCTGTTGATGCGCCATACTGAAGACGTTCAAATACTTCTGGGGTGATATTCTTAACGATGTGATCAATATTCATGTTACTTTTTCTTTTTTAAAACAACTAAATAGATACGGCTTACAATATACCATACAAAGCCTACTGCCATGGCTGCCGAATAGGCATACCACTCTAAAGATTCTGCTTCAGGGTGAATAAAGTAATAACAGAAAAAGCCCCCTAAAAATAAAATCAGTGCGAGGAAAGAATGATTCATAAACTTTTGCTGTTTACGAATGCGCGTTTCTTTTTGCATTTGCTGCAACTGCTCATTGCTCAGCTCAGTGACTTGGCACTCACAATGAGGACATTGTTTATGTTTGTCAGATATTGATTTTGCACATTGCGGGCAACTAATAATCGCCATATCTTTCTCCATACTACGCATAAAAAAGGCGCCTTTAGGCGCCCTTTATTGTACTTGTTTTATGAGTCGATGTCTTTTTCGAATTGCATTCAATCGTGAAGATTCGAAAATAGTAATAACTAAGACGCTCTAACCCACACTTTAAGTTTATTGCTTTAGCAACTTATAATTTATCTTTTGCCTTTTGTTCAAGGCGTTTTTCCCAGAATGTGGCATTTTTAATCCCTAACTTAATAGGGTCGAATGTAATTTCGCCACCGGCTTTCTTTTGCTCTTCATAATCGCGTAAACAATTAAGCGCAGGCTTAGCCACGAAAAAGATAGCTAAAATGCCCACAATATTAATCCACGCCATTAAGCCAACACCGATATCACCAATAGCCCAGATATACCCAGAGCTATTAACCATACCGTATGCCACCATAAACATAATAACGAGCTTTACAAGAACAAGTGGAATGCTCCCCTTGAAGTAACGATTTAAGTAAGCAACGTTTGTCTCTGCGATATAGTAATAAGCAAGAATTGTCGTAAATGCAAAGAAAAATAACGCAATACCAACAAACGCCTGGCCAAAACCACCAAACACACTAAATAATGCCATTTGCGTAAAGGCTGCTGAGCCAATTTCAGTTGCTGCATCAACGTTTTGAACAATGAATTGCCCTTCAGGTAATTCACCTACGATATTATATTGTTGAGTAATTAAAATCATTAATGCCGTTGCTGTACATACAAAGATAGTATCAACATAGACTGAAAAAGCTTGCACTAATCCTTGTTGTGCTGGGTGATCAACCTCAGCGGCTGAAGCAGCATGCGGCCCCGTACCCTGACCCGCTTCATTTGAGTATATACCACGTTTTACACCCCAACCTATCGCTGCACCAAAGCCCGCTTGAGCCGTAAATGCATCAGTAATAATAAGTGAAAAAATACCCGGTACTTTATCAAGGTTTATAAATACCACGATTAAAGCAAGAACAATGTAACCAAGAGCCATAAATGGCACAACGATTTGAGTAAAGTTGGCAATACGTTTAATGCCACCAAAAATAATGAACGCTAACACAATCAAAATGATCGCAAGTGCAACCAGTTTAAAGCTACCAACATCACCAAAACTTGTGCTCACTAATGTACCTTCGCCAAACACTTGGGTAAATGCGTTACCTACCGCATTCGCTTGTACACCTGGTAAAAATACACCGCATGCGATAATTGCCGACACAGCAAATAGCACTGCTAACCACTTTTGTTGTAAGCAACGATCAAAGTAATAAGCAGGGCCACCGCGATACTGGCCATCTTCTTCTGATTTATAAATTTGACCTAGTGTTGATTCTGCATACGCGGTACTGGCTCCTAAAAATGCCACGACCCACATCCAAAAAATAGCACCGGGGCCACCAAAACCAATTGCTGCAGCTACACCTGCGATGTTACCAACACCAACACGGCCTGATAACGAAACTGCCAAAGCTTGAAATGATGAAATACCGGTATTAGAACTGTTTGAGCTTAGTAGCAACTTACACATTTCTTTGAAATGTCTAACTTGAGCAAAACGGGTTAAAACGGAATAAAACAGACCTGCGCCAAGACATAAATAAATGAGTGCACTACTCCAGACTACGTCATTAACGGCGCTTACAAAAGCTTCCATGGATATCCTCTATGATTATATTTTTTATTGTTAGTTACGATACTCGGCGTTAGCTTGTGAGAATGCGCGACATACATATAGATGCGAGAAATAAATACTAAGATTAATTTACTTCTCAGCTAAACGTATTGAATATTAACTTAAATCAACCAACCTTGTTAACAGTTAATTTTCAATATAACAAATCTAATTACGTGATATGTAGCAGAAACAAGGACGGGCATCAGTATTCGCTGATGCCCGTCATTGGATTAGACTCGTTATCGTAATTTATCGACAACGTTAACAATGGCCGCTAGTGTATCTTGACCAAATTGATACGAGCGACGATCTGACCAGCCATAGTCAGGATCTGGTAAATCGTTATTATCTTTAAATGGCATTTCGACAGTGTACGCCAAAGCATTAAACTCATGAGCAACTGCAGAAGAACCAACCGTTAAGTTCGCTTGGCCTGGTTCATCTTTCGGATAACCGTGCTCATCTTGAAATTCAGGTGTCACTGTTAATAGCGCTGCTTTGAAGCTGTCTTCAAGCTCTTTTAAGCGGTCATCGTATCCCGGAATACCTTCGCTGCCCGCAACAAAGTTATATGGAATAGCTTCGTCACCATGAATATCTAGGTGCATATCAAGGCCTGTTTCACGCATTTTATTTAGCACTAAGAATACTTCAGGGCTATTTTCCATGCTTGGCGTTTGCCATTCACGATTTAAGTTCACGCCTTTAGCATTGGTACGCAGATGACCACGAACGCTGCCATCTGGGTTCATGTTTGGCACAATGTAGAACACCGCTTTTGATAAAAGTGCAGCGGCATGTGGGTCTTCATCATCAAGTAATTTATGTAGTAAACCTTCAACGTACCACTCAGCCATCGTTTCGCCTGGGTGTTGGCGTGCAGTAATCCAAATTGTTTTCTTATCACTGCTTGGAATACCAACACGTAGCACACTCATGTCACGACCATCTAACGTTTCGCCGAGTGTTTCAAGCTCACAAGCGTGCTGGCTTTGTGCCCATGCTAATAAATCTAAATGACGGTCATAGCTGTATGGCGCAAAATACGCGAAATACACGCAGCCACACTCTGGTTCCATTTCAAATGATAGTGTGCCATTTGCGTACTCTGAAGGGACACGGAACCACGTTTGACGGTCGTAAGACGCAACAGCATGGTAACCTTCCCAACCATCTGGGTAGGCTGAATTTTCTAAGTTGTTGATATGTAACTTGTGGTTTTGAAATGGGGTTGTTTCTAGACGAAAGTGAAACCACTGGAAAAAATCAGACTGATTATCTTTATTGATTTCTAATTGAATATTCAGCGGGTCAACGGCTTCAATAACCTTGATGTTACCACTGTCAAAATTGCTGGTAATTTTCATTCTATAAACCTATTGCTTAAAAATAATTCTTAACGGCGTAGTCATTCGATAAGAATTAAGTCAACGCACCGATTAGGACGTTTTGTTAGTAATATGTAGCAGACTAAATACAGCCTACCACATGCAGAAAATTTGCAAAAACTTTCACGACTAAAAAAGCCAGCAATATGCTGGCTTTTAAATTTATCACGTTAGGTATTAGCGAGGTAAGCTTGGGAACGTTACTTCAGCCATATCACGCATACAACGTACTACTTGGCAGCTATAACCAAACTCGTTATCGTACCAAACGTAAAGTACAACACGGTTGTCATCAACAATCGTCGCTTGTGAATCTACAACACCTGCATAGCGGCTGCCCACTAAGTCTGTAGATACGATTTCTGTTGATGCAGTGTAATCGATTTGGTCACGTAAATCTGAATGCAGCGCAGTATCACGTAAGAAAGCATTTAACTCTTCAACGGTTGTGCCTTTTTCAAGGTTAAGGTTTAAGATAGCCATTGATACGTTAGGTGTAGGTACACGGATAGCGTTACCCGTCAGTTTACCTTCAAGTTCAGGTAATGCTTTTGATACAGCTTTAGCTGCACCTGTCGAAGTGATAACCATGTTAAGTGCCGCAGCACGACCACGACGCTCAGCACTGTGGTAGTTGTCGATTAAGTTTTGGTCATTTGTATAAGAGTGAACCGTTTCAACGTGGCCATTCTTAATACCAAACTTATCGTTTAATGCTTTAAGCGTTGGTGTGATTGCATTTGTTGTACAGCTTGCTGCACAGACAATTTTATCTTCAGGTTTGATATCTTTGTTATTTACACCGTAAACGATATTTTTAATATTACCTTTCGCAGGCGCAGTTAAAAGTACTTTTGAAGCGCCTTTTGATTCTAGGTGAAGTCCAAGACCTGCTTCGTCTTTCCAGATACCAGTATTATCAACGATAAGCGCGTTGTCGATACCGTATGCAGTGTAATCAATTTCGTTAGGTGAGTTAGCATAGATAACTTGGATGTAGCTACCGTTCGCTTTAATTGCATTGCGCTCTTTATCAATCGTAATAGAACCATTGAAAGGACCATGGATTGAGTCACGACGCAATAAACTTGCACGCTTTTCAAGGTCACCGTCTTTACCGCCACGTACAACTATCGCGCGTAAGCGTAAGTCTGCATAAGGACCTGATTTTTCAATTAATAAACGAGCTAACAAACGACCAATTCGGCCAAAACCATATAAAACAACGTCACGTGGCTCTTTACGCTCTGCATTCGCAATTTCAGCAAGCTCTTCAGTTAAATACTCTTCAACAGAACGGCCTTTAGCGGCATCGTTATATAAATAACCGTATGCTAATTTACCAATATCGATGCGTGCTGAGTTTAAATCCATTTTGCTGATGGCTTCTAAAAATGGGAAGCTCTCGCGCAAACGTAATTTAGTGCCTTCAAACTGAGCAACAGTTTTGTGGGCTTTGATGATATCGATAGGGCTAGCATTAACAAGCGGGCGGCCATAAACAGCAATTTCGATACCGCGGTTACGGTATAGGCGACCAATAATTGGTTGCATGCTTTCTGCGTAATCTTGGCGTTCTTGCCAGCTGTTTGTGTATTCTAACTCGTGAGATGAGGTCATTTTTTTTACCTAATTAAACAATTTTGAACGGATAGCCTTAAAAATATGCTGTGATTTGAGAGCAACACATCTCAGGCAGGGGTATTCTAATTTAAACTCAAATGATTCTCCACTGTTACAGAACAATTCATTGCGCTAGAATAAAGTCGTATTTATTAACTCGAGGTTAAGGAATGTTACTAAGAGCAAGCGTTTTGCTTGGTTTATTGGCATTAACAGGGTGTGAAGATCCGCTTACACTGGCTAAAGTGTGCGACGAAACACCGGGTTTTTGTAGTGATCTAAACAAAGATAGCCACTGCAAAGAACAACGTGCCGATGTGATAATTCAACGTTATGTTGAATATAAGTCACCCACTGACGAAAACAAATATCAATTATTGAAAGACTTTGAAAAATATAATCAATGTGTGTCTTTGGCAGCAAAAATTGAGCATATTAAATTAAAAGAAAAAACCACATCTCGTGTGGAAGGTCATTTAACCAGTATTAAAGAAATGACACGTATCTTCCAAGACACTAAAGATACCAATCATCCAGGGCTACTCTATTACCATTGGTCACGTAATAACGACCAATCAGCGTTATCAAAATTACTTGCTTTAGAGAACAAACAAGATAAACGCGTAACAGAAAATGCAGAAATACAATTTTTCTTAGCCAGTTACTATGTCAAGTTTGACGATGAAAAAACCATTGATCTGCTCTACAAAACATTAGAGCTTAATAAGGCGGGTCAAACACCTAACCCAGAAATTTATCCAACACTTGTAAGCTTATTTTACAAACACGAAAAATATAAGCACGCTTACACATTCGCACGTGTTGCACAATTATCAGGGTTTGAAAATGTTGATATTTTGCCGATTGAGCACAAGCTCACCGTTTCTGGTAAAAGTCTCGACAGCCTCAATGAGCTCGCACAAAAAACTTACGACAGCATTCAAGCTGGCGAATTTGTCTCGCCCCGAGGCTTTTAAAAATAAAAAAGGCAGCGAATGCTGCCTTTTCTTATTTTGATTTGCTTGTACCAACTTCCACACGAGTTTTAAGCTTCTGACCTGGTCTAAAGGTCACAACTCGGCGTGCCGAAATAGGGATGTCTTCGCCTGTTTTCGGATTACGGCCTGGACGTTCTTTTTTATCTCGAAGATCAAAGTTACCAAATCCAGAGAGCTTAACCTGCTCGCCTTTTTCTAGCGCTGAGCGGATTTCTTCAAAAAACGCTTCAACTAAATCTTTGGCATCTTTTTTATTGATCCCGAGTTTTTCAAATAGGTGTTCAGCTATGTCGGCTTTAGTAAGCGCCATATCTAGTCCCTCAACGATGCGTTAAATTGTTCGGCCAATGCGGCCACCACATTATCAACTACTTGATTGATATCTTTCTCTTCGAGCGTTCTATCAACCGCTTGCAGTGTTAGAGCAATCGCCAAACTCTTATAATTTGGCTCAATACCTTTGCCCTTATACACATCGAATAAGTTTAGGTCAACCAATTGATTTCCGCCAACTTTTTCTATGACCTTAAAAATATCACCCGATTTCACGTGATCTTCCACTAAAATCGCGATATCACGGCGGTTTGACGGGAATTTCGACACTGCAACTGCTTCAGGTAATTTTCTTTTTTCAAGAGCCGACATTTCAATTTCAAACACGAATGCTGTGTTATTGATATCTAGCGACTTTTGTACTTGTGGATGAACCGCACCAAAGAAACCAACCTTTTTACCATCAGCATAAATAACGGCAGATTGACCAGGGTGTAAGCCATCTGACTGTTCTGCTTTTATCTCAAAACGTGACATATCGTTGCTAATAGCTAAAAGTGCCTCAACATCGCCCTTTAAGTCATAAAAATCAACAGGACGCTTTTCTTGAACCCAATGTTCACCGTGAGCAAGACCCGAAATCACACCACCGATTACCGCAACTTGGTTTACCCCATTTTCGGCCTGTTCGTCACGTAAGAATTTTAAGCCATGTTCAAACAAACGAACACGCGGTTGCTGACGATTTTGGTTATACACCAATGATGCCAACAAGCCAGGCATTAAGCTTACACGCATCGCTGACATTTCAACTGAAATTGGGTGAGGTAATATCAATGCATCACTTTGCGGATGCAGAATTGCTTGTGCTTTAGGGTCTACGAAGCTGTATGTGATAGCTTCTTGATAACCACGTGTCACTAAAGTATTACGGAATTTAGTAACCGCAACATGTGATTCATTGTGGTTAGTCATTTTTAGCTTAGCTGTCGGCGCTACGTTTGGAATGCTGTTATAACCAAACACACGCGCCACTTCTTCAATTAAGTCTTCTTCGATACGGATATCAAAGCGGTAACTAGGTACATCAGCGCTCCATACACCATCGACAATTTTCACGTCTAAGCCTAAACGCGTTAGGATATCAGTAACTTTTGCATCATCAATGTGATAACCAATGACACGGTCTAAACGCTCACGGCGTAAACGCACTTCAGTTACTTTTGGCAATTTATCATTTGCAACCGCTTCAACGACTGGACCTGCTTCGCCACCTACAATATCAAGTAACAGTGCTGTTGCACGCTCCATTGCATCTTTTTGCAAGGCAAAGTCAACACCGCGCTCATAGCGATGTGATGCATCTGTGTGAAGACCGTAACTACGTGCTTGGCCCGCAATAGCAACTGGGTTGAAAAACGCACTTTCTAATAAAATATCAGAGGTTGATTCTGTCACACCTGACTTTTCGCCACCAAAAATACCTGCAATAGCAAGCGCTTTGTTGTGATCTGCAATAACAAGCGTAGACTCATTCAGTTTAGCTGTGTTGCCATCAAGAAGGACCAACTCTTCGCCCGCATGAGCGCTGCGAACTTTAATGCCGCCTTCAATCGCATTTAAGTCAAATGCGTGCATTGGGTGGCCAAGCTCTAATAACACGTAGTTTGTTACATCAACCACTGGGTCGATTGAACGAATACCACTGCGGCGCAGCTTTTCTACCATCCAAAGTGGTGTCTGTGCATCTAAGTTAATTCCCTTGATTACACGACCTAAATAACGAGGACAGGCATCATCGTTAACAAGTTCAATTGAAACTTTGTCGTCGATCGTTGCAGCAACTGGCGCAATATCAAGTGTATTAACATCAATACTGTTTAGAACACCCACTTCACGGGCAAGACCTTTTATGCCTAAACAGTCACCACGGTTTGGTGTAAGGTCAACATCAATGATGTTGTCATCTAGGTTTAAATACTCGCGTAAATCTGTACCGATTGGTGCATCAGCTGGCAATTCCATGATGCCGTCGCCTTCTTCGCTGATCCCTAATTCAACGAATGCACACAGCATACCATGTGAGGGTTGACCACGAAGCTTGGCTTTTTTAATTTTAAAGTCGCCAGGTAAAACTGCACCAACCGTGGCGACAGCTACTTTTAGTCCTTGACGGCAGTTTGGTGCACCACACACGATATCAAGAAGCTCATCACCGCCAACATTTACTTTAGTCACACGTAGTTTGTCTGCATCTGGGTGCTGACCGCATTCAACAACTTCACCAACGACAACACCGGTAAATTCTGCCGCTGCGGGCTCCACGCCATCCACTTCAAGACCAGCCATTGATAACTGTTCCGAAAGAGCCTGCGTGTCGATTGCTGGGTTAACCCACTCTCTTAACCACTTTTCACTAAATTTCATTTTATTTCTTCACTCTTAACGGAACTGGTTTAGGAATTTTAAATCGTTTTCGAAAAATGCACGTAAGTCATTTACGCCATAACGTAACATTGTTAAGCGCTCTACACCCATACCGAATGCAAAGCCGGTGTATTTTTCAGGATCGATACCTACTGATTTAAGAACGTTAGGGTGTACCATGCCACAACCAAGTACTTCTAACCATTTACCGTTTTTACCCATTACGTCAACCTCTGCTGATGGCTCAGTAAATGGGAAGTAAGATGGACGGAAACGAATTTCCATATCTTCTTCAAAGAAGTTACGTAGAAAATCGTGAAGAATACCTTTTAACTCTGTGAAACTAACATCTGTATCAACCATCAAGCCTTCCACTTGGTGGAACATCGGCGTGTGCGTTTGGTCATAATCGTTACGGTATACACGACCAGGAGAGATAATACGCAATGGCGGCTGTTCCGTTTCCATAGTACGAATTTGCACACCACTTGTTTGCGTACGTAGCACAAGCTTAGGATTAAAATAGAAAGTATCGTGATCCGCACGCGCTGGATGATGCTCAGGAATATTTAATGCGTCGAAGTTATGAAAATCGTCTTCAACTTCAGGACCTGATTTAACCGCAAAACCTAATTCGCCGAAAAAGCTCTCAATTCGCTCAATTGTACGAGTTACTGGGTGTAAGCCACCTGTTGGCATGACACGACCGGGTAATGTTACGTCGATCGTTTCTGCGGCTAGCTTTTCTTCAAGAGCCTTACTTGCTAGTAACTCACGCTTTTCGTTGATTGCTGTTTGTACTTCTTGTTTTGCTTGGTTAATCACTTGACCCGCTTCTTTACGCTCTTCAGGGGCAATCTTGCCAAGCGTTTTAAGTAAGTTGGTGATTTCACCCTTTTTACCAAGGTAATTAACCCTGATATCTTCTAATTGCGCGATTTCACTCGCACTGGCTACAGCCTCAAGTGCTTGCGCTAAAATATTTTCTAAGTTCATTGAGTACCTGGTTTTTCACAGAGGATTTTGTAATAGCTAATGATAACTGAAAGCAAGGACTAGATTCTAGCCCTACTAAAGCTTTAACGTTGATTTTATGAAAGGAATAGTTAATTTTCTTTGTGCAGCCATCGATGCATGGTCAAGTTTGTCCAATACATCCAATAATGCTCGCATATCACGACTTAATCGGGTTAATAAAAAGCGGGCACACTCATCGGTTAATTCAAGGCCACGCATATGAGCACGACGTACTAGCGCTTCTGCTTTATCATCATCGCTCATAGAACGAATTTGCAACGTTGTGCCCCACTTTAAACGCGACTCCAAGTCGGGCAAATTAATATGCAACATGTCTGGAAGCAAATCAGCCGTTACCACTAAAAACTTGCTCGGCTCGTTAAAGCGATTAAAAAAGTTAAAAAGGCCTTTTTCCCACGCATCATTCCCTGCAATAAGGTGCAAGTCATCAATACATAGAACATCGAGCGTTTCTAATCCTTCGAGCACAACTGGACCAAAATCAATGACCTCTCGCATCGATAACAACATCGTTGATAGACCCAGTTCTTGCGCGTGAATACAGGTTGCATAAAGTAAGTGTGACTTGCCTGAGTCACCTAAACCACACAAATATGTGTATTGAAACTTGCTATTTAACTTAGTAAAAGCATCTTTCAAGTGGCTGACTTCAAGCGAGTTTTCACCACCAAAATACGATGTAAATGTTTCATCATCAGGCAACGTTACTGGCAATGCCATTTGCATAGGTTCTTGCACGAGTGTTAAAGCCCCTGCCATTGATACTCTAGTTCATCGTTGTTGACGACTTGATAAAAATCTCTTGGGTTTTGGTAGGCTTTAAAAGCACTATCAAGTTCTAATGCTTTTCTAAAATCATTCATACTGCCAGTGTGGTTCACAACAAATTGTACGGAGTCAGGAGTACGAACAGCAATTTGTGCTTGTGTAACAACACTTAAACTTTCTAAGCGACGTTTTGCAAACTCAATATCAACAAAGTTCGTAATTCCTTTTAAATGAAAGGTTGCGGTTGCGAGTTGCCCAATCATGGTAGGATCAATGGCGTACTCAAGCGCTAAGCCGCCTGCTAGGCTATCTACCATATCAGCCACAATTTGTTGCTTATCACCCACCAAGCGATTCGATTCAAACAATTCATCATTGGTAAACCGCCAATCAAGCACCCACGTTTCAGAATCCTGCTGTTTATACATGCGCGCAGTAATACTTCTTTCAGCACTGTAACGACTTGAAGCTCGCTCTACAGGGTCTGAAAAGTTCCCCCATACTTCTGGTATACCGACAATGGCTCGATCTTCTAAATCAAGCAATGGCACAACAACGGGTAAACCGCGGCGACCTGCTTTATCATATATAAGCTGTTCAAGCTGAGGGTAACTTTCTTGTGTCACAAGTTCGCGACGCCAGTTATCTTCAATTGCAAGCCAAATTGCCACCAATGGACGACGAGTCCCCCAAAGTGGGAGATTTAAATCTTTAATTAACGCATTGATTTTATTCGCTTCAAATTTTACGACGAGATTTAAAGTGCCATCTGCTTTTTCGTCGTATTCGAATTTAAGCATGTAATCTGAAATGTCTTTCGTGCGCTCTTTCGCGGTTGGATTTTGATCCGCACTCGTGTCGCCACTCACTTTAACCAATACATTCAGAAGCGCTTCACGGCTTGCTGCTAGGCGAGCATCGCGTGATTTATCAGCCACTTTAAGGGTATCTTGGTATAAGTTGGTTACTTCAACTGCAAATACTGACGCACTCGAAAAAAATAATAATAAACAAATAAGTAATCTAGACACTGGCTATTAGTTCTTGCTTTTAAACTCATTTGATCCTAAATCAAAGCCATAAACAAAGCAAAGTTAATTTACTGAACGGTCGCTGATCATAAGGTGATTCATCGTGCACAACGCTGTTAGAAGACTCATTAATAAAGGACGAATCAGCGCTAGGCGAAGTAGACAGCTTTAAAGATTTCAGCCCACTCTTCCCCTTTGATCGATACATCGTGATTAAACACCGTAGGAGATTTATGGACTCCCATAAAATAATGACACTGCGAGTAATCGTATGCGTTTTCGTGCGTTTGGTTCTTTTCGCGAAAGCGCTAAAAGCTGTTCAGCTATGTTTTGGTTCAATGTTATTAACCGGTGATTTTATATAGCCTATATTAGATCAGATATTTAAGCGGAATGGTATTAGTTTAGCGTAAAGTGAGTGATTCAATAAACCCCTTCATTTTTGTCATCATGATTAAACAACATGGGAATCGTTATTAAACATCTGATTACAAAGCGTGGGAACGGCTTTAGCCGTGAATGTCAGGGGTGTTGTATGAAGGGCATATCAGACACTTTCGGCACTAAAGTGCCTTATATGGACTCCTCCTATTGCACAATACCCTTCGTTAATTTTGTTAGACTGCGTACTTATATGCGGGCTCATAATGAGGAGCTACCTCGGCCCTATGATGTTTTCGCGCCCTTGTGCCTCTTCTCCTACTCGGTGTTTTAACACACTAATCACTTTACAGGCTATCAAGGGTGGGTCTAACCGCTTAACGCAGGTTCTTGGTCAATACAGTTATTTCTGTTATCGAAGACTAAATGTTAATTTGCTAGTAGGCTTGGTTCATAACGCGTGCCCTTTTTCAGCATGGCATACGCCGTCCGAACTGTTTTATTTGCTAACGCAATGGCGGCGCACTTCACACCGCGTCTTTCAACTAATGCTTTGAGCCATTGCTCTTTTTTCGTTTTTGGCTCGCGATGCTTTAACTGATTGATGACCGCTCTGGCCCCCAGAAATAAGTGACTTCGTAATATCATCTCTCCGCGGTATTTGGCTATATGGCCTATTCGCACTTTTCCACCACTTGAGTGCTGACGTGGGGTGACGCCAATATTGGCTGCTGCATTACGTCCGCTCGTAAAATGGGTTGTGTCACTTAAGCTAATTAATAAACCAACCGCAGTGATAGGCCCTACGCCCTCAAGAGCCAGTAAGCGTTCACATTGCTCATCTTGTTTTACTAAGCCTGTCAGTAACTCATTTAATGTTTCTTTTAATGTTGATTGGGCTTTAAATAATTCATAGCACTGCGCTATACACTGCCTTAAACCAGCGGTTAACCCATTATCGCTATCTTCTAAAATCTCAGGGATAGCCTGCCTAAACGCGCATTCTGATTGCTTGATTACAATTCCAAATTCAAGTAACAAGCCTCTGATTTGATTCGCCAACTGCCGTTTCTGCTTTTCAGCTAACGCACGCATTCGCTCTATCGACTGTAGGCTTTGCTGTGCTTGTGTCAGTGATTTACACGGGCGAACATTGGGTGAGAAAGAAGCCGCAGCTATTGCAATAACATCGTTTGCATCTGTTTTCTGGCCAATCCTAAATGCTTTGACAAATCGAGGGTCTAGAATCACGACTTCATGACCAACACTACGCGCTTTGCGTGCCCAATAATGAGCACCGCCACATGATTCCATAACAACTTTACAACGAGGAGACGTGGTGAGTATCGACAGTAGCTCTTTTCTGCTTACCGCTTTATTACTTTGTAGTTTTTGATGAAAAAATTGACCGACTTGAAAAACATTTTTTGCCAAGTCGATACAAATTAAGTTAAATTTTGACATGTATGGATTCCTTATTGGTAAAAGTGGTTTTGCAATTTCTTTATACCGTACTTACCCTATTTAGGGGAGGAGTCCATACATCTCCTACGTCTCTTCACCTTGCGCTTATGCGCCTTTTATCTCTGTATGCAATCTCGGCATAGTGCTGGACGATTTAGCCCTGAACGCAAAAAACCCGCTGCATTGCTGCAACGGGTTTCTCTAATTAGGAGCCATGGTGCGCTACGCAGTAGGATGTCCTACTTTCACATGGTCAATGCCACACGATGCTTACAAAGATATAGGTCGTAGGGGTCT
This sequence comes from Pseudoalteromonas lipolytica, assembly GCF_003515105.1. Classification (NCBI taxonomy): domain Bacteria; kingdom Pseudomonadati; phylum Pseudomonadota; class Gammaproteobacteria; order Alteromonadales; family Pseudoalteromonadaceae; genus Pseudoalteromonas; species Pseudoalteromonas lipolytica. The sequence goes on along the minus strand of NZ_CP032090.1, from coordinate 1,479,956 downwards.
TGGTTGGGTATTTTATTTTTCTACAGGCAACAAAAAACCCGACTCTTTCGAATCGGGTTTTTCTAATTAGGAGCCTGGCGATGTCCTACTTTCACATGGCAAATGCCACACTATCATCGGCGCTGTTTCGTTTCACTACTGAGTTCGGCATGGAGTCAGGTGGGTCCAAAACGCTATTGTCACCAAGCAAAATGCGTGGAAAGGATTCTCGACAAAGCGCATCGCGCTTACGAGTCCTTTGCGCAAGGTGAACTGATTTCGCATTAAGCGCTGCGGTTCACCCTACATAAAATTCGGAATTCTGATAATCGTAAATCTACTTTAGTATACTAACTTCTGTCTGTTACGCTGTCATAAAACGCGTTTGGCGTTGTATGGTTAAGCCTCACGGGTAATTAGTACAGGTTAGCTTAATGGCTCACACCACTTCCACATCCTGCCTATCAACGTTGTAGTCTTCAACGGCCCTTCAGAGACTTTAAAAGTCTAGTGAGAACTCATCTCGAGGCCTGCTTCGCGCTTAGATGCTTTCAGCGCTTATCAGTTCCGAACGTAGCTACCGGGCAATGCCATTGGCATGACAACCCGAACACCAGCGGTTCGTTCACTCCGGTCCTCTCGTACTAGGAGCAACCCCTCTCAATTCTCAAACGCCCACGGCAGATAGGGACCGAACTGTCTCACGACGTTCTAAACCCAGCTCGCGTACCACTTTAAATGGCGAACAGCCATACCCTTGGGACCGACTTCAGCCCCAGGATGTGATGAGCCGACATCGAGGTGCCAAACACCGCCGTCGATATGAACTCTTGGGCGGTATCAGCCTGTTATCCCCGGAGTACCTTTTATCCGTTGAGCGATGGCCCTTCCATTCAGAACCACCGGATCACTATGACCTACTTTCGTACCTGCTCGACGTGTCTGTCTCGCAGTTAAGCTGGCTTCTACCATTACACTAACCGTACGATGTCCGACCGTACTTAGCCAACCTTCGTGCTCCTCCGTTACTCTTTGGGAGGAGACCGCCCCAGTCAAACTACCCACCAGGCACTGTCCGTAACCCCGATTAGGGGCCAACGTTAGAACATCAAAACTACAAGGGTGGTATTTCAAGGACGGCTCCACACAAACTAGCGTCTGTGCTTCAAAGCCTCCCACCTATCCTACACATGTAGGTTCAATGTTCAGTGCCAAGCTGTAGTAAAGGTTCACGGGGTCTTTCCGTCTAGCCGCGGGTACACAGCATCTTCACTGCGATTTCAATTTCACTGAGTCTCGGGTGGAGACAGCGTGGCCATGGTTACACCATTCGTGCAGGTCGGAACTTACCCGACAAGGAATTTCGCTACCTTAGGACCGTTATAGTTACGGCCGCCGTTTACCGGGGCTTCGATCAAGAGCTTCGTCCGAAAACTAACCCCATCAATTAACCTTCCGGCACCGGGCAGGTGTCACACCGTATACGTCATCTTGCGATTTTGCACAGTGCTGTGTTTTTAATAAACAGTCCCAGCCACCTGGTCACTGCGGCTCCAATCAGCTTAAAGAGCAAGTCTCATCACCAATCGGAGCGTACCTTCTCCCGAAGTTACGGTACGATTTTGCCTAGTTCCTTCACCCGAGTTCTCTCAAGCGCCTTAGTATTCTCTACCTGACCACCTGTGTCGGTTTGGGGTACGATTCGGTATAATCTGAAGCTTAGAGGCTTTTCCTGGAAGTATGGCATCAACAACTTCACCACCTTAGTGGCTCGTCTCGTGTCTCAGTCTTAAGAGTCCGGATTTTCCTAAACTCTCAACCTACTCACTTTCACATGGACAACCAACGCCATGCTTGCTTAGCCTGCTCCGTCCCCCCATCGCAATTATACCAAGTACGGGAATATTAACCCGTTTCCCATCGACTACGCCTTTCGGCCTCGCCTTAGGGGTCGACTTACCCTACCCTGATTAACATGGGATAGGAACCCTTGGTCTTCCGGCGTGCGGGTTTTTCACCCGCATTATCGTTACTCATGTCAGCATTCGCACTTCTGATACCTCCAGCAACCCTCCCGGGTCACCTTCAACGGCTTACAGAACGCTCCCCTACCACTCAAAATAAATTTTGAATCCGCAGCTTCGGTGCATAGTTTAGCCCCGTTACATCTTCCGCGCAGACCGACTCGACCAGTGAGCTATTACGCTTTCTTTAAAGGGTGGCTGCTTCTAAGCCAACCTCCTGGCTGTCTGGGCCTTTCCACATCGTTTCCCACTTAACTATGACTTTGGGACCTTAGCTGGCGGTCTGGGTTGTTTCCCTCTTCACGACGGACGTTAGCACCCGCCGTGTGTCTCCCGGATAGTACTTTACGGTATTCGGAGTTTGCAAAGGGTTGGTAAGTCGGGATGACCCCCTAGCCTTAACAGTGCTCTACCCCCGTAAGTATTCGTCCGAGGCTCTACCTAAATAGATTT
>NZ_CP032090.1:390000-1475000 GCF_003515105.1 Pseudoalteromonas lipolytica | reverse complement strand
AAGCATTACTCACCCGTCCGCCGCTCGTCAGCAGAGTAGCAAGCTACTCTCTGTTACCGCTCGACTTGCATGTGTTAGGCCTGCCGCCAGCGTTCAATCTGAGCCATGATCAAACTCTTCAATTAAAAGTTTTTTCTGTCCTTCCCATAAGGGAGCGGACATGCTCAATGAATTCTGAATTTATTTAACATCTTTCGATGTTGAATTGACTGTGCTGAAATAAGTAAACTTATTTCTGTTGGTCACTCAGTTTAAATTGAGACTCTAAATTTGTTTGTCTTACTACCTAAGTAGCTCGACTGTTAGAACTCAATCTGTACGAGTGCCCACACAGATGATTGCTTTATATTGTTAATGAACGTTTCGAGTTGCTTTCGCGTCTCGAGGGATGCGTATAATACATCCTTAATTTTTCGAGTCAACACTTAATTTTAAACTTTCTTTCGAAGACTTAAAACCGAAGTTTTACTTAACTCTCTGCTACGTTGTTCAGCGTCTTTCGTTGCTGCCCGCCGTGTCAGTGAGGTCGCATTATAGGGAGATGGATTTTTTACGCAAGCACTTTTCTTACTATTTTTTAATTATTTTTAAATACGTTAGATACCCACTAAGTACCAACATCTTACCCACAAAACCCTGTGGATAACTCTGGTTTTTTAACAGAATTACTAAACTATCCCTCTTTGTTGTGGTAAGTTGCGCCGCAGATTTTCCACTCGCTCACAAGGCATGTAAAATGACAGATATTATAAATAGTATAAGTGGCCTACTTTGGGGTCACATTCTGGTTTACCTATTAATAGCTGCGGGGCTATTTTTTACTCTTCGACTCGGTTTCATTCAATTCACCCAATTCCCCCATATGATCAAGGTTATGTTTCATAGCCGCCAAGGTTCAGGAGAAGGCATCTCCTCTTTTCAAGCTTTTTGTACTTCTTTAGCCGCTCGCGTTGGTACAGGTAATATGGCGGGTGTAGCAGTTGCACTTTATTTAGGGGGCGCAGGTGCTATTTTTTGGATGTGGTTGATTGCTTTAATTGGTATGGCAACCAGTTTTGCTGAAAGTACACTTGCGCAAGCTTATAAAACGGTCGATGAAGACGGTAACTTTCGAGGTGGTCCTGCTTATTATATGGAATACGGTTTAGGTAAACGTTGGATGGGCGTGATCTTTTCGCTGTGTTTGATCCTTGCCTTCGGCCTTGTATTTAATGCTGTACAATCTAACTCTATCGCTGCAGCGTTTGATGTCGCGTTTGGTATTCCAAAGTATATTGTCGGTATTACGCTTGTGCTTGGTTCAGGCATTATTATTTTTGGTGGTTTAAAGACAATTTCTCGATTCGCAGAGATGGTTGTTCCCTTTATGGCGCTTGCCTACTTACTCGTCGCACTTTATGTCTGTGCAATCAACTATGAATTATTACCTAATGTGTTTATGCATGTAATTAATAGTGCATTTGGACTTGAACAAGCAGGTGCAGGTGCTATTGGTTATGGCGTGATGCAAGCAATGATCCAAGGTATAAAACGTGGTTTGTTCTCAAATGAAGCAGGTATGGGTAGCGCCGCGAATGCTGCTGCAACAGCAACACCTAATCCGCCACACCCAGCTTCACAAGGTTATGTACAAATGCTTGGCGTCTTTGTTGATACCATTATTATATGTACAGCCACAGCGGCTCTTATTTTATTATCTCAACAATTAATCCCAGAATCAGGGGTTACGGGTATTGCACTGACACAAGCAGCACTTGAGGAGCATGTTGGAAGTTGGGGCGCAACCTTTGTTGCAATTGCGATTTTATTCTTTGCATTCACATCGATAGTTGCCAATTACTCATACGCTGAAACAAATCTATTATTTCTAGAACATAACCACGCTGCAGGTATGGTGATCTTCAGATTATTAGTGCTGGGTATGGTAATGTTTGGCGCACTTGGTGAGTTACCTATTGTCTGGACTCTCGCTGATATATCCATGGGCCTTATGGCTATCGTCAACGTTATTGCGTTATTTATGTTGTCAGGTGTCGTAATTTGGCTTGCTAAAGATTACAACACCCAACGTAAAGCGGGCAAGCTACCCACGTTTGATCCGTCACAAAACGAAAAATTAAATCAAACAATACCAAAAGGTGCTTGGCGTAAGTAAGCTTGATAGGTCTTTGCTTAATTTAGTGTCGTATTTTCAGGGAGCTGTTCAGCTCCCTTTTTTGATTCTGCAAGCTTTTCAAAAACCGTGAGTAAGAATGTAACTTGCTGTTCGGTTAACGTTACTTTTAGCTTTTCTGTTAACTGAGCTTTGACTTTTGTTTTAAGGGCTTGCTTTTGTTCTGCCGAAAATAGCGGCTGAGTTTGTTGTTGGTAAGATTGCACTGCCGTGAGCACTTCCATCACCACTTCATTGTCAAAATCAACAAGTGCTGTTTTCGCTTTCTCGAGAGCTTGTTCTGTTTTATCAAATGCCGTTGAGACTTTTTTGACTAACACACTGACTTCATGAATCTTCAGTACGTCATTGATGTTAGACATGATAATCGCAACCGGAATAAGAACAAGCGCAATGGCGAAACACACACCAAACACTGCGCCTACCCAAAACTGATTTAAACCACGTTTAAATTGTTCCATTATCTGTCCTTGATACTTTATGAATAATACCACTGATAATGTAAGGAAATTTAACGCATACATTAATCAAGTAGCCATAAACAAACTATAAAGCTATTTTGGAAATAACAAAACTAATTAGAGTAAATAAGGAAATAGAAATAAATATGAAATAGAGTAGATATAAACTTTGAAGTATAAATGGTGCCCGGGGCCGGACTTGAACCGGCACGTCCTTACGAACGAGGGATTTTAAATCCCTTGTGTCTACCAATTCCACCACCCGGGCATCGGGTCGCTCTAAGAGCATGTGGAGTATTAAATGGAGGCGGAACCCGGAGTCGAACCGAGGTAGACGGATTTGCAATCCGCTGCATGGCCACTCTGCCATTCCGCCTTATCGCTTCCAAATAATTGGAGCGGCACACGAGGCTCGAACTCGTGACCTCAACCTTGGCAAGGTTGCGCTCTACCAACTGAGCTAGTGCCGCAAATTTAGTGTTTTATCCATACAGTTTAAACTAAATAAAGTTTAAATGGTGCCCGGGGCCGGACTTGAACCGGCACGTCCTTACGAACGAGGGATTTTAAATCCCTTGTGTCTACCAATTCCACCACCCGGGCATCGGGTTTGCTATTTAAAGCAAGTGGATAAAGCTAATATGGAGCGGCACACGAGGCTCGAACTCGTGACCTCAACCTTGGCAAGGTTGCGCTCTACCAACTGAGCTAGTGCCGCATCATATTAACTCTAAAGTTAAACTATTTTAAAACTACATTTGGTATTGTAGTTAACCACAAATGGTGCCCGGGGCCGGACTTGAACCGGCACGTCCTTACGAACGAGGGATTTTAAATCCCTTGTGTCTACCAATTCCACCACCCGGGCATCGGGTTGCTCAAAGAGCGTGTGGAGTGTTGAATGGAGGCGGAACCCGGAGTCGAACCGAGGTGGACGGATTTGCAATCCGCTGCATGGCCACTCTGCCATTCCGCCAAATTAGATAATTGGAGCGGCACACGAGGCTCGAACTCGTGACCTCAACCTTGGCAAGGTTGCGCTCTACCAACTGAGCTAGTGCCGCTTTTCTTTATCTTGTGGGCTATGCCCTCTCAACACGGACGCATTCTACAGAGATTATTAAACGCGTCAATATAAAAAATGCGAGTTTTAAACTGTTTGCTTATTTTTTATCTAAAATGGTGTGTAATTATACGTTTAGGATCAATTTTTGGTCAATTCTGACCAAGCAGCAAACAAATATTGCAGCATCGAACTCAATGTTAAGAACGTGGCAATATATAAAAGTCCATAACTTAAATAAATCATCCAGGTATCAAACTGCCAAATAAGTCCGATTATCGCCAACATTTGTGCAGCTGTTTTGAACTTGCCCATATTAGATACAGCAACGTTATCTCGTTTGCCCTGCTCTGCCATCCATTCGCGTAAGGCAGAAATAACTATTTCACGGCTAATGATAACAAGTGCGGGAATCGTCATATATAAATTCTGATAATGACTAGATAATGCCACTAATGCAGCACAGACCATTACTTTATCGGCAACAGGGTCTAAGAATGCACCAAAAGGTGTAGACTGATTTAAACGGCGTGCTAAATAGCCATCAAGAATATCAGTAATTGATGCAAGCCAAAAAACAAACGCGGCCGCGAAAAACGCCCATGAATAAGGTAAATAAAATATCACCAAAAAAATGGGGATAAGAAAAAGTCTAAAGGTTGTGAGTGTGTTTGGAATATTCCACATAACTACTTGGAGATGTCTTTTTTTCTATATTCGCATGAAGGCTACGCCTTGTCATGCAAATGATTAAATATCTTTTCAGCCATTTCAGGGCTGATCCCAGGAACTTGTTTTAGTTGTTCTATATTAGCAGCTTTTACCCCTTGCATGCCCCCTAAATATTTTAATAATGATTGTCGGCGCTTTTGCCCCACACCATTTATTTCTTCAAGTAATGATTGAGTCCGTTGTTTCTGACGCTTATTACGATGTCCTGCAATTGCGAAACGGTGTGATTCATCGCGAATATGTTGGATCAAATGAAGTGCCGGCGCATCTGAATCAAGCGGAATAGTCTTCCTACCGCCGTCAATCAATAAGGTTTCTAAACCGGGCTTACGGCTCGTGCCTTTTGCTACGCCAACTAACAGTGGCATTTTGCTATGGGGCCAATTTTCAAAATATTGCTCAGCACGCGATAATTGCCCCTTACCACCATCAATAAAGATAACATCTGGGATCTTGTCTTCATCAACAACTTTGTTATAACGCTTGTTTAACGCAAACTCCATGGCGGCATAGTCATCACCGCCAGTAATACCCGTCACATTAAAGCGACGATACTCTTTATTATTTGGCCCTTGTGAGTCAAACACGACACAACTTGCTACTGTGTTTTCACCCATTGTATGGCTGATATCAAAACACTCCATGCGATTAATGTCGTCAAGCCGAAGTGTTTCTTTTAATTGCGCATAACGCTTGTTAATTGAGTCTTGCGTGCTTTGTTTTACACTTATGCTGTTAAGCGCATTCTTATTTGCAAGCTTTAAGTATTGCGCTCTCTCACCTCGATTCGCTACTTTCAAGGTGACTTTACGCTCTGAAATTGTGGTAAGCGCATTACTCAATGGCTCACTTTCTTCAATAGCAAACGGCAAAATGATTTCTTTTGCAATTCGCCCTGTTGCACCCGGTGCTAAATAGTATTGCCCTAAGAAGGAGGTGAGAATTTCTTCTTGCCCTGAATCCTTAGGGACTTTAGGAAAATAAGTCTTACTGCCTAATACTTTATGATCGCGGATCATTAATAAATGTACGGCATTTAAACCGTTTAAATGTGCAAAGCCCACCACATCCATTTCAGCATGATTACCTGAAATAGATTGTTGCTCTTGCATTTTTCTAAGCAACAAAATTTGGTCACGTACTTTAGCAGCCAGTTCAAACTTTAGTGCTTTACTGGCCTGTTCCATTTTTGTAATTAAATCGGCAATAACTTCATGTGACTTGCCAAGTAGAAACTTACGAACAAAGTCGACTTCTTGACTGTACTCTTCATCAGATACTTTGTTGACACAAGGTGCAGAACAGCGTTTTAACTGATACTGAAGGCATGGGCGACTTCGTGCACGATAATAGGCATCTTCACATTGACGAACAGGAAAGATTTTTTGCATTAGCCGTAAGCTTTCTGATACCGCACCCGCACTTGGAAAAGGACCGAAGTACTCACCTTTAATTTTGCGACTACCACGATGAAACGCCAAACGGGGATGTTTATGATTTGTCAGTAAAATATACGGATACGATTTGTCATCTCGCAGTAAAATATTATAGCGAGGCTGATATTTTTTTATAAGGTTGTTTTCGAGAAGAAGAGCCTCAGTTTCTGTATTCGTCAGGGTAACTTCAATGCCACAGATATTGCTAACTAATACACGCGTTTTACTGTCTGTTACATTGCTGCGAAAATAACTTGTAACACGCTTTTTGAGGTTCTTTGCCTTACCGACATAAATAACTTGCCCTTCACTATCAAGCATTCGGTATACACCGGGTTCGCTTGATAGTGTTTTAAGAAAACGGGCGGAATCGAAATCAGACATTGAGCAAATTAATGCGAGCTATCAATGTCGATCATTTTATGACGTATCGCCAAATGGGTTAACTCAACATCGCCACCCACATTTAGCTTTTCAAACATACGATAGCGATAGCTATTGACTGTTTTAGAGCTGAGGTTTAAACGCTCTGCGATATCTTGTGCTTTTTCACCTTTGGTGATCATAAGCATAATTTGCAGTTCACGCTCAGATAAACTTTGGAAAGGGTTTTCATCAGTACGACCGCTAACTTGCGCAAGAGCAATCTGCTGGGCAATTTCAGGCGCAATATAACGCTGACCCGCATTAACAGCACGAATGGCATTAACCATTTCATCAGACCCAGCCCCTTTGGTTAGATAACCATGGGCACCAATTTGCATTACTTTACTTGGGAATGGATCTTCACAATGTACAGTAAGCACAATAATTTTCACATCAGGGCAGTAACGACAAATTTTCTTCGTCGCTTCTAAGCCGCCAATACCTGGCATATTCATGTCCATTAACACGATATCAGGTGAGTTTTGACGGCAAAATTGCACCGCTTCTTCACCTGTTTTAGCTTCACCCACCACTTTAAAACCACGAACATCATCAAGTATACGTCTGATCCCTGTCCGTACAAGCTCATGGTCATCAACTAAAAGTACATTAATCAATGGAACACCCTCAAATAACCCAAATATATGCTTTTGCACTATTTAATGTGCCACATTAGCACAGAAGAAGTGAAACGATAAATCAAAATATCGTTTCACTCGTTAATTTTACGCTGCGGCTTTCTCGCTAAAGCGATCAACCCACAACGCAATGATACCATCGCCTGTTACATTACAGGCAGTACCAAAACTGTCTTGCGCTAAATAAAGGGCAATCATTAATGCCACTGCACCTTCATTAAAACCAAGCATACTTGTTAACAAGCCTAACGCAGACATCACTGCACCACCTGGTGCACCCGGTGCTGCAATCATTACAACGCCTAACATCATAATAAATGGCAACATACCAAACAATGACGGCACATCCATATTAGGTGATAAAAACATGACAGCCATCGCACAGGTAACGATTGTAATCGTCGAACCTGATAAATGAATGGTTGCACATAGAGGCACAGTAAAGTTTGCAACATCTTCTTTTACATTGTTGGCTTTACTAGAGCGTAACGAAACTGGAATCGTCGCCGCGCTCGACATTGTACCTAAAGCAGTAAAATAAGCTGGCAGCATATTTTTTACAAGCTCTAATGGGTTACGCTTTAATAATAAACCAGTTGTTACATATAAAACGGTTAGCCATAACCAATGCATTATAAGTGCGGCAAGTAACACAATACCGAAGGTTTGAAGGGTATCAACAACGGTACCAGCCACTGTCATTTCAGCAAACACACCAGCAATATAAAATGGTAATGCTGGAATAATTACTTTCGCCAACAAGCCATCAATAACATCGCGACCTTGATCTGACACTTTCTTTAAAGTATCCAGCTGCAACTGGCTCATACCAATACCAAACACAAATGCGGTTGCAAGCGCGGTCATCACACCCATTAACGGCGGAATTTCTAGATCAATAAAGCTACCCACTTCTGTGGCAACTTCAGCTTCAAATGTTAAGCCACCATCAAATAATGGGATCATGGCACTCACGAGTAAAAATGCCAATGTGCCAGCAATGATGGTAGAGCCATAGGCAAAGCCAACTGTTTTGCCAAGTAAGTGGCCCGAGCCTTTTGGCAAACCAGCAATACCTGATGCAATAAAAAATAAAATAATCAGCGGAATCGTAAAGGTGATCAACTGACCAATAATTTCTTTTGCTGTATAAAGGAGTTCAACACCCGTTAGTGGCACATACAAGCCCACTAAAATACCGGCAACAATACCGGCAATTAATTTAAGAATTAACTTCATAACGATCACTTCTTTTTTTTGGTGGTAACCTTTTACCACGTTTTGATTTACTTTTGTTATAAAACAGCCAAATTTGTGTTTGATTGCCTAATTTACCACCACGATTATCCTGAATCTAATTTGAACGTAAATATATGCACCCTATCGCGTTGCATTTGTTAACAAACTCGTAAATTAATAACATGCGCGCAGTTTTGAATACCAAAAATAGTACTTATGTATAAATCAATTTTAAGTGTGGCCCTTTTGTGTACGCCTTTTACAAGCTTGGCGACTAGCCTACCCATTCAACTTCCATTTATTGCTGAATCTGCAACAGTTGATGGTCAACTGGATGAACCTAGTTGGCAGCAAGCCAGAAAAATAGTAATCGATAATGTCACTTGGCCTTACGAGAATGCTAAGAGCCCAGTTACTACCTTTGCCTATGTCTATGAAGATGGCGAAACCTTATACATAGGTTTTGAAGCAAACGATCCGAACCCTGAACTTATTCGCGCTTTTTACCGTGACCGTGATGCTGCATGGAATGATGACCTAGTCGGCCTAAAAATAGATTCATATAATAATTCGCAGCTTGCTTATCAATTTTTTATTAATCCATTAGGTGTGCAACAAGACTCCATTGAAAACGAGCTTACAAAACATGAAAGCTCTTCATGGGATGGTATTTGGGATAGCGAAGGCGTTATTCATGACCGTGGTTATACCGTTGAAGTGGCTATTCCACTTCGCGTACTTAACTTCGATGACAGCATTAAAACCAAAACCATGGCTATGGAGTTTGTCAGATTCTTACCACGCAGCGAACGTTTGCGTATTTCTAATATGAAAATTGACCACGGCAATAACTGCTGGATTTGCCAAATGCCAAGCTATCAAGGTTTTGAAGAAGCCAAACAAGGGAATAACGTGGCCGTGATCCCCTCTATTGTATTAGGCAAAAATGAAACCCGAGAGATAGAGAATGCTCATATTGATGAATGGGAAAGTGAAAACACCACCGAAGCAAGCTTAGATTTGAAATGGGGTATAACACCCGATATCACATTAAATGCCACTATTAATCCTGACTTTTCACAAGTTGAGGCCGATGTAGCGCAGTTAAGTGTTAACAACAACTTTAGCTTGTTCTTTCCTGAAAAGCGGGCATTTTTTCTTGATAATGCAGACTACTTTGCTTCAACACTCAATTTAATCCACACCCGTAATATTGCTCAACCTGATTACGGCACAAAAATAACGGGTAGCAAAAATGGTCATACTTTCGCAGGCTTTATAGCCAACGACAATCAAACCAATGTGCTGATCCCTGGCAACTTGGGCTCGTCGCTTGTCTCTCTTGACAGTAAAAGTGAGAACGGTGCTTTGCGCTATCGATACGATTTTGAATCAGGTTTGTCATTAGGCTCAACAGCCACACACCGTCAGAGTGATGACTACAAAAACACGGTATACAGCATCGACAGCAAATATAAACCAACGGTGAACGACACGTTTCTCGTACAAGTCCTGAAGTCGGAAACTCAGTACAGTCAAACATTTATCGATGAGCTTTGCGATGGCAATAACTGCACACAGCCAGAACAAGTGACATGTGAAATCAATCACGACTGTGATTATAACGAAGGTGTTTTGCGGGTACTCAACCAACAGGAGCAATCAGGGAACGGTTACTTTGTAAAATACCAACACGACGAAAAATATTGGCGTGCGTTTGCAGACTATAATTACCGCGATGCCGACTTACGCGCTGATTTAGGTTTTATCTCACAAGTTGATTTTAAAAAATTCACCACCGGTGGTGAATACCGCTGGTATGGCGATAAAGGTAATTGGTGGAATCGAGCTAACCTTTATGCCGATTGGGATATTACACATAACGAGAATAACGAACTACTTGAGAAGGAAGCGCAGTCAAGTTTTTCAGTCAGTGGCCCATTACAAAGCTTCTTTGAGTTATCAGTTGAACATCGAAACCGCAGAGGGCTTCGTCATGACAAGTCACGACTAGACATAGATGACAACACAGATCTATTTAGCGAAAACGGCATTGGCTTTTACAGTGACTTTAAGCCACAGGCAGGTTTATTTGCCTCTCTATATATGTATACCGGAAATGCAGTCGATTTAGCGAATAACCGTGTTGGTGAAAAGCTGCATATTCGTCCTGTTCTAAATATGAACTTAGGTAAGCACTTTGAAGTACGATTACGTCATACATACGAACAACTAGAAGCTGATGGTAGCGATGTTTTCACTGCTAATTTAAGCGATGTACGTTTGACTTACCAATTTAACGTCAATAGCTTTTTACGTCTCGCTGTAATTTACACAGACCTAGAGCGCAATCAAGCTAACTATCAAGACGACGTAGACAGCCAATACAAAAAGCTCGCCACACAATTACTGTATTCATACAAATTGAACCCACAAACAGTCTTTTTTGCTGGCTATTCTGATAATGGCTACCAAGATGATGAACTGTCATCAATCACCCAAGAACAACGAACCTTATTTGCTAAGTTCAGTTACGCTTGGTTATTGTAGACTCATTGAGGGCACTCAAACGAAGTGCCCTTTTTTCCTTTAGTTTTAAAGCTTATTCCTAAATGCTATAAGCCTATTCGCTATATGTTATAGCCAAACTTTACTTTCGTTTTTTATTAGGCGAAGTAAAGTGTGACTATTACAGATCGATAGCCTAAGCTATTTGATCCCGATTGAATAAATTGCTTCCAAGGGAACATTATGTCTAACATTTTTGAAGATAATTCATTAACGATTGGTAACACACCAATTGTAAAGCTTAACCGCGTTACCACAGGTAATGTGTTTGCTAAAGTAGAATCACGTAACCCGAGCTTCAGTGTTAAATGCCGTATCGGCGCTTCAATGATCTGGGAAGCTGAAAAGTCTGGCGTTTTAACAAAAGACAAAGAGTTAATTGAACCTACATCTGGTAATACGGGTATTGCATTAGCATTCGTAGCCGCTTCTCGTGGTTACAAATTAACTCTGACTATGCCAAATACAATGAGCTTAGAACGTCGTAAGCTATTAAAAGCATTGGGTGCAAACCTTGTGTTAACCGATGGTGCTAAGGGGATGAATGGCGCAATTGAAAAAGCGAAAGAAATTCAAGCGAGCGAGCCTGAAAAGTACATTCTTTTACAACAATTTGAAAATCCAGCCAACCCTAAAATCCACTTTGAAACCACGGGCCCTGAGATCTATGATGCAATGGATGGAAAAATCGATATCTTCGTAGCTGGTGTAGGCACGGGCGGTACAATCACTGGCGTGAGTCGTTACCTTAAGCTTGAAAAAGGCCTAAATGTGCAATCTGTTGCTGTTGAGCCAACAAACTCACCTGTTATCAGCCAAACGCTTGCTGGTGAAGAAATCAAACCAGGCCCTCATAAAATTCAAGGTATCGGAGCCGGCTTCATCCCGGGCAACTTAGATTTAGAAGTTGTCGATTCAGCGGAACAAGTATCAAATGAAGATGCGATTGCAATGGCACATGAATTGATGAAAAACGAAGGGATTTTAGTCGGGATTTCTTCAGGTGCAGCGGTTGTTGCAGCTAAACGTTTAGCTGAAAAACCAGAAAATGCAGGCAAAAATGTTGTCGTTATTTTACCAAGTGCAACAGAGCGTTACTTATCTAGCCCATTGTTTGCAGAAGAATTTAGCGACAAAGAATTAGTACAGTAATCACACACTCAAAATCAAAAAAAGGATGCATGTGCATCCTTTTTTATTACATAAAATTCAATATTATCCAATAAATTTACTGAGTTAACTTTACATCACTGCCATTTCGTCACACACTTAAAGTTATCTTGAACTGCCAAACAATAACAATGAAAAAAATACTCTTTATTTGTGCTCTATTAAGTGGCGTGCTGCTGTTCGGTTGCGGCTCTGAAGATTCTCCAAAAGGTGAAAAGAACACACCAGGAAACACGGCAACCTTATATTTCGATGCCCTTTATAATCAAAAAGATTTCGATCTTGCAATGCAATATGCCACCCCTAAAATGGCGCGCATTATGAAATCTTACGGCACAGCAAGCCAATTTGCGCGTAACCTTATTAATATGCAATACGATGAAGTCGTGATTGAAGTCGATATGACAAATATGAGTCTACGCGAACAGTACGGTGATAAAGCGAATATAAACCTAATATTTACCGGCTACTTTAATGGTAAGAAAATAGATGATATGCGCAGTGTTCAAATGATACGTAAAAAGAGCAATTGGTATATCGAAAAAATTAATCCAGACCCATTTGCACGATAAATAACGTTTAAAAAAGCCTTGCTCTTGCAAGGCTTTTTTATGCTATGAGCTACAGCTCACCGGGGGCAAAGTTATCAACAGCAATGGCTCGTTTTCGCAGCGCATTTGCTTCATTCATTCGCTCAACAACCGTGTCGTTAATCAAGTTTTTTTCTGCCGCTGCCGCTATCGCATCTTCAAGCTCTAAATTACGGCCAATGGTGCCCTCTTTTTGCCACTTGCGCAGCTGCTTGAAGTCTTCATGAGTATCAATCATCGCCATAAAGGCATTTTCCATCACACCCGTCCCCGCATTCTCATCTACATAGCACAAGTGAGTTAACCTATCTCTGAACACCCCAGGTTTACTCATGTGCTCACACATAGTTTGCGCCAGCTCATCACTTGGGCGGTGATAATGGTTACCTAATGGAAACACAATACGTTTAAGTAAAAAGTTCACTACAGGGTTTGAGAAGTTTTTGAAAAAGCCATCAAATGCTTGGCCAATACTAAACAGTGAATGTTCTACTGCGTATTGAACAAACGGTAAATCGGCCTGTTGACGCCCTTCATCTTCGTAACGTTTAAGTACACAAGAAGCTAAATACAGGTGGCTTAGAACATCGCCTAAGCGTGCTGAAATCATTTCTTTGCGCTTTAACTCGCCGCCTAAAACTAACATCGCTACATCGGTGCAAAACGCTAAGCCTCGGCTCATGCGCCCTAATTGCTTATAATACACAGAAGTGGCACCACTCACAGGCGCTTTGGCAAAATAACTACGCGTTAAACCGTGTACAAAAGCCATCCCCGCATTACTGCCAGCAAACAAAATATGCTGTAGTAGTAGCGCGTCGAACTCTTTTAACGCTAAGTCGTGATCTTCCATTGCAGCAGCTTCCATTTCTTTAAGTACAAATGGATGACAGCGGGTTGCGCCCTGACCAAAAATCATTAAATTACGGGTAAGAATATTCGCGCCTTCTACCGTAATAGACACTGGGATCCCCATATAACCATGAGCTAGATAGTTATTAGGCCCGACTTGAATTCCCTTGCCTGAATGAATATCCATTGCGTCGTTCATAACTGTACGACCCATTTCTGTCATATGGTATTTGGCAATTGCAGTGACTACCGAAGGGCTCAATTTTAAATCAATGGCTCCTGCGGTCATGAGTCGAGCAGACTCAAGCGTGTAAGTTAACCCGCCGATGCGTGCCAAAGCCTCTTGCACTCCTTCAAATTGACCAATAGAGACACCAAACTGTTGACGAACAGTGGCATAGGCAGATGTCATCCGTGAAGCTAAATGCCCGGTTGCTGTGCTTAAGGCGGGTAACGAAATACCGCGGCCTGCGCTTAAGCATTCAACCAACATACGCCAACCTCGTCCTGCACCCTGCTTTCCACCAATAATCCAATCAAGCGGAATAAATACATCTTTACCGTACGTGGTGCCATTCATAAACGCCATATTCAATGGATAGTGGCGCTCACCTGTTTGCACGCCTTCGTGGTCGGTTGGAATTAACGCACACGTAATGCCCAGCTCTTTTTTATCACCTAGTAAACCATCGGGGTCATACATTTTAAACGCGAGCCCCAACACGGTCGCAATCGGTGCAAGCGTAATGTATCGTTTCGACCAGTTAAGTTTTAAACCAATGACTTCTTCGCCATTAAACTCACCTTTACACACGACACCCGTATCAGGAATACTCCCTGCATCTGAGCCGGCCTCAGGTCCTGTTAATGCAAAGCATGGCACATCATCACCTTTTGCAAGGCTTGGTAGCCAACGCTCTTGCTGCTCTTTTGTACCGTAATGAAGCAGTAATTCTCCCGGTCCTAAGCTATTAGGAACCATAACCGTCACAGCGGCTGTTAGACTCTTAGTGGCAATTTTAGACACAATGGTCGAGTTAGCAATTGCCGAAAATTCACGACCACCAAACTTCTCTGGAATGATCAGTGCAAAGAAACCTTCTTTTTTCAGGTAATCCCATACTTCTTTAGGCAGGTCTTTATCTTTTTGAACAATTTGATAATCGTCGAGCATTGCCAGCAAGGTTTCTACTTGCTCAGCTAAAAATGTACGTTCTTTTTCGCTCAACTCAGGCTTAGGAAAGCGATGTAGCTTTTGCCAATCAGGGTTACCACTAAATAACTCACCATCCCACCAAACATCACCCGCTTCCATTGCTTCGCGTTCTGTTTGAGATAAAGGCGGTAATACCCTTTTAAACATACTAAATGTAGGTCGCGTGATCAGGTTTATGCGAATATCTTTCACAGCAAAAATCACAATCACAGCAACCAGTAACAGAATAATTACAGTAGTCATTGTGCAATCCTTTTATTTTAATCAACTGCCTCAAGTATGACTGATCGTACCATAAATACAACGTGTCAAATCGTAACGGTGACTCAATTCGGCTCTTCGCTTGTTCTTTTTTTCGACACTGCTATTATGCCACTACCATACTAAAACTACTGACACATCAGAGCTCAGCCAGTAGTTCGATAACAATAACATTCTTTAGGGAAAAACTATGAAGACTCCATTTAAGCTCAGTGTGAGTGCTGTAATGGTCGCAAGTGCGTTGGCACTTTCTGGCTGTAACGACGAAGCGCCTACTGCGAAAACAACGACCACGCAAACACCACCCCAAGCAACAGCACAAGATGCAGATAAATTTATCGCAGAAACAGAAAAAGAATTAAGTGCACTGTTTTTAGAATCGAGCCGTGCTGAATGGATTTACGCAAACTTCATTACTCATGACAGTGCTGAGTTATCAGCAGAAGTTAATCGAAAAATGACTGAATCGGTTGTGCGACTCGCTAACGAAGCAGCCAAGTTTGACAGTATAGAGCTTGATTACGATGCGCGCCGAAAACTCGATAAACTAAAGCTAGCTCTCACATTGCCTGCACCTCAAGATGCAGCAAAAACTGCTAAGTTATCACAGCTTGTGGCTGAACTCGGCGGTATTTATGGTAAAGGGAAATATTGTAAAGAAGAGGGAAGTTGTTTAAGCCTAGGTGAAATGACCGCTAAAATGGCCACCAGCCGAGACTACAACGAACTACTCGATTTATGGCAAGGTTGGCGACAAGTATCAAAACCTATGCGCCCGTTGTATGAACAACAGGTTGTGCTAACCAATGAAGGCGCTAAAGAGCTAGGTTACGCAGATACAGGTGCAATGTGGCGAAGCAAGTACGATATGCCTGCTGATGATTTTGCCAAAGAACTCGATCGTATTTGGGGTCAAGTTAAACCACTTTACGAATCGCTTCATTGTCACGTTCGTGCAAAACTGGGTGAACAATATGGTGAAGATAAAGTACCCCAAGACCAACCAATCCCAGCACATCTATTAGGCAACATGTGGGCACAAACGTGGGGCAATATCTATGATGTTGTTGCGCCTGAAAACGCAGATCCTGGTTACGATGTGACAGCATTGCTTGCTGAACACGATTACGATGAACTAAAAATGGTTCGCGGTGCAGAAAAATTCTTTACATCAATGGGATTCGCACCACTTCCTGACACGTTCTATGAACGTTCATTATTTATAAAGCCTCGTGATCGTGATGTGTTGTGTCATGCCTCTGCATGGAACATCGATAGTAAAGACGATTTACGAATTAAAATGTGTATTCAACGCACAGGCGAAGAGTTCTCAACTATTCACCACGAGTTAGGGCATAACTTTTATCAACGTGCCTACAACACTCAACCGGTTTATTATCAAGAAAGTGCGAACGATGGTTTCCATGAAGCAATTGGCGACACCATTGCCCTCTCGGTAACGCCGGGTTACTTGAAAGAAATAGGCCTGTTAAATGAAGTGCCTGATGAGTCTAAAGATATTGGGCTATTAATGAAAATGGCTCTTGAGAAAGTCGCCTTCATTCCATTCGGCCTGCTTGTCGACCAATGGCGCTGGAAGGTATTCTCTGGCGAAGTAACACCTGAAAACTATAATAAAGCATGGTGGGAGTTACGTGAGAAATATCAAGGTGTGCAAGCGCCAATCGCTCGAAGTGAATCAGACTTTGATCCCGGTGCAAAATACCATGTTCCAGGTAATGTGCCTTATACACGTTATTTCTTAGCTCATATTTTACAGTTTGATTTCCACAGAAGCCTTTGTAAAATTGCGGGCAACGAAGAAGCCATTCATCGCTGTTCTGTGTATAACTCTAAAGAGGCTGGTGAGAAACTAAATGCAATGCTTGAAATGGGCTCGAGTCGTCCATGGCAAGAAGCACTTGCAACCATTACCGGTAAAGAACAAATGGATGCCACTGCAATCTTAGATTACTTTGCACCATTACAAAAATACCTTGATGAACAAAATAAAGACCGTGAGTGCGGTTGGTAAACAACCTAAAGCAAAAAGCCCGCATATGCGGGCTTTTTCATATAATCAAATAAATGATTAGAACTGCAGGCTAACGTTTGCGAAGTATGCATCGTAATCTGAGTCATCCCAGTTGTTTGCATAACCCACTTTTAAGCCCACATTTTTGTTGAAATAATGTTGAGCACCAAAGCTGTAATCATCTTCTTTGTTAAATGTAACAAATGCCGATGTTGCTTTTGAGAAATAGTAGTTAGAACCTAACTCCCATGAACTACCTGCATTATCAGTATCAGAGATAGTCCCTTCAACCGTTAAGTAATTACCTTGTTTAAGGTCCATGAAGTACTTCGCATTCACCGCGCGATAATCAAAGTCATCATCCGCTGTTAATGTGAAGCCCACGTAATCTGTGCTGTTTAGCTGGTGATTGTACTTAAGATCAAACATCACCGAATTTTCACCGTCTTCAACGTCGATGAATGTCGCTTTTAACAGTAGGTTCGGATTAAAGAAATAACCCGCAGATACGTTAAATACATCTGTGCTCGAACCATAGTCATAATTGTTATAGCCCGCACCAAATACGAAATCTTTTACAAAGTACTCACCGCCAAGACCCGTCACATCACCAAAGTCATCATCAGCATACGAACCATACACGTTGGTTGTTTTGTTGATGTATTCAAATTGATCATACGGACCTAATGTCGTCTTTGGAGCAAAGTAGTAAGTTGAATCAACACTCACAGTGTCGTTGCCATCGGTGTCCATGTACCCTAAATGGCTAATTGATTGATAACTATCCGCAGCAGTCGCGGCAGTTGACAGAAGCATACTTGAAATAATAACTGCTAACTTTTTCATAAACAGATTTCCCTATTAACATTGTTTTATTGCTATTAAAAACTAGCCTGTTGGCTAATGTGGGCACATGCTAACGTGAGAAAACTGAACAACAACTTAACTAAGCATTTGTTTTTACTATACTAATTGTAATAAAGTGTCGGTAAATGTAAAGAAAAAGTTGGCTTAAACGGATGTTCAAAGCCCCCTTTTTCTAGAAAAGAACAAGCAGTTCAGTACCTTATATAGAGAATTGGCTTATAATTTTATAAACTTCATTAATGTTATCTCCGGCTTTAAAGTCTTTAGTGATTGGTGTTGGATCTGACCCAACCCAAATTTTCAACTCCGCATCTAAATCAAAATGACCGGCACTTTCCTTACTAAACTTGGTGATTTTTGAATAAGCAATACTCAAAATTTCCATTTTAGAACCAGTAACACCTTGTTTATCAATAAGGATTAGTCTTTTATTGGTAAAGATAAACATATCGCGTACAACCTTGTAGGCTTTTTGTACGCTTTCTCCTTCAATTAATGTATTGGCAATTAAATGCTCTAAGTCACTGTTATCGACTTCGCTTGCATTCCCCATTAACCCACTTAATAGACCCATGATTAGCTCTCCTTATTAAATATTTGATTTTCAAGTGTATGACCATTAACCAATTGGCGATAGTGCCAACCTTGTTGATAACAAAAATGAAGAAGATTGATATCAAATGGGTCAGCGCCTTTTTCAAACTCTATAACATATTCTTTTGATTGACTCATATAGACATGGTTGACCTCTGGCAAACTTGATAGTTTGGTCTCTACCCCGTCGTATAATTGACTCAGTTGCAAAGTGATATAATGTTTGTTGTCCTGACTTGTTGAACGAGCTTGATGCTCGCTTAACACACCTTGGTCTAAATGCAGCACTTGAGAGCATAAACGCTCGAGTTCAGTTAAATCATGCGAGCTCAAAATAAAAGTCGCTTCATTGCTAAGTGTACTGACAAGCTCGCGCACTTCACGCGCATGAATCGGATCAAGGCCAGCGGTTGCTTCATCTAGCATCACGATTTCAGGTGTGCCTATTAATGCTTGCGCAATTGTGACGCGCTTGCGCATGCCATGCGATAAATCATCAGGGCGATGTTTAGCTACCTCAGCCAAACCAACCAGCTCAAGTACGCGTGCGGTTTCTTTGTTGCGTACCGCATTGCTTAAGCCTTGTAATTGACCATAAAAATTAAGTTGATGGGCAATGCTAAAGCGCGGGTCCAGTTGAGCATCTTGTGGTAATGCAGTGAGCTTACCAAACAAGGCCGCACTGCCCGGTTTATGTCCCATTACCGATAAACTTCCTGCGCTAGGTAAAATGTAACCACAGAGCAAACTAAATAGCGTTGTTTTACCGGCTCCATTTGGCCCAACCAATGCCACTGGTGCCCCTTTACTAATTTCGAAACTGACATTATCGAGCGCACGTTTACTGCCATAATTTTTCGATAGACCTTCGCCACGAATTAATACGGTCATAATGAACTCCTTGCAAAAATACGCTCAGCCACAACTAACAAAACAGCTGTCTGCAGCAAAGGTAAACCGACACCTAACATCAGCCCAGCCCTTTGCCCTGCCATAAGGTCAATTTGATAACCTGGAAACAGATAATTTAACACCTCAAAAATAGGCCATTGCCAGCTTAAAAGACCAATAATAATGTTCCCTGCTGCAAAAAATAAAATAGCCAAAACAAAGGATAATCGCGCAGAACGTGCAAACGTATTTAAAAAACTCATTAACGCGATAAATGGCATAACGGTGATCACTAAATGCAGTAATAAAACAACACTGCGGCTAAGCCCAGATACAAATAAGCTCGGCTCTCGGTACGCTAACATCGAAACAGTGGCCATTAAGGTCACAAATAAAAGTACGGTGAGTATTAATAACTGCCCTAAAAAGCGACCTATAATTATTTCGCTACGCGTCGCTCTCAAGGATAAAAAGCGCAGTGTGCCGCGTTGTTTATCTCCCACGGTTTGGTCACTGCATAAAAATAAACAAAAACCAGGAAAACTAAACAAAGCAATAAGCCAATACACCGCAAGCTCTGATTCTGGCCAATCGAGAAGTTTACTAATTCCGATAGCACCAAACATTTGCCTCGCAAAATCGGCAAAATCTGGCGAACTTATTAAGCTAACAGATTGCGCTATGGGGTAGCGTAAAATTAATAACCAACAAATGGCAAATGCGGCAACGGCTAGTAACCCTCTTTTAGTTAAAAAGAGTCTTACAAGCTCAAATTGTGCAATTTGCGCAAGGCGTTTAGGATGTAACTGCGTCACTCATAATCCTTAATGAATTTTAATATTTAATTTACACTAAGGTGAAACAGCTTGAATTACCAGAAAAAAAGAGCCGATAAACGGCTCTTATGTAACAAAGTATATTTTTAAGTTAGAGGTGCTGCTCATAAATGGCGAGTGCTTGATCTAAATCGGCTAGCAAATCAGCCACATCTTCTAGGCCTATATGTAAACGTATCACAGGGCCTTGCGTCCAACCTGTTTCAGAACGCAGTCCTTTCATGGTTAAGTTTGCCGTGACGAGGCTTTCATATCCTCCCCATGAAAAGCCCATTTTAAAATGCTGTAAGCTATCTAGAAATGCATCAATGGCTTGCTGATTACCTGCTTTCATTACAAATGAAAACAAGCCATTACTGCCATCAAAGTCACGCTTAAAGAATTCATGCCCTGGGCATGTTTCGAATGCAGGATGGCGTACATGATCAACCAATGGGTGGGTTTCAAGCCATGTTGCAACGTCAATTGCAGCTTGCTCATGTTGTTTTAATCTCACAGCCATCGTACGAAGGCCGCGCAATGCTAAATACGCATCATCTGCTGAGGTACATTGACCCAATAAATATGAGTTTTCTCTTAATGTTGGCCAATATTTTTTATTTGAAACCGCCACACCCATCATTACATCGGAGTGACCAACAATGTACTTTGTTGCAGCTTGAATACTGATATCAACACCGTGCTCAAGTGGGCGATAATGCAATCCGTTCCCCCACGTATTATCGAGCATGGTCATCACACCACGTTCGTTTGCTTTAGCAACCATCGCTGGCACATCTTGAATTTCCATGGTGATTGAGCCCGGCGATTCTAAAAATAGCACGCGGGTGTTGTCTTTTATAAGCGCACTAATGCCCGCGCCAATGCCTGGCGGGTAGTAAGTGGTTTCTATGCCCAAGCCCGCCAGTATTTTATCGCAAAAGTCGCGTGTCGGCTCATAAGCCGTGTCGACCATTAAAATATGATCACCCGTTTTTACAAACGACAATAAAGCGTTACTAATAGCCGCAGCGCCTGATGGATAAAGCGCACAGCCTTCGCCACCTTCAAGTTCAGCGATGGCTTCTTGTAATGCAAAGTGTGTTGTTGTTCCTCGTCTGCCATAAAAAAGTGTTTTATCACCCCGTTTTTTTGCTGCTTCTTTTAACTCTGCAACTGAGTCGAATACCACCGTTGACGCACGTTGCACTACCGGGTTAACAACGCCTTGCGTATAGGCTTTCTTACGCCCTGCAGAGACGAGTTGGGTATTTCTATTTATCTTTTTCATTTGTTTTCCAATCTGCTTTACAGGTTGCGCCAGTGCTCAACCAAAAATCGTGAAATAGAATCTTGTCGTGTTAGCTTAAGGTGATTGCCTTGTTCATGCCATTGCCCAAATTCATTAAGTTCAGCACGACTAAACCATCTCGCATCGTCTAATTCGTCTTTATCAACTAAGATATCTTCTGACACGGCGGTTGCCATAAAACCAAACATTATAGAGGAAGGAAATGGCCACGGTTGAGAGGCAATGTATTGAATGTCTGTCACCTCAATCCCCGCTTCTTCCATTACTTCGCGTGCAACGGCTTGTTCTAACGTTTCGCCAGGATCAACAAATCCAGCAAGCGTTGAATAAACCCCTTCGGGCCAACTGGCTTGGCGGCCTAGTAAACAGCGCTCAACGCCATCAGCAAAGGTTTTTGTTACAATCATAATAACGGCAGGATCAGTGCGCGGGAATGTTTGATGTTGGCAGGTTTGATTTTCACATAAGCGTGAATGACCCGCTTCAACCATGTTATTTTCATGACCACACCGACCACAAAAGCGATGCGTTGCATGCCAGAAGCACAAACCTCTGGCAAGGGCTGCAATAGAGCCTTGTTTAAGTTCAACTTGAGGGCCTAACTTGCGAATATCAACAAATTCAGCACCATCAAGTACGGGAGCTATTACCGATTCTGGAACGTCACTTACATCCAATGCAAAATGAGCAATGTCCTGCTCATCAAGGCCAAGCAAAATGCCTTTTGATAAGTCTAAATGATCCACTTGCGATAACCGTAAATAACATACTTGCGGCGTATCTTTTACGAATAAACTTTGATTTTTATTAACCAATAACCAGCGGCTTTGCGAATTTATTTGTGCCTTTAGCCACTTAGGATCTTTGCGACGATTTGATGCACGGTCCAATGGCATTTGAGAGTAATTCAGCATGACGTTCCTTTGAAATAATTTACATCTTCTACTCTAACCATTTAAAGAAACTACGTTTTAGTATCCTAAAAAGGTTCGTCTACGAAATTACCATAAGCTGATGATAAACCCAATTTATAACGGGCATAAAAAAAGCCCAAATGGGCTTTTTTATGCTCTCTCACAATTTTACAAGCTCGCTAGGTGTGCCTGTAATTTTTGGTTTTCAGCCTCTATGTGCTGATAAAACGCCAAATCTTCTAATTTACTTGCGGCAGCTTTATCGATAATAATCACTGCATCTTTGTGTAGCTGCAATGCTGATGCTGGGCATTTCGCCATTAATGGGCCTTCAACCATCGCATGTACAGCATCGGCTTTACTTTCACCTGTAGCTAGCAGCACCACTTTTTTAGCGTCGAGAATGGTGCCAATCCCCATCGTAATTGATAAATGAGGCTGGTATTCGCCCTCAGCAAAAAAACGCGCGTTATCATCTATCGTTGCTTTAGTCAGTGTTTTAACACGTGTGCGTGATGCAAGCCCTGACGACGGCTCATTAAAGCCAATGTGACCGTTACGACCAATGCCCAGTAATTGCACATCGATGCCGCCCGCATCGACAATTTTTTGCTCGTAGTCTTTACACGCAACCAAAGGATTCTCTGCATCCCCTGGCGGCACATGCGTATTGGTTTTATCGATATCAATATGATTAAACAGCTGCTCATTCATAAAGTATCGGTAACTTTGTGGATGCTCACCTGTTAAACCTAAGTATTCATCTAAATTAAATGTTGTCGCTTGGCTAAAGGAAATATCACCCGCTTTATTTTTAGTAATGAGTTCTTGATATAGCGCAACAGGTGTTGAACCTGTTGCGAGACCAAGTACTGACGCTGGCTTTTTTAATAATTGTTTTGCAAAGATGTCAGCACCATAGGCTGCGACTTGTGCGGCATCATCAAGAATCACTATTTGCATATCGATTAGCTCTAATTTTAAGTTGGAAAAAAATGGGATCTAAAACCCAACCACACGTGCAATCTAATTGGGTTTTAGATCAAGCCACTGCCAGGATACGGTACAGTGACTACAACCATTATGACAACGCTGTCATTATCACTTTTAGATTTAATTTTGTAAAGTAAAAGTGAATAAAAAATAACTGTTTTCGACAAAAAATGGGGCTATTTTGTCATACACTCACAAAAATTTTGCGGCGGTACATCCAATGTAACACCAGCATTTGAACGGCCAGTAATGCAATAACACTCATTAAAGGCTGCCATATTTCTGGTGTTGAGCGGATCACTCCACCAAACACACTTTGGCTTACATAACCCCAATTCACCAAACTTGATGCCAAATAAATAATAATTGAATTAGCACCAATGATCACAAATGGATACGCTGCTCGCTGGCCTGGCAGAATATCCACCAGCGCGTAAAACACAGCAAGTAACATCGCACTCCAGCCAACAGTGACCAATACAAACGAACTCGTCCATAATTCTTTATTTACCGGAAAATGTAAGTCCCATAACCAGCCTAAACACACACAGATAACCCCTGAGGCAAACAGTATCACCGACATTTTCCATTCACCCATTTGCTGAGCTCGGGCAATAAGTTGGCCTGCAAACACACCGATTAAAGCATTAACAATCGCTGGAACATTCGACAGCACGCCTTCTGGGTCAACGACACGGTTTTGATAGCTAATGCCTGGTAATAAATGTGCATCAAACCATGCATTCCAACTCCCCGCTGCAGATAGGTCCCCTGCACTGCCACCGGGTACTGGCACAAAGCACAAAAGGACCCAATAACCGACTAAAATAGACAATGCCGTGATAACTTGAGTACGCAGACTCGTGTGCCACACTAGCATGGCACAAAAAAACCACGCGATCGCAATGCGACCAAGTACACTGGCATAACGGATTTCATCAAGCGCCACAGGCATGCCTGTGCCCCAACCATGATTATACAAAATCCCTAATAGGCACAATAATAACAAACGTTTAGCTGCCTTACGGTAATACACTTTACGCTCATCCCAACTTAAGTGGTCAATGCGCTTCGGTGCAAGCCCCATAGCAACGCCTGATAAGAAAATAAATAACGGGAAAATTAAGTCATAAAAAGTAAAGCCATGCCAGGCACTGTGCACAGTATGTGCTTCAAATACTTTCCAGCCAGTCCAGCCTGTTAACACAAATAGCGCTGCGAATATCGACTGACCACCTAATATCCAAAACATGTCCATGCCACGAAGCGCATCTAATGAGGCTAAACGTTTTTTTGTAGGGTGTGTTGTTGTCATGTTATTACCTCGAATACAAAAAGCCCCGCGATACAACGGCGGGGGTTTTTACCAGGGAAGTTAATTACAGCGCTTTACCAGCAATAAAAGTAGCTGTCACACATTGATGCTCATCAAGTACGACAAAATCGGCATCATAGCCTTCTAGTAAGCGGCCTTTTTTCTTTAAACCGAGGTACTGTGCAGGATACAGTGACGCCATGCGTAATGTTTCCGCTAAACTAACATCTAAGGTATTCACGGTGTTTCGCACCGCGCTTGCCATGTCTAATACACTGCCCGCCAACTCGCCCGTCGTTGAATTTAAACGATCACCTGTTCGAATTACTTTTCGACCATCAAAAAAATCAAATTCCATATCATTTGTACCCACAGGTGGCATCGCATCTGTGACTAACATGATTTTCCCACGTTGCTTGGTACGAATTGCCAACTTGGCTGATGATGGGTGTACATGGTGACCATCAACAATCAACCCGCACCAGCTGTTATCATCCCAAAGCGCGGCACCAACAACACCAGGCTCTCGAGAAGTAAACGCTGACATAGCATTAAATAAGTGTGTAAACCCATCGGCTCCCGCTGCAAGTGCTGCATTCGTTGTCGCAAAATCAGCATTCGTGTGACCAATAGATACTTTTACACCACATTCGATTAAACGAGCAATGTCGTCGGTACTGACACTTTCAGGTGCCAAGGTCACCATTTTTATACCCAAGTCTTGACGTGCATAAATCGCAAATTCTTGTTCTGTTATTGGTCGAATGAATTGCTCACTGTGCGTGCCTTTTTTAGGGAATGATAAATGTGGGCCTTCGAAGTGTATTCCTAGTACCCCAGGTACCCCCTCAGCAAGTGCTTTGGCTGTTGCATCAGCCGCCATCGCCATTACTTCGACTTTATCGGTGATCAAGGTGGGCATCAGTGCCGTAGTGCCAAATTGACCATGTGCTTTCGCTATTCGGTCTAAGCATTCTGTTGTTTGCTCAGCATTAAAGAAGGCACCGCCTCCTCCATTCACTTGTACATCAATGAAACCCGGAGCGACTAAGCCATCTAATTCAATCGCATTATCAACAGCATCAACAAATGTCATCACCCCATTTGCAACACTAAAAAAAACATTTTCTAAAAACTCGTCACCGGTAAACAATGACGTAGCATGATAAGTAGCCATTACAGAGCAACCTCTTGATTTTGTTCGAGCACTGATTGTTGTGCGAAATACACAGCGCCCATTTCTGGTGGCTGAATAGGCGCTTCTACGCGTTTTGCTATCTCGGTATCAAGCCATTTATTAAGGGGCTCCGCTAGGCCACCAATCATCGATAACCGAGGAGGCTTATTTTCAAGTAAACGGTGCGCTAATTTACTCACATAATCAGCACCATCTTGAACGATAGCAGTGGCAACCGCATCGCCATTATTAGCAGCGTCAAACACATAGCGCGCTAGTTTTGCATAACTACTTGAAGGCTGTCCCGACATTTGCTCAACAATACCCATCGCATTTTCAGCAGAAAAATGTTCAGTAATCACTCTCGTTAAGCTCGTTGAAGGCCCTAAGCCATCTAAATTAAGTAATGCGGCTTTAATTGCTTCTAAGCCCATCCATGCGCCACTTCCTTTGTCGCCTAACGCAAAACCGTGGCCACCAAAGTTAGTCGTGCGACCATTTACGCATGAAAAACCACATGAGCCCGTGCCTGTGATAATAACAGCGCCATCACTGCCCTCATGTGCCCCTATACACGCGGTGTGTAAGTCGGTCGTTAAGAACATTTGTTTGAATGGATGATCCCATTCCATAATTTTATCGTAAAGGCTCGGAAGATTTACACCCGCTAATCCTAAGCCAGCATAAAGTTGATGAACCGTTTCAAGGGGTAATCCCGCGTCTCGAAGCGCAAGCTGTGTGGAAACCATGATTGATTCAAGTGTGCGTTCCAAACCATGTAATGGATTCGCTGGACCACCCAGGCCGGTTCCTAATACACCCTGTTTAACAGAGTAGATAGTTGCTCGACATTTCGTTCCGCCACCATCAATACCAATAAACAACTGGTCCTCACTCACACTCTTCGCCATCATTTAACGACCCCTAACCTTCGTTTAGTTTTTGTCTCAATCGCACTTTTTTTCTTATCTGAATGCGAAATCATCTCGACCCATGTTGATTTAATGTTACACAAAAAATGACAGCGTTGTCATTATATTTTTTATAAAAATTAGCATTAGTTTCATATTTATTCATAATCCACTGAATTAAATAGCTTTATTTAAAGGTAAGAAATTTTAATTCTCCACCAAGGATGGCTGATAACGCTTTCATTCACACCTTTTTTGGCATAAATCTGGTTTTGACAAACCACGTTTCCTTTATTTGTAATCAGTGTAACTCATGTTAGCTTAGCTAAAATAATACTTTATTTAAATATTTTATTTATTATGGAATAATTTTTCTTCACTTACCGAGCAACAATGAATCATCAATACAATGAAACTCAGCAGCAGCGTGTTTAAGCACATCGGCAGTAAGGTATTCAGCGCCATACACATCGCAAGGAATGTGGTAGTTGTGTGCTAGGTGGCCAAGCAATAAGGCAAAGTCACCATCGCCGGAGAGCAAAATCATTTTATCGAGTTGTTTTGCATGCTCAAGCATATCAATCGTGATACCAACATCCCAATCCCCTTTTGCGCTCCCGTCGCGGCGTTGAATAAAAGGTTTAAGTTTTACCTCAAAGCCAATCGCACGGAGAATATTTTGAAACTGAGACTGTTTCTCATCACCGCGATAAATTGCATACGCAATCGCGCAATCAATCTGATATCGTTCGCTCATTTTCGCCCAGAAGGCATTGTAATCAAAATTCTTTTTATAGCTCTCTCTGCAGGTATAATAAATATTCTGCACATCAACAAAAATGCCGACTTTTTGCTTATCAACTGCTTGCATACTGATTCTATTCTTAGTGGTTTGATCACACTGTAGCATATCTTGGTTGAAATTTACGAAAGAGTAACCTAAATTGGTTACATAAAACAAAGTAACCGAATTTGGTTACTTATCGCGATGTAACCGAATCAAGTTACTTTAAAAAGGAAATCCATAATGATAGCGGTGATCAGTGGTGATTTAATTAAATCACAAAAAATCCCCCAGCAAGAATACGACGCGATGCTGTATCAGCTTGATCAGAGTCTACGCTTTATTGCTAATCGGTTCGACGCTGACTATACCATTTACCGCGGCGATGCTATGCAACTGCATCTAGCGACGCCTGATACAGTATGTTGTGCGGCGATACTTTTATATTTGCAAATGAAAGCCGCTAATTATGAGCTCAGACAAAGCCTGGCCATTGGAAAGGTTGATAATCCACGGGCTGATATAAAAACAGCCACAGGCAGTGCCTATACTCTATCTGGGCGGGGGTTAGATAATATGGGCCATCAACGACTCACTTTACAAATCGACAATCAGCCCCTTGACGAGGGTTTTTTACTCAATATTGAACTAATTGAAGTATTACTTGAAAAAATGAGTCAAAAACAAGCAAATGCGTTGTTTTATTATTTAACAGCAGAACACAACAATCATGCCGAACTTGCTAAAGAACTCGCAACAAGCCGAGCCAATGTCACAAAACTTTTAAATTTAGCTCACTACCAATTAATTGAACGTTTTATGCAGTACAGCCAAACCACACTCAAAGGAATGACAACATGAGTTTTTCATTACTTATCGTAAGCTTAATTTTAGCGCATTTAATTGCCGACTTTTACTGGCAACCCATGAGCTGGGTGCATGACAGAAATACACGCCACTTTCGTGCCAGTAAACTTTACTTACACGTGCTCACCCACGGTGTTAGCTCATTTTTGGTGCTATTACTTTGGGAGTTTAATTATGGTTGGCAAGCACTTTCAAGCGTCGTTATCGCCACGGCAGTAATTATGGTTACACACTATGTAATCGACCTTGCTAAATCTTACTCAAGTAAAGGCGTGGTTCCTTTTATTGTCGACCAACTTACACATTTAGTTATCTTGTTATTACTGGCTATATGGTTAAGCGACAACGATGAGTTTTTTACACATAGCTGGGAATGGTTGATGCAACCGGCAACATTATGGGTGCTGTGTGGCTATTTATTGGTTTTAAATCCAACAGCGGTGTTTATTCGCATGATGTTAGAGCGCATCACATCTGGCTTTAGCGCCACTGGCAGTTTACCAGCCGCAGGACAAAGTATTGGCATGCTTGAGCGCGTATTAATGCTAACATTTATCTTACTGGACCAATTTGCAGGCGTTGGCTTTTTACTTGCAGCAAAATCCGTATTCCGCTTTGGTGATTTAAGTGCCAGTAAAGATAAAAAACTGACTGAATACGTTATGCTCGGTACCTTACTCAGTGTCAGCATGACTTTATTCATTGGCTTAGCGGTTAATTACCTCAAAGCAGTGTGACTTTGCAGACCCATAAAAAAACGCGCCAAAATAGGCGCGCTTTTTATTAATCAACCGATAAATTAGCTGTTATTTGAGCCACCGTTTTTAGGGCGACGTTTGCGTTGAGCATTCCCCCCTACAGACTGACGCTTAGCCCATGGGCTTTGTGTTTGCTCGTCACTTCCTTTAGTGGCATTAGATTTTTTTCCCGAACCACCACGGCGTGGACCTATGCCACTGCCATTGCTATTTGGTTTTTTACTATCCGACTTCGGCTTAGAAAACGGCTGTTTGGCTTTTTTCGGCTTTTTAGGTTTAATTGGGCGTGCATCAAGCTCTCTTTCAGGCACGGGATTGCTTGGTTCAAACCCTGCTTCAGTCGCGCGCGGGATCAATTCACCAATAAAACGTTCAATACCGTATAGATCAATGGCATCCTCGGCTGTCACAAACGAAATAGCATGCCCAGAAGCACCTGCACGACCAGTTCGACCAATTCGGTGTACATAATCTTCGTACACATTCGGCAAGTCGTAATTGATAACGTGCGGCAGCTCAACAATATCAAGCCCTCGGGCTACGATATCTGTGGCAACTAATACGCGTACTTCGCCATTTTTAAAACCTTCAAGCGCTTTAACACGCGCACCTTGCGATTTATTACCATGAATAGCCGCGCCCACAATGTCATCACGCTCTAACTGTTTAACCAAACGGTTAGCACCGTGTTTGGTACGGCTAAAAACTAATACCTGTTGCCAATTGTTGGTACGAATCAAATGGCTCAATAGGGCTGTTTTTCTTGACTTATCAACCGCGTAAACCGATTGTGACACAGATTTTGCGGTGGTGTTTTTAGCTGCTACAGAAATCTCGACTGGGTCGTTAATAAGTCCCTTTGCTAAGGCACGTATTTCATCAGAGAACGTCGCTGAAAACATCAAATTTTGACGCTGCGTAGGTAACTTCGCAATGATACGTTTAATATCGTGAATAAAGCCCATATCAAGCATACGGTCGGCTTCATCAAGCACTAACACTTCTAAGGTATCAAACTGGAGCGCATTCTGATTATGTAAATCCAGTAAGCGTCCCGGTGTTGCAACTAAAATATCAACACCTTTACGAAGGCGCATCATTTGCGGGTTAATTTTAACGCCACCATACACCACAAACGAACTAATATTAGAATGCTTAGCATATTCTTCTACGTTTTCGCTCACTTGTAATGCAAGCTCACGTGTAGGTGCAAGCACAAGCGCGCGCACGCGATTTCCACTTGCCTTTTTGCCTTTGGCTAAACGCTCGATTAACGGTAAAGTAAAACCTGCTGTTTTGCCTGTACCGGTTTGCGCCGCGGCCATCACGTCTCTACCCGCTATAATCGCAGGGATCGCTTGTGTTTGAATAGGCGTAGGTGTTTCATAGCCTTTTTCTAAAACTGCATTAACTAAAGACTGTGATAATCCTAAGCCATCAAAACTCATAGTGTCTCTCAAATTCAAAAAGTCAGCTGAATTGCCGAAGTGCGCGCATTATACCTATGATAGCCAATAATGCATGGAATTATTTTATAACGGCGATTTATTGGTATGTGTATTAAAGACGAAAAAAGCGGCCTGAGCCGCTTCTTTCTAGTCGTTTGCTTTTACTTAACGCCTAGCTCACGTAAACGTTCTTGTAAATAACTATCGGCAGTATAGCGCTCAGACAATACAACATCTGGACGCGGGTGAAGGAATAACGGTAACGAAATGCGTGATTTCGTTGACGCTTTACCCGTTGGGTTGATCACACGGTGAATAGTCGATGGGAAGTAACCACCTGACGCTTCTTGTAACATGTCACCAATATTGATGATCAGGTTACCAAAATCACACGGAACATCTAACCAACCGCCATCTGTTGTTTGTACTTGCAAACCTGGTTCGTTCGCTGCTGGTAAAACCGTTAATAAGTTAATATCGCCATGTGCAGCGGCGCGAATCGCACCCGGCTCTTCATCACCCGTCATGGGGGGGTAATGTAAAATACGTAAAAGTGTTTGCTCAGAGTCTGCAATCATATCTTTAAGATCGATAGAAAACTTAGCACGCACGTCTTCTGGTGCTTCAGCTTGAACCCAGCTTAAAAGTGTGGCTGCAAACTCATTGGCTAAGCGATAGTACTCACGAATTTCTTCTTCTAATTGTGCGGGCACTCGGCCTTTAGGATAAACGTGGTAGTACTCTTTAATATCTTTTACGGTAAAGCCTTTTGCAACTTCAGACACAGACGGCGGGAAATAACCATCTTGTGTTTCTTTTGAGAATAAAAACGCATGCTTTTGCTCAGAATTAAAGAATTCTTGCCAATTTTTATAGATTGATTCAACTAATGACTGAGGAATTGGGTGATTTTTTAATACACCGAAACCTGTGTTTCTTAGTGACTCAACAAATTGAGCGGCCGCATCGCTCGCTTTATAATCAACGGTAGGTAAATGTTGCATTGTCTTTTCCAGTGAATAAGGTTCTAGAAGTCTGTGCTAAGCATAGCATTTCTTCATTATAGCGCTTCGCGAGGATAGAGAAACGCAGTTAAAAATATAAGGACTTATGTCCTCCCCTACAAGCTGAGTTCCTGAAATTTGACACAGATCAACTAAACTTTATCGACTATAATACACACGCTAGAACGCACTTTAATGTGCTTATTTAGATACGTTTCAACGTAAAAGGATTGTTTATGTTCGCCAGGCTTCACCTTGTACTTTTCAGCTTACTAATGCTACTCGGTCAATATACCTTTGCAGTAGAACAGACAAGCTATAAGGTTGAAAATATTAAAGACAATATATACCGCTTTAGTGCCGGCCATTACCACAGCGCCTTTATGATCGTTGATAAGGTTGCATTAGTGACTGACCCACTCAATAGTGATGCCGCAAAATATTTAAAAAGTTATATAAAGAAAACGTTTAACGCCGACATTAAATACATGGTGTACAGCCATAGCCATGTTGACCATGCCATGGGCGGTAATGAACTCATTGATAAAAACACCACCGTCGTTTCTCATAAGTTTGCCGATGACGACCTAAGATTGAATAAAGTGCCGACAGCCCTGCCTGATCTGACATTTACCGATACACTCAAAATCGAATTAGGTGATAGTTACGTGCTTCTTAATTACTACGGGCCAAATAATGGCCGAGGTAATGTCAGTATGCGTTTTATGCCAGCTAATGTACTTTACGTTGTTGATTGGATTGTACTTGGCCGCATGCCTTATAAAAACCTCATAGGGTACGATATTAACGGAATGCTCTCTTCCACAAAGGCCATTCTTAATGAGCCACCTTTTGCTGTGTTTATAGGTGGGCACGCTGATACTGGCAACCGCGATGATGTGGTGTCTTACTTACACTATATTGAAGACTTACATGCAGCCGTTCGCGATGGCATGTTAGCAGGCAAAAAACTCTCAACCTTACAAAAAGAAATTACTTTAGAGAAATACAGCCATTTAAAAATGTATCAACAATGGCTGCCACTAAATATAGAAGGTGTGTATAACAACCTCGTTGAGATGGGATATTTTAATTTCCGCAGCGATATTGATGCCCAGTTTTAACTGAATATCAAAAATAATTAATAGCGTGATAAAAACGCATCGAGCTCTTTGCGCATACGCTCGACCAGTACTTTTGGACCACCATCATACATATCATTATGGCGAGAACCTGCCATTGTTACTTGTGTAACAGGGTATAAAGCCAACTCTTGCTGTGTGAGCAATACGTTGTCATCTGCAGGGTAGTCACTGCCGCGTAGCGTAAGCACAGCAATGTTTTTATTACGTGGTATCAGCATACGACGATGATCAAGGGTGATCACTTTACTCACTTTCGCTGGGTAAATAGCGGCATACAAGGCTGCAATATCGCCGCCATTTGAATGCCCAAACAAGGTTAACTGGTTAAAATCATACGCAGGATAACGCCCTTTAAGTTCATTCACTAAAAACACCAGCGTTTCTACACCGCGATGCCAATTTTCCATCCGTGTCGTCATGTAAGGCGGCTCAGGATTTAAACTTGGGTCACCGTTTAATTCATGCGCAACTTCAACCGTTAAATAGCCATGCTGATGAAAAACCTGCTGCGCAAATTGATAATCTGTATGCGCCATACCGTAACCTGCGCCAATAAAAACAACGGGGCACTTTTTCTGCGCGGTGCATTTACTATCGGTAGGCGTTATCGTCACTGAAATATGGCGCGATCGTTGGGTATCAAACAAAACCTCAGTTTCAGTAGCAATGGCTCGCTGTCCAAAAAGCGTAAACGCTAATAACAAAGTTATTTTTCTTAGAGTCAACACTTTCTACTGCTCTAATTTATATTCTAAACTGCGTTTAACCATCGGCCACTCGCCATCAATAATTGAAAACACCACCGTGTCACGCACATGCCCATCGGCCATTACTTGGTGGTTTCGAAGTACACCGTCTTGTTTAGCCCCTAAGCGTGCAATAGCATTGCGTGATGCCAAATTGTGCCAATGAGTACGAAACTCTACAGCAATCACATGCAGGGTTTCAAAAGCATAACTAAGCAGTAACTTTTTGCATTCGGTATTGACGGCTGTGCGCTGAAAGCGCTTGGCATACCAAGTATAACCAATTTCTAAACGGCGGTTTTTAGTATCAATATTACAAAAACGGCTTGAGCCGATAACCTCGCCACTTTGCTGGTCTATAACTGCAAATGGTAATGCTCGGCCCTGAGCTTGTTGCTCAAATGCCATGGTTAAATAATCATCAACACGCTCTTCATTGGGCACAGAGGTAAACCATAATTTCCACAACTCGCCATCTGCGGCTGCATTTACAAGTGCATCACGATGCGCTGGTGTTAATGGCACTAATTTAATAAATTTTCCTTCCAAGGAGGTGGGACTTAAATTCATGACTTTCCTTAATCCTATTAGTAATGGTACTTAATCCACCAGCTCTATATCGAGCCCGGCGAGTAAGTCCAAAGCTGCATAACGCTCGAATTTAGCTTTACTTATATTATTAGCGGTTATATCAATAGCAAAATGGCTGGCACCAATAAAATTAGCTTTACTGAGGTTGGTTTGTTGAAACACGCTGTCACGAAAATCAGTATCAGTAAAATCAGCAGATGATAAATCCGCATGCCTAAAATCAACATCTTTAGCAAAACAGCTGCGCATTTTTAAGGCCTTTAAACTGAGTTCAAAAAAGCTGCTATGGCTAAGTTCACAGCCAATAAAACTCACAGGGGCACGGGTGGCAAGCAGCGGCCAATCAACATCTGTAAAGCGTACACTGTTTAATTTACACGCTTTAAAGCTCACCTCTTCAAGTGAGGTATACTTGAGCCCAAGCGCCGCTAAATTACAGTTTTTAAACTCGCATTCTATAAACCGACAGTTTTCAAACTGGCTGTGGCTAAAGTCACAGTCGATAAATTCGCATTGCTCAAATTCGCAATGCGAAAATGTTTGCCCTGCTAGGTTTACTTCAAAGGTGTGTTCAAAATAAAGCGAATGGCTTGTGATCACGCGCTCGTCTCAATATCTTTTTTAAGCGCCAGTACAGCAATAAATACCAGACCAAATAAAGGCATTAAACCTAACAAACCACCGATAATAGCGACAATGATAGGGGTTGTCGTTTTACGTTTACCGAGGTAATAACTCATTACAGCAAAAAACGGAACTAAAATAAGCATTAAGTAATTAATAAAGCTGGCGTTTATATTCATACCCACTCCTTGAAATACACCATATAAAAATTAATTTAAACACAAAAAAGCCCTAAGGGGTACACCTTAGGGCTTTCATTAAAGCTTATAATTCAGTTTATTAAGAATTACTCAGCGTCTTTTGCAACCACATTAATCGCAAGCTCTGTTAACGAATCCGCATTAGCTTTGCTTGGTGCATCTGTTAATAAACATGATGCTTGCGTTGTTTTAGGGAATGCAATTACGTCACGAATGTTATCAGTGCCACATAGCAACATCACTAAACGGTCAAGACCAAACGCAAGACCTGCATGCGGTGGTGTACCGTATTTTAGGGCGTCAAGTAAGAAACCAAACTTGTCTTGTTGCTCTTGTGCATCAATACCTAAGATTCTAAACGCTGTTTCTTGCATGTCGGCGTTGTGAATACGTACTGAGCCACCACCTACTTCATAGCCATTCAATACCATGTCGTATGCATCAGAGATTGCTGCGGCAGGGTTTGCCTCTAGCTCTGCTGGCGAAATTTCTTTTGGAGCCGTGAATGGGTGGTGAACCGCATGTAATGTACCTTCGTCGTCTTCTTCGAACATTGGGAAGTCAACAACCCATAGCGGTTTCCAGCTATCAAGGTTTGTAATACCTAAATCAACACCAATCTTAAGACGTAGCGCACCCATTGCTTCGTTAACCACGTTGCGTTTGTCTGCACCAAATAGAATGATATCGCCCGATTGCGCATTAGTACGCTCAAGTAATTGGTTAATCACGTCTTCATTTAAGAATTTAGCGATTGGTGATTGTACACCTTCAACGCCCGCAGCACGGTCGTTAACCTTCATCCATGCAAGGCCTTTCGCCCCATAAATACCGATGAATTTAGTGTAGTCGTCAATCTGCTTGCGAGAAAGCTCTGCACCGCCTGGTACAGTTAACACGGCAACACGGCCTTTTTCGTCGTTTGCAGGGCCTGAGAAAACTTTAAATTCAACGTCTTTGACTAAGTCAGCAACATCAACAAGTTGCATTGGGTTACGTAAATCTGGCTTATCTGAACCGTATAAACGCATTGCTTCGCTGTAAGGCATGACAGGGAAGTCACCTAAATCAACGTCAAGCAGTGATTGCCACATTTCACGGATCATTTTTTCTGTCATCGCACGAACTTCATTAGAGCTCATGAATGACGTTTCTAAATCGATTTGTGTGAATTCTGGCTGACGGTCAGCACGTAAATCTTCGTCACGGAAACATTTAACAATTTGATAGTAACGGTCAAAACCCGACATCATTAGTAATTGTTTAAATAACTGTGGCGACTGAGGCAATGCATAAAAGCTGCCTTTGTGCACACGGCTTGGTACTAAGTAGTCACGCGCACCTTCTGGTGTTGCTTTTGTAAGTACGGGTGTTTCGATATCTAAGAAACCATTGTCATCTAAGAAACGACGCACAAAGCTGCTCGCTTTTGCACGTAGTTTAATACGGTCACTCATTTCAAGACGACGTAAATCTAGGTAACGGTATTTTAAACGGCGCTCTTCAGAGTTTTGCTGATTAAAATCAAGAGGTAATGGCTCTGAACGGTTGATGATAGTTAAGCTTGTGCCTAAAATTTCAACTTCACCTGTTGCCATGTCTTTATTTACTTGGCTTTCAGGGCGTGCGCGAACAACACCTTTTAACTGCACACAAAACTCTTGGCGTAGTTTATTCGCAGTGTCCATTAATCCTTCTACTTCAGGATCAAATACCACTTGAACGAGCCCTTCTCTGTCACGCAAATCGACGAAAATAAGTCCACCAAGGTCACGGCGTTTATTGATCCAACCACATAGTTCAACTTCTTGATCTACGTGAGATTTATTTAGCTGTCCGCAATATATAGAGCGCATAGTATTCCTGTCAGTTAAAGACTTATAGCCGCCTGCTCTTAAGAGTTCGCTATTTTGAGAGCAAAAGCCACTATACAAAGTAATCATTTAAGGCTGAGCATTATACCCAAACCATCTCAAAATGCGAGTACCAGCAGTGCGCCAAGAAGCCTAAATATGCGCACTGACTTCTGAGCATTCATTTCTTTTGTTACACTACGCGCAGTTTAAATTTATTGGTTGATTTAATGCTGTACTTAGGTTGTCCGCAGTGGTCTAGCACCGCATGGAAAGGAAATTTACTCTCTAGTCACTGTAAAAGTGCCGACATGCTCAACGAGTACGCGCACACCTTCAATTCGGTTGAGGGCAATACCAGCTTTTATGCTGACCCAAGTCACGAATCATTATTACGCTGGTGCGATGCTGTACCCAACGACTTTAAATTCACCTTTAAATTTCACCGACGCTTTAGCCATGAATTACAACTCACCAATATAAACAATGAGCTAAATGCATGGCTGACCCTGTTTGAACCTATTTTTGCCAAAACTGGGCAAATTATGTTGCAGTTACCAAGTGCCTTTGGCCCTAATGCTCTGCCCCTGCTGACTAATTTTATTGCCCAGTTACCCAAACACCTCAATTATGGTGTTGAAGTACGCCATCCCGCGTTTTTTCAAAAAGGTGATGCTGAAATTCGCCTTAATCAGCTACTAATTGAAAACAACATTAATCGCATAAGTATGGATACACGGGCTTTATTTGCAGTGCCCGCAGAAACAGATGCATTGATTGATGCGCAAAAGAAAAAGCCTTATTTGCCTGTACATGCTATAGCAACGGGCAGTAATCCGATGCTGCGCTTTGTGATTGCAAGCCTTAACCATGAATACAAATCGTATTACCAACCTTGGCTTAAAAAAATAAAACAATGGCTTGAGGAAGGTAAATCACCGTATGTGTTTTTTCATACCGCCGATAACCGCGAATCGCCACTATTGGCGAGGCAATTTTGCCAAGATTTAGGTTATAATCACCCGGTACTCGCGCCTTTTACAGGTGAGCGAGAAGCCAGCCAAAGCAGTTTATTTTAATTTCAGAGTGCATATGAAAGACTACAGCCGTTATTTTCAAGGTTACCCGCCCCATATCGTTGACCAAGTATTACAGCTTTTTAGTAATGACAAAGCCGCACAGTATTTAAAAGGTAAATACCCTGACGCGCATAACATCACCAGTGATAAAGCCTTATACAATTATGCAACCGAGCTTAAAAAACGTTACCTTAAAAACGCCCTGCCTTTTGGTCGTGCCGCGTTTAAAAAACAAGGCGATATGGTCACCAATGCGTTAGGTACGCATACTTTTCGTATGCAAGGCAAAACGCGTAAGCACGACCTAGCCATTAACAGCGACTTACTATGCGCACCAGAGCCGTTATTAAAAGCATTGGTTGTTCACGAACTTGCACATTTTAAAGAAAAAGATCATAACAAAGCGTTTTATCAACTCTGTTGCCACATGGCGCCGCAATACCATCAACTCGAGCTTGATTTAAGAATATTCAGTGTGTTGGTAGGTGAAGGGAAAAATCCGTACTGAAGCTATCTGCTAAACTTCAGTAACCTCAAACCTTCTTTGCCCTATCAGCTGCCCTGATTCGGTAACCACTTTAACGACCCATTTTCCTGCGGGATTAGCAGGGAAATTCGTTTTGTGGCTCCATGCTCTATAGCCTTCTTTACGACCGCCGGAAATATCCAGGGCTATGCGTTCAACTTCTTTACGATTATGCACCCAAACATGGAAGACTTTTTCATTTAAACCTCTTGGGGCTTTAACTGCGCTAAAGCTGTATAGACCTTTTTGATGTAAATCATACTCGGTTAACTTTTGGATAGGCTCTATTGGTTTACGGGCTTGTTCATCAAGCTGATACGACACGCTCATATCGGTTAAACGCAGTGCCGCAGGCGGCACAAAGCTACGTAATTGCCAAAGCCCGGCACTTAAAGCGCAAAGCAATAGCACCAACAGCGGGAAACGCCACCATTTTGCATTCGGCATCAAATTGCCAAGACTTGGAATTGTTAAAATAACAGCCGTGATCAGCGCAATTTCAAAACTTTGACTGGTCGTTAATTTTAATAAAATAGGTAAGGTAACCGACAACACGACAAACAAAGAAAAGCTATGAAACACACTAAACCAGACACTGTGCCTTGCGAGCTTTTTGTAATAGAGGGGATCAACAACAGAAACGAACGCACAAAGAATGATTAAGGCGGTAAACGCAGCCTGACCATGATCCCAGGTTGTCACCGCTAAGAAAAATGGTAAAGCAAAAAACAGGCTTTCTTGCTGCACAACTTGCAGCGCAAAGCGCATCACGTTGGGCGACACCGCCACACCAAAACGCTCCTCTACTTTATCTCTTAGCCAGTTATCTATTAACAACCACAACCAAGTGACTAATAACAAAATAGAGATAAGTTGCGAAAACGATTCTTTTCGCTCAACAAATACATAGCTTGCCACACCACTGCAAAACGCTAACACCGCCATCAACCCCGGCCGCTTCTGCATCATGAAAACAAATTTAGTTATAACGTTTTTTAAGTAATTCATGCAGTCATCAAATCCTTTTTAGGCTTTGTGAGTAAAGCATAAATTAGATGAATGTAGGCTTTAAAACGAGCTTTTAGTTCAAAGCTGTAAGATATTTAGATAAAGTTAACGAGCATCGAGTATTTTTTCTAAAAGGAACAAATGAAATGTTATATAGAGTCTTGATAATACTTTTATTACTTTTTAAGTGTACAACTGCGAATGCTTTTGAAGATTATAACTTTCTAAATGGTGAATGGACTTGCAAGATGAAATCAGTATTAGAAAACGATGCAATACTTGAAGTTGATAGCCACATAACTACTTCAATTAAAAATTTAAACTCATACGCAAAAAGCTTTTTTAAAATTTATTTTAAGCAAAACCCTGATTTGGCCTCTATTATCTCTGTTGAATCGTCAGAAAAAATGGATTTTGAGGGTGATATCATGATCAGCTTTGATTCTAAAACCCATAAAACAGATTTAATCAAAGATGAGCTAAATATCTTTTCACCAGAATCTGTGAAAAGCTTTACTCGAGGGCCTTCAGTGACAGTTAAATCAAAAATTCAAAAGATAGACGATGAGACTATTACGTTAATTGGGATCCCTGCTAAAGATGTTATCAATTGCTTTAAAGCACAAAAAAGCGCGGTCTAAACCGCGCCTCTGTTTTATCTAACAGCTGAAAGCCCAAGTCGTTGAGTTACAACCCTAATTCAGCCATAAAATCATCATCGGCATCGTCTGCTTGTGATGCTGCTTTTTGCTTTTCAGCTTTTTGTTTTGCTTCGTTTTCAATGATGTCATCAGGGTCAACCGCTTCTGAAATATCAAAGTCATGAAGCTTGATAAACTCAGTTTTATCCATCGCAAGCTCAAGATAGAAGATATTTTGCTTCGATGTAGTGAATGTCACGCGGCGTGCTTGTGGTCTATCCATAGTGGTATCAACCGAAATCTGTACTTGCTTGTTGATTGCCATCATCTTAGGTTGGTTTTGGGTGATAGACGTATGCAATTGGTCACGTACTTTAGAAGTAAAGTCACCCACGATTTGGTTCATCAGCTCACCAAGTACGTTGGCAACGTCGTCTGATAAATGGCTATTGGCTATTTCTTCTTCTGGCATACCCATACTGCGCATATAATCATGGTAAATTTCCATCGCCGCTTGTGCCGTGAAGTTTGTTACCACCAGGCCTGTAAAACCACCATCGAACAATACAAAACAACCTATATCTGGGCGCATGCAGGTACGGGTAATTTTTTGTACCATAGCCGAATAGCTAATTTTATTGCCACTTGCTGACGATAATACGCCGGTTACTGAATGACACAGAGTTGATAAGATATCTTCTGTACTGATCACTTTGCTTTTAGTCATTAAACTTCTCTTTCTTGTACTTGTTATTGATAATTCTAGCCAAGCTACTGAATTTATCACTGACTATCCAGCTAAAAATGCTAAAATAGCGGTATTATTTTTTAAAGAGACTGTTCACGTGACGCAAAAAGACAGTATTTATGCCACTGAGCAAGCGGTTAAAGACTTTAGTTTTGACCAACATGTAGTTGAAGTATTCCCAGATATGATCCAGCGTTCGGTGCCGGGTTATGCCACTATTGTTAGTACCATGGGAAAACTAGCTGGTGAGTACGCACAAAGTAACTCAAACCTATATGATTTAGGCTGCTCGTTAGGCGCTGTAACATTAAGCATGCGCCGTAATATTCGTACAGATAACTGTAATATCATTGCGGTAGATAACTCACAAGCCATGGTTGAGCGTTGTAAACTGCATTTACAAGGCTTTCGTTCTGAAGTACCCGTTACAGTTACCCTTGGTGATATTAACGATTTAGCCATTGAAAATGCTTCTGTTGTAGCAATGAACTTTACCCTGCAGTTTATTCCGCCTGAAAAGCGCCACGCAGTGCTTGAGAAAATCTATGCTAATTTAAAGCCCGGTGGCGTGTTGCTGCTTAGCGAAAAAATTAAAGGTGAAAATGAGCAATGCAATAATTTGCTGATTGATTTACACCATGATTTTAAACGTCACAACGGTTACTCAGAACTTGAGATCAGCCAAAAACGCACAGCGATTGAAAATGTTATGCGCCCTGATCATTTGAGTAC
This sequence comes from Pseudoalteromonas lipolytica, assembly GCF_003515105.1. Lineage (NCBI taxonomy): Bacteria > Pseudomonadati > Pseudomonadota > Gammaproteobacteria > Alteromonadales > Pseudoalteromonadaceae > Pseudoalteromonas > Pseudoalteromonas lipolytica. The sequence goes on along the minus strand of NZ_CP032090.1, from coordinate 1,433,597 downwards.
TCATTTAGCACGCCTCACTGAGATTGGCTTTAGCCAAACCCAAGTATGGTACCAATGTTTTAATTTCTGCTCGATGATTGCCATCAAGTAACAGCACAACGATATAAAGAGTATTTCATGTCTCAATGGTTTAACCAATTTTACGCTGCAATAGCACAAAGCCCGCTCAGTCATTGGCTCGAAACCTTGCCTGCTCAACTTAAGCATTGGGAGCAAGAAGCAAGTCATGGTGATTTACCCAAATGGCAAAAGGTATTAAAAAACTTACCAGAAATCAGTACGGATCATGTAAACCTGCAAGATAAAGTACAGATAGGCACAGGCGATGAGTTATCAGAAGGTCAACAAAAGCAGCTCACCCATTTATTAAAACGCATGATGCCTTGGCGTAAAGGCCCATTTAGCTTACACGGTATCGACATTGATACTGAATGGCGCAGCGATTGGAAATGGGATCGTTTGTTGCCGCATATTGAGCCATTAAAAGGCCGTACAGTACTTGATATTGGCTGTGGTTCTGGTTACCACTTATGGCGTATGCGTGGTGAAGGTGCCAACTTTGTGGTGGGCATTGACCCCTCTGATCTATTTTTATGCCAGTTTCAAGCGATTAAACATTACCACCAAGATGACAATGTTCACTTATTACCACTCGGTGTTGAAGCACTGCCAGAGCTTAAAGCGTTTGATACCGTGTTTTCGATGGGGGTGTTATATCATCGTCGCTCGCCTATCGACTTTTTAGCCCAATTAAAAGCACAGCTTCGTCCTGGGGGTGAATTAGTGTTAGAAACGCTGGTTGTCGAAGGTGACGAACACACGGTACTTGTGCCCACCGATCGTTACGCAAAAATGCGCAACGTGTGGTTTATTCCAAGTACGGCAGCATTAAAGCTGTGGATGGAGCGCGTTGGTTTTAAAGATGTCCAAGTTAAAGATTGTGCAATCACCACACTTGAAGAACAACGCAAAACCCAGTGGATGGAAAACGAGTCACTGGTTGACTTTTTAGACCCCACCGACACCAGCAAAACGATTGAGGGCTACCCTGCTCCTCTGCGGGCTATTTTAACGGCGAAAGCCTAACCTATTTTACCCCTCTTTATTTAGGCGCCAGAACACACTGGCGCCTCTATCTTTACACCTTCATTCTCATTTTGCGGACAACTGTCCTTGTCAAGTCGGTTAAAGTGATTTTTCAACTAGCCGCGCCAGTGCAATTGTTGTAAAATACGCGCGTTTCTAAGCAACCCACATGCAACTTTTTTGAGGAAAACCTGTGAGCGAACAAAAACAGTCTCTTAGCTATAAAGACGCGGGCGTAGATATCGATGCCGGTAATGCACTTGTTGAGCGTATTAAAGGCGTCGTTAAAAAAACCAAACGTCCTGAAGTAATGGGCGGTATCGGTGGTTTTGGCGCACTTTGCGAACTACCAACTGGCTATAAAGAGCCTGTCCTGGTTGCTGGCACAGACGGTGTTGGTACAAAACTACGTTTAGCAATCGATCTTAAAAAGCACGATACAGTGGGTATCGACCTTGTTGCTATGTGTGTAAACGACCTTATTGTACAAGGTGCTGAGCCACTATTTTTCCTTGATTACTATGCAACGGGTAAATTAGACGTCGACACTGCAGCCGATGTTGTAACAGGTATCGGTAAAGGCTGTGAGCTTTCTGGCTGTGCGTTAATCGGCGGTGAGACTGCTGAAATGCCAGGTATGTATGAAGGTGAAGACTACGATATGGCTGGTTTCTGCACCGGTGTTGTAGAAAAGTCAAAAATTATCGATGGCACTAAAGTGGCTGCTGGCGACCAATTAATCGCTCTAGCATCAAGTGGTCCTCATTCAAACGGCTTCTCATTAATTCGTAAAGTACTTGAAGTATCAGGTGCTGACACAAGCGCTGACCTAGACGGCAAAACACTGGGCGATCACCTTTTAGAGCCAACTCGCATCTACGTTAAACAACTTCTTGAGTTATTTAAGCAGGTTGACGTTCACGCGTTATCGCACATCACAGGCGGTGGTTTCTGGGAAAATATCCCACGTGTTTTACCTGAATCTGCAAAAGCAGTGATCAAAGGTGACAGCTGGGAATGGCCTGTAATTTTCAACTGGTTACAAGAAAATGGCAACATCACAACTCACGAAATGTACCGTACATTTAACTGTGGTGTTGGCATGGTATTAGTTGTTCCAGCCGATAAACTTGAGCAAAGCCTAGCGATTCTAAAAGATCTTGGCGAAAATGCATGGCATATCGGTGAAATCCAAGATGCAAAAGCTGGCGAAGAGCAAGTTGAAATTTTAGGTGGCCGTGATTAATGGCCCCTTGTCGTCTTGTTGTATTAATTTCTGGTAGTGGTTCGAATCTTCAGGCCATCATTGATGCCTGTGGACGTGGTGAAATTAACGCCGATATCGCCGCTGTAATTAGTAATAAAGCCGACGCCTATGGCCTTGAACGAGCAAAGAATGCAGGTATACAAACACGTGTACTTAGCCATAAAGACTTTGACTCACGCGAGGCCTATGATGCAGAGTTAATGGACATTATTGACAGTTTTGAACCAAATCTGGTTGTATTAGCTGGTTTTATGCGTATTCTAACACCTAACTTAGTGCAAAAATTTAAAGGAAAAATGTTGAACATTCATCCTTCTTTGTTGCCTAAGTACCAAGGGCTGAATACCCACCAACGAGCGATAGATGCAAAAGATGATGTTCATGGCGTTAGTGTTCACTTTGTGACAGAAGAGCTAGACGGTGGTCCCGTTGTGCTTCAAGCCAAAGTGCCGGTACTCGAAAACGATACCGCAGAAACACTCGCACAACGTGTTCATCAGCAAGAACATATAATCTATCCTTTGGTGGTCAAGTGGTTCAGTGAACAACGACTCAAGATGGAAGCAGATTATGCAGTTTTTGACGAAAAACAACTTCCTGCACACGGCGCGCACTACCCAGAATAAAAATCGAAGTGCCCTACTCGCGTGTGTGGGCACTTTATTACTTCCTACCAGTGTTTTAGCTGGCGATCTCACTCAATACCAAGCCAAATACGATGTACTTCGTAAAGGTGAAACCCATGGTAAAGCAGTACGCGAACTTAAAAAAACAGCCAACGATAGCTATGTGCTAACTTATCATAGTGAAATCGAATGGATGATATTTTCTGATTCACGAAAAGAAACTTCAAAATTTACCTATCAAGATCAAAAAGTATCGCCTTTAAGCTACACAATGGAGCGCTCTGGTACAGGACCTGATAAAGAGTACACATTAAAATTTGATGCTGCACAAAAGCAAGTGAACAGTAATCAAAGTAAATACCCGCTAAAATTTGATTGGTCAGATGATTTTCAAGACTCTCTGTCGTACCAAGTTCAAGTGCGCGAAGAGTTAAAGCAAGGTAAAACCCAGCTTTCATACCCATTAGTAGATAAAAAAGGAAATCTGCGTAGCTACGACTTTGAAGTCATTGGCACCGAAATGATTTCTTTACCAATCGGCAATATTGAAGCCATTAAAGTAAAACGCTTATACGATAACGATAAACGTCAAGCCCTTGCTTGGTTTGCTCCCGAAATGGATTACATGTTAGTGCGTATGTGGAAAGGCGAAAAAGGCGTGGAACAGTTTGAAGTACAACTTAACTCATTCACAGTAACAGCACCTGTGAGTACGCCGACTGCGGTTAAGCAAGAAATGAGTAACGAAGCGCCGTAAAAGCGCTTCGATGTTATCGTTATATTTTCTCGCCCATTTTAAATAGCACGAACTCACCTGGTTCCATTTTTTGCCAGCGCTCATCGTGGGTAAGTGGTCGGGTTGCAATGACAGTAACCACATCATTCGGTGTGGTTTCTTTTTGAAAATCAACCACCATATCAGCATCAATTAATGTGGCTTTGCCAAACGGCGCACGACGGGTGATCCAATGCAGATTATTAGTACAATAAGCCAACACATACACGCCATCCGTTAATAGCATATTAAACACCCCCTTTTCTCGCAGAGTATGGGCGAGTTTTGCGGCATAACGGAAAACCGACGCCATGTTGGATGGGCGCTTAGGGTACTTTTCACGAATTTTATCGAGTAGCCAGCAAAAAGCCAATTCACTGTCGGTGTTGCCAACTGGCCGATAGTAATCAGGCTTTAAGTCATGATAATTAGACAACTGACCATTATGTGCGTAAGTAATTTCGCGGCCCCATAATTCACGCGTGAATGGGTGTGTATTTTCAAGACACACGCGGCCACGATTGCCCTGACGAATATGACTAATAACCGAAATACTCTTTATAGGATACGCTTTAACAAGCTTCGCAATCTCAGATTGGCAGCTTGGCTCAGGATCTTTAAACGTACGGCAGCCTTTTCCTTCATAAAAAGTAATGCCCCAGCCATCTTTATGTGGGCCGGTGTTACCGCCACGTTCTAATAAGCCTGAAAAACTAAAACAAATATCCGTTGGTACATTGGCAGACATGCCAAGCAACTCACACATAGAACTCTTTACCTATAAAACTAAATGAAGGAATGGCATTAATAGCGAAGCTGTGCCAGCAGTTATTGTTAAACATAGCGACACTATTAGCAACTACCCTATTTGTATTTTATTAACTATCTGGTTGAACACGCTAAATTTTTACTTTTACCAACATTATTATTTATTAAATCGCAATAATAAACCCGAATGCCAATCTGGTTGTCTGCTCATCATGGTTTACACTGTAAAAAATGAACAGGTAAAATTAGTTTTATCCGTGTCCCCCTCTTGATAATTAGCGTATCTAGCGCTACTCTAAGAGAGGTGGTCTGACCTCTATTAAGGAATAATCAATGACTCTCTTATTTTTACTTGGTTTACTCGTGCTGCTTAGTATTGCGAGTTACCACAGAGCAAGCTGGAATACCTGCTTAGGTATTGCCATTGCGACCTTACTTGTTGGCACTTTTGCTGGCGCGTTTGGCGCAATTAGTTGGCTACTATTCTTATTAATTGCTGTGCCACTTTCTGTGACTAGCATTCGTCAACAATACATTATCAAGCCTATTTTTGCTGCATTTAAAAAAGTCACTCCGACAATGTCGGATACAGAAAAATCAGCAATCGATGCCGGTACAACATGGTGGGAAGCGGATCTATTCTGCGGCCGTCCTGACTGGAATAAATTACATCAATACCCAGTACCCAAACTAACCATTGAAGAGCAAGCCTTTATTGATGGTCCTGTTGAAGAAGTATGTGGCATGCTTGATGATTGGCACGCAACTCATGAATTAACCGATTTACCACAAGATGTTTGGCAATATCTAAAAGATAATAAATTCTTTGCCATGATCATCAAAAAAGAATACGGCGGTTTAGAGTTTTCTGCGTTTGCACAATCATGCGTACTGCAAAAGCTTACGAGTAAATCAACACTACTTTCTTCAATTGTTGGTGTGCCTAACTCGTTAGGTCCAGGTGAGCTGCTTCAGCACTATGGTACTAAAGAGCAAAAAGATCATTACTTACCACGCTTAGCAAGTGGTCAAGAAATTCCATGTTTCGCCCTAACCTCACCTGAAGCCGGTTCAGACGCGAGTGCTATTCCTGACTACGGTGTCGTATGTAAAGGTCAGTGGAATGGTGAAGAAGTGGTAGGTATTAGCCTAACATGGAATAAACGTTACATTACCCTAGCACCTGTTGCGACAGTGCTTGGTCTTGCTTTTAAATTACAAGATCCAGACGGGTTATTAGGTGATGACAAAGAACCAGGTATTACTTGTGCGCTGATCCCAACAGACACTCCAGGGGTTGAAATTGGTCGTCGTCACTTCCCGTTGAATGTTCCATTCCAAAATGGTCCTACACGCGGTAAAGACATTTTCGTACCACTAGATTACATCATTGGTGGCCCTAAAATGGCTGGCCAAGGCTGGCGTATGTTGGTTGAATGCTTATCGGTAGGTCGCGCAATCACCTTGCCGTCTAATTCAACGGGTGGAATTAAAACCATCGCACTTGCTACTGGTTCATACAGCCGCATTCGTCGTCAATTCCGTTTACCTATCGGTCAAATGGAAGGGGTTGAAGAGTCACTCGCAAAACTTGCAGGTTATGCCTACAGCTCTGATGCCGCAGTCAGCATGTCGACCGGTGCCGTTGACCTTGGTGAAAAGCCGTCAGTGGTATCCGCTATCATTAAATACCACTTAACAGAACAAATGCGTGAAGCAACCATTCACGGCATGGATGTTCACGGTGGTAAAGGCATTATGCTTGGTCCAAACAATTATTTAGGCCGTGGTTACCAAGGTGCGCCAATTGCAATAACAGTTGAAGGTGCAAACATTCTTACGCGTAACATGATCATTTATGGTCAAGGTGCAATTCGTTGTCATCCGTTCGTACTTACTGAACTAGGTGCATGCTCGATTGAAGACCGCGAAGAAGCACTTGCAGTATTCGACAAAGCACTTATGGGTCATATTGGTTTTACCATTTCGAACCTAGTACGTACTAAGTGGTTAGCATTCACCGGTGCGCGCTTTACAAGTACGCCGTACAAAGATGAAACCGCAGAGTTTTACCGCGTAGCGTCACGTTTTAGTGCTTCACTTGCATTAATGTCTGACATCAGCATGGCTGTATTTGGTGGTTCATTAAAACGTAAAGAGCGTATTTCAGCACGTTTAGGTGACTTACTAAGCTACTTATACCTAGTGTCTGCAACACTTAAACGTTACAACGACGAAGGCCGTAAAAAAGAAGATTTTGCGCTTGTTCAATGGAGCTGCCAAGATCACCTTTATCACTGCCAACGTGCACTGGCTGACTTAATTAATAACATGCCATCTGCTGCGCTTCGTGCGATGCTTAAAATCATGTTATTCCCATTTGGTCGCCCGGTACGCAAGCCAACAGATAAGCTTGAGCACAAACTCGCACACTTATTACAAGTACCTAGCGAAACACGTAACCGTTTAGCAAGTTATGTATACCTTAAAAATGAGCCACTTAACTTAGTGGGCCGTCAAGAGCAAACGCTTAAAGACGTACTAGAAGTTGAACCATTATTTGATAAAGTATGCCGCGAAAAAGGCGTAAAACTGCCTTTCTTCCAACTTGATAAAGTGGCGCAAATGGGCCTTGAAGCAGGCATTTTAAGCCAAGCCGAAGCTGATAAACTAGCTGCTGTTGAAAAAGCTCGTCTCGATGTAATTAACGTAGACGATTTTGACCCAGCTGACCTCGTTGCAGGTAAAGCTGCACGTAGCGGAAATAACAGCAAAGCTGATGCAGCTTAAGCAATTAACGCTATTCCAATTGTTATAACACACCAAACCAGCGCATAATGCGCTGGTTTTTTTTGCGCTAAAAGCTGCTGTAAAAAGCACCACACAGCAGCCAAAGCGACCAGCGGCCATTGTAAAACATTTAACAAAAGCATTGCCGCCAATGTCGCTGCACTATAAAACAGTAAACTGGGTATAAAATGACTTAAATAAAACCGTCTGTACTGACCATTTGTTTGAAAAAACACTCGGTATTTTTGAAGCACTGCAAAGCAATCAAACTGTAATGAACTACCTAGTAATACACAGTTTGCCAACACCATAACCTGTATCGCATGATTAAAGTCGCTACGAATTTCAACTAGTTGCACTGCGGCTAATAGGCTTGCAGTAAACAAAGCACTTCGCCAAATTACACTCCAGCTGTGCTCCAAAAAGTAACTAATCCAAAATGAAGTGAGTGAACTAACCACACGTTTGTGACTGAGGTTCATGTTAGGAAAAAATAAACTCCCCATAAAACCAATTAAAAAGCCGCTATGGTAGTGTAAGGAATCTAAACTAAACGGTAAAAGAACCAGAATACTACACGCTAAAAAACCATAAAATAGCGAATAAGGTCTATAAATTACCATTAAACCGCACAGCCACTGCAACAGCATAAATAGAATAAAATGAGGAACCTGCAACCATTGCTGAAGACGAAGGTCAACGGCTATCAATAAGCTTGCCATTAACCACACATTACTGAGTAGTAAAAGCTTACAGTCGATTAAAATTAGCCAAGCAGGCTTAAAGATATGTGCTTGAAAGGCTCTATTTTCTGAGTTTGTTATAGCAGGAGCAACAGCCCATAACATAACGGCTTGCAGTGCCAGATAGAGCAAAGCTAACTGGGCGCTAAAACGGGCATGTTCATGGCTGTCTACAATTTTACCCAGCCCCAAAAATAACAACAGCGCGATGCCTAAAACCGCAGGCCCAAGCACTAACGCAAACAACAAACCAAAGTTTTTAAGCTGCGCCAGTAAGTTCTTAAGTGCAGTTGTATATGCTAAATAGCGGTAGCTCATTAATGCATTATAACGTGACAAGCTCTCTATCATAATGGCGTACACTCAAAGCCTTGGTGTAAAAACACATCTGGCTCGTGGCTGGTTAAAATGATTTGCCCATCGGGTTTATCACTTAAATAGTTATCAAGCAAATTTAGTAAATAATGGATACTTGCTTGGTCAAGTGCTGCACTCGGCTCATCTAAAAGCAAATAAGGCGCCCGCTTCATAAACGTGATTATAAGCTGGCATTTTTTTTGATTGCCTGTCGATAATGCACTAAAACGGGTGTGTAAGTGTTCGCTGAACTTAAATCCGTTAATAAGGTCAATTGGCGCAGGCACATTTAAGGCTTTACAGGTCAGTTGAATAATTTGCTGAGCCGTTAAAAAATCAGGTAAACAAATGCGATCGCTGGCAATAGCCACATACTTTTGTGGTGAACTATGCTGTTTATTAGCATACATTATTTGCCCCGACTGTGGTTTTTCAAGGCCAGCAATTATCATCAGTAACGTGGTTTTGCCACTCCCATTGCTCGCCTGTAAGCACATTTTCTTACTGTTAAATTGCTTATTATAATTTTCGAACACGGTTGCTGTAGCAAAACGCTTATTGAGATTTTTTATTTCTATCATTGCCATTCCTTTGCGAAATTTAAATTGTAACACAGCAATGTCCCTAAAAAGTTACATGCTTTGTAACAATTATTTAGCTGCAAAACTTGCGTTTATATATTGAACAAGTAAGACTCAATAACGGAAAAATAATAAGGAATAATTAAAATGAAACCGAGTTTTCAACTAGCAGCCATTGCGTGTGCATTAAGCCTTGCATTAGCAGGATGTTCACAATCAAACCAAACGACCACCAGCGAAATTAGTCAGCAACAAGAACACACTATTAAACAGTATGACGCTGAAACATTTTTTGATACCACTTCAATTATGGGCAGCAGCTTTTCACCTAAAGGTGACAAAATCCTTGTTAGCAGTGATGAAAGCGGCATCTATAGCCTCTACGAAATTGATATTAAAACAGCGAACAAAACACGTTTAACAAACTTTGAAGACAGCACCTATGCTGTTCGCTATTTTCCAAATGATGAGCGCGTATTATTTACCAAGGACTCAGGCGGGAACGAGCGCTATCATATTTATGTACGTGAGACAGACGGCACTGTCAAAGACCTGACTCCTGGCGATGAAACTCGTGCCAGCTTTGCGGGCTTTACAGACGATGGAAAACACTTTTTTATAACGAGTAATCAACGCGATCCTAAGTTTATGGATTTATATCGCGTAGACAGTTCACGCTATGAAATAACACCTGTTTATCAAAATACTCTCGGTCTAGATGTCGGGGCGATTAGCCCTGATGGCCGCTTTATTGCTTTATCAAAAAATAACTCTAATAAAGACAGTGATGTGTTCATTCTCGATACAATGAAAAAAATGCTCAAACCTGAGCTAATCACTCGTCATGATAATGAAGCGCAATATGGCCCTGAAACATTCTCAAAAGACAGCAAGTCTCTGTATTACTCGACCGATGCAAAAGGTGAATTTTCACAGGTTTGGCGCTATGACTTAACGACAGGTGAGCACAGCCCCGCCCTAAAAGATGACTGGGATGTCAGCTTTATTTACTTCTCAAAATCAGGGCGTTACCAAGTAAGTGGGGTTAATGCTGATGCCAGTACTAAAGTGACAATCATTGACACAAAAACCAATAAACAAATCGATATGCCTGCCTTGCCCCCGGGCAATTTACGTGGTGTAAGCTTTTCAGCTGATGAAAAGAGCATGGCGTTTTACCTAAATTCAGATACCTCGCCAAGTAACTTATTTGTTTGGCAATTAGGCGAAACGAAAGCAAAAAAACTGACCCATACTTTAAGCGATGCAATTGATCAAAATGATCTTGTTGAAAGCACGATTGTGCGTTTTAAAAGCTTTGACGGTTTAGAAATCCCTGGCGTTTTATATAAGCCCAAACAGGCTAATAGTAACAATAAAGTGCCTGCTCTAGTGTGGGTGCATGGGGGTCCGGGCGGCCAGAGCCGCACAGGTTACAGCGCAATGCAGCAACATTTAGTTAATCATGGCTATGCTATATTTGCTGTAAACAATCGCGGTAGCTCTGGCTATGGTAAAACTTTTTTCCATTTAGATGATAAAAAGCATGGCACAGACGATTTGCAAGATATTGTCTACGGGAAAAAGCACTTACAGAGCTTAGACTGGGTTGATGCTGATAAAATTGGCATTATGGGTGGCAGTTACGGTGGCTTTATGACGGCAGCGGCGCTGGTTTTCGAACCTGAAGAATTTAAAGTAGGTATTAATATTTTTGGCGTAACTAACTGGGTAAGAACATTAAACTCTATACCACCTTGGTGGGAAAGCTTTAAAAAGGCACTGTACGATGAAATGGGTGACCCTGCAACTGATGGCGAACGCCATCGAGCGATATCTCCCCTCTTCCATGCTAAAAACATTACGAAACCACTGATGGTTATTCAAGGTGCAAACGACCCTCGTGTATTGCAAGTTGAGAGTGATGAGCTTGTTGCCGCAGTAAAAGCGAATGGTGTCCCCGTAGAATACGTGTTGTTCGATGACGAAGGTCATGGTTTTACTAAAAAAGAAAACCGTATCAAAGCATCAAACGCGTACCTTGAGTTTTTAAATACGTACTTGAAAAACTAAATTTTAGAAGCCGGTGTACACCGGCTTCTTTATCAAAACACCTGTATAAACCTCAAATATCCTGCATACAAACTACTGTATAAACTTCGATATAAAACACTGTATATATTATTTCATCCATTTTTCACAAAATATCACACTGCAAAGAAACAAAATAACTAATTGTTTTTAAAGATTTAATTTTTAAAATTATTAAAAGCTGAATAATTGGTTAAAAAAATAGCAAAAAACACTTGCGCAAAAATACTGTATAAACTACTGTATACACATACTGTATAAACAACCAGTGAGTGAAAGTTATGTTACAGCCAATTACCTTAAGAACCGTTAAAAGCTATCAACAAGATAACGACAAAGCGTCGGTTAATTTAATTCAAATTGAAGACGAAATTTCAGCAACATTTGAGCTATTAAAGGTATTACATCACTATAACAGTCAAAGTGCGTGGACATTGTTAATTGCACCTGATCATGTGCCAAGTAAAGCATTACTCGATTCATGTTCAATCGACACCAGTAAACTGTTAGTGATCAGACAAAAGCACCTTGTGAATCTTGAATATGTGTTAAGTTCGGCGCTGCACAACGGTAACTTTGCCGCAGTGATCACCTGGACAGATATTGTCAGCAACAATCAACTAGATTCTATGACTCTTAATTTAGAACATGCATCTGCAAAGTTTTACTGCTTCACCAAAAGCAACCCATTAAACAATTTAGTACCGCAGCCACAATAGGCTTGCTAAAATAGCAATTTATTGTTTTAGGTAAGTTGTTATGACATCACTCACACACTCCCTTTGTCCTTGTGGCAGCAAACAAGATTACTCGCTTTGCTGCCAACCTTTGCACACAGGCGATAGCCAAGCACAAACGCCGGAACAACTTATGCGTTCTCGCTTTAGTGCTTATGCCTTAAAAGATGCAAAATATGTCTTTACAACATACGCACAAAGCCAACAAACCGCTAACCCTGTTAGCGAAATCAAAGATTTTGCTAATAGCTGTCGTTTTACCAAGCTAAGCGTTTTAGATACTGAATATAACGAGCAAGAAGGTTTTGTAGAATTTAAAGCAAATTACTTTTACCAAAACTTGTATTGTGAGTTACACGAGAAATCGCGTTTTATTAAAGAAGATGGACTATGGCGTTACCTTGATGGTGAAATAACGCCCGTTGCTGATATTAAAACTGGCCGTAATGATGAATGCCCTTGCGGTAGCGGCAAAAAATATAAAAAGTGTCACGCAATTTAAATCACGGCTATTCACTGTTTATATAGCCAATCTAAACCTTGACTAGCCATTGTAGGGAAAGCCGTTGCGTGGTGGGCATGTGATATAAATCAACACAAAATAATGTCATTGTATTTCAGACAATAAAAATGGGCCTCAAGGCCCATTCTTAAATTCTATGAATTATAACGACTATTCTTCGTCAAATTCTTGTAACTGGCGTTGTGCTGGACGCGCTAGAATCTCGACATAAAACGATGTAAGCCCTTTTGCTTCAATATCGCTAATGCATTTATTAATTTCCGCCACATGAACGACTTTCGCGTCGTCAGCTGACTCTCCAAATTTACAATCAAATGCCCAGTAATCGGCATCTTCTGGGAGAGTTTTATTACGCTCACGTTTTAAATACTTCTTCACTTCGTGCTTAGCTGCATCAACCATGCGAGGGTATTTAATTTTCTCATGGTTAAGCGTGAATGTTTTCTTCATTATAGTCCTAATAACTTGGTTCAATGATAATGGCATAAAGCCATTTGGGCGCATTATAACAAGCACATAAAAAATTAGCTGTACTTTTTACTGATTTGCACCAATTTACCTACCTTTGTAAGTGTAGCGTACAAGGCGAGTATGACAATTTCAATTAATTAAGCAGTTGCCAATTGCAAAGGCTGATGAATCGCCTCGTCCGTTAAGCTGTCATAAAACGCAGCTGCATCCATTTGCATACGCTCTGTGGGTGCGTTTTTATCGTAATAGCGTTTTCTGACTGCTGGCTCACAGTTATCGATGACTTCTAACGGCACATGATTTTTATCATCGCGGATAGCAAGCGGCTCAGGACTGAGACAATTACGTAGGCGAATATCTGACAAGCCACCTTGTAAAAGTCGCAGCCCATTATTCTGCCCGATTAACATATCATATTGTTCAGGCGCTAATGGTTGTTTTGGGCCTGCCCCTAACTCATTTCTGAGTACGTGTTCTGAACTCTGAGTATCGGTTAATTCTGTTTTCGGTAAATGAAACTGGCTAAAATCAAGCGCATCATGAGACAGCATCGCCAATAATAAGGCAAACTCACCTTGGCGGTGTTCATGAACACTTTTGTTAAGACGATTATCAAGTTGACTCTCGTTGAGCAACAAACCATCAATTTGCATAGACTTTGGCCGAATAGTTTCAAGATTAACCAGTTATCGGCATTAATCTATTTTTCTTTAGTTTTTTTCTTTACTTAAAGAGCCAGTTTGCTATTATCAGCGCCGTTGCATTGGAGGGGTTCCCGAGCGGCCAAAGGGATCAGACTGTAAATCTGACGGCTCAGCCTTCGCTGGTTCGAATCCAGCTCCCTCCACCACTTTTCTACGCTCAGTTAAGTGGGGCCAAATGCAATAAAAATTAGTGTGGAGGGGTTCCCGAGCGGCCAAAGGGATCAGACTGTAAATCTGACGGCTCAGCCTTCGCTGGTTCGAATCCAGCTCCCTCCACCACTTTCCTTCTCTGCTAATTCACTATTCTATTTTTCATATTATTATTTACTTCTCTTTTCCTAAATCGTTAAACTAAAAATACAGCTATTTTCAATTGAATTATCCTTTTGTTATACCATTACGCTTAATTATGTGGTCTATTTTGAGGCAATAAAACCGCGTTGATAACAAGGCAAAAATGTAGTTATTTAGTTGTTCTCGGCAATTGCTCCTGCATTGCTCTACCTCCTGCATCCATGCAGTCGTAAATCAGACATTTTTAACGCAGGTAGCGATTGGTTTAATCACGCAAAATGATTAAGTATTTTTGCGGATTAATGGAATGGACTCTCTCCACTCCCCAACGGCGTCATAATGCGCCATAGTAGTTTAGGGTAAGTTTTAGCGTAAACAAAGTAGAGAGAGTCACATGAATAAAATAACAATTGGATTAGATATCGCCAAGAACATTTTTCATTTAGTTTGGTTATCAAACTCGGGAAAAGTGCTCAAAAAGAAAAAGCTCAAACGCACTAACATGAAAGAGTATTTTTGTAATTTAGAGCCCGCAATTGTCGTCATGGAAGCGTGTGGCTCATCAAACTACTGGGCACAAAGTATTCAAAACTATGGTCATGAAGTGAAAGTTATCGCTCCACAATATGTAGTCCCTTACCGAAAAGGAAATAAAAATGATTTCAATGATGCAGAAGCGATAGCTGAAGCTTCACAACGAGTGAATATGCGATTTGTGCCAATAAAAAGTGTAGAGCAACAAGACATTCAACTGTTGCACCGTATAAGAGAGCGGCGAATAAAATGTAGAACGGCCTTAGTGAATCAAACCAGAGGCCTCTTAGCCGAATATGGTATTAGCCTCTCGCAAGGCGTTAATCAAGTGAGAAAGTCTATCCCCGATATTTTAGAAGATGCGAGTAACATGTTAACGCCATTGTCTCGTCGATACATAGCCAGTTTGTATGATGAATTAATTGAGGTAGATAAGTTAATCACGGATTTGGATAGCGAGATAAAAGCTTTAAGCCATCAGATAGAGCAGTGCCAGAAATTAGAAACAATGACAGGAATAGGTCCCATCATCGCAACAGCTTTGTATAGTGCAATAGGTGATGGTAAAACCTTTAAAAGTGGGCGTCATATGGCAGCTTGGCTGGGACTAGTTGCCAAACAGCATACGACTGGCGATAACCCCAAGTTAAAGGGAATAAGTAAACGAGGAAATACTTATTTGCGAACTCAGCTGATTAATGGTGCCAGAGCTGCGTTAGTCAAATCGGGGAGTAAAGCTGACAAGGTAAGCTTATGGGCAAATAACCTGCGGGAGCGGCTGCCATTTAATAAAGCAGTGGTTGCATTAGCGAATAAAATGGCGCGAATGGCATGGGCGATGACCGTAAAACAAGAGAGGTACAAATTTGTATAAAAACATTAACCGCAATTAAAAGACAAAAGTTCAATAGCAAAAATTGCAAAGATTGAGATTGACGGAAAACGGTTCATAGCCGTCCTATTTAAACCTGATAATACCAAAGGCTGTTAGAAGCCGTCGAGATTGATAAGGTGATAGGGGCGGATATCCATCAGGGCTAGAGCGGATAAATCTGCTCATAAAAAAGCCGAATATATGGCAGCAATGAACTTTGAAATTCTATCAATTACTGTCTTGCAATCGGAGAGAGTCCATATATGGTATTAAAGCCAGCGTAAAAATGGACCATTCACTTTCAGCCAATTGCTTGCTTTTTTATGTTCGGGATAAAACTCACTCACCCGTTGCCAAAATGCCGCACTGTGATCCATATGCTTTAAATGCGCAAGTTCATGAACAACAACATAATCAATAACCCATAGAGGCGCACTGACTAAGTGCAAATTAAAGGTTAACTCTCTTTGGCGATTACAACTGCCCCATCGACGCTTGTAATGTTGAATTTTAAGACGTGTTGGTAACGCTTCTCTCATTTGAATACAGTAGTTTTGTATACGCATCTCAAGGTAGGTTTCTAACTTGTCATGTAAAAACTCTTCCATCAATGCAAGATACTTTGCGTCTGTGAGTTTAACGCGCGGTGAAATAGCAAGGGTTAATTCATGAGTATCAGTGTCTTGATACCATTGGCTGCAATTTTCTTGCTTAAATACAAGGGGAATTACCTGATCAAATAGCTTGATTTGCGAATTTTTAATGGGAAATTGACACTGCTCAGCGTGTAATGATTGTTTAGTAACTTGCTCTGCAACCCAATGCTGCTTTGTTTTTAACCACGCTTCAATATCTTTACGCGGGACAAAGTGAGGTGCATACACAGTCAACTGCTGCTCGGCGACTTTAATCGCGACAGTTTTTCTACGTTTACTGCGTTTTAACGTGTACTCAAACAAAATAAGCCAATGTAATTAATAAAATCTTTGTATTATATTTTACCCCGTAAAATACCTGCTAATCTATAAAGATGACTCATAAATAAGTTTTTATTCTTATGCCTGATAAACCGTGTTGTAGCTACATTTCACCAACAGGTAACACGTGTCAAGAAACCGATATGGGTTCTGGGTATTGCTTTTGGCATGATAATAAATTTGATAAATCAGGCTTAGAGCTGACTCAAAAACTTGAACGATATGCAAAAAAGGGCGGGTTACTTCAGGGTCTGCAATTACAACGTGCAAATTTAGTGGGTCTAAATTTAATAAAGAAAGATGATGAAGAAGGTTATGATCTTTCTTACTGCAATTTTTATCGAGCCAATTTGTCGGGGGCACATCTTTTCAACAATAAAATTGCCAATGCATCCTTAATGAAAGCGAACCTTCATAGCGCCAGCTTACACTACTGCGATTTGCGAAATACCAACCTACTTGGGGTTAAACTCAGTGATAGCCGCATTGATAATATCGATTTAGGCGAACAATTACTGCAAGAAGCCGAGGCGTTTAAAGCTCGTCGAAATAGGCAATACTCGACTGCGCGCGACTTATTTGAACAATCCGAAGAAATATACAGAAATTTACGTAAAGCGTCTGAACACCAAGGGCTTTTCGAGCTCGCGGGTAACTTTACCTATAAAGAATTAAGAATGCGCCACGCACAGTACCCGAAAGGATCAACGAAACAAATTACTTCCAGCTTTATTGACATGTTATGTGGTTATGGTGAAAAACCTGAAAATGTCATTCGCTTTAGTCTGTCTCTTATCGTTTGTTGCGCAATATGTTACTTTTTATTTGGTGTCAGCTATCAAGATTCATTGCTTAGATTTAGTTTTGATAATTCGTTCGATGATAACGTATCAGCACTTTTAAACAGCATTTACTTTAGCGTTGTTACTTTTACAACGCTAGGCTATGGCGATATTACCCCCATTGGATTATCAAGGCTCATAGCAGCGATTGAAGCATTTTGTGGCAGCTTTTCGCTAGCGCTGTTTGTGGTGGTGTTTGTAAAGCGTATGACACGTTAATGGATTATGTGAGAACCTTGATGCTTTTTAGCCTCGTACATTTTCCGATCAGCACGATTTATAAGCTCCTCAGCACCGACTGTGCTGTCTAAAGGCGCTGAAATAATGCCAAAGCTCAAATGTAACGCGGGGTATTTTGCTTCAAAAGCAACGATCAGCTTATTACATATCGCAATGGTGTTTTCTACGTCGCAATCTGGCATGATCAGGCAAAATTCATCTCCCCCATAACGACAGGCAATGTCTATTTCTCTTGTATTCTTTTTAAGATATTTCCCGATGAATTTTAATACCTCGTCACCTTTCAAATGCCCTTGTGTGTCATTCACTGATTTAAAGTTGTCTAAATCAAAATATACAATAGTCAAAGGTAACTTCTGACGGCGCGCTCTTGCTAATTCTCGCTGAAACAACTCTTGCATTTCTCGGCGATTATACAAATTTGTGAGGGGGTCTAGTTTGGCAAGTTTTTCAAGTTCATGTGTACGCTGCGCCACTTTCTCTTCAAGCCCTTTCGCATACACTTCTGTTCTTCGTTTCGCATTTTCTATTTCGCCAACAAGACTCGCAATGTACGTATCAAACACTAATGTTGTATCAAAATAAATAAGCTTATCAATAATGGTTAATGTTTGATTTAGCTCTGCATGGTCTTTTATGGTGTTTCTTAACACATCAAAAATGAGCTCTTTAAGGGTACATACCGCCGATAAATAAAGTTTGGGCTCTACCCCAATTCGCTTATGTACCATGCCAATACGTAGCCGATTATTAACGTAATCATTTTCATAACAGCCACAAAATAAATCTATAATGTATTGTCTTTGTGCATCTCTTAAACGTGTCAGTGTGTCAGCATCTCCAATAAGTAATGAAATTTCATCGACTTCTGTTTGCTTTTTATAGAACTCATCAACCATTTTTTCAATCGCCGACTCGATAAGTGGTTTATAGTTAATGAGTGATGCTAAGCATTGTGAAGAGAGCCCTAATAAATTCATTCTATGCTGAATTTCAACATCATTTATTTGCATTTGCTCGACGAGTGTCTGCTCAGTCCTGCGCATGGGTAGTCTCACACTTAAGTATTTTCTAATTAAATATAGCTAATGAAATAAATCCTACTTAGTCTGTCATATCTTTTTTCTCTAAATCTAGCGCAAATTGTATTAGACTGACATTACTTGCAGTCTGAACGAATTATTATGCTCGCGAAATTTTTTATTACCGATCAAAATCCAAGCTTAATCATAAGTGGGGTGTACAATCCTAGTTTAGTTGTCCTTTCGATTGCTACCGCTATTTTTGCTGCATATTTCTCATTGCATATTATTGATTTAGCCAATAAAACCCGCTTTGAATCATACAGAAAACTAGGCAATGCAACCGGCTCTCTAGTCTTGTCTGGCGGAATTTGGAGTATGCACTTTATTGGTATGCTTGCATTTTCTTTATGCACAACCATTAACTATGATCCTGCTCTGACATTTTTTTCGTTTATTCCTGCTTTTTTAGCCTGCTACACAGGTATGTCACTAATACGCAGTAAAGACATTGCACATATTCCCGCAGGGTTAAAGTTACTCATGAGTTCTGTGTTAGTGGGCGCAGGTATTGGTACCATGCATTACACGGGTATGGCGGCAATGGAAATGAGCCCATTACTTCGTTATGACCCTATGTGGTTTGCTGCATCCATTTTTGTTGCCGTGTTTTTATCATTTATTGGGCTGTATACTCGCTTTCATTTGAACGACCACTTTCAAAATTTAACCGCATTACAAAACCGGATTATTTGCGCCATTATTTTAGGTTTTGCTGTCGCCGGTATGCATTACATGGGCATGGCTGCAACGCGATTTGTCGCGACCTCCCCTTTTTTATCCGATAACACAGACAATACCAATCTTGTTTTTATTGCTGCCATGGTGTCATTTGCTACCGTGTTATTAACCGCTGTCGTTGCGATTATCAATGGTATGGTGCGCTATCGTATGCTGCTTGCTGAAAAATCGGCAGAAGAATCACGACTCGATGCCATTTTAAGTACGGCAATCGATGGTATTGTGACAATTAATTGTCGCGGTATTATTTTAAGCTTTAATAAATCTGCAGAAAGTATCTTTGGCTGGAAACAAGAAGAAGTGCTCGGTCAGAACGTGAAAGTGTTGATGGATGACGACATTGCGGCTCAGCACGATGGTTATTTGCTAAACAGTGGCAACCACGCTCTTAAAAAAGTGATTGGCGTTAACCGCGACGTGTGTGCAAAACACAAGGAAGGTCATTTATTCCCTATTCGCTTAGGTCTTGGTGAAGTGAAACAACCCGATGCAGAAACGTTGTTTGTGGGCTTCATAACCGATTTAACCGAACAACGCGCATTACAACGCAGCCTAGAAGAAAAAGAACAGCAATATCGCACGTTAATGAATAACACGCCTGGCGCTGTATTTCGTTGTTTGCTCGATGACCATTGGAGCATGCTGTTCATTAGTCCCAATGTATTTGATCTAACGGGCTATACTGCCGAAGAATTTACGTCAAAAGCCATCAGTTTTGCTGACATTATAAATAAAGAAGACGAAGCGCATATTAATGAGATCATGACAAAAGCAATCTCTGAAAAAAATCAATATGCACTTGAGTATCGCATACGCCATCGCAGCGGTAAGATCGTTTGGGTATTAGATCAAGGTTCTATAAACAAAACGGATGATTCTGAAGTTCAGTGGATTGATGGTGTATTAGTTGATATTACCGCACGCCATATCTATGAAGAATCATTAAAACACGCAAAACAAGAAGCTGAAGCCGCTGCACAAGCTAAACAGGCATTTATGGCAAATATGAGCCATGAAATTCGCACGCCCATGAATGCAATTATCGGGTTCAGCGATATTTTAATGGACAGCCCACTTAATAAAGAACAACAAAAGCACATCGTTACCGTAAATACCGCAGCACGCTCATTATTGCATCTTCTAAACGATGTTTTAGACTCGGCAAAATTAGAAAAAGGCAAACTCGATATTCATCATGAGCACTTTAACTTACAAGCCCTTCTCGATAACATCGTTTCTACCTTTTGGCTTGAAGCAAAGCGCAAAAACCTGTTATTAGATTTAAAAATTGCTGATGATGTCGCACCAATTTATATCGGTGATGACGCGCGTATTCGTCAAGTGCTCAATAACTTAATTGGTAATGCGGTTAAGTTTACAGAATCAGGTTCTGTCACGATTAGTGTCAGTAAGACACAAAACAATCAGCTCTTTTTTGAGGTGCAAGACACTGGGATTGGCATTGCAAAACACCGCTTGAAAGCAATTTTCCAACCTTTTGAACAAGCCGATGGAACGATGACGCGTCGCTTTGGCGGCACAGGCTTAGGCACCACCATAAGCAAGCAATTGGTCGAGCTTATGGGAGGCACAATAAGTGCCGTGAGTAATGAAGGCGAAGGCAGTTGTTTTTTCTTTTCTCTTCCTTTGCAAGAAGGCGACATTAATAAAGTAGATAAACTCAGTAATAACCTACTTACATTACCACCTCTTCGTGTCTTAGTGGTTGATGATATTGAACAAAATGTCGAGCTATTAAACATATTACTCTCACAAGCTGGCCACACAGTGTATAAAGCAAAAAATGGGCTAGAGGCTATTGCTGAATTTAAACAACACAGCTTTGATATCATTTTAATGGATATCCACATGCCTGAATGCGATGGTATAACTGCTTGTAAAAAAATTCGTGAATTAGAGCAGCAACAACAATTAAAGAAAACACCTATCATCGCGTTGACCGCCAGCGTGCTTCAACAAGATAAGCTCACAGCTAAGCAAGCAGGTATGAATGGCTTTGCAAACAAACCCGTCGATATACAACAAGTTAATCATGAGATAGCGAAAGTGCTCGGTTTAGAAATTAAGCACATCACAGCTAAGCCTGATAACAAAGCAAAGCAACATATCAATTATGTTAAAGGTATCCAAATGTGGGGTAGCAAAGAAAAGCTTAATACTGAAATACGCTTATTTCTTGCTAATCATCAGCATAGTATTCTACGTTTAAAAGAGTCAACACTTGATGCATCTGAACAAACGACACTGTTACACACGCTAAAAGGTGTGGCGGGCAATTTGACACTAACGAAATTACTGTATTTATTGTCGCAGGCCGAAAAAGAACAGGGTAAAGAAGACTTTTCTAATTTAATAACTGCGTGCTATCAAGAGTGGCAAGCATTGGTTACTTTACTCGAGGAGCAAGAGCAGGTTAATACTGATAAAACACCTTCGCAAGCGGTATCGATAAGCGTATTTTTAAATCACATCGAGGCACTACAAAATCAAGCCGAGCATGCTGAAATAGATGATGAACTACTGAGTGATGTCCAAAACAATGCCCCTGTCGAGTATAAAGACGCAGTCGCAGAGATAGTTGGACATTTTGATAACTTTGACTTTGATGCAGCAAGTACTGCATTAGCCAATTTAAAGCACCGCATTACAGCTGATTAAGGAGCAGTCATGAGTCAAATTACTGATCGAGCAAGAATTCTTGTCGTTGATGATGAGCCCGCAAATCTTAAGGTCATGCGTGAAGTTCTTGCAAATGACTATCGGTTATCATTTGCTAAATCGGGTGATTTAGCTCTGCAGCTCATTGAAAATGAACCTCCAAAACTAATTTTACTGGATGTCATGATGCCAGATATGAATGGCTTCGAGGTATGTAAAATTTTAAAAGCGAACCCTGAAACAGCTCATATTCCCGTGATATTTGTCACGGCACTGTCCCATGAACAAGATGAGTCCGAAGGCTTTTCACTTGGTGCTGTTGATTATATAACCAAACCCATCAGCCCTGCTATTGTGCGAGCCCGAGTGAAAACACATTTATCGCTAGTGCAGGCCGAGCAATTACAATTAGCCCATATCGATTTAATTAATCGCTTAGGCCGAGCGGCAGAATATAAAGACACAGATACAGGTGAGCATATCGCCCGTATGAGTCGCTACAGCAAAGTACTCGCGTTAGCTTATGGTATGACTGAATATCAAGCTGAACAGTTGAAACAAGCCGCCCCTATGCATGATGTTGGCAAAATAGGCATACCCGATTCGGTACTTTTAAAACCCGGCCGTTTAGATGCCAACGAGTTTGAGCATATGAAGCAACATGCTGTCATTGGTGCAAAAATACTCGAAAATTCAAGCTCTCCCCTATTACAGCTCGCTCATAAGCTTGCACTGGAGCATCATGAAAAGTGGGATGGTACGGGTTACCCTCTTGGTTTAAAAGGAGAAGAGATCAGCATTGAAGGTCGTATCGTCAGTATTGCTGATGTATTTGATGCACTCACCTCTGTGCGCCCATACAAAGATGCGTGGCCAGTTGAAAAAGCAGTAGAGCTGCTACAAGCCGAATCAGGCAAACACTTTGATCCCCAACTCGTCGATTTATTCATTGGCCAAATCGACGCAATTATCGAGATTAAAAATACTTACTCTCGCTAGTTTATACCCATTAAAAGGGGCCTTACTTAAGCCCCTTTTTAATTTGCTCATAATCATGAGAGGTAATTTCATGACTGTTGCCAGCACAGTCTTTAAAATACATAGAATAAGTCACGCCATGGTCGGCAATCACCGTTTTTATATTAAATTGAGCTAAATGCTCAAGCCACGCTAAAAATTGCTCTGCGTTTACACTAAAAGCGATCCCTTTACTATTACCGGGCGCTTCAAATAATGCGAGACGGATTGTTTTTGCCTGATCTTCAAGGGTTAATGGACCTTTACCTTCATCCCAAAAAGCAAGCTCAGGAACCACAGAAAAACCTAACACATCACGGTACCATGTCACTGCCCGCGCCAAATCATCAACATGTAAATGGCAGTGATCAACCCCGTTTAATAAAGGTACACCCATGGTTACTCACCAATCTCAGATTTAAGTTGCTCTAGAAAGGCCAACATATACTCTGTTCGTCTTTTTGCTTCATCTTTCGCCGAGGGAGTATTCATACTTTGGGCGATATGTAATAGTTTAATAAAAAAGTGATCAAGCGTGTATTTAGTGTCATCAGGCTCACGATGTAAACAGAATGGATCGTCTTTATGGTAAAGGTAACGCCCTATCGAGCCACCCACTTTCATGCAGCGACTTACCCCAATAGCCCCTAATGCATCCATTCGATCAGCGTCTTGGACTATTTGTGCTTCAACACTTTGTACTGCGATGTTAGCGCTAAAACTATGTGCAACAATGGCGTGATGAATTGCGGCAAAGTATTGCTCTGGGTAATTAATGGATGATAAAAAACTCAACGCTTTATCTGCAGCCATTGTTGACGCTTTCGCTCTATCAGGGTGGTTTTTAGCAACCGCAACGCAATCATGTAACCAGGCTGCGGGTAACACAACTGCCATATTAGCCTCTTCTGCAGTGCACAG
This sequence comes from Pseudoalteromonas lipolytica, assembly GCF_003515105.1. Classification (NCBI taxonomy): domain Bacteria; kingdom Pseudomonadati; phylum Pseudomonadota; class Gammaproteobacteria; order Alteromonadales; family Pseudoalteromonadaceae; genus Pseudoalteromonas; species Pseudoalteromonas lipolytica. The sequence continues at coordinate 1,409,877 of NZ_CP032090.1, read as the reverse complement.
CTGTTTTGCAACCCTCACCACTCGCTCAATGTGGCTGATGTCGTGTGCCACATCGGCATGAAGTAAAGATAAAATAAAATCTCGACACTGGGTTTCAAGTTCTGCAAAGTCTATTTTTGACTGCATAAAGCGGCTGTTACCATTAACTGATTGAAATTATGCTTACTTTAACGTGGTTACTGGATTTGTTCAAAACATTCATTGTATGTTTGCCAGTGCTTCATTAAACTATGCCCCCTTTTGTTTGACGCGAGAATCCCTATGTCATCTGCTATTTACCTACAAGCTGGACGAGAAAAATCATTAAAAAGAAAACACCCTTGGGTGTTCTCTAAAGCCATTAAAAAAGTAAAAGGTAAACCAGGACTAGGTGATACGGTTACTATTTATGATAATGACGGTAAGTTTCTCGCCATTGCAGCTTACAGCCCAGAGTCACAAATACGCGCACGTGTCTGGAGCTTTGACCAAAACGAAGTGATTGATCAAGCATTCTTCGAAAAGCGTCTTCGCCGTGCGTACGATGCACGCCAGCAAGTGATCAGCGAGGGAGGCTTAACAGGCTTTCGTTTAAGTGCTGCGGAGTCTGATTACTTACCGGGTATCACAATCGACAAGTTTGATAACGTATTAGTATGTCAGTTACTCAGTGCAGGTGCAGAGCGCCATAAGGGCGAAATAGTCGCGGCACTAATGGCTATTTTTCCTGGCTGCGATATCTACGAGCGCTCTGATGTCGACGTGCGAACAAAAGAAGGGTTAGATCCAATCAAAGGTGTTCTGTGGGGTAATGCACCGACAGAGCCCCTATTAATTGAAGAAAACGGCCTAAAGCTAGAAGTCGATATTATAGAAGGTCATAAAACAGGCTTTTATTTAGACCAACGTGATAGTCGTGCGGCTCTAGAACGCTTCTCTAAAGATAAAACAGTGCTTAACTGCTTCAGTTATACTGGCACATTTTCGCTGTACGCATTACGTGGCGGCTGTCAGCATGTAACCAATGTGGATGTATCACAACCTGCGCTCGATACCGCCAGACGCAATGTGGAGCACAACAACCTAGATTTGAATAAAGTCGACTTTGTTAAGCAAGACGTCTTTAAGTTACTGCGTCAATACCGTGATGAAGGCAAGCTGTTTGATACCATCGTGATGGACCCGCCTAAATTTGCAGACAACAAAGCACAGCTGACCGGCGCATGTCGCGGCTATAAAGATATTAATATGATTGCGATGCAAATACTAAAGCCCGGTGGCACCTTATTAACGTTCTCGTGCTCTGGCTTAATGGAACAAAACTTATTTCAAAAAGTGGTTGCCGATGCAGCGCTAGATGCAGGTAAAGATTTACTGATTATGGAACGATTAAACCAAGCTGCCGACCACCCTATTGCTGGCAGCTACCCCGAAGGTTTTTACCTAAAAGGCCTTATCTGTAAAGTGTACTAAAAACAGCTAAAACCTAGTTAAAGTGAACAATTTCAAGTCCTGCACTCAAGGAGCCATCTTGCTCCTTGGTTGCTCTAATAACTTTAACTGTTGCATCAAACGAGGTGATTGCTGTGCTCGTAGAGGCAATCACCACTCGGTAAACACTGCCAATTTCTAATACTTCATCACAACATATTGCTAAGCCTGTTGCACTTAAATCAGTGCATGTAACGACTATTTCGGTGTGACTATTTTCGCCCTCTAAAGGTATTAACTTTGCGGGGGTATGAATTTGCATGCGGCGAAAATCGCGCTTTTCCTCATGAAACATGACGCCTCCTTACACAAGTGCTTTTATTTTTTCTATGAGTGTTTTTACAGAAAATGGTTTCACTACATAGGCGTCACATCCAGCATCAAATCCTGCTTTTTGCTCAAGTTCAGATTCTAAGCCAGATACCATAACAACGGGGATATTTTCTGTTTCCGGGGTGTTTTTTAATAACCGACACGTGTCATAACCATCAAGACCAGGCATACACACATCTAATAAAATGGCATTGGGAGGGTTTGCAATAGCCGATGCCAAACACGATGTTCCTGAATCTGCATAGCTTAACGAAAACTCATTGCTTAAGGTTGCTTTGAGCATTTCGAAGTTAAAATATTCATCGTCAACAACCAAAATTTCTGGTCGTACTCGACGTGAAGTGTCTGCTGGAACTGCAATCGGTTTATCCTTTTCTATGCCCACATAATCTCCTTTTAGCATTTGTGTTACTAATTCAAGCGCAATGAATTCACTGTTTCATTGCGCATACCTTTACTGAATTATAACTCACATTCTTTGATTGCGTTTAAAACACGCTTTGCAGATACAGGATAAGGTGTCCCTAGTGTTTGTGCAAATAAAGAAACACGTAATTCCTGCTGCATCCAAAAAATAGACCTGATTTCATCAGGTACGGGCATTCCTTTGGGAATTTTATTCGCCAGTTTTTGATACTGTTCAGCCACTTTTTCTAGTTCAAGTACACATAAACGATCTCGATTAGGATCAACAGGGAGTTTTTCTAGACGACGTTCAATCGCTTTTAAATAACGAATTAAATCCGCCATTTTTGCCGCGCCGTGCTGACTTACAAACCCTTTAAAAACGAGGCTTTGTAATTGTGATTTAATATCACCATGAGCAGTGATCATGGTTAAATCTACGCGCCCTTTCATACGCTTATTAAGACTGTGAGCAATGCTGAGCACTTGCTCAACTTGCGTTGCTATGTCGACCACCGTATCGCCCAACTCACCACGAATTTGCTCTTTAGCCTGCTCAAATGCTTGCTGAGTACGAATGTTGCCGTACTTTATCAATAAACTATCAACACCTGCAGCAATACAATCATCAATCAAATCATTCACTTTACCAAAGGGGTTAAAATACAACCCAAGCTTAGATTTATTAGGTAAATTTTGCTGCAAATACTTAATCGGTGACGGTACATTTAAAAGCACTAAACGACGTAAGCCCTGTTGGTGCGCCTGCTGTGCTTTTTGTTCGTTATCAAATAACTCAACCGCAGCGGAGTCTTTTTTATCGACTAAAGCTGGAAACGCTTTTATTTCATACTGACCTTGCTTTTTAACATAGGAAGCTGGTAACTCACCAAAGCTCCACTGTGTTAAGTCGGCTTTTTCTATGCCTTTATCAGCCACTTTTGATAAGGTATCGGTGACTTTGCCCTGAAGCTGAGCTTTCAGCTTAGCCAAATTTAGGCCTCGAGCAAGTAACTTATCGTGCTCATCGCGAACTTCAAACTGCAAACGCAAATGAGGGGCCAACGTTGAGTAATCCCAAGCGTCTGGCTCAACACGTACCCCTGTCATACGCAGCAAACGAGTGCTTATGGCGTCAATTAAATTGCCTTGCATAGGCTCAATTGCCGCTAATACAGCATCGGCGTAGTTCGGAGCTGGAACAAAATTACGGCGCAGTGTTTTTGGTAATGACTTAATTAATGCGCAAATCAACTCATGCCTAAACGCAGGAATATGCCAATCAAAGCCGGTTTCTTGTACTTGATTAAGTAATGCAACCGGAATTTGAACCGCAACACCATCAACAGCTTGCCCTGGATCAAAATGGTACGTCAGCGGCAAGAGTAAGTTTTCTTGTTGCCATGTATCTGGGTAATCAAATTCGGTGACATGATCAGCACCATGCTGCATTAACGCTTCACGTGACATGTGCAAAAAGCGTTTATCTTTTTGTTTTTGTTGCTTCCACCAGGCGTTAAATGCCGCACGATTGTTGATATCAGCAGGAATTTTTTTGTCGTAAAACTCATACAGTGTTTGCTCATCCACTAAGATATCGCGACGACGAGACTTATTCTCAAGCACTTGAATATCATCAATAAGCTCTTGGTTATACTGTAAAAAGCCTTCATTCTGACCAAGCTCTTGTTCAACCAAAGCGCCACGAATAAACAACTCTCGGCTCACTTTAGGATCAATTTTGCTGTATACACAACGACGCTTATTAACAATAAGCAGGCCGTATAAAGTTTGCTGCTCGAAGGCGATAACAGCACCCGGTTTTTTCTCCCAATGAGGCTCGCTGTAGCTGCGCTTCACTAAATGTTGAGCAAAACCTTCAACCCATTTAAGGTCGATACGGGCATTTATACGAGCGTAGAGTTTACTTGTCTCCACCAGCTCCGCAGCCATAATCCACTTAGGGCTCTTTTTAAATAATCCTGAGCCCGGAAAAATATGGAACTGACTATTACGTGCGCCTTTGTAAATTTGTTTTTCGTCTTTAAAACCAATGTGGCTCAACATACCGCTTAAGAGTGACTGATGAATTCGGTCGCTGTCGGCTACGTTAGTTGTTGCTTTCATGCCCATTTCATTACACACGGTCGACAGTTGATAAACGATATCTTGCCATTCTCGAATACGCATATAAGCTAAAAAGTCTTTTTGACACAGTTTTCTAAACTGGCTATTGCTTAACTCACTTTGTTGCTCTTCAAGATAATTCCACAGATTTAAAAATGCGATAAAGTCTGAATCTGGATCATCAAATCGGCCATGTTTTTCATCAGCTGCCCCCCGCTTTTCTTGGGGTCGCTCACGGGGGTCTTGAATCGAAAGCGCAGCAACAATAATAATGACTTCACGCAATGCCCCAAGGCTGTCTGCGGTTAGCACCATTTTGGCTAAACGCGGGTCGACGGGTAAACGACTTAAACTACGTCCTGATTTAGTCAGCTCAGTTTGCTTATGGCGCTTAGCAGGTTTAACCGCCTCAAGCTCTTCGAGTAACGTTAAACCATCATTGATGTTACGACTGTCTGGCGCTTGTACAAACGGAAATTGTTGCATATCGCCCAGCCCAAGGCCTAGCATTTGCAAAATAACCGACGCTAAGTTAGTACGTAGAATTTCAGGGTCAGTAAATTCTGGACGCGAATTAAAATCATCTTCGCTGTATAAACGAATACAAATACCCGCTTCGATACGACCACAACGGCCTTTACGCTGATTGGCACTGGCTTGTGAAATTGGCTCTATTGGTAAGCGTTGTACTTTTGTACGGTAGCTATAACGGCTAATTCGCGCGGTGCCTGGGTCAATAACATACCGAATGCCGGGTACGGTTAACGAGGTTTCTGCCACATTTGTGGCTAAAATGATGTGGCGACGTGAATGCGGTGCAAAAATACGATTTTGTTCTGCATTCGATAAACGCGAATAGAGTGGCAGGATATCTGTGCCTTTTAAGTTGCGTTTAGAAAGCGCATCGGCAGTGTCGCGTATTTCACGCTCACCATTCATAAAGATAAGAATGTCACCGGGTCCTTCGTCACACAGCTCGTCAACGGCATCAAAAATACCTTGCAGTTGGTCACCATCGGCTTCCATCTCTTCTTTATTAATCTCTGTAGTTGGGCGATAACGTACTTCTACAGGGAAAGTGCGTCCTGACACTTCAATAATCGGGGCGTCATCAAAATGCTGAGAAAATCGCTCTGGATCGATGGTTGCTGAGGTAATAATGACTTTTAGATCGGGGCGTTTTGGCAATAAATTCTTTAAATAGCCCAAAATAAAATCGATATTTAGGCTACGCTCATGGGCTTCATCGATAATAATCGTATCATATTGATTTAAAAAGCGGTCTTGCTGAATTTCAGCCAGCAAAATACCATCGGTCATCAATTTTATATAACTGTTATCTGAGACCTGATCACTAAAACGAATTTTAAAACCGACTTGCTGACCAAGCTCACATTGCATCTCTTCAGCAATACGGTTAGCAACGCTGCGAGCTGCCAAACGCCTTGGTTGAGTATGCCCTATGTAGCCCTCTACCCCACGACCAAGCTCTAAGCACATTTTTGGAATTTGTGTTGTTTTACCCGAGCCAGTTTCACCTGCAATGATCACCACTTGGTTGTTGGCAATCGCCTGCTTAATATCCTCTTTCTTTTGGCTAACAGGAAGTTGCTCTGGATAGGTTACTGTTGGTAATGCCGCTATACGTTGAACACGCAATTGCTGTGAGCGAGCAATATCATCCGCGATTTTTTGCGCTATGTTCGCTTGCTTTGTTTCATCGTTTATTTTTTTGATGCCATGCAGGCGTTTTTTGAGGATGAATTGATCTTTGCGTAAGCATGTTTTTAATTCGCCGAACAGCGGACCTAGGTTAACCACCCGATACCCTTATAGTTATTTGCCAATAGGGCAACCATTGTATCAAATAATCTATTGGGTGGTCATGGCTTATTTATGCCAATTCGCTCAATTAAATGAACAGTTTTGAGGCAATCAAACCGAGTTGATAACAAGGCAAAAATGTCGTTATTGGGGTGTTCTCGGCATTTGCTCCTGCATTGCTCTACCTCTTGCATCCAGGCAGTCGTAAATCCGACACTTATAACACAGGTAGCGACAGGTTTAATCCCTCAAAATGATTAAGTATTACTGCGACTTGGCATTATTCGCTCGGTTGGAATAGGCATGGCACATACGTCGATGTAATGTGGGCTTTCAACGAACCAATCTTCTACTCGATTTTTGCGCGCATCGATTAACTGTTTAAAAGCTGTTGAATCTGTTTTCATTACTTTAAACTGGCTTGTATCAGTGTCTGTAATATCAGCCAGAACTTGCATATCTGTAATAGGATTAAATACCGCACCTTCAATGGGCTTTCGCATTAATTGGTTAAAGTGCTCCATCCCCTCTAATACACGCCCAAATACTGTAATATTTCGGTCTAGATAGCGCTGTGCATTACCTATAGTGACATAAAATTCTGTGCCACCACTGTTAATATCGTTATCACGAGCCATTGCAAAGATGCCGGGGCAATGCACTTGCCATGTTTGTGTTTGACTTTCATTTTGCGCAACCGCGAACCCATTTAGAAAGCCCGTTTTTACTGCGTAACCATCTGGGCCTTTTAATTCAGTGATCGCCAGTGGTGTATCCGTTTTGAAGTAAAATTCAGCAGGCAGCGCTTTTTTCGCCTTTTTAACCGACTTTGTTTCATTCGCGTCACCACCTTGCGCGACAAAACCTTCAACAAAGCGGTAAACACTCAGCCCTTGATAAAAACCTTCTTGGGCGAGTAGTCGCATATTTTTGGCGTGCAAAGGCGCCAAGCCATCATTGAGCTCAATATACGCGGCACCCGTCGGGAGAGTAAGTTTAAGAACGTTGTTTGGTTGCACAATGCGCCATTGAGACTCATCTGCGGTTTCAATAATTTCAGCTGCTGAGCGTTTTTCAACGTTATCAGCAGCGTGAATAGGCCCTGTTAAAAGTGCAGCAACGCATACCGTTAATAGACTAAATTTCATTATTATTATCTTTTAAGTAATTGACAATTCAGCCTATTAACTTCTTAACAATTAAGCAAGTAAAAATACCCCAACGCACTGTGATACCATTCGCTTAATTAAGTGCTCTATGTTGAGGCAATATAACCTCGTTGATAACAATACAAAAATGTCGTTATTGAGGTGTTCACTGCAATTGCTCCTGCATTGCTCTCCCCCCTGCATCCATGCAGTCGTAAATCAGACATTTTTAACACAGGCAGCGACAGGTTTAGTCCCTCAACATGATTAAGTCTTATTGCGGATTGGTATGGTTATTAATCCCAATCAAACTTATACAGAATATCAACATTTTGATAAAGACCGCTGGTTACTTCAATATACAGTTGTGACAAGAGTTGATAGCGCACTGCCACCTCACTCAATGAATCAAAAATCCCCACGCTGTATTTCACTTGAATACCGGGCGTAACATAGCCTGATATTTCAACTTTAGTATCATCGCCACTGCCTGTAGAACTCAAGCTCACATCCGATAAACCAAAGCTTTCGCCAATTTTAGATACCACACCTTCACTGCGGTTAACACCTTGCGCTAGTAATAGTTGCGTCAACATTGCATCGGTTGAGCTGTCCCCTTCGTCAAGTGGCTGACCATTCAATAAGTAAGCCAATGCTTGTGCTTGATCCATTGCCGGCTCTGAGAACACTTTTAACGATGGCTGTTCCACATTCCCGGTTAAAGTAATACCCGCAACCACACCATTTGCGGTGTTATCAGGGTTGCGAATAGCTTTAATATTTAAATATGGTTTATCTACAGAGCCACTAAAGCCGACTTGACCTGTCCGTATTTGTAAATCTTGGCCAAAAGCGCGGTAGGTTCCTTCAACAAGGTTTAATTCTCCGGTGGCAATCATCGGTGTCGTTTGGTCCATGTTGATATTAATATCCCCTTCGACTTTTGACTGTAATCCAAATGAATCAATACGCACGTCTCTTTCAACCAGTACCTTTAAGTTGATAGCGTAATCGAAAGGAACTTTTTCAGCTTGTTGTTGTTCAATATCCACAATGACTTCATCATCACTGACTTGCACAGCTCCCTCGGGTAGCTCCTCAATGGCAATCCGCCCCCACGGAACAACAACCTGTCCTTCAAGGTTAAAGGCATTATTTTTTAATGACATAGTAAGCTCTGGCGACACTTTAAAGGTGACATCTTGTTGCGCACGTACAAAGAACTCATTGCCTTGCAATTGTAAATTTACATCAGGTAAATCTGCATGCCAATCAACCCCCCCAGATAACTTTAGCGCTCCCCCTTCACGGTCTTTTAGCTCACCAGTCACTGTCGCACTTTGGTTATTAAAAGCGATATTCACCTGTGAGTTTTGCAATGAAACAGGAAGCGTTGCTCCTTCTAAGTTAATGCTGTCAACATTAAGCTCACCACTAATGAGTGGCTCTTTTAATGAACCTGCCAAGGCCAGCTGACCCTTAATATCACCATTTAGCTGCTCTAACGTGCCAATAAAAGGCTGTATATTCGTGAGTAGAATTTTTTCAATAACCAGATCACCCGAGAGCAATTGCTGGTTTTGAATATCCTCTACATTAATTTGTGAGGTTACTTTTCCAAGTACTGATGAGTCGAGTGTCGCTTCAAGCTTCGCCGTTTCTGCATCACTTATCGCAGACAGACTGAAGACCTCAATCGGTAGCTTATAAACTGTCGCACCATCGATTAGTGATGCAGCTAGTTCTTGCGTATTTATGTTAGCTCGCAGGGTTTTTAGCTCTGCGTTATGCCAGTTGGCAACAAACTCACCTTGCGCTAAGCCGGTTAAATCGAGATTATCTGGTAAGAAATGTTTAAACTCTGGTATCGATAACGCCCCAAGTTGCGCATTAAGTTGACCCAATTGCTTTGTTTGCTGCAAGGTGTTTACACACAACTGAGACTTGTCACTTTGCCAACAGTGTGCCGAGACATTAAAGTCTTGCGTCTGCGTATTTACACTGACATTAATGGCTTTATCTGTTCCAAAACGAACTTTATTATCGGTAACAAGTATTTGACTTAACGCCCCTTGCCACGTGTTCTTTGTGAACTTTCCATCTAAATCAAACGACACTTTACCTTGATCAGCATCCAGTAAAAATACGACATGGTGATCCGTTTTGTCACCTGAGGCATTAAGTTCAATCTGATTAATTTTATGCTCAGCAAAACTAGCTGAATCCAAAATAAGCGATATCTCTGTTTGCCAGTCCGCAGCATAATCAAACTGCCCGTTTAACGCTAAACCCTCAACTTGGATATCCTGATAACTTAAAGTATTGAGGAGCAAGTTCACATTGGCTGTCGGTTCAAGGCGTGCTCCGCGCAATTTAAGGTCTGCACTTCCTTTCCCCTGCAAAGGAAGCACACTTTGTTCACTTGCATCAAGGCGGATTTTACCGTCAACAAGCCATGTATCATCGACTTGACCCGATAGTGTAATTTCGTTATTCCCACTTTTAAGCTCAAGCTTATCAAAACTCGCGTGAAGGCTGCTGTCGAGTTTAAAGTCAGAGGCGACGTTCACGGGGATATCATTTACTGTGCCATCAATCACTGTGTTTGCTAAGATTAGCTGCCAATCCTCGTCTTTTAGAGTGAAGGAGCCATTAAACTTGCCAGATAAATTACTGCTTACGGCATCCGTTAAGTACTGAGCTTTTAAATCGCTTAACGTGCCTGAAAACTGACTTGTCACGCCCTCAGACCAATCTGCTGATGCGTTAACCGTAGCTTGGCTGTCGTTAGCACTGAGCTTTAGTTGATCAATTTTGACTCGTGTAAGGCCTCCATTTGCCTGCATTTCAGTTAACATCGCAGGGTATGCACCTAGCCGACTTGTTAAATTCACATTAATGGCGTAATCATCCGCATCGCCTTGCATACTGATAGCAAGGTCAGATAAACGTAATTGCGCAGCTTCTGTGTCTAACAGCCACGTATCAATGCCACCTTTTAGGCTAAACGGGTAATTCGTTTGTTGTAGATTGACTTGACCACTCAGTGTAGCTGGGTATTGACCCTGCGTAGTGAGGTTTAAGTTTAAATCCCCTAAACGCCCATTTAAGCCAAGAGTTGCTTGGTGCTGAGAATTAACCACAGACAACGAGGCATCAACTTTATTATCACCCCTTAAAAGCGCATGAAACTGGGTATTCAACTGCCAGTCAATGTAACGTGCAGCCAATTTCTCGACGCTGATTTCACTCTCTTTCGCTATCGCTTCAAGTTCAATGTTATTAATAACGTGCGCACTTTCAGCTGCAAAAGGAGTTATTGCAACTTTATCGACCTTAAATGCGTGCAATTGCACATTAATTGGTAAGGTAAAATCAAGTGATGGTAGAGCTGGCAGCTCATTCAGCGGCGCACTTTTTGGGGCTTCTTTTACTTCATGCAATGCAACTGCAATATCGGCGATAGTAAATGCGTGTACGTTGATATCAGATTGTGATGCATAGGCTGTCAGGTTTAATTTGCTCACCGTCACATCAGCACTTGCATGCTCCAAGGTAAAACGATTAACAGCAATGCGTTTAACCGTGACATTTATCGGCAACGTTATTTGCTCAGCCGTGGTGGGCTCACCGTCAGTCATTTCTGTATCGGTTGGTTGTGGGTTTTCTGCCAAAGAGGGGGGTGTATCAAGTTTTAAATCTATTGTTTGCGCACTTAAGTTGTCTACACAAACACCATCACACCCCCACCAGTACAAATCAATTTTTAGTTGTTTTGCTGAAAACTTGAGTCCTTGTTTATCGTACGAGATATCGAATGCATCATTGTACAAAAAACGCCCGCTCGGTAAATTTATCTTCAAGCCATCTACTAATTTATTAGCTGAATATGCAATAAAGTGATTTCCTGGCGCGGTGAATAATAAACAAAAAAGTATGACGCCTACGCTGACTAATATGGCTGATAAAATCGTCGTCGTTTTTTTAAACTTGTTCATTAAATTTCAGGCCCTATGGTAATACTTAAACGGGTACTTTTACTCTCTTTTGTTAGCCCCCATGCATGATCAATGCGAACGGGTCCAACGGGCGTTAAGTAACGAAAACCAAAACCAGCACCTACTTCAACACGATCAGTAAAATCATTAGTCGCTGTACCACTGTCTACAAAGACGGCAGCTCGCCAATGTTCTGCAAATTGATAGTTATACTCAACAGTTCCAGTGGCTAGGTATTTCCCCCCAATAAGGCGACCTTTTTCATCTTCAGGAGAAATTGATTGATATGCAAAACCACGGACACTTTGGTCCCCCCCCGCATAGAAACGCAGTGAAAAAGGCACATTGTCAATATCATCCACTAACATGGCCCCCAAATTAGCACGTAAAAATATCATGTGACGATCAGCAACGGTTGTAAGCCAAGCGTTCTGCAATTGAAGTCGCAAAATATTTGTCGTTGAAAACATGTCTTTTAAACCAAATTCAGCAGATATAAGCCATTGATAACCCTCGTAAGGTGTTGTGCCACCTTCGGTGTCTTTTTTCGCGTAACTAATGCCTGGCATCAGCATTTTAGAGCTTTGCTCTTCATCGCCAATTTGGTAGGTTTCTCTATCGCGTCTTAAAAAGGCAGTACGCACCCACTCATCATCAGTTAACCACTGGCGCTGCAGTTGGGCTGTTAAAATTTTACTGTATACATCATTTGTCAGCTTATCTTCGAGCTTATAACCGACTGAAAAACGCCATAAATCATCATTTGGATCATTTACCGGCACAGTGTAACCTAACGATATGTCTTGTTGCTTTTCAGAGACATTCAGGTTGCTTTCGAGATAGTGTCCGTCTTGTGTAATCCACGGTTTAGACCATTTAAAACGCACTTTTGGGCCTAGGTCGGTACTAAATCCTCCCCCCACTTCGTAACTATTTGCAGGCTTGTGCAAAACATCAACATTCACTGGCACCTTGCCATCTTTTCGATTTGCTATGTCGGCATAGACTCGTACACTCGTAAAATAAGGGGTACTCGAGAGCGCTAGATTGTAGTCGGATACTTCTGTTGATTTGTAAGGTTGACCTGCCTTAAATTCAGCTAAAGATCGAATGTATTTTTCAGCTGGCGTTTGATTACCTATCGTTATTTCACCAAATTGATAACGAGGACCGGTATCAACATTGAAGGTAATTTTCGCACTGTTTTTCTTAAGAGATACAGCCAAGGTATGTGCATGCCATTTAGCATCAAAATACCCCAGCTCTAAAAGTTGACTTTCAATACGCTTCCTTGCCGCTTCATATTTAGCGTGATTTAAAAAATCACCCGGTTTTAAACTAATACTATCTACAGCAACCATAAACTCAGGATCCGCTTTACCGGCCCCGCTAATGGTAATATCGACGTCGGATATACGTGTCACTGGCCCACGCTCTATATCAACGATGATCAACTGCTCGGCGTTATCAAATTTTATTTTAACGACAGGCTTATAATACCCCAGTGCTTTTAAGCTCGCTTTTACTTGGCTTTTAGCATGACGCTGCAAGGCTTTAGACGTTTTTTCATCTATTAACGGTTTAATGTAAAGCGCGACGTTTTTTTCTAGGTCGCCATTGACCCCTTGAATTTTATAATCTTTGATGATCGTTTCAGCACTAAATGCATTATTACTCAGTGAAAAAAATAAAATTAGAAAGACAAAAAAGAAATGCCGAATGTACAAAAAATATCCTTACTTTTTTGAAAGTGTCATAAATCAGATAAATACAAAATGATACTAGCACAGTGAAATAGCCACTGACATAATTGAAGTGTTAAAATTAGTGCGCGTTAACCAATTATTTTCGCTACAATAGCTAACAATTCCTAGATTTATAATGAATGAGCGATTAAATGCATTTCCCTGACGACGAAAATGGTCAATTATTAGCAGAAATTGCAGCGGCTGGTGTTGATTTAACCAGCATGCAAGTAATAGATTTCTATATTCTTTTTGAACAAAAACCTGAAGCAGAAAAGTTCGCAACGGCAATTGCAAGTGATGAACTAGCGCCTGCAACAGAGTTAGTAAAGTGTCCCGACACCGGGGTGTGGGAAGTCGTTACACGTGTTGAAATGGTCCCTGACCACACGCTATTAAGCCAAACTGAACAATACCTCGAGAGCATCGCAAATAGCCACAACGGCTATGGTGATGGTTGGGGTTTAATGGCTGACGAATAAACACGCGACATAACGCCTGCATATGGCAGGCGTTGATTACTTTAATTGATTGGCTTTTCTATAATTACCCTGATAATCAAATAGTTTCTGGGCAACTTTCCAACCATACTTTTTGTTCTTTCGGGCAATAACAAAATCTGGCGCGACCAATACATGTTGTTGTTCAATAACCTGTTCTGCTGTTTTCCAGGTAATCGGGGCACTATTCCCTTGAGCTCGCCGACCAAATTGCTTGTTAAAGATAAAACGGCCTGTGTCGTTGCTAAGATTAAAAACTTCGTCGCAACTGGCACCATCCTCATCAAAATAGCTAATTTTCAACAGCCCATTTGCGATAAGTTGTGCCGATAAACCACTACAGCGAAGCACCAACGCATCTTTTAAATTAAGGGCTTCACGCAACTTATCATCGGGGTCTGTCATCATGGCTGAGCAAGCTTGGCATTGCCTCGCTGCTATATCATTTTGCTCACCGCACTGCTCACATTCTTTAAACCTAAAACGGTAGTCGCACTGTATTTGCGTGCCATCATCATCGTCTAGAAGACCTTGGCAGCGACGCCCAAAGTGCTCAATGACATTGCCTGCGGCATCTGTTTTTCCCCAAAAAATATTCGCAAAGCCACAACCAGGACACAGTACTTGCACAGGTTCGTTGTCACTTTGGGCTTTTTTACTGCCCACCTCTGGGTAAAATAAGTCAAAGCCATTGCCTGCGTAATCAATCACTAAGCACTCTTTTTTCCCTTCACTTAATCTAAGCCCCCTGCCAACAATTTGCTGATATAAACTGACTGACTCGGTTGGACGCAAAATGGCAATAAAATCGACATGCGGCGCATCAAATCCGGTGGTGAGTACAGACACATTGACCAAAAATTTCAACTTTTTCGCTTTAAATTGATTGATGATAGTGTCGCGCTCGTTGTTATCTGTATCACCAGTAATTAATGCGGTATTGTCAGTTGGCAAGTAGCCGACGATTTCTTTGGCATGCATGACTGTTGCCGCAAAAATCATGACGCCGTGCCGATGCTCACTGTAGTCAATAACCTGCTCAATAATCGCCTTCGTTGCGCGGGTATTATCTTTGAGGAGCGCATTCATATTTTCAGCACTATAGCGTCCAAATGAATCGCAGGGTAAAGATGAAAAATCATAATGACTTATGGCTGCGTCTACTTCATGAGGCGGCGTTAAATAGCCATGTTTAATCATGTAACGAAGCGGTAACTCAAAAATACACTTTTTAAAGGGTGCGTCTTTATCTCCCCTTACAAAGCCATGATAATGATGATGATAAACCCACCCCATTCCCATACGAAAAGGAGTCGCGGTTAACCCCAATACTTTTAGCCGGGGGTTCTGTTTTTTAAGGCTGGATATCACTTGACCATACTGACTTTGATCATCCCCACTGACGCGATGACACTCATCAATAATGAGCAATGAATACGTATCACTAAGTTGCGCCGTATTGCGCGCTAGTGACTGCACACTTGCAAACGTAACCTGTTCTTTAAGCGATTTTTGTTTAAGCCCTGCAGAGAAGATACTCGCTTCAAAACCAAAGCTGATGTACTTTTGTGCGTTTTGCTCTACGAGCTCTTTAACATGCGCTAAGACTAAAATTTTCTGTTTAGCAATACGTGCTAATTCAGCAATCACTAAACTTTTGCCCGCGCCTGTTGGTAATACAATCAGTGCCGCCTCGTCCGATTGCTTAAAGTGGCTAACCGTTCGCTGTACGGCCTCTTGCTGATAAGGTCTAAGTACGTATTTCATTATTTTGTGCTGTAATAAAGACAAAAAAGGGAAGCATGTGCTTCCCTAAAAGTTCATATGGGTGAAATTAAGCGAGGTGCTTAGTTAAGTCAACACCTTGGAATGCTTTAGGACGTTTACCACGGCCTGTCCACTCAATAATTTCACCATTGTATTCGATGCGGTATTTAGGTTTTACTTTCGTACGCTTATCTGTGCCTACTACATCTTGTAAATCTTCTAATGTAAGTCCTTTTTCTTTTAGCAGATCGAGTACTTCTTTTTTAGCTTCTTGCTGTTGAGTATATTTCTCGATAGCTGAATCAATTAACTGTTTTGCTTTTTCAAGTTCAGTTAAAGACGCAGATTTGACAAAAGATCGGATTTCTTTCATTTAAAGCTCTCTTAATTATAAAAGTTAAAGATATATATCAATACACAGCTTAGTATATGGTGAAAAAATAAAATAATCTAATTTAAGTTTATTATAACCATAACTTTATTTTTTCGATCACGTCGCTTAACTCTACAATTAATTCCCTGACTATTAATGTCTCTTTTTCTTGATTAAAGCGATTTTCAGTACTCACTATAAGTTTTGATAATGGCGGGTATTGCAACATCACAATAGCTCCCTTAAGCTTATGAATAGCAGGGGGAATTTTTTCTATATCTTGGTTATCCACATGTGCAGTTAGCGTGTTTAGATCTTGTTTCAAGCTCGTAATAAACACCTCTGCTAGTGTTTTAGCGTCATTTTCATTACCAAAAACATTTAACCAATGTTGTTTATCTTTTATACCTTGCAGGTTCGATACTGGCGCCTCATCTTGTACCTGTATTTCATCTTTATTTACCTCAATAAACTCGGCTAAACGATTATATAACTCGTTAAGTTTATATGGCTTAAATAACACACTGTTCATGCCTGCATCTAACGCTTTATTTAGGCACTCTTGTGAATCGTCAGCAGTAAAACCAATGATCGGTAAATACTTAAACTTTTCCTTATCACGTAACTGTTTAGCTAATTTAAAGCCATCTAAATGAGGCATATGACAGTCAGTTAGTAATACATCAAAATTATCATTTTCTAGGGCTTTTAATGCGGCTAAACCGTCTTCAACCATCACGGCTTTTATGCCTAATTTTTGACACTGTTTTTCTAAAAGAAGCTGATTAGTTTTATTATCTTCTGCAATTAGAATCTGCCCATGCAACGCAGTTGTGAGGCTGTGTGGTAATACGTCAACACCACAATGAACATTGTTAACCAGCTCTCTGAGTAAATCGGGATAAAGAGGATCAACAAGTAAAATATGGCAACTACATTTTGCGGGAGTTTGAGTATCATTAGCGCTGGCCACGATGATGTATTTATTCTCAATATTACAAATATTCTTTTGCCAGTTTTTACCCCAACGCTCAATGGCATACTTTTCATCAATAATCATATTATCAACTTGCTGAAATACGTTAGCATCTAAAGGATGGCTGAGTTGATTATGTTTAACTCCCATGCTTGCTAAATTATTCAGTAATAAATGATTCTGAGTACACACAGACCAATAAACAGAACTCACTGCTAAATCAGGTTTAGCGACTTTAGTCAAAGGAACCGAAATAAATACATTCGTACCTTTTCCAAATGTACTGGAAATATTAATTTCACCTTTCATCGCTTCTATTAATTGCTTAGCAAGTGTTAAACCGAGCCCTGTGCCGCCATAACGTCGCTCTGTCGAGTTATCAGCTTGCTCAAAGGGTGTAAAAGTATGCGCAAGTTGCTGGGCAGTCATTCCTGCGCCGGTGTCGGATATCTCAATCTTCAAGGTCTGTTTTTCAAATAAAACGTCGCAGCTAATCGCGCCTTTCTCAGTAAACTTAACGGCATTATTTAAAATATTAGACAAAACTTGCAGTAAATGACTTACATCTATACGCGCTTGAGTAAAAGCAGCTGTTCGCCACGTTAAACGGAATTCGAGACCTTTTTGTTTTGCTAAATATTCATGCGCCCTTAAAACACGGCACAGGTGGGACTCGAGATCTACATCTTGGCAGTCGATTTCAATTTTACCTGAGCTTGTATTTGCAAAATATAAAATGTCATCAACCAAGTTACGTAATTTCGAAATTGCACTGTCAATATGTTCTACGAGGTAGAACTGCTCTTCATCTAAATAAGAAGCCCGCAGTAGTTCAATAAAACCATTAATGCCAGATATGGGGGTTCTTAACTCGTGACTCATGGTCGCGATGAATCGGCTTTTAGCTAAATCGGCCTGATGAGCCAGTTGATTTGCTTTACTTAAATCTGCTTGCTGACGCTTGAGTAAACTAATATCAAGCAATATACCATTCCAGCGAACGCCTTGAAGTTGATCATCAGAATTTTTTTCGCCTGTCGCAATGTAACGACACCATATTTTCTGCCCTAAGTTATTAACCCTAAACTCAATATCAATCATTGAGTTACGCTTTGCCGCTCGCTTAAAACTCTTCGCAATTTTTACTCTGTCTTCATCAACAATAAGCGGTGAAATACACCCAGTCATACCGCGTTGGTTAATGGTTCGAGATGTAATCCCTAAAAGGCTTTGCGCTCCTTTACTTATGTAAGTATAAAACCCCTCACCATTGTCATAGTATTCATATTGAAATACCCCGCCGGGTATCGTATCCGTGATCGTCTTTAATAATTTTTGAACAGATTCATTTTCTCGCTGCAGATTATTATGCTCTGTGACATCAGTTATCACAGTCATGATCCCTGCGATATGGCCGTCAATCCCCAAAAAAGGCTTCTTTGTATAAAGCAACTCGAGTGGTTTACCCAGACGATTGGTGAAGCGGATATGTTGATTAATTATTTTACCCGAAGTAAGGCTTTGCTTATTTTGATCTAATAATTCTTTAACGACTGCAAGATCACTGCGCAAAAATTGCTGCTCGTCATCCCAAAGATGCGCGAAATTATCTTTATACGCTTTATTCCACATGATGCGCTTTTGGTCTTGATCCTGAATAACAACCATTGTGGGTAAATCATCAATTAACTTTTGCGTAAAATTAAGCTTACTCAGTGCAGCCTGTTCTGATTGCTTACGACTCGCTATTTCCCGATTTATATTGAGACGCCGATTGATAAAGTAAATCAGTGATAAAACAACTAAAATCAACACCAAAATTGCAGTGATATTGACCGTTTTTTTATCATAACCACGCTCTATATTAAAAATACCATGACGATTTACAACATGGCTAAAATCATTGCTAGTTAAGGTTTTAAATAAACTGTCTAGCAACGTTGTTAATTCAGAAAAGTGCCTATTAATTAAAAAATAAATTGGCTGTGTATATCGATATTTAGGGTTGATATAAAACTCACCAATATAAAACTGGTTTAGCTGATACGCTGCAATGCTCTGCGGTAGCATAGCCGCATCAACAGCATCATTTCGTAGTGCATAGAAAAGCGTTTGAATTGAGTCAAATGATACGGTTTCGATAGGCTCGCTACCAACTAATTTTTCTTTAGGATCTGCAAACGCCTCAATATAACCAATACGGCGAATTTTACTCGCACGCTTAGAAACCAATACCATTTCGAAGCTATAATGTGAGGGTAACGCAATTAATATTCCTTCATCTAT
This sequence comes from Pseudoalteromonas lipolytica, assembly GCF_003515105.1. Classification (NCBI taxonomy): domain Bacteria; kingdom Pseudomonadati; phylum Pseudomonadota; class Gammaproteobacteria; order Alteromonadales; family Pseudoalteromonadaceae; genus Pseudoalteromonas; species Pseudoalteromonas lipolytica. The sequence continues at coordinate 1,390,925 of NZ_CP032090.1, read as the reverse complement.
TTTGTCAGGTGTCATCGATGGAATGATATCGATTTTATTTGCAAGAAATAGCTTTTCTAACTCTTTACTATTTGCAGCGGGTATATATTTAAACTGGATGCCACTTCTCTGTGAGAGCAATGCAAGAGTATCATTTAAATACCCAGTAGCTTCGCCTGTTTTACTGGTTGAATTAACGGGGTATAAACCATCAATAAACGAGAATGTGAGTAAATAGTTAGTACTCTGCTGTGCATCAATACGGTTAAAATCACGCTTGAATTTACTGTATGCCTTTGCAGCGATGTATTCTTCACTGGCAGAACTTTCCCACAGCTGTTTAGTCGCAGGTGAAATAGAGGCGAGTACCGAGTTAACTTGATTTCGTAATGCGGTTTCCTCTTTATTAAACATGACGTGAAGGGTTTCACTCTCGAGCCAAATAGGACTAACAACCTTTAAGTTATTTTTAGAGTGATTTTTTAATTGGTGAGACAACACTGAATAGTCCCCCAAAAACCCGTCAAACGTACCATCAGCAACCTTGTCTATCGCATCTTCAGGTTGAATAAATCGGTTTATGAATAAAGCACCGTTTTCGGCTAAATACTCACAGTGTGAGCTCCCCGTTATACATACCCAACGCAGACTCGCTAAATTCTTTAATGCATCATTAGCAATAGACTGGTTTGCAACAATGCCCCGTGGGGCTTCCATAAATGCGGAAGAGAATAAAAAATGCTTTTTACGTTGCTGGGTTTTATTAAGACCCACAGTAAAATTAATTTCACCCGCCTGAAGCGCATCTAACAGTAAATCGAGACTGTCGTATACATGATACTCTAATTCAGCATCTGCTAATCGCGCAATCTCATTACTGTAACCAACGATGACCCCCGAAAACCGGCCATTTTCATCACGTGTATGATAAGGAAAGAAGTTATAATTAACGATACCTGCTTTGAGCTGCTTTGCATATGCACAACTTGTAAGGAAAGCAAATGTTAACGCAATGAAAAATAAGAATAGCTTATTCAGAATGATGCCAATAAGAAGGTTAAAATTTGTTACATTTTAGCAGTGTAAATTAAATACAACAATTCAGAAATCCCCACTGCTTAGATTTCTTTACGGCAAAGACTATTTAAAAGCCCTAACAACAACTTTACGTGTATCACTTAAGCTAACTCGTTTTAACGTGTGAACAACACCACTCTAATTCACCTTAGTTCAAATACAGTTTACAAGGTGATAAAAATCATGGTTTATGCCATACATAAGCAAGCTGTAAACAGCAAAAATACTTCACCTAAATGACGATGGATATTTGACTACCCAAATTTATACCATTCCGCTTAATTAAGTGGTCTATTTTGAGGCAATAAAACCGCGTTGATAACAAGGCAAAAATTTAGTTATTTAGTTGTTCTCGGCAATTGCTCCTGCATTGCTCTACCTCCTGCATCCATGCAGTCGTAAATCAGACATTTTTAACGCAGGTAGCGACTGGTTTGATCACTCAAAATGATTAAGTATTTTTGCGGATTAATGGAATGGACTCTCTCCACTCCCCAACGGCGTCATAATGCGCCATAGTAGTTTAGGGTAAGTTTTAGCGTAAACAAAGTAGAGAGAGTCACATGAATAAAATAACAATTGGATTAGATATCGCCAAGAACATTTTTCATTTAGTTTGGTTATCAAACTCGGGAAAAGTGCTCAAAAAGAAAAAGCTCAAACGCACTAACATGAAAGAGTATTTTTGTAATTTAGAGCCCGCAATTGTCGTCATGGAAGCGTGTGGCTCATCAAACTACTGGGCACAAAGTATTCAAAACTATGGTCATGAAGTGAAAGTTATCGCTCCACAATATGTAGTCCCTTACCGAAAAGGAAATAAAAATGATTTCAATGATGCAGAAGCGATAGCTGAAGCTTCACAACGAGTGAATATGCGATTTGTGCCAATAAAAAGTGTAGAGCAACAAGACATTCAACTGTTGCACCGTATAAGAGAGCGGCGAATAAAATGTAGAACGGCCTTAGTGAATCAAACCAGAGGCCTCTTAGCCGAATATGGTATTAGCCTCTCGCAAGGCGTTAATCAAGTGAGAAAGTCTATCCCCGATATTTTAGAAGATGCGAGTAACATGTTAACGCCATTGTCTCGTCGATACATAGCCAGTTTGTATGATGAATTAATTGAGGTAGATAAGTTAATCACGGATTTGGATAGCGAGATAAAAGCTTTAAGCCATCAGATAGAGCAGTGCCAGAAATTAGAAACAATGACAGGAATAGGTCCCATCATCGCAACAGCTTTGTATAGTGCAATAGGTGATGGTAAAACCTTTAAAAGTGGGCGTCATATGGCAGCTTGGCTGGGACTAGTTGCCAAACAGCATACGACTGGCGATAACCCCAAGTTAAAGGGAATAAGTAAACGAGGAAATACTTATTTGCGAACTCAGCTGATTAATGGTGCCAGAGCTGCGTTAGTCAAATCGGGGAGTAAAGCTGACAAGGTAAGCTTATGGGCAAATAACCTGCGGGAGCGGCTGCCATTTAATAAAGCAGTGGTTGCATTAGCGAATAAAATGGCGCGAATGGCATGGGCGATGACCGTAAAACAAGAGAGGTACAAATTTGTATAAAAACATTAACCGCAATTAAAAGACAAAAGTTCAATAGCAAAAATTGCAAAGATTGAGATTGACGGAAAACGGTTCATAGCCGTCCTATTTAAACCTGATAATACCAAAGGCTGTTAGAAGCCGTCGAGATTGATAAGGTGATAGGGGCGGATATCCATCAGGGCTAGAGCGGATAAATCTGCTCATAAAAAAGCCGAATATATGGCAGCAATGAACTTTGAAATTCTATCAATTACTGTCTTGCAATCGGAGAGAGTCCATATATGGTATTAATATTAAGAATATTCTTGTACGAAGGAAAGGCTATTGGAGCGTAATGATGAATGATACACCATAAAGAACAGGAACGTTCTTTATGGTGTATTTTATTGATAATACAGACTAATTATACTGTATTAAAATTTATAAGATGCTTGAAGGTAACCAAATCGACCGATATTGTCATAGATGGCTGAGCCTGCACCTGTACCCGTTGTGCTTCCTGGTAACCTACGGTTAAATAAGTTGTCAACACCCAGTTTAAGGCCAACGCCATTTTCAAAGTTATATGCGAATGAAGCATCAGTTATAAAGTATGAGCCATAACGCATTTCACTTGATGGATTTGGGTTAGTATCTAACGACGTGTGATCATATAGTTCAACACCATCTATAAAGCGTGTGCTAAAACCAACTTTATAGTTATTGTAAGTATAATCAACGGTTAGATTACCTTGCCATGTCTCTTCACCTAAAACACCTTCATAATCAGTGTAGTTTTCTGGCTCTGCTGAGAATGGATAATCTTTTGCTTCAATTAGGTATGTACCAATGAAGCTAGTATTGAATCGACCACCTAGTGCGTCAAAGTCATATGCAAACTCAAAGTCAACACCAGAATTTAAACTACGAGCAATGTTAAGCGCAAACCCTTTTAGTAGGGTAATTTCGCTCGTTTCAGGATCGCGAGTAATTAAATTACAGAATTGATTATCAACACCTGTAGGCGAATCAACACAACGGTCAATAATAGTTTGGAAACCGATACCACTAATTGTATCGTCAATGTCAATTTCCCAGTAATCCGCAGTTACGCTGAAGCCTTCTAACCAACTTGGTTGATAAACGATACCAGCCGTAATTGATTTTGATTCTTCAGGTTGCAAATCAGGATTACCACCGACTAAAGTTTCAAGAGTTGCGCTATCGTAGTTAGAATCGAAGTCTGCTGGAACACCTAATGCAGCACAGTTTGCAGCACGTATTGCTCTGCCCTCAGCGCTTAACTGATCCAACTCAGAAACCTTACAACTATCATCTACATTAGTAAATGACTGGCTCTGACCAGAGAATAACTCGTCGATGTTTGGTGCTCTCATTGCTTCTGAAACAGTGAAACGTGCTCTCAACTCTGGGTTAATGGTCCAATCTAAACCTAACTTCCAGCTTGTTGCATCACCAATTGTAGAATAATCCGCATAACGAACAGCCGTATCTAAAACGAGTGAATCGATTAAAAAGACTTCTTCTAGTAATGGAATCGATAATTCAAAGAATGCTTCAGATACATCATATCCACCATCGGTTTCACCTAGGGCATTAAAGAAAGTAGCCCCGGTTTTAGCAAATGGGTCTTCAATAGTGACGCTTGATTCGTCTCTATATTCGATACCACCAGCGAAACCAACCATACCCGCAGGTAATTCAAAAAGTGCAGAATTAGAGAATGTCGCATTAAACACAGTTTGCTCAATCTCTGAAGTTCCTACAGACGTCGTAGTAACATAGTCAATCGCTTGCTGGCTAATAGCACCATCGCCCATAATATTAGCAGCTACACAGCCATCAGCACGGGCTTCTTCACTTCGACAAACAATATTTCCTGCGTCATCAAAAACCGCATCTATTGCATTGGCATAATTAGCCATGATGACGTTTGCACCATTAATACGTTCTATCTCTGACTTACCATGTACCAAAGATATATCCATGCTCCAGTCTTCAGTCAAGTTACCTTTGAACCCTGCTACGAATCGTGTTGTCTCACGCGTATTTTCTTCTAAGCGGCGACCGATATCATTGTACATTTTATTGACACCAATGATCGATAGACCTTCTTGATCCATTAGGGCTGCTGTATCTTCAGATAAGAAAGCATTATCACGCTTTATTAAGTTTGCACCACTGAAGAAGCGGAAGAAAGGCTGACCAATATTTTCCCCTTCGGTTTTAGAGTACTTTGCTTGGAAATATGCATTCAAGTCATCTGTAACATCATAATTAACTTTGAAATTTAAGTTAATGCGGTCAAACTTTGGCTGAATTTCCGAATATTGGCGTAAATTAATATAATCACAATCTGGGCCACCACAATATGAGCCGTCCTCAAAACTGCCTGTATTTACAGGTCCTAACGTGCTGTCTGGGTTAAATCGACCCATAATCGCACCAGTGTTAGGGTTCCAAACTGTACCCGCGTTAGAGATTAAATAATAGCCCGCATTTGGTACTACTATTTTGTCTGGAAAATCTTCACTGTCTAGCATATCTTCAGGTCTTTGCATACCTGTCACGACTTCATATGGCATCGAAGCATAAGATGTCGAAGTCCACGGGTTATCTAATGCATTTAGAGAATCCTGTGAATTGTATTCGAAAGAGATAGCCGCATTACCGCGCCCTTCTGAAAAATCTTGACCGTATGAAAAAGTAAACTTCTCATTTTCATAATTATTGTTATCCGCAAACCCTTTCGTTGCAGATACATTAAGGCCTGTTATTTCTTCTTTTAAAATGAAGTTAACAACCCCCGTTACAGCATCAGCACCATATACAGCTGACGCACCACCGGTGATAATCTCAACTCGTTCAATCCACGCACTAGGAATAGTATTTGTATCTACAGAAGATGTACCTGGGGCACTAGAAACGTGACGTTTTCCATCTACAAGTACCAACGTACGCTCACTACCCATACCACGTAAATCAAGTAAGCTTACACCGGCTGTACCAATAAATCGGCCTGAGTTAGCCAGTGAATACGTCGTTGCTAGTGCAGGTAGCTTGTTTAAAACCTCACCGATATTCATTGCACCAGTGCTGACTAAATCTTCACCTGTAATTACAGTAACTGGTGATGGAGAGATAGCCCCTTCACGAAAAATGCGCGAACCTGTAACCTCAATACGCTCAACTTTTTCTACGCCTTCATCATTTTCATCTGCCGCAATAGAGCTTGCAGAGAATAGTGAAGTTGACGCTGCACTGAAAGCAAGTGCTAAGCGAACGGCCTTCGAAACCTGATTATTTAACATTGTATTCTCCCTGGTCATATCCATATTATGACTTATTAATTTTTATTTAACCCCGCCATAGGCACTAATACCTTAATGCGGTGATTAAATACTAATATCCTAGATAACTTCTGGTCAACATGTTTTTAACTTGCGCTTTTTAAAATAAAATCAATATAAATACAAACGCAACAAAAAATAAAAAATTTAAAATAAACCAAACAATGTAAAAACAAAATTGCAACAATATATTAATAATGCATATTTAAAAAAAACATTAAAACCCCACTATTTTAAAGGGAGACAGTCTAAAAACGCAGGAAAGAAGAGAGCATCAACCTTAAAACACATAAATCCAAAAAACAGAACAATTAACAACCACTAAGCTCATCACCTATAACGTCCTCATAAGTCAAAAAGGTTATAAACACTGATGATTTGCGAACATAAAATACTAAAGACACAACTTTTCATAAATAAAAGTAACTTTGATAGCCTTCGGCATAATTACCACCCGATAGACGGATCAGCTATGTACATTTACATGTTAAACTCATCATTTAAGCATAAGCACTTGATTTTAATCTATTTTTAGTTTAAATAGCCAGAAAGCTAAATTTGAGACGCAGGAAAGATTTTAAATGTTCGAGATTAATGGCATATAAGTGTCAAAATATGCAGCTGCTATGCGAAATGAAATGGACGGCTACTTCATAACTGGAAGCACTACCCTATTCTTAATTCAATATTGTTGAATGACAAAAGATCTAATATAAAAAGTAAAGAAGTGACATTTCTAAAAAACACCATTACAAATATAAAGTTTATTTTCATTCACGTGAAAATTAATAGTACAAAATATTAAATATAATCTTCCAAAACTTATTATAAAAACCCCTCATAAAAACACAAAAATTTAACAAACGTAAAAACAAGCATTAAAAATAAATAAAGACATGAAACCATTGCACTCAAAGCCAATACGAAAGAGCTGGAAATGCCACTTGTATTTACATTTAATTACATATGATAAGGCAATGTTACAACAATGTATTTACAACACTTTCAACTCTGATATTCTTAATACCTACAATTAAAAAACCAAAAACAATTGGATTGATATGAGATATATAAAAAGTTTAGGCCTCTTACTTTTACTATTTAGCCAAATGACTTTTGCTAAAAACACCCTTGAAGACTTCTTTAACAGCAAAGATTATCAACAAGTAAAAATCTCGCCTAATGGAAAATACTTTTCGATTACATTTCAAGATGAGACACAAGTTAAGCTTGTGATTCTCGATAGAAAGACAAAAAAAGTGCTATCCAGTTATGGATTTGGTGAATATCAAAAAATAGCTAACGTCATCTGGGTAAATGATGAACGCTTCATCATGTCAGTCAAAAAAACCGTTGGTTATTTAGATACTAAAGGTGGTTCACCTTACTTCATAGCTTCAAACTTTGACGGCTCTAACCGACGGGAATTGTTAGCGTCACAAACATCGTTTTACAACATTTTAAGTATTTTACCTGACGACAAAGAAAACATATTAGTTACAAAACAACATTATGCTGATGATTTTGCAGTAAAAGTTCATAAGGTAAATGTTTATAATGGTCGTTCTAGTTATCAAGCAGATCAACCTAAAGAAGATGTCTTTGGCATGGTTGCAGATGTGTCAGGCCAACCAAGAATTGCTTTTAGTTATGTTGAAAAAGAAGAGCATGAAATGGGGAAAGGTGAACTCAACATGTTCTATAAAAAGACACCTAATTCAGACTGGGAGACATTTAACCTAGGAATCTTAAATTATAATCCTGGTGATAACCTTTCAATTATTGGCATGAACAAGTCAGGAAATTTAGCGTACTTTACTAATGACTCTACCACTAAGAACATAGCTGTATTTTCTTTTAATTTGGAAACAAATGAACTTAAGAAACTGATAGAAGACGCAGATGTTGATATTTCAACACCTATATATGGCTTTTCAGGTGAGGTTGTGGGTGTTACGTATGATCCCAATTATCCTGCATATCATTATTTCTCGGATGCAGGGGATAACGATGTTTTAAAAAGGCTAAGTGACTCATTCCACGCATATAGGCTAAGATTTACAAGTCATGCCAAAGAACAAAAGCTTTCTGTCTTTGAAGTTTCATCAGATAAATCACCCACAGAATTTTACCTTTACGACATTACCTCGAAGAAAGCGAGTTTTGTCGCTTCGATGAACGAGAAAATAAACAAAAAGGAACTAGCAACTGTAGAGCCATTCAAAATATCAGCACGAGATGGTGTCGTATTACACGGTTATATAACGATACCAAATAATAAAAAAGAACCTTACTCTGCAGTAGTAATGCTGCATGGAGGACCTCATGGTGTCAGAGATTTCTGGGGGTTTAATGCTGAAGCTCAGTATCTCGCAAGTATTGGATATGCAGTGTTGCAAGTAAACTTCAGAGGCTCTGGTGGCTATGGTAGCTCATTTTTAAAGAGTGGTTACAAAAATTGGGGTACAAAAATGCAAGATGATGTAACTGATGCCACCCACTGGGCTATAAAGCAAAAAATTATCGATAAAAATAATATCTGTATATATGGTGGGAGTTATGGTGGTTACGCAGCACTAATGGGCGCAGTAAGAGAGCCTGACTTGTACAAATGTGCTATTGGATATGTAGGCGTATACTCTATCCCTGAAATGTTTTCCAGTGGAGATATCCCAACGAGAGATTCTGGGGTGAAATTTTTAAATACTGTGCATGGTATGGACGTAGAAGATCAGAAATCTCGTTCACCTGCATATAATGTTGATAAAATTAAGGCTAAACTTTTTATAGCTCATGGCTCGGATGATATTAGGGTTCCTATGGAGCAATATGAAGCGCTAACTTCAGCCCTTGATAGAATTAATTACCCTTATAAATCAATGGTAAGAAATGAGGGGCATGGTTATCATAAGCCTAAAAATCGCACTGATTTTTACAATGCTATGACAAAGTTTTTAGATGAAAATCTTAAATAGAGTTTAAAGAACCAGAAATAAAATTAGCAAAATTTTAAGCCGTTAGTTAAATAACCTCTAACGGCTTAATGTTAAACAGAGTGTAGATAATTAAGTTTATTAACCTAGTTGTGATACGCTTTGAGAAAATAAAAAAGTTCACTGCTCTTATAAATAGCGTGCAGTAATTAATCTGAGCAGCTTATATTTACTAGGAAGTTTTTATAATGTTCATGCTTTTTTGTAACGCTAACTTAAATTTAAAGTCCTTTTATTAGTGATAAATACACAGAAACACAATAGAAATATTCAGCGGGAGATTCGTTTTAACGAAACAAGGGGCCCTTGCCTCTTTACTCGATAACAACGGTCCATGCAAAGTGTTCTTCATCAACTGACATTGAGTTAATACTTTTAATCTTTAATTCTAGACTCGCTTCATCGAATGCGCTGCGAATAGAGTTTTCAGTCATTGACACACGTGTTTGCTCTTCAAGCCGTTTAATTTGAAATTCAACATTAGTCTGTAATTTATCAATTGCAGTATGCGACTCTGAATTAATGTTTTGCATTATTTTTGCAACATTACTTACAACATCTTGAAACCACTGTAATGAATTATTGTCCAGTGAAAACTCATTTAGTGATTTAATGAGTTGTTTATTTTTGTTAGTAAACTCAAGCTGCTGATTTGTAAGCTTGAGATCAACCAATGTTTTTAGTTTTTCAAACAGTTCCAACTCAACCAAAGATTTAAACACTGACAGTCCTGCTGCCGAGTTTAGTGCAATTTGTGATGATGCACTGTGCATCATAAACACCGCTTGGCCACTTGGTTTTAAAACCCGGGTCACTTCTTTGAGGGATGATTCCCACGACGAATATTCGAAGCCAAATTGACTAACTAACAGATCAAAACAATCATCTTCATAAGGCAACTGTTCAAGGTTAGTCGCAAATGAAAAATTTATATCTTTAATGATTTTTTCTAATTTCACATCATTTGACTTTATCGAACTTACGTCTATGTCAGCCGCATCACAAGCATAAATATCAACCAACTTATTCTGTGAATTTGCCGCAGCTTTTAGCCAAATAGCAAGTGCCCCCTTACCGGTTGCTAAATCAAGTACCTTTAGATTTTCACTGCTTATTTCACTAAGAGTTTTCTGCCAAAAATGCAGTATTTCTTTAGGGTAACCAAACTCATTTTTAAGTTCTGCAAAACTTGAAAAACCATCTGTTGAATTCCAATATTGTTCCCAATGCATAATAAAGTCCGAATTTGATACGCACACACTCCAGCTCATATTATAAAGAATCAAAAAACTAGATTCTATAATTAAAGTCTCTACTGTGTATTCGTATTAATAAAGAGGGGCGAAAGAGGTTATAAAATAAAAGAGCGACATATAATAATGTCGCTCTTTTCTAGTTAAACTTAAACAATATTAGAATGATTGTTTAAAGTTGAAGTACATGATACGACCGAAACCTGAGTATAGGTTGAAGTTGTAGTCACGACCATCATAAGCAAATAGAGGTGGCTCTTTACCAAATGCATTTTGAGCACCGAAGCTGATCTTAGAGTTCCAAGGCGTGTTATACGCTACTTGAAGGTCATGAGTTACCCACGTAGGAATATGACCAATACACTTACCATCTGCATCGATGTCTTCACATTGGCTATCAATAAGGTTTAAGTTCCAAGTTACATCAAAATCAGCAACTGAATAAACATTTGATAATGTTAGACGTTGTTGTGGTACACCAGGGTCTTTAACGAAGTTACGACCACCGTCCGTGCTGTAATCAAGGATGTGAGAGATGTTTAAGTTAGTTGTTAAACGACCTGCATCACCGAAATCAAAGCTTGAACGTGCTTTAAAGTCTAAACCAGAAGTTTCAAGTGTACCATCGTTACCGAAACCACGAACTACATTAGTAATACCGCCATTTGGTGCACGAGTTACTGTAAATGCTGGCGGAAGTGAGTCACCACGTAATGTTGCATCAATAATGTATTGAGAACCAAACGCACGGATACGGTTAGTAATCTCGATATCATAGTAGTCTAGCTCAAAATCGATGTTATCAGTCGCTTGATATACGATACCTAATGACATTTGCTCTGATTGCTCAGATTGTAGATCAGGGTTAGAGATAACAGTTGCATTAATTTGTGATGAACAACCAGCTGCCTCACCGATTGCCGCACATGTTAAATCATCGCTTACTGAGTCAGCAGACTCTGCTGGCTGTTGTGTAAGGTCTGGTAATGACGGTGCACGGAAACCTTTACCCCAAGAAGCACGAAGTACTAACGCATCAATTGGGTTATAACGAGCAGATACTTTTGGTGAGAAATCTGAACCATAGTCAGAATAATCATCGTAACGACCAGCGAAGTTTAGTTCAAATTGCTCAGTTACTGGTACTAGCGCTTCGAAGAATAGACCTCGAACAGAACGTGAACCACCTGCAGAGCTACCTGATGAACCACCTACTTGACCCGCTTCAGAAAGTGAATCGTAGTTATCAGCATAATCTTCTGTACGGTATTCAAAACCTACGAAACCTTGGATAGCACCAGCATCAGTTTCCATGATGTCAAATGCCGCATTCGCAAAGACTTCTTCTTGGTTAAATTTACCAGTACGAGACGTCGTTACAGTCATCGCGTTACGTACTTCTGCTGAAGCACCAAACGGGTCGTTTAACATGTAAGTACCGTCATTGATATACTGACGAGCGATACTACGAAGAATGTAACCACTACCTACGTTGTGGCTTTCGTTGATTGTTTTACGTGCGCCAGCTTCAACTGAAACACTACCAATCATACCATTAGTACCGAATGTGATATCTTTCAACTCTGTAGAAAGGTTGTTATCACGATTACCTAGAGCAGCAAAACGGTGCCAAAAATCGAGTGGCTGTTGCTCAAGCTCTAACGAAGGATCGTAAATAGGGCTATCAGGGTTAGTTGGGTTATTTGGGCTATCCGCATCAATTTGGTCTGGGCCATATGCAGTCTCATCTAGACCTGGTGCGTAACGACCAAATGACTTAGTTTGTGCGATATTGATGTTAGAGAAAATGCTCCAGTCATCATTGATGTCAAAACGTGCTTTTACGAAAGCTGAACGGTTTTTAATTGACGCTTCATCAGCAGATACAGCTGCGAAGTTAAAACCACAACGCGCACCAATTCGGTAGAAGTTTTCGTTACCAACACCTTCACAAGTAGCTTCTGGCGAGAAGAAATCAAAGTTACTTGCACCTGGGATGTAATTACCCTCATCATCTTGTGCCATTGTTGTGAAGTTGTTTGAGTACACTGAACCACCTGGTGAATACCAAGGGAAGTCACGAGCGTAAACAATATCACGACCATTCCATGAAGCACCTGCAAGCACTGATGCATTATCAGAAGAAGCACCGAAAACTACAGAACCATTTTCACGATCGCCACCTTCATGCTCAATACGACCAGAACCTAATGTAACTTCTGCGCCGTTGTAATCTTTACGAGTGATTACGTTGATTACACCACCAATTGCATCTGAACCGTACAATGCTGATGCACCATCTGAAAGAATTTCAACACGCTCAACAGCTGCCATTGGGATGAAGTTTAAATCTTGGCTAGAACCAGTAAGTGTTGACTTAGGTAAACGACGACCGTCAACTAGAACTAATGTACGGTCAGAGCCTAGACCACGTAAACTTACAGTAGTAGCACCTTGCGCAGAGCTACCAGACTGTGGACGAAACGAACCCAGACTGTTGAAAGTTGTGTTACGAAGTAGATCAGCAACTGAAGATTCACCACTAAGCTCAATTGCTTCACGGTCAATTACTGTGATTGGTAAATCAGTAGCCATATCAACACGCTTAATGCGTGAACCAGTTACTTCAATTCGCTCAACCTTTTCAGCACTTTCTTCATCTTCTGCTGCCATAGTGCTAACAGAAAAAGAAGCAGCTGAAGCTGCACCAAAAGCGATCGCTAAGCGAACAGCTTTTGAAACTTTATTATTTAACATTTGATTCTCCCTGGACCACTATACTGTGGCTATATTTTGCATAAGCTTGTTTATTATTTGTTATCGGACATGCGTCGCGACCAACAAATAATAAACAAATTAAACAAAATATCCAGAGTTTTGTTTATAAAAAATTAATAAATTGATACAAAAATTAATTAAACGCTCAAAAAAAGCACTATTTTAACATTAATAAAGCTGTGAAATTTACAACACTTGGGCAAAAAACAATCAGAACAGCTGAATTTGACTAGAATATAGCCCCTTTGAATTAGTCCCTGAAACCTCAATAATCATGTTAACCAGTGGCAACAGCTGTTTATTAACATAAACACCATAATCGAACTTGTGATTTCCGGTATAATACTCAGCGCCTTTCAGCGTATATACGTATTCAATTACTTGACCTCGTTGTATTTGAGCATTGGGGTTATGTGCTAAATATTGCTTCGCAGCTTTGACATGAGGAGGGATATTTTTTTGATAGTCTGTTAGGTGTTGACCTAGACGTTTTCGATAAACCAGTAGCGAGTCATACTCGCCTGCGTAAAGCTTTTCCACATAGTTATCAAATAGCTGCCTGATCAGCTCTTGGTTGTATTGTTCGCTAAATAAAATTTCAAAGAGTGCGACCTGAAACCTCTGAGCAAGCTCTGTCCAATCACTTCGCACTGTTTCCATTCCTTTAAACACAAGTGCTGTTTTGCCATGTTTTTCTACTCTACCTACATAGCGTTTCTTTGAACCGGTGGTTTTGCCCCTAATTGTCGGCATAAAAAATGGGCTGTAGTGAGTTTCAAACTCAATTTCTAAGAAATTTTCTAATTTGTATGTTTCCTGTAATACACTTTCCCAGCGTTTGTTTATATTTCTTGCCAGCTTTGTACCAATTTCGTTACAGCTCTGAGAATTTAATTCATCATCAAGTTTCACAAACGTGGAGTCAGTATCACCATAAATTACCTTATACCCCCACTCTTCTAGCCACTTTTTAGTAGTTTGCATAATTTCATGACCACGTAATGTAATTGAACTTGAAAGACGAGGATCGTAAAAACGACAGCCTTTCGAGCCTAAAACGCCATATAAACTATTCATGATGATCTTTATAGCCTGAGAAAGCATCGGCTGTTCATTGTCTTTAGCAAGTTGCCTCGTTGCGGCAAGTTCACGAATAAGCTCAGGTAGGTGGTGCTCTGTTCTTGAGAAAAGGGCTTGATTAAAACCTTCAATTGCGTGATTAGGGTGTTTTAGCCCCTCCACCATACCAAGTGGATCTATACAAAAAGTGCGCATTATTGATGGATATAAGCTTTTGTAATCAAGTACTAATATATTTTTATATAAACCAGGCTCCGAGGACATGACATAACCACCTGGACTATCAAAGCTAAGACCATGATCGCCTGAGTTTGGAGCTACATAACCACTGCGATGCAATAAAGGAAGATAAAGGTTAGTAAAGGCCGCAACGGATCCACCCATTCTTTCAAGCTCTAAGCCGGTTAGTTGACTTCGAACAACGGCAAAATCGAGTAACTTAAGCTTTTCGAAAATGCGTTGTACTAAAATACAGTCTTGGCGGTTATAGCAAGCAAGTGCGAGCTTATCTTCATTAAATTGACGAACGATTTCTGCTAAGCGGTTATCTGAAGAAATTAGTTTTTCTTCACCTAACTCAATACTCGCCACATTCGCGAGGCTAAAGCTATCGTAGTGATACGTTGCATTTTTAAGTGTATCAATACCATCAATAACAACCCTGCCTGGGATCGTTAAACGTGTAAAATTACCAGTTCTGAGAGTCATTTTTTCATTGTTACGACCCAGAGACAGCCCTACACCTAATGCTTCAGAACGAGCATGAAGTACTGTAAAATCAAACTCAATAACGTTCCAGCCAATAATAACGTCAGGGTCAATGACTTGCACACACTCACAGAGCTTATACAATAAGTCGATTTCATCCTCACACCATATAACATTGAAGTTAAGATCAGCGGTGTCCTCAGCTTTACCGATCATAAGAACAGCATCTATGCTCTTCCCGACTAGTCCTACTGAAAACAGCACCCCTTCTCCATCACATTCGATATCTAACGATACAGTAGTGAAAGTGGGTGTGAACTCGGTATTTTGTTTAAACTGAACGTCTGCTAATACGGGGTAAGGCTGACCTTTAATTAACCGCCCTTTGGCCCACACCGAACCTTTGATAAAACGCTCCATTAAAAACCGGTCAACCGGTCTAATATCGTCTTCGTAAACTTTGATGAAATGGGCTTTTAGCTGTTTTGCAGCGCGGTAATAATGCTTAAGTGAAGAAAAATAGCACGACACAACAGCCTGCTGCTGGAAGCTTTTTAATTGCACTGGCTTAAATTCACATGCCACATTGTGCTGTGCCAAGATTCGAGTTGCCGCAGCAACATCTTTTTCATTAATGAAAAAGAGCACTTTTTGCGGTGGGCTAATCAGCTTGACAGGTCCTTGCTCAGACAAAATCCACACCACAATGGATACGCCATGCGTACTATCAAAGCATTGTGTTGAAAGAATAAAGCCAGAAGTTAATTGCATCTATATGACCCTTTAAACCCAAATATGAAAATGCGAAATGCATAAAACAAATGCTAATCAACAAATTTACTAACAAGTCGCTTGTAGTTACTCAGTTAACTCTCTAAAATTAATTACTGTAATTATATACATACTTTAGGTTATCTGGGCATGCTTTCTGACTCATTAAAAAAAACTATTCGGCAAATTCATAAGCATGTAGCTGATAATCTCACTGATTACCGCCCACGAAGTAGTCAAAACTACTTAGTTGCTGAAATAGCCAAAACACTGGCGGGTGAATACCATAAAAGCCAACGTATCTGTGTTATAGAAGCCGGCACAGGCACGGGTAAATCGTTAGCGTATTGTTTAGGTGCGCTGCCACTCGCTATGGCAAAAAAGAAAAAACTGGTTATTTCAACGGCGACCGTTGCCCTGCAAGAACAGCTAATTAACAAAGAGCTGCCTTTTTTCAAAGAGCATTCAGGCCTCGATATCAAGTTTGATCTTGTTAAAGGTCGACAACGATATATTTGTGCACAAAAGCTCAGCAACGCGGTCAATGGCGATAGCCAAACCCAAATGGAGTTCATGCCCACACTTTCTTCTCCATTAAGTGATATGGAAACAAAGTGTTTAAAACAGCTGTACGATGCGTATTCAAAAAAACAATGGCAAGGCGATCGCGATAGCTGGGCCGACACAATTCCCGATAAAGTATGGGGCCTTATTGCTTGCGATAAGCACTCATGCCAACGACAAATGCGTGCTCATCAATTATGTCCATTTCATATGGCGCGCCAGCGGTTAATGCAGATGGATGTGCTTGTTATCAACCACTCATTATTGCTTGCCGATCTTGATTTAGGCGGCGGAAAAATACTGCCTGAACCCGATAACACCATTTATGTTATTGATGAGGCGCATCACTTAGCCCATATCACTCGCGACTTTTCATCTGCCGCAGCGACCATCAAAGGCACGATAGAGTGGCTTGATAAACTGGTAAAATTTGCAGGCAAAATGGCCAACGTTTTGGTAGGCCAAAAGGCCATTGGGCAAAATTTTAAACTGAGCGACAGTATTAATGATGCGGCTAAAAACTTAAAAGTGGTGCGCGACATACTCGACAATGCCAACTTTAATTACAACAGTGATGATACCTATCGCTTTGAGCACGGTGAAATCCCAGCCTCGTTACATGCCAAAGCAAAAGACATTAGCGACGCAACGCTTGATGCTCTGCGTGCCTTGAATAAAATGCATGACACGCTCGTACAAGATGTGAGTGATGGCGATATAAAACCCTATGTTGCCGACCCTATTTTAGGGGAAAGTGGTCACTACATAAATCGTTTGGAATTATTAAATAAATTATGGTTTAGTTATGCCACAAAGGGCGAAGGTATTCCCCATGCACGCTGGATTAAACGTTTAGAATATAAAAATCATCATGATCATTTACTCAGTGATTGCCCAATTGAAGTTGGTTATTACTTAAAAGATAAACTTTGGAATCAATGCGCGGGAGCCGTACTTTGCTCTGCAACTTTAACCGCACTAGGGTCATTTGACCACTTTGCTTACGAGTGTGGCCTTGCCAAAGAAGAGGGTGTTAAGTATATCAAAGTGCCGTCACCTTTTGATTACCCCAAACAAGCTACATTACATATTCCGAACACACTTATAGAACCGACAGACAAAGCATTTAGTGATCATTTAGCCGAAAAGTTACCAAGTTACCTTGATGATAAAAAAGCAAATTTAGTGCTTTTTGCCTCATATTGGCAAATGGACCATGTGGTCAAAGCACTTAGAACGAAAGGGATAGATGTCTTAGTTCAAGGTGAAATGTCGCGCGAGGCCTTACTCAAAAAACACAAAGCTAATGTCGATTTAGGGAGGCCAAGTTATTTATTTGGTACACAAAGCTTATCAGAAGGGCTCGATTTACCGGGTAAATACCTAGAAAACCTCGTCATTACTAAAATTCCTTTTGCGGTGCCAACTTCACCGATAGAAGAAGCACAGGCCGAGTTTGTGCAAAGTAAAGGGGGCAATCCATTTTTATCAATCACAGTTCCTGATGCAGCAAAGAAATTAGTTCAAAGCTGTGGTAGACTGCTTCGCAAAGAAAACGATCAAGGTCGCATTACCATTCTTGATCGCCGTTTAGTGACCAAGCGATATGGCAAAGCCATGCTCGATACCTTGCCACCTTTTAAAAGACAAATTGATTATTAATGTTTGAACTAGCTTTAGAACCAACCACATGGGCATTACTTTGCGCTGTCGCGCTGGCCGCTGGATTTATTGATGCCATTGCTGGCGGTGGAGGTATGCTTACCGTCCCCGCGTTACTGACAGCCGGACTTCCTCCCCATCTTACGCTTGGCACCAATAAATTGGCAGCCAGTTTTGGCTCATTAACAGCCAGTGTCACCTACTTTCGTAAGAAGTTATTTAACCCTCGTTTTTGGGCTGCATCCATAATAGCAACAGCAATAGGGGCATTAATTGGTACGTTGGTTGTTGATTATTTAAGTATCGATTTTTTAAATAAATTGCTCCCTGTGGTAATCATTTTGGTTGCCTGTTACAGCTTATTTGGCAGCCTAAGCACAACAGAGCATAATGAATTACCAACACTTGATACTAAAACAAAGATTAAACAATGGTTACAAGGTTTAGGACTTGGCTTTTTTGATGGTCTTGCAGGGCCCGGTACCGGCACGTTTTGGACGGCTTCAAATAGTCTATTATATAAAATGAGCTTATTGCTTAACTGCGGCCTTGCTCGGTCAATGAACTTTGTCTCAAACTTTATTTCATTGATTACCTTTGTCGCATTAGGCCATGTTAATTTTTTATTAGGCATCACGATGGGCTTATTTTTAATGCTAGGCGCATGGCTAGGTGCGCATTCTGCGATTAAATTTGGTGGTAAAATGATACGCCCTGTCTTTAATACCGTGGTCATTATTTTGGCATTAAAGCTAATTTATGAGGCTTACTTATAAATGCATTCCCCTGCTTTTGATAAACTATGTGAACAAATTGCTCGGCTGAAACATCAAGCCACACAATTCGATCAGAGCAATTTATTTGCTAAAAACCGCTACATGCAAGCGCAACCAAGTTTATTTGATAGAGGGGTGTTTACAACAAAAAGTATGAAGCTTGCTGACTACGTGAGTGAAATTGAAGACGAGTTAAAAAGTTTACCCCCGGCAGAGCATCGCCACGCGTATCAATATGCCTTAGAGCGGATAACTCAGCAGGTACAAGCCGTCTTCAATGTAATAAAGTCGACTCCTGTTTGGGCAAAAGAAAACAAATACAGTTTTAGGCCTAAAACCAAACCTCAGGTATACAAACAAGCCGTACAAAAAATGATGCAATCGTCGCATGAACTGTATGACGAACTGAAACAGAACCATGAGTTTGAACGTCGTTTAGTACTGATGATCGAAGAAAGAAAACTCAAACTAGACGCAGCCAGCGCAGCAAAAGCAGCAGAAATAAATCAAGAGATACTAGCATTGCATGCACGCTTAGGAAGGTGTCGTAAAGCAATTTCTGCCACCGAAGACAAAATTCAACAGGTCGAAAAACAGCAGCTTAGATAATGTTTTACTATCATCCCAGTTATTCTGCGCTTAATTTACCCGCACGGCATCGCTTCCCTATTCAGAAGTACAGCTTACTAAAACAAAAATTAAGTACCTCTATAAACGACGATAAGTTTATTACACCTAATAAAGCCACAACAGCACAATTAGCGTTGTGTCACGACCCGACTTACATTAATGCATTTTTAAATGGGACACTTGAGGAAAAAGCCATTAAGAAAATGGGCTTTCCTTGGTCAAACGAGTTAGTTGAACGCACCTTACTTTCTGTCGGTGCAAGTATAAATGGCGCTGAATTCGCATTGCAGCACGGTGCCGCTTTTAATCTAGGCGGCGGTTATCATCACGCCTTTAGTGATCACGGAAGTGGTTTTTGTATTTTTAACGATTTAGCGATTGCTGCAAACCACTTAATAAACGAAGGGCTGGCTGACACTGTTCTGATTTTCGATTGTGATGTACACCAAGGAGATGGCACCGCAGAAATTGTAAGCCATCACGAACAAGTGATTAGCTGCTCAATTCATTGTGAGCAAAATTTTCCGCGCATCAAGCAACACTCTCACTACGACTTCGCACTTGAGCATGGCACTACTGACCAACACTACCTTGAAACAGTAAAACAAGCATTCCAACTAACCGTTCGACTGCATCAACCCGATATCATTTTATATAACGCCGGCGCAGATATCGCTAGCGACGATGAGTTAGGGCATTTTTTTGTTAGCCTTGATGGGGTATACCAACGTGATCACTTCATATTAAGCCAAGCAAAAGCGCAGCAAATTCCTATTTTTTCGGCTTTGGGTGGGGGCTATCAACGAAATATAAATCGCTTAGTTAATGTTCATTCTCAGCTTTTTAGAGCTGCTGTCGATTTATTTTAAAGCTTGGTATACACTGAAATGACTATCACTTTGGATTCAAACTGTATGAAATTGCATGATGATATTCATAACTATTATGAAAAACTGGTTGTCGAAGATATAGCGCAACGAGAGTTAGATTCCGTATACAATGACGATGTGATGGCCGATTTATGCTGCACAGTACTCAACCAGCTTCCCGCTCGTTACATTCGCTACGATGTCGATATGGAGTTTTATTTACCGCACAGTGAGCGAATGCTAATGGAACAACAAGTACAAACGGCTATCGATGTTGCAATCAGCCAGGTTGCAAAGAAAAAGGAATTACAGAATGGGCAATGAATTAGAAGCCGCTCCTAATTATATTAAAGTGGCTGTCGACCTTATTATGCTCTTAGAACAAAACGAAGTCCCTGCAGAGGATGTGCTCGCAGCATTAGAAATAGTCAAATCAGATTACGAAAAAAAACGTGTGAAACCTGCTGAATAGAGGCCTTCTATTCAGTGCTTACTCTACACTTACAAGCCCGAATAAGGCGAGTTTATCAGGCAGTATCTGATATGCTCGTGCTTTATTATTTTGAATGATTCATCATTATGCCAATACACAGCTTACTGCGCTTATTTTTTCTTGCCGCTATTTGGGGCGCATCATTCTTGTTTATGCGTATGGCGGCCTCAAGTTTAGGGCCTGCCGTTTTAATTGAACTACGCGTAGGGTTTGCTGCCTTAACACTCTGTGTCTTTGCCGTGTATTTTAATAAAAAGCTTGCTTTTCTTACCTACAAAAAGCACTTTTTTATTATTGGTGCACTCAATTCTGCGATTCCATTTTTATTATTTGCGTTTGCCGCACAAACTATTAATGCCTCGACATTAGCGATTTTAAATTCAACAACCCCCATTTGGGGAGCCATTTTTGGCATAATTTGGAGTAAATCGACACCGAGTAAAAGTATGATACTGGGACTCTTAGTCGGTCTCATTGGGGTTGCTATCCTAGTTGGACAAAACAGCCTAACTATCAATACCGCCACAGTAACAGCAATTATTGCATCCCTGTGTGCCTCACTTAGTTATGCTATTGCCTCGCATTACACCAAACACGCCCCCAAACTGTCAGCTTTCGATAATGCGCATGGCAGTATGTGGGCCGCAAGTATGCTCGTATTACCATTGATTTTTGTGATGCCAATAAGAGAAATGCCAAGTCAAACCGTAATGGCGGGTGTTATTGCTCTGGGTATTGTGTGTACTGCAGTGGCGTATATTCTCTTTTTTCGTCTAATTGACGAGATTGGTCCAACCTCTGCGCTCACCGTTACCTTCTTAATTCCTTTGTTTGGCATTATATGGGGCAACCTGATACTCGACGAAGAAATAGGGCCAAATACGTTACTTGGCGCTCTGTGTGTTATTGCTGGCACCATGCTTGTGACTGGGTTTATTCGTATAAAATCGCTTTTTAAACGACATACCTTGTAACAGAATCCCCTTTGCTTTTTAAAATCCAGTCTATACTCTATTGGATAAAGATACTGATAAAAGGAGAATTATGATGTCAGGCACTACGATGGTGGTATTAATTGTACTGACCTCGGTTGGTTCAGGCGTTATCTTCGATATGTATAAAAAACATTTAGAATTTAAATCGCGCACCCTAAAAGACAATAAAGAAGCGAATGAACAAGTTGCAGCGGTTACCGCTGAGCTTCTTGAGTTAAAACAACGCGTACAGACCCTCGAAGCCATAGTCACAGACTCAAGTTACAGCGTAAAACAAGAGATTAACAAGCTTTAAAACAATTAGGTTCGCATTAAGCGAGTATACTCATCAAGCACTTGCTGATAATAATCAGCATCTTGGTTTAGCATGCGTTGGTAATGTGCACATAGTTGCCCTAAGTAAGCTTGGTGCTCCTTATTCGTTAATTGCCACATCCCCTGTCCTACTCGCGTTATTGGCGTTTTAGCCGATGCGCTCACGAACATTAACTCATAAAAGCGTCTATTTTCAGAAATAAGGTGCTCGGCGACTAAACCAAAATCTAATGACTGTAGGTGGCTACGTACTTTATAGCTATGGTGCACAGGACAAACTATAAAATCGATGTGAGCAAGATGATTGTGAGCCTGAATCTGCGAAATAAACTGACACATTAAATCTCCCCCAACTCCTGCAATAATCACGAGATGACGTTTTTGGGGTGTTAAAGAAATAGTGGCCACATCTTGGCAATGTACCTGCCAATGTCCGCGTTGTTCTTCAGTTGAAAAACGCGCCAGTGTCTGTTGGAGTGACTGCATCAACTCAGGCACGATATCTACAAAGTGGATTTGATCGGCTCTATTATCTTTGAGTAACTGCATGCCTAAAAAGCCATGATCGCAGCAGCAGTCCCAAATCTCATCATACTCATTTGGGACCATTTGCGCGATCGCTGATAAACGCTTACTTAACGCCATTACTGTGTGGTTTTATAAACAAGCGCTTTTAAGCTTCTATCGCTGTCTACTTCAATAAAACCAGCGGTAGGCGCTAAACGTTCAACGAATGTAATTGCACCTTCTGTGTGCTCTGCAATCAGTGCTTTAAATGCTTGTTCAGACATTTCAGGGCTATTGGCACACAACAATAAAAGGGTGTTTTCGTTGAGCAGCTCAGGCAAACGGCGCAATATTTTTTGATAATCTTTCGTCAGAATAAAGCTGCCTTTTTGAAAGCTGGGCGGATCGACAATAATCAACTCATAAGGTGCTGACTTTTTAAGCTTACCAAATGATTTTAAAATATCATGAGGCAAGTAACTAACACCCCGTGTAAACCCATTAAGTTGGTGATTTTGTTTACCTGTTCTGAGCACGCCTTTATTCATATCCATATTAATGACTTGCTCAGCCCCCCCTTGCATTGCCGCAACGGAGAATCCGCAAGTATATGAAAATAAATTCAGTACTTTAGCCCCCTGACTATGAGCCTGTACAAACTCACGGCCACGACGCATATCAGGAAAAATACCGGTATTTTGCCTGCTCAATAAATCGACTCTAAATTTTATGTCATTTTCTTGAACAACATGCTCGTCAGGAAGTTCGCCGTGTACCACGCTATTAATCGTATTTATACCGCTACGCTGTTGATACACCAACGCAGTAATTAATTCTGGGGCATTATTTTGCGCCCATTGCCAAAGTACTTCAGTGAGTTGACCTAGTTGATCGTCAGGGATGCTCTCATACGACACTAAAAATAATGCCGGAGGGTAAAAATCAACATTAATATGGCTTAATTCAGCCACACTGTGGCCGCGGCCATGAAAAATACGGCAAAGTTCGTTAGCCGAAAGTGGCGCATCTGCTAACGCAGTTAAAATGGCTGAAAAATCGTTTGTCATAGTACTTAATTTATTAGCTGTTGTTGTAATTCATGTATTTCGTCACGCACTGAGGCTGCTTTCTCAAACTCCAGATCACTTGCGTACGCGTGCATTTTAGTCTCCAGTGCTTTAATTTGACTGGCAATCTCTTTAGCGCTTAGCACTTTTTTAGATTCTTTACGGACCAATCGAAGGTTATCTTTAGGGCCAGCCTCTTCACCAACATCCATAATATCCGTGATACTTTTCACTAACGCTTGCGGTACAATGCCATGTTCTGCGTTATGAGCTTGCTGTTTTTCACGACGACGATCAGTTTCATCAATAGCCTGACGCATTGAATTCGTTATACGATCACCGTACAGAATTGCTTTACCATTTAAATGACGAGCAGCGCGCCCTATTGTTTGTAATAAAGAACGCGTCGAACGTAAAAAGCCTTCTTTATCAGCATCGAGTATCGCTACGAGTGAAACCTCTGGCATATCAAGGCCTTCTCGTAATAAGTTAATACCCACTAACACATCGAAAACACCAGCGCGCAAATCACGAATAATCTCAACTCGCTCAACAGTATCGATGTCAGAATGCAAATAACGAACTTTTACATCATGATCATTTAAGTAATCCGTTAAGTCTTCTGCCATACGTTTTGTTAAGGTTGTCACTAAGACACGCTCATTTACCTCAACTCGTTTGTAAATCTCAGACAATAAGTCATCAACCTGAGTACCCACAGGGCGCACTTCAATTTCAGGGTCTACTAAGCCTGTAGGACGAATAACTTGTTCAGCCACTTCACCTGCTGAGCGCGTTAGCTCAAATTCGCCTGGCGTTGCCGATACATAAATCGTTTGCGGTGCAATTGCTTCGAACTCTTCAAATCGAAGTGGCCGATTATCCAATGCCGAAGGAAGACGAAATCCATATTCAACTAAGTTCTCTTTTCGACTACGGTCACCTTTGTACATTGCACCAATTTGCGATACGGTCACATGCGACTCATCGATGATCATCAAGGCATCATCAGGTAAATAGTCAAGCAATGTAGGCGGCGGATCGCCCGGAGTACGCCCCGATAAATAACGGCTGTAGTTCTCAATTCCAGAGCAATAACCAAGCTCGGTCATCATTTCTATATCGTATTGTGTTCGCTGTGCAATACGTTGCTCTTCGACAAGTTTATTTGCGCTAAGCAACTGGGCTCTGCGATCTTTTAACTCGACCTTAATATTTTCAATCGCATCAAGAATTTTCTCACGGGGTGTCACATAGTGTGTTTTTGGGTAAATAGTCGCGCGCACAATGTGCTTTTCAACAGCCCCTGTTAATGGATCAAAGATACTTAAACGCTCAATTTCATCATCAAACATTTCCACACGCACCGCGTATGTATCTGACTCAGCAGGGAAAATATCAACCACTTCACCGCGCACACGGTACGTACCACGACTAAATTCAATGTCATTACGCGTATATTGCAACTCGGCTAAGCGACGAAGCATATCACGCTGGTCGACAGTTTCGCCTACTTTGAGTAACAACATCATCTTCATGTACGAGTCAGGATCGCCCAAACCGTAAATAGCCGAAACAGATGCAACAATAATTGTGTCACGGCGTTCAAGTAACGCTTTGGTTGCACTTAAGCGCATTTGCTCAATATGCTCGTTAATAGAGGCATCTTTTTCTATAAATGTGTCACTGGCAACAACATACGCTTCAGGCTGATAGTAATCATAATATGACACGAAATATTCAACCGCATTATGAGGGAAAAACTCTTTCATCTCTCCATATAACTGCGCTGCAAGCGTCTTATTATGCGCCATGATAATCGTTGGCCGATTTAGATCATGGATTATATTTGCCATGGTAAAGGTTTTACCCGTCCCTGTAGCACCTAACAATGTTTGATGAGCAAGCCCTGCTTCAAGGCCCTCAGATAATTGAGCAATGGCCGTGGGTTGGTCACCACTTGGTTTAAATTTTGAAACCAGTTGAAAATGATCACTCATAAATGACACTCCTTCATCGCCGTTGTGCTTAATGCATTTACTTCTTTTATAAACCACTTATAAGCCACAAAAGCCGTAAACAAATTACCCACAGCTGCGCCTATAAACAAGCCTGTTAACCCTGCAATTTCACTCCCGACATAGGCAATTGGCACATAAAAGACAAATAAACGAATGATACTTAAAATCAGCGCATTCATTGGCTTATGTAAAGCATTAAATGAAGAGTTAGAGAGAATTATCACACCTTGCAAACCGTAACTTAATGGCAAGATATAAATGAAAAGTTTAATGACATCAATAACCGCCTGCTCTTTACCAAAGACATGCGCAATAAAACTAGAGGTCAAAAGCAACAGTAAATAAATGCCGAATTGCCAAATCATCACAAACTTCAACGTAGTAATATACGCTTCTTTTACACGGCCTAACTTTCCGGCTCCAAAGTTTTGACTGACAAACGGTGGCAGTGTCATCGACAATGCTAAAACCACTAAACTGGCTATTGACTCAATTCGGCTACCCACACCAAATGCAGCGACGGCTTCAGGGCCATGCTTAGCCACTAACGCCGTCATCACAGCCATTGCAATGGGTGTCAACATGTTCGCCCCTGCTGCAGGTAAACCTATTTTTAAAATTTTTCTTATTGCCCCAATAATCGTTTGTTGGCCAGCGTACAAGCTCAACAAACCATTTTTAATTGCCAGTATATAAAGAATAATCACCACCGCGAAAGACCATGCAATTACACTGGCAATGGCAGCGCCTTGAATACCCAATGCCGGTATTGGGCCCAAACCAAAAATTAAAATCGGATCTAACACGGCATTAATGAGACCCGCGCCCCCCATTACTAAACTCGGCGTTTTTGTATCGCCACTTGCGCGCAAAACAGAATTACCAACCATCGGGGTAATCAAAAATACACTGCCTAAAAACCACACACTCATATAGTCGTGTATTAGCGGAAGTACTTGCTGCCCAGCTCCCAACAATTCAAAAATAGGGTTAATAAATACATACCCAATAACAGACAAGCAAAACACCAAAACCACAGAAATGAGTAAAGCAATACTGGCATCAAACCGAGCTTCATCTAATTTGTCACTCCCTAATGCTTTCGCAATTACCGCTGAAGTGCCAATACCGAGGCCAATGGCAAGACTAATAACCGTAAAGGTTACAGGAAAAGTAAAGCTCACTGCTGCAAGGGGTTCTGTACCAAGTAGACTAATAAAGAAAGTATCAACTAGGTTAAACATCATTAAGGTGATCATCCCGAAGATCATAGGGATAGTCATTTTTTTCAACGTTGGCAGGATTGGAGAGTTTAAAAGATCAGGTTTAGATTTGCTCTGCGACGTCACGGTCATGGGAATACTTTGCCTCTTTTACTGAGCTGATAAGTTTAAAGCATCCTCGCCTTGCAAGCCACGGTTAATTTTAAACAAAGAAAACTGTCACTTTTGAGGCTTTAACATAAAAACAACCACGAACATCGTTAAAAAACAAAATAAGAACATCATTAATAGCATTGTTACAATAAAATGGCAGTAACCGCTGCTTTTTTACACAACAAACCGCGTCATTTTATCGTCACGAATAACATTACTTATCAATTCAGCGTCGCTTCAGATACAAAACTTAACCGTTTGATTTTAAATAAGTAAAAAAAATATGATTAAATGCTTGAAATTGCTGCAGCGCCCTAAAATTCTAGCGCCATAGCTGTTCTTAAAGTTTAATAAACAGAGTTATCCACAGAAACCGTGGATAACTCTCTGAAAGCCGCAATTATAAAGGCTTTTGAGCTCAGTATTTATCGCAACCTATGAAAATCACGCAAGTGTCTTGTTTTAACCCTTTTGTTAGATTCTTTTAAAGAATGCCTAATTATTGTTCACACTCACCCTGCAAATAAATATGACAATTCAAAATAAAGAGGCTAAAAAACAGCCTAACACACTGATAAAAAACACTTAAACCACTCTTCTATCTGTCTTTACATTCACAATTCAGGATCAATTAATGCCGTATTTAACGTTTTTTCTCAACCGACAGACCGATTTGAGACCTCTAAAATGGAAGAATTTAATGCGCAAATAAAAATGATTAGATTAAATTTTTATAGCGAGAATAAAATCTGAGATAAATGACAATTTCCTCTCTTATAAGCCAAAATTCTATACAACGAATACTTTTGACTAATTTATAATATTGCTCGTGGTCAAAAAGCATGCAAAAAATCACATGATCCAACATGAAATTTTACTTTAACCGCGAAAACATCTGTGTTTTTCAGCTACATTTTGTTCAGATCGAACATAAAAACATCGAATACACTTCTTTTTTGAATTTATGAAGTTTTTATGTTGACACTTTGCAATGCTGTCATTAATATTTCGCCCCGTTGAAAGGCATGACGCTTCCCCCTTAGCTCAGTTGGTTAGAGCGACGGACTGTTAATCCGCAGGTCCCCCGTTCGAGTCGGGGAGGGGGAGCCAAGTTTTTCGACCATAAACGTTTCCCCCTTAGCTCAGTTGGTTAGAGCGACGGACTGTTAATCCGCAGGTCCCCCGTTCGAGTCGGGGAGGGGGAGCCAAGTTTATGATTATGATTGTTCCCCCTTAGCTCAGTTGGTTAGAGCGACGGACTGTTAATCCGCAGGTCCCCCGTTCGAGTCGGGGAGGGGGAGCCAAATCATAAAGCACACTACTCTATTGTTCCCCCTTAGCTCAGTTGGTTAGAGCGACGGACTGTTAATCCGCAGGTCCCCCGTTCGAGTCGGGGAGGGGGAGCCAACTTCCAGAATATATTAGACTTTTATCATCTTTCACATTCTGCGAATCTATTAGACTTTCTGCCTTATATATTCTAATCTATCCTGAGTTATTTCTTTTTTGCTATTTAAATAGAATTCACTGTACTTAAAGCAATCAATCAGGGAATTGATTCTTCCTTTTAGGCTTTTATAAGATAAAAAACATGGCAGGCTTTAAAAAACTAATATTTGTTCAACTTATTTCTTGGCTACTATTTGCATTGCTCGGTGGGTATTTTATTGCACTGGGGTTTGACAACGCAGTTAGCGATGCTCAGAAAAAAGCGCAATTCGTAGTGAATACTTACATAAATAGTTTAACGATGGACGAGCTTGCGCCTGAAAAAATACAAAAAGCGCTTGCCGACGGCACTACTTTCTCTAAATTTATAATACGAGATCAAGCAGGTAACCTCGTTACCATGGTTGAATCGCCACAGCCCCTGCCCCTCTTTGCAGATATTGTAAATACGAGCTTTAATTCGATTCGCCCACAATTTGCTGTTAACCAAGCTTCTGACATAAAAGTTGAATTCACAATCAACGCAAACAATCTGGCAAACCTGCTACAACAGTCCATGTTTATTGTCATTTTAGTCTCAGGCTTAATTGCTTTGTTGCCTATTATATATATGCAAAGCATGTTTAGACGCTTAAACCGAAAAGTGAGCACCACCATTGCAGATATCATCGATATCTATATCAATCAAAATCAGGTTAATGGCGATCTTGAACAAGCAATGGACACAACACGCTTGAAAAAGCTTAGTAAAGATTTAATACCTACTTTCAATCGTCTTTCGCACTTTTTACAAACCAAGCATGATGATATTGAAAACAATGCAATGAGCATTAAGCAAGAAGCGTATAAAGATGTCATTACAAATCTTGGTAATCGTAATATGTTCGTCGAATACTACGAGAAAAACATCGAAAATGCCGATAAAAGCACCTTTGGCTCTTTAGCTATGGTGCGTTGTAGTGAGCTACAAGCAATAAACCAAACTCGCGGTTATCAAAAAGGCGATGAATACGTAAAAGGTGTTGCCGATATTATTAAACATATCAGTGGTACTTACACCAATAGCCAAGTATTTCGGGTAAACAGTTCAGACTTTGCTGTTATTTTACCTAATACTCCCCTAAAAGAAGCTGAACGATTCGGTGATAACTTACAATCGCGTTTTACGCAGTATCAGCAAAACCAAGAATTAAGTTCAGTAGCAAATACAGGCATAGTTGGGTACGAAAAAGGCAAACCTTTAGGCGAACTACTGTCGATTGTTGATAACGCTATGAGCATGGCACAATCTAAGCAAGCAAATGCATGGCATGTTCAACGCGAAACAGATTTAGTAAACAATGTGAGTGCTGGCTTTGGTAATCAAAACTGGCGCAAAGTGATAAACGAAGTGATCGAGTCAAAGCGTGTTCACTTAGTTATGCAAAATATCATGCCAATTGGTAAAAGCATCAAAGCCTATGCCGAAATTCAAGTGCGCTTTAAAACAGCCGAAAATCAAATGCTTCCTACGGCGTCTTTTTTAGCGATGGCCGAAAAACTCGGTATGGCAATGGAAATTGATCGATTAATAATCGACACCACCCTTGAAAAAGTGAAGACACGCAACTTCTCACAAAAGTTTTTTGGTATAAATGTCACAGCATCCAGTGCGCATAATGATCAGTTTCTTATTTGGTTAGAACGCCGTTTGTTAAAAGATAACAATATTGCCACTAAATTAATTTTTGAAGTCAGCGAATTTGGTCTTCAGCAAAATATAAAAGCAAGTAAGCGTTTTATTGATATGGTTCATCGTGTCGGTGCGCGTGTGACTGTTGAACGCTTTGGTGTAGGCTTAACTTCATTTAAATTCTTCAGAGACTTGAAGCCTGACTTTATTAAAATGGATGCAAGCTATACCCGCGGTCTTGAAGATGATAAAAACAATCAATATTTTATGCGCTTAATGGTAGATCTTGCTCACCGGATTGGGGTTAATGTTTTTGCCGAAGGTGTAGAGAGCCAGGAAGAGAAACACATTATCGAAACCCTTTGCTTAGATGGCGTGCAGGGTTATTACATAGAAAAACCAAAAGACATCTAAGATCTACGCCAATAAGACCTAATAAACCGACTGTTTATCAGGTCTTTAACGTAACTTTAACACTTCAAATACAAACAGCTTTGTTAATTTAAGCTAATCGCCTCGCATGTGTTGTGTCAGCCTCCAGAAAAAAGGATAATGACGTTGTTTTTATTCTCGTGAGGCACGCATGACAGAGTATGTCTTGTTACTGATTGGTACCGTACTAGTCAACAACTTCGTTTTAGTTCAGTTTTTAGGTTTATGCCCGTTTATGGGTGTATCAGGTAAACTCGACACTGCTATTGGTATGTCTTTAGCGACAACCTTTGTGCTAACACTCGCCTCTGTTACCAGCTATCTGGTGAATCACTATATTTTGATTCCACTCGATATCGCATTTTTACGCACCATGAGCTTTATTTTGGTGATTGCTGTCGTTGTGCAATTTACTGAGATGGTTGTTAGAAAAACCAGTCCAACTTTGTATCGTTTGCTCGGTATATTCTTGCCCCTGATCACAACAAACTGTGCAGTGTTAGGTGTTGCCCTTCTTAATATCAAAGAAGACCATTCATTCTTACAATCAGCCGTGTATGGTTTTGGCGCAGCAGTTGGTTTTTCAATGGTGTTAATTCTTTTTGCCGCATTACGCGAACGTTTAGCTGTTGCAGACGTTCCTTCACCATTTAAAGGTGCATCGATTGCGATGATCACCGCAGGTCTGATGTCGATGGCCTTTATGGGTTTTACAGGATTAGTGAAGTTTTAATATGACCTTGTTTTATGCCTTAATTGCGCTAGGTTCATTAGCGCTAATATTTGGTTTGATTTTAGGATTTGCTGCCGTACGTTTTCGGGTAGAAAGCAACCCTATCGTTGATCAAATTGACACCATATTGCCACAAACTCAATGTGGACAATGTGGCTACCCTGGTTGTCGCCCTTACGCAGAGGCGATAGCGAATGGTGACGAAATAAATAAATGCCCGCCGGGCGGCGAAGCCACGGTAAAAAAACTGGCAGATTTAATGGGGGTTGAAGCAAAACCTCTTGCTGGCGGCGAACAAGCAGAGCCAGTAAAAACCGTTGCATACATTCGAGAAGACGAATGTATTGGCTGTACTAAATGTATCCAAGCCTGCCCTGTTGATGCCATTGTTGGTGCGACCCGTCAAATGCATACCGTACTCATTGACGAATGCACTGGCTGTGATTTATGTGTTGAACCTTGCCCAGTTGACTGTATTGATATGCTGCCTGTAAAAGAAACCAAACAAACTTGGAAATGGCAATTAAATGCAATCCCTGTGACTCAGGTAGATTAGGAGCGCAGATGGAAACGTTAATAGAACAAATCAAACAAGGTAAAGTCTGGCCATTCGCTGGGGGGATTCATCCACCTGGACAAAAGCAACAATCAACATCACGTGCAATTGAGCGACTAGAGCTGCCAGATAAATTAGTTGTGTCACTAAAACAACATATTGGTGCCAACGGCAAATTAATCGTAGTAAAAGGCCAATCAGTTCTTAAAGGTCAAGCGTTAACGAAACCTAGCGGTAACTGGTCAGTGCCTGTACATGCGCCTACTTCTGGTGTGATCACAGATATCTGCCCGATGCCATCTGCACACCCATCAGCGTTGCCTGAGCTCAGCGTCATTATTGAACCAGATGGCAAAGATACATGGTGTGAACTAAACCCTGTTGATGACCCTAAAGCACTCTCACATGATGAGCTAGTCGATATTATTCATCAATCAGGTATTGCAGGGATGGGGGGAGCTGGTTTTCCCACTTATGTAAAAGCAGATACGCGAAAAAGCATTGAATTTTTAATTGTAAATGCCGTTGAGTGTGAGCCATACATCACTGCAGACGACATGTTAATGCGTGAACATGCACACGGAATTATCGCCGGTATTGAGTTAATGCAGCACTTGCTCAACCCAACACTGACAATCATAGGTATTGAAGATAATAAGCCAGAAGCTATTGCAGCAATGCAACAAGCAGCAAAACATAATGAGTCTATCATTGTTCAAACTGTCCCTACTGTTTATCCTTCTGGCGGTGAAAAACAATTGATAAAATTGCTAACAGGCAAAGAAGTACCTAGCGGCAATATTCCTGCTGACATTGGTATGTTAGTGCACAATGTAGGCACCCTGTTTGCAATTAACCAAGCGGTTTATGAAGGCAAGCCATTAATTGAACGCGTGGTCACAGTGACTGGCAATACAATCCATAAACAAGGAAATGTATGGGCGTTACTTGGCACTGAAATAAAACACTTACTAGATTGCCAAGGCTTTTCACCGGTGCCACAACAACGAGTTGTCATGGGCGGCCCTATGATGGGCTTTACCTTACCAACGGTAAGAATCGGCATTGTAAAAACCACAAACTGTATTTTAGCCCCTGATCATCAAGAGCTGGCTGAACCAGGAGACGAAAAAGCCTGTATTCGTTGTAGTGCCTGTGCTGATGCCTGCCCTGCTTCGCTATTACCCCAACAGCTGCAGTGGTTTGCTAAGTCAAAAGAATACGACAAGTTAAATGAGCATAACCTATTCGATTGCATCGAATGTGGAGCCTGCGCCTATGTCTGCCCGAGTGAAATTCCACTTGTGCAATACTACCGAGTTGCTAAAGCCGAAATCAAAGAGCAACAAGCAGAACAAATAAAAGCTGAGCGCGCCAGAGAGCGCTTTGAAGCACGCAAAGAGCGTTTAGAGCGCGAGCAAGAAGAGCGACAAAACCGTCATAAACGCAAGCCCGCGACGAAGTCGAGCGATGAAAAACAAAAAGTGGCTGATGCCCTCGCCCGTGTTAAACCAAAATCTGACGATAAAGACAGTAAATCAGCTGTTGCAGCCGCTATTGCCCGTGCCAAAGCGAAAAAACAAGGCGCAGAACTGGAACCTGATAATTCTGAAGTAGCTAAAGAGCGTGCTGCACGTAAAGAGCAAGCGCGTAAGTACAAAGAGCAAAAAGCGCTAGAGCAAAGTGAAGAAACCGTCGATAAAGACGATAAGAAGTCAGCTGTTGCAGCGGCTATTGCCCGTGCTAAAGCGAAAAAAGCAGCACAAGCCACTGAAGCTGATAACGCAACCGATGCAGAGCCTGCAGCCGTTGACGATAAAAAAGCGGCCGTAGCTGCGGCGATTGCCCGTGCTAAAGCGAAAAAAGCAGCGCAAGCCACTGAAGCTGATAACGCAACCGATGCAGAGCCTGCAGCCGTTGACGATAAAAAAGCGGCCGTAGCGGCGGCGATTGCCCGTGCTAAAGCGAAAAAAGCAGCGCAAGCCACTGAAGCTGATAACGCAACCGATGCAGAGTCTGCAGCCGTTGACGATAAAAAAGCGGCTGTTGCAGCGGCGATTGCCCGTGCTAAAGCGAAAAAAGCAGCGCAAGCCACAGAAGCTGAGAACGCAACCGATGCAGAGCCTGCAGCCGTTGACGATAAAAAAGCGGCCGTAGCCGCGGCGATTGCCCGTGAAAAAGCAAAAAAATCAGCGAAAGAGCAAGCCGAAACTGAGAGCGCAACCGATGCAGAACCTGCAGCCGTTGACGATAAAAAAGCGGCCGTAGCAGCGGCAGTTGCCCGTGCAAAAGCGAAAAAAGCAGCGAAAGAGCACGCTGAGCAACAAGCAAAAAACGAAAGCGAAAGCGCAGACACCCACGGTACTGACGCTCACTCTGATGATTCAAGTACAGATGAATCTGAAGCACAGCAAATAGATAACACGCCTGAATCAAGCGAAGACAAAAAGAAAGCGGCGATTGCACGTGCAATTGCTCGCGCTAAAGCTAAAAAGTTACAACAAGAAGGAACCGATAAGTCATGAAACTAACCATGGCCAGTTCGCCGCATAATCATAGTACCAAATCATTAAGCCGTTTAATGATCACCGTGATTGCTGCGTGTATTCCAGGTTTAATAGCCCAAGTTTACTTTTTTGGCACTGCGGTATTAATTCAGCTTGTGCTCGCATTACTGACTGTCAGTGCCTGTGAAGCGGCTGTTCTGTTACTTCGTAAACGCAAAGTATGGCCAACATTAAGTGATGGTAGTGCTTGGCTTACAGCTGTGCTATTGGCGCTTAGTATCCCACCTCTTGCCCCATGGTGGATTATCGTAAT
The DNA here is from genome assembly GCF_003515105.1 of Pseudoalteromonas lipolytica. Classification (NCBI taxonomy): domain Bacteria; kingdom Pseudomonadati; phylum Pseudomonadota; class Gammaproteobacteria; order Alteromonadales; family Pseudoalteromonadaceae; genus Pseudoalteromonas; species Pseudoalteromonas lipolytica. The sequence continues at coordinate 1,356,440 of NZ_CP032090.1, read as the reverse complement.
TGGTTGCCTATTTGCTATTGTCATTGTTAAACAACTTTATGGCGGGCTTGGTTTTAACTTGTTTAACCCTGCAATGGCGGCATATGTATTATTGCTTGTGTCATTCCCTGTGCAAATGACAAGCTGGCTGCCAGTAAACGAACTGCTCGCAAATCCAATTAGCTTTACACAACAACTATCCGTTATTTTTAACGGCTTTACCTCTGCTGGATTTAGCGTTGATCAGCTGCGTGTTGCAATTGATGGCACAACAATGGCAACCCCTTTAGATACGGTTAAAACCGATGTGGCTCACCACCTAACAGTGTCAGAAAGTATGAGCAAACCACTGTTTAATGATTGGTTTGGACTTGGCTGGGGCTGGGTAAACTTTGGCTTCTTATTAGGTGGTTTATACTTATTAAAAGCAAAGATAATAAACTGGCATATTCCAGTCGGCTTTTTAGCATCTCTCATACTGTGCAGTGGTATTGGTTATATTGCAGCGCCAGGCACAGAGCCAGGCGTGGTATTTCATCTATTCAGTGGTGCAACCATGTTAGGTGCATTTTTTATCGCGACTGATCCTGTTTCGGCATCAACCACCAATAAGGGCCGCTTAATTTACGGAGCCTTAATTGGTTTACTTATTTACTTAATTCGTACCTTTGGTGGTTATCCAGATGCGGTGGCATTTAGTGTTTTGTTATTAAATATGGCTGTGCCGTTAATTGATTACTATACACAACCACGTACTTACGGCCATGGAGTGAAATAATGATCCTTTCCTCAATGACTAAAAATGGTGGCATTCTTACTGTTTTTGCACTGCTTACCACGGGGGCTGTTGCACTGACACATAGCCTGACGGCTGAGCGTATAAGCGAGCAAGAAAAAAAGCAACTTGCAGAGCAATTACAGCAAGTGCTTGATGCCCATCACTATGACAATCAACTATATAAAGATTGTGTGATCATTACAGATGAACGTTTAGGACCTCGTCCTGATCAGGTTATTTACCGTGCTTACAAAAATAACGAACCCTATGCTTTAGTGATGCGCCATGTCACACCTAGTGGCTACAGCGGCGATATCAACTTACTAACAGCCGTATTTGCTAATGGCGACATTGCTGGCGTGCGTGTCACAAAGCACGAAGAAACGCCCGGTCTCGGCGATAAAGTCGAAATAAAAAAATCGGATTGGATCACCCTCTTTAAAGGCCAAAATGTGCTAGGTGACGATGACACACGTTGGGCCGTTAAAAAAGATGGCGGTCAGTTTGATCAGTTTACTGGGGCAACAATTACCCCTCGAGCGGTCGTTGGCTCAGTCAAAAATGCGGTGCTGTTCGCAAAAGCTGAGTTTGATAACCTATTTGCTGCGCCAAATTCATGCCAAGGAGCACAGTAATGAGCGAAATCAAAACCTTATTTAAAGAGGGTATGTGGGCAAACAACCCCGCCCTTGTGCAATTACTGGGCTTGTGTCCTCTGCTGGCCGTAACATCAACCATTACAAATGCGTTAGGCCTTGGTTTAGCAACCTTACTGGTATTGGTTGGTTCAAACATCACTGTCTCTATTGTGCGTAACTGGGTGCCGAAAGATATACGTATTCCCGTTTTCGTGATGATCATTGCAGGGTTTGTTACCATCGTTCAGCTGCTTATGAACGCCTACACATTTGGTCTGTATCAATCATTAGGTATTTTTATTCCACTGATTGTAACCAACTGCGCAATTATTGGCCGAGCAGAGGCATTTGCCTCTAAAAATACCGTGCCTCTTTCTGCATTCGATGGCTTAATGATGGGACTTGGCTTTATGTTGGTGCTTGTTGTGCTTGGCGCTATTCGAGAATTAATAGGCCAAGGCACACTGTTTGATGGTGCCGACTTATTACTTGGACCATGGGCAGAAGTACTGCGCATTGAAGTATTTAGCTTTGACAATCAGTTCTTATTAGCAATTTTACCTCCTGGCGCTTTTTTAGGGCTTGGATTATTGATTGCGGCAAAGAATGTGATTGATACACAAATAAAATCTAAGCAAGTTGTTACTCCAGAAGTAGAAAAAGGCCCTCGAGCCCGAGTAACGAGTTTAACTTAAAGGAGAGCACGCACCGTCACTGCGTGCTTAACACTCACCATGAATAAAGAAAAACGCTACGAGATCCTGTCTCGCCTCCGCGCAGAAAACCCTCACCCAGAAACTGAGCTTGAATACTCAAGCCCTTTCGAGTTGTTGGTTGCGGTTACCCTATCAGCTCAAGCAACGGATGTTGGTGTAAATAAAGCGACCCGTAAGCTTTTTCCTGTCGCAAACACGCCCCAAGCTATTCTTGATTTAGGTCTTGAAGGCCTGCGTGATTACATAAAAACAATTGGTTTGTTTAATTCTAAAGCCAATAATGTCTATAAAATGTGTGAAATTCTGGTCAATAAACACAACGCTGAAGTACCAGAAAACCGCGAAGCCCTTGAAGCCCTACCGGGCGTGGGTAGAAAAACGGCTAACGTTGTTTTAAATACCGCTTTTGGCTGGCCTACCATTGCCGTGGATACCCATATTTATCGCGTCTCTAACCGCACCAAATTTGCCATGGGTAAAGACGTCGTTGCAGTTGAACAAAAACTAGAAAAAGTCGTACCTAAAGAATTTAAGGTCGATGTACACCACTGGTTAATACTTCATGGGCGCTACGTGTGTACTGCTCGTAAACCAAAATGCGGCAGCTGTATTATCGAAGACTTGTGTGAGTTTAAGGATAAAACAGAGTAATAAAGTTTGCTTTGCTAACTTAAAAAGTGGTCGCGCTGAATGCGCGGATAATGTCGCTAATGTGTCAGTATAATCGCTAATTTGTGAGAATCTATCAGTATTGCAAACTCACCACTGCTATTTTCCATCCTGAGTTCATTCGCTAATTGTGCCAAACACAGGCTTTGACACAATTAGCTAGGCCTATTAAGGGTTTTGGCTCAACTGTTTTTTAATAAAGTCTCGCGTATCTTTTAAAAGCGACACTCTTGCTGGTTCGTGAACATACATCATGTGACCACCGTGATAATAGTAGTAATCTATTTTATCAGCGTTTATACCGTGTCTGCTTAAGGTGTATTCAGCATCAAAAAATGGTGTGACCATATCGTAATACCCAGAGGCAACCATAACTTTCATCTGTGGATTACTGCGAAGGGCATACGATAAATCTGGCGCAGTATTCACGTATTTTGGCTCCCAGCTTTGTCCATCAGGAGCCGTACGCCAGCGCCAATTATCAGATAATTCAGGGGCAGATGGATTTAAGTATTTTCTTTTCCACTGTACGTTTAAATCCGTGTGCATATATTTCATGAGTGCTGCTTTGTAGGCCGGTGCTATGGCTTTCGACGCATCTTGCGAAGGATCAGCGGATAGATCGTCTCTTTCATCAAGCTTATAACGTCCATCGAGCAACCCAACGGCGACGCCCTCGTCACGCAACAACTCTTTAGCAAATCTAAACGCGTTGATGCGCAAATCAGTCCGCTCTATGTATTGTTTGCTAAGGCCTGTATAACGTTGTAATCCCTCAACAATTCGCGCTCTTTCAGCTGTGCTAAGGGTATTACCTTTAAATAATGCGGGCAGCAATTCATCAACGGCAAATTGTCGACTCGCATCAATAAACGCTTCAAAACTTCCTGATGTATCAACTTTTTTATGGTACCAAGCTGTCGCAGCTAATGTTGGTATGTAAGTAATGTAAGATATAATGTTGTCGTCTACATAAGGGCTTGAGCCTTGGTAATCCAAAGCTTGGGACACAAAAATGATGCCATTTACATTAATAAGGTGTTTGTCCATGAGCACTTTAGAAACAGCTGCCGCTCTAGTCGTACCATAGCTTTCTCCTAATAAAAATATTGGTGCATTCCAGCGATTTTCTTTCGTCAGCCACTGCGCGATAAAATCAGCAATGGCGGATGTGTCTTCATTCAACCCCCAAAAGGCTTTGCTTTCAGTTTCACCTAATGCGCGGGAGTATCCTGTGCCAACGGGATCAACAAACACCATATCAGTCACATCGAGAATCGTTTCTGGCGCTTCTTTTAATTCATAAGGAGCAGCCCCTGGATGCGCTGCGTCGCTTGGCACAACAACGCGTTTAGGCCCGTAAGCGCCCATGTGTAACCAATTAGAAGATGAACCAGGGCCACCATTCCATATAAACGTAACCGGTCTGTTTTCTTTGTCGTCTGCGACAATGTAATCAAATGAAAAGACAGAGGCGGTAGGTCCTTCGTCTTTGTTCAATAAATAGGTTTCACCGGCTATAACTTTGTATTTCAGTTTTTTGCCATTAAAGGTGCCTTTGTGCTGTGTAACAAATTGAGTGGCTTCTGGTATCAGTTTCTTACTGTTGTTTGAAGCTGATACTTCCTCTGCATACGCCACGTTTATACTCAACGCGCTTAATGTAAATATGACCACTGTTTTGAAATTTTTAAAATACGCCATTCTTTACTCTCTTGGTTGTTTACTTTTGTTTTTATCTTTATCGAGTGGGAGTGCTTTTGTCACTCGTTCTTTATCGCTGAGCATTTTTCAATTAGGCAGTCATCCTCCCACGAGTCAAACTTAGAAGCGTGTAAGCTCCCTCTGTTTACACTTGGCAATGATGTAAAAAATTGCATTATCGTGTTGCTCACTCAGGATAGCCTCTGTGGTGAATACCCTATGCCATCGGGTCCATTTCCTGTGGGCAGTTCAAATAACGTTTTGCCAGAGATTATATCAATAACAAGCACCTTATTTTTTCATAAGTAAACAAAAACAAAGTACGATCATCAGGATGAAAAACCACACCTTTTGGCCCCGTCCCCTTCTCAAATACGATTTGATGCAATATTTCCAACGAAAAGTACACAAATCAAATAATACATCCACTTCATTTTCTGCTCCCTATTCTTAATAAGCTTAATTTTCGAATTAGGTATAATTAAGCCCCCTCTAAGGAAAATATATTTTTCTGCCTTCCTAACTCAAGTGCGGCGATATAAGTTGTCTGCGTTTAGTTGTATATGATTACAGCAATCTCGCCAGAAAATAAAATATATGTGTTCAAACTCACTATTCTGTTTGCTAATACATAAAACACTTTCCTTGCTAAGGTATTACTAGTATCGAATGATTGTGAGTGATTCCAACTTGTACTCGAATTAAAAACATGAAATTGCACAAACTGTCATCTCAAAAGGCTCGAAACTAATAGCACAATAATCAAAGTATTAATTTCACAAGCCACCATCCTTTCGTTATGCTGTTGAGTATTGTGAAAATTTTTATGAGAATTGCTATGTTACCTTTACTTCGTATCTTGTTAATTGAGCAAGACCCTGCCACTTTGCAAGAGCTGTCAACGAACCTTGCACGAACAATCCCTAATTTTGAGCGGAGTGATGTTGATATCGATATTATTGAGTGTAATGAGCTCAAGCAGGCATTAACATGTGTAGAAGAAGATGGTGATATTCAAGCTGTGGTACTCAGTTGGGATGTACTGAACAATAGCGAACGAACCTATAGTCGCTTTATAGAGCAGTTAAAAGGGATCCGTCTTGAGCTGCCAGTGTATGTTATTGGCGACGATACTAAAGGGTTAGAGATCGTTAACGAGTCAGAAGAAATTGAATCTTTCTTCTTTAAAGATGAAGTAATTTCGGACCCCGAAGCAATCTTAGGTTATATGATCAACGACTTTGATGACAGATCAGAAACCCCATTTTGGACAGCCTACCGTCGTTATGTCGGCGAAGCGAATGATTCATGGCACACACCCGGGCACAGTGGTGGTTCTAGCTTTAGAAATTCTCCCTACATCAAAGATTTTTATCAGTTTTATGGCCGTAATGTATTTGTTGGCGATCTGTCGGTTTCTGTTGATTCGCTTGGTTCATTGTCAGACAGCACCAATACCATTGGCCGCTCACAAGAGTCAGCTGCTGCGACATTTGAAGTTAAGCATACTTATTTTGTCACCAACGGTTCATCCACCTCGAATAAAATTATTTTGCAAACGTTGCTGCGTAAAGGCGATAAAGTGATCATCGATCGCAATTGTCATAAATCAGTACATTATGGCATTTTGCAATCAGCTAGTTTACCCATTTATTTGTCGAGTATTTTAAACCCTAAATATGGCATCTTCGCGCCCCCCTCATTAGCAGATATTAAGCAAGCGATTGAACAGAATACTGACGCAAAACTGCTTGTTCTCACCGGTTGTACCTACGATGGCCTTCTTAGTGACTTGAAACAAGTGGTTGAGTTTGCCCATCAACATGGGATTAAAGTGTTTATCGACGAAGCGTGGTTTGCGTACTCGCTTTTTCATCCAAGTTTACGCTACTACTCTGCCATTCATGCAGGCGCTGACTATGTAACCCACTCTGCACATAAAGTCGTGTCGGCATTTTCTCAGGCGTCTTATATTCACGTAAACGATCCTGATTTCGACGCCGATTTCTTCCGCGAGATCTACAGTATTTACGCCAGTACATCACCTAAGTATCAACTTATTGCCTCGCTTGATGTGTGCCAAAAACAACTAGAGATGGAAGGCTATAAGCTACTGAATGCCTTGTTGAATCATGTCGCAGAGTTCAAGCAACAGATGGCGTCACTCAAGTATATAAAAGTGCTTGGAAAAGAAGATTTTATGGAAATTTTCCCGCATTTTAGTGGCGATAACATGGGTCACGATCCACTAAAAATTCTTATTGATATTAGCGAATTGCCTTATTCATTAAAGGATATTCATAAATTCCTATTGGATGAAATTGGCCTAGAAATAGAAAAATACACGCACAGTACAATATTGGTTTTACTGACACTTGGCGGAACGCGTTCTAAGATCATTCGTCTTTACAATGCATTAAAGAAACTAGACAGCGGAAAAGTAAAACTGGCTACATCGATGAGACGTACACGCTTACCAGAGAACTTACCAGCCATAGACTTAGCATGTATTCCAAGCGATGCGTTTTACGGCGAACGCGAGTCTGTGCCTATTAGTAAGAGTAACAACCGCATTTGTGCCGGATTAGTGACTCCTTACCCGCCTGGTATTCCACTTTTAGTGCCAGGCCAGCATATCACTGATGAGCATATAGAATATCTAAAAGAATTAGCAGGACAAGGACTGACGATTCAAGGGAGTTTTGATGGCGAGATCTATGTTCTTAAAGGTAAGGTGAAAAAGTAAAAAAGGCTATTAATACCGTCAAGTACCTTATCACTATTCAGCAATGCCACACGGTATTGCTCAATAGTAGATTAAAAACAGCCCCACACACTACAAAATAAACGAAGCGAGAATGCAATGATACAATTGAAGAACAAAAAAGCGCTCAGACTTATGCGCATTGCAGCTCTTATTGTTACTCTCACTAGCATATACATTTTTGCCCCCTGGCAGTTTGCCATATATTACTTTCAGCCACTTCCCGCCAACATTCAAGCACAAACACAAGAGGCTATTGAACAAGGAGTTGATGGCATTATTGTGTATATTCATAAACAAGGAAACCAACCTGAATATTTTGCACAAGGTTGGCATAATCGAGAGCAAAAAATCCCCGCTTATGCGACTGCGTTGTTTAAAATTGGGAGTATCCGTAAGCTGTATGACGCATCAGCTTTAACAAAGCTTGTGTCTGCAGGGCTGATTGATATCGATAAAACACTGGCTGATTATCTTCCATCGTTAGTTGGACGCATTCAAAACGCAGATAAAATCACCTTACGAATGATGGTACAGCACAGAAGTGGCATTCCCAATTACACAGATACTAATAACTTTGATTGGTCAATCGCCTACCCCGATCCGCTAGCTTTGGTGCTAGACACCCCTGCTGACTTTGATCCAGATACAGATTATGGTTATTCCAACACAAATTACCTGCTACTGCGAAAAATAATGTCTACTGTGCTAGGTTATGATCATAACCAATTTATTAAAGATGAAATTTTAACGCCATTGGGCCTAACGCATACGTTTTCATCAGTACATGAAATCAATTTAGTAGATTTGATGAGTGGTTATTACGTGGGTTATGAGAATGATTTTAAAGCACTCGATCAAGGCTATGTGGCGACAGCACAAGATGTAGGCGACTTTATTCTTGCTTTAAACAAAGGCACTTTTTTCAACCAACAAGAGCAAATTTTGTATGCATCACTTTATAAGTATGAACACACAGGTTGGGTATTAGGGTATTCAAGCATTGCTCGTTATTATAAAGATATCGATACAGTCGTTGTGCAGTTTATAAATACTAATGGCGATGATACTGTGATGCTAGCAGAAATAATTTATAATCGAATTATTGATATTTTAACAGCGCAGCAGTAGCTGCGTTATCAAAAATTTGTGAATTTTAAAGAGGATTTAAATGCGTTTATTACACACAATGCTTCGCGTTGCTGATTTAGACAAATCTATCGAATTTTACACGCAAGTATTAGGCATGAAAGAACTGCGTCGTGCAGATAATGAAGAATACCGTTACACACTTGCTTTTGTTGGTTACGGTGAAGAAAAAGACGCTACCGTACTCGAGCTCACCTATAACTGGGATACTGACAGCTACGACTTAGGCAATGCGTATGGCCACATTGCAATTGAGTTTGATGACATTTATAAAGCCTGCGAAGATATTAAAGCCGCAGGCGGTAATGTGAGCCGTGAGCCAGGCCCAGTAAAGGGCGGCACCACTGAAATCGCTTTTGTTAAAGACCCTGATGGTTATGCAATTGAGCTAATTCAGAAAAAAGACTACAGTCAATTTTAATTGTTTTGGCTATTTCAGTCATTAAATTGACTGAAATAGCCACTTTGCAAGCGCCCGTTCAAGCTCTGTGAAATCGATTGGCTTCGCAATGTGATCGTGTATACCTATTTCCATACTTTTTTCGATATCTTCTCTCATTGCATTCGCACTCACTGCGATAATGGGTGTATTAAACCCTTCTTGCTTCAGCAGTGTTTTACTGGCCGTTAAACCATCCATCACAGGCATTTGAATATCCATTAAAATTAACGCGTAGTTATTCATTGATGCCTTATCACAGGCTATTTGGCCATTTTCAGCAAGTTCATAGCTCAAACCTAATTGCGATAAGTATTTCGTAATAACAATTTGGTTAATTGGGTTATCTTCTGCGACTAACAACGGTGTTTTTATGCTTGAAAAGTCGACCGTTATCGCCGTGTCGAGTTGACTTGTTTTTGCTTTGCTAAGCACGTGTGAGTGGGTTTTAAAACTCACCATAATAGTAAATGTAGTGCCTTCACCAAGCTCACTTTTAAGCGTAATTTCGCCGCCCATTAAATCCACTAAGCCTTTACTTATGGCAAGCCCTAAACCTGTGCCGCCATATTCACGCATGATATTACTTTGCGCTTGTACAAAGGGGTTAAACAAAGCGGTTAATTTATCTTCTGCTATACCAATACCTGTATCAGTCACTGTAAATTCAACTGTTGTCGTGTGAGCATCTTTGTCAATGACATTAATTGATAGAGTAATTTCCCCTTCTTTTGTGAATTTAATCGCGTTTGACAGCAGGTTTATGAGCACTTGCTTAACGCGAATTTCATCACACTCGACGTTGACTGCTTTGAGTTGATTAATATTAAGTTGGCAAGCAATCCCCTTAGCATCGCAGCTGGGTTTAAATAACACAATGAGATCTTGGCATAGCGCGATTAAATTACATTCTCGCGTATCGAGTTCTATTTTATTTGCTTCAATTTTTGAAAAGTCGAGTATGTCATTAATCACTGTGAGTAACACATCGCTGCAGTTATTAATTTGTCTCACAAAATCAGCTTGTTCTGGATTTAATTGGCTTTTTTTCAACAACTGTAAGAAACCAACAATCCCATTCATTGGTGTTCTAATTTCATGGCTCATATTTGCTAAAAACTGGCTTTTAACTTGCTCAGAATGCTCCGCCCTAACCTTCTCTAGCTGTAAAGAAGTGATCTGAATATCAATTGTTTCTGCCATGCTATTAAGTGACTGAGCTATATCTTTAAACTCTTGATAATGGAAATCATCGGTTATTTTTTTGTAATTACCACATGCAAACTCCCGACTCAGTGCAGTAATACGATTAAGTGGATTATGCAAACGTTGCGTTAACCAATGAACCAAAAACAATGACACAACTGAAAGGCCTATAATTAACAAACCTCCAGCTATCGCTGTTTCCTTTACCGCATTGGTATATGCAGTTTCAGCTTCATTAATTCTAAAGTGTAATGCTGTTCGTTCATTATTAAACAGCACGTTACTAATCGACGCACTTCCTGTTAGTAACGCCGTACTTTCAACGACCCCTAAACTGTATAAAACATGATCTTGCACGGTAATTTGTACTTGTTTACCTGATTGGTAAGTAGGCTGCTCATTGTGAACAGCAAGCCACTTTAATGCTTCAGATAACGGAATGAACGACACTAATAACCCCGTTTTTCGGATTGGTTCACTTAACGAGTCTTGCTCGTGTAACAGCGTTGAAGTAATTGCTATTAATGCATTTTGTTTGGCTTCTGTTTGAAAGAGCAATTCATTCAACTGCGGCTTATTAATTACTTGAATGCTATTTTGATTGTTCGAGATCTGCACACTATCGAGAATACTTTTTGTTAGTGCGTAATTTAGCGTTAACGATGTTATTGGGTAACCTTCAACAATAAAGCCTTGATTATCTAAAACAATTGATGCAATTATTTGTGGGTTATCTGTTACAAATTGCTGTAATTGAACCAATGCAAATTGCGAATACACCACGGTATCTGGAAGCTCAGCTATCGCTTTTGTACTACTTAATAACTGACTATTTTTTTCTAATTTGAAGATCAGTTGTTCCAAGCTTGCCGCGTTATTTCTTGCCTGCCATTGTAAGCTTGTTTTAGCTTGTTCAATCGAGTTTAAATAAAAACGCCCGATCATCAAGCCTGCCAGCACCAAAAGCGGAATAATAACCAGCAATAATACACTTGCGAATAATGCTTGGCTAAACCGTGGGCTGTTCATTGCACCTCTTCATTCGCAATTGAGCGCTCTGCGAGTCCCTGCATAAATAAACCTGCTTGTTCGGCAGTCAGCGCACCACTGCCATAACGAGAAAAGCCTTTTGTTAACACTTCCCATGCAATTATCATCGCAGCCGATGATGGCATTGGTTTGGTGTGTTGCAAAGCAGCAAGCAAGGTAAGTAACGTATCATCGTTTTGCTCTAAAAGCTGCGTTAAAACTTGCGTGTTCACTGGGATATCGTGAAGTTTTTGCCAAATTAAATGCTGAAATGGTGCATGTTGCACAGCCTTTGCAAACTTAATTAAGTTGTCTTTATTAGGGCCCTGTAAACTATTATTCGGAAAAGCTAAAACAAACGTTGAGTAGTACGGCTGCATGAAGTGACCATTCAGTTTTGGTAGTGGTTGTACGGCCAACTGCTCCCCCAGTGCTTCTTTGTAAGTATTGAGGGCCCAAGCACCGTTTATAATAAATGCAGCCTGTTGGTTTTGAAATGCGGCATGTGAACAGCTGTAATCACACTCTCTGTCCACGATACCTTGCTGATTTAAATCCCATACATATCGCAGAGCTAATTGCATTGCAGATGTATTCAACAGTACTTTGTCATCAACAATCAGGTCGCCTTCAAATGCGCTTAAAAATGGAATAAACCAATACATTTCCATAAAACTCCAGGTGATTAGTTTCACCTGTTCAGGCAGCATAGGTTTTAGTTTAATAATATCCTGCCAGTCATTTATTTTTTTCTTTACGTACCGAGTGTTATAAAAAAGCAGTAGATGATTACCTTGAATAATGGGAATGCCGAGTAATTGGCCATTTACTCTTGTTGTATCTAAAGTGCGTTTATCTGTTGTTTCAGCTATTAGTGATTCGGGAATAACACTAAAATTAGCGTATTTGTTCAGACCCAGATGGTCAGCAGGAAAAATTACGGCATCGGTGGTTGTCGCACTATTGGCTTGAACAAGCCGTACTTTTAACGCTTTTTGGTCAACCAACACAGAATCAACCGTTAATTCTGTTTGCTCAGCCAGCTCACTTAACAGTTGATTGAAGTTATCATGCTTCATTGTATAGGCCAGCTTAATTGTCGTGGCATAACACGGGAACATTGCCAACAGCACTACCAACCCAAATACTCGCCACACACTCGTATCTACTTAATAAACAGAAAATTATAAATTTAGTTAAGCACACTTGTTTACAATTGCCTAGCTTAATCAGGGGTTTTCTTACATCTCAACTTTGTGATCACTAAACCAACAATTGCAAAACAAATTAACCAAATAATACCATTCCGCTTAATTAAGTGGTCTATTTTGAGGCAATAAAACCGCGTTGATAACAAGGCAAAAATTTAGTTATTTAGTTGTTCTCGGCAATTGCTCCTGCATTGCTCTACCTCCTGCATCCATGCAGTCGTAAATCAGAAATTTTTAACGCAGGTAGCGACTGGTTTAATCACTCAAAATGATTAAGTATTTTTGCGGATTGGTATAAGTATTTTTGCGGATTGGTATAAGGTCTCCACTCATACTCGTTAACGTCACACCTTTTAAAAACAATGCCTCAAATTAGACATAAATGATGTGTCGCAGGAAGCATTAGAAATAGATTAAAACGGTCTGTCGCAGTGAGAAGTAAAGATCTGTACTGTGATTTTTAAAAATATCAGAGAAAAGTCGAAATTAAATAGCGTAGATAATTGATTTTTATAAGATAAGTATGGGATGTATAAATAGGAGTTTTTGAATTGAATCTTACAGTATTCACTGTGCAATAAATGTAAATTACGCAAGTAAGTGGCGTCCCCAAGGGGATTCGAACCCCTGTTACCGCCGTGAAAGGGCGGTGTCCTAGGCCTCTAGACGATGGGGACGCAGAAATTGGTTTGCAAATCACTGATTTGCTATTTCTGCGTAAGATGAGACCGAGCCTGTTAGGCGAATGGCCTTAGCTTAAACAGAAAGTTTCTGTGTCACTAGGACAACTGAATAGTTAAACTCGATTCAGGCGAGCTGTTTAATAACACAACACCCTCTTTAACACGGTTAAAGTAAGTGGCGTCCCCAAGGGGATTCGAACCCCTGTTACCGCCGTGAAAGGGCGGTGTCCTAGGCCTCTAGACGATGGGGACACAAGAATGTGTCACTAGGACAACTGAATAGTTAAGCTCGATTCAGGCGAGCTGTTTAATAACACAACACCCTCTTTAACACGGTTAAAGTAAGTGGCGTCCCCAAGGGGATTCGAACCCCTGTTACCGCCGTGAAAGGGCGGTGTCCTAGGCCTCTAGACGATGGGGACACAAGAATGTGTCACTAGGACAACTGAATAGTTAAACTCGATTCAGGCGAGCTGTTTAATAACACAACACCCTCTTTAACACGGTTAAAGTAAGTGGCGTCCCCAAGGGGATTCGAACCCCTGTTACCGCCGTGAAAGGGCGGTGTCCTAGGCCTCTAGACGATGGGGACACAAAAATGTGTCACTAGGACAACTGAATAGTTAAACTCGATTCAGACGAGCTGTTTAATAACACAACACCCTCTTTAACATGGTTAAAGTAAGTGGCGTCCCCAAGGGGATTCGAACCCCTGTTACCGCCGTGAAAGGGCGGTGTCCTAGGCCTCTAGACGATGGGGACACAAGAATGTGTCACTAGGACAACTGAATAGTTAAGCTCGATTCAGGCGAGCTGTTTAATAACACAACACCTTCTTTAACACGGTTAAAGTAAGTGGCGTCCCCAAGGGGATTCGAACCCCTGTTACCGCCGTGAAAGGGCGGTGTCCTAGGCCTCTAGACGATGGGGACACAAAAATGTGTCACTAGGACATTAAATGATAGTTTGACTCATATCAGAGTAAGGTTGCTAAATTAACATGTAAATACTCGAGATTGACATGTTTAGCGCCTTAGTATTAGCTCACTTACATAAATAAGTGGCGTCCCCAAGGGGATTCGAACCCCTGTTACCGCCGTGAAAGGGCGGTGTCCTAGGCCTCTAGACGATGGGGACGCAGAAACTGCTACCCTAGGACAAACACTATGCAAAATTGGTGGAGCTATGCGGGATCGAACCGCAGACCTCTTCGCTGCCAGCGAAGCGCTCTCCCAGCTGAGCTATAGCCCCGACCTTGCATACACACTACCAACTAATGCTGACGTGTATCGCTGAGTGCGGGGCGCATTCTATGCAGCCCCCCAAATAAAGTCAACAGTTTTTTATCTAACTTTATTTAAATGATTTAAATTTCAACAAGCTGACTAAATAACACCCCGAGGAGAAGCTATTTTATACAATCCACTAATAAATAGCTGAATTTTACATATTAGCGTGCTGTTTAGATTTTATTGTGCCTCAATGAAAGGAGGTTTCGCTTACTAAAAGGTATACATTTATATGGAAAACGGCGATATCTTAATTTTATAACTAAATTGATCATTCTTCCCCTCCCCCACGCCCTTTTAATTAACGTTAAAAAAGAGCACTGCGTTGTACTTATTTATACAACCGACAAATGCATTTACATATAAACAAAACTAACACAGCTCATCCTCGCTAAAGTAATTGACCCCAAACAGCCTAAAAGTCAGCTTGCGTATAGAAGGAAAAGCACTGAATTGCATAATTGTTCATCAAAAAATGTAAAAAAGCCATGTCGTTGTTTATAAAAGCTGCATCTAGCACATTTTTACTCATTCAAGTGTTGACACATTTACAACTCTATCTATAATAGCGCCCCACAACAACGCAGCAATGAGTTGTTTTTTAGATATGGGTCGTTAGCTCAGTTGGGAGAGCATCGCCCTTACAAGGCGAGGGTCACTGGTTCAAGTCCAGTACGACCCACCATTATTAAATGGTGTTCATATCTAAAGTTCTTAATGGGTCGTTAGCTCAGTTGGGAGAGCATCGCCCTTACAAGGCGAGGGTCACTGGTTCAAGTCCAGTACGACCCACCATTTAAATGGTGTAAACTCAACATTAAGAATTTATTGCATGTAATATGGGTCGTTAGCTCAGTTGGGAGAGCATCGCCCTTACAAGGCGAGGGTCACTGGTTCAAGTCCAGTACGACCCACCATTATCTTTTAATGGTACTTCATATTACACAATCTAAATGGGTCGTTAGCTCAGTTGGGAGAGCATCGCCCTTACAAGGCGAGGGTCACTGGTTCAAGTCCAGTACGACCCACCATTAATCCAAGTTTAATGGTGTTCTCATTTAGATTATTCTTCGCGGGTCGTTAGCTCAGTTGGGAGAGCATCGCCCTTACAAGGCGAGGGTCACTGGTTCAAGTCCAGTACGACCCACCATTTTAAAAATGGTATCGCGAAGAAAAAGATTATTTGGGTCGTTAGCTCAGTTGGGAGAGCATCGCCCTTACAAGGCGAGGGTCACTGGTTCAAGTCCAGTACGACCCACCATTTAATCTTTACAAATTAGCCTTTCGGCAATTATATGTGGGTCGTTAGCTCAGTTGGGAGAGCATCGCCCTTACAAGGCGAGGGTCACTGGTTCAAGTCCAGTACGACCCACCACATATAAAACTCTCTTTTCATACTCCATACTCCATACTTTATATTCTAAACTTTCTAAAAGCATCGCCACTCTTTACAAAGACTAAGCTCGATGATTCAAGTTCAGTACAACCCACCCCTATAAAACACTCTTTTCCATACTCCATATTAAAAATTTTCTAAAAGCATCGCCACTCTCTACAAAGACTAGGCTCGATGGTGCAAGTCCAGTACGACCCACCAGCTATAAAACACTCTTTTCTATGCTCCATATTAAAAATTTTCTAAAAGCATCGTTACTCTCTACAAAGACTCGGCTCGATGGTGCTAGTCCAGTACGACCCACCACCTGTAAAACACGTCTAGTCGTTGTGCCATTTTTGATATTCACTAATATAAATATCATCACGTTTGTAGCTGATTGTTAAGCTAATTCTTTGAGATAAAAAGGAAATAAAAAATACGACATAAGTCATGCTATAGCATGAGTCAGGTTTTTAAATTAACTGAAAACCTGTAATTTGCCTTGTCAGCAGCTAGACTGTTTATTATAGTCACTGTTAATATCACTCGATCGCAAGTCCAATGCCTGCAAAGATTTTTTCGAAAGCCAAAATTTTAATAGTTGAAGAGCAACCACTCGCTCAAAGCTACATGAAACAATCCCTCGAAGGATTAGGTTTTCGACAACTGCGCTTTGCTGACCATGCCATTTCAGCCAAAGAACAATGTCAGGACGAACAATTTGATCTCATCGTTTGCTCATTCAATTTAAGTAAGCACCAAGATGGCTACCAACTTTACGAAGAACTTAAAGTTAAACGCTTAATTAAAAACTCCACAGGGTTTATTTTCATTTCAGCCGAAACAAGCGGTTCTCTAGTTCACAGTGTGTTAGAGCTCCAGCCTGACGATTTTTTAGTAAAGCCATTTACCATTTATGAATTAAAAAGCCGTATTGAGAAAGTACTACTACGTAAGCACCACCTTTACAGTGTTTATCAGCTAATTGATGATGAAAATGACTCGAAAGCAATAAAGAAAATCGATGAATTACTACAAAATAAAAGTAATACCTACAGTGCCATTTTATTACGATTAAAAGGTGATGCCCTACTTCGTTTAAATCGAAATGAAGATGCAAAAACATTTTTTAAATCCGTACTCGATATACAAAAGTTTACGTGGGCTAAAGTCGGGTTAGTAGAGGCGCTTATTGCCAATAATGAGCATATTCTTGCTCAACGCATGTTAAAAACCATGCTACAGCGCAGTGAAACTCGCCTTGTGGCCCTTGATTTGTTAGGTCGTTTAGACATTAAACTTAATAAGTTTGATGACGCTCAACTATTTTTTAGTCAAGCTGTTGATATAGCACCAAGAAACATTGAGCGACAAAAAGCACTCAGCCATGTATCACTGTTAAATCATGACTACGAGAAAAGCTACTTAACGCAAAAAGATATCGCCAGTTATGCAAAGCACTCCATACACGATCACCCTGATATATACTTAAATGCAGCACGGGCAGGTATCGATTTTGCTCTGACAACAGATCAAACAGACCAAGTTAATCGTATTGCGAGACAAACAAATCAATATTTAAATGATTTAAAACAACAGTTTCCAAATAGTAACAATCAAACCCAAATTGATGTACTCAACGCACGTTTACATTATTTGAAAGACGAGCATAAAAAAGCAAAGGCCCTAATCGAGCAACTTGATGAGAGTGACAGTCAAATTCGTTCTGTTGATGGTGCGCTTGATAAAGCAAAGGCATTCCACGAGCTCGGTTTTCACAACAAAGCGCAAACACTCTTTAATCAAATTATAAGCCATTGTGAGCGCCATCCTTCGGTAAGTGATCCTGTGTTTCTTCGCTACATTCAACAACAGCAAACTGAACGTCGTGATATCAAAATGGGGCCGAAAGAACTCAATAACCATGCTGTTACGCAATTTAATAAAGGCCAGCTAAATATTGCGCTCGAAGCGTTTACACAGGCCTTTAGAATTATGCCTAAAAACGCCAGTATTGCATTGAATCTTTTACAATGTTTATTCGACTCTAATGCGCAAGGGCAATCATTTAACTTATTGCTAGCAAAAAAATGCTACGCTTTACTTAATGAATACACATTACACGATGAGCAAGCCACTCGCTTCGAAAAAATAAAAGCGCAAGCTGCAAAAATGAATCTTCAGCTATCTGAGTAAATGTTCTCATTATGGAGCGCCCTTTTTTGAAATCTATTAAGCTTCTTTTAGCTGCAATAGCACTCTTCAGTCCAGTCAGTATTGCTTCTGCTACTTTGCAGTATTGGCAGCAAGCTAATATAAATTGGCAAAGTGAAGCAGGCAGTCATATAAATATACTGGCTGACGAGCAGCCCGCATTTTTGGCCCTTAAACCTTATATCCCCCTGTTTGAGCAACTTACCGGGATTTCTGTTGGTTTTCATGCGCTGGAACAATCTCAAATGCGCTCTCGTCGTCATCAAGATTTAAGCGAAGGTTTAGGCCTATACGATGTATTGCCTATGGGCATTACATTTTTAGGTGAAGCACAAAATCAAGGCTGGATAGAGCCCCTACAACCTTATCTAGATAACCCACTCATAACTGATAAAACGTGGTATCAACTTGAAGATATTAGCGAAAGAAGCCTCACTCTTTGCAAAATAGATAACAAACTTTATTCTTTACCTTTTGATTTTTCAGCCCCTATTTATTTTTATCGCAAAGATTTATTTGAGCGCTTTAATCTTGAAGTGCCAGATACTTACGAGCAGTTACACGCAACTAAAATAAAATTACAGCGCGCGATTGATGCCGACTCTAAACTCGCCGGCATGCACGCGTTTGCTTCACGCACACTACCCGGTGCAGGGCTTAATACATGGACGGTGTTACCCGTAATGCGTGCCTATGGCGCAGAAGTGCTCAATGAACAAGGTATATCAACATTTGATAGTCCACAGACGGCACAAAGCCTTAAAATGTATCGGAACTTAGTCACAGGTTACGGTAATCCGGAAAATAGCCGCTTACTGCATTTTTATGAGATACGTCAATTGTTTAAACACGGCAAACTGGCTTCGGCAATCCTTGCGTCTCACTTTTACAATGAAATAGACACGGCTGAAGAATCCGATATTTGGAATAAATGGGAAGCCGCTCCCCTTCCAAAAGGACCTGTTGCCAGAGAAACATCACCATGGGCATGGGCATTTGCGATTAATAGTCATTCTAATAAAAAAATTGCAGCCTGGTTATTTATTCAATGGGCGACGAGTGAGCAAACGGCCGCTTTACTCAGCACCGGGGGGTCGCCACCAAGACAAAAGGTATGGCACGAAAAGCTATTTACTTTAGTCAATAAACCCGGCTTTAACAACGCAATGCTATGGGTATTTGAGCATGCCACGCCTGATCGACTGCAAGCCGGTATGGTTGAATTTCCAGTCATTGGTGAAATTATTTCGCAAACATTTAGCCAAATATTTTATGGTGCCGACATTAAACAATTAATTAAAAGTACTGATGCAAAAATTAATGCAAACATGCACGCTTTAAAAACACAAACTAAGAGCAGCCAATGAGAATCAGTATTGCGCATAAAATTCTGATAATCATCGGTTTTACTATCACGCTAATTTTAGGCGTGAGCACGGCTATACATGTCTTGGAATTAAAAGAGCAAACCTTGCTTAATATGAGTGAAAAAGCAGACGCGATTGTTTCGCCGATGCTGTCTGAAATAAACTCATTAACATCAGATAACACCGCTGGCAGTTGGGTCTTAAAAATTCAGGGGATAACATTAAAAAATATTCTCAAACATAATACCTTTGATGACCTCAAAACCATTTATTTTATTGATCAAAATAACTTTATTGCGGCTCACCCCGATAACAGCAAAGTCGATACCTTAGAGACGAATCAAACGATATTGCAGCAACTCAATCCGAGACGAAATAATATTATCGCGCTTGATCACCAGTACGCTGTAACAGTGCCAGTAAAAAATCATTACGGTGAAAATATTGGTTACGTTATTGTCACGTTTTCTGACATCGATTTATCCCAAAAAACCAAATCTATTATCAGTAACGCCGTCTCTTTATTTGCAATCTATCTGCTAACTGCACTCATTATTGCTTATATCATTATTAGGCGCATAATTTTGCAACCCATTGATCAACTTGTTGAGTTCTCCCATGCAGTGACCACAGGCGATTTAAATTGCCCTATTAATATTAAAAGCCAAGATGAAATAGGCACACTTGCCAGTGGCTTTAAAATGATGCGAGCCGCGGTTAGACAACAAATTAACAGCATGCATGAACAGCACAGCCAACTCGAAGAAACCGTGGCTAAGCGCACTCAAGAATACTTGGATGCAAAAGAACAAGCAGAACAATCAAACCAAGCAAAAAGTCGCTTTTTAGCCAATATGTCCCACGAGTTAAGAACACCTTTAAATGCCGTGTTAGGCTTCAGCCAATTATTGCAAGACAGCGAAACCGACAAAAACAAACGCCGCTACCTTGAAGCGATTTCCATCTCAGGCAATTCGTTATTAAACGTACTAAACGATATTCTTGATTTATCAAAAGTCGATGCAGGTAAAATGCAGCTCGATATTGAGCGGGTTGAAATTCCCACCATGTGCCATGAATTAAATATGATGTTTTTACAGCTCAGCGCACAAAAAGATCTCAATTTTAAAGTAACCGCACACCCTGATCTCACTCCCCCTGTATTGCTCGACAGTAACAAGCTTCGTCAAGTACTTACCAACTTAATAAGTAATGCTATTAAGTTTACGTCACAAGGCAGTGTAAGCGTATACTTTGACTTTAAACCACATGATGACGACAGCCACCTTGATATAAAAATTCATGTGAAAGATACCGGTAAAGGCATTCCAAAAGATCAACAAGATTTAATCTTTAATGACTTTGAACAAGTTCAAGGACAACGCAGTTCTGAGTTTGGTGGTACAGGGTTAGGCCTTGCTATTTCATTACGCTTTATAAAATTGATGGGCGGCGAGTTATCGGTTATCAGTGAAAAAGGCAAAGGCAGTGAGTTTATTGTTTCAATTCCCAACGTCGAGTTAGCTGAATCAATAACAGAAATTGAGCACCGTAATTACCCTGCAATCACTAGTTATCACTTTAATCCTGCGCGCATTTTAATCGTAGACGACATTCCCTATAACCGTGATTATTTAGAATCGTTCTTATCGCGCTGGAGTTTTACTATCGATACGGCAATTAATGGTGAAGATGCACTGAAAAAAATAGAGCAACATCAGCCTGACCTAATCATAATGGATTTGAAGATGCCTGTAATGGGAGGGCTTGAAGCCAGCCAGTTAATTCGCAGTGATGATCGTTTTAAACATATCCCGATTATTGCTGTAACAGCCTCGGCTTTAAAGGATGATAAGGCACAATCAAGTATCTTGACAGACTACACTATCAGTAAGCCAATTTACCGAGAGCACCTTATTTTTATTATTGCGCAATATTTAGATTAGTTTACCTAATCGCATTTTTTCATTGCCACCGCATTCATGCAGTAGCGCAAACCACTTGGCGGCGGACCATCAGGAAAAACATGACCTAAATGGGCATCGCAGACATTACAAATAGCCTCAATACGTTGCATACCGTGACTTGTATCGGCTATGTACGCAATGCTTTCGACGCTGCTTGGTTGAGTAAATGAAGGCCAACCAGTGCCACTGTCAAACTTTTCATCGGCATCAAACAATAAATTATCGCAACATACACACGCATATTTCCCAGGCTCAAAGAGTGTGCATGAATCAGAGCTGTGCGGACGCTCTGTGCCTTTTTGGCGTGTTACATAGAAAGTATCTTGCGCAAGCTCACGCTGCCACTCTAATGGCGTTTTTTCAACTCTACGGGGAGGTGTTGGATTGCCGTTGTGGGCAAACTCTAAAATATCTTGCCAAGTTAACATTGTGTTCTCCTAGGATTGATAAACCCACGTTCAAAATACTGCTTAAAAAATAGTTAAGCAAATTAAACCTTATACCAATTTACTTACTTAAATGATCTGTTTTGATGCAAAAAAACCGTGTGGTCGCAAGGCAAAAACGATGATATTTAGTTGCTATCGGCCATTGCTCCTACCTTGCTCTAACGCCCACAACGAAACTGTCGTTCATGAGCAATTTTTAACGCAGATAGCAACTGGTTAAATCCATCAAAATGATTCTGTATTATGGCTAGTCGGTACTAGACTGCTTAATTATTTTTATATTTTCGCGTTCTCGTTCAGACAGTAAGGTATGTAAATAAGCGTCAATTTTCGACTCTGCAACGCTTAAAACTGCGGTCAATGTCTGTTCATTGATATCTGTAACATGAATAATGCCATCGCCAATTTTTATCTTTTTAATCTGCCCTATTAATACAAATTCCGCTTTGCGTTTAAAATCAAACAAACCGGAAAGGCTAATCAATGCTAACTGGTTAACATCGCGCTTTAATGAATCTTCAATTGGATTGCGTGACACGAATAAAGGTGTCACACGGTACAGACTTGATACTGTGATAAAAGCCCACAAAAGAACAAAAAAAGAAAACGCGACACTGTGCCAAAGTGGTGTAAAAAACCACAGGGCAATCAATACCACTGCAATCAATGCTGAAATTTTTGCTAGTAATTGATTAATAGCCAGCATGGTTAGTTTCCTTTTTTTACGATTGGATCGGGCCAATCATTGAAAAATACGGATAAATAGCGACTTTTTACCAGATAAAGTAGCACCCAAAGCACCAATACCATTTGGCACGCCAAAAAAAATGAGAATTGATAATAACTGTGCGCGGCTTGGTAAGTCAGCCAGCCTAAATCTATCACAGCACACACAATCAAAGGCCACCGCATAAAACGCCACACAGTTGCCCACCGCTTAGCGGTTTCAGGGTTTTCTTGTGGCCTTCTAAAACAAAAAACAACCGCGGGTAACAGCGCAATTGCTGCAATGCCTATCGCCATAAAAAACTCTGATTTAGAGCTAAAAAACAACGACATAATATCTAAATCAGGGCGCCGACTTAACGCGGCCATTAACCAGATAAAATAACTACGAAGCAGTACTAACAAGGTTAAATGAAACGCTATGGGGGTTCGATAAGCGCCATGTTTATCCCAATATTCTGGCCCGTAACGCATCATAGCTGATTCTTCTTATCTGCGATAACACCCAATACCAAGAATGCACCGGTTAACGTTAAACCTAACCACTTTATACCTAATAACATCAGTAACTTACTTAAAAATGGCGTCACAAACACCACCAAAAGCCCCATACCAAAGCCTGTCACGGCAACAAAGCATAACACGCGAATAATAAAGTGACGTCTGGCAACAAAGCGCTTAGTCACTTTAATAATATCGTTGGCATATAATGAGATAAAACACACCACTAACAATAAAGAAATATTATACAAATGGGGTTGAATCCACTGCCCTATCGTTAAAGCGACTGACGAGACAGCTTGCTGAAAACTATCCATTGTGTTCACTTAATAAAGCAATTAAATCGGCTTCAGTAAGCACCTCAATACCCAACTCTTGTGCTTTTGTTAGTTTAGAGCCTGCTTTTTCACCTGCAATAAGGGCATTTGTTTTAGCCGACACACTCCCCGATACTTTTGCACCGAGAGCTTGCAGACGCGCTTTCGCATCGTTTCGATTAAGCTCACTTAAGGTGCCTGTTAAAACATACGTCAGACCAGCTAAAGGTTGCTTCTCAGCGCTTGGTGCATTTAAAGCTGGCCAATGAATTCCCTGCTCTATTAACGCATTAACAACAGCCATGTTGTGCTCTTCACTAAAGAACCCGCGCACATGCTTAGCAACAATTTCACCCACATCGCTCACTTCTGTTAGTGCATCAACACTGGCTTGAGTAATTTTCTCTAAGGTTAAAAAGTGATTAGCGAGGTTTTGGGCTGTTGCTTCACCGACTTCACGAATACCCAAAGAGTAAAGAAATTTAGCTAAGGTAGTTTCCTTTGCCTCTTGCAGCGCATTCACCAAATTTTTAGCAGACTTTGGCCCCATTCGTTCAAGTGACTCAAAGTGACCTTGTTTTAAAATAAATAAATCAGCAGGCGTTTTGATAAGCTCACGATCGACTAATTGGTCAACAATTTTGTCTCCTAACCCGTCAATATCAAGCGCTTTACGTGAAGCAAAATGCTTAATTGCTTGTTTACGTTGTGCTTGGCACACCAACCCACCGGTGCATCGTGCAACTGCTTCACCCTCGATACGCTCTACATGCGAGTCACAAATTGGACAAGTGGTTGGGAATACAATCTCTCTTGCACTCTCAGGACGACGCTCCAGTACCACTTGGGTAATTTGAGGGATTACATCGCCTGCGCGGCGAATAATCACCGTATCGCCAATTTTAACGCCTAAACGGGCTATTTCATCCCCATTATGCAAAGTGGCATTCGATACAGTCACTCCGCCAACAAATACGGGCTCCAAACGTGCTACCGGTGTAATTGCACCCGTTCGGCCTACTTGGAATTCAACATCTAAAAGTTGTGTAATTTCTTCTTGAGCTGGAAACTTAAACGCAATAGCCCAACGGGGGGCGCGGGCAACAAAGCCCAAGCGCTCTTGGAGCTTTTTGTCGTTGACCTTAATAACCACTCCGTCAATTTCATAGGCAAGCTCACTTCGGCGCGCTAAGATGTCTTGGTAATAATCAAGCGCCGCCTGTTGACCTTCAACTAACTTAGTTTCAGGGCAAAGTGGTAATCCCCAATCAGTCAATTTTGCCAGTTGTTGGTAATGATCTTCTGGCAATTGCCCATCAGCCACCAGCCCTGTGCTGTATGCATAAAACATTAATGGGCGTTTTGCCGTTACCTTAGAATCGAGCTGACGTAAACTCCCAGCCGCAGCATTACGAGGGTTAACAAATACCTTTTCGCCTCGCTTTTCAGCGTCGCTGTTCAGTTTTGCAAAGCCTGCACTGTCCATAAATACTTCGCCGCGTACTTCAAGTTCAGCAGGAAAGTCATTGCCGCGAAGTTTTAATGGCACATTACGAATCGTTTTCACGTTTTGTGTAATGTTCTCACCCACCATACCATCGCCACGTGTTGCAGCTTGAACCAGCACACCATTACGATAAATAATCGACACAGCTAAACCGTCAAGCTTTGGTTCGCAGCAAAATGTGAGTTCGCGGGAATCCATCACGCGCTCTTTAATTCGGCGATTAAACGCCGCAAACTCTTCTTGTGAAAAAGCATTATCAAGCGACAACATAGGAACTTGGTGGGTTACTTGTTCAAATTTATCAAGCGCGGCTCCACCCACTTTTTGGCTGGGTGAATCAGGGCTCTGAAACTCAGGATTTGCTTGCTCTAAGCTACTTAGTTCTCGCATTAAGCGGTCATATTCAGCATCGGGAATACTGGGTGCATCCAGCACATAATAATTATGGTTATGCTCTTCTAACTGGGCACGTAGTTGACTAATTTGCTCAAAGATAGGGCTGGACATGAAAACCTCAAAAATCTACATAAAAAAGCCACTTAGACGACTTAACGCCAAGTGGCCTAACAATCATTTACT
This sequence comes from Pseudoalteromonas lipolytica, assembly GCF_003515105.1. Taxonomy (NCBI): domain Bacteria; kingdom Pseudomonadati; phylum Pseudomonadota; class Gammaproteobacteria; order Alteromonadales; family Pseudoalteromonadaceae; genus Pseudoalteromonas; species Pseudoalteromonas lipolytica. The sequence goes on along the minus strand of NZ_CP032090.1, from coordinate 1,331,181 downwards.
TGCGAATATGGATTACGCTGAAAAGCTTCTTACCTTTTCAACATATTCACGTACGCTATCAACCGTCATTTCTTCACGGTTGCTATCTAAAATAGTCGCACCAAACTCATCCGCTAACTTTTTAGCAGCGCTGTGCAACATATTGAAGGCACTTAGGCCATCACCATCGCATGGTAATGTCATAAACAAACTGACACCCGCTGTGCTGAACTGTTCCATATTATCAATATCAAACGTTCCAGGATTGTACATATTCACCAAACGGAATAACACAGGGCCTGTTCCAGCGGGGTCTAGATGGCGATTAAAGAAGCCTTCATCCGAGTATTTGAAACCTAGCATATTAACAGCTGGCAGTAATTGACTGCCCTCCATTGCTAAGCCTTCAGGCATCTGTAAGTGCACAATTATAAAGTCTGTCGGTGCAGGCGATTCTGGTTGCTCTTCAGTGTCAGCCGCTTCTTCGACTTCAACGTCTGGCTCTTCGGTGTTTTCAGCAGTAAAGCTTAAATCACCAAACTCAGGCTCATCACGCTCTTGCGCATAAGGCTGTGAAGATTCACTCGTTTCTGCACTTGCTTCATTTGGCTCAACCCGTTCTTGCTGCTCAACATCAGGATTATCCTTTTTGCGCACAGACCATAAACCATGAATTAATAAACCACCAATGACAAATACACTGATTACGATTAAAGCCCATCTTAATTCTTCGGCCATCCCCTCACCTTTATTATTTGATATGCCAAACTAAATTTATGCATGTGCCATTTGCACAGCTTGTTCGATATCTACGGCAACCATACGTGAAACGCCTGGTTCAGCCATAGTTACACCCGTCAATCTGCCTGCCATTTCCATAGCAATCTTATTATGACTGATATAAATAAATTGCACTGATTGTGACATCTCTTCTACCAAACGGCAAAAACGACCCACATTTGCATCATCCAATGGCGCATCCACTTCATCTAGCATACAGAATGGAGCTGGATTGAGCCTGAATATTGAAAACACCAATGATAATGCGGTCAGCGCTTTTTCTCCACCACTAAGCAGGTGAATTGTCGAATTTTTCTTGCCAGGAGGCCGTGCCATTATACTAACACCACTTTCAAGCAAGTCATCACTGGTTAATTCTAAGTAAGCGCTTCCGCCGCCAAATACTTTTGGAAATAACTCACCAAAATCACTATTTACTTGTTCAAACGTCGCCTTAAATCGATTTTTCGTTTCGCGGTCGATTTTTTGAATCGCGCCCTCAAGCGTATTAAGTGCTTGAGTTAAATCATCAAGTTGCTGATCTAAATAGTCACTTCGCTGCTTAGCCTGCTCAAACTCATCGATCGCGGCTAAGTTAACTGCCCCTAGTTCATGTAAGCCCTGCGTCGTTTTAGATAGCATGCTTTGCATACTATTTAAGTTGGCATTGTCTGGCAGTGATTCAAGCACTGTTTTTAAGTGTTGATCCAACTCTTCAAGTGGCTCCAGCGCCGCTTGCGCTTTTACAAGCAAACTTTGTTCATCTAACGCCAGTGATTGCAGTTGTTCTTGCAACGTAACTAGCTCTGATTGCGATGATTTAAGCGATGCCTGCTTATCCGCTAGTTCCTTTTTAGCGTGAGTCAGTGACGCTTGCAAGTTTTTTAGCTCAACGTCACTTTGTTGATGTTTTTCAAGCAATAACACAATATGCTCTGCCGTCTCTTCAAGCGGGATCACTAACTCTTCTAACTGCGCTGTTAATTCTAAAACAGCGTCACTTGCGGCTGTATGTGCTGCATCAGCATGTTGTAATTTTGTTTCACTGAGTTGACACTCACTACGGGCTTTTTGTTCCGCTAAATTCGCTTGATGGGCAAGTGTCTTGTAATGCTCTAATTGAGACGCAACTTGGCGATACTGATTGTCAGCATCCATTTGCACTTGCTTAGCCTGTTCAAGGTTACTTTCAAGCGTTGCGTGGTGTTCTAGCAAATCTTCTAGGCGCAATTGTTGGTTTTCTTGTTGCTGAACGACACCTTGCATTTGCTCTTTAAGCGACGTTTTGCGCAGCTGTAATTTAGCCAGTTGATTTTGCCACTGCGTTTGCTGCTCAAGGAGCATGTCTCTGCGAGTACTTGCTGAGGCAATTTGCTGCGCAACGTGATGAATACGCTCTCTGTGTTGCTCTTTTTCAGCGATGAGCGTGTTCTTTTTGGTAAGGTGACTGTCGAGCTGCTGTTGCTTGTCTGCGATTTGCTCATTGAGCTCTTCATCAAGTTCCTCTGCATCACTCAACTGGGCATGTTTTAACAGCAGTGAGTTGTCCGTGTCTTTTTTTGCATCAGCTTGAAAATTACGACCATAAATACAGCCCTTTTCATCAATCACGGCGAGCCAATATGGATCCGCTAGAATCGCTTCATCAAACGTTGCTTGAAATGCAAATCGTGTCAGCAATTCAGGGTAAATCCCCTGTTCAATGTATTGTGCTAATGAATGATCAGGCACAGCAAGGGTCTGTGACCAAACACTATTAGGCTGCGCATTTTTGCTGACCTGTAAATGCTCAAGACCCAGTAAAGCTTGCTCAACGAGAGGCTCAAAACCTGGCGTTACTTTTAATTGTGATAATAAAGAAGTGCGGTCACTGTCAGCATGCTCACTCAGGACTGAACTCAGTGCCGCAATACTGGCTTTATTTTCATTGCTGTGTTGTTGCACCCGTTGTAGTGCTTGCGCTAACTGTGCTTGCTCTGTCTCTGTTTGCACTAGATTTTGTGTCAGCCGATTCAGAGCCGTTTGCTGTTGAGCAAGTTCCTTGGTGAGCGCTTGGATATGAGTTTGCTGCTCAGTAATCTGCGTCGCAACAGGAGTCGCTTCAAGCTCACTGATTTCGTCCGTAAGCTGTTTAAGCTGTGTCTCTAGTTGGTCGATGGATTGCGAAAAATGCGCCAGCTGATTTTTGGCTACTGTCACCTCACTACTGAGCGTTTGACTTTGCTCTAATGCACGCTGGTATTCCTGTGAAGCAGTATGTCTGTGCTGATGTTGTTCTGATGCGTGAAGTTCAACTTCGGCCACGTGCTCTGCACATAATAAACTTTGCTCTATCGCTTCTTGTAACTGCTCTTGCAGTAAAGAAGCCGCAGCGTGTTGCTCAGCCTGCAACTCTTTGTTTTGCAATTGCAGTTGCTGCTGCTTAATCAAGTTTTGACTAATATTTTGCTGCTGTTGCTTTAAGCTGATTTGTTGCTGCTCTTTACGCGTTAACTCAGTGTGAGTTTGGTGCTGCGCGTGTTGTGCATCTTGTAATTTTTGCTGCTCAAGCTGTACTTGATTCTCAAGGCTCGCTAAAACATCATCATGACCAGAGTGGGCTTCTTTAAAAAACTGTATTTGTTCTTTAAGCTTATCTATTTCAGCAGCCTTATCAACTTGCTGTTGATGCAGCTTTTGCCACTTTAAAACCGCAATTTGCCCTTTTAGAGTCCGCTCTGTGGCTTTTAACTCACGGTATTTTTTCGCGTCGACTGACTGTACAGCAAGTTTATCGAGTTGCGTTTGTAACTCTTTACGAACATCCAGTAAGCGCTCAAGGTTTTCGCGAGTACTTTTAATACGGGTTTGTGTTTCGCGTCGGCGCTCTTTGTATTTAGACACCCCCGCGGCTTCTTCTAAAAACACACGCAAATCGGCAGGCTTACTCTCGATTAGTCGCGATATCATGCCTTGTTCTATAATGGCATAGCTTCGCGGCCCAAGCCCTGTTCCCAAGAAAATATCAGTAATGTCGCGCTTACGACATTTGCTGCCATTAAGAAAATAAATAGATTGCCCATCACGCGTTACCAAACGCTTAATAGCAACTTGGTTCCTGTCAGCAAACGTATTCGGTAAATGACCACTGGTATTATCAAAAATTAGCTCAACAGAGGCCTGTGAAATCGGCTTACGATTGGTTGAGCCATTAAAAATAACATCGGTCATGGCATCGCCACGTAAGTTCTTCGCTGAACTTTCACCAAGCACCCAGCGCACCGCATCAATAACATTTGATTTGCCACAGCCGTTAGGCCCGACAACACAAGTCATTTGATCAGGAAATGGGATTTTAGTGGGTTCAACAAACGATTTGAAACCCGCTAACTTTATGGTGCTTAAGCGCATCTAGTTGTTTTACCGATTTTTATTATTATTCTGCAATTTAACTCATTTTATAACAAAAGGTTAAGCGTGACGTTTAAAATTATCTAAAATAATGCCTGTTGCCATGGCTACGTTCAGCGATTCAGCCTGACCATAAGCAGGTATGGTTATTTTATCAGTGACCAGCTTTTCACAATCTGGGCGAATACCGTGCGACTCACTGCCCATTAAAAGAACAGCATCTTGTTTAAGCTTTGCTTGATGAATATTATCACCCGCTAAAAAAGCCCCATAAACGGGCAGGTTTAAGCTCGGTAAATAGCACGTTAAATCGGTTTGCGACACTGTCACACGGGCAAATGACCCCATGGTTGCACTAATGGTTTTTGGATTATATGCATCGGCACTGTCTTGGCTTGTCACTATATGGTTAATTCCATACCAGTCCGCCACGCGAATAATTGTGCCTAAGTTACCGGGGTCTGATACGCCGTCTAGCGCTAAAATAAGGCCCGAGGTGGGTAATGCTTGCTGCTTTGGCATATCAACAACAGCAATGGCTGCGTTATTGGTCACCAAGGTGCTGGCTTTCGTTAGACTGTCTTCATCGGCTTCGATAATTTGATGGGCTGCAAGTGCTGAGCGATGCGCGGCAATAAACGCGGGGGTTGCGAATATATTTGCGATACTCAAACCACTGTTTAATAACTCAAGGACATTTTTTTCACCTTGAACTAAATACTGGTTGTATTGCTTGCGGTATTTCTTCTGACCTAATGCTCGAATAAGTTTCAGTTGGTTTTTTGAAATCATAACAGCCTCATAAAATGAAGCCGTTAGTATACCCAAACCACCTAAAGATGCGAGTTTCAGTTAGAATTAAACGCGATTTAGGCAGGCATTAATTGCAAAGTGTGATTATTCCGATATTTAAATCTTTAAATCATAAAAATCACCGTTAAACCGACTACAGGGGGTGTCTCGCGGTGAATGATGTATCGCACAGTAAGAGCGCACTTAAAGTCGCAGACCGTGCCAATTGCTTTCCCCAATCGGCACGTGTGAATAGGCTATAAGCTATTAGCTAATTTTTGTTAGCCATTCATTTAACCATGGCTCAGTTACCGGCCACGGTTCAAAGTCTTCACAGGCATCAATTTCAAGGCGATGACCAACAGGCTTTGCCTGTAAATCACGAAATAGTTCATCAAAACTGCGCCCTGCCCCACAAAATGTATCACCATAGCTGCGGTCACCCATAGCGATAATGCCATACTGCTTGCCTGTTAACATGGGGAATTGATCATTTAATTGGCTGTACAATGTCACTAAATTATCAGGAATATCACCTTGGCCTGTGGTCGAGGTAATCACCAATATATGTGATGCAGCCAGCATGTCTTCTACTGTGCCATTTTCAATAAGCTGTGCTTGGTGCGGTGACTTTTCAATCACCTCAATTACTTGCTCACTTAAACGCTCTGCACCGCCGTACACACTGCCGACAAAAATACTAATGGTTGCCATAATAATCCTTTTCTTCTGTTGGCCAGCCTAGTTGCTGGCAAATCGTTAACATCGCCTCTCCAAGGGGGGCTCTAATCGTTATTACTTGTTTATTATAAGGGTGCACAAACTTTAGCTCAGACGCAAATAACATCAGACGACGCAGCTGAAAGTGCTCTCTAAAAAATTGGTTATGTTGGTTATCACCGTGGTTTACATCACCAATGATCGGTAGCGATAAATGTTTTAAATGCCGTCTAATTTGGTGCTTTCGCCCCGTTTTAGGAAAACACTCCACTAGCGAATAACGCACAGTGGGGTATTTACCAATTGGGATCGGCAAAGCAGCTTGGTGCAAGCAGTTAAAGTGAGTTTGCGCCTCTTGTGCAGCCTTATTTTGATCAGCAAACTTATCGGCTATTTTATCGAGTTCTTCTTTTAAAGGCTTATCAAGGAAGATTGACTCATTTAAAAAGCCCCTAACCAAGGCTAAGTAACGCTTTTCTATTTGCCCATCAATAAACAATTGATTCATGTCTCGAGCCGCTTCTGAGCTCAATGCAAACAATAAAACACCTGAGGTGGGTCTATCTAAACGGTGCACCGGAAACACATGTTGACCAATTTGATCACGTAGCATTTGCATGGCAAATTGTGTTTCGTGTTTATCTAAAAATGAGCGATGCACCAGTAAACCAGACGGTTTGTCTATTGCGATATAATTTTCGTCGCGATATAAAACCGTTAACTCTTCATAGTGCGGTTTAACAATTTCATCCATCTTGGTTATCACTCAAATGCTGATCAAGCTTTAGTAAAACGCTAATAACATCATGGCCACCGGCATGTTGTGCCAGCATCATTTCAGCCATAGGCGCAATAGCAAAGTTTCGAGGCAATGGCTGGTTATTGGTGATTAACACCTGCATTTTTTCAATAAATACAAATTGTAACCACTGCTCAAACGCCATGGTGTCATGACAAAACGGAACAGATGAATTTAATGCTGCAGGATCAATTGCAGCTGTTTGCCATAGTTCATGACGTTGGAGTGTCGTTTGTAATTCGCGCAGCAGCGCCAAAGTCTGTTGATACATTATATAACTCTTAAAACCTTTGGACTTATTATACCCTGTTCCAAGGCGCCATGGTATGGCGTATAATTCGCATCTTATAACGATTTATAAACGACGATTGGGATTTTATGACAGAGCAAATTGCTACTTTAGGGCAACTTCTTGATGCTGCGGGCACTACATGGCGTGCTTTTGATATTGGTAGACACATCACTAAGTTAGACAAAAAACAATTTCTTGCGATTGAAGAAACTAAAATCCCTTACCCTTACCCTCTTGCTGGTCACGCTTGGCTTGCGATTCAGTTTTGGGATGTCAAAGCATCCAAAGAGCCTTATGTCTGGTTTTTGAAGTTCCCACTCGATGAACAAAGCCGTTTAGTCAGTGCTAGCCGTGATCATTTTGCGAACATGGTCATCGAAGCATTAGGTACCGAAATTACCGGTGAAAATGCCGAAGGCAAGCTCGACAATAACCCGTATGTATTTACACCAAACGCCAATAAATTGGCCGCATTTAATGCCCAAGTTAAGTGCTTACTCAAACAAAGTGCATCGCAATATTATGAATATGCACAACTTTATTTTTCTGGCACCCTAGGTTTTGAAAATTGGCAAAGTGTTGCTGTACAAGGCATTGCTGATTTCGCAATGCGATTAGACAACGATAAAAACCTAACTAACTTGCAATCAGCGTGGCCGCAACTACCTGTTGAAGTGTTACAACCACTCAGCGCTATGCTTGAACACGTTACAATTCCTCCCGCTTTTGCGGAGCAACTTTTAGCTTATGGCTTAAATGCCATAGAGCAAAAAGATGAGATAGCACTCGTCGCTGCACTTCGCAGTATATCAAAAGCATCAGCACAAGGTTTAACAGCCCAACTGGTTGATGCCGTATTGAACTCTGAAATGAACACGCATTCAGATGTGCTTTTAACCATTGCCGGACGTTGCTTTAGTACCTTAGAAGATCCTGCGCGCCTACATGTGTTTATGGATTGTTGTGCGCATCACACCGATATCGAACAGTTGTTTGTGAGTATTTTCACAGACCTAGTTGCAATTCCAACTATTCGACCTCACTTATTAGGTTTGTTACGTTTAGAAAATCGCAGCGAAACACTCGCGCGTGCAATAGGAAGGTTATTTTCGTAAATGGCAGGTTTATGGACACTCATCATTATTGGCAGCATTATCTACTTTTTTTGGTTAAACAGAAAAGTAGCTGAGGCCGCCAATCTTCATGCACAAAGGCAAATTGAACAGTTAAATGTGCAATTGGTGAGTGTTGCATGTAATAAGCGACGTATTGGCATTCTAAAAAATGGCAAACCCGGCATCAAAAGCGAGTTTATTTTTGAATTCTCAAGTGATGGGGAAAGTGTCTATCAAGGTGTGCTGTTTATGGAAAATGAAATGCTGAAAAGTGTGGTGATACCACCGCATAAGATCTAAGTTGCGAGTTGCGAGTTGCGAGTTGCGAGTTGCGAGTTGCGAGTTGCGAGTTGCGAGTTGCGAGTTGCGAGTTGCGAGTTGCGAGTTGCGAGTTAACAATACTAAGTTGCTCAGCTAAAAATACAACCCCATAAAGAACTAAGGCGTAGCTTCAAGCCACGCCCCAATCTTGCTACTTCCATGATAAAGTATCCGTACTTTTGCCGAAGCTGCCGTTTTCATCTATCCCCTGAACGGGTATACATCCGATACACCCACCATGCAACATCATGTCACATTTAACACATCCTAGTGTCGTCCACTTGCCTTCACTGGCTATCCTCTACGTTTCCAAACGCTCCTTTAGCTTCCTGCTAATATCATCCTTTGGTCAATCCTTTTCAATTGCTCCGCAATTGTACTGCGTCCTGGCAGTGTCCTTGTTCGTCCTTGCCTTCCTTAGAACTTGTCCTTTTGCTTCCTGCTTAAGCATCATGCTTGGTGTGCCATAATCCTAATCCTTGGCATAAGTTCATTCATTGAACCTGTGTCTTCTTGACATGGTTAAGTTTAGAGAATTCCTGAGATGTAGATAGGCATAAAAAGTAATTTTTCTTAAGTCACAAAATTGCAAAAAACAATAAATCCTTATAAATCATTTAAATAAGTCATTTTAGGTACAAAAATAACTGTATTAAAGTGATAATACTCACAGCAATGTAAGAGAAATCGCACACGCTACTTTCCAAAACGTCCCAATTACTCTTTCGCCGCTTTGAACATTAACTCACCTTCGACCTGATTAAAGCTTAATGCTTTAAAGACTTCGAACCCTTCGGAACTAAAGAATTCACGCTGCTCACCACGTGTAACAAAGACGGCTAAACCCGATACTTGTTGGTGGCTGTCTACTAAATCATCTAGTCCTCGAAGTAAGTAACGCCCTAAACCTTGCCCCTGAAAATGAGGGTCTACAGCGATAAACGCTAAAAACAAATACTGCCCTTTTTCAGCTAACATTTCACGAATTGTGCGCTCTTTTTCAATAAGTTGATTTGTCTGTAGATATCCTGCACTAAGCATTAACTTTAAACGCCAGTGCCAATAGCGCTCTGCTTGTAACTCACTGGATGAATCAAACACGCATGCAATGGCTTTTAATCGGCTTTGCGAGTACAAACCAATTAAAGGTTGTTTTTCTTGCCAAAAGCTCGCGAGCTCTTCACGTACTAAAGCGCGTAGTTTGGTTTCATACTTACTGGGATTATCTTCTTTGTAGCCCAGCACATTCTGAAGTACGGGGTCATCATGATAGGCTTGGTAAATAAGACTAGCGGCCGTGCTGATATCTTCAGCACTTAGGTATTGCACACGTAAGGTCTCGGGTTCAGCAACAGTTGTCATACTCATCCTTTTCTGTGTTTTATTATTTTTAGTACTAGACTATAAGGTATATACCCAAGCGCGATTAAAGACAAATTCAGCGTGAGTTAAACTGCTGTTCATCATTATTATGGTTGAGCAGTAATAAAGACCGCCATACACAAGGAGCAGAATTATGGATACGACAAAACATGATATTTCGACCTTATTTGCACAATTAGGTTTACCCAGCAAAGAAAGTGAAATCGATGCATTTATTGCCTCGCATCAGCTGTCTGATACCACCCTACTACAGGAGGCTCCATTCTGGGACGAAGCTCAGCAACATTTTCTAGCAGAATCTTTAGCTGAAGATGGGGCGTGGAGTGAGGTTATTGATGAATTAGACGCCCGATTGCGTCAATAAACACACGATTAGTTATCCATAACCTAAAATCTGCCAATTTTGGGTTATGGATAAGGAAAGTAATTTCACATCACCTCTATTATTGCTACCATACGCGCGCATTGCAGCCCATACGCTACAGTGCTTTTTATTCTTTAATAAGAGTTTATACAAAAATGAATGCCGTTGTATTTGATGCAATTAAAACCCTTCTTGATGAAGGTAAAACCCCTACAGTTGCGCTAACAAAAAGCAAACTATCACAACCGATGCCAATGCCTGTAATTATTGCAGCTGTTAGTCAGTATAAAAACAATCCGGATTCAATTAAAAATTTCATTAATAACCCGTCAAATGAACATGTTAGTGCGCCAAAAGAAAGTCAATTAGATCGTATTGAAGCAAAACTAGATAGGTTATTAGCATTACTTGAGAAAAAATAATGTTTGTTGTCGATCTGACTTTTGATTGCTACCAAGATACCACCCTAGAGCTTGCTGAACAGGCAATAAACCGCCTTGTGAATGCATTGCGATTTAATGGCCAAATAATCGGTGATGAATTCCCCACTGTTTTAAAAGATGGCTATTTTATTACGCGTGTTATGTGCCCAACCGAAGATGCGATGCACCCGCTTAACAACAGCCCGTTTGTTAAACACAGCATAGAGCAACTGCACTCGGCGGGATTGTTAGCGCCTAAAGTGAAAGTGATCGGCCAAGATATACATTCAAATGGGGCTGACGCGTGTCAGGACCCATCGTGTTATATTTTATACACCACTTATGTGCATACCTGCAGCCCACTTTATTGTGGTGATGACTTTTTGCCTGTCCCCCTGTTTCGTATTCCAGCCATTGCTAATGGTGATTACAAAACACTGATCAAATGGCAAGAAGACTGGCAAGCATGCGATCAAATCCAGATCAATGGCGCTACACGCTGCGAGTTTCCAGCCCTTGAGGAAATGGCGAGCACACAAAGTGATTTGTATCGTCGTGGTAAAGACATTACTAAGCGAATAAGTTATTTGACTAAAAAACCTGTCTACTATTACTTATATCGTGTTGGTGGTATTGATAAAGAATCAGAACTCAAACGACGTTGTCCTAGCTGTGATGGTGACTGGAAACTGCCTGAGCCATGGTTTGGCTTATTTGATTTTAGATGTGAGCCCTGTGGCCTTGTATCGAATATATCGTGGGATTTTCAGTAAACATAAGGGGCATACAGCCCCTTTTTGTTTATTAAACTATACCAATGCAATGCGCTTAATTAATACCACTGTGCTTAATTAAGTGGTCTATTTTGAGGCAATAAAACCGCATTGATAACAAGGCAAAAATGTCGTTTTTTAGGTGTTGCTCTGCATCCATGCAGTCGTAAATCAGACATTTTTAACGCAGGTAGCAACAAGTTTAATCCCTCAAAATAATTAAGTATTATTGCAGGTTGGTATTAAACCGTTACCATATCTAAAAACTCACTAATGCTGTTAGCAAGTACATGGTGCGGTTTTTTGCCCACGTATTCTAAACACACCTGACCGTTTTCAACTAACACCGTAATCAGCAAATCATCTTGCTCTGTGAGGCCAATAAATACGGTCTCAGGCTGTTTTAACTTACGTTTCATAAGCACATGCCCGGTAATATTTTGTTGCAGGCGGCTAAAATCGTCTTCATTCCATGCTTGTAATAACTCAATATGATGATCGTTTATATTTAACAGCACGTTGCCTGCATAAAGGTGACCAAATAACGCATTTAACCCTTCAGGGAAGCGAAGCTCAAGCGCACTGGCTAGGTCATCTAAAGAACCTGCTGGCTGCTGCGCAACGGCACGCCATTGAATTAAACCTTGCTCGTCCACTTCACCGTGTTCACAAGGACTTGGCCAAGCGGTGTCATGTTCAATGACAGGAAGCTTTCCTGTACGCTCTAGGCATTTTTCACTAAATGCTTGGTGTAACTTATCCAGTTTTGAAGAAACAGACATACTGCGAAACTCATTAGCTTTAGGTATAATGCCGTTATTGTAACCACAAAAGTGTAAAGATGACAGATTACAGCAACTCCCCCGAACTGAAAAACAGCGTGCTTGGTAAGTCAACGGACTATGTTGATACCTATACACCTAGCTTGTTGTTTCCTATTGCCCGTAAACTAAACCGCGATGCACTCGGTGTGAGCGAAGATAACTTACCTTTTAAGGGCCAAGATATTTGGACAGGCTATGAATTATCATGGCTAAATAGTAAAGGTAAGCCGATGGTTGCTGTCGCTACATTCGTGTTTCCTTGCCAAAGTAGTCATATTATTGAATCAAAGTCATTCAAGCTTTATTTGAATAGTTTTAACCAAACTCGCTTTGCATCGACTGAAGAAGTGCACCAAGCACTTACACGCGATTTGTCAGCGGCAGTGAATGCAAACGTGAACGTTACTTTGTATCGTGCAGATGATCATAATTGCTTACCATTTAGTGCGCTACCGGGTGAGTGTATTGATGATCTCGATATTGAAATATCAAGTTATGACATTGATGCAACATCACTTTGCCATAGCCATGATGAAAAGGTATCTGAAACCTTACACAGCCACCTTTTAAAGTCGAACTGTTTAATCACCTCTCAGCCAGATTGGGCCAGCGTGATCATTCGTTACACCGGCCAAGCAATCAGTCACGAAGCCTTATTAAAGTATTTGATTTCGTTTAGAACTCATAATGAGTTCCACGAACAATGTGTTGAGCGTATTTACTGTGACTTAATGCAGCACTTAAACATTGATGAGCTTGAAGTGTATGCTCGCTATACACGCCGAGGTGGTTTAGATATCAATCCTTATCGCTCGACGAATCAAGACATAACCCCCTTTAACGTGAAAATTAATCGCCAATAAGCAAAACTCAAGCAATAAAAAACCGAGTAGAACTCGGTTTTTTATTGCTTATCTAATCGTTAAGCAGCATTGCAGAAGAGATTAACGCGTCGATTTCTTTTTTAACAGCCCAGCTTCGTTACTCATCGTTGAAGATCGCAACATACGTTGGTGTTGTATTTGATTTACTCGCGCGATACATGCCAGCAGTATTAAACGGCAAACTAATATTGCCTTTCGTATCAATAATAATTACACCGCCAGTGCCACCAACAGGCATTAATACATCGTGGATAACTTCGTTACCCGCTTCAGCAATCGTTTTACCTTGGTATTTCACACGTGCGCAGATATCTGCGGCAACGTTGTAGCGAATAAAGTACTCGCCATGGCCGGTTGCCGACACAGCACACGATGCATTTTCGGCAAAGGTGCCCGCACCAATCACTGGCGCATCACCAACGCGTCCAAAGCGTTTAGCTGTCATTCCCCCTGTTGAAGTACCTGCCGCAATGTTGCCATTTTTATCTAGTGCAACGGCACCAACCGTGCCCATTTTGTAATTAACAGGTAACGCTTTATGTGCTGCTTGGTAATCTTTACTGGTCACTTTCTCTTTATCGAGTTTTTCTTTGGCTTTTAGTAAAGCTTCATATCGGTCTTCGGTATCAAATAAATTATTTTCAACCAATGGCATGCCCTGAGTTTTTGCAAACTCTTCGGCTCCTTGGCCACTTAACATCACATGCACCGATTTTTCCATCACTAAACGCGCTAGATTAATGGGATTTTCAATATGCTTTACACCAGACACGGCGCCGGCTTGACGAGAACGGCCATCCATAATTGACGCATCTAATTCGTGTGTCCCGTCGTAGGTATATACCGCACCACGCCCTGCATTAAAATAAGGTGAATTCTCAAGTACATTGATTGCCGCAGTGATGGCATCTAAGCTTTCTCCGCCTTTTTCTAACACAGAATAGCCTGTTTCAACCGCCTCTTTTAATTTTGCACGGTAGGCTTTTTCTTGCTCTGGGGTAAAACGGCTTTTCTCGATGGTTCCCGCTCCACCATGAATGGCAATAGCGAATGGTTGCTCTGCTGAGTAAGCAAACGTGCTTGTCGTTAACGCACTGAATGCAACGATTGAAGTGAGTAATGTTCTTAGCATAGTGGGCACTTAAATTGAGTGTAGTTTGTAAGCCCAATGTGAATAATTTACGACTGTTTTTCAAGCTTTAACCGACGAAAGAAACAAAAAAAGCGCCTAACGGCGCTTTTCTGTTTGCTGTTTAAAATTAAGCTTTAGCCGCTTTTAAACGCGCTAAACGTGCTACTTGATGAGTAGACGTTAAGAAAGAGTAGATAGGTGCTAGGTAACCACGTTTACGAAGGTCTAAGAACTCTTCATCGCTTAATGAGTTAAGTTTTTTCTCATCAACCAGGTAGATACCGTTAATGTCTTTCTTCTCACCTTTGATTTCTACTGTTAGCGTTTGTGCTACAAGTAGTTCTTTATCTGCAAGGTATTTAGTGAATGCTTCAGTTACTTGAGAAAACTCGATGAAAGAAACAAGCGCTTCTTTACGACGTTTAAGGTACTCAGTTTCTTCACCATTTTCGAAAAGTGCATTACCAGTTTCTTCGCTAACTAAAGGGCTTGCTTCGTCGATAACGATGCCAAATTGATCAGCTTCTGGGTGCTTAACAAGACCCAGTGGGTAGCGAGTCATTGCCATTGGTGCAAATGCAGCTGTCCACTTGTCGTCTTGAATGAAAAGGTTTTCACCTGGCTCTAGACCAAATAACGCAACGGCTTGAAATTGACCTGACTCGTTGTTTTTAACAAATGCCATTGGGAATTCATTTGCGATACGTGCAAATTCGTGTGCAACCACAGGAACTAAATGCTGAGTTTTCATGAACTCAATGTTGATGCCGTTTTGAATTTTAGTGTTGGCATGTTTTTCGTTATGTAAAGGCTGTACTTGTTGCTCCGCCATGATACTGCTCCATTAAATTTTATAATATGTTTTTTGCTGTTAGTGCCCAAAGCCTATAGGTTTTGGCAACAAAAAGGAAGTGAAAATTTTGTGGCAGTTTGTACATTATTAATTAACAAACCGAGCTGTTTTTACTTACACTTTAAATTGACTAAAAAAACAGCATCAATGAAGTAAATATTGTCACGCTTAAGTAATTATTTTTGTTAGTATATTCAATAAATAATACTATGTTTACTGAGCCTATAATGGAAAGTTATCAATTAAATAAGCACTATAAAACACAAGTCATTCATATTAATGAAATCAACGACAATGTAATCATTATTGATGACTTTTTATCCAGCTTAGCACCTGTTTATCACTTTGCATCAGAGGTTGCCTATTTCCAACCTCCAGGGAGCGACGGTACATTATACCCTGGTAAGCGTGATGAAATGCCCGCCCCTTATTATCGCGTTTTTGAACAATTAATGGCAGAGTTAATTGATAAAGGCATATTAGTCAGTGGCGAAAACTCCCTTTATTTACACAAGTGTAAACTCTCTATCGTGACCCAAAAACCAAACGAGCTTTCGCCGTTACAACGTATGCCACATATCGATTCAACCGATGACAAAACATTCGCTGCGGTGCACTACTTATCAGGTAAAGAATGGGGAGGAACTGGTATTTACAAGTATTTACCTGCAAACGTAATTAAAGTGGGCTCCGATAATAAAGAGATAATTTTTGAAATGATCAATGACATGCAGCAATATGAAAGTACGCATCAAGGTTATTTAAATACCAGTACAGAGTTATTTGAAAAAGTGGTCAATATTGAAGCTAAAGAAAATCGTGTTGTGATCTATAAAAGCAATTTACTTCATAGCGCTGCCATCATTAAAGCACCAACAAATGAGCCCACAATAGGGAACTGTCGGTTAAGTATTTCATCTTTTTTTAGAATTGACTAAAACCCGAGGTGGCCATCAATTCATAAAATTAACAGCCAGTTATATGTACCTGATATAAATTAGTATTTTTGCATGCCGAACATTTTAATTTTGGCTAATAATGCCCGGTGTGTCGGTAACTCGGCTAGTAGCTGATTAACACGTTGTTGCTTTAACTGAGTTAATTGTTCATGTGCCATATTGTCAGAGTGACCTGTGTTTAACGTCGGCAAATATTTCATACCGAAAAGCACATATAAATAGTTTTCAAGATCAAACAGATCAAACTTGCTTTCGAAATCTTCGCGTTGCGGTGCAAACCGCTGCCAACGCGCTAAATTATATTTAAGCTTATCTGATATCTGTGTTTTATTTCGGTTTTCACGCCAAAAGCCCGAATCAGTACGATCGGAGACACAGTAGTGCATTTTTATAAAATCAAAAGTTTGTTCCCATACATAATTTACTTGGCGATTATAGTCATCTGCGATTAAAGCGATATCGGCTCTGCACCGAGGAAAACGTTTTGAAAGTAAATTAGCAGAAAAGTCAGCGATGAGTATCGCCGTGGCTTCTAGGGGCTCAACAAAGCCTTGTGACAAACCAATAGCAACACAGTTTTTATGCCACATTTTTTCTCGCCGTCCCACTTTAATCGGTATTTTACGAGGAGTAAGGTGAGTAAATTGATTACCTAAATAGCGATGCAACTTAACTAAAGCCTGTTCTTCCGTCATGTACTTTGATGAATAGACTAAGCCAACCCCTCTTCGCTGTGTGAGAGCAATATCCCAAATCCACCCGGCTTGGTGTGCAGTGGCAATAGTATAAGGTGGGATTTCTTGTTCAGGATTGGTTGGAACTTGAATCGTAATTGCAGTATCCGTCAATAAGTAGTCTGACTTATCGATATACCCAACGCCCAGCTTCTGACCAATAAATGCCGCGGAAAACCCTGAACAATCAATAATAAAATCAAACGCTGTGGCGTTTCCATCAGTATCAATAAGCTGAGTAATGTAGCCATCTTGGTCTGTTATTACTTCTTCAATTTCAGCATAACGATGCTTAACTGCAAATTGTTTCTGCGCATGACGCCCTAAAAAAGCAGCAAACTTCTTCGCATCAAAGTGATAAGCATAACCATTAACTCCTGCATATTCTGGCGTGGCAATTGTTTTTGGTGCCAGGTTATGCTCGCAACAGGCATGTTGCTTTGAAACAAATGAAGCATAGTCTGAATCACTACTTTGTCCGAGCCATGCGTCGGTTAATTGCTCACCGAATACATGAGGGTGATCAAACAAGTGATGATAAAAATTACTGCCATGTTTTGATTTATCGAGCCAATTCACGAACTTTATAGACTGCTTAAAGGTCACATCGCATTCATTTATAAAGTCAGTTTCACTTATACCGAATTTTTTTAGTGAATTGCGCATAGAAGGAACCGTGCCCTCGCCTACACCTATCGTTGGAATTGTGGGTGACTCAATTAGGGTAATTTCGATACCAGATCCAACGAGAGCGTGACCCAAGTGATTAGCTGCCAGCCACCCTGCAGTTCCCCCGCCGACAATTGCGATTCTTTTAATCATTATTAACTCGCTATCATTTACACACAAAAAAGCCCAGAACACGCTGGGCTTTATAGTTTCGTTACCTAACTTAAATTAGAAACGAAGTGATACACCTAGCTTATAGCGTGCTTCACCTTCGAAGCTCCATGCTGGGTAGCCATTACGAAGCTCAGGAACAACTTCAGCATCTGAAGGCGCAACACCAATTTGTACGCTATCTTCTTCAGTTAAGTTAACAGCTTCAAACGTTACGTCAATGTTATCTGTCACACTGTAGTTCGCACTGAAATCAAGTGTGCCGTAAGATTGGTGTTCACGGTTACCGTAGAAACCAGGAAGCTCACGGATCATATACTCTGAACGCCAGTTATAAGCTAAACGTGCTGAGTACGTATCTGTTTCATAGTAACCTACTAAGTTAACTGTGTGCTTAGACGAATCCGAGAATAATGGAATCATATCAGGGTAATTTTCAGCTTCTGATGGTGCATCTACAAATGTATAGTTTGCAGAGTAACCAAAGCCACTGTCGAAACCATCTTGGATTTGTAGCTCGATACCTTCGATTTGACCGCCACTTGCATTTAGCTTAGTTGATAAAGTCCAGTTGTCGCCTTGAGTATCTGGGTCAACAACACCAATTTGTTGATTCAAGATTTGGCTTGAAGTCACGAATGAAGTGATGTCTTTAAAGAAGTAAGTTGCACTTACCATACCGTCGCCATCAAAGTACCACTCGATACCTAAATCTGCTTGTGTTGCTTTGAATGGATTAAGACCAACGTTACCTTTTGTTAGTACTTCGTTATTTGCTGTGCCATCTGAGTAACCTGCAAATGATGATGCAGAGAACATATCAGTGTAATTAGGACGCGCAATAACTTGTGCAGCAGAAGTACGTAAAATAACATCTTCAGCAATATCGAATGCAATATTGATACTAGGTAAGATATCGTTATAGCTTGCTTTATCTGTGCTCAGAGTGCTTTCGTATTCACCGTTTGCAAAGCCATAATAATCTGATTCTGCATCTGTCGAGATATAACGTAAACCGAAGTTACCGCGAATAGATTCCGCAGAGAATTCAGCCATTGCGTAAACTGCAAAGTTTTCTTCTTCGATAGTGCCGTAACCTGAACGGTATACTGCTGAATCATTATCAAAACTTGAAATTGCTGCACGTGCATCTGCAACCATTTTGTCAAAGTCTGGTTCAGGTAAAGTAAAACCAGCGCCTGATGACATCGTACCAGAGTAATATGTCTCGCCATCACCACTTGGTAATGTATCAACTAACGTTGTTGAATAAGTTTCTTGCTTAACTTCGTGGTCAGCCCAGCGGAAACCTGTTTTAATCGCAGTAATAGCACCAAACTCTACAGGGAAAGAAAGGTCGAACTGTGCGTAAGTTTCTTCATCTGTGTTAGGTTGCTTTTTAAGTGCCCAACCAGCTGGCGATAATGGACCAGCAAAGTCTGACGCTTCAAAGTATTTGTTATTAATATCAATTTTGATTACTTCGCCCGTTGCATCATATGTACCGGCATAATCAGATGGAACACCAATAAAGTTTCCATAGTTTGCAGTAAGATCTGTACCACCTTCAGACTCAGTTGTACCTAAGCGACCTTTTAGCGTAAAGTTTTCACCTTCATATTTAAGGCTGAAATCGGCTGTATCAGATGTCATGCTAGCGATACGTGCCCACGTTTGAACCCAACCTGGGTTAGCGCCTTCGCCTGTACGACGATAGAAAGTACATGTACCTGATGCATTTTTTTGCTCACATGCTGCTTCTTTATCGTCTGGGAACATTACGAAGTTTGAGGTATTTGCGTTGTTTGCATCTAACTCAAGGCTCATAATATTTAAACCTAATTCTAGGTTTTCTGTAGGACGGTACTGGAAAGTTGCATTTAATGCAGTACGCTCACGCTCTTGTTGGAACGTTGTAGGAACAATATCACCCCAACCGATTAGTGACTCAATACCGTTACGTTGATAGTTTGTTTCAGCCCAAGACACTGAGCCTAATAGGCCAAATGTTTCTTCATCATTTTTCCAGCTAAATAAGCCAGAAACTTGTGGATCTGTTTCTTCAGAGATTGTGCCGTAATCTGCTTTCGCACTTAAGAAAGTTGTACCAGCATCAAGGTCAAGCGGTTTACGAGTATTAACAATTACTGTACCACCAACACCACCTTCAACAATGTCTGCTTGAGATGATTTATACACTTGAATTTCACCAACTAATTCTGGTGGTAAAAGTGTGTAGTTAAAGCTACGGTCGATTGATTGCTGATCATACCAACCTGTCGATGCAACAGTTTGACCGTTTAAAAGTGTACGTGTTAATTGACTAGACGCACCACGAATAGAAACTTGCTGACCTTGACCGAATTGACGGTTTACGGCAACACCCGAAATACGGCCTAATGCTTCACCCACGTCACCATCTGGAAATTTACCGATGTCTTCTGCTGACACAGCATCGACAACGCTGTCAGCAAAGCGCTTAGTATTCATTGACGCTTCAAGTGAACGACGAATACCACGTACTTCAATAACTTCAACGTCTTCTTGAACTTTTGTTTCATCAGCTGCATATGCAGCACCAGTGAACCCGGCACTCATTACAAGACCGATATTAACTGCTAATAAGCTTTTCTTAAAATTTTTAGCTAACACAGGATTCCCCTTGAATCATTTTGTTGGTTTTTATATCACTTCTGCCCAGTGATGATGACAACGCTGTCATCTAGTAACAAACCATACACTCTAAATTACATTTGTGCTACATCTTTTTGGTGAATTTGTGCAAAAAATTGGCAACAAATAAACAAAGTTATTGATATAGAAGAAAATTAATTATTAGATATTTAAGAATTGTTACATTTAAACGGCGCAAATATAACATGAGTAATGAGGCTGATGACAAGTCACAAATGATAACTTTGTGAAATTGACATCATTTTTTGGACTTTTTTGTAAGCTTAACTTGCCAGTGACCACTTATTAACCATAACAAAAAGTTATAATAAACCACTGTTTTTACAATATGTTAGAATTAAAAAAACGTACTATTTTGGAACAGCACTGTCACTGGAAAAGAAATGTTAACTTTTTTCAGGGCAGAAAGAGTCAAGGGTTATGATAATAAAAATCAATATCAATGACAGCGTTGTCATTTTTAAGTATAACGAGTCATTCTTACGATGTCTATCGTTTTTATATTTTGTTATTGAAACAAAAAAGCGAGCCTAAGCTCGCTTTAAATACAGAGATGTTGATTAGAAACTAAGGTGCCCAATAAACTTCAATATTAATTGTTGGATGGTTAAGAACTGCTCTAAGTGGCATGTCTGCAACATCACCACCCTCTTTCGCTTGTTTGTATACAGCCAGTTTTTCTTCACCACTGATCAATAGCTTAACCACTTTTGAATGAGCAATCGCTGCAAGCGTTAATGTCATTCTTTCAGTAATTTTACCTGTCACATCACTTTCAATCGCATTTATTGCACACACCAAATCATCAGTGGCAAGCCCATGCTCTAATCCATCAGCGTGTGGAAACAACGATGCAGTATGGCCATCAGGCCCCATTCCCAAAATGGTTAC
Source organism: Pseudoalteromonas lipolytica (assembly GCF_003515105.1). Lineage (NCBI taxonomy): Bacteria > Pseudomonadati > Pseudomonadota > Gammaproteobacteria > Alteromonadales > Pseudoalteromonadaceae > Pseudoalteromonas > Pseudoalteromonas lipolytica. The sequence goes on along the minus strand of NZ_CP032090.1, from coordinate 1,310,240 downwards.
ATCAAATGGGCGCTTTAATGTCTGATAAGCAGCTTCACATTGAGTAACGCCATTATGTGCTGTTAACGCATCATTTTTCATTGTAATGAAATTAGCGGCTGCGCCTTTGTTTTGCAATAAGGTGCTGTTGATAAATGCTTCGTTACTTTTGTCATGTGAGGCATCAACCCAGCGCTCATCGACCATTGCAACATCAATATTTTGCCAATCAAGATCAAGGTTAGATAAATGCTTATACGCAGGTGCAGGTGAAGAACCACCCGATACCATTAATACAGCACGGCCATCATCTTTAATGCCTGCAACTAAACGTTGCTCTAAACTTGCTGAAAGCTCAGCTGTTAATTCGTCTTTGCTTGCAAAGAATTTTTCAACAATTGTAGCCATCTTAATTATGCCTTGTCGCCAGTGTTAAACCATACATGGTTATTTTCTTCGAGTAGCTCATCTGCATCTTCTGGGCCCCAGCTACCTGCACGGTATAACGATGGTGCCCCTTTTTCTTGCCAGCGTTCGATAATTGGATCAATCCATTTCCACGCTTGACGAACTTCATCACGATGGATGAAAAGTGATGGATTATTTGCTGCTGCATCTAACATTAAACGTTTATAGGCATCAGAATGGAAACCATTGCTGTAAGCTTGTGATAATTCAATGTTCATTGTCACTGGCTCTAATTGCATTTCAAGGTTATCAAGACGCTTCGACATCAAGGTTAACTGAATTGTTTCTTCAGGTTGTAGTCGGATCACTAAGCGGTTCGGCTCAATATTTCCGACTTTATCGCTGTACACATTGTGCGATACTTTTTTGTATTCAACGACAATTTCAGCACAACGCTTCTTCATGCGTTTACCTGTACGAAGATAAAATGGCACACCCGCCCAACGCCAGTTGTCAATGTGTGCACGAATAGCAACGAAAGTTTCTGTTTTACTTGCCCCTTCGTTTAACTCTTCTAAATAACCAGGGACGATTTTACCGTCAAGGTTACCTGGTACATATTGTCCTCGAACAATATTTGCATCAACATCTTCTGCAACCAATGGACGCAGTGATTCAAGTACTTTTAATTTTTCAGTACGAATGCTATTCGCTGTTAATTTATTTGGTGACTCCATCGCCACTAAGCAAAGTAACTGCAACAAGTGGTTTTGTACCATGTCACGCAAAGCACCTGCTTTATCATAAAAACCAGCTCGGCTTTCAAGACCCACAGTTTCAGATAAGCTAATTTGAATATTGTCGATAGACTTTGCATCCCACATATTTTCAAATAATGAATTTGAAAAACGCAGCGCCATTAAGTTTTGTACGGTTTCTTTACCTAAATAATGATCGATACGGAAAATTTGCTCTTCAGTAAAATACTCAGCGATTTTGGCATTAATTTCTTCTGCAGACGCACCGCAATAACCAATTGGCTTTTCTACAACAACACGTGAAGTTTCCGTGATAAGCCCTTTTTTAGATAAAATTTCACAACAACTACCGTACACGGCAGGAGGAAGCGAAAGATAAAAAACACGAGACTTGTCGGTATCGTGTTCATCTAAAATATCTCTTAATTTATCCCAGTCATCATCGGCTTCTGTCACATTAGAGACAACGGGTACTAAATATGCTGAAAAGGCTTTCCAGTCTTTTGCGTTAAACTCGCCTTTTCCTAAGAAGTCTTGTAATGCTTTGTGCGCAGTTTCTATGTATTCTTCACATTTGCTTTGCTCACGTACGGTAGGAAGGATACGTGAACCTTGAGGAAGGTTGCCCTCTTGATAAGCGCGATACATGGCAGGAAGTAATTTGCGTAACGCAAGATCACCACCGCCCCCAAAAATTACGATATCAAATGGATTTAGCATATATCACTCTCTACATTGGCAATGCCATTTAGTTCACTTCATGTTGTATGGCAGTGCGTATTGTTATACGGATGATTTGGCCGTGTTAGCAGGTTCCCTTAACAAAGCCTGTTGAATTTTTTTGTAAGTAGCTTACTCATTATTCTTATAGTGTGCTGAAGTAAATGAGTCTTAGGGGCTCTGTAAATCCTCTCACAAAAATACAGGCCCTAAGAACTCCAGCGCTACCCGTTCAAAGGTATTTTTTTTGCAGCAATGCTGCGAATCTGTTACTGCTTACGATGTGTTTTGTAGTAAGCGATCAATCCGTTGGTTGAGCTGTCATGAGGATGGCTCACTGAGTCATCACATAATTCAGCTTCAATTTTAGAGGCAAGTCCTTTACCTAGTTCAACGCCCCATTGGTCAAATGAACAAATTTCTAAAATAATGCCTTGGCAGAAAATCTTATGCTCATAAAGCGCAATTAAACGACCCACTGTTTTTGCATCTACTTTGTCTAGTAGCATTGACGTTGTTGGGCGATTGCCTTGATGAATCTTATGATTCAGTAATTCTGCAATTTCGGCTTCAGATTTACCTTTCGCGGTCAAATCTGCTGTTACTTGCTCTGCATCGACACCGGCCATCATGGCTTCTGTTTGTGCAAAGAAGTTTGATAATAAAATATCATGGTGTTTGCCAACATTCACTTGCGGCTCAATTGACGCAATAAAGTCAGCTGGCACAATCACATTACCTTGGTGTAAACATTGGTAAAATGCGTGCTGGCCATTAATACCTGTCATACCCCAAATGATTGGAACGGTTGTATACGGTACAGTGTCGCCTGCAAAGTTAACATGCTTACCGTTACTTTCCATTTCACCTTGCTGTAAGTACGCAGGTAGCATATGCAGTGCTTGATCATACGGTAAAATAGCGTGCGACGTATGACCTAGAAAGCTTGTATTCCACACACTTAAAAGTGCCATTAATAAAGGAATATTAGTTTCAAAGTCAGCATTTTTAAAATGCTCATCAACTTCAAACGCACCTTCTAATATCGCTTCAAACGCGTCGAAGCCTAGGTACAACGCGATTGGTAATCCTATCGCACTCCATAAAGAAAAGCGACCACCGACCCAATCCCACATTGTGAATACGTTTTCATCAGCAATACCAAATGCAGCTGTTTTTTCTAAATTTGTGCTGACTGCTACAAAGTGCTTAGCGATATGCGCTTGTGCCTCTGCCGCTTGTAAAAACCACTCAACAGCCGTTTTAGCATTCGTCATCGTTTCAGACGTTGTAAATGTTTTCGAAGAAATCACAAAAAGCGTGGTTTCTGCGTCTAATTCTTTTAAAACAGATGCAATCTGTACACCATCAACATTCGATACATAATGCACGTTTAACGTATCGTCAGCGTAAGCGGCCAATGCTTCAGTTGCCATTTGCGGTCCTAAGTTAGAACCCCCGACACCAATAGCGACAACATCTTTCACTGCTTTGCCAGTGTAACCACGCCACTCACCGCTGCGCACCTTATTTACAAAGGTCTTCATTTTAGCCAGTTCTGCGTTGACTGCATCGGTCACATTCTCACCATCAACCACAATAGCCGTGTTTGCACGATTACGAAGAGCGGTATGAAGTACGGCACGATCTTCAGTGATATTAATTTTTTCACCACTGAACATTTTTTCACGCCATGCACTCACATTGCACTCTTTGGCTAATGAAATGAGCTGCTCAAAAACCGTTTTATCAATATGTTGCTTTGAATAATCAAATAATACGCCTGGGATTTGAGTAGAGAATTGTTCGAAACGCGCACTATCTTCGGCAAATAAATTTTTAAGATGAATTTGTTTCATCTTCTTTGCACTTTCTGACAGTGCTTGCCAACTAGCTAATTGCGAACGGCTGCTCATAAACATAATCCCCTAAAAACTTGCAACAAACTGATTTAAAACTATCTTTTTATTAATTTAGAATAAAGACAGCAACTAAAAACACGAAGTAAAATAACACTAAGTTAAAATGACAACGCTGTCAATGTTCTACTTTTACATTTTATAGTCGAGATAATAGCGCAATTTTTCTCTTTTGACACCGGTATCATAAAAATTATCTCAATTATTTTACTGCTAATTTGGTAGAACATTAGATACACTAAGCAACTTATATTAAATATTAATGTACTTAAGTAAGAAAAGCGTGCAGGAGCACATCTTTCGAGTAATATTATAATACAATTATAACGAACTATAAAGTAACCGTATGAAAGTAACCATAAATGATGTAGCTAAACTTGCGGGTGTTTCTATGAAAACCGTTTCGCGAGTGATCAATAAAGAGCCATCGGTCAGAAAAAAAACGTATGACATCGTGATGGACGCTGTTAATACGCTTAACTACCAACCTAATCTTGCAGCTCGAAATCTTGCGGGTACATCTTCTTTCACTGTCGGCTTAGTGTATGACAACCCGAATGCCTATTACGTTATCGATATGCAAAATGGGGTTTTATCTCGTTGTAAAGAAGAGGGCTATGAACTTGTAATCCACCCATGTAGCTACACCGACAGCAATATGGAAGCAGATTTTAAGACCATGATAAAACGCTCTCGTTTAGCTGGTTTAGTCCTCACTCCCCCACTATCCGAGCAAAATAGTATTATTGATATGCTCGATGAAATGGGTATCCACTATGTGCGTGTATTATCTGGCCGCCCTACAGACGAAGACCAAGATACGTGTATTTATGTGAACGATTATGCAGCTGCGTATGAAATTACTGCTCATTTATTATCGCTTGGTCATAAAAACATTGGCTTTTTATGCGGCGACAAAGAGCATAAGTCAACCACTGAGCGCTTAGAAGGCTATCAAGCTGCGCTAAAAGATCACAACATCGCGCTCAACAATGCACTGGTTTATGAAGGCCAATATTCATTTGAATCAGGCGTTGAAGGAGCCAAAGCGTTACTTGGTGAGAACAACCCACTGAAAATTACTGCGCTTTTAGGCGGAAACGATGAAATGGCAGCCGGTGCGTTGTTCGCGTCTCGACTAATGGGAATTGAAATTCCAGAGCAATTATCAATCACCGGGTTCGAGGATTCACCATTCTCGCGCCAAACATGGCCTAAACTAACAACCGCGCATCAGGCTAATGATGTGATTTCACAACATGCAGCGCGCCTGTTATTCAGAAAAACACGTGGTGCGCGCAATCAAGATAAAGACATTATTACCACATTCACCCCTTCGTTGGTGATACGTGAAAGCTCAGGGCCTAACAGCGCCTCCTGATAAAACACATCAACTATACAAAAGCCGCTATAAATAGCGGCTTTGTTTTTTTATAACTCAATAGTGCTGTGTCGCGCTAATACCTATTCGCTTAATTCAGTGGCCTATTTTGAGGCAATAAAACCGCGTTGATAACAAGGCAAAAATGTTGTTATTTAGATGTTCTCGGCAATTGCTTCTGCATTGCTCTGCATACATGCAGTCGTAAATCAGGCATTTTTAACGCAGGTCGCGACAGGTTTAATTCCTCAAAAATTAAGTATTATTGCTGATTGGAATTGATCAGTGCGAGTCCGCCATTCAAGTTATAAACATGTTCAAACCCTAATTGCGATAAATTATTTGCAGCCTGCTTTGAGCGATTACCGCTGCGGCACACTAAAATATAATTTTTCGCTTTATCGAGTTGTCCTTGCACTATCGCATTTGCCATACGGCTCAATGGAATATTGATAACTTTCGCGTTCTCAACATTAAATACCTCAGCAAGATTAGCCACACCATGTTCGTAAGGTTCACGGGTATCAATCAAATAGGTTGCTTGATCGGCTAACATAGCTTTGGCATCCGTTGATGTAAGCTGTTTCATTGGCGTGCTTTCAAGCACATCAACGTAGCCACACAATGGGTGACTTGTGTGCTGCTTTTGTTGATCGGCTTGCTGCTTTAATTCAATAAATTCAGCCTCACTTAACTGCCCATTAAGCAACGTCGCTAATAAAGGAGTCGTCGCTTTTTGTGCATGCCAATCCATCGCAAAGCATTGCTGGTAATCATGTCCCGAGCAAATCAGCGTAGTATCATCAATCAGGGTAGCGAGAGATTTTAATGATTGCACCATTTGTGCCGTATCACTGCCACTAATTACTGTGTTACCTAACCCACCAGGAAGAATTAAATCACCGCAGAAACAATAGCTAACATCATTTGTTAGGCTATTTTCGAGTAAATAGCTCACACTGTCTTGGCTGTGACCCGGTGTCGCAACTTTACGTAAACGCGCGGTATTAAGTGGTATTGTTTCATCATTAACAGGCCAGCCTAATTCGTCTGTTTCATTGCCTACGTACTGCTCTGCTAGTTCTTTAGCAAGTAAACAGCGAGCAGATAAGCGTTCTTGATGTTTGTGTGTATCTAAAATAGCTTTAACTAACAAACCTTGTGTTGCGACAATTTTAGCCATTCGCGGTATCAGCTCAATAATTGGATCAATCACAACTGCGTGCTTATTGCTATCAACGTATAACCAACAACACGCCGCTTGATGACGTAATTGAGTCAAACCAATTGCACAGACCTCTTGTTGAGGTGAAGTGCTGTCCGAAACCACCAAGCAATTTGCTTCAAGAATAGGTTTAAGCGAGCGGATTTTATCGCAGGCATAATTAATTTCTTGCTCGGTTACCGCTGGACCAAATGACATCCGAATTGCATTTTCACTCTGCCAATCAGATGCGCCCATTGCATCAAGTACAAAGCTGCGATTCGCACCAGAGCTACACGCAGAACCGCCACTAACACGAATACCCGCAGCATCAAATAAGTCCATCACCTCTTTGCTGGTTAATTCGTTCACAGCAAAATTTAATGTCGTTGGCACTGAATACTCAAATTCATGATTAAACGTAATACTGCCAAACGTATCAATCAGTGCTTCATGCAGCTGCTTGCGAAAAGCATGTAACTGCTCTAGTGGTTTAAAGGTGTGATTATCTTTATCAAGCAATAACGAAAACAACTCGTTCAAGCCAGCAATACCCGGTAAGTTTTCTGTGCCAGAGCGCATGCCGCTTTCTTGACCACCACCGGCAATAAACGGAGTGTATGCACTGCCTTTACGAATATATAGCACCCCAATGCCTTTGGGTGCATACAGTTTATGGCCAGAAAAAGGCGCATAGTCTATTGTGGTTTGGCTTAAAGCCAAACGGGTTTTACCTAAAGCTTGAACACAATCGACCATCCAAGCGACGCGCGTGTTTTCACTGCGGATCACTTGCTCGATAGCCGCTAAGTCTTGAAACACACCCGTTTCATTATTGACTGCCATAGTGCAGATCATTAGAGCATTTGCAGCATGCTTGCGGATGAACTCATGATCTAAAATGCCGTATTTATCAACCGGAATAGCCAACACTTGCGCATTAATATCCAGCACATTGTTCCAGTGCTTTAGTGTATTTGGAACCGCTTTGTGCTCTGTGGCGCCATAAAGCAACACTGGATTTTCAATTTGATGATTTTTTGCCGCTATTAATGTCGATACAACAGCAGTTTGAATACCTTCAGTTGCTCCCGAGGTAAACAATATGTCGCCATCAGACGCCCCAATCACATCACGTGCTTTGCTTCGCGTTTGTTCTAATAGATATTTTGCTTGAATACCTGTGATGTGTGAACTCGATGGGTTACCAAAACAGACTTGCATTGTATGAGACACTACATCTGCAATTTGAGGAAGTACCGGTGTCGTTGCGTTTGCATCTAAATAAATCTGCTGATTAGCATCGTCTGGAAGAAAAAAATTTGCCATGAAAAACGCACCATATTACTAAAAGATATATCTTATAACCTATTTTACATTTTTCACGTGTAAATTATAATAATCAATTAGTCAGTAAAGTGCGTTTTATATAGCTTTTAATACTAAGCTAGCTAGGAGTAAGGTCGACCTGCTTTGATGACCAGGCATTAATTAGTGCTTTAACAAGCGACGCCAGCGGTATCGCAAAAAACACGCCCCAGAATCCCCATAAGCCACCAAAAAATAAAACCGCAACGATTATAAATACAGGATTCAAATCAACAGCTTCCGAAAATAACAGCGGAACTAACACATTGCCATCGAGCGCCTGAATAACCCCATAAATAATAAGGATTGTCCAAAATTGAGTCTCTAAACCAAATTGGAATAGCGCAACAGCCGCAACCGGAATCGTCACCAAAGCAGCGCCAACAAATGGAATAAGCACCGATAAGCCCACTAAAACGCCAAGTAATGCTGCATAACGTAAATCAAGCACCGCAAATGCAATAAATGAAGCAGTACCAACAATTAAAATTTCAAACACCTTGCCACGAATGTAATTCATGATTTGCTGATTCATCTCTTGCCATACTTGGATAATAAGGCGGCGTTGTTTTGGAATTAATCGTTCAGCACTTTGTGTTAATTCTTGCTTGTCTTTAAGCATAAAGAAAACTAACAGTGGCACCAAAATCAGATAAATAAGCCAAGCAGCCACATCTTTTAACGACGTTAACGAAACCGACAGCGCAAGTTGACCAAATTCAATCACTTTTGCTTCAACGCTACTGACTATCGACTTAACTTGTTCAGAGGTAATTAAACTGGGGTAATCTTCAGGTAAATGTAGCAGCAGTGCTTTCCCTTTTTCTATCATGTAGGGGGTTTCTTGCACTAAATTACTGGTTTGCTGCCAAAGTACAGGCCCCATTCCAATTAAAATCATGATCATCAAGCCGCTAAATAACAGCATCACTAAAATAGAGGCCGTAAAGCGCTTCATGCCTAGCTTTTCTAAATGAACAACAGGCCAATCAAGTAAATATGCAATGACCAGCGCAACCAGCACCGGCACAATAAGAGAGCCAAAAAAGTAAAACAGCGCCACCGTTGCAATTAGCAGCAACAATAAGGTGACCGAATGGGGGTCGGAAAATTTATTTTCGTACCAAGCTTTTACATATTCAAACACGAATTGGCTCCACAATGAGTACACCTAATTTTAGGTCAATTTTAAAATGGTAATGATGTTTTTCTAAAAATCGCTGCATATCCTCACTCGACTCAGCAGCATTAAATGTAAAAGTAACTGATTGATTGGCAGATACTGCCTTATTTAACCCTAATTTAAACTGAATAAACTGTTGCGGGCATTTAAATGGCCGCAAATCACACATCAACATAACGAATCAACTACGTAATTTATATGAATAATAAGTATTAGATCACAGCACTCATTAAAAAATAAGTCTTTATAATGAGCAATAAATCATTTTTTTCTTAAAACACGCAAAGCAATAGTTTATCCTTATCGGATACCGGATAGTAAAGGAAACACGATGCCTGGCTCGCATAATAAAGCGCAATTACCAGCGAATCCAACTCTTAAAGAGATTAATTGGTTTAAAAAACAAATAAACTGGGGGGAATTGCCTCCATTTTATCACATGGTGGCATCTTCGGTCAGCGAATCGGAAGGTATTTTAGATCATGGTTTTGACAATGCAGTAAAGCGGCTTATCGACCCGCGAAATTGGAATCTTGATATACTTGATGGACACGAAACAGAATTAGGCGAAATAGTGTGTAATAATAAGCCGCGCCTTGCTTTGCACCAAAGCTTCACGGACCGAGGGTTCGAGCTGTGGGCTTATCCTTATGCAAAAGATGTCACGGTCGATCAGTATATTAAAGATAATCGCTTTATGGAGTTTCGTGTGTGGGATCCACATACTATGAAAAATCTGATTCGTATCAATCAGCTACATAAATTTATTGCATTTTACTTTGAACGAGGCGATAAAGCAGATAAAGCACTGATCCTTCATGCTCATAAAGTTGTGCATAAAATCATAACTTTTTTACAACGGGAGTTGAACGTTGTTAAGCTAGATGGAGTCACAATAAAAGATTTCTATCAATTGTGCGAAAAAGATAGCCGTGCATGCAGCGACGAAATTGATATAGCCAAAGTCATGCTAGGTGAACAAATCAACAAGGAATAAAATGCGAATAAAATCAGCCTTTATTACACTATGCAGTGCATTATTAACGTTTTCGATACTGCATAGTGAGCCGTTGAAGGCACAAACAAATTTTAAGCTTCCAGATTTAGGTACCTCAGCACTGCAAGCATTGCCGATTGAAAAAGAGCAAGCAATCGGCGAAGTTATGATGATGCAAATTCGCGGCTCATCCCCTGTCGTATCTGATCCGGTACTTGATGAATACCTCACCACTTTAGGCCGTCGATTGGTGGCCAATGCCAATGATGTGCGTTTCCCCTTTTCATTTTTTTGGATCGACAACCCCGAAATAAATGCGTTTGCTTTTTACGGTGGTCATGTTGGTGTACACACGGGTCTCATTGCACAAGCCGATAATGAAAGTCAATTTGCCTCAGTACTAGGTCACGAGATTGCACACGTAACACAACGCCACTTAGCGCGTCGTATTCAACAACAACAAGACAATAATGCTTTAACCATTGCCGGTATGATTGCAGGTATTTTAGCAACCGTCGTTGCTCCCGATGCCGGTATTGCTATTATTTCAGCTAACCAAACACAAGCGGCATTTAGCCAACTAACACACAGCCGAGCTGCAGAACAAGAGGCAGACCGTATTGGTATGCAAACACTCAATAATGCCGGCTTCGATCCGCGCCAATCGAGTGAATTTTTAACTAAACTGGCTGCACAAATTCGTTACAAGTATAAGCCACCGGCGTTTTTGTTAACTCACCCATTACCTGAAAGCAGGGTGTCTGATGTTCGCCTACGTGCCGAGCAATATCCAAAAAAACATTTCGAAGACAGCCTCGAGTTCAATTTAGCAAAAAGCCGAGTTATTGCTCGCTATTACCAGAAATCAAAAGCTGCTGAAGACTTATTTCGTAAGTTAATGCGTGAAAATACCGTACACAACACCGCACTGAAATACGGATTAGGCATTAGTTTGTTAGATCAAAAAAAGCTGGATGAAGCAGCCAATATCCTTGAGCCTTTACTGAAGGAAGACCCTAAAAACCTATTTTATATCGACACCCACACTGATTTACTTATTGCACAAGGCAAAGCCGCTGAGGCTGTGACGTATTTAGCAAAACTGGATGTTGATAGGCCAAACAATCAAGTAATTACCCTAAACTACGCAAATGCAGCAATTGAAGCAGAACAATACGAACTCGCTGAGCGTATTTTAAAATCGTTTTTATTAGCAAAGCCAGAACATAACTTAGGGAAGCAATTAATTGCCTCTGTTTATAAAAAACAAGAAAATATGGCGTCATATCATGAAGCAAATGCCGATGTACTTGCCCAGTATGGAGCCTATTTAAAAGCCGCTGACGAAATTCAAAAAGCGCTTAATTTTGTTGAGCCTGAAGAGCTCGTTAAGCAACAACGCTTAAAAGCACTTCTAACACAATATCGTCAACTGCAAAAAGAACTAGCGAGACTTTAAGTCTCGCCACGCTTGCCCTAAAATAAACCAAATTCATAAATTTAGAGAACACACCATGTCTGTTACTATTTATCATAACCCACGTTGTTCAAAGTCACGTGAGACACTTGCCCTACTCGAAAGCAATAACGTACAACCTACCGTGGTTGAATACTTAAAAACGCCACTTGATGAAGCGCAAATCGCAACGCTTGTAGACCAGCTTGGTTTTTCTTCTGCGCGAGAATTAATGCGCACCAAAGAAGATATCTATAAAGAACTTGATTTAAAGAACGAGCAAGATGAAAGCAAACTGCGTGCTGCAATGGTTGCTAATCCTAAATTAATTGAGCGTCCAATTGTTGTAAATAACAACAAAGCAGCCCTAGGTCGTCCACCTGAAAACGTATTAAGCGTGCTTTAATGACAACCAATATTGTTGTTTTATACCACTCAAGCCATGGTTCTTTAGAAGCTATGGCCCATGAGATTTGCGATGCCATTGAGCAGCAAGGGGCAAACGCCTTATTGCGTACGTTTGTACAACGTCAACCGCACGACATCTTGATCAGTAAAGAGGATTTGATTAACTGTGATGGCCTTGCGTTTGGCACTCCTACACGCTTTGGTATGATGGCCTCACAAGCAAAAAGCTTTTGGGAAACAACCAGCGATTTATGGCTTAAAGGCCAGCTGATTGATAAACCTGCTTGTGTCTTCTCGTCATCAAGTAGTATGCATGGCGGAAACGAAGCCACACTGCTTAATTTATCATTACCACTGTTACATCACGGTATGATGTTGCTTGGTGTTCCCTATGACGTACCTGAACTGCTTGGCACCGAAACAGGGGGTACGCCTTATGGCGCAACACATGTCGCGGGTAGTAATAACAGCAATATTCTAAGTAAAGACGAAATAAAAATTTGTCAGAGTGTTGGAAAACGTCTGGCACTGATTGCGAGTAAATTACAATGAGCTCAGAGTCTGAGTTAAACCACCCTGTAGCCAAAAAGCCGATTACAAAGCGTTTTCAACGTTTTGCATTAATTGGTTACATTGGTTTATTAATTTTAATGCCAATTTGGTTGTTTTTAATTGCACCACGAGAAGGCCACAGCAACGCATTTATATTTGTTGTTTATATTGCGCCATTGCTATTGCCATTAAAAGGAATTATTCAAGACAAGCCCTACACCTACGCATGGGCTAACTTTATTGTCATGTTCTATTTTATTCATGGCTTTACCTTGCTTTGGGTAGCCCAAGATCAGCTTATTTGGGTGTTACTTGAGTTAACCTTTGCAAGCCTCATGTTTATTGGTTGCACTTATTATGCACGCCATAGAGGGCAAGAGTTAGGATTGAAAATTCGTAAGCTCAAAGAAGAGTTAGCAGAAGAAAAAGCCGCCCACGAAAGCGAGTCTAAAAAATAGCAAAAACGGCAACCAAGGTTGCCGTTTTTTATTGAAATAAAAGCGGAAACTCCACACTTCTATACTTATCCCAATTCAATTCGGTTAATTAAATGAGCAGTGTTGAGGCTAAATCGTCGCTGATAACAAAGCAAAAAAATCGTTATTTAGTTGTTCTCGGCAATGGTTCCTGCATTGCTCTACCTCCTGCATCCATGCAGTCGTAAATCAGCAATTTTTAACGCAGATAGCGACAGGTTAAACCCTCAAAATGATTAAGTATTATTACGAATTAATGGTATTAAACAAGCTCTGAAAGTGTCGCTAATGCCACAATGCTTGCCAAACCAACTTGTGCGATCAAACTAAACAACGAAAACATACGCAGTAGAAAGAGTCCCCAAGGGTGGCGTAAATGTGGGTAAAGCGCGCAACGCTTTAAGCTCGTTGCAAAGAAAAAGCACATGATGGCAAGCAAGGTAAAGCTCAGCGTTAATTCACTTTTTATAGCAATGCTATCATCAAAAAAGAAGAACAACTGCACAGGGAAAAGCAAAGTGACGATGGCATGCAGCAAATGCACTTTTTTCACACGTTCGAACTGCCCTTCTGGTGAAAGTTCTTTAATCCCAAAATCGCGCTCTAGGCATTTTACCAAGTTATCTGCTTTTATACTGACGGCTAAGCGATAACAACTTAAACCTTCGTTATTACGGACACGAAAATCAAACCCCGATTTTAACAAAAACACTAACAAAGGTTCACTTTGGGCAAACACGGCATAATGTAATGCGGTATTACCTTTGTTATCTTGTCGCGTTTTATCTTGATGTTCGAGTATCGTTTCAACAACATTTACGTAGCCTTTTTCTATCGCCCACATAAACGCTGTTTTACCGTTTTCGTCAGCAAGTGTGCCTGTTGCCCCTTGCTCAATAAAGCGCTTTGCCATTGTTTGCTTTGCACTTTCATGACTTAAATGCGCTAACAGCGCTTGCTCAAGTAACGCGACAGAATCAACGTCTGGCGAGACCAACTTCAATAACGTAAAGTAGTCTTCCCCTTGCGCGACTTTATCTGCTGCAAGGCTGGTTAAGTGTTCCAGGTCAGCAACCGTTTCAGGGATAAAGCCACTAAGACGGTCTCTAAAATCCACTTCAGTCCACAGCTCAAGTACGTCTTGTGCAGACATTTTTGCACCTTGATTCAGCACATGCTCAATCACCGTAAAATAACGACGATTGAATAGCTGGTGAATAAGTGTAATCGGTGTTTTAACCGCTGATTGCGCAAATGCACTGGCGTATTTTTCAAGACGCTGGCAGAGCATAAGTACAAGGCTTTCTGGGGTGTAATCGTTGTCTAGAAAATGCGTTTTCATTGCATTTATATAGTGCTGCGCAGATTCATCAAACTCAGAAATATGCTGAAAGTAGCACTCTTCAAAAGGCTCAAGCGGTGTTAACCAAGTAAGGTAATAAATAGGTGGCAGAACCGTCGTGCACACACCGTCATCTTCATTTGTTGAACGACATGCAGGCCAAGCTTCTAAAGCATCTAAAATATAAGCCCCGTTTTGCTCAGCTAATCCTTTGATCAGTAACGGGTATTCCTTCGGCCAAATCAGTACATTTTCCATTAAAAAAACACAACTCCGCTGCACATTATTCGAGGTCTTATTAAGCACTCAGTTATAACAAAATATAACTGACACTGAGCTTAATATTGCGACCAAAAAACGAGTATCTTGACAGATACTTAGGTTAATAAGAAAAGTAGCTTGATTCTACCACAGAGGGTACGAGGTGCTAGCGCAAAGTAGGTGATTTTTAAAGAAAATAGAAAAGCAGTGGCACACACACGGAGCACACTGCTTGGTTGGAGACTATATAAACTTATTTACTGGCTAATTCGTGTGTTACTTGGTCGATGCCTACTTGGCTAATGCGTTGCAATACTTCTTTTTGCTTTGCACTTAAGAGCGAAATACCTTCAGCAACGATATCGTAAACTTTCCATTGCTTGTCTTTGCCTTGACGCAACTTAAAGTGTAAATCAATGGCTGGGGCATTATCATCAACAATTTGCGTTTTCACTGTTGCATAATCACCATCGACTAACTGAGATTGATCGAAAATAACTTTTTGGCCAGTGTACTTCATAAGCGCACCCGCATAAGTCACCGTTAAATAATGCTCAACAGCAGCAATAAACTCAACAGCCTGTTCGCGGCGTAAACCTTTAATATGCTTACCTAGCAGTTTGTAAGATACAAATTTAATATCCATGTGTGGCAGTAAACGTTGCTCTACAATACTGCTCATTGCTTCAGGGCTTGCATCACCTTTGGCATTCACATTGGCGATATCAACAAATAAATCGGCTGTTACTGATTCTAATAACTGCTTTGGCGAACTCACATTACTGGCGCTTACACTGGCCGTAAAGAGTGTTGCAATTAGCAAGAATGAATTAACTAATCTGGTCATTGTGTGTGCTTCTGGATCAAAAAATTTTCGCTAATATACCGATTACTACCCCAAAGAAAAAGAACCAATACGACACCTTTTTAATGCCAAAATGACACCAATCAGTTTTTATTAGCATTTTCATATAATTACTTCTAAAACCACGAGCCTGCACAGCGTCTGTGTATTTTCGCACATTGAAAACGACTCCCCCCTGCCCTTATCTACATTCTCACAGTCACAAAGAGAAGTACCGATATGAAAAAAATGCATCAATTAAAAACCCTCATACTTTGCGCAACGGCTTTGTTCGCAGGCCCGCTTTATGCAGCTTCAAATCATGGTTATGCAATTGATTATATTCAAGGTGAAGGCGACGTGAAAGGCATTAAATTAGCCTACCAATATCATATCCCGAGCGAGAAATTACCACTCAAGTACGGCCGTTTATACTTCGAATCGAGTTTTAACATTTGGCAATACGGTAAAGAAAACAATCATCAAACTAACGTAGTGTTAGCAATGTCACCCGTGATTCAATACCCCGTGTTCAATGTTAAAGGTATACCGGTGTCAGTTGAGTTTGGTATAGGCGTCTCAATTTTAGATGACACCCACTTTGCAGGAAAAAATGTTAGCACTCACTACCAGTTTGAAGATAGGTTAGGCTTGGTTGCTGATTTAGGTGACAACCGTTCGTTAGCACTACGCTATTTACACTACTCTAACGCAGGATTCAAAAGCCCAAACCCTGGACTTGATTTTATTTCTCTTTCTTATGCAAAACGCTTTTAATACCATTGTGCTTAATTAAGAGGTCTATTTTGAGGCAATATAACCGCGTTGATAACAAGGCAAAATTTAGTTATTTAGTTGTTCTCGGCAATTGCTCCTGCATCCATACAGTCGTAAATCAGACATTTTTAACGCAGGTAGCGACTGGTTTGAACACTCAAAATGATTAAGTATTTTTGCGGATTGATATAAGTGCTACTATCTAGGTTGGTGAATTAGCTGAGTGTACCTATGGAAACCTGGCAAAAAATTGCAATCGTCGTGGCCGTGTTTGGGGTTGTCATTGGCAACCTTGCTTTATTAAAACATGCAGCAAAAATGGACTTTAAAAAGCCCGAAAAAAAAGACGAAAATGATCAAAAAAGCCCTGATTGATCAGGGCTTTTTGATTATGCGCTGACGAGTTTACACTAACCAATGCGCCATCAATACAATGACCGGCAGCGTTACTAATGTTCTTAAAATAAAAATTAAAAACAATTCAACGATATTCACTGGGATTTTGCTGCCTAATAACAATGCCCCTACTTCAGACATGTAAATTAACTGCGTGACACTCATAGCAGCAATAATGAAACGGGTGACATCGCTCTCAATGTTTCCCGCCGCTAATATTGACGGTATGAACATATCGGCAAAACCCACCATAATAGTTTGCGCCGCTGCTTCTGCTTCAGGAACCTGCAGTAATTCTAAAAATGGCACAAATGGTTTGCCCATGTATTCAAAAATGGCAGTGTATTCAGCGATAATCAGGGCAAATGTACCCACAGCCATCACCACGGGTAATACAGCAAAAACCATGTCAAATGCGTTGTGTAAGCCTTCTTTAAGCGTACCTACAACGCCTGGAGCTGTGCGTGCTTTAGCTAAAGCTACATCGAGAGAATGCGTAATAAGAGTTTTCCCTTCTGGCACCGACTCTGCATGCTTGTCGGGTTCTGTGCCGTCAACATACAAATCTTTCTTAAAACGTAAAGGCGGTAAGCGCGGAACAATTAAAGCAGCAACAAAACCCGCTAAACACACGGTCAAATAGAATGGAGCAAACAAGTGTTCTAATTTTACTTGGCCAATAACAACCAAACAAAAAGTAATTGATACAGCAGAAAATGTGGTACCAATAATCGCAGCTTCACGTTGTGTATAATGCTTGTCTTCATATTGGCGTGCGGTCATTAAAATACCGACACTACCATCACCAAGCCACGACGCTACGCAGTTAACGGCGCTTCGTCCTGGTACACCAAATAAAGGGCGCATCACCTTTGTCAGTAACGTACCAACAAGCTCCAACAAACCAAAGTTGAGTAATAATGGCAGCAGTAAACCCGCTAAAATAAACACCGAAAAAAGTACCGGCAGGAGGTCGTTTAAAACTAATGCCCCTGTATCACCCGAAATAATCATTTCGGGACCTTGCTTCGTGTACGTTAATATAATAAATACCATACCGAGCAAACGCACAGTCAACCACAGCCAACTTACATCAAACAAATGTTTAATAATAAATATTTTTAACAGCGCTCTTGGCTTAAAAAACTTTATTATTAACGACATAAAACCTGTGATACACACAATTGTGGTAATTAACCCCAATGCAAATGGCGCAATCCACTCCTGCACAGCTTTTGCCATAACAGCAATTGGAATTGTCATTGCTTCACCTATGGGTACCGGCGTCATAAACAAGAAGACACCTATAAGTGAAGGAACGAAAAAGGTAAACAAAGTTCGCAAGTTACTGCGGTTTGCAGCGTTTAAGTTAGACATATTTTCAACCTGTAAAAACCACAAAAAGAGCGGCTAGGCTCTTTTTGTGGTGGTTTTAACTTTTTTAATTATTAAATATTGATGCCGCGTTGGCGCAGCGCATTTTCTAATGCTTGTTGTAGGTCATTCATTGTACCCGGCTCAAGTGTATTGCCTTCTGAGTCCATCCAAGTCAGGCTTGTGCCACCTTCATTGGTACGGCTAACAAGAATTTGGTATTGGCCATCTTCAATAGGCAGTTCTGCAAGCTCTTCACCCCAAATAGAATCCCACACGCTTGACTCTGGCTTTTTGTAATCAGCCGTGATCAAACCGCGCTCTTGATCAATTTCAACAATGGTGAAAGACAAACGCTCTAAGAAACCAGAAAAACGATCAAACACAACAAAGTAATCTTGCTCAGTAACTAATGCGGCGTTGCCTTTGTTATCAAAGCCCATTTCAAGCGAAATAATGCCTTGTTGTTTACGCATTTCAACCTCAAGTTGACGATAACGATAGTCAAACTCAGCGATTACTTGGTTTAAAGCACGCACTTCTAATTGTTGTTGTAGAAGCGGTGTTAATTCTTGTGAGTCACTTTTATAATCAACCAGTTTTGCATTTAAAGATGCAGTACGTTGATGCGATTTCTCTTCAATTGTAAAAAGAAAACGCTGCTGTGACACTTCCGTTTCGCTTTCCCAAAACCAGCTATCTTCAGGCTTGATGATTGTGTACCAATCAGTTTCTATGCTGCCTAATAACTTATCTTCTTTAACGGCACGGGTATTACTCTCATTCAGTACCGCGTGAACGGAATCCCAAATAAATTCATCTAAATCAACGATACCGTCATTTTTATCAAAATAAACACGTGCGTCTTTATCGCCTTCTTCAACCCAGCTACCTTGTGCAATGGTGATCACTTGCGCCGGTGGACGATAATTTTTCGCTTCAGGATTATTGTCGTACTGAGCCACTTCCATTTTATAAGTCGGATCTTGAGCTGGTTGCGCAAGTCCTTCAGGCGCTTTAACCGGTTCGTTAGCACGATAATTACGTTTATGGTGTGCTTCATCGGTAAATACACCGCACCCAGTTAAACTTACCAATACGCTTACAGCAAGCGCCTTTGAGATCCAATACTGCACAGATATTTCTCCTTAGCAAACCCTTAATTTTTTTAACAAATATATGAGTGGGTAATGCCGATTTGGTTCACTGTAAAATCACTTTTAACTTTACATTTTTTATTTTATGCAAAAAACCCGAATGGTTTGGGTTAGCGTAACGTATGTGTTTGCTTATCACCTTGCAAAATTTTAACTATGGTACTTTCTGATGCCCCTAAAAACAAGAAAGAGCGTACTTTATTCACGGCTTAATTAATCGTCGCTATCGTTAACTGAGTAAATTATGTTAAACTTTGCCGCCGTGCGTTATTAAACTCACGTGAAATCAAGGCTTATTCTGGCTTATATCTATTGGTATTATTAATTACTAGGTACTTAAAATTCCATGACTGTTTTTACAAATCATCAGATAGTGCTCACTGCGATTGGCGAAGATAGACCCGGTATCGTTAGCGAATTGACTCAGTTAGTGAGTGATTGCCATTGCAATATAATTGACAGTCGCATTGCTATTTTGGGCAACGAATTTACCTTTATCATGTTATTGGCTGGCGATATGTCAGCAATTAGCCGCATTGAGCATACATTGCCTACAAAAGGCATGGAGCTTGGCTTATTAACCATGATGAAACGCACAGCAAGTCATGTTGCGTGTGAATTTTGTGCTGGTTACACCCTCGAATACACAGGTATTGACACACCGGGAACACTAAGCAAAGTAACGCGCTTTTTTGCTGACAATCATATCAGTATTTGTTCTCTTAAATCAGACACCTATGAAGAGAATGACGAACTTAAAATGCGCTGCGAACTAGAGTTTAATATCCCTGTAGAAGTCGATATTGATCACTTTAAAGTGAGCTTTGAAGATCTTTCTCGTAGTTTGAACGTAGACTATATATTCAGACGCATTCGCTAAGGAGCAAAGCATGAAGAAAATTAATCCACTACAAGCTGGCGACACAGCCCCTGCTTTTAGTTTACAAAACCAAAACGACGAAACCGTTGTCTTAGCTGATCTTTTAAAAGAGCAGCAAGTACTGGTTTATTTTTACCCTAAAGCATCAACTCCTGGTTGTACAGTGCAAGCTGAAAACCTTCGTGATGAAAAAGCAGAGCTTGCTAAGTTCAATACGCACGTTGTTGGTATTAGCCCTGATCCAATCAAACGACTAAAGAATTTTGAAACAAAGAAAGAGCTTAACTTTGATCTGTTAGCCGATGAAGATCACGCCATTGCCGATGCATTCGGTATTTGGGGTTACAAAAAGTTTATGGGTAAAGAGTACGAGGGTATTCACCGCATCAGCTTTTTAGTTGGCCAAGATGGTAAAATCAAGCACGTGTTTGATAAGTTTAAAACCAAAGATCATCATCAGGTTGTGCTTGATTATTTAGCGCAGAATAAATAGTTACGAGTTACGAGTTACGAGTTACGAGTTACGAGTTACGAGTTACGAGTTACGAGAACATAGTAAAAAAGCGTTGCCATGGTGCAACGCTTTTTTTGTTTCTGTACACAAAAATTATCTGTTTAACTAATTCCCAAATACTTATGCACTTGCACTGATAAACGCCAGTTCTTTGCAATACAGGTTTCAATGGCCAGTTTAGTCGCTGATGTTTTTTGGCTGATGGGTTGAAGGTAAACTAAACGCGGATTCACGCCTGTTTTTAAGAACAAATCTTCAAGCTCTTCGACATGCTTTTGCATAGCCACTGGGTGTTTAATTTCATCGGCGCGTTGCATTGCACTGCGCAGTACTTTGTAACCGCCGCGCATATTAATTTTTGGTGAAACCGTCACCCACGTTTGCTCAGGGACTAAAATCTCGAATGTGCCGCTGGTTTCTATTTGCGTAGAATAACCGTTTGCATGTAATAGCTCACACACTGGGTTTAAGTCATACATGCAAGGTTCACCACCGGTGATCACCACATGCTTTGCGTTGTAACCGCGTTCTTTAAATAGCGCTAATATTTGCTCTGCAGAGGCTTCGGCCCAATGATCAGAGTCCGCTTTTTTTTCGACCGTGTCATCAAGCGACACCCTATACACATTATCAACGTCCCATGTTTGTTTTGTATCACACCAAGCACAGCCCACAGGGCAGCCTTGCAAACGTAAAAAGATTGAAGGTGTACCCGTAAAACTTGCTTCACCTTGAATTGTTTCAAACACTTCGTTAATTTTGTACAAAAGACATCTCACTTACGACGCGACGGACAGTAAAAATTGGCCGCCTAAAAACCAAAATCGCGGGCAAAAATTGTTATTTAGGCCCGAGCCGTGTAGTATATCGCGCCCTGAAGTAAACCTCTATCAAAAGTATGAGCAAAACAGTTATGACGCAAAAAGTAGTTGTTATTTATTCCGGCGGTATGGACTCATTTACCGTATTAAATAAAGCCCTGCAGCAAGGCCACGAAGTGTATGCCCTGTCGTTCGACTACGGCCAGCGTCATGTTAAAGAGCTTAAAGTGGCGGCACAGGTATGTGAAAAGCTTGGTGTTCCTCATAAAATCGTTGATATTTCTGCGATTAATCAACTGATTGGCGGCTCGTCGTTAACCGACGATATAGACGTGCCAGAAGGTCATTACGAAGAAGAGAGCATGAAAAGCACGATCGTGCCAAACCGTAACATGATTTTATTATCACTGGCTGTTGGCTACGCAGTGTCGCTAAAAGCCAGCAAAGTGTATTACGGTGCTCATTCAGGTGACCATGCAATTTACCCAGATTGTCGTCCAGAGTTCGTTAAAAAAATGGATGATGTATGCCGTATTGCAAACTACGACGCCGTTGAAATTTTCAGCCCTTATTTAAACAATACGAAAATCGATATTTTGACAGATGGTTTAAAAATGGGCCTTGATTACAGCCAAACATGGACCTGCTACAACGGCCGCGACAAAGCCTGTGGTAAATGTGGTGCATGCCAAGAGCGTTTAGAAGCCTTCACACTTAATAACGTAACAGACCCTATTGAGTACGAATAACCGCAAACGCAAAATGATAAAAGGCGAGTTTAACTCGCCTTTTTTGATTGTGTTTGCTGAATAAGTTTTAACAACTGGGCTGTGGCGGTAGCATCAGCCAGCGCACGGTGATGATTCGTTAAATTCAGTTCAAAATGTGCAGCTAAATTACCAAGCGAGTATGAGGGAAGTTTCGGAAATGCTTTTCGCGACTCAACCACCGTACACAATTTAGGCATTTTAAAGGTCTGGGCGATTGCGGCGTATTCTTTACGAATAAAACTGTAATCAAAATTCACATTATGAGCCACAAATACCGACCCTTTTAAGAGCCCTCTGAGCGTATCGGCTATATCAGCAAAACAAGGGGCATCGCGCACCATGGCGGCATTAATGCCGGTCAACTTGGTGATAAATGGCGGTATACTTCGCTCTGGATTAATTAAACTTGCCCACTGCTTAATCACTTCGCCGGCTTGTAGCTGCACCACGGCAATTTCGGTTATTTTATTATTACCTTGCACCCCACCCGTGGTTTCAATGTCAACCACACTGTATATACGGTTAGGATCATTAAACCAATTTACCGCAACAATATTCACGGTAAAGCCATGCTGTTTTAATATATCAATACTCACCAGCTGATTGCGTCTGAGTTTATCACCAGGCGCTTTCACTTCTTCAAAGCACAAGCCAGTGTCTTTCAGTACCATTAAGTCTGGGTAGCCATCTTTGAGTTGTTTAAAAGTTTTTGTCATTTGCAATAAATGCGCTTTTAAACTCTCAAGTTCACTGTGCTGAATAAGCACTTTTAAAGGCTCAAGAATATCACTGTGCCATTGAAACAACCCCGTTGGCGTATCGTAAAACTGCGCTGCACTTTTGCAAACCTGCTTATAAATACAATCATTATGGGTGAACGTTGCCAGTTTTTGCTCAATATCTGCCTGCTGCGAAGCGTAAAAACAATCGGCTAATAAAACATGCGGGTAAATATCAAATTCATTGCACGGTGGGTACGGTGTATCCACAAACAGTTCTTGCCAAAACGTCAGCGCGAATAAACTCAACCACAGATTATTTTCAGTAAAAAATACCGTATATCCCTGCTGTTGGTAATACTCACAGACTCCTTGCTCAACATCGCCACGATAAATATCGTCAATCTCTAACTGACACTCAGTATCACTGAGCATTTGTGTTAACCGAGAGCGCTGCTGCTTGTTGTATTTTCGTTGTAAGAAATCTTCAGCAAAATACAAAATGCCGTCGTCGATGGGGTCGTTAATAATTGCTTCTAACGTTTGCTGTACCCATTCAGTATCACCTTGTTTATAACGTACACGAATAGCCAGCTCTTGTGCCTCACTGCTACCAGTGCAATTATCTAAAAGTGTGCATGCATAAGCCAAATCGACCTCTTTAAATTGCTTAAATAAGCGAATAAGCAGTTTATTTTTAATACTGTGCGCTAAATCGTCAGTACAGTTTATCTGTAACAGTTCATTGGCTAAATGACGATATTGTTCAGGCATCTCGCATGCCTTAAACTGCATGCGACATTGATTTAATTGGTAATGAGTCTGTGCTTCTTCAAGAGTATTAAAACGTGACCGCGTTTCACCAACATCATTACGCACCTTCGCTATCCCTAAATCACGCATAACAAAGCGGTTTTGATGGTTTATATCACCTGCACTTAAGCGACCGCTGTATAAAAATTCAAAGTACTCGTAATATTCTGCTCGGCTATTAACAACAAACTCTCCACATAACTGTTCAAGCGTATTCGCCTCTCGGTCAATATGTTGTTTACACAGTGCCAGTAAAACCCCTTTACTGGCCGACTTTTTAAACGTAACAGGGGTTTTAAAAAGTGCGTCATCGGCAAGCAATGCAACAAGCTCAGGTTTCGTTAAATGAGCAAGTACCAAATCAAGATCATCAACCGTAGGGTGAGCCACCAGCGCAAACTGCTTAAGTTTAAAAATAGCGCCGTGTAGGTTTGGGATTTCTTCGTAATTAAGCGATGAAAGCGCGACGAGTCTTGGTTTTCGCGAATAGATACGTAACAAAGTACACAAGCTTTGTTCGTCGAGCTGGGTTAACTTAACGATAAATTGCTGTTGTTCAGGAGTTAGCAACGTTTTGCATTGCGCCTGAATAAATTCGGCTAATTCAAAAAAGTGATTTAAATAATATTTTAGCGGTAATTGTTTTTGCATAGCTAACACCACAACTGTATATAAATACAGTATCAGGTATTAGCTTGCTTATTTCAACATGTGGTTGCTTATTTTACTTTATAAATTCCCACAATGGCGCAGATTGCCCCCCCCACCATACCAAGCCATGCTTCGATTGGTGTGTCGCCACTAAACGTACGACTTACTTGAGCACTGGCCGAGTCATAAACGTTATAACCCCATACAGCAAGTGCAACACCAATCACGATAAGTGCGATACCAATAATTTTACCCATAGTTATTATTCCTTATTGTTGTTCACTTTCAGTGTTGCACATAAATACACACGCTGCAAAATTTCACTTTAATTTCAAACTAAAGGTAATAATTTCATCATTTAACTCAACGTTAAGTTCGGCGTTTATCGATGTGCTTAACGCTTTGGCAATCGATAATCCAAGACCAAAATTATCGCTGGATGTTCTGGCACTGTCTTTTTGCCACAGTGGATCAAATAACTGGCTAATATCTTCATCGGTTAAGGGTATTTTTAATTCATTAGTAACAGATAATTGCAACTTACCCTCTTTATTAAGCAGCGTACTTACAGTCACTACACTCTTTTCTGGGCTGTATTGTTTGGCGTTATTCACAAGATTGATGATGATTGATTCAAGTGCAAATAAGTTACTAACAATAGCTGGGATATCTTCTTGAAGTGCAAATTCAACTCGCTCTAGATCGCACCTTTCTAAGGTACGCATTATGACCTGATTTAAATCGCAAGCATCTTGTTTTGGTAAGGCTTCATTACTGTATTTATGCAGTAGCAATAGGTTCGACACAATGCTTTTTAACCGTTGGCTAATTTTCAGTACCTCGGGTTTAAAATCGGCTTCAAATTCTTTTTCATCAGGAAAACGAATGGCCACTTCGGCCATGTTGATTAGCTCAGCAATGGGGGTTTTTAGTTCGTGAGCGATGTCTGACGTTAAACGTTTTTCGCGAAAGTACAGCTGCCTATTTTCTTTAATAAAGGCATTCAAGCTATTTACAATCGGCTGCAGCTCTTTAACTGGTTCTTCAACGACAATTATTGCATTTTTATCTGCGATACTAAGCCGACTAATATCACGATTGAGTTTATTCAGTGGCGCTAAAGAACTGTCGACCGATTTACGTACAAAGAGCCGAATAAAAACAATGACTGTCACTGTGGTTACAATAAAAATAACGTCAATTAACCACAAAATAAAATCAACTTCTTCAGAAGACGCGGCATAGGCCAAAGTAAGCGTGCTGTGATGTGGTCTACTCACTCCATTATAAAAATTCCTATGTGAGTGCGAGTCAAGTTGCGGCTGAAAACGAGTATAAATGATTCGTCCGTCACGACCATCCGGTAGCTGGGTGGTCATTATTTTCGCTTCACCCAATTTTAACTCTTCAAACTTAAGGTTCTTCAAAGCAAATAAATTAAGGCTTTGTGAGCGTGTAAACACTCCCTCCTCAGTCCAAATCTGAAAATACTCAGGCTCAAACTGCCCATCAAACTCTGGCATAAATTCACTCGAGAAATTAAAAGCCACCCCTTCTTCATCTTCATGTACCAAAGTCATCAGCATGCCAGCTTTTGAGTGTAAGCCACGGTTAAACTCATTATCAATCCAATTATCGACTGCAATATCTGTGGCTAATAAAATACCTAAAACAAGCCCAGTTATCGCTATGGATAGAGTAAAAACTAATTTACTGCGAATTGATTTCATCACCTTCCTTGAATTATGTAACCAAAACCACGCTTGGTTTGAATAGGTAACTCACCACCTGCCGCTCTGACCTTTTTACGTGCTGATGATAAATGCGCCTCAATAGAGTTTTTCGAAACTAAGTCATATTGCCCTGCAATATAAGTACTTAACTTTTCTGATGTAATCACTTTATTTTGATTACTAAATAAGCACTCAACAATTTTGTATTCGTTGGGCGTAAGGTCGATTACAGTGTCACCGACTTGCAACAGTTTTAATTGTAAGTTCAAAGCCAAGTTATCGATGCGGATCACATCACTGATTGTTTTCAAGCCACCGCGACGCATCAAGTTTAATAACCTTGCATGAAGCTCATCAAACGAAAATGGTTTTGTTAGGTAGTCATCGGCCCCAGTCAGCAGCCCTTTCACTTTGTCTTCAGGTTCTTGCTTGGCAGATAAAATGAGCACACGCACATCGAGCTGCTTTGCTCTTATGGTTTGTAATAACGTAATACCATCAATACTGGGTAACATAATGTCGAGTACTATTAATTCGTACTCTCCTGTCATTGCCATACTAAGTCCTTCAGCGCCATCGCCAGTTTCATCAATGGTAAAACCTAAGTTTTCAAGGCCAACTCGTAGACTACGTCTTAATGACACTGAATCTTCAATAATTAACAATTTCATATGTTACTCAAATAAGTAAAAACTCTTCTACCTCATCAGGTTACAGCACCAAACTTAAGATTCACTTAAGATTTACTGAAGTTTTTCTGGTTTAGAAAATATTAAGATTACCATAAGGATTTCTTAAGTTTTGCTTCCTACTATTGCCGTAGTTTCGATTAAGAAAGTACGACTATGACAGCAAAACTCTCCGTTTTAAAACCTTTGTTTCGTTTTACCTTATTATTAATGACAGTTTTTATGCTGTCGAGAATTGGCTTACTGTTATGGCAGCAGCAACGGCTTGTTGATGGTGATAGCATAGCTGTGCTAATTGGTGGCCTGAGAATCGATTTGAGTAGCCTAGGTTACCTATCAGCTTTAGCCGTTTTGATGTTACTTGCTAACGTGTTTTTGCGCAGTAGAACCGCTTTATTTCAACATGCTTTTACTCTTTATAGCAGCCTAGTCGTAACTTTAATCGTGGTTGTTGAGGCTTCAACACCCGCATTTATTAACCAATACGATGTGCGACCAAATCGCTTGTTTGTCGAATACCTAGATTACCCTCAAGAAGTATTCTCTATGCTGTTAAATGGCCATCAGCTGGCTATGATAAGCACCTTAATTATTGCAACACTAAGTTGTGTGTTTGCGTATCGCTTTATAAATGCAGCATTTAGTAAACAACAAAACACTAAAAAGGCTAGCCAAGTGGTAATACTCGTTACCACCTTAATAATTTGTTTAATTAGCGCAAGAGGTACTGTAAGTCATCGCCCTCTAAATCCGGCATTAGTGTATTTTTCGGGTGACTCGCTGGTTAATTCACTGGTGCTCAACTCACCCTACAGTGTAGCGTTTGCTTTAAAAAATATGGGTAATGAAAAGAATGCCAGTAGTCTATATGGCACCATGCCACGCAGTGACATTATCGACACCGTTAAAAAAGCATCATATCGCTCACAGTTCACCATTGAGGCAATCCCAACGCTTGCTGTTAACACAGCGTTTAACCATAAAAGTAAAAAAAACTTAGTGATCATTTTAGAAGAGAGCTTAGGTGCTCGTTTTGTCGGGGAGTTAGGTGGCATTGGTGTTACACCACACCTTGATAAGCTGTATAAAGAAGGTTGGGGATTTAACAATTTATATGCAACGGGTACACGTTCTGTCCGAGGAATTGAAGCTGTAACAACCGGTTTTATCCCCTCACCTTCTCGCTCAGTAGTAAAGCTATCAAAGTCACAGCATAACTTCTTTTCACTTGCCGATGTATTGGCACGCACAGGTTATACCACCCAATTTATTTATGGCGGAGAAAGTCACTTCGATAACATGAAAAGCTTTTTCTTAGGCAATGGCTTTAGCGATATTGTAGATATTAATGACATACAAAGCCCAGAGTTTATCTCATCTTGGGGAGTAAGCGACGAAGACTTATTCAATCAAGCTGATAAAGAGCTAAACGAGCTAAATAAAGCGGGCAAACCTTTTTTCAGCCTTGTGTTTACTTCAAGTAATCACGATCCCTTTGATATTCCAGAAGGTAAGGTAACGCTGCCTGAAGGCCACGACCCTCAAAACTACAAACGCGATCTCGCAATTAAATACGCTGACTACGCGCTAGGTAAATTCATCGCAAAAGCCAAAACACAAGATTACTGGCAAGACACGGTATTTTTAGTGGTTGCTGATCATGATGTACGCGTGTTTGGCTCAGAGCCTGTGCCGCTTAAATCTTTCCATATTCCTGCGGTCATTTTAAACAGTGATATGAAAGCAAAGCGTGATACTCGCTTAGTAAGCCAAATGGATTTACCGGTAACCTTGTTATCGTTGTTAGGTGTTGAACAAGCGACTCCAATGATCGGCTACGACTTAACAAAACAATACCCCGTAGAGCGCGCCATGATGCAGTACTACGACAACTTTGCTTACGTAGAAAATGGTGAAGCCGTGATCCTGATGCCAAACCAAAAAGTGAGCTATTGGCGCTATGACCCTGCTAGTAAAACCCAAGTTGCCATCGATAACGCAGATAGCAGCGTTGAGCTTGCCAAAAAAGCCTTAGCTCACGTCTTATTTAGCAATTTAGCTTATACCGAACAGTTGTATCGCTTACCAAATAAACCGTAGCGATGAGGAATGATTATGAGCATGCAAATTAAACAACTCCTTACTAAAAAATGGCACGTTAGCTACAGCCAATTTGTCTGGCTGGTGTCGTTTTACTTGGTTATAGCATTTAATGGCCTGTTTTTATTTAACATGCTTGAAGCTGCCAGCAAACCTGAACATATCAATTGGTTATTTATAGCAAGCGTACCTTTTTTCTTATTAGCACTGTCGGCAATGGTATTGAGTTGGTTATCGTTAATCACCTTTGTAAAACCCGTGCTTTTAACAAGCATCGTAGTTTCGTCGCTGTTGTTTTATGCAACCTTAAATTACGGTGTTATCTTTGATAAAAGCATGTTGCAAAATGTCTTAGAAACAAATTCAGGTGAGGCATTTTCATACCTAAATGTACAAGTCATCGCTTTTATTGGTGTGCTTGGGGTGCTCCCAGCCTATTTGTTT
This sequence comes from Pseudoalteromonas lipolytica, assembly GCF_003515105.1. NCBI lineage: Bacteria > Pseudomonadati > Pseudomonadota > Gammaproteobacteria > Alteromonadales > Pseudoalteromonadaceae > Pseudoalteromonas > Pseudoalteromonas lipolytica. Next base: position 1,281,146 of record NZ_CP032090.1, on the reverse strand, counting down.
TCTCGCTTTAAAATTGTCGGAAACTTTCGTGTTCGCCTAAAAAGCTTTGCGTTTCTCAACGTCACAGCGTTTATTGCTGTAGCCGTTATTGCTGTGCCATTTTATAAAGATTATGCCTCTGTAGGGCGTAATAACCGCCAGCTAACAAGTTACATAACTCCTTTTGCATTTTACACCGCAAGCTATAAGTACTTGCGCGATAATTATTTTTACCCGCCTTTACCATTTAAAGTATTAGATAAAACACCGCATTTATTGGCTAAGCAGCAAAGCTCACTCACCATTATGGTGGTAGGCGAAACAGCCAGAGCAGCTAACTTTTCACTGCAAGGTTATGACAAGAAAACGAATCCATATACACCAAAACTCGGTGTGAAATACTTTAGCGATGTCAGCTCATGTGGCACCGCAACAGCCATTTCTGTGCCTTGTATGTTCTCGCGTTTAGATAGAAATGAATACGATTCCCGGCTTGCGCAGAGCCAAGAAAATGTGCTTGATCTTATCCAGCGAAGTGGTGTTGAAGTCACTTGGATTGACAATAACAGCAGCTGTAAAGGCGTTTGTGTTCGCGTTAAGTCTAAGACTATCGAACCAAATAAAATAAATACACAGTGTGATGGCCATTACTGTTTTGATGAAGTACTCGTTGAAGAGTTAGCTGCAACACTTGCCAAGAGTCATGCGACGCACCAATTAGTCGTGCTACACATGATTGGCTCGCATGGGCCAACCTACTATCGCCGCTATCCAGAAAAAGAGACTAAATTTTTGCCTGACTGCCCACGTAGCGATATCCAAAATTGTAGCAGCGAGCAACTCACAAACACCTATGACAATACCATTGCTTATACCGACTTAGTGCTGAGTAAACTAATCAACTTGCTTAAAGACAGTAAGGCGGATGATAAATCACTGTTATATGTCTCTGATCATGGTGAGTCGTTAGGTGAAAAAGGTTTATATTTACATGGCTTCCCATACGCATTAGCGCCTAAAGAGCAAACCCAAGTGCCTATGCTATTTTGGAGTAATAAACTAGCCGATAGCCGCTTTAACCAATGTATTGAACAACAGCGTAACCATGCTTTTTCGCACGATAACATATTTGACACCCTACTTGGCTTAACTCATGTCGGAAGTACTAAATATAACCCTGAGCAAGACATTTTCTATGCTTGCTCAAAACAAAGCTAACGAAATAGAGATTTCATACGATGCAATTTGATAGCACTAACAAACCTATAGGCATTAAACGTATTCGCCTAGCATTTAAAAATTCCCAACGTGCATTCACGTGGTTAGCAAAGCATGAGTCTGCTTTTAAACAAGAGCTGATACTGTTAGTCCTTGCCATAGCCGTGGTTTTTGTCTGGCAAATTACCCTGTATGAGAAAATCATGCTGCTTATCTCTGTGTTATTTGTGATGTTTGCTGAAGTGGTCAATACGGCAATTGAAGCTGCAATAGACCGCATAGGCCTTGAAATTCATCCGTTATCAGGCCTAGCCAAAGACTTGGGGTCAGCAGCTGTACTTATTGCTCTTACGATTTGTGCGCTGGTATGGGGCGGTGTATTTGTTAACAACCTAGGTTAATTCGCTTTTTTATCATCTGGGGTGTCATTACACAATGCACAATGTCGCCCTTTTGATGAGTGATATAAACGGGTTGCGATAAAAATTGCCGTTGCAATAAATGACCAAAGTAACGCAAAACTTAATGCACTTTGTGTGTCGTGACCTTTAAGGATTTCTACCATAAATAATAAAATAGCCACCAGCGTGAAAATTCTAATGGCTCTTAAAATCCAAAATTTTGTACTCATAACTTACTCCTTTAAAAGAGTAAGCGTAGTGCAAAATAAGCAAAAACACCTAAAAATCCAAAGCAGGCTCAGACAAAACCTGTACACCATTTTTAAATACTTCTAATTGCCCCGCTGGTGATTGCTCAGTACCTAGCACAATAACATGACACACATAGCGGTAGCCGTTATTCATAAACGTATAAAAATGGTTACCGCCACTGCCATCAAAGCTTAACGTGCCATTTGTTATCACAATGCGTGGTTCATCCGCCATTGTTTGCGTGATGTCCCATGCTGCATAGCGGTATTGATTTTCTGCCAACTCATCAATACGTATTAAATGCTTTTTTGTCTTCCAAGTTAGTATCGGCTGTGTAAATTCGCGAAGACTTTCATGCAGGCGTTGTTTTTGCTTTGCAATAAGCGCTTCACGCCGTGTTTTTTCTGCTTCTGATTCATAGGGAACAGCCCAAATTGAACCATCAAAATCAAGCCACAATTTACCAGAGTCAAACATAATGCCTCGCCAGCCCATCATTTGCCAATCGTGGCGAATATTGGAGGTCGTGATTTTTTCAACGAACGCTTTATCAAAAACCTCATCAAAGCGCGCTATCAGCATGTGCTTGTTTTTAATAGCTTCTAAGGGGGCTTTACGCTTTAGCGGATAATGAACACGCTCTGCGATGGTGTCTTTATCACCCGCTTTAAATGCCGCAACTACTGGCTTAACAAGATTTATATGTTGAGTTGCGGTCATATTTTTTGTCGAAAAAATACATCCCAGCAGCAATACTGCAAATACCTTAATTGCGTTCACTCTGATGCCTATTTTATTGATTTTCATAAGCGTAACAGATAAAGGGTTACAGCGTACAGGCTCTACTTAAAGGCGATTTCTGTGGCAGGGCTTTGATTTCCTAGCCTATCGACCGCAATCACTTTTACAGCATTGAGCGACTGCCCCTCTTTTGTTTCATTGACCTTAAGCCAATTAACATCAGGCGTGTAAATTTGATAGTGCCAATCATCACCATATTGCGTGTACACTAAGCTGTGCGCGACGTGTTCAGGGGTTGTATGTTGCCAGCGTAACACTATAGATTCAGCCTGTTGTTGATACTCAAGTTTAAACGGTGATAGAGCGGGCATGTCTATCCAAGGCGTTTCAGGAATTAAAGCTTGATGCTGAAATACGCCATCTGCAATGACGTCACGCATTAATTGGCTACCATCTAGTGCGGCAACATTCCAAAAAACGGTCCCTGGTGATGCAGTCAAAAATCCACGGTTGATCATTATTTGATTAACCACTTCATCAACACCTGCTTCGTCGAATGATCGCAGCGCATTAATACCCGGCCATAAATGACGACCTTGCGTGTTTTGTGACTGCCACCAGCTTAATAAGAGCGGGTAGCTTTGTGCGTATTGGTTTATTGGCCAATAAAGCTGAGGTGAAAAGTAATCTAACCACCCTTCGTTTAGCCATAACTTGGCATCTGCAAAAAGCGTTTCGTACTGATCCATGCCACGAATGGTACTAGGTTGTGTTGGTCTGTATACACCGAATGGGCTGATCCCGACTAACACATGTGGTTTAATTTCTTTCACCGTACTGTAAAGACGCTGCACAAATGTGTTCACCGCATTGCGTCGCCAGTCTGACACACTAAGCGTCCCACCTGCTTGAATATATGCCTGATATTGCTCAGCATCTGGAAAATCGTCTCCTTCGTTATACGATGGATACGGGTAAAAGTAATCATCATAATGAATGCCATCTAAATCATAGCGCGTTACCAGCTCTGTTAATGTATTTAATGTATGAGTGACCACATCTTTATCTGTCGGCAAAAACCAAAAAGTACCATTTTTTAATTTAACCACCTTATCAGGCTGGGTATTCACGACCGACTGCGACGATAATGGCCCGCCTACATGATGATGTGCTCGATATGGATTGATCCATGCGTGAAGCTTTAAGCCACGTTTATGCGCGTTTTCTATCCAAAATTGTAAGGGATCATAATAAGGCTCTGGGGCTTTTCCCTGCTCTTTCGTTAAATAGTAAGACCACGGCTCATAACTACTTTGATAAAGGGCATCAGCTTGGGGCCTCACCTGAAAAATCACCGTATTAAAATTATGTTGTTGCAGCGTATCCAGTATTCTAATTGCGTGTTCTTTTTGCTCTGCAACAGGTAACCCCGGCTCCAGGGGCCAATTTATATTGGCCACTGTCGCAACCCACGCTGCGCGAAATTCTCGCGCGACGACCTGTTGGTGAATTTTGCCAAGCATCTGCTTTTCAGCACTACTGGGCTCAGAACTGGGCAAAAAGCTACATCCAATCAAACCAGAAAACATCAACAAGATAAGTAAATTTTTAAAATGCATAGCTAACCTATTATTAAAAAGGCACAGCATAAATATGCTGTGCCTTAATTAAATGAGTAAACGTCGAATCAATCTGATTAGAATTTCATTTGTGCGCCCAGTAAGAAACGGCGACCGTAGTCATGAATAGCCAACGGACGATTGTTATCAGGCATACCGGTGCTGTTACCCGACGTCGCTTTTTGCTCTTCGTTTGTGAGGTTAATCGCTTGGAAAATAAGATTAAGATTTTCTGTCACGTTGTAACTCATGTTCAAATCATATTGACCAAAGCCATCTTTATACTGGTTTAAACCTAAGTAGTTTGTGTAGAAGTACTCAGAGCGATAAGTGTATGAAACACGTGCAGAGAATGCGCTGTTTTCGTAATAAACCGTGGCATTAAACGTATCTTCAGAGTTATTTGGTAATACGGCTTCTTCACCTGCTTCTTTTTGCTCAGCGGTTTGCTCAAGCTCAGCATCAGAATAGGTATAGTTTGTTTGAATACCAAAACCATACGGTAGTTTTTGAGTATAGTTCACTTCGAAGCCCGCATTTTCGCCACCTAAACCATTTTGTGGCTGCGTCACTAAGAAATCACGCACTTCTTCAATACCGGTATCTGGGTCTGTCCATGTCCACTGTTTTTCAACAGTCGCATTGGTAATATACGAGTCGATATCTTTGTAGAAGTAAGCAAATGATAGAATTGACGATTCATTAAAGTACCACTCTGCCGAAAGGTCATATTGAGTCGCACGATATGGTTTTAAATAAGGATTCCCTTCGGTGCCTTTACACCCTGTGGCAGCTGCACAGTAACCACTTTTGCGTGCAGATAAAAAGTCATAATCAGGGCGAGACATCACTTTTGCTGCAGCAAAACGCACAACAACATCATCGGCTAAATCATAATTAATATTTACACTTGGTAAAAAGTCATCGTAACTATTTGTGCTTTCGACATCTTGGATATTTTCAGGTGCAAAGCTGCGACCTGTGTACTCAACTGAACGCGAATCAAGCTCAGTTTTCACCGCTCGAACACCCATGTTACCACGCCATTTATTGTAATCGAACACAGCCTTTACATACCCAGCGGTCACGGTCTCTTCTAAATCAAAGGTGTAATCTAAGTGCTCGTATGGGCCACTAGTCGGCGTGGTTGATGAAATCCAATCGGCGTACTTAGCGTTATCAAACTGCCATAAAATTGCATTTGCCCCCTCGCCCATAAAGTCAGAGGCCGAGTCGCTTGCAAACATACCCAAGTGATAAGTTTCACCATCTGCTGACACTTTAGGGTAATTAGCTTTCATTAAACTAGCTGCTTTTGAGTGCTCTCTGTACTTAACACCCGCTTTGATAGCGGTAAAAAAACCACCATCAAGTAAATATTCAACGTCTAATTGACCATAAATTTCTTTTGAGTCATTAAAAATATCGTTTTTATGGTTATAGTCTAAGCGGTAATCTTGTGGACTTAAGTCCGCTGATAAAGTGACATCGGGTGTACCATTTTCAAGTGTAAATGAGGCATCTGTATTAGCATAATATTCTGAATACACATCGCTGACCTCACCATCCGCTTTGCTGTAACCTAATTGCCCCGTTACGGTGTAATTATCAGCTTTGTAAGTTACTTTTAAATCATGCGCTTGAGTCTTAAATTCGCCCTCGTAACCTGCATTACCGTAATAACCTAAATTATTATGAGCCGGTAAATCACCCGCCACTAACGTACCATCAACAATAACAGGATTTTCTACATTACTGATGTTTTGTAAAATAAAACCACTGGAGTAAGTGCCAAACGACTTGTGCTCCGACGATGAATATAAATTGTTAAATACAAAATCCAGATTATCATTTGCAGCATATTGCAGCGTCACGGTTGCGGTGTCTAAATCACTGTCACTAGCATAACGGTTGTAACCCACAGCACCCGGATAAAACTCAGCATTGCCGTCTTGGTTTGCATCAGTACTACGGTAGCCAAAACGTACTTCTTTACTGTCACGTTGCGTCGCTGTTTCTTTGTGAATAAAACCCACATTGAAGCCAAAGTCTTGTGCTTCATTTTTCCACGAGTATAAACCCGATAAATACGGTTTTGTTTCATCAGCATTTTCAAAATGGAAAGCCTTTACTGATAACGCGGCATAATTTGCCTCGCTATCCAACGGCTTACGTGTTTTAACAACAACGGTTCCACCAATTGAGCCTTCGTCAATGTCAGCTTCAGCCGATTTATATACTTCAAGCGTATCAACAAGCTCTGCAGGTAATAACGAATAGTTAAAACCTCGTGATGGGCGCGTAATTGAGGCTGAAGCTGTCGCTGATGCCACGTTTTGCCCGTTCAACAACGTAATATTTAAATGAGGTGCAGTACCACGGATACTTACTCTGTCGCTTTCGCCACCCAAGTCTTTTTCAACCTGAACACCTGGAATACGCTGAAGTGCGTCTGCGACCGTTTGATCTGGAAACTTACCGATGTCTTCTGCAGACACAGCATCAACTACGCTATTTGAAAAGCGCTTCATATTGATACTTTTTTCAACGGAAGCCGCATACCCACGAACTTCTATTTGTTCAATGTCTTCTTTGGTGACTTTCTTTTTATCAGCTTGTTCATCGGCTGCGAAAACCGATGCTGAAGCCCCTAAAACAAGTGATGGAACGAGCGCTTTTTTAATACAAATAGCTAACGCAGAGAATTTTTTATTCATGAAACTGTAACCCTATCGTTTTTTATAAAGTGAGAGATTTTGTGACTACAAACTACATAAATGCTCTTTAGAACAACAAACGGTAACAACTTTATTGTTACATTGCGGCTACAATATTCGTAATAAACTTTAAAATCAAGATATTTTATTCTTTATATTTATTTTTTTAAAAATATAAAATTCTATAAAAGGGACTAAAAGTGTTTAGCTGAATTTTTGCCACATTATTTTTTATCCATTAATCAACGTTATAGAAAACGAGAAAAGGCTATATCGCTTAACACCCCCTGATGAATACGCATTTATAACGCCTAAAACAGAGAAATTCGCGCTCGGGTTGCTGTTATTGGGTAACCAAAAAGTGCTGATGAGACAGTGGGTATACACACCTCCTAAAAAGAGTATGCTTAACTCATAACTAGGTGAATACAGTGCCCAGAAAACTGATTGCAAGGGCCGTTGTCACCATAGTACCGCCCCTTTACTTCGGCACTTATCGGCTTTCGCTCTCTGTGCTCGCCGTAATGTATAAATACCTAAACATAAACTTTAACTTTTTGTTCGATTACAAAAAGCGTTTTATCAGCCTTAAAAAGTGCCCGATAACATAGTTGCAACCGCCTCTTTTAAAACGCTTGCTAGCTTACTCTGTATGCCATTCACTAAACACATAGCCATTAAATACACAAAACGCATTGAACAAATCTTTTAGTAAAAAATCAAACTAAAACAATGAGATACTAAGGTCATTAGTTAATTCAATTAAATATGCAGCCTACCTATTACTGTTTTTAGATAAATAACAGCTTATTTTTCAATGCATTATTTTGCGAATATAAAACAGGTTTTTGAACGTTTTTTACCACTGACGCATTAACATTTAGACATAAATTGACGAGATAAAAATGATGAGCCATAGTCATTCAACCCATGCTTTAATCCAAAACAGTAAAACACTCTCAATAAGCAGTGTCATTGCATAAAAAAATAAGGAGGGAGAATGTTATGAGCCGTAAATCAAAATTAATTTACCGTATTATGTTGGCCTCTAAACTTCGTAGCCGTAACAAAGAAATTTCACTGGAAAAACTCAAACAAGATTGCTGCCTGAGCGAGTTTGAATTATTAACCATTATGAAAGAGCTTGAAATCAAACAGCTCGTCAGCTGGGATCCCAATAAATCTGCATTTTTCATCTCTGCTTAATTTCCCTAGATCACATAACGGCTAGCAGTGCTTAATATTAGCTAGCCGTTTTGTTTATTGATAAAGGCACCCCTAAATAAACTTAACCATTCCAGAAAACATCAAAAAATAACTACGAAAACACAGCAAATATATCACTTAATCGATTATGTAAATTAAAAGTGAATACGTATGCACTTTATTGTTGCACCGCGATTTGAAGTATATATTTTAATCACATGCTGTTATTCAACTGTGTTTAAGGAATCACATGAATTCATTTCTGCAAAAAAGTTTACTAATACTCACACTGTGTGTGCTCACTGCCTGTACGCAAACCACGTCAACATCCCATGTTTACGAGCCAAAGCCCTATGTAAAGATCACTCACCCCGACTGGTCAAAAAATGCGGTAATGTATCAACTAAACACCCGTCAATTTACGCCCGAAGGCACCTTTAACGCAGCTAAAAAGCAGTTACCTCGTTTAAAAGAGTTAGGTGTCGACATAATCTGGTTAATGCCCGTACACCCAATTGGCGAAGAAAACCGTAAAGGCACTCTCGGCAGCCCATATTCAGTCAAAGACTACAGAAAAGTAAACCCTGAACTGGGTACCCTTGATGACTTAAAAACCTTTGTAAGTGAAGCGCATAACATGGGCATGTACGTTATTTTAGATTGGGTGGCGAATCACAGTGCATGGGATAACTGGCTGCGCTATGAGCACCCTGATTGGTACGAGCGTGACTACCAAGGACAATTTAGACCAACGCCTTGGTGGGATTGGTCTGACATAATCGACTTCGATTACTCAAAACCTGCGCTGCGTGAATACATGACAGAGTCTATGAAGTTCTGGGTAAAAGAAGTCGGTGTAGATGGCTATCGTTGTGACGTAGCCGGTTTTGTTCCCGTTGATTTTTGGAATAATGTACGTCGCGAACTCGATGAAATAAAACCTGTATTAATGCTAGCAGAATGGGAGTCTCGTGATTTACACGCTGAAGCCTTTGATATGACCTATGCATGGTCGTGGTCAGAACACATGCACAAAATAGTTAATGGCCATGCCGATGTCAGCGCTCTATTTGTTTACTATTCTTGGAACGAAAGCGCATTCCCTGTAGAGGCTTATCGGCTTGTAGGGGTTGCCAATCACGACTCGAATGCATGGGAAGGGACTATGTTTGAAACCTACGGTGACGCACTTGAAGCGGTCATTACATTATCGGTCGTAGGTGAAGGTTTCCCAATGATTTATAACGGACAAGAAGCAGGAAACGATAGACGACTCGCCTTTTTTGAACGCGATCCGATTAAGTGGCAACCCCACCCAATCGGTGATTTATATAAATCACTATTTGCACTCAAACATCGTAACGAAGCGCTGTGGAATGGCCAATTTGGTGGGCGTATGGCACACGTACCAAACACGGCTCCAAAACACGTTCTTAGCTTCGTACGCGCAAAAGGCGATGAAAAAGTCTTTGCAGTATTTAACCTATCCAAAGAACCGCAAACAGTGAACTTTAAAGAACCATTATTTATCGGTGAATATAAAGAGGCGCTATCGGGGAAAACGGTTAACTTTACCAACGACACAACGTTAAGTTTGCCCGCTTGGGGGTTTAAGGTATTCGAAAAATAACGACCTTAGGTACATAACAGCTCTCTTAATTAAGAGGGCTGTTTTAAGGCTCAAAAACAGGGTGTTGATAAAATAAGTTTCGCTCTTTAAAGCTTGGTTGTTATAGCTTAGCTGTTATGGCTTGGCTGTTATGCATCGCTGATTTAGCCGTGCTAAAAACAAATTAAAAGCACAGCGGTTTCGCAATAAAATCAACGATAAAGTGACTAAAAACGCCAACTATAATTTGTAAACGTTAGCAATGTAGAGCGAACCAACGGGCCGACTTAAACGACTTATTGCATCGTTACATTAAGCTCACGCGCATGAGCAGACCTTGATAATTGTGATACCAGACCTTAAAGCTCCACCATTTTGGCTTTTGTAATGTGTTTATTTTTTAGAAAACAACATACGTTTAAAAGTGTTATCTGCCAAAACGTAATGGTGAAATAATGCAGCCGCAGCATGTAAGCCTATTAAGTAATACCCAACCTTACCTGCTGTTTCGTGTATTTCTTTTATGGTTTTACCAAGCTCTTTGTTTTCACTTGCCAATGGGGGGAGCTCTACCCCAAAAAATGGCACAGGTTTACCTGCCATACTCAATATTAACCAACCCGCTATCGGCATAGTAAACATAAAGACATACAGCAAAACGTGTACACATTTAGCGAGTGTGCTTTGCCACTTTGCAGGTTCAGGCTGAATAGCAGGTAACGAGCCACTCGCCAAACGCACAATTACCCTCACACACACTAAAACTAAAACCGATAAACCCAACATAAAATGCCACATTTTAAAGGCATCACGGGTTTCAGTGCCTTTTTCAAATAACTCACGTAGCTCAATACTGCCAAAAACAGTGACAATTAATATAAACATTAGCCAGTGCAAGGCAATAGAGAGTGTATTGTAATGAGTTGTTGTATTTTTAAAATTCATAGTGCCTCTTGTGTAAAAAACGCATTCAGATAAGTGCTCTTTTTATGCGTAATAAATGTGCAGAATTAGCCTAGCGTATACTCATCCTTGTTTTCATGTTCTAAAACATAAAATGAGTTACTTTTAACTTTTTTGTTTACTACTTTCTTGCTTACTACTTTGCTTGCACTTAACTGTAATTTATTAAACTTAAAATAACCTTATGTATGTTATTAAAATTAAATATCGAGGATAAAAACGATAACCTTTAAGTAACCGTTTTAAAAAATAGCGTGTGTTTAAGAGCCATAAATAACTGAGGTTGAAGCAAACAAAGATGTCAGCTCTACTTTATTTTATTGCACCAAAATTCTGAATAACTACCATCAATCCAACACTCAACACGAATCGTTCCATACTCTCTTTGTGAGTTTAGTGCTTGGGATATGATTACTTTCTCAGATTGAAGTAGGTTAGAAACTAGATCTAGATCATCCAAGCCCTCTATTTCTATAGTCTTGGATTCATTATCACACTCAACTTGAAAACAGAGTGCCAACTCCCCTTCAAGGCTGTTTTTTCTAGTTGTTAAATCGCTGAGAAACCAAGGTCGCTGAAATTCAAAAAATATTTTGTAGTTACTCATATGCGCTAAAAAATGTCATGTTTATAGCGAACAGGTAATATATTTTTCTACACACTCGTGCTCACTTTTAGTGATTGATGTACATGTATCAAATAATATAAGTTGTTGCCACGTTTTTGACTTTAGTCAAAAGTCTCAAATTCGCTCTTAGTTGCGTACCAGATAAAACCTAAAACTAACTCGACTTGTAAGCAGATAAACCAATACATATTATTCCTTAAAACCAACCCCCTACCCTTAAAGAGCATGTACACAAAAAGGTGGATGACACTAAGATTATTATTCAGTTTTTCATATAAATATCCCCCAAGGTTTACTAGATTCTTATACCACTCCAGCCTTTAATCTGTTGAAAAACTAATGTTGTTCTTTTTACACTCTCAAAATTTCCACCTTAAATTGAGAGAATGAGCTAACAAACTTACAAAAGGGACAAACATTAAGACCCTCTTACGCTAAAATAGTGAACGTTGTAGTCTAAGTTAACTTTAAAGATAGATAGCCTAGTAATCACTTAAGATATGATTTACTTCTATAAATAAACGCTATCATTCACTTTAGATCTGAATACAACAGCTTCAAAATAGTGATTTATTAGGTATACTGAAGAAATAAATTATGTCAAAAATAACGTTAATCCATTAGTTTACTACGATGGTAAGTTCTATAAATGTAGTAAGATCATACCCCCTGAGATTTACAAAAGATATTTTAGTACAAAAGGAATAAACTAGTTACGATGGTTACTATCAAACAAGTTGCTACTCATGCAGGTGTATCATTTAAGACAGTTTCTAGGGTAGTGAACAATGATCCTACTGTGAAAAGTATCAACCGAGAGAAAGTATTAAAATCCATTAAAGAGTTAGGTTACAGGCCAAATAGAGCTGCAAGCTTAACACGCCGAAAAAAATCTAACATTTACGCCATTATTGCGGATGAATTACTAAATATTCCTTACACTTTCGATATGATTCGTGGTGCTCAAGAGGTTGCTTGGCAGCAGAATAAAGAATTGCTGATACTCAATGTCAATGAAACCCAAGCAAGTATAAATAAGGCGATAGAAAGTTTGTTTGAATACAGGGTTGAAGGTGTTATTTACTCTGCAATGTATCACCGCGAAGTTTCTATGGCGGATGAACTAAAGGGGATACCTACAATTTTAGCTAATTGCTTCCCTAAAACATCAACTTTTCCTTGTGTAGTACCAGATGAAAAACAAGCAGGTGAAGAGATTACTTCCGCTCTGATTCGTAAGGGATATAAGCGTATCGCATTTCTAAACTTAAACGAAGATATTGTAGCTGCAAAAGGCCGTAAAGAAGGCGTTATTAGTGCATTCAAAAGCCATAACCTGCCTTTATCTAATTTACTTATTGAATCTGTTATTCACTGTCAGCCCGATGGAAGTGAAGTTTCAAATTCTAGAGTTGCCGCGTCAAGGATTATTGATGAATTTAAACCAGATGCAATTATCTGTGGCCAAGACCCTATGGCTATTGAGATTTACTTTATTGTACATGACAAAGGTATGGAAATAGGCAAAGACATTGGTATCGCTAGTTTCGATAACTGGGGTGATATCCCTGAATTATTGAAACCAACCTTAACAACAATGGCATTACCTCACTACGCAATGGGTAAATGGGCAATGGAATATTTAATAGATCAGCGTAGCGATATTGTGCATCACCACTTGCCCTTTGAGTTAATTAGTCGCAACTCTTTTTAGGTTTATCATGTGCAAGAGTAAAGTAAGAGATTATTAGAAATAGTGTTACAAGGAAGCCCAAATAACGATAAGTTTGAGCATATCCTATTTGGTCATAGAGCACCCCAGCTACTATTGCAAGAATTGAGGCCATAAACTGAGTCGTAAACTGAAAACCAATCATATAAATCATAGCAGAATATCGAGCTTCGAAATGCATATTAATATACTTAAATATTGCTATAATCATCAATGGAAGTTCGACGGCATGCAATAATTTAAGCAGGCTTATACTATAACTATCAGCAACAATTCCTGAAAGGAAGATACGGATAGCCATAAGTACACCACTGCATAACAAAGCACGTTTAATTCCTAAACGATTAACCCATTTCACCCCTAGAAACATAAAGAGTGCTTCAAAGACAACTTGCGCAGACATCAAATAGCCGTAGTATTCTCTTCCTGTGTTACGGTCCTCAAAAAATGTTGTAAAATAAATAGCAAATTGCTGGTCAAAAACAGCATAAATACACGTTACCCCAATAACAAACGTACTCAACCGCCAAAGCCCCGGTACTTTAAAAAACGACAAAATCCTTTTGTTTTCTAAAAGACTCGGAGAACTATTTAATTGAACATCATCTGTTGTTACTTTTACGAATTTTAGCAAAACTAAAAAGCAGACTGCAGCAATGCTTGTTAACCAGTAGTTTAAACTTGGCGTGATATTAAACGACAGTCCGGCAAAGTAGCTTGCGAAGGCCCATCCTAATGACCCCCACATACGAGCTTTACCAAACTCGAATTGAACAATTCGGCTCTGTTTATCTATATAACTTTCTAATGCCCCCACACCTGCAAGAAATATGAGGGAAAAAAAAGCCCCTCCAATAAAAACAGCCAAGTAAAAATGAGATTTAAGGAAAGGTTCGTAAATTAAGTTAACAAATGGCCCAAGTAAAATCATTGCGATTGCTATGAAATACAATAAACCTTTTTTTAATCCAAGCTTATCTTGAATATAACCGTACCAAGGCATAATAACTAAAGCAGTAAGCGCATTCACACTAAACACGATCCCTACCTGCTCGCCATTGAGGCCTACTTCTTGACTCAACCAAATTGGGTACAATGAAAAGGAAAACGACCACGCTATAAAATAAACGAAAAATATGGCACTTAATAGCCCGTAATTGCGACCCATAACTTATTACGCCTTAAAATCTATCGACCTTATGTTACTATAAGGTCGATAGAATGGTTAAGTTACTTGGTGACTGAAATATTAGTGACGCTTACATCATTTAAAGTAAGTTCTTGTGAGCTCAAAATGGACAGCTGACTATATGGTTCAGTTGGAAACACAACAGATGTCAATGTTGTCTGTCCATCATTGATAAACACCTCTATTGAGCCTTTATCAACCCAAATATCAAATTGATAATTCTCAAGATTAGCAATCACCGGCGCTTTTTGTAAACGCGTAAATTCTTGATCAAAATCACTTAAACCCGATTTACTTCTATCTAGAGAAACGAGGCCTGTTTTTGGATTCAGCAGTATGCTTACACTTTCTTGGTTAATCGAACTTAACTTAATTTCTATAAGCTCTTGGTTTTTGCTATTTGCACCGAATTGCGCCCTAAACTGCCCAGAAGCAATTTTAAAAAGCTCATGTAAAGCATAACTTTTTCGCCCTTCAAGGATAGCTTGTTTTTGTTCACCACTTAATAATGTATCAAGCTCTTTAACAGGAACAGACGCCACTCGTAGTCCTTCATTTGTTTGTAAAAGCTTCAACTCTCTTGGGATTGTCATTGCACCTCTCCATGACTCTGTAGGTACAGTATTAGCGTATTGCCAATTACTCATCCATCCCATGAACAAATGACGATCATCCTTCACATCAGCAAATGTTACGCCAGCATAGTTATCTGTACCATAATCCAACCATACGGATGGTTCGATTTTAGTATTTGCTGCGTGTTCTGAAAATATAATGTCAGAGACTTTAATATGTCCCCAATGAGATATTTCATTATCTACAATTTTAATTTGAGCGCTCTTACCTTCGAATTCACTGACACTCCAAGATTTCTCTAATAAATTTCCGGAGTTATTTCCAGTTGAAGTGCGAACAACTTTATTATCAATAATCAGTTGTGCCGCTGTTCTATTATGGTGTTTACCGCCTGCAATTTTAAAATTTATAAATGGTTTATTAATGTCAAAAGCTGGTGATAACATGCTCCCTGTTGATTCGTCCGTGCCATTAAATGAGCTAACTATAGATTGCTCTCCTTGTTCAACGTGAAATGCATCACCTGTTACGTTCCAACTTTCAATTCCCTTTTCGAAATCACTAAAACTCAGACCTTCTGGGAATGTCGCTGGAGTTGATTTCAGCATCGATTGGTACTGTTTATCCAAAACAAACTTTTTACCATCAAAGTCACCGACAAAGTACTGTGTACCAGAACCTCCGTTTGGTGCCCCAGGGTTTATGCTTACAAGTAAAACATATTTATATTTATCCGTTCCTTCAATTCTAACTCGTATTAGATCAGGACACTCCCATACACCAGCATGACTTCCCCAATCAGCGCCGAAAGTACTTTCCTGCTGCCAATTTTTTAAATCTTTCGATGAATAAAAACCAATATGATCGTCTTGTGCTAATACCATTATCCAGCTATTTGTCTGTAGGTCCCAGCTCACTTTAGGATCGCGAAAATCACGAATGCCTGGATTTTTTAATACTGGATTATCTTCATACTTAGTCCAAGTTCGGCCTTTATCTAAACTGTAGGCAATACCTTGAGTTTGAAAATCGATATCACCTGCTTTGGCTTTTTCCTCGTTATGGTAGGTAAAAATTGCAACCATTGGTGGATTTTCTTTACTGCCTAAACCACTTGTATTTTGCCAGTCAATGACTGCACTGCCTGAGAAAATAGTGCCATGCTCATCAGGAAATAGTTTAATTGGCTGATGCTCCCAATTAACCATATCTTTACTTATAGCATGGCCCCAATACATAGGCCCCCAGACAGTGTCATTTGGGTTATGCTGATAAAATAAGTGATATTCGCCTTTGTAGTACACCATTCCATTCGGATCGTTCATCCAATTTTGAGGAGGTGTAAAGTGATAGGCGGGGCGAAATGCTTCTGCAGCTGAATTTGCCACTAGATCAACGCCCGTTTTTTGTACTTTATCTGTCATGCCGCATGCTGCCATAAATGATGAAATTACGATTAAGTTAACGACTCGCATTTAAAACTCCGTGTTTATTATCTGTATCAATTGAAATAGCTTCTAAAGCACGCCCTTTTGTTTCAGGCATAAACCAAGTAACAAAAATGAGCTGACCTAGCATCATGACGGTGAAAAAAGTAAATACTTCAGATGCAGTGAATTGCTCCAAAAAGAAAGGCATTAATAATGTGATAGCTGCAGCGAAGAACCAGTGCGTTCCTGAGCCGAGTGATTGCCCTTTTGACCGAACTTTATTTGGAAATATTTCTGCAATAAAAACCCAAATAACAGTCCCCTGTCCAATTGCATGAGCAGCAATAAAAATGAAGACAAATGCAACGACTGTAAAACCACCTGAACCAGAGCTAAATGCCCATGCAACTACAGAAAGAGATATAACGTAGCCAAATGAGCCTATAAACATAAGTGCTCTACGACCAAACTTATCGATCAATGACAAACCTAACATCGTAAAACACAAATTAACAATCCCGATCCCTGCACCCGAAAGTAGTGATTGATCGACATCTAAACCTGCTAATTCAAATACTCGTGGAGCATAATAGATAATAAAGTTAATACCTGAAAGTTGATTAAAAGCCGCAAATAGAAACGCAAAACATGCTGCTTTATTATAAGTTCCACCAAACAGTTTTGTTTCTTTGTGCTGTTTGTGATCTTGCTCAATAGCATTCAAAACTATATCGGGATTCTCTTCACCAAGATTCACCAAAATTTGACGTGCTTTGTCGTTCTCACGCTTTTTTTGCACAAGCCAACGAGGGCTTTCAGGCGCTTTTAATATCATGACTAAGTAGATCAATGCTGGAATAGCCTCAACACCCAACATTAATCGCCAATCAATTGATGATGTACCCGATATTAAAAAATTTGAAACAAACGCAATCAATATCCCAAATACAATTTGAAACTGATAGAGCGCAACAAGACGTCCTCTAAATTTTGCAGGGGCAATTTCAGAAATATAGGCAGGGACAACAATAGAGGAAATTCCCACTCCCACACCACCAATAAAACGCAACAACGCAAAGCTATATGGATCAGGCGCGACAGCAGAACCTAAAGCAGAAATAAAGAATAGTATTCCCACCAAAACAAGTGTTGGCTTACGCCCTAACTTATCACATGGGTAATTACCCATCAGTGCACCTAGTAAAGTGCCCCACAATGCCGAAGACATAATAAATAAACCATGAAACAGCGAACTCGTTTCCCACAGTGCTTGGATAGGTTTATCTGCACCTGAAATTACAGCGGTATCAAAACCGAATAAAAAACCAGCTACAGCAACAGTAATAGACCAATAAATAATTTTTTTCATAACAACTTCTTCTTATGAATCAACAGTTAAGTGGGCTTTCGCCCACTCACGTTAATACCCTGAGTTTTGAACGTATAAACCACCACTCAAAATCATTTGCTGATTTGGAATAGGTAGATACTCATGCTTTCCTGCTGTGAATAACGCTTCAACTAAATATGGCTTACGAACAGCCTCAACAGATAAGTACTTATCTATCGTTTCTTTAGCAATTCCCCATCGAACAAGATCAAAGAATCGATGTCCTTCCAACCCTAATTCCAAGCGACGTTCAAAACGTAATGCTTTACGGGCCTGCTCTTGGGTTAAAAACTCGTCATATAGGCCAATGTTATAAATGCTCGCGTTGTGCAGCTTTGCAGTACTTTGCTTAGCGCGAGATCGGATACGATTAATAATCACTAATGCTTCATCAAGACGGTTTAATTCAATTAATGCCTCAGCTTTCCAAAGCAAAACATCAGAGTATCGAATTAGCGGTGTATTCAATGAAAATATTGGAAATGGACCATTTTCACCACGACAGCTACACTGTGGATGCTCAAGGTCTTTCATAGCAGTGAAGTTTCCATAAATCCCTGGCGCTCTAGCCCAGCTATCACCACCATGAATCAGGTCTTCATCATATTTGAATGGTTTTCCTTCCATCGCGACCGTATGATCAAGACGAGGGTCTACAGCATCAAGGGTCATGTCATAGTTCATGTCATTGTATGTATCGAACATAGGCAAGCCTTGCTGATCTGTTTTAAATACATTAACGAAGTTTTCTGTTGGCACATGAAAACCACAACAACCAAAACCACCGGCCATTGGCGCATTCAACGCACTAGGCCAACTACCACGACCATCAGGAGAGCCGTCATTTAAAGAGCGTTGGATGGCAAATACAGATTCAATACCATTTTCACTTTCAAATAAAAAATTATCTGCATAATCATCAAATAAGCCGTAAACACCAGACTGCTCAATTTCATCAACTAAGTTCACAACTCGTTCTAACTTTTGCTGATTTATTTTGACTACTTGATGTTTTTCATTTTGCTCATACGCTTGATATAAAAGAGTTTTTGCTAAATACGCTTTTGCAGAGAGTGCGGAAGCACGACCAACATCCTCTTGAATGTTTGGTAAGTTGTTCGCTGCAAATTCGAAATCAGCAGCAATTTTGTCCCATAACTCTTGATCACTAAAGTCACGGTTAGTCGCTGTTAATATCTGTTCTTGAGTCATCGACTCATCAATCCAAGGAATAAACTTATGGTGAATCTTTAAGTCAAAATAAAAAATACCGCGGATAAAACGCAACTCAGCCTGCTTTGCTTCTCGATTATCAACAGCATCAGCAGCAGCATTAGCAATCACCTGCAGTGCTGCGTTTGTCCGTGAAATACCGGTATAATTACGTGTCCATTTTTTATTATTTAAATCAATCAAATCAGGCGGGAAAGACTCCATATCAGGTACTATCGGTTGATATAATGATAATGCGTGATAAGCAAAAATATCACCTGGGCCATTCCCTCCTTTATGCGCATCTCCAGCTCGTAAGTTGCCAGTAGGCCATAAGAAATTTGGCGCGGTATAATGGTCATTTCCTAAATACGAATACGCTGCGATGATCAAAGAGTCAACGTTATCTGTTGTCGAGACTTGATCTTCAGTCAAAACCCCAGAAGGAGGAGTGTCTAAATCGGCTCCTCCACATGAGGCGAGAGCGAGAGTAAATGCTGTGGCAGCAAACATGGTGGTTAATTTATTCATAGTTTGTACTCTTATTGTTGCCAGTAATTAAAATGAAAGGTTCACGCCAAGTGTGATACGTCTTGGAATAGGGAAATTGCCATCAGGTGTTTCAGGATCCTGACTTAAAGTACCTGAAGGCGTAATAGTGATTAAATTACTTCCCTGCAGATATATACGGGCAGAAGATATACCGTATTGGTTTAACCACTGCTCGTCAGGGGTGTAACCAATCGACAGGTTACGCAGCTTTAAATAAGTCCCCTCTTCCCAAAATAAACTTGATTGACGTCCTTCACCGTTATTATCAATAAGCGTGAGAGCGGGTACATTTGAGTCTGTGTTATCGACTGTCCAAGCATTTAGTACACGGTCACCGTAATTTGAACCGATATTTAATGATGTGAAGTCCGTAAACCCTCTCCAACCGTTACGGATTTGACCGCCTTCAACGCCTTGCCAAAACATGTTGAAGTCCCAATTTTTATATTTAAGACTTAAATTAAAGCCGTAGGTATAATCTGGATCTGTATCTGCAAAGAACATTTGGTCATCTTCATCAATGACCCCATTTCCATCAAGGTCTTTCCAACGAACACGGCCTAAACCAGCTCCAGCTTGAGTAGCATGCGCATCTATTTCCGCTTGACTTTGAAATAAGCCATCAGCTACATACCCATAAATAGAGTTAATTGAGTGCCCTAAAATAGTTTTATCCGTTCCATTACCACCAAAAGAATTCACAACATCTTCAGGAAGAGACACCACTTTATTTTTAGCTGATGACACATTAAAACTAACATCAACATCAATATCACCGTCTAAACTGTCAAACGTCAAATAATCTGCATATCCAACGATAAACTCGATACCTGAGTTCTCAATTGTCCCACCATTAACCCATTTTTGGGCACCTTCACCTAGCGTAGCAATCGGATTAGTTAGGGTTAAAATGTCATCGGTTGTTTTCTCAAACCAATCTAGACTTCCGTAGATGGTGTCATACCGCATACCAAAATCGATACCAAAGTTAGTTTGAGTCGATGTCTCCCACTTCAAATCAGGATTACCAGTTTGCGCTTTGACAAACCCAGATGGTAAATTGCCGCCATTTGCACCAGTTATATCGTACGCAGTACCTTCATCTTGGCGGTCTGTAAATAAAGATTGAGTTGCATAGCGACTTAAATAGGTTGTATATGTCGCATCTGTAGGGATTTCTTGATTACCTGTTTTACCCCAACTGGCACGAAACTTAAGTGTTGATAAAAACTCTAAATCATAAAATGATTCATTGCTTACCACCCAACCTGCTGAAATAGCAGGGAAATTACCATACCGATTATTACTACCGAAGCGAGAAGAGCCATCTCTACGAATAGTCAACCCAGCAAGATATCGATTATCGTAGTTATAATCCAATCGTGCAAAATATGAATTTAAAGACCATTTATCACCATCACCCTCAACACGCACATCACCTGTTGCTTGGGATAAATGAGCATAGTTTCGTTCATCTGAAGCAAAACCAGAGCCAAAACCAACTACACCCTCATACTCATAATCTATTTGTTCAGTACCTGCTAGCACCGTAAATTGGTGTAGGTCATTAATATCGAACTTATATTCAGCCGTATTAGTCCAAGTAATACTTCTATTCCAATTATCTGTAACAGATAACTGATCACCAAAATTTAAAGAGCCAGCCTGAAATGCACGCGTGAAGTTTCTAAAATAATACTGGCCATAATCGATGCCTAATGAGCTTTTCAAAGTTAGATCTTCGACCGGCTCATACTCTACAAAGATATTACCCATCACTTTATTAAAGCGACTGACATTATCTCGATTCATTTCAATAATGCGAACGGGATTATCACGATCCGTTACACCTGGAACAGGACCACCCCAACCGCCTTCATCGTTATAAACTGGTACTATTGATTGTTGCTCAATAGCTAAGCCCAAGATTTGTCCCGCCAATGTATTAACTAAATTTGATTCCTGATTGGTGATTGTGAAGTTTTCACCTATTCTTAGCTTATCAGTGACTTGAAATTCTGAATTTACACGAAAATTAATACGTTCGAACTCAGAGCCATCTACAACACCTTCAGAATTGAAGTAACCTAATGAGCTATATACAGACGCACGATCTGACCCACCAGATAAGGAAAAGTTAATATCCGTAACCTTTGCCGAACGAGTTACCTCATTGAACCAATTTGTATCTGCAGGACGCTGGACTTGATTAGGATCGGTATATGTTGGAAGAGAAATGCCATTTAATTGTGGATTATTAAAATCACCGTTCCAATCAAAGCTATATAGCGGGCTTGCGGCATTTGGATCAGAGCCATCATTCACTGCTGCTCTCCACACTGCTTCACCACGCTGCTGAGTATTTAAAGGATTTAAATCATAGTCAAAATCATCGTATGACTGATTGAATGAGAAATCAAAATTCAGTCCTTCTTGGCCTTTTTTTGTTGTAATAACGATGACACCATTGCCCGATCTCGCGCCAAAAATACTAGCCGCTGCAGCATCTCTTAAAACCTGAATATCGGCAATATCATGCGAATTCAATTCATGCATTCCCGATTTAGTTGGAATACCATCTACTACGTATAAAGGGTCATTATTACCAAGCGGGCCTAGTCCTTGACCTCGAATTCTAACTGTCGCCGTCGATTCGGGAGAACCATTGGTTGTTATTTGAAGACCTGGAACTCGACCCTGAAGGTTTTGCATGATGTTACCAGCTGGTAAATCAGCAACATCTTCAAGTTCCACAGTACTTACAGCACCTGTAAGATCTTCTTTTTTGACGCTACCGTAACCGTAAGAAACTTCGATTACTTCAATGCCGCTACTTTTTTTTGCTACATCTTCTTGGGCTTCTTCAGCCGCTATTGTCACTTTAGGTAATAATATTGAACCGAACAAAAGTGCCTGAATACATAGCGCGAGCTGACTTTTATGGTATCTCCGCATGGTGTGTCCTCGTTATAGATGAAAGGCTCCTGCAAATAAACAACGTTGTCTTTTTGTTTTATTTTAAAGCCCAGCTTATTAGCTAGGCTTATTGCAGTCACAATGTGTAATGTTAATTATTATGTTGAAAACGATTTAAACAACGTTGTCTTTATAGCTAAAAAAATTACGTTGATCAACATTTTTTTTACACTCTTAATTGAAATAAATATGTTTAAGTTGGCTGACAAAACAGTGCACATTGAGTAAAAAAGTCTCGAAGATCAGTTTTCTATTTATATAAGAGATTGATTTAAATATATTTTTAAAAATATCATAATGAGTGATACACACTAGCCGGCAACAGTGGAGTTTGAGAGTTGGGCTTCAATTTCGGGTGTTGATAACGAAAACTCATAATTAATACCATTCCGCTTAATTAAGTGGTCTATTTTGAGGCAATAAAACCGCGTTGATAACAAGGCAAAAATTTAGTTATTTAGTTGTTCTAAATCAGAAATTTTTAACGCAGGTAGCGACTGGTTTGATCACTCAAAATGATTAAGTATTTTTGCGGATTGGTATAAAACACGTATCAAACTCTAAAAGTGATTCAACTAAATAGCTAGATTTATTTTTTGTTTATATCTTACTGGAGGATTTAACAGGCGGTGTTTTATTTTTTCTGTACATGTGAATGAGTTATTTAGTACTTAGTTAAGTTCTATTTAGTTAAGTACTACTTATTTAGTACTTAGTTAAGTACAAAGCCATGTCACTTTATACTTTCAATTTATGTCATTTTTTACTTCAAACGACACCCAAGAAGAATTTGGGTGGCAGTCTTACCAGCCACATCTCGGCACACACGTCACACGCTGTGGCTGCTCCCTTCCGGGCCTGACCAGGTTCACCTGCTAGTGTTGCGAGAGGACCAATAAGACTACCATTGAGGGCCTTGTTTGGCGCGGGAGGGATTATCTCTACTTTTGGCTCGTTATTCAAGGGGTATTCGAAAAAGAAAGTGCGATTGCATACTTGGTATACAATCGCACTGTATTTAGGGGCTTTTATACTTACTTTTCAAGTTCAGCTTTTATGTTACGCAATGCTGCTTTTACTTTTTTCATATTTTCTGGGCCCATACGCAATAATTGTTTTTGCGCATCGGGTAAGTTTTCCCACTCTGAATAAGCATATTGATAAGTCACTGAGTTACGCACTAACGGCATATCACCTTTGGGTTCTGGGGTATCGAGTAGTACATCAATCGCTTCTTCAAGTGTTTGCGTAAAGGCATCACCTTGATAACCAATTTCTGCGTATGCTTCATTAATAAGCGGTTTGTATTCGTCATAAATACGAATCGCTTGTGCAGCACTTAAGCTGGTAAATAATTTTACATACGGGGTGTAACGCTCATAACTATTTGGGTCAATCGTTAAAATATCCCCTTCGATAACCATGAATGACTCTTTAGGGCGCTCAACGGGCGCATGGCTCAATGCAACTTTGCCTTTGGCTAGGTTATCAACATAAACCACACCACGACGAATAAGATCATCGGTCACCATTAAACTCATGACTTGATCTGTTAATAATTCATCCATTCGGGCCACCACGACCTCATCACTGTCGTTTAATGTAGGCAAAGGCTTAACCTCTGGCTCAGGTTCAACAGCTCGTTGCTCTGGGCGTTCAACCGCAACAGGGTCTGGGGTTGGCTCTGTTACTACGGGTTCTGGCGCTGGCTCGTTATATTCAGCCATTGGCGTTTCTTCGATAACAACGTCTTCGACTACTTGCGTCGGTTTGTCGTCTGGCTGTAAAAAAATAAACGCCGCAACACAGGCTACAATAATAACAATAACAACTGCAAAAATGAGATTGTTATTCCCAGGACGCTTTTCTAATTCGGTATCTGACGAATGCTCTGACATACACACTCCCTTAATATAAAAAACAGACAAAAAAACACGACAAAATTAATATTACCAGTAAGGTAAACTTTGCTTCTTCTAGCTTAAAGACTTACAGTTGATAAATAAAGTAAAGACGCACAACGATTTAAATGCAACCATGAGCAGTAAGTTAAAAAAAACACAACACTCAAAAATCGCTTTATTATTAACAGGTGGTGGTGCCCGAGCGGCTTATCAAGTGGGTGTGCTTAAAGCCATCACACAAAGTATGCCTCGTACTGCGCCTTTACCTTTTACCATTATTAATGGGACATCAGCCGGCGCAATTAATTCCGCTGCGCTTGCCTGTTATGCTTCTTGTGCTCACTTAGCAAGTAAAAAGCTTGAATGGGTATGGCGCAATTTTTCCACCTCGCAAGTTTATAAAAGTGATTTTTTAAGTGTATTTTCACACCTCACTCGCAATATTTTAACGAGCTTTCAGTCTGAACATATTAACCACCCACCCGCAAGCTTGTTAAATAATCAACCGTTAAGAAAGCTGCTTAACGAGATACTCGATTTAGCACGCATTGAGCGTAATCTTCACAAAAACTACCTTGATGCGGTATCAATCACAGCCTCTAGTTATACAACGGGTGACTCTGTGGCGTTTTTTCAGTCGTTAACCCAACAGCCTTGGCAGCGAGCTAAACGCGAGGGACAAGCGACCCGCATTAATGTTGAACACTTAATGGCATCCAGTGCCATTCCAATGGTGTTTCCAAGTGTTAATGTGTACAACCATTACTTTGGCGATGGTTCAATTCACCAATTGTCGCCGTTAAGTCCTTCTGTGCATTTAGGGGCTGAAAAAATATTTATTATTGGTGTCGATGCACCCAAAGAGTTGCACCCACCTGGTTATCAACCCCACTATCCGGGACTGTCTAATATTGCAGGTCACCTGTTAGATAGTGTTTTTACCGACACATTGCAGTCTGATTTAGAACGTTTACAGCGTATTAATCGTACGCTTGGGTTATTACCAGCGCGTGACAAGCACCAAGAACTGAAACAAATTGAAACCTGTATTATCAATCCATCACAAAACTTTAATATGATTGCTGCGCAGTATTACGATGATATGCCATTAGCTATTAAAGTGTTGCTGCGCATGATCGGGGTGAAAAAACGTTCTCAATCCAGTTTAACGAGTTACTTGTTATTCGAAAAACGTTACACCCAAAAATTGATCGAGATTGGTTATCAAGATGGGCTTAAAAAACTGCCAGAAATACGGAAATTTTTAGAATTAGAGTAACTGATCTGTTAGTCTAATCCATCAAGTAAAAAGCGTTCAACGCGCTCTACCCTGCGTGGTTTGCCTTGCAATACCAAAATATCACCGGCGAGCAAAACCGTTTGCTCTGAGGGCGATTCTATTTCACGGTCTTGACGACGTAATGCACGAACTGATACTCGGCGCTGCTCAAGCTTAAGTTCGCTTATCATGTGATTCACAGCGAATGCGTGTTCAGGTAAAGCGATAACATGTAAGTACTCTAATCGGTCTGAGCTGCTTTCTTCGCTGTCGAGTTTATCACCGGTAAAAAATCCATTTAAAAACTGATAACGATTGCGGCGCTCTTTGCTCACTCTGCGAATAATACGGGTCATTGGTACACCCGACATATACAGTACGTGTGATACGAGCATTAAACTTGCTTCAAGGGTTTCTGGTACTACTTCTGTGACACCTAACTCTTTTAGGGTTTCGAGCTGAGAGTCGTCACGCATACGTACGAGTATCTTCACGGTGGGTGCAATTTGTTTTATCGCATCTACCACGACTTGCGTCTGCTCAAAGTCTGTAAACGTTATGATCACTAAACGAGCACGTTCAACCCCTGCAGATTTTAAAATATCTTTTTGTTTTACATGACCAAATATAATTGGCTCACCTGCGGCTTTTGCTTCTTGCAATAAAATGGGGTTGCTTTCTATTGCAACGTACTCAATGGCTTCGGGCTTTAAAAAGCGAGCGATTGTTTGCCCTACCCGCGAAAACCCACATATAACAACATGGTTATGATACAAGGGGCTGCTATTCGCTGGCTGTTGCCAATACTGCCCTGGCTGAGAAAGCAAACCCAAACGCTTTAGTAAAACAGGTGTTTTTTCAATAAGGTAAGGGGTCAGTGCCATAGACAACACGCCTACCGCAATTAAAAATGAGGCTTGCTCTGAGCTTATCAATAAATGCTGTGAAGCGAGTGCAATCAACACAAAGCCAAATTCGCCCATTTGCCACAGCATAATACCTGCTGCAACGGCATCTTGCTTTCGCTCGCCTATAAGCTGTGCAGAAATAGCCAGAACCGCAATTTTAAAAAATAATAAACCGACTAATACCGCAATAATCCAATACCAACTTTGCAACACATACAAAATATCTAATTGCATTCCTACGGTAACAAAAAACAGCCCCATTAAAATATCGCGAAACGGTCTAATATCGGCTTCTAATTGGTGACGATACTGGCTTTCACCGAGCATCATACCAGCCAAAAACGCTCCAAGCGCCATAGAAAGACCAAACAAATACGTTAAACCGGCTGCAAACAATGCCACTAACAATGTGGTGAGCACAAAGAGCTCGTCGGTTCTAACAAGCGCTATTTCTCTAAAGACTTTAGGCAGTACCCACTTGCCTATTGCCCATAACAAAATACACACAAAAGCACCTTTGGTTAATGCAAAGGCAAGTGCGCCAACAATTTCATCAGAGCCACTTTGAGCAAGTAAGGGGTAAATAATTAGTAAGGGCACGACAGCGATATCTTGAAACAACAACACGCCAATTGCTAACTGACCACGCCGCTGATTTAACTCACCTGATTCTTTGAGTAACTTCACGACCACTGCCGTTGATGATAAAGCCATTAAGCTCGCAATCGTAAAGCTATTAAGTAGGCTGTACTCAAGTAACAGTAAAATCAACATGAACACTAGGCTTGTGATCACCACTTGCAGTGACCCTAAGCCAAATACAATATTGCGCATTGCCATTAAGCGCGGTACTGAAAACTCAAGCCCTAAACTAAACAGTAAAAAAACAATGCCTAGCTCAGCTACAAAGTGCATTTCGTGGCTTTGTGCCATCCAGCCAATGCCATGACTCCCCGCTAATAAACCCGTTGCGAGGTACGCCAGGATAGGAGGTAAGCCAATTCGCTTGAAAAACCAAACAAAAATGACCGCAGCTACGAGTAACCCAAAGGCTTGAATCAGCACATTTTGCAAGCAATTACCTCCTTCTACTTAATGATAAAGCCGAACCCTCGTTTAAATATAGCAACCATATGTTTTTCAGCCAGTTTAAAAAAGTGGCACAAATTTCGCTTTATTAAGGAGTATCTAACACTCCGGGGGGAGAACAATCATGGAAAATGTCCATATTTTGACGCAGCGAGTGACTGCAAGAGGCGACTTTATGCCGTTTTCGGCAGAACGTTACCGAATAAGTGAACAGCACAATACACATGACTTAGTGACAAAGTTACAAACAACCCTGTCTATTGAGGGGATTTTGACTATTTTTGCCGAGCATGCAAAACAGCTCATCAATTTGTCTGGGTTGCAGTTTCAATCGGCTTTGGGTGTGTCTGAAAGTGTTGACAGCGATACCACGCACACTCCCTACTCGTTTGATTTAGATTTAGAAAGTGAGCGTTTAGGTCAGCTAATTTATTTTAGCCAATTTCCTATGGGGCAAGCTATCGAAACCAAACTACAGCAATTACATGCTGCGCTTGTTTACCCGCTTCGTAATGCAATTATGTACACACGTGTATTACGCTTGGCAACAAAAGATGCACTAACGGGGTTAAATAACCGTAGTCAATTTAATGACAGCTTGGCACAAAGACTAGAGCGTTGTCGCCGTCAGCATCGTCCATTTAGCTTAATGTTGCTCGATTTAGACAACTTTAAACAAGTGAACGACAATTTCGGTCATAAAATTGGCGACGACGTACTACAAGAATTTGCTAACGTTTTACGTAACTGTGTACGAGGCACAGATTCAATTTTTCGCTTTGGTGGCGATGAATTTGCGCTGTTAATTGACGACCCTGAATTTACCACTAACAAAGTCATCGCAGATCGCGTTATGCGTTTAGTCTCGCAATCAAGCTTAATGGCCCAATACGCTGTAACATCGAGCATAGGGTTTACGCTTGCGAATAACCAAGACTGCGAAAATGAAGTGTTTGCCCGCGCAGATAAAGGCCTATACCGTGCTAAAGCCGCGGGTAGAAACTGCGCAAAAGCGTACTAAAAGTCACATTTTTAAAGCGCAAAACAATACGCAAATATCGTTACGAAAAGCCTAGCTTCCCCGCTCGGCTTTTTTGTAGCCAATTTATAACCGAGTAATACCAACCAAAAACCTGAAAAAAAACCGCTCAGTAAATAAAGTAAAGCTGCCATGGTCGTTAATGGCGACACAACCACGAGAGCGAGGGGTGTTAACACCCCTAAAATAAAAAACACGCCGCCTTTGCCTGACCAATACCCTAACAGCAATAACGAGCACGCAACGCCCCCCGCTAGTGCATAAAACAAGGTACTCATTTCAAGCTCAGCAAACAAAAAACCGGCAATAACCGCAACTATAATCGACACAATAAAACCCAGCGGTGCTTTATTAACTAGCGATAAACCAACATGAGCCTGTTCACTCATTTTCACTCTCCCAAAAAATGCCTTCATCTGAACTGTGCGTAGCACTGATAAAATAGCCAACCACTTGAACAAGCTGATCATTATAAAAAATAAGCGGCACTTGTGCACGAACCCAAGGAGCGACCTTCGCATCTTTAAACCAATGTTTGAGCGTATTTGACCCCGGCTTTTTAAGCGGCTTTATGCGCGCTTGCGGGCAATTAAACACCACTTTCACCTGCTCATCAGCCGTTGGCAATCGAATTCCTTTACCTGTTTTAAATCTTAAAGTTCGGCCATCCGATAAGGTTACGGTTTCAAGATTTATATCACATGATTTGGGTATTGGCTGTTCTGTAACGAAATACCAGTAATGTTGATGGCGACGAACTTGTCCGCTCGCTAAACAGATTTTTAATTGGGCATCGGCCTGTGCGTTTAAGCCCTGTTCAATAATTTGCTTAAGCTGATTTTCAGAGGGCATTTGATGTGTAAATTGCTTGAGCCACGCGCGCACAAGGTTTGCTTTACGCGTATCAGAAAAACCTTCAACCGCACAACAGCTTAAACCGCCGTGTTTATTTTGACAGTGCGCAAGGTCTGTTTCTGTGTATTCATCTAACAGTGATTGTTGCTGCTGTAATAAGCGAATACTGCGCGCAGCACTTTTCTCAAAGCCCTGAAAGCGGTCGTTTAAAACGGGGATCACCTGATGACGTAAAAAATTACGGTCAAAGCGCTCGTCGCTGTTTGAGTCATCTGTAATATGTTGAATTCCACGCTGTTCAGCAAATAGCTCTATTTGCTGGCGTGTCACATTAAGCAAGGGTCTAAAGCAAACACGCCCAGATGACAACACTCTTTGCTGCTGCATTGCACTTAACCCTTGCAAGCCTGAGCCACGCTTTAGGCGCAAAAAGAACGTTTCAAGCTGATCATTTAAATGCTGACCTAGTAACAACACGCTGCCTTTTGGACTATGCGTATCGAGCGCATCATAGCGTGCGTCTCGGGCTTGCGCCTCGAGGCTGGTTCGTGCTTGTGTTTCAATGTTCACTTTTATTGCTTTAAATGGCACTGCAAGAGAGCTGCATAACGTTTCACAAAATGATTGCCACTGCCCTGCATATTCACTCAAGCCATGATTTACATACACAGCATCTACACTCAGTGCCGTATTTTCACGGTGTAATTCAGCCATTAAATGCAAAAGCACCACAGAGTCGACACCACCAGACAAGGCAACAGTATACGCCTTGTGCCCCTTTGTAATTAAAGGCTCAAGTTCTTTACGAAAATCGGTATAAAGTGGCAAAGTTAACATCGACTGGCACGCTTAAAATAAATTGCGTTGTATTATAAAACAAAAAAAGCCGCAAAAGCGGCTTTTTCATCATTATGCTAATTAGCAATAACCAAACGACATTAAACGTTTGTAACGCTGATCAAGCATTTCATCAAGTGACAAGCCTTGTAAATCAGCTAAATCGCGCTTTAGTTGATTTTTAAGGTTACGCGCCATTGCATCGTAGTTACGATGTGCGCCACCCAGCGGCTCTTCAATCACGTTGTTGATTAAATCTAGTTCTTTAACACGTGCAGCTGTTACACCCATTGCTTCTGCAGCGATAGGCGCTTTATCTGCACTCTTCCAAAGGATTGATGCACAACCCTCTGGTGAAATTACTGAGTAAGTGCTGTACTGCAACATGTTTACGCGGTCACCCACGCCTATTGCCAATGCCCCACCCGAACCACCTTCACCAATAACAGTACAGATCGTCGGTACTTTTAATGCAGCCATCACTTTAAGATTACGTGCAATCGCTTCTGATTGACCACGTTCTTCTGCGCCAACACCTGGGTATGCTCCCGGCGTGTCGATAAATGTCATGATAGGCATTTTGAAACGCTCAGCCATTTCCATTAAACGTAATGCTTTACGGTAGCCTTCTGGTTTTGGCATACCAAAGTTACGTTTGATTTTTTCAGCTGTATCACGCCCTTTTTGCTGACCAATAACCATGACTGGTTGGCCTTCAAAACGCGCAACACCGCCTAAAATAGCGGGATCGTTAGCAAAAGTACGGTCACCTGCTAGTTCGTCAAATTCCGTGAAAATGCGCTCGATGTAATCACGAGTATAAGGACGCAACGGGTGACGGGCTAACTGTGAAACCTGCCAAGCACCTAACTCAGAGAAAATTTTCTCTTTCATTTCAGCGCTTTTTTCTTTTAATCGACTGACTTCCTCTTCTAATCCAAGGTCTAATTCGCCAGCGCGGCTTACATTTTGTAACTCTTCAATTTTTGCTTCTAATTCTGCGATTGGAAGCTCAAAATCAAGATAATTGAGGCTCATGCTCTAAACTACCTAATTAATTAAATTCTAGTTCTACATCTTGCGCCGCCATCAGTGATAACTTGTGAATTAAGTCATCACTAGGCGTAACACACCATTCGGTTCCTAACGTAATCTCAGCCAACGCATCAGGACGTTGATAGAATACTTTAATAGGACACGTGCCAAACTTATAAGGTTCAAGCACTTTTTGTAAATTATCGAAGAAGTTCGCCTCGATCTGCACCATATTCAGCGTCATTTTAATCGCTTTTATACGCTTTTCTCGCGCTTGAGCAATGGTGCATATGTCTCTGGCGGTCATTGTAATGCCACCGGAGAAGTTATCAAAGCTGACCTGTCCAGATATTACCAAGATATTGTTAACTTGCAGCATATCTTGGTACATTTCAAACTGTTCTGGGAATAAGCGTACATCAATACGGGCACTCTTGTCATCTAAAGTTACAAGACCCCAACGATTTCCCTTTTTATTTATGAGCGTACGCGCCGCAATGACTAAGCCTGCAGCGGTTGACTGCACATCGCGATTCGTTGGCTGCAAATCAACCAAACGCCCCGAAGTATAATATTTAAGCTCTTTTCGGTACTGATTAATCGGGTGGCCCGTTAAATACAGCCCTAACGTTTCTTTTTCACCGTCTAACCATTCGTTATCCGTAAGGTCTGGGGCTTTAATAAAGGCTTGTTCAACTTCGTCTGGCTCTGTGGCTAATAAACCAAATAAATCAGCCTGACCAAGCGACTCCGCTTTATGGTGCTGGTCTGCCGCTCGCATGGCATCTTTTAAACTAGCTAACAATGTTGCGCGACCAGGCTGTGTTTTATCAGGGCCTAACTGATCCAGCGCCCCCGCATAAATAAGTTTTTCTACTACGCGTTTATTTAAACGTTTTAAATCAACGCGAGCGCAAAAATCAAATAAGTCTTTAAACGGGCCGCCTTCTTTACGCGCTTCTAAAATGGCTTCTACTGGGGCTTCACCCACCCCTTTAATCGCACCAATACCGTAAACAATTTGGCCTTTTAAGTTAACCGTAAACTTGTACTCACCCGCATTTACATCAGGCGGTAGCAAGGTTAACTTCATGTTTTCACATTCGTCGACCAAGGTAACAATTTTATCGGTGTTATCCATATCAGCCGACATTACGGCCGCCATAAACTCGGCCGGATAATGCGTTTTCATCCACAGAGTTTGATACGACACCAATGCATAAGCAGCGGAGTGAGATTTGTTAAAGCCGTAACCTGCGAACTTTTCGACCAAGTCGAAGATTTTTATCGCTAGTTCGCCGTCAATACCGTTCTTTTCTGCACCTTCTTCGAAGGTTGAACGCTGCTTGGCCATTTCTTCAGGTTTTTTCTTACCCATTGCACGGCGAAGCATGTCTGCGCCACCAAGGGTATAGCCTGCCAGTACCTGCGCAATCTGCATTACCTGCTCTTGATACAGGATGATGCCGTAGGTCGGCTCTAATATTGGCTGTAAGCTTTCATGTTGCCATTGTACATCGGGGTACGATATTTCTTCACGCCCATGCTTACGGTCGATAAAGTTATCTACCATGCCTGATTGCAGTGGACCCGGTCGGAATAATGCCACGAGTGCAATCATATCCTCAAAGCAGTCGGGTTTTAGACGACGAATAAGGTCTTTCATGCCGCGCGATTCTAGCTGGAAAACCGCGGTCGTCTCAGCGCGGAGCAATAAGTCAATGCTGGGTTTATCATCAAGCGGGATAGCATTGATATCAACGGGGTCTTTACCTTCGCGCGCTAAACGCTCGTTGGTCATGTCGAGCGCCCATTGCAAGATGGTTAATGTTCTTAAACCTAAGAAGTCGAACTTAACCAAGCCTGCGGTTTCAACGTCATTTTTGTCAAATTGAGTTACCGGGAACTTGCCTTCATCGTCGCAATAAAGTGCAGCAAAATCGGTGATCGTGGTGGGTGAAATTACCACCCCCCCTGCGTGTTTACCGGCATTACGTGTACACCCTTCAAGAATGCGACACATGTCGATAAGCTCTTTTACTTCTTCGTCACCGTCATAGGCTTCTTGTAAACGCGGTTCTACATCAAACGCTTTCGCAAGCGTCATACCGGGGTCGCCAGGGACTAGTTTTGATATGCGATCGACAAACCCATAAGGGTGGCCAAGTACACGCCCCACATCACGAATAACCGCTTTTGCAGCCATGGTCCCAAAGGTGATAATTTGCGATACCGCGTCGCGGCCATACAATGCCGATACGTGATCAATCACTTCATCACGTCTGTCCATGCAGAAGTCAACGTCAAAGTCGGGCATGGATACACGTTCAGGGTTCAAAAAACGTTCGAATAGTAAGTCAAATTCAAGCGGATCTAAGTCGGTAATTTTAAGTGCATATGCAACCAACGAGCCCGCACCCGAGCCACGTCCCGGTCCCACTGGAATATTGTTATCCTTACTCCACTGGATGAACTCCATTACGATTAAGAAGTAACCCGGGAACCCCATTTGGTTAATTACATCGAGCTCGATTTGTAAGCGCTCATCGTATTCTACGCGCTTTTCTTTTCGCTCTTCTTCATCGGGGAATAAAAACTGCAATCGCTCTTCAAGACCATCTTTCGATACTTTAACTAAGAATTCATCGATTTTGAGCGAGCCCGTTGGGTAATCGGGTAAGAAATAGGTGCCCAACTGTACGGTTACGTTACAGCGTTTTGCAATTTCAACGGTGTTTTCGAGCGCTTCAGGAATATCACTAAAGAGCTCAGCCATTTGCTCAGCTGTTTTTAGGTATTGCTGATCAGAAAAACGTTTTGGTCGGCGCTTATCTTCAAGGGTGTAACCATCATGAATTGCAACACGAATTTCGTGGGCTTCGAAGTTTTCAGGTTTTAAAAACACCACCTCGTTAGTGGCCACCACGGGCAGTTGTTCTTGGCTTGCTAATTCTACCGCTAAATGAAGGTAATCTTCTTCAAATGGGCGCTCAGTCCGAATAAGCTCAATATAATAATGGTCACTAAAGTGTTGCTTATAGAAACTCACCACCGACTCAATCAGGCCGGCATTGCCTTTAAGTAATGCTTTGCCTAAATCGCCATCTTTTGCGCCTGATAAAATTATGAGGCCATTTTTGAGCCCCACCAGCCATTCACGGTCAATCACGGGACGATGAAAAACATGCCCGCGTTGATACGCTTTAGAGATTAATAACGTGAGGTTTTTATAGCCTTCGTTATCTTTGGCTAAAATAGTTATTCGGCATGGTTCATCTTCGAATTCTGGGCTTCGTAACCAAAAATCAGCTCCCACAATTGGCTTAATTCCAGCGCCATGTGCAGCCCCATAAAAACGCACCAAACCACATAAGTTCATCTGGTCTGTTAT
Source organism: Pseudoalteromonas lipolytica (assembly GCF_003515105.1). Taxonomy (NCBI): domain Bacteria; kingdom Pseudomonadati; phylum Pseudomonadota; class Gammaproteobacteria; order Alteromonadales; family Pseudoalteromonadaceae; genus Pseudoalteromonas; species Pseudoalteromonas lipolytica. Next base: position 1,246,419 of record NZ_CP032090.1, on the reverse strand, counting down.
GGCCAGCGCTGGCATTTGTAGCTCTTCTGCTTTGGCAACGATTGGTTTTGTTTTTGCGAGGCCATCCACCATTGAGAAATCAGAATGAACACGTAAATGAACAAATTGCGGCGCAGGCATTAGCGTTGCTCTCCTTTTGACGCCAAAATGCGCTGCACAGGTTTAAAGCTTTTGCGATGCTCATTAATAGCACCATACTGTTCTAGTGCAGCAAAATGCGCTTTGGTTGGGTAACCTTTATGTCCTGCGAAGCCGTATTCTGGATAGCGTTTATCGAGTTCAATCATTTCGTCGTCTCGGGCCACTTTCGCAAGAATTGATGCAGCCGAAATCTCTTCCACTAAGCTGTCGCCTTTAACTACCGCTTGCGCAGGTATGGTTAATTGGCTAGGAACGCGATTACCGTCAATAAATACAAACTCAGGTTTTACACTGAGTCCTTCAACCGCACGGCTCATTGCCAGCATAGTGGCATGTAAAATATTAAGCTCGTCAATCTCGCTTGGGCTACAACGACCAATGGCATAACACAGGGCTTTTTCTTTGATTTCTGCGGCTAAAAGTTGGCGTTTTTTATCCGACAATTTTTTTGAGTCGGCAAGTCCCACAATCGGTTTTGTAGGGTCGAGGATCACCGCGGCGGTTACTACGTCACCAACGAGCGGGCCACGTCCTACTTCATCAACACCGGCAATATAATTTACATGTGGTCGATCAATCTGCATTTAGTAACTCCGCGACTGCTGTTGCAGCTTGTTCGTTGGCATTTAACCTAATTTCTTTATGAATCGCTAAAAAGCGTGCTTTTAGTTCACTATTATCTGAATTTAACATAGGTGTGAGTGCATTTGTTAAATTATCAACATTACATTCTGTTTGTAGGTACTCGGGGACAAGCTCTTCATCGGCCAGTAAATTCGGTAGCGAAAAGTACTTGATGTTAAAGGTAAACAGCGTTTTAAATATCCAATAGCTCATTGGCTTTATTTTATACCCTACTACCATTGGCTTTTTATAGAGCATGCCTTCTAATGTAGCGGTCCCTGAGGCAAGTAAAATCGCATCGGCAGCTTGCATAGCAAGATTTGACTGGCCGTCGAGTAACTGTAATTTTAAATGAGGGGCTGTTTTTTCTAGAATGTCACAAAACTGAGTTTTTCGTTTTTCGTTAACGAGTGGTACCACTATTTTCAGTGCTGGGTTTTCTGCCTGTAGTTTAGCGGCGGTCTGAATGTAAGTGTCACTCAAAAGACCCACTTCTGAGCCTCGGCTGCCCGGTAAAAGCGCCAATACTTTGTCTGAATCTGATAAACCGAGTGCATTACGCGCTTTGCTCTGATCATGCTCCAGCGCAATATCATCAGCCAGCGTATGACCAACAAATGTGCAAGGCACGTTGTGTTTGTCATAAAATGCTTTTTCGAATGGTAATAAAGCCAACACTAAATTAGTTGCTGCGCTGATTTTATGAATACGCTTTTCACGCCACGCCCAAACAGAGGGGCTCACATATTGAATTGTTTTGATACCCGCTTCTTTTAGCGGCTTTTCAACACGTAAATTAAAGTCTGGCGCATCGATACCAATAAACACATCAGGCGGATTATCTATAAAATGTTGCACGAGCTGTTTGCGAATTTTTAATAAGCGCGGTAAGCGCCCCAACACTTCAACCAGCCCCATTACCGACAACTCATCCATATCGAATAACGTTGTACAACCCGCAGCTTGCATACGCGGCCCTGCAATTCCTTCAAAAATAGCATCTGGGAAACGTACTTTAAGTGCTTTAATGAGCCCTTCACCTAAAATATCACCTGATAACTCACCTGCCACCAAGGCAATACGTAACGGCTTTGTTTGTTCTTTCATTCGTTGATAATTCGCAACTTTCTGCACTAATAAAAATGAGTTTACCGTGTTTTAGCAATCGGATAAATGTCACAGAGTTAATAAATACTAGAAATTAAAATTGCGATTAAAAGTTGCTCTAAAAGCCGTTTATAAAATAGATAAAAACAATGCCAGCACAGGGGGCTACTCACTTTTGAGTAAGTCAAAGGGGTTGAATTAGTAATTAATTACTTTCTTAAACTATAGATTAATCATTTGAAATATTTAGTTTTTATCTCTAACCTGTAGAATTAACGAACAATCGCTATCATATTAATTTCCTATTTTCTATTGACTAAAATAGATACAAGGTTAATATTCACGAAGTTTCAGTAATTACTGAAACTTTGAAAGATATTTTTTTTGTCGTGTCTACCGCACCCTTTAATAAGGAGCTAAACAATGATAGATGAAACATTTGTGGATCTATCGCGATTGCAATTTGCAATTACTGCCCTCTTTCACTTTCTATTTGTACCACTCACTATAGGTATGACGTGGATTTTGGTGATCATGGAATCCGTTTATGTGATGACAGGTCGTGAAATTTACCGTGATATGACTAAATTTTGGGGTAAGTTGTTTGGTATAAACTTTGCGATTGGTGTGGCCACTGGTCTCACTATGGAGTTTGAGTTTGGTACTAACTGGTCTTATTACTCTCACTATGTGGGTGATATTTTTGGCGCTCCTCTGGCTATTGAAGGGTTGATGGCGTTCTTTTTAGAATCGACCTTTGTCGGCATGTTTTTCCTTGGTTGGGAGCGACTCACAAAACGCCAACACCTTGCAGCGACCTTTTTAATGGCTTTAGGCACCAACCTTTCGGCATTGTGGATTTTGATTGCCAATGGTTGGATGCAGAACCCTGTGGGCGCAGAGTTTAACTATCAAACCATGCGCATGGAAATGACCAGCTTTGCGGAGCTAGTATTCAACCCAGTCGCACAGGTTAAATTTATTCATACGGTGTCTGCCGGTTATGTCGCGGCTTCAATGTTCGTACTCGGCATCAGTAGTTGGTACATACTCAAAGGTCGTGATTTGGCCTTTGCGAAACGTTCATTCTCTGTTGCATCAGGTTTTGGCCTTGCCTCTATTTTATGCGTTATTTTACTAGGAGATGAGTCTGGTTATGAAGTAGGCGAAGTGCAAAAAGTTAAACTGGCTACAATCGAGGCTGAATGGCACACAGAAGAAGCGCCCGCAGCATTTACACTGGTAGGTATTCCTGACTCTGAACAGCAAGTCACCCATGCAGCGGTTAAAATACCTTATGCGTTGGGCATTATTGCGACACGTTCGATTGATGAACAAGTCACGGGTATCAAAGATTTAGAAAAACAACACGAAACACGTATTCGTAACGGTATGCAAGCATACGAGTATCTCGAAAAATTGCGTGGTGGTGATGACTCCGCCGAGAACATTGCCAAGTTCGATACACTTAAAGCTGACCTCGGTTATGGTCTGTTGCTTAAACGCTACACCCCTAATGTGGTTGATGCCACAGAAGCGCAAATTCAGAAAGCGGTGAAAGACTCATTTCCGAAAGTGGGGCCCATGTTTTGGTCATTTAGGATAATGGTTGGCTGCGGTGTGATTATGTTAGGGGTCTTTGTACTGGCCTTTTACTATAACGCCAAACGCGTTATAGAGCATAAGCGCTGGTTACTCTGGGCCGCCGTGTGGAGTATTCCATTACCTTGGATTGCTATTGAGTTTGGTTGGATTGTTGCTGAATATGGACGTCAACCATGGGCAATTTCAGAAATATTACCCACATTTTTAGCAACCTCCTCGTTAACGGTAAATGATTTGCTGATCAGCATTACGGGCTTTATTGTATTTTACACCGGTCTAGCAACCGTTGAAGGTTGGTTGATGCTGCGCTTTGTTAAACAAGGGCCTAGCTCTTTGCACACAGGTAAATATCATCATGAACTCATTAAAGAAGACTCGCTAGCAGGCCAAGGAGTACAGTCATGATCTTTGATTACGAAACACTAAAATTAATCTGGTGGGTATTAATCGGTGTGCTCTTGATTGGCTTTGCTGTTACCGATGGCATGGATATGGGGGTGGCTATTTTGCTCCGCCTTGTTGGCAAAACAGATATCGAGCGCCGAACCGTTATCAATACCATCGGGGCTCACTGGGATGGTAACCAAGTGTGGTTTATTACCGCTGGGGGTGCATTATTCGCTGCATGGCCTATGGTGTATGCTGCTGCATTCTCAGGCTTTTATTTTGCAATGATGCTGGTCTTATTTGCGCTGTTTTTCAGACCACTTGGGTTTGATTATCGCTCAAAAATTGAGTCAGCCCGTTGGCGAAATAACTGGGATTGGGGCTTGTTTGCAGGCAGTTTTATTCCTGCACTCGTATTTGGGGTTGCTTTTGGTAACCTACTGCAAGGTGTGCCTTATCATATTGACGATTTATTACGTGTAAGCTATCAGGGCTCATTCTTTGCTTTACTTAATCCATTTGCCATTGTTGCTGGCTTAATAAGTGTGCTTATGTTGGTTGGTCACGCGGGTATGTGGCTGCAACTTCGTACCGATGCAGACGTAGCCAAACGCTCAGCACAATATGGCCGATATGCACTTATGGCGTTTATTGTATTGTTTGCTTTGGCCGGTGTTTGGGTATCGCAAATTGACGGTTATACAATCGTCAGCATGGGCGACACTCAAGGCTATGCGAACCCTCTGGCTAAAACAGTAACGCAGGCACCTGGTGCATGGCTTGATAACTATACAAAAATGCCACTAACGATGCTTTTCCCAGCGCTAACATTTGTGATGGCGGCACTGGCTATTGTGTTATCTAAATTACAAAAGCCTGCGTTAGCACTTGTTTCATCAAGCATCATGTTGGCTGGAGTTATTTTAACAGCAGGCATGTCAATGTTCCCGTTTATTATGCCTTCAAGCAACAACCCAAATATTAGTCTTACTATGTGGGATGCGGTTTCGAGCCATATGACCCTCAATGTTATGTTTGTTGTTGCCATTATTTTTGTTCCTTTAATTTTAACTTACACGACCTGGTGTTATGTGAAGATGTGGCGAAAAGTCACTATCGCTGAAATCGAAAACAACACTCACGGTAGCTATTAAGGAGATTTAATTATGTGGTATTTTGCCTGGATATTAGGTGTTCTATTAGCCTGTACACTTGGGGTAATTAACGTGATGTGGTACGAATTTCATCAACATAAAGATTCTATCGCTGATGATGAGCTAGAGCTGTACGCGAGACTCAAAAACAACGATGACAACTAAACCCCGACCAAATCGCGCGCAGCAGCAAACGCTGCGCGCTTTTTTAAAGCAGTATAGTCAGTCCGCTTCTGGGCTGCTTAAATTAAGCATTAGTCTGGGCACTTTCAATGCCCTGTTAATGATTGCCTCTTGTTACTTACTTGCAAATACCGCGCATCAAGTCATGTTTGAACAAGCAAACTTGCAAGCCGTAAGCCCTTTATTATGGCCTCTTGCTGGGCTAATTTTAGTTCGTGCTTTGTTGGTTGCGCTAAGTGAACGCGTGAGTAACCTTGCCGCGTTAAAAATAAAAAACGTGATGCGAAATACATTGCTAGAAAAGCTCAGCAAACTTGGGCCAGCTTACAGTGAACAAAAAGGTCACGGCGCTACACTTAATACCTTACACAATGGTGTTGAAGCACTGCATCAATATTACGCCAACTATATTCCAAGTGTGGCTTACAGTGCACTTATTCCATTCGCAATATTAGTGGTGATTTTTCCAACCGATTACAAAGCGGGCCTCATTTTCCTATTAACAGCCCCGCTTATCCCATTTTTTATGATTTTAGTGGGCCATAAGGCTGAACAGTTAAACCAAGAGCGTTGGCAACAGCTAGCGGTACTAGGAAATTACTTTTTTGACAGATTACAAGGACTGACTCAACTCAAGCTCTTTAATGCAACCAAGCGTGAGCTAAATAGCATAAGTCAGATTTCTGATGATTACCGTGGTGCGACCATGGGGGTGTTGAAAGTCGCCTTTTTATCATCTTTCGCCCTTGAGTTTTTAGCCACCATTAGTGTTGCCCTTGTTGCCGTTATCATTGGCTTTAGGCTGTTCTTTGGCACCCTCGACTTTGCCACTGGTTTTGTGGTGTTATTACTGGCTCCTGAGTTTTATTTACCGCTTAGGCAAATGGGCACCCACTACCATGCAAAACTTGAAGGTATCAGCGCTGCTGCTGATATGGTCGAGATTATTAATCACAGTGAAGCAGATGATCACACGGGTACATCCCCTCTCCCATTACCACTTGAAGACATAAAATTAACCGCACTTAGCTATCACTACCCCGAAACAAACGAAGGGGTGACAGATATCAATTTAACACTACCTAACACGGGTTTAATTGCATTTGTTGGCGAAAGTGGCTCAGGAAAAAGTACTTTATTTGACTGCCTATTAGGTTTTCATCATCACGCTAACCACGCCATTAGCATCAACGGGCAACCCTTAAGTGACACGGCTTTAAGTGATTGGCATGCACAGCTTGCATGGATCCCTCAACACGCCACTTTATTTTACCGAAGTGTTGCCGACAACCTGCGTCTAGCCAAACCTGATGCATGCCAAGACGAGCTCATTGAAGCCGCCAGTAAAGCGGGCGCACTTGAATTTATTAACGCTTTACCACATGGCTTTGATACCTTACTGGGTGAGCAAGGTGAAGGCCTCTCCGGTGGGCAAAAACAGCGCATAGCGCTTGCCCGTGCATTTTTAAAAGATGCCCCAGTTCTACTACTCGATGAACCTACAGCACATTTAGACAGCCAAACAGAGCAGCTTATCAACCAAGCAATCTGTGAATATGCGAAAAATCATTTAGTCTTGGTCATTGCTCACAGACTTAATACGGTAAAGCACGCTGATACCCTTTACGTAATGCAGCAAGGCAGCATTGTAGAGTCGGGCCGTTATAAACAACTGGTCAACGATGCGGGGCTATTTGCAAAACTGGTAAGTCGAGGTGAAGCCCATGCATAATTTTGTACGCTTACTTAAACTATGCAAACCGCATGCTGGCATGCTGTTACTGGGGGCTTTTTTAGCAAGCTTAACCGTGCTGGCTAATGTGGGTTTACTGGCTATTTCAGGCTGGTTTTTAGCCGCGATGGCTGCCGCTGGCATTGCCGGTGTGCAGATGAACTATTTTACTCCAGCAGGCGTGATCCGCTTTTTAGCGATTGTACGAACCGCATCGCGTTATGGCGAGCGTATGATTACACATAACGCGACATTTTTATTATTGAGCGAGATTCGCGTAAAAATGTTCGCAACACTGAGTCGGCTCAATAATGTCGATTTAGCAATGAGCCGCAGTGCCGATTTAGTCAATCGATTACAAAACGATGTCGACGCGCTTGATAAGTTTTACTTAAATGTGCTGCTACCAATCATCGTTGCGCTTTTTACTATCCCAATTGTGATGGCGTTTATGGCAGCGTATAACGCCGACGTTGCATTGCTATGCTTTATTTCATTAATGGTTATAGGGGTGCTACTCCCCGCTTTACTAAGCCGTAAACTTCATAAAGAAGCGCATGTCGAAACACAACTTAGTGCAGAATTAAGAGCTGAACTTGCCGATACATTAAAAGGGGCAAGAGAGCTTGCTGTATATCAAGCACAAAACGCTCAACTCACGCATTGTGATTCTTTAAGCCAACAATACAATGCTCAGCTCTATAGCCGCCATAAAGCGGTTGCAAACAGCAATGGTTTAAGCACCTTGGTTATTCAACTGACTATGCTGGCAAGTGTGTTTATGATTATTCCATTGGTTTCTCTGGGCACCATGAAAAACGTTGAACTGGCTATGCTGGCGCTATTTGTTCTAGCAAGCTTTGAAACTGTACTCACCCTGCCTACAGCGTTTATAGAATTACCTCTGACCTTAAGCGCCGCAGAGCGCCTGTTCGTACTTGAAGACAATCACAGCAAAGCCAATACACAGCAAAATGAAATAGACAATCAATCAGCGCTCGGTCTTACGTTAAGTAATGTCAGTTATCAATACGCTGGAAGCACACGTAAGGCACTTAATAACATCAACGTGTCTGTCTGTGCTGCAAGCAAGGTTGCGCTGGTTGGTGCCAGTGGCAGTGGTAAAACCACGCTTGTTAATTTACTCACCGGTCTTTGGCCACTGCAATCAGGCTCTTTAAAGCTGACCACAGACGAGCACAGTTTTGAGCTTGAGAGCATGACACCTTCAGCACGCTTTAAACAACTGACAATTGTTGCGCAGCAGCATCATATTTTTGATGGCACTCTGCGTGAAAACCTACTCTATGCAGCGCCTGATGCAACAGATGAAATGCTTATTCAAGCCTGCGAACAAGCAGAACTCAGCTCTTGGCTTAACAATTTAAAGGCCGGGCTCAATACCCGTTTAGGCATAGCAGGTAGAAAGCTGTCGCACGGTCAATCACGCCGTATTGCAATTGCTCAAGCCATATTAAGGCGCGGTAATTTAGTCATTCTTGACGAACCGACAGAAAGTTTAGATAACCACACTAAATACCATTTGCTTAATACACTTGAGACAGTTTGGGCAGATAAAACGATGCTCACTATTACCCATGACCCAGCCATGCTTAGCCGGGTTGATAAGGTCATTTGGTTAGAGCAAGGGAAAATAAGAGCAGTGGCCACTCATGCAGAGTTGCTTGCAAACGAAGCTGATTATGTTGAGCTGATCACGCGTTTTTAATCGAGCTGCTCAACCGTAACGTCAATCACACCGTGCTTTAAGGAAGCAATTTCTGAAAACGCCTGCTTAGATAAATCAATAATGCGACCGCGAATAAATGGGCCGCGGTCGTTAATGGTAACAATCACACTTTTGTTGTTGGCAAGGTTCGTCACTTTGACCCGTTTGCCAAACTTAAGTGTTTTATGAGCAGCACTCAAGGCTTGTTGATTAAAAGCCTCCCCGCTTGCTGTCGTTCGACCATGGTACTTGTCAGCGTAATAACTCGCTTTACCTTTTTCTATCGCGCCCTTTGGTACGGAAGGTGCGCTACTACAGCCACTCATTAGCAAGGTCGCTAACACTAAAATAAAGAGTTTGTTCATATTGATTGTCCTTTTTAATCAATAAATTTAGCAAATCATTGCTTAGTAAAACCTGAACTACAAATACAAAAAAGCCACCTGTCGGTGGCTTTTCGTCTATCGCTATTGATTAGCGAATGATTCCGCGCTCAGAACTTTTCACAAAGTCGATCATAAGCTGAACGGCTGGGTATTTTGCTGCATCTTCGCTGAGTTCAGCGATTGCCTCCTCTACACCTAGGCTCTTACGGTAAAGTGTTTTATACGCACGGCGTGTTGCCATTATTTCATCACTTTCAAAGCCACGTCGTTTCATGCCTTCTGTATTGATAGCAACGGGTCCTGCTGGGGTACCAATCGTTGTAACAAACGGTGGAACATCTTTGTTAACGCCTGAATACATGCCAACAAATGCATGTGCACCCACTTTACAAAATTGATGAATACCCGAGTTACCAGCAAGGATAACCCAATCACCAATGTGTACATGGCCTGCAACAGATGCATTATTAGCAAAAATAACGTTATCGCCAATGACGGCATCATGCGCAACATGGGTGTACGCCATAAACAAGTTATTGCTACCAATTTTAGTAACGCCTTGGTCTTGGATAGTACCACGGTGGATTGTTGCACATTCACGAATTACGTTGTTATCACCGATAATTAACGTAGTTGGCTCATTAGCATATTTTTTGTCTTGGCAAGCTTCACCAACCGATGCAAATTGAAAAATATGGTTACCAGAACCTATTGTCGATGGGCCTTTAACAACCACATGAGACTCAATGATACAGTTATCACCAATTTCTACATCATTACCAATGTAGCTGTATGGGCCAACTGAAACATTATTTCCAAGCTTCGCACCTGGTTCGATTATCGCCGTAGGATGGATCACTGTTAAAACTCTCTTCTCGCACACATGATTTCGGCAGTACACACTACTTTGCCGTCAACTTTTGCTTCTGCTGCAAATTTCCATATATTGCGGCGCTCTTTTACAAACTCTACATGCAAATGCATCGTATCGCCAGGTAAAACGGGTTGCTTGAATCGCGCATTATCAATCGCAGCAAATAAATAAAGTTCATTTTCGCTACGGTTTTCAACTGTTTTAAAACCGAGTAAACCAGTCGCTTGAGCCATTGCTTCTAAAATCAACACACCTGGGAAGATTGGTTGATTAGGAAAATGTCCCGTAAAAATAGGTTCATTCACTGTTACATTTTTAATAGCATGTAACGACTCGCCTGGCGTGTAATCTAGTACACGGTCAACAAGCAACATCGGATAACGATGCGGAAGTAAACTCAAGATATCTTGGATATCAAGACTATTTAATTCATTTGCCAAAATAGCTTCCTTATTTGTCTTCAATATTGAGTGACTTTGTCAGTGACTCAAGTGCTTTAATGCGGTCTTTCATATCACCTAAATTACGGATATGGGCGATACTGCGTCGCCATTCTTTATTGGTTAGATGCGGTAAACCAGATGAGTAGATCCCAGGTTCAGTGATTGCCTTTGTCACCATACTCATGCCCGTGATTATAGCACCATCGCATACGCTAATGTGACCATTAATTGCGACCATGCCACCAATCTGACAATTCTTACCAATCACAGTACTGCCAGCAAAAACAGTGCAACCAGCAACGGCTGTACCTGAACCGATCTCGACATTATGCGCTATTTGACATTGATTATCGATAATTACATTACTATGGATGAGTGTGTCGTCAAGTGCACCACGGTCAATGGTGGTCGATGCCCCAACTTCAACTTTATCACCTATAATAACGCGACCCAGCTGCGGAATTTTCACCCACTCGCCACGCTCATTTGCATAGCCAAACCCGTCACTGCCGACCACGGTATTCGCCTGAAATAAGCAGTCACTGCCAATTTCAACGTCGTGGTAAATAGTGACATTAGCCCAAAGCTTAGTGCCTTGACCTATTTTTGCATTTTCGCCAATGAAACAACCTGGGCCAATTTGCACATCATTTGCAATCACGGCACCGGCTTCAATCACGACGTTAGCAGCAATCGCGGCATTATCACCAATTGAGGCTGAATCGTGAATGACTGCACTCGGATGAACACCTGTCGAAGCAGAGCGTGGCGTCGTGTCCATTAATTGAGCTAGCTTGGCGTAGCACACGTACGGGTTAGCAACAATAATCTTGTTACCCGCAAAATACTCAGCGTCGGCAGGTGATAAGATCACCGCACTGGCTTGTGTATCATCTAATTGCGAGCGATATTTCTTGTTCGCTAAAAATGCAATATGCCCAGTACGGGCATTTGCAAGTGTTGATATTTTTTTAATCTCTGTAGCGCCATCACCCTGAAGTTCGGCGCCCAGAAGATCCGCAATCTGCGAAAGCGTGTAGTTTTGCATATATGGTTTCTATTGCTTACTTACTTTTTCAACTACTTTATCTGATAAATCAGATACTGTTTTAGAGTTAACGTAAATTGTGGTTTCTTTCACTTTTACTTCGTCAAACTTGCCTGCTTTAGCAACTTCTTCAATTGCATCTAAGATTAGCTTTTGTACTTTCGCTAATTCTTGGTTTTGACGCATTTTGATTTCTTGCTCTAAAGGACGGCCTTTTTCTGCAAGTTGTTGTTGCATACCTTGAATCTTAGTACGTAATTCTTCTTTTTGCTTGTCGCTCATTGTCGTTGCTTCACGCTTGAACTTTTCAGCTTCAAAACGGATATCACCTTGCAGCTTTTCAAGCTCCTGACGACGCTCTGAGAATTCAGCTTCAAGTGTTTGTTCAACTTTCGCCATTTGAGGGATTTGTTTATAGATTTCTTGCATGTCTACAATCCCTACCTTGTGCGCAAAAGCATTCGTAGATAGGCCCATAGACAATGTAGCAAGAAGTGCAAACGCTGTTGATTTAAATGATTTTTTCACAAAAAACTCCTTTAGAATGTATTACTAATATTAAAGCTGATGGTCTTCGTATCGTCATCTTCTTCTTTTTGCAATGGATACGCAAAACTGATCAGCATTGGACCCATTGGAGAGATCCATTGTAGTGATAGACCGGTTGACACCCTAAAGCGCATAGGATCTGAATAATCCTCTAGTTTAGCGCGTTGATCAGGTAACAAGTTTTGATAACGGTCAATGTTAAACTCTGTATCCCATACGTTCGCAGCATCCACGAAGAAGCTTGTACGTACAGAGCTGGTGTTTTCTTCATCTAAGAAAGGCGTAGGAACAATAAGCTCCATACCTGCAACTGCTTTGGCGTTACCACCAATTCGGCCTTGTGGTATTAATACATCAAATTCTGATGCGCCACCAATACTGCCTGTTGTTGTGCCATCTGGCAGTGGTGTGCCCGGAATGCTTTGTGGCTGACGAGACACCGCGCGCGGTAGAATTGTATTACGGTCAAAACCACGCAGTTCCATCTCGGTGATACGGAAAAACTCTTGGAAAGGCAGCGTTTGGTCATAACCATTTGTCGTGCCATAACCATTACCATAAGCAAGGGCTGCACGCGTTGAGAATACCCAACGATGGTCATTACTGATTGGCCAGTAAAAACGTGAATCATAATTTAACTTAAAGTAGGTTAAATCTGAATTCGGCGTTGTACCAGTTAAGTTAAGTGACTGACGCGAACCCGCTGTTGGGAATAAACCACGGTTTACAGTAACACGCGACCACCCTGCACTCAGCTCAAACTTGGTAAAGTCGAAACCTGCATCTGGATTTTCTGGGTCTAAGAAGGTTTCACGCATTACACGTGTTTGCTCATATTCTGCAATATCAGACAGTTCTTCTTGAATCCAACGGAAACCAAAGTTAATACGGTTCACCGCATCAATTGGGAAACCAATGTTGGTACCAATACCATAACTCTTCGATTTATAGTCGATAAGACTAAATTTGCTCGCATCATAGTTGCTATAGAAGATACTACTTCCTTGCGATACACCATCCGGCGTAAAGTAAGGGTCGGTATACGACAAGCTGATACGCTCAGAACCACGTGAGGTATTAATGTTAAAGCCAATTTGGTTACCGGTGCCTAAGAAGTTTGATTCACTCACACCAATATTAAATTGCAAACCCAAGTATGAACCATACGCAAGGCCCGCATTAAAGCTACCAGCAGATTGTTCTTTAACCGTAAAGTCTACATCAACTTGGTCGTCAACACCGGGAACTGGCACCACATTAAAATCAACACTTTCCATGTATGGAAGACGTTGAATTTGTAATTTTGAACGCTCAAGATTTTGATTTGAAAGCCATGCACCTTCAAGCTGTGTCATCTCACGACGAACAACTTCATCCGCAGTATTTTGGTTACCACCAACAATGATTCGGCGAACATACACACGCTTACCTGGATTAACAGACAGTGTCAGTTGCACTTCTTTCTTTTCATCATCAATCTCAGGAATGGTGCGCACTTCTGCGTTTGCATAGCCAAAACGTGCTAAGTAGCTTTTGATAAATTCTTCAGATGACGTAACCACTGAACCATTATAAAGCTCACCAGTTTTTAGCGGTATAACACTCTTAATTAGCTCTTCTCGACCTAATAAATCACCGATGAAGTCAAAACCCTTTACGGTGTATTTTACACCTTCGGTAATATTAGCGGTTACATAAACAGAATCGCGCTCAGGGCTAACCGATACTTGTGTTGAATCGATATTAAAACGCAGGTAACCACGGTCTAAGTAGTAACTACGAATTTTCTCTAAATCGCCTTCGATAGTTTGCTTTTGATAACGGTCACTCGACATAAACTTCCACCATGGCAAGTCTTGTTGTGACTCAGCAAGTTTTAGCAATTCTTCGTCAGAGAATAATTCGTTACCCACGAGGTTTATTTGACGAATTGACGCGGCGTCACCTTCATCAAACTTAAATAATAATTTTACACGGTTACGTGGCAGCTTTGTGATGCTAACTTCCACTTTTGCATTGTATTTACCAATACTGTGGAAAAACTCAACTAAGCCTTTTTCAATGTTATCAAGTACCGTTTTATCAAGCGGCTCACCAGTACGAATATCTTGCTGGTCTAGCGACTCGTTTAACTGCTCATCTTTGATGTCTTTGTTACCATCAAACTCAATGAGGCTAATCGTAGGGCGCTCAGTTACTCGAAAAATGACGTTATTACCGTCACGTAACGCTTTAATATTGTCAAAGTGACCAGAGCGATAGAGAGCCTTTATGGTTCTTGAAATTGTGTACTCATCAATATTATCGCCCACGTTGATCGGAATATGGGTTAGCGCTGCACCTAGAGCAACACGTTGTAAACCTTCAACTTTTAAATCTTCTACAATAAAGGAGTTTTGGCCTAGGGCTGCAAAGCTTGCACCTAATAAACTTGAAACTGCCAAATGTTTTTTTATAGCCATTTTGTTATCTTTATCCTTTACAACTGTATTACCGCTCAACACCTTATAAATTAAACTTTTGCGGTGTTTTACAATCGTGTTCAAATTGGAATTTTTCACTTATTTGTTATAAACGCGATACATCATTGAACAAAGCGAAACATGTTAAAAATATGAGTAGTAAGGCACCCACTTTAAAACCAAATTCTTGCGTCTTTTCAGAGACCGGCTTTTTGCGAAAAAGTTCAATTATGTAATACATTAAGTGCCCACCATCAAGCACTGGCAACGGTAATAAGTTAAATACGCCAAGGTTTACACTGATCAAAGCTAAAAAGCTTAAAAATGCAACCAAGCCATAGCTTACGCTAGTTCCCGCTCCAACTGCAATGCCTACAGGGCCACTTAAATTTTTAACCGAGACTTGACCTGTAATTAAATTACCAATCATGTCAAAACTTAGGGTGATTAAACGCCATGTTTCTTGTATGCCCAGCACAATACTATCGACAGGGCCATAATGTCTAGTTTCAATATAATTTTCTGGCCATGCTTCAACTACAGGAGCCACACCTAAAAAGCCCTGCGCTACACCATCTGCATTGGTTCTGCTCTGAGGTGTCACAGTCAACTTTCTTATACTATCTTGCCTTTGTACACTAAATTGTAAGGATTTGTTAGGTGATTGCTGAATAACTGAAACTAACTGGGTCCAACTGCTGATATTTTCGCCATTTACAGCCACAATTGTGTCATTAACCTGTAAACCAGCCAGCTCAGCGGCTGAGTCTTTAGTGATTTGCGCAACGGTTAATGTTGCTTCAGGTCTAAAGGGCACAATACCGATTGAGGTCAATGGTGGGACATCTTGCTGATCAAGTTTCCAACCATCTAGATTTAAAGTGCGGACATGTTTTTGGTAATTCTGATCACGTAATGTGACGACCACACTTTGCTCACCTAAGCGGCTCATTAATGAGAATGTGGCATCTTGCCAAGTGCTGATATCATCTTCACCAATTTTGATAATTTGCTGATTAGGTTCGATCTTAGCCGCTGCTGCACGACTGCCCTCGGTTACAGAACCCACCACAGGCTTTAATGATTGCACACCGACCATGTACATTACAGCAAGTGCAAAAATAGCGAACAAAAAATTGGCCATAGGACCTGCTGCTACAATCGCAATTCGCGCTTTCACTGACTTAGCATTAAATGATAAATGACGCTCTTCAGCAGGCACTTCATCGACACGCTCATCCAGCATTTTAACGTAGCCACCAAGGGGAATAGCAGCAATAACATATTCTGTTTTGTGTTTGTCGTACCACTTAATCAGTGGTTTACCGAAACCTATTGAGAAACGTAGCACTTTTACACCCGCTTTACGGGCTACCCAAAAATGCCCATACTCATGGACAGTCACTAAAATACCCAGTGCCAAGATAAACGAACCAAGGTTCCAGAAAAAATCAAACATGTTAGTTCAGACCCCTTTTTATAAACTCACTCGCTTTGATACGTGCAGCTTCATCACACGCTAAAATCTCTTCCAGCGTGTGTACGTTCACATCCTCAGTCGCGTTGAGTGTCTGTGAGTTTATACGGTAAATATCAGTGAAACCGATTTGCCCATTTAAAAATGCAGCGACGGCAATCTCATTCGCAGCATTGACTGTTGTTGTTGCACCCTGTCCCATTTCACACGCATCAATGGCCAGTTTAAGGTTAGGGTAACGTGCATAATCAGGTTTGGTAAATGTAAAATCAGCAATCTGAGAAAAATCAAGCGGCTTAACCCCTGCATCAACACGTTCAGGAAACGCCAGTGCATGCGCTATCGGAGTACGCATATCAGGATTTCCCATTTGCGCAAGCACCGAACCATCTTGATATTGCACCATAGAATGAATGATACTTTGCGGGTGGATCACCACTTCAATATCGCTAGCATGGCAATTAAACAGCCATTTAGCCTCGATAAACTCAAGCCCTTTATTCATCATGGTTGCTGAGTCGACTGAGATTTTTTGTCCCATAGACCAATTTGGGTGCGCAACAGCTTCTGCCACAGTGACCGATGACAAACTCTTTAAGTCACGCGTCAAAAATGGCCCACCAGAACCTGTCAGTAATATTTTACTCACGCCGTTGTCGGACAGTAACCCCGCAGAGGCTTGCAGTTTTGCTGGCATACATTGAAAAATAGCATTATGTTCGCTGTCAATCGGCAACAAGGTTGCACCGTGTTGTTTTACTTTATCAATAAACAACTGACCCGACATAACTAACGATTCTTTATTGGCAAGCAGTACTTTTTTACCTGCTTCAACCGCACTTAACGTGGGTAATAGACCTGCCGCGCCGACAATGGCCGACATAACCGTATCAACATCACCATGCGCCGACAGCTCACTCATAGCAGTGACACCCGCGAGCACATCAGTTGTACAAGCGGTATTAGCTAACAACGATTTTAATTTATTTGCAGCGTTCTCATCCGCCATCACTGCAAATTTAGGCTGATGCGTAATACACAACTCTGCCATTTTTTCTGCATTTTGCCCCGCGGTTAATGCAAAAACAGCAAAACGATCTGTATTTCTAGAAACAACGTCTAAGGTGCTTAAACCGATTGAGCCAGTTGCGCCAAGTACGACAAGCTGTTCTATTTTGCTCATAAACTTAACGTCCATGCATAACAAAGCACAAAAATAGGCGCCGCAGCTGTTAAACTGTCAATACGGTCCAAAATGCCGCCATGACCGGGTAGGCATGAGCCACTGTCTTTTAAGCCGACTTCACGTTTAAACATACTTTCTAATAAATCACCGACTGCTGAAAACAAGGCGATAAACGCGGTCATTACGGCGTAGATTGGCCATACTGCCATGTCTACATTGGTAAAGTGACAAAACGCCAAAACAAAAATAACCGCGGCAACAATGCCCCCCAATAGACCTTCAATCGTCTTATTTGGGCTGACTTTCGGCATGAGCTTGCGTTTACCTAGGTTTTTTCCGGTGAAATAAGCGCCGATGTCTGCGCTCCATACAATACCTAGCACGACTAAAATAAGCACTGATCCAAAATGCGTCGACTCGGTATACCCTGCACTTCTTAAGGTATTGAGCGCAAGCCACAACGGTACTAAAGTAAGGAATCCTGCAATCGCGCGCATGAGAATGCCTTCATTCCATGCTTTTGCCATGGCTGGGTAGCGCCATACTAAGTACGTCGCAACAATCCACCATGCAAATGAAAGGGTAAACAAATAGTTCGCGTCACCAACAAGCTGACCATTTTGCCACAACGCTTCAATAGGCCAATGCCAATTGAAAAGAGCAAGAATGACCGCCGTGGCTGCCACAAATGAAAAACGTTTAATTTTATCGCACAGGCCCATAAAAGCTGACCATTCCCACGCACCAAGTAAAACAATACCAGCGGCGATATAACTAAATAATGTTAGTGGGGTATAAAAAACCAGTACAAGTGCAAGCGGTGCCAGCACCAGCGAGGTTAAAATTCGTTGTTTAAGCAATGTGTGTACCTTCAACTAGTAATTAGGTCTCGGCGAGTAATTGTTTTATTTGTTCGCCGGTACAACCAAATCGTCGCTCTCTGGCAACGTAACATGCGACAGCATCAGCAAAAGCAGCTTCATTGAAGTCTGGCCAAAGCGTATCGGTAAAGTAAAGCTCAGCATAGGCAGCTTGCCATAAAAGAAAATTACTAATGCGTAAATCACCACCAGTGCGGATCATTAAATCAAGCTCACCTTGACCTGCCATACTCATGTGTTCATTCATGAGGTCTTCTGTAATCTCTTCAGCTGCTAATTCACCCGCAGCGACTTTTTTTGCAAGTGCGGTTGCTGCGTTGGTTATATCCCAACGACCGCCATAGTTAGCTGCAACATTTAATTGTAGACCCGTATTATTACGAGTTAATTCATGGGCTGCATCAACTTTGTTTCGCAAACTTTCTGAAAAGCGCGATAAATCACCAATAATAGTGAGCTTTACATTATTCTTATGAAGTTTTTTAACTTCTTTGCCCAGTACGAATAAAAACAGTTCCATGAGTGTATTTACTTCGTCTTCTGGACGTCGCCAATTTTCACTACTAAATGCGAATAGTGTTAACGACTGTATACCTAAGCGAGTACAAAATTGCACTGATTGACGAACCGCATCAACGCCCTTTTTATGCCCATATACACGTGGGCGATTTTTCGCTTGCGCCCAACGACCGTTGCCATCCATGATTATAGCGACATGCTTAGGCAAACTTTGCTGGGAAATTTTATCAGCGTTAAGAACCATAAATATCGAGTATTCCATAAAAAAACGCCGTCTAGTATACCCCAGACGGCGTTTCAAAACTAATAAATTTAGTTGCTTAGATTTCCATCAACTCTGCTTCTTTCGCAGCCAGCTGTGTATCCATCTCTTTGATGAATTTGTCCGTTAGCTTTTGAATTTCATCTTCAGCTTGGCGTGCTTCATCTTCAGAAATATCTTTATCTTTCAATAAGCTCTTAATATCACCATTGGCATCACGACGAATATTACGAATGGCAACACGGCCACCTTCAACTTCACCACGTACAATTTTGATAAGGTCTTTACGACGCTCTTCTGTGAGTGGAGGAAGTGGTACACGGATTACAGTACCTGCTGACATAGGGTTTAAACCTAGGTCAGATGCCATAATTGCTTTTTCTACCGCTTGTGCAAGCGACTTATCAAACACACTAATTGCAAGAGTACGAGAATCTTCAATCGTCACATTTGCAACTTGGTTTAATGGCGTGTCTGCACCGTAGTAAGACACTTGAATGCCGTCTAGTAATGCTGGGTGAGCACGACCTGTACGAATTTTAGATAATTGACTGCCTAGTGCCGCAACACTTTTTTGCATGCGCTCTGACGCATCTTTTTTGATATCGTTAATCACGGTTCAATCCTAATCTATTTAACAATTTCATCTGAGGCTTGTGAAGAGATAAGCGTTCCTTCATCTTCGCCCATAATAACACGCTTAAGCGCGCCTGATTTATTCATATTAAAAACGCTTAAAGGCATTTTGTGGTCACGTGCAAGTGTGAATGCCGCCAAATCCATCACCTTTAACTCTTTTTCGATGATCTCATTGTAGCTTAAGTGGCGATATAGTGTAGCTTCTGGGTTTTTAACTGGGTCATCAGAATAAACACCATCTACTTTCGTTGCTTTGATCACGGTGTCAGCTTCAATTTCAATACCACGTAAACACGCAGCAGAATCTGTTGTAAAGAATGGATTACCTGTGCCCGCAGCAAAAATAACAACACGGCCAGATTTTAATAAGCTAATCGCTTCAGCCCAGTTGTATGCATCACACACACCATTAAGTGGAATAGCAGACATTAGACGACAATTTACAAATGCACGGTGAAGCGCATCACGCATCGCTAAACCATTCATTACAGTCGCTAACATACCCATGTGGTCACCTACAACGCGGTTCATACCCGCTTCGGCTAATGAACCACCACGCAAGAAGTTACCCCCACCGATAACTAAACCTACTTCTACGTCGAGCTCTACAAGTTCTTTAATTTCTTGCGCCATACGGTCAAGTACTTTCGGGTCGATGCCGAAGCCTTCGTCTCCCATTAATGCTTCACCGCTAAGTTTAAGAAGAACACGTCTAAAAATAGGTTTACGATTGATAGTCATAGTATTTGGGCCAGCCTTAATAATGAGATAAAAAATAACCGCGCTTATGGTTACACATAAAACGCGGTTATTTTAAAGAATTTTCGTCAGTGACGCAAAAGCTAATAGCAGATTAATTTCATCTAATTATCGTTGCGTCACTTACGTTGAAAATTACTCGCCTTTTGCAGCAGCGATTTGTGCAGCAACTTCAGCAGCGAAATCTTCTTCTTTACGCTCGATACCTTCACCAACTTCTAAACGGATGAAGTTAGTAACAGTTGCGCCTTTCTCTTTAAGAATTTCACCAACAGTTTTCTTAGGTTCCATGATGAAAGCTTGACCAGTAAGAGAGATCTCACCAGTGAATTTCTTCATACGACCAACAACCATTTTCTCAGCGATTTCAGCAGGCTTGCCTTCGTTCATCGCGATGTCGATTTGAACTGCTTTTTCTTTTTCAACAACGTCAGCTGGAACGTCTTCTGGGTTTACGAACTCAGGCTTAGACGCAGCAACGTGCATTGCAACGTGCTTAAGTGTTTCTTCGTCAGCGTCACCTACTACTACAACACCGATACGGTCGCCGTGGCGGTATGCAGATAGTTTTTCACCGTCGATGTACTCAACGCGACGAACGTTGATGTTTTCACCGATTTTAGCAACAAGTGCAACACGTGTTTCTTCGAACTGTGCTTTAAGTGCATCGATGTCTGCTTTTGATTCAACAGCAGCATCTAAAACTTCGTTAGCAAAACCAAGGAAGTTTGAGTCTTTAGCAACGAAGTCAGTTTGACAGTTAACTTCAAGAAGTGCAGCAAAACCGTTGCCTTCTTTGATAAGGATTGTACCTTCAGCAGCGATGTTACCCGCTTTTTTAGCAGCCTTTGCAGCACCGCTCTTACGCATGTTTTCGATCGCTAACTCAATGTCACCGTTAGTTTCAGTTAACGCTTTTTTACAATCCATCATGCCAGCGCCAGTACGCTCGCGTAATTCTTTAACTAGGGCAGCAGTTACAGCCATTAGAATATCCTCAATTGAATTCTGTTATTAGGGAAGCGGTATAGGCCGCTTTACAAGAATAACAAGTCTTCACCTTAAGTAAGATGAAGACTTGATGACAGCTAATTATTCAGCTTCTACGAAGTCGTCTTTCTCAGCTTGAGCAACGATGTTGTTCTCACGACCTTCAGTGATCGCAGCTGCAACAGCACTTGTGTAAAGGTTGATAGCACGGATCGCATCGTCGTTACCAGGTACGATGTAATCAACACCGTCTGGGTTAGAGTTAGTATCAACGATAGCAACAACTGGAATACCTAGGTTGTTAGCTTCACGGATAGCGATGTGCTCGTGGTCTGCATCGATAACGAAAAGTGCGTCAGGAAGACCGCCCATATCTTTGATACCACCAAGGCTCTTTTCAAGCTTTTCCATTTCACGAGTAAGCATTAACGCTTCTTTCTTAGTTAATTTCTCGAAAGTACCGTCTTGGCTTTGTGCTTCAAGGTCTTTAAGACGCTTGATTGATTGGCGAACTGTTTTCCAGTTAGTCAACATACCACCTAACCAACGGTGGTTTACGTAGAACTGATCGCTTTGAAGAGCTGCTTCTTTAACTGCTTCGCTTGCTGCGCGCTTAGTACCAACGAAAAGTACTTTACCTTTGTTAGAAGCTGCGTTCGATAAGAACTTAAGTGCTTCGTTGAACATTGGTACAGTTTGCTCTAGGTTGATGATATGTACACGGTTACGAGCACCGAAGATGAAAGGCTTCATCTTAGGATTCCAGTAACGTGCTTGGTGACCAAAGTGAACACCAGCTTGAAGCATATCGCGCATTGAAACGTTTGCCATTTGTAAATTCCTCTAATAGTTTAGGGTTAGGCCTCCACATATCCCATAGCACCAACACCTAAGTTAATTTGTAACTTATGTGCACCCAAGTGTATGTGACGATACGTGTGTGTGTTAAAATAAAATTGTGTTTGTCTTAAATACAAAAAATCAGTAAAGAATTTATTTGTAAAAAGACGGCGCGCTTTATACCATATTAAAATTGAAAACTCAACATTCAGTGCAAAAATTGTGCACTGAAAAATGACCTGAAAAACAACTTTGGAGCCTCAATGAGTGCTGTGATCAAGACCCCTGAAGAAATCGAAAAAATGCGTGTTGCCGGGCGCTTAGCCGCTGAGGTACTCGAAATGATAGAACCGCATGTGGTGCCTGGTGTAACCACGGATGAGCTAAATACAATTTGCCACGATTACATCGTTAATGTGCAAGACGCGATTCCAGCGCCGCTAAACTATCACGGTTTCCCTAAATCAATCTGCACCTCAGTGAATCATGTTATTTGTCACGGTATTCCTAACGACAAACCTCTCAAAGAAGGTGACAGCGTTAATATCGATGTAACCGTAATTAAAGACGGCTTTCATGGTGATACCTCAAAGATGTTCCATGTAGGCACACCCAATATTCAAGGCAAACGCCTTGCTGATATAACCCAAGAAAGCCTTTACCTTGCCATAAAAATGGTAAAACCAGGTGTTCGCTTAGGTGACATTGGTGCCGCGATTCAAAAGTACGCAGAAAGCTTTAATTATTCGATTGTACGTGAATATTGTGGTCATGGTATCGGCGCTGAGTTCCACGAAGAACCTCAAGTAATGCACTACGGCAAACCAGGTACAGGCGAGGTGTTAAAAGCAGGAATGTGTTTAACAATTGAGCCAATGGTGAACGCAGGAAAACGCCAATGTAAGTTATTAAAAGATAACTGGACTGTCGTTACAAAAGACCGTTCATTGTCTGCTCAGTGGGAACACACACTGTTAGTGACTGAAAATGGTGTTGAAATTTTAACGCTCCGATCAGATGATACTATCGACAGGATCATCGAACACTAGGAGCCAGCCCCTGTGGCATTACCCAACAAAGTAAAAAAGTTGCTCAGCCAAGCTGAGCAACTTAGCGATTATCGCGACTGTTCTGGTTATTTTTATAAGTGGCTACAGAACGAATTTTCTAAACAACCCGTCAGCAACTTAATCAATGCCCGCGCTGAGTTTATTGACCGCTTATTGATTAAACTGTTTCACGACTTTGACCTTGCCCACGAAAGTGATTTAGCACTTATTGCTGTCGGTGGTTATGGGCGTGGCGAGCTACACCCCTACTCCGATATTGACTTTATGCTGCTGGTTAGTGAACAACCAAGTGACGCTGTATGCGAAAAAATTGGCCAGTTCGTGACGATGCTATGGGACCTCAATCTCGAAATTGGTCACAGTGTTCGCACTATTGAACAAGCACTGGAGCAAAAACGTGAAGACGTTACTTTTGCTACCAGCTTACTCGAAAGCCGTTTAATATTTGGCAATCACATTGAGTTTGAAAAACTCAAAATGCACTTAATCGACACGCCAATTTGGCGCTCTGATGAATTCTTTTTGGCAAAAGTACAAGAACAACAATTACGCCATAAAAAATGCCATGGAACAGCCTATAATCTTGAACCTAACATTAAAGAAAACCCAGGTGGCTTGCGCGATTTACAAACCATTATTTGGGTCGCAAAAAAGCACTTTAGGGCTGAAACATTACAAGAACTCATTAATCATGGTTACCTCACTCATGAAGAATACCAAGAACTCTCAGAGTGTTTAGAAAACCTGTGGAATATCCGCTTTGCCTTGCACATCGCTGCGGGACGTTCTGAAAACCGTTTATTGTTTGATCACCAGCCTCATGCTGCCGAAATTTTAGGTTTTGGTAGCGACGGTAAAGCGTCGGTCGAGCGCATGATGAAACGTTTATTTCGCATTATGAGCCGTGTACGAGAGCTTAACCAAATGTTGCTGTCTTACTTTGAGCAAAGCATTTTGCCAGGTGCAGGCGAGTTACCCGTTGTAGAGCTTGACCGTAACTTTGAGCGTATTGGTCATCAGATTCGGGTTAAAAACCCTTCTGTATTTTTCCGTCGCGACCAACTCTTTGTGTTGTTTGAGCACATTGCCGACAACCCTGAAATTACGCATATTTACCCAAGCACGATTCGTACAATGCGCCAAGTACGTCGCCGTTTATTAGGTGATTTACAAGATTACGCGGCGTGTCGTGAAGCATTCTTACGGTTAATTAAACACCCTAATGGCATGGGCCGAGCATTCACGCTCATGCACAAACACGGCATTATTGCGGCTTACTTACCGCAGTGGCGAAATATATTCGGACAAATGCAATTTGACTTATTCCACGCCTACACTGTGGATGAGCACACGCATAAGCTTATTAATAATATTTACAAATATTTTGATAAGTCTCGAGTCAGTGAGTTTCCTCTGTGCAGTGAAATCGTCACCCGCATGGATAAACCTGAACTGTTATATTTAGCCGGTATTTTTCACGATATTGCCAAAGGACGAGGTGGCGATCACTCAGAGCTTGGCTCGGTCGATGCCTTAGCGTTTGCCAAACTGCACCGTTTTCCTGCATCAGATGGTAAACTTATTGCGTGGTTGGTTGGCAATCACTTACTTATGTCGGTCACCGCGCAACGCAAAGACATTAACGACCCTGATGTAATTAAAGACTTTGCCAGCAAGGTGAAAAATGAACGCCAGCTCGATTATTTATATTGTTTAACACTGGCTGATATCCGCGCTACAAATGATAACTTGTGGAATGATTGGAAAAACACCCTACTGCGAGAGCTGTATTTACACACCCAGCGCGCACTGCGCTTAGGGCTTGAAAATCCAATGGACCAACGAGATCAAATTCGAGACAAAAAACGCCAAGCAAAACAGCGCTTGCTTAATCTTGGCTGTAACGAGGATCAGATTGATTTAATTTGGAGTCGCTTTAAAGCTAATTATTTTACCGCTTTTAGCGAGCAGCAGATTTCATGGCACACAGAGCATCTGTTAAACAGTGCAGACTTAAGCCAACCCAGTGTCATGGTGTCTGACACAGCAATGCATGGTGGCACACAGGTATTTGCTTACAGCCCCTATTCTGGTGGCTTATTTGCACGCCTTGTGAGTGTTATAGGCTCTAAAAAAGCACAGATCCAACATGCGCAAGTATTAACGACCAAAGACGGTTATGTGCTGTTTAGCTTTGTTATTTTAGAAGTGAATGGCGACCCTATTGCCAGTGGTCGTGCACAGTCGATTAAGCGTGCATTGGATCTCGCGATTAATGATCCTAAAAAGAAAATTCGCTTTAAAAAGAATCGTTCGCAGCGCTTTAAAGACTTTAATATTAAACCAAAAATTGTGCTTAGACCGCATGCACGAAAAGACCGCAGTCTAATTGAAATTCAAGCAGTGGATATTCCGGGCTTACTCACCAAAATAGCCGAAGTATTCCAAGCACATTTACTGCATATTCATGCTGCACGGATCACCACAGTGGGCGAACGCGCAGAAGATTTCTTCGTGGTATCGAATAATGAATACCAAGCATTAACAGACGAAGAACGAGCAAAAATTCATCAAGCATTGCGTAAAAAACTCAACGCAGAAACCGAATAAGAGGATCTTATGTCAGATTTAAAAACCATGATCGAAAACGCCTGGGAAAACCGCGATAGTATCAGCCCAAGCACAGTATCAAGCGAAGTAAAACAGGCCATTATTGATGCGCTTGAACTGCTTGATAGCGGCGCGGCTCGTGTTGCTGAAAAAATCAGTGGTGAGTGGGTTGTTCATCAATGGTTGAAAAAAGCAGTACTGCTGTCATTCCGTATTCGTGATAACCAACCAATGAACGATGGTGTTAATCAATTCTACGATAAAGTACCACTAAAATTTAGCGACTATACGCCAGAGCAATTCCAACAAGGCGGCATGCGCGTAGTCCCTAACGCTGTGGCGCGCAAAGGCAGCTTTGTTGGTAAAAACGTGGTGCTTATGCCTTCTTACGTCAACATTGGTGCTTACGTTGACGAGGGCACCATGGTCGATACTTGGGCAACCGTTGGCTCGTGCGCACAAATTGGTAAAAACGTTCATTTATCAGGGGGCGTAGGCATTGGTGGTGTACTTGAGCCACTTCAAGCAAACCCAACCATTATCGAAGACAACTGCTTTATTGGCGCACGCTCTGAAATTGTTGAAGGGGTTGTTGTTGAAGAAGGCGCCGTTATTTCAATGGGTGTATACATCAGCCAAAGTACGCGCATTTATGACCGTGAAACCGGCGAGGTTCACTACGGCCGTGTACCAGCGGGTGCCGTTGTTGTACCGGGTTCACTGCCTTCTAAAGATGGTTCGCACAGCCTATACGCTGCCATCATCGTAAAAAAAGTAGATCAACAAACGCGCGAAAAAGTAGGCATTAATGCACTACTTCGCTCGATTGATGAGTAATCAGTGATTTTACACAGTCTGTTATGACTAAAAAGCGCTTTCCTTAATGAGGAATAGCGCTTTTTTTATACCTGTTAATTTTCATCAACTTTATTAAATTGTTACATCTTATTTCAAAAACACACTTTATCGCGTATTTACAGCAACCCAGCGTCTACTTTGACATACATTCCATTAAACTTACTGGCACTTTTTTTACGTCGCATTACAATGCACACAAATTGATTTTGGAACACACACAATGAATTTGACGCGCAGTTCACTGAAGAACCCAGCGAGTGTTATTGTCATCTTAGTACTGATTATGTTGTTTGGCATGTTGAGTATTTTCAAGCTGCCAATTCAACTTACACCCGATATTGAACAACCGCAAATCACTATTTTTTCAGGTTGGCGCCAAGCCGCACCAGAAGAAATAGAATCCGTGATTATTGAGCCGCTCGAAAACGCAGTAAAAAACACGCCTGGCGCTTTAGAGGTAAATACCAATATCAACCGAGGTAATGGCTCTATCACCCTTACTTTTGCAGTCGGGCAAAATATGCAGCAAGCCATGCTCGATGTACTCACAAGTCTAAACCAAGCACCGCCACTCCCCTTAGATGCATTCGACCCTGTGGTATTTGCAGGCGGCAATAATGGCGAAGCCGCTGCCACTTTATTAGTGACTCCCACGCACTACAACGCCGATAGCTTAGATCTTGATATGGCACAGTTTCAAAAACAAATCGACGAATTTGTTGAGCCACGTTTAGCCCGTATTCCCGGTGTTGCCCGCGTTGATTTAGCTAGTGAACGACCAAAAGAGTTGCGCATCACCTTTGATCCTCACAAAGCCGCAGCCCTTGGCGTAAGCCTTGACCAAATAAGTAACGTATTAGCTAGTTCACGCGATACCTCAGGAGGCCTTGCTAATGTCGGACGCCGTCAATATACCGTGCGCTTTACGGGTCAGTATGATTTGTCGAGCATGGCACAAATGCGCGTTGGTTATTCTGGCGACAGGCCAATTTACCTTGGCGATATTGCACGCGTAGAACGCACTTTTTCTGACCGTTTAGGCATGAGTGGCCGAAATGGTAAACCGGCGTATTACATTCGAATTTCGCGCGCCAACGAAGCCAATACTGTCGCACTTCTTGATGACATAAATTTAGCGATTAAAGAACTAAACGAAGGTCCTCTTGCTGAAAATGGCTTATCGATTGAGTTAAGCTTTGATGCCTCAGTGCATATTCGTAACGCCTTATCATTAGTGAAAAGCAACTTAGGATTAGGTGTACTTTTATCATGCTTGATCTTATGGTTGTTTTTCCGCGGGTTAAAAGCCACGTTTGTGATTGCCGCTACAATCCCGGTGTCGTTGATGGTGGCGTTTTTAGCCCTTAATATTTTTGAGCGCAGCTTAAATGTTATTTCCCTTGCCGGCCTAGCCTTTGCTGTCGGCTTAGTTTTAGATGCTGCTATCATAGTCCAAGAAAATATAGCCCGACTCAGAAGCGAAGGCTTTGATACTAAAAAAGCGGCATTAAAAGGAGCAGCGCAAGTCACCGGTGCCTTATTTGCGTCAACCACCACCAGCGTTGCTATTTTTCTCCCTATTCTCTTTATGGCAGGCATTGAAGGTCAGCTGTTTTCAGACCTTGCACTCACCCTCTCTATTGCGGTCATTGCCTCAATGGTCTGTGCCATTACACTCATTCCATTAGCGAACCATGTTTGGCCTGACACTGAACTAAAACCCGATCCTTATCGTGCTTATTGGCAAAAACTAACTAACTTTATAATGGCACTCACTAACACCCGCACTAAGCAACTGCTCTGGATTGCCTCATTATTAGGCGGCTCATTAATTGCCACCATGACTATGCTGCCAAAAACTGACTTTATGCCCAGAGCGCCAACTGATGGCTTTTTCTTTAACTTGAATACCCCACCGGGTGGCAATGTGCAATTTATGGAAGAAGAGTTATTAATGCGTATCAAAAAACGCTTAATGCCTTACTACACTGGTGAGAAAGAGCCAGGAATAAAAGACTTTAACTTTTATGCATTTGGCTCCAACGCTGGCGGATTTATTTATTCGGCTGATCCACAACGCGTTGAAGAATTGATGAAAGTTGCTCGAGAAGAAATTTTCATCGACTTACCCGACACGCAGGTATTCTTCTTTCGAGGTTCTATGATCCAAGTCGCGAATGGGGGAGATGGCCGAGATATCAATATTGATCTAACCGGTCCGAACATGGATGACCTGATTTCAGGTGCTAATGTCGCCTTGCAAGCAGTCACAGAAGCAATGCCAAATGCCACAGCAAGACCACAACCGCGTTTAGATATGGCCGAACCAGAGCTCAGGCTTACACCTAACGACCGCCGTATTACTCAAGCAGGGCTAACTCGCCGTGACGTTTCACAAGCGGTACAGGCTTATACAGGCGGCTTATTTGTTAACGAATACTTTGACGGCAACGAGCGCATGAATGTAATTTTGCGAGGCACTCCATGGCAAACCCCTGAAGAACTAAAAGCCTTGCCCATTGTTACACCGCTCTCGGGCATTCAAACGCTGGGCGAGCTTGCCCAAATTAAGCGCACTGTTGGCCCTACACAATTACGCCGTGTTAACGGACGTCGCACAGTGAGTATTGTCGTCACACCACCTGCCGATATGAGTTTGCAACAAGCACAAGCTATTTTAGCCGAACACGTTATGCCAAAAGTACGTGCCAGCTTACCCGAAAGTGCTGGCGCGATTTTGGCTGGCAACGCACAAAAAATGAATTCAGCTATGCAAGAGATGACTCTCAACTTTTTACTAGCCTTGTTTATTTTATTCCTGCTGATGACAGCATTATTTAAATCTGCAAAAGACAGTGTCTTGGTACTGCTAGTTATGCCGCTGGCGATAGCTGGCGGGGTACTGGCCTTGTTTGTGCTGAATTTATTCACTTTCCAATCACTCGATTTATTGACCATGATTGGCTTTATCATTTTGCTGGGATTAGTGGTCAATAATGCGATTTTATTGGTCGACCAAACGCGTGTTGCGATGTCTGCAGGGCTTAACCGAGAGGCTGCAGTTCGCCAAGCAGTGCTACTTAGAGCACGCCCCGTTTATTTGAGTACCTTAACGAGTTTATTTGGCATGTTACCGCTGATGTTAATGCCCGGTGTTGGCTCAGAGATTTATCGCGGTCTTGCGACCGTCATTGTAGGCGGCATGGCTATTAGCGCGCTATTTACGCTTATTTTAATGCCGAGTTTATTGCAGCTTGGCAGGCAATTACCACCAATAAACAATAATCAACAACCCGAAAAAACGCCTTTAAGCTTGGTATCGAATCAATGAGTGATAAAACGATGATAAAAAATATACGTATTGTAACCGCGGTATTATGTGCCTTCGCCTTTCATGCTTTCGCGGTCGTTCCTGTCACGGTCGATACAGTGAGTAAAGCACAGCTAACCAGTGAAATTGAAGTAAGTGGCACTTTATACGGCAAAGACGATGTCACGCTTACCGCAGGAATTAGTGGACGTTTACTCTATGTGGTAGAGCCCGGCACTTTAGTCAACCAAGGTGATACGCTAGTACGCATGGACACTTTACCACTGGAACTTGAAAAAGCCCGTCAGCAAGAAATGCTCAACCGTGCAAAAATAAACCTGCGTTTATACGAGCAAGAGTTAGCCCGTTTACAAAAACTCGCTAAAGCGAGCAGTGCAGCGGCAAGCCAAGTTGATGGAATGCAAAATAAACACGACCTCGCTTTGTCTGATATTGCCCTTGCTGAGGTAGAGTTAAAGGTGATCGACGATAAACTATCCCGTGCGACCATCAGCGCCCCCTTTTCAGGTGTTATCAGCGAGCGCTATAAACGTGCTGGACGTGAAATAAACCGCGCCGATGAATTAGTCACCTTACTCGATATCACTCATTTAGAAGTGCGTTTATATGTCCCTGTTAAATACCTCAAGTTTTTACATAAAGACATTGCACTGCCGGTCAAAGCAGGCGATTTATCAGCACCTGAAACAACAACCGCTAAAGTTACAGCAGTGATCCCATCCACAGACCCGCGTTCACAAACGGTCGAAGTACGTGCCGCATTGCACGTATCTCAAGAGCAAGTATGGGCGATAGGTCAACTTGTCGATGTTACTGTTCCATTAACAAGTAAAGGCGATGTGTTATTAGTGAACCGAGATGCCCTCATTTTACGTAAAAATGGCACGCATATCGTAAAGATTGATAACGCCAGTACAGCAGCACAAATTCCCGTTATCGTTGGCAGTGGCAAGGGTCAGCTTGTTGAGGTAAGTCCCCTCACTCCTGCGTCTCTTAGTGCGGGCGATAAAGTGGCAATAAGGGGAGCTGAACAGTTGCAAACGGGCCAAAAGGTTGATGTACAAATAAAGCCCGAATGAAAAATGAGTAAAGTATAAAGCCAGTGTCACTGGCTTTATACTCCTAGGCTTTTAACTGACTTTAAATTGCTTCACAATTTGGTCTAGCTCAAGCGCTGTTTGCGCTAAGCCATCAGCAATCGCTGCTGCGCGCTCTGCACCATCCATCGTTTCATGTGCTTTTTCGTTAACATGTTGAACACTTTCACTTATTTGCATACTCACGACATTTTGCTCTTCAGACGCACTGGCAATTTGTACATTCATATCTTTAATTGTGCCCACCGATTGTGAAATTTGCTCGAGGACTTCACCGGTTTGCTCAGTTTTCTCTGCGGTTTGCTCCACATTTTGCATATTCATTTTCATCGAATCGACCGAGCGCTTCGCTTCATTCTGTAAATTAGAAATCATCACTTGAATTTCTTCAGTACTTTGTTGTGTCCGACTTGCTAAAGAGCGCACTTCATCTGCAACCACTGCAAAACCGCGTCCTTGCTCTCCAGCTCTAGCAGCTTCGATGGCCGCATTTAATGCTAATAAGTTAGTTTGGTCAGCAATACCTCTTATCACATCTAAAATGGAGCCCACTGACTCAGTTTCTGCTTCTAAGTTTTCAATCGTTTTGCTCACGTTCATCATGGTCTCAACCAACTCGCCCATTGCGTGATGCGTTTGTGAAACTACTTGCGTGCCCGTCAGTACTTCATTATCGGCTTTTGTTGCTGCATCAGCAGCCATTTGTGCACTTTGCGTAATCTCATTAATGGTTGCTGACATTTCATGCATTGCAGTGGCTGTTTGTGTTAATTGGTCAGATTGATGCTCTGCACCTGTTTTAGAACTCGCCGTTATCGTTGTTAAATCTTGTGATGTGCGCGAAACTTGCGTGGTAGATTCACTGATCTGAGTCAGCATTTCGTTAAGCTTTGACACCATTTCGCGCATCGCTAAGTAAATTCCTGTTTCATTTCCATGCTGACTAAAACGATATGTTAAATCACCTTCAGCTATCGATTGCACAATGGTCGCTATTTCGCTCGGCTCCCCGCCAATAGGCGCTTTTATTAAACGCGAGATAAAGATACTTAAGAAAATGCCCACAGTAATAATTATGATGGCAAAGACTAAAATGGTGGTAATCGCATTTTCACTGCTGGCTTGTATCATGGGACCAATTTCATCTTGGCGGTTTTGGCTGGCGAGTTTAATACGTTCAATTTCCTCAGCTATTTGCGGGCCTACTTTATCAAGTGTCCCGCTAATTATATTATTACGCTCTGTAATCAAGGACTTTACTTGCTCAAGCCCTGTAATATAGTCATTCGTTCTGGTTTTGAAATCAGACAATAATGCCTGCTCTTTTGCATCAAAAAGGCCCGCTGACAATTGCTGAATTTTAGCTTGAACGCCCTTAAATTCTTTCGTTGTTCTGTCAAAATCGGCCAGTGAGTTGCTGACTAAAAACTTTGCAGCATACAATCGCCCAAGTAATAACGACTCTTGCAATTGTGCACTTAAAAATAATGCTGCGCTGTTTTCTTTGTTTTTACTCAGCAGCATAATTTCAGTTAAGGCCTCACGCATAAACTGCCCATTTCCATCGAGCTTATTTTCGACCACATCATTGCGTTTTTCTACTAACTTAACGATGTCTTCAAAACCATTTTTATAATTACTTGCTCCTTTTTCTATCGCTGTCATTGCTTTTACTTTCTCGGCATCAGTAAACTGTTTTTTGCTCTGAGTGATTAATTCACTGAGTAAATTATGACGCTCGTTAAAATCGGAAATGGCTTGAGGTTTTTGATCTTTCAAATATTTGAGTGCATTTAAGCGTAAAGTTAATACGTTTGATTGGACTCGTCCCGTGATATTGCTATCGCGTGCATTTACGCGATAATCAACAAAATTATCATAGCCTGAGTTAAGGGCTAACAAGGCAACTATACTGACTATCCCTAGCAGGACAATCATTGCGCCAAATGCAAGATACAGCTGTGTATTTAACCTGAACTTCGTAAACATAATGTTCTCTCTGTTTAATTGCAGTACCCTATGCGTGATGGCTTCCTTACTAAAAATCTCATTAAGTATAGGAAACAACAGTGAGAATGATATGTTATGAGGGGAAATAGGGGGGAATTTAAGAAATATCTGATATGTAAGTAAAAATCGTCCTAATTATTCCAGTTTTATAAACAATTAAACCCCTCTAAGGAAATCTGTTTAGTTTGCTCATCGACATTACTTTTTTGATAGATCTGTAAACTATCTTGATGAACTTTAAAACTAAATTCACCTGCCCACGGTAATGAAGCAACCGGGATTTGGCGATAAAAACCATAACGGTCATAGCAAATATATGAAATATGATGGTAAACATCAGTAAAAACGCCATAGTCAGCTGTAAATACACTAATATGCTGTTGCTGCTTAAAATACTTTGCCTGTGTCCCTGCAACAAGGTACCAAAAACACAGACTCACCATAACCACAAGTTGAAGCCCTGCGACAATGAATAATAAAAGATGTCGTCTAGCAGTTGGCTGAGTATCTAACGCTGCTCTGCCTGTGTCACACCTGTTATTTTTGAGTAATAAATAAATGCCCGTTATGACCATAAACAGCTTAATAATGAGTAACGCAACGCCTATTTGATACATCATTTTTGGGCTATGCCATTGAATGCCAAATACAGGAGGTACAAAAAGGCTGTCGATAAGCGGCAATAAAATAAGTAATGAGGCTATGATTAGGCTTTTATTCTTCATTGTTTTCTACCGTGTTGTTTCATAACGCAAATACACTATATAGGCTTTTTCCTTTTAACAAAAATAAAAAGGCGCGACCTTGGGTCACGCCTTCTGGGCAGAACTTATTGCGTTTTATAATGCAGCAAAGACATCGTCAGTTTTTGCAGCACAAATAAAATCGTTTTTATGTAAGCCTTTAATTGAGTGGCTCCACCACGTAACAGTCACTTTGCCCCACTCTGTAAGTAAACCTGGGTGATGGCCTTCTTCTTCAGCCATATCACCTACTTTATTTGTAAATTCAAGTGCTTGTTTAAAGTTTTTAAACTTATACACACGCTCTAATTGCATAATGCCGTCGCGCACTTCTGGTACCCAATCAGGGATCATTTTAATTAATTCTGCTAACTCAGCATCAGATACTTTCGGCGCATCAGCACGACACGCTTCACACTTTTGTGTGCTTAATGAAGACATTATAAATCCTTAACTTGCTAATTTTTCTTTAGGTGGAAACTTTGGCTCATGAAGCCCTAATTCTTTTGCTTTACTCACCAATGACATGATATCCATTTGTGAGATATCAAATAAGTCATTAATCGAATTAATGGTGTAGTACACAGGCTGCATTATATCAATACGGTACGGTGTGCGAAGCACATCCAGTACATTCATTGCATTGATTTCTGGTTTATCAGAGTACACGTACTGCGTTTCACCTGGGCTTGATAAAATACCGCCACCATAAATACGCAAGCCTTGGTCTGTTTGCATTAAACCAAACTCAACAGTAAACCAATATAAACGTGCCAGATACACGCGATCTTTTTTCTCTGCTGCATACCCTAATTGACCGTATTTATGCGTAAACTCAGCAAATGCAGGGTTTGTTAACATTGCACAGTGACCAAAAATTTCGTGGAAAATATCTGGCTCTTGTAAGTAGTCAAACTCTTCACGTGTGCGAATAAACGTAGCCACGGGGAATTGCTTATTAGCTAACAAACGGAAAAACTCGTCAAAATCAATTAACGCAGGCACAGGCGCAACTTGCCAGCCGGTGGTTTTTTCCAGTACTTCGTTTAATTCACTTAATTGGGGAATACGATCTGAAGGAAGGTTTATTTTTTTTAAACCCTCAAGGTATTCATTGCAGGCTTTGCCTTCAATGCAAGCGAGTTGGCGAGCAACCAGCTCAGACCATATTTTGTTTTCGTCTTCGCTCCAATGGATCACCCCATTTTCATCGGGTTGCTTGGAGGTGTAATTACTTGCTTTAGCCATAATAACCTTCTTCGTTAAATCTTGATCAGCACGATAAGAATCACTTTAACTTGTTAAGTCGATACTATGTAAAAGTAAGCGAGATTTTAATAGTTTTGGGTGTTTCTACTGTTTGCAGAAACACCTCTACTGTAAATAAAAAATTACACCAAAAGATCCAAATGTTTACACAACCCGTTAAATAAGGGATAAAACACCATTTTAGTGTAAACTTAAATTTACATCCTATCCAATAGATGTAAATGCAGTTTTAAGATCGTCAATTATGTCGTTAACATCCTCTAAACCGACTGATAAGCGAATTAATCCATCACTAATGCCAGCCGCAGCCCGCTCTTCTGGTGTATAGGGAGAGTGAGTCATAGACGCGGGATGCTGAATGAGGGTTTCAGCGTCACCTAAACTCACTGCTAACGTACAAAGCTGAGTATTATTAATGAAGGTTTCACCTTGTTCTAGGGTGCCTTTAATTTCGAACGCGATCACACCACCCGCTGCTTTCATTTGTGTACCAATAAACTTATGACCTTGATGTGATTTAAGGCCAGGATAATAAACCTTGCTCACCAACGGGTGCTGCTCTAAAAACTCAGCAACCACTTGGGCACTCGCACAATGACGCTCCATTCGTACTGCAAGCGTTTTTAACCCTCGGTTTATTAACCAGGCATCATGCGGACTAATCGTTGCGCCAATATCTTTAAGCACGGTCATTTTTATTAAATTAATGTGCTCATTAGAACCACACACAATGCCAGCAACCACATCGCCATGTCCGTTCAAATATTTAGTCGCACTGTGAATAACAATATCGATGCCATATGAAGTGGGTTGCTGAAGTAAAGGCGTTAAAAAAGTATTATCAATAATACTAAGCAACTTATGTTGCTTCGCGACTTCTGCAATTAAGCTTAAATCAAGCACCGTCATGGTTGGGTTTATCGGCGTCTCAGCAAAAATCATTTTACTGTTTGGTTTAACAGCAGCACGTAATGCGGCTTCATCGCTCATATCAACAAAACTGACTTCTATACCGAAGCGAGGCAGCATGTGAGCAAAAAAAGCAAAAGTACAACCGTAGAGTGCACTTGATGCCACAAGATGGTCACCATGCTGTAAAAAGCTTAATACTGAGGCTGATACTGCGCCCATTCCCGTTGCTGTTGCTGCAGCCGCTTCACAATTTTCAAGTTGTGCAACTTTTTGCTCTAACTCTTGCGTTGTTGGGTTACCTAAGCGAGTGTAAATAAACCCCTGCTCTTCACCAGCAAAACGTGCAGCCCCTTGTGCTGCACTCGTGAACGCAAATGTTGAGGTTTGATAAAGTGGCGCACTCAGTGCGCCGTGAGGATCATTTGGCTTTTCTGGACCATGGATACATTGTGTATGTAAGTGATGCTTAGTCATTGTCTGTTCTCGTTTTTATTATCAGTACTTCATACTCATAAATAAAACGCACATACAGCCTAACCACAAGCATGCCGGATGCACAGATGGCTAAATA
The DNA here is from genome assembly GCF_003515105.1 of Pseudoalteromonas lipolytica. Classification (NCBI taxonomy): domain Bacteria; kingdom Pseudomonadati; phylum Pseudomonadota; class Gammaproteobacteria; order Alteromonadales; family Pseudoalteromonadaceae; genus Pseudoalteromonas; species Pseudoalteromonas lipolytica. The sequence goes on along the minus strand of NZ_CP032090.1, from coordinate 1,209,971 downwards.
TCACTCAACCGTTTTTATTAACTGTACACAAATGTTGTCATTGAGTCTTTTCGGTGTCTTTATCGCTGCTGCGCGAGGCTATTTTTCGCGCAATACTATTAGCCGTTTCTTTTAATAGGCTACGTTTGTGCTCTAAACGTGGCAATGGCCTACTTAACTCCATGGCTTTATAGCCAATGCGAGCAGTAAAAATACCGGCGCTAAGCCCTTGCGCGGCACGGCCCGACAATTTACCCAACAGCTCTGCACTGAGTGCCGTTGCAGCCAGATCGGACACCAGTTCAGCACTGCCCACAAAAAGCACTTGTTTGATCAACAAGCGATACAATTTTATGCGACTTGCATAACCAAAACCAATGCCATAAATACGACCAATTTGCTCAATTAATTTAGTGCCACGCCAAAGTACCGCCATCATATCAACCAGTGCAAGTGGGCTTAATGCCACCAATAAGCCCGATTCTGTGGCAAACCGATTAATCAGTTTCTTTGCTTGCTGATCTTGGCTGACTAATAAGCTGTCTGCATATAACGTCATGATTTCTTTGTCGGTATGATGACTGGCTATTTGTGTTTTAAAGTCATCAAAGCCTATGAGTGCTTGATGTTTATTGAGTTTCTCAAGCCAAGGCAGCGCTTCACCTACTTGCTCACTATTAAGTAATCGATCAGCCTCTGTACGATGTAGCTGATTGCGCTTTAAGCTACGCAGCATGCGATACTCACGCCAAATAACACGGCTAATCAAGAGCACGCCACTTAGTACCGCTGTTAAATACACTGAACCGACAATAATCGATTGCTGAAACGTCACATACAGCGACATACCAAATTCAAGCAAGACCAAGACTAAAAAGCTCACAACAAAAAGGCTTTTTAATGTTTGCCATTTTGACTTTCTGTATACCGGTGCCAGTTCTATGTCGTCAGTTAATTCGTCATCGTTTTCAATAAACTCTGCATTTTCAATTACCTTTGCAGCTGTAAGCTCCTCAGTCGGTGCTTCATTTGCTGCAGAGCTCGCAATACGGCGCCCAGCTTGAAAATCAACCTCGTTCGGCTGTTTACTCATGTTAGTTTATCTCCTATCAGATACTGCATGACATGATCTAAACGAATATGCTTTAACCGTTTATCAGGGCATGGTAATGGCGAAAACGACAAAAACTCAAAGCCTTGTGCTGGCCACTCGTGTTTATTCAATAGTCGTGAAGGTGGCTGGGGGGGTAAATAAGTGACCCACTCATGCTCGCCCAATGGTTTACCGTAAATACAGGCTAATTGCTGGCCTTTTTCTACAACTTGGCGCGGCTCTGTCGCACAAATTGACGACATAGCCATGGTTTCAATTTGTACGCCTTCAAACTTTAAATGGTTGCTTTGATCATGCACGATTGAATCAAGCAATAATGCTAAATCTTTATGATACTGCGCGCTAATATGGTCTGATTTATTTGCAGCAAACAACAGCTTGTCGATGTTAGGTTTAAACAAACGTTTAAAGAAACTGGCTTCACCGTAATTAAAATGTGCAAGCAATTGGTTTATTACACGACTTTGCTCATGTAACGTTTCGGCCCCTTCGTTCAATGCACTCAAGACATCCACCAGCACAATTTGTCGGTCAAAATGGCGAAAATGTTGCTCATAGAATGGCTTCACAACTTCTTTTACGTAAGCCTTATAGCGCTTTTTAAGGTGCGCTAAATTTGACCCTTCAGCGATTTCCTCTGGTACGTTTGCGACCGGGAAAAACTGCAGTAAGGGGGCACCTTTAAGTTCACCCGGCATCAACATACGCCCGGGTTGTAACATGGCAAGTTTGGTATCTTGCTTTAAACTGACGAGTAACTGCTGGTACAGTGCTGCCACCTCAGCAAGTAAACTTTCATCAACACTGGACGATAAATCGAGCTCTGCAAGTGCAGATAAAAATGGCTGAGCTTTTTCATTGCGCGCCGTTTGCATAAGCAATGAATATTGTAACTCACACCAATCAGCAAATGACTGCTCAAGCATTGGCAAGTCGAGTAACCATTCACCTGGGTAATCAATGATGTCTAAATACAAAGTGGATTGCGGTGCAAAATGACCACGAAGCCCGGCATTACTTTGATACTTGATTGCCAGTCGCAGTGTGTTGATACGCTCAGTTGATGCCGGCCATGCCGGTTCACCTTCCAAGGGCAATAATGATGACAAAGCCTGATTATATTCAAACGTTGGAATGGTGAGAGCTTGCTGAGGCACCACTTTGGTTGCAATATGGCGTTTTTCACGCATTACATTAAAAAATGGTAGGTTTTTATCATCAGCTTGACTGGTTAAATGCTTAACAAGTGCGGTTATAAACGCCGTTTTACCACTGCCACTTAATCCTGTTACAGCAAGTTTCACGTGTTGATCTAAACCACGATGCAGCGCTTTTTCGGCTTTGTTTTTTAATTTATTAAAGGTGTTCTTTGCAAATGATTGGCTCATACAGTGTCTAGCACCCTATTTGCGCTTGGTTTCACATTGCAAACAAGGTGCTTTAAAATCCTTTAAAGTTTGTTAATTTCACGGCTAACCGTAAATTCAGTTGAGGTGACATAGCGTTCCATCTCTTGTAAACGACCATCAACTCGCGCAAGACGCTCTTTTAAATCTTGCAGTGCACGGCGAGGTGGTTCCCCTTTTTGCCATACTTTAAATTTCACTTCAAGCGGGTCTTGGTGAATACTGTCGCCAGTTTTCATTGTTTTCTCTGATGGTTTCTTATCTAAAATAAACCACGCAGCAATGTAAGCAACAACAATAAATGGCCCACCCGATAACAACACTGCGGTGACGACAAGAATGCGTACGAGCCAAAGCTCCATATTAAAGTAGTCGCTGATACCTGCGCACACACCGGCTATTTTACCGCGCTCTGCGTCTCTGAATAATTCGCGTTTGGTACTCATACTTTACGTCTCCACTGTGGAGCCTCTTGATCAAGTAAGGCTTCTAATGTTTCAACTCGCTCTGCCATTTTGTCTGCTTTTTGTGCAAGCTCTAACAGCTGGCGATGTTCGTGTTCACTTAAACCTTGACTCACTTGCTTTTTACTACGGTAGTGTAAAATAAGCCAAAGTGGGGCAACAACCACCATAAATACAATAATGGGTGCCATCAAAACTTCTGCGTCGAACATGATTCTCTCCTGTCAATCCGTTATGTGTTTAAGCATTGGGGGACTTGCCCCCATTTTTTATTTTTTATCTGCCAGTTTTTTCTTAAGCTCAGCAAGCTCATCATCAATCTTTTCGTCTTGCTGTAGACCCGCAATTTCGTCAGCTAATGATTTTTTACCAAGATCATAAGACTCTATTTGAGATTCTAGACCATCGATCTTGTTTTCGTAACGTTCGAAGCGGTTTAGCGCATCTTCCACTTTTGAGCTATCAAGCGCTTTTTTCACTTCTAAACGTGACTCAGCTGAACGTTGACGTAAAATAATCGCTTTTTGACGTGATTTAGCATCAGCCAGCTTCTCTTGTAACGTGCTTACTTCTTGCTGAAGCTTTGCAATATGAGATTCAACATGCTCAAGCTCAGACTCAACGGCAGCCACAGCATCCGCAGACTTTTGCTTTTCAATCAGTGCTGCACGCGCTAAGTCATCACGGTCTTTGCTTAGTGCTAACTCCGCTTTTTCTTGCCAATCAGCAACCTGTACTTTTAATGTATCAACGCGACGTACTAATTCTTTTTTCTCAGCAAGTGTTTTTGCTGACGTAGAGCGTACTTCTACTAATGTATCTTCCATCTCTTGGATGATCAGACGAACCATTTTTTCTGGGTCTTCTGCTTTATCTAAGATGGCATTGATATTAGAATTAACGATGTCTGCAAAACGTGAAAAAATTCCCATAACATTTACCTCTTTGGTGTTTTAACTTAATCAGTTGGTATATCTAGTATCAATATGCTTGCCAACTTTTATAAAGCTAGAATAACTTAATATATTCAAACAGTTAAACTAAATTTATAAATTTCTTTAGTTCTCTCAGATAATGAAATACACTAGATCTTAGTAAAAATGACTAAGAGTTAGGGAATATGAGCCAATTTCGCCAACAGGATAATTTACTCGGCCAATCTGACAGCTTTTTAAGCGTGCTGGATCAAGTATCACAGCTGGCTAGTTTAGATAAACCAGTGCTTATTATTGGTGAACGCGGTACAGGTAAAGAACTGATTGCAGCGCGTTTACATTTTTTATCGAAACGCTGGGAACAGAACTATATCAAGCTCAACTGTGCGGCGCTTAACGAGAACCTACTCGAAAGTGAATTATTTGGCCATGAAAGCGGGGCTTTTACCGGAGCAAGTAAACGCCATGAAGGTCGCTTTGAACGCGCCAACAGTGGCACGCTGTTTTTAGATGAATTAGCCAACACCTCAGCGATGGTGCAAGAAAAACTGTTACGCGTTATTGAATATGGTGAGTTTGAGCGTGTCGGCGGTAAGCAAACCGTTAAAGTAGATACTCGCCTTGTGTGCGCAACAAATGAAGACCTACCAAGTCTTGCAGAGCAAGGTGAGTTTAGAAGCGACCTACTTGATCGTCTCGCTTTTGATGTTATTACCCTGCCCCCGCTTCGTGAACGCCAAGAAGATATTATGTTACTTGCAGAACAGTTTGCGATTAATATGGCGCGTGATCTTGAGTGGGAGCTATTTAGTGGCTTTACTCGCAGCGCTACCGAAACACTGCAGTCATACGACTGGCCGGGTAATATTCGTGAATTAAAAAATGTTGTTGAACGAAGTTTGTATCGTCACGGCAATGAACATATTCCCGTTCACCAGATTATTTTAGACCCATTTGCCAGCAAATTCAGACCTAAGCAACGTATTAAAGGCAGTAGTAACAGTGCACCAATTGCACATATAGAACATGCGGTTACACCCCCTTCACAGGCGCAAGAGTCAGTATCACTAAGCAAACCTGAAATTCAGTTTCCTTGTAACTTGAAACAACTTTCCAATGACTTTGAAATTGATGTCATAAAAAAAGCATTGGAACACAGTCAATTTAATCAAAAGAAAACTGCAGAACAGCTCGAATTAACGTATCATCAATTACGTGGCTATTTGAAAAAATACAATTTATTAGACCAGCAGCAATAGTTAGAGGCTAATCAGGTGTATAAACCGTTACTTGCTTTGTCTTTGGTATGCTTAGTAGGCTGCCTAGATAGCGAAGAAAAAACCACTGAACAAAAAAATCAGGGCTTAGTGTATTGCGCTGAGGCTAACCCGGTGTCGTTTAATCCACAAGTAACGACCACGGGCTCAACCATTGATATTATTGCTAATCAGCTTTATGACCGCCTATTGAGTATCGACCCTGTGTCTGCTGAATTTCAGGCGGAACTTGCCACCGATTGGAAAATCAGTCCAGACGGCAAGTCCATCACTTTTACTTTACGAAAAGGGGTGAAGTTTCATACTACCAAGTACTTTACACCGAGCCGTGATTTTAATGCCGATGACGTCATTTTTACCTTTAGTCGCTTATTTGATGTATACAATCCCTATCATTTTGTGGGTGATGCCAATTACCCGTATTTTCAAAGTGTCGGTATTGATCAATTAATTCGCCGCATTGTGCGTGTTTCTGACTACCAGGTGCGCTTTGAACTTTATAATGCAGAAAGCAGCTTTTTAGCGAATCTTGCAACTGATTTTGCCGTGGTGCTATCAAAAGAATACGCCATGCAATTAAAAGAGCGAAAGCAAGAAAACCTCTTTGACCAGTACCCCGTTGGCACGGGCCCTTATGTGTACAGAGAATACCGTCGCGATCGCTTAATTCGCTATTACCGTAATCCTGATTATTGGAAACACCCTGTGGTGCTTGAGCAATTGGTTTACGACATAACGCCAAATGGCACCACCCGAGTTGCCAAAATGCTGACCAAAGAATGCGATGTAACCGCTCACCCTAGCAGCGCACAATTAAGTATTTTAGCTGAACGAGACGATATTAACGTTCAAAAAGAGCAAAACCTTAATATTGGTTATTGGGCATTTAATACTGAGCGTCCACCGTTTGATGATATTCGTGTGCGCCAAGCACTGGCCAGCGCGATTGATGTCGACAAAATCATGCAAGCAGTTTACTACGGTAATGGTATTAAGGCACAATCGTTACTGCCCCCTGCCTCTTGGGCTTTTGAAGCACAAAAAGCGATGCCTGAATTCAATCCTGAACTTGCGAAAACACTGCTTGCAGAGGCCGGCTATAAAAATGGCTTTGATATGAATATCTGGGCCATGCCAGTCAGCCGAATTTATAACCCAAATGCCCGTAAAATGGCGGAGCTGATGCAAAGTGATCTGCGCAAAATCGGGGTTAACGTGAGTATTGTGGAATACGAATGGAATACCTTTTTACAACGCGTTGGTGAACACCGCCACGATAGCGTGTTACTCGGCTGGGCAGCCGATACGCCCGACCCCGACAACTTTATGAGCCCATTGCTAAGTTGCACAGCAACTTTTAGTGGTAAAAATCCGGCAAACTGGTGTAACCCTGAATTTGATTTATTACTCACTCAAGCGCTCGACACCACCGATTTAGAAAAACGGAAGCAATTTTACAATCAAGCTCAGCGCATTATTGTACAAGAGTTGCCGATTCTGCCAATTGCCCACGGCATGCGTTTTCAAGCATCTAGCAGCGATGTGAAAGGGATAAGTTTAAGCCCGTTTGGCGGTATTTCACTGGCTAACGCGAGGAAAGAATAATGATACTTGATTATATTCTTCGCCGCTTAGCGCTGTTAATGTTTATGATGCTGACATTAAGTATTTTTACTTTTTCGTTAAGCTATTTATTCCCCGGTGATGCCTTAACCAATTTAAGTGGTATTACTAACAGCACTTTTTCGCAAACCAGCGTGCTTGAAGAAAAGTTCCACTTTACTGAAAATTATGCCGTTCAATACTTCGCGTTTTTAGAGCGCATCGTCCAAGGAGATTGGGGGGTATCTTTCGCCTCTGGTGAAAGTGTATTTCAACATATTGTTGACCTATTTCCTGCCACACTCGAGCTGAGTACCTATGCGCTAATCGTGTCAGTGGTCGTCGGCGTGCCAAGCGGTATTTTAGCCGCAGCTTATTACAGACGTTGGCCCGATAAATTCATTAACTCAGGCACACTCATTGGCTATTCAATGCCCGTATTTTGGTTAGCACTGCTGTTAATAATGGTGTTTTCACTGCAGTTAGGCTGGTTTCCGATGTCGGGCCGTATGGGGTTACTTTACGAGATTGAACCTGTCACTGGGTTCATTTTGATAGATATCATTGCGGGAGACTTTCCGTATCATGGCATGGCTTTTGTGGATGCATTGCACCACCTAACATTGCCAACTATCGTTTTGGCTATGTACCCAACAACCGTGTTGGTGCGCTTTACGCGCGATTCAATGCTCAAAGTGCTTGATCAAAGTTACATTAAAACAGCACGTGCTAAAGGGTTAAACCGCGCCCAGCTCATTATTCATCATGCCCTTAGAAATGCGTTATTGCCTGTGATAAAGCAAATCGGCTTACAATTTAGTACGCTGATCACCCTTGCGATGATCACCGAGGTCATTTTCTCATGGCCCGGCATAGGCCGATGGTTAATTGACAGTATTTATCAACGCGATTACCCCGCTATTCAAGGCGGCTTATTGGCTGTGTCTATGTTCGTAATTTTAGCAACGATTGTCGCAGAGCTCACTTACACTCTATTCGACCCACTCTCGCGGAACCAAGCTCATGGCAAAGTTTAATTTATTCTCTGAAGAGTCGAATAAATCGCCGTTGGCGCGATTTTGGCGTAAATTTAAAACCAACCACCCTGCACTTGTTGGCTTATGGTTATTTATTGCCTTTGCTTTACTGGCTGCATCAGCCCCTTTACTTGCCCCTTATGGCGTAAACCAGCAGCACAGCGATGCGTTATTATTGCCGCCGTCATGGCATGATGCCGGTGATGTTCGGTTTCTATTAGGCACCGATGATTTAGGTCGCGATGTGTTGTCGCGATTAATGAATGGCGCAACTTACACATTTGGCTTATCTGTTGTAGCAGCCCTTATCACCACGGTTATTGGGGTTTTGGTAGGCACTTTTGCGGGCATTAGTCGTGGTATTCGTTCAAGCTTTTTAAATCACTTACTCGACATTACCTTGTCGATTCCCTCGTTACTTTTAGCCATAATTATTATCGCGATTCTTGGTCCTGGCTTAATGAACACCGTGTGGGCAATTATCCTTGCTCTACTGCCACAGTTTATTCACTCTGTTCGAAACCTGATTGTTGAAGAGCTCAATAAAGATTATATCACCGCCTTTAAACTAGATGGTGCGTCTAACTGGCACATATTAGCCCGAGGAATTTTCCCGAATATCTACGAACATATTGTGGTTATATTCACAATGGCACTTTCTACAGCAATATTAGATATCTCAGCACTGGGCTTTTTAAAGCTCGGTGCACAGCCGCCAACCACTGAATGGGGGGCGATTTTGGCCGAAAACCTTGGTTTAATTTACCTTGCCCCTTGGACTGTGGGTTTACCCGGCGTATTATTATTTTTAGCTGTGCTGTCTACCAATTTGGTGGGTGATGGTTTACGCCAAGTGCTCAAAGAACGTAAGGCCGACTAGTTATGCAATTACTCGATATTCGCAATCTCACGATAGAGTTACGCACCTCTGATACGGTAATTCGTGCGGTTGATAAAGTGAGCCTAACCCTTAAAGAAGGTGAGGTTCATGCGCTGGTTGGTGAGTCAGGCTCTGGCAAAAGCTTAATTGCGAAAGCCATTGTTGGGGTGTTGAATAAGCGCTGGCATATCACTGCTGACAGAATGCACTGGCGCGGTGTTGACTTAATGCGTCTATCCAATGAGCAACGCCGTAAATTAGTTGGTCAAGATATTGCTATGATTTACCAAGATCCAAGCCGCTGTTTGGACCCCACAGCAAAAATATTTGATCAAATTGCCGAAACCTTACCCGTTGAAGCAACCAGTGGCTTTTTCTTAAAACGAAATCGCCAACGTAAAGACCGCGTAAAAGCACTTATTCATAAAGTGGGAATTAAAGATCACAAAAAAGTGCTCGACAGCTATCCTCATGAGCTTTCAGAAGGTATCTGCCAAAAAGTGATGATAGCGATGGCGATTGCTCGTACTCCTAAATTACTTATCGCCGATGAACCAACCACAGCCCTTGAGAGCACGACTCGTGCACAAGTTTTTAGATTATTAAAAAGTTTGAACCTGTTAAAAAACATGTCAATTTTAATGATCTCTCATGAGCTTGAAGAGATCATAGACTGGTCGCATGGGATGCATGTTTTATACTGCGGACAAATGGTTGAAGCAGGCCCTACAAGCCGCATATTTAGTCAGCCACACCACCCTTATACACAAGCATTATTAAAGAGCTTACCTGACTACGAGCAAGGTTTGGCACATAAAGAGCCCTTTTATGCGCTCAAAGGCACGATTCCAACCTTGCAACATTTGCCGATAGGTTGCCGACTTGGCCCCCGTTGCCCACAAGCACAAAAAGCGTGTGTGGTAACGCCTAAATTGACGAAACATCATGGTCATAGTTATGCGTGTCACTTCCCATTAATTAAGGCGATGAAATAATGCAACCTCTGCTAAAAGTGCAAGCCCTATCGAAAAGTTTTAATTTGCGTGCAGGACTCTTTTCACGCAAGCGTTTTACGGTGCTGAAAGACATTTCATTTTGTTTAGGCCAAGGAGAAACTATCGCCATTATTGGTGAAACAGGCTCAGGTAAAAGCACCCTTGCAAAACTATTAGCAGGTGCAGACAACGCAGATAAAGGGCAAATTTTACTCGATGGTAATATCATTGAAAATGATGGGCTTCGCGATAATGACTGTCGTCATATTCGCCTTATATTCCAAGATTCTGAAGCCTCACTCAACCCCGGCCTCACTATTGGTGACATGCTAAACGACTGCTTACAATATAATACTGATCTAGACAAAGCCGCTCGCGAAGAGAAAATTAAACAAACGTTAGCAAAAGTCGGGCTCTTGTTAGACCATCGTCATTATTACCCGCATATGTTCAGTAGTGGTCAATTGCAACGTATAGCGCTTGCACGCGCTTTAATTCTAGATCCTAAGGTTGTGGTGCTTGATGAGGCTTTATCGTCGCTAGACCCCTCTGTGCGTGCTCAAACGGTAAACTTATTACTACGTTTACAAAAAGAAACGGGCCTTAGCTATGTCCTGATCACTCACCATTTAAGTTTAGTGCGCCATATTAGCGATCAACTTGTGGTGCTTGATCACGGCGAGATTGTCGAATACGGCCAAACTGAAACGATTTTCCAAAACCCGCAATCATCCGTAACACAGAAATTGCTGAGTTGTTGATTTACCTTAACGCTTTACGCTTAATTCGGCGTTAAAACGCCTCCTACACTCGGCACGATTTCAAATCGGGGTCAGAATGGCTTTAGCCATGAAGAAGTTGCTATTCGGCGTTAAAACGCCTCCTACACTCGGCACGATTTCAAATCGAGGTAGGAATGGCTTTAGTCACGAAGGGATTGCTATTCAGCGTTAAAACGCCTCCTACACTCGGCACGATTCAAATCGAGGTAGGAATGGCTTTAGCCATGAAGAAGTTGCTATTCAGCGTTAAAACGCCTCCTACTCTCGGCACGATTTCATATCGAGGTAGGAATGGCTTTAGCCATGAAGAAGTTGCTATTCAGCGTTAAAACGCCTCCTACACTTCGCACGATTTCAAATCGAGGTAGGAATGGCGTGAGCCACGTAGAAGTTGCTATTCAGCGTTAAAACGCCTCCTACACTCGGCACGATTCCAAATCGAGGTAGGAATGGCGTGAGCCATGAAGAAGTTGCTATTCAGCGTTAAAACGCCTCCTACACTCGGCACGATTTCAAATCGAGGTAGGAATGGCTTTAGCCATGAAGAAGTTGCTATTCGGCGTTAAAAGCCTCCTACACTCGGCACGATTCCAAATCGAGGTAGGAATGGCTTTAGCCATGAATGCAGCATTCGCTAATGCACTTTGGTATAAAGAAAGCGCGCAATCTTGGCCCATCAAGGCTAAGTAACAGCACAAGCCTCATCTGAGCGACACTTCGACTCTATCACCGTGACTGGGGGTGTTGAAGTGACAATAAAATGAAGCGCTTCAGAGCCTTGATTACTTAATTGATGAACTTTGCCTGCGCTGAGATGTAAACCATTGGTATTTTTAAACGACAAAAAAGGCGCCATAAGGCGCCTCTTCATTTAGCTAACTAATAGCTTACTCTGAAGGTTGAGCAGCTTTAGGTACTTTTACATCAGCTTGCGCTTTGAGTGCAGCAATAAATACCATATAGTTTTTATTTACTTGCGCCATTGTGATGTTTTGTTTTTGTTGCTCATTAATATCACTGCTTTGAGCTTCATTCACCGCTTTAAGCGCAACAATCGCAGAGTCACCATTATTTAAATCAACAACATCTGTCACGGGTGCACCTTGTGGGTGTGCCATTCTAAATGCCTGTTGAACAATAGCGGGTGAAACGGTGTACGCTTGACGTGCTAACGCCGCTTCTTGGCGAACTTCTAAGCCTTCAGCTGCCGCAATATCGCTTAAGCTTTTACCTGCTTCAATATCTGCATACAGAGTGCGTGCTTTATCTTTAGCAAGTTCAGATGCTTTCTGCGCAACTAACGTCGCTTTGATTTGCTCTGAAACATCTGCAAGTGGCTTCGTCGTTGCTGGTTTGTGATCATTCACTCGAACAACAACAGCATGCTCATCACCCACTTCAATCACTTCTGAGTTCATGCGATCTTCTAACACTTCTGGAGAGAAAATTGCCGCAATAACTTGTGGGTTATTAAGTGGCTCTGGTAATGCGTTACGCGTTACTAGCTCTGTTTTTTGAACTTCAACACCTGCCGCTTCTGCTGCATCGTTTAATGTGTCAGAGATTTCAAACGCTAATTCACCCATTTCTGTTTGCTTCTCATAGAAAGCATTCACTTTCTTAGAACGCTCCAGCTCAGCACGTAACTCGCCTTTTACGTCAGCATAAGGTTTTACTTGCTGTGTTTGAATATCTGTCAGTTTGATGATGTGATAACCAAACTCAGATTCTACAACATCAGAAATGTCACCTTTGTTTGCAAGTGCATATGTTGCCTCTTCAAACGCAGGGTCCATCATGTCGCGTTCTATCCAATCAAGATCACCGCCCATCTCAGCACTCACGACATCGTCTGATGACGACTCAGCAAGCTGCGCAAAGTCTGCACCATTTTTAAGTTGTGCAAGTAACTCTTCTGCTTTCGCTTTTGCAGCATCATCGTCTTCACTATTATCAATTAAGATATGTGAAACACGGCGTTTTTCTGGCTCAATATATTGCGCGCTGTTTTGATCGTAATACGCTTTTACATCTTCTTCTGACACGCTTGAATCTAGGCTCAGATTCGCCGCATTTAAATCAATGTAGCTCACTGATACTTGCTCAGGTGCTAAAAACTGCGGTTGATTTAGGTCATAGTAATCAGCAATTTCTTGTTCGCTTACTTCAACGCCTTCTTGTAACGACTCTTTAGTAACAACAAGGTAATCGATACTGCGCGTTTGTTGTTGAAGTGCAACACTGTTGTTTAATTCGTTTTCTAATACGAAATCAGTTCCTGCAACAGCACCCACAAGTTGGCTACGCGTCATATCTTCACGTAGATACTCTCTAAAAGTATCTGGTTGAAAGTTCATTTGACGAAGTACTTGTAGATAGCGGTCGTTATTAAACTGGCCACCCACTTGGAAGTAAGGCATTTCTAAAATAGCTTTACGAACACTTTCGTCACTAACACGAAGACCTAATTCTGCCGCTAGTTGAGTTTGCAATTCTTGTTGTACTAAACGGTCAATTACGCCTTGGCGGATTTGTGCCATGTAATTTGGATCGGCTGCGATTTGCGCAAAATATTCACCAAATTGTTGCTCTAAACGATTACGCTCATTTTGATAAGCACGGCTGAATTCGGTTTGGCTAATTTTAACTCCATTTACTTCTGCAACGGGTTGCTCTGTGGTTTGTCCTAAATAACCACCGATCCCAGCTAAAGCAAAAGATAAAATCACCGCGCCTAAAATAATTTTGGCTGCAGGTCCCTGCGAACCTTCTCTGATTTTCTCAAGCATTTATCTATCTCTATTCTGATCAGGTACAAATTAACCCTGCTCATGTAAAAAAAGCGTATCTTACCAGATACGCTTTTTCACTTGAAGTAACTGGTGCTAAGTTACCTAATTCAATTTAAGTGTGATTAGGTATCTCTCACCTTACTAATCTTTTATTGATTAGTTTACTGCGTCTTTCAGCGCTTTACCTGCTTTGAAAGAAGGAATGTTTGCTGCTGCAATCTGGATAGCTTCACCAGTTTGTGGGTTACGACCTGAACGCGCTGCACGCTCACGTACTGAGAAAGTACCAAAGCCAACTAGCGCCACTGAATCGCCATCTTTAAGAGCGCCTGAAACAGCCTCGATGAATGAATCTAGTGCACGACCAGCAGCCGCTTTAGAAATGTCAGCATCAGCTGCGATTTGATCGATTAATTGAGATTTATTCACAATATCATCCTCTTTCATTGTTATTATCAAGAGCGATTGTTTTTTTAATTAACATCACTGTTTTGAAAATTTATGAGCAAGTTAAGTTTATGCTCAGGTTATTATATTTTTCTCAACCCTAGGCCACATAAGGCCTAGGCTTGAAAACTAGTGCTTAACTTATCATACCCTTTGTATTTGAAAAGCCCCTAAAAGCACTTTTTTGCTGTTTTTTACTGGTTTTTTTCAGTTTCGACTGAAAAACTCTCTACTGGGTGCTTCAAAGCTATCTTTAAAACGTCATCAATCCATGTAACTGGGTGAATTTCAAGACCCTCTAAAACGTTATCAGGGATCTCTTTTAAGTCACGTTCGTTAATTTTTGGAATAATAACGGTTTTAATACCGCCACGGTGGGCAGCTAAAAGTTTCTCTTTTAAGCCACCTATTGGAAGTACTTCACCACGTAAAGTGATTTCACCCGTCATGGCAACATCAGAACGTACCGGGTTACCCGTTAAGCTCGATACTAAACCTGTCACCATGGCAATACCCGCACTTGGGCCATCTTTGGGTGTTGCACCTTCAGGCACGTGAACATGTATGTCACGTTTTTCGTAAAAGTCACTATTGATACGCAATTTATCCGCGCGATTACGCACCACAGTCATTGCTGCTTGAATTGACTCTTGCATCACATCGCCCAGCGATCCCGTGTACGTTAGTTTGCCTTTACCAGGCACTGCGGCTGACTCAATCGTTAATAAATCTCCGCCTACTTCAGTCCACGCTAAACCCGTTACTTGGCCTATACGATCGCCATCTTCTGCTTTACCGTAATCAAAGCGCTGCACACCTAAGAATTCTTCTAGGTTGTCTTCGTCAATGGTGACTTTCTTAATGTCTTTATTAAGCAAAATATTTTTCACTGCTTTACGACACAGCTTAGACACTTCACGTTCAAGATTACGCACACCAGCTTCGCGGGTGTAGTAGCGAATAATGCCAATGATGGCGCTATCTTCAATCTCAACTTCGCTATCTTTAAGACCATTACGCTTAACTTGCTTTGGAATTAAATGCTGCTTGGCAATATTTAGCTTCTCATCTTCGGTGTAGCCCGATAAACGAATTACTTCCATACGGTCTAATAATGGACCCGGAATATTAAAGCTATTTGATGTAGCAACAAACATTACATCAGATAAATCGTAATCGACTTCTAAATAGTGATCAGCAAAATGGCTGTTTTGTTCTGGGTCTAATACCTCAAGCAATGCTGAGGCTGGGTCACCACGCATATCAGAAGACATCTTGTCGATTTCGTCTAATAAGAACAGTGGGTTTTTAACCCCAACTTTGGTCATGTTCTGAATCAACTTACCTGGCATTGAACCAATGTAAGTACGACGATGACCACGTATTTCAGCTTCATCACGTACGCCACCTAAAGCCATACGAACATATTTACGACCCGTAGAGCGCGCAATAGACTGCCCTAGTGATGTTTTACCCACACCCGGTGGACCGACTAGGCACAAAATTGGGCCTTTTAACTTATTAGTACGCTGTTGGACTGCAAGATACTCAATAATACGTTCTTTGACTTTGTCTAAACCGTAATGGTCGGTATCAAGAATTTTTTGCGCACCCGCTAAGTCTTTTTTCACTTTAGAGCGTTTTTTCCATGGCACATTGATAAGCGTATCAATATATGAGCGAACCACGGTGGCTTCTGCCGACATAGGTGACATCATTTTCAGCTTCGCAAGTTCAGCACTTGCTTTCTCTTGCGCTTCTTTTGGCATGCCCGATTCTTCGATACGCTTTTTAATTGCTTCGAATTCATCTGGTACATCATCCAGCTCGCCAAGCTCTTTTTGAATCGCTTTCATTTGCTCGTTGAGGTAGTACTCACGCTGCGATTTTTCCATCTGCTTTTTAACGCGGGTACGAATTTTCTTCTCAACTTGCAGTAAGTCTATCTCACCTTCCATCAAGGCCATTAAGTACTCAAGACGTTCTGTTACATTAGAAATCTCAAGTACTTTTTGTTTTTCTGGCACTTTAAGTGGCATATGCGCTGCCATCGTATCAGCTAAACGTGCAGCCTCATCGATTCCCGACACAGAAGTAAGTACTTCAGGTGGGATTTTCTTATTGAGTTTCACATAGCCTTCAAATTGGCTAATAGCGCTACGAATAAAGATATCTTGCTCTTGCTCATCAATGTGGCTTGATTCAATGAACTGCGCCTCAGCAACGAAGAAATCATCGTTATCTAAAAACGTTTCGACGCTCGCACGCTGCGTGCCTTCTACAAGCACTTTAACGGTGCCATCAGGTAGCTTTAATAACTGAAGTACTGTGGCTATGGTACCAACACGGTAGATATCATCTTGTTGCGGATCATCAACAGAGGCGTCTTTTTGCGCCACTAGGAAAATTTGTTTGTCTTTGTCCATCGCCGCTTCTAAGCATTTTATTGATTTTTCACGACCAACAAATAGCGGGATCACCATGTGCGGGTATACCACTACATCGCGCAGTGCCAACACGGGGATTTCAACTCGATCTGTTCTCTCAAGCGTCATTATATTCTCTTCGCACTTCATTTATTTTAAAGATTACTCAAGTATATGGGGATATGTAAGGGAAAGTTCAACATATTTATAAAAAAAGGAGCCATTGGCTCCTTTTTTATGTTTAACTGCTTAAATTTTGAACTATTTCAAATTTATTCAGATGCCGCTTTGTCTTGATTACCACTTTGGTAAATCAAAATTGGGTCTGACTCACCTTTAATAACCGTTTCGTCAATTACCACTTTGCTTACATCATCCATCGAAGGAAGTTCATACATGGTATCAAGTAATACACCTTCTACGATTGAACGTAAGCCACGTGCACCTGTTTTACGCTCCATTGCTTTGTGCGCAATCGCTGATAAGGCATCTTCACGGAACTCAAGCTCAACGTCTTCCATTGCGAACAATGCAGAAAACTGTTTAGTTAAAGCATTTTTAGGTTCGCTTAGAATTTGAATCAGTGCGGCTTCATCCAGCTCTGTTAACGTTGCAACAACCGGTAGACGACCAATGAACTCAGGAATTAAACCGTACTTCACCAGATCTTCAGGCTCAACATCTTTAAATGTCTCACTTAAGCTGCGGCTGCCAGATGATTGTTTAACTTCAGCACCAAAGCCAATACCCGTATTTTTGTGACTACGCTGCTCAATCACTTTATCTAGGCCTGCGAATGCACCCCCACAGATAAATAAGATTTTCGACGTATCAACTTGTAAAAACTCTTGCTGCGGATGCTTACGACCGCCTTGCGGTGGTACAGAGGCAACCGTGCCTTCAATCAGTTTTAAAAGTGCTTGTTGCACACCTTCGCCTGATACATCGCGGGTGATTGATGGGTTGTCTGATTTACGAGAAATCTTGTCAATTTCATCAATATAAACAATACCACGTTGCGCTTTTTCGACGTCGTAATCACATTTTTGCAGTAATTTTTGAATAATATTTTCGACGTCTTCACCCACATAACCGGCTTCGGTTAATGTTGTGGCATCAGCCATAGTGAATGGCACATCAAGTAAACGAGCCATCGTTTCTGCAAGTAATGTTTTACCACTACCTGTAGGACCAATTAACAAGATATTACTTTTACCAAGTTCAATATCAGCGTTGATGGTTTGATTACGAAGACGTTTATAATGATTGTATACCGCAACCGACAGTACTTTTTTCGCGTGGTCTTGGCCAATCACATAATCATCTAAGTGATTACGAATTTCTTTCGGCACAGGCAGTTTATCAGACGCGCTATGTTTCGGCGCAATGTCTTTGATCTCTTCCCTGATTATATCGTTACACAGCTCAACACATTCATCACAAATGTATACTGAAGGGCCTGCAATTAATTTGCGAACTTCATGCTGGCTTTTGCCACAAAAAGAGCAGTATAACAATTTATTACTTTTGTCGCCGTCTGTAGGAGTGTCAGACATTCAGCTACCTCATTTTTTACGTTGGCAGCAGCACGCAACTGCTGCTAATTCACTATGGTTAACTATATCAAAGAATATAAGTTTTCGCATAGTAAAGGGTGATAGCTAATAATACGATATCATTAGCTATTCAGATTACTTTGTTTCGCGACTAGAAAATACTGAATCAACGAGACCGTATTCAACCGCTTCGCTTGCACTCATAAAGTTGTCACGGTCGGTATCGCGTGATACCACGTCTAACGGCTGACCCGTATGCTCAGCCATCAAGCGATTTAGTTTATCTTTAATTGATAAAATTTCACGGGCATGAATTTCGAAATCAGACGCCTGACCTTGGAAACCACCAAGTGGTTGGTGAATCATCACACGCGAGTTAGGTAAACAAAAACGTTTGCCTTTAGCGCCACCTGATAGCAAGAAGGCTCCCATGCTCGCCGCTTGACCAACACAAATAGTACTGACATCTGGCTTAATGAAATTCATTGTATCGTAAATCGCCATGCCTGCAGTGACCGAGCCACCTGGCGAGTTGATATAAAGATAAATATCTTTTTCTGGATTTTCTGACTCTAAAAACAGCATTTGCGCAAGAATCAAGTTTGCCATGTTATCTTCAACTTGGCCTGTTAAGAAAATAATGCGCTCTTTTAAAAGACGTGAGTAAATATCATATGAGCGCTCACCCTTTGCTGTTTGCTCAACAACCATAGGGACTAATGCGTTTAGAGGGTCTATCATACCGCTGTTCATTCTTATTTAATTCCTTATCCGCTGCGACTCATCCTTACTATAAGGAAAGCACATTTATACTAATGTTAATTTACGCGTATTTTCAATCTATTTAAGTATATGCGAACACAAAGATGTATTTTCAATCCTTTATGTTTAATGTTGCGCATTAACATAAGTATTGTTGGTTTTGGTGAAACTGGCCACCACAAACTAAAATGGCCCGAGTACGCTGTATAAATACAGTGTAACACGAGCCATTTAATCGCTAGCGAGAGCTTAAGTCAATGACTTATTAGGCACCTTGCTGTGGATTCATGATGTCGTCGAATGCTTTTTCAACGTCAGTCACGTTTGCTTTAGCTAGGATAGCTTCAACTGCTTGCTCTTCCATCGCTACGTTGCGCATTTGCTGCATTAGTTGATCATTTGCTTTGTAGTATTCTACTACTTCAGTTGGATCTTCGTATGCAGAAGCCACTGTTGCAATTAACTCTTCAACTTTTGCGTCATCAACTTTAAGCTCGTTCGCTTTAATCACTTCACCTAGTAATAGGCCAGTTTTAACGCGAGTTACAGCTTGCTCGTGGAATAACTCAGCTGGAAGCTCAGGCATGTTTTGAGCGTTGCCGCCAAAACGTTGTGCCGCTTGTTGACGTAGAGCATCAATTTCTTGATCTACTAGTGCTTTTGGCACGTCGATTTCGTTGTTCGCTAAAAGACCTTTGATAGCTTGGTCTTTCACGTTAGCTTTAACCGCTTGGTCAAGCTCACGTGACATGTTTTTCTTAACTTCTTCTTTCAGTGCATCAACGCCGCCTTCAGCAACACCGAATTTAGTTGCGAACTCTTCGTTAAGCTCAGGAAGCTCTTGAGTTTCAACTTTCTTCACAGTAATAGTGAAAGAAGCCGCTTTACCTTTTAGGTTTTCAGCGTGATATTCTTCAGGGAATGTTACTTCAGCAACAACTTCTTCGCCCGCTTTTTTGCCAACGATGTTGTCTTCGAAACCTGGGATCATACGACCTTGACCAAGTTCTAGAGGGAAGTCTTCAGCTTTACCGCCTTCAAACTCTTCACCATCGATAGAACCAACGAAGTCGATAGTTACACGATCTTTTTCACCTGCAGCAGCGTCAACTTCAGTCCACGATGCGTGTTGCTTACGTAACGTTTCTAGCATGTTAGCTAGGTCTTCGTCAGTAACAGAAACAGCTGGTTTTTCAACGTTAATTTTATCTAGACCTTGAATTTCAACTTCAGGGTACACTTCAAACGTTGCATCGAATTCTAAATCTTTACCTGCTTCTAACGCTTTTGGTGCGAAAGTTGGTGCACCCGCTGGGTTGATTTTTTCAGAAACGATTGCTTCGATGTAGTTGCGTTGCATTAATTCGCCCGCAACTTCTTGACGTACTGCAGCACCGTAACGTTTGTTGATGATAGACGCTGGAACTTTACCAGGACGGAAACCATCGATACGCTGGGTTTTAGACAGTTGTTGTAAGCGTTTTTTTACTTCAGTCTCAACGTTCTCTGCAGGAACGGTGATGGTCAGACGGCGCTCAAGGCCTTGAGTCGTCTCAACAGAAACTTGCATGATTTACCTCAATCTTCAATTTTGGCGACTGTTCGCCTTCCTTACAAACAAGGTGATCTCCATGAGTGATAGCAAGTTTTAACGCTGAAAAATTCAACTTAAAACGGCGCATTGTAACCATGAGATACCATTGCTGCTCTGCCCCTATGGGCACTATGTTAAACAATAGACGCGGCATTATAACCTAATATTTTTGATAGTCGAGTCTAGGGGGCAATTATTTGGTCTATATAGCGGCAATCTGCGTTTAAACGAACAAAAAACGAACGTAAAAATCATCAGCAAAGTAAGGTGATTAATTAAATCAGAATGTTTAAAAAGGGAATGACTAAGCGGTATTAATTTAGCGCATGAAACGCTCAGATTACCAAGATGAATATACTAGTAGAAAATGGTCGGCGATGCAGGATTTGAACCTGCGACCCCTTGGACCCAAACCAAGTGCGCTACCAAACTGCGCTAATCGCCGATATAAAGAGAAGTTTTGAAAATACAACCACAGTGAAAGTGGTCGGCGATGCAGGATTTGAACCTGCGACCCCTTGGACCCAAACCAAGTGCGCTACCAAACTGCGCTAATCGCCGATACTGTGTGTAAATTGGGGTGACTGATGGGGCTCGAACCCACGACAACCGGAATCACAATCCGGGGCTCTACCAACTGAGCTACAATCACCACGGCATTTACATATTTTCAAATGGCGCACCCGGAAGGATTCGAACCTTCGACCAACGCCTTAGAAGGGCGTTGCTCTATCCAGCTGAGCTACGGGCGCATCGAAAACTTCAAAAGTTTGCCTGTAAGCAACCGCTTCTTAAAGAAGAAGTGGTCGGCGATGCAGGATTTGAACCTGCGACCCCTTGGACCCAAACCAAGTGCGCTACCAAACTGCGCTAATCGCCGATGCTTACTATTGTTTGCGAGTGACCTCGTTAACAACGGGGTGCATAATAGTGATTTGGCCGAGTCAGGTCAAACATTTTTTTAAGAAAATAATTCAATCGGTCACTTTTAGTTCATAATGGTTAAATATTGCAAATATAAGCTAAAATTTGAACTCTTTTTTATAAATAGACGCTTTATATCATATTGCATCTTGGCGCTATGCAGCTTTTCTGCGAAAATACGCAGCATAATAAAATATGATCAAACAAACGTGTTTGTTATATCCATGCCCCTTATTCGGATGATCATATTTTGATGTATCAGTATCAAGTTAACTAACCCCAATGAAAGGTCACCCATGACGGCAAACATCATCGATGGTAAGGCAATAGCTAAACAAGTACGCAGTAATGTGGCAGAACGAGTTGCAGCGCGTGTTGCAAACGGTTTACGTGCTCCAGGACTCGCAGTCGTGTTAGTTGGTCAAGATCCAGCAAGCCAAGTATATGTAGGTTCAAAACGCAAAGCCTGTGAAGAAGTCGGCTTTGTTTCTAAATCTTACGACTTACCTGGCGACACGACAGAGCAAGACTTACTCGCATTAATTGATCAACTTAATGAAGACAAAGAAGTAGACGGCATTTTAGTTCAACTTCCTTTGCCGCAAGGTCTTGATGCAGAGAAGATTCTTGAACGTATTACCCCTCATAAAGATGTTGATGGTTTCCATCCTTATAACATTGGCCGTTTAGCACAGCGTATGCCAGCACTTCGCCCCTGTACACCTAAAGGGATTATTACCCTACTCGACTCTACGGGTGTGCGTTACAAAGGCATGCATGCGGTTGTGGTTGGTGCATCGAACATTGTTGGTCGTCCTATGTCACTTGAGTTACTGCTTGCCGGTTGTACAACAACGGTGTGTCATAAATTCACGCAAGATTTAGAAACTCATGTGCGTCGTGCAGACTTATTGGTGGTGGCTGTAGGTAAACCAGAATTTATTCCTGGTGACTGGGTTAAAGAAGGCGCTATCGTCATTGATGTAGGTATTAACCGCCTTGAATCTGGCAAACTTGTGGGTGATGTTCAATATGATATTGCCGAACAAAAAGCGCACTTCATCACGCCTGTACCAGGTGGTGTCGGCCCGATGACTGTTGCAAGCCTCATTGAGAACACCCTTGAAGCATGTGAAAAATATCACAGCTAATAATGATTGATTGTAAAAAGGGTTGCCACATGGCAACCCTTTTTTGTTGTGAAACGAATACGTTTACACGCGTTTAAGTTTTAGCATTTGCGGCAACACCGAAAAAATAATCATCGTAAACATAATCAAATACTGCCATGGTTGGTATTGCTCATTTAATAAAATAATTGCACAGATGATCCCTGCAATTGGATTCGCAATCGTGCCAAACGAAAATTCAGCCACACTCATACGCCCAAGTAACCACACATATAAAATATAGGCAATCGCTGTATTGGGCACAATAAGCCAAAATAATGCACTGTATTGTAGCGTTGAAATAGGCTCAAAAACGCTGTAGTAATTTGTTGGATTAATGAAGCTGCCGTCTATAACCGCAGCGAGTAATAAAATAGTACCGCCAATAATTAACTGCCATGTAAGCACCACCCACCAATGAATACTGACTGATAAGGTTTGTACAAGGGTACTGCCAATCACAATCGTCAGTAATGCCCCCAATAAAGCACCGACACCCAGAGCATTTAAAGCGACATAAGCGGGGTCGAACAATAACCATGCAAGCACGACTAATACGGCTGCACTAATAGCTTGAGGCTTTGCAGGTCGCTGTCCTTTTGCTATCCATGCATATAAAAGTGCGACCACGGGGACCGACACCATGCCAACACCAGCAATTGCTGCAGGAAGATTAATCGCCATAATAAAGATAAACGCAAAAAACAGGGCGATGTTTATAGCGCCTAAAACGAGTAAGCTGGGCCATTGACGCGCGCGAGGAAAGCTTGGTTTTATTAATAATAAAAGTAACCCTGCGGGTAATGCGCGTAACGCACCTAATAATAACGGCGGCCAATCAGGGGTCGCATATTTTGTCACCGCATAAGTTGTACCCCATAAAAAAGCGGGGATCATGGCAAGAAAAATATTCAATGTAAGTCCTTGTAAATGCACAATAGCGATAGAATAAAACCTCAACCTTTATTGAGGTCAATACTTAAAAATAAAAAACTAAAAACAAAAAAGGCTGCCAATATGGCAACCTTTTGTCGGTTTCAATTTTAGCTTAGTGTTTACGCTTTACGCCACGTTGTTTTTCCAGCAGAGTCTTCAAGCACCACACCTAACGCATTTAGCGCATCACGTGCTTCATCAGCAGCGGCCCAATCTTTGTTAGCGCGGGCTTCATTACGTTGCATGATTAAGGCCTCAATCTGTGCTACTTCGTCATCGTCTTGACCGCCTTGCAGGAAAGCTTCTGGGTCTTGCTGCGCAACACCTAATACTTCGGCAATACTACGAAGCACAAAAGCTAATTTTCCAGCTTGCTCTGCATCGCTGTCTTTCACACGGTTAAGCTCTTTTGCTAATTCAAATAACACAGGTAATGCTTCAGGTGTATTGAAGTCATCGTCCATTGCTTTTCTGAATTTTGTAACGTATTCATTGTCGGCTAATTCACACTCAACAGGTGTTACACCGCGTAATGCCGTGTAAATGCGCTCTAATGAAGAGCGTGCTTGCTCAAGGTTCTCTTGCGAGTAATTAAGTTGGCTGCGGTAATGACCCGAAATTAAGAAATAACGAACCGACTCAGCATCGTACTCTGTTAGTACGTCACGTACGGTAAAGAAGTTGTTCAATGACTTAGACATCTTCTCTTTATTTACCTGCACCATGCCTGTGTGGATCCAGGTATTTACGTACTTACCGTTGTTTGCACAGCATGATTGAGCAATTTCGTTTTCGTGGTGAGGGAACTGTAAATCTGATCCTCCCCCATGAATATCAAAATGCTCACCTAAATGTTTAGAGCTCATTGCCGAACACTCAATATGCCAACCAGGACGACCCTCACCCCATGGCGATGACCACGAAGGCTCACCTGGCTTGGCTCTTTTCCAAAGTACGAAATCAAGCGGATCTTGCTTATCTTGCGCAACTTCAACACGCGAACCCGCTTGCAACATAGTTAAGTCTTGCTGTGAAAGTGCGCCGTATTGCTCAAATGTTGATACATCAAACAATACATCGCCGTCAGCTGCTACGTAAGCATGACCTTTCGCTATTAAACACTCAACCATGGCGATGATTTCATCCATGTGGTTGGTTACCGTTGGCTCAACATCAGGACGAAGCATGTTTAAACTATCAAAGTCTTCGTGCATCGCTTTAGTCATACGGACTGTTAAGTCATTTATAGACTCACCGTTTTCATGAGCACGCTTGATTATTTTGTCATCAACGTCCGTAATATTGCGGACATATTTTAAGTCGTAACCAATATGGCGCAGGTAACGGACAATAACGTCGAAGCCAACAAAAGTACGCGCATGTCCAATGTGACAGTAATCATAAATAGTGATACCACACACATACATGTCGATTTTGCCATCAACAAGGGGTTTAAACTGTTCTTTTTGTCGTGTAAGTGTGTTGTAAATTTGTACCATTTATAAAATGTCCTTAACGGTGTTTCGAGATTCTCTATGGTAACACTTGCAAAGCCACTGCTCTAGCGCTTTATCAATTGAACAAGCACTTTGTTAATCTTCTCAACAAGCACTTTGTTAATCTTAGCTAAGTGCTATAAAATAACGGCATTATTAAACCAGATATAGGAAACCTCATGGTTGTTCTACACACAAACTTTGGTGATATCACCATCAAAATGCACGAAAGCGATGCACCAAACACTGTTAAAAACTTTTTAGAGTATGCAAACGCAGGCTTTTACAACGGCACTATTTTCCACCGTGTAATTGATGGTTTCATGGTTCAAGGCGGTGGTTTTGAGCCAGGAATGGTTCAAAAAGAAGTTAATAACCCTATTCAAAATGAAGCAAACAATGGCCTAGCAAACAAAGTTGGTACATTAGCTATGGCACGTACGCCTGATCCACATTCAGCGACTGCACAGTTCTTTATTAACGTGAACGACAATGATTTCTTAAACTTCAGCAGCGAAACTTCACAAGGCTGGGGCTATTGTGTGTTTGCAGAAGTAGTTGAAGGTATGGACATCGTAAACAAAATCAAAGGTGTTGCGACTGGCAGCGCAGGCTTCCACCAAGACGTACCACTTGAAGATGTAATTATCGAAAAAGTAACTGTTAGCTAAGCTAACGGTGAGTTTTTATAAGCGGGCTTAAGCCCGCTTTTTTGCGAGTGACTATGAAACAGAGCTATTTTATTGCCGACCTCCATTTAACAGAAAACCGCCCTGATATCACTGCGGCATTTTTTGATTTTCTTGATGACAAGATTATTAATGATGACGTAGATGCGTTATATATTCTGGGTGATTTTTTTGAAGTTTGGGTTGGTGATGACTATCAAACGACACTTTCAGAACGTGTTGCTGCACACTTAAGACAAGCAGCTGAAAGTGGTACTGAGCTTTTTTTCATACACGGCAATCGAGACTTTATTATGCGTGACGGCTATGCCAACAGCGCCAATATGACGTTGCTGCCTGAACAGGTTGTTATTGATTTATATGGCACGCCGACGGTGCTACTGCATGGCGATGAAATGTGTACTCAAGATATTGAATATCAAAAGTTTCGTAAAAAAAGTCGTGGTTGGTGGTGGCCTAAGCTCATGTTAGCGATGCCACTATGGTACAGAAAGAAAATTGCCCGTAACGCCCGCGAAAAGTCAAAACAAAGCCAAGCAGGTAAAGCACTCGAAATTCTTGATGTAACCGAAGAAGCTGTTCTTGCCATGTTCAAAAAGCACCACGTTGCCAATATGATCCACGGTCATACACACCGCCCAAATGTTCATCAATACACTGTTAATGGTAAAACGTTAATTCGTACTGTGTTAGGTGACTGGTATGAACAAGGCTCATATTTAAGAGTAACCCCCAACAATCAAGAACTCGTCCACACCCCCTTTAAATCGTAAGAATTTTAGCTATGCTTGAACAGAGTCTCCGTTTAAAGCGTGCCGTTTTATGATTACACGATTAACATGCCTGTGCTGCTTACTAGTTTGCTTTACACTCAATAGCCAAACTTGGCGGTTAGTCACAGAGCCTTTCCCACCTTTTCTAATCGATAATAGTGAAAAACCGGGTTGGGTTCATGAGGTGGTTATTGCCGCTTTAAAAAGTCAAAATAAAAAAGCCGTCATTGAATATACACAGTGGGCTCGGGCACTTAAATTAGCCAAACGACATAAGCACATTGCTGTTCTAGGTGCTTTTTACTCAGAAGAGCGAGCCAAAGTATTTTATTATTCAAAACCTCTTGGCTTTGCCAATGTTGTTTTGTTTAAGCGCCAAGATGCCGTAATTCGATACGATGGCTCTCTCGAATCTCTCCTGCCTTACACGATAAGTAAAGGAGAAGATTATGTAAGTAGTGAAGAATTTACGAACAACACAACATTAGGTATTACAACCACACGTGATTTAGTTGAAAGCCTTTACTTGCTTCAGCAAGAACGGGTTGACCTCGTAGCAGGTACGCAAGAAGTGGCTGAATACTGGCTCGCACATAATAGTAAATTACAAAACAGCGATGTGGTTATTACCGCGTTAAAACCCAATATTGCGACTCATCAACTTTATATCATTTCAGCTAAAAGCCATCCTCAATCAATTGAATTTCAAAACGAATTAGAAAAAGGCTTGGTCGAAATAATTAACAATGGCCAAGCAGAAATAATCCTTAATCGTTATCATCTAAGTGACAAAGAAAAACAAGCCTTCTACTCACCATTTATTCGCACTGAGATGCCTTAAGCAGGCACCCCACTGTGAAATTTAAAATCGTCATCAGGCGTTGAAATTAACTCAGCTTCAATGTGCGCAAAAAATTCGACACGCTCGCTGATATCAAACTCACTGATCTCTTGCGCAAGTGTTAAATAGTCTTGGTAATGACGCGCTTCTGAGCGCAGCAATGAAATATAAAAATCACCTAAGCGTTTATCAACATGCGGCGCTAATTTAGCAAAACGCTCACACGAGCGTGCTTCAATGTAGGCACCAATAATTAACTTATCAACTAAGGCATCTGGCTCGTAAGTTTTTACGTGGCGCAGCATCCCTTTGGCATAACGACATGGGGTAATACTTTTATACTCAATGCCATATTCATCCATAATCTCAAGCACTTGATAAAAATGATGCAGCTCTTCTTTAATAAGCATCACCATTTTATCAATGAGATCTTGCCCATAAGGTGAATCCGATTTTGGGATCATCGACTTAGTCAGCTTGTTTTTATCTGCAAGCTCACGCCAATCGCCGTCGCGCTTATAAATAAGTGTTTCAAAGGGCTTTAACCACTCAAGTAACGCATCCGCACTTTCTTTATCAACCGCATACTTACGAATTAAAAACATCGCACTCTGTGCCGCTTTTAATTCACAAATTAAGTGATCGATTAATACGATATCTAAGTTTTCTTTTTTGGTTGCCGCAACAATCCACTCATCGGGTGTTTCGCATTGCAAAAATGACTGTATCGGGGCTAATAATGCAGAGTAAGGCACTGATTCTATTCTCATCGTCAAACAAGCGTGCATTTTACCACATAAATATCGTTTCACTCCATGACCCAAATCAGGGCAAAAGTAATTTCTTATATGCACTAAAGAGTTACATCTTAACTGAGTATTCGATTATTTCAGCTTCTTGACAAGATTTAATAAGTGAACCATAACTTAATCAAAGCTGTACAAAAATAAAACAGCTCATATTCCTTTTTTACAGGGGCAACAATTATGATTCTAAACCATCTATGGGGCTTATATGCTCATCCACTCGAAGAGTGGCAAACCATTGATAATCGGCATGAAAGCTTGCGTTACAGCTTATCACATATCTTACTTATCGCGTGTATCCCCTCTATTATGGGGTATTACTCTTCAGTTCATTTGGGTTGGAGCATTGGCTCAGGTGAGGCAGTCTTTTTGACCCATGATAGTGCATTGCTTATCGCGGTTGCGATGTATTTTGCACTAATAGTAGGCGTATTTGCGCTGGCCTACCTTGCGCATTGGATGGCCGTTACGTTTGGTGCAAAACCGACCTTTACACAAACTTTGGAACTTGCTGCGTATACGGCAACACCGGTGTTTATGTCATCGCTTGCTGCATTTCTACCCGAGCTCTGGTTTGTCGTGTGTGTAGGCTTGGTCGCGCTTGCTTACTCGGTATATTTACTCTACACAGGGGTGCCCATTTTAATGCATATCCCTGAGGAGCGAGGTTTTATTTATGCCAGTTCAGTGGTCACATGCGGACTGATTTTATTGGTCATTATTTTAGCTGCAACCGCTATTTTGTGGACTAACGGCATTGTCCATCCTATGTTTACCTAACGAGAATTAAATCCTTTCTTTCCACAAACAAAAAAGGAGCTCGCAAGCTCCTTTTTTATTATTCAAGCGAGTTGCTAATTAATCAGCACCATTCTCTTCTTGATTGTGTAACTCTAAACCTGACGACATTGCATTTTCACGCGTTGATTTCGCTGAATCATTACGTAAGCGGTCAATGCGGTTTAAATAATCCTGATCAATATCACCCGTAATATACTGACCATCAAATACCGATGTTTCAAAACGTGTGATTTCAGGGTTCTCTTGGCTTACTGCCGAGATTAAGTCATCAAGTGACTGATAGATTAGGCCATCTGCACCAATACTTGCATTAATGTCTTCTACTTCACGGCCATGCGCAATCAGCTCAGCAGCCGAAGGCATGTCAATACCATACACGTTCGGGAAGCGTATTTCAGGCGCTGCTGAAGCAAAGTATACATTTTTAGCACCTGACTCACGTGCCATCTCAACGATTTGCGCTGAGGTAGTACCACGTACAATTGAATCATCTACAAGCAGTACATTCTTACCTTTGAACTCACGGTCAATCGCATTTAATTTCTGGCGAACTGACTTTTTACGCATTTCTTGGCCAGGCATGATAAATGTACGACCAATATAACGGTTTTTAACGAAACCTTGGCGGTATGGCAAGTTAAGTACAGAAGCAATTTCCAGTGCGACATCACATGATGTTTCAGGAATAGGGATCACAACGTCAATGTCTTTATCGGCCCATTCACGTGCAATTTTTTCACCGAGCTTGGTACCCATGTTGACACGCGTTGCATACACTGACATACGGTCAATGTTTGAATCTGGGCGAGCAAAGTAAACAAACTCAAAAATACAAGGCGAGTAACTCGTTTTGTCAGCACAAGGTTGAGAGAAAAGCTGACCGTCTTCAGTCACATAAATCGCTTCGCCTGGCGCAACATCACGTACAAACTCAAAACCGTCTGTTTTTAATGCGACGCTTTCTGATGCAAACATATATTCTGTGCCGTTTGCCGTTTCACGCTTACCAAATACTAACGGACGAATACCATTCGGGTCACGAAAAGCAACAATACCGTGGCCGATGATCATTGCAATTGTTGCATAGCCACCATTTACTTTATTGATTACTTCAGTGACAGCATCAAAAATGTCTTGTGCTTCAAGCTTTAATTTATTTGGCTTACTTAACTCATGCGCCATGATATTAAGTAAGATCTCAGAGTCTGATGTTGTATTAACATGACGGCGAGCTTCTGAAAATAATTGCTGCTTTAATGCTTCTGCATTTGTTAAGTTACCATTGTGCGCAAGTGCAATACCAAATGGCGAGTTAACATAGAAAGGTTGCGCTTCAGACGAGCTAGATGAACCAGCTGTCGGGTAGCGAACATGGCCAATACCAATCGTTCCTTGTAGACGCTTCATATGACGGGTATGAAATACATCTTTAACTAGGCCATTGGCTTTACGTAAGCTAAACGTGTTGTTTTCAATGGTAATGATGCCAGCTGCATCTTGACCGCGGTGTTGCAAAACAGTTAAGCCATCATATATCGCCTGATTAACAGGAGAAGTTCCGACTATGCCAACGATACCACACATTAAATTTATCCTCGCCGATTAACGGTTTACAGAATTTAAAAAACTTGAGTTGTTTTCGAGGTACGAAAAGAACCACTCAACAACAAAGCCAAATTCTGGAATCAAAATAGAGTTGCCCCACCAATGCGTATTAGGTGCACCGGTAAAAGCATCAAGAAAGAAGAGTAACGCGCTCACGACCAACACGCCTCGAAGCGCACCAAACACTATGCCAAAAACACGGTCGGTGCCAGATAAACCAGTACGTTGTACAAGCTCACCTAAAATATAGTTTAGTAATCCACCTAACAGGAGTGTCGCAAAAAATAATATGGCTATTGCGGCAGCATTTCTTAAAAGGGGTTCTGAAATACTTGTTAGGAAGGATGCTAAATATTGGTAAAACAAGCTAGAGATGATAAATGCGCCAGCCCATACAGCCAATGACATTGCTTCTTTTACAAAGCCACGTATTAAGCCAATGATGGTAGACAGTGCAATGATGCCAAGTATGGCGTAATCAACCCAGATCATAATAACCAACTAGTCGTTAATTTGGGGCGCATTCTATACCCAAACCACCTGTAGATGCAAGATTTCAGCATGATATAAAACGTATTTAGACAAGGCATTGATTGCAGGCAATAGTGATATCTTGGCTAAATCAACAAGGCAGTAAAAACATGTTTTAGCCATGCCCTTTGGCACGTTACAAGGGGGGCTGTACGGTGTTGTGGCAACTTAAATGATACTTGAGCTGTATCGCCACCCGTTCGGTGAAAGCCCCCTTGTCGCTGTTACAGGATTCGTTAGAGGGTTAAGGGGTTATACCAATCCGCAATTAGACTAAATCACTTTAAGGGACTAAATCACTTTAATGAACTAAATAAGCGCATTGGTATGAAAGCGTAAAACTTAGATTAGATCACTTTGTTACTTCAAACTGAGTAACTTTGCCATTTAACTTGGTTAGCTGTTTTAACTCGGGCAGTTTACTCTCAAGCTCTTTCTTATTCAGTGACGGACCCACAAAGACTTTTGTTAAAGTGCCATTAGGGGTCTTAATTGGACGAGTGAAGGTTTTAAAGCCGTTTGCTTTTAGCTTTTCTTGCAGTGATTTAACGTTTGGAGCGTGCGAAAAGCTACCGAGTTGAATCACATAAGCCATTTGCGTCAAGTTTTCTTCGGCTTTGCGTGCCGGTTCTGCTGTTTTTTCAGCAGGCTTAGGCTGCGCTTTAACTTGCGTTTTAACTTCCGCTTTAGGCTCTATTTTAGCAATAGTCACGGTGTCGTCTGTCGATGCTTCGACCATTTTGGCGGGTTCATCGATTTGTTTAACGTGGTCTGAAGCAAGCTTTGCGTCATCAGCCTGAATATCTTCTACCTGCGCTGCTAAGGGCTGCTCTGTTGAGGCGACCTTATTATCAATCGCCTCTTGTAAGTCAATCGTCGTGAACTCTGGGCGTTCAGGGATCGCTTTAAAGCCGTCTGTGTAATGAACCTTCTCTCCATCCAAAATATTTGGAATAAAGACAATAGCCGCTACAACCACAATGGTGGTCCCTACTAAGCGATTAATAAACCCTGCGTTCACCGAATTCCTCTCTATTTTTTAAAGTAGTTAATGGCTGCAGCCACAGTGATAAACGAACCAAACACAATCACTAAGGTATTCGCATCGACTGTTTGCACTATTTTATCCAACGCAGCTTCTACATTAGGGTAATGCGTGCTGGGTGCTGTCGATGGTGTCTCAGCCAGTGCCTTCGCTAGATTTTCAACTGTGTCTCCACGAAAACAATCTAAGCTCGCTAATGACCACTCATCAACCACATCTGCCACGGCCGACATCGCAGCCACTTTATCTTTATCTGCAAGCATAGCGACTAATGCATGAATTTTAAACCCTTGATCTTTATACACGCTTAATTTGCGCGCTAAATAACGTGCTGACTCAGGATTATGTGCAACATCGGTAAAAACACGTGGTGTGTCGCTTAATTGTTGAAAGCGCCCTTCTACCGTTAAATTTGCCAAGCACTCACGCACCTGCTGCTCACGTGGTAAAAGTGCAAGCTTGCTTAATAACGTCAGTGCAGTTGCAGCGTTTTGACAAGGGATGGCAGGCTTTGCAAAGCGCCAGTTATTTCCCTGATACTGCCAATTAAACCCGTCAGCGTCCTCGGCAAAAGTAAAATCACGGCCAGATAACACCATATCCGCGTTAATTTCATTACCGTAATCGGTAACCGTATGAGGAATATTTAAATCGCCAACAACTGCGGGAGTATTGTTACGAAAAATACCGGCTTTATCGTAACCGACAAGCTCACGTGTATCACCTAGGTATTCTTTATGATCAAGGTCGATGGTAGTAATCACACAGGCATGCGGTGTAACAATATTTGTTGCATCGTATCGTCCACCTAACCCGACTTCTAACAGCACGTAATCAACAGCATGGCGTTTAAAGATAGCTAACGCGCCTAAGGTGCCATATTCAAAATAAGTCAGTGACGTGTCACCTCGGCCTTTTTCGAGCATATCAAACGCA
Organism: Pseudoalteromonas lipolytica; assembly: GCF_003515105.1. NCBI lineage: Bacteria > Pseudomonadati > Pseudomonadota > Gammaproteobacteria > Alteromonadales > Pseudoalteromonadaceae > Pseudoalteromonas > Pseudoalteromonas lipolytica. The sequence continues at coordinate 1,177,371 of NZ_CP032090.1, read as the reverse complement.
TCAACATGAAATTGATCGTCCAGCTCTTGTCCGTTAATACGCACTCGCTCGTTATATCGAATTAAATGAGGAGAAGCATACGTACCAACACTAAAGCCTTGCGCCAGAAGAAGGCTTTCAAGACAACGCGCAGTCGTGCCTTTACCATTCGTACCTGCGATAAGGATAATTTTGCTAGGGCTATTGAGTAAATCGACTTGATTAGCAACGCGTGCAACGCGCTCTAAGCCCATCTCAATATTTGCAGGGTGGATACTTTCTAAATAACAAAGCCAATCATCAAGGCTCGATGATTGGCTAGGAAGGATTTCTGTCATAGCGTGTAATCAGTTAAGCTGAAATTTACGCTACTCTATGCTCTTGTTCGGTAGAAGGCAAGTTCATAAATTTTGCGAGGATGCGAGCAAGGGTGTCACGCATTTCACGACGGTCAACGATCATGTCAATTGCACCGTGCTCTAACAAGAATTCACTGCGTTGGAAACCTTCTGGAAGCGTTTCACGTACTGTTTGCTCAATAACGCGTGGGCCTGCAAAACCAATTAATGCTTTTGGCTCAGCGACATTAACGTCACCTAACATGGCAAGTGATGCAGATACACCGCCCATCGTTGGGTCTGTTAATACTGAAATAAATGGCAAGCCTTTTTCGCTCATTTTAGCTAAAGCTGCACTTGTTTTAGCCATTTGCATTAATGACATTAATGCTTCTTGCATACGCGCACCGCCCGATGCAGAGAAACAGATAAGCGGCATGTTGTGCTCTAAACATTGGTCAACAGCATCAACAAAGCGTGCACCTACAACCGACGCCATTGAACCACCCATAAATGAGAACTCAAATGCAACAGCAGCGACTGGAATACCTTTTAAACGGCCTTTCATTGCAACAAGTGCGTCTTTTTCACCGCTTACTTTTTGCGCCTGCGTGATACGATCTGAATACTTTTTAGAGTCTTTAAACTTTAAAACGTCCTTTGGCTCATGCTGTGCACCAATTTCTTGGCGGTCAGCGTCATCTAAAAAGTTTTCAAGACGCTTACGACCACTTAAACGCATGTGGTGATCGCATTTAGGGCATACATTGAGTGCTTTTTCTAATTCTGCTTTATATAAAATTGAATCACAGTCTGTACACTTAGCCCAAACCCCTTCAGGGATTTCTTTACGACCTGACGATTTAGTCGTTTTAGGTAAGATTTTTTCTAACCAACTCATTTGCAACTCTCTTAATACTGTTCTGTGTCGCAGTCTGCTAAAGTGAAATACCACTTAGTAATTTACACAAGAAATAAGCAGACAGATTTTTTCAATTAAAACATGAATTACCCGCAGACGATATAAAAAACTGGTCTTAGTAGTGAGCCTTTCGCAGTTAACTATCTGAATCAGGTAAGAACAAAGGTCCTAATGGGGTTTTAGGAATACCAAAATGCTCAGGGTAATCCACGTCCACTAAATACAGTCCCGCCGCTTTTGCAGTGGCACTTGCCTTTGCACGCTCTTTTAAATCAAGTAATTCTTTTAACCACACTGGCTCATGCTTATGTAAGCCAATATCCATTAAACAGCCCGTGATATTTCTCACCATATGGTGCAAAAATGCATTGGCTTTAATGTCAATAACGACATAGTCACCCTGACGTTTTACAGACAAGTGATGAATCGTTCTATTTGCCGTATTCGCTTGGCAATGCAGTGCGCGAAACGAAGTAAAGTCATGCTCACCTATTAAATACTGACAGGCTGCTTGCATTTTAGTTTCATCTAGTGGGTGATGAAAGTGCGTCACCCCTTCGCTCATAATTGCGCCACGATAAGTGTAATTGTAAATCACGTAACGATATCGACGCGCCGTCGCACTAAAGCGAGCATGAAAATCTTCATCAACAGGCTTTGCAAAACGTATCGAAATATCTTTAGGCAGTAAGGTATTCATGCCCATCGTAAACGCGACCATTTCACGTTCTGCGTGTGTATCAAAGTGCACGACTTGCCCAGTGCCATGCACTCCAGCATCAGTTCGGCCAGCACAGACTATTTCAACGGGGTGATTACAAATGCGCGACAACGCAGTTTCTACTTCTTGTTGTACGCTATTAACATGTGACTGGCGCTGCCAACCACTATAACGTGCGCCGTTGTACTCTACTCCAAGTGCTACTCGCATAATGACATATTTACCTAGTGTGCTTAATGACGGGGCATTTTATGCGATCTACGAGCGCAATAAAAGCCACCATCGCAGATCACACAATGCTGTGTGCTCAGATATTAATCGTCTTCAATATTATCTAAGCCCTTCGTGCCTTCTTTAGCCCGTAGCTTATGATGTATTGCCGACTTAATGAGCATGTAGCCACTGATAGGTGCGGTAATTAATAAAAAGATAGAAATTAAAATTTCTTTTACGCTCACGCCATCGTGGGTGTAAGTAAAATAAACCATGGCAGCAATGAGTAACGATGCCATACCTAATGTTGTTGCTTTCGTTGGCCCATGTAAACGCATGAAAAAATCAGGCATTTTAACTAACCCTATTGAGCCTATTAAAATAAAGCAACCACCAATTAATAATAAGATTGATACAATCCACTCACTCATCATCTGTTACCTTATTCAATAATATCGCCGCGTAGCAGGTACTTACATACAGCGACGGTGCTCACAAAGCCCAACATGGCGATAAGTAAAGCCGCTTCAAAATAAAGCCCTGTATCCATGCTCATCCCATACAGAATAATCAATGCGATGGTGTTGATAAACATAGTATCAAGAGCCAAAATGCGATCAGGCACTGATGGCCCTGCAATCAAACGCCACAAGTTAAGCAATAACGATATTGCGATCATGGCGTAAACAATTAAAAAAACCGTGTCTAGCATCGAAAAATCTCCTTAAGCGGTGCTTCGTAGCGCTGCTTAATCGTATTAATTAACACCTGTTCATCTGCTAAGTCCAAGACATGAATTAACAAATAGCGTTGCTGTACTTCTTCCCCTTCCGCAAGTGATTCAGGAATAGGATACACCTCAGCACTTACCGTACCTGGGGTTAGCGACACGGTGCTTGCCAAAATTGTGATTGGCATTTCATGACTTAAATCGAGAGGCACTTTAACAAACCCCGGACGCAACTTTTTAGTTGGTCCCAAAATTAAAAGTGCAACTTGCAAATTGGCTGTGACAATATCGTATAAAACTAACAATAAATGTCTAAATGCCAGCCCCGGTCTTACAATTAACGGTTGCGGGTCACGAAATGGAAAAGTAATCCACGGGATCGTGATAGCAAAGAAAGCAGCCAACAATAGGTGCCCAGGTGACACGCTATTATTTAATAGCAGCCACACAATAAATAATAATACGCTGCGAAATGGCGTAGGTAGCCAACGAAAACGAGCTTCTAACCGCATTTACTGGCCTCCATGTAAAACATCATTGATACCACTGTTTATGTCGAACAGTTGCTCTGAGGTCGCCAACATAAATTCAGACACTGGCCCAGCAAAAATAACCATCAACGGCGAGCAAATTAATAGCGTCATTAATGCAATTACTTTCAGTGGGTGTGCATTGACGCCTTTTATTGCATCGCTGTCTTTGTGTTTATGATCCCAAAACAAGCTTGTACCTGCACGAGAAATAGCCACCAAAACAGCCAAACTCGCTAAAAGGTAAATAGGCCAAAATAACATGGCTTTTTCGCTATCTAGGGTACTCTTTAAAATCCAAATTTTACCCACAAAGCCCGACAGCGGTGGCATACCCACAACTGTAAGTGCGGCTATCACAAAACTAATCCCCAACAAAAACGGCTGAGCGACAGCGCGTCCTGCAACTAAACGGTCTGCAACTTTACCACGCTGAAGCGCGACCAAGTCAGCAAGTAAAAACAACACGGCGCACACGATAGTCGAATGCACTAAGTAATAGAGTAATGCCGCAGTTGCCGCTACATTTTGAAGCGCAACAAGTGCCACTAACGTACCGACTGATACGATGACTAAGTTGGCCACCAGTTTTCTAAAGTCTTGGCTGGCAAGGACACCAATGGCCCCCATTACAATGGTAGCAAGTGCTAAACCCCATAACCACGGTTGAGCCATGTGCGCAAGCTCGCCTGCATTATCACCAAAAATAACGGTGTATACACGCAGCATGGCGTATACACCCACTTTAGTCATAATAGCAAAGAGTGCAGCCACAACCGGTAATGCGCTTGCGTAGGTGTTCGGCAGCCATAGGTGCAGCGGTAATAACGCACCTTTTAACGCAAACACGACAATAAGCAACAAACCACCTACTTTTGCTAAATAAACATCATCCCCTGTAAGCAAAGGCACTTTTTGGGCTAAATCAGCAATATTCAATGTGCCTAGTACACCGTAGAGCACGCCTAATGCTATCAGGAACACGCTTGAACCAATTAAATTTAAAATCACATATTGCAACGCAGCTCGGGTGTTGTGTTTGTCGCCAGCATGCATTAATAATGAGTATGAAGCGATGAGCAATACTTCAAAAAAGACGAACAGGTTAAAGACATCTCCCGTTAAGAACGCGCCATTCACACCTAAGATCAAAAAGTGCACTAATGGGTGGAAAAAACTGCCTTTTTTGTCATCTCCGGCACAGCTATAAAGTACAACAACAGCCCCCAGTAAACTGGTTAAAAGCACTAACAATGTCGCTAATCTGTCGGCCACTAATACAATGCCAAACGGTGCTGACCAATCGCCAATAGCATACACAAGTGGCGTAGTATCATTCACATACACTAATAAACCAGCGCTAATGAGCACGGTGATCACAGCCATAATCACCGACATAACACGGCGAATATAGAGGTTTTTCCCACAGGGCGGCATTAAAAGTATAACGCCTGTTAGCATAGGGATTAAAATAGGCAATGAAGCTAAATGCTGGATCATTTTTGCTCCTTCGACGATTTAACCAGGTGTCCGTCTACATGGTCGTTACCTAAATCTGCGCGACCACGAATAGATAAAATCACCACAAATGCCGTCATTGCAAAGCCAATAACAATGGCCGTTAATACTAACGCTTGCGGTAACGGATCGGCATATTCACTGCCACTGCCAAGCACAGCCGCTTTATTGATTGTTAAACGGCCTGATGAGAATAAAAATAGGTTTACCGCGTACGATAACATGGTTAAACCAAGCACCACCGGAAAGGTTCGTGCTCTTAAAATTAAGTAAATTCCACACGCGACAAGCACGCCCACGCATGATGCGTACAATACTTCCATTAAATATTTACCTCTTGCTTGGGTGTATCAGCAGTGAGTTTTCCTAAACTTGCTAAAATCATCAGCGTTGCACCTACAACAGTTAAATACACACCTAAATCAAACATGATAGCACTGGCAAGTTCTGTCTTGCCGACTAGCGGTATATCAAAATAATCAAACCATGTTGTTAAGAATGGACGCCCAAACACCCAACTTCCTAACCCCGTGAATAAGGCTATGGCAATACCGGAAGCGATAATCTTACGGTAATTCACATCAAAACGTGCCGCAATCCAGTTAGAACCGTTAGCCATATATTGCAAAATAAAGGCAATCGCAGTCACTAACCCCGCTATAAAACCGCCTCCTGGTAAGTTATGACCACGCAAGAAAATGTACGCAGACACCAATAACGCAAGCGGTAATAAGCTTTGTGAAATACTGGCAAGTAAAATGGGGTATCGTTCACGTGCCCAAGGTCGCCCTTCACTGTCACTTGCTGGCATAAATAATGGCAAGTTAATTAATAGTTTATAAATACCCAGTGCAGCGATACCTAACACGGTGATTTCACCTAATGTATCGAATCCCCTAAAATCAACAAGGATCACATTTACAACGTTGGTTCCCCCACCGCCTGTTTTTGCATTTGCCACAAAAAAGTCTGAAATAGACTCAAGCGGTCTAGTTAGGAGTGCATAACAGATACTTGCTATAACAACACCAAATGCAGAGGATATACCTAGGTCACGTAACATGCGTAATGAGCTTGATTCTTTTGGTGTGCGCTGTGGTAAGAAAAACAGCGCAAGCATCAGTAGAATAACAGTCACTACTTCAACCGTTAATTGAGTTAATGCTAAGTCAGGTGCCGAGAATCGAGTAAATGCGACCGATACCATTAAGCCCACGATTGAAATCATGATCAGTGAAATCATACGAGAGCGATGCCAAATAACAGTTGCCAGCGCACCAATAATTAATAAGCCAGCCCCTATCGCATTATGAAAATCAATCGGCGTTAGTTCACTTGCCCCTGCTAGTTGGCGCATTTCAAACAGTGGCCAACCTGCACATAAAAGAACCACCGCAATCATCACAAAAGCATAGCGTTGCAGCGAGCCATTTTCGATACGATTAACTTTCTGTTGCGACCACTTAATAACACTGTACAAGCCAAGGTCGAATCCTTTTTTAGCATTCAGCGTGGGGAGCGATGCTTGGAAATGGAACAGGTGTTTGCGCTGCACATAAATGATGATACCGCAACAGGTCGCAATAAAGCTCATTAACAGCGGAAGGTTTAAACCATGCCAAACAGACAACTTATAGGCTGGCGCCGCATCACCTAAAACGGCAAATGACGCTGAAGCCAAAATATCGCTGACCGCAAAATGCGGGAACATACCGACTAATATGCACACTACGACTAATATTTCGATTGGTACTCGCATATAGCGCGGCGGTTCATGAGGCGTTTTTGGCAAATCAATTGGGTCACCATTAAAAAAGACATCATGAATAAATCGCGCCGAATAAGCGACTGAGAGCGCACCTGCAACGGTCGCTAAAACAGGGATTAACCATGACATTGAACCAAGCACTTGTTGATGCAGTGTTTCTGCAAAAAACATCTCTTTCGATAAAAAGCCGTTCAGTAGTGGCACACCCGCCATTGCCGCTGCTGCGACCATTGCTAATGTGGCGGTATATGGCATAAAACGCCACATACCATTGAGTTTACGCATATCGCGTGTGCCCGTTTCATGGTCAATAATACCGGTGGCCATAAATAAAGACGCTTTAAATGTCGCATGGTTAATAATATGAAAAATAGCGGCCACAGTCGCAAGCTCTGTATCTAAACCAAGCAATAAGGTAATAAGGCCCAAATGACTAATTGTTGAGTAGGCAAGCAGCCCTTTTAGATCATGCTTAAAGAGCGCAACGTAAGCACCAACAAGCAACGTTGATAACCCTGTCATAGCAACCAAAATAAACCACGTATCGGTTCCTGATAAGGCAGGATAAAAACGGGCGAGTAAAAAGATCCCTGCTTTAACCATGGTTGCCGAGTGTAAATACGCACTCACAGGTGTTGGCGCTGCCATGGCATGCGGTAACCAAAAATGGAATGGGAATTGCGCCGATTTAGTAAACGCCCCCAACAGCACAAGTACCAATGCCACTTCATATAAATCATGCGATTGAATCAGTGTCTTACTGGCTAAAATAACATCTAAATTATAACTACCAACAATATCGCCGATGAGTAATAAACCCGCTAATAACGCTAAACCACCTGCACCAGTAATTGCCAATGCCATGCGCGCACCTTTACGTGCTTCTGACTTATCCCACCAATAGCTAATTAGTAAAAACGAGCTAATGCTGGTTAGCTCCCAAAATAGCCATAATTGAATCACGTTATTTGACATAACAATGCCAACCATGGCTGTCATGAATAGCATTAGATAGCAGTACAACTTCGGTAAAGAGTCATCTTTGCTCAGGTAATAGCGAGCATAGAATATGACCAAGACACCAATGCCTAATATCATATACAGAAACAGCAAGGTTAGGCCGTCAAGCCTAAATGAAACTTGCATGTTGAGTAGCGGGATCCAGTCCGCGCTATAACGGATTATTTCGCCAGAAAAAACCGCAGGCGTAAACGAGAATACAATTCCAAGGGCAATCAAAGGCGCTAACATGGTCAAAGCCGTACTTTGATTTCGCGTTAGTTTTGAAGTGCAGGATGAAATAACACTGCCGATTAAGGATAACAGGGGTATCCAGAGCAAAGTCATAATAAGGAGCCTTTTTGTGTCATAAGAATATCAATACCGCTGCTAGTTATAGTTAGGTGCGTACTGTTCATTTGGATGGTTAAAAGTTGGCTTCAAAAAAAGCTTACAGTGCGTATAGTTATACTGATCAGGTGCTATTTTGTCTATAGGAGAGCAGCCTATTTGCACATTTTTTAACCGCTTTGTGTGTTAAAATAGCAATAATTCTACGATTAGTCAGAAAATTTATCCAAGCTTGAAGTTGTTGTTATCGTTGGCTTTACACCTAAAAACGTGAAGTAATCAATAAACCTTATCGGCTTTGTTAAGGGCTGGTTAATTTGTTTTTGCCAAAGTTGTCTGTATTGCTGTGATAACGCCATTGTTTGGTATTGCATAATTGACCAATTAGGACTGGGTTTATACGCCATTGAATTCTTGCATGCGCGGCTCTTCTGCCAACCACTTGGTGGCAATACATCATTGGCAATGAATAAATTAGGCGCCACTTTACCCTGCTGTTTACACAACCACTGCTGTTTTTTCTCTGGAAGTGGGTATTCATCCTCAAAACCATTAAAGTGCATTAGCTCATGCAAAAACACTTGATAGCTCTGTTGAGAATTAATATGCATAATCCCCCCAACCACATTTGCCGCGCCCGACTCTGACATCATTACGATAAAGTCAAAGCCTGCAGGCCAATTGTATGCAACAGCGTTTTCCCAATTACACTGAACTGCCATATCATGATTACGGCAAGAAAACTGATCGCCAACGTAGACAATTTCACTAAAGCAAAAACTATTCTTCTCTGGCTCTGGTTTAGCTTGGTAAAAACGTTTAAATGATTTCAGTGCATTAATTCCTGCATGATGATCAGTCAACATCAACACATTAAATTTACACTGTGGCATGACACTCACTGTGTGTAATGACAATGAAAAATTGTGACGTTTTGCAAAATCGGCCTTTATATACTCTGCATCCGAGCGCTGGCGTAACAACCAAGCTTGCCTCGCATCGCCTTGTGGCAAACGATTCGTTTGCCACAACCATTCAATTGACTGCCACTGCTGCTGAGCAATCAAGTTGTCTGCTAAGGCTTGTTGCTGGTTCACAGCATAATTATCAAACTCGGATTGCCACCACAGCTTAGCTGCCGCAGGGTTACCTTGTTGTAGAAAGCGTAATGCGAGTTGGTAATGAGCATCTAACTCACCTAGTTCAGCGAGTTGCCGTAATTGAACATTATCAACAAGGGTAAGGTTTGAACTCACAACAGTGGGAGCCAAATAGAAAATGGCCACAGCACGTGTTGGGGTTTTATTAAAATAATAAAGATACGAAGGCGTGAAGTCAGATACCGAGCTTGAGAGAGTGCTCAAGCTCAGTAATAACCCGCCTATCAGGTAAACATTAGCTCGCGTCTTCACCAGCCATTAACTCAAGCTCTAGACGCGCATATTTATATTCAACAAACTCATGCACATTTGTTGCAAGAGCAAGCCTAAAATAATCAGCCGCAATGTAATCATTACCTGCTGCTTGATGTAATTTAGCTAGATAGAAATACGCCTCGCATAAACGATGCGCATACTCTTGCTCAGAAGTAACCCCTTCAATAATACCTGATAAGAATTCAAACTCACTGATTTCGCCTAAATACAATGCAAGTAATTGATAACCCCATTGGGATTCGTCAACCCCTTGTGAATTGGCTTTTAAATCAATCAGCGCTTGCTGCTTGTCAGCGTCTGCTTGTGCTAGGTAAAGCCATAAAACACGATAAGGGTCACTGGGTGAGCGGTCTAAAAACTGCTGTAAGTCGTCTTGCGCTAATAATGGACGATTTCCATAATACAACGCAATTCCGCGGTTTAAATAAGCATATTCATGCTGTTCATTGAGTTCCAGCGCCGAGTCAAAAAGCTCATACGCCTGCTCATACTGTTGCATAAGCGTGTGATGAATACCTAAAAAGTTATACACTTCTGCTAAATCAGGCTTTAGTTTAATGGCCCGATTAAAGTCTATACGCGCTAATGTCGACATGCCCAAACTGTCAAATAACACACCGCGATCATAATAAAGTTTTGCTTGTTGTTCTGCACTTAAATCGGTGCGATTAAGCAGCTCTGAATAACGGGCTATGGTAATTTCATTTCGAAAATCAGACGCTAATGGTGCGGTGAACGGCACATTAACAATAGGGACTGACTCAGGCTGAGAAGTTGTTTGACATGCACTTAAAGAAAAAATAGCCACAGCTGTCAATGCTAAGTGTTTAAAAATCATTAAAGTCCTTAATACCTGAATTCTCTGTAGACAAAGTTGAAGCGATTGAGTTTCATTAAAGCATAAAAAAAGGGGCTAAACAGCCCCTTTTTCTTGTATCCAGTAAATTACTGGAAAATCAAACCTTATTCAGCGTCTTTAGGCGCTTCTGCTGTTTCTTCAGCAGCCGGTGCCATCGCTTCTTTGATACTTAAACGTACGCGACCTTGGCGGTCAACCTCAAGTACTTTTACTTGTACTTCTTGGCCTTCGCTTAAGTGATCAGTAACGTTGTTTACGCGCTCAGTGCTGATTTGAGAAATATGCACTAGGCCATCTTTACCCGGAAGGATATTAACGAATGCACCAAAATCAACGATACGAACAACTTTACCTGTGTAGATTGTGCCTACTTCAAGTTCTGCTGTTAATTGCTCAATGCGCTTGATTGCATTATTTGCGCTAATGCCGTCAGTTGCTGCAATTTTGATTGTACCATCGTCTTCGATTTCAATCGTTGTGCCTGTTTCTTCAGTAAGTTGACGAATCGTTGCGCCACCTTTACCAATTACTTCAGCAATTTTCTTCGCCGGAATTTGCATCGTGTAGATACGTGGAGCGAACTGAGATAACTCTTCAGAAGGAGCAGAAATCGCTTCGTCCATTACACCTAAGATGTGTAAACGTGCAGCTTTTGCTTGTTTAAGCGCGATTTGCATGATTTCTTGTGTGATACCTTCGATTTTGATATCCATTTGAAGTGCAGTGATACCGTCTGAAGTACCCGCAACTTTAAAGTCCATGTCACCTAAGTGATCTTCATCACCTAAGATGTCAGAAAGAACAACAAAGTTTTCTTCTTCTTTAACAAGACCCATCGCAATACCTGCAACAGAGGCTTTAATAGGCACACCCGCGTTCATTAACGCAAGAGAAGTACCACATACAGACGCCATTGAAGATGAACCGTTAGACTCGGTGATCTCAGATACAACACGGATTGAGTAAGGGAACTCAGTTAGTGTTGGCATTACAGCTTGGATACCACGCTTAGCTAGGTTACCGTGGCCGATTTCACGACGCTTAGGTGAACCAACAAAACCTGTTTCACCTACGCAGAACGGAGGGAAATTGTAGTTAAGCATAAAGTGGTTTTTGTGCGTGCCCGTTAAATCATCAATTAACTGTGAATCACGTTCTGTACCAAGCGTTGCAGTAACAAGTGCTTGTGTTTCACCACGTGTGAAGATAGCAGAACCGTGAGTACGCGGTAATACACCCGTCATTACGTCTAGTGCACGGATCATATCTGGTTCACGACCATCGATACGTTTTTCACCGGCAGTGATACGGCCACGAACAATTTTCTTCTCTAAAGAACCAAATACTTTACTTACTTCTTGAGTATCAAGTGTTTCGTCTTCAGCAAGCTCAGCAGAAAGCGCTTCAATAACAGCGTCTTTAGCTGCGCCTAACGCTTCTTTACGCGCTACTTTGTCAGTGATGCGGTATGCTTCACCCACTTTATCAGCAGCAAGTTCAGCCACTTTCTCTTCAAGTGCAACGTTCTTTTCTGGTGCAGTCCAATCCCATGTAGGCTTGCCCGCTTCTGCTTTGAACTCATTGATTGCATTGATGATAGCTTGAGATTGCTCATGACCATATACAACAGCGCCTAACATAACATCTTCAGATAGCACGTTCGCTTCAGACTCAACCATTAATACCGCGTTGTCTGTGCCCGCAACCACTAAATCAAGTTGGCTTTCTTCAAGCTCTTTTAACGTTGGGTTTAGAACGTATTCGCCGTTGATGAAACCAACACGTGATGCACCGATAGGACCATTAAATGGAATACCAGAAATTGCAAGCGCTGCTGATGTACCAATCATTGCAACCATATCAGGTTGGATTTCAGGGTTTACAGAAACAACTGTCGCGATAACTTGTACTTCATTTACGAAGCCATTCGGGAAAAGGGGACGAATTGGACGGTCAATTAAACGTGCAATAAGTGTTTCGCCATCGTTAGGACGACCTTCACGCTTAAGGAAACCACCAGGGATACGACCCGCAGCGTACATACGCTCTTGGTAGTTAACTGTTAGTGGGAAAAAGTCTTGACCTGGTTGTGCATCACGCTTACCAACAACAGTAACAAGTACTGAAGTGTCGCCAATGCTTGCAAGTACAGCGCCGTCAGCTTGACGAGCGATAGCACCTGTTTCTAGTGTCACAGTGTGTTGACCTAGTTGAAATTCTTTAATAATTGCTTGCACTTAAAAATGTCCTTTAAATGTAGAAGCAACTCAGAAAAATTAGCCCGTAGGCTGCATCTCTGAATTGGTAAAAATAGTCCATCAAAGTACCAATTACAGTACTTAATTAACCTTAAGTAAAATCAATTAAGTACTACAATTGGCAATGATGATTTTTCAAACACTTAGCAACCTGTGCTACTAAGTTGTGCGCTAGTATACCTTTCATACGCGCACAAAAAAAGGGGCTATATAGCCCCTTTTCTCGTAATCTAGTTCTTAGCGACGTAGGCCAAGCTCTTGGATTAACGCAGTGTAACGTGCAATGTCTTTACCTTTAAGGTAATCAAGCAGTTTACGGCGTTGGCTTACTTTGCGAAGAAGACCACGACGTGAGTGGAAATCGTGCTTGTGATCAGCAAAGTGACCTTGAAGCTTGTTGATATCGAACGTTAGAAGTGCAACTTGTACTTCAGGTGAACCAGTGTCGCCTTCAGCGCGTGCAAATTTAGCAATGATTTCAACTTTTTCTTGATTGCTTAGTGACATAGTAACTCCAAAAATTAATTTAAATTGTGTCTTAGCCGATCACTAATTCAGCCAAAACGATTGAGCGGGCGTATTCTACCAGCTTTAGCAATAACTACAAGGTAATCTTTACTCAGGCAGTTGATTCGATAAACCACGCTTTGATTTTAGGTGACCGTCTTTATGACGCTCGCCTGTGCCAATGAATATACCATCAGCCATAACTTTCACCACACCATCAGGCACGGGCTTACCAATCACCACGGTTTGACCATGGCTAAATGCCATACCTTGTTCTTTACTAATTTCAATCACAGGTAAGTCAACCAACGCGGTATCCATGGGTAACAAAAGCGCATCTAAATAAGTAGACGGTGCAACGTCATCGGCTTTAGCTTGTTGCAATTTTTCTTCAAGTTGCTCAAGCGTCACCATTTTATCACTCGGATAATGACCAACAGCACTTCGGTGCAACATAATAACGTGTGCGCCACACCCTAACTTTTCACCAAGGTCATCCACAATAGTGCGAATATACGTCCCTTTCGATACATGGGCGGTCATTTGCACTTCGTTATTTGCTTCATCAAACTCATCAAGCGTTAAACTAAACACATTAATTTTTCGGCATTTACGCGGTACCTCAATGCCCTCGCGTGCATATTTATATAAAGGCTGGCCTTGATATTTTAATGCTGAGTACATTGATGGGTATTGGTCCGACTCACCTAAAAAACTTGCGATCTCTTGCTCGAGTTGAGCACGAGTTACCGCTACTGGACGCGTTTCAACAACTTCGCCATCCGAATCTGAGGTGGTTGTACGTTCCCCAAGTTTAGCGCGTACGACATACGTTTTGTCCGTGTCTAACAAAAACTGGGTAAACTTAGTTGCTTCACCAAAACAAATCGGCAGCATGCCTGTTGCAAGCGGATCGAGTGCGCCGGTGTGCCCAGCCTTCTGTGCAAAGTAAATGCCCTTTGCTTGCTGCAATGCTTTATTAGACGAGATACCTTGCGGCTTGTTAAGTAATAAAATGCCGTCAATTGCACGACCTTTACTGCGTCTAGCCATTAGTCTTTAGTGCCTTCTTCGCTATCATCTTCGTTGACATGCTTTGCATTATCTTCACGAATAACCGAGTCCACTAAATTTGAAATACGCATACCTTCCATCAGTGAGTTATCAATGACAAAACGTAACTCTGGCATAATGCGCGCACGAATGCGTTTACCTAATAAAGAACGAATATAACCCGTTGCTTCATTTAGGATTTTAGCGCTCTGCTTGGCTTTATCTTCATCATCAGTATTGAATACTGTAATAAATACTTTTGCGTACGAAAGATCGCGAGATACCTCAACTGCAGACACCGTTACCATACCTAAGCGCGGGTCTTTAATTTCGCGTTGAAGAATAACAGCAATCTCTTTTTGAATTTGCTGTGCAACACGATCAGTGCGAGAAAATTCTCTCATTATACTTCACTCTAAAATTATAACTTATTGATGTATATAAATAAGTTAATTTAATTACGAATACACAAATGGGGGCTTAGCCCCCATTTATAATAGTGACTTAGACGAAATTAAAGTGAACGTTGTACTTCAACCGTCTCGAACACCTCGATTTGGTCGCCAACTTTAACATCGTTATAGTTCTTAACGCCGATACCACATTCCATACCGTTACGAACTTCAGCTACGTCATCTTTAAAGCGACGTAATGATTCAAGCTCACCTTCATAGATAACCACGTTATCACGAAGTACACGGATAGGTGCGCTACGCTTAACGATACCTTCGGTCACCATACAACCTGCGATAGCACCAATCTTAGGTGACTTAAACACGTCACGAACTTCAGCAAGACCAATGATCTCTTGCTTAAATTCTGGTGCAAGCATACCAGACATGGCTTGTTTAACTTCTTCGATCAGGCTGTAGATTACGCTGTAGTAACGTAGGTCTAGGTTTTCTGATTCAATCACTTTACGTGCTGATGCATCGGCACGAACGTTAAAGCCTACAACGATTGCATTAGAGGCTGCTGCAAGTGTTGCGTCAGTTTCGGTGATACCACCTACGCCTGAACCAACAATCTTCACTTTAACTTCATCAGTAGATAGTTTAGTTAATGAATCAGCAATTGCTTCAATTGAACCTTGTACGTCCGCTTTAAGTACCACGTTAACTTCAGAAACATCGCCTTCAGTCATGTTAGTAAACATGTTTTCAAGCTTCGCTTTTTGTTGACGTGCTAGTTTCACTTCACGGAATTTACCTTGACGATATAAAGCAACTTCACGGGCTTTACGCTCGTCTTTAACCACCGTGGCTTCATCACCTGCAGCAGGGATACCAGAAAGACCTAGAATCTCTACAGGAATAGATGGGCCCGCAGACTTAATGTCTTTACCGTTCTCATCTTTCATTGCACGTACACGGCCGTATTCAAGGCCACATAGTACGATATCGCCTTGGTTAAGCGTACCAGATTGAACTAAGATAGATGCAACTGGACCACGGCCTTTATCTAAGCGTGATTCGATTACAACACCCGCAGCCATCCCTTCTGATGGTGCAGTTAGTTCTAAGATCTCAGCTTGCATTAATACCGCTTCAAGTAAGTCATCAATGCCTAAACCTGTTTTGGCAG
Organism: Pseudoalteromonas lipolytica; assembly: GCF_003515105.1. Taxonomy (NCBI): domain Bacteria; kingdom Pseudomonadati; phylum Pseudomonadota; class Gammaproteobacteria; order Alteromonadales; family Pseudoalteromonadaceae; genus Pseudoalteromonas; species Pseudoalteromonas lipolytica. Next base: position 1,161,605 of record NZ_CP032090.1, on the reverse strand, counting down.
AGATATGGACGAATTGCGTGTCGCCACCCCACTCTTCAGGAATAACGTCTAGCTGTGCTAATTCGTTTTTAACGCGATCTGGATCTGCGCCTTCTTTGTCCATTTTGTTTACAGCGATGATTAGAGGCACGCCAGCTGCACGCGCATGCTGAACCGCTTCTTTAGTTTGTGGCATTACACCATCATCTGCTGCAACAACAAGGATTACGATATCAGTGGCTTTTGCACCACGAGCACGCATTGAGGTAAATGCGGCGTGACCTGGTGTGTCTAAGAACGTGATCATGTTGCCATTTGTTTCAACATGATAAGCACCAATGTGCTGAGTGATACCACCCGCTTCACCTGATGCCACTTTCGCTGAACGAATGTAGTCAAGTGTTGACGTTTTACCATGGTCAACGTGACCCATTACTGTCACAACCGGCGCACGAGGAAGCGCTTTACCTTCTTCGTTACGGTCGTTTAGCACTTTCTCTTCTAATTCATTTTCTTTAACAATGATAACCTTGTGTCCCATTTCTTCAGCAACAAGCTGTGCTGTTTCTTGGTCGATCACTTGGTTGATGGTAACCATGTCACCCATTTTCATCATTGTTTTAACAACTTCGGCACCTTTAACAGCCATACGCGATGCAAGTTCAGCAACAGTGATAGTTTCACTGATACGAACTTCATTTTTAACGTCTGCGGTTGGTTTTTGGAAACCATGCTGTAACGATGTAGGCGCTTTAAGCTTGCCTTTTTTACCTTTAGGTGCAACAAATTTTTCTTTTGCTGGACCTTTTTTCTTTTTCTTAGCACGGCGAGCAGTTTGCTCTTCACGAGCATCAGACTCATCTTCTGCTTCACGTGCATAAGTTGAAGTCGTAAGGTGGTGATCAGCACTTTCTTCACGCTGCTTACGCTCTTCTTCTTCTTTCTTCCAGCGAGCTTCATTTTCTTCAGCTAGCTTTCTTGCCTCTTCTGCTTGACGTTTCGCTTCTTCTTCAGCTTTTCTCAATGCGGCCTCTTCTGCTTCTTTTTGCAGACGCTCAGCTTCGGCGCGATCTTTTTCAGACTTAGCACTTTGTTCTGGGGTCATCTGCTTCTGTTTCGCTTTACGCTCAGCTTCAGCTTTGCGTTTAGCCTCTTCTTTGGCTTTACGCTCAGCTTCTTCTTTCGCTTTACGTTCTGCCTCTTGTTTCGCTTTTAGCTCCTCAGCTTCTTGCTGGGCTTTAAGCTCTGCTGCTTTACGTGCAGCTTCTTCTGCAGCTAAACGCTCTTCTTCTTGCTGTTGCTCAATGGCGCTTTTCTTAACATAAGTACGTGTTTTACGTACTTCTACTTGTACAGACTTTGCTTTACCTGTAGAGCCAGTCACACTCAGTGTGCTCTTGCTTTTACGTTGCAAAGTCATGCGAGCAGGGCCTTCCGAGCCCGTGCCGCCATGCTGCTTGCTAAGGTGATCAAGTAACGTTGACTTTTCAGCCTCGCTCACCATATCACCTGCTTTTTTAGAAATACCGGCTTGCTCAAGCTGCTGTAGTAACTTATCAACAGTTGTACCAATATCTCCGGCTAGTTTTTCAACATTTACTTCTGCCATAGTGTGTAATACCTCCGTTAATAAATTACTCGTCTGCGAACCAACAAATGTTACGCGCAGCCATAATTAGTTTGCCAGCTTCTTCTTCTGAAAGCTCAGTGATATCAACTAACTCGTCGATACCTTGCTCGGCTAAATCTTCTAATGTTATAACACCTTTACTTGCCATAACGAATGCAAGGTGACGCTCTAAACCTTCAAGGGCTAATAAGTCCTCTGCAGGTTCTGCACCTTCTAGGCTTTCTTCAGTTTTAAGTGCTTTGGTTGTCAGTGCGTCTTTCGCACGTGAACGTAAAACATCAACTGTTTCTTCGTCTAAGCCATCAATTTCTAAAAACTCTGATGCTGGTACGTAAGCAACTTCTTCAAGGGTTGAGAAACCTTCGTTGATTAGTAATGTTGCAAACTCATCATCGATATCTAGGTACTCAGTAAATAAGTTGATTAACTTGTCTGACTCAGCTTCATTTTTCGCACGCATTTCATCAACCGTCATTACGTTTAATTCCCAGCCAGTTAACTGGCTAGCAAGACGAACGTTTTGACCATTTCGACCAATTGCTTGCGCTAGGTTATCAGCTTCAACAGCGATATCCATTGAGTGTGTGTCTTCGTCCATCACGATAGATGCTACCTCAGCAGGTGCCATCGCGTTAATTACGAATTGCGCTGGGTTATCATCGTAAAGTACGATATCAACACGCTCACCACCAAGTTCAGTAGACACCGCTTGAACACGCGCACCACGCATACCTACACAGGCACCTACTGGGTCAATACGTTTGTCATTTGACTTAACAGCGATTTTCGCACGTGAACCTGGATCACGCGCTGCTGCACGTAATTCAATCATTTCTTCGCCAATTTCTGGCACCTCAATGCGGAATAGCTCCATGAGCATTTCAGGCTTAGAACGCGTTACGAATAACTGTGCGCCACGCGCTTCAGGTTTAACTTCGTAAAGAAGACCACGAATACGGTCGCCCGGACGGAAGTTTTCACGCGGTAGCATGTCGTCACGGTAAATAACCGCTTCTGCATTGTTACCAAGGTCAAGTACGATAGCATCACGCGTTGCTTTTTTAACAACACCCGTTACTAACTCACCTTGTTGGTCTTTGTATTCTTCAACAACAAGTGCACGCTCAGCTTCACGTACTTTTTGTACGATAACTTGCTTAGCCATTTGTGTTGTAATACGGTCAAACTTAATTGACTCAATTTGTTCTTCTACGTAATCACCCATTTGCAATTCAGGGTCTTCAACTTGTGCCGCTTCAAGCGTGATTTCGCTATACGGGTGCTCAAGTGAACCATCTTCTTGCACAGGAGCGATTTTCCAGCGACGGAATGTATCGTAATTACCTGTTTTACGGTCAATTGATACGCGAACGTCAATCTCACCATCGTGTTTTTTCTTTGTTGCAGTCGCTAATGCGAACTCTAACGCTTCAAAAATCTTTTCTTTTGGAACCGCTTTCTCATTGGAGACGGCTTCAGCAACCAATAATATTTCTTTTGCCATGGGTTATGCCTCGCTTGCCCTATTCCTTCGCACTCGAATTAAAACTTTGCGATGATGTTCGCACGTTCAATGTTACTTAGCATAATCATATGCTCAGTCCCATCTGCTGAAAGTGTGATCATATCACTGCTAACTGATACTAAATCGCCTTTAAAATTACGGCGACCATCTTGTGGAAGCTTAGTACGCACGCGTACTTCTTCTCCTTGTGCCTTCTCGTAGTGATCTTGTTTGAATAATGGACGATCAACACCAGGAGACGACACTTCCAAATCGTATTCGTTTGTAATTGGGTCTTCGACATCTAAGATTGCGCTAACTTGACGACTTACGTCGGCACAATTGTCTACCGTGATCCCTGCATCATGATCGATGTAAACACGTAATGTAGAGTGGCGACCAGCTTGCACAAACTCAAGACCATGTAACTCAAAGCCTAACATTTCAACGGCTGGTGAGAGCATGGCTACTAAATCTTGCTCAAGTTTTGTCACGAAAATCCTCCATACAAACAAAAAAAGGGCATATAGCCCTGAAATACTGAGTTTAATAATGATTCATAAAATCATGCTAGAATCAGATACAACAACGCCCCGAACCAAGCGGGGCGTCACACCTAAAGCATAAAACTGTGTGGCCTAGGGCCAAGCTTGGTTGCGGTCAATTACCTGACTAAATTAAACTAAATAGCCTAAACGCAAAACGCGCATTACCCAGAATGCGCGACTTCATACAGTAAAAAATTACTGTGCATGTTAAAGACAACTTACGATGTTTTAACATGAATTTGGTTGCGGGAGCCGGATTTGAACCGACGACCTTCGGGTTATGAGCCCGACGAGCTACCAGGCTGCTCCATCCCGCGCCAATGGATATCAAGTAAATTACTTAATATCGTTTGCTTGAGTGGCAAGCACATCAAGTCAATGGCGGCTATTATAAGCATGTAGCGCTCAATTAGCAACCTTCGGGCATGAATTAGTTGGACAATTTTTTACGAAAAAAAATAATGACAACCTTGTCATAAAATTTCCTATTTCCGAAAAAATAGGTCTATAGTTAACACTATAAGAAGAACAAACTATAGTGTTGGCTATTAAGCGATTTTCCTATGAGTCTATCTATTTTTCAAAAAAGGCTTTTACAACAGAATGTTGAATTGCTAAAACCTGATTTCCATCAATTTACGCACATCTTTTACCACAATTTGAGCCAGTGTAATCTAACAATGACGATGCCAAGCGAAGAGAGTGTTAGCAAACGAAGCTATATACTATTTTGTGCGCTTAACAAGGTTGTGTCACACCTTGATGACTTACCTTTGGTGATGCCTTTCATTCAATATATAGCAAATAACCTAAGCTTTTTGAATGTATCAAGTCACGATATAGACCATTTGTGTGACGCATTTTTCGACACGCTGGAGTCCCAGCAAAGAGGCTTAAACAGCCACCTAAAACAAGCGTGGTCACAGGCAATTCGTATATTTTCCAACATTGTTAAAAGCTATTTGTTTGCTTACAGTAATGTAATTTCAATCAATACACGTTGCGCTACTCGACTTAGTTCGTAGTTGAGGGCTGACACTAATTAATGTTGAGTAAGTTCATTATTCAGTCTATCGATTTGGCGCTGCTCAACAGCAATGAGTGTATTAAATTTACTGGTCACCGCAGACATTTTGTCTGATAAAGCCTGGTCGCTACTCGCATCGACTAGATTAGTCGGTCTCGTAGAGGCTTGTTGCTCAAGGCGCTTAATTTGTTGATTTAGCTCAACATGATAACGGTCAATTTTGTCTTTGTGCTCTGCGATTTCACGTTTAATCTGTTCACTACGAATAAAATGGTCAATTTCATTCTGTTCTGTATCGTTACTTTGCAAAACTAACTGGCTTTTTTCTGTGCTTAACCTGTCTATATTACGCTGCTCATTGTTGATCAATAAATTATAACGTTCTGAAACGGCAGACATCTGTTTAGCTATGGCGGCTTCTTTTTTTGCTCCGACCAAATTGTGCAGTTGCGCATCGGCTTGACTGCTTAATGCCGCAATTTCATTGTTCATCCGTTCTGAGTAAGAGTCTATTTTATTATTGTGTTCTGCAATTTTGGCGTCTATTTGCTTTAATCGAATATAGTTATCAATCTCTGCTGTTACATCGCTTGATTCAGAAACAGGTTTTGGCGAGCCTAATAATGTGGGGTTTTGCTCTTTAACGGTGATCAACTTTGCATCTTTGCCGCAAGGTTGTTGGCTAAACTCAACAATGCCATTTTTTTCACATTGATAAATTGCCGCGTTGGCCGCCTTGCTCAAAGTGACCCCTAAACAAACCAGTGTAAATAAAGTAAAGAAGCGTGGTTTCATAATATCGTCCCTGTTGTTTATCCTGTGTTTCTGTAAGCATGTTGTGGGCCAACACGATCTAAATTCAGCGGTATTACGTAGTAATTTAAATCAATTATCATGGGTTTACTATTGTGCATTACTCTACTTTGCGATTTATTTTTGGCGATCAACTCAATGCTAGCCACAGCTGGTATAAAGACGAAGACCAGCACACCACTCTTTATGTCATCGCTGAGCTAAAACAAGAAACCGATTACGTAAAACATCATACACAAAAAATTGCCGCCTTTTTCTTAGCAATGGAACACTTTGCAAAGGCGCTAAAAAGCGCGGGGTTTAATGTGCTACATCTTACCTTAGATGACACAGAAGATGACGAATCATTACCCGCCCTTCTTACCCGTTTAGCGAAACACTACCAATGTAAACGCATTGAATACCAGTATCCCGATGAATACCGACTCAAACAGCAATTACAGGCATTCTCAGAAAACAGTGAGTGTGCGATTACCGCATACGACACAGAGCATTTTTTACTTCCCTTTAATGATATATGCCAACACTTTAAAAAAGACAAGCATGTAAAAATGGAATTCTTTTATCGCGCAATGCGTAAACGATTCAATATATTAATGGACGAAAACAATGAACCGGTCGGAGGCAAGTGGAACTTTGATCAACAAAATAGAAACAAGTTAAAACAACATGATCTCAACGCAATTCCTGAACCACTGTGCTTTGGGCACGATGTTAAGGACATTCTTTCACGCATAAAAAAACATAACATAACGACATTTGGAGAGTGCAATCATTCGATACTTTGGCCAACAACACGTTATGAAGCAAAGCAGCTTCTTGATTTTTTTTGCGATCATTTGTTAGTTCACTTTGGGCAATTTCAAGATGCCATGACCTGTCAATCTGAGCACCAATGGTCGTTATATCACAGCCGCTTGTCGTTTGCTCTCAACACTAAAATGCTGCACCCAATGCAGGTTATTAAGCGCGTGATTGAGGCTTTTGAACAACAACAGCAAAAAATTGATATTGCCCAAGTTGAAGGGTTCATTAGACAAATTCTGGGCTGGCGCGAATATGTGCGTGGTATTTACTGGCAAAATATGCCTGACTACGCCAACAAAAATGCCCTTGACGCAAAGCGTGCCCTGCCCGACTATTTTTGGCACGCAAACACTAAAATGAAATGTATGCACCATGCAATTAAGCAAAGTTTAGACACCGCCTATGCTCATCATATTCAACGTTTGATGATAACGGGTAACTTTTGTTTGCTTACAGCCATAAACCCAAATGAAGTCGATGCTTGGTATTTAGGTATTTATATTGATGCTATCGAATGGGTTGAAATGCCCAACACTCGCGGCATGAGTCAATTTGCAGACGGCGGCTTAATTGCCACTAAACCGTATGCCGCAAGCGGTAATTACATTAATAAAATGAGTGACTATTGTAAGGATTGCCATTACAACGTGAAAGAAAAAGCCACCGATGATGCGTGCCCTTTCAATAGTTTATATTGGAACTTCATGCTAGAGCACGAACAATTGCTTAGCAAAAATCCGCGTATAGGCATGATTTATAACACTTGGTATAAACAAGACGAATCGCAGCAACAAGCCACTCTTAAACGCGCAAAGTGGTGCGTCGATAATTTAGAGAAATTATAAAAAAGGCCGCCTCAAATGAGGCGGCCTACTTCTAACAAATAACAAGGGGAAACAATGCTGATTACAGCTTAATTACTTATTCTCAAGCAATTTACCACTGCCAATTTCAATTTTACGTGGTTTGAGTGCTTCAGGAATTTCACGCTGTAAATCAATGCTTAAAAGTCCATTTTCAAGGTCTGCACCGAGTACTTTAACGTGGTCACCTAGTTGGAACTTACGTTCAAAGTTGCGCTCAGCAATTCCTTGATGGATAAACTTACGCTCTGCATTGTCTTCTTTGTCAGCTTTTGTGCCGCTGACTTTTAATGTATTGTTTTCTGACTCAATGGTCAGTTCACTTTCACTAAAACCGGCAACGGCCATAGTGATACGGTATTTGTCTTTATCTAATGCTTCGATGTTGTATGGAGGAAAACTTGGCTGCTTGTCTGTGCGTGCTGCCGCATCCATTAATGATGCTAAATGATCGAAGCCAATGAATGAACGATAAAGTGGTGATAAGTCTACTGTACGCATAATAATATCCTCATATTTAAGCGATATTTTGTTAGTACTCTTCTTTTGAACAAGTGCTAACAAAGTTAAATTAATTATATAAATTTCAATTACTTTGGTTTGTTTGGGACCCATCAGGCGTCCTCACTAAACGATTTATGGGCAAGCAAAATCTTTTCAAGATTTTTTACAAAAAAAATTGCAATTTTTTTCTCTTTTTGAAATTTATTGAGGCTTATTCTGGTCTGAATAAGTTGATTTTAAAGGGCTAAGCACGTACAAAATAAAAATGAAAAAAATACCCTCAGTTTTAAAAAAAATAGTCGCTTTGACTAAAAACTTGCTGTTGATGGCTATCATCTTGTATGCCGTTACGCTATTTCAGCAACGAAATTTATTACCAACAGACCACACTCCCGCCCCCTATTTCAATTTAGCGACACTCGACAATCCACAGCAACGCGTCACCATTGCCGATTTAAAAGGCACAAACACAGTGCTGTATTTTTTTGCCCCTTGGTGCAGTATTTGTCGCTACAGTATGCCTAATCTCGAAAAAGCCTATCAACAAGGCGAACTGAATGCGATTGCCATTGCCCTTGATTATGAAAATATTGACGAGATAACGCAGTTTACAGATTCACTAGACTTAACGATGCCCGTTTTATTAGGGACACGGTATACAGGACAAGATTACAAAGTCAGTGCCTACCCAACGTATTATGTTATTAATGAGCAACTCGCGATTACAGCTCATTCTATGGGGTATTCCACAGAACTTGGGCTGCGCATACGAACACGAAAGTGACTTAAGAGGCACTCAGAGAAAAAACAGAATAGAGTAATCGATTTTATGCACTGTTTTTATGAATCTAATTCGTTAATATGATAACTAGACCAACACACTTACATCGAGGAGAGCGATATGTTGACTGTAATTTTTGGCCGTGAGGGCTGTCCATACTGTGTACGCGCAAAAGACGTAGCAGAAAAACTAGCGAACGAGCGTGAGGATTTTAAATTTCGCTATATCGATATCATTAAAGAAGGTATCAGCAAAGCAGATTTAGAAAAGTCTGCTGGCAAACCTTGCCCAACCGTTCCACAAATTTTTATTGACCAAACTCACATTGGTGGCTTCACAGAATTCGAAGCATACGCTAAAGAAAATTTAGGGTTATATCAATAAATTGTAAACATGGTTGATTTTGGTAAATTACAACTGATTAAATTATGACCAACATCAACCACATACAAATTAGTTGTAATTTATACAAGCAATTGCATTGTATTTCCTATACAATGCGCGCCTCTTTAAATTCGTTGAGGCGTATTAATGTCAGAACCAGTCACGTTTGAATCTTTAAATCTTTCTCCTGCAATTTTAAAAGCAGTTGAAGAGCTAGGTTACAAGACTCCATCTGAAATCCAAGCTCAATGTATACCGTTATTGCTAGAAAGAAAGGACGTACTGGGACTAGCGCAAACGGGTACAGGTAAAACAGCAGCATTTGCACTGCCATTACTAAATAATATTGACCCGTCTGTGAAACAGCCACAGATCCTTGTTCTAACGCCTACGCGTGAACTTGCGATCCAAGTAGCTGAGGCATTCGAACAATATGCTAAGCATACTCGTGGTGTAGAAGTTTTAGCCCTTTATGGTGGCCAAAGCTACAGCATCCAATTAAGTGCACTTCGTCGTGGCGCGCAAATCATTGTTGCAACGCCAGGCCGCTTAATCGACCACATTAACCGTGGCACAATCAAATTCGAGAGCTTACAAGCCCTTGTTCTTGATGAAGCGGACGAAATGTTACGCATGGGTTTCATTGATGATGTAGAAAGCATCATGGAAAAAACACCGCGTGAAAAGCAAACATGTCTTTTCTCTGCAACCATGCCTAAGCAAATCCAAAATATCAGCAGCAAATACATGAACGAGCCTGAGCAAGTTCATATTTCAGCGCGTAACTCAACAGTATCGACTGTTGAACAAGTATTTTGGAATGCACACGTACACAAAAACAAAGCGATCGTGCGCTTCTTAGAAGCTGAAGAATACGATGGTGCGATTGTTTTCGTACGTACACGTAATGACACAGTACAATTAGCTGAATTACTTGAGCGCGAAGGTTTCTCTGCCGCACCACTTAATGGTGACATGAACCAACAAGCACGTGAACGCACTGTAGAGCGTTTGAAAAGTGGTTTACTTGATATCGTAATTGCAACCGACGTTGCAGCACGTGGTCTAGATGTTGACCGTTTAAGCTTGGTAATTAACTACGATATTCCACAAGACTCTGAAGCCTACGTTCACCGTATTGGCCGTACAGGTCGTGCGGGTCGTTCAGGTAAAGCGATTCTTTTCGTAAAACACAACGAGCGTTATTTACTTAAAAATATCATTCGTCATACGAAGTCTGAAATTGCACAAGTAGATTTACCAACAGCGAAAGTTGTTGAAGAAAAACGCATCAAAGCATTGCAAGACAAGTTGACTATTGCACTTGAAAATAAAGACATCACGTTCTTTAACCAAGTAGCGGCCAACATGGCTGAAAAGCTTGAACTAAGCTTCGAAGACTTAGCAGGTGCCTTACTGTGTTTAGCGCAGCAACAATCACCAATCAAGGTTGAAGAAGTTAAAGTTCAACCGCGTGGCGAACGTACAGAACGCGGTGGTGATCGCCGTCGTAACGAACGTGCTGACCGTGGTGATCGCCCTGCTCGCGAACGTAAACCGCGTGAGCCGCGTGAACGTAACAGCCGCAGCATGGGTCCTATGGATACATACCGTATCGAAGTAGGTCGTGAGCACGGTGTACAAGTTAAAAATATCGTTGGTGCGATTGCTAACGAAGCAGATATCTCAAGCAAGTTTATTGGTGACATTCGTCTGCACGACAGTCACAGTACGGTACAATTACCGCAAAACATGCCTAAAGATGTGCTTGATCACTTCCAAAAAGTGTTTATTTGTAAACGCCCAATGGGAATGACACTCACCAAAGCTGAAGCCGCTTCTGAGCGCCCAGAGCGCAGCGAACGCCCAGCAGGTGAGCGCAGTGATAAAAAGCGTAGCTTCAAAGACAAAGACCGTGGTGAAAAACGTAGCGGCCCTCGTAAAGAGCGTCGTCCAGTAAGCTTCACAGCAAACTAAGCGTTTAAAGCTAACGACTAAAAAAACCTTGTCATGAGAGTGACAAGGTTTTTTTGTGTCTGAAGTAAAGCTGTCAGCCTAAACTTTCAGTCTTAAGTTAATAAACACCTAGAAACTTTTGGACATCATTAAAGAAAAATTCATCAACATTAAAATATTGAATAAAACTATCTTTGCACCCTTGCTCCTTATATAAGAAAACTACATAACATATTAATTTTGCTGCTAGCTTGATTATGTCGTCCCTATGTAATTTACTAGCATTAGGCTCATAAATGTAGCGGCTTGATTTAAAAGATTCTCTATATTTTTCTAGAATTTCAAGCTCATTTTTATTAACTAAAAATTTTGCGATATCAAGAGGTAATGAGTGATATAGAATAATTAAATCATGTGGATCAGACTTCTTTGGTAAACTTTTTCTATCGAAGATATATGTTTCATTTGGCTTACTTATATTACCTACAGCAAGAGCATTAAAACTTTTAAATAGTATTTCGATAGATAAAACCGATAAAACACTTTGAAGCCCCATTCTCTGATGCGACGCAGTTTTAGCTACCATATAATAATCATATGCACATTCAATCATATATGGTCGAAACTCAACTTGAGGTAATGATTTAATATCTATTTTAAGTTTCAATTATATTTCCCATATGAAATCTAAATAAATAGAAATTGAAAAAGCCTCAGCATGGCTGAGGCTTTATTACTTAATCGTTATGATCCCGCTGGGTACACGTAGCTTGACTGTAGGCCGAGTGGGATGCCTAAGCCCCAATATGCTAGTAAGAAGATACTCCAGCCGATTAGGAACGCGATAGAGTACGGCAGCATCATGGCAATTAAGGTGCCGATACCTGTGCCTTTAACATACTTCTGGCAGTACACGACAACCAATGGGAAGTAAGGCATTAACGGGGTGATAATGTTTGAGCTTGAATCACCCACACGGTACGCTGCTTGGGTTAAGTCTGGCGATATGCCTAATTGCATTAACATAGGCACAAAAATAGGCCCAAGTAATGCCCATTTTGCCGAGCTTGAACCCACAAACAAGTTTACGAACGCAGTTAAGAAAATAATACCAATCACGGTTACAGAACTGGGTAATTGCATGGCTTTTAACAGCTGTGCACCTTCAATAGCCAGTAATGCCCCAAGGTTTGATTTACTAAATGCCGCGATAAATAACGCACAGAAAAACGCCATTACTATGTAATACGCCATGCCGCCCATTGCTTTACTCATGGCATCAATCATGTCTTTAGAGCTTTTGAACGTGCCAACCACAAAGCCATAAACTGCACCAGGTATCCAGAACAGTAGGAAAATTAGTGGCACGATAGACTGCATCAAAGGTGAACGGAAGTTAGTCAGCGAGCCATCGGGGCTGCGCATAGCTGAGTCTGCGGGAGCGGATACAAACCAAAGTAAAGCAAGGCCTGCTACCATCACTGTGCTTGCAATATAAAACGCACGCTTTTCATCGCTACGCGCTTCATCAAAAGCGGGTAAGTCTTCGGTGTCACCATCAAGTGGGGTATTTTGTAAGCGTGGTTCAATAATTTTATCGGTAATGTACCAGCCTAATAGAATAATGAATAAGCTTGAAGCTGAGGTGAAAAACCAGTTATTTAATGGGTTAATCGCCATATCAGGATTAATAATTTGTGCTGCACTTTGGGTAAAGCTTTGCAGTAATGGATCGATACCTGATGGAATGAAATTGGCACTAAAGCCCCCACTCACGCCCGCAAAAGCCGCGGCAATACCCGCAAGAGGATGACGACCCATCGCATAAAAAATAACCCCAGCAAGCGGGATAACTAACACGTAGCCAGCATCAGTTGCGGTGTGGCTAACAATCGCCACTAAAATAATAGACGGGGTCAATAGCTGCTTAGGAGTGACTTTTAGCATTAGCTTTAAGCCCGTATTGATAAAGCCTGAATGCTCAGCAACCCCAACACCTAACATTGCAACAAGCACAACACCTAAAGGAGCAAAGCCTGTAAAGGTTTTTACCATCGACGATAAAAAGGTGGCTAAGGAATCACCCGCCAACAAATTATGGACAACAATGGCCTCGCCTGTTCGTGGGTCTATGGCGTCAAATGTCATGCCCGAAAAAAGCCACGACAGCAGCCAAATAAGTAACATGGCCACTAAAAAGATAATGGCCGGATCAGGAAGCTTATTGCCTACCCTTTCAATGGTATTTAAAAAACGTGCGATTGCTCCGCTTGATGCCTGCACATCATTGTTATTATTCATTTTCGAATTCCCTAGAAAAATTTCTTGCTTACCTTATCGCATCCGCGTTAAGAGGTAAATTTTAAGTTAACTAAGCTATCCGATTTGGGTACTTAAACTATATAAAAAAAGCGGCCAAAGCCGCTTATTTAAATAACATCAACACCGATTAGGCTAATGCTTTTACTTCATCCCATAAACGAACCACTAATGCTTTATCATCTTCGTTAAGCTCACCATTACGGTATGCTTTAACCAGGCTCGACTCGACTTGGTTATTAAGCTCGTCGGTTGATAAGTTTAATTCTTCAACTTGCGCATACCCTACAGCCAAATCAAAATGGCCTCGTAAATAGCCACCAGCAAATAACTCATCATCGGTTGCTTTATCAACTAAATCATCAAAATATTGCTGCGCTGCATCAATATAATTTACTAAACTCATGGTTATCTCTCCTCTGGGTGCAGCCCATCTTGATGACCTACTGCATACATTATATGGTCATTAAAACCTGTGGTTACTCTAATATAACCACTTAATTCATCGTCTAACTCACTGTCGCCAGTATCGGCAATCAATGGGCGGCCATTCAAGGCCTGTAATTTTGTTTTGGTTGCGACCACAATAATATTATCGCGGCCGATAGCACGAATAAGTGCTGGACTGAGCTGTTGATTTCCACGACCAAAAATATGGCCCTGACCACCGATCAGGGTGATCACTAATTTAGTCGGTTTACCGTGTGTTAGCTCCAGTAATTGCTGTGCAGTTAAATCCTGAGCAATCAGCGCTTGGTCTGCCACTAAATCAACACCGAGTAAGGTATTCTCTAGGCCCATTTCTTCCATAATGGCAGCAACTGTTGAGCCACTGCCCATGACGTATAAAGTCTCTTCATCCATGTCAGACACCACATAAGCAGCAATATCAGCAAGCACTAACTCGTCGGTTTCTTTACCCCCATTTTTAACCGCTTGCACGTAACGTACTTCGCTCGGCACTTGCATTTCACCATACCGCTTTGCTTTTACGGTGCCTTCGCGAAATGCGGCTTCGTCGATATCCATCACGTCTGCATCGCCTAAGCTCACCAACTCACCTTTTACAAGCATTTCAACCACTCGGCCCGCAGCTTTTGGGGTAATAGCATACACACCTGAATGAATTTTACAGCCTGCGGGAATGCCCAACACAGGTGTAGTGTCGCCAACAGCATGACAAATATTTCGGGCTGTTCCGTCACCGCCTGCAAATAAAATAAGGTCTACGCCTTGTTCTACGAGACACTTTGCAGCTTGCTCGGTGTCATCCGGCGTCGTAACGTCGCCACTGTGATAAATAATCTGGGTATTAAAGCCTAGTTGGGTGGCAGTTCGCTCCCCCATTTCACCATTAACGGTGTATATAATGAGCGAGTCTTGATACGCAAGTAATACTTCAAGTGCTGCACGGGTGCGTAAATTTGCTTTGGGTTCTGCGCCGAGTGCCATGGCTTTCGCTGCTGTATCAGCACCATCACTGCCTTTAAGAGCTACACTGCCACCAAGCCCTGCAACAGGGTTTACAATTAAACCTAACTTAAACTGCATCAGATAACTCTCCTGGATGTTGCCATACAAATTGTGCACTTGTCAGTGGCCAAGGGGTCTTATAAAAATCACTGAGTGCTTTTAGTAGTGCGTAAGTTCGTTGATTAAAACCAGACGCTAGTAAACTTAATAGGTGCTGGTGAACACGCTGCTGAAAAGCAAAACGACACGTTTGTTCGCCATTTAAATTATCGACCGAAACATTAAAGTCAAAGCCTGCCGCAGCGCTAAGCGCCCATTCTATTGCTTGGGGTTTAACTTCTACCGCTTCAAACTCAGCTTGCTGATGTTTATCACGACCATCAGGACAATACCAATAGCCATAATCTTCCAGTAAGCGGCGTTTTTCACCTGCCACCAGCCAATGGGCAATTTCGTGGAGTGCACTGGCGTAAAAACCATGCGCAAAGACAATTTGATGATAAGTCGTTTGCTCATCTGCAGGCAGGTAAATAGGCTCGTCAGCACCTTTAATTAAGCGCGAGTTATGGCTTTGATAAAAAGTGCTGTCAAAAATAGCAATTAAATCGGCAATCTGATGCATACTGGCTTACATTCATCTCGTTAAAGCGTTACAACAACGCACCAAAAACGAGGCGAATTGTACGGACTTTTCAGCCTAAAGTAAAAACAACCCCTCTCGGTTAGAGGTATTTTGCGATATCGACGTTATCTATTTGTTCAGGGCTCAAGTAGCGTTTTGCGTATTCAAGGTAAATACCTGAACTTAAAAACAGTTTAAATACGTCACGATCAATATGATCGTCATCGACCATTTTAGCTAAAATATCAATAGCAACACTCAATGGTTTGGCCTTTTTATATGGCCTATCTGCTGCAGTGAGTGCTTCAAAAATATCAGCAAGTACTAACACTCGTTCAGGTATCGATAAGTCATCCGCTGATAATTTACGCGGATACCCCGTGCCTTTTAAGGTTTCGTGGTGGGTCGATGCATAGCGCGGCACACGGGCTAGCTCTTCGGGGAATGGCACATTATTAAGCATACGAATCGTGCTGATAACGTGTTCATTAATTTTAAATCGGTCTTCTGCGGTAAGTGTTCCACTTCTAATTTGTAAGTTATATAACTCACCTAAATTATACTTGTATTCAGGAACCGACATTTTTATACCTAAATTAGCATCGTATTCCACAGCCTTGTGGTGCGTAATTAGGTCACTGGGTTTATCACTTAACAGCGTTTCTTCAACAGGTAAAGATTGCCCCTTTAAATCTGCAAAGCGTATTTCTTCTAGAGGCGATAAACCAAGCGTTGCATCGAAATGCCGATGCCACTTAATACACGCAACGTCTTTTAAGCGTGCAAGTTGCTCATCATCCATAAACTCACTTCCCACATTGCAAGTAGCAATGAAAGCAAAGTCAGCATGTAATTTGTCTGTTTCAGCGTCTAACTGCTGTTGCAGTGTCTCCCTGTGTGTTGGGTTTTCAAGCAGCTTTTCGTAGTAGTTTATTTTAGCGTCGCGCAGTAACACTTCAAAACGTGTACGGATTTCATGAATACGATTATAAATGGTTTCTAGTTTGGTGCCTTTGTCTACAATGTGTTCTGGCGTGGTAATTTTACCACAGTCATGTAACCACGCTGCCAGTCTAAACTCACGTTTTTCATCTTCGTTTTTAAATGCAAACTCTGCAAAGGCGGGATCTGTTGAATCAGATGCAGCATTTGCAAGCCAAATGCCAAGCTCAGGAACACGCTCACAATGCCCTGCTGTATAAGGTGATTTATCATCAATCGCTTGGGCTATAAGTTCAACAAACGATTCCATGAGTGCTTTTTGTGAGTTTTCGTGTTTCTCTATAGAACGGCTCATATCAACCATTGAATTGGCTAAATAATGAATTTCGAGAATGCTACTTGACAGAGTCGACACATTTTTATACTCGCGCTGCTGAATTTTTTTGTTCTCACCAACAAGCTTTAAAATTGGATTCACAATTGATGATGCAAAAAACCACGATATTGGCAGTAGCAGTAATAAACATAAACTCGTTATTAAAATAGAAATCCGAATTTTCTCACGAATGACCGCAAGTACATCTTCTTTTGCTACCAATACGGTGAAGAAATCTTCATTGTCAGCTTGCATGTCACCGCTTAATGGTAAGGGCACGACAAACATGTATTTTTCTATCCCATTTTCATGTACATCCTGCATTTTGCCAAACTGATGACGCTTATTTGCAAGGCCTGTTTTTTGGTCATCAAGCTTAATAAGCGCTGATAAATCATCAAAGGTATGCTGATGGCTTTGCGTTCTACTGCTGGCAATAATGTCACCACTACCCTGATAGACATACATTTCGGCGGAAACCAAAAACTGCATTTTAGTCTGTTGCTCAGTTAAATACGCACTTAAACTCGAACTTGCTATATCCACCGCAAGCACATCGCCGGTATCATCTGACTTAATCGAATAGGTATAACCCGGTACGTGGTAAACATTAAACATGTACGGTTCAGATTTGGTAACAACCCCACTTTCTGCATCTTGAAACCATATTCGCGTTCGTGGATCAAAATCGGTTTGTTGCTCTTCTGCTTTACGGACTGTCAGTTGTGAGTCTAAAAATAACATCGACTTACGACGCTCTTCACCTTCCCCCGATACTTTAATGACCAGCCATTTATACTCAGCTTTTATATTCAAGCTGGCGGGTAAATTTGCATACCCTTTTAGATTAATAACTTGGAGAAAATCACCATTCGAACGCCCTAAAATAAGTGAATAAAAATCTGTGTGGCGCCTCAGTACCTCTATGAGTACATTTCGAAAAATCTCATAGTTACCTTGGCTTTGTGAAAATAGGCGTGTGTCATGAACCATCACGCTGAGGGTGTTATCTGCACGCTGATTTATACGTGTGATATGATCAGCAATCTGCTGGCTTGTTTGCTTAAATTGCTGAGCTTTGGTGTGCAATACTAACTTTTCACTGAAGTAATAATGCAAGCTAATCGCCACAATTCCCGTCAAAAGACTGGCAAGCGCAAAGACTAAGAGAACACTCGCTCTAATTGATATTTTATAGCCTTTTTTATGGCGTGATAGCATTATGCATCTCCTTGCATGCTCTCTTTATTGAATGAATATAAGAAAAAAGAAGTACAGATAATATATACAAGTATCTTTGGATAATTACAATTTATTGACTAAATTAAACGCACCTTGGTATCGATTAAATTTTAATAACCAATTGATTTCTTCCGCCTTCCTTAGCTTGATACAAAGCCAAATCAGCTCGTGATATCACTGATTTTTGCTGCTCCTCACGCATGATGGTCATACCAAAACTTGCTTGTATCGATAAAGAGCAACTACCTAATTTAAACTCCTCGGCATTTAACCTTGCTATCATGCCGTTTATAAGCGCAGTGGCATCTTTTAATGAACAAAGCGGCAGTACAATGACAAACTCTTCACCACCAAATCGATAGACATCATCAGCACTGCGCAGAGAGTTCGTTAAAAAAGTCGAAAAGTGCTTAAGCACGGTATCCCCCATTTCATGTCCATGGGTATCGTTTACGCGTTTAAAGTAATCAATATCAGCTAAAACGACACACACATGTTTCGTTTTATTTTGCTGCTTAATTAATTTTTGATATCCCTCATAATTGTTATCAAACGCACGCCGGTTAGGCAGCTGTGTGAGTGCATCTTTAAATGCCTGTCTTTTCATTTCATCTGCAAGTTGACTTAGCTGAGTGTTACGAACAAAAAGCTGCCGACGGATTAAATGCTCATGAGCCGACATAACGACCCCTGCAAAATTAGCGGATACATGTGCCAACCCAACCATATAAAAAGTATGGCTACTTACATCTTTATTAAAATAAATAACGGTAATTGCAAATGCACTGTAAGACACACCGATTAAGGTGGCATTCTTTAATGACAATAAAGTAGAGAAATACATAGTGATCAAAATAATCACATCAAAAAACATATGCAGGACATAATGGCGCTCAAAGGTGAACACCATAAATTGCATACTAAAAAATAAGAATGTCATAAACGCAGCCACCGCCTGCGATAATTGCTGTGGTGTCCGGATATAGCACACCCCAAGAGCAGTGATCACACAAACTGCAACAGAAATAGTCCGGCTAAATAATGCAATACCGGGCCAAAAGTTGGGTTGAATTATCATTTTATCGGAATAGGTCACCAGCATAATCATAATGGCGGTGATACAGGCAAGAAACTGTGCAGTTTTTTTATCTTGCTCAAGCTTACTTTGAGTAAATGCTTGCTCAACTTGCATAGAGTTGAACCGACAAAAGTAGCGTGCAATTGACATATCTTGATTTAATAACTTTGCACCGAATGTGCTCATAATTATATACCTACGCAGGAACGGAAAAAGGCGAGTAATGAGGTGTTTAAATAAAGAGCAACCGTTCCATTATAGAGTGAAGAGCTTACAATTAAACTCGTTCTTTTGTATATAAATTACACACATGCACCAACACAAAGTTGCGAAAAAGGCACAAAGCATAAAGTTATCGCTTTGTGCGCGGTGATTAAATAATATTCTCTCCTGCCTCATCACGTGTAACAATATCTGTTTCTTGCAGTGCGTGTGCAATCCAATTATTCAAAACAGGACACGATAGTACCTGGTCACAATAAGCTTGTGCAGGGCTTGATAATGTAACTTGGTAAGTTTTAAAGCGCAGTACCACGGGCGCAAACATCGCATCAACAATTGAAAACTCACCATACAGCCATGTATTGGACGACGATTGTGGTCGCATCGAAAATATCTCATCAATGCGCGCAATGTCTTTCTTTGCGTGTTCTGACAGCTCAACATGTCTTTTAGCTCGAATATTCATGGGCATTTCATTTCTGAGTGCGAGAAAGCCACTATGCATTTCTGCAGCCACACTTCTTGCGTGAGCTCTTTTATTTAAGTTTTCAGGCCATGCTCTGCCATTTAGATAAGCATCGTTGATGTATTCACAAATCGCGAGTGAATCCCACACAGCTAAATCACCGTCGATTAATGCAGGGACTTTTTGTACAGGAAATTTCGTTTTTAATCTGTCATAAAAGTCTGGAGTATCTAAAACAAGTTGCTGCTCAGTAAATGATATATTGAATTTACTTAATAAATACCACGCTCTTAATGACCAACTCGAATAATTTTTATTACCAATAAATAATTGCATTTTTCATCCCTTAACGATTAGATTAATACCATTCTGCTTAATTAAGTGGTCTATTTTGAGGCAATAAAACCGCGTTGATAACAAGGCAAAAATTTAGTTATTTAGTTGTTCTAAATCAGAAATTTTTAACGCAGGTAGCGACTGGTTTAATCACTCTAAATGATTAAGTATTTTTGCAAAATGGTATAAACCCACTATAGAGCAGCAAAAGGCGAATTACTCGCCAATTGTTTTTATACAACCCATAAGAGAAACTGATACATCATGGATATTGATGCCTTACGAACTTTTTGTGCTTTTGTAGACACGGGCAGTTTTACCCGCGCAGCCGCACAGATTTGCCGAACCCAATCTGCGGTAAGTATGCAGATGAAAAAACTAGAACAAGACACAGGGAGTTCTTTATTTGAGAAGCAAGGACGACAGTTAGTGCTTACCCAACAAGGTCATCAATTAGCAAGTTATGCAAAGCAGTTAATCAATCTTCACGATGAGGCCTTTAAGCAACTTCAAGCAGGCACTGGAAACCGTCGAATTCGTATTGGCTGCCCTGATGATTACGCCCATTCAATTTTACCGCGACTCGTGAATTCACTGCGCATGTTAAATACTGCGCTGGATATACAAATTAGCTGCGCACCTAGCAGTGAATTAAGGGCTAAGCTTGACCAAGGTCAACTTGATTTAGTGATTGCGACCCGTTCACCAAACTCAGAGGAAGGTTACCTAATACAATCAAGCCAAGGAGTGTGGGTGAAAAGTCCGTCTTTTAAATTAAACCCTGCAACCCCCTTGCCACTGGCCTTATTTCAACGCGACTGTAAATTTCACCAAGCCAGCATCGAAGGTCTACTGAAAGCAGAGCGACACTTTAATATTATCGCCTGCTGCGGCTCTGTGGGGGCTTTACATGGTTTAATTGAGCAAAATCTCGCAATAGGGAGCATGGCACGCATTAGTATGCAAAAGAGCGTAGAAGAAATTACCGATGAAACACTCCCCCTCTTACCAGTGATTGATATAGTGCTTTTGCATGGTAATCATGCTCATAACCCCGTCAGCCTTGAGCAACTTAAGTCTCTGATAGAACATATTAAAGTAGTTTGACTAATTTGCGCGTACGTTTAGGGTCGGTTAAGTATAAAAACTCATTCAAATCGTGTGACGCATTAATCAGCATATGCTGTTTTGGGGCTGTTAATTGCCAACTTTCGCTATCAGATGAAACTAAATCAATCGTTTGATATTTGATACTATGCGGCTGTTCTAAGGTGATAGCTAATTGCTGCTTTTCAACTGCAATTCCAATAATTTCATCTTGTTGAGACTGCCATATTAACTCAATATCACCGTCAGAATTTACGCGAAAAACTTCATTACTATTTGAAAAATAAATCTGGTCTTTATCATCTAAGTCCATACCGTAGCAACTCAAGCGTTTACCAGAACCAGAAAATGGCGTCAGCGATAGATCATTTAAATCAAATTTAGCTGGGTGAAATGTAACCCCATCTTTTGCGCGGTAAGAGACTAAAATGGATTCTTCATTATGATACATTTCGCGTAAATAAAATGAGTGATGAGGATGTGGAATAGCTTCATAGGTCCCACTGACAATATCAATTTTATATAAGGTATCTTTGCTTGCAGTGAATACTTGCTGACCATTTTTATGCCATACAGTACCAAACAGCTCTTCGTTATCTGGATTTGCGAAGACTAATTTCTGTTTTTCATTTTCATACAAAAATAATTGTTTTAGTCCAAAGCGATGTGACTCAAATACAAATTTTGTTGAATCCGGTGAAAACACTGGCAGAAAGTCAACCGAGGAAGTATCCACCCGCTTTGTAAGTGTATTTGGATCTGTTCGTGTTTGACTGACAATATCAACATCCACATTCACTAATTCCATTAAAATTGACTCAGCAGATGAAGTGTACTGGGCATCGCGAATTATTTGATAATTATTAAACGGAATAAGCTGCAGCTCACCTTCAAGATCTAAACTTATAAGTTGGTTACGTTGGCTTATTAATAACGCTTGATTGTTTGGATGCCAACTCAAACCTTGAATACCGTTTTCTATTACTGCAATGGTTTTCACTGTATTACTAGCAAGCTCAAGCACATCGATACGGTATTTATTTTGTCCTGCTTCAAAACCTAACGCGACTTTACTACCATCATTTGATAACGCATGAACAAGTAACCAATCTTGCTCAGAAGCCGCTAGTAATCGCTTTTTTTGTTTACTGTTTATATCCAGTGAAACCAGTTGGGTGTCATTACTTTGTTTATTTTTCTCGATAAAATAGAGTACTTCTCCAGCTCCCCAATAAATATGATGGCTCGTCAGTGTCGTCTCGGTAAAGCGATTGACAGTCGTTTTCTCACGTGCCACAAATGACGATAAATCAAGCGATAAAGTTTGGAGTGACTGATTATGCTCACTCGCTTCGACAAACGCCAACGCATTGTCTTGTGAAGACCACCCTAAGGCAAAATAACTTGCAGCAAACTTCGTGAGCCTAGCTTCTCGACCTGTGGCTAATTCCTTTAACCAGATATGTTGGTTGCCTTTATCACCTCGAACAAAGGCTAAGTGGTTACCATTATGCGATAAAGATAAATTAGATTCATTCAGTTCGCTTGACGTCAGTGGCATTAATTGACTAAAACTTGGATGCGCTTGCTTATCAGCAATCATTTGCCAAACTACAACGCCTGTAAAAACGAGTACCACGAGTAGCAACGGCAACCATTGCGTTTTTGCTTTAGTTGCTTTAGTTGATTGGCTCAATTCAACCTGCTCCAAGCTATAACCCCGTTTTGGATGAGTAATTATAAATTGAGGGTTCTTGGCATCTTCTTTTAAGGCTTTTCGTAATAACGCAATACAACGCTGTACTGAGCTTGGATTAAATATTGAATTAGGCCAAACCGCAGCGAAGATCATTTCTTGGCTTACGACCTTCCCCTGATGAATATAAAGGGTATGTAATACATCCATGACTTTGGGCTCGACAACTTGCTCATATTCTTGCGATGAAATTAAACATCTGCTTTCATCAATCACAAATTTACCGATTCGATAACTCGCCACTTACTGCTCCAATAAATATTGACGAATCAAAGGTTAAGGTTTTCTTAAGAGAAACTCAAGCATTACTCCATTGTGGCTTTACTCAAACTCGTAGATTGTTTTTTCATCTTTCAATAGGTAACAAAAACAATGTATAAACTTTTATCAATCGCCACTATTTTCATCAGTGCTTTTTTACTTTTTCAAATTCAGCCTCTGCTCTCAAAGCAACTTTTACCTCACTTTGGTGGAGGTGCCTCTGTCTGGTCAGCCAGCTTAGTGTTTTATCAAACAATGCTATTGCTTGGTTATTTTTATGCACACTATATCAGTCGGTACACGATTACATTACAAGTAGTTACTCACCTGTTATTGGTTATCATTGCAACACTGGTTATTTACTTACAAAACGAAATTTTTCACTTCACTGATTGGCCTCCAACTCTCGCTGTATTTGTGCATTTATTGCGAGAAATAGGCCCTATTTTTATGCTACTTAGCGCAACCAGTGTGCTTTTACAGCGTTGGTATATCCAAGTCTTTGCAAGACATGTTCCGTACCATTGGTATTCTATTTCAAACCTAGGCTCTTTAATGGCGTTAATGAGTTACCCATTTATATTTGAATTACTGTTTTCGCTAGAGCAGCAAAAGTCATATTGGCTTTTTGGGCTACTCTGCTACTGTGCCTTATTACTATTAATAATGGCGTTTTTGCTAAAAAAAGACCTTAAAGTAGCCCGAAAACCTCAGTTAGCGAATAGTGCAAAGCTATCACAAGGAAAATCAATCTGGATTATTTTGAGTGCCTTAAGTACCGCGATGTTAGTGTCAACAACACATATGATCAGTACTAATATTCCACCAATGCCATTACTTTGGTCCTTGCCACTGGTGATTTACCTACTCACTTTTAGTTATACGTTTGCCAATAAAGTAAATTATCAGCGTTATGTGTGGGCGTATACGTTTGTATTTGCAGTGTTTGCTGGACTGTTAATGTTTTATTTTGGCAGCCAATTTAGCGCACTAGCTCAACTCATTATGTATTGCGCTATCTTATTAACCGCCTGCATGGTGTGTCATGGTGAACTAAGAAGTACAGCCCCTGATAACGCTCAATTAACCACTTTTTACTTTTATATTGCCCTAGGAGGTGTGCTAGGTTCACTTAGCAGTACCATGATTGCTCCTTTACTTTTCGTACAACTTGATGAGTATCTACTGGGGTTAGCTGTTATTTTTAGCTTTATTTGCTATTGCCAATTTAAAACCCAAACAGGTAATAAACACATTAAGTACACCCTCGTTGCAACCGCTGTTGTATGGCTCTCATGCTATTGTTTCTTAGCCGTAAACTTTAATCAGTATAATGTTGCTACGAGCCGCAATTTTTACGGTTACCTCACAGTAAAAGATATTCATACCAATACAATAAAAGAAAGGCGCTTAATAGATGGCACAACCATCCATGGCGCAGAGCCACTTGATAATAATCAATTCCTTGGTCAAAGTTATTATCATCAACATACGGGTGTTGCTAAATCTCTCACGATTTTAAAACAACAGGGCGCATTAAACATAGGTGTCATTGGTTTAGGAGCTGGTGTACTTGCAAAGTTTGTGGGTCAAGGTGACCGCCTCCATTTTTTTGAACTCAATCCTGCAGTGCATGACATGGCAAAGAATTATTTTTCTTATTTAAATAGCAGTAAAGCCAATGTGAGAGTAACCATAGGTGATGGTCGAATTGCGCTTCAAAAAAATCATCAAGAAACATTTGATGTGTTAATCATTGATGCTTTTTCAAGTGATGTTATTCCCGCGCACTTACTCACTCGAGAAGCTATGTCGCTCTATTGGCAAAGACTCAATGAAAATGGCGTGCTGATCGTGCATATTTCCAATAACCACATCGATTTATTGCCCGTATTACAAGCCCACAGCCAGCATTTTGATAAAACGTTAATAAAGTACAGCTATCAAGGGCGTGGCTTAAAATCTCTGGGCTCTGACTGGGTGGTATTAACCAGTAATCACACTTTTTTAAATGATGTTTCTATTAGTGACTTATCGCCTATAAAGCACTACGGGAATTATCAACTTGCAGAATGGACTGATCAAAAAAACAGCTTATTGCCTCTGTTAAAATTTTAAATTAAAACACAAAAAAGCGCGATGGCTTGAAAGCTATCGCGCTCATTACTTTTTCTAAATAGATACTTTTAGATTGAGCCTTTGATTGGCCCGTGCTCGTGGCTAACATGGGGGTTTTGGCCACGCTGGCGTAATAAATGGTCCATTAAGGTAATCGCCATCATCGCCTCAGCGATGGGGATTGCACGAATACCCACACACGGGTCGTGACGACCTTTGGTGATCATTTCAACGGCTTCGTTGCTAGTATTTATACTGTTACCCGGAATCGTAATACTTGACGTTGGTTTAAGCGCGATAGACGCAATAATATCTTGTCCTGTCGAGATACCCGCAAGCACTCCCCCCGCGTGATTTGATGTAAAACCATCTGGGGTCAGCTCATCACGGTGCTCTGAGCCTTTTTGCTCAACGACATCAAAGCCATCACCAATCTCAACTCCTTTTACCGCGTTGATGCTCATTAGTGAGTGCGCAAGCTCAGCATCAAGACGATCAAATACTGGCTCACCTAAGCCAACAGGCACATTCTTAGCGACTACTTTCACTTTAGCGCCTACCGAATCCCCCTGTTTTTTAAGCTCACGCATGTACTCATCAAGCGCGTCTAATTTACTGGTATCGGGGAAGAAAAACGCATTGTTTTCTACTTCATCCCAGTTATAGTTTTCGGCTTTAATAGGCCCAAGCTGACTTAAACATGCACGTACTTCAATACCATGAAATTGCTTTAAATATTTTTTAGCAATCGCTCCTGCCGCCACACGAATCGCGGTTTCTCGAGCTGATGAGCGACCACCGCCACGATAATCGCGGATACCGTATTTATGCCAGTAGGTGTAATCACCATGACCTGGGCGAAATACGTCAGCGATTTTACCGTAGTCTTTTGAACGTTGATCGGTGTTTTCAATCAGTAAACCAATACTTGTGCCTGTGGTTTTACCTTCAAATACACCTGAAAGAATTTTGACTTCGTCACTTTCACGGCGCTGTGTTGTATAACGACTTTGCCCTGGTTTACGACGATCTAAGTCAATTTGTAAATCGGCCTCACTAATTTCAAGGCCTGCTGGTGTGCCATCAACAACGCCGCCTAATGCAACGCCGTGGCTCTCACCAAAGGTGGACACCTTAAATAACTGCCCTATGCTATTACCTGCCATTAACTTTCCTCATTCCTGGCTACTGAGACCGAGCCCTAAGGCTCGGCTTTTAAATTCGCTATTAATCGGCGAAATAATTAACAAGCTGTTGTTTGCTTATCACAAATACGCCTAAGCCACCTTGTTCGAATTCAATCCATTCAAACGGCGCGCCTGGGTACAGTGCATCCATATGTACCATAGAGTTACCAACTTCGACAAATAACAAACCGTTATCAGTTAGATGCTCTGCTGCTTCAGCTAAAATGGTACGAGTGACGTCAAGTCCATCATGGCCCGATGCTAAACCAAGCTCTGGCTCATGGTGGAATTCGCGCGGTAAGTCGGCCATGTCTTCAGCATCAACATAAGGCGGGTTAGCAACGATCAGGTCATATTTTTGTCCTGGCACACCGCTAAATACGTCTGACTGAATAGGTAATACACGCTCATTAAGCATGTAATCACTAATATTAATATCAGCAACTTCTAAGGCTTCATACGAAATATCGACGGCATCAACTTGCGCGTCTTCAAAAGCTTGTGCAAGCGCAATGGCGATACATGCAGAGCCTGTGCATAAATCAAGAATGCGGGTTACCGACTCAGGCTCTTCAAGCCAAGGAGCAAACCGGTTGTTAATTAGCTCAGCAAAAGGTGAACGCGGAATCAATACACGCTCATCAACATAAAATGGCATGCCGGCAAACCAGGCAATATTTGTTAAATAAGGCACTGGCGTGCAATCGTTAATACGTTCAGCGATTAATGCTGCTAAACGATTTTTTTCAGTGCTCGTTAAACGCGCATGCATTAGCTCTTTAGGTGCATCAACAGGTAAACTTAGTGCTGGTAGCAATAAGCTGACCGCTTCATCCCATGCGTTATCTGTGCCGTGGCCAAAGAAAATACCACTGCTCGCGAATTGACTGGTTGTCCAACGTAACCAATCGTGCAACGTTGAAAGTTCAGCAATTGCCTCGTCTAAAATTGCGTCTTCTATTTGGAAATGGTTCATGTATGTTCCTTAACTTTCAAAGTCTGTTCTGACGCGTATTGTACCGTCTTTTCAATTGCTTTTTACTCGATTTTTAGCGTTTTTTTGTTTAGACTGCCGCCATGAAAAAAGATCCCCACGACAACAATCACATCAGCACTGACGATATAGACTTATTTCGTCAGAGTATCAGTGGTGCCAAAGCATTTAAACAAGACACTATCCGATTTACTAACAAGCCTAAAGTGTCACAAGCGAAGCAATTTTCCCAGCAAAAAAAGCAACATCAGTCAGAATTTTTCTTTTCAGACGAATATGTGCCAGATATTGATACGCACGGCACTGTAAGCTATGTCAAACCAGGACATGATTCCTACTTGGCAAAACAACTGCGTCGTGGTGACTACGTACCTGAGCTAACCCTTGATTTACATGGATTAAATAAAGAACTTGCCAAAGATGAGCTTGCAGGACTGATTCACGAATGTAAAAAACAACATTACTACTGCGCGTGTATCGTGCATGGGATTGGTGAGCGTATTTTAAAACACAAAGTACCGCAGTATTTAGTGCAACATCCCGATGTTATTGCTATGCACCAAGCCCCGCTTGAATTTGGCGGTAAAGGCGCAGTACTTATTTTAATTAACCTTCCACAAAGTGACGAATTCCGACGTTAACGTCACTTTTAATAAGGCCACAAGTGCATATTTTTTCGATCATCTTTCCACTGATTTTTATCGTGCTAAGTGGCTACATTAGTAGTCGTAGCCGATTTTTATCGAAAGAACACATCGCAGGCCTCAGTAAATTTACTTTTTATATTAGCGTTCCGGCATTTCTATTTGTCAATATGGCGCAAGCAGATTTACATAGTAGCGTTAGTATTGCTGGATTTTTAAGCTTTTATATTCCTGTATTAGCAATCTACGCACTCGGGTATTTGCTTGATCGCTATGTAATTTATAAGCAATCAGCCGCATCTCGCCATGCCGTGTTTGCGCTGGGTAGTAGCTACTCTAATACCGTACTAGTCGGGCTACCAATTATTATCGCCGCACTTGGGCAGCAAATGGTTGGGATTGTGTTTATGATCATTACCTTTCACAGCGCTTTACTGTTTACACTGACTTTTCTATTGAGTGCAAAATCGCAGCAAACCTTTTCATGGCGAGCCTTCGCGAAAAATATGTTACTGAATCCTGTGGTTCTAAGTATAAGCAGTGGCCTTGCGATTAACTTATTGGGTGTAACGCTTTATCACGATTTGGCGAATGGTTTGAGCTTACTTGCCAAGCCAGCTATTGCCTGCGCACTGTTTGTGTTAGGCGCAAATTTAGCGTTTTATAAGGTGGCAGATAACTGGCAAGCATCCCTTATCGCAACCATCATTAAGCTCGTAGTCTTACCATGTAGTGTGTACTTTTTTGCAACTCAGGTTTTCAACCTTGAACACTCTTTGATGACAGTACTGGTATTGCTCAGTGCGTCGCCATTAGGAGTGAATGCGTATTTAATAGCTAACCAAATAAAACAACATCAAGCAACGCTCGCAAGTGCTGTCGTCATATCAACCACACTGAGCGTTATAAGTTTTACTGTTTGGTTAAGCATTTTACTTTAAGTCTTACAGCCCACCAGATACATCCACAAAACTGCCTGTGGTAAACGATGCATGCTCTGAGGCCAAAAAATAAATAGCTTTGGCGACCTCATCAGCCTCACCGCCTCGCCCGAGTGGTAATTTACTTTTTAAGCGGTCTACGCGATTAGCTTCACCACCATCACGGTGCATGTCAGTGTAAATTAAGCCGGGCCTTACAGCATTAACACGAATTCCCATACTGGCGACTTCTTTTGCAAGGCCTATGGTAAAGGTATCAAGTGCGCCTTTTGAGGCAGCATAATCTAAATACTCATTCGCTGAACCTGTCCGTGAAGCCCCCGATGACACATTAACAATACTGCCTTTGTGCATTCGCTTTATAGCTTCTCGCGCACATAAAAATGCCCCTGTCACATTACAGCTCAAAATAGCATTAATACGCGCCGCGTCCATTTCTAAAAGTGACATTTGTGGCTTCATCATCGCAGCATTGTTAACCAGTATATCTAAGCGTGACACCGTGCTATCAAGTGCAGCAAACATAGCCATTACTTGTTGCTCATCAGCCACATCTGCCTGAAAGGTATGCGCTTTAACCCCTTGCTTTTCGATTTCTTTGGCAACTTGCACGGCGCTTTGTTGGTCTGATTTGTAGTTAATGCACACATCATAGCCATGCTTGGCAAATAGTTTAGCTGTTGCTGCGCCAATACCACGCCCACCACCAGTAATAAGCACAACGGGATTTGAACTCATGATGACTCCTTAAAAACTAACTGAAATTGCTCGCACACTAAGGGCATCTCAGGATGACGTGAATAAGCTGTGCCGTGTAATTCTCGCTGGTAGTATGGCCAATGCACTTGTTGCCAATAACGAAGACTTTTATCGCCCTCGCCTTCTAACGCGGCATACGCTTCGGTAATTTGATTATAAGGGGTGATAACAACAGAGGTGGTTTCAATAATGCCAAGCGGCCGCCCTTGCCAGTTCGTAAAAATAGCCAAGTCACCAACCCGAGGGAGCGCCTCGTTATTAGCTTCAAACCAATACAGTGATGAGGTGGTCGCTCGCTTGACTCCTTGCAGAACAAGGTCAGCGCATTCATTGGCATCCACCTCATTATCGCAAAAATGCCAAGCAGGCAAAGTACTAATTTGACGAGATGACTGCTGGTTAAAATCAGCAATCATCTTGTTAATTCGTTGCTCGTTACTTAACGGCTGCAACAACTGAAATCTCAACAAGTAGCGCGTCACGCGCCATTTTAGCTTCAACACAGGCACGCGCGGGGGCATGGCCTTCAGGTACCCATGCATCCCACACTGCATTCATATCGGCAAAGTATTCCATGCTTTTAAGATAGAGGGTGGCGCTTAACATATGCTCTTTGCTGCTACCGGCTTCAATTAGCAGAGTTTCAACTTTATCGAGCATAGTTTGCGTTTGTTCAGCAATGCCTTTTTCTGCATCAGCGCACACCTGCCCACATAAGTACACCGTGCCGTTATGCTTAACGATGCGACTCATTCGCGCACCTGTTTGTAATCGTTCAATTGTCATAGTATGTATTAAATAGTTAACAGTGACAGTAATTTAACAGACATACTGCTATATTTCGACGTTATTTGGCGAGTGAATACTTAAGTAGTGGCTTCGCTGTTTCGTTTCATCATATTCAATGACTGCTACAGCACCCGTATTAAAAATAGGCATATTACCAGGGCTCAATTGATCAACTAAATAACTCACGATCGGCATATGAGCGACGACTAGCCAAGTATTACACTGTGGATGCATCGCGATTAACGTTTCTAAATAATCAGTAGCCACTTGTGGTACACCGTCGGGAGTAATGTCGCGACACATTTCTTTGTAGAGTAACGGAATATTGTGTGTTGCATTCTCAGCCGTTTGCTGGGCACGTAAGTACGGACTTACCAACAAAGCGTCTGGTTTATAATGACATGCTAACCACTTCCCCATCCTACTGGCTTCTTGTTGACCCGTTGGCGTCAATTGTCTTGCTGCATCATCTGCTTGCATAGGCGTTGCTTCGCCATGGCGCATGATTAAGATTGTTTTCATAAAAAATCAACCAATTAAAGAATATAAAACAGTAGCCAGTTTGCTTGATTGTTAGCTATATTAGAATATCATCACAAGATAGATTAAACATCCGCTTATGATATTCAGGTAGATTTTCGTTGCTGTGCCTTTAGCGTTCCTGAGATTATCATCTGTTGTTAGGACATTAACGCATTCTTTCAGGAGAATTTTTTGAATATCAGCCGCAATGATAACAGAACATACCAGCCCCTAACACTGGACAATGGTCTAAAAGTGCTTTTAGTGCAAGACCTAGAGTCAACAAAATCAGCGGCTTCTATGGCTGTTAATGCGGGTCACTTCGACGATCCCCTTGATAGACAAGGTCTGGCTCATTTTTTAGAGCATATGCTTTTTTTAGGGACTGATTTATATCCCGAGTCTGGTGCCTTTTCTAACTTTGTTTCACAATCAGGTGGCAGCACGAACGCCTGGACTGGCACCGAGCATTCTTGCTACTTTTTTGACATCAATAATCAACAGTTTTCAGATGCACTCGCGCAATTTAGTCGCTTTTTTATTGCCCCCTTACTCAGTCCAAAAGAAACCACCAAAGAGCGCAATGCAATTGACGCTGAATTTAAATTAAAAATTAAAGACGACGGACGCCGTATTTATCAAGCGCATAAAGAAACGGTAAACCCGGCACACCCTTTTGCTAAGTTTTCGGTGGGTAATCAACACACATTAGCAGACCGTGAGGGCTGTATTAGCGAAGAACTGCGCGCATTTTTCAACCGTCATTATCAAGCACAATGGATGACTTTAGTTATTTGCAGTAACGCCGATATTGCCACGATGACTGACTGGGTTAAGCAGTATTTTAGCGATATTAAAGGGCAAGCAAAGAGTAAAGAGATCATCGAGCCTCCCCTTTATCGCAAACAAGATTTAGGAAAAGTTTTACACATTGAACCGCACAAACATATGCAAAAGCTCATCATCAGTTTTGCTATGCCCAACATTGATGATTTTTATCGCCATAAAACGGTTAGTTTTATTGCTCACTTGCTTGGCTATGAGGGCAAGGGCTCGTTGTATTCAATTTTAAAAGAACAAGGTTGGATCAATGCTCTTTCTGCTGGTGGCGGTATTAATGGCAGTAACTTTAAAGATTTTAATATCAGCGTAGCTCTTACAGATGAAGGTATTGAATACTATGAAGATATTGTCGAAATGGTATTCGAGTATATTTGTTTAATTAATCAAAACTGCGCCAAACTTCCCAGGCTTTATCAAGATAAAAAGAACCTGTTACAAATTGCCTTTGATAACCAAGAAAAAGCACGCCTCATCGACTGGGTTAGTAATTTAAGCATTAACATGCAGCATTACGATGAAGAAAATTACGTACAAGGCGATTATTTAATGGAAGGCTTTAATCGTTGCGCCCATGAAATTGCGATGCAATGGTTAACCCCAGATAATATGCGATTGGTGCTCATTCACCCCGATGTTGAGCCAGAACATACTACCGCTTGGTACAATACACCTTATAAAATCGAAGATATATCGCCATGCTGGTTAGAAGCATTAAGTGAAATAAACACGCCCTTACCTGAAATGTGTCTGCCTTGCGCTAACCCTTATTTAACCAAAGAGGTTGAACTGTTACCGCTAGACACTCCCAAAAAAGCGCCTGAACTACTTGTGAAACAAGAAGGGTTTGATTTTTGGTTTAAGCAAGACGCGACTTTCCGCGTTGCTAAAGGGCATTTTTATTTAGCGATGGATTCTCACTACGCAATTAAAGACGTAAAACACATGGCGCTAACGCGCCTGTTTGCAGACCTTTTTATGGACAGTGTGGCAGAGCAGTTTTATCCAGCCGAACTGGCTGGGCTGAGCTATCATTTAACCTCGCATCAGGGTGGGCTTACACTGCACACCGCCGGTTTATCTTCAAGTCAGCTCACCTTAGTTAACGAATTACTCGAAGCACTGTTTAATGTCGATATTTGCGCAAAACGCTTTGCCGAGTATAAAAAACAGCTTGTTAGGCATTGGCGTAACAGTAATCAAAACAAACCCGTCAGTGAGCTATTCAGTATTTTAGGGGCGCAAATTATGCCGTGGAACCCTGAGCCCAATGCACTTGCTCAGGCGCTAAAAGATACCAGTTTCCACCAATTCAACTGCTTTAGAACTGAGTTTTTTAAAGCCTTGCATGTTGAGTCATTTTTACATGGCAATTGGCAGCGCAGCGATGCACTTAAATTTCAAAAGCAAATCGTTGATCACCTCGCTGGCAGTACCACTATTATCGATTTAACACGGCCACTAAACGATGTTACCGAAGTAGAACACCAACGTATCACACTCAATTGCAACGACCACGCAATGGTGCTTTATTACCAAGCATTAACCGATGACACCACAGAAAAAGTTAAAATGATGGTGCTTAATCACCTTATCAATCAAGACTACTTTAACGAGCTAAGAACAAAACAGCAGCTTGGCTATTTAGTGGGTGCTGGGTATGCCCCATTCAACACACGCGCTGGCATTGCGTTTTATGTGCAATCGCCTAAACACAACGCTGATGAGATACTCAAACGCCACCAGCAATTTATTAGTAATTTTGTCGCACAGATCCCCACTGTTGATGAGCAGCAATGGCTTCAAACAAAAGCGGGACTCGTGACACATATTGCAGAAAAAGACAAAAACTTACGACTTCGCTCACAACGTTTATGGCTGGCAATTGGTAACCGCGATACTGAGTTTAATATGCAGCAACAACTGATCGCTGAGCTTGATGCGCTGAGTCTTGAGGATATGCAGCAATATATTATTGAGATCTTTTCTGAAAATCGGCCTAGAATCGAACTTTTAAGTGAGCCAAAGCTCAAAAAACCAGCAAAAGCCAACCTTTCTTCTCATTCTCTTTGACTCGTTCGTGAGCTTAGATTAAATTATCTGGTGCGAATTAAGGTATTTCATTAATGATAAAAATAATAAAAATGATTTCTACTTTTTTAATAATGAGTATGGCGGATGTTTTTTCTGCTTCTGCAAGCCCGATAGAGCTTGAGCAAAGTACACTGTTGCTGATCCCAAGCACAATTATGATGCTCTTGCTGCCATATTTGCTATTTGTCATTTACAAACTAAAGCGTTCTCGACATCAGCTGCGAATCTCTGAACATCGACTAAAAAGTACCGTAGAAGGCAGTGGTGATACCCTATGGGACTGGAACATAAAAACGGGCGAAGTAATACGTATCAACGATAAATACACCACAGATACGAATAACGCCAACGGCTTCCCTCCTAATCGAGACCTTATTCACCCACATGATTTACCACACGTTGAAAATGCACTCAAAAGACATTTTGCAGAACACACTGCATTTTTCGAGGCTAGTTACCGAATTAAAGATAGTTTTGATCGCTGGCACTGGGTATTAGACCGTGGAAAAATTATCGAAAAAGATACCAACCTAAATCCCTTACGAATGACAGGCACTGTCAGGGATATTTCACAGCTAAAATCAACAGAAGCCCGTTTAAACCTATTTGCTAAATGTGTTGAATCGCTGACTGATGCAATTGCTATCTACGACAAAAACTTTAAGCTTGTTGATTTAAACCCGAGCTTTTTAACTCTGTTTGGCGGCAGCCGTGAACAGTATTTAAAGAAAGATTTTGCACTGCTTGGCTACGACCAAAGTTATGTCGACGAAATTAAAGCCACCGTAAAAGCCACCGAACATTGGCAACAAGAAGTCAAACTTAAAAATGCTCAACGTCAATTATTACCCATTGAAATTTCAATTGATGAAATTAAAAATGAGCATAATCAAATTTGTAATTACGTGGTTGTTTATTCTGATCAAACCGAGCGTAAAAAAGCGGAGTCTCAATTACATAACCTATCAAACAGAGACCGGACGACCGGCTTGCCTAACCGAAACTTATTTTTCACCAATTTAAAAAAACTCGCAAAGCAAGACAATCACCATGCTCTTTTAGTGTTTGACCTAGACAACTTTAAAAAAATTAATGACTCATTAGGTCATCAACTAGGTGACAGTCTCCTAGCTAAACTGGCAATGCGTTTAAATAAACTCACTCGCGAGAAAGATGTGTTTTATCGTTTGGGTGGTGATGAATTTGCATTGGTTATGTCGGGCACTAACGACATTCATACCATCACACGGATGGCTAAACTATTTTTAGCCGCAATTGCCACCCCTTTTAATATGGCAGGCCATGAGCTGGTAATTACCTCAAGTGTCGGAATCGTGCTGTTTCCAGAAGACGGTAATACCCCCGAGCTATTGCTAAAAAATGCCGATACTGCGATGTATCACGCAAAGAAAAAAGGCAACAGCTACTTATTCTTTAATGACACAATGAACCGTGAGGCGGTAAAGCGCTTACAAATTGAAAACTTAATGCGCTACGGATTAAAAGAGGATCATTTCGAAGTCTATTACCAACCGAAAATGAATATTCACACCGGTAAACTCGATGGCATGGAAGCACTCGTCCGCTTTATCACTCCTAAAAAGGGGATTATAAGCCCGGGCGTCTTTATTCCGATTGCCGAAGAAACAGGGCAAATTATTGAAATTGGTGAAGTGGTCTTAAATAAAGCCTGTCGCGATGTGAAAAACTGGATAGATCAAGGCCTCTTTAATGGCCGTGTTGCGGTGAACTTATCCGCTAAGCAATTTAGTTTACCCGACTTAACCACTCGCATTGATTTAATATTACAAAAGAACGAGTTGCCCTCTTATTTTCTCGAACTCGAAATTACCGAAGGCACCGTAATGGATGACCCGCAAGAAGCCATTGCAGTCATGCGCTCATTAAGTGCCAGAGGCATTCACTTAGCGATGGATGACTTTGGCACCGGTTATTCATCCCTCGCCTATCTAAAACAGTTTCCACTAAACACGCTTAAAGTTGATAAAGCATTTATTGATGATATGCAAACTGAGCGGGGCCGGAACATGGTTGACTCAATCGTTACCATCGCACACAACCTAGAGTTACATGTTGTTGCCGAAGGGGTTGAACAAGCTAAACAAGTAGAGATGTTAAAAGAATTAAAGTGTCAAACGGTGCAAGGTTATTATTACTCAAAACCATTGTCACACCCTGAATTTACGGCATTTTTGAAAAGCCAACTCACTAAGTCAGCTCCAAGTTTAATCAGGAGTGTAAACGTTAATTAAGGGCGCCAACCACATGCCTGACGGCCAACATGGCGAACAAAAGCACGGCGGTAGTGCACATTAAACAAACACCAAGCAATGGGCCCAAGTACGCCCCCTAAAAACATCCAACGTTTTACAGGCATTCCCTTCGAAAGCGACTCTAAATACATCACCAATACAAATAAACAACTCAGTAGAATTAGCAGCACACAGCACCTCATTAAAAACAGCGCGCAGTGTATATAATTTAAGCACAGGTTTAAACCATGAAGCTGTAATAGCCACTATAAAGACGGGTTATATTCTATTACTATCAATTGCAAAGCGCTAAAAAATGCGTGAAATGATATACAGAATAAAGTCGAGGATATAATATAGGAACGTGCCTGTGGCACCTAAGGAAAAAACAATAAAATATGAGGATATATTATGTCTAATGAAACCAGCAATCTATACCAAGCGCCCGAAGCTACCCTAACAGATGCAAACAGCAGTGGTAATAAACCAATCTTAAACTTTGACCGTTTCTCTGCCTGGGGCGTGTTCTTTTTAAGTGTTTTTACACTGGGCATTTACAGTGTTTATTGGCTAGTAAATCGCACAAATCTTGCAAATTCACTCGCTAAACATCAAGTTAGCCAAGGTTTAATTTACGGCTATGTTGGTTTATACGCGGTGAATATTATTTTATCGATTGCGGGAGTTAGCCCCGAACTTGGGGGGGTTGTGTCGCTTATTTCTTTTGTTGTCGCGATCATTCTTATCTTTTCACTGCGTACTTCTTTAACTGAGTTAATTAACGAAAGCAGTGATGAGCCTGTCAAACTAAATGGTATTTTAACCTTTTTCTTCAACGTGATTTACTTTCAATATAAAATCAACGAAGCAATAGACAAGCAAAAATAATCGTTACAAACGTAAAAAAGGCATTGAATTCAATGCCTTTTTTATTACCTGCTAGAGAGCACCTGAGTGCTTCACATTTAAATACGTATTCAACACATGTGGCAGTAGTTGCGTAGGCTTACAATCAATAGCGATGACACCTTGCTTTTTAAGCTTTGCCATATTGGCTTTGTGTGCATTAAGTAAAGCAAGTGCCGCACAATAACTAGTTGCATCTTCATACTTCTCGATTGGCTCATCGAGTACCTCAGCCACTGCACGGTTATTTATATTGATAAGCGCTACAAGGTGGTGCTTTTGCAGCATTTTTATGGCTGGGAGCAATTCATCAATACTCTGCTCATCTAACGTTGTCACCAAGAGCACTAAAGAGCGTTTAGTTCGCTTAGCAATAAGTTGATTAACCGCGACTAAATAGTCACTGCTGCTATTATCGGGGTATAAATCATAAAAATGATTCATCACCCGCGAGACATTCTGCGCCCCTTTAATATCTGGTAACCAACGCAAGGCTTGATTGAAACTTTGCATACTGAACCAGTCACCTTGTTTTAAAACGGTGTGAGCGAGCAATAAAAGTGCATTTAATGCATGATCAAAGTGAGTGCCTTCGTTTGCTTCAATCGCCATTTTTTTAGATGCATCAAGCATCACAATCACATGCTGATTCTGCTCTTCTTGGTATTCACGAGAAATTAATTTACGACGTTTACTGGTCGCTTGCCAGTCAATTTGCCTAACACTATCACCTTGCCGGTATTCCCTTAATTGATGAAACTCAATACCTTCACCCCGCTTTTTGGTTAACTTTAAGCCATTAATTGGCTTATTGGTTACGCCATTAAGGTGTTGCTTTGAGGTTACACGACTAAAATCAGGGTACACTTTTAACCGAGTCTCTTGCTTGACTAACCAGCTAGATTGCCACAGCCCAAAAGACGAGCCAACTCTGAGCTCAATAGCGGTTATGTCAGCGTCACCGCGTTTATGAGCACGAATATTAAAGCTCAGCTGTGCTTGCTGCATCGCTGTTAAAAATACCGTCTGTTGCGGCTCAGCAAGCTCTATGGCCTGACTTAAATGCAGGCTAGCATCGAGAAGCTGGGGCTGCTTAGCGGTGTTATTGATAGTAAGCTGAACTGGCTGCCAACGATACAATGCCATATTTTGGCTCGTCGACAATTCTGTTGATAACAGCGGCTGCGACTTTGACGCCATTAAGTCAATCCATGTAATCACGACAGGCACCAATAATAACGCCGTCATTATTACGCTTCCAAGCTCAGCTATAGCACAGACAAGCACCATCAGCACAACTGCACATAGCAGTAAAACAAGGCGTTTGGCAGGTCTAAGCTTAATTCGAATCATGAGCGAGGTGCTTCAACACTGGCTAATATGGCATTGATAACTTCGTCGTACGACACCCCTTCTAACTCTAAATCGGCCGATAAGATCAAACGGTGTCTTAAAATATTAGGGGCGACTGATTTTACATCATCTGGGATCACAAAATCGCGCCCATTCATCAATGCGATTACTTTTGCAGCCTTAATCAGGTTTATTGATGCTCGTAAACCTGCGCCGTGCAATACACCTTGCCAAGTTCGTGAATTACGAACAATATCGACAGCATAATTAAGAATTTTTTCGTCAACTAGCCTATCTGCACATAGCTGCTTAATTTCACTAATACGCGCGGCATCAAGTACTGCTGGCAGTTGCTCAACCGTTGATTCATTCGACACCACTTTGGTGTTAAGTTTTAACAACTCCACTTCCGCTTCATGCGAAGGAAAACCCAATTCAACTTTCATCATAAATCGGTCTAATTCCGCTTCAGGCAACGGGTAAGTCCCTTCTTGATCGAGCGGGTTTTGTGTTGCTAAAACCATAAAAGGAGAATCGATAGAAAGCGATTCACCATCAATCGTTATTTGTTGCTCCTGCATCACTTCAAGTAATGAGGACTGGGTTTTTGCGGGTGCACGGTTAATTTCGTCTGCCAATAAAATATTGGTAAAGGCGGGTCCTTTTTTAATATTGAATTCACCCGACTTCATATCATATAAGCTATGACCAACAACATCTGATGGCATTAAATCAGGCGTAAACTGTACGCGCGAAAAATCCACGTTTAAGCTTTTTGCCAATGCCCTAACCAGTAACGTTTTGCCAAGCCCTGGCACACCTTCAAGCAGTACGTGACCACCTGCAAATAAAACGGTTAGCACATCTTCAACAATGGCATCTTGACCAACGAGGACACGTGAAATGTTTTGCTTTACTTGTTTTACAGCCTCCGCTGCATCTATCAAGCTCATGCGTTTATTTTCCAGTTCCGTGCTCATAATGCATTCCTTAATTGTTTAAATCGTTTGATATATTCTAATCGTTGCTCGCGTGATGTGGGTAATTCACTTACAAGCAGCTGAGTCACTTGTTGTTTGTCGAAGTGCGTTAAATTAGCAATAATTTGTGCCTGTTTATCATCACTTAACATTTTAAAATTGGGTACTCGCATCTCTACTTTGGCATTAAAGTCTTTACGAAGCGCTGTCCATAAATACGCTTCGTGTCCGTGTTGCATGTAGAAATTAGCCACCGCACGAATATGCGCATTAAAACTGGTTTTAATCTCGAAGTCAGGGGCATAGGCTCGACCAATTCGACTACTGATATGCCACACTGTAAACACTACCAATAATAAAAGGCTCACAACAAACTGCCAGCTCCAGTGCCATATTTTTGCCAGCCAATTAGGGTATGTTAAATAAGGAACATACGTCACTTTATCAGCCCCTTTGCTAAGCCAAAGTAGGAGGCTGCCATGGTCAAGGTGGCGTAATCGATAGTTTGTAAATGGTGCCAATGACGGCATTACAATAACGCGGCCTTGCCCAAAAGCGAGGTCACACATAACAGTATCGCCCTGTTCTGTGTTTGTGCTGACACCTGGGCAATGTTCAATCGTAAATGCACGGCTTAGTTCAAGCGCTAACACGGTGTCTTCATTTATAGCCAAGGTGCTGTTTTTAGACCCTTCTTTAAGCATTGCAAAGTCATAGTCAAAGGCACTGTCTTTCGCTGAAACGGTGATCCCTAGTTGATTAAAAAACAATGTATTATCAAGTGCCAACTCATCGCGCTGTCGATTTAATACATACACCAATCGCCCACCTTCAGCCACCCATTCAGCGAGCTGCTGATCTAATTGATACGAATCGGCAAGCACCGCTTCATCGACAATTAAAATAGTGTGTGGGTCAATGCGTATTTGTTCGCTATCGGCATGTGCAGCAAGGTGTTTATCTTTAAGCCATTTAATGCCATTTGCGTTTAACAATCGCTGCGCCATGGTGAAATTATCTTTAGCCACGTCAGAGTGAAAACCTATTTCGAATTCTTTTTTCTCCCACTCCAGCGACGCAACCCCCGCAACAATAATAAAACCAAGCAATACCAAACCAGCAATCAGTACATATTTAAGCTTCATGAGTACTTTCCTCCTTGCTGGCTGTCATTGTTTTTATTTCCTCTGTAAGAGCAATAAAATCAAGATCGGGTGTTTGGTGCCCCCAAGCAACACTCACCCACGCTGTAAACAAGCGCGTAAAAATATCGTGTATATGCGTCGGTACTTTGGCATCTATCGCACGCTTACATTCACGCTCAGTCATTGAGCGATGTAATCTCACTTGATGTTGCTGCTGCGCCCAACTAAGCGAGTAATGTAACAAATAAGCCAGCGCTAAACGGTGTTGCCCTGCATTAAAACAACGCAATGCCGAGGCAATTAAATCTGTAGGTAAATCCTGTGCTTTAATTTCAGCAAACAAACTGGGGATCACGGGCTCCTCTTTATGTCTGGCACGTTCAGGCAGGCTTAAATTGGCAAAAAAGCCGCGTTTTTTCATTAAGTAATAGACTAACCAAATGACTAATAACGCCACTAACACCCATCCCAATACACCAAAAACCTGCCCTATGGCTTCAAAAATATTAAATAACCATGATAAGTCACTCGATGAGGCTTTTTTGGGTTCAAAAATAGGCGTCCACGTTGTTTCTGTCTCTATCACATTAGGTTCATTATAAAGCGCTGTGACTTGCTCTTTTACCTGTTGTTTATCAATTTCATCGGCGTAACTGGCAGACGGAGCAATAGTAACACTGGATAAGAAAAGCAGTGCCAGTGAACACAATACACCGCTTAGACGTGCGCGAATATTTTTAAAAGCAAGCTCAATATCCCACCCTTCAAGCTCAACTCGACGATGTAAATAAGCTAAAAAGCCCCCCGTGACAAATAAAGGCGCAACGAGTGCAATACTTACTATATATAAAGCATTAAAGGCAATTTCTAACCACTCAGGGGCCTCAAAAATCTGATACATCGCTTCTTCAGCAGTAAATGAATACGGCACTAATGCAATCGTTAATGCAGAAAACCCCATCAACAAAATAAATTCAAAGTGGACACAAAATAGCATCCAAAGTGTTTGTTTGGGTTTTGTTGAAGCGAACAACAGCTGTTTACGCTTCGCTTTTCGTTCTTTAGACAGTTGCTCTAGTTGTTCAACTGGCGCCAAGAAAGCACGATTAGGACTGAACCTTAAGACACTTAAATGCACTAGCATCTCTGCCAACTTTAATTGCTTTAACGACTTTAAACTGTGGGTAATCGAGACCGGTTGATTAAAAACCGCCTTTGACATGTAATCGAGTATCGGGCGCTCGAATAAAGGTTTAAGCCACCATATTAAAAAGGCACTCCAGCTCCAATTAAGTAACACGCCCACAATTATAAATAGTGGTAAGGCCATGCATAAATACATAAAAAACAAAGAAAAAAAGTGCGATTTAACTAATAACACTGTTAAATCAAAGGTTTCGTAAGCATCACGTTTACGAGGGTTAAAACTCAGGCGATTAAGCTCCATAACGCATTCCCTTATAGAGACGATACAGCACATACGCCCAACACCCACTGCCCACTGTATATTTTATTTCATTCGCAATATCGCGCGGGGACCAAAACGCTTCTATAAAAGCAGCTATCACCAGCATTAAAAAGGCCCCTACAATTAAGGGCAAAGCTTTTTGTGCGGCTTGTTTTATGGCATAAGCACGCGTGAATTGGCCAGGGTTAAGGAGTGCGTAGCCAATTCGGCACCCTGCTGCAGAGGCAATGATAATCGCTGTCAGTTCAAAAGAGCCATGGGTGATAACAAACGAGAAAAACGGTCCTTCAAACCCAACATTTACAATATGTGCGGCAATGGCCCCGAAATAAAAACTGTTGAATAACAAGAAAAATGCAGCTCCTACACAAAACAACACTCCCCCTGCAAACATTTGAAATGCGATCCCTATATTGTTGTAGATATACACCCCAAACATTAATAAATCTTGTGATGCTCCCCGCTCAGCAGATTGCACACTTCCACTTGGGTCATACATTTTTTCTATGTTTAGCAACGTACCTTGCCCTAGAAAAGTATACGCTGCATCTGGGTCCAGTCTTACCCAAATAAAGGCAATTAAAGCTAAGCCCCAAAAAGCCAGCAAATTAACAGCTAACATCACACGGTTTTCATACAGAGCCCGAGGAAACGCTGTTCGTGCGACATGCCATAGCTCAGAAAACTGATTGCTACGAGACAAATACAAACGTTTTTGGCCTAACTGCACTAAACGATTTATTTGTTCAACGAGTATGGGGCTGTATTGACGGCTTTGAGCGATGGCTAAATCATTACAGATCTTGCGATACAGATTTGGAAAATGAATGGGCAACGACTCTGAACGTTCCATTTCACATAACGCTTTGAATTCATCCCAGCTTTGTGTGTTCGATTTTACAAATTGGGTTTGTTTCATTGCTGACTCTCCACGTGTGAGTGGTCATGATTATCGTGTAGTTGCCCAGCAAAATAACGGGCATAACTGGCTAATTGCTCCTCAATATCGGTTTCATTACTGGCTAAAGGCTCAGCAAGTATAGTGGCAATCTCCAGGTGTCTGGCAGCGGATAACTCATTGTGTCGTTCAGCAAAAGCAAGCACCGCTAATTGCTCTTCGGTCGTCAAGCTGACAGCAGGAATGCTCACATCACCTTTAGGCAGTAATGGGCGCTCTTGCAGCTCATCATCATAAATAACTAAGGTGCCTGCTGCCCAATCGCCGATCCGTTTGAATCGCGTATTAAACATCATCACGATGAGTCCTAAAAAATAACCAATAGGCAGCATATCAGCAGGACGTAATAAGTTGCGTACCACTATTTGCGAAAAGCTCGCTGGCAAACCGTTGTCTTGTACTACACGTATTTTGAGGCGTTTTTTACCGGGGGTCTGACCATTTTCCATTTCAAAAAGGATGTTGTATCCCCAAGATATAAGAAAGTAGGCAATAAGAACAAGGCCTTCGCCTGCGTCTCCAAAAAAAGAAAAGAGCGTTGCTATGGCAAGCAGGATCAAGCCACGAATAATAAGATCGATAATATAAGCGTAACTACGCGCCACAACACCTGCTGGTGTTATAGCAATATCAACACCTTCTGGGAGTTTAATGTACTCTCTGTTTTCCAATCCGTGGTTTAACATGCAATCTACTACTAGTCGTTATTATCGTCTTTGCTTATTAGGGCAGAACCTTAAAAAGCAATAAGTTAAGTAAACCATGATGCGCGTTTTCCTGTCTTTTTTCAATGCCTTTTAGCCTAAAAAAAGGAACATAGGCTGATGTTTAAAGTGAACTTAGCCCTAATTTTAACTTAACAAAAAAGCCGACATAACGTCGGCTTTTACAGATGATCTGATAATTATTTTTCTGCTCGACCCATAAACTTATGTTCAGCAGTATTAATACGAATACGATCGCCCGTTGAAATGTGCTCTGGTACTTGAATCGTTAACCCAGTAGTTAAACGCGCAGGCTTCGAGCGTGCACTCGCAGAGGCACCTTTAATCGAAGGGTCAGTTTCTTCAACAACAAGTTCTACACTTGAAGGTAAATCGATACCAACAGGCGCGCCATCAATCACAATGACATGCACACCTTGTGTTTCTTCGTTAACGAATAAAATTTCTTCGCTAATTGCGTCTTTATTAAGGTTATAAGGCGTGTAATCTTCATTGTCCATGAACACATATTCTTCGCCATCAATATAAGAAAACATTGCTTCACGACGCGTCAAATCAGCAAGCTTTAACATGTCACTGTCTTTAAACGTCTCATCGACTTTACCGCCAGTAACAACATCGTATAAACGCATACGGTATAAGCTACCACCAGCTCGACCTTGCGGCACAGAACGCTGGATATCTTTTACTACTAAAACACGGCCATTGTATTCAATCGCTGCGCCTTTTTTTACTTCACTTGCCTTAGGCATGGGTGTATTCCTATCGTTTTTTGATGACAGAAATTTACCACGTAATGGCTTTTGTTCAATAAAAATTTGCAGTTTTCCATCACCCGCATTATTTATCCTAGTTTTCAGCAAATTATAAAAATAGATATCTCCAAACTTAAAAATTCTGCTATGTTTATAACTACGAAAAATGACTTCAAGGATTGGATCATGAATCAACACACAGTACACGAATATTTAATGAAAAAGCCATTGGTGATGA
Source organism: Pseudoalteromonas lipolytica (assembly GCF_003515105.1). NCBI lineage: Bacteria > Pseudomonadati > Pseudomonadota > Gammaproteobacteria > Alteromonadales > Pseudoalteromonadaceae > Pseudoalteromonas > Pseudoalteromonas lipolytica. The sequence goes on along the minus strand of NZ_CP032090.1, from coordinate 1,116,920 downwards.
TCACCCAACCATTTGGCCAAGATGTCGATGTTTATAAGGTTAACCATAAAATGTTTGCCACTCTCGTAGAGGGAAAAGAAGGCCAAATTGACGATGAAGGTAACCTTGTTTGGTGGTTAAATTTAAAATGCGATCCTGATGAAGCCCAAGCATTGCGAGATATTTTCCCATCCGTGGTCCCGGGTTATCACATGAATAAACGTTTATGGAATACCGTTATTTTAGATGGCACAGTACCACAAGGGGAGATTGAACGTATGATTGATAATTCGTTTAATCTAGTGGTCGCAAACATGCCTGAAAAAGACAGAAAAGCGATTGAGATGCACCTTTAACCTCTTCGCTAGTTACATCAGCACTGATCACAGGGTGTGATCAGTGCGATTCAAGTAAAAATGATGATCGGTATACAAAATACCCCCTATCATATAAGCATCAGGCTGTTTTTCAATTAACTGAAAACCACATTTCTCCAGCACTTTTTCTGAACCGACATTGCCCTCAGTGACCACGGCTTTAAATTCACAAACGCGGTGTTCGCGAATAGCATAATCAAGCACCGCTTTTAATGACTCAGTGGCATAGCCACGGCCATGAAAGTTTGGCAGTAGCAAATAGCCTACTTCTTGGCTATTTGGCACAGTGGATGACGTAAACCCTGTCACCCCGACTTCTTTGCCCGTGCAGGTTTCGACTATCACCAAACACAACGGCGTATTGCCACCTGGTGACCAAGGCTTTAAGCGTTCATTAAACTTAGCGCGTACGTGTGCTTCAGAGGGTTTATCAAAGCACTTTTCAATCACATCAATATCGTTGTGTAATGCATAAAATAATGGCCAGTCATCGGCATTTAAAGGTCTTAAAGTTAATCGCGCAGTGGTGAGAGTCATGGTGATTAGTCGTTTGCTAAATAAAGTCTGTTATAGCAAATCACTCCCCTACTTTAAATACAACTTATAGCCAATACAGCAACAAAAAAGCCCTGTTCAATAGGAACAGGGCTTTTAGTATAAAGTCACTCGTTAACTACGCAGCTTAACTTTTAGTTGTTTCAGCATTTGGCTCTTCTGAGGCTTGCTCATCTTCAACCACTTCTTTCGTTACTTCGACAGGGTCTAGGTGTGATTCCTGTTGTTCAACAACAGACTCTTCAGCACTTTGATAAAAACGCCCCTTATTCTCAGCCATTGCCTTTAATGTATCGCATGGCGTAAAAATAGGGTTATAGTTTGCAAATGTTGCCATTTCAGAGCTCACTTGCGCCGCCCCTAGCTTATCCATATAGCTAAATGGGCCGCCTAAGAACGGTGGGAAGCCGATACCAAAAATAGCCCCAATATCCCCGTCACGTGGGCTGGCAATAATGCCATCATCTAAACAACGTACCGCTTCATTTAGCATTTGTGCCACACAGCGTTTGGCTATTTCGCTTTTATTTAGACGTGGCGAAGGAGTCACACCCAATAACTCGTAAACTGACTCATCCACTTTTTTATCTTTCTTGTCGTAAAGATAAAAACCACGTCCCGTTTTACGACCTAAACGTTTAGAATCGATTAAACGATTAAAGGCATCAGGGGCTTTAAAACGCTCACCCAATTCTTTTTCTAAAATTGGCGCAATTTTAGAGCCAATATCAATGCCAACTTCATCAAGTAAAGCTAATGGACCCACAGGGAAACCAAACTCAACAAGCGCTTGGTCAATCTTCTCAATAGGTTCACCCGCAAGCAGTAAATTAGCCGCTTCGTTTACATACGGCGCTAAAATACGGTTTACGTAAAAACCCGCCATGTCTTTCACCACAATCGGCGTTTTACCTTGCTTACGAGCAAAATTAACAACGCGCGCAATGGTGTCTTCAGACGTGCCAGCGTGAGGAATTATTTCAACCAATGGCATTTTTTCTACAGGTGAGAAGTAGTGCAATCCAATTACATTCTCTGGGCGTGCAGCATTAGCGGCAATGTGTGCAATCGGTAATGACGATGTATTACTTGCAAAAATCGTGGTGTCTTGGCACTCACGCTCAACATCGGCCACCATACCTTGCTTAAGTGCCAAATCTTCAAACACAGCTTCAATAACAATATCAATGTGTTTAAAGCCGCTGTAATCTGTCGTGCCTGTAATACGGCTCATGGTTTGTTGCAGCTCGGCTTTTGATAAAATACGGCGCTTTTGCTTTTTGTCTAAAATCTTGTAGCTGTAGTTCATTGCATTACTAATGCCCTTTTCAGCCACATCTTTAATACGCACAGGCACACCCGCTTTAACAGCACTTACGTGGGCAATACCCGCGCCCATCAATCCACCGCCAAGAACTGCGGCTTTACTAATGGCTGGTGCGTCATCATTACGCCACTCTTTTTTCATTTCAGTGGTTGCAAAGAAAATACCACGCAACGCTTTAGACTCGTCGCTCATAACAAGCGTTGCAAAGCCTTCTGCTTCTGTTTTGTATGCTTTTAATTGATCAAGTTCAACACTCGCACGCACGGCTTTAATAATTGCTAAAGGCGCAGGGTAATGACCGCCTGTTTTCTTAAGCACATTTTCTTGGGCTTTTTTGAAAATAATATTGCGGCCAAACGGGTTTGACTCTAACAATTGGCTCAAACGGTCTAATTTAGGCTTGCTTACTTTCGCTTTCCCTTTAAGGGCAAACTCTTTTGCAACTTCAAGTAATACACTGTGCGGAACACAATCATTTACCAAGCCTGTTTTTTTCGCTTGTTTTGCACGTACTTGTTTACCTGTTAGCATCCATTCGAGCGCTTTTTGCAGGCCAACTAATTTAGGTAAGCGCTGAGTACCCCCACCCCCAGGTAATAAGCCTAGTTGTACTTCGGGTAAACCCAGCTTCGTGATGTCGCTGTCTGAACAGACACGATAATCACACGCTAATGCAAACTCTAATCCCCCACCAAGCGCCGCACCATGAATGGCACTGACTGTTGGGAATGGTAGTTTTTTCATATCGAAAAACGCTTGCTGACACATCTCGCTCAGCGCTAATGCATCTTCACGACTGTTTGCACTATCAAGCATTTTAATGTCGGCACCGGCAATAAAGTTATCGCTTTTACCACTAATAAATACCATGCCTTTAACAGCTTGTTGTTGTGCGTCTTTTAATAGTGTTTTTAAATCTTCTGCGAAACTACTGCGCAGGGTGTTCATTTTTTCACCCGGCACATCAATTGTCACAACGCCAACACCGTCATCACCTACCGATAAACTAAATACTGAATCTGTCATTACGCACTCTCCAATACAAAGGCTGCACCTAAGCCACCCGCTGCACAGGCAGTCGTTAAAGCAAGGCCGCCACCGCGACGATTAAGTTCATGTAAGCTTTGCGTGATCAGGCGCGCACCTGTTGCCGCAAATGGGTGACCGTAAGCAAGTGAGCCACCTAACACATTGAACTTGTCCATGTTAATTTCGCCGATCGCTTTGCTGCGACCCAGCTTTTCTTGGGCAAACTTATCTGATGCAAACATTTTCATATTTGCCAGTGTTTGCGCTGCAAATGCTTCGTGCATTTCAATTAAATCTAAATCAGCTAATGTGATGCCCGCACGGTCAAGCGCGATGGGTGTTGAATGGGCTGGGCCCATAAGCATGTCTTCGTGCACACCGATTGCCGAAAACGCAAAGCTACGGACATAGCCTAAAATATTGTAACCCAGTGCTTTTGCTTTGCTTTCGCTCATCATAAGCACCGCAGCGGCCCCATCAGTTAATGGCGTTGAGTTTGCCGCCGTCACTGAACCGTGTTGGCGATCGAAGGCTGGTTTTAATTTAGCGTAACCTTCAATACTTGAGTTATGACGAATATTGTTATCTTGCTCGATGAAGCTCTTATACGGTGCAACGTGTGCCGTCATCACTTCGTCTTTTAATTTACCGTCGGCCCATGCTTGGCTCGCAAGCGTGTGTGAACGGTGCGCAAGTGCATCTTGGTCAGCACGGCTAATGTTATGCGTTTTAGCCATTTGCTCAGCTGTTTGACCCATAGATAAACCTGTAGAGTATTCCGCAACGGCTGGCGGTACCGGCATTAAGTCTTTTAAACGCAATTTAGAGAATATTTTTAAACGCTGCCCGAACGTACGCGCCTTGTTTAAATCAACTAAGCTGCCCGCTAATTTTTTGCTCACACCGATTGGTAATACAGACGATGAATCAGCACCGCCAGCAATACCAACCTGCACAGACCCCGCCATAATTGACTCGGCTACGTTGGCAATTGCTTGGAAACTTGTTGCACACGCACGTGATACCGAATACGCATCAACAGAGACAGGCATACCGGTACCAAGCACTATTTCGCGGGCAATATTAGGGGCTTCTGGCATTTGCACTACTTGCCCAAATACCAATTGATCAATTTCAGATTTATCGAAGTTAAGGCGCTCAAGCATTTCGTTGACAACTAACTTGCCCATATCAAGGGCTGGTACATGATGGAATGCTGTGGCTTGTTTTGCGAATGGCGTTCGTAAGCCGCTAACGATAGCGATACGATCGCCCTTTGCTGTTTTAAGTATGTTTTGCTCAGACATTTATGCTCTCCCGCTGACAGGTCTGACCTGTTTGTTTTTCCTGATTCTAAAACAACCCGTGTATGAATGCCAATAGTAAGTTACCAACCATAGGCTTTTTTCGACCTATTTACAAAAAATAGCACCATTTATATGCTAGGCTAAAAATCCTTAAAAAATAACGAACTATTTTAGGATTTTCTGTCTAACACTTGTGTTATGACTTTTGAATCCTTATAACTTGTTGATAGCGCCCCAATCACAGTATCGCTTGGATAATTTATCGGCACTGAATAGTGTTTATTGGCGCTTCACAAAAATGAACTTTGACTCACGCTTTTAGGACAGTCTTTTTATTATGGCAGTTAACGCATTTTCACAATTAAAATCATACTTAGACACGCAAATTATCGGCCAACCTCAATTAACTCAAGCACTGTTAATCGCTATTTTAGCGGATGGTCATTTATTGGTTGAGGGCCCGCCAGGACTTGCTAAAACGCGTGCTGTTAACGCGCTAGCTAAAGGCGTTGAAGGCAGTTTCCAACGGGTTCAATTTACCCCTGACTTGTTACCAGCAGATGTCACAGGCACCGATATCTATCGTCAGCAAACAAGCGAATTCGTCTTTGAAAAAGGGCCGTTATTCCATAACCTGATTTTGGCTGATGAAATTAACCGTGCTCCTGCAAAAGTGCAGTCTGCATTGCTCGAAGCGATGGCAGAACGCCAAGTAACCGTTGGCAAGAACACTTACCCGTTGTCAGACTTGTTTATGGTGATGGCAACGCAAAACCCATTAGAGCAAGAAGGGACTTACCCTCTGCCAGAAGCACAACTAGACCGCTTTTTATTACACTTAAGCATTGATTACCCGGGCGCTGAGCATGAGCTTGATATTTTGCGTCTGACGCGTGGCGAAGCAATTTCTGATAAACAAGCGAGTACAGAGCAAATTAGCCAAAGCGAATTATTTGCCGCCCGAAAAGCAATTTTAGGCTTATACCTTGCTGAACCGCTTGAAAAGTACTTAGTGCAATTAATTGTTGCAACCCGTGAAGCATCAGAACTTGATGAACAACTTGGCCGCTGGATTGAATACGGTGCCAGTCCGCGTGCCACAATCGCGCTTGATAAATGTGCCCGTGCACATGCATGGCTTGAAGGTCGCGACTTTGTTGCCCCCGATGATATCCAAGCGGTTCTTCACAATGTGTTACGTCATCGCATCATTTTAAGCTACGAAGCCCAAGCCGATGGTATTAGTAAGGATGACGTTATCAGTCGCATCCTAGAATTGGTTGCAGTGCCATAAACTATGTCGAGCCAATTTGATACAGCGGCGTGGTTAGCTGCAAGTCATAGTCAAGGCGTTAATTTATCACTCAAAGAGTTGATGTATTACAAAGCTAAGGCTCGCTTGCTTGAACTTGCGCCCAAAGTAAAAATCAAAAACAGCTTAGCTGGGCAATATCTTGCGCCTCATAAGGGGCGTGGGATGGAATTTGCCGAAGTGCGCCATTACCAAGCTGGTGATGATATACGCTCTATCGACTGGCGTGTAACAGCACGTACTGGCGAAACCCACACAAAGCTGTTTCAAGAAGAAAAAGAGCGTCCTGTTTTTGTCTTTACTGACTTTTCAAACTCGATGCTATTTGGCTCTCGGTTATTATTAAAGTCGGTGCAAGCTGCGCATATCAGTGCGCTGGTAGCATGGTCGGCCTGCCAACGAGGTGACCGCATAGGTGGTTTGGTGTTCAACCAACACAGCCATCATGAGCTAAAACCTACATCACGTGAAAAAGCAGTATTAAAGCTTTGCCATAATTTATGCGATATTCACAGCAACGCACTTAACAATATCGACAAAACAGCTTCCAGCTTATTCAGCGATAATCTCAAACGATTAAATCACTTAGCAAAGCCAGGAAGCCTTGTGTATATTGTCTCAGACTTTAATGCTCTTGATGAAGCAAGCTTTAAACAGCTTGAAATGCTCAGTAGACACTGCGAACTAATTGGTTGTCATATCAGTGACCCGTTTGAGCATCAGCTGCCAGCATTTAAGCAAACCGTCACCGTGTCTGCTAATGGCCAAGATTTAGCCCTACCATTAATGGACAAACAATTCCGTGAACGCTTCGCAAAATCAGCCGAGCACTCTTTTACTCAAAGACTAAAACGCTTACAGAAATCGGGGCTGAGTTTAATTTCATTCAGTGCAGCCACACCGCTTGAGCTGCAATTAGTGAGAAAGTAACAATGCAAACAAATCCGCTCGATGGCTTACATGATGTCATTGCACCCGCAGAGGTTGCGTGGTGGCCACTTGCGCCTATTTGGTGGCTAATAATCTCAATAGTCTGTGTGCTTTTGATTATTGGCTTGGTGCAGTTATATAAAAATAACCAATTTAAAAAAGCCAAAAAACAGGCTATTGAACTAAGTCGCACACTCGAAGATGACGACGTTCAAGCGCTGCATATCATTTTAAAACGCTTAACACGTCACTACTACACAGAACAATTAGCTGCTCAGCCTGTGGCACAATGGTCACAGAGTTTGTCACAGCTTAGCGGCGACACCTTTAGCTATGATGAATTAATGCAACTTTATCAACCAAACAATAACCATGCCGAGCTGGGTGTAAAATTACGCCATGCCATCAATAACTTTAAACTCAAGGAGTCTATTAATGTTTGAGTTTAGCTGGCCATGGTGCTTTATTTTAATACCTTTACCTTGGTTATTAAGCCGCTTAAAGCCGCTAAAGCAACAAGGTAACTTGCGTTTGCGTATCCCTGGATTTGCTAAGTTAGGCCTTAATAATCAAGCCGTACAAGACCACGGCCGCAAGGTATCGATTATCGAGTGGATAATTTGGGCGCTTTTGGTTATCGCTATTGCCAACCCAACATGGCTTGATGAACCAATTACCTTACCAAATGAAGGCCGCGATATCATGCTGGCAGTTGATTTATCAGGTTCAATGACAGAGCAAGATATGGCGTATCAAGGACAATATGTTGATCGACTGACCATGGTAAAAGCGGTACTCAGTGACTTTATAGAGCAACGCCAAGGCGACCGCTTAGGACTGATCTTATTTGGTGATACCGCCTTTTTACAAACCCCACTAACCCGCGATGTAAAAACAGTAAGCCAAATGCTCAGCGAAGCCCAAATTGGGTTAGTTGGCCGTGCCACAGCGATTGGTGATGCTTTAGGGCTGTCGGTAAAACGGTTTGCCAATAAAGACGAAAGTAACCGTATTGTGGTGTTGTTAACAGATGGCCAAAACACTGCTGGCAACCTTGACCCTGATGACGCGCTGTTACTTGCCCGTGAAGAGGGAATAAAAGTCTACACCATAGGCGTAGGTTCCGATAACCCTCGCGGTTTTAGCTTATTTAACATGGGCGGAATGAGTGGTGGTAATCTAGATGAAGGCTTACTAAAACGCATTGCAGAACAAACCGGTGGTCTCTACTTTAGAGCGAAGGATGTCGCAGGGCTTCAGCAAATCTATAAAGAGCTCGATAAACTGGAGCCTATCAGCAGTGATGAACAAACATTCCGCCCGCAAGTCTCCTTGTTTTATTTACCCTTACTTGCAGCGTTGGGCATTATTGCACTTGCCTTGCTTGTTAATTTTATTCGCCAATTTAAACGGGAGGTCTAAGCATGGATTTTGAGTTTATTCGCCCTACCCTACTTTGGTTATTGCTGCCTGCATTGATTATTTTTAGCGTGCTATTTGTACGAAATAAAAAGCATGCTCCAGCTGATTTAATTGCACCGCACCTTGCACAATTTGTTATGAGCGAAAGTCACAACAAACAAAAACAACCACTCTGGTTGGTGGCGCTATTTACCCTGCTTGCGATTGTTTTTTCGGCCGGCCCAAGCTTTGAGAAAAAACAGGTGCCCGTGTTTCAAGCAAAAAATGCACGCGTTATCGTCATGGATATGTCGTACTCAATGTTCAGTACCGACATAGCCCCCAGTCGATTAGTACAAGCGCGTTTTAAAGCACTTGATATGATTGAGCTATTTAAAGAGGGTGATACTGCACTTGTGGCCTATGCGGGGTCAGCATTTACTATTTCGCCTTTAACTAATGATGCCAGCACGTTAGCGAATCTGATTCCAAGTTTGAGTCCAGATATTATGCCAAGCAAAGGGTCAAACGTGATTGATGGCCTTGAAAAAGCCGATGATTTACTAAAGCAAGCCGGGTATTTAGACGGTGACATTATTTTGGTAACCGATGGCATTGATCAACTCGATCACGATGACATTAGTCGCTTTACTGCTCAATCGAGCTACCGCTTAAATGTCTACGGCGTTGGCACTGAACAAGGCGCCCCCATTAAGTTACCTGAAGGCGGCTTTTTGAAAGACTCACAGGGGCAAATCGTCATTCCCACTCTTAATAGCAGCCGCTTAACAGCAATTGCTCGTAACAGTGGCGGCAAATTTGCGTTATATCAAACCAGTAACCAAGACATAAAAGCCTTCGCCCCCAGCGCCAACGCAGAGCGTCTCAAAGACGAAAAACAAAGCCAAACGTTATGGCGTATCGATGCAGGTATTTATGGCTTACTGATTTTAATGCCACTGGCACTCTTTTTAATCCGGGGCAGCAGCCTAGTGCTTGGTTTTATGTTTATTATGCTACTACCACAACAGCAAATACACGCCGCAGAGTTACCAGCAGTGTTTAAAAACCAAGATCAACGCGCTTTGGATGCTTATCAGCAAAAGCAGTTTGATCAGGCCGTTAATACAGATAACACCCAGCTAAAAGGAGCCGCACTTTATCAGCAAGGTAATTACCAAGCTGCGGTTGATGCTTTTAGCCAAGATAAGTCTGCAACAGGCCTTTATAACTACGGTAATGCTCTGGCTAAAGCTGGGCAGCTAGAACAAGCCATTGATGCCTATAAGCAAGCCCAACAGTTACAAGATGATTTTACTGAGGCACAAGAAAATCAAGCACTTGTTGAGCAGTTATTAAATCAACAACAGCAACAACAAGATCAACAGCAAAATTCTGACCAACAAAACAAGGATGGTCAGCAAGACGACCAGCAAAAGCAACAAGGCGATAATTCGCAGCAAGGTGAAAACAGCGAACAGAGCGAGCAACAAGAAGGTGAACAACCCTCTGAGCAAGATAAACAATCGGATCAGAAAGGTGAGCAAAGCGAGTCAAATAGCGAGCAAAAAAATAAACCTGAAATGCAATCTGAATCAGCGCAACCATCCGATTCTGGTGAACAAAAGCCTGAGCAAACACCCGAGCAAAAAGACGCGCAGCCGGAGCCGATGCAAAGTGATGAACAAGCTAAAAAAGAAGCTGAACAACAAGCTATGCAGGCCCAAGCGGCTGAACTAACAAATGAAGAAAAAGAGAAAGCCCAGCAACTGAATCAGTTGCTGCGTAAAGTTCCCGATGATCCCGCTATCTTATTAAGAAATAAAATGCAGTTAGAAGCACAAAAACGAAACTATCAACGTCGTCCACGAGGAGCCGAAAAATCATGGTAATGCGATTATTATGTTGTTTATTGCTAATCGCGGCAGCGCCGCTTTGGGCCGCCACCCAACTACAGGCCAGTGTTGATAAAAACCCCGTCCTTGCGGGCGAATTTTTTATCCTCACTATTTCTGCAGACGACACGATTAACAGTGAACAACCCGACACCTCTGTATTATTAAAAGACTTTGTCGTTGGGCCAACCAGTGTGAGCTCACGCACAAACATTATTAACGGCGAAATTAGTAAACAAACTAATTGGTCTGTAAAACTCATGACGCGTAAGGAAGGCACCTACACTATTCCTGCTTTTACGGTGGCAGGTGTAAGTTCAAAACCAATTCAACTTAGCGTTTCTAAACGCAGCCAATCGTCAGAGCAAAATAAAGATGCGTTTATAAAAACCAGTCTCAAGCCAAACAACTTATATGTTCAAGAAGCGGGTGTTTACACAGTTAAACTGTACTTAGACAATAACAAAGAACTGCTCGATGGTAACTTAACGACACCAGTCATGGCAGATGCTGAACTAACCCCTATTAACAAACAATCAGAAAGCTATGAACTGATTGACGGTAAACGGTATTTAGTGATCACCCGTGAATACTTAGTGCAACCACAAAAAAGTGGCATTCACACCATAACAGCCCCTGTGTTTAATGGCCGTATTCGTCAAAACTATCGCCAAATGGAAATCTCTGCGATGGGCGAAGATATTGACGCAGAAATCAAACCGATTCCTGATAACTATTCTGGTGCTTGGTTGCCAAGTGAGCTGGTTAACCTTGATGAGCAATGGCAACCAAAAGATGACACTGTAGAAGTTGGCACCCCGATTACGCGGACCATTACTTTAACGGCACTGGGCGTGACTAAAGAGCAACTTCCTGATATCGATATGCCGCAAGTGCAAGGTTTTAGAAGCTACCCTGACGAAAAAGAGAACAATCACCTTGTTCGCGATGGCCGCGTCATTTCTCAGCAAACAGCCTCTTATGCTTTATTACCGCAAACCCCGGGAACGTATACACTGCCCGAAATCAAGCTGCCTTGGTTCAACACTAAAATTAATCGTATAAGCTATGCAACAATCCCAGCACGCTCGATTACCGTCGTACCAAGCACTAACCCGCTTACGCCACCTCAAGCAGCTGTTACAGCGCCTACAGAGCAAGCAGCCACGCCTAGCTTAAATAACAGCACACCTGCTGTCGTTACTCAGTTAAGTACGCCAACTTGGCTGATAATTATTGCCGTTGCCGGTTACATACTGTGGTTAGTGACGCTGGTGCTGTATTTTAAAAAACGCCCTCAATCAACAGGAGAGTCAACGCACACTTCAGCGACGACTTCATCCTCATTACCCGAGCTTAAAAAGTTAGCTAAGCAAGGTAAATACACTGCGTTTTATAGTGCATTAAGTCGCTATGCAAAACACCACACAGGAAAAACAACGGGGGCTTTAGACTCACTGCTAGCCACACTAAACGATGAATCATTAAACACTGAAATTGCCAAATTACGTGCAAAACTCTATAGTTCATCGCATGAAAAACCTGATTTAGTGCTGATTGTTAATCAGCTTAACCAGGCTGAAAAACACCCTAAATCGGCGGCGCAAAATCAGACATTGAAAAATCTTTACGATTAAAATCAATTAATAGTAATAAAATAATGAAAAATAACAGCTAATCTTGAGGTTAGCTGTTATTAAAAATAATGAATAATATCAGAAATTTTTTTTCTGATAGGCAGGTCTTAATTACTATGACAGAAAAACAGAAGCGATATGAAGCGCTGGTTCATATCTACCACAGTGAGCTTTTTCGCTTTGCATATTGGTTGTGTCGTGATCAAAGTGTTGCCGAAGACTTAGTGCAGGAAACCTTCCTGAGAGCTTGGCGTGCCTTGGATTCGCTTCAAGATCAGCACGCGGTTAAACCCTGGCTTTTAACCATACTAAGGCGCGAAAACGCCCGTCGTTTTGAGCGTAAACAATTTGACTACGCCGACGTTGAAAACGAGACGCTAGTAGATGAAAGAAGCACAACCTTAGACGCTGAAATGGAACAAACAGTGATCCAACGACAGATTGGAAAGTTAGCAGATGAATATCGAGAACCATTACTCTTACAAGTTGTAATGGGGTGTTCTGGCGATGAGATTGCCGAGATCCTCGATTTAAATAAAAATACCGTTATGACACGTCTTTTTCGTGCCAGAAACCAGCTTAAAGAGGCTTTAAGCAGTGATGATGACCAACTTAGAGGAGCATCAAAGTAATGGATGAACTCGAGTTTCGCCGCCGCATCCTCGCCGAACCAAGCACGATTGATAAGGACCTTGAAACGTTTGCCGAGCAGGACACAGAAAAACACGCATTTATTAATGATGTGCGAGCACTTGATGCTGAAATTCACAGCGCATTAAATGTACCCGTGCCCGAAAACCTTGCCGCACGCATTATTGAAAACACCTATGCCGCTGAGGAGCATCGTACTGAAGAGCAAACGGCTGAGGAGCAAACGGCTGAGCAACCACTTGACACAATTATTGAGGCAAAATCTCGATTCGCCTTTAAGCGCCTTTATTTAGCCGCAGCAGCGTCGTTTTTAGTCGCCGTAAGTATTTTCTTTGTCACCAACAAACAACATACTCTCTACAGTGTCGGTGAACATGCTTTTGCACATTTATACCATGAGATTGGATCGCTTGATAAACACGAGGCAATTGATCTTGCCTATGTGAACAAAAAGTTTGCCACGATCGGCGGACACTTAGATGAGCTACCAGGTAAAGTAACGTACCTTACGTTTTGTGATTTCCAAGGTAAAAAAGGCCTGCATTTAGTATTTGAATCTGATTTTGGCCCAATGACAGTTTTTATTGTCCCATCTGATGAACAGCCCTTTGGCACTGGCGCTGAAGATTTCAGCGACGAACGCTTTGCTGGACATATAAACCGAGGTGAGCGAGCAGATACAATACTCATTGCCAGTATCGGCGCACCGCTTGATAGCTATAACAGTATGCTCAACAGCGCCATTCGCTGGCTACATTAGCGAAACAGCAGATAGAAAAAAACCGCACGTCGTGCGGTTTTTTTTTGACATACATTAATGTCTTATTTGCATACATCAGCAACTGCGTTAGCAAAGTAGTCAATGTTTGTATCACTGATACCAGCAACATTTACTCGGCTAGAGCCAACGATGTAGATTGAATAGTCTTTTTGTAAACGATCAATTTGCTCTTTATTGATGCCTAAGAAAGAGAACATCCCGTTTTGACGGTCAATAAATGAGAAATCTTGCGCAATGCCTTTCGCTGCGAGGCTTTCTTTAATTAGAGTACGTAAACCATTAATACGGTTACGCATTTCATCAAGCTCATCATGCCACATTTGTGTCAGTTCAGTGCTGCTTAAAATAGTGCTTACAATATCAGCACCGTGAGCAGGAGGCATTGAGTAAATACTACGCACAACGCTTAATAGCACAGAATTTGACACATCGGCCGTTGCCGCATCTTTGGCGATGATAGAACATGCACCAATACGCTCACGGTATAAGCCAAAGTTTTTCGAGCAAGAAGAACAAATGATCATCTCATCGACGGCTGCTGCTAACTTACGTAAGCCTGCAGCATCTTCTTCTAAGCTTGAACCAAACCCTTGGTAAGCGATATCGATAAGAGGTGTAAAACCAACTTCGACAGCAAGGTCTGCAACTGTGCTCCATTGTTCTGCATTTAAATCCATACCACTTGGGTTATGACAACATGCATGGAATAACACAACATCACCCTTTGGCACTTGCTTTAAGGTATTGATCATCTCATCGAATAACAGGTCTTTATTCTCGTAATCGTAATAAGGGTATTCTTTAACTGTTAAACCAGCCGCTTCAAATAGGCTAATGTGGTTTGCCCATGTTGGCGTTGTTACCCACACTGTCGCGTCTTTGTTACAACGCTTGATAAATTCAGCCGCAACGCGAAGCGCACCTGTACCACCGGGTGCTTGTGCTGTGCGTACACGGTTTGCTAATAGTGCTGGATGCTCGCCCAGTAATAAGTTTTCCATTTTTTGGCAGTAATCTAAGTTACCCGCCAAGCCAATGTACGATTTACTGGTTTCGTTTTCTAAACGAAACGCTTCCGCTTTTTTAACCGCTTTAAGTACAGGCGTATTGCCTTGCTCATCCTTATAAACACCGACACCCAAATCAATTTTATTTGGATTTGTGTCTTGTTTAAAGGCCGCCATTAGGCCAAGAATAGGGTCTGTTGGTAATGGTTTTAATTCTGAGAACATTGACTATCTCTTTTTATAGGGGTTAGCGTTGCCACTAGCTTAACATAAAAACCCAGCCTAATTACTAGTTAAATTAGACCAAGAGTTGAGGAATTTTGATACAGCAAGCCACCAGTAAAGCAAGGGTTTGCTTATCAAAGAAATCATTATTAAATGCTTCAGCATCAATAATACCTAAGCACTCATTTTGTTGTGAAAGTAGCGGCAAACATGTCTCTGCTTTCACGTTGGGATCACACGTATAATATTCACCCCCCTTGGCAAGGTAATCAGCAACATTGTTAATAACTCGGCCACGCTTAGATAACGCGACTTGCACATTGTTACTGCCTTTAGCAAAGGCCTCTGTTATAGGAAACAAAGGACGACTTGGGGCACCATGGTAAACTAATTTTAATAACTGCTTACCTTCATCCGTTGCTGTCGCTTGATAAATACCAAACCAGTCCACCTGAGTTTTTTCAACAACAAAATCAATAATTTGTTGTAGTTTTGCCAGCTTAGCAGTGTTCTCTGCGTTATTAGCGACAAAATCACTCAGCTTGAATGGCTCATCCTGTAAATAACCAAACAGACTACAGGCACCACCTTCACCTAATTCAGGAATTTGATACTGCCAGCGTACTTCAGGTAACTCTGCATCTGCTAGGTATTGTTCTAGATACGATAATTGCTCAGCAACAAGGTTTTCTGGTAAATCAAGCTGCGCAATTGATAAGTAAGTTGAAATCATTTAGCCATCCAAACATCTATAATGGCAGAATCATAACATGCGTTGTTAGTGTGAGCTAGTGCTTGATGAGGATAATTGATAACAAATTTCGACTTGGTTCCCAGCGGCATTAAATGAAATATGAGAGGCTATTTCACCTAGTAAACTTAACCCCCTACCATGCTCTCGCGTTAAGCTTTGATCTGAGGCATGCGCCTTAGCAAAGCCATTTCCAGAATCACACACCGTAAAATACAACGCTAAGTTATCTGGGCAATAACGAATATCAATAATAATTAAAGCGTCGCTTAGAGTGGCAAGTGCGGTGTCTCTTTCTTGGTAATAAACTAAAAAACCATCTTCTTGATTTTTAATCTCAGAATCTAAGCCTAACACCCCATGATCTAAAGCATTATTGTATGCCTCAGACAATATTAAAAATATATTTGCGCGATGCGCATTCAAGCCCGCTACTTGGGTGAGCACATCCACAACCTCTAACACCGGATCTGTGCTTTTTATTTGCTTTGAATTCAGGCTCAAAGAAAAGTTAAACGGTAAAGGAGAAAAAGGCTCTGCCGCTTGTTCTGGTTCAGGAACAGGTAAACAATTTAATAGCACTAAACTCAAATCGTCTTGTTGTTCGTTACCTTGCGCAAATTTATTTACCCGCTCTAACACCTGCGCTGTTGTAATGTTTTCTTTTGAACACAAGGCTTCTTTAAAACGCGTCTCGCTAAAAAAATCACCTTGAGGATTGGCCGTTTCAATAATGCCATCGGTAGCCATCACAACGCGTGAGGTTGGCTCGACTTCGATATGTATTAGACCGCGTTCAAATTCATCTCCCTCAAGTATTCCCAGTGCCATATGCTGGGACTCTAAGGTACGTGTAATTTCGCCTTTATCGTTAATGATATAGGTGTCAGGTAAGCCGCCAAGCCACGCAGATAAACTGCGTCCAGAATGGCTAAGCTCTAATATTGTCGCAGCACAGAACATGTGCCCAGGTAATAAATTAGCCAAAACAGCATTAATTTCAGCAGCAATATCACTCACTGACATGCCTTTACTCACCATGGTATAAAACACTCGTGATACTGGCAGGGCCCCAACTGCAGCCGCTAAGCCATGGCCGGTAAAATCCCCAAGCATGCAATATAAACTGCCTATGGGACTTTGCGCGACGAGAAACATGTCACCATTAAACATGGCAGCGGGTGAAAGATGAAAATCGAGGTGTTGCGTAAATAGCTTTTGATTTTCTAACGCATTATTAAAGATATGCTCAACGATTTCGTGTTCGCGTTCAACTTGATTTTGGTGATACTCAAGTTGTAAATTTTGTTCTCGCGCCTTTTGGCTTAAGTTTCTTATTCGGCTGTGCGCCTTAATTTTTGCGTTTAAAATCACTTCTTGAAACGGCTTATGAAGAAAATCATCTCCGCCTACCGCTAAACAACGTTCAAAACTGGCTTCGTCTTCAAGCGACGTAATAAAAATAATGGGGAGATAAACTTGGCTAAAACGCTCTTTTATTATTGCAGCTGTTTCAAAGCCATCCATAACCGGCATAATGACATCAAGTAGCACAATATCAATACTGTGCTCTGCCAGTAATTTTAGCGCCATCAAGCCATTTTCAGCGTTATAAACTCGATAGCCTTGTTGCTCTAACATCACGGTTAACATGCGACGATTTAGAGCAAGATCGTCAACAACCAGGATATTAAGCATTAATCAATGTCGAACTTTTTATCGAAACGAGAAATTTGCAGAATCTTTTTTAGCTGCGGCTGACAATTACTAATTTGAATATTATCAACTTTTCCCGTAAGGTTTTTTTTCATATTTAGTAACATACCCAGCGCAGAGCTATCCATGTAATCAGTTTCTCTTAAATCGATTACAATCTTATTTATGTTATCGCTTAAGTCAGCGTATGCCTGACGAAAAGATTGCACCAGATTAAAATCAAACTTTCCTTTGATTTGTACAGTTAAAATAGCGCCATCAGCAGAAGTGCTGCGCGTCAAACTCATAATAAACTCCTAATAAACAAATCTTTTCTAAGACATATCTAAATATAACTGCTTAGAAGAAATAAGCCAAAAATTAAAACACTTAAGAGGAAATTTGTTATCATTTAGGCAAGCTTTTATAACGAGTATCACTATGAGCGATAATAATCTAGTTTATTCAACAGCCACTGGACGCATTGAGCAACCTAAAGAAACAAAGCCTTTGCAAAGTAAGGTGTTTAAAGATGGCTTCCTTCGCATTGAACGTCAAACCAAAGGACGTAAAGGCAAAGGTGTCATGCTTGTTGTTGGCATTGACGCTGAACAACATGATCTTAAAAAGCTCGCCAAAACCATTAAAAGTAAAATGGGCCAAGGCGGTGCAGTAAAAGACGGTATTATTGAGGTTCAAGGCGACGACCGAGAAAAGCTTAAAGCGATTCTCGAAGCGCTCAAATTTAAAGTTAAAATCGCAGGGGGCTAAAAAGCCCCCTTTTAATTAACGTCTTCTATATGGCTCAAGCGCTCAAAAAGTGCTGGCAGCTGCGCTTCGGACACCGGCTTACTGTAATAGTAACCCTGTACAATATAGCAGTTGTTGTTTTGTAAAAACTCAACTTGCTCTATCGTTTCGACACCTTCAGCAACAACATTAAGCTTTAACTTTTGCGCCATAGCAATAATCGCCGCGGTGATTTCCATGTCATTGGTATCCTCAGGGATATCTTTTACAAATGAGCGGTCGACTTTGAGAATATCAACAGGAAAACGTTTCAAGTAACTCAGCGATGAATAACCTGTGCCAAAATCGTCAATAGAGATTGATACGCCCAATGCTTTAAGCTGATGCAACTGCAAAATTGCCGCTTCAACATGCCCCATCAACATACTTTCAGTTAATTCTAAATGAAGTCGCTTAGGCTCAACCCCTGTTTGTTTAATGATCTTATCGAGTGTCGAAACCAAATTAGCGTCTTTAAACTGGCGTGCCGATAAGTTGATTGAAATATTATTTTTTAGGTTTTTACTCGCTAAACGCGCAGCAAACTCACACGCTTCTTGAAGAACCCACGCCCCTAATTCAACAATTAAACCGGTTGCCTCTGCAATCGGAATAAACTTAGTCGGTGGGATCATGCCTTCTTTAGGGTGGAACCAACGAATAAGCGCTTCATAGCCAACCACTTGCTGATTTCGGCTATCAACTTGAGGTTGATAATAAACCTCAAACTGACGCTCACGAATGCCATTACGTAGCTCATTTTCAATGAACAACCGCTCATTCGCAGCGGCGTTTAATTCTTGGCTGTAGAAGTGGAAAGTATTTCGTCCTTTTGCTTTCGCCTCATACATAGCCAAATCGGCATGTTTAAGTAATTGATCTTCTTCTTGGCTATCAAATGGTGCCATTGTAATGCCTATACTCGCACTGATAATCACTTCATTATTACCAAGTTTGATTGGCTCATTGAGCGTTCTTTGAATCGTATTTGCCACTTCCATTGCATGTGTTTGATGCTCAATACCACTTAACAGTACGGCAAATTCATCGCCTCCGAGTCGGGCAATCGTATCTTCTGTGCGTAAACGTTTTTTCAAACGGTTAGCCACTTCGACCAATAACTGATCACCAGCATCGTGACCTAAAGTGTCGTTAATTCGCTTAAATTCATCTAGGTCAAAATAAAATAACGCAAACGCATAATGTCCACGCTCTGCAAGCGCCATCGATTTACGTAGTTGCATTCTAAAGAACGTTCGGTTGGCAAGTCCGGTTAGTGTATCGAAATAAGCTAACTGCTCCATCTTACGTTGGCTTTCTTTTACAAACGAAATATCCTGCGCTGATGCAACATAACTGGTAATTTTTCCGCCATCTTCACGAATCGGCGAAATACTTAATGACACCCATACAGATTGGCGCTCATTGGCTTGTAACAGTGTATCGCCACGCCAATAATTTCGGCTTCTTAAATCAACATCTATGTCGTCAACCAAAATGGCCATTTCTTGCGATATGATGCTCATTAAAGGCGAGCCAATAAAGTAGCGCTCTTCAAACCCAGTCATCTCAACCATTTTCGGATTGACGTACTCAATTTCAAAATCTTGGTTGGTGATGACAACACCGGTTCCAGAGAATGCCACCGCTTTTGATAATCGGTTAGCCGCTTTTTCGGCAATTTCTTTTTCACTGATACGCTGATTTAAACCATCAATTAGCTTTCTGATTTCTATCGCCATATCTTTAAATGAGCCATTGAGGGTGCCAATCTCATCTTTATTTGCGTACGGAAACTCTGTTTGCAATTGCCCTTTGCCAAAGCTGACAACGGCATTAACTAACGAGTGGATACGGCGCAGAACAAGCTGGTAAAGCGCTTGATGTAACAACAGTGCGACTAAGATGGCATATAAAATAAACAGTCCAAAAAACTTAACTTTTAACTCTTCTAAGGCAGACAACGCCGAAGAACGCTTTTTATAAATACCAATGTACCAGTTAAGGCCTTCTACTTTACGAATATTGATAATGTGTGTTTCGCCGCCTTGCACAAATGAATTTGCAGATTCAGGTAATTTAGAACGAATAGTCTCTGAGACGAGCGTTTGTAAATCCGCATTAACAAAGTCTTTTGTCAGTAGTTTTTTACCTTCGCGACCATATTCTTCTAATGTCGATTTATCTAAGTCGGGATGCGCAAGTAACTGTCCTTTTGCATCAAACACAAATAAATGTTGCTCGCGATCACCAATTGGTAATTGAGCAAGTAAGGTTTCTAGCGCAATATCACTGCCTGTGACACCAAAAAATTCATTATTGTGGTAAACCGGAACCAATACACTCACCACCCATTTATGCCAAATGGTGTCGTAGTAAACTTTTGACCAGACTGCTTCTCGGCTTGGGTTTAATGCTTCTTGTGCGTAGTTAAATGTTTCGCCTTTTGTAAAATCAAACTCAGCAGGTACATTGAGTGCCCAGTTTGGTGGCGCGATACGTATAAAATTATCTTTACTGACTAAATAAAAATTAAAGAAATCTTGAATAAGTGTCGGTGACACTATTTTCCATAATGACTCGGAATCGTTAATCAGCCTTTTATAAAAAGCGGAATAGTTATCTTGAGGAATAAAAGCGGCGGAGAGTCCATCTGCAGACGTACTGCGTATGCTGCCATCAACAGCAAATTTAATATCGGCATTGTGATTACTTTGCAAGTGAGACTCGTTAAGTAATAACTGGCTAGTAACGACATTATTCGCTTGTTCAGCAATATTTGTTTTTGTTTTTATCAAGCCGTTAAATTGACGACTTAAGCGTTCACTCGAATGCTTTAAAAGTTCGTGTTCTTCAAAAACGAGCTGCTTTTCTTCTGATTTAAGCATTAATGCCGCTGCACAAATACCCGCAATTAAACAAATTGCAGAAATCAGCAGCGATAGCTTCATACTTAACGAATTCACACCAAAACGAGATGGCGGGCGTCGATACACCACAGGACTACCTTATTAATAATTGTTATTATTTATTATCCAAAAACAAATATACCAGATTCATTTTTAGATTTATAAATTTTTTATGAAGATTGATGAATTTTCATAACTAATCCATGTGTTTTGCAAATTCCTTCGATATGCTGTTGACTTTATAAACGACACTTCTTACATTAACTGGATGAAACACATTATTTCTCGCACTTATTTTTCGTTTTTTAGCTTCTTTAGATAGAGGAGGCTTAACTGTTTGCGAGATAAATTCACCGAATAGCTAAAGCCTCCCTCTTGGGAGGCTTTTTTGTTTGTGCACTGTTTTGGAATGAGGAAACCAACATGAGCAACGATGCATTAAATGCGTTACGACACGATATCAATGAAATAGATTCCGATTTATTAGTATTACTCGCAAAACGACGACGTATTAGTCACAGTGTTGTTGAATATAAAATTGCCAACAATAAACCGATTCGCGATGAAGCCCGCGAACAAGCATTGCTTGAAAAGCTAATAAGCTATGGAAAGTCGCTGGGGTTAGACGCCTACTACATTAATAATGTGTTCCAGACTATTTTGGAAGACTCCGTATTAAATCAACAGGCCATGTTACAAAAAAGCCTGAACCCAGATGCAATGAGCGAAACGCATCGTGTGGCATATTTAGGTGGTCAGGGCTCATACAGCCAATTAGCGTGTCATAAATACTTTAGCCGCCGCCCGGGTAAGGTCATAGAAATAGGCTGCTCGAGCTTTGAGCAAATCACGGGGAAAGTTGAAAATGGCCAAGCCGACTTTGGCTTGTTACCAATTGAAAACACAAGTTCGGGCAGTATCAATGAAGTCTTTGATTTATTACAACACGCCCAAGTTTCTATTGTAGGTGAAGTCACTCACAGTGTTGAGCATTGTTTACTTGCAATACCGGGCACTGAGCTTTCACACATCAATAAAATATATGCGCATCCACAACCTTTCGCACAGTGCAGTCGTTTTGTGCAAGGGCTCGGTGATATCCAACATGAAACCTGTGATTCGACATTTCACGCGCTACAATCCGCAGTTGAGAACCCGAATAGTGCGGCCATTGGCTCTGCTCAAGCGGGTAAAAATGTTGGCCTCGAGGTTGTTAAGTCTGGACTTGCAAACCAAAGTGAAAACCACAGCCGCTTTATTGTTGTTGCACGTAAACCATTGCAAGTCTCTAAACAAATCCCCACTAAAACAAGTTTGATTATGGCAACTAAACAGCAAGCAGGTTCGCTTGCAGATGCCTTAATGATATTTAAACACCATCAAATTAACCTTGTAAAACTAGAGTCTCGACCAGTGCCAGGAAATCCATGGGAAGAAGTGTTTTACGTTGATTTAGAAGCAAACCTAGATGATGCACATGTAAAACAAGCGCTAGAAGAGCTAAAAGAGCATACCCAATACACACGCGTACTGGGTTGTTATCAAAGTGAATCTCTACAAGCTGTGAGTGTTTAACCTTCATTCATACACATTAAGTAAAGGAGCCGTTGGCTCCTTTACTATTTATCTGCGTTGTTTTTACGAATATTCATCGCAGGCACTTGCACCCTGCGCAGTCCCTAAGCATAATCTTGAAAACAATTAGAAATGAGATTTTTCATGAGTTGGTTAGCTGAGTTAGCAAACAAAAGAACCCCTTGGGTATTATTAGCCTTAACGGCACTCGCATTTGAAATAACAGCCCTGTTTTTTCAATATAATATGGGTCTAGAACCCTGTATTATGTGCATATACCAACGCACAGCGATGCTTGGTCTCTTAGCCGCGGGTATCATTGGAGCAATAAACCCACACGCTGTAACCTACCGATTAATCGCCTTTGCAACGTGGGGAGTCTCTGCCATTTGGGGCTACTTTATCGCAAAAGAGCACATTGCTATGCAAAACAACACAGATCCATTTGCATTTAGCTGTGCGTTTGAGCCAAATTTTCCTAGTTTCATGCCCCTACATGAATGGATCCCGCACTTTTTCGCAGCAACAGGAGACTGTGGCAACATTGATTGGCAATTTGCGTCAATGAGTATGCCCGCATGGATGGAAGTCATCTTTGCCGCATATTCAATTGTTTTTGTCGGGGTTTTAGCAAGCCGCTTACTAGTCAAAAAGTCACTGTAATGATTTACTTTTTTAGCAGTCAAATTCCTGAATTAAAGACCTTTAAAGTAAGGCAGCGTCAGCAGATAATAGCAATTGCACTGAGCCACTTAAGCCCAATGCATAAAATCGTTTTATCTGTGTGCAAACTGGCATTTTTAGCGCCCTTGTTTCTAGGCCTTGCCTACTTTGAAGGTTGGATGCTTTTACCTTGGTTATTATTAGCGGGATTAAGCTACCCATTAATCACAACGCCGGTTGAAAATATGTTCGCTCAACCTCACCTGCGAAAAGCGATACAAGAGTTTAAACAGGGCGAATAGACGCCCTGTTTAAATTACTATTTAGTTAAAGCGAAATTTTTCCTTCTATTTTAGCGAATAATTTATCACCAATCCCCTTAACCTCTTTCAGTTGCTTAACTGATTTAAATGGGCCTTGATTCTTACGATGCTCAACAATGGCTTGAGCCTTCGATTTACCAATGCCAGGTAACTGAGAAAGTTGCTCTACAGTGGCTTTATTGATACTCACTTTTTGAATTTTTGTTTGCACTGACTCAGCTGGTTTTTCAGCGAGTGCCTGAGTCGCCGGCAGTAATGCAAGACTTGCTGCAAATAGTAAACTTGATAATAACTTCATTGTTTCCTCCATGATGTCCTTACGTGGACTGTTAAATAGTCTCGTCACCGAACACTAATTCCATTACATTCGTCACTAATTTGGTGACAAACTAAATAAAGTCAATTTATGCCTTTTTGTCAAATTAATGTCATAAAAAATACACACACGCAGCTTGCAAATTCGGCCCCAAACGATTACTGTATATAAAAACAGTAATCAAAGTAGCGATTACACGCTGCAAATGCCACGCTTGAATGCAGGAGAAATCATGGCTGTTGTTGTTAAATATGTTGTAGAAAGAAACGGAGTCGAGCGCATGACGTTTACTACCAAAAAAGAAGCTGATGCGTACGATAAAATGCTCGACATCGCTGAGTCGTTAGAGCTCATGCTTGAGAAGGTAGATGTACCATTAAGTGAGCAACAAATTGAATCTCTAGCCCTTGAAATAGCAAAAGAAAAAGACCAATTTATGGCTGTCCTAAAAGGCGCTAAAGAACTGCCTAGCAAACCGAAAAAAGCCAAATCAGCAGACACAGATAAAGTCGCTGATATAAAAGAAAAAGCAGCCAGTTAATATCCCTTACTTTAGCAGCGGATATTATTCATCAAAGTAACCGGTCACTCTTAAAGTAGAGTTAAAAAATTAACACAAAAAAGGGCAACTTATGTTGCCCTTTTTAATTACATTCTAAAGAATGACACTTAGCGTCCTAAAGTGACGATTCAACTTCATCAAATAATTGTGTAATTTCTTGTTTTGGCTCTGATGTGTTCAAGCTAACGACCACAATGGCAATACTTGATAAGATAAAGCCCGGTACAATTTCATAAATAATGGCACTTAACTTTTCACCATCAATCGTAATCGGTGCATAAATCCAAAACAGCACTGTCGCAGCGCCCACAACCATTCCCGCTATTGCCCCTTGTAGGTTCATTCGTCTCCAATAAAGGCTAAGCAACACTAACGGTCCAAATGCAGCACCAAACCCTGCCCATGCATTGCTCACTAAATCTAATATAGAGTTATCACGGTCATAAGCTAAGTAGATAGCAAAAACGGCAACCAACATCACACTAACACGACCAATTAATACCAACTCTTTTTGAGACGCGTCGCGATTCAGGTAAATTTTATAAAAATCCTCAGTCAAAGAGCTCGAACACACTAATAACTGCGAAGAAATAGTACTCATGATCGCTGCTAAAATTGCGGCTAGGAGAAAACCTGCGATCAGTGGGTGGAAAATGAGTTCAGATAAAACTAAGAAAATTGTTTCTTTATCGTCGATTGGCATTTGGTTTTCAAGCATATAAGCCGCACCGAATAAACCAGTAAATACAGCACCAATTGCAGACAATGTCATCCAAGACATACCAATACGACGCATGGTAGGCATATCTTTGACAGAGCGCACTGACATAAAGCGGACAATAATATGTGGCTGACCAAAATAACCTAAGCCCCAAGCCATTGCCGAAATAATCGCAATTGTCGAGCCACCTGCAAACCAATCCATCATGTTAAGTGCATGAATTTCTGTTTCTTTGGGTGAGCTTAATAATAGGTCATAGCGAGCATTAGCCAAGGTGTCCATGAAAGGCTGATCAAGCATTGTAAAAGTCGCAATTGGCACAGCTAATAACGAGATAAACATAATACAGCCTTGCACAAAGTCTGTTAAACTTACTGCAAGAAATCCACCAAACAAGGTATACACAACCACAACACCCGTGGTGATATAGAGCCCCATTTCGTAGCTCATATTAAATGAGTTTTCGAATAATTTACCACCGGCAACAACACCTGATGAGGTATAAAGAGTAAAGAAGACAATGATCACAATGGCAGAAATAACGCGAAGAATATTCTTATTATCATCGAATCGATTAGCGAAGTAGTCTGGGATAGTAATCGAGTCATTCGCCTTTTCGGTATACACACGTAATCGCGGCGCTACGAGGAAATAGTTTGCCCAAGCACCTAATACGAGTCCTATTGCAATCCAAACTTTACTTAAACCAAATAAATACATTGCACCTGGCAGGCCCATTAACAGCCAACCACTCATGTCAGACGCACCTGCCGATAACGCAGCTACACTGGGTGATAAATTACGCCCACCTAGCATATAACCCGATACATCGTCAGTTGATTGCTTATAGGCATAAAGCCCTATTCCCAACATAACAATGAAGTACAATGCTAACGAAATTATCATTCCTGTTTCCAAATCAGCCTCCAAAAATTAATCAATGTAGGCTTCTAATCCAAATAATGACTCGCAAGTTACTTAGTTTTAAGACATTATTGGGATAAAAGCCGGTATCACACACGACTATATCATGCTTGTGCCCCACAACTCCAATTAAGCCGATGAGCTGTATAATTTACAATAACAACGGTTTGCTAACAATTTTTCTGATATTTAATTCAAGTTATAGAATTTAAGCACAATTTATCTTAGTCTTAAGGTCTTGAACAAGAGAATAAAATTACGTTTCCCGCATAAAATTTATTTAACTAATGCTATTTTAAGCTCAATGCAATATATTGCGGGAAGGAAATGAATTAACAGATGTGGACTTGCTTCAATTATGTATTTTTACGCTGCGCGCCAACCGATTTTAGATAAGGAAAAGAAACTCATAGGCTACGAGCTCCTCTTTCGGGATGGTGTAGATAATGTGTTTCCAGACATCGATGGCGATGAAGCAACTTCACGGCTTATTGAAGGGAGCCAGTTTAATTTCGGCTTAGAAGATTTAACCGACAATAAACCCGCTTTTATTAACTTTACTTTAGACACCTTACAAAAAGGCTATCCGCTGTTATTAGGTAAAGACCACGTTGTTGTCGAAATCCTTGAAACAATTCAACCGGGAAAACGCCTGCTTGCTTTAGTCAAAGATTTAAAAGAAAAAGGCTATACACTTGCCCTTGATGACTATATTCATCAACCTGTTTGGCGTCATTTTTATCCGTTTATCGATATTATTAAAATCGACTTTTTAAGCTCCGAGGCCGAGTCAATTAAAGAGGTAATTGAGGCAATAAAGCCTTTCCCTCATATAAAATTACTTGCTGAGAAAGTAGAAACCCACGAAAAGTATCAACTTGCTCTCGACCTAGGGTTTAGTTATTTCCAAGGTTTCTTTTTTTCAAAACCTGAAATGGTACAAAGTAAAACGCTGCCTCCGTCAGAGATGGCACTTGCTGAGCTTTTATACGAAACATCGAGTGTTGATCTAAACCTTAAGAAAATCACTGAAGTCTTTGAGCGTGATGTTAATTTATCTTATAAATTATTACGTTACTCAAATTCAGCCGCGTTTAAACGCCGTGCAGAAATAAGCACTATTAAACAAGCACTTATTGTATTGGGAAGTGAAGAAATTAAACGCTTCTTATCGCTACTTTTTGCTGCACAAGTGGCTGCTGATAAGCCTGCAGAGCTTATTCGATTATCACTCACTCGTGCTCGATTTGCAGAGTTATTGGCAATCAGTCACGGAAAATTCCGTGATACAGGAATGGCATTTTTAACCGGTATGATGTCCTTAATGGACGCTATTTTAGATGAAGAGATGTCTAGCGTAATGAATAAGTTGCCGTTGGCAAACGACATTAAAGTTGCGCTTCTTAAAGACGAAGGCCTTTTAGCCAGTTATTTACGCTTGGTAAAACAATATGAGCAAGCTAATTGGCAAAATGCCAATGAAATACAGCAAGCACTTGGTCTGAAGCCTGAAGAAGTTCCCGATGCATACCATGACGCTGTTAACTGGGCGAATGAACAAATGGCTGTGTTTGGCGACTAATACCACCCCGCTTCATCTCCATAAAAAATGCCAGCATTCATGCTGGCATTTTTTATAGGATACTTTTTAAAGATTTTCTAAGAAGTCTTCATCAAAGTCATCAGGCTCTTTTTCGATGGGGGGATTGCCATCGTGAAGCTCATAGAGCTGGCGCTGAAAATAGACATCTTTTACGAAGATATACGGATCGAGCGACTCATTTAATAAACTTTCTTGGTTTATCAATGAGGCACGGGCCTCCACTGCTTTTAAAACAAAAACCAAGACGGTTTGCGGTGTAGTCAGGGCTATTTCTGGTAATACGACGTTATCGACAACATCACCAGTTAAATTACGGGCTGTACTTGGTCCCATGCCTGGGATCATTAAGTAGGCACCATCACCAACTCCCCAAACACCCAGTGTTTGGCCAAAATCTTCATCCACTATCTCTAACCCCAGTGATGAAGCAACATCGAAGAGACCCAACAAACCGACCGTTGAATTGACTAAAAAGCGTGCCAGACTAATTCCCATATTACCAGGCTTACCTTGAAGACCCGCATTTACCATGTCTGTTGGTGCAGTGATATTATCGGTAAAATTCACAATACTGCGTCTAACAGGCATAGGCGTAACGGCCACATAACCAACCGCTGCAGGGCGAAGAATGTACGCGTCGAGTACGTCCATATTAAAATCGTACATTGGACGGTTAAATGACTGTAACGGGTCACGCTCATCAACTTTTTCTTCAGGAATTTGTGCGCATCCTGCTAGCACTACAAAAAAGATAAAAAATATACTGTGCCTAAACATCGGCTATCCTTACGGTATTAACTCATTAATTAGCAACGCGTATTCTTTAACGTTTTTACGCTCTAAGACATCCGAATTACCTTCCAACTCGCCGCTAGAAGTTACCACAGTCTCATCTTTTGATAAACGCGCGGTTAAAATAATTTTATCGACACTCGATAAATTTAAACCATCAACCATGGCATTACTATCACTGAGGGTCACCTCAAGTGGAAAGCTATACTCGGTCATTTTCACAACGGCTAATGGCATTTGTGGACCACTGGCTGCTTTTGCGAAAATAAACAAAGTGCCATTTTCAGGTTGTTTATTGCTAAGTGATTCATCTAAATTGACCGTGATTTTAATCTCACTGTTGCTATCATTGACTGCACCAGCGCTTGCGACTTGTTGCTCATTATTTAAATGTGCATCAATTTCAGCAATACGCTGTGCAATCATTGGATAACGGGGATCATTTTGCTCCATACTAGCAAGTAACACTTCGAATGCAGTTTTAGCTTGCAACCAATCCTTACGCTCATAAGCAATAAGTGCTAACAATGAAATAGCATCGATATTGGTGGGCTCAGCCTTGAGCACGCGAGATAACATTGTTGCAGCACGTGACATGTTTGCGTCACTGCCTTCCATTAAAAGTACCTGAGAGTAACTGATCAGCACTTGTTTGTTATCAGGATTCATTTTCAACACTTTATCAAATGACTGCATCGCCATGTCGAACTCATTCAACGACATAGCAACACGTCCAAGCAGCATCCAAGCCACTTCATCGTCACCGCTTTGATCAAGCTTAGTACGCAGTGCTAACGCAAACGCTTGTAGCTCATTTGCTGTCAAAGGCTCACCACTTTGCATTACTGCACGCTCACCATATGACTTTAAGTTTGCCATGGCATCGTGCCAGCCTTTAATCTGTTGCTGACTGCCGGTGTAGCTGTAGAAAATAACCGTTAATGTAATTAAAAACACGGTTCCGGTTAGTGCAAAAATACGATTATTACCTTTACTATTCAGTGCTTTTTCTGGCGAAAGCTCGTTTAATAAACGACGCTTTAACTCAATAACCGATTCACTGTGCATATTTTTATCAATACGCTGGTTGTCTAAATCAGCTTTCAATTCTTCTAAACGTTGGTAATAAATTCGGATCAATTCCGAGTTTGCATTGTGATCAAGGCGTTGAATACGTTCGCGTTTAAAAAACGGCACCACAACAAACAGCAATGCAATCAGTGTGAGTAAAACAAAAGAAGCCCACATTAATGCCATTTAGTTTTGCTCCTGACGTTGATTTTGTTCAATTAACTTAGCGAGTAACGCTTCGTCTTCTGTTGTCCAAGTTTGTTTAACCGACGCTTTACGTTGACGCAAAACAATAAAGCCAAAACCCAGCACCACAATCAATACAGGTAACACCCACAACACTAAAGTTGCTGGTGTAACAGGTGGATCGTAGTGAACAAAATAGCCATAGCGATCAATCATGTAATCAATCACTTCCTCTTTGGTTTTGCCATCTTTAACGAGCGCCAACACTTTATCACGGAGATCCTTTGCGACAACGGCATCTGAATCGGCAATATTTTGATTTTGGCACTTAGGACAACGCAGCTCTTTCGTTAACTCACTAAAACGCGCTGCTTGTTCGTTATTATCAAATTGATATTTATCTTGCTCTGCAAAAGCACTCACCGTGATCAGCAAGCTTACTAAAAAAATCACCCACCTCATTGCTGTAGCTCCTGCATTAACGGTGCAAACTTAGCTCGCCATACACGCGGGTTAATATCGCCAGTATGGTGAAGTAAAATAGTACCTTGTTTATCAACTAAAAAGGTTTCGGGGGCACCCGATACACCTAAGTCGAGAGCCAAGGTGCGTTTTAAGTCTAAAATATTAAACTGGTATGGGTCGCCAGCACGATTGAGCATACTCGTGACATCGTCACGTAACGCATTAATATCAAATTGACCGTCAAAGTCAGGGTCATAACCTTGCTCATAGTACAAGCCGATAATTTTAACGCCTTGTTCTCTGAGCTCAGTTAAGTAGCCTAATTCAGCCAAACAGGTTGGGCACCATGTGCCCCATACGTTAAGAAGATACACTTCACCTTTTAAATCAGTGTCTGTCCAACGTTTAGACTCATCCATTAAATCAGGCAAATTAAAAGTAGGCATCGCTTGACCAATACGCCCTGTTTGCAATTCACGTGGATTAGCAAATAAGCCTTGGTACAAAAATACGCACAGTAAAACAAAAACCAGCAAAGGCGCTAATGCTAACAACTTTCGGTTCATGCTGCGGCCTCCCCATTCAATGATTTTTGACGGTAACGCTTATCGCCTAAGACTAAGAAACCCGCGAGTGAAATTAAAATACCACCAAGCCACATCCAACGAACAAACGGTTTGTGGTAAATACGCAACGACCACGCGCCTTGGCTAAGTTGCTCACCAAGCGCTAAATACAAGTCACGAGTAAACCCTGCATCAACCGCAGCTTCTGTCATAAATTGCATGCCAATGTCGTAACGACGCTTTTCTGCATGTAAGACGGTTACTTGCTTGTCGTTTTTAAACACGGTCACCACACCTGCATGACCACTGTAATTCGCACCACGGATTGCTTTAACACCGTCAAAACGATACTGGTATTCATTAAGCGCGACTTTATCACCCGGCTTCATCGATACATCGCGCTCAACTGAGTACGCAGAGGTTAAGGTAACGCCTGCAATTACAAATGCTAAACCAACATGACCCAATACCATCGCCCAATAACTCAAACCTAGACGTTTAAAGCCCTCAGACAATGTCGTGTGAATAGTCACTTTTGACACTAAATCGACAAACGTTGTGACAAAAATCCATATCGCCAGCGTTGTGGCTATAAACGTGATTGGCGCCACTACATCATAGCTTGAGTACAGCCATGCAGCAGTTGCAACAACACTGACTACTGCTGATAACGCAAGCTTATTTTGTAGCATTGACCACTTATTTTGTTTCCATCG
This sequence comes from Pseudoalteromonas lipolytica, assembly GCF_003515105.1. Classification (NCBI taxonomy): domain Bacteria; kingdom Pseudomonadati; phylum Pseudomonadota; class Gammaproteobacteria; order Alteromonadales; family Pseudoalteromonadaceae; genus Pseudoalteromonas; species Pseudoalteromonas lipolytica. Next base: position 1,085,880 of record NZ_CP032090.1, on the reverse strand, counting down.
TAGTAGCGGCCCAATTCCCATTAAAATAGCGAATGGAACAAGTAAAATAGCAAACATCTTGTTAAAGAATGGTTCACCAATAGAGATACTGCCTAAACCAAGCTCTTTATGGATCATAGGTAACAACGTACCTAACAGAACGATTAAAGTCGCTACAACGAGAAAGATATTATTAAGCCACAGTGCCACTTCGCGTGATGCAAACTTATATCGCCCTTCACTTTTCACTTGAGAAACGCGCAGTGCATACAGGCTCAACCCGCCACCAACAACAATCGCTAAAAAGGCCAATATGAACATACCGCGATTAGGGTCTGAGGCAAACGCATGCACCGAAACAATAATGCCTGAACGCACAATAAAGGTGCCTAATAGGCTCAATGAAAACGCAGCTATTGCCAGTAGTACTGTCCACGACTTAAATACACCACGCTTTTCTGTGGTCGATAATGAATGCAATAACGCGGTGGCAACAAGCCACGGCATTAACGAGGCATTTTCCACTGGATCCCAGAACCACCAGCCACCCCAGCCTAGTTCTGAGTATGCCCACCAACTGCCGATAGTAATACCAAACGTTAAAAAGCCCCACGCTGTCATAGTCCAAGGTCGAGACCATTTTGCCCACGTATTATCAAGCTTGCCGGTAAGGAGTGCAGCAATCGCAAACGCGAATGACACTGATAAACCCACATAGCCCATGTAAAGTAATGGCGGGTGGATAATCATGCCAGGGTCTTGAAGAAGTGGATTCAAATCTCGCCCTTCAACAGGGAAATAAGGCAGTAATCGTTCAAATGGACTCGACATTAACAAGGTGTAAAGCATAAAGCCCACGCCTAAAAAGCCTAAAACACCCAGTACACGCGCACGTAATACCCAAGGCAATGATTTAGAACGCATTGCAACAACCGCAGTCCACCCTGCTTGCATCACTAACCACAACAAAATAGCGCCTTCATGGCCCCCCCACGTCGAGGTAATTTTGTAATACCAAGGTAAGGTGCTACTTGAGTGGTAGGCTACGTAAGAAACGGTAAAATCATCAGTTAAACTGGCATAAATAAGCGCAGCAAAAGAGAGCAGTACAAACACAAACTGGCCCACTGCCAGTGAGGGCGCCGCACGCATCAGGCGTAAATTACCAGTATGAGCCCCCCACAATGGAAAAATACACAATAAGACACTGAGCACCATGGCCAGTGTGAGTGAAAAATAACCGAGTTCTGGGATCATATTAATTACCGCTTTCTAAGTTATAGGTCGGTTTTTCGTGCTTGATACCTTTCACTGCTTCAGCAACTTCCGCAGGCATGTATTCTTCATCATGCTTAGCGAGTACTTCAAACGCATCAATTTCGTTGGCATTCACAAGCACCCCTTGGGCTACAATCCCTTGGCCTTCACGAAATAAGTCTGGCAAGATGCCTTGGTAATTAATTGTCACCATTGGGCCTGTATCAATCAGTTTAAAACTGACTTTAAGGCTTGATTCATCACGCACAACAGAGCCTGGCACAACCATACCGCCAATACGCAATTTTTGACCTATGTGCGGCTTTTCTTTGTTAGGGCCTTTACCATCAACAAGCTCACTCGGCGTATAAAATAAATTAATGTTTTCTTGTAGTGCATATAGCACCAAACCAATCGTTGCGCCCACACCGAAAATGATGGCGACAACAGCTAATAAGCGTTTTTTACGTCTTGGATTCATTGCCCTGCCTCTTGCTTCGCTTTTTTAATGCGCTCTTCTCGTTGTGCTTGTTGCTTAACTGAAGAGAAAATACGTTTCGTATCGTTTAACGAACTCACTAAAATACCAAGTAAAATTAATGCACAGCTGCCAAATGACAACCACACATAAAAGCCATAGCCTCCCATGGCAATAAAATCTGCAAAAGAATCAAACTGCATGATTAACCTCGCTCAAGCATTTGACGCACCCACGGACGGTGCTTTTCACGCTGTAATATTTCATTTTTAAGACGGATCAACGTCACAGTCCCGACAAAGGCAGCAAACGCAACAATATTCACCATTAATGGCCAAAACATGCTTGGGTCAATCGCTTTTGTATCAAACTTTGTGATTGTGGCACCTTGATGAAGGGTGTTCCACCACTCAACTGAGAAGTGAATGATAGGGAGGTTTATTACCCCAACAATGGCCAAAATACACGCGGCTCGCCCTGCGGCTTTCTTATCTTCAAAAGCATGGTATAGCGACAACACACCTAAGTATAAAAATAACAGAATAAGCTCTGACGTTAAGCGTGCATCCCACACCCACCAAGCGCCCCACATAGGTTTACCCCAGGCTGCTCCGGTGATTAATGCGATTGCTGTTACACACGCTCCAACAGGCGCAATTGCAATCACTGCAAGTTCAGCATTACGTAGTTGCCATACTAATGCGATCACTGCGGCAATCGCCATAGAGGAATAAGCACCCATCGATAAGATTGCAGATGGGACATGGATAAAAATAATTCGGTAGCTGTCTTTTTGTTGGTAATCTGCAGGTGCATAAGCCAGCCCCCAGACCCATCCAACAATCATACACACCACCGTCACGACGGCGAAATAAGGCAGTAAGGTGTTACACAATTGGTAAGCACGATCTGCTTTTGCGTAGGGATGTAACCACTTCCACATATTAACTTACACTCACTTTCAATGCTGACGATATGGCAATTGGCGCAGCTAAAATCGCAACGATTAGCATGGCGCCAAGGATTGCAAGCTGTCCACTATACGCAAGCTCCATTGAACTGGTGTCGATAGCAGATGTTGCAAAAATTAATACTGGGATATACAAAGGCAACACAAGTAAGCTCATTAAAATGCCGCCTTTTTGTAAACCCACCGTGAGTCCAGCACCGATTGCGCCTATAAAGCTTAGCAAAGGTGTACCCAATAACAGGGTTAGCACTGTAGCAAGAAGTGCTGAACTTTCTAAATTTAATAACAAAGCGAAAACTGGCGTCATTAATACCAAAGGCAGCCCCGTAATCACCCAATGAGCAGCCACTTTAGCCAATACTGTCAAAGGTAACGGGTATGACGAAGCTATAAGCTGCTCTAATGTGCCATCGTGGTAATCATCACGAAAAAGTTTGTCTAAACCAAGCATGGTTGAAAGTAATGCGGCGACCCAAATAATACCCGGTGCCATTCGTGCTAATAAACCCGGTTCAGGTCCAATCGCCAGTGGGAAAAGAGTGATAACAATCAGAAAAAATAGAATAGGATTAACGATTTCAGCACGCTGACGAAACGCTAATTTAAGATCTTTTGAAAAAACCGCAGAGAACAGTTGCCAATAAGAGTGCTGCTTTACCATCAGTGGCGATACTCCAAAGTCACCGTTTTAAGATCACTAAACTGTGTTGTTAAATCTTGGTGCGTAGTGAGAAGAATAGCCCCACCAGCATTTAAGTGTTCAACGAATCGTGCTTGTAAAAATGCCACACCGCTTTTATCAAGTGCTGTAAATGGCTCATCTAAAATCCATAACTTTGCACTGTTTAGCCATAGTCGCACTAAAGCCACACGACGTTGCTGTCCTGCGGAGAGCATGCGTACTGGCACATCTTCAAGCCCCACTAAACCAATTTTGGCTAAGATAGGATAGAGATCTTGCTGTGTATCGTAACCATTAATCTTTAGCCAAAACGCCACATTCTCAAGCGCCGTCAGTTGGCTATTCACACCTGTTTTATGACCGATAAATAAAAGCGATTGCGCATACTCATCGTAGTATTTTGCAATCGAACGGTCTTGCCATAAAACATCGCCCTCATCTGGCATAGCGAAACCAGCAATAATACGCAATAATGATGTTTTACCAGCCCCATTCGGACCAGCTAACTGCATAATTTGCCCCGATTTCAAGCTGAAATTAAGATCCGCAAACAAACAACGATCTTGCTTGATGCAGGTGACGGCCTTAATGTGTAACAAGATGATGATTCTCTATACCCAAAATTAGGCGTTAGTCTACCATAATGATAGGGTAATACGAATATTGCTTTATAACGATTAACTTATATTTGATCTAAAATAATGAATAAACAAAGCCAGTTGACTCTCACCACTCACCTAAACCTTGATCCAAAAGGCATACATTCGGCTGATCAACAACACCCCAACGACGCGTTAAAAGCACTCACAGATCAGCACTTAACAGCACGCAATATTGTTGTAACTAAACATACTGTGCAAATGGATGTATTAATTAATAACAGCTGGCAAACCTTACGCTTATCGACAGAACAAGCGAACCCACAACTTGAGAAATTTTTAGCCGCAACCATTCAATTAAGCAGCGATGGTAAACAACTGACAATATCACCCTTACCCGTAACAATGACGCTGAGTAAAGCGCCTCAGTTACACGCTTTACTTAATCTGTTAGCACAGGGTGACTCACGTACAACCGCCCCCTTACCTGCAAACCTTGCTGCAACAAAGCCGGCTTTGCAATTACCCGTACTCAACACTGAGTTTGTACTCAATAACACCCTTGCAGCACTCTTAAAAACAGAAACTCCACTCAAGGCTGTGATAGTGCCTGCCAGCAATAAACACAACGAGTTTTCGCTGACAATCATTAACCGTTTTGGTGATTCACTTCACCAACAAAGTATTAGCCAGCAAAAGGTCGCAGAACTTTTGGCAAAACTCACACCTGAGCTAAACCTAAAGCTATCTGGGCAACAAGTGCAGTTGAACATACCTGAAAAGCCAACGTCCTCCTTAACGGTGCCATTAAATACACTGCCCTCTAAGCAAGTAAAAAATATTCAAGCTCAATGGCAGTTAAGCCCGCTTAGTTTAATAATGACACCTAAGGCAATTAAAGACACTATCACGCTTATTAATCAAGCGCCTGCACAGCAAATAACACTTAAAAATTCTCTCGCAGAGACCTTTATTCAAGCACTGCAAAGCCAGCGCAATGCTTCCCCTAAACAGCATGTTGAATTAACGCCACTAAGCACCACAGACTCACCGATTCGCTCATGGTTAAAAGGCAGTTTTGCCGACCTAAAAACGCGCATAACCGATGCTGTTCGTTATTTCGAAAAACTACCCGCTGCAAATAAAGCCACAAATAATTCACTTGATGCTGCATTGAATACTAAAACCGACTCAATCAGTCAGCTTGGCTTTAATGCTAAACGACTCGATATTGTCAAACTCGCGGCTTTTGAAAATAACAGGCCAACCGAAACACGATTCCATCAGCCAACATCAGCAACCGCTGTGGCTGATGCACCAAAGACTCATGCCCCCTTAGCCAACACTTCAGGGACAACAGCTACAATACGAGCGCAGGTCGAAAACCCGATGCTGCCTGTTAGCTTTACTAAATCGGCGCCACTTGTTCAGCTATTTAAATTGATTAAAGCAAGTGTTTTTCCACGCATCAATAGTCAACAAGCAATTGAATTACAAAAACTAATCCCCGCTGAGGCTAATAAAACTCAGGGGACAGAGTCGCCATTAATAAAGCCTCACGCTAAACCTGTTGCAGCAAACCAAATGACACTGACCCAGCCGCCAAGTAATGTAGCAAGTCTCAAAACGCAACCAGCGCTGACACACCCCAAGTTAGACAAACTGCTGACAGATGCGGGTAATACATTAAAAATGCAGCCACCTTATTTAGCGTTGAAAGAGCCTAACTTAGCGCAACCATTACAACCCATTAGGCCTTTAGAGGCGGCGTTAATTGCAAAGTTACTGCCTTTACCTAACACCAAAAGTAGCGCAGTCAGTGATCTTCCTGTACAGCTGAGTCAAAAAATCAATGAACTAAGTGAGCAAAACAAATCCCCCTCAGTCGATTTAAATAGATTGGTGAATCAAGCATTTAATAGAATGATATCAACTCAAAATGTACACCCTTCAACCATTGAGCGTGAGTTACTGAGCATTATAAGGCCCTCAAGTTTGACACCTCAAAGCCAACAAGCCAGTTTTACTCAAGGGCTTGAACAATTAGCTATAACCACACTCGCGGCCCCCATCGTAAGCCAAGCCCCTACAAACCTTAGTTTTAATAATCAAACAGGGCTTGATGCACTTTTACAGGTGTTAGTACCTAACTTTAAAGCCGTGAACAGTAATAAGTTACTCGAACAACTTCAACAACCTAGCTTGCAAGCCATGGCCGCAGAAATAAGCCAAGTAAAAACAGCGCTCACTCAAGTGCAAGCAACACCGATTAACCAGCAACAAGATGCCAGCGCCCTCGCGCAATTTTTCTTACCCATGAAACTCCCCCCAGAAACAGGGCAAACAGAGATAAGTCTTGGGCAATACAAAAAACCCAGTAAAAATAAACTCGAGAGCAAGAATGTGTGGTTTGTTAGGTTAAACTTTGACTTTGCAACGCTTGGTAAACTGCAAGTAACGGCTGAGGTTATGGATACCGCGGTCGATTGCCAATTGCTTGCATCGTCGCAAGAGGTAACCGCTCTAGCGCACCCGCATTTAGATACACTGCGCCATAAGCTCGCTAGTCATGGTTTAAATGTAGGAGAGTTAAGTTTAAAACAAGGTACAACGACTCATCAGGCATTTTATAAATCGCATGCCATCATCAACATTAAGGTTTAATATTCAATGAGCGAACAATACACACATAAGTCAGCCATTGGTCTTCTCTACGAAGCTGGAAACTCGCCAAAAGTAACCTGTAAAGGATTTGGTGAGCTGGCAGAAGAAATTGTGAAGCTTGGCGAACAAAAAGGCATTTTAGTTCATCAAGATGCTGATTTAGCAAAAACACTGTCACATCTTGAGTTAGGTGAAGAGATACCGAAGGAGCTTTATTATGTGATTGCTGAGCTTATTGCCTTTTCGTATGTTTTACGCGGTAAATTTCCCCCTGGTTGGCAAGATTTTCAAGGCAAGTTAAATATTCAGGCTTAAAAAGGAACGTCCTTTCACATCATTAAGTAATACCATTCCGCTTAATTAAGTGGTCTATTTTGAGGCAATAAAACCGCGTTGATAACAAGGCAAAATTTTAGTTATTTAGTTGTTCTAAATCAGAAATTTTTAACGCAGGTAGCGACTGGTTTAATCACTCAAAATGATTAAGTATTTTTGCGGAATGGTATAATCTATATCAGGTAAAAAATGGTGTCGATGGCAAGGCAAAAATGTCGTTATTTAGTTGTTCTCGGCAATTGCTCCTGCCCTACCTCCTGCACCCATGCAGTCGTAAATCAGACATTTTTAACGCAGCTAGCGATAGGTTTTATCCCTCAAAATGATTAAGCATTAGTGCAAGTTGGCAAAAAGGTGCTCTTAAGCACCTTTTTGTTTATGAAGCGACATAAGTAACTCAGCTTCAGCTCTGGGTAGTTCACATTCGTGAATAATCTCTTCGAGATCAGCACCCAGTTCAACCATTTTGACCGCGCGCGAATAGATTTTCGCATTAGGATCATCATATTTTTGTGCGTCTTGCAGTTGCTCAAGCTCTTGGCTTTTTTCTTCCACTGCGACAACACGTTTGCCAATACTTAGCATTCCTGCGCGCATTTCAGCCACTTCACTACGCAGAATACTCAGTTGTTGTTGAGTTTCTTGCAGTTGTTTTTGCTTTGCTTGAATAGCCGCGGATTGTTTATTGTTATTAACAAAAATAAGCCCCAAACACACTAATACAAGTAGGATTGAGGCACCAAACAAGGAGTATAACAGCATATAATTTCCAAACGCTTTATAGTGCGCTCAGCTCGTCCCACTCATCGTCATTTAATAGCTTATTCAGATCAACCAAGATCAATAACTCACCATCACGGTTTGAAACGCCTTGGATAAACTTAGCGCTCTCTTCAGTGCCAATATTTGGCGCACTGTCGATTTCAGAGCTGCGTAAATAAACAACTTCAGCCACACTGTCGACTAAAATACCAATAACTTGTTTTTCGGCTTCAATAATAACAATGCGAGAATTGTCTGTTACTTCTGCACCCATTAAGCCAAAACGTGCACGCGTATCGATAACCGTAACAACATTACCACGCAAGTTAATAATGCCCAGTACATAAGAAGGCGCGCCTGGTACAGGAGCAATTTCGGTATAGCGAAGTACTTCTTGTACTTGCATTACGTTAATGCCGTACGTTTCTGCTTCAAGTTTAAAGGTTACCCACTGTAACACTTCATCGTTGCTATCAGCATTTTTATTCGCTGACAGTAGTCTTTCTTCACTCATGCTATTACTCCGTAATAATAGTTACTGCTCACGGCTGTCTAAGCCTTGCTCTAGCAATTGATATAAATTTTCAACATCAATCAAGGCACACATTTTTTCTTTGATAACCCCAGCAAGCCAAGGCCGCTTACCTGATTTTGCTCGCCATTTTACATCTTCTTTGCGAAGCGTAATATTATTTACGAGCTTTTCAGCCAACAATCCCCATTGGCTATCACCTAAGGTGATTAAATACTGATAATCTAGTGATTGTTCTAGCTTTTCATTATACTTTTCTGGCATAACCCAGCGAGCGGTGTCTACCACATTCAGTTTTTCATCGCGGTTAAGCATGACCCCTTTAAACCACTTAGGCTTACCAAATAATTGGTTTACCTCTGCAAGTTGATGGATACCGCCTAATGCTTTTAACGGCACTGCAAGGGTTAACCCTGCCACCTCAAAAAATAAAGCCTGAAACTCACCATCAAAATAGTCTTCTTGACGTTCAGATGACGTTTTAGCTGCAATGTCATTGCTAGATTTCTCGACTATATCTTTGATATTAGCTTGGTTCTCGGTTTTCTCAAGCTCTTTAGTCGGTTCAACTAGGGGTATTTCGGGTTCAGGTGCCGCTTCTGGCGGAGCAATATCTACTTTTGGTTGTTTTACTTGCTCCAGTAATTTTGCAACAGGCTCTAGATTTTGTTCAGCAGGTTCATCTTCGCACAGCAAGGCACCCAAGTATTGGGTCATCACTTTTTCATTGGCAAATAAATGCTTACTCATCGTTAACCTTGTGCAATTAAGAAATCAAGTAACGCGCGATATGCAAAAACCCCGCGTGAACGCGGGCAAAATTGAATCGGCACTTGTTGTGCCAAACTCGCATCTCTAAATTTTGTATCCACCGGCACTACACCAGACCACACTTTGTCTTTGTAATTATCCTGCAACGTTTTATAGGCTTCAAGGGATGCTTTAGTCCGCTTGTCATACATTGTAGGGATAATTGTATATTGGTATTGTTTCGACTGTGAAGTTTGCATTAACTCCATAGTACGCATCATTCTATCAAGCCCTTTCAATGCCAAGAATTCAGTTTGCACAGGAACCAAAATTCGCTCACTGGCAGCTAATGCATTAACCATTAGCACCCCAAGGACTGGCGGGCAGTCAATGATAGCGTAATCATAATGCTCACTAATTTTAGCCAGTGCTTTTTTTAAAATAAGGCCCATGCCATTTTTGTTGCCCATGCTTCTATCAAGTGTTGCTATGGCCATGGTCGCGGGCATTATATCAAGGTTTTCAAGCGTTGAAGGGCACAGCGCCTGTAAAATTTCTTCACTTGCCATACTATTGCCGCGGGCAAAAATATCATAAACACTGACTTCCAGCTCTTCTGAATCAATGCCAAAATAATAAGTAAGTGACGCATGCGGATCGGTGTCTATGAGTAAAACGCGCTTTCCTTGTAATGCTAGAATACCAGCAAGACTAACAGCTGTTGTTGTCTTCCCTACTCCACCTTTTTGATTCGCTACTGTCCAAATTTTCACATCACACCTTATTATTGTTCATTGCGCGTGGTAATTCGAATCCCACCATGGGGTAATTGAATCACTTTAATGGTGTTATCATTGCTTGGCAACTCAATTTCAGCAGGCTCTTCAGGTGCGACATCCATTGGTTGATCATTATTCTGCTTTGGCTCTGGCGGTAAACCGTATTTAGATAATGCCACCACGACTTTACGATTTTCGGCTCGACCTTGTGCTGTATCATTACTGGCAAACGGTGAATACTGGCCATACCCTTCAATTGCCATTCGCGCAGGGTTTATTCCTAAACTTTCAAGCTCAACAAGTATAGACGTGGCACGTGCAACAGATAATTCCCAGTTAGAACGAAACATTTCATTACGGATACCTTCATTATCCGTGTAGCCTCTAACGCGAATATAGTTATCAACAGGGGCAATAATCTCTTTAACTAGAGCAACCACTTCCTTTGCTCGTTGTTGTGCAACTGCGCTACCCGATGAAAATAACATGCCTGAGCTCAATTCTATGATAAGCCAATCTTGATGAAGCTCTAAACTAGCCTCACCATCCCGAATTTCATCGATTAATGCCGATTGTAACTTGGTAAGCAAGCTATCAAGGGGTTTACCTAAGTGCTTTTTATCTATATTGCTGGTTTCACTTTGACCGTCGAGTAACTCGGGGCCTTGCTCATCTTTACGTATACTTTCACCGTACAAAATGTCGTTTTCAGGGGTCACACGGTCAGTTAAAATACCCGTCCCATTGACGCCTGTGCCTGCCTGCTCCTGTTTGCGAGCTGACTTTTCAAACACCTGCTCAAGCGAATCAGACAAAATTTGAAAATCTTCATTCTTGCTAATAGCGATAGCGTACATAACAACAAAAAAAGCGAACATAATAGTCATGTAGTCCGCATAAGAGACTAACCAGCGCTCGGTGTGCTGGCTTTTTTGAGTGGTATGACGCATACGACGGCGCATCATAAAAACTTACTCACTGACTAAGCTTGGACGTTCAACACGGTACGCCTCAAGTTTAAGTTCAATATTGAGTGGGCTCTCGCCTTGAGCAATCGCAATAATGCCTTCAGCAAGTAATTCGTGATACAGCATTTTTTGTTCAATCTGTTGTTTTAGCTTATTTGCCATTGGCAGGAACAATAAATTAGCTAAACCGACGCCGTAAATCGTCGCAATAAACGCCGTTGCAACGCCTGCACCTAACTTTTCTGGGTCAGTAATAAATTGCATTGCCTGAATAAGGCCAAGCACGGCCCCTAATATGCCAATTGTGGGGCTATAGCCGCCCATTGCTTCATACACGCGACTGACTTCTAACAGACGTTCGCGTTCAAGCATTAAATCAATCTCTAGCGTATCTCTGAGCTTATTTTCGCCGGCGCCATCAACAAGCAAGCTTAAACCTTTTGCAGCATAGGGGTCTGGGTGCGCAAGCGCTTCAGACTCTAAAACTAAATACCCTTCTTGACGCGCTTTTTGTGACCACCGCTTCACTTGTTCAATCGCGGCGTCCACGTCATGGTAAGGCGGAAAAAACACCCAGTGACTAATTTTCAGCGTTTTAGTAAACACACTGCCTGGTGTTTGCAGCATGACCGCACCTAAAGTTCCGCCAAGTACAATAATTAAGGCAGGACCATTGAACAAAGCACTGACAACCCCTCCCTCAAGCGCGTAGCCGAAGGTTATGGCACAAATAGCAACGATTAATCCAAGAAAAGACAGCTTATCCACAGCCAGTCTCACGTATTAAGCGTGTAGCAACATCATTAAGAGCTAGGTTTTCACTGGCTAAACCCGCATTAGCGACAGCCTGTGGCATACCATAAACCACACTGGTTTTTTCATCTTGTGCCCAAATAGTGGCTCCCACTTGCTTCAGCATGCGAGCACCATCACGACCATCAGCCCCCATACCAGTCAGCACCACCGCTAATACATCACCACCAAATGCTTTTGCAGCACTGGCAAATGTCACATCGACACTGGGTTTATAGGTAATACGCGGACTGTCATCTTCAAACACACGCAGTGTGCGTGCAGAGCCACGTCCCTCTATCAGCATTTGCTGACCACCCGGTGCTAAATACGCAGTGCCAGGCATCAGTCTGTCACCCTGCTGTGCTTCTTTCACATTGATTTTACACAGGCCATTTAAACGTGCAGCAAACGCTGGCGTGAATGCAGCCGGCATATGTTGAATAAGTAATATGGGGTGCGGAAAATTAGCAGGTAGTTGCGTTAATATTGTTTGCAGCGCAACGGGGCCACCTGTCGAGGTGCCAATTGCAACAACTTGGTACTGTTTCCCTGACGCTCTAACATTACTCGACGGCGAAGGCGCTGCGGGAGTTGAACGGCTAAAACTACGATCTGGCTGAACAATGCCGCCGCTTCGCGTGCTAGTTGCAGGTGTCGGGGACGCCGGACGAGGTGAAGTCAAAGGACGTGTAAAACGAGAAATACGGCGACGCCCTATTTCCTTTACTTTATTTTGTAGTAAGGCAATCGCTTCTTCATTGTTTCTTGCAATGTCTTCAAACTTTTTAGGCAAGAAATCAAGCGCCCCCGCGTCCAGTGCATCTAGCGTGGCTGTTGCACCATCTCGGGTTAACGAAGAAAACATTAATATTGGCGTAGGCGTTGCTGCCATAATTTCTTTAACAGCACTAATGCCGTCAAGTACCGGCATTTCAACATCCATTGTAATAACATCTGGTTTTAGCTCACGCGCTTTATCAACTGCTTCGCGGCCATTTACAGCAAACCCTATTACCTGAATGTCGCTGTCTTGCTCTAATATTTCGCTTACTCTGCGACGAAAAAAGCTTGAATCATCAACAACTAATACTTTGACTGCCATTAGCACTCTCTTGTTATTTATGCCATAAAGTGCAGCATATTAGCTGCACTTTAAAATTATTGAGCCTAACTATTATTAGCCAACGTAATGTTTTAGCATACTTGGTACATCTAAAATCAGTGCAATGCCACCATCAGAAGTGATTGTTGCGCCTGCCATACCTGGTGTACCTTGCAGTAAAGCATCGAGAGGTTTTATCACCACCTCTTCTTGACCAATTAATGAGTCAACGACAAAGCCCACTTGCTTAGTACCAATCTGTACGATAACCACATGACCTTCTGCTTTACGCTCTTGGCGATTGGCTCCTTTCACTAACCAATGTTGTAAATAAAATAATGGAATCGCTTTTTTACGGACAATAATTGTCAGTTGCCCATCGACAACGTTGGTCTTTGTTAAATCAAGATGGAAAATTTCACTCACCCCAGCCAGTGGTAAAGCAAAAGTTTGCTCACCCACAATAACCATCAGAGTCGGCAAGATTGCCAGTGTTAAAGGTACTTTGATCTCAAGTATGGTTCCAACACCTAGCTCAGATTGAATGTTCACAGAGCCATTTAGTTGGGTGATTTTGGTTTTCACCACATCCATACCCACACCACGACCTGAAATATCTGAGATTTCCTCTTTGGTTGAAAAACCTGGTGCAAATATTAAATTATACGCTTCAGTGTCCGATAAACGACTCGCTTGGTCGTGATCGATAACCCCTTTGTTTATTGCTATTTTTTTCAGCTTCTCAGGATCCATACCTGCACCATCATCACGAATGGTGAGCAGGATATGATCGCCTTCTTGCGATGCTGAAAGCGTAACTGTCCCTGTACGAGGCTTACCGGCCGCTTCGCGCACCGCAGGCATCTCGATACCATGGTCAACAGAGTTACGCACTAAGTGAACAAGTGGATCAGCAAGGGCTTCAACTAAGTTTTTATCTAAGTCGGTTTCTTCACCGACTAATAGCAAGTTGATGTCTTTTTTCAAGCTACGTGCTAAATCACGAACAACACGCGGGAAACGACCAAATACTTTCTTAATTGGCTGCATGCGGGTTTTCATTACCGCACCTTGCAAGTCTGCCGTGACGACATCTAGGTTCGAAATGGCTTTCCCCATAGCCTCACTGTTGGTGTTATTTGCAAGGCTCACTAAGCGATTGCGCACCAACACCAACTCACCAACCATGTTCATAATTTGGTCTAACCGTTTAGTGTCGACACGCACGGTTGTTTCAGCTTGGGGAGGCGGCGCTTTTTTCGCCGCCGCAGCAGCCTGTTTCTCGGGCGCTTTTTCAGTTGGCGCAGGCTTACTCGTTGCAGGTTGTGGCGCAGATTTAGCAGGCTCAACCTTTGCAGCCACTGGGGCCGCAGGTTTTGTTGGCTCAACTTTGGTTGTTTCTGGCGTTTGCGGCTTATCTGTCTCTAATGATTGCGGCGCACTGCCTTTGCCATGTAATTCATCAAGTAATGCTTCAAACTCATCATCACTAATTTCATCATCAGAGCCTTCATTACTGACTGCAGGGGGGCTTTGCTCGACCGGAGCGCTTGGCTCAGCGGGAGCTTGGCTGGTAATTTTGTCGGCTTTTACTTCACCAAAACTGCCAACGCCGTGAAGCTCATCTAATAAGCTGTCAAACTCATCATCGGTAATATCATCGCTGTCACTGCTCATGGTGTCTGATGTGATTGATGCAGGCCCTTGGCCTTTACCGTGCAACTCATCGAGCAAGCTTTCGAATTCATCTTCAGTAATTTCATCTATGTTTTGTGGTTGAGCTTGGGTATCACCCAATCCCCCATCAAATAACATATCAAATGCAAACGGATCGTCGTCATCAATATTACTAGAGACATCAGCAGTAACTTCGGGTGTATCAACAACCGGTTCAGGCTCAACAGTGACTTCTTCTGCTACTTCGTCTGTTACGGTTGTGTCTTCACCAGCGAGCTCTTCTGCTGTTGGTGGTTGACTTAATTTATGTAGGACGTCTAAGAGGGCTTGATCTGCTGGCTCTGGTTGTTCACGATTTTGAATTGTCGCGAACATTTCATTGATTGTATCGAGGGCTTGTAAAATAACATCCATAAGTTCTGGTGTGACACTGCGCACGCCTTGGCGCAACAAATCAAACACATTTTCAGCACCATGACACGCATCAACAAGTTCAGTCATGCTTAAAAAGCCTGCGCCACCTTTTACGGTGTGAAAGCCTCTAAAAATAGCGTTTAGTAAGTCTTTATCATCTGGATTATTTTCAAGCTCGACCAATTGCTCTGACAAAAGCTCTAAAATTTCCCCTGCTTCAACAAGGAAATCCTGTAAAATATCTTCATCGACTTCAAAGCTCATGCAGCTACTCTCCTCTTAGAAGCCCAGACTTGATAATAGGTCATCAACTTCATCTTGTCCTGAAACAACATCATCGCGTGACTCTTTATCAATAATTGGCCCTTCTGGACCTGCCAGCGTATCGCTTTGTGCAGGTGCTTTGTCTATGGCCTGTTTTTCTTGTTTTATTTGACCATCGTCTTGACTGCCGAATACAGTTAAGAGATTGATTAAACTGTCTTCTACTTCGCGCACTAATTCGATAACACGGCGTATTACCTGCCCCGTCAAGTCTTGATAATCTTGCGCCATTAGCACGTTGGTCATCAAGCCTTGTAACTCATCTGTTTTGGTGTGCGAGTTATTCATGAACTTATCTAAGCTGTGGCATAACGTTTTAAATTCACCGAGTTCAATTTCTCGATTCATTAAACGATCCCACGTTGGTTTAATCGTGGCAATTTCATCAGCGAGCTGTTGTGCTATAGGCAAACTCGCTTCCACGGCATCCATCGTTTTATTGGCCGCGCTTTCAGTCATTTCCATGACATAATTCAAGCGCTGCTTTGCATCCGGGATTGCTTCTGTTGTTAAATCTGTGAGTCGAGTATCAAGATCGAAGTTTTTTAGTGCTTCATGAAGTTGTCGTGTCAATTTACCGACTTCAGCAAACAACTCTGATTGTTCTTTTGATGCTGTTTCAAGTATCAGCTTATCAGCCTTCTCTTGTTCACCATTTTCAAGATACTCAACAAGTTGACGAGCTTGCTCTAAACTTATTTGAGGCGCAGCAAGTGCTGACATAAGCCTCTCCCCTTAGATTAACCTAAACGTTCAAACACTTTTTCCAATTTGGTTTTCAGTGTCGCAGCAGTGAATGGTTTGACGATATAGCCATTAACACCCGCTTGAGCAGCAGCAACAATTTGTTCTTTTTTCGCTTCAGCTGTCACCATTAACACGGGGATATGTTTAAGGCTATCATCAGCACGAATTGCGCGTAATAGATCAATACCTTGCATTCCAGGCATATTCCAATCTGTTACAACAAAATCAAACTCTTGATTTTGCAACATCGGCAATGCTGTTGAACCATCATCAGCTTCCTGCACATTGGTAAAACCTAAATCCCTTAACAGGTTTTTAATGATACGTCTCATTGTAGAAAAATCATCAACAACAAGAATTTTCATGTTTTTATCCAAAACATCCTCCGGTGAGGTTTGAACCTTATTTACTTACTACTAATTAATCCAGTCATTGATTTTTGCTTTGAGCTTAATCATCGCCTGACCATGTATTTGACTCACACGCGATTCGCTAACATCGAGTATGTGCCCTATTTCTTTTAAGTTCATTTCATCGTTGTAATACAAAGACAAAACGAGTGCATCTCTTTCTGGTAAAGATTGGATAGCCGTCAATAGAGACTGGTTAAACCGTTCATTTTTAACATTATTAAACGGTTTGTCTAGTGCTAAATCATGCCCCATAGGTGTGATGACGTCTTCATCAACGCCTAAATCCTCTATACCCAGTACCTTACTGGAATTTACATCATGTAGAATATGATGGTACTCATCCAGTGTAATATCAAGTTTTTCAGCAACTTCTGTGTCTTTTGGCTCGCGGTTTAAAATACTCTCTAAATCCGAAATCGTTTCAGCGACAAGGCGTGCATTGCGGTGAACTGAACGGGGAGCCCAATCACCTCGACGGATTTCATCGAGCATAGCACCTCGAATTCGAATACCCGCAAATGTTTCAAAACTGGCCCCTTTACTCGCATCAAAATTTTTCGACGCTTCTATAAGGCCAATCATACCTGACTGAATCAAATCATCGAGTTGCACACTGGCAGGTAAACGAGCAATTAGATGACACGCCACTTTTTTGACTAAAGAGGCATGTTTTTCAACAATCGCATTTAAATTCTGTGCTGATTGATATCCCATCGCTTTATTCACCGATGTTGTCATAGTTAACCGTTTACTAGTTTTTCAATAAAAAATTCTAAATGACCTGACGGTTGATTTGGAATTGGCCACTTAACTGCTTTCGTTGCTAATGTTTTAAATGCCACAGCGGCTGGTGAGTTTGGAAATAACTCCACAATCACTTTTTGGCGGCGGGTCGATTTGCGCATATTCTCGTCATACGGAATGGTTGCGACAAGTTCCATAGACACATCTAAGAATCGATCCGTTACTTTTGAGAGTTTAGCAAATAATTCTTGCCCTTCACGCATACTGCGCACCATATTGGCAACTATTTTAAATTTGTAAACGCCATGCTCACGACTTAACACTTTAATTAGGGCGTAAGCGTCGGTAATTGAGGTAGGTTCATCGCATACAACAACAACAACATCTTGCGCTGCACGCGAAAAGCTTAATACCATGTCTGAAATACCCGCAGCGGTATCGACAATTAAAATATCAAACTCAGTATTTAGCTCGCTAAATGCGCGGATAAGCCCCGCATGTTCTGACGGTGTTAACTCAACCATACTTTGCGAGCCCGAAGTCGCTGGCACAATTTTTATACCTGCTGGGCCTTCGACAAGAATTTCATCCAGTTCACACTCACCAGATAAAACATGAGATAAGTTTCTCTCGACACGTAAACCAAGCATTACGTCACAATTTGCCAACCCTAAATCGGCATCTAATACTAATACACGATTTCCCAGCTGACCTAATGCGATCGCGGTATTGAGTGACACATTCGTTTTACCCACACCACCTTTGCCGCCAGTGACAGCGATAACTTTAACGCCACTATTATTATTTTGATTCATTTTGCGCAGGCCGCTTGCTTGATCTAATACTGTGTTAATCATACATCCCTACTGTGTTCGACGCTACTGCTTGACGTCGTGAATGTTGTGCTTTTGCTCGTTTTAAATATAATTGCTCAGCTTTTTTTACTAGTTTTTCTGCATTCGCAACGCGAATATCTTCAGGAACACGCTGACCATTAGTAAGATACCCTATTGGCAAGCGATTTTGAATCGCAATACTAATAATCTCACCTAAACTAAGTGATTCATCTAACTTAGTGAAGATACAACCACTTAGTTGCACTTTTTTAAAGTGGCGAACGGTTTCTTGTAGCACGTTAATTTGCGCTGTTGCACTTAACACTAAATAACTGCGAATGTCGACACGCTGATTGCGCATTAATGTATTAAGTTGCTCAGTTAAGCGTAAGTCGCGTTGACTCATACCCGCAGTGTCTATTAATACTAGACGCTTATTGCGTAAATGGTATAACACTTCAGCTAATTCATTTGCGTCTTTAACTTGTTTCACACCACAGCCAATAATGCGGCCATAAGTGGCTAGCTGCTCATACGCTCCAATACGGTAAGTGTCTGTTGTAATAAGCGCGACTTTATCTGCACCATATTTTTGTGCACCAAGGGCTGCCAATTTCGCCACGGTGGTGGTTTTGCCCACCCCCGTAGGACCCACTAAAGCGTACACACCGCCTTGACGTAAAATTTCATTATTTGTTGTATGCATTTGGTTTTCAACCATTTGCAATAAGGCTTGCCACGCTTGTTGACGCGAAACGTCATCAGGAATAAAACACGCCATTTGCTCCGCAACATCACGCTCAATGCCCATACCGGCTAGGCGATCAATCATACAAGCGCGGGTAGGATCACGACGCGCCATGTCTTGCTGCATCAAACCAGATACTTGATGTTCAAGTAATTGACGAATGGCATTCATTTCTTCACGCATCGTCGCCATTTCTGAGTGGCTTGCGGGTGTGGCCGTTTTGTGTTCTGCTGGTGAATCTAAATCGTCGAAGCCTGTGTCTAAATCATCATCAAAACCTAAGCTATGTGCTTGTGTTTGCACTCGCGGTGCTGCTTGCTCTTGATAGCGAGGTTTTGCTGAATATTGCGGCTGCTCTTGCGGCGCAAAACTGTGTGTTTTTGGCTGATAATGTTCACTCGTTTCAATACCAGATTGATTAAACATTGAAGCAAGCTCTGGCGAACGAGGGCGTGGGGCTTGACGCTCTAGTAACGCTTGTAGGCTGTCTGCAACTTGGGCTTGTGGCTCAGGTTTAGCGCGCATAGGTTCTGGTTTAACGAAGTTATGCGACTGTTGTGGCGCTGTGTGTGCAGGCACCGGTTTCGCTTCGGCTTTTGGGGCTGCTTTGTCATAATCAACAGCGGCGACAATTTCAACACCATTCGCTAACTTTTTGTTAGACATAATAACCGCATCAACACCTAATTCATCTTTCACTTCTTTCAGTGCGGTGCGCATATCTTTAGCAAAAAAACGTTTAATTTTCATGGTACAACCCCTTTACTATCCTATTGTTGGCCTACTGAGCTGACAATCTTAATCTGTCTTTCGTCTGGTACCTCTTGGTAAGACATTACCCTTAAACCTGGGATGGTGTACTTAACAAAACGAGATAACACAGTGCGTAACATTCCTGACGTTAGTAATATCGAAGGTTCGCCGGCCATTTCTTGGTTTTGATGCGCTTCATTTAATGATTGCTGAAGTCGCTCTGCAAGTCCTGGCTCTATTCCGGCACCTTCGTCACCTGCATTTTGAAGTGACTGATGCAACATCTGTTCCAACTCAGGCGCCAAGGTTATGACAGGGATTTCAGATGACATACCAACCGCATCTTGAACAATCAATCTGCGCAGTGAAATTCGCACTGCAGCCGTTAGCACATCTGGGTCTTGGCTACGTGGGCCATATTCAACAAGGGTCTGAACAATTGAACGCATATCACGAATTGCGACCCCTTCGTTAAGTAAGTTTTGCAGCACTTTTACAACCGTGGTCAATGGTAATACGTCAGGAACCAGTCCCTCGACAAGACGAGGATGACTTTTCGCTAACATATCAAGTAGGTTCTGTACTTCTTCATGACCTAATAGTAATGCTGCGCTGTTTGTTAATAGCTGACTAATATGGGTTGCCACGACAGTAGCTGCATCAACCACGGTGTAACCCAATGATTGGGCTTCATCTTTCTGGTCTGGCTTAATCCATACTGCATCGAGTCCAAAAGCAGGATCTTTTGTTTCAACACCTTTGATTGGGCCAAATACTTGCCCTGGGTTTATAGCAAGTTCGTCACCATGCTTAAGCTCACCTTCACCACTGGATACACCCATCATTGTGATACGGTAGGCGTTAGGGTCTAACTCTAAGTTGTCACGGATATGCACGGGCGGTACCAAGAAACCGAGTTCTTGCGAGAGTTTCTTACGCACACCTTTAATACGGTTAAGTAGCTCTCCCCCTTGCGACTGATCAACCAGTGGAATTAAGCGATAACCGACTTCTAAACCAATCACATCTACTTGCTGTACATCGTCCCAACCCAATTCTTTTTGCTCTTGCTTGTTAGCAACACCGGTGCCTGGCGAGCCCCCATTTGCTTCCAATTCAGCTTTTTCTGCTTCTGCTTTAATTTTTTGTTGTTGGGTAAAGTAAGCAAGGTAACCTAACAATGCGCCCAAGCTTAAAAATGCAAGATGAGGCATGCCTGGCACAAGGCCCATGGTGATCAAAATACCTGAAGCGATAAATAACGACTTTTCGTTTCCTAGCTGCGACTTAAACTGATCGCCCATGTTATGCGACTCATTTTGACGCGTCACAACAATCGCAGTACCAATTGAAAGAAGTAATGAAGGTAATTGCGCAACGAGACCATCACCAATGGTTAATAACGTATATACTTCCATTGCACGGCTGAAGCTTAAGTCATGTTGAATCATGCCGACAAATAAACCACCCACGATATTAATCACAAGGATCACAATACCGGCAATAGCATCACCTTTTACGAATTTACTGGCACCGTCCATTGAGCCATAAAAGTCGGCTTCACGGGTTACTTCTTCACGGCGCTCACGAGCTTGCTCTGCACTAATAAAACCTGCGTTTAAGTCAGCATCAATCGCCATTTGTTTACCTGGCATAGCGTCAAGTGTAAAACGCGCTGACACCTCTGAAATACGCCCTGCACCTTTGGTGATAACCACAAAGTTGATAATAATGAGAATAAGGAACACAACAAGACCAACGGCATAGTTACCGCCGATAACCACCGAGCCGAACGCTTCAATTACTTTACCAGCAGCATCCCCGCCATTATGACCTTCAAGGAGTACCACCCGAGTACTGGCAACATTCAATGCAAGACGCATAATTGTGGCTATTAGCAGCACGGCCGGAAACATACCAAACTCAAGGGGCTTCATGGTGTAAACCGTAACGAGTAACACCACCAGCGCAAGCGCGATATTAAACGAAAAAAGAATATCTAAAAGAAAAGGAGGCAGAGGTAAAATAACCATGCCAAGGGCTGCAAGCACCAGTAATGGTGTTCCAAGCCCCTTCGCATACTCTTTTTTATCTTTATTAAGTTGTTGTAATACCGCTTTAAATTCCATAATTCAACAATTTCAAAAAATTGACACTACACGGAATTTGCAATAACTATTCCAAGTTATTAAACGGCTAATTAATATTTATAAGCCTCTGGGATAGGGAGCTTTTTATTAAGTGGAACAGGACGTTTACCACGCCCTTTTTGGAAGCGTTTTAATTGAAATACATAGGCAAGCACTTGCGCTACTGCGGTAAACAGTTGATCAGGTATTTGCTGGCCCACCTCGGTGGTGTGATAAAGCGCACGGGTAAGCATGGGTGATTCAACAATAGGCACATCGTTACCCTTACCCACTTTACGAATTTGCATAGCAAGCTCATCGACCCCTTTAGCAAGTACAATTGGCGCACCTGCTTTGGCGGTATCGTACTTTAGGGCAACCGAATAGTGAGTCGGGTTGGTCACGATAACATCGGCATCTGGCACGTCTTGCATCATACGCCTTTGCGACATTTCACGCTGAGTACGACGAATACGGGCTTTAATTTGTGGATCACCCTCTGAGTTCTTATATTCGTCTTTTACCTCTTGCAAGGTCATTTTAAGCTCTTTGTGATGCTTGTGGCTTTGATAAGGCGCATCTATCGCTGCAATAATAATTAGCGTGCAAGTCAGGCCTAAAAACATCCAAGCTAGAATCTCAAGGGCATGAATGAAATTCCCCGGCGCACTTTCAATACTTAGATGTAATATTTCATCAAAAAAGGTATTAATTAAAAATACTGCAAAGCCTGCAACCACCGCAAACTTCAATATCGACTTAACCAGCTCAACGCCTGCTTGGGGACCAAGCATACGTTTAATCCCTTTAGCCGGTGACATTTTGCTGGCTTTAGGCGCTGCAGCTTGCCAACTAAAGTTAAAGCCGCCCAGTAACGTGTTACCGATAAATGCCGCTATTACAATAATGAGAACAAACATCGCCATCGGGAACAACAAGGCATCAGAGACAATGCTCCACACTGAAAACATTTTGGTGGTGTCGTAAGTTTCATTACGATTAAGGCTTAATAATCGTCCCATCACATTATATAAGCCCTTGCCAATTTCAGGGCCATACAACAGCAATGAAATAGCCGAAAAAATTAATACGAACATCGTTCCCAACTCTTTAGAGCGGGCAACTTGGCCTTTTTTCTTGGCGTCTTCTATTTTTTTCCCGGTGGGTTCTTCGGTTTTCTCTTGACCTGAATCTTCAGCCATGGCGCGCTCCTAAGGTGTACAGCCAACAAGGCTGCACATTAACTCAACCATTTTTAACCACTGAAACTCAAACTGAGTCATAAAATTGCCTAACGTAGCCCAAATAATCACAAGCCCTGCGACAAGAGTAAAAGGGAAGCCTATCGAAAAAATGTTTAATTGCGGAGCAGCACGCGTCATGACCCCAAATGACATATTGATCACAAGCATCGCTGTCAATGGAGCAAGAGCCAGAACTAACGCGGTGGTAAACATCCACCCACCCCATGTAACGATATCCCAGTAGTGGTCAACCGACCACCAAGTACCATCAATAGGCAAGACTTCAAAACTGTGTATGACCATTTGAATCATCATCAAATGCCCATTAAAGACAAAAAATAGTAACGTGGCTAGAATCAGGTAAAACTGGCCCACCGCGGGTACACTCAAGCCATTCGAGGGATCAACAACAGAGGCAAAACCTAAGCCTGTTTGCATCGCCAATATTTGACCAGCAAGTACAAAAGTATTCAGCAATAATACCGAAGCAAAGCCAATTGCCACACCAATCAATAATTGTTGGATAACAACCAGTACCATTTCAAACGAAAACAGGTTTGTAAACGTGCTCTGCGGCAGCATAGGCACAGCCACAAAGGTCACCACGACCGCTAAACCCAGCTTAATACGCGTTGGCACATTCTTCGCACCTAAGCCTGCCATGATCATAATCATGGAGCTAATGCGTACAAATGGCAGTAAAAAGTCACTGAGCCACTGTAAGATGACCGCAAATGGAAACTCCATTTACCCCGCAATCTCCGGAATCGACATAACAAGCCGCGTAAAATAATCCATGAGTTCTTGAGTGAACCAATGACCACCCAATATAAGCGCACTGATTGTAATGAGTAGACGAGGCAAGAAACTGAGTGTTTGCTCGTTAATTGATGTTGCAGCTTGAAACACCGCAACGACAAGCCCCACCAGCAAGCCAGGCACAACAATCGCTGACACCAGCTTGATCACTAAAAATAAAGCGTCGCTGAGAATATCGACAAAAATTTCCGGTTCCATCGTATGACTCCTAACTGTTACACGCTATGTTACGCATTGCTACACACCAAGCCCAAAGCTCTTCGCAAGCGTCC
This sequence comes from Pseudoalteromonas lipolytica, assembly GCF_003515105.1. NCBI lineage: Bacteria > Pseudomonadati > Pseudomonadota > Gammaproteobacteria > Alteromonadales > Pseudoalteromonadaceae > Pseudoalteromonas > Pseudoalteromonas lipolytica. The sequence goes on along the minus strand of NZ_CP032090.1, from coordinate 1,062,107 downwards.
CCATTACTAAGCTCCACCCGTCAACCAGTACGAACAACATAATTTTAAATGGTAAGGAGACGATCATCGGCGATAACATCATCATACCCATGGCCATCAAGACCGATGCAACCACGAGATCGACAATCAAAAATGGAATAAAGAACATAAAACCTATGATAAAAGCGGTTTGTAGCTCACTGGTCACAAATGCGGGGATCAGCACGATTAAAGGCGTGTCTTCAGGAGAATCCAACTTATCGTAACCCGCTATTTTTGCAAATGTTTCTAAATCTTTAAGGCGCACTTGCGAAAGCATAAAGGCTTTCATTGGTTCTTTTGCCAATTCTAACGCTTGCACTGAGGTGACTTGTTCATTTAGGTATGGCTCTATCGCACGCTCATTCACTTGCTGGTAAATTGGCGCCATAATAAAGATACTTAAAAACAATGACATACCAAGCAATATTTGATTCGAAGGAGTTTGTTGTAAACCGATTGCTTGGCGCAAAATTGCCAGCACTACAATAATACGCGTAAATGAAGTCATCATAATCACTGCCGCAGGAATAAAGCTCAGCGCAGTCATTATTGCAAGTACTTGCAAAGTTACCGAGTAGTCTTGCGAGCCATCGGGGTTGGTCGTGATAGTGAGTGCATCGATGCCTTCTGCATTAACAGATGGCAGGAATAACACGGTAGCTAAAATAAGTATCCACTTGATCATAGCGTTAATTCTTTTTATTAGGGGGTGATTGTGGGTTCAACAACTTGCCAAAGCGCTTGGCAAGTTCCGGTAATTCTTTTTCTTTTAAGGGAGTTTCTAGCTTATGCAAGTAGTTAATACTGTGCGGCGTAACACCTATTAAATGCTGAGCATTATCAATTTCAATAACCATCAAGCGTTCACGCGAACCAAGCGGTAAACTGCGAACAACTTTAAACTCTTCACTGTTTGCTAAATTAGGGTTGAGCTTCTTGACAAAAAACGCCAATACCACAATAACCACTAACACTAAAAGCAAAGACATCACCATAGACAGCAAATCTGCCGTAGGTGATGCTGTAGGAAAAACAGTGCTACTGGCACTAGATAAAGCTATAAATGCGCTCATCGTAACTTTTTAATTCGCTCAACTTGGCTAATCACATCTGTAAGACGAATACCAAACTTGTCATTAACAACCACCACCTCGCCGTGCGCAATCAAGGTGCCATTAACTAACACATCAAGTGGCTCACCAGCGACACGATCAAGCTCAACAACAGAGCCTTGGTTTAATTGTAATAAGTTGCGAATATTGATTTTAGAACGACCAACTTCCATCGAAATGGTGACTGGAATATCTAAAATGGTGTCAAGTTTGCGCTTTTCATCACCTGAGAGTTCATGCTTCTCATCTTTCAGCTCGTCAAGCTCAGCAACTGAGGCATTACTTGTTGCACTTTCGGCTTCCTCGGCCTCGGCTAATGCCGCTGCCCATTCGTCCATTGTATCTTGATCATCACTCATTATATTTAACCTTATAAATCGACTACCAGTCTAAATCGACACCTTCAGAGAGGTGAAGATCTTCTTCTAGTTCTGCTAATTCTGCATCCGAATCCAGTTTTTTGCCACCTTTAGTGAACACATGGAGTTCAGACTTAACTGATTCAGGGCGTTTAATTTTTTCACTAATTTGTAATGCCACATTGTCTCGAGAGCGGCCCATTTTAGCTCTAAAGGTCGGCAGCTCTTCAACAAAGACCGTAATGTGTTCAGGCATTTCAACGGGAATAATATCACCCGCTTTTAATTCCATAATTTGCGCAAGCGTTAAATCAACCTCTAATAACTGAGTTGATAAATCGACTTCGACATCCATAATTTCATCACGGAGAGCTTTACTCCAACGCAAATCAGTGTCTTCAGTATCTGATTGAACACCGGCATCAAGTAATTCACGAATTGGCTCAAGCATTGAATACGGCAAGGCAATATGAAAGTCACCGCCACCGCCATCAAGTTCAATATGGAACGAGCTAATAACCACCACTTCTGTTGGGCTAACAATATTTGCCATCGCAGGGTTAACTTCAGAGTCGAGGTACTCAAACGACACATCCATAACCGGTGCCCATGCTTCTTTATAATCTTCAAAGATTATTTTGAGTAGCATTTGCACAATACGACGCTCTGTTGGCGTAAATTCACGGCCTTCTATTTTTGCATGATAACGCCCGTCACCACCAAAAAAGTTATCGACCAAAATAAACACTAAGCGTGCTTCCATGGTGATCAGGCCAGTGCCTTTTAAAGGACGAAAACGCACCATGTTTAAACTTGTTGGTACAAATAAGGTATGGATGTACTCGCCAAACTTAATCATTTGTACGCCGTTTATTGATACCTCTGCGGTACGGCGCATCATGTTAAATAAGCTGATCCGCATATGACGGGCAAAACGTTCATTCACGATTTCCAAGGTCGGCATGCGACCACGGACAATACGATCTTGTGATGAGAAGTCATACTGAAGTGTATTACCGTCTGAATCACCACCGTCGTGAATATCTTCCTCTTCGACTTCATCAACGCCGTGTAAGAGCGCATCAATTTCGTCTTGGGATAATAAATCGCTCACGCTGACCCCTTATTGCATCACAAAGCCGGTGAACAACACCCGCTCAATCACTTTACTGCCTTCAACATCATTTAAGGCAGTTTGAACTTTTTCTAGTGCCGCCACACGCACTGACTCTTTACCTTCACTGGTGCCAAGTTCATCAGCTGTGGTCGTAGACAACACCCCTAATAAAGTACTTTCGATAAGTGGAATATGTTTCTTTGCCGTTTCTTCGTTTACTTCACCGCGTACTAATAACTGCACTTTAATTTGTACAATTCGATCACGACTGGCACCTGGCACATTAAACACAAAAGGACGCGGCATCGCGACATATAACGCCGAACCGACCTTCGCAGAGCTTGATGGAGCAGCCGTTTCAGAAACCGTTGTTTCATCAGCAAGGCTTTCTTGTGGGGCATCATCGCCCATAAATAAAAAATACCCTGCACCTGCGGCTAAAATCACAACAACTGCAGCAATGATTATAATCAGCTTTTTTTTACTTTTACCGGTATCTTCTATTTCTAAATTTGCGTCTTCGGCCATAATCACTTCCTTAAGCGTTACAGTAAACTCATTCTCTGTAACTGTATTATTTCTTATAATAGCAGGACTTATGCATAGTAATCTATTGATGATGACGATTGTTGTCGAGAAGTTTCTACGCTTTGCGTCGTGACGTCTTGCTGAACCTCTTCGTCATTATGATGCCCTGCAAGCTGCCCTTGCTCTGACTGGCTGCCTTGTTGTTCAGGGTTACCTTGCTGAATACTACTTTCGCCTAGCTCAATCCCCTGTTGCGCTAACATTTCTCGCAGACGTGGCATCGATTGCTCTAAAGCTTCTTTGGCTTGTTGATTTTGCACAACAAAGTTAATTTGTGCTTGCTCAGCATCACTGCGGATACGAATTTGCATGCTGCCCATTTCAGGCGGATCAAGACGTATTTCAGCTTCTTTGTTATTAATATTTAACAGGGCACTGACTCGCTCTTGGAGCATTTTTGCCGCATCACTTTTTATAATATTAATTGCTTGCATCACCCCAGGGTCAAGGCTCACTGTTTTACTTTGTGGCTGCTGTTGAGCCTGTGTTTGAAAACTATGCACATCTAAGGCTTGTTCATATTGTTGATAGGCCGCCTCATAAGCCCCTGTTTGAGAGGGATTAAGCGGTGCCGTCAATTGATTGAAAAGCTGCACGACTCGTGCTGTCGACACCTCTTTTGGGCGCTCAGTGTCGAGTAAAGTATCAAGCTTTGATGTTGCTTCAGTGTCTGTGTTTACAGCGCTGGCATTTTTTAGCACTGATAATTGCTCACTGCGCTCAGCTTTAGGGCTTTTACTGTCAGGCTCTGTTGTCGCCGTTAATGTGGGTGTTACAGCATCCGCTTTCACGGGGGTAACCGCGTCAGATAAAAGAGTCTGCACCGCCACTAATTTTTCATATTGTTGAGTGCCTGGTGTTAAAGATTGCAACTGTGCGTTTACTTTATTAAGCAATGCTTGCTGCTCATCTTTCGTTAATGTGGCAATTTGTTTTTCTATTGCAGCCGGAACTTTACTGTCAGGGACTTTACTGTCAGACACTTTGCTTTCTGTAGCATTACTTAGTGCTGCTTTCGCTGCGTCTGCGACTAATGCCGGCTGCGGTGTCTGTGTTTTTTCACTATGAGTATTCATCGCTTCGCTAAGTAGCGCTTTAATCTTATCAACGTCATTTGAGCTTAGCTCACCTGCCGCCTTTAATTGATTAATTTGCTGCTCAAGTTTTACCTGCTGCGTTGACGTTAAAGTCAATTCTTTGGCAAATTGACCGACCGCTTGACCATCACCACTTTGTACTTTTGCCAACAAGCTGACAATTGATTGATTCGTGACTGACTCGTTTGCCGCTTTCTCACTCATCACGCTATCAGCTGAATTTGTCGCCGCCATTTTAGTAATGGTATTGTCAGTATCTATCGCTGGCTTACTAGCGATATTTTTCGCATTTTCAGCAGCGTTGTTAGTCGGTGCTAACTTAGCATCTACAACTTGCGATTCTTGCACTTCGCCACTGGGAGTCACCACTGAACCTAACGATGCGGCCTTCGTATCATTACTTACACTGCTCAACAGTTCTGTAGCCTGTGCGGCCTGTTTCATCGCTGCATTTTGCTCAGTAGTATTTGCCGTGATAACTTGAGGCTGCTTGGCAGTGTTTACTGTTGTCGCATTTTCAGTGTCATCGAGTACAGACGGACTATCAATAATTGGCGTGACTGAATCTTTCGGTGGCAATTCGCCAATCGGTTTCAATTGATTGTCAATCGCGGTAGCAACTTTAGACTTAGTTAATAGATTGGCAACTGAGTTTTCGCTGTCAGACAACGCATCATCATCTGCTAAAGACGCACTTAAAGGCGAAGGAATAACAGGCGTAATATCATCAATTGGGGTGGGCTTTTTATCAACCACAATCCCACTAAATTCATGTTTGTCTGCGAGCACGTTTACACGCGTGCTCATTGCGTGTGATGCATTAATTTGTGAGAGCAGTGGGTTGTCTTCCCCTTCGATGAGGGCAACGTCTGTGCCTTCATCATTATGCGTCGGCTTATCAGAGACCTGTTTGCTGTCTGTATTATTTGCTACGACACCGCCTGCTTGTTCAGCCTCACTTTGCATTACGTTACTATTGTCGCTCTGTTTATTAGCGACAGTTTTAGAGTGTACCGCTTCGCTTGCTTCAGACAATTCAGTTAAAAAGCTTAGGCCTGATGCGTGATCATTTGCCTCTGATTCTTTGCTTAAAAAACCAGTATCGTGCTCAGTTTTAACCTGCAAATTAATATCACTGATCGCCATAATTCACCTAAATATAAAGAGGCAATTTGCCGCCGCAAGTGCCAAAATTAACGCTGTTAAGCAGATAGCTGCAAATTGCATGCCTAAAAATCAGGATTATAAGGTTGGGTTTTTCAGTTGACGCTGGAAGAACTGATTAGAGGCAAACTCGTCCAACATTTTTTGTTCATTTTTAGCCACTATCGCAGCCTGTTTTAACGCGTGTTTCTCAATTAATTTAGCGACTGCTTTTGCTTTAACTTGCTGTTTTAGCCACAGTGTTTTTCTTTGCGATACAACTTGTTTTGCCGTATTAACAGTACTGGCTTGTTGGCGAATGGCTTCTTCGATTTTTGCTATAAACGAATGGTACTGACTAAACCCTGCGCTTGATAAACCAGAACGGCCTTTTAAGTGCAATTGCTGTGAGTACTCTAATCGAAAGTTGTTTAGACCTTGCAGTTTTTGTTGATTACTTTGCAAGTGCTGCTGCGCTTTTAAGTAATCCATGCGCAATGATTCTTCTTTGTCGTTTTCAAGCTTTAATAATAAATCAAGTTTACTGTTTGCCATTATGCTTGTCCTAATAACTGCGCAAGGCCTTGAAGGCCATCATCATAACTGATCACATCTTTCATGCCTTGCTGTAGGAATTGATTGACTCTTGGCATCATATTAATGGCTTGATCGAGCATCGGGTCAGTGCCTTTTTGATATGCTCCAAGCGTGATCATATCTTTATTCTGCTGATACATTGAATAAACCTGTTTAAGCACACGTGCTTGCTGCATATGCGCCTCTGACACCACTTGCGGCATCACCCGCGAGATCGACTTTTCAATGTCTATTGCGGGATAATGGCCGCTATCAGCAAGCTCTCGAGAGAGCACAATATGTCCATCAAGAATAGCTCGAGCCGAGTCAGCAATAGGGTCTTGCATATCATCCCCCTCACTCAGTACCGTAAAAAAGGCTGTGATAGATCCTTGCCCTTCGCCGCCATTCCCCGCGCGTTCTACCAATGCTGGTAACTTAGCAAACACCGAGGGTGGATAGCCTTTTGTTGCCGGTGGCTCACCCACTGCCAGCGCTATTTCACGCTGTGCCATAGCATAACGGGTTACAGAGTCGAGCAGTAACAGCACATTAAGCCCTTGGTCACGAAAATATTCTGCAATGGTTACTGCACTTTCGCAGCCTTTTAAACGCATCAAGGGAGATGCATCAGCAGGAGCAGCAACGACCACTGAACGTTTACGCCCTTCTACTCCTAGTATTTCTTCAATAAACTCTTTGACCTCACGGCCACGCTCACCCACAAGACCAACAACAATGACGTCAGCCTCTGAACCACGAGTCATCATTCCTAGCAGCACCGACTTACCAACACCAGAGCCTGCAAACAAGCCCATACGCTGGCCTTGACCCACCGTAATCACAGAGTTTATCGCACGAACACCCACATCCATCGGCTGACTAATTGGTCTTCTTGAAAGGGGGTTAATCGTATTTTGCGCAAACTTGAGGTAGTGCTCAGCATTAACAGCACCCAGCCCATCCAACGGTCGACCTAAGCCGTCAACAACCCGACCTAATAAGCCCATCCCTACAGGTAAACCCGTTTCATTAACTTGTGGGATCACCCTTGCACCGGGGAGTACTCCAGAAATATGGTCGTTTGGCATCAAATAAAGCGTTTGGTCGTTAAAACCAACCACTTCAGCATCGACAAACCCATTGATAGTTTCTATTTTACATTGGCTGCCTACTGGCGCTCTCAAACCTCTTGCTTCAAGCGTCAAACCGACTACGCGCGTCAACATACCCGCAACGGCCGGTTTAGAAACTTTAATATGCTTTTCGTACCGTTTTAAACGGTCGCTAAGGGTCATTGATTGACTACTCATAGTGAGCCTAAAAAGAGTTAGATACCACTATTATGCAAGAAGTTTTCCAATGTTTCTTTGACGCGTGTTTTTACGGTCATATCGATGGATGATTGCGGGGTTTTTATTTCGCAGCCGCCGCGTTCAAGTGTCGGTTCTGCTACTAATTGCCAGTGATTATCTGTAATAGTTTGCTCACCGTAACTTTCGGTGATCAGCGCAATGTCATCTGGGTGTAGATGAATACGCACTCTTGTTTGCTCGTCTGCTAGTGCATCAATAGCGTGTTTAAGTGCGTGCAAAATAACATCTGGTGATGTTTTTATTTCTTGATAAATAAGCGATTCGCTAAGCATAACGGCCAGTTGAACAAGTTGCTTTTCAGCACTTTCATCCACTTTTGATAAGGGCTGAGTTAGGCTATCAAGCAAACTTCTTAGCGTAGTCAGTTGCTCTTCTAAAATCGGTTTTATGTCTTCTTGGCCTTGTGCTTTACCCAGCTCAACACCCTCTTTGTAGCCCGCTTCTTTTCCTTCACCCACGCCTTTTTCAAAGCCATCAATGTAACCTTGCTCATGGCCTTGCTTTAAGCCTTCGTCGAAAGCATCTTGACGAATTTTTTCAAGCTCAGCCATCGTCAAAGGTGGAAATTCAGGTTCTTCTGGCTCTTCTTCAACGTCTTTTTTTTCTTGCTCTTTACGGTACAGATCAGCCAAAGGGGTACCGTAAGCTGTTGAGCGCCCAGCAAACTTTCGGGTATCTTGCGCTACATCAGGAATCGGCCAGTTCTCGAGTAGTTCATCGACTGCGTCACTTGCATGAACTGGGCGTCCGGGATGAAAGGAAGGCTTTGTCATGGTTTACAGGAACTCCTCACCACCGCCACCGCCAAGCATAATTTCGCCTGAGTCAGCTAAACGACGTGCTGTAGACAAAATTTCTTTTTGTGCCGCTTCTACTTCACTAATACGCACAGGGCCCATAGCTTCTAAGTCGTCGGCCAGTAATTCCGCTGCACGTTTAGACATATTACTTAAGATCTTCTCTTTCAGTGCCTCATCTGTGCCTTTAATCGCTTTCATTAAGACATCTTGCTGTACTTCGCGCAGAATCGCTTGAATACCTCGATCTTCTACATCCATTAAGTTTTCGAATACGAACATCAAGTCTTGAATTTGTTGCGACATTTCTTCGTCATGCTCACGAATCGAATCCATTAACTGACCTTCAATATTGGTATCAAGGTAGTTCATGATATCTGCCGCTGCTTTTAAGCCGCCCATTTTCGCTGCCTGTGCACCTGCTTGGCCGGCGAACTGTTTCTCCATGATCTCGTTTAACTCTTGCAATGCAGCTGGTTGAACTTCTTCAAGGTTCGCAATACGCATCGTTAAATCAAGACGCACTTTCTCTGGGAATTGCGACAGAATCTCGGCTGATTGCTCAGGCTCTAAGTAAGAAAGCACAATGGTTTGAATCTGCGGATGCTCATTACGAATAATATTAGCCACCTGTTTCGAGTCCATCCACTTAAGTGAATCAAGACCTTTCGCTCCCGAACCCATCACAATTTGGTCGATTAGGCTGGCGGCCTTATCTTCACCAAGTGCGGCCGTAAGCGCTTTTTTAATAAAGTCTTCAGATTGGAAACCTATGGTACTGAAGCTTTGAATTTGCTCAATAAACAAGTTATGAACGGCGCTGATTTTCGCTTGCGATAAATCGTCTAATGCAGCCATCGCCATGCCCACTTTTTGCACTTGCTTAGGCTCTAAGTGTTTTAGAATTTGCGCAGCATCTTCTTCCGATAAACTCAGCAATAAAATCGCTGCTTTATCAACACCGTCTAATTTATCAACATCAAACGCCGGTGGGAGTTGTTTTTGTTCTTGATCAGTCATCTTCAGTTAACCACGCTTTCACTACTTGAGAAGACAGTTCTGGTTCATTAGCAACCAATGCACGAACTGCTTTGAGTAAATCTTCATCACCATGTAAATCTGGCAGCTGTAGTGTACCATCACTTGAGAATCCTACAGCAGCAGAGTCAAAGTCTTTATTTAGCATATCTAGCGTACTATCACCAATATCTACACCAGAGCTAAGTGCATCTTCATCATACTCTTCAAGTGTATCATCTGGGTAAATTAAGCGTTTCAGCATAGGTTTCACAACCGCCATGATAAGTACGATAATCACTAATGCACCTAATGATAAACGCAATATCTTCATAAACCAGTCTTGTTCCCAAATAGGCACTTCTATGGCCGCAGCGGTGTCTTCACGTACAAACGGAACAGTAACAACTTCAAGCGCATCACCACGTTGCATATCAAACCCCACTCCGCCTTGTAGCAAGCGACGGATATTTGACAGCGCTTCAACAGAACGAGGAACCATTGTTGTCTCGCCGTTTTCACCCACTTGTGGCACATAGTCAACCGCAACAGATACACTAATACGACGAATAACACCTGTTTGCTGACGCTTATGAGAAATAGTGGTATCTAGCTCGTAATTACGGGTTGCTTCTTTGTGCGAACGACTTGGGTTCATTGCACTACCAGCACCCCCCTGTCCTGCAACTTCAGGAATATTTGAATTAACAGGCGGTTGATTAGTCAAGGCACCTGGGATCCCCACAGCAAGACCACCAATGTTATTTTCTTCAAATGTTGTTTCACTGCGCACTGCAGGTAAGTCTGGGTTGTAGCGCTTTTGTGTTTCTTCTACCGCACTAAAGTCCATATTTAAATCAACTTGCGCAGTGTAATTACCTAAGCCTACGACAGGAATTAAGATGCTGTCGATTTTATTTAAGTATTCTTCTTCACGCTTGCGCTCAATTTCATATTCTTTGCGAGAACGCGCTGCCAGTGAATTTTGTGAACCCGAATTAAGTAAGCGACCGTTTTGATCTGTCACCGTAACACGCTCAGGTGAAAGACCTTGTACTGCAGAGGCAACAATATCAACAACTGAGTCGATTTCTTCACCATCTAACATACGGCCACGTTTAAGAGTCAGTACAACGGTAGCTGATGGTAGTTTTTCACGACGAGCAAATACGTTTTCTTTTGGAATTGCTAAAAGCACTTTGGCGCGAGTGACATTTTTTAGCTCTTCGATTGTGCGAGCAAGTTGCTGCTCACGACCATGTTTTAAACGTTCACGTTCTAAGCGTTGGCTAACACCAAAGCCCATATCTTGCATGATGATGTCGGTGCCTGAGCTTGGCGCTTGCTCAAGACCTTCACGGGCCATCAATAATTTAATATTTTGGTATTCGCCTTCTTCAACTGAGATGACATTACCATCAAGTTCATAATCAATCTTCTGTGCGTCTAAAAAGTCCAGCGTTTGGATAAGCTCTTCGGTTGGCATTTTACCCAGCGGTCGCATATCTGGTTGACGAGCCCAGATAATAATAAAAATTGCGATTGCCAAACAAATAGCCAGTGCAATGACCAACGTCACCTGACGTAATACATCAACGCCATTGAGGGCACTGAGGTAGCCTGACTTTTGCTCTTGTTGATCATCCGTGTCTGAAGTATCGACACCGCCGCCTGCGAGGGCTAGATCAGTTGATTGATTAGATTGCGCCACAATAATTCTCCACTACCTAGTTAAACAGGCATGTTCATGATTTCTTTATATGCTTCAACAAGTTTGTTGCGAACTTGCACCGTTGCTTCAAAAGCAACCGAAGACTTTTGCGAAGCAATCATTACTTCAGCAAGGGATACACTGCGGTCTCCCATCTCAAGTGCTGTTACTTTTTGTTTTGCTTCTTGCTGCAGGCCATTAACGGTATCTAGCGCGCTTGTAAGTAAGTCACCAAATTGCGCCGATGATGTTGGCTGAGCCTGAGTTGGTAAATTATTAACGGATTGACTACGGCTAGCTTCAAGTGCCATAGATTGCATTTCTTGAAATAATGCGCTGTTTTGAACTTTCATAATACTCTCTGACAATGCAGTTTACTTATACACAGATAAAGCACAAAACGTGCCACAAAATAAAACACTATAAATCAATGTGTTAGATGGTTATTTTGTTTGTCAGAGTTTTGACAGCAAACAAGCCCACATGGAGTGAGCTTGTCAGTTAAAGGGGGATGCTTTTAAGCGGGTAATGCAATACCTAAGTCGCGCATTTGAGCTAGTTTATATCTAAGTGTTCGTGGACTAATCCCTAATGTTTCAGCAACCTCTTTACGCTTTCCTTGACACCTAGCTAGGGTTTCTAAAATAATGCGATGCTCTTTGTCTTTAAGCTCATCTTTATAATTTCCCTGCTCGTTAACAGATGGAATTTCGTCATGCGTGGGGTTAACCACTTGCTCTTTATAAACCGGGGCATTTTGCACCGGTGCACTATTTACAGTCTGTGCTTTAACCACTAAGAGCTCTTCAATAAATATATCGTCTTCATGAATGCTATTACCATCACATAGTATCAGTGCACGCTGAATCACATTATCAAGTTCACGGACATTACCCGGCCAAGCATGCGATAGCAGTTTTTGCTTAGCTTGCTCAGTTAATAATGCGATAGGCTCTTTACTTCTGATGCAATGACGCTCAATTAAATGCTCTGCAAGGACAATAATATCACCTGGGCGCTCACACAGCGGACGCCACATTAAAGGAAAAACATTTAAACGATAATACAAATCTTCTCTGAATAAATTTTCGCTAACAGCTTCTTTTAAATCACGGTTACTGGTTGCGAGTACTCTAACATCGAGCTCAATGGTTTTACGACCACCCAAACGCTCAACTTCACGCTCTTGCAAAACACGCAATAACTTAGCTTGCAGACCCAAATCCATTTCGGTGATTTCGTCAAGCAAGATAGTGCCACCTTGTGCTTGTTCAAATTTGCCCGGACACGCTTGAATCGCCCCAGTAAACGCGCCTTTTTCATAACCAAACAAGGTCGCTTCTAACATGTTCTCAGGAATAGCGGCACAGTTAATCGCTACAAAAGGAGCATCTGCGCGACTTGATTTATCGTGAATAAAGCGCGCCAGCACTTCTTTACCCGAACCACTGGGTCCGAGCACCATGACACTGGCATCTGAACGTGCCACTTTACTGGCCAGCTCAAGTAATTTAATACTGGATGGATCCGCGACAATCGGCCCATCGGTTTCTTTTTCTTTCTCGGGTAAATAACGACTCACCATATTCAGTAAAACTTCGGGTGCAAATGGTTTAGCCATATAATCAATGGCCCCTAAACGCATTGCCTCAACCGCATCATCAATGGTGGCGTATGCTGTCATCATTAATACTGGTAGTTCAGGGTAATTAAGTTTAATGCTACGCAATAAATCAAGGCCGCTCATCGCGCCCATTTGTACATCGCTTACCACCAATGAATACGTTCCTTGCTTTAGCAATACCATTGCTTGCTCGGCACTGTCGGCAGCGATGCAATCAATACCTGACATTTCCAATGTATCAATTAAGGCTTCGCGTAAGCCTGCGTCGTCTTCAACGACTAAAATAGAGTTCGTATTCATCTTGCCTCCACTGACGTAGTTTCTGCACTAATGGGCAGGATTAAACTAAAACATGCCCCCCCATGGGCATTATTAGCCACTTCGACCCGCCCTTGATGCGCATTAGCGACTGAGCTTACGACTGCAAGCCCAAGCCCTGTACCTTGGCTTTTCGTTGTGTAAAAGGGTTCAAATAATTTTTCGGCTTGGCTAATATCGACTCCAGGGCCATTATCGCTGACGCTGATACGAACACAGTGTTCACTCCTCTCATCACGCTGAGCGCTGAGTGACACTTTTGCGTGCTGGCCAATAATTTGAATACTGTTATGAATAAGATTTTGAACAGCACTGGCTAACGCTGTTTTATTGCCCACAATTTCAATATCGGGCTCTGGCAAACTAACGGTTAATTCACTGTGGTTTTGCGCCACCATAGCATCAGCTCCTGCTTTTACTTCATTGAGTAATTGCTGCATTGATACACGCTCAACTACTTGCTGTTCGCCACTTTTAGCAAACAACAACATATCATTCACTTGGGTTTCTAAATCTTTTAATCGTGACATTAACTTGTTATGAAAATTACCCCGTGAGCTTTCAGGTAAGCGTTTAGAGCCTAAATTAGCCGCATATAACATAGCAGCCGAAAGCGGTGTTCTTACTTGATGCGCAAGCGATGCGACCATTTTACCCAGCGCACTCAGGCGCTGCATGTGCGCAACACGCTTTTGCAGTCGGCGTGTTTCGGTCAAATCGGTCATTAAAATTAATTGCCCCGGTTCTGGCGTCAGAGCCGTTATATCAAGCTTAATCAAACGACCATCTTTGAGTGAGACTTCGTGACCATCATCTTGTTTAGGACGAAAAGAGCGCTGAATAACGCTGAACCACTTTTCACCTTCCAGAGGCTCACCAAGCATATCGATAGCGATTTGATTCGCTTTTGCAATCATGCCGCGGCCATCCAATACCACAACCCCCGCAGGCATGGTATCAACCAAATGGCTCAACCAACTTGCTTGCTGACGAAGTTCACTCAACTCACCCACATACTCTTCTTGCTGTAAACATGGGTTATATTGATTAGCTGTGATAAATTGTGGTTTTAGTACATGTGCTAAGGCCATAATCGATACTCAAAAAATCGTGTCTAGCTGTATAAATGCACAATCCGTACCATAATTATTATTGTTTTATTTCAGTAGTTTAGCGTTAATTTTACAACGACAAAAAAATGACAATTGCGAGGGAACGATGCAACACCATCACCACAACCGCTGCCCATGGCTCGATACCAGCAAAGACGATTATGTCGCCTATCATGACGAAGAATGGGGGGTGCCAATTTATGATGACCACCGCCTTTTTGAATTCATTACTTTAGAATCTGCACAAGCAGGACTCAGCTGGTACACAATTTTAAAAAAGCGTGATGGCTACCGTCGCGCCTTTAAAAATTTTGTTGTTGACGACGTTGCACAAATGGATGACAGCGACATTGAACGCCTAATGCAAGATGACGGCATTATTCGCAATCGCTTAAAAATTGCCGCCACGATTAATAATGCCAAGCGATTTATTGAGATACAAAAAGAGTTTGGTAGCTTCTCAAATTACCAATGGCAGTTCGTTGGGGGCAAACCTTTGGTGAATAATGTCGATAAACTTGAAGATTACCCAGCCATTACTGAAGCCTCGACATCATTTGCAAAAGATTTAAAAAAACGTGGTTTTAAATTTTTAGGTCCAACAACTGTTTATGCCCATATGCAGGCCTGTGGCATGGTTAACGATCACAGTAATGATTGTTTTAGAAAAGCCCAGATAATCGAGCAATATTAAGCGCTTGATTTAAATAAAGGAAGGTAATGCGATATCAAGTAGGTCGTACTTTAGCCTGTTAATTCAGGTATTCCCGTAAACATCGACCTACATAATACAAACAAGCGCTAGTCTCGCGATAAGTTATATTTTTTCATTTTTTCGACGAGTGTCGTGCGGCGCACGCCCAAAATTTCGGCAGCACGCGCTACAACATAGTCATAACGCTCAAGCGCTTGACTAATTAGGCTAATTTCAAGTTCTGCTAAGTATTCTTTAAGCTCAATGCCATCATCTGGTAATAAACCCGAGTCAACATGTGTAGCGGGCGTTTGCGGCTCTTCATCTTCATAATCGCTAAAGCCAGTGCTGAATATATCGTTAAATGCATCTCGTTCCATCAACTCTTCAGGGTACTCAGGCTGATAGGCTTCAACTTCTATGTAACGATACTTTGCAGGTAAATCTGGCACATCAACCACTTTATCAGGGAACATGATCACCATACGCTCAACCAAGTTTGCCAGTTCACGAATATTCCCAGGCCACGCATGCTCTTTTAAGCTTTGAATTGCTCGCTCTGTAAACTTCGCCGTCGTGCCACTTTGCTCGTTAACACGACGCATTAACTCTTTAAGCAGGAGCGGAATATCATCAGCGCGTTCGCTTAAAGACGGGTTCTCAATAGGAAATACATTTAAACGATAGAATAAATCTTCACGAAAATCGCCTTTTTCTATCATCTCTTCTAAATTGCGATGGGTCGCTGCAATAATACGCACATCGGCTTGAATTGGTTTCGTACCACCGACCCGCTCATAGCTTCGCTCTTGTAAAACGCGCAGCAACTTTACTTGCATCTGTAGCGGCATATCACCTATTTCATCAAGAAAGAGCGTACCACCTTGGGCTAATTCAAAACGTCCTTTTCGCGCCGAAATTGCACCTGTAAATGCGCCTTTCTCATGGCCAAATAATTCACTTTCTAATAACTCACCCGGAATGGCACCACAGTTAACGGGAACGAATGGGCCGGAGCTGCGCTTAGATAGCAAATGAACATTTCGCGCAACCACTTCTTTACCCGTTCCAGATTCACCGAGTATCAGCACATTGGCATCGGTTTTAGCAACTTGCTCAATTAAAAAGCGCACATCTTTAACGGCATCTGTTTCACCAACCAAACCATCAAACAATTTATTCGATTTTGACTGTTTATGATCGCCCGGCAACATACGTTGATACTGCTGACAATCATGTAAAAGCTGCGTAGTCACATCATGATTAAATGGCTCACAAATTAAGCCTACAACATTGGCAATGCTTAAAAGTGGTTTTAACGTTTCACCAATCAAAAGAAAAGGGATCGCAGGAAACTGCTTAATGACAGACTCATGATCTAATTGCTGAAGTGCACCAAGAATAACCATGCACTCTTGTTGTTGATGTTTTTCACAAAATGATTGAAGTGTTGACTCATCAACGAGTTGTACAGCTTCTCCGATAAAAGTGAGGGCTGCATTTAAACCAATCGCACGATTATTATTATTGTCTAAAATTAAGATCATTATTGGCGAACCACAGTGACTACGGGTTAGTTAGTTTCTAAATTGTAAGCGAGTTTAAGAGGGATGCAAGCGCTAAGCGGCAACTTTTTGACATCAACGCCAAAAAATAGTCACTCAGCAGCTATAACTAATACTAAAGGGTTAAAGCAAACCCAAAATTGATTCTGCAGAACGGTTTGCTTGTCCACGCAGTGCAACGGATGCCTGCGATAAAATATCATTAGCAATTTGATCAGACACCGCTTTTGCATAATCAGTGTCTTCAATTCGACTTTGACTTGCTGCAATGTTTTCGCGTTGGTTACCCAGTCCTTTTATTGTACTTTCTAAAGTGTTTTGAAATGCACCTAGCTCAGTACGTTGCGTGTTAATTTCTTCGCTCGCTTGGTCGCTTATATCAATCGCAGCTTGTGCTCCTGCTTGTGTCGAGATATCAATACCCGCAATCACTGAGGCGATACTGCCGTTACTCGGCGTAATTGACTGGGTGGTATTGGCATCTGGTCCCACTTGAAATGATACTTGCTCACCATCAAACAATGGCTTACCACCAAAAGTGGCATTTTCAAATGTTTCTGTGATCTGCGTTTGCAACTGCGTTACTTCTTCTTGCAATGCTGCTCTGTCATTGTCTGTCAGTGCACCATTGCCTGCTTGGATAGACAGCTCGCGGATTCGCGACACCGCATCGTTAACGCCCGACAAGTTAGACTCAGTCACTTGCGAGTAAGAAATACCATCATAAGCATTGCTAATAGCTTGGCTATAACCATTTTGCTGAGAGGTTAGCCTATCAATAATTTGCAGTACAGCGGCATCGTCCGCCGCAGAATTTACTTTTTTACCTGTCGCTAATTGTTCAGCAAGCTTGTTATTTGCTTGCTGAGTTTGATTGAGTAACCCGATTTTGGGTGATTGAATTTTCATAGCGGCCTCCGACAAACCGATTGCTTAAATTATAAGCAAAAAAGTGGCAAATTGGAATTTATACCAAATCGTTTAACTAAGAGAGGTATTCTGAGGTAAGAAAACCGCAAAATGATTTTGGATTTTTACAGATTGATATCAGATAGGCGATCGAGACTAATTCCAGGCTAGCTATGAACATCCTCCTAAGTAAAAGAGAGTCGCATTGCTAAAGTTCGAGTAAATCAGTAAAGCTAATTGTTAAAAAGCTATATCACGTGTATTTAACGACAAACTTTATTGAAAATAAGTTATAGCCTATTGATAGATCATAGCAACGGTCTTAAAGATTTTAACTGTGCACTCTTGAAGCAATAAGTTAATTTAAGAAAAGCATATTACTTATAATTTCTCTACTTATGTGCTTCGTGCACTGTTTTACATTTGGTTTTCCAGTTCACTCTAAAATCACTTTTCACTTCAATTAAGAAAGCAATCCAAAGTTTATTAATCCGAGAAAAGTAATCTTTTGATATTTTTTCATCTTCAAAATAATACAAAGTAGTTAGAAGGGGGCAGAAAAAGTACAGCATAGTCCCTTTTAGCAAATTAAAAATATGGGGGTGGGCTGAGTGTTTATAAGCATATATGACGCGTTGCTGCCGATTAACTAAATTACTCGCTTCTTCACGAGATGAGTAATGACTACTCGCTAACTCAATTAAATGATCACAAAGAGACTCAAACTCATCAAAGTTAAGTTTACCTTCAAAATCATCAAAACTGACTTTTTGGAAGTTTGCTGACTTTATCTTTTCGATAATCATATCTTTATCATCGATCACTTTTGATAAAATTACATCATCCTCAGATAACGGTTGAGTTCCTGAAATTCGAGCACCCTCACCTACATTGTATACGGCCACGGATTTAGGTAACTGCCTTGCTAGTCTTTCAAGACTGTTTTTCGACATGGCCATTAAAGGTGTTGCTTTAACGGCATAATTTAAATTCGCTTCAAAGTCAATATCAGCACCAGCTGGGGCACTGTATTTTGATTTAAGGCCTGTATCAGAGTAAATACTTAGCTTCGAGTGCGTTTGACCACTTAACGAATAACCATTATCGACACCTATTAGATAAATATTTTTAAAACCTAACATTGTTGCAAAAGAAAAGGCGGTATTAGATACAAAAGGCCCACTCGCTGGTAATTCTGTAATTGGTTGTCTGTATTTTAAAAAACTATGTAGTGTCAAAAATGCGGTAGATGCTTCAGGCCCTTTTAGACCTAAACCTGCCCATTTATAAAGCTTTGGTAATTCAGGATAAATAACATCTACTGATAAAAGATTTAGCTTTTTGTACTCTTCTCTTGGCAGTATATCTACTAACACATCATATTGAGATTTAGGCCTTTCAACAATCACATGAAAATCTGGTGTTATGCCTACTTTTAATAAACTTTGGAGTGCAGTTCCGGCAGCAAATATGATGGCTTTATCTTGATTTTCTCTTATTAGATCAATAGATTGGTCTAATGAAGGACCATTCCCTACTACAAATACTGGAACATCATCTAAAAACTGATTTTCTTTTTCATTCTTAAAGTAAAATTCTATTCCGTTTTCAACATTGTAAATACTGTGGGCTAGCCCTGTAATTCCATCATTGTAAAAACCAAAGCCTTGGTGAAGCTGGTAGTAGTTTTTGAAAAAAGATTTAATTAACTCATTAATTTCTTTTGAAGGGTAATGTTGGAAACAAAAGCTATTTACTACAGCAGTAGAACCTACTTCGAGAGATATCCTGTATACCTCTTCAAAAAACGACTCATAATCAACGCCAATACTTAAAAAAAGTGAGCTTCCCGCATTATCTAAATCATGAATGACTTTTTGCCAATCAATACAAAACAAACTCGCAAAAAATAGCTCAAAGTCAGGCTCACAAATAAAAACATAGTCAAAACTGTGCTTTTTCATTAATTCAGGAATGTGATACCCCAAACCAATGCCAAAGATGAGTGCCGTAGGATAATGAGTAGGGAGACTAAATGCTAATTTATGCGAACGCTCTTTCTTCCGCTCACTTAAAATACCACTTAATTTAGACATATATTTCATGTGCAGACGATCGTCATCAGGACTTGTATCCCATTTCTGAGTTGAAAAATAGTCTGCACGACCAAAGTTTGCTTGCGAGGTGTATTTATCTACTTGTTCTTTAGCTTGGGCTTTTGGATTATCACTATATAATACAACTTCAGAGTCTTTTGGTTTAAAGTTACCATGGCCTGACTTAGTGACATGAAGGCAGAAATCTTCTCTGGGTTTATAGCTACTTACAACGTTAAAAATATCAGGATAATATTTCCTAAAGACTTCTAGGTTTAGTACAAATCTTTCATTTGCTTCTGAAGCAAACTTTTGCTCACGCTCTTCATGCGCCCTTACCTCTGTCAATTTATCTGCAAGGTGATCTAATTCTTTATCTAAACCCAAAGTGCTTTTCATCTGTTCCTACTTTATTTGGTTATAAAGGCCTACTTTCTTTTTATTTTTAACGATACTCGTTAGTTGGCTTTTAGCTTCGTTCTTCTTTAAAAGAATATCAGAACTGTATCCATCTAACTTCTGTAACAACTGATTTAATTGAGGATGAGCTTCAGATGGGATGTCACTATCTGAGTTAAAAAAACTCTCGAGCATCAAATGTAACTCATTGACTAATTCAACACAGCTTTCAATGTTTTCTTCGCTCAACGCTGACTCAACCTTTTCAAGTTGAGCTTGCAAATCATGAATATTAGCTTGCATGAGCACTGTTTTCTGAAAACGTTTTATTGCGAACTTCAACTGGGATCGCATCCCATGCAGATTTAATTTCTTTTAATAACCCAGATACTTCATCAATAATTTCTATATCATTTTTAATTGATGCATCAATGAGTCTGTCAATCATGTATGAATAAAGTGCGTATAAGTTTTCAGTAACCTCTCCACCCACTTCAAAATCTAAACATCCACGTAATGCTTCAAAAATTGCTGAGGCTTTAGATAAGTGCTCACTCTTAGCTTCTAGATTTTTTTTCTCTATAGCAACTTTAGCTAGTACCATTTTTTCTAAAGCACCAGCCATTAACATCTGGATTATTTCATAGCGATCAGCACCCGCCACACGAGTCTTAAGTGCCTCTTTTTGGTAATTTTTAACTTTAGCGTTATACATGGTACACCTTTATATCTAAAAAAGAGAAAAGCAGCGTTTACGAAGATGACTTCTTAAACCCTGGAAGGCTTGATAATTGAGCGCTCAAATAGCTTTGTGTTGACTGCATTTGCGCTAACAATACGTCTAAACCCGCATATTGCTGACGAAGTCTAGCCTCTAACTCTTCCATTCTGTATTCATGATTAATAATATCATCTTCTAAGTCATCAAGTTGCGAGTTTAAGTTAGTTTCTCGCTGATTCATGATCCCTTTAGAATCTAGATAGTTATCAAACAATGACTCTAGTTGTTTTGCTATTCCATTTTCACCTGCAAAAGCCTTGCCAATATCATCATAATTCTCATCCATCGCTTCATTTAGGCTGCGAACTAAACTAGACTTCTCAAGATAGCCTTCTTTATCTATTCCTAAGCCTATATCAAATATGCTTGAAAATGGACCTGCATCGGTCAAGGGAGTTGATAGTGCATTTACTAACTGAGAATCAAAAGAACGAATTGTAGAATCTGAGTTTAATGGTTTGCCAATTCGAGTCTGTAAACCTATTTGACCGATTAAATTGTTATAGTTTTTTATAAACTCATCAACTAGAGCTGTTACGCTTTCTCTATCAGTCTCAACGGATAGTTTCGCTGTTTCGCCATCAACACTCTGACGTTTAGCAACAATTGTCATATCCTGTACAGCATCTTTAAAAGTATTGGTGTCGTTAGTTATAGTGATACCATCAACTTTTATTGTTGCATCGCGTGCTTCATTACCCGCAGCAATAGCGATACCACCAGCTCCTCCAGCGTTTGCAACTGTTGAAACATTATCGAGTTCAGCATTATCGTTAGTAATAACTAAATCATTGCCAGTTCCAGACACACTAGAGCTAAGCACTAACTTTGATTCTGTTCCAGTATTTATAATATTAGCAGTCACACCAAAATTATTATCAGAACTGTTAATTGCGTCTCGTAAATCAGCAAGCGTGGCGCCCGCATCAAGTGTAAGATCAAAGCTCTTATCGCCAGCGGCAAATGATAATGTACCGCCTGATGCTGTCACTACATCATCTGTTGACGTAAATAGACCAGCATTAGATGTTGCTCTACTACCTTGAGCAAGTTCAACCACTTCAATATTAAAATCACCGGGTGATATGTCAGAAGTAGGTGTAACCGAAATTAAATCGCCATCATCACTCGTAGGCTGTTTGATGTTAGCAATACGCTTGTTGAAATTATCAATGTCTGCTAGCTTTTCAATTGTATCTTGAAGCGTAGACATTGCTGACTTTACTTCACCAAGTGAAGAAAGCTCGACCTGCAAAGATTGTTCTTTTCTAGCAAAAGCTTGTAATTTAGGGGTATTTTCAGCTGACAGTGTTGCACTAATAATACTTTCTAGATCAAGGCCAGAACCAACCCCTGCTGATGTAATTAAAGCCATACTAATACTCCTAAAATATCTAAATCTCTATGCAGTTCTATCGAAGAGCAAACCTTTATTGCTTAATTTATCGGCAAATTCTTCCAAAGCTTTAGCCACTTCTCGAAATTCCTCGGTAGGGATTTCTCGAATTACTTCATCGTTCTGTTTATCAAGAACTTTGATTACTGGGGGGTCACCCAATTCATCAAATTCAAAAATCAAATTTGTCGAAGTAACGGGAATATACTCATTCAGCTTTTCTAAGTTTTGCTTCACTTCAGCAATCAGATCTTTTTTATCTTTTTGCTCAGTCTTAGACTGTCTTTCTATGTCTATTGGTTCTCTTCCAGCAAGTTCCGTGCCTTTCGCGAGTTTTGCGTTATCTAACTCTGCTTTTGTGTTGTTGGCACTATTCGTTGTTGAAAGGTTTTCATTAGACCTTTGAGTTGAATTAAGATCTATCATCATAACACCTCAAAATGTTAACTCATATCAAGTATAAGCCACTTCAGGAAAAAATACCTCTGTCTAAAGTGGCTTATAAATCAAGTAAATTAGCCTAGTAGAGAAAGCGCTACTTGAGGACGTTGATTTGCTTGACTTAAGATTGACTGGCTAGCTTGCTGTAAGATTTGCATCTTAGTTAAGTTAGCTGTTTCTGTTGCGAAGTCTGTATCTTGAATACGAGAACGTGCCGCAGATAAGTTTTCAGCGATGTTTGATTGATTACGAATGGTTGATTGGAAACGGTTTTGTACCGCACCAAGTTCAGCACGCTTCTTATCAACAACCGCGATCATCGCATCCATACCAGCCATAACAGCTTGAGCATTACCTTGTGTCGATACACTGATACCTGTTTCTGTAAATACACCAGCGAAAGTATAAGTTGAAGCGGCAGCAGTACCACCTGCATCACTCACACCAGCTACCGATGACGCTAATACACTGCCAGAGATTGCAGATGCAATACCAGCGATACCTGATAGCGTGAAACCACCGTTTGCAGACATCGTGTTGGCTGTTCCACCAACATTCTGCATGCTAAAACCAATTGTTTGAACTGCATCTGCGCCGACTTGGAAGTTTGCTTCATAAGAACCATCCAGAAGGTTTTGGCCACCAAAAGTTGTATCTTCTGCAACACGGTTTACTTCTGAAGATAAAGAACGAATTTCTTCTTGAAGCGCTAAACGGTCTTCATCAGTATTTGAACCGTTTGTTGCTTGTTGAGCAAGTGTACGTATACGTTGAAACATTGATGTTACTTCATCAAGCGCACCTTCAGCAGTTTGCGCAAGTGAAATACCATCATTGGCATTACGGTTACCTTGAGTTAAGCCATTAACTTGGCCTGTTAAACGGTTGGCAATTTGCATACCAGCCGCATCATCTTTCGCACTATTGATGCGTAAACCAGATGATAAACGTTTGAATGATGTATCTAATGAGTTGCCAGAATTCATTAACTGGCGCTGTGCGTTCAATGAACTCACATTAGTATTTACGTATAAAGCCATATTAGCCTCCGCTTTATCATTTTATAGAAGAATAGCGGGATACCCCTACCCTGCTATTCAACCGACTTAGAGTCCTAGATTGATAGTTCTCTAACTCATTTATCGTCTGATAAAGCGAAAGCTTTAGCTTTATTTGTAAATATTTTAAATATTATTTAATTTTTTATCCTTGAAGTAAGCTCAACGCAGCCTGAGGTCGCTGATTTGCTTGACCCAAGATTGTTTGACTCGCTTGCTGTAGGATCTGGTTTTTTGTCAACGCTGCTGTTTCTGCAGCAAAGTCTGCATCTTTAATACGCGATTTTGCAGCTGATAAATTCTCTGAAATATTAGCTTGGTTACGAATCGTTGATTGGAAACGGTTTTGTACCGCACCAAGTTCAGCTCGCTTTTTATCAACAACAGCAATCATCGCATCCATACCAGCTAATACAGCTTGTGCATTACCTTGCGTTGACACACTAATACCTGACGCTGTAAACACACCAGCATAAGAATACGTTGAAGCAGCTGCTGTACCACCTGCATCACTGACTCCTGCAAGACTTGAAGCTAAAACACTACCAGATACTGCTGATGCTATTCCGGCGATGCCTGATAATGTAAAACCACCATTCGTAGATAATGAATTATCTGTTCCACCGACATTTTGCATACTAAAGCCGATAGTTTGTACTGCATCAGCACCCACTTGAAAGTTAGCCTCATAACTACCATCAAGTAAGTTTTGACCACCAAAAGTTGTATCTGTAGCAATACGATTAACTTCATCAGATAACTGGCGAATTTCTTCTTGAATTGCCAAACGATCTTCATCCGTATTTGAACCATTCGCAGCTTGTTGAGCAAGCGTCCTAATACGCTGAAATGTAGATGTAATTTCATCCATCGCGCCTTCAGCTGTTTGCGCAAGTGAAATACCATCATTCGCATTTCGGTTACCTTGATTAAGGCCTAGAATTTGCGATTGTAAACGGTCAGAAATTTGTAAACCTGCTGCATCATCAGCAGCACTATTAATACGTAAGCCTGAAGATAGACGTTTAAATGAAGTATCTAAATCAGTACCTGTTCTGTCCAATTGTCTTTGTGCGTTTAACGCACTAACATTAGTATTTACATATAAAGCCATAATAAACTCTCTTCTTATCTGTCAAAGTTTAGTCACTTCAAAAGTGATTTTGACAAAGTGACTCGTTACAGCGGCAAACCTAAGTCGCCTGGGGCAAAAAACTGCCACTTTGCGGGTTAGTTAGTTAACTTGAGATAAGTAGAGCAATTAGTAGGCCAATTATTTAAAAAGATAATAAAGAGAACGAAAAAAGGCTCCAAAGGAGCCTTATAAAGAGATAAGTTTAAGAGTGGGTTAAATCAACACAAACTATGGCATAATCTGTGCTTAGTAATTTATGTTCTTACAAATGTTAGAACACTACTGTCAGGATTTTGAGCGCCTCCGCTTTATAATCCTATCTTGGCGCCTTTGTTAATACCCCATTAGACAAAGGCGCTTTTTCTTTAAGTCAATATTTTGACTTCATATTCTTTAAGCTAACTATTAACCTAGAAGACTTAATGCCGCTTGTGGACGTTGATTTGCTTGGCTTAAGATTGTTTGGCTAGCTTGTTGTAAGATTTGCATCTTCGTTAAGTTAGCTGTCTCTTGAGCAAAGTCTGTATCTTTAATGCGAGACTGTGCAGCGCTTAGGTTTTCAGAGATATTCGATTGGTTACGAATTGTTGACTGAAAACGGTTTTGTACAGCACCCAATTCCGCACGCTTCTTATCTACGACCGCAATCATTGCATCCATACCTGCTAACACAGCTTGCGCATTACCTTGAGTAGATACACTAATACCTGTCTCAGTAAATACACCTGAATAAGTGTATGTTGAAGCAGCTGCCGTACCACCTGCATCACTCACACCTGCAACACTTGAAGCAAGCACGCTACCTGAAATTGCAGATGCAATACCTGCGATACCTGATAATGTGAAACCGCCGTTTGCAGACATTGTGTTAGCAGTTCCGCCTACATTTTGCATACTAAAACCGATAGTTTGCACCGCATCAGCACCCACTTGGAAGTTTGCTTCGTAGCTACCATCTAGTAGGTTTTGACCACCAAACGTTGTATCAGCAGCAACACGATTAACCTCAGAAGATAGTGAACGAATTTCTTCTTGAATAGCCAAACGGTCTTCATCTGTGTTTGAACCGTTTGATGCTTGTTGCGCCAAAGTACGAATTCGTTGGAACATTGATGTTACTTCGTCAAGCGCACCTTCAGCTGTTTGCGCTAGAGAGATACCATCATTCGCGTTACGATTACCTTGGTTTAGACCATTAATCTGTGATGTTAAACGGTCAGAAATTTGTAGACCTGCTGCATCATCAGCTGCGCTGTTGATACGAAAACCTGATGATAAACGTTTAAACGAAGTATCAAGTGAGTTACCTGAATTCATTAATTGTCTTTGAGCGTTTAATGAACTAACATTTGTATTTACATAAAGTGCCATGATATTTCTCCCGAAGTAAACTTATCATTTACTCTCAAACTTACTCTAATTAAGCGGTAGCGGTTATTTGCTACGCTGCTTGGTTAATTAAGTTATCGGTCCGCTCAAAAAATCCTTTAGCTATTTTTATAAAAAATTTAAAAATATTTCTAATACTATGAATTTAAACAGTAAAAAACATCAACTTTTTACTGTTCAAAATTAAACCACAGCAAACAAGCAGTAAAAAATTGGGTGACATTAAGTCTAAAGAAATAAAAACGAATACTTAAATGACGTAGAAAGGGATATTTTAAAAGTGGTTTTTAAAAGCTAAGCTCAAAAAATGAGCTTAGCTTGGGGGAAATTATAAATAATCAAATAGCGAAAGGTTTGCTAAACGACCAAAAGTTGCTTGGGATGCTTGCAACGCCGTTTCTTGCTTAGTGAGTTCAGTAATAGCTTCTGCCATATCAAGTTCAACAAGCTCTGCTTTCGCTGCTTTATTGCTAATATCTAAATCACTATTTGATTGCTCTATTTTTTCTGCCGTATTTAACCTGCCACCCAGGCCAGCTTGAACCAACGACACCTTATTTTTAGCATTCTCTAATTGCACTATTGCATCAGCCAATACTTGGTCAAACTCATCCTGAGTTAAATCAGGATTGGTGAGCCCCGCAATTAAGCTATTTAAAGTATTGAGGGCGTTTTCTTTTTGTGGGGCTTCTAATTGAACGTCAATCTGCCCATTAGCAACTGGCTCAACAGAAATTTCCATACCTTGGTAGATTATTTTACCGTTTTCAAAACTACCACTGTCAATAGCGGTTCCGCCAAGCTCGACCACAAAAGTATTTGGGGTGCCAGTTGTGGTAATAAAGCTCAGGGTATTCGCATTGGCTGCTGCCGTCGGATCTGCGTTGTAATTGGCTTTGTGAAATTTATCAAACTCAGCTTGCTCAGTGACATATATTTTAGAACTGGTTATGCCGCCTGAAACTGTACCATCGTTCGACACCACATTTAAACGTGCATCGACTTTTTCAAAAGTATCATAGCCATTATCACTTGATTTTATTTCAACACCTTCTGCGACCTTTATCTTATGTTGACCTTGGTCGCCACCATATTGATAACTACCCGATGTACTATCATAAGAATAAGCAGGGGTATTATCTTGATAACCAGAAAAAATATACTTACCGTCTTCTGTTTTCGCATTCATTAAATCAAGCACGGTACTTTGCAGTGCTTTTACTTCTTCAGCAATGCCTTCGCGGTCAATATCACTATAAGCGCCATTACCTGCTTGGATTGATAAGGTATAGGCAGATTCAAGTGCACCTTTAATATTCTGCAGTACACTTTCTTCTGTGGTTAATCGACTCGTTAGCATTGTAATGTTTTTGCTGTACTGCTCGTTACCCTGAATGCGGTCACTGTAAAGCAATGCACGTGCTGTAGCAGAAGGATCATCTGCGGCTGTTAATACGCGCTTTTGCGTATTGACTTGCTCTTGTGCTTTACTGACATTTTGTTGACTGTTAAGAATAGAGTTAAGGTTATTCTTATACATCATGTTATTTGAAATACGCATAATTACCTCGCCGCACTTAATAAGGTATCAAAAATAGTACGCGCTGTTGCAAGTACTTGTGCTGATGCTGCATACGATTGTTGGAACCGCAGTAAATTGGCTGCTTCTTCATCGAGGTTTACACCTGACAGAGATTCGTACCACGCTTCTGACTGCTCTGCGAGCGCATTAAATGCTGCGCCGTTCGTTTGCGCTTGACTAGTAATAACACCAATATCGGTTACGATCCCCGAATAAGCCTGATTAAATGTTTGATGATTATCAGCCGTGCTACTCGCTTCAACGTTTTGACGCACTAACTCACCATTTTGTAGGTCGGCAAGTAATAAACCATTACGGTTATCATCGAAACCACCCTCATTGAACTCAACAGTAAACGTATCACCTATTGCAGGTGTACCTTCGATATTAAAATCAAACCCGTAAGTATCGTAAGGTGCTCCCGCTTGCGCAAGAATATTTTCTGCAGGTGGCGTAATCGTAAAAGTACTGGTGCCATTGCCGTCGGTAATTTGATATTCGTTAGCATTGGCGGTTTTTACCAGGGTAATATCACCGTTTGCTAAGCTCGGTGGTGGACCTACCGCAATTCCACTTGAATTGGCAATATCTGATACAGTTCCAGCTGAAATACTCGCGTCGCTGTTATTATTAATATCATTTGCGGTGCGAATGGGTGAAGCCAGCGCTAAATCTTCTGGACGCTCTGTTGCCAATTCTAAGCTTGTTGCTGCCTGTGAATTTAATTTAATTTGAAATTGATCGCCTGCGTTTGCGGTACCAGACACATTTAGCTGTAAACCGAAGGCTTCGCCACCGGTGATCGTTGATGAATCAATCACACCGCCAACCACATTTGCTGTTGATGCGGTGCCTACCGGTTCACCTTTATTATCGATTGCCTGAATTTCAACTGTCGATGCGCTGGTGTAAGTAACTATAAAATCACTGGCAGGCAACTCACTGCCCTTACCAGGTTCAAGTGTTGCCGTCATGGTCGATGAACCGGTATTAGCTTGATAACCAAAACCATTCACCGTTGGAATGGCAAAAATATCACCACCAATTTCACCATTTGCGTCCATACCAAGACGGTTTTGCTGATTAAAGGCATCAGCAAGGGCTAAGCCCATTTGGCCTAATTGATTCTGGGCTGGCACTAAAATGTCATCACGAAATGACAGTAAGCCGCCTATTTTGCCTTTAAGTTTACTTACATCAACCTCAAGCGGCACGGCTTTGCCACCATTAACATCTAAATGTAGCTCTTTGAAGCTAGGATCGGGATCGCCAGTAAATGAAAACAGGTTAAATGTACCGCTTTCCATCACTAATGCTTGACCAGATCCCAAATAGACTTGTTTCTCACCGTTATTACCGTTGAGAGTTTCTACATCAATGAGTTCTGATAAGTCACGAATTGCTTTGTCGCGCTCGTTGTACAGTCCGCTAGACGCTGACTCACGATCAGTGCCATGCACCGCGGCAATTTTAGAGTTCAATTCGCTAATACTTTGGATTAAGTTATTTGCTTCGTCCGAGAAAATTTCTAATTGCTCATTCACAACAGTCTGCTGGTCAACCACGATGCTTGAAAGCCTGTCCATTTGATCAATGAGGTTTTGTGCATCTGTCATAACCAGCGAACGCGCCACCGTCGATGAAGGCTGATTTAAGCTTTCTTGAACATTATTAAAAAACGAGTTAATGCTGGTTGATAAGCTATTCGACTCTTCAGAAAACAAGCTATCGACTCGGCTTGCTTCTGTTACAAACTGATCAAAAAATGCTTTATTTGACGTATCACGATTTAGCTGTTTTTGAGCAAACTCATTGAGTAAACGATACGTTTCACCCCGACCAACTTGGTTGTCGATCATGGTGCTGAACTCAGTGCGCTCACGAACATAACCCGCTGTATTTACATTGGCTATGTTTTTACTGGTCGTTTGTAAAAGCTCAGAATTCGCTCTTACACCTGAATTTGCTATGTCATATAAGCTGAATGACATGAGGACTTACTCCTTAACGTACCAATGAAGCAGCGACGCTTTGAAGCTCAACACGCTTCAATACCTGCTTAATTTTGTTGGCATAATTTGGATCAGTTGCATAACCTGCTTTTTGTAACGAATCTAAAAAGGCTGCAGGTTCTGCGGTGTTTTTTAGTGCGTCTTGATAACGTGGGTTTTCATTTAAGAAATCAACAAAATCATTCACACTGTCTTTAATTGACTGATAAGAACGGAAGCTTGCATGCTTTTTAACAGGCACACCTTGCTCAAACTCAAGCGTAACTTTACTTGCTTTGTCACCTTGCCAGCTCTTATCAGATTTAATGTTAAAAAGGTTATTACTACTGGTGCCATCCGCTTTACTAATAATATGCTTACCCCACCCTGTCTCAAGCGCAGCTTGAGCAACCATAACAGCAGGGTTTAAACCAATTTTTTCAGCCGCATTTTTTGCGTGCTCCCAAACAGAGCTAATGAAAGACTCAGCATCTTCAAAGCGGTTTTCTGATTGCTCATCAGTGGCAACTTCAGCCATTGAGTGTGTTTCTGGCTTAGCTTCTTGATTACCGCGAACACGCTTATCGCTATCAAACTCCGCGGTTGTTCTTAACACGGAACCAGGAGTAAATTTCTTACCGTCGGGCGATAGCTGCTGCACAATAAGATCAGCCAAACCCAGTGAGCCGTTAGAAGACAACTCAACAGAAAGCTGTTGATCATGCATTTCTTCAAAGAATTTTACGCCACTCGAGTTAAACGGACTGTCTTTGTCTTCAAAGGCTTCATTAGCCTTACGCATGCTTTTAAGCAGCATTTGCGTAAAGATAGATTCAAATTGTGCCGCCGCTTTTTTCAGCGCCTCTTTTGACGCATCGCTAGAGGCATCACTTTTTAGAGCACTTTGACGCAATGAGTCTAAGTTGCCTAAATCAAAAAAGTTTTGCTTGTCGAGATGATTCGTATCCATCAGCTTTTTGACACAATAATTAATAATGCATAATCAAATGCAATAATTACGCCAAAAGAGGATTTATCAGATTGAGGGGAGGTAGAAATGAAAAAACGCGCTGAGCTCAGCGCGTTTTTAATTGATTATATAATAACAAGTTGCCCGTTTATGGCTCCCGCCTCTTTCAACGCTTCAAGGATAGCCATTAAGTCACCTGGGGCGGCACCAACTTCGTTTATCGCTCTCACTAAATCATCAAGGCTAATACCTGGATTAAACACAAAAGCACGAGAGTCATCTTCATTAACATCGATAATACTTTGGTTTGTCACCACCGTCTCGCCTTCGCTCAGTGCATTCGGCTGCGATACGTTTTGCTGCTCAGCAATGGTCACGGTTAATCCACCGTGGGTAATTGCAGCTGGCTGTAATTTTACGTTTTTACCAATAACAATGGTGCCCGTACGTGAATTGACAATAATTTTTGCCGCAGTATCAGCCGGTGTGAACTCTAAGTTTTCAAGCGTTGATAAATACGATACGCGCTGCGATGCATCGCGCGGTGCAATGACACGTACAGACGCTGCATCAATTGCTTGAGCACTGTTTGGCCCAACTAAATCATTAATAGTTTGCTCTAGGCGCTTTGCCGTTGTGAAATCTGGACGATTCAAATTAAAGGTGATGTAGTCACCTTGCATAAACGGGCTTTTAACAGCGCGCTCAACCGTTGCCCCATTCGGAATTCGGCCAACGGTGGGAGTGTTTATAATCACTCGGCTGCCATCAGCACCTTCTGCGCCTAAGCCCCCCACGACCAAACTGCCCTGTGCAATGGCATACGTATTACCATCAACCCCTTTCAAAAAGGTTTGTAATAACGTACCACCGCGTAAGCTTCCTGCACTGCCAATTGAAGACACGGTAATATCAATGGTTTGACCTGGTTTTCTAAACGCGGGTAACTCGGCATGTACAGCAACGGCTGCAACATTTTTAATCTTTGGTTTTAAGTTCGCAGGAAGCGTGATACCGAAGCTATTTAACATCGCTTTAAAGCTCTGCTCTGTAAAACGACTTTGCTCGCCCGTGCCAGGTAAACCCACCACTAAACCATAACCGACTAATTGATTTGAGCGTACACCCTCAACCATAGACACATCTTTAACTCGCTCAGCCTGAACAGAAAACTGTACGCTAATTAAGCAAAGAGCAATAATGTATTTAAACCCATTCATGATTTGTATCCTCTAAAATGGGAAAATAGAACTGCTAAAGAAGCGAGTTAACCAACCCGCACTTTGCGCTTCTTGAAGTTGACCTTTACCTGAGTATTGAATGCGCGCATTCGCAACTCGGTTTGAAGTCACCGTATTATCTGCTGTCACATCTTGGGGACGCACTAAACCTTCAAGACGAATAAACTCTTCACCGGTATTTAAAGTAAGCCACTTTTCGCCACGGATCACTAAGTTACCGTTCGGCAAAACTCGCATAACATTAACTGAAATATCACCAAATAAGCTGTTCGATTGATTCGATTTAGAATCACCTTTAAATGATGAATCTGAACCAATACCAAATTGGATACTATCACCACCTATATTCACAGGATTGCCGCCTAAACCAATGACTGGGTCAAGGCTTGCGTCGGTTTCTTTATCGGTTTCGGTTTTCGCCGCTTTGGTTGCCTGAGTCGATTCTTGCAGTTTAACCGTGATGATATCGCCTGCCCGCAACGCTTTTTTATCTGAATACAGGTCATTTGATAAATAACTATCAAATAATGAACCAGTGGGTACCATTTGCTCTGCTGCAGGCTCTGGGTACATTGGCGCATAGTAAGGGTCATCCTGAACCACATGGTTATTTTGTGTTGCCATACAACCACCGAGCAATAACGCTGTTGATGTGACTAAGATAATGTTACGCATGCTGCCTCCTACCCATTATAACTGTTGGTTAATGTAACTAAGCATTTCATCAACAGCCGAAATCACTTTTGAATTCATTTCATAAATTCGCTGTGTTTCAATGAGGTTAACGAGCTCTTCTGTTACATTCACATTTGAAGTTTCAAGTGAACCTTGTACAACAGTTCCTAAACCATCAATACCGGGATTACCTTGCACAGGAGCCCCACTTACAGCCGTTTCGGTGTAAAGGTTTTGACCCATAGGCTCAAGGCCAGATGGATTGATGAAATCACTGATAGTTAGCTGACCAATAACAACATTGTCAGCTTGGCCTGAGATACGCACCGACACTTCACCATCTTGTGATACCGTAATTGATTGTGCATCGTCTGGCACATTCATCTCTGGTTGCACAGGAAAACCGGCTCCCGCGGTAACAATGCGGCCATCTTCATCGGTGGTAAATTGACCATTACGCGAATAAGCGATATTGCCATCTGGGAGTAAGACCTCAAAAAAGCCCGGTCCTGAAATCATCCAATCCAATGAATTTTCAGTGGTAAGCATGTTACCTTGTGAAAAGTTCTTTTGGTTAGCAACCACTTTCGCACCCGCGCCTAACATCAAACCTGATGGCATTTCAGTGTCTTGTGAGGAACGACCACCTGGCTGATTAATATTTTGATACAGTAAATCTTCAAATACGGCGCGGCTTTTTTTGTAACCGACCGTGCTGGCATTCGCGAGATTATTTGAGATCACCGAAATATCGGTTTGTTGGGCGTCAAGCCCGGTTTTACTGATCCACAATGCAGGATTCATAACTCTACCCTCTCAGTCATCTTAAACAATGCGTAACAGCTGATCTTGACGTTCATCAATTTCTTCCGCTGTTTTCATCAATTTAACTTGTAATTCAAATTGGCGTTGATTGCTGATCATATCGACCATTTCATGTACGGGGTTAACGTTGGACATTTCAAGGGTGCCCGAAAGCACTTTTACATTATTTGAAATGTCGCAAAACCCACATAAATCATTTACCAACATGTCTGGCTTTGGCCTAAATAAGCCATCATTGCCTTTTTCTAGTTGATTGTTATCGGCTTCGATTACCTTTAAACGATCAACCACTTCTAAAAAGTTTGCAGGTGCCCCTTGTGGACGCACCTGAATTGACCCATCAGAACTAAATTCAATCTTCTCGATTGGTAAAGGCAAAATAATGGGGCCACCTTCGCCAATAACTTGACGACCATGACTGGTCATCAATGCGCCATCGGGAGTAATATTCAGCGTGCCTGTTTTGGTATAGGCTTCATTGCCCGATGCATCTTGTACGCTTAACCAACCCCGATCACTCATGGCAATATCAAGTTCTCGGCCTGTTTCAACAAAACCACCCGACTCCATGTTAGAACCTGGGCGCTCTTGCATTGCGAATACACGCGATGGCAAGCCTTCGCCAAATGCTTGCATTGAGCGTGCTTGTGCAAAATCAGCTTTAAAGCCAGTGGTGTTTGCATTTGCTAAGTTGTTTGCCTTTAATTCAAGGCCACGCAAGCTTTGCTTTGCACCAGACATGGCAATGTAGACCATTTTGTCCATAACATTGACTCACTAAAAATACGATAACTATGAAATGCAATAAAAGTGCCAAAGTAAAATTGACGCGGAAATAAGAAAAGGAAAATAAAAAAAGGCTGCCAATAGAGGGGGCAGCCTTTCGTGTCGGATTAAGCTTAGAGCCGCTAAAATTAACGGATCTGTAAGATATTTTGTTGTAATGTTGAGTTAACTTCTAAGGCACGTGAGTTCGCCTGGAAATTACGCTGTGCGCTGATAAGGTCAACCAGCTCATTCGTTAAGTTAACGTTTGATTGCTCAAGTGCTGATGAGTTAATTGAACCCAATGTGCCTGAGTTGGGCTCACCCGCAATAGGCTCGCCCGAGGTTAGGCTTTTCTTCCAAGAAGTGTCACCTGCTTGTTGTAAGCCTTGAGAGTTTGAAAAGCGCACCATAGCCACTTGGCCTAAGAATGAAGTATCGCCATTGCTGTATGAAGCAACTACTTTTCCATCTGCACCAATATCAATGCCCGCTAAACGACCGACTGTCGCACCATCTTGCTCAAGTGCTTTTACTTCAAAGTTACTAGCGTATTGCGTAGGCACTTTATTAGCGGTGCCTGCTTCATCACGCCAATTAACCGTGATTTCATTCGGGAACTGTGCGCCATTACCAAGTAGTGTCGATAAACCTGTCGAAGCATCTGAAGGCAAAATAATGTCATCAAATGTGGTTTCTGGAGCGGTTACGTTCGGTAAACCCGCCGCCGTGAACTCAAGTGTATCAATTGGCGTGTGTGCACCTGTGCCCGTTGCAGCACCTGAAGCATCAAACGCTTGACCATCCATTGTGGCGTACACTTCCCACGTATTTGGCGTTGCTGTAGGGTCTTGCTTTACAAAAAATAACTGTACAACATGCGGCTCACCTAATGAGTCATAAACAGTTGTTGAAGTAGACGAGTTATAGCTCGTGCTATCAGTTGGATCAAAGGTTGTCGTTGTTGGCGTATCGACACGTGCGTCTAAATTCATTGAGCTGTAGATATTACTCGTATGACGAGGCGAACCTGAAGCATCAGGAATTTGAATCGGTGAAGTAGTACTTAAACTTACCGACGTCGTATTACCCGTTGATGGGTCAACAGGGAAACCTTGCAAGTAGTTACCATTGGCATCAACAACAAAGTTATCTGCATTTAATTTAAATGCACCCGCACGCGTATATGTAAAGTCTTGTGATGCGATGTCATCACTCATCGCAAAATAACCTTCCCCTGTGATTGCTAAATCAAGTGAGTTATTTGTGAATGATAACGACCCTTGGTGAAACTGTTGTGCAACCGTTGCTGTTTTAACACCGTCGCCGTTTTTTGTTTTACCAGAACTAAATACTGACGATGCGTACACATCAGCAAACTCAGCACGCGACTCTTTAAAGCCCGTTGTGTTTACGTTGGCAATATTATTTGCCGTTACGTCTAAATCTTTTTGTGCGGCTGCTAAACCTGTTAATGCAATATTGAAGCTCATAACTCACCTCTAACCTATCTCTTAGCCTAAGCTAACCCAAACCTTTTTAATTATGCGATTTCAGCTATATCAGTTAGCCTAACCGCACCCTCTTTTGTATTTACGATAATGCCGCTGCTGCCATTAATATTGACACTTTCAATGTTCTTAAAGGTTGCCAGAGGCATGCTGCTGTAGTCTCCATTTACGAAGCCTTCAGCGCTAATATTGTATTCGCCTTCAGGAAGAACATTGCCCTCACCATCTTTACCATCCCACTCGAAACGGTGAGCACCGGCAGATTTCGATCCTAAATCAATAGTGCGAACTAATTGTCCCGTCGAATCAGTGATTCTTAACGTAAGAGATTCAACAGTTGTTTCTGCCACAACGGAACCTTTAGCTAAATTTTCGCCATCAAAGTCAATAGTCTCTGACTCAAGCAATGCTTGCTTACCCACTAACGTTGACGCTTGTAATGCCGAATTTGATGTCATGGATGCAGTGAGTGACTCAAATTTTGTGTTTAAATTTGAAATACCTTCTGCCATGGTAAAGTTCGTCATTTGCGCAATCATTTGATCGTTATCAGCAGGATTGCTCGGATCTTGAAACGACAACTGCTGCGTTAACAACGAAAAGAAATCTTCTTGAGACAGTGTATTACTGTCTTCTTTTGCTGTTGGCGTGTTTGTCTCATTCCAACGCAAGCTATCCATATAGGATGATGATGCAGAGCTGATGTCGTTACTCATAACTTATCCTCGATTACCGTTGTCCTAACAACAGTGTTTTACTTAACATTTGCTTAGCTGCATCAGCAACTTGCACATTTGTTTGGTAAGAGCGAGAGGCAGAAATCATATTAGCCATTTCTTCTACAACGTTGACATTTGGTTTATAGATATACCCATTTTCATCCGCGCTGGGGTGATTCGGGTTGTATTCTATTTGTAGCGGCTTATCGCTCTCTACAATGCCTAATACTTTAACGCCAACAGAAGAGCCCTGCGGATTACTTTGCGATGCTGACGCTTTTGTAAGTTCAGCAGCAAACACAGGATGGCGCGCTCGGTATGTCTGGTCTTGGCTTGAGCTAATTGTATTTGCATTCGAAATATTACTTGCTGTGGTATTTAAGCGAACATTTTGTGCGCTCATACCCGTGCCCGAAATATCAAAAACATTATATAAACTCATGATTAAGCTCCTTGACTACCGAGGGCTTTTTTAAGGCCTTTAATTTTACTACTCATAAATTGCAGGCTTGCCTGATACTCTAATGAGTTTTGTACATACAAGTTTCGTTCCACTTGTATATCAACAGAGTTACCATCACCTGTATCTGCTTGATTTGGCGTACGAAACATTTCTGAATTACCAACAAATCGACTGCCACCGGCAAGGTGTTTCTCATCCGTTCTTACCATGCTATTGCCGCCGTGCTGGTTGCTTTTTGCCGCTTTTAATGCGGATGCAAAATCGACATCTTTCGCTTTATAGCCCGGCGTATCAGCATTAGCGATATTTGTCGCTAATAACTCAGCGCGTTGTGAACGGATCAACATGGCATGAGGATGCACACCGAATGCTTTATCAAAACTGATAGCCATAACCATCTCCAAAAATTTGACTCTCCTTAGCTAATGCAAAAGGTAAGCCAAAAATTAAGCATGATTATTTTATAATTAAGGTGTTGATATATAATGAAATTAGCAACCTAAGAACTAGGTTGCTAAGGAAAGATTACTTTTTCTGGTAGATGATACCCGGATTACATCGCACCATATCAAAACTGTCACTAAGGCCAGCCATTGACTCTGAAGCGCCTAAAAACAGGTACCCTTTTGGATTAAGTGCTTGCGCAAATTGCGCGATAATTTTTGCTTTTACTTCGGGTGCAAAGTAGATCAATACATTACGGCAAAAAATAATATCAAATTTACCCATCAAGGCATACGAATCCAATAAGTTTAAATGCCTAAAACTGACCATTTTCTTTATTGGATCAACTACTTGAGCCATACCGTTACCACTGTCTTTAAAAAACTTTTGACGTCTTTCAACAGACAGGCCACGTGCCAAAGCCAGTGAGTCATATTCTGCGTTTTTGCACATATCAAGCATAGTATTAGAAATATCTGTGCCGATAATTTGTGCGCCCATTTTTAAAACGCCAGGTTGCTTAGATTGAAACTCAGCAACCGACATGGCAATAGAATACGGTTCTTGACCTGATGAACTTGCCGCTGACCAAATTTTAATTGGACGACGCAATTCTTTGAATTCAGGGAAAAGTTTAGTTTTAAGCAATTCAAATGGGTATTGATCACGAAACCACAAAGTTTCGTTTGTTGTCATTGCATCAACCACTGCGGCACGAAGCTGCCTCTCGTGAGGACTCAAGGTTTTACTTACCAACTGTGACAATGACTCAACATTAAAACGCGCCATCAATGGCGCCAAGCGACTTTTCACTAAATAAAGTTTGTTATCGCCTAGTACAATGCCACATTGTTGCTCTAAAAAAGAGCGGAACTGATCGTATTCGCTTTGTTGTAAGTGCTTATTTTCCAAAGTAATACCACCTATAAATAATTAATCACAATGAACCCACTTTTTAACGGCAGTCGCTAATTCGTCTGGGTTAAATTTTGCAATAAAATCATCGGCACCCACTTTTTCTATCATCGCTTGATTAAAAACACCACTGAGTGATGTATGCAAGATTACATGCAAAGGTGATAATTTTGGATCGGCCTTAATTTCTGCGGTTAAGGTGTAGCCATCCATTTCTGGCATTTCAACGTCTGAAATTAACAAGCCAACTCGCTCAGTAATATTATTTACACAATCAAGTTCTGCTATTTCACGTAAGCGTATTAAAGCTTCTTTACCATTTTTAGCGAGTTCAGTTTGTACACCGAGAGGTTCTAACGCACGTTTTACCTGATTACGCGCAACGGCCGAGTCATCAGCAATAAAAACGATTCGCTCCCCTAAATCTTTTTGGATTTCTCCCTCACCAATCACATCCGCACTTACTTCAGTGTTAACAGGGCAAATTTCGTTAAGGATCTTCTCGACGTCTAAGATTTCTACCAGTTCGTTTTCTATTTCAGTGACCGCGGTTAAATAAGAGTAACGCCCTGCACCTGAAGGTGGCGGCATAATTTTTTCCCAGTTCATATTAACGATGCGCTCTACGCCACCGACTAAGAACCCTTGCACTGAACGATTGTATTCCGCAATGATAATAAAACTATCTTTGATATTTTCAATGGCAGGACCGCCAACAGCCATTGATAAATCGATAACAGAAATGGTTTGACCACGAATGTGTGCAACACCACGAATATAAGCATTCGATTTTGGCATGTTTGTAAGCGGTGGACATTGTAGAACCTCTCTTACTTTAAACACGTTAATACCAAAGCGTTGTCGCCCTCTGAGTTTGAATAATAGTAATTCAAGGCGGTTTTGCCCAACCAACTGTGTACGCTGGTTTACTGAGTCTAAAATGCCTGCCATTTCAATCTCCTAAAGATAAACAACCAGAGCCGGAACAATAATTGCTTACTTTGTGTTAAAGCTACATAAGGTTACGAAGCGTCTGTTTTTTGACGCAAAATATTTATACCTTGTTTTCAACAATAAGCATAGTCGAAACAATATGAGTTTGTTAAAAAAAAGCCGAAGATACAGTGTTTTTTATTTTCTTTCTAGCTTGTTATTTGCCACGCATCTACAAGCTGAAGTGTATAATAACGAGCAACTTCAACAAATCGCTATTGATTTTGTCAGCGAGCAGATCCCCGATCTCGATACGGCACCGCAAGTAAGTGCATTACCACTTGATAGCCGTATTCCAGAAAGATTGTGTGAATCGCCATTAAATAAAACATTACCGACAGAACCTCCTTTTAATCGGCAGGTTACCGTACAACTTAAATGCGATGACATAAATAGTTGGACTCAATATGTGCATGTTCGCATTATTGAGCTGGAACCCGTTGTTGTCGTAACAACCAATTTAGCACGCGGTGAAGTAATTAGAGCAGAGCATTTGCGCTTAGAGATGAAACCTAAGCAGTTTGTAAGAACGCAATATGTTCAAGAAAAATCAATGCTTGTCGGCAGTCGTAGCAAGCGCAATATTCGCAGTGGTGTGCCTATTGTAATGAGCCATGTTTGCATGGTGTGTAAAGGCGACAATGTGACTATTTATGCTTCACTGCGTGGCTTGAGGATCAAAACAACAGGTATTGCGCTTGAAGATGGCACATTAGACGAATTAGTACGTGTAAAAAACAAAAAATCAGGTAAAGTATTAAATGCACGTGTGGATGGTGTTGAGTCTGTGCAAGTGAATATTTAATTTTTTATATTTATGCTAAAGTATCCGCTGTGCCCGCCGATATATAGGCATATGTTGGGTAATGTATAGGTCAAAAATTATGGTAAGCAATGTCAATAATGGTCAACAACAAACTTCTGTGTTGACGAATACCAAGCAAAAAAATCTTGATTTACAAAAAGATAACGCTAACGCGGCAGCGGCAAAATCGACAGCGCCAAAAGCAAGTGCAGATTCGGTAAGCTTAACGCCTCAGGCTAAACAACTTAAATCTTTACAAGATAAAGCTGAACAGTCGTCTGGCTTTGATAGCAATAAAGTGGCTGAGTTAAAAAAAGCAATCAGCGAAGGTAAATACCAAATTGATGCTGAAAAGTTAGCTAAAAATATCGCCGCATTTGAGTTTGATGTGTATGGCTGATCATAATCATTTAATCGCCAGCAAATTAACACAACAAGTCACTTGTTTAGAGTCTATTGCTGTGCTTTTGGATGATGAATTAACAGCCATTGCTGCAAAACGTGGTGAGGGGCTAAAAAGTATTGCCCAACAAAAAGTCTCTCTACTACAGCAAATTCAGTTAATAGATAAAGAAGTGCAAACGCTGGTTAGCAAAAATGACTCGCCAGATGATGAAGTAAACGAACTCATTTCTAAAGTAAACTCTCTTCTTGCAGCCTGTAAAAAGAAAAATGATGTGAATGCACATGCAGCTCATCAAGCCCAGCTTAGTGTTAAGCAACTAAAAGATATCTTGATTGGCGCACCTTCATCGATGACCTACGATCAAGGTGGCAGTGTGATTCAAGGCGATAAAAAAATAGTGCATAACCTTAAAGCATAATGCCCGTTACTCGTTTCTAGCTACTCGTTTCTCGTTTCTCGTTACCCGTTGCTCGTTACCCGTTGCTCGTTACCCGTTGCTCGTTACCCGTTGCTCGTTGCTCGTTACCCGTTGCTCGTTACCCGTTGCTCGTTACCCGTTGCTCGTTACCCGTTACCCGTTGCCCGTTACCCGTTACTCGTTTCTCGTTTCTCGTTTCTCGTTTCTCGTTTCTCGTTTTACAAACTACCCAATTCAAAAAGAAAGCGCGATAATTATCGCGCTTTTCTTATTTAAGCTTAACTATTTATCTAAATATCAATTGAGTTATTGCCTCCCTCAATGAGTTTTTTGATTAGCTCATCTGACTCACTTTGGATATTACTGGCAGGCTCTGACGTGACTTCTGAATTGCCTGTAAATGCTAAGCTCTGACTTTCACTGTTGCTATCAAGGGCAAGTAAATTACTTTGCTCACTATCACTTAAGACATCTTCGATAGTCACGTCAAGCGCAGCAATGCCACCACTTGAGGTTGGCTCTGGGCTTGCATCTAATAGAACAAGGCTGAGATCAATACTTTCTGCAGTTTGCTCGTCAGCCTCAATGCTGTCAGCTCCTAAGGCCATTTCTTCAGGCCCCGCACCACCAGTGCTTGCGGGCTCTCCATTAATTTCAATATCATTGCCGTTAATATCAACAACGCGCACATTACCAATTGAATCTGTAATGCTAAAGCGTGCATCTGCTAGGCCTAAACCCAATATATCAAGCAGGTTAATATCAACGATACCTATTGACCACTGTCCATTTTGTACAACCGAGCCGCCTTCACTTAATAAGGTGATCCCTAAAGCAAGGGCGTTATCTAATTGCACGATAGCCCCATCTTCTGCATCCGTTGTGCCGTCAAAGCCAGTAATGACAAGCCCTAAGTTTAGTAAAGAGTTAACATCTATATTTTCAAGTGTCGGCGGAATCGTATCAATTTCTAATCCTGAAATTGCACCTGTTGTTACGCCACTACTAACAATCGTTGCGGTTACCGTGTAAGTGCCATCCACTAACGCACTGTCTGGTGTTACACTCCAAGTGCCATCACTTAATGAGGTAACCGTTTTCGTTTGTTGCGTAGTGCCATTATCAAACACCACTTCTATTTCACTGTTTGGTGCAATTGATTTACCCGTAATGAGCGGGGTGTCATCATTGGTTAGCTGTAACCCATCATCAATGGTTATAGTCAATCCAGCATCAATAATACCTGAGGCTGTTTGCTCTGTAGTGCGGTCTTCAGCATCTGTGACACTTGCCGTTACGGTGTAAGTGCCATCAACAAGTTCAGATAATACTTCCACTGACCAAGTGCCATTACTGTTCACTAAGGTCGTTAGCGTTTGTGAAGCACCATCGGCACCTTGCACAATCAGTGTCACAGTTTGCCCTGTTCCCACAGTACTTGTGCCGCTTATCACTGGCGTTGTGTCTGCTGAGATAGCGGGTACATCTAATGTCAATTCAGGGGCAGAATTGTCAAAAGTGTCTGTACTAATAGTCGTGGTATTACCGGCGGCATCTGTCGCTGTTGCCTCTACATAAGCTAAGTTCAATAATGACACCGACAAGTTCAATACTTGCCAATCACCATTGGCATCAACGGTTGCTGTATATGGCACACCAGCCACTCCACCGACGAGGTAGTTTGTTATCGTAATAACACTGCCTTCAGGTAAGTCAGATGTACCAGATAAAGAGACCAACAGACCTAATAGGAACGATGGCACAATGGTGAGCTCTGGGGCTACGGTATCAACTTCGCCACCTGTTTTACTGTCTGTTCCGGTATTACCCGCAGTATCCGTGATACTTGCAGTAACAGAATAAACTCCATCGGCCAACACTTGATCTGCTGCTGCTTGCCAGTCACCGTTCGCATCGGTGGTCGTTGTAACACTGTGCTGTGCTCCACCGGCTGCGATAAAGGTGACTGTAATAGTGCTATTGGCCGCATCAGACGTACCACTAATAAGAGGGGTTGAGTCGTTCGTTAAAGTTAAACTACTTTGATCAATGCTAACGACAGGTGCTGTGGTATCAACCGCAGATGTCGTTGAAGCGCTGCCATTGTTTCCTGCGGTATCTGTCACGACTGCGGTTACTGTATACGCTCCCTCAGCGAGTGCTTGAGTCGCTTCAACTTGCCAATTTAAACTTGCATCTAGTGTCGTTTCGACACTGTGACTTACGCCGGCAGAGTCTACAAACGTAACGACTACTCGATTGCCTGCCACTGCGCCAGTTGCACTGCCCATTATCACTGGCGTTAAATCGGTTGAAACAGCCACAGTGTCAATGACCACATTCGCAGGTGTAATATCAATCACACCCGATGCAGAGGCTGAGCTGGTGTTACCAGCAGTGTCAGAAACGCTTGCTGAAATCGTGTAGGCACCTTCAGCTAATGCTGTACCTAATGCAACAGACCAAGCACCTGATGTGCCAACAACCGCAGATGCTGTCACAATATCGCCCGCACTGTCGGTGACACTTATCGTCACCACGCTACCCTGTGGTGCATCACTTGTACCACTGATTGTTGGTGTGGTGTCATTCGTGATTGCTGGAGAGTCAACTGTTAACGCTGGCGGAGTGAGATCGATGCCACCTTGACGACTTGCCGTACCAGTGAGTCCATCTTCAGATACACTTGCTGTAACAGTATAGTTTCCTTCGCTGAGTGGCGTTGTTAAGTCTACAGTCCATGTACCGCTGCTAATAGTGGCGATAGCTGTTTGGCTATTACCAAGTGCATCGACAACAGTAATGGTCACTTGAATACCGTCAGCTGCATCACTTGTTCCCGAAATGGTCGGTGTGGTGTCGTTAGTGACTGCAAGAGCA
Organism: Pseudoalteromonas lipolytica; assembly: GCF_003515105.1. Taxonomy (NCBI): domain Bacteria; kingdom Pseudomonadati; phylum Pseudomonadota; class Gammaproteobacteria; order Alteromonadales; family Pseudoalteromonadaceae; genus Pseudoalteromonas; species Pseudoalteromonas lipolytica. Next base: position 1,018,673 of record NZ_CP032090.1, on the reverse strand, counting down.
TCAATCGAAATTGTAGGTGCATTGGTATCTAGCGTTGCCGTGTCTGTTACCGTTGCCGTGTTGTTTGCAGCATCGGTAATTGTCGCTGTAATAGTCAGTAAGCCATCAGCCAATGCTGTTGGAACATCTGCTGACCATGACCCATCAGCCTGAACAGTTGCAGTAAAGCTGTATGTATTCCCATCATTTACCACACTAATATTTACGGTGCTGCCTGCAGGCTCATTGGTGCTACCACTAATTGTTGGTGTTGAATCATTAATAGTCCCTAAACCATCAAGAACCAACTCAGGTGTAAGAGTATCAATTGACCCCGTTTCGGTGTCAGTACCAACATTACCTGCAACATCTGTGATAGTCGCTGTGACACTATAATTGCCATCTGGCATAGTACTCGGTGTTACTTGCCATGACCCATCACTTTGGACGGTTGCCGATAATGTTTGTATATCGTTGTTGCTATCTGTCACCGTAACAGAAACCTGAGTACCTGTGGCTTCTGTCGATGTGCCCGAAATAACAGGCGTACTTGAGTTACCAAGTCCCAGTGTATCTATCGCCACAACGGGGGCGACGGTATCAACCGTTATAGATGCCGTTGCAGTTTGCGTATTATTAGCATCATCCGTTATGGTCGCCGTAATAGTGTAACTGCCATCGGTAATATCAACCGGTACTATAAACTGCCAAGTACCATCTGATGCTACTGTGGTGGTAATGGTTTGTCCTGCAACCTCAACGATAACTAAGCCGCCTATTTCGTTACTACTACCTGAAATAGTTGGACGCGCGTCAGAGGTGCCATCAACCGCGTTAACAACTAAGGTTGGCGCAATGCTGTCTAACACACCCGATGTTTGCTCTGTAGTTAAATTACCGACCTGATCCCTTACCGATGCCGTTACTGTAAAGGTCCCTTCAGCTAGCGCTGTGGGCACATCGACAGACCAAGTTTGGTTACTTTGCACAGTTGCAGTAAAGGTTTGTGAATCACCATTGGCATCTTGAACGGTGATGTTGATCACCGTGCCTTCTCCCATATCCGTTGTGCCCGAAATGGTTGGGGTTGTATCATTTGTTAATGCATCAACAGTAACCGTCAGCTCAGGCGCCACATTATCAAATTCTAATGTGCTCACAGTAGCAGTGTTACCCGCCGCATCTGTGCCACTTGCCGTAACATAAGCCAGGCTAATAAGTGGGACAGTAATGTTGGCAAGCGTCCAATTACCATTTGCATCAGTCGTGGCGGTATAATTCGCACCTATTAAGCCCCCTACTAAATGTTCAGTAATTGTGATCACACTGCCTTCTGGCAAATCTGATGTGCCCGATAAGCCAACTAAATTTCCTAATAAGAATGAAGGAATAATACGGATATCTGGTGCAATTGTATCAACTACACCACTGTCTGTGGCGCTGCTGTTATTACCGGCTGAATCGCTGATACTCGCTGTCACACTGTAGTTACCATCGGCCAATGCTTGCGCTGCATCGACACTCCAATTACCTGACGCATCGGTGGTCACTGTCACTGTGTGGCTGGTGCCATTGGCATCGGTAAAGGTCACATCTAAATTAGTATTGGCTAAGTCTGATGAACCTGTCACCGTTGGCGTGTTGTCATTGGTCAGCGCTGGCGCATCAATGGTGATGGTTGGCGCGGTCACATCAATTGTGCCGGTTTCAGTGTCGGTGCCCGTATTACCGGCGGCATCACTCAGTGTCGCAACAACGGTGTAGTTTCCTTCCGCCAGTGCTGAGCTCAGCTCAACTGACCAACTGCCATCAGCCTGCACAATGGCTGTGGCGCTTTGTGTCGCCCCGTCACTGTCAGTCACGGTTAACAAGACTTGAGAGCCTGCTGCCGCACCACTGCTTTGGCCACTAATAACAGGGGTTACATCGTTGCTGTCGGCAATCGCATCAATACTAACAACAGGCGCGGTGATATCCACTTCACCGGTGGCACTTGCTGATGCTGGGTTACCAGCTTGATCGCTGACTGTCGCGGTAACGGTGTATTCGCCTTCCGCTATAATCGTGCTGGCTGCCACTGACCAACTACCATCACTTTGCATGGTGGTGGTCACGGTGTGACTGTTGTTGTTTGCATCGGTGATCACCACGGTGACTGTGCTGCCTTGTGGCGCACTGGCTGTGCCGCTAATCGTCGGGGTGGTGTCGTTTGTAATACCCAGTTCGTTAATGTCAATCGCTGGCATGGTGGTATCAATAATACCGGTGCGTGTGGCGGTGCCAGTGTTACCATTTTCGAGCACTGAGGCGGTCACGGTAAACTCACCTTCTGGTAATGCGGTCATCGCTGTGACACTCCACGTACCCCCACTGACGGTGGTGGTAATTGTTTCGACAGGGTTTATCCCATCATCAATCACAACCGTCACCACACTGCCATTCTCTGCATCACTGGTGCCGTTGATGGTCGGTGTGGTGTCATTTGTTTCACCAATCACATTAATCGTGACACTTGGGGCCGTGGTGTCAAGCAGTGCACTGTCGCTTGCGGTGGTGGCGTTGCCTGCCGCATCGGTAATGCTCGCATCAATCGTGAAGGTGCCATTATCCAGTGGGCTAGGGACATCGGCGCTCCAAGTGCCATCCGCTAATACTGTCGCGGTGAAGGTGTAGGTGTTGGTGCCATCAGAGACACTTAAGTTCACCACACTGCCCGCAGGCTCGTTAGACGTACCGCTAATGGTTGGGGTGGTATCATTCACCGTTCCCAAGCTATCAATTGCTAAGCTAGGCGGTAAGGTATCAATGCTGCCGGTGCCTGTGTCTGTGCCAACATTGCCCGCAGCATCGGTGATGGTTGCCGTCACAGTGTATGCACCATCTGGCAAGCTGCTTGATGTGGCTTGCCATGACCCATCAGCTAAGACTGTCGCGGTCAAGCTGTGTGAATCACCATTGCTATCAACAATGCTGAGGTTCACGACCGTGCCAGCAGGCTCGGTTGAGGTACCGCTTAAGGTGGGTGTACTGTCATTACCTAGGCCATTATCATTCACAGTAACAACAGGGTTGGTGGTATCGATATTGCCTGTGGCGGTAACGTTGCTGGTGTTGCCTGCATCATCACTGATGGTCACGGCAACCGTGTAGCTGCCTTCGGCTAGGGCTGTCGGTACTTCAACGCTCCAATCACCACTGCTATTTACGGTGGCGGTGAGTGTTTGCTCTGCCCCATTGCTGTCGGTGACTGTCACAGTGACGGTGCCGCCCACTTCATTACTACGACCACTGAGTACCGGCGTGACATCACTGCCCTCACCCACACCGGTTAAGGTTAGTGTTGGCGCAAGGGTGTCGATAACACCGGTCACGGTTTCTTCGCTTAAGTTACCAACCCCATCGCGGACACTGGCTTCAACGCTAAACTGACCATCGGCTAAGGCGGTGGTTGGGCTCACACTCCAATTACCATTAGCATCAACAATGGCGGTCAGTGTTTCTGTTGCACCGTTGGCATCGGTGACAACCACGCTGACTTGTGCCCCTTCACCGGCATCGGTGGTCCCGCTAATAAGTGGGGTGTTGTCGTTTGTCAGTGCATCCACGCTCACGGTTAAGGTCGGCGGTGTACCATCAAAATCGGTTGAGGTAATCGTGCGTACATTGCCGGCTTCATCAGACGCACTTGCGGTGATAGACGCTAAACTGGCCAGTGGTACAGTTAACCCAGTCAATGACCAATTACCATTGGCATCGGTTGTCGCAGTGTATGTCACTACGCCACCGCCAACCAAGTTTTGGGTAATAGTGACCGTACTACCAGCCGGTAAATCAGAGGTACCGCTTAAAGTAACCAATTGACCTAGTAAGAAGGTTGGCACAAAGGCAAGCTCTGGTGGAATTGTATCAACCACGCCGCTGTCTGTGACGCTGCTGTTATTACCCGCTGAATCGCTGATACTCGCTGTCACACTGTAGTTACCATCGGCCAATGCTTGCGTCGCATCGACACTCCAATTACCTGAGGCATCGGTGGTCACTGTCACTGTGTGGCTGGTGCCATTGGCATCGGTAAAGGTCACATCTAAATTAGTATTGGCTAAGTCTGATGAACCTGTCACCGTTGGCGTATTGTCATTGGTCAGCGCTGGCGCATCAATGGTGATGGTTGGCGCGGTCACATCAATTGTGCCGGTTTCGGTGTCGGAGCCTGTATTACCGGCGGCATCACTCAGTGTCGCAACAACGGTGTAGTTTCCTTCAGCCAGTGCTGAGCTCAGCTCGACTGACCAACTGCCATCAGCCTGCACAATGGCTGTGGCACTTTGTGTTGCCCCGTCACTGTCAGTCACGGTTAACAAGACTTGAGAGCCTGCTGCCGCACCACTGCTTTGGCCACTAATAACAGGGGTTACATCGTTGCTGTCGGCAATCGCATCAATACTAACAACAGGCGCGGTGATATCCACTTCACCGGTGGCACTTGCTGATGCTGGGTTACCCGCTTGATCGCTGACTGTCGCGGTAACGGTGTATTCGCCTTCCGCTATAATCGTGCTGGCTGCCACTGACCAACTACCATCACTTTGCATGGTGGTGGTCACGGTGTGACTGTTGTTGTTTGCATCGGTGATCACCACGGTGACTGTGCTGCCTTGTGGCGCACTGGCTGTGCCGCTAATCGTCGGGGTGGTGTCGTTTGTAATACCCAGTTCGTTAATGTCAATCGCTGGCATGGTGGTATCAATAATACCGGTGCGTGTGGCGGTGCCAGTGTTACCATTTTCGAGCACTGAGGCGGTCACGGTAAACTCACCTTCTGGTAATGCGGTTGTCGGCGTGACACTCCACGTGCCCCCACTGACGGTGGTGGTAATTGTTTCGACAGGGTTTGTCCCATCATCAATCACAACCGTCACCACACTGCCATTCTCTGCATCACTGGTGCCGTTGATGGTCGGTGTGGTGTCATTTGTTTCACCAATCACATTAATCGTGATACTCGGGGCCGTGGTGTCAAGCAGTGCACTGTCGCTTGCGGTGGTGGCGTTGCCTGCCGCATCGGTAATGCTCGCATCAATCGTGAAGGTGCCATTATCCAGTGGGCTAGGGACATCGGCGCTCCAAGTGCCATCCGCTAATACTGTCGCGGTGAAGGTGTAGGTGTTGGTGCCATCAGAGACACTTAAGTTCACCACACTGCCCGCAGGCTCGTTAGACGTACCGCTAATGGTTGGGGTGGTATCATTCACTGTTCCCAAGCTATCAATTGCTAAGCTAGGCGGTAAGGTATCAATGCTGCCGGTGCCTGTGTCTGTGCCAACATTGCCCGCAGCATCAGTGATGGTTGCCGTCACAGTGTACGCACCATCTGGCAAGCTGCTTGATGTGGCTTGCCATGACCCATCAGCTAAGACTGTCGCGGTCAAGCTGTGTGAATCACCATTGCTATCAACAATACTAAGGTTCACGACCGTGCCAGCAGGCTCGGTTGAGGTACCACTTAAGGTGGGTGTACTGTCATTACCTAGGCCATTGTCATTTACAGTAACAACGGGGTTGGTGGTATCGATATTGCCTGTGGCGGTAACGTTGCTGGTGTTGCCTGCATCATCACTGATGGTCACGGCAACCGTGTAGCTGCCTTCGGCTAGGGCTGTCGGTACTTCAACGCTCCAATCACCACTGCTATTTACGGTGGCGGTGAGTGTTTGCTCTGCCCCATTGCTGTCGGTGACTGTCACAGTGACGGTGCCGCCCACTTCATTACTACGACCACTGAGTACCGGCGTGACATCACTGCCCTCACCCACACCGGTTAAGGTTAGTGTTGGCGCAAGGGTGTCGATAACACCGGTCACGGTTTCTTCGCTTAAGTTACCAACCCCATCGCGGACACTGGCTTCAACGCTAAACTGACCATCGGCTAAGGCGGTGGTTGGGCTCACGCTCCAATTACCATTGGCATCAACAATGGCAGTCAGTGTTTCTGTTGCACCGTTGGCATCGGTCACAACCACGCTGACTTGTGCCCCTTCACCGGCATCGGTGGTCCCGCTAATAAGTGGGGTGTTGTCGTTTGTCAGTGCATCCACGCTCACGGTTAAGGTCGGCGGTGTACCATCAAAATCGGTTGAGGTAATCGTGCGTACATTGCCGGCTTCATCAGACGCACTTGCGGTGATAGACGCTAAACTGGCCAGTGGTACAGTTAACCCAGTCAATGACCAATCACCATTGGCATCGGTTGTCGCAGTGTATGTCACTACGCCACCGCCAACCAAGTTTTGGGTAATGGTGACCGTGCTACCAGCCGGTAAATCAGAGGTACCGCTTAAAGTCACCAATTGACCCAGTAAGAAGGTCGGCACAAAGGCAAGCTCTGGTGGAATTGTATCAACCACGCCGCTGTCTGTGGCGCTGCTGTTATTACCCGCTGAATCGCTAATACTCGCTGTCACACTGTAGTTACCATCGGCCAATGCTTGCGTCGCATCGACACTCCAATTACCTGAGGCATCGGTGGTCACTGTCACTGTGTGGCTGGTGCCATTGGCATCAGTAAAGGTCACATCAAGATTCGTATTGGCTAAATCGGATGAGCCAGTGACTGTGGGCGTGTTGTCATTAGTCAGCGCTGGCGCATCAATGGTGATGGTTGGCGCGGTCACATCAATTGTGCCGGTTTCGGTGTCGGTGCCCGTATTACCGGCGGCATCACTCAGTGTCGCAACAACGGTGTAGTTTCCTTCCGCCAGTGCTGAGCTCAGCTCAACTGACCAACTGCCATCAGCCTGCACAATGGCTGTGGCGCTTTGTGTCGCCCCGTCACTGTCAGTCACGGTTAACAAGACTTGAGAGCCTGCTGCCGCACCACTGCTTTGGCCACTAATAACAGGGGTTACATCGTTGCTGTCGGCAATCGCATCAATACTAACAACAGGCGCGGTGATATCCACTTCACCGGTGGCACTTGCTGATGCTGGGTTACCAGCTTGATCACTGACTGTCGCGGTAACGGTGTATTCGCCTTCCGCTAGAATCGTGCTGGCTGCCACTGACCAACTACCATCACTTTGCATGGTGGTGGTCACGGTGTGACTGTTGTTGTTTGCATCGGTGATCACCACGGTGACTGTGCTGCCTTGTGGCGCACTGGCTGTGCCGCTAATCGTCGGGGTGGTGTCGTTTGTAATGCCCAGTTCGTTAATGTCAATCGCTGGCATGGTGGTATCAATAATACCGGTGCGTGTGGCGGTGCCAGTGTTACCATTTTCGAGCACTGAGGCGGTCACGGTAAACTCACCTTCTGGTAATGCGGTTGTCGGCGTGACACTCCACGTGCCCCCACTGACGGTGGTGGTAATTGTTTCGACAGGGTTTATCCCATCATCAATCACAACCGTCACCACACTGCCATTCTCTGCATCACTGGTGCCGTTGATGGTCGGTGTGGTGTCATTTGTTTCACCAATCACATTAATCGTGACACTTGGGGCCGTGGTGTCAAGCAGTGCACTGTCGCTTGCGGTGGTGGCGTTGCCTGCCGCATCGGTAATGCTCGCATCAATCGTGAAGGTGCCATTATCCAGTGGGCTAGGGACATCGGCGCTCCAAGTGCCATCCGCTAATACTGTCGCGGTGAAGGTGTAGGTGTTGGTGCCATCAGAGACACTTAAGTTCACCACACTGCCCGCAGGCTCGTTAGACGTACCGCTAATGGTTGGGGTGGTATCATTCACCGTTCCCAAGCTATCAATTGCTAAGCTAGGCGGTAAGGTATCAATGCTGCCGGTGCCTGTGTCTGTGCCAACATTGCCCGCAGCATCGGTGATGGTTGCCGTCACAGTGTATGCACCATCTGGCAAGCTGCTTGATGTGGCTTGCCATGACCCATCAGCTAAGACTGTCGCGGTCAAGCTGTGTGAATCACCATTGCTATCAACAATGCTGAGGTTCACGACCGTGCCAGCAGGCTCGGTTGAGGTACCGCTTAAGGTGGGTGTACTGTCATTACCTAGGCCATTATCATTCACAGTAACAACAGGGTTGGTGGTATCGATATTGCCTGTGGCGGTAACGTTGCTGGTGTTGCCTGCATCATCACTGATGGTCACGGCAACCGTGTAGCTGCCTTCGGCTAGGGCTGTCGGTACTTCAACGCTCCAATCACCACTGCTATTTACGGTGGCGGTGAGTGTTTGCTCTGCCCCATTGCTGTCGGTGACTGTCACAGTGACGGTGCCGCCCACTTCATTACTACGACCACTGAGTACCGGCGTGACATCACTGCCCTCACCCACACCGGTTAAGGTTAGTGTTGGCGCAAGGGTGTCGATAACACCGGTCACGGTTTCTTCGCTTAAGTTACCAACCCCATCGCGGACACTGGCTTCAACGCTAAACTGACCATCGGCTAAGGCGGTGGTTGGGCTCACACTCCAATTACCATTAGCATCAACAATGGCGGTCAGTGTTTCTGTTGCACCGTTGGCATCGGTGACAACCACGCTGACTTGTGCCCCTTCACCGGCATCGGTGGTCCCGCTAATAAGTGGGGTGTTGTCGTTTGTCAGTGCATCCACGCTCACGGTTAAGGTCGGCGGTGTACCATCAAAATCGGTTGAGGTAATCGTGCGTACATTGCCGGCTTCATCAGACGCACTTGCGGTGATAGACGCTAAACTGGCCAGTGGTACAGTTAACCCAGTCAATGACCAATTACCATTGGCATCGGTTGTCGCAGTGTATGTCACTACGCCACCGCCAACCAAGTTTTGGGTAATGGTGACCGTGCTACCAGCCGGTAAATCAGAGGTACCGCTTAAAGTAACCAATTGACCTAGTAAGAAGGTTGGCACAAAGGCAAGCTCTGGTGGAATTGTATCAACCACGCCGCTGTCTGTGACGCTGCTGTTATTACCCGCTGAATCGCTGATACTCGCTGTCACACTGTAGTTACCATCGGCCAATGCTTGCGTCGCATCGACACTCCAATTACCTGAGGCATCGGTGGTCACTGTCACTGTGTGGCTGGTGCCATTGGCATCGGTAAAGGTCACATCTAAATTAGTATTGGCTAAGTCTGATGAACCTGTCACCGTTGGCGTATTGTCATTGGTCAGCGCTGGCGCATCAATGGTGATGGTTGGCGCGGTCACATCAATTGTGCCGGTTTCGGTGTCGGAGCCTGTATTACCGGCGGCATCACTCAGTGTCGCAACAACGGTGTAGTTTCCTTCAGCCAGTGCTGAGCTCAGCTCGACTGACCAACTGCCATCGGCTTGTACAGTTGTTGTTACTGTTTGAACATTACCCGCACTGTCGGTGATGGTTAACGTAACAAGCGTCCCCGCAGGCACGCCTGTACTTTGGCCACTAATTGCAGGTGTTACATCGTTGCTGTCGGCAATCGCATCAATACTGACAACAGGTGCGGTGATATCTACATTACCTGTCGCATTGTCTGTGCCTGTGTTACCAGCAGCGTCGGTAACAGAAGCTGTGACTGTAAATGTACCTTCGGCTAATATAGTCGAAGCGGCAACAGACCAACTACCATTGGCTAATACTGTCGCGACAACTGTTTGTGTATTTCCAAGAGAGTCAGTAATAGTCAAGGTGACTAAACTGCCTGCACTTGCGTCTGTCGTACCGCTAATCGTTGGAGTGGTATCATTGGTGTCGTTAATATCATTTATGGTGATACTAGGCGCAGTAAGATCGACTGTTCCTGTGCGTGTTGCCGTGCCATCAATAGTATTAACCGTCACCGTTGCGGTAACTGTAAAACTTCCTTCTGGTAACGCATTGTTTGCTGTCACAAACCAAACCCCGCCAGTGACCGTTGTGGTTAATGTTTCTACCGGATTGACACCATCATCAATCACAACTGTCACCGTGCTGCCATCAGCGGCATCAGTTGTGCCCGTAATCGTAGGAGTTGGATCGTTAGTTTCACCAATAACATCTATCGCAATGCTTGGCGCAGAGGTATCGAGTGTAAAGCTTTCAGAGGCTGTTGCGGTATTACCCGCAGCATCTTCAACCGTTGCCACAACCGTGTAATCATCGTTTGTTAGTGACGATGAAGTAACAGACCAGTCGCCATTTCCATCAACCACCGCTGATAAGTTCAGCGTATTTCCGCTTGAATCAGTTACAACTAAAGAAATAACTGTGCCAGCCGGTTCTGACGAAGTCCCACTGATTGTTGGCGTATCTGTATTGACCGTCCCTAGATTATTAATGGTTAATAATGGTGGCGTTGTATCAATACGACCCGAGCCTGAGTCTGTGCCAACATTGCCTGCTGCATCGGTGATCGTTGCAGTAATAGTATAATCGCCGTCAGGTAATACAGAGGCATCTGTTTGCCACGACCCATCGGCAGCTACAGTCGCAGTAAAGTTATGTGTATCCCCATTACTGTCAATAACAATAATACTGACCAGTGTTCCCGCAGCCTCGGTTGAGGTACCACTTAAGGTTGGTGTATCGTCGTTACCCAGGCCATTATCATTCACAGTAACAACCGGGTTGGTGGTATCAATATTGCCTGTTGCAGTCACGCTGCTGGTGTTACCTGCATCATCACTTACTGTCACCGTGACGGTATAATCCCCTTCAGCAAGACCATTAGGAACTTCTCTACTCCAGGTTCCGTTGCTGCCAACAATGGCAGTAAAAGTTTGTACTGTGCCGTTGCTATCCGTGACAGAAATAGTAACCGTCGCACCAATTTCATTACTGGTACCACTTAACACCGGAGTGACATCACTGCCCTCACCCACGCCAGTTAAGGTTAATGTTGGCGCAAGGGTGTCGATAACACCGGTCACGGTTTCTTCGCTTAAGTTACCAACCCCATCGCGGACACTGGCTTCAACGCTAAACTGACCATCGGCTAAGGCGGTGGTTGGGCTCACGCTCCAATTACCATTAGCATCAACAATGGCGGTCAGTGTTTCTGTTGCACCGTTGGCATCGGTGACAACCACGCTGACTTGTGCCCCTTCACCGGCATCGGTGGTCCCGCTAATAAGTGGGGTGTTGTCGTTTGTCAGTGCATCCACGCTCACGGTTAAGGTCGGCGGTGTACCATCAAAATCGGTTGAGGTAATCGTGCGTACATTGCCGGCTTCATCAGACGCACTTGCGGTGATAGACGCTAAACTGGCCAGTGGTACAGTTAAGCCGGTCAATGACCAATCACCATTGGCATCGGTTGTCGCAGTGTATGTCACTACGCCACCGCCAACCAAGTTTTGGGTAATGGTGACCGTGCTACCAGCCGGTAAATCAGAGGTACCGCTTAAAGTCACCAATTGACCCAGTAAGAAGGTTGGCACAAAGGCAAGCTCTGGTGGAATTGTATCAACCACGCCGCTGTCTGTGGCGCTGCTGTTATTACCCGCTGAATCGCTAATACTCGCTGTCACACTGTAGTTGCCATCGGCCAATGCTTGCGCTGCATCGACACTCCAATTACCTGACGCATCGGTGGTCACTGTCACTGTGTGGCTGGTGCCATTGGCATCAGTAAAGGTCACATCAAGATTCGTATTGGCTAAGTCTGATGAGCCAGTGACTGTGGGCGTGTTGTCATTGGTCAGCGCTGGCGCATCAATGGTGATGGTTGGCGCGGTCACATCAATTGTGCCGGTTTCGGTGTCGGTGCCTGTATTACCGGCGGCATCCACAATGGTTGCAACAACGGTGTAATCACCTTCGGCGAGTGCCGTTGTTGCTTCGGCTGACCAACTACCATCGGCTTGTACAGTTGTTGTTACTGTTTGAACATTACCCGCACTGTCGGTGATGGTTAATGTAACAAGCGTCCCCGCAGGCACGCCTGTACTTTGGCCACTAATAACAGGGGTTACATCGTTGCTGTCGGCAATCGCATCAATACTGACAACAGGCGCGGTGATATCTACTTCGCCTGAGGCCGTGTCGTTTCCTGTGTTACCAGCAGCATCTGACACCTCAGCGTCAATGGTATAACTGCCTTGCGCTAATGCTTGAGATACAGCAACTGACCAACTACCGTCGGCTCCCGTTGTTGCCACCAGCGTTTGCACATTGCCCGCACTGTCTGTAATTATCAGCCTAACTTCGGTGCCGGTTGGCACACCTGAGGTTTGTCCGCTAATGACGGGGGTTGTGTCGTTTGTCACAGCTTGTGGGTCGATGACCACTGTCGGTGCTGTGGTATCAATAAGACCTGTTTCGGTGTCTGTACCTTGATTTCCGGCTGCGTCTTGCACTGTTGCAACAACGGTGTATTCGCCTTCAGCTACCGCATCTAACGCCTCTACAGACCAACTACCATCGTTGTTAACGGTTGCAAAGAGTGATTGCTGCACGCCTTGGCTGTCTGTGATCACTATACTGACAACAGTGCCCGCAGGAACTCCTTCTGCCATACCACTGATCACTGGTGTTACATCTGAACTTGGTGCAAGTGCATCCACCGTGATAGTAGGTGCGGTAGTATCCACAACACCAGTCGCGGTATCAGTGGCTGTATTACCTGCCGCGTCACTTACTGTTGCTTCAACGGTGAATGCGCCTTCGGCAATAATCACATCAGCCTCAACTGACCATGAACCATCTGCTAGGGTAGTCGTAATCAGGGTTTGCGTATTACCGTTACTATCTGTCACCAAGAGAGTAATTTGTGAGCCTGCGGGTACACCCGTTGTTTGACCAGACAACACGGGCGTTACATCATTTGTGTCGGCAATATTATCAATGCTGATTGTAGGGGCTGTTAAATCAATAATGCCTGTTTCGGTGTCTGTTGCTTGATTACCTGCACTGTCGGCAACCACCGCGGTTACTGTATATTGACCTTCGGCTAAGTCTGTACTTGCCGCCACAGACCACGAACCATCTTGTGCCACCGTCGCTGAAACAACCTGCGAATCCCCATTACTGTCTGTAATGGTCACGGTTACAATACTACCCGACACTAAACCCGATGTTTGGCCTGAAATTAATGGCGTAACATCACTGGTATCTGCAAGTGCATCAATAGTGACTGTCGGAGGGGTTATATCAATTAAACCCTGTGCACTGGCATCGCTGGTTAAGCCATCCACAGTGACCGACGCCGACACCGTGAAACTCCCCTCACTAAGTGCTTGTGTTGGTTCTACACTCCATACGCCATTTTGCACTGTCGCAGTAACAGACTGGCTATTGTTATCACTGTCTTCAATGATGACTGTTATTAACGTGCCATCAGGGGCATCAGACGTACCGCTAATTGTCGGTGTTGTATCATTGGTATCATTAATGGCATCAATCGCAATACTCGGTGCAGAGCTATTAAGAATAAAGGCGCTGTTAGCTTGCGCTGAATTACCCGCCGCATCGGTCACAGTAGCAGTAACACTAATATTGCCATCTTCTAACTGAGCAGGTACATCGCCTGACCAGCTGCCATCGGCATTCACAATTGCTGTAAATTCATAACTTGCGACACCATCAGTGACCACCACAGTTACGATGCTGCCCGCAGGTTCATTTGTTTGACCACTGATCGTTGGCGTGGTGTCATTCACTGTGCCCAGATTATCAATCGAAATGGTCGGCGCAGTGATATCAATCACCCCAGTATCCGTTACTTGAGTTTGATTACCTGACTCATCCGCGACACTGGCTGTGACTGTAAATGCGCCCTCAGCCAAAGGCGTATCAGGGCTGATAGACCACGTACCATCAGCAGCTACAACAGCCGAAAGAGTTTGCGTCGCTCCATTACTATCTGTAACAACAACCGACACAACCGTGCCAGCAACTGCATCTGTAGTACCCGAAATAAGTGGGGTTGTATCATTTGTAAGCGGATCGAAATCAAGCGTTAATAGCGGACCCACACCATCAAAATTACCAATTTCGGTATCTGTGCCTGTATTACCCGCATTATCAGTGATACTGGCCGTCACTGTAAATTGCCCTTGCGCGACTGCACTGGTTACAGGCACAAACCAATTTCCATTAGCATCGACTGTGGTGGTATACACTTGGCTATTATTTTGCGAATCAACCACTGTCACAGTCACTGTACTGCCATTCACGGCACCTTGTGATGTGCCTGAAATCACTGGTGTGCTGTCGTTTATTGAGCCTATCGTATCAATTGTCACGCTAGGGGCCGTAATATCAATCACCCCTGTAATTGAGTCGCTTGCTGTATTACCAAATTGATCAGTCAGCGTTGCATCAACGGTAAACTCACCCTCAGCTAACGCTTGCGATACTGTAATGGTCCAATTACCATTTGCATCAACCTGTGTGGTAAAGGTTTGAGCCACGCCAGATTCAGGCGTAATCACCACGGTGATTTGATCTCCCGCTGTCGCGTTTAATGTAGACCCTGAAATGGTGGGGGTTATATCATTTGTCTCACCGACAGCGTCTATTAAAATAGTCAGTGAAGAACTATCGATTTGACCTGTTTCAGTGTCAGAGGCTTGGTTGCCTGCATCATCTGCCACCGAGGCAGTTACGGTATACTCACCTTCAGCAAGGCTTGTAGGCACATCTGCACTAAAGCCACCATTATTGTTGGTTACCGTTGTAAATGTTTGGCTATTGCCGTTGGAGTCAGTGACCACGAGCGTGACTGTTGTTCCAGCATTAACACCTTGTACCGTACCTGTAATGGTCGGGGTGTTGTCGGCACTGCTCCCTAAGGGGTCAAGATCAATAATTGGCGCGGTTAAATCGATATTACCCGTTGCGGTATCAAGCGCTTGATTGCCAGCTTCGTCTGCCACCGAAGCAGTTACCGTGTATTCCCCCTCTGCTAGGCCGTTTGGTACATCCGCACTAAAGCCACCTGCGCTGTTGGTTAAGGCCGTGAACGTTTGGCTATTGCCATTAGAGTCAGTGACCACAAGCGTGACGGTTGTACCCGAATTAACGCCTTGCACCGTCCCCGTGATAGTCGGGGTGTTGTCTGCACTGCTTCCAAGGAAGTCAAGAGCAATAATAGGAGCTGTTAAATCAATAACGCCTGTTGCTGTATCAAGTGCTTGATTACCAGCAGGGTCACTCACCGTGGCGGTGATTGTAAACTCACCTTCTGCTAAGACCTGATTTGCACCGACTTGCCACGTGTTGTCTGCATTTACAACCGCAGTTAAGACCTGTTGATTGCCATTGCTATCAACAAGCGTAATAGTGACTAAAGTGCTTGGCTCAACGCCCGAAACAACACCCGATATAACGGGTGTAACATCATTTGAATCCGTAAATTCGTCTATCGCAATGCTCGGAGCGGTTAAATCAATAACACCTGTTTCAGTATCTTCAGCACTATTACCCGCTTTATCCTGTGTTTGTGCAACAACCGTAAATTCACCTTCCGCTAATTCATCAGTGACTGTAACTGACCAGCTACCATCGGCATTAGTAATTGTTGTGAATGTTTGTGTACTGCCTGCACTGTCTGTCACACTTACCGTAACTGTCGTTGCTGCATCAAGTCCTTGCGTCGTGCCTGATATTGTCGGCGTTGTGTCGTTACTATCAGCCATTGTATCAATGTTGATAATAGGCGCGGTCAAATCGATAGTACCTGTTGCAGTGGCGGTGCTGGTATTCCCGGCTTCATCACTGACACTTGCTGTGACAGTGTAATCGCCTTCGGCTAATTCGCTGGCAACATCGACCTGCCAGTTACCTTGCGCATCGGTTGTAGCTGTTAGTGTTTGCGTTACTCCATTGCTGTCTGTCACAAACAATGAAACGGTAGTACCTGCGGGTACATCAAGTACTGACCCTGAAATTGTTGGCGTTGTGTCATTGGTATCATTAAGGGGATCAATGAAAATAGTTGGATCGGTTAAGTCAATTTCACCAATTTCACTGGCTGTGGCCGTGTTACCCACCTCATCCGTAACGGTTGCCGTGACGGTAAATTGGCCTTCAACCAAAGGAATGGTGGCCTCTACAGACCAATCACCATTTGCATCGGTAATAACCTGTATTGTTTCTGTCGCGCCATCACTGCCTGTAAAGGTCACGGTGACCACTGCGCCCGGGGCAACATCTTGGGTCGAACCCGATACACTGGGGGTTGTGTCATTGGTATCAATAATAAAGTTAATACTGACTGTTAAGTCAACATTACCGATTGCAGTAGCTTGCGCTTCGTTACCTTGTGGGTCTAGCACGGTTGCTACAACCGTAAAATCCCCCTCAGGAAGAGGTTGAGTCATTTGAATAGACCAACTTCCGTCAGCTTGTGTAATCGCTAATAAATTAAATACGCTACCATCACTTGCTGTAACAGACAGCATGATAGTTGTGCCCGGCGCAACCCCCTCTGTTTGACCACTTAGTAATGGCGTGGTGTCGTTGCTATCTGCAATAGAGTCGATCGTGATTGAAATAGGCGAAAACGCCACGGTCCCAGAAGTATTAGCCGTCGCAGAATTTCCTGCCGGATCTGATACTGTTGCAATCGCAGTAAAACTGCCTTCTGGTAATGCTATGATCGCCTCCACACTGTAGCTGCCATCGGCTAACACAAACGCTGTAAGCGATTGTGATTGGCCATCACTACCCACAACTTGAATAGTCACTTGTGTGCCTTCTGGCACCCCCTCTACACGACCAACAAACACAGGCGTGGTGTCATTCGTATTGGCAATGGCAGTTAAGGTGATGTCTGGTGCCGTTAAGTCAATCACCCCTGTTGCGCTATCCTGAGCTTGGTTTCCTGCCAAGTCGCTGACAGTTGCAGCCACCTCAAACGGCCCTTCAGCCAGTTCACTTGGAACATCGAGAGTCCAATTACCATTAGCATCGGTGAGGGCGGTTAAAGTCTGTACTTGGCCATTTATATCGGTTACCACAACCGTCACAACGCTACCTTCAACCACACCGACTACATTACCGGTTATGGTTGGCGTGGTGTCTTGCGTATCATCAATTGGGGTAATATTTATTATCGGGGCGGTTACATCAATAATACCAGTGGTGCTTGCTTGTGCTTCGTTACCCGCTGCGTCTAAAACAGTGGCTGTCACAGTAAACTCGCCTTCAACCAACGCAACTGGCACATCAATTGTCCAGCTACCGTCGTCAGCAACAATCGCTATCACGGTTTGAATAGCGCCATCGGCTGCAGTAATCACCACCGTGATCTCACTGCCAACAGTCACCCCACTCACATTGCCTGAAATCGTGGGGGTTGTGTCATTAGTTTCACCAATTGGGTCTATGTTTATCACCGGTGCCGTTAAATCAACGAGTCCATTTTCTGTATCGGTGCCTTCGTTACCTGCCGCATCTTCAGCCGAAGCCAATACGGTATATAAACCTTCAGCAAGCGCTTCAGTGGTAATACTCCAATTTCCTTGCTCATCAACTTGGGTGACAAATGTTTGTACTTGGCCTGCGCTGTCTGTCACCGTAATTGTGACATCATCACCTGCGCTAATGCCTGATACAGAGCCATTAATCACCACCGTTTGTGACGCAGAGTCGGGCAATTCATTAATGGTAACAACAGGCGCGATGGTATCGATATTCGCACCAATCGTGTCACTAACAGGGTCGCCATTTGGGTCAATAGCAACCACTTCAATCACAATAGGGCCGTCAGGCAGTGGATCCAAAGGTGGAGTCGTAAAGGTACCATCGGGTTGAACAACCACCGTAACCACTTGGTTATTACCATTCACATCGGTGACAGTCACCGTGACTGTTTCACCAACAAGATTTTCAGTGGTTCCTGTGATCACAGGTTGAGAGTTATTTATAACACCTGGGTCATCAATACTAACCGTTGCCGTTAAGGTGTCTGTTGGGACAACACCATCGGTTGTATCACGCGGCGAAAAAATACCACTGCTATCGCTATTAAAACTATCATCAAATGCGAGACTTGAAGGGTCAATGCCCTCTGCAATACGTGCTAATTCTACAAATGAAGTACCGCCACCTGAGGTCGCTCCCCCTGTACCACCAGCGGCTGTGGCTTCTAAACTATCGAGAATATCGCCACCGCCTTCAAGCGCATCTAAAAAGTCGCTTATGTCACCACCTTGCTGCGGGTCTGGGGTTGCTTGATTTGGTTGATTCAAGCTTGCAATGGCGTCGTCAATACTGTCATCAAACACCGTATTTTCAGAGCTATCTTTGACCTCTTTTGCGAGTAGGTCCGGCGTAATGGTGACCTTTTTATTAGCAGGAATAGATAAAGACTCACCTTGCACGTCAATTAACAATGTTGACTTATCCGCGGTGATAACGGTATCACCCACAGTGATAACATCACCCACACTCAGTGCTTTAATTGACCCATCGGCTTGAATAATACCGGCAGAGCCTTGTACATCAATAACTAATAATTGGTTCGCATCCATTTGCTATTCCTCAACATATTTAAATTGCACGCGTATAACGTAAATCTAGTAGAGAAACAGCACTTAGTTACTGGACTATGGTACAGGTTTTACACAAAGCTAATACTATAGGACTAAAGTACGGGTACACGTAAAATACGATCAAACACCCACAAAATAATACAAAAGAAGTATTTGCAGTATCTAAATTTGTTGACTAAAACTAACTTAGCGTGAATTAAATTTAGTCGATAAAAGAGGATGATATGACTATTAGCGAAAAGTTCACTACCAAGAAACTCTCTGTATTTTTCACTTTATTATTTGCTGCAAACGGCAGCTTTTTTAATGCTAATGCAGAACAAGTTTCAGTGATGCCGCTAAATTATGTGGCAGATAAAGCAATTTCAACCAACCCTGAAGTGCAACAAGCTTGGCATGCATTTAAAGCATCTATGCATGGTATTGATGCGGCACGTTCTGGCTATTTACCCACAGTGGATGTGTCGGCCAGTGCTGGGTACGAAAAGCGCAATTACGGTATTGAAGAAGAATATAATCGTAACACTGCCGAATTAACGCTCGGGCAAATGCTTTACGATGGTTTCAGAACCTCAAATAACGTAAAACGTTTTGAACGAATCCAATTAATACGTTATTTCGAATTATTAGATCAAGCCGAAAAAACAGCACTCGCTGCAAGTATCGCTTATTTAGACGTACAAAAGTTTACCGAGCTTGTTGAACTTGCTGAAATTAACCTTAAAGAACATGAATCAGTTTATCAGCAAATTGAACAAAGTGTGGGAGCTGGCGTTGCGCGTGCTGCTGATCTTGAACAAATTAGTGGTCGTCTGTCATTAGCGCAGTCAAACGTGATGACAGAATATGAAAACTTGCATGATGTCAGTGCACGCTATTTGCGTATTATTGGCGAGCTTCCGACTCAAGGTACGGTAAAGGCAAAGTTGAGTGATGACGCAATCCCCATCACAATAAATCAAGCCCTTGATATCGCCTATAAAAACAGCCCAAATTTTTATGCATCGCTTTACAATATAGAAGCACAAAAAGCCAATGCAGACTCGCAAAAATCGGCCTTTCATCCGAATGTTGATTTATCTGCACGCTACGGCATGCAAGACCGAGACGAGTTAGGGTTAAACGAAACCCGCTCTGAGGCACGTGTTGGTATTGATGTGAGATACAACCTCTATAACGGCGGACTCGATAGCGCAAATCTAGACCAAGCCTATCAAGAAGTGAACGTTGCTAAATATCAACGCGATCAAACATGTATAGAAATAAGGCAGAACTTACAAATCGCCTACAACAGTGTACAAGTCCTACAAAGCAAAATACCTTCGCTCGCTAACCATAAAGAATCGTCGCAAAAAGTTAAATACGCCTACAAAGACCAATTCGATATCGGTCAGCGCACATTGCTCGATGTACTTGATGCAGAGAATGAATCATTTCAATCTAATCGCTCTTACACTGCAGCCCTTTACGATAGACAAGCAGCCATACTAACGATGCTAGCCGAAATGGGGAAATTACTTGAAACCCTCAATGTAAAATCAGATAAATTCCCTGCAATCAGTGAGCTAACCGACGACCCTATCGCACTCAGTGCTGACAGTATTTGTCCTAAATTTGATGTTGCAGCGACCCTGAGTCGACAAGCCTTTTTACAAAAAAAGAAGCAACAAGATAACGCGTATATGAGTGTGACAGCCATGCCGAGTTATCTCACCATTCCAACAACACCCGCAAGCACCTTCGTTGACGATGACAACGACGGCGTTGCTAACGAAAATGATGATTGCCCATCAACTCCTGCTTTTACGGAGGTCGATGAAAGAGGCTGTACAAAGTACCGTAGCAACACTAGCAATGTCGAAATAGGTATTCCCTTTCTTGCCGACTCTAGTGTTGTACGCCCTGAATATATGCAAGAAATTGCAAGACTGGCAGACTTCTTAAAAGAACACCCCAGTAAAAATGTCGAAATCCAAGGCCATGCTTCATTAGAAGGCCCTGCTCTTTACAATAAAAAACTGTCAGAAAAACGTGCTTTTTCGGTCGCTGAAATACTCATTCAACAATACGGTATATCACCAACAAGAGTGAAGTCATTAGGCTATGGAATTGATCAGCCAAGAATAAATGAGATTTCTGTTCGCGCAAACGCAGCAAATCGTCGCATTGAAGCGGTAATAACCGAAAAAGGTAATCGCCCACCCGCCATGAAAGACGGCTGGTCTTAAACTTTAGGTTTATTAATAATGGACATTTTATGCAAGAGAACGATGTACTCGACCACGGCGGCAGTCTTGTAGACTGCCTAGAAATTTTATGCCGCTATCATGATCGAGAGTTTTCTCGTGAAACACTGCTTAGTGGGCTTCCCCTTGAGGATGGCTTATTAACGCCATCGGGTTTCTCGCGAGCAGCAAAACGTATTGGTTTTAAAACCAAGGTTGTGCGTAAAGCACTTTGCGACTTAAACGTTGCTTTGTTACCCGCCGTATTAATTTTGCAAGGCAATGAGGCTTGCGTCATTACAAAACTCGACACTCAAAATGATAAAGTCGAAGTGATCTACCCCGAGATGCCAGACTCTGCTGTGACATTAAGCCTTGAAGAGCTTTATAAAACCAGTACATCGATGATCATTTATGCACAACCCGAGTTTGCCTTTGATGCGCGCTCCCCCGTACTGCAAAAACTGTCGAAAGACGGCTGGTTTTGGGGTGTCATTAAAGAGTGTCGAAGCTTATACAAAGATGTCATTATTTCTGCCATTGCTTTGGGCATTCTTTCCATTGCAATGCCATTGTTTGTCATGAATGTTTATGACCGCGTTGTGCCTAACCATGCCACTGAAACGTTATGGGTGCTTGCCACAGGCGTACTAATTGCCCTTACCGCAGACTTTATTCTCAGACTCGTGCGCAGTTATTTTGTAGAGCTGGCAGCCAGTCGTATTGATGTCAAAGTGTCGGCAGTGATCATGGAACGCGTGTTGGGTATGAAGTTAAAAAACCGTCCTGCGTCAGCAGGCTCGTTTGCCAGTAATATTCAATCATTTGAGGCAGTGCGCAGCTTTTTTAGTTCCATTACATTAATTGCCCTTGTCGATTTACCTTTCGTACTGCTTTACCTCACAGTCATCGCGATTATTGGCGTTGAATTAAGCTTACCTATTATCGTTGGGGCACTGCTATTAATGAGTTACGCGCTGGCTGCCCATCGAAAACTCGAGAGCCTGTCAGAACAAACCATGAAAGCAAGCTCTATGCGCAATGCTGTTTTGGTTGAAAGCTTAACAAACATTGAAGATGTCAAAAGCTTTCACAGTGAATGTAAAACCCAGTCAAACTGGGAAAAATCAACGATTTTTATAGCCCGAGTCAATGCCCAAAGTCGCTTAATATCATCTTCTATAGCCAATGCTGGCTCGTGGGTTCAGCAGTGTGTTGGTGTGGTGATTATGTTAGTAGGTGTACACCTAATTATCGAAGGTGATTTAACCCAAGGGGGGCTAATTGCCGCCTACTTATTGTCGTCACGTACCATGGCTCCTATTAGTCAATCTGCGGCTGTACTCGCGCAATTTCATCATGCCGCAATTGCAATGCACTCGTTAAATGAAATCATGGAAAAAGACGTTGAGCGCCCCGCAGGTAAACATTGGTTAAGTCATCCAGTGTTGCTTGGCGACATAGAATTTAACGACGTACGCTTTAAATATACCGATGAAAGCAACGAAGCGCTCAGTGGTGTTAGCTTTAAAATAAAAGCCGGTGAAAAAGTGGCTATTTTAGGGCGCAATGGCTCAGGGAAAAGCACCATAGAAAAACTAATTTTAGGTTTGTATGAGCCAACAGCGGGCACGATTTCAATTGATAATAACGACATCCACCAAATAGATCCCGCGGAGCTTAGGCACAACATTGGGTATGTGCCCCAAACCATTTCATTATTTTTTGGTTCGTTAAAAGACAACATCACCCTCAGTGCGTGGCACGCTAAAGATGAGCAAATACTTTCGGCATGCCAGCAAAGTCAGTTATTTGAACTTATAAACTCTCACCCCGATGGATTCGACATGCAAGTTGGTGAGCAAGGCCGATTACTCTCTGGGGGTCAACGTCAGGCGGTTGGTATTGCCCGAGCACTGTTAAATAACCCGCCAATACTGTTGATGGATGAACCAACTTCGGCGCTTGATCACAACAGCGAAACTAAGATCATTAATAACATCAAACGCAGTTGCCAAGAAAAAACCTTAATCGTTGTAACTCACAGAACCTCGTTACTCGAACTGGTCGACCGTGTCATTGTGCTCGATAACGGTAAAGTGGTTGCCGATGGCCCTAAATCTCAAGTGTTATCAGCGTTAAATCATCAAACAGTAGGAAAAGTATCATGAGCGATAACAACCTACCTATTGAACAGCGCTCGTTTGAGCGCTTAAACAAAGCACTTGAAAAACAAAAAACAAAACGCCCTTCGCTCTTTTCAAAGTTATTTTCAGGTTGGTTATCACCCCCAACCAGTCAAGACTGGGTTGTAGATGCACAATGGGAAAAAATGCAGCAGCAACCTGCTAGCGCTAAAGTACTGCTTTATATTATTTGTTTCAGCCTGTTAGCCTTAATTATGTGGGCCGCATTTGCGCACCTCGACGAAGTAGCACGGGGCGAAGGACGCGTTATCCCGTCGCATAAACTACAGGTCGTGCAGTCTTATGATGGCGGCATGATTGAGCAAATCTATGTCAGAGAAGGCCAAATAGTTAACGAAGGCGATGTATTAATAAAGATAGATCCAACACGCTTTATTTCTTCATTTAGAGAAAACCAAGCAAAAATACTGTCGTTAACAGCAAAGGTAGAGCGCCTTAAAGCGTTAACCCAAAAAAGACCTCTCGCGTTTGATCCAGAAATTATAGAAAAAGCCCCTGAGGCAATCGCCCACGAACAAGCCATGTTTGAGAGCAGTAATCAAGAACTCGAACAGCAAGTTACTATACACAAGCGGCAATTAGAGCAACGCCGTCAAGATTATGCCGAAGCAAAAGCAGCACTTCAGCAACATACTAACTCGTTAAGTTTGGCCAATCGTGAGTTGTCTGTCACCCGCCCATTATTACGCTCTGGTGCCGTTTCTGATATTGATATTATTCGCCTAGAGCGCCAAATAGTAGAACACACAGGCGAAATAAACAGAACCAAAGCCGCCATAAACCGCACCATGTCAGCCATTAACGAAGCTAAAAACAAAGTGACCGAAGTTGAGCTTGCCATGATCAACCGCTGGAGCAACGAGTTATCAGAAGCTTTGCTTCGTCTTGATGCTGTAAAAGAAACCGAATCAGGGCTTGCCGACAAAGTAACACAAACCGAAATTCGCTCCCCCGTGAATGGCACGGTTCAACGTTTACTGGTTAATACCGTCGGGGGCATTTTACAACCGGGCAGTGATGCTCTTGAAATTATTCCACTTGATGATCAGCTCGTTGTCGAAGCAAAAATTTTACCGAAAGACATCGCTTTTTTACGTCCAGGCCAAACTGCGATGATCAAATTCAGTGCCTATGACTTTGCTATTTATGGCGGCTTAGAAGCTGAAGTAACGCATATCAGTGCTGATACCGTCACCGATGAAAGAGATAATACGTTTTACGTTGTGCAGTTAAAAACGAACCGCAATCATTTTTCAGAAAACCTGACCATTATTCCGGGCATGACCACTCAGGTAGATATAATAACCGGCAAAAAAACCGTACTAGAATACCTTTTCAAACCCATTTTACGTGCAACGTCTTTAGCGATGACCGAAAGGTAAGACGAGATAATTACAGCATTTTTACGGAGTATTCATGCGCCGCAGTATTTTTATTACACAAGATAAATTGCAATCGCCTCATTGGCAAAGTGCGTTTCCAGATTGTGCCGTTCATACCTCGTCGCCCAAGCAATTAATTGCAGACACATTAATTTGGTTGTTAGCCGATGGACCTGAGTGGCCGTCTCTCGTTGAGAAGTACAGCGCCCAACGCATACCCGTTATCGTAATGACCACACAACTTGATATAGCCCAGTTGTGTCAAGCACTTCAACTTGGTGCACGTGGTTACATAGAGGCATTTGCGAGTAAGGTGATTATCGAGCAAGTAGCAGAAACCGTGTGTTCAGGCGGTATTTGGTTACCGGGGCAGTTACTGTCGAATCTGGTCGGTGTTTTGTCAAACCAACCTATTAGCTACCAACATCAATGCGATTTGAGCTGTTTAACTAAACGTGAAAAACAAGTTGTTGATCACGTTGTCACTGGCGCAACCAATAAACAGGTTGCGCAAACCTTACATATTACAGAGCGGACTGTAAAAGAGCATATGAGCTCTATTTTTAATAAATTAAAAGTACGCGATCGTATGCAATTAATGTTGGCCGTAAAAGGCCATTAACCAACACGTTCCTCAATTGCGACTAAGCCATCAAATCCTAAACTGTGCAGTATGGCTTGGTCACTCGGGTTTTTAACTCCCTCTGCAACCACTTTAATACCTAAAGAATGAGCTAAAGAGCATACGCCACGTAAGAACGTTTGGTTGTCTTCACTAAAACTAATATTGTGGCAATAAACCGTGTCAATTTTAATCATCTCAAGGCCAAGTTCTTGTATTTTAGTGAGCTTAGTAAACTCAGCCCCCACTCTTTTAAGCGCAACTTTGGCGCCAATACAGTGTACTTGCGAACAAAAGCTTCTAAACAAACTAAACTCTTTCACTGCAAAACCCGCTCTTACCTCAAAACATAAGCGTTTAGCTAAATTCGGGTAAGCAGAAAGCCCTGTTAAAATAGAGGCCACAGCCATGTCATCTCGCAAAGTATCGGCGCTCAGCTCTATGGCAAGTATTGATTCATCCTCACTATCACCATATTCAAGGATCATCAGTTTCATTAAACTCCAATCAAGCCTTGCTAATAAGTGCAAGCGATGTGCCCATTGGTAGTAAAATCCAAAGCGATATTTTTCACCGTTTAACAGTAAACTCAATGAAATTTGCTGCTGGAGTAACGAGCCACTAAAACTACTGACTGGGTATAAGGCAATTTCAAGTTGATTCTCTTTAAGTGCAGTTTCGATTGTTGTGCGCCATTGGTCGGCATCAATATGTTCTTGATGGACCGGCACATTGTCGTTAATGCATGCATTACATCCTGGCTGGGCAATAGCAATTTTTAATAGCTGATCAACGCGTGTTAGTAACTCTCCTCGAGTATCATCGGCTTTAATAAGGCTACAACTATGAGACACCCCAAGCTCCACTTGAGCAAACTCTGCCACTAACTGTTTGTGTATATTTAGCACATTATCGCTGAGTGTTTTTAGCTCGCTGACATCACTAAATAACACTAAAAAATCGACATGCGACATACGTGCAATTTGGCTCTCACGAAAACTGTCTTCATTTGATTCTAAAAACACCACTAACGACTCTGAAAAACGGCGTAAAAATGACACCATTTCAACCCGTCCCACTTGGTCAGATAATGCATCAAGATTAATCACTCTAAACAGAAATAAAGCACCGTGTGATTGTGAGTTTTGTAAAAAGGTATCGAGCGTTGCATTAAAATACTCACGATTAGCAAGCCCCGTTAAATCGTCGTGCTGACTTTTAAAGCGCATTTCTTCTAGGCGTCGGCGGTCTTCTTTGACTGTGCGACTAAAGCGAGATGATAATTGGTTCATTGACGTGACAAGCTTGGCAAACTCGTAGGTTCTTGGCACTTTTGATTTAATAAAGCGCTTTTCACCCAGCGCCACCGCTTGTTTCATTACATCGCTCAATGGGCTTAATATTTTTGATAAGAAATAAGCACCAGCAATACATGCAGACACCGCAACCGCTAAAAAGCTATAAAATAAATGTACGGCGCTTTGCCACAGTGCATCTTGCGTATATTCGCTGTGGCTTTCGACATATAACGTACCAAATTGTTGCCAGCCATCGCTGACTTGTGCGATGCCCGGCGCCACATTTAACGAATATAAATGACGAAACCAACGGGGTGCATTTAGGGTTAGCTCACCACGGTAAATGCGTTTTATTATGGTGTCGCCTTGGGGGTCTTTGAGCTCAATACGATGGTAGTACCCGGTATCAAAAGTAGCCGAAATAAGTAACTCTATTTCCACCGGATCTTTATTCATTTGACTCAGCATTAATGCCAACGAGTTAGCATTATCGACATTTTTCATTCTAAGCTCAGTGGTAAAGTATTCTTTCGCCGAGCTGGTACTAATCAGCAAACTACTTACAAAACCAATAATGATCACCGTTAAAATGGCAATCCACAATTCCTGTTTTAAGGTAATGGTTTTATTTCTTTTGCGTTTTAACACTTTAAATACGCTCACCATTTAACTCCTTCTTTACGCGTTTGCTCTAAAATATGACGCCAACGCGATAGTCTCGCGGTTGGATCTGCCACACTTTGCGTCGAATTATTTGCCCAAAGGCCTTTACTATTAAAACTAAAAACGGGACTAAGATCGGTGCGTTTGGCTGCAGGCAGCACCTTAACAATCAAACTGTCTAAAATAAGGGGTTGGGCATTGGGCTGAGTAAAATAACCGAGCACCATGTGCGCTTGGGTTTGCCGAGTACCGGGGAGTTGGGCTTTAACATAAATAAGCCTAAGTTTGTCGTCACTGATACCCAGTGCACGTAAACTCACATACTTGGCAATCGCATAATCTTCACAATCCCCCAACCCTTTACCCATGGTCTCGAGAGGGGTCGCCCAATAGTCGTTTTGCTTCCAAAGTTCTATATCAGTTTGATAACGAAGTGTGCGGGCAAAAAAGTCATTCACAACTAAAATTTGCTGCTGCTCGGGTAAGCCTGCAGCATGTTGCAGCATGCCCTGCCACTGTCTGGCGACAGTCACTCGGTTAGCACCATAACGCTGTTGCATTTGTTGGATAAAGGTTGAAAACTCAATCACCAAACGCTCAGCAAGCGCGACGCTCGTTAAGCATAAAACCAAAAAAAAGAGGATCGAAAAAAAGCGATAGCGCCAAGCAAAGCGGCATGCACTCACAATGCCTTTACTGAGCATAGGCCATGCCAAAGAACAGAACAGCTTGGTTTAAGTAACGTGTTATCACCAGTATGCTTTTATTAAAACCGACAGTCTTAAAAGCATAGCACCCAAGCTGCAACTATGAGAATTTAACGGTTAATAATAAGTCACTTTTTTTACTTCACGCGGCTTAATTTCACCAATATAAAGGTCGTGAACGCGTTTCATATCTAGCTGTAATTCGGTTGCATACGTATCGCCTACAGCGTAGCTTTTGATCACCTGAGCGCCTTTGATCACCCCTTGCACTTGGCTTTGCAATTGATCGTTGTGCGCAACACTATTTTGCACCGTGGTGCCGGCGGAAATTTTTTGCCCATAAACTTGCTCAGCCAGCTCTCGGTAGGCTTCAAGCTTAGAGGCTTTAATTGCAAGCAGCGCTCGTTGCGATTCACTGCCGCCTGGCTGCGCACTAATAGGCGCGTAACCCACCGCTTTTAGTATTGGGTAGTCATCTGGTTCAATGTAAGTATACTCAACATGCTTATCAAAAATACTGCTACAGCCCGTTAATGCTGCGCAGGTAACAAGCCCAATAAATAGAAGTGCTCGCATAATTTGCTTCCGCTTAAAACTCATTTGTCACAAATATGCACGTTTAATGCCACTTCTGGTACATTCCTTGCTCGTTTAGGCTAATCAATAGTTATCGGTGCTAGGTGTCAGCATGAAACGTAAAATTATAGCCAGTTTACAAGGTATCGGATTAGCCTTCACAATTGTGTTTTCAAACAATAGCTTAGCTCAATGGTTTGAGTCTACAGGGCATGCCGTAGTGAAAAATGGCGACACGAGTCAGGCAAAATCAGCCGCCATTAAAGATGCGATCACCCAAGCATTGGTGTTTTCAGGAGCCCGTGTAACGTCTGTTCAAACCCTTGTTGACGGGGTTTTGACACAAGATCAGTTGAAGATCAGCAGTCATGGCGAGATCCAAAAAATAGAGTTAATCAGCGAAGACCGTCATAACGACACCTATGCCATTACACTTCGCTTAGATATATTCCCTCAAGCCGAAGAATGCCCTGCAAATCAATACACTAAGTTTATCGCGGTTACACAAAGCCAATTAGTAAATCGTGAACAGGCAAGAATGGGCCAAATTTTTGACGTTAATAAAGCGATCAGTGAGCAACTGTATGCCAGTTTAAGTAATACGCAAATGGCAGCCAAGCCAACAGCCTATTACAACGTGCCTCTTAGGGTTGATCACTTTTTTACCCAACAATACGATTACAGTAATGCCCTACTTGAAGAAATAACCAGTCGCAGTAATTCGCAATACGTGTTGCTTAGCCGTATTCGCGACCTGTCGGTTAATCAAAAGCTCAACAACGACTATGCATTTTGGCAGGACGACAGCTTTAAACGTGCTTACAAAGTCGATTATGTTTTATTTGATGGCACAACCTATGAAAAACTGTGGGAGAAAAGCTATCAAGCAGAAGGGGTCTGGCCGTACAAAAAAACCGATATCATCGATGTTTACAGCGATAGATTTTGGGCAACCGATTATGGCCGTGCAATCAGTGATGTAAACCAAACTCTGACCTACGACTTGCAAGCAGCCATGGCGTGTTTGCCCACTCAAGGCAAGATCTTACATATTGAAAACGACACGCTCATTATTAACTTGGGCAAAGCTCATGGCCTGCAACAAGGCCAAATTTTAAATATTGCGCATCACAACTACATTACAGATGCACAAGGAAATAAGCTGCCACACAAAATTACCACTTTAAACCAAGTGAAAGTAACACAGCTGTATCAGCAGTCAGCGGTTGCTACCAGTATCGATAAACAACCTTTGCCCGCGATTCAAATTAACGACATTATAGAACTAGCGGGCGCTGAGTAAGCGTTCGTGTAAGCCCTTATGAGCATTTAGCCATGCGGCTAATTGCTCTACCCCAGCGATATGTGGGTAATGTTTTCGAGTTGCAATCACAATTTGACGCTGCTGATTAGGCGCAATAGACACATAGTTAATACCCGCTCTAGGTGAACACGCCAATTTTGGCACAAAGGTCACGCCATCATCCATTGCCACCAGCGCAAGCAAGGTTTCTAAACTGTTTCCTTTATATTGATTAGACACTTCAACCCCTGCCGAAAAGCAAAACTGCTCAGCTTGCTCTTTAAAACAGTGCCCTTCATTAAGCATCAGTAACTCGCCGCCATTTAACTGTTTTAATGCAACCTCATTATGGCTTGCCAGCGCGTGCTGTTCAGATACCGCAAGTAAAAAGTCTTCTTTGTACAAAGCCGATTTGTGATAACTCTCTAAGTCTGGCACATCAGCGACAATCGCAATGTCTATTTCGCCCTTGTCGAGGGCGCTTAATATTTGTGCTGTTTGCATTTCTATAAACGAAAACTGCGTTTTAGCGAATGCATGCTTCATTGAGGTCAGCAAAGTAGGTAATAAATAAGGCGCTATGGTAGGAATAATACCCACATTAACTTTACCTTGAAGGGGGTCATGTGAACTCGCGGCCAGTTCTTTTAACACTTGAGTTTGCTCAAGTATTACAATAATTTGGTCAACTAGCCGCTGCCCTTGCGCTGTTATAGTAACGTGCTTGGTTGAGCGGTCAAAAATAGTCACGCCAAGCGCTTCTTCAAGCTTTTTTATTTGCCCACTTAACGTAGGCTGGCTGACATAACATGCATCGGCCGCTTTACGAAAGTGCTGAAATTGGGCAACGGCTTTAACATATTCAAAGTCTTTTAAATTCATATCCGTCTCAAAATGATTAAGCATTATTACTGATTGGTATTACCTATCGTATCAATACAAACAAACGATTGGAACTATTAAGAGCAAACCGTCACAATAGTACTCATCAAATCAAGAGGAATTAAAAACAATGTTAAACAATATCGAAGGTCAAAAAGTACCAAACGTTACATTTGCAACACGTGTAGGTGAGCAATGGCAGTCAATCACCACTGACGACATTTTTAAAGGTAAAACCGTGGTGTTATTTGCCTTACCAGGTGCGTTTACACCCACTTGCTCATCAACTCACTTGCCTCGCTATAACGAGCTTGCAGCCGTATTTAAGAAAAATGGGGTAGATGACATCGTATGTATTTCGGTAAACGATACATTTGTAATGAACGCATGGGCACAAAACCAAGAAGCACAAAATATTACCCTGCTTCCAGATGGTAATGGCGAATTTACTGACGGCATGGGTATGTTAGTAGATAAAAACGACTTAGGTTTTGGTAAACGTAGCTGGCGCTATTCAATGCTTGTTAAAGATGGCGTGATTGAAAAAATGTTTATTGAGCCACAAAAGCCAGGTGACCCATTTGAAGTCTCTGATGCTGATACCATGCTTGATTACATTAACCCAGCGCAAGTTAAACCAGAACCTGTGAGCATTATTACTAAACCTAATTGCCCATTTTGTATAAAAGCAAAAGCATTGCTAGACAGCAAAGGCCTTGTGTACGAAGAAATTGTATTGGGGCAACATGCGTCACTTACGAGCTTAAAAGCCTTGTCTGGTCGTGAAACTGTTCCACAAGTATTTATTGGTGGTCAGCACATTGGCGGCTCAGACGACTTAGAAAAACATTTTGCATAAGCAACGCAAAACTTCCTTTAAGGGCTACTTTGTAGCCCTTTTGTATTTGCGCTATTTAATCGTTATAAACCGCGCTGAATAAACCTTAAATAAAACCTTTAACGATTCTGCCCATTAGAAATCGCGGCCTATGTACCTTACGAACTTTTCCCCTGCTATTTTTAGCACCTTCATACCTAAACATTACTCATATTTATATTGGATATACCTACATTTTTATTACTTCTTTGTTACAAAAAGTACAAAAAAAATCTAAAATAGCCACCGCTTCACACAGTAAATACCGTCGACTCTAAATATGACTAAATGGAACACACAATGAACAAACTGATACTAGGACTCCTGCTCTCCTTGGTAGGATTCAGTAGCCAAGCTTACGCTGAAACAACAGCCGCTATTGACCTACTTAACCACCCCGTCGGCATTATCTGTGTCGCTATTTTTATTTTTGCCTATGTACTCGTTATTCTTGAAGAAAAAATCCATTTACGAAAATCAAAACCGGTTCTTGTCGCTGCCGGTATTATTTGGACCTTAATTGCGTGGCAATACAGCGCCCAAAACATGTCGGACTTAAGCACCAATGCATTTCGTCATGCGTTGCTTGAGTTTTCTGAGTTAATGCTCTTTTTACTGGTCGCGATGACGTACATTAACGCGCTTGAAGAGCGCCGCCTATTTGACGGCCTGCGTAGCTGGTTAGTCGCACGCGGTTTTAGTTATAAACAATTATTTTGGATCAGTGGCGTACTCGCTTTTTGTATTTCGCCTGTGGCAGATAACTTAACCACCGCATTGCTGCTATGTGCCGTGGTAATGAAAGTAGCAACCGATGATAACCGCTTTATTGCTATGTCGTGCGTTAATATTGTTATTGCTGCCAATGCGGGCGGTGCATTTAGCCCATTTGGTGACATAACCACACTTATGGTCTGGCAGGCCGATGTTGTTGCCTTTTCTGAGTTCTTCGTTTTATTTTTACCCGCGTTAGTCAGCTATATTATTCCTGCTTTAGTGATGTCTTTCTTTATTAACAATAAACACCCACAAACAGCCGATGAAGATGTGGAACTAAAACGCGGTGCTATCCGTATTTTATGCCTATTTTTACTTACCATTCTTACGGCTGTGGTACTTAAAACAGCGTTTGGTTTACCCCCTGTTGTAGGTATGATGATGGGGCTTGGTTACTTACAGTTCTTTGGTTATTTCTTACGTGTAACCCTACCGGGTTCACTGGCAAGAAAACGTGCTATGGCAGAGCGTGAAGGTGATAAACAGCGTTTAGAGCGTTTAGGAAACGTGGTGCCATTTGATGTATTTAGCCGCGTATCTCGCGCAGAATGGGATACCCTACTGTTCTTCTATGGCATTGTAATTTGTGTGGGTGGTTTAGGGTTTATCGGATACTTAAGCTTGTTGTCTGATTTGCTTTATAACAACTGGTCAGCAACAGGTGCAAATATAATCTTAGGTTTAATGTCGGCTGTGGTAGATAACATACCTGTGATGTTTGCAGTACTGCAAATGATGCCAGATATGTCTCATGGTCAATGGCTATTAATTACCCTCACCGCTGGCATTGGCGGCAGTCTATTGTCAATTGGTTCAGCTGCGGGTGTGGCTCTTATGGGGCAAGCGCGTGGTATATACACCTTTAATAGCCATTTAAAATGGACACCGGTTATTTTGCTCGGCTATTTTGCAGGGGTGGTCACACATTTATACCTAAATACAGGTTATTTTAACTAACTCAGTAATACGCCCTCGGTAAAGCGCCGAGGGCTTACCTCTTTATTTGCCGCTTAAAAGCACGAGGCGACAGCCCGAACCAATGTTTAAAACTGCGGCTAAACACCGAGAACTCTGCATAACCAAGGTTCAATGCCAAGGTGGTCATCGACATATTACTCATTTCGAGAGTACGTAACGTAATTGATTTTCGTGTTTCATTTAACACTTCCCGAAAGCTTGTTCCGGCTTCTTTGAGCGATCGCTCTAACTTTTTAGGGTGCATACCAAGGTTTAAAGCCACGCTGTCTTTATTGCATTCACCTGTCGGTAATAACATTGTAATGCTGTGCTTAACTAAATCGCTAATAGGTAGCACTACAGATGCACTGTTTAGTTGAAAT
The DNA here is from genome assembly GCF_003515105.1 of Pseudoalteromonas lipolytica. NCBI lineage: Bacteria > Pseudomonadati > Pseudomonadota > Gammaproteobacteria > Alteromonadales > Pseudoalteromonadaceae > Pseudoalteromonas > Pseudoalteromonas lipolytica. Next base: position 985,425 of record NZ_CP032090.1, on the reverse strand, counting down.
TGCTGATTAATAATGTCGGTAATTAAATTATCTGGACGAATTGGTTTTTTCATCAAAATATGCGACGAAAACAATAAAGCATTATTTTGAGCCTGTGGCACAACTTCACATTGAAACATCTTACGGAGTATTTTTTGCTGTTCGTGGCTAATAGCCTGCTGTAAACAAATACACTGAAGCTCAAAATCAGCCCCCGCCATATCACGTAAAATACGGTAAATAAGCGCAATGCTTAATTGCACGACTAGTGTGCTGCGGCTTAACTCGTTTATCACTAAACTTATTTGCAACTCGCATTGTTTTGCCGTCAAATGTGTTAGCGCTAACTGCGCGCCTTGCACATGCATAAATGAATATTTACGTGCAATACTCAAGGCTGTCGCAATATTTTCTTGCTGCGCCATATGTGCGCCAATTAATCCTAACGCGCGGATCCCTTGGCGTAATCCCAACTTAAAACCAAATAAAGGGTCGGCCAGCTGCAGTGCCGTTAGCTCTAATAAGTGCGATACTTTTTCGTATACAATCATGTTATCAGCGTCACGCAAGTGGCTAGGTAAAAAACCCGCTTGTTTTAATAAGCTAATAGGGTTTGCACCCAGCTCATTCACCAACTCTTGATACCCAGCTAACGAACCTGCACGTACACAATAGTCCATGTTAATGCTCTTATTGCTTTGTTATGTCGCAATTTATCATGTTTTTGTCGTAAAAAGTCAAGATATACCCTGCCAGTTTACTTAGTGTAGATAGCACACAAGGTGAAAACCTTTCCCGTTCAATTGAGGATACACATATGAGCCAAATGAATTCGGTCGCTATGCAAAATGGCCAACTACATGTAAAACAAATAGCCATTCCAACACCTGGGCCTGGACAAGTACTTGTAAAAAGTCTTGCGTGTGGAATTTGCGGATCAGACATTCATATTACTCGCCATACGAGCGATGTATTTGATATTTATAAGAACCTTGGCATCATGGATAAAAGCGCAGGGAACGATCAAGAAGTATTACTCGGCCACGAATATGCCGCTGAAATTGTTAGCTACGGTCCAGATACAAAAGGCGAGCTTGCTGCGGGCACTCGCGTAACATCGGTGCCTATTTTAATGTCGGCAGGCGGTGCTGGAGTTGGAGTAACACCCGGTATATATGGTGCTTATTCAGAGTACTTTATTGTTGATGAAGCGCTATTATTACCTATTCCTGATGGCGTGCCATCAGAAGCCGCCGCCATTACCGAGCCTCTTGCTGTGGGCTTGCATGCCGTTAATCGCGCAAACATGAATAAAGATGATGTCGCCGTTGTCGTAGGTTGCGGACCTATTGGTCTTGCCGCTATTGCCGCTCTAAAACTGCAAGGCGTAAAACATATTGTTGCCTCTGACCCGCAAGAGAGTAAAAAACAAATCGCCCTTGAGTTTGGTGCAACACACTACGTAAACCCCATGGCCGATGACGAAGTAAAAACAGCGGCCACACTCGCAGGCGATCACAAGGTAGTAATTTTTGAATGTGCAGGTGTAAGCCGCCTACTAAACGACTATATTTTGCGTGCGCCAGCCAAAGCAAAAATTATTGTAACAGGCATTCATACCGCACCACTCGAAGTGAACTTTGCGTATGCAACCGTAAAAGAGCTCGACCTTATTTTCTCTTATTACTATCAACCTGAAGAGTTCGCTCAATCACTTGAGAATATCGCCTCGGGCAAAATAGCGTGGCAAAAAATGCGCACCGGCAAAGTCGGCATCGACGGTGTACAAGGCGCATTCGACACCTTATTTAAACCAAACGACCACATTAAAATTATCATCGAACCATGGCGCACAGGTGCATTAGAAAAAGTAACAGATTAGTCATCACAATGACTAAAACGGGGGTTATTCGGGTTGATATGCAACTTGGTAGCCCCTAAAACCAGCAAACAGATATTCTAAAAACCGATAAGTAAAAACCTTTGTTATTCGCTTTACCCATGGCAGTTAGAAAAACCTAACTCAATCACTTTAAATAGCTAAAGCCCTCTTATGCGGTTTAAGCTATCTACTTGTCAGAATGGCAAGAAATCTCTTACTTGGAGTTCTTTTATTGATAAACGAATTATATTCGTTGTTGTAACTTATTAATTGTTTCTTACATAACATCATGATTAATATAATCATTTAAAGGAACAGCACAATCAATTTAACAAATAAAGTCCTCACAGTAGATTTCCAAAATGCTAAATCGGGTAATTCTCGCCACATTCCACTAAATACAGATGCGTTCAACACCTTATTCACTGAAAAGATTTATCAGGTGATATAGGCCACCTATTCAAAGGTGGTAATCGGCAACCGCTAAACGATTTTAGATACAACTAGGCTAACCTACTTGAGAGTGCAAATATCACTAACTCGAGGTTTCATGATTTACACCACCACGTTACAAGCATGCTAGTAATGCCGTGTGTAGACTTAAATACTGTGCGGGAGCTGTTAGGTCATAGTGACTTAAAAATGACACTGAGATATGCGCATTTAGCGCTAGTACATAAAGCCGCTGCAGTTGATTTGATTGGATAATGAAGAATAGGTTAATATACTACAAAAATGAACCTTGTTATTTCAGGTATATTTAAGGCATATCATGCAAATTTTTTACAAAGTTCATTTATCTGGAGATTCATCCCTAATAGAGTTTCTTGAGTATTTTGATCTTCCCCTAAATTAGTATACACCTAGCTTGCCGATTTGTATCAGACTTCAAACTCTTCAGGGGAAGATCAGGTGTTAAATACCCTAATACCATTACGCTTAATTAAGTGGTCTATTTTGAGGCAATAAAACCGCGTTGATAACAAGGCAAAAATTTAGTTATTTAGTTGTTCTAAATCAGAAATTTTTAACGCAGGTAGCGACTGGTTTAATCACTCAAAATGATTAAGTATTTTTGCGGAATGGTATAAATCGGATGACACCTTGAGAGAACATATTTTAGCTATAGTGTCTATCACTATAGCTTTAATCGGATTCTTTAGACCAGTACCTGAATATGAAAACCTTCAAAGTATAATCCTAGAACTAAATAATGAGTATAGATAATGGGATGAAGGCTCTGCAAGCCATCTAGGTAACATTAGGTCTCCTGCAATCAAGGCGATGTATGGTTTGAAGAACTAATCTGTTATGTGAAATAGTAGGTTGATCATTGAGGATAATCAAAAAGGGGGGAGCTGTTAAAAGTTCATTCCTTTTTTATGTCAAAGGTGTCATAAGACGATTTTAAATTCTGAAGCATATTTTTATAAATTCTTATATAAAGCGATTAACTATACTGAACCTTGCTTTAAACTATCCACATAGTAAGGTAAGTAAGCATTTTTTATTACATTTATAGCTTTCAATTTTGTTGTAATGTTCAAAATAACGTTAAAAAGCTTATAAAATCTAACAAAAATAATTGATTTATTTTTTATAAAATCATTTAACTTCTTTTATAACAGTACGTTACTCTCATGTGTGGCGTTTGCTTCAAATTTAGAAGAGTAGTAAGATCAATTAATAAATTTTTAGTTAAGGACTTTTATATGTGATGACAATGAAAATTGCTTTTGAAAAGTAGAGAGCACTTACAAAGCAAATAAGTGCCACCTGAACGATGTACATGCATACACACGTTAATTTAATCTTTAGACGGCTTAAATATAACACCAAACAATGCAATAACACATCCGACCAGTTGGCATTTGCTTAAATTTTAATATTACATAGGGCTGTCTCATGGACATTTCACTATTAGAAATACAGCAAATAGTTTTAATTTTGTCTGGTTTGACTACTATAGTATGCCGTTTAATAAAGGCTTACTATGATTTAACTAAGCTTAAATAATGTTGATCAAAATATAGACTAACTTATATCTGGGCGCTCATTGTAGCGTTCAGATATTTTACCTGCTAACTCAGTGGATATAGCTAAATTGGACAAATTGACACAATTAAATGTTGAGCTTACTGATATAGAGAAATCAATAAGTGAACACCTTGCTGTTTCTATGTCTATATTTGCTTTTAAAAATAAAGGTGAAATCAGTCTTGAACAGTTCTTTTTTACAAAATGAAAGAAATTAAGCCAGAGAGTAATGTTGCCTAACCAACCGCTCAAACTTCGTTACGGTTGCAAAAAGCGCATCCTCCACTGGACTCGCTAGTGCTCGCCGTTTAGCAGAATGTTATTAATATCCGCTCATGACACGAAGCTGCCTGAATATAACTGGCTAGTTTAATATAAGAACATCGTTAGATTTTAAAATCTCAACTCACAATGCTAGACATGCGGTATTAGGAAAAAATGTGAGATTGGTAGCCCCTACAGGAATCGAACCTGTAACTGCCCCTTAGGAGGGGGCCGTTATATCCATTTAACTAAGAGGCCACGTTTGCGCTGGGTTTTCTAGTGACGGTCACTAGCGGTATGCAACTCGTAAAATTATAACGGGCTAAGGCTTTGGTAATCAAGAGATTATGCCAACCGACTACGGTTTTAGCCGGTTGGTATTAATTTTTGTTAGTTTAGCTGGGCTGTTGCCGACTGTATCGACTCATTTTGCAGCACAAAGTAAGGGATTACTTTGTTTGAGGTGGCGACAACTTGCTTGGTGGTTAAGTTGATCACGCGGGCATTCACTTCAACGCCACTCGGGCGATAAATTAAGGTGCCCGCTAGCACATGACTTGCAATTCGGCGCTTGGTTAATTCGTTGATATCGCGTGAAAAAACAAAATCACCTGTTTTATCAATAACCACACTATCGCGCGTCTTAAAATCAATAACACCGTAGCCAAACTTTTGCAGTTGATGATACAAGGTTTCTGCCACTTGATTACCAAGTTGGTTACTTTGTTGTAGGCTTTCATTTAAATCGACAAACGAGGTCACGGCTATGCCAAGCTCGGACTCTTGTTGCATGGTGTCGGCTATATCAAGCGCCATTTGTTCAACGTAATTACCTAACGTTTTATAATGCTGATAAGGCTTAAATTGGCGACTATTGGTTTGTAACTCTGATTCATTTTGCTGCTGAGCAAGTAGCATCATGGTGTTTATATCATAGTTAGTTGGTGCGTTGCTCGCAGTCTGGTTGCTTGGCTCAGGCGCTTGGCTAAGTAACTCACACCCAGATAAACTGAGTGTCATAGCGGCGGTTAATGCAACAAGTTTAAACTTGCTCATAGCTTACCTCACTCACTCGCTTGTTTAAGCATAATACCGTCGGTACGGTTGCTACTATCAAGAGCATCAACCACTGACTGCGGAATAAAGCCTTGTGCCGAGCCAACCACGGCTTTGCTGGCAAGCCCAATAATACGTGCATTTACCAACACACCACCTTGGTGGTTTACTAACGTGCCTGCAAGTACGTAATTAAAGTTTTGATCTTGACTCAACTCTAAATAATCACGGCTAAACACAAAATCACCGCTTGGGGTTACACGAATGTAGTCTGTGGTTTTAAAATCAACAACAGGCACACCAAACGTATGCAGTTCGTGCATGAAGCTTTCGGCAATTTGATTACCTAGTAAGCTCGATGTGTTGTATTGATCATCTAAAAAGATGAAACTCGATACGGCAAGGGGTGTTTTATCACTAACGTATTGAAGATTTTGTGCCATGTCTTGCATTAATCCACGTACATAATGATTTATATTTTTGCGCGTAGGGGCTGCAGTAAAGGTGGTGTTATTTTTAACGGCCTGACTACTTTGATAAACCGACACATTTGTTTGTGGTGCGGCAACCGCGCGCTCACTGCGAGTAAGCTGTGGCTCTTTGGTGTCTATCGTTTGTGAGGGTGACATCATTTGTGCGCAGCCGAACCCTAATGGTAAACATAAGCTGAGTAGTAAACGTCTCATGAGTGGACTCCTAATTAGTATTCACTGCGGTAGATCATGCCACCGCGCTGCTGAACTTTTTCACTTCCCCACATTACATTAATGGGGATCTCGGTACTGGCTGCAGACACGATACGCTGATCGGCTGCATCCACTAAACGGGCATTAACAATATAGGCATGTTGTTGCCGCGTTAAGGTGCCGGTGATCACAAAGTCAATATTCTGACGTTGGCGCAAATTTTTTGTATTTCTGCTTAACATACTATCGGCAGATGATTGTAAATTTAAATTATTTTCTAATCGGTACTCAATGGTATGGTAACCAAGCTGAGCAAATTGCGTCATTAAGCTTTCTTGAATTTGTTGACTAAGCCCTGCCCCCTGACCTTCTGCAAGGCCCGAATCAAGTGCATCAGCCAAGTAAAAGCTGGTTACAGCAATGCGTGCATTACTTTTAAAAGCCCCTTGAATTCGGCTTAATTGCGAACTTAAATCAGCCACATACTGGTGTACCGTATAAGGCGCCATAACGGCTTTTGGTGCTGCTGTACTTACCACTGGTTTTGGCTCTTCAGAGAGCTTACAACCCGCTAAGCTTAAAAATATTAATGACACTAGTAGACGCATAATTGCCATCCCATATCGAACATGGTTAATTAAAAGCAATAACTGTGCCTACTTAGTATAAATCGTTTTAGCGACGTGATAAGTCGAGTGGTTCGCCTAGAAAAGGCGCGGTTAAACAGTGCTGTTGAAGCTGTTTAGCAAGGTAACAAAACACGGTTGCTTCGTTGTAGTTGGCAAACGGGCCAACACGCAGTGCATACCGTGTTTGTGATTTTGTGGGGCGTTTTAAAAACACAAACTCTAGTTTATCAAATGCACCGGGATACTGTTTTTTCATTATTAACACTTGGCGCTTAATTTGGCTTGGGTCTAAATACACTCCAAGCTGAGCGCCAGCAGGCGCCTGAGCATTTCGCGCTACGGCATCATTGTAGGTTACTGGCGCGTTATCGGAATGAGTTTGATCACTCTTAGATGCTTTAGAGAGCGTTTGCACGTCTGGCTTACTATTGAGTTCGGCCGTCATAATGCGTAAATCATTTTCCATTTCGGTTAAACGGGCAATACTTTGCTGCTGTGATTGATATTGAGCCGCAAATTGCTGTATTTGTTGCTCTGTATATAGCGGCTCTGGTTGCTGTTGCAGCAACATACATGCAGGCAACAGACTCACACTGGCAGTAATTAATAAGTGTTTGAACAACGTTGAAATTGGCATATTTATCATCAGCTAAAAAAACAGAGCTTAAGCACAGCAAATAAAATGCCAGCTTTTAGCCTTTATATCAGCACGCTATAGGTAAATGCGATTATCGGTATAATTACTTACCCAACAATCAAGCCCTTGACGCTTAATGGCTTCACAATCAGCGGTTGCGTTTTTAAGGTATTTATAGCCACCAAATTTTAAACGGTAATAGGTGTTTTGATTAACATCAGCCACTTCAACATTTAATAGCGGTTTGCCTTGAAATACCTCAGGGGCTAAGGCCTTCATTTTTTTAAATGTAATGGCTAAGTTTTTTTCTGAATTTACTGCAACAAGCTGTAATGCAAAACTGTATTCAGGTTTAACCTGTTCGCTGCTCTTACGCTCGTCTGATTTAGCCATAGAATCTGGCTCTTCTTTAGTAGGCAGCCCAGCTGCAGGTAACGCGCTATCTGTGCTCTCTGCGCCATCTGTGCTTAGCTCAGGCAGCGATTGCACGTTTGCTAATAGGCTTTGCTCATTGGCCTGAACATTCATTGACTGAAATAGATGACTAAACGACAAAAAATTAAATAATGTGGTAGGTAATGAATGGTTACTACAACCCGATACAACAAACAGCACCATTAGGCACGCGCTGTAACGCAACGGTTTTAAGCAATATTTCATAAGCAGGATTCTTAAACGTACCATTATATATTTGCTTCTTAATCTGAGAAGACCGTTTGTTAGTACTTACCTGCCTGTAAAAAGCCTGAAATATCGTTTAGATATTAAACAAGAAAACACTAACAAATTGCTTTTTTATTATTATATTTTCAGTACAGTGCTTCTACTAACTGCAATAAAAACTTAGTAGCACCCTCAGCTTAAGTTTTCATATACGACAACCTAAAGCAGTAAAAATCCGTTTCATTATAGGTATTTTTATGAGTATAGCTTAATTAGCTATTCTACAGTGGGTAACTAAGCACTTTTCTGTAATAACTATCTTAGCAATCTGCTAATACAAAGGTATATCAGAAAAGTCCTTAATTAGGTAATAATCGACAATTGTGCATGACATGTAAATAACAAAAAAGTGCCATATAGACACTTTTTTTACATCATTTTTAACTAATCAAATAGAATTGATTATTTAACCAGCGTTTTTATGAAGTCGGTGAGCTCATCTTTAAATTCATCGCGTCGTAATGAAAACTCAACAATCGCTTTTAAATAGCCTATTTTGCTTCCACAGTCATGGCTTTTCCCTTTCATTGAGTAGGCATCAACGGTTTCTTTTTCCATTAACATTGCAATCGCGTCTGTTAACTGAATTTCATCGCCTGCCCCTGCTGGGGTTTTTGCAAGAAGTGGCCAAATGTTTTTACTTAATACATAACGACCAACCACGGCGAGGTTTGAAGGCGCTTGATCAATTGGCGGCTTTTCAACCATATTTAAAATAGCGGCACTTTCACCTTGTTTAATTTTCGCATCACCTAGGTCAACCACACCAAACTTATCAACTTCGTTAAGTGGCACAGGCTCAACCATAATTTGGCTTTGACCAGTACTTTCAAAGCGTCCAATCATCTCTGCAAGGTTGTCTTTTTTTAGATCGCTCGCCACATCGTCAATAATCACATCGGGTAAAATAACCACAAACGGTTCATTACCAATGATTGGCGCTGCACAGTTGATTGCGTGGCCTAACCCCTTCGCTTCACCTTGGCGTACTTGAATAATAGTGACATCTTTAGGACAAATAGACTGTACTTCTGCGAGTAGTTGACGTTTAACACGCTTTTCTAATGTTGCTTCTAACTCAAAGCTCGTATCAAAGTGGTTTTCAATAGAATTCTTACTTGAATGCGTCACTAATACGATTTCTTTAATTCCCGCTGAAATCGCCTCATTAACCACATATTGAATCAAAGGGCGGTCAACGATAGGTAACATTTCCTTTGGAATCGCTTTTGTTGCAGGCAACATACGCGTGCCAAGACCAGCAACTGGGATCACTGCTTTCATTGATTTCTCCTTAAACTTTTTTCTTTTTACACTGAAAACGGATACTTAATTGCATCGTGACACTGATAACCTTCTACTTCAAAATCGTCTTTTGTGACCCAAGTTTCAATGTCTTCAAGTGATTTAATATTTGGATTTATTTTTAGTGTAGGTGATGCAAATGGCTCACGCTTGAGCTGTACATCACGCATTAACTCTAACTGATTTTCGTAAATATGTGCATTTGCTATTTTATGATACGCCTTTCCGGGCTTGTGTCCGGTGATTTGTGCAACCAACGCTAATAACACAAAACATTGAATTTGATTAAAATTCAAACCCAGTGGCACATCACAACTACGTTGATACGAGGTTAAGTATAGAGTATCACCCAGTAATGAAAAAGTGTGCGTATGCATACACGGACGTAAACAACCTAGCTCAAACTCGCCCGGATTATAAAACGTGACAATTTCACCTCGGTCATCAATGCCGTTAGATAAGTTAGTAATTACCTTTTTAAGTTGATCAAGGTGTGTACCATCTGGGCGCTGCCAGCTACGGCCTTGTACGCCGTACACACGGCCCATATCATCTTCACCACGTCGATGCGGGTTTTCGAGCCAAGCTTTATTTTCGTTCGCGTTGGCATTCCATGTCATGCAACCGATATCACGAAACTGTGCCGCACTGTCGTAACCACGAAGGTAGCCTAACAACTCTGCAATGGCTGCTTTATAAAAGCTTTTACGTGTTGTTATAAGCGGAAACTTATTGTTTGCTACATCGTACTCAAGGTCAGCATTAATAACGGTTAAACATTTGGTGCCTGTACGCTTATTTTCGACCCACACGCCTTCATCAACAATGCGTTGACATAAATCTAAATACTGTTTCATTGACTTGCTCTTATTATGCTTTGCTTGCAACGCGTCGTTGCGGCTTCATGTAGGCCCATATTAACAAACCAAGGCCCCCAAATACCATTGGCAGCGAGAGTATTTGTCCCATTGAAATCACACCTGCAAATAGGCCTAAATGCGCGTCTGGCTCACGGAAATACTCAACAACAAATCTAAATACGCCGTAGCCTAATAAAAATAAACCGGCGACACTCCCTGCTGGGCGTGGCTTTTTAATAAACCATTGCAAAATTAAAAATAGCACCAAGCCTTCTAAAAATGCTTCGTATAGTTGTGACGGATGGCGTGGTTCTGGCCCACCGGTAGGGAAAATAAACGCCCAAGGTACATCGGTTACGCGTCCCCATAACTCACCATTAATAAAGTTACCTATGCGGCCGGCTAGTAGGCCCAATGGCACTAATGGCACCACAAAATCGCCGACCTCTAACAATGATTTTTTACGTGTCCAGGCAAAGACCATAATTGCGGTAATAACCCCCAGTGTGCCGCCATGGAATGACATGCCACCTTGGTCTATTCTGAATAAATAAAACGGGTTTTCAATAAAATAACTAAACTGATAAAACAACACATAGCCAATACGCCCACCGAGTATTACCCCGAGCATACCGTAAAATAATAAGTCGCTTACTTGCTCTTTCGTCCACCCAGAATTAGGTTTTGCAGCTTGACGGTTTGCCAGCCACATAGCTAAAGCAAAACCAATTAAATACATTAAACCGTACCAACGTACGCTGAGCGGTCCTACCGAAAAAATAACCGGATCTATCTCTGGAAATTGAAGAGCCATAAAAATAAAAACCTTTAACTAAACACCATTTTAAGCGCAATTATGACAAGTAATAGCGCGAATACTTTTTTTATTGTTGCCACAGGTAAATAATGCGTCGCTTTTGCACCATAAGGAGCAATTAATGACGACGTGACAACGATGCCGACTAATGCGGGTAAATAAACAAATCCGGCAAAACCATCACTAAAGGAGGTTACTTGCCAACCTGCAGACACATAACCAACCGAGCCAAACAGCGCAATGACAATACCACATGCTGCGGCACAACCAATGGCCTTTTTAATATCGACAGAGAAATAATGCAGCAAAGGCACAATAAGTGCACCGCCACCAATACCAATCAGTCCTGATAATGCCCCCATTATTGCACATAAAAAGCCAATTACGGGACCTGAGGGCAATGGTTTTTCACTTGCAGCCTTGGTACGTGTAGATAACACCATGCGTAACGCGATAAACACCACACTCGTGGCAAAAACTAAACGTAATAACTGCTCAGGAATAAAACTCGCCGCAAAGCCACTCACGAGTGCACCAATACCTACACCGGTCATGACCCAAGGAGCAATTTCCCACGGCACATTAGCATTACGATGATGAGCCAACGCTGAAGAGGTAGACGTAAAAATAATGGAAGCAAGTGAGGTGGCTATGGCAATAACTAATACATGGCTTGAGTCAGCAACATTAAATGATACCAACATGGCGCTCAGTACAGGCACAATAATTAAGCCACCACCAATGCCAAGCAGACCGGCTAAAAACCCTACTACACTGCCTAAAATAGCGCAGTACACCATTAAAAGTATTACGTCATGCATAGCACACTCATATATTCAGTTTGTTATATGTATATACTAAACGAATATATAAACGCTTCACAGTACAATTTACTCTCATGCTTGCCCTTGGCTAGGGGTGTAAAATAACTCACCCAATTGGTGCTCTATCATAAAGTTACGTGTGAGCCTCAATACTTGCTTAGCGGTAGGCTGCAATAAACATTCGCTAAGCAGCTCCTCCATATCGCTTACTTTTAAGCGACGCAGTACAAATTTAATTTTACTGATTGATGAAAGGTTCATACTTAAGCGACGATACCCCATGGCGATTAGTAATAATGCCCCTTCTGGGTCACCACCAAGCTCACCACATAAACTAAAGGGTAATTCATGGTTTTGGCACTCTTGAGCAACTTTAAGTAGCACTCGCAGCACACTAGGATGATAGGGGTTAAAGAGCTCTGCAACACGCGCATTAGAGCGATCAACGGCCAGCATATATTGAGTTAAATCATTGCTACCCACAGAGCAAAAGTCGACTTTTTGTGACCACTCTTCGAGCATGAATATACTTGAAGGGACCTCTAACATAATGCCAATTTCTGGGCGGTCAATGGCTTGCTCTGGGTATTGTTCTTCTAGTTCGAACAGCGCTTGTTCAACTAACTTAATTGACTCGTCGACTTCTTCAGAGCCACTGATCATGGGTAACATTATTCTAAGGTTACCTAAACCGATATTGGCCTTTAACATCGCTCTGAGTTGATCTAAAAATAGTTCAGGATGATCCAAGGTGACGCGAATACCCCGCCACCCTAAGAAAGGATTCTCTTCTGTGATATTAAAGTAGTCTAATACTTTATCACCGCCGATATCTAAGGTGCGCATTACCACAGGATTCGGGTGATAGCTGGTAAGCACTTCTCGGTACCACTTTTCTTGCTCCGACTGCGAAGGAAATTGCCCCTTTTGCATAAACCAGGCTTCGGTACGATACAAACCCACTCCATCACAAAACAGTTTGTTGTCTTGCTCTGTGTTTAATTCAAGGCCTGCATTTAACAATAAGCTAATGTGCTCGCCATCTAAGGTGACCGCATCTAGGTTCTGCTCTGCGACGAAACGATCATTCAGTAATGTTTCTTGGTATTTTAATTGGCTGTATTCATCGTGGAGCATTTGCGAAGGTGAGATATATAAACGCCCTGCGTAGGCATCTAAAATCATCGGCTTACCTTCAAATTGCAGTAAGGGAACGTCTTCAATACCCCAAATAGCGGGTATCCCCATTGCTCGCGTTAATATTGACGCATGGCTGTTTGCTGCCCCATTTACACTAACCACCCCCGCTAAATGCCCTTTGGGCACTTCGGCAAGCATGGCAGGTGTTAGCGTACTGGCAATTAAAATGGTGTCTTTAGGGTAAGGTTTTGCCGCATGCTCAGTATTAACTAAGTGGTGTAAAACACGCAAACCAATGTCTTTAACATCTACTGCGCGCTCTTTTATGTATGGGTCTTGCATGGCGTTAAACTGCGCCACCAGCTTTTCGATAACTATTTTTAATGCGCTTTTTGCACTCCAGCCTTGTTGAAGTTGCTCTTCAACATTTTTGCCTAGGCTTTTTGCATCAAGTAGCTGCTGATACACATCGAATACCGCGAGCGCTTCTTGCGGAATCGAATCGCTTAATGTCATTGATAACGTATTAAACTCGTTGCGTGTTGCCGCAACAGCCTGCGTAAATAATTTACGTTGCGTGCTTATGTCATCGTCTTTTTGCAACTCAATCGATTTAAAATCGAGTTTAGGCAACACCACAAAAGCTTCACCAATGGCAATACCCGGCGCGCTCGACACCCCTTTGAGTACCGAAGTCTGATGCGAGAACTCATCAAGCCTTAAAATCTCTTTGATCTCGGCATGTGCAAGCTGCGATGCAAGTTGTGCCGAAAGAGTAATTAAAAAAGATTCTTCATCGGGACTAAAAACACGCGCTAACTTTTGCTGAACTACAATAACGCCCAGCACTTTTTTTTGATGCACCACAGGCACAGATAAAAACGCGTTATAGCCTTCTTCATTAACTTCTGGAGAGAGTTTAAAGCGAGGGTGTGATTTAGCGAACGCTATATTAATTGGCTCTTCGCGTTGCGCCACTAAGCCAACTAAGCCTTCGGTAAAACCAATTCTAAACTTACCCACAGCATCTGGGTTAAGTCCTTGCGTGGCCATTAATACAAAGTTGTCTTGGCTGTAATCAGCAAAGTAAATTGAGCAGCACTGTGTTTGCATGGCATCTTTTACCATTTGCACAAAACACGCTAAGGCACTGTTTAAGTCCGCTTGTTGCGACACAGCCTCAGCAATTGATCTGAGCGTGGCTAACATGATGCTGCTCCTTTCATTTAGTTGATAAAGTTGCCCTTATCGCTTTTGTCGCCAATTATCTTTATGTTGTTCTCGTTTATTAAACGGCATTGCAAACGGGGCAAACTCTTTCATTACACGACGGTAAACATCGCGCTTGAATGACACAACTTGCCTCACCGGATACCAATAGCTCACCCATCGCCAGTCATCAAACTCTGGATGATGAGTTTTAAGTAAGTTTACATCTTCGTCTTTACAACGTAATTTCAGTAAAAACCATTTTTGTTTTTGCCCAATGCACACAGGACTTGAGTCTCTGCGAATTAAACGCTTGGGTAATTTGTAGCGTAACCAATGTTTTGAACTTGCGACGATCTCGACGTCTTCAGGAAGCAAGCCCACTTCTTCGTGTAATTCTCGGTACATGGTTTGCTCTGCTGTTTCACCATCATCGACACCACCTTGGGGAAATTGCCAAGAGTGCTGACCATAACGTCGAGCCCAAAATACTTGTCCCTGATTATTGCAAATTACAATTCCGACATTGGCACGAAAACCTTCGGCATCAATCACCTTAGTGCCTCATTTGTAAGTCGATTTTTATTGATTGTTCCACATAACCTGCGATACAGCAAACACTTTACACCTTCGCCGAAACCAGATTTGAAATTAGCATTTTAACAAGCGCTTTTAATCAATATGTTAGAAAGCAATTATTACGAAAATACGCGCTTTTAATAAAATAGTAGTTTACAACCGTATTTTTCTCACCTTACCCACAGCTTGTGCATAACTTTTGTAAATCATGCTTATTTTGCAAACAAATCCACAATAGCCAGTTCAAAAAAGCACTTTCTCCACAGAAACTGTGGATAAACATGTTCATATATCTGTATTTATACAAACAACTGTCTAATTAATACAACAGCCAAAAATCAAACACCGACAAAAGTCATTAAATTTCAATACATTAAGATGTTATTCCCACAAAACAAATTGACTATTTTTAACTCACTTTCAACATGCGCAAAAAACACCCAAATACAAAGATATCCACGGCAATGCGCATTTGCTATCATGTTAAGGTTAATAACACAATCAAATAAACGCCGTATGCGACCACTAAAACCAAGCTCAATCAACGAATTAATGCAACGCGTGAATGCAATAACGGGGCTTACACTCGGCCAGCTTGCAGAGCAGTACCAATTTAAAACACCCGATGACTTGCTGCGTGAAAAAGGCTGGACCGGTCAGCTTATTGAATATGTATTAGGGGCAACAGCGGGCTCGAAACCCACTCCTGATTTTGAAGAGCTTGGTATTGAGTTAAAAACCTTGCCTATTTCGTTTAAAGGTAAACCCTTAGAGACAACTTTTGTCTCTGTTACGCCGTTATTGAACGTAACAGGTCTTACATGGCAGCAAAGTACGGTGCGTAAAAAGCTCAATCATGTGTTGTGGTTACCGATTTTGGGAGAACGCGAAATTCTGCCATTTAATCGTACCATTGGCAGTGGTTTTTTATGGCAACCCAGTGCTGAGCAAGATGCACAGTTGCAACGTGACTGGGAAGAGCAAATGGAACTTATCGCGCTGGGTCGAATCGATGAAATTTCGGGACACTTGGGTGATGTAATGCAAATAAGACCAAAAGCGGCTAACAGTAAAGCGCTTACTGATGCTATTGGGCCAAATGGGCATGTGATCCAAACCCTACCTCGCGGCTTTTATTTAAAAACAAGCTTTACCGGCGAGATTTTAAAACGCCAATTTCAGCTGTAAGGGTCGCAACTCTTTGTATTTATATCCGGTTTGTCGTGCTAACTCGTAAAAAAGCCGCGATGATGGTCGTCGCGGCTTTGTTCTAACTTGAATTCTTAACGTATTGTTATTTCCAACTTTTCATCTTATGGCCTTTAAGAGCATAAAATAAAATGAATAGATAACTTGGGATCATAACAATATACGCACCTTGCGCGCCCAGCCCTGCTACGTTACCTAAACCAATCAGCAGCGGACCTAAAGCACCACCTGCAATACCCATGATCAACAACCCCGATGCAGTGCCAGTTAAGCGGCCTAAACCCGCCAATGCTAATGGCCAAATTGCAGGCCACACCATCGCATTCGCAAAACCAAGTAGCGCGATACACAATAAAGGATCGGGGAGTTCAGGGCCTCCAAATGGCACAAGTAATAGATTAGAAATAATAAACGAGTCATTGCTACCAAATACCACCAGTAGCACGGTGATTATGCCTGCGATACCCGACATTAATAGCGCTGTTTGCTGGCTCATAAAACGTGGGATAGTTGCAATACCTATCGCGTAGCCAATCAACATACACGCCATTGTGTACGAAGTCATAACGGAGTAATCAGCAACGCCAATTTGCAAAGCGTAAGAGCCAATCGTATCGGCAGCAATCACTTCAACTGCGACATACAAAGCAATACCCACAACACCTAGAACAAGGTGCGGATGAGCAAGTGTTTCTTTTAACTCACCTTTACCATTTGATGACTCGCCTTCGTCAAACACTAAATCGGGAAGAGGCGCAAATTTTGCGAACGCAGCAAATAACATAATAAGACCCGCAATTAATACATACGGCATAATTAAGCTATTGGCCATAATGTCTTTTTGCTCTTGCGACAGTTTACCCGCACCATCGACTACACCGCTTACAACGACCGCAGCAAAGATCACCGGTACGATAACTCCAGCAAACTTATTCAATAAGCCCATAATACATACACGCACCGCGGCTGATTTTTCAGAGCCCATTTTTACTACATAGGGGTTAACAGCCGTTTGAAGAATTGTTTGACCTACACCTATCATAAGCTGTGCAAATAAAAATATTTCGATCATTTGCAGTTTCGCGGCAGGAATATACATTAACGCCGACAGCGCCATGACAGCACAGCCAATCGCCATTCCATTTTTATAACCAACGCGTCTTATGAGCATCGCTGAGGGAATACCTGCAACAGTAACCGCAATATAAAACGAAGAAATAATAAACGAAGCTTGTAACGGCGACAGCTCAAGCATTTGCTGCAAAAATGGTGTAATTGCACCATTAAGCCACGTTATACACCCCAGAATAAAAAACATTGATCCTGCCAATACCATTGGCAGCCAAATGCTTTGTTTTGTGTTGTTGTCACACTCAACCGTTGCTTCCATAATTTTTCTCAACTAGTTATTTTAATTAATTATTTTTATTTGGCTGGCTTTAAAACATCATTGTGCTGTTTAATTTCCATACCAATCACAAAAATTTAATCATACACTAACAAAAATGACAGCGCTATCATTTTGCATTCAGCTAAACGTAAAAAAGCCGTAACTAGCTGGCTAGTTACGGCTTTATTTAAATATTTACAACGGCTTAGTTATTACTTACCAATCGCTTCTTTTGCGAACAAGTGTTTAATTGGCCCCAAGTTATCAACAAGGCTAAGCCCCACACCGCGCACGAGCTTTTTAAGCGGATTAGCACCGGCAAATAACTCTTTTAGTCCTTGCATCATGGCAATGTGTTTTTGCGCATCAAGCTTACGGGTACGTTCATAATCACGCAGCGTGCGTGTACTTGCAAACTCACCCTGCTCATTGGTTAATAACTCAATTAGGTAAGCGGCATCTTTTAAGCCTAAGTTCATGCCAAGCCCGGCAAGTGGGTGAATAGTATGCGCTGCATCCCCCATTAACACGACTTTGCCCGACACCCACTGCTGTGCATAACGCATTTTAAGTGGAAACGCCATGCGCTCACTTTGAACTTCGCATAAACCGCATTGGCCATCCAGTGCAGCCAGTAGTGCTTTATTAAACTCGGTATCGTCAAGTGCTAGTAACTGCTCGCAGTGCACAGGGCTGGTTGACCACACAATCGAATGCGTATGTTTATCAGGCAGCGGCAAAAACGCTAAAGGGCCGGTTGGTAAAAACACTTGGCGTGCTGTGTGATTATGCTCATCATCGGTTTTTACAGTCGCAACAATGGCATGATGATCATAATCTTTAAACGTAATTGGCATATTGAACTGCTTTCGAATCGCCGAGTTTGCTCCGTCGGCTGCTACCAGCAATTTAGCAATCACAGGCTCACCGCTTTCAAGTGTAATAAAGACATCGGACTCTGTTTGATGTATTTGTTGATAACGGGTTTCGAATAATAAGCTGGCATTACTTTGCTTTTCAAGTTCACTAATTAAAGCGTAGCGAATAATGTCGTTTTCAACGATATGACCAAGCTGCGGTAAGTCGAGATCATTGTGATCAAAATGAATTTTGCCAAAGCTGTCTTTATCGCGTACATCCATCGAGGTATAAGGCGTGGCGCGTTGCTTAATAATTTCAGGCCACACATTCAGTGACTCAAACAAACTTTGGCTCGCCAGACTCAGCGCACTAACGCGAAGGCCATACTCATCCCCCGGAAGCGCCTGCTTTTCACTGGCATCAATCACCACCACACTAATATTGGCTTTAGCTAAACCAAGTGCAAGCGTAAGGCCTACACAGCCACCGCCAACAATACAAACCTGTGCTTGTTTCATATTCGTTTACCTTGCTTAACTTGACCCATTAACTGTTTGGCTAACGGGGTTTTTAACGAGGAGAATAAATCCATTGAGAAAAGACCAATGCTACGACCAAGCGCAAGCATTCGCGATGAATTTGAAAATAACCGCACCAAGCTGTCAGTTAAAGTCATAACCGTGGCAATATCTTGACTGCGCACTTGGCTATAGTAGCGGGTAAAAGCGTAATCACCTAAATCGCTGCGGTGCGCCATATCACAAAGTAGTTGCACATCACGTAAGCCTAAATTAAAGCCCTGCCCCGCAATGGGATGAATAGCATGACCAGCATTACCTATAAGTACAGTTCGATGGCTGCTTAGCGCGTCTACTTTTCCATACACCAGCGGGTAGCTGGCACGCATACCAACTTTACTGAACGTGCCGGCACGATAGCCAAACGACTTTTGCAAAGCAGCTAAAAATGCATCATCTGAAAGCGCCATGTGCGCATCTATATGCTCAGGCTCCATGCACCATACTAACGAGTAACGGTTATTGCTCATGGGCAAAAGCGCCATCGGGCCATGCTCGGTAAAGCGTTCAAATGCGTGATGATGATGACCACCCGCCACTTCAATATTGGCAATGATCGCGCCTTGCTGATAAGGGCGCGTATTAAACTCAATATTAGCCAGCTTTCGACTACTCGAATTAGCACCGTCGGCTATAACCACCAGTTTTGCACTCAGCTGTTCGCCCGAACTTAAAGTAACGTTCGCAGCATCGGCTTGGTACTCAAGTTTAGCAACCGTGTCAGGACAAAACAGGCTCACATCTGTGCGAGTTAACTGCTGGTGCAAGCTGCGACCAAATGGATTCACCTCAACGACATACCCAAGTGCATCTTGCGCATATTCATGGCAATCAATGTGGGTTTTACCAAAGTGACCACGGTCAGAAACCGTTACTTTTTCAATTGCAGCAGCAAATTGCGCTTGGCAATCAAATGCATTAATGGATTGTAAGTATTGAACCGATTGCTGAGCCAGTGCAATACTTCTATCATCAAAGCTTGGGTGATAGTTTGCACTTACTTCATTTGCTTCAATCACAGCGATTGATAACTGTTTATTGCTGTGTTTTAGGCCTAATGCACAACTTGCGCCAGCCAAACCACCGCCGATAATGACAACATCAAACTGCTCTGCCACGTTTGCTCCTAGCCTTTATTTGCCTTGCATCACTGCTTCAATGTCACTGATAGTTTTAGGTACTGAGAGTGTCAGGTTTTCATGACCCTCTTTTGTGACAAGTAAGTTATCTTCTATACGAATACCAATACCTTTGTATTGCGCAGGTGCTTTGGTATCTTCGCTGATGTATAAACCGGGTTCGATAGTTAAGACCATTCCTGGCTCAAATACGCGCTCTTTTTCGTCAAGCTTGTATTCGCCTACATCATGCACATCAAGGCCTAACCAATGGCCAAGGCCATGCATATAAAACGCTTTACAGGCTTGGTTTGCCATTAGCTCATCAAGCTCACCCGTTAAAATACCCAAGTCAATTAAGCCTTGCGTTAATACCGTTGAAGCCAGTTCATTGGCTTTAGATAAACTACCACCGGGTTTCACTTGGCTAAATGCAGCCTCTTGCGCCGCAAGTACAATATTATAAAGCGCGGCTTGTGGCTCACTAAACTTGCCATTCACAGGGAATGTTCGAGTAATGTCTGCTGCATAACCCTCAAGCTCACACCCTGAATCAATCAGTACTAGGTCGCCCTCTTTTAGTTCGGCGTCGTTTTGTGTGTAATGCAGTATATTGGCGTTATCACCACTGCCAACAATGGTGCCATATGCTGGGTGGCGAGCACCATTCATTGCGTAGTGATGGTGCAGTTCTGCTTCTAGCTGATATTCAGTTGCGCCTGGTTTTGCAAATTGCATCGCACGAATATGGCCTTGCGCACTAATTTCACAAGCAGTGCGCATAATGTTTAGTTCAGCGTCAGATTTAAATAAACGCATTTCGTGTACTAGGCCACGAATATCTTTAATAGTGTGAGGCGCTTTGTAACCTTTTTTTGGTGCACCACGAAGCGTGCTTAATAAGTCCCAAATTTTCGTATCGAAATGTGGGTAAGTGCCTTGTGCATAAAATAAAATCTGCTGGCCGTTCACCAAATCTAATAATTGTTCATCTAGTTCACTAAGTGGACAGGTTGCGTCGAATAAGTACTCAGATTTCGCTTTTTCGAAGCCAATTCGACGGCCATGCCAAATTTCAGCTAATTTATCTTTATTGCGACAAATAAGCGTACTTGGCGTGTCACTTGATGGGCAAAGCACTAACACTGCATCGGGTTCGTTAAAACCCGTTAAGTAGAAAAAGTCACTGTCTTGGCGAAATGCGTATTCGGTATCACGACTGCGTGTAACTTCAGCAGCTGCAGGAATAATCGCGATGCTATTTTTGTCCATCATCGCAAGTAAACGCTCGCGACGGGCTTTAAATTCAGCTTTATCGATAGCAATAGACAACATGCTAAACCTCTGTAATTTAATTAGTGAAGGGTCTTTTTAGTGCTTTTATCTGTTTGCTCTTTACCGAGTTCAGCAAAACATAATAAGGCAGAAACGCGCACGTACTCGATCACTTCGTGTAGTGCTTGGCTGTCTTCTTCGGTTTCTTCGAATAAAGTATCCAAGCGAGTAATTTCGCTAAAATCGCTAATAACTTCTTTTACGTCCGCAGACAATTTGCCATAGTCTTTTTGCTTTAAACCGAAACCAAGCATAAAACCCGATACCCAAGACACTAGGCCGTTTGCTACGTCAACTAGGGTCTCGTCATCACTTGGCAAGAATAAATCGAACTGAAATTCATCGTCACCAAAACTCGCCACAACCTGTGTATATATAGTGGCAAAAAACGCTTTTAGATCGGTATTGAATGCTAAACCATCATTGAAAACATCGCTTAATAAGCCTAAATACTCGTCGGCTTCAATATTAATGCCACAAGCAAGTAAGCCACTTATTACGCCATGGGCTTCGGCGGGTGCGACAAAAATTTCATTTTTTTCTAATAGCAATTGCGCTTGCTGGTAATCAGGTAACGTGCTCATAACTTTTTCTTTGTTCGTCTCAGTAACGTCATGCTACCACTCGATAAATCGCAACTCCAATTAATTGTATGATTGAGGTCAAAAAGCAATCTGAAAAGTAAATGCCTCGTTAAAGGTGGGGAAAAACTACCCGAACGATCCGCTTTTTTGGTTTCTATGGTTTAATGATTGAAACTTGTCTTATATACTGAATATGTTCCCTAGGGTGTTGGAGCTTGGTTAAGTCCCTGAGCCGATAAATTTTATGTTAGGGTTTCTGTTCGTTTACTATTGTGCAAGCTCGGCATGTACCGAGAAGCCTACGGTAGACCGCAGATTCCCGCCCTGAAACCTCAAGGTTTCAGGACTGACACCGGGCACCGCATACTTGGGGAACACCTTCATTACTTCAAGCTACGAGCTACGAGCTACGAGCTACGAGCTATCAATACTTTCATTTTATATTTTTCTAAACTGTATTTTTTGCACGCAGAATAAATTCTCACCTAGACCATTTGGCATTTAATTTTTTGGCGTTTAAAGGTCTTCTTCGGTTTATCTTTAATCTTTAGAATTTGCTAACTTACTTGATTTCGCTACGCTCGAATCTACCTACGAATAAAAACGCGGAATAAACCCGCCGCCACCTTTTTACCTGTAGCAGCAGGTTTACCCCGCGTTATAGCACTGAGTACTTGTATTTAGAATCTAATAACGAGTACCTAGTCTCAAGCCTATTTAAACCACCCCTGAAAACGTTCCATCAATAAGTAATTAACCGGAACAAGTAATAAGGTGATAAGGGTTGCAAAAATAATCCCAAACCCAAGGCTTACCGCCATCGGAATTAAGAATTGTGCTTGTGTGGCTTTTTCAAATAACAACGGCATTAAACCAATAAAAGTGGTTAAACTGGTAAGCATTACTGGGCGAAAACGCGATGCTCCCGCCATTTTAACTGTTTCGAGAAGGTCACCGCCCTCCTCGCGCTTTTTATTGATAAAATCAACCAGCACCAGTGAGTCATTCACAACCACGCCAATCAAGGCCAGCATACCGAGCAAGCTCATAATGGTAAGCTCCATCCCCATGATCCAATGCCCCATTACCGCACCTATCATGCCAAAGGGGATAACACTCATGACAATCAATGGCTGCATATACGATTTAAACGGTATTGCCAACAGCGCATAAATAATGAAAAACACAAACACCAGCCCCCAAGCAAGCGACCCAAATGACTCGCGCTGCTCTTTAGCTTCACCTTCAAGCGAATAGTCTGCACCTGGGAATTGCTGCATTAGTTCATCAAGGTACGATTTTAGGTCTGCCTGCAGCACTGTCATGTTGGTGTTTGACTTTTCAACATCGGCAGTCACATTAAGCGTACGGTATCGGTCAATACGGTAAATTGATGACGGGCTTTGTCCCGGCACTAAAGTGGCAACATGCGACAATGGCACCGTACCACCGCTAGGTGTATTTATAAGAATATCTTTTAAATCGGCTACTGAACGACGCTCATCAATGGGTAAGCGCACCATAACACGTACATCGTCACGACCACGCTGAATGCGCTGTACTTGCGCACCAAAAAACGAGTTACGTATTTGCTGCGACACATCAACGCGATTCAAACCAAGCGCTAAACCTTGCTCTGTTAGCTCAATTTGCAGCTCTTCTTTACCATCGGACATGCTGTCGGCAATTTCGTACACTGTTGGGTATGTTGCCAAACGTTGCTTTACTTTTTCTGCAACTTGCTCAAGTGTCGATATTGAATTGCCTGTTAGCTGTACGTCGATAGGGCTCGATGTTCGACCAAATTCAGCACGAAAGGTTACGCTTTCCGCACCGGGGATAATACCAATTAAATCGCGCCATTCACTCGCAAGTTCTCGAGAGCCAATGTCTGATTCGCGTTTTTCTGCTGGCATAATTTCAAACCGAACACTCCCCGAATTAGACGCGCCACCACGGCCACCTGTAGTAGCCAAAATGTTTAAAATAACACTTTGACCGTCTTCGTCACGGTACTTATCTTGCAGCTCTTTTGCTTTATCAGACATTTTAATCACGTATTTATTAGTGACTTCAAACGGTGTACCCGCAGGAAATGTTACTGATGCCCTCACTGTTTCACTTGGAATGCGCGGGAAGAACACAAACTTTGTCCAGCCACTGGTAATTAACGTTAAAATAATAACGAAAATACCCACAAACAAGCTGACTGTTGCCAGTTTATTCTTAAGAGCGTGATTAAGCAGCGGTTGGTAATATTTCATAATGGCATGCTCAAAGCCATCGGCAAAACGCTGTTGTAAGCGCTCCAGCTTAGTAGGCTCACCCTTTTCGTGGCGCAGCTTTAAATACTTTAAATGTGCCGGTAATACAAACTTAGACTCAATTAACGAGAACAGTAATACAGGAATAACCACCACGGGGATTTGCGCGAAAATAGCACCACGCGCACCTTCAATAAAGGCAAGCGGTAAAAATGCTGCCACCGTAGTCAATACCCCAAATGTCACTGGGGTCGCTACTTCTTGTGTACCACGAATTGCAGCCTGCTCGCCTGTTTCGGCTGTTTTTAAGTGGGTATAGACATTCTCGCCGGTGACAATCGCATCATCCACAACAATACCCAGCACTAAAATAAAGCCAAATAAACTAATAACATTTAATGTGATACCAAATAGTGGCATCACTAAAAATGCCCCCATAAACGATACCGGTATACCAATAAACACCCAAAATGCGATAGCGGGACGTAAAAACAGTGTCAGCAAAGCAAGCACCAGAATACCACCTTGAATCGCATTGCTGGTGAGGGTTGCAATACGACTTTTTACCACTTCTGAGTCATCATCCCAGTAGCTTAATTCGAAGCCTTCAGGCAGGTTATCTTGCTGTGCGACAATAAAGTTTTTCACGGCATCAGCGACTTCAATCGCACTTTGTGGGCCAATACGATAAACATCAATAAAGGCGGCTTGTTTACCATTAAAACGCGTGCGTACCGGGGTTTCTTCAAAATCGTCTTTAATGCTAGCAATGTCTCCCAAGCGAATGATCGTGCCATCTGCTTGATGCTTAATTACAATCTTTGAAAACTCATCTTTACGATATGCCTGCCCTTTAGAGCGAATAAGCACATCGCCCCCTTCTGTTTTTAAGTTACCTGCTGAGACATCGGTACTTGAATTACGAATAGCAGAAGAGATATCCGACAAACTTAAATCGTATTGACGCAAGGTATCTTTGCTTACCTCAATAGCAATTTCATAATTGCGCACCCCACTTAGCTCAACCTGAGTCACGCTAGGTAGGCGCAACAATTCATCGCGCACTGTTTCTGCATATTCTAAGGTTTCTTTTTCACCATAAATGCTTGAAACGGTGACCGCTATTACTTCACGTTTCCATTCAGCGAGCGACACTATTGGCTTTTCAGCATCAACCGGAAAGGTATTAATCGCATCGACTCGGCTTTTTATATCCGCTAATAACTCTCGCGGGTCATAACCTGTTTCGACTTCAATTGTGACAGAAGCCGAGCCTTCAGCTGAACGGCTCGTTATGCGTTTTACACCTTCTAAATCTTGCACCGCTTCTTCGATTCGGATCGTGACCCCTTTTTCGACATCTTCAGGTGTAGAGCCACGTAATGAGACGCTGACGCTGATGCGATCAGATTCAAATGATGGGAACACCTCAAGCGGTATTTGCGTTGAAACGCTAAATAACCCCGCTAATAAAATGCTGATCAGCAATAAGTTAGCTGCAACATGATTTTTTGTGAACCAAGCTATCATTATTGCGCTCCTTGCTCACGAGCGGCGCGGCGTTGCTCAATCAATTTTTTAACCGTAATGCCTTGCTCTTTTGCTTTTTTTTCAAGCTCTTCGCGGCTTAGTCGCGGTGTATCGGCGCGCGTAGCTTGATAAGCTTCGCTGCCCATTACCGTTACTTGCGTACCTGAACTTACTTGCCCAAGTGGTGTAAGCACTAAATTATCTCCAGCCGATAAACCATCAGCCACGATTGCCTGAGTTGCATTTTGCCAAGCCAAAGTAATGTCTTTTCGACGTAAAACCCCTTTTTCCTCGGTGTACACATAGCTGCCTTGGTAAATTGCACTGTTTGGAATAACTAAAGCATTCTCAACGGTTTTACCTTTAATCTGCGCTTTAATATATTGACCAATTTTAATGGGGTACTGGTTATCGCTTGTGGCTTTATACGGGTCGTGAATTTGCGCCACAACATAAAGTTGCTGAGCACTTTCATCAATCGCACCTTCGGTACGAATCACTTGGCCTTGCCAATGCTGTTTGCCTACTAGGTTTGAGCTGAACTCGACAAGTGAACCCGCACTATTTTTAGCACCATCGCGGAATTGCTCCGGCAAATTAATAAACGGTAAGTCTTTATTTTTAATCGGTAGCCTAATTTCAACACTATCTACAGCATAAATAATGGCTATTTCCATGTTATTGCTAACAACTTGGCCTAAATCAACACTACGGCTTAACACTCGTCCTGCATAAGGCGCGGTTATTTTAGTTCGCTCTAAATCAAGTTTTGCTTTTTCAAGGTTGGCTTGTGCCGATAATACACTCGCCTCTGCGGCTGCCAGTTGAGGTTTGCGAAGTACTAAGCTACTCGCTTCTTCGCCTTTACCTAAGCGCTGCCAATCTGTCATTGCTTGTCGGCCACGCGCTTGCTCTTCAAGTAAACTTTGTTCAGCGGTTAATAGTGCGGCTTGCGCTGATTTAACTTCAGCGCGGTGATCTCTATCATCAAGCTGTACAAGTACATCGCCTTTTTCAAAAAAGCCCCCTTCACGGAATTGCTCACTTATTTTAATGATTTGTCCTGAGGCCTGCGCAACCAACTTACTCTGTGTGCGCGGTTTAACTGTACCAAAACTGTCGATCATAATTTGAAAGCTTTGCGGTGTGAGGCTCTCAACAGCAACATTCACTTTTGCTTTAGGAGGTGATGAAAAGCGATTAGCTTGCGGCGGATTCCCTTTTATAAACATCACTAAAAGTACCGTCACGATTATCACTACGAGTGGAATTAATATTTTACGAGTTTTGCTTTTCATGATTATTGCTCTGCTACTTCGGTGTTTGCTTCACTAAAATCACCCCCGAGGGCAATATGTAAGTTGATTCTGTTGATGATAAGTTGGTTTTTAATTTGAATAACTGAACTTTGTGCGTTAAAAGAGCGGTCTTGTGCATCCAGAACCGTGGTGTACGTTACCAAACCACTTTGATATTGCTCAAAAGCAAGTTGCTCTGCCGCGATGGCATTTTTTTGTGCTTCAAGTGTTTTTTCGTAACGCACTTTTAGCGCTTGCTCTTGGCTTATTGCTGTTTCAACATCGTTAAATGCATCATAAAGAGTCGCTAAGTAAACTTGTTCTTGGCGTTTAACATTGAGCCTAGCTTGCTCTTCGTTCGCTTTTAAACGTCCGCCTTCAAATAACGGCATCGAAATGCTGCCAAGTAAAGACCAAGCAAGGCTTGAAGGCGAAAATAAATCACTCATTCGATCAGTGCTATCACTGATTGAGGCTGATAAGTTCAAGCTTGGAAAACGCTGTTTGTGCGCATACGCAAGACCGGCATCGGTGCTGAGTAATTGATACCAACTGGCCATTAAATCAGGTTTACGGGTAATAAGCTCAGACGGCAAACCAAGTGGTATGGCATTATCAAGTAAAGGTAAGTCTGCGCTAACCGTAAGCGCTCCTCTGGGGTATTGCCCTGTTAAACGCTCTAAATCACGAATTGATTTTGTTAACGTAGCTTGCTGCTCTGCAATGTTTGAACGCTCTGTATTTAGCTCATTGCGAGCAAGGTAAACATCCAGTGCTTCGTTTAGACCTTGGCGGTAACCAGATTCAATGATTGATAAGTTTTGTTCTGCATTTTGTTCGCGCTGCTTAAAAAGTTCGAGCAATTTATGATTGCTGATCACATTAAACCAACCCGAAACAACATCAGCAACTAACTGCTGCTTAGCTTGCTCAAACGACGCTTTCTCTGCTAAGTATTCTAAGTTAGCTTGGCGCTCTGACGCCGACAACTTACCCCATAGATCAACTTCGTATCCGAGCTCAAGTGATGCTGAACTTGCATTATTGTAATTTACCGGGCGGTTATCTTTACTGCGGCTAGTTCGTGTTGATAAGTCTAAGCTTGGCCACAAAGCCGCACCCGCAGCAACGAGTTGTTGCTCTTTAATTGCAACATCATAACCCGCTTGTAAAATCCCCTGATTATTCGCTAAAGCCTGTTCAACTAAGCTCAGCACCTGTGGATCTTGTAACTGCTGTAACCAATTACCCTTCACAGCTAATACTTTTGAAGCACTGTCTAGTTGTTGCCAAGCGTTTGGTATAGCTTCAAGTTCTGGTACTCGTTCACTATTCGTTGGCTGGCTTGCGCATGCACTTAGCAAAACCACACTTAAGGCAACTAAACTTGGCCTACATTGCCAATTCATCATAAAAACCTGAAAAATAACTATTTATGAGTGTAATTCAAGCATTGCATTAAGTTTTGCTCAACTGACTTTACATAAAATTACACTCGTTGACGTTGTAGTACGATAAACGGCAGGTATTTAGCGATGAGATTAGAGTTACAACGTTCAAACGTAAGCTGGGAGCAATTTGAGGAGAAAAAGCAACCATGAGTGAAACTGTATTAGGAGCGACCGGTTTAACACTCAAAGCCTATGACCATTACTTGTTACTATTTTTTGCAACAGAAACAAAAAAGCCCCGCAATAGCGAGGCTTTTAAATAATGGTGCCCAGAGGCGGAATCGAACCACCGACACGAGGATTTTCAATCCTCTGCTCTACCGACTGAGCTATCTGGGCATAACAATTTACTAATTGTTTAATAAATGGTGCCGACTATCCGAGTTGAACGGATGACCTACTGATTACAAGTCAGTTGCTCTACCAACTGAGCTAAGTCGGCACACTAAAACTGTGTGCGTTGTGCACTATAATCACTTTAAAAGTAATTATCAAATAATGGTGCCCAGAGGCGGAATCGAACCACCGACACGAGGATTTTCAATCCTCTGCTCTACCGACTGAGCTATCTGGGCTTAAAAACTAGTTAATTAACTAGACTTTTAATAAATGGTGCCGACTATCCGAGTTGAACGGATGACCTACTGATTACAAGTCAGTTGCTCTACCAACTGAGCTAAGTCGGCACACTAAAGCTGTGTGCTGCTGCACTATATTAATGTTATAATCTTTTGATTTAAAACACCAATATTTTTAATAATGGTGCCCAGAGGCGGAATCGAACCACCGACACGAGGATTTTCAATCCTCTGCTCTACCGACTGAGCTATCTGGGCGTGCGGCGTATTAAACGGGTTTTGCCTTCGCAAGTCAACTTTTTTTTTGAGCTTTATAACTGTTTGAACAGTTTTCCATCAAGATTGCTATTTTTAATACTTTTACGGTTATTTAAGCATCAAACTGACGCTTTCTGATAGTTTACTCTAATTGTTATTTGGTTTCCTTAGGTAAAAACGTGGTGAATTTTTCTTCGTTGATGGTAGGATTGTTCTACCATCAAGGAACTGCTTAATTTTGCTGTAAAATTATTGGATAAGACCCATGCCGAGTAAATCGACCTCTACTGTAAAAGGCCTATTACCTCTTTTTATAATAACAAACGTAGTTATCACCCTATTAGCGGTGGTTGCTTACTCCTTTTACCCAACCAGTAACGCGCCGAAGCAAACAGAGCCCCCTCGCTTAACTGCAATAGAAGTTTCAGAGTTATTATCTGCACCACTTATCAGCGCACTCACTATGCCTGGACAAGATAAAGTTAAAGAAGTACTCGATTTAAGCCTATTGCTTAATAAAGATTTTGATTACTACTTATATAGATACGAAATTAATGGCGATGCATCGCTTGTCTACGCTAATAACAAAGAGGCGCTTATCGCTTCAAGTAAAGTGGACCAGCAACTTGCTCAAGGCACAATTATTCATACGGTGCTTGAGCTGAATGATCAACCCGTTGGTGAGCTTATAGTAAAACAACATCCACAGCAGCAACCAATCATAGAATCAGCCGCGCTCTCGTATGCCCTCGCGGGTTTAACGCTTTTAGCTTTAGTTATTTTATCATTTGCCTTGAGTGTATTAATTAATAAACGTTTTATGAAAAACAGCGAATCACTCAGCAACGAATTAATGGTAATAACACAAAATGCCGATTATCAAACGCAGGTGTCAGAAGAGCTCGATTTTGGCTTAGATAAAGTCGCTAAAAATATTAATCAATTACTTAATAAAGTGTTGTCGGTTATTACCGAAAACAAAGCCGCTCAGCAAGACTTA
Organism: Pseudoalteromonas lipolytica; assembly: GCF_003515105.1. Classification (NCBI taxonomy): domain Bacteria; kingdom Pseudomonadati; phylum Pseudomonadota; class Gammaproteobacteria; order Alteromonadales; family Pseudoalteromonadaceae; genus Pseudoalteromonas; species Pseudoalteromonas lipolytica. Next base: position 955,344 of record NZ_CP032090.1, on the reverse strand, counting down.
GAAAAACTACAAAGCGGTCTTGAAGCAGAGGTACAAAGCAGAACACTGGCCCTTGAACAAGCCACCTTAAAAGCAGAACAAGCAAACGAAACCAAAACGACCTTTTTAGCAACCATGAGTCATGAAATTCGCACTCCCATGAATGGCGTGATTGGTACAATTGATTTACTGCGTCAAACAGAACTTGATGGAGCGCAACATAGACTAAGCACCATTATTAGAGACTCAGCGTTTTCATTATTGGGAATTTTGGATGATATTCTTGATTTTTCTAAAATCGAGGCGGGTAAACTTAATATAGATAATACGCCATTTTCAGTGTCAGACACCATTGAAGAGGTCGCGCGGGTGTTGTCATCTGTCGCGAGAAAGCGCGATCTTGACCTTGAGCTTGCCATTGCCCCCGACATTCCAACCAACCTGATTGGAGATACTGTTCGCGTACGCCAAGTACTGTACAACCTATGTAGTAACGCCATTAAGTTCACCACCACCGATGATAACCGTAAAGGCTGCGTAAAAATATCAGTAGAAGTGGTGCAAAATACCACCGATCACTACACCTTACGCTTTGGTGTTTCTGATAATGGCAAAGGGATGACACGCGCACAACTTGGCGAAATATTTAATCCCTTTATACAAGCCGAAAGCTCAATTACGCGTGAATACGGTGGAACAGGCCTAGGGTTATCCATTTGTAAAAGCTTAACAGAGCTTATGCTGGGCACTATTTCTGTCACCAGTGACTTGGGTATCGGCAGTGAATTTATTGTAGAACTTCCTTTTAGCACGCAAGGTAAAGTCGATTTTGCACATAAACACGTCATTAAAGATCAGCGCGTTGTGGTTGTTACGAATCATGATGGCCGTAAAAAACTATTAACGCGCTATCTCTCGTTTATGGGGGCCACCGCCGTCATTGCCGACAGCAACGAAAAAATAGAAGCAGAACAAGACAGTAAAGATATTATTTGGGTTCTCGATGGGATCGAAAGCATGGAGGACATTAATTATATATTGCGCCGCCTGCTTTACACGCTAGAAGATAACCACCAACAAGTAATCGTTCTCAGTAAATTAGATGAAGCAGCCGTTAATCATAAAAATATTTTCTATTTAAATGCTGCCCCACTGTGTAAGTCTAACTTTATGATGTCGCTACTTGTTGCTGCGGGCTTACATCAGCCAAAGCAAATTACTTCTGCAAAAACATTTAACAACTACTTAAGCGTTGAACAAGCGCGCGAGGAAAATAAGCTTATTCTGTTAGTGGAAGATAATGTTTTAAACCAGCAAGTGTTAACTGACCAACTTCATTTACTCGGTTACGGGGTCGAGTTGGCAGAAAATGGCCAACAAGGTTTAGAGCTGTGGCGAAAAAATCACTATGCGATTATTCTCACCGACTTACACATGCCAAAAATGTCAGGTTACGACATGGTAAAAAGTATTCGCGAAGAAGCTTCTCAGCTAGAAGACATTAATGCACAACCGTATATAGTAGCAATCACAGCAAATGCGCTTAAAGGTGAAAAAGATCGTTGCTTGAGCATTGGTATGAATGATTACATCACTAAGCCTGTTGAATTAAATGTGCTTGAATCCACCTTATTAAAGTGGTCTAACAAAAGAAATCCACAAAGCACATCGGTTGAAGCCAAAAAATCAGCTATGCCTATCGATATGAACATGCTCGCTAAATATATTAATAACGATGAGGCTAAAAAACTGCGCTTCTTTAAAATGTATTTAGAGCAAAGTAATCAATTGACTAAAAATATTAATGCGGGTGTCATTGAACATGACATCGACAGCATTATTTCGTCGTGCCACCAGCTAAAATCAATTTCGAAAACGATTGGTGCGATGAAAGTCGCCGAGCTTGCCGCTGAATTTGAGCACTTTTGCAAAAACGAAGAGCCAACCAGCGATGAGCTAATTGAGCTGCGTGATGGTTTTGAAATTGAGTACTCTAAGGTAGCGCAGTTTCTCAAAGAGCAAATTAAAAAAGCTGAAACCGAGCAATAAAAAAGGGCCTTTTGGCCCTTTTCTATTATTTTTCAGGTGGACGGTAGCCTTCAATTTCTACGTCTTTACCTTCAAATAAAAACCCTACCATTTGCTCTTCTAAAAAAGCACGGTGCTCTGGGTCCATCATATTTAAATGTTTTTCATTGATCAGCATTGTTTGCTTATGCTGCCATTGGCCCCACGCTTCTTTGCTGATGTTGTTGAAAATCTTTTCACCAAGCTCACCTGGGTATAGTTGGAAGCCTAAGCCTTCAGCTTCTTTTTGTAACTTTTGACAAAATACTGTACGTGCCATAATTGCTCTCTACTCTTATTGCGTGATGCTATTGTAATCTATTGTGCTTAATTGTTTAACCAGCTTTTTAGTGGGTGCAGCCAACCCAACTTCAACCGATTCGTCAAGCGGATACCAAACAAGTTGGTGCTCGTTAATAAAATCAGGAATTGCCGGTAAGGTTAGCACATGTGGGTTAATGGTTAATTCAAAATGCGAGAATACATGGGTAAATGCCTCAAGTGCTTGCGTGTTACCAGTTAAACCATGTTGTGCTAAAAAGTGTTCTAACTCGCTGTACTCGGTAAATTCAAAAAAGCCAAATAAACCTCCCCAAATACCGCTACTTGGCCGCTTTTCCATTAATACTTTATTGTCACAGGCTAAAATAAGTTGATGACACGCTTTTTTAGGCACCGCTTTTTTAGGTTTTGAGTGTGGAAACTCTTTCACTTTACCTTGATTAAATGCCTGACATTTACTCTTTAACGGGCATGGCTGACAATCAAACTTACTGCGAGAGCAAAGACTTGCTCCTAAGTCCATCATGGCTTGGTTAAATTCAGTAACCGACTCTTTGGGGGTTAACTGAGACGATAACGACCAAAGCTGGTTTTCAACTTTTTTAACCCCGTACCAGCCCTCAACCATAAAGAACCGCGCAAGAACCCGCTTAACATTACCATCTAAAATAGGGTGATGTTGACCCAGCGATAACGATAAAATAGCGCCTGCAGTCGAGCGGCCAATGCCAGGTAAATCCATGACTTCTTCGAGGGTTGTAGGAAACTTGCCTTGGTATTTATCACGGACTATTTTTGCTGTTTTATGTAAATTACGGGCACGGGCGTAATAACCAAGCCCAGTCCAGTGATGTAATACCTGATCTTCATCAGCATTAGCGAGCGCGATAATATCAGGGAAGCTTTGCATAAACTTCTCAAAGTATGGGATAACAGTGATCACTTGCGTCTGTTGCAACATCACTTCGGAGATCCATACTTTGTAAGGGGTTTTATTTAACTGCCATGGCAGTGTCTTACGACCATGAAGGTGATACCAGTCAACCACTTGGTTAGCAAACCAAGTTGACTCCTTATTGCTTAAATTCAAAATAACATCTTTACTTGCTGAAGCTCATTGCGGCTCAGTCTATTGCAGTTAGTTAGGCCAAGCAAGTGAAAACCCAGCATCGAGGCGTGTTACCCTTACAGGATTAAATAAGAGTTAATATAAGTGTTAATCCGTCCTTAAATAGAGCAAAAGCGCTTCGCATATTTATTCGCGTATTTATTCGCGTATTTAACAGCGACACAGCGCTTTTGCCAATTATGCCCCCTCTCCACGTCATAAACTCCGCCTTGCCTCAATATCAAATTCACTCCAGCAAAATTAATCTCGAAAGATAAACAGGTCCTAACTATTGTACTCAAGGCGCTGGTCAGGGATAATACGCACCCTTTTTCTATAGTCCGTGTTTTTATCAGGCCAAATTATATGAATGACTCAAGTAACCCTAACCTCGAGCAAGCAAAGCAAGAGGGTAAATATATCCGCACTATTCGTAGTTTCGTTAAGCGCGAAGGTCGCCTAACTAAAGGCCAAGCAGCCGCCATCGAAAAGTGTTGGCCAACAATGGGCCTTGAGCATAAAAACGGCATGCTCGACCTGAAAGACGTCTTTGGTAACGATAACGATATCGTATTAGAAATCGGCTTTGGTATGGGTAAATCACTTGTTGAAATGGCCAAAAATGCCCCTGAGTTAAACTTTATTGGTATCGAAGTACATCGCCCAGGTGTGGGTGCATGTTTAATGGATGCCGATGAAGCGGGTATTACCAATCTACGTGTATTTGAGCACGATGCTATTGAAGTGTTGGCTGACTGTATTGCCGATGAAAGCTTATCTAAGCTGCAACTGTTTTTCCCTGATCCATGGCATAAAAAGCGTCACCACAAGCGTCGTATCGTGCAACCTGAATTTGCACAAAAACTACGTAGCAAGTTGAAAATAGGTGGGGTTTTCCATATGGCAACAGACTGGGAAAATTACGCAGAACACATGCTAGAAGTTATGCAAGTTGCAGAAGGTTACAAAAACCAATCTGAAACAAACGATTATGTTCCTCGCCCTGATTCTCGCCCGTTGACTAAATTTGAGCAACGCGGTCACCGTCTAGGTCACGGTGTATGGGATTTAATGTTTGAACGTACGAAGTAACATAAGGTAAAGCCAGAATGAGTAAGTTAACCAACCCCAGTTTATTATTACTTCGCAACGACGAAGAGTTAGTTGGGCAATCCATTTTAGTGGTTAACTTTGAACAAGATGGCTTTTTACGAGAGCTAAAAGCATTAAACCCAAATGCGGCCATAACTGCATTTAGCTATAACCACGCAAATGCACAGTATGCCAGTAAAATTAATGGCATACGCGCGGTGGTTGATCACACTATTCCTGAAGGGAATTACGACTTAGTTATCTATTACTACCCTAAAGCGAAGCCTGAAGCTTTAATGTGTCTTGATAATATTCGCGCTATTTGTAAAGAAGATGCACAGCTTCTTATTGTTGGTGAAAACAAAGGTGGCGTTAAGTCAGCAGAAAAGCAGCTTAAGGATTTATGTGGTTTTAGTAACAAAATCGATAGCGCCAAACACTGTATTCTATACCTTTTTTCTGAGCTGACATTAAACGATAGTTTTGATATCAGCCGTTACCACAAGCCATTTCAAGTTAAAGCGGGCGATCTTGAATTTACCGCTATCAGTGTACCGGGAGTATTTAACCATGGCGCACTCGATGTAGGGACCGCTGTGTTATTAAATAACGCCCCTAATATCAGTAAAGGTAAAGTACTCGATTTTGCTTGTGGGGCCGGTGTAATTGCCGCCTATCTAGGAATTAAACACCCTGACCTTGTGTTTACTTGCAGTGATGTCAGCGCACTTGCAACCTATGCAACCACACAGACTCTTGCGTTAAACAATTTACAAGGTGACGCAATATTAAGTGATGGTCTTGAAAGTATTGATGGTAAATTTGATTTAATAATCAGTAATCCACCTTTTCATACCGGCATTGCGACCGACTACACAATTGCTGAAGCGTTTTTAGCTAATGCAAAACAACACCTTACTAAACAGGGTAAGCTTACAATCGTCGCGAACAGCTTTTTGAAATACCCTCCTATTCTTGAAGCACAATTTGGTCAATACACAACTGACTTCAAAAATACTAAGTTTTCAGTTTACTCAGCGGCTTAGTTTTCGTTAATTAATATTGGTTGTTGAAATATTTTTCTTATTATTTAGTTACTTTTTGTTGTCTTTGCTAGACTAAGAAGTTACTAATAATACTAAAAAGATTGGCTTTAGACAGCGCATGTCAATATTCTCTGCACAAACAAGTATTCGCAAAGCTTTAACTAACGCAGTAATGTTAGTTACCGCACTCTGTTTGTCGCTATCTATTTCTATTTCGACCTACCTTGATGTAAAAGAGCAAAAATCACTCATCATCGATAAGATTACTATTTTATCTAAAATTGTCGCATACAACGCACAAGTTACCGTGCTATTCGACGATAACGAAACAGAAACTGAGCGCTTAAAATCATTTGAGTCAGTGCCTTTAATAAAAAACATTCATATTTACTCTATTGACGAGCTTTCTAATGAACCGGTTTTTTTCAGTAGCTTTAACGCCAGCAAAACACCGCCCGTTCCAATTAAAGTAGGTAGTATTAATGACTTATTAGTACCTAATGTTAAAGATAAGGTTATTGAGCTTGTTACCCCTATCGTTTACGAGGGGAACACCATTGGCTATGTGTATATTCGCGGTGGTCTAGACCGATTAAATGAATACATTAATCATAAAATTATGATTGATATCCTACTGACGCTGTTCGTATTGGTATTAGTGTTTTTTGTTGCGCGAAGTATTCAAAAGCGTATTGCAAACCCCATTGATGAGCTGAGTGTGTTACTGCAAGACGTTTCTAAAAATCATAATTATGAAACGCGCGCGCAAAAAACCAATATTGATGAAATAAATCAACTCGCGGGCAGCTTAAACATCATGCTTGCGCGCACTCAAAAACAAATTGAGCGCCATGAAAAAGACAAACAAGAGATAAAACAACTCAACCAAAGCCTTGAAGAAAAAGTAAATCAGCGAACCATTGCCCTTCGTGAAGCAAACCAAGAGCTACTCAACACCCTTGAGCGAATGCATCAATATCAAAACCAAATCGTTGAAAACGAAAAAATGGCTTCGTTGGGCCAAATGGTTGCAGGGGTCGCACACGAAGTTAACACCCCAATTGGTCTGGGGATAACCGGGTCGACGCTGTTGCGTGACAAGCTGGCTGAAATCAATACGCTGTTTGAACAAAAAACCTTAACATCGGCACATTTAAAACGCTTTATAGATGATGGCATTGAAAACCTCGACTTAATTTATCGTAACCTCAACCGCGCTGCCGAACTGGTGTCGAGCTTCAAAAAGGTGGCTGTAAACCAAGATGGCGAAATGACTTCTCTGGTTAACTTACATAACCTATTAAGTGATGTTGTGCTCTCAATGCGTTCAGAAATTGAATACCGCAGCCCTAAAGTAAACATTAATTGCAGTCACGACATTAGCATCGAAACAAAGTCAGGGCCGCTGCAACAGATCTTACAACAACTGTTAAGTAACTCCGTGATACACGCTTTTACTGACAATCAAAATAACGAAATAACCTTTGACGTTGAGCGTAATGAGAGCAGCTTAGTCATTCATTATTTCGACAATGGCGTTGGGGTAGACAAATCGATTAAAAAACGAATTTTTGATCCCTTTGTTACCACCAAACGTGGCGAAGGTGGAAGTGGTCTAGGCATGCACCTCGTTTATAATTTAGTTACCCAAGCATTAGGGGGCAGCATTATTTACGATGAGCTAAGTAATGAAGGCGCTCACTTTATTATTACTCTGCCATTGAACGAAGGTGCAGTTTAATGAGAGCGCTCTTTTATCTATTTGTATTAGTGCTTATAACATACCCCGCGCAGGCTAAGTCACCTGACCAAGTAAAATCGGCATTTTTATTTCAAATTGCGAAGTTTGTTGAGTTCACACATGATGACACTGCACGCCCTGTGTCATTTTGTTTTTACAGTTTAAATAGTGGTCCTGGTGCATTTATGAAGGACCGAGATGAACTGCAAATTAACAACAAACCAATTAATGTGATATTAGTTAAAAAAACTCAGCAAATTTCTGAACTTTCTCAACTTTGTGATATCACATACATTGATGAAACATTAGAAAATGATATACTTCCACTTTGGACCGATACAATTTCATTGGATACTTTAACAATAGGTGAAAGTATCAGTTTTTTAGAAAACGGCGGCATAGCCTCTCTGGTTCAAGAAGGGAATAAAATCCGACTGTATATCAATAAGCAGCACGTATTGCAGCAGAACTTTAAAGTGCAATCTCGATTGTTAGCTATGGCTAAGTTTTATCCAAATTGATTTTACTTGTTAACAATTGGATCTACTCCTATAATCTCTAGTATTCGGTTTTGCTTGATAATACCGAATTTTTGTAAATAAAATTTCCGAAAAGGTTAATATACAATGCAAACGCCAGTCATTCTGATCGTAGAGGATGAAGACGTAACTCGACTAAACCTCGTTAGTTTATTTGAAGCTGAAGGTTACAAAGTTATTGAAGCCATTGATGGCGATGATATGCATGACAAGCTTACAAATAATGATGATGTGAACCTTGTAGTTATGTACATCAACCTACCAGGTAAAAACGGGTTAATCTTAGCTCGTGAATTACGTCAAAAACGCAATGTTGGCCTGATTTTCTTAACAGGTCGTGACAACGACGTTGACCGTATTCTAGGTCTTGAAATTGGTGCAGATGATTACATCACTAAGCCGTTCAACCCTCGCGAACTAACGATTCGTGCGCGCAACCTAATCTCTCGTACAGCGTTAGGTGGCGAAGAAGCTAATATCGAAACAAATGGTGTTATTACATTTAACGGTTGGGAACTTGATGAAAACAGCCGTTGTTTAACATCACCAAGTGGCGATGCTAAACGTCTGCCTAAAGGTGAATACCGTGCGTTACGCTTAATGCTTGATTCTCCTGGCCGTATCTTTAGCCGTGAGCAACTTATTAAGCATATGACTGGCCGCGAGCTACGTGCTAACGACCGTACAGTTGATGTAACAATTCGTCGTATTAGAAAACACTTTGAAAGCGATAACAGCACATCTGAGCTTATCAGCACCATCCATGGTGAAGGCTACCGCTTCATTGGTAAAATTGACAACTAATTAGAACTAATCTTCTAACTGTTGTAAAAATAATTGGAGGGCTTCATGCCCTTCATTTATTTTATCTGCTAAAACACTTAACCACTCTTGCAGTTCTTCTGCACTCTCATCAAGCGCACCGTGTTCCATCTTTTTAGCATGTAATTGCACATCGTTTAAACCAACAGAACCTGCAGCACCTTTTAGCTTATGGGCTACCGATTTATATTCTTCTCTGTCGTCTATAGCCAGAGCATCGGCTAATTCTGTTTGATACTGCGGGTTAAGCTTAGCAAATAACGCAGCGCTGCGTTTAAACACCTCTAACCCCATAGAGCCAACAAAATCTTCAATGGTTTCAATGTCGAGTAATTCTACTTTGATACCGGAAAGATCTTTCGGCTTAGCGGCTTTAACAGATGCAGAGTCAGGTACTTTTTGCTGTTTAATATCAAATAGCTCACCCAGCATTTTATCAAGCTTCGTGGTGTTAATTGGTTTTGCTAATGCACCTTGAATACTTATACCTGCGAGCTCCTCTTCGGCGCTTCTTACGTTGGCGGTAAGGGCGACTATCGGTAAGTTATCAAAATGCTCATCATAACGAATTTGCCTTGCTACTTCATCACCATTAATGTCGGGTAATTGCATATCTAATAGCACTAAGTCTAAATCATCCTCGGTGTAAACAAACGACAGCGCATCTTCACCGGTTTCAGCCCAAATAACTTCGTGACCACGCTGCTCTAACAGGTTAGTTGCTATTTCAGCATTTAATGGCACATCTTCAACTAACAAAATGTTTAAGCTGCGAACTGCATAGCTTTGCTCGGTTGGCGCAATACAAAGTTTAAGGGGGATTTCTACCACGAATACACTGCCCTCGCCCTCTGTGCTGCTAACATGTATTTCACCTTTCATGGCACTAACCAACGCTTTAGTTACGGCTAAACCAATTCCCGAGCCAATTGCGTTGGTGCCATTTATATCTGGCGCTTTATAATACATGTCAAAAATACGGTGTAGCTGCTCTTGAGGGATCCCTTGTCCTGTATCACTCACTCGCATTACTAACCAAGGCCCATCAGGGCGATTTTCACGGCGGCATTCGAGTTCTACATGACCTTGCTGGGTAAATTTCACCGCATTATTAATAAGGTTCCAAACAACTTGGCGAAGGCGGGTCGGATCTAAAGACGCATACACATCAAGCGTGCCTTTACGCTTGATATTAAAGTCGAGGCCTTTTTGTTCAGCAATTAAACCCGCAAAGTTCACAACATCATTAATAAAGTCTGCAACATTCACTGAATCGGCTACAATATCAAGTTGCTCACGGTCAATTTTATCTAAATCTATAATATCATTGAAGATATTACCCAGCGTTTCAGCACTTGAGAACACCGTATTACACCAGCTTCGTTGCTGCTTATCGAGCTCAGTATCGAGTAGCATGCGGGTTAAACCAACAATGCCATTAAGTGGGGTTCTTAATTCATGGCTCAGAGTAGCAATGAATTTCCCTTTATCTTTGTAGGCTGCCTCTAGCGCTTGAGCAGCTTCTTTACGGCTGGTGATATCACGACCGAACGCAAGTAAGCCTATGTATTCACCTTTTTCATTAATAAACGGCAATTTACGCATTTCAAACCAACGTTTCTCCCCTGCTACAGGGTATTCAACGTCTAAAGTGAGTGCTTGATGAGTCTGCGACACTTTTTTGTCGGTGCGTAATACTTCAGGTAGATAATCGCTTGGGTAAATTTCTTCGACACTTTTGCCAATCAGGTCTTCGCTACTTTTACCAATCACCTCTTCAAACATTTTATTACACCCAGCGAACACACCATTGTTATCACGGTAGTAGAATAAATCGGGTGAGGAGTCGACAATAGAGCGAAGTAACATGCCCTGTTGTGCTAACTCTTGTTGTGTTTTCTTACGCTCGGCAATTTCTCGTCTTAACTCTTCAATTGCTCGGTGCTTGGCATGAAACGCCATTTTACGTTCGTCAATTTCTTCATTAAGGCGACTAATATTGTCTTTTAACGTTTGGTTTAAGAGCTTTTCTTGTTTGGTTGCACTGTCTAAGTAACTGTATGACGCTTCTAACTGACGAATAGAATTTAACAATACAGAAATTAAAATTGGCGATACGACAGCCGTAAAAAACATTACAGCCAATACATCAACTAAGGTTACGGTTCCAACTGCCACGTAGTAAAACATACACGACAATATTAAAGACATAACCAATAACAGGGCATAGCAAGCTGCGGCGGTTTTGAATTCACCGTATTTTGATATAAAGCTTGAGAGTGTGCGAGCCCACGGACTCAAAGAAGAATCAATCATAGATAAAGCTTAGGCACATAATCTAAAAAAAACAGCATAGCTAATTTTATCACTATTCCTTATGAAATATTCATATTGTGCGATAAACACAGAATTTTTTCATCAACGCCGCGTTTTTTATATTTTTTCATGTAAAATACCGCGCTTTAATAATTGCAAAGAATGAGTATTACCATGCAGACCACGATGCCAGATATTGCTGATACGGCTCCCGCCTTACGAACAGGAAAATTAGACTGGGTTGGCATGGGCGAAATTGAACTTCCTTTCATTTTTGAATCTCGCAATATTGCCCCTGTAAATGTAGTTGCTAAAGCACGCGCATTTGTAAATTTACATAAAGAAGATGCGAAAGGCATTCACATGTCGCGCTTATTTTTAGCACTCGATACCTTATCAACTGAACAGCAAGTGAACCCACAAACACTTGCTCAGGCACTTGATACCTTTATTAGTAGCCATGATGATTTAAGTGACCAAGCACAAATTGAATTTAAGTTTGAGCTTCCATTGCGTCGTGAGTCTTTGTTGAGTGGCAAAGTGGGTTGGAAAAACTACCCAATCCACCTAATAGCCAAAATTAATCAAGGTGTATTAAGCTTTGAGCTAATGGTTGATGTCACTTACTCATCGACTTGCCCATGCTCAGCTGCACTCGCAAGGCAATTAATTCAACATGCATTTGATGAAAAATTTGCAGAGCAACAAATTGATAAACAAATGGTTTTAAACTGGCTGGGCACAACAGAAGGGATTGTCGCCACACCCCACTCTCAGCGATCAATTGCAAATGTGAAAGTGAAGCTTGATAACGCTCTCACCAGCTTTGATGTGGTTGGCTTAATAGATGCATTAGAAGGTGAATTAAAAACCCCTGTGCAAGCGGCAGTTAAACGTGAAGACGAGCAAGAATTTGCACGTTTAAATGGCCAAAACCTGATGTTCTGTGAAGACGCCGCTCGTAAAATCAAAGGGCTGTTAGAAGAGCAAGAGTATGCCGATTACTGGTTGCAAATCAACCACTACGAATCACTTCATGCGCATGATGCTGTTGCAATTGCCGTAAAAGGAGTTGCTGGCGGTTATACTGCTTAAATAATTTGGTAACTCCCGACACTTAGGCACACATATTGCTTTTATATTTCAGTGTCAATTTGTTGTTGTGGAGTTACCTTATGGAATTCGCTTTATTATCAATTTTAGTTTTAGTCGTAGTGGCTTCTGTTGTTGCGTCAAAGTTCAGCGATGATGGCGGAAACCCGTACCCTTTCACTCGTAAACAAAGTGTTTTTACTCAAGTTGAAAGTGCTTTTTTAAACCTTCTTGAACGTGCCGTTGGCGATCAATACAAAATTGTAAGCCGCGTAAAACTAATCGATTTAATTGACTGCAAGCAAGGCTTATCTGTTAAAGCAAAGCGAGCAGCCATGACGAAGGCAAAAGGTAAGCAATTAGATTATGTGCTTATCGATAAAGAAAAGCTAACAATCGTTGCAGCGGTTGATTTAGTAAATAATACCAACAAAGACGGTCATAAAGCACAGCGAGATTGGTTTGTTAGTGGCGCATTAGAAGCGGCTGGCATTCCTCATATTCGTATGAAGGTGAAATCGGGTTATCAACCAAGGGAAGTCCGTGATGCGATTATGTTTAAGCTAGGGAAACCTGCAGCAGCGCCGATAAGACCAACACGCAACCGTGTTACAAAGCCTGCAGTATTGTCGCCATCTCAAGCAAAAGCTCATACGAGCTCTACCGCACTTGCTGAAATATAAGTTGTCATAATAGTGGCAAAAGCAGACTTTCGGGTCTGCTTTTTTGTTTGTTTTATACATTTTTAGGTATAATCATCCTATTCAATCTAAGGAATCAAATATTATGCACGTTGGTATTATTGGCGCGATGGAGCCAGAAGTAAAAATTTTACGCGAAGCAATGGCAAACCCAAGCACGATGACAAAAGCAGGGTTTACATTCTACACAGGCGAATTAGCAGGTAATAAAGTAACACTTGTTCAGTCTGGTATCGGTAAAGTGGCGTCTGCGGTAGCGACCACGTTACTCATTGATAACTTTACACCTGATTGTGTGATCAACACCGGTTCTGCGGGTGGCTTTGAACCGTCATTAAATGTGGGTGATGTGGTTATTTCATCTGAAGTGCGTCACCACGATGTTGATGTTACTGCGTTTGGTTACGAAATCGGTCAAGTACCACAAATGCCTGCTGGTTTTGCAGCTCACCCAAAACTGATTGAAGCTGCAGAACAAAGCGTTAGCCAAATCAGTGATGTTAAGACCATGATTGGCCTAATTTGTACTGGCGACTCGTTTATGTGTGACCCGGTACGTATAGAAAAAACACGTGCTGAATTTCCAACAATGCTTGCCGTAGAAATGGAAGGCGCTGCAATTGCTCAAGCTTGCCACGTACTTGAAACGCCGTTTGTGGTTATTCGTTCTATGTCAGATATAGCGGGTAAAGAATCACCGCAGTCATTTGAAGAGTACATTGAAACAGCATCAATTAATTCATCAAAAATGGTTGTGGCCCTATTAGAAAAACTGACCTCGGTGAGTTTATAAGGTGATTACACATTTTGTTCAAACCCATTTGGACATTATTGTATTTTTTATAGCGCTCCTTGCTGAGCGCTTTTTCCCCTTAGTTAGCTGGTATCACCCCAACACTTTTTTAAGCATTATATTCGCAGCCTTGGGAGAGCGTTTATATAACCGTTCAAACCCCACGAGTTATCAATATCTTGCCTCTACCCTTGCCTTTACTTTGACCGTTTTAGTGATTGTCGTTCTTGTTGTATTGTTCTTAGAGTTTGCTTTCTACCCCGAGTTACTGAATGGCTTAATCTTATATTTACTGCTAAGTAGCCGCTTACAAGAAAAGAAGTCGCTGCGTATTGCTAGACTCATAAAACAAAATCAAAAAGCTATCGCAAAAGAGCTACTATCGAGTTTGGTTGCACGTGATGTGTCACGACTTTCATCGCCAGGTATCTGTAAAGCCACCATGGAGTCATTGGTGCTGCAAAGTGCGAGGCATTATTTTGCCGTTATATTCTTTTATTTAATCGGCGGGCCTATTAGCGCAATCGTTTATCGTTTATTAACGCTTATTCACCAATCATGGCGTAAAAAGCAACAGCCAAATAGTCCATTTTTAAAACCTATCGCAAAGCTGTTATTTGTCCTTGAGTGGCTACCCACTCGATTAGTTGCCATCACGATTGCGGCAACCAATGCCAGTAAACACAGTATTCATTATATTAAATACTACGGTAGACATTTTTATCAAACGAATACAGGCTGGTTATTAAGTGTGACCTCAGCAGCCTTACACGTACAACTTGGCGGCCCCGCACTTTATCAAGGCGAACGTTACAATAAAATGCGTGTAGGCACCGAACGATTACCCACTGCCGATGATATTCCTGTGCTTATAAACCGTTTAAATCAAGCAAAAGCATTCTGGCTGCTATCAATCGTTGCAATCGAAATAGCCACACTATTGCTCGTTAACTAATTGCGACAAAAAAACCAGCCGAAGCTGGTTTTTTGTTTTGCTTAGTATGGAAGTATTAAGCAACCGTGATCTTTGCAAACTTACGTTTACCTACTTGGTAAATCTCAGTGGTGCCTTTTGCAACTTCAAGCTTAGTATCTGTTACTTTTTCTTCACCATTAATTTTAACTGCGCCTTGCTTGATCATTCGCATTGCTTCAGACGTACTCGCTACTAAGTTTGCTTCTTTTAGCAAATTAGTGATAAAGACCGACTCTTCAGCGATCGTTACAGTCACTTCAGGGATTTCATCTGGTAAAGCATTTTTTTGGAATCGTTTGATGAAATCTTGGTGTGCACCTTCGGCTGCATCTGCGCTGTGGAAACGCGCAATTAATTCTTTAGCCAGTTCAATCTTAATATCACGCGGATTAACACCCTCTGCAACGCGTTGCTTAAGCGCAGCAATTTCTTCAATAGATAACGCACTTAGTAAGTCATAGTAACGCCACATTAGCTCATCACTAATTGACATCACTTTACCAAACATATCGTTTGGTTCATCAGTAATACCAATGTAGTTGCCTAATGATTTAGACATTTTTTGTACGCCGTCAGTCCCTTCAAGCAGCGGCATCATTAGCACTGTTTGTGGCTTTTGACCTTCGTCTTTTTGTAACTCACGACCCATTAGTAAATTAAAACGTTGATCAGTACCACCTAGTTCAACGTCTGCTTCTAATGCAACTGAGTCCCAACCTTGAACAAGTGGATATAAAAATTCGTGGATTGCAATAGATTGGCCACCGGCATAACGCTTTTTAAAGTCATCACGTTCTAGCATACGTGCTACTGTTTGACGCGCAGCCAGTTTGATCATGCCCGCAGCACCTAATGTCTCCATCCACGTAGAGTTAAATGCAACCGTTGTTTTAGCAGGATCAAGAATCTTAAATACTTGCTCTTTATATGTTTCGGCATTTGCAAGCACGTCATCACGGGTTAACGGTTTACGTGTCACGTTTTTACCCGTTGGATCACCAATCATACCTGTGAAATCACCAATCAAGAAAATCACTTCATGACCTAGGTCTTGGAAGGTTTTCATTTTATTGATAAGTACTGTGTGACCTAAATGTAGATCAGGCGCAGTTGGATCGAAACCCGCTTTGATCTTTAACTTCTTACCAGACTTTAATTTTTCAACTAATTCGTCTTCAATTAATATCTCTTCTGCACCGCGTTTTATCTCAGCTAGAGCGGTTTGTAAATCCACTGTGTATTACTCCAAAAATTCAGCTTACCGGGCGTGGTGGCCTATTAGGGTTAAAATAGAACTAAAACATTAAAATTTAGCTAGTTAGCGCCAGAAATACTGCACAAAAATAAAGCTAACTTAACCGTGTTAAGTAAAAGCCCCGAAGGCAGCGCGCGTGATTGTTCTTTATACCGCGTTATTGCATTTTAATGAAGGTACTTTAGTTAACTAATGCATAATTAGTTTAACTCTTGGCATCTGCTGCAAATTTAATCAAAAAAGTTTAACGCGCCTACTAATTCTAGCGTAAAATAGCGCCAGTTTAAATCTACAAAACTCTGGTATTTGCTCTATTTTAGGTATATCCTGCAATATTAGTAATTAATTTTCTTGACAGCAGAAAAAGGCACGTTATGGTTCACGTTGTGCACAAACTCCCCAAAAAACACAAACTGCTTATTCTCGGTTTGGTTTCTGCTATTGCTGGCTTAGCATTATTACCTTCGGAAAAAGCCACCGCATCAAAGGATAACAGTGCGAATGCACTTGAGATTGGCAAGCGCTACGAATTACAAGTTAAAGTTGACGATAACGAAAAACTGACTGAATTAAATTCTGAGCAAGCAGCAGCTAAACTTCCAGAATACGACCTTATCGACCATGAAGTTCGCAATGGCGATAATTTAGCACTTATTTTTAAACGTGCAGGTTTTTCAGCACAAACATTACACAAGCTAATCAATACAAATGCTGAAACGCGTAAACTGACAAAAATTCATCCAGGTGAAGTATTAAGCTTTGCAACCGCAGAAGATGGCTCATTAGCACAGCTTCGCTATGTTATCTCAAAAACAGATACCTTATACGTTACCTTAAACGAAGAAGGTAACTACGACACCTCTATCGATAGTAAAGAGATAGAAACGCTGAGTAAATCAGCCGGTGGAGAGATTAATAGCAGCTTTTGGACATCAGGTATTGCCGCAGGCCTTAGCGAACGTCAAATTATGAACTTTGCTGATATTTTTGGTTGGGATGTCGATTTTGCCAATGATATTCGTAATGGCGACCAATTCGGTTTAATTTACGAAGCACATTATGTTGATGGTGAATACATTGGCGACGGTAAAATTATTGCCGCAGAATTTATTAACCAAGGCGAGCGCTACACAGCAATTCGTCATACAGATGGTAACTTTTACACTCCTGAAGGCCGTAGCATGAAAAAAGCCTTCTTGCGTGCACCAGTTAACTTTAAATATATTAGCTCTAGCTTTAACCCACGCCGTTTACACCCTGTAACAAAGACAGTTAAGCCACACAACGGTATCGATTATGCCGCGCGCACTGGCACACCGGTTGTTTCAGCTGGTAATGGTAAAGTGCTTAAGGCAGGCTACAGTAAGTACAACGGTAACTATGTTTTTATTAGCC
Organism: Pseudoalteromonas lipolytica; assembly: GCF_003515105.1. Lineage (NCBI taxonomy): Bacteria > Pseudomonadati > Pseudomonadota > Gammaproteobacteria > Alteromonadales > Pseudoalteromonadaceae > Pseudoalteromonas > Pseudoalteromonas lipolytica. Next base: position 938,140 of record NZ_CP032090.1, on the reverse strand, counting down.
ATGGCACTCAATACGTGACTAAGTACTTACACTTAAACAAAAAAATGGTTAAAACGGGTCAGAAAGTGAAGCAAGGCCAAAAAATTGGTACGGTCGGTGCTACTGGTCGTGTAACAGGCCCACACTTACATTATGAGTTTTTGGTAAATGGTGTACACCGTAACCCTAAAACGGTAAAACTACCTAAATCAGAACCCTTGCCTCGTGATGAGTTAGCCAAGTTTAAACCTATTGCAGATAACTTCTTAGCGCAATTACAGCGTAACCGTGAAATGCAATTAGCCTTAAACAAATAAGCTAATTAATAATGACAAAGCCGCTGCACGTTGTAGCGGCTTTTTTGTGCTTGGCCCTAAATTACCTTACGAGTAAATAAATAAGCTGAATAACCATTGAGATCATCACCAGAGGCCAAATGTACTTAGCGTATTTAGTTGCGCCATCAAGGCCCAGTTTTGAATGGTACTTTTCAAGTAACGGCACCAGAATAACCAAGGCAATAAACAAGCAAAGTAAGATAACAAATATATTCATGGTGGCTTCCTAATGTAGACGGTAATGTAACCAGTCTATAGGCAAAAAAAAGCGCAGTAAAATTACTGCGCCAGTCGGTTGGAAGTAAAATGTGTAATCGATTTATTAACCTACAATCGCTAACAAAATACCAGCTGCAACAGCACTGCCTAGTACCCCTGCAACATTTGGCCCCATTGCATGCATTAACAAGAAATTATGCGGGTTACTTTCAAGGCCTACTTTATTAACAACACGCGCAGCCATTGGAACGGCTGACACTCCAGCAGCCCCTACTAGCGGGTTAATAGGTGATTTAGAAATCTTATTGAGGCCTTTTGCCATAAAGACACCAGACGCTGTACCAATGGCAAAAGCCAATGCACCAAGTACTAAAATACCTATCGTTTCGACAGTTAAGAACTTATCGGCAGCCAGTTTTGAGCCAACAGCAAGACCTAAGAAAATAGTGGTAATGTTAATGATCTCGTTTTGCGCACTATTACTTAAACGGTCAACAACACCAGACTCTCGCATTAAATTACCTAAACAAAACATGCCAACAAGAGGGGTTGCCGCTGGTAAGAACAAAATAGTTAGGCTCAATACCATAAGCGGGAAAATAATCTTCTCAGTTTTCGACACAGCACGTAATTGTGGCATTTGAATTTGGCGCTCTTCAGGCGTTGTTAAAGCTCGCATGATGGGCGGTTGAATTATAGGAACCAATGCCATGTACGAATAAGCAGCTACTGCAATGGCACCTAATAAATCAGGAGCCAATTTCGACGCTAAAAATATTGCCGTTGGACCATCTGCACCACCGATAATAGCGATAGCGGATGCATCTTGCAGGGTAAACTCAAAACCTGGAATAAAGTTAAGTAAAATGGCACCAAATAAGGTTGCAAAAATACCAAACTGAGCAGCAGCCCCCAATAACAACATGCGAGGGTTTGCAATTAAAGCACTAAAATCTGTTAATGCACCCACCCCCATAAAGATCAACAGTGGAAAAACACCTGAGTCGATGCCAATGTGATAAACATAATATAAAAGCCCACCTGGGTCAGATAACCCAGCAACTGGAATGTTTGTCAAAATAGCGCCGAAGCCAATGGGTAAAAGCAGCAACGGCTCAAAATTACGTGCAATTGCCAAATACAGCAATAAACACCCTACGGCAATCATAATCAAAGCAGGAAAGGTAAAGTTTGCTATACCCGTTGCATGCCAAAGGTTTAAAAGACCATCCATCTTCTATCCCCTACGCTAACGAAATCATAGCATCGCCAGTGGTAACTGAGTCACCTTCGGCTACTAAGATTTCAGCGACAGTGCCTGTATGTGCAGCACGGACTTCGGTTTCCATTTTCATTGCTTCCATAATGATAACCACATCGCCTTGATTTACCGTTTGGCCCGGCTTTACCTTAATTTTAAAGATATTACCCGCCAATGGCGCATTGAGCGTTTCACCCGCTGACGCTGATGCCGATTGTGGAATTAATTCGCTGTCTTTAAGAGTAACTTCTTTAAGCTCACCACCTTGCGCTACTACGACATCGTAAACTTTCCCATCAACTTTTACGCTATACTGCTCAGCTTTAACGGCATTTTTGCCTGACGTAGGTTGTTTACTTTCAGTCTGGGCAGTTTCAGCTGTTGGAACTGCTTCAAATGCATCAGGGTTATGGCGGTTTTTAATAAACTTCAAGCCAATTTGCGGGAATAATGCATAAGTAAGCACATCATCAATTACTTCATCAGCAAGCTCTAAGCCTTGCTCTTTGGCTTCTTTTAAAAGCTCGGCTTCTAATTTCTCAAGTTCAGGCTCAAGTTTATCAGCAGGGCGACAAGTAATCGGTTCAGCACCATCAAGGACGCGTTCTTGCAGCTCTTTATTCATTGGCGCTGGTGTCGCACCATATTCACCTTTAAGTACACCGGCAGTTTCTTTAGTGATTGTTTTATAACGCTCACCAGTTAATACATTAAGTACCGCTTGTGTTCCTACTATTTGTGAGGTGGGTGTAACAAGCGGAATGAACCCTAAGTCTTCACGAACACGCGGGATCTCAAGTAATACTTGGTCTAATTTATCTGCTGCACCTTGCTCTTTAAGCTGGTTTTCCATGTTAGTTAACATGCCGCCAGGCACTTGTGCGAGTAAAATTCGACCATCAACCCCTTTTAAGCTGCCTTCAAATGCCGCATACTTTTTGCGAACATCACGGAAGTACGCAGCAATTTCTTCAAGTTGATTTAAATCGAGTTCAGTATCGCGCTCTGTGCCTTCAACAATTGACACAATTGTTTCAGTGGCACTGTGGCCATACGTCATACTCATTGACGATATTGCGGTATCAAGCATATCAATACCTGCATCAATTGCTTTTTGATATGTTGCAGTGCTAAGCCCTGTAGTCGCATGACATTGCATAGCAATCGGAATTGAAACTGTCTCTTTCAACCCTTTAATGAGTTGCTCACACTCATACGGTTTTAATAAACCCGCCATATCTTTAATACAAATAGAGTGACAACCAAGCTCTTCTAATTGTTTAGCAAGTTTTAACCACATATCAAGCGTATGAACAGGGCTTACCGTATACGAAATAGTCCCTTGCGCGTGCGCTCCCACTTTAACAGCCGCTTTAATCGCCGTTTCTAAGTTACGTACATCATTCATCGCATCGAAAATACGGAATACATCAACACCATTTTTATGGGCGCGTTCAACAAATTTTTCAACAACGTCATCAGCATAGTGGCGATAACCTAAAAGGTTTTGACCGCGTAATAACATTTGCTGTTTAGTGTTTGGCATTGCCGCCTTTAGCTCACGGATACGCTGCCAAGGGTCTTCACCTAAATAACGGATACAGGAGTCAAAAGTAGCTCCCCCCCATGATTCAATAGACCAATAACCTGCATGATCAAGCTTTTCGGCAATAGGCAGCATATCATCTAGGCGCATACGCGTTGCTAAGAGAGATTGATGCGCATCACGCAATACTAATTCGGTTAGTTTTAATTTAGCCATGTTCAAGCTGCTCCGTTATTGTTGTTTATTTCTAAATTGAGCGATAGCAGCGCTGATAGCTGCAATATGTGCCGGTGGTACCCCTTGCTGAGGCTGTAATTTTGCGGTTCGGACTGGAACTGAGCTCGCAGAGTTTTCAAATCGCCCCAACAATTTCGACATCAGCAGTACGGCTGAAATCAAAATACTGAGAAAGATAAATACACCCACCATACCCGTTAGCATTAAGCTGGCTGCGGTTGTAAGTAAGCCACCAATATCCATACTGCTCCCCTCGCTACTCAGAATAAAAAAACACTTAAATTGAATATTTATACACTCATAATAACAAACAAAACTTATTTTTAAAGCTTTATTGTCAATTGGTAAAACCAATTAATTACAGGGTAACACATCAAACAATTAATTAACACCAAGCCATTACGGCAATTAACTACCCAATATAGACGATAAAAATACTCAATATAGTCAAAAGTTATATGTAAAAATAGTTAACTGTGTAACGTAGCAGCGTAAAAATCAGCTAAAGCAAGGGGTTTGGTAACTTGTATGCCATACAGGTTAAATTGGTCTTACCAAGAAAACATACTCACAGGCGTCCACTTTCAGCATAGAAGTTGAAAAATTATCACTATGAATAAGTTACATGATCACTCGTAATAATTACCAAACGACACGCCACAAAAAAAACCGAAAAAAAACTAACAAATTGAAAAATAAGGACTTTAAAACTTTGGTATGGAACTCGCTTCAGTCTAATCAACCGAAACGAAATTAAATAACCAAGGAGAACATTATGTTACGCTGGACAGTTACTTTTTTAGTTATAGCGCTAATCGCTGCAGTGTTAGGTTTTGGCGGTATTGCAGGGGCCGCAGCAGGCATAGCTAAAATCATATTTTTTATATTCTTAGTTTTACTTGTTATTTCACTTATATCAGGTGCTCTTAGAGGCAATGTACCTAAGTAATAACAAACCAACAGCAATTTACTTTACTAATTTATTTACAAGGAATTTCATTATGAAAAATTCAACTTTAAAAGCAGCTACTATCGCCCTATTTTCAGCTTTATTTATTATGGGGTGTGAAGACAACACAGCAGAAGAAGCTGGTGAGCGCATTGATGAAGCAGTAACCGACGCTCAAAATGCAGTAGAAGATGCATGCGAAGAAGTTAAAGAAGGTGTAAAAGCAGAAGAAACTAACTGCTAAAAATAGAGACTTTACGAAAAAAAGCGGCTTTATAAGTCGCTTTTTTTCGTAAAGCATTGGTATTTTTGAAAAACATATACAAAATAACGAAGTATTTTTTTACTTTTACCTAATATGTATACTAAGCTGATATTGCTAAGAATGGACTATCAGCAGTATTCCATTGTTTTCTAGCCAACTATAATTTATTGGGAGATAACAATGTTAACCAGCAAACTATCTAATGCTATAAGATTAGCAATTAGTACAGGCTTCGTGTCATCAGTTTTACTGTATGCACCAACAAGTTCAGCCGAAGAAGAAACTGAAGCAAAAAAAGATCTCGAAGTGATATCAGTCACCGGTAGTCGGATTAGACAACCTGGTGCGGTCTCTGCAAGCCCTATTGTTTCAATTGGAGAAAAAGAACTAGGTTATCAACAAGAACCTGAAGTAGAGCAAATCCTTAGAACCCTTCCCTCTACAATCCCTGGAGACGGTAGTAACGTAAATAATGGCTCTGGCGGTGCAGCAACCATTAACTTAAGGGGCTTAGGTTCACAACGCTCTTTAGTGTTAATGAATGGTCGCCGGATGATTCCATACAACTATAATGGGTCTGTTGATAGCTCAACAATCCCCACAGCCCTCATTGAAAGAATTGACATTATTACCGGTGGTGCTTCTGCGGTATACGGCTCAGATGCGATTGCAGGTGCTGTGAATGTAGTCTTAAAAGATGACTTCCAAGGCGTTGATTTAGACTTTAAGCACTCTGAAACAGGTGATGGTGATGGCGATAAAGACAGCATAGCTCTTACAATCGGCTCTAATTTAGAAGATGATAAAGGCAATGTGGTTCTCTCTTTAGGCTGGAGCCAACGTGATCAAATCTTACTGGGTGACCGTCCGTTGGGCCTACTCGGTATAGAAACTAAAACAGGTGCTAACTACGAGCAATTCCTCAATGGTGAACCCCCAATTCCAGCACCAGCAGATTGTAGCGGTCCAAACTCTGTTGAAAGTGGCGGTTCAACAACAGCATTCCCTACGAGATTTGCGATTGTAGGTGCGGGTACAACAGGTTCTGGGCAATTTAGAAATGACGGAACATTGCAACCAGACACCTGTAGTGTATTTAACTTTAACCCTTATAACTTCTACCAAACACCTTCAGAGCGTTATTCTGCTACAGCCATTGCTAAATATAACTTAACTGATGAGCATAAAGTATATTCAAGCTTCAACTACACAAATACCAGTGTTGATACTCAGGTCGCACCATCTGGAACATTTGGTTCAAGCTTCAACTTACCGCTTGCTAATCCACTAATTGGTGACCAAGCTAGACAATTTATGATTGACGGAGCAACAGCAGCTCTGGCAGCTGGAAGCTTAGATGATAGCAACTGGCAAGACGTCAATGGCAATGGTATCGTTGATAGTGAAGACTATTTAAAAGTTCAACTTCGTCGTAGAACGTTAGAACTTGGCGCAAGAACAGAACGTTATGACAGTGCGCAATTCCAACTTGTAACTGGTGTGACAGGTTTCTTCCTTGATGACTGGGAATACGATGTTAGCTACCAATATGGTGAATCTAACAGAACCACAGTGCGTGGCGGCTATACTAACCTAACTAATATTCAAAATGCTCTTGATACAACAGATGGTGTCACTTGTAAAAATGGTGATTCTAGCTGTGTGCCAATCAATTTATTTGGTGGTTTCGGTACAATCACTGAAGAAATGGCAGGATACGCTCAAGCAATCGCCCTGCAACAGCAAAAATACAGCCAAGAAATTTTCACCGCAACGGTTAATGGCGCCATTAATTTTATCGAAATTCCAGGTGCAGGTGCGCCACTTTCGATGAGCTTTGGTTACGAAAATCGTCGCGAAAAAGGCCTTTTTGAACCGGATGAATGTTTAAAACTTGCCCCTGCAAGCTGCCAAGGGGGAGCCGGTGGTAACCAGCTACCAATTTCGGGTGGCTTTAAAGTTGATGAGGTATTTTTAGAAGGTTACCTACCTGTGTTAGATGGGTTACCTGGTGCTGAAACACTTGATGTTGAATTTGGTTTCCGCTGGGCAGACTATGACACTGTTGGTAGTAACGAAACTTGGAAGCTCGGTTTTAACTGGCGCCCTGTAAGTGATGTACTTGTTCGTGTAATGCAACAACAAGCAACACGTGCACCTAATGTTGGTGAGATTGCATCACCTGTAGTCACAGGCTTAGACAATGCACAACAAGATCCTTGCTCTGTCGCAAATGCCGCTAATATTGATGCAACGTTGAGACAACTTTGTATTTCAACTGGCATGACTGACGCGCAAGTAGGTAATGTACAAGATGTAATATCTGGTCAAGTGCAAGTTATCAGCGGGAGCGATCCTTTAAACCCACCTGGTGCTGAAGAAGCAGAAACATTTACTGCGGGTATTGTCTGGACGCCTGAGTTCAGTGCAGTTGAAAACTTTACAATTACACTCGATTACTACGATATTGATATTGATAATATTATTGGTAACTTCTCAGCTCAGGAAATTCTAGATGCATGTTATGTACTTGGCGATGCAAACGAGTGTGCAAAAATCAACCGCATTGGGGGTGATTTAACAATTGCTGGCGCGGGTATTGAGCAATTTACGACCAACTTAAAAAACCAACGCGCCGAGGGTGTAGAGCTTGGGTTTAATTTTGGTATTTTGCTTGATGATATGGGCGAATTGCAGTTCTCTGGTAATGTAAACAAATACCTAACTCAAGAATCACAAAGTTCCAGCACTGCCCGCATTATTGACTGTAAAGGGTATTTCAGCACAAGCTGTGATCCTGTTTCTGAATTACGCTGGGTACAACGTACTAGCTGGATTTGGGAAGACTTTACGGTTTCATTACAATGGCGCCATATAGATGGTGTTGATGTTGAGCCAATCGAAGCACCTAATGTTTTTGAAGAATTCAGAAGTATTGAAAGCTACGATTACTTCGATTTATTTGCCAGCTATCATGTTACCGAATACATGAATGTTACATTCGGTATTGATAACATGTTTGAAAAAGAGCCACCTGTAGTGGGTGGTGAAGCTGGTGATACAAGCTCAAACTCAGGTAACACATTCCCAAGTAACTATGACGTTTTAGGTCGTCAATTTAAAATGGGTGTGAAGTTAAAGTTTTAATAACTTAAAACCAGAGCGGCTTATAAAGCCGCTCTTTTTTTACTTAATTTTTTACTTACATTGAACAGTTAATACCTTCCCTGACGCCATACTGTTAATTTGCCAATTACCATCGACTAAACTCACCTTCGCTATATCACTTACTTCAAAGTCGCCGGGTACATTCAAACGGGTTAAATTATCAGCCAGTTGCTGCTGACAGTATGGGGGGGTATCACCATGCATTACCAACACCGGCTTATCAGTGCGCTTTGCAAAGTCATTGATTGCATCTCGATATACTTTAAAGGCGTCGCAGTCGCTTCGGCGTAAATCAGCGCATGGCTGCTTTTTAGTTGAACGATAGATATCGGCTTGAAAGCCAAACACATATGCCCTCGCACTCTGATTAACTAACGCCTGATTTAACCAATTTACATTAAGCTTGTCTCGTGTATCGGCCGCATCGAGTGCAACATGTTTATCAGTTTTTAGTATTTGAGAGCGGCCATTAAACGTACCTGGTATATGCAAAGTGCGAAACTCTATTCCGTCAAACTGCCAGCGAGCGTTTTCAAGCATATCGGCCTGCTGTGTAAAGCCCTCTAGCTGCTTCGCTTTTTTAACGTATGCTTCGTCATACATTAATCCTTTAACGTAGTTTAATCGCTCAAGTTCATCAAAACGGGGATTTAGCGTAGCACGGTCACAGTCGGTCCATTCATTGTCGCCAGGCGTGTAAATAAATGGCTGAGAAGAAAGAGAAGTAAGTAGTTTTTTATTGCTTGTTAAGAGTTCATTGGTACATGCAAGAGAGCCAGATTTCATATCACCTAAATGCATCAAAAAGCCATGAGGCGTAGTCGCAACAGCTTTTGCTAACTTGCCATTGGGCTTAGCAAGGTTAATTTCATCAATCGGTGTATAAGGCATGTCGGCCATAACTAAAAACGAGTTAGTGGCCACTGTAAGAGCTAAAGATAATGAGCTAAAGAGCTAAAGAGCATAATATTTTCGCCTAAAAACACATTTACTTAAACGCATTCACTTAAACTCTAGGCAGCTTAATTAAATAAGCTGTTTAGAGACAGGTAAAACGGGCAATAGCAAGGCGAAAAGCTTCATCATTACGTTGTTCTAGATAGAAACTTTTAACGCAGCTAGCGTCAGGTTTAATCCCTCTGAATGATTAAGTAATATTGCAGGTTGGTATAAGCTCTCATAATGACAACAAAATGAAAACCAACTACGGTAGTTTTTTTCTAAAAATGATAAACTTCATGTATCAAATAATGTGAGTACCATGAATGTCGCTAAGTATAACTTACACACTAGATAAACCTTATTACTATGAGTGCTTTGATGAGTCATTGCCCTACTCTTCACAGGCAAAACCAAAATATCCATTATTAGTATTGCTAATAAGCCTAGGGTTACTTGCCTTTTATATGCTTGAAAACCATTACCTTGGCAGCTTTATGTTTATGCTGGCTATCGTTGAGTGTTTATCGTTTTACTACAAACGCCCTTGGTGGGTCACTAGGCAAATGCTGAGTCGCGCATCAGGCAGTGAAGTAACCGTTAGTTTTGATGATGAGGGTGTAAAAGCCGAAAACCCTTACAAAAGCTACCAATTAAGTTGGCAGCAAATCAATGAGATTATTGAAACAGAGCGGGGTTATATTTTAAAAGCAGACAAAGGCATGCAGTATTTATCAAAGCAAGCGCTAAACGAAGCAATGACCACCGCACTAAATAAAAGAGCCACTCAATGAGTGGCTCTTAAAAAATCTTTTTGCTGATTAAACATTACCCGGATTAGGGTTAGATTTCTCTGCTTGGATTCGCATGTAAATTTCTTCACGATGTACAGAGACATCTTTAGGTGCATTTACACCAATGCGAACCTGATTTCCTTTAACACCAAGAACAGTAACTGTTACTTCGTCACCGATCATTAGGGTTTCACCTACTCTTCGAGTTAGTATTAGCATTCTCTTGCTCCCATGTTCCAAAAAATTAAAAGATTCCGCGTCAAAATCATTTTAATGAAAACTAGACCTAAAAGTAAGTAAAAACTCTATATCTTACTCATTTTCAGTTAAAAAAACTTTGTGTAGTGCACGTACAGCCAGTTCTAAATACTTTTCATCAATTAAAACTGATATCTTTATTTCTGATGTTGATATAAGTATCACTTTGATGCTTTCTTGTGCAAGTGCATTAAAAAATAAACTTGCGACACCTGAGTGAGATTTCATCCCTACGCCAACAGCAGATACCTTGGCAACATTGCTTACTCCATTTATAGATTCAGCTTTGATAGCACTTTGGTTACTGGTTAAAATTTCAAGCGCCTGCTCAAAATCATTTGTGTGCACAGTAAAAGCATAGTCTATTTTTTCAAAGTTATGATTAACTTGATTAATCATATCTATTTCGATACCGAATTCTGCAAAAAGTTGCAAAATTTTTGCAAGGTTTTCCATTCCTTGTGGCACTGCGTTGACATAAATAAGACTTTCATCTCGATTAAACGCAATACCCGACACAATATTTGCTTGCACATCCGGCTCCTCAAAACTGATCAAGGTCCCTTGATCGGGATTAAAACTCGATAACACCCTGAGCGGTATATTATACTTTCCTGCTGCTTCGACACTGCGAATATGTAAGACCTTTGCGCCTAAACTCGCCATTTCGAGCATTTCTTCAAAGGTAACATGGCTCATACGACGCGCATTTGGTTCAATGCGTGGATCGGTCGTATAAACGCCGTCAACATCAGTATAAATTTGGCATTCATCGGCATTAATTGCCCCCGCAATTTCAACTGCTGAGGTATCAGTGCCGCCGCGACCTAACGTGGTGATATTGCCCTCGATATCACGGCCTTGAAAACCAGCAATAATTGCAATCCGGTTATGCTCAAGCTCATGCTTTAGCCGTGTCGCTGCAATTTCTTCAATACGGGCTTTACCGAACATATTGTCAGTACGAATATTTACCTGATCGGCAAGTAAGCTAACAGCTGAGTGTCCACGCTTAATTATTGCCATTGCCAACAACGATACCGACACTTGCTCACCAGTGGTAAGCAACACATCGAGTTCACGGGCACTAGGCCGAGAATCTATTTGTTTAGCGAGGTCAATCAGACGGTTAGTTTCTCCCGACATAGCCGAGAGCACCACCACAACTTGATGGCCTTGTTGTTTTGTTTTAACAACAAGGTCGGCGACGGCCTCAATACGCTCAATGGAGCCCACTGAAGTGCCGCCGAACTTTTGGACGATAAGTGCCACTAGTGATTAAGAACGTTCAGATAACCAACTAGTTACGCTTTCTAAGGCTGCGCTTAGGTTCTCTGGCTGAGTACCACCCGCTTGCGCCATATCAGGACGACCACCGCCTTTACCGCCCACTTGTGCAGCCATGTGATTAACAAGTTCACCCGCTTTCACTTTGCCTGTCAGGTCTTTAGTTACACCGGCAATTAAGCTAACTTTGTCGCCGTTTGCTACACCAAGTGCAATCACGCCTGAACCAATCTTCGTTTTCAGGTCATCAACCATGCCACGTAATGCTTTCGACTCTGTACCAGCTACATCAGCAACTAGAAGTTTAATACCATTCACTTCAACAACTGAGTCAAGTAGCGATGCACCCGCCGCACTTGCTAGCTTATCGTTAAGCTGAGCAATTTGCTTCTCAAGCCCTTTTGACTTTTCAAGGAGTGCTGTTACTTTTTCAAGTACCGTGCTGCTATCACCTTTTACTAGAGCTGCAACATCGTTTAACTGTTGCTCCTGCTCACTGACATACGCAACAGCTTCAGCACCTGTTACCGCTTCGATACGACGAATACCAGCTGCAATGCCGCTTTCTGATACGATTTTGAATAAACCAATATCACCAGCACGCTTAACGTGAGTACCACCACACAGCTCGATTGAGTAATCACCAATCGTGACTACGCGCACTTCGTCGTCGTATTTCTCACCGAATAACGCCATCGCCCCTTTTGCCTTGGCCTCATCAATTGCCATAAGCTCAGTCTCAAGCGCAAAGTTACGACGGATTTCGTCGTTCACTGCACGCTCAATTTGACGTAATTCATCTTTTGTTACGGCTTCAAAGTGAGAGAAATCAAAACGTAAACGCTCAGGGTCAACCAGTGAGCCTTTTTGACTTACGTGATCACCTAAAATTTGGCGAAGCGTTTCATGTAAAATATGCGTGGCAGTATGGTTTTTCTTAATGCTATCGCGACGTGCAGCATCAATTGTTGCTTCTGCTTTGTCGTTTGTACCAATGCGGCCTTGTACACGACCATGGTGCGCAAATGCATTACCCAGCTTGGTAGTGTTAGTAACAACAAACTCACCACCCGCCACTTTTAACACACCCGTGTCACCAACCTGACCACCTGACTCGGCGTAGAATGGTGTACGGTCAAGAATTGCAATACCTTCTTGGCCATCTTCAAGTACAGAAACAGATTGGCCCTCAGCAAATAATTCAACCACGGTGCCAGTGTAGTGCTCTGAGTCGTACCCTTTAAAGTCTGTGTGTTTTTCAGATTTAAGTTGCTGGTTATAATCAGCACCAAATTTACCCGCTTGCTGTGCTTGCTTACGCTGAACAGCCATGCACTCTTGAAAACCTTGCTCATCAATAGTCATGAAACGCTCACGCGCAACGTCAGCCGTTAAATCAGCAGGGAAACCGTAAGTATCGTAAAGCTTGAAGACTAAATCACCCGGGATCACATCACCTTCGATGTCAGTAAGGCTTTCTTCAAGAATCGCTAGACCACGCTCAAGTGTTTTACCAAACTGCTCTTCTTCGATGCGTAATACTTTTTCGATAATTTCTTGTTGCTTAGCAAGCTCAGGGTACGCTTGACCCATTTGCTCGATTAGTGCAGCAACAAGCTTATAGAAGAACGCGCCTTTTGCGCCAAGTTTGTTACCGTGACGTACTGCACGACGAATAATACGACGTAATACGTAACCGCGGCCTTCGTTTGATGGCATAACGCCGTCAGACACTAAGAATGCACACGAACGAATGTGGTCAGCCACTACGCGTAATGATTTATCATTTAAATCTTGCGCGTTGGTTACTTTAGCCGCCGCAGCAATGAGTGCTTGGAACAAATCGATTTCGTAGTTTGAGTGAACGCCTTGTAAAATAGCCGCGATACGCTCAAGACCCATACCAGTATCAACAGATTGCTTAGGAAGCGGCTCCATTGTACCGTCGGCATGGCGGTTGTATTGCATGAATACGAGGTTCCAAATTTCAATGAAACGGTCGCCATCTTCTTCAGGTGAACCTGGAGGCCCCCCCCAAATTTCTTCACCGTGATCATAAAAGATTTCTGAACATGGACCACACGGACCCGTGTCACCCATTGACCAGAAGTTATCGCTGGTTGCAATACGAATGATGCGGTCTTCACTTAGACCCACTTCTTTGTGCCAAATGTTAAACGCTTCTTCGTCATCGTGGTAAATAGTAACCAATAACTTTTCTTGCGGTAACTTTACAGTCTCTGTTAAAAACTGCCACGCAAACTTAATCGCGTCTTGTTTGAAGTAATCGCCAAAGCTGAAGTTACCTAACATTTCGAAGAATGTATGGTGACGTGCAGTGTAACCCACGTTTTCAAGGTCGTTATGTTTACCACCTGCGCGCACACAACGCTGTGAGCTGGTTGCACGTGAATAAGGGCGGCTTTCCGCACCTAAAAATACATCTTTAAATTGCACCATGCCGGCGTTATTGAATAATAATGTGGCATCGTTGCCCGGGATCAGCGAGCTTGAAGGAACAATTTGGTGTTGTTTAGAGGCAAAAAAGTCTAAGAACTGTTGCCTGATCTGTGCGGTAGTCATATGCTGCATGTGAAAGTCTCACCCGTTTATTGCTGTGCTTGCATTGCAAAATCAATTTGTTCGTAATTAAAGCCTCGATACATCAAGTAGCGTACACGTTTCGCTTTTTCTTTCTGATCGAGTTCTCTACGTGAATTTGAAAACTTTTTTAAATATGCGTCCTGTGCGAGCTCAAACCAATCGATTTCGAACTCTTCGAGCGTCTTGTCTAACAAAGCCCGATCTATCCCTTTTGCCATTGCTTCGCTTTGGATGCGTTTAGCCCCATGATACTTCGCTAAATGGCGGCGTACAAACCCTTCGCAGTAGCGCTGCTCGTTAATAAAGTTGTGTGACTCACACCAATCTAACAAACGCTCTGTAAACTCGGGCGTCGCTTCTTTTTGTTGTAGCTTTCGGGTTAAATCACGACGCGAGTAATCTTGTCGTGAAAGTAACCAAAGTACGTAATTTTTTAACTTTTTTTCTTTATCATCCATTACGCGTCAAAGCGTCCTGATTGTGACGATGTTTCTGGTGTCTTTGGTTGGTCATCACTTTTTGGCACAACTGGCATAAAAATAGCCTGAAAAGACACGAAGAAGCTAATGTAACAAATTGGCATTAAAACCAATAGTGGAATAAACGATAAAGGTATACAGATCAGCATTAATACAGCACAAATCAAACCGTAAACACCTAACGGAGCCATATTATGATAAAACACCATGAACGAGGTTTTTAATACCTGGAACATGTTGGTTTGCTTTTGAAAATAAACCAAGGGGACTGCATAAGCAAACGCCGTTAAATACACACAGATTGCCAGTAAAAAAACGGCCACCTGCCCCATAGAAATGGTTGCCAGTAAATCCGCTATGTGTGTTTGGTTTTGTGGGTCGAACGTTTGACTTGAAATAACCGCATAGGCATCTGCAAAGATAAAATTAGATAACACCGCTAATAAAATGCCCGCCGCCATTTGATACACAGCAACTCGCACTAAACCAATACGATTCCCTTTATTGGTAAACGGTTTAAAGATATCTGCCTGACTAATCGTGCCACCTTGTTGTTTAGTTAGCACGGCTTGATAAAAGCCCGCCATTAAAAATGGGGCAACAAATGCACCGACAACTTGCAGCAGGGGTAACACTAACGATAAGAAACCAATCACACCTATTAATAGGTGCATTAAAATAAACGTAAACGGTTGCAGCTTAAAGATTTCCCAACCTGCTTTAAACCATTTTACGCCTGCATCGGCTTTAAAAATACGCACTTCGATCGACATAGCTTCTCATTCAATAACGACAAAACGCACCGAGTATAACTGGGTGCGCTATTTGTTTATAGTCACCTGCTGTGAAAATTATTCAGGCTTTTTAATTTTTTTGATATCAAGCATGTGTGAACCATGTTTGATTTTTGTTTCTAAGTAAGCGCGATTACCAACAACACCTGCTTTAATGTGTGCATGCGTGCCGACAACTGAATCAACTTCAATGCCAGCATCACGCAGAGCTTTGAGCTTATTTGGGTTGTTAGTCATTAACTTAACATGCTTTTGATTAAGTGCCTCGAGCATTAAAACAGCGTCAGAAAAATCACGCAAATCATCGGCAAAACCTAGGTGGTTATTCGCTTCGTAAGTATTCATACCTTGCGATTGCAATACATAAGCATCAATCTTATTGTATAAACCTATGCCACGCCCTTCTTGGCGCAAATATAATAAAATTCCACCTTGCTCATGCATCATTTCAATGCACTCATTTAACTGCTCACCACAGTCACAACGCGAAGAATGAAATACATCACCCGTTAAGCACTCTGAATGCATACGAATTAAGGGGATGTCTTGCTCGGTGTCGGCTTGATTAAATACTAAAGCAATATGCTCTTGACCATCATTTAAACCACTAAACGAGACGATTTCTGCAG
Organism: Pseudoalteromonas lipolytica; assembly: GCF_003515105.1. Classification (NCBI taxonomy): domain Bacteria; kingdom Pseudomonadati; phylum Pseudomonadota; class Gammaproteobacteria; order Alteromonadales; family Pseudoalteromonadaceae; genus Pseudoalteromonas; species Pseudoalteromonas lipolytica. Next base: position 922,394 of record NZ_CP032090.1, on the reverse strand, counting down.
GGATATCACTGTTTTTGCCAACATTTAGCTGGACTCTTGCTCTTACTTGCGCCACGACAAATCCAAATTAAAAAAATAAATGCAATACTGCAAATGTGATTACAACAGTTTGAGGTTGTAAGAATGCAACATACGACGAGTGATAACTAATATTGAGGCAGTTACCAGCAATTCAAGTATTATACACTCAAACCAGACGAAGATACGAGCTTTGCACATCTTTCAAGCTTAATTTTACAGCCGTATTCATCAACACTTCCTCCGCATTTTTAACTAGAAATTACCCAATTAAGTGACATTTATAATACCTTTTGTTAATCTCGACTAATAAATATGAGTAACCCTCGTTTGTGGTTTATTTAAAAGCTAACTTGCGAAATATAATAAGGATTATTATGAAAAAAGCCTCTTTAGCCATATGTTTATGGCATACTATTAAGCCAGCCTTGTTTAGCTAATCAAGATATAAACAGTGAGTTTAATGAAACTTACCGCGCCTATTTAGCTGCGCTTGAAAACCAACAAGACACTACCGAACTTGCGCAAAAAGCCTATCAACTCGGTCAAAAAGTGTATGGCGAAAACACCGATAATACAGCGAATTTAGCCATTAACTACGCAAATAGTCTTGCCACGTACCAGCACGAAAAACAATACGAGTTATACAAAACGGCATACACTATTTTAGAAAAAAGACATGGTGAACACAGTACCGAAGTCTATGATGCACTGCTCGGCATGGCTGAATCGACTCAATCAGCAAGAAAAGCAAGTGCTTACTTAAGCGACTTAATTAGCATTGCTGAGCAACAAAAGAATGACAAACTGGTTGCCGACAGTAAGCTCAGTGCAGCACGTATTTTGGCCCTTAAAAACAGTGGTGAACGTTACTTAACAGCTAAACGTTACCTAGAAGAAGCCGATGAATATTACAAAGATAATGTGCCAAGTAACTCGCTAGAGCGTATTCAAGCAGACTTTTTAGCCGCCGCTTTTGCTCAAAGCAGGCACGATTATGACTACGCAATTGAGCGCCTTAACCATGTTGTTAAAGTATTTGATGACGCACTCAGTTTTGATCACAAAGCCGAACTGGACGCCCACTCTAAGCTAGTTCATTTATACGAAAAAATAGGTAAAAGCGATGAAGCAACCAAACACTGTATTGCTATCGCAAAAATGGTGCCGTGGAAAGACAACCAAGAGCAAGAGCCCTTGTATCGCGTGCATCCTAAGTACCCCATGTCAAAGGCACAGCTTAGACAAAGTGGTTCTGTTATTATGGAGTTCGAAGTGACTCCCACAGGCTTTGTAGATAACGTTGCCGTACTTGAGTCTAAAGGCGGTAAAGCATTCGAAGTAGAAGCTATAAAAGCAATGAAAAAGTGGCGTTATGCCCCAAAATTTGAAGATGGGCATGCCGTTGCATCAACAACCCAAGTTCAGCTCGACTTTAAAATAAACTAATCAAAATAAACTAAAAGGTCGCAGTGCGACCTTTTAAAAAAATTAAAGCTTTTTGAGCAAGTTATCCGCCGCGTTTTCGATTAAATCTAGGACCTTTTCAAAACCTTGATCGCCACCATAGTAAGGATCGGGAATTTCTTGCTCGCCCGCATCACCATGGCTTAAAAATAACGACAATTTATATTGCAAATGCTCAGGGCATTGCGCGTGTAAATCAGCAAGGTTTTGCTTGTCAGCCGCTAAAATAAAATCAAACTCATAAAAATCAGCCTGCGTAACCGGGCGCGAATAAATCCCTTTAAAGCTGTAGCCTCGTTTTTCGCCTGCTGCTTTTGAACGTGAATCAGGTGGATTACCTTGGTGATAGCCAATCGTGCCTGCTGAGTCGACTTTTACATTAACATTAAGCGTCTTTGCACGACTTCTGAGCACCGCTTCAGCAGTTGGTGAGCGGCAAATATTACCCAAACATACAACCAAAACCTTCTTCATTACTCGTCCTTAAAAGTTCTTTAAAATAGCCTCATCATAGCGCTCGGCATCCAGGCTTAAATTATATTTCTCGGCGACACTATCAAGCTCAGCTTGTTTAATTGCCAGCTCATCCATAGTGATGGTGTTGTCGTCGAGCTGCCATAACAAACGCGAGCCAGCATAGCTGTAATGAATCGCTAATAAAGCATCGGCATTGCCCTCACGCCCAGCCGCTTTTAGCTTTGGCATTTTACGGGTAATCTTATTCAGCGCTTTTTTAAGCTCCCACACATACACAATCTCGGTCATATAATCATGGTTGCGGTATTTATTGAGTACAAAGCCCACCAGCAAACTGCACACAACAACCCCCAATAGATTCCAGTGAAAATGACTCCCACTTGGGTCTGGGAATAACGCAATCAAGGTTTGTGAAATGGCTAAACTACCAACGGCTAAAGCAATAACACACGCTACAATAACGTGGTTTAAATGCTTACGGTAACGGGCTTTATCTATTTGAATGAGTTTCATAACTACCTAAAGAATCACACTAATTAAAGTGAAAAAATAAAAAGTGAAAATAGTTTCACCCCTTTTTTATTTGCCAGCCGTTTTAGCTATGAAAGCAATTATCCAAAAAGGAACGGCTATGCATACTTTACCACTAAACTCAGCAAGCTTGAATAACAGCAATGGCGCTTTAAAGACAACCGTCGCAATTATAGGTGGCGGGGTAATGACCTTTGCTGCATTTGCTTTTATGCAATACCTAATTTCAGCAGAGCAACGCGCAGATATAAAAATGGGCCCCGATATCACCGTTGAAATTTACCAAGTGCCCGAAGACTCAAAAGTGCAAGTAAAGCAAACTTTGCCGCCACCGCCCGTTGCTCAGGTGCCACCGAAAACGCCCCCGCGGCCAGCTGCTGAAAACCCAGATACAATAATCATTTCCGATGCAACACCTACTATAAAATTTGATGGCATTGGCGACTCACTCAGTAAAGCAATTAATCAACCAACCGGTGATGCGACCCCTATCGTGCGTATTAACCCTAAGTATCCCCCTGTTGCTGCACGTGATGGTATTGAAGGATGGGTGCAAATTAGTTTCAGCATTTCACCCACCGGCGAAGTTATCGACCCAGTCATTATTGACGCTGAGCCAAAACGAGTATTTGACCGAGAAGCTATTCGCGCTATAAAACGTTGGAAATACCGCCCCAAAGTAGTTGAAGGTGTGGCACAATTACAAACAAACCAAAGCGTTCAACTTGATTTTAAAATAGATGGATAACGGCCTATGCTAATGAGCATCAAGACATGGTTATTTGACACGCCAAACAGCGATTGTTTGGCGCTGTATGCCAAAACAGGCGACAACCGTTATCTCAACCAACTTGTTGCTCAATACGGTAACGACCTTTATCACTACCTAGTAACACAAAGTGATAAAGATTTAGCATTCGATATTTGCCAGCAAACCTGGTTAAAAGTCATTGATAAACGTGACTTTTATCACGCGCAAAACAACCCAAAAGCGTGGCTATTTCGTTTAGCGCGTAACGTGCTAATTGATGAGTTTCGAAAACAACAAAAATTTGTTGAACTAGAAGACAACCAGCTAGTGTCTGAGCCACACGATGCAAGTTATCACTACGATTATGACGCATTTGATAAAGCACTAATGGCGCTTAGCTTTGTACAGCGAGAAGCCCTGACATTACAGCAAGAAGGCTTTAGCCTCGATGACATTGTTGCCATTACACAAAGCAACCATGAGACCATAAAAACTCGGCTGCGATACGCCCGTCAAAACCTAAAACAACAACTTGGAGGCAATCATGAAGCGTGACGACGAGCAATTTGATGCCGATTTAAAAGCGCATTATCAAAAACGCAAAGCACAGCATACTTTAAGTCCTGAGCAGCTGACGCAAATGCAAAAGCCACAACAAGCTCGCTCAAAACAGCAACGCTTTTTAGGACTTCAAATGACAGGTGTTTTTGCTGCGCTGGCCATTTTGGGCTTTATTATGTTGCAATACAATAACCGCGAACTGACTGACGTATATGCTGTAGATTTATCAGATTACCACTGGCTTGAAGTTCATGAACTTGACGCAAAAGGCAGCTATGTCAGCAACCTAAAACAACAAAAACAGACCCTAGATGCCGACTACCAACACGCCCTTGCAGCTCATCAAACCCGTACCCGCTTCACTGGCCGCTTAGTCAGTGTTGATAACGATTGGTATATCGCAGACTGCGAGCAAAATATACTCGTACAAATAAAACAGTCACTACTTGAAGAGCTACAAAAACACGGCACACTCGATACCCACATTCACCAAGGCGACCTGTTGGCCCTTGACCAAAACCAACAAGGGCAAATCATCGCACTTAAACAGTTAACGCATGAGGCCGTGAAATGTGAAAGTTAAGACACTCGTTTCCAGTCGTTAGTTGTGAGTCGATTGCGCTAACTTCGAGTAATGAGAAGCGAGAAGCGGGTTTACCCTGCGTACTAATCTCACGTAATTCACGGCTGAAGCCACTCCTACTCCTACTCCTACTCCTACTCCTACTCCTACTCTAACCTCTAACCTCTAACCTCTAACCTCTAACCCCTAACCTCTAACCTCTAACCTCTAACCTCTAACCTCTAACCTCTAATCTCTAACCTCTAATCTCTAACCTCTAATCTCTAACCCCTAACCTCTAACCCCTAACCTCTAACCTCTAGCCTCTAACCCCTAACCCCTAACTTACAACCGCTTTTGTTCTATCCCGCTTTTTCTACCAATAGTCGCACTTTACTGAAAGTTAATAACAATTTACCTACGAACAAGCTAGGCTAATAGTATTGTGCTTAATAATTTGGAGTAACCATGAAAAAGTCTTTATTTAGCAGCCTCGTCGTCGCTTCTATCAGTTTAACCAGCTTGCAGGCATGTGCGCAGCCAGAGCAAACAATTCCGTTAGATGCCAGTGCCAATAAGTATGAGCTTGAATTAGTGAGTAAAGGGATTCAGATCCCTTGGGGTATGGCGTGGCTAAACGAGCGTGATTTATTAGTGACCGATAGGCGTGGTGAGTTAAGGCTGATCCGCGATGGTCAGCTTGATAAACAAATAATCAAAGGAACTCCTAAGCTTCACGCAGAAGGCCAAGGGGGATTACTTGATATAGAGCTCGACCCAAATTTTGCCGACAATGGCTGGATTTACCTTTCTTACTCAGGTTATGAAGGTGATGATGAAGGCTATAACACCTCAATAATGCGTGCACGTTTAAAGGACATGACGCTTGTAGACCAGCAACTCTTATTTAATGGTGAACCAAATACCACAACAACTAAACACTATGGTTCGCGTATTGAGTTTGATAAAGACGGTTATTTGTATTTTTCGATTGGCGACCGTGGCGACAGAGATGTTCACCCACAAAGCCTTGATTACGATGCGGGTAAAATTCACCGTATCAACAGTGATGGCTCTATTCCTGAATCAAACCCTTTTTATAACCATAAGAGCGCGCGTAAAAGCATTTACTCATATGGTCACCGTAATCCTCAAGGTATGGCTATGCACCCAGAAACTGGGGTAATTTGGAGTCATGAACATGGCCCTCGTGGGGGAGATGAAATTAATATTATTAAAGCTGGGGCTAATTATGGTTGGCCTGAGATCACCTACGGCATTAACTACATTGGTACAAAAATCACTGATGAAACAAGCCGCGAAGGCATGGAGCAACCTGATTGGTACTGGGTACCTTCAATTGCGCCCTCTGGTATGGCGTTTATAAATAGCGATAAATACCCGCAGTGGCAAGGGCAAATAGCCGTGGGCTCAATGAAGTTTGCTCACCTTGTGCTTGTTAAACTCGATGGTAATAAAGTCACTGGCCACAGCAAAGTATTTGAGGGTGTTGGCAGAGTGCGCAGTATTGCGACCCATCCAAATGGAGATTTATACCTTGGGGTTGATGGTGTAGGTATTTATAAAGTTGTGCCTAAAGCCTAGCTCCAAGCCTTAAGCTGTCACCTCGAAGAAGCTAGTTTTCAGTCGTCAGATATCAGATTTGAACGTGCTGGCTATCGAGATTTGAGAAGCGAGCCTAGAAATACGAGGTACGGACAATAAAAAACCACAGATTTCTCTGTGGTTTTTTATTGTTTGCTTAAGGGCTTAAAGTTACAAAACCAAAATACTGGTTACCAAATAAGCGATAAAGGTTAATGCGCCGCCGAATAAGGCGTAAGGCATTTGAGTTTTAACGTGGGTTAATAAGTCACACCCAGAGGCAATCGCCGATACCGCACTTGTATCTGAAATTGGCGAGCAGTGATCGCCAAACACACCGCCACCTAGAATGGCAGCAATAACCAGTGAAGGCGGTAAACCTAGCGCTTGAATAAGCGGCACACCAATTGGAATAAGAATGGCAAATGTGCCCCACGAGGTGCCCGTTGTGAATGAAATAACCGCTCCGGTTAAAAATAGCACTGGCACAACAAGGTAAATAGGTAAGAAATCACCCACAAGCCCCGCTACAAACACACCGGTGCCTAAGTCTTTTAAGCTCGCACCAAGTGTGAGTGATAACAAGACAATTGCAACCAGCGGTAATAATTCACCCATGCCTTTAAACCCAATATCAACAAGCTTATGGTGAGTAAAATCACGAGAGCTAATCATTAAAAAGTAAGCGACTACACAGGCTAAAATGGTTGCATACAACACTGATTTTGAGCCACTGCCACTAGCAATATCGCCATCGCCAGTCCAGAACATAAAGCCAACCATGCTGCCAATTAAGGTAATAAGTGGAATAAGCATGTAACGCGCTTTTGAGCCTTTAACTTCTTCTGCTAATTCGGTTTCTTGCTGCTCAAAGTTCTCTTCGGCTTGTTTTAATGGCCCATGTACTTTGTCGAAAGTAATGGTATAAAACACGATGAGCAAGGTGATAATCGCATAAAAATTATAACCAATACTGCCCCACAGTACCGAAACAGCAGACTCTTCCATCTCGTAGTTACCAAGTAGGCCAAGCACATACGCACCCCAGCCGTTAAGTAAAATTAAAATACACACGGGTGCACTGGTACTATCAATAATATAGGCAAGACGCGCCCGGCTCATTTTAAATTTATCAAATAAACCTCGCGATAAAATACCCGAAGTTAATACGCTCAAGTTCGATTCAATAAACACCGCAATGCCCGAGAACATGGTTAAATAACCCACTTGGCGCTTACTTTTAGCAACACCTTTGTTCATTAATAGGTTTACGGTTGCTGCCACACCGCCAGATTCACGAATATAGGCAAGCAGTGCACCAATCAAAATACTAAAAATAAGAATACGGCTGTTACCCGCTGAGCTCGCGACTTCGATTACCCGTTCAATGGTATTGATAAAAGTGTAAAACACACTATTGCCTTCACCATTGAGGGCTAGCAAAAACTCAGACGACGCAACGGCGACCAATAAAGCCATGATCACTTCTTTGCGCCAAAACACAATTAAGATAGCAATCAAGGGTGGTAAAATTGAATACCAAGACATAAAAACCCTTTTAAATTAAGACCAATATTTTATTTTTATTATGCAAAAACTCGCTAAGCTTAATGGCTTTGCCGCTAAACTCAACTTAAATCGACTAGTGATTTAATATACTCTCATAAATCAGTGAGATAATTGAACCATACTTACCTGTTTCAAAACGCTTTCCGACAAATTCATAACTTTTATCGTTGCCCTCAATAGGTGTGTGACGGGCATTGGTAAGTAACACGATGGCAAGGTCATACTCGGGGTCAATCACAGTAACGGTGCCGGTCCAGCCAGTATGACCATAGGCTCTTGGGCTGGCATACGGGCCAAAATGCCATGTGCGTGCTTGGTGCCCTGCTCTTCGCCAGCCTAAGCCATAGGTTTCGTCGCTGGCTTGAGGCTGAGTAAATTGCGCGAGTACTTGTGGGGTAAATAACTGTTTATTGTCGTAGCCACCGCCGTTAAGCAGCACCTGCATCAATACCATTATATCGCCAGCCGTACTAAAGAGGCCTGCATGCCCTGCTACGCCCCCTAAAGCATAAAAGGCTTTTTCGTCATGTACTTCACCTTGCAATACATCGGTACGAATATTGTCAAACTCAATACGCCCGCCACGGGTGTTACCATTTATTTCAGTTGCAGCAATCTGCGACGCTAAAAATCCCTTTTGCAAAGGGTTGTACACTGTGTGTGTTAACCCTAGCGGCTGATAGAGTTGGCTTTCAACATAGCTGTCGAGAGGCATACCGCTAATGCGCTCAATCAATACGCCTAGCAACATGTAATCAATATCTGAATAGAGGTGCTTTACATTACGCCCCGCCACAAAAGGCACTCCTGTAAGCAGTAAATTTTTGGTACGTAAACTGTTTTGCGAGAAAAACCGTTCGCCAAATTTATTATCTTTACGGTGAAAATCAACCACTGCAGGGTAACCTGCGCTATGCGTGAGCAAATCCTTTACTAAACGCTGCTCTCGACCGCTGCCTCTAAATTCTGGCAGGTAATAAAATAATGGTTTTTCTACATCTAACTTACCTTCGCTTGCAAGTTTCATTAACGCAAAGTTAGTAGCAAACATTTTTGAATTCGAGGCAATGTCGAATAAGGTATCGTTTTTCATCGCTTCAGGCGATGCGAGTAATGTGCCATCTGCATGGTACTTTTTAGCAGCGCCATAGTGGCTTAATTTAATTAACTCACCCTCTTTAATAACGCCAAGCACAGCGCCAGGAAATCCTGCGGCGACTTCTTGATTTATCAGCTCATCAACAGCCTTAAAACGGTCTTTATGTGTGTTTTTAATCAACGTTGGGTAAGGAAACCGCAATGTTAAGCTCGCCCCCTCGGGTTGAACATTGTCAACTTTAAAGGTGTTAATACCGTTATGAGTGCGTTTCGCTAAGCTGTATTGATATACTTTTTCAGCTGTTAATGGTGATGCGATATTAATTTTTTCACCATTAATATAAATATCAGCACTGCGGGCATCGTGATTTTCAATGATTATTTCACCACGTCCCTTATACGCTTGAAACGTGCCTCGGTTATTTACTAACTCACGGCTACTAGGGTCGAGCGATGGAATACGTACGACAACTTGTGCATTCGCAAGCACCGTTGTCTCAGGCTCCGTTGCCAGTTGCTGTTGCTGATACTCTTTAAACAGTCTCTCGCTCTTTTTAGGAAAATACTTTTCTAATAAAGCAAACAGCACAGCTGCACTTCTGGCATCGTTATTACCGCTAACATGCCAAGGTAAAAAGTGCATTTGAAAGGCGCTCAACGCATCTAATGTTTGTGAATCAAGTTGCCCTGTTGCAATCACCTCGTAACCGTAGCTGCGCATGGCTTTTTGCATTAACTCTGTCGAAGGTTTCGATGCACTAAATAACTGCCAATACTTATCGACCGTGTCGCTGTCGTACCACGCGCCAATACCCGCTTTATATAATTGATACCAAGGAAAACGCGGACCAGGATCATTTTTACGACTTGGCGCAATGTCTGAATGCCCTACAATTTGAGTTGGCCCAATATCTGGATTGCGTTTAAGAATATCTTTGCTTAACGTAATTAATAATTCAATTTGCTTGGCATCATAATCAGGATAAATACACAGCTTGCTTGCATCATTTTGCATTGCAGGCGAACTATGCTCAGGAATATGACATGTAGGCACATTCACTATTTCAATGCCAATGGAGTGATCGTTTAAATCTTCACGTCCTTGCCAGTAACTTCGTCCAGCATGCCACGCGCGATCGTTCTCATCAACAAGTTGAATAATTTCTAATTTATCGTGCGGATAACTTGAATCGCCCGACTCCGGTAATAAGTAATGTGAGCTTAAGCCCCCTTCATCCACTAAAGCTCGCATCGACTTTTCGTAATCAATCGCGGTGTAGTGCATCACTAAAAACTTAACGCGATGACTGTAGTTAGCTGACTGGGTAAACGTATATTGATTACTGGCACAACTGACTAAAAGCGCAGCGCCACTGAGATAACACAGCTGTTTAAGTAATGTTTTTAAAGAGGGAAAACTCATAACAGTTTCATACCTGAAGTTTTAAGCATTGACGATTCACTGCAATACAGTAGCAACACCGACTTAACATGTAAAATATTTTATTTTAAGATCTAAGAATAAAAAGCATACATTATCGCTACCTCACTAAAAATGGTGCTATCTCAACAAATAATGTTGTATCTATTATGGAATAAAACTATATTATTCCATCTAAATTAAGAAAAATATTCCAAAGTTAATTCGAGTAAAACAAAAATAATTCGTCGTTTATACTTAATTTTGCGTCTTGGCGCTTAATATTTTCGATTGAAAAGTTTGTATTACACAAAGAATAAGTTAACTAACAAAGTGAGCCCGAATGTCTACTTTTGTAAAAATTAAAGCCTTACGCCAGTCTTTGTCGAGCAGCGAAGCAAAACTAGCAGATTTCACATTAAACTCGGCCAATGCGATTCGTAATTTATCCTCTGTTGAATTAGCAAAAGTGGTTGGTGTTAGCCAATCAAGCGTGGTTAAGTTTTCACAAAAATTAGGTTACAAAGGGTTTCCTGCTTTTAAGCTAGCCGTTATCGATGCACTAAACGATGAAAGCAGCGAGCCCAAGTTACACGGTAAAATTACCTTAAACGACTCTCTTGAACAAATTGCCGAAAAATTACTCAGCAGTAAACTGGCCGTTTTAACTGAAACCAAAAACCTTAACGAAGCGCCTGCAATCGAAAAAGCGGTTGAATTATTAAAATCAGCTAAACGTATTCTTATTTGCGGTTTAGGTGGCTCGGCGCTGGTTGCCAAAGATTTCTCTTATAAATTACAAAAACTAGGAATGCCAGCTATCGCTGAACCAGACGGCCACGCCCAACTTGCCTACGTTGCTACGTTTTCAAAAGGTGACTTGGTTATTGCAATTAGTGAATCGGGGATGACCCGTGAAATTGCTGAGGTCGTTAAACAAGCTAAGAAAAACGACAGCGCAGTGATCTCAGTCACTAAGTTTGGTAGTAGCCCCGTCGCAGACTCAGCAGATGTAAAACTCTACTCTGTTGCTGAAGGTGAATCAGTAAGGCTGTCATCAATTTTAGCCCGAACTGCACAAGATTTTGTCATTGATATTCTGTTCATTGCACTGACTCAATCGAGTCGACAAGGCAGGAAATTACTAGAACATTCTAATGAAGTTGTAGGCGAATTTAAGAATAACTAATTTTTAAATACTGACTATAAACCTAAAAAAGCAGCGAAAGCTGCTTTTTTTATGCCTTTATTTAGCAACTAAATTTGCACCTCACCTATCTTGTTATGTATTGATTTGTATAAGCTAATAAAAAATAAAGCGATCATAATTTCTTACAAAAAAGCCCCTCACATTCCGTATGCTCTTAAAAGCAAATGAACACAAACACTTACCCAATAAAGGTAATATATTTTATTCCACAAACAAACATGAGTAACAAAAAAATATTCTTGACCGATTCTTCTAACAGCTGTTTAATGTATAGGCAACATAATTTTAAAGTTCATAAGTCTCAATTGGGTAAGCAGTCCAACAAAGCATATAAATATAAGGACGGGAAACAATGAAACAACATGCATCCTCACTCGTAATAAGCTCCATAGCTAAAGCGACACATAATGCACTTCGCGCAAAGAAAACAGCTCTAACAGGTGTTGTAATGGCCGCGGCTTTAGCCAGCGCACCAGCCTTTGCTAATTTAACCGGTGGAATCAAGGGTAAAGTATCAACACCAGAGGCACAGCAGTCTCTGGCGGGGATCACGGTAACGGCAAAAAGTAACGTAATGCCGAAACCACGCACTGTTGTGACTCGTGAAGACGGAAGCTACGACTTACCCCAACTAAAACCGGGGACTTATGAACTCACTTTCACCGATAAAAACGGGGTCACTCAAACGATGACCGTCGATGTTTTGCTTGAGCAAACATCGAGCCTTAACGTTACCTTCGGCGGCGCAAATGAAAATGTTGAGGTCATCACCATTACTGGTAGTAAATTATACCGTCAGGGTAAGTCAGCTCTGACCAACTCACTAGGCGAAGAGGCAATCAACAACGTGCCAGTGGGTCAAGACTACCGAGACCTATTAAAACTTGTACCAGGTGTGGAGCTTTCGGCGAACACAGTTTTAGGTCCGTCAGCAGGTGGTTCAGGGGTTGATAACTCATACGGTTTTGATGGCGTAAATGTTTCTATGCCAATGTTTGGTAATTTAGCGTCAGAGCCTTCGACCCATGACGTGGCGTATGTCACCATGGACCGCGGTGGTGCTAAAGCGGTAGGCTTTAACCGTTCAGGTGGCTTCTCAATCAATACAGTATCAAAATCTGGTACTGATGAATTTCACGGTAACGTTGAATACAAAGCACAACCGAAGAGTTTTGTTGCGACCCCTATAGGCGAAGAAAGTTATGAGATGGATAAAAGCTGGTTAACTGCAAGCCTAGGTGGACCGCTGATTGAAGATACACTGTACTTTTATACCTCGTATTATCGCCCTGAAGAAACGAAGGCTAACAAGAATACAGCTTATGGCGAAGTAAAAGACTATGAAAGTATCCGTGACGAATACTTCGGTAAGCTTACATGGGCACCGACCGACGATATTTTAATTAATATTTCACAACGTACCTCTGATAAAGAGGTAAAAGGCGATTCAATAGGCGCTTACGAAACTGACAGTGTATCTGTTGGTAGCAAAGCCGACCAAGATATCTTTACGTTAGATGGCTCTTGGATTTTAGGCTCTGCAACCACCCTGTCATTCCAATACAGTAAGTTTGAATTAGAAACAGGTTCGAAACCAGATACTGAGTTGAGTGTCGTACCTTCGTTAAATAGTCAGCTTGATGTTAACAACCTTACTCAGATGGGCTATTTTTCGGTGCCAAAACCAAGAGAATATGTCTCTAAAGAAGGTTTCACAGAAGAGCAAATCGCTATTTATAATGCCGGAGCTACCGCATTAATTAATACTTATGGCTATCTTGAAGATGGTGTAATGAAAGGCAGCGGTGGTGTTGGCGCTTATTCACAATATGACAATATAAACTTCTATCGTGATTCATTTGAACTCAACTTAGAACATGAATTTGATTGGGGTGACACGTACCATACACTCCACTTTGGTGCCAAATGGGAAGAAAGTGAAGAACAACTTACCCGTTTATCAAATGGCTGGGGGCGCATCTCTTACCTTGGCGGTTTAGTTGATGCTGATGCAGATACGGCAGGCTTTGACCCTGCAGATGCTATATATCGTGCACATGTGCAGCAAATGAGTCTGGCAACTGAAGATGGTACAACTGTTTCTGGCATAAACTCAGAAATGCGTAGTATCAATTTTGAAATAAACGATACCATAGAACATGGTGACTGGACTTATAATATCGGTTTACTCGTAAGCCAAGATACGTGGTACGGGCAAGGTTTAAAAGCGAAGTCAGGCACCGTTTCAGGTTATGAGTTGGCTCCAGGACAGAAGTACGAAATGTATAAAACAGACTGGAGTGATATGCTGCAACCTCGTTTAGGTGCAACTTGGACGTACTCAGATGAAGACTCAGTCTTTGCAAATTTCGCAATTTATAATCCTGAAGCAAGTTCACTCGCTCGTGCAGCCTCGTGGGACCGTAATACGCGCTCAGAAATTGAGCTACTTCTAGATGAGTCTGGCAACATTCTTTCTGCATCACCTCGACGTGGTTCATCAGGTAAAGCATTCCAAGAAGGCATGAAACCTCGTCGTATCAATGAATTCACGCTTGGCACAACGAAATATGTGGGCTCTGATTTAGTATTACGTGCTCACGTACGTCACCGTAAAGGTATGCATTTTTGGGAAGATATGCCTAACAATGCACGCTTAACTGATTACTCAGGCGTTGATGCCGAAGGTGTGCCACAACATATCGCAGATAAAGGCCTTTATGTTGAAAACCTTGCCGATATTATCGATGAAATCGGTGGCTCATCGTATGTAATCGCTGAGGTTGATGGCGGCGAAACGAAATACTGGGAAGCCAGTATCGAAGCTGAATACCTAGGTGAAAACAGCTATATCAATGCCTCTTATGTGTGGAGCCATTACTACGGTAATTTCGACCAAGACAATACCACGACAAGTAACGATGCAAATAACTTTATTGGCTCATCATACTATGGTGATGGCCGCGGCCGTTACTCATGGGATAACCGTTACGGCACACTTTCAGGAGATAAGCCGCATAAGGTTAAAGTCTATGGTTACTACACTGTGCCGTGGGAAGCAAACATTGGTGCGTACTTTGTATTCCAGTCTGGTCAAGCTTGGGAAAACTGGGATGGAACTATGTATGGTTATCCGACAAGCCATGTTAGTCGTTATGCAGAACCTTCTGGTTCTCGAAGAACAGCAAGCCACTGGCAACTTGACTTGAACTACACGCAAGACTTTACGTTCTCAGGTGACATGGAACTACAATTCCGTGCTGACTTATTTAATGTCTTTAACCGTCAAACTGGTTACAACAAAAACCCGTATGTACTTGATGAAAACTATGGTGAATCACGCAGTTACTATAATCCACGTAGTTTACAGCTTTCAGTTAACTTCAAGTTCTAAACCAATCAATCCTGTTGGGGGCCGCATATGCGGCCCTTTTTCATCCCTTTTAATCTAAATTGTACAAAACGTTTTTGCTTCATCTAAATTAATGGCCTGCTTCATAAAATAATCAATCTGTACCGTACGTTTAATAGCGTGTTGCTGGCTGTTTTTTGATGTTGCTTGCCAGTGCCAGTCACTAAGTGCTTCACGCGATTCACTAATAAACATGCCTGCGGGGAAACTTTCTAGAAAGGTAATATCTTTGCTATTCCCGTGTTGATCAATCGTAATAATGAAGCGTGCACAGCCCGCTTTTTTGGTCATCTGTGCCACTTTAGGATAGCTAGGTTTAGTTACGCGTTTTAACGCCCATAGCTGATCTGCAGCGCTTTTATCGGCGCTTAAGTCAAGTATACGTGCAGCCTTGCTAGGGGCCTGTGAGCAGCCAGAGAGTAAGGCAAATACTGCCGCACAAAAATAGACCTTCATAATACATCCTTTTAATTATTCAGGGCCTAAATTTACCACAGCCGTCAAAAAGTGATAATAAAAAAGAGGCAAGTGCCTCTTTTTGAAATGTTTTGTTATTGATACAGTAAATAGGGCTGTCGCTTACGTTTAAATGCTGCAAGCTCAGTTTGCCAACTCTGTTTTATTTGTTGCTCGGTTTGTCCCGCCTCAATCGCTAAACGAAGCTTATCTGTGCCCGCTAACTTATCCATAAACTCAGCACGTTCAAAAAATAACTGCTGTGAATCGGTTAGTTGTTGATAAGCAGCAATAAATAAACTTAAATCTAAGCCATGCATGTTTGAATCACGTAAATCTTGACCAAAAACCTCAACGTCTTTGAATTTAGGGTTCATTGATGCCCCTTTAATCGCACGTGGCGTAAAACTAAACTCTCCTAGTTTTACAGGTGAATAGCCGACGACTTGGAACGGAAAATCAGTTCCACGACCAATGGTTATGGGTGTCGCTTCAAAGAAACATAATGATGGATAAAGCTGAATAGATTGAGCATTTGGCAAATTAGGGCTTGGTTTTACTGGCAAGTCGTAAGTCATGGTGCGCTTATAATTCGCCACCGGTACCACTGATAGCTGAAGTTCAGCTGCGTTATTTATCCACCCTTCGCCTTTAATCATCTGTGCAAGCTCAGCAACCGTCATACCATGTAAAACGGGAATTTCATGCATACCCACGAACGAACGGAATTTGGGATCTAAAATTGGCCCATCGACATAAGCAATGTTCGGATTGGGTCTATCAAGAACAATAAATGCTTTACCATTTTCAGCAGCCGCTTCCATCATATAATGCATTGAACTGATGTATGTATAAAAGCGCACACCGACATCTTGGATATCAAAAATAATAACATCCAGATCAGCCAGTGCTTCTGGGTTCGGTTTTTTATTGCTGCCGTATATAGAAACAACATCGATGCCCGTTTTGGCATCTACAGTACTTTTTACATGGGCACCCGCATCATGATCGCCTCGAAAACCATGTTCCGGGGCAAATATTTTACGCACCACAACCCCTTTCTCGAGTAAAAAGTCGACTAAATGTTGACCATTAATTTCTGACGTTTGATTGACAACTAAACCAACGCGCTTGCCTTTAAGTTCTGGCACATAGGCTTGATAGTTAACAGCCCCCACTTGTAATGGTTGTGCTTTTTCTGGCACATTAACTGGCGTTTCCTTACAACCAAGTAATGCTAAACAGCTCACAATTAAAATGGCTAAAAAACGCATTATTCCTCCACCGCTTTACGTAAAAACCCATTCGTTTGGCAAAGCAGCTGTTTTGCCTCATCTGCAGGCTTACCCGTTAATACAATCAAAATAGCTAATTTGGCACTTTGCTCGGCTTGCTTTAAAGCATCGACAGCTTGCTGCTGTGAGCAACTAGTTGCCTGCATCACTATACGAATAGCACGTGCATGGAGCTTTTCGTTACTTGCATTTACATCAACCATCAGGTTTTTATACACTTTACCGGTGCGGATCATACTGGCAGTGCTTAACATATTAAGTACAAGCTTTTGTGCCGTACCCGACTTCATTCGTGTTGAGCCTGTAACAGCTTCTGCCCCTACCACAGGGCAAATACCAATTTGCGGTAAACGCATCACCGCTGAATCAGGGTTACACGTAATGCCCACCGTGACACACCCTAACGACTTAGCATACTCAATTGCAGCACACACGTATGGAGTACGTCCACTGGCAGCGATACCCACAACGATATCTTTTCCTGTAAGGTTCGCATTTTTTAAATCTTCCACACCAAGTGTGGTGCTATCTTCGGCACCCTCAACAGCTTTTTTAAACGCGGTGTCACCGCCAGCAATAATGCCTAAAACCTGCTGTTCGCTCACACTGTAGGTCGGGGCACACTCAACAGCATCAAGAATACCTAAACGGCCGCTAGTGCCTGCGCCTATATAAATAAGTCTGCCACCTTGTTGAAATGCTTCAACAATATGATCTACTGCTAAGCTTATTTGCGGGATAACCAGCTTAACGGCTGCTGCAACCTTGTGATCTTCATTATTGATTTTTGTGAGGATCTCAGTGGTGCTGAGCAGATCGATATCCAAAGTGTCAGGGTTTTGTCCTTCAGAGACAATACCGTTTAATTCTTCAAGTAACTCACTTTGATGCTTAAAGACGTGCTCAGGGCTCATTACGTTGTCCTTTTTCAATAATGTCATGGTAATGCTTTACCGCTAGTATAGCGGCACCAGTTAATGAATCCCCTTTACAAGGAGATAATTCGTTTTGCAATGTAAGTGGCAATAAGTCTTGGCTCACCTTAGCAAGCCCCCCAATTAAAATTACGGGTAACGGCGATGTACCGCGACTTTTATTAATTAACTCAACCACTGACGTCGTGTGCTCAGTTAATACCTTATTGGCTACTTTACATTCGTTTTGTAAGCTAAACACAAGCGGACTAAAACGTGCATAATCCGCGGGTTTGGCTTGTTTAAGCCAATGACTAATTGCTTGACGAGTGCATCCTAGCTGCTCACTCAAGCGAATCGTTAATCGGCTTTTTGGTAAATCGTAACAATCTATATCGTTTAATAAATACTGTACAGCCATTAGACCAATACGCGCGCCGCCACCAAAGTCATCCACAGTAAAACCCCAACCACCGACTAATTTAGCTTGGTTGTTTGATTGTAAACGCGCACCGACAGCACCTGTACCAAGGGCAACAACAACACAAGGTTCCCCCAAATTTGCACCATAAAGCGATGTAATGGCATCACTCTCTATGCGAAGACTTGCAAACTCAATCTCGTAAATTAGCTTGAGCATTACTTTAACTTGCTCAGCTAATGTGGTTGATGCACCTCCGGCGAGGCCCATTACAGCAACGATATCACTGGCCTTTGCACCACTTTGTTCGCAAACGTCTCGAACAACCTTCACAATATTCTCAACTGCTAAATCAAGATCATTCGAAATAGACGCGGGCCCGCCTTGTGAGCGAAACGTCAATTGTGAGGATTGCTCTGTCAGTTCAGCTAAAACTTTAGTACCGCCACCATCAATGGCTAGAACATAACGCACTGTCATTTATGCAAATGCCTCATTACTTGCTTTGGGTTTGCCAACACAACACACTAATGTTGATAACAAGGTGCCAATACATAACTGCCAAGTAAAACCTAAATAAAAGCGCATCGACTCAGGCAATAACCAATCAATCATATAGGGTTGCATTAATAGCGTAACAACAAAACCAACAATTAATGCAGCGAGCACAGAACCTTCACTGCCGCGTTTTGTAAATAACGTTGTGAAATAAACACCCAATAAACCGCTGTACGAAAACACCATAACGCTTAAGGCAAACTTTAATAACGGCATATCACTGTATTGCTGCCAGAAATAGCAAAGTATTGCCATCAACGCCAACGCTAAACTAACTACTGCCATCCCCACTCTACCAGCTGTAACAAAGTGGTGGTCACTCACGTGTTTATTGGCTTTTTCTAGATACGGGCGATATAAATCTTGCACTATCACTGATGACATTGAGCTCAGCCCCGAATTTAATGTTGATATCGCCGCAGCGATTATGCCCACACTAACCAAGCCTTTAATTCCTGCAGGTACTTCATTTAATACGTAATACATAAAAATAGTAATTTTTTCGCCATTAAACTCTTGTACAACCGCCTCTCCAGCCTGATTATTCATAAGTGTTGGTTGCTGATAAACAATATAAAGCAGCATGCCAATGAAGATAAAAATAGCCATAACCGGTATTACCATCAGCACCGATAGCAATAATGCCTTACTGCCTTCTTTTGGACTCTTACAGGTTAATAAACGCTGTGTCATGTCTTGATCAAGGCCAAATGCTGCAATATTTAACAATACAAACCCGGTTAATACAGAGGCCATATTGAATACCCCTGATGGCGTAAAGTCTAAATCAAACTTAAACAAAGCAAGTTTCGAGTCAGCACCAGGAGCGGGTTCATTTAAGGTGGCTATAATGGTCGAGAAATCGGCAGGAATAATATTCAGCAAACACCAAATAACCGCGATCGCTGCACTAACATAAACAACACTCTGTAAAACATCAGAATAGATAACGCTGCGGATCCCGCCTAAAAAGGTATAAAGTAACCCCGCCAGCGCCAGTACTAAGGTCGCTATCACCACACTGTCGGCATGTATATTGCCATATAAAATCATAGCCACCGCGATGGCTGCCATATAAAGACGCGCACCACTGGCAAACACACGACCAAATAAATACATTAAACCGCTACGGCGTTTAGCTTTTGGGCCTATACGCTTTTCTAACAGCTCATACACTGTGTACACTTTTTGTTGGTAAAACTTAGGAATTAAAAATGCCGACACCACAAATGCCGCAATAAACGCCCCTATATTTGTTGCGATATAAGAAAAATCACCTTGATAACCTTGATCAGGGCCACCAATAAAGGTTGCCGCAGATTGCGACGTCGCCAAAACAGAAATAGCCACCATCCAGGTCGGCATGCTATTTCCACCCAAGAAAAAATCTTGGCTTGAGTTGGCACGTTTGCGATTAAACCACCAGCCACTGAGCAATAAAATTGCGCCATAACTTGCGAATACTAACCAATCGAGTAATGCGTAATTTGCACTCATTTATTATCCTAACTCAAACCTTAATGGAATATATTATTCCACCATTACCACAAAAATAAAATACTTTTATTTTATTATTTTTAATTTTCCAGTACCGGCAATTGCCACTGACTTTGTTTTTGCTGATATTGCTGCTTAGTTAAACTCACCAATAATGGTTTTTTACGCTCATCAAGCCAAGCTAATAAGGTATCCATATCGGTTTCGGTCATCGCTGTACATCCTGCCGTTGGTTTACTGGGCGCACGCCATAAATGCATAAAAATACAACTGCCCGCCCCATCGACATTGTAAGGATTGTGCTTTACCACGATCCCCTTTTTATATAAGTCGTCTTGGCTGTAAATATCACGGCGCATCCATTCAGATGAGTTTTTTACCGCAGCGTCTCCCACTTCTGACTTATCAACGAGTTGGTTGTAAAAAGGAGACCCTTTTACATCAATGCAGTAATCGTTAGCAGTCATAGCTTGATAGCTAAGATTCGTTTGTAATGTGTCTAAGTAACCAAATGCAGTACCTAGTTCAAAGATACCCGCTGGCGCTTTGCCATCCCCCTCTTGTTTTTGCAAACCAGCTTGCGCTGGATGTAAGCCAACACCCCAAGCAAGCCCAGTACGCCCAAGCACAACAGCGTGTTGATCACCTTGTTGTTGCCATTGTCGCCCTTTTTTTTCAAAGCGATAAAGCGTCGCATCAATTGAGTCACTGTCATTGGCTACAACCACAACTAATTGTTGATGTGTATTATCAATCACAGGCGTGTACTGCTGCGAGCTTGCACAGGCGGTTAAACTCATTGCTGCAACAAAACTAAAGATTTTTTTCATTCTGGCCACACTCCATTTGTTATCAGTTCAAGACCGTTGATTGATTCAATACCAAGACCTGGGGCATCCGAAAGCGTGATCTGCGGGCCATTAAATTCAACCCCACCTTGCACCGGATCATACTGGCCAAGGGCTGGACCGTCTAAATCAATTTTACTAATTTGTTGGGCTTTTGCGGATGCTAAATGTGCAGCACCCGCCACAGCAATACTGCCCTCAAGCATACAACCAATCATACACTGCGCTTGATACTGCGCAGTGATATTGGCTATTTCAATCGCACGGCTCAACCCACCGGTTTTCATCAGCTTAATATTAATAATATCAACGGCGCCAAGCTCTAAAAGCTGAATAACCTGCTGAGGAGAAAAAGCACTCTCGTCGGCCATAATCGGTGTATTAACACGATCAGTAATGTATTTTAGTCCTTGGATGTCGTTACTTTTAACAGGCTGCTCTACAAGCTCAAGCACGACTCCGGCGTGTTCTAGTTGCTGTAAGGCCTGCACTGTTTGCTTAGCACTCCAGCCTTGATTAACATCAAGACGCAAGAGTGCTTTGCTTGCAAAGCCCGCATAAATTGCTTTAACACGCTCAATGTCTTGATTCAGGTTATTGCCGATTTTAACTTTTAATACATCGAAACCTTGATCAACTGCGAGCTGGCAGTCGCTGAGCATCTTATCGATATTATCAACACTGATAGTGATATCTGTTTTAAGCTTTGATTGCCCGCCACCGAGTAATTTATACAATGGCGCTTTATAAAGCTTGCCCCATAAATCATAAACAGCAATTTCTAGCGCCGCTTTTGCGCTACTATTACCGACTACTGTCGTTTGTATAATATGGGTGAGCTGATTAATATTTTCTATTTCGAGGCCCAATAATTTCGGCGCAATAAACTGCTTAATAACGCTTATCATGCCTTGGTGAGTATCCCCTGTAATAACTGGGGTTGATGCTGCTGAACCATAACCAATCTGGCCGCAGTGAGTCTCGATGATCACCACTAAATCTTCTATAAAACTAACTTCTCTCAACGCCGTTTTGAATGGGGTCACTAATGGCACTTTGAGCTTTGCAAAACGAATTGCTTTAATTTTCATACAGGCCTCTAGCGAATACGTTTAATGTTGTACACACGGTCTAAATAGCTTGTTTCTTGCGAGAGTCTTAACGGCAATAATGGAGTAACCGATACCCCATTTAGAGCACTGCTGTAAAAACTACCATCGCCTTTGTTGTAGCCAAGCCCTTTCACGTCGTGAATTACGTACGGCTCACCTTGGTGTTCACCTAAATACATCATCACATGACCTGGAATATAAATTAAATCACCAATTGCCATATTCTTAACAACGGATAATTTAGACGCTTCATTGGCATTTTTATCAAAGCGGCTATTTTTACCGTACTCACTGCTCCCTTGCTGACCGGAGTTACGTGGCATGAGTAAACCAAAACTTTTATAAATTTCCCCCACAAAACCAGTGCAATCTCGGCCATTGTAATCGTGCCCCCACCCATACCGCTCACCTAAAAACTTAAAGCCTTGCTTAATCAGGTTTTGTTCGGTGTAGGCGAGGTAACCGATATTTACATCTGCGGTTTTACTGATCATTGCTGGCTTTATGGCTAATTGGCCATTTTCATCGCGCGTTGGTAATTGCACAATATGGCTGGCATAGGTATTTTGCCCATTCAGTAAGTAAGGAACTTGCTCGTTATCAACAAGGGGTAAACGCACCCCCATATCAAGCTGAACTTCTGAGCGTGCATCATCATTAGGCACATAAGCAGTGTGCACTTTAGCGCCAGTGATGACTAAAAAGTTTTCTTGGTCACGGTACGCTTTAATTTTATCAGCATCGGCAAAAGCAATATCCTCAGCGGGCGTCCACGCTAAATAGTTATAAGCACGCACTAAAAGCCACTTTTTATCCGCGCTTTGATGCAAGACAGCGACAGTCTCTCCCGGAAACATGCCACTTTCTTGAAAGCGATCTAGGTCGTGATCTAAGCCACTGTTGAGCACCCGATCCCACGTTGGAAAGGTCCGTAATGACGTACGTTTCACCACCACACCAAAGCGAACTAAGTTAGTACTCGCGACCTTATTAATATTTAAATTTGCCTGATATTTAGCAAAATCTTTCGCTGTTAATTGACGTCCGTCAGTAAAAAAACGCGGGCTTTTTGGCACTGAGCTGGCTTGATTAATTAAGCTAGTGAGTTCGGCTTTAGACAGTGATTTTTGAAATGACAGTGGATCAACAATGTACTTATTTTCTTTGATTAACTTATCGTTAAACGCCTGAATTTGCGCATTTGTCATGAGCATTTTTGCTGATGCGCCTTGCTGCAACCAATAACTAGGTGACAACTGTGACTGAGTGACGGCTATCACATCTGACTGCCACCCTTCGGCATGCATAGGTGAGCTAAAGGCAACACCTAGGCTAATTGATAAAGCGATAATTGAACGACGCATGTGTGTTCCTTAATACTTATTGAGCGCGTGAATCTAATAGTTTTGTAAAAGCTGCCTGCAAATTTTGCTGCATTAGCTTGCCGACTTTTGGCAAGTGGGCTTCCTCTGCACCAGGGGTTGCTTGCTGAATACTCAAGGTAAACTCGCGACCGCCATTAATTTGCCCCAAGCATACATGTGCGAGCATAACCGTTTCGGTCGCAGAGCGAGTTTCACTTGGGCCCCAGCCGATTTTTTGCCACACTCGCCACTGCCCATTTGTCGCGGTATCAAGTACTTCTTTTGCCGAGCGTGTATCATTGGGTGCAATCGCTTTTGCAAGTGCATTAGTCACAAGATGACTGATGCCAATCATCATACCACCTACTTCAAACTGTTGGTCACTATGACCCGTGCCATTAAGGAGTACATCAATATCGCTACTTTGCAAATACGGCATACGGGTACTGGGTTCACGGTCGTGACTAACAAGGCGTTTTAACCATTCAGCTTGTGCCAAGGTAGTCATTGCCTTATTACCCGTTAAACCGCAGTTATCACAACGGTAACTTAAATAACCAGGATCATCACGATTTGCTTTGTAATGGCTGATCTTTGCATCATGTTCTGGGTGTGCAGGGTCATGCCAATATTCATCAGATGGCATAAACTGCTCACCGCCATAGGCACCATTAAATAATAAACCAGGGGTTTTGAGCTTTAACCAGTCATTATAAAAGAAGCTTTGTAATGTATTGCGCCCAGCAACATTAATAAAATAACTCGCGATTGCATTTGAATTGCCATCCGCTTTTCCAAATGGCTCATAGCTATTTACGCTACTAATTAAATCAGCCAAGAGAGTATCACCAGCCAGTGCGTGCGCACCTAATTTAGGCTGCTCTTTTCTCACGGTAGCGACAGCACCTGTGAAGGCTTGAATCTTTGATGAGCTCCACGGCTCATAAAGCTCATTGTGCGTGCCATCACTTAAGTAACGGTAAGCAAGTGCCCCACCTCTTACCTGATAATCAATAACAAGCAATTTTCCTTGCTGTTGAGACGGAGAAAAATATTGCCAATCCGCGGCAATTCGAGACTGCCAATCAGGTTGCTGATAAGCCACTTGGTCAGCACTTTTATAGCCTTTTCCAGTTCCATTATTAGCGAGACTTAAACAACCGGTATTATTTAAATCACGTGGCATGATTGCAGGTGCCATCATCACTTCGGCAAAAAACTGCTCGTCAGTCATTGTGTCCACGGGGTTATTCGCGTGACAGCCAACTAACAGCAAAAGGCTACTACACAGCGTAAAATTGAGAGAGCGTAAACGCATGGTGTGCATAAAATAAAATTCCCACTTATTTTTATTTTTGGAATATTTTATTAAATTTAACACAAATTTCCCATGAAGCAAATTAACTCAGCTTTATTACGATTCATCTATTCTGCATCCAAAAAAATGACTTACGCGTATATACTTTTAATACCAAATAGAAAAGGGATTTATAAAATGAAAAAGTTATGCTTTATTGCGGGCTGTCTAAGCTGTTCTGGTGGCGCATTTGCTAATATTGAAAAAATTACCGTATATGGCCACCGCACTGGCTTAATCGGTGAATCAATCAGCGCCTCAAGTGGCATTATTGGCCAAGGTGAGATTGAAAATAGACCCATGCTCAGAAGCACAGAGCTACTTGAGTTAATCCCCGGTATGGCCGTTACTCAACACAGTGGTTCAGGTAAAGCAAATCAATACTTTATTCGTGGTTTTAACCTTGACCATGGTACAGACTTTTCAACCAATATTGATGGTATGCCAATCAATATGCGCAGCCATGGACATGGGCAAGGCTATACAGACTTGAACTTTATTATTCCCGAAACGATTGCCACAGTCAGTTATCAAAAAGGCAGTTACGATGCCAAG
Source organism: Pseudoalteromonas lipolytica (assembly GCF_003515105.1). NCBI lineage: Bacteria > Pseudomonadati > Pseudomonadota > Gammaproteobacteria > Alteromonadales > Pseudoalteromonadaceae > Pseudoalteromonas > Pseudoalteromonas lipolytica. The sequence goes on along the minus strand of NZ_CP032090.1, from coordinate 897,336 downwards.
CAAGGTGACTTTTCAACTGCGGGCAGCGCCTACTTTCACCTGACAGATAACCCAAAGCATCAACAGTTAGATTTCACTATTGGTGAGGATAACTATTTACGCGCGGTTGCTTTAGGCAGCATTCCACTTGGTAATAGCAAACTTATTGGCGCCACAGAATGGCAAGGTTACGACGGGCCATGGCAAGACATTAAAGAAAGTGTAAATAAAAAGAACGCCCTCCTTCGTTTCGTTAATGAGTCTAAGCACGGTAACCTATCCATCAGTGCTATGGCATATGATAATACGTGGAATTCGGCTGACCAAATTCCGCAACGCGCCGTTGATCAAGGTATCATTTCATCGCTGGGCTCTTTGGACACCACATTAGGTGGCAGCTCTAGTCGCTATAGCTTATCGGCTAATTGGCAAAACGAACACCTCACAGCTAATGCCTATGTAATTGATTATAAAATGAACTTGTATTCTAATTTCTCGTATTTTCTTAATGATCCTGTTAATGGCGACCAATTTAATCAACGTGATAATCGTACGGTGTCTGGCGGGGCAATCAGTTATCAATTTTCGGATGTTTTAGGCTCTATTTTACTGAATCATGATGTAGGTGTTGAACTTCGTAACGATAACATTGATAACGTAGGACTGTATAACACACAGTCGAGAAATTACTTATCAACCGTACGTGAAGACCGTGTTGACGAAACAAGTTATGCTGCTTATTGGCAAACCCAACTTACTATGAGCCCTCAATTAGAGGCCACTGTAGGCGTACGCTATGACTATATTGATGCGAGCGTTAACAGCGATAATCACTTAAATTCAGGCGATGCAAATGACGATTTACTCGGTTTCAAAGCAAGCCTAACTTATTTATTCAACGAGAACGTAGCGGGTTATGCCAACTGGGGGCAATCGTTTCATTCTAACGATGCACGCGGCGCAACAATTCAACAAGACCCTGTAACCCTTGCAGCCACGGATACCGTTGATTTGCTGGTTAAAAGTAATGGTGCTGAGTTGGGCATGCGCTACTTTGATGAAAAGCACTTTAACTTTTCAGCGGCACTGTGGTGGCTTTCACTTGACTCAGAACTCCTCTTTGTTGGTGATGCAGGCAATACTGAAGCCAGTGATGCATCAACACGTTACGGATTAGAACTAAGCGCTTACTATTGGCTAGCCGAGACACTTAGCCTTGATGCTGAAGCATCGTTTACACATTCACGCCTAGACATAGATAGCCAGAACGACCGCATTGAAGGGGCTGTGCCAGTAGTTGCCAGTGCTGGGGTAAACTGGCACATAACAGAGCAATGGCAAACATCGTTGCGTCTTCGCCATATAGGTAAACGCATGCTCAATGATGATGGCAGTCAACGTTCAGAGCCTTTGACCGTCGTTAACGGTTTAGTTAGTTACCAACATACTCACTGGAAAGTCGGCTTAGAGCTACTTAATCTATTCGATAGCAGTGATCATGATATCGATTACTATTATGCATCACGCTTACCGACTGAGCCCGCAGAGGGAGTAGAAGATAATCACTACCACCCCATAGAGCCACGTACGCTTAGATTCAACGTCAGTTTACTCTTTTAGAGAACCTGCTCTGTGTACTTTTGCAAGTTAGTGATTAGGTCACGGTAAAGCGATACACTGTTATCTTTGATGCGGTCGAGGAAAAAGTCGTCAGTAATGCGAGTTATTTGCTGGCGCTTGTTCTTATCACTTAACTTACTGCCAACAATTCCTATTAGTTCAGAAATTTTCTCTTGTTCATACGCATTTAAAGACGGATCAGTACTGATATCTTTTAGCATAATCAGTGATTCAAGCATGGAACCGTTTAGTGTCACAGTGATCGCCTTCGCTAAACTGGGCAACCACGGCTTCTCAATTTGCTCACCAATCACATAAAACATATTTTGCACCGTTGCCAAGTCACCATCACGAACAGCAACACTACCTATGATCAGATATGAAATCAGCTGCTCTTTCGGGTAACTTTGACTAACCGTTTTAAAAAGTGGGTCGGTACGAATGAAATCGGCTTTCTGCTTCGCCATTTTTCGCCAACCTTTATTATAAAATGCCAGTTACTGAGCACTATAAGCTAAATACTTTCCCCGTATATCAGTGGCTTTTGCTAGCGCTAGATCGCTCTCGGCGATGGCAAAGTCATTGCTTAATCCCATGCTAAGAATATAGCTCATCATAGCATGGGTCAGTGTTGGTTCAATTTCGCCAACCTGTTTTAATCGCTCTTTTTGTAGAGTCTTATAACCATAAGCAATGGTATCTACACTGGTATCAGATACACCCGAGTAGGCTTCATAACTAAAACTACGTTGCAGCTCAGTATATTGTTGATGCTCTGATTTTGTTGACTTACATCCACTTAATAAAGCGATACTTAATACAGAGCAAGTTACGAGTTTAGTGAGTGCGACTCGATTTAAAACGTGCATCGACAATTCCTTTTTCTGCTTCGATGGCATCATGTGCCAAACCTTGATAAAGCGGGCTATTAATCGTACTTAACGAAAAAATGATATTACTATCATCAACGACGCTCATAGCATGCTTAGATGCGTTAATCATGACCCCAGCACCATCAAAACGGCTTTCGTTAAGTTTTATCGCTCGTTCAGCATCGATTGATACATTGGTTAACTCAACCACGGAGCGCTTAATATTTAACGCAAGCTCAGCGCCCGCCAGTGTGACATTTTCAAGCCTAACCAATGAATCCTTAATACGAATTGATTCAGCAACCACATCTTTAAGCAGCACGTTGTGACAATCTTCAATAATCATATGACGATAATGTCCCGTAAATTCTCGACTATGTTGATCTTCACAGTGAAAGGTCGCGATTTGTTTATCAGTAACCTTTCCGGATGTGACATCCTGAATAGCACCTGTTAATGCTTTATCTAACAAGGCCAAAAATGCCAAGGGCGTTTGTTTCATAGGAACATGACCGACACCGGGCAAAACTGCTAATTCACTGTTTGCAAGCTGGCTATTTAATACTTTTGCGGTACGCAGCGGAGCAATCGCATCGCTTTCCCCCCATATTATATGGGTTTCGGTTGTGAGGTTTGCGACAATATAGCTAAAATTTTCTTCTACTAAACTTAGCGCAGCATTCATATTAGGCGTATCCCCCATCACTAGCTTCCAAGCTCCGTCGCTGCGCTGTAATAACTCACTAAGGTAAGAGTCAATCGCGCCTTCTTCGATAAGCCCTGTTGTAAAGTCGTTTAGCTGTGCTAATTTCGTTGAGATAAATGCGGGTAGCTTACTATTGGGTTTAGGCACATTAGAAATAGGCTTAATAAAGGCGACTTTATGTAGGATACCTGCAGCATCGACCAACACCAATTTATTGAGCTTTTCAGAATACTTACCAGCAAAATATAAACTCACAGCGCCCCCCATAGAATGGCCGACAACCGAGGGAGGTTTTGTCATGTAATAATCGACAACCTCAGCCAAAACTTTCGCATAATTGCGTGGTGAGTATCGACCATCAGGGCTTTGTGAATGCGCAAACCCTGGCAAATCAATAGCAACTATATAGTAGTTTTTACTAAGCTCAGGAATAATACTAAACCAGTCTTGCATACCCAATACGCCCAATCCATGCACTAATAATAGCGGAGGAGCCTGCTTATCACCCACCTCTAACACCAACACCGATGAATTAAACACAGACTCTCTAAAGGTACTAAATTGCCAGTCGTCTTTAGGAAGAAACTCAAAATTGAGAGCTTGGATCTGCTGTGAGCTTAATTGTATTGAACGAGCCGCCGTTGACTCACTTTGCGCAGCAACAGAAAAAACAGCAAAGCAACAGATATATAAAAAGTGGAGTAAACGCAAAGGAAATTAATTTAATTATTATTGTATTAGCAAATTGTACCCTTTACATGCTAAATGTAAATAATACCATTCCGCTTAATTAAGTGGTCTATTTTGAGGCAATAAAACCGCGTTGATAACAAGGCAAAAATTTAGTTATTTAGTTGTTCTAAATCAGAAATTTTTAATGCAGGTAGCGACTGGTTTGATCACTCAAAATGATTAAGTATTTTTGCGGATTGGTATAATAGGTCAATATTGATTAAAAGGTGAAGCTGCATATTGTTAAGAAGAATAAATATACTGTAATACCGCGGCTGCGGATTTCGGGCACAAAAAAACCGACTTTCGTCGGTTTATGTCACTTTCAGAGTGAAAGTGGCGGACGCGGGAGGATTCGAACCTCCGACCGCCTGGTTCGTAGCCAGGTACTCTATCCAGCTGAGCTACGCGTCCGCAATAGTTCTGCTTATTTACGTCTTGCAATGACGGTGTCGTTTAAACACAAAAAAACCGACAGTTTGTCGGTTTATGCTTTCTTACATTGCTGTATGAATGTATAGAAAGTGGTGGGCGCAGGAGGATTCGAACCTCCGACCGCCTGGTTCGTAGCCAGGTACTCTATCCAGCTGAGCTATGCGCCCACATTCTATTCTAGTTAGTTTAAGTCTCACTAAGACTTTTCAAAAGTGGTGGGCGCAGGAGGATTCGAACCTCCGACCGCCTGGTTCGTAGCCAGGTACTCTATCCAGCTGAGCTATGCGCCCACATTTTGATGTTAGTAAAGGATGGTGGGCGCAGGAGGATTCGAACCTCCGACCGCCTGGTTCGTAGCCAGGTACTCTATCCAGCTGAGCTATGCGCCCATTCTTTACTTTACAAGATAACCATTTAAAAAATGGTGGAGAAGGAGGGATTCGAACCCTCGATAGAGCTACAAACCCTATACTCCCTTAGCAGGGGAGCGCCTTCGGCCACTCGGCCACCTCTCCGTCTTGTGGGGCGTATAATAAAGATTTCAGAAAATATGTCAAACACTTTTCAAGGAAAATCGCACAGATGGTTATAGATTGTCCACTACGGGTAAAAACAACAAACTTTTGCTCAGCCTTTGACCGGTTTTGCTTTTTGTCTGAACGAATCGATGCCCGTTAATGGGATATGCTCATCGGTTATTTCTGCTAAATATTGATCCTGATAGCCTAGTTGTTGAAACTCGGCGATGCAGGCACGATAAAAAGCTTCACGTTGCTCATCGCTTTTACTGGTGTCTGTCTGCAACTGCACAGGCTTTTTTGTCATTATAATTAAGTCCACTAATACGTTGAACGACATTTGTACAATGTTCTCATACTCGTTCTAAAAAAACACCACTGTAATTACGAACAAAAGGCGATGTTTAACATTTTTACTACAACAACAACGCAGACTTAATTCAGTATTTCTTTTTTATCAATTAATTACAAATCAGTAGTTACAGAACTCAACGTTTAAAATCAGAAATTTCCGATAATAAAAACGCCGCTAAAAAGCGGCGTTTATTAGAGTCTTAGTACTGATTAGTACTGATTAATCAGCTTGCGGACGCATATGAGGGAATAAAATGACGTCTTTAATCGTTGATGAGTCTGTAAATAACATCACCAAACGGTCAATACCAATGCCCTCGCCTGCTGTTGGCGGTAAGCCGTACTCTAATGCACGAATGTAGTCTTCGTCGTAGTGCATTGCTTCATCATCACCCGCGTCTTTCTCTTCAACTTGACGAGAGAAACGTTCAGCTTGGTCTTGTGCATCATTTAGCTCAGAGAAACCATTTGCAAGCTCACGACCCCCTACAAAGAACTCAAAACGGTCAGTAACAAATGGGTTTTCATCGTTACGACGAGCCAGTGGCGACACTTCCCAAGGGTATGCCGTAATAAATGTAGGTTGAATTAACTTATGCTCTGCAGTCTCTTCGAAGATTTCACACAAGAACTTACCTGGGCCCCATACACAGTTTTCAGGTACTTTAACGTGAACTTGCTTCGCATACGCTTTAAGCTCTTCAAAATGATTTTCTGGGTCATTAAATACAGCCGCATCAAAGTCAGGGTTGTACTTAAGGATAGCTTCGCTCATTGTTAAACGTGCGAAAGGCTTACCAAAGTCATACTCTACAGAGTCAACTACGTCGCCATGCTCGTTTTTCGTTGTGTTAACAACGATTGGTGAACCTAGTACGTCTGTTGCAACTGTACGTAGCATATCTTCAGTGATGTTCATTAAGTCGATGTAATCAGCGTATGCTTGGTAGAACTCAATCATCGTGAATTCTGGATTATGACGCGTCGATAAACCTTCGTTACGGAAGTTACGGTTGATTTCGAATACACGCTCAAAGCCACCCACAACTAAACGTTTTAAGTAAAGCTCTGGCGCAATACGTAAATACATATCGATATCAAGTGCATTGTGATGCGTTACGAATGGGCGTGCAGACGCACCACCAGGGATAACCTGTAGCATAGGCGTTTCAACTTCCATGAAATCACGGTCTGCTAAGAAACGACGAATACCTTCTACCACTTTTGAACGAATACGGAATGTCTCACGCGTCGCTTCATTGGTGATTAAATCAACATAACGTTGACGGTATTTTGTTTCTTGGTCTGATAGACCATGAAATTTTTCTGGTAATGGACGCAGTGACTTAGTCAGTAGCTCATACTCAGTCATTTCGACGTATAAATCGCCTTTGCCTGATTTATTTAGCGCACCTTTAACACCGATGATGTCACCGATATCAAGTTGGCCATATTTTGCTTTTAATTCTTTTTGTACGTCTTTTGATGCGTATGCTTGAATTTGACCTTTCATGTCTTGTAACGCAAGGAAAGGACCACGTTTAGCAAGGATACGACCTGCTACTGAAACTACATGTTGCTCAGCAACTAATTCTTCTTTCGATTTATCACCAAACTCAGCTTGCAAATCAGCCGTGTAATGTTCACGACGGAATTGGTTTGGATGACCGTTGGCTGGGCAATTTTCGCGAATAGCGTCTAATTTGCCGCGACGCTCAGCGATTAACTTATTTTCGTCTTGGATTTGATCAGTCATTTTTTAGCTCTTTTTTAGCTTGGTGGTTATAGGCCAGATTTAAGGCTGGCTTCAATAAATTTATCTAAATCGCCGTCAAGAACCGCTTGAGTATTGCGGTTTTCAACGCCCGTTCGTAAGTCTTTAATGCGCGAGTCATCAAGCACGTATGAACGAATTTGACTTCCCCAGCCAATGTCTGATTTTGCATCTTCTTGGCTTTGCTTCTCGGCATTTTGTTTTTGCAACTCAAGCTCAAACAATTTCGCTTTTAACTGCTTCATTGCTTGGTCTTTATTTTTATGCTGCGAACGCTCATTTTGGCACTGCACAACCGTATTGGTTGGTAAATGCGTAATACGTACTGCTGATTCGGTGGTATTTACGTGCTGACCACCCGCACCCGACGCGCGATATACGTCAATACGTAAGTCGGCGGGGTTAATATCAATTTCAATATTATCGTCAATTTCTGGGTACACGAAAGCAGACGCAAACGAGGTATGACGACGACCGCTTGAATCAAACGGGCTTTTACGCACTAAACGGTGCACACCCGTTTCAGTTCGTAACCAGCCATATGCATATTCGCCAACAAAGCGAACTGTCGCCCCTTTAATACCAGCCACATCACCGTCGGTTGCTTCAACAAGCTCAACTTTAAAGCCTTTCGCTTCACCCCAACGTAAATACATGCGCAGTAGCATATTACACCAGTCTTGCGCTTCAGTACCGCCAGAACCCGATTGTAAATCTAAGTACGCGTCGTTTTGGTCATGGGCACCTGAGAACATACGACGGAACTCAAGCTTTTCTAGTTGCGCATTTAAATCGGCTAATTCAGCTTCGGCTTCAGCAAAGGTTTCCTCATCTTCGGCTTCAACAGCAAGTTCAACTAAGCCTTCAACATCTTCAGTACCGGCCACTAAATTATCAATGGTCTCAACGATAGCTTCTAATGCCGACTTTTCACGGCCAAGGGCTTGAGCACGCTCAGGCTCATTCCACACTGCTGAATCTTCAAGTTCTGCGTTAACTTCTTCTAACCGCTCTTTTTTAAGAGGGTAGTCAAAGGTACCCCCGAAGCAGTTCAGTACGTTCGCGAATTTCCTTGATTTGATTAATCACAGGATTCACTTCAAACATGTACATTACTCCAAAATGGCTGATTTACCGCGCACAGCTCTCAAGATGAATTACGGTAAAATATCTACAAATATTAAAAACGCCCGATTTTAACAAAAAACCGAGCGTTTTATTAGCCTTTTATGTCGATTATAGCGATATTTTTATGTCGCTTTTTGTAGCTCTCGAATAATCAGTTGTAACGAGAATTTGCCACGGAATTCATTTATATCGAGTTGGTAGGCAGCTTTAACATAGCGTGCTTCGGTATCGGGCCAGGCACGCACATCGACACCAAATGCAATACCATCAACCAAACGTCCAGATTGATGCTTTAACACGAGTTTTAAGTGCTTTTCACCTACAATACGTTGTTGAATAATCTCGAATAGGTGCTCGAATACCGGCTCGGGAAATTGCTGTCCCCATGGCCCTGCATTTTTTAACAGGTTGGCAAACTCCATCGAAAAACACTCATTTGGCAACTCGCCGTCGGTCAACAAAATACTTTGTTTATGCTCATCGGTCAGTGTGTCGGTGACCATACGCTCAAACACAGCTTTAAACTCGGGAAAACTCTGCTCATTAATGCTCAAGCCGGCTGCCATTGCATGCCCCCCAAACTTACTGATTAAGTGTGGGTGTAGAGTATTCACTCGTTCAAGTAAGTCACGCATATGCAGACCTTCAATTGAACGACATGAGCCTTTTATTTCACCGTTATCGCCCGCGGCAAAAATAATCGTAGGCCGGTGATATTTCTCTTTTAAACGCCCCGCTAATATACCAATTACCCCTTGATGCCAGTCAGCTTGATACAAGCAAATCGCATCGGGGATAGCGTCGGTTTTAAAGGCAAGGCGATCGAGCACGGCCTGCGCCTCAACCTGCATGCCCTGCTCTATTTCGCGGCGCTCATGATTAAGGCTGTCGAGTTCACTGGCAATACGGCGAGCTTGATTTATGTCGTTTGATAACAAGCACGCGATGCCTAAGCTCATGTCATCTAAACGCCCTGCAGCGTTTAAGCGAGGAGCCAATGAAAAGCCAAAGTCACTGGCACTTAAACGTGCCGCATTTCGATTAGCCACTTCAATTAAAGCGCTTATTCCCGGACGAGTTTTACCACTGCGAATACGTGCTAATCCTTGGTGAACCAACGTACGATTATTAGCATCAAGCGCAACGACATCAGCCACCGTACCAAGGGCGACAATATCAAGTAACTCAGCAAGGTTTGGCATTGGACTATGCTCAAAGGCCCCTTGTTCGCGTAAGTGGCTGCGCAGCGCAATTAATAAATAAAATGCCACGCCTACACCGGCAATCGATTTAGATGGGAACTGACAATCATGGCGGTTAGGGTTCACGATAGCATCTGCATTAGGCAGCGTATCCCCTTGTAAATGATGATCTGTAACCAGTACCTTAATACCGGCGCGCTTCACAATCGTAATGCCATCAATGCACGAAATACCATTATCCACTGTAATAACCAGCTCAGGCTTCATTTCAACAATTTGCGCCGCCAGTGCGGGGCTTAAGCCATAACCAAGGCTAAACCTATCAGGCACTAAATAGTCAAGGTTGTTAAACCCAAACATGGCCAAGCCTTGCATTAAAGTGGCCGTACTGGTTGCACCATCGGCGTCGAAGTCACCGACAATTAATACTCGCTGTTGATCTGCGAGTGCCTGTTGCAGTAATAATACGGCTTTGTCTATGTCTTTAAATAATTTAAAGTCATGCAGGGTCGCTGCACTGTTATCTAATTCATTGGCATCTTTTACCTGGCGCGAGGCATAAACTTGCTTAATAACGGGATGTAAGTGTTGAGGAAGGTATGAGTCATCGACACGGGGACGAACTTGGATTATTTTTTCCATGTTGGAAGTATTACTTTAGTTAGCTTAAAGCGAATAAAAGGCCTACTTAAGGCAGGCCTATTTATAAAAAGATTATGAAGATGTTTTTGGTAAGGCATCAAGCGCTTGGCTAATTTGTGCTGCTGATTGATAACCTGGGATCATCGTTCCATCTTCTAAAATAATTGCAGGTGTACCCGACATACCAAAGCTTTGGCCTAACTGATAATGCTCAGCAATAGGGGCACTGCATCCTTCTACCTTGGCAACCTCTGCACCGGCTTTGGCTTCAGTTAGAGCTTCTGCTGGGTCTTTTGCACACCACACATTCATTAAGTCTTCGTAACCTTTACCGCGTAAACCGCCGCGAGGGAAAGCTAGGTATTTTACGGTGATGCCCGCTTCTAAGAAATCGTCTAATTCGCGGTGTAATTTACGACAGTAACCGCATGTAATATCGGTGAATACAGTAATTGAATGTTTTTCATTTTTTGCTTTATAAACAATCATTGAATCTTCGTATTCAGCCACACCCGCCTTACGTACATCACTTAATGCGTGCTCAGTGAGATTGACACGATTTTGAAGATCAATCAGTGTACCTTGCATTAAAAATTGACCGTCAGGGCTTGCGTAAAGTACCCCCTTGTCAGTAATTAGCTCTTTAAGGCCAGCAACAGGGCTTGGGTTTACTTTTTTAACCGTAACACCTAACTCAGCAAATTTAGCAATAATTGGCGCATCTACAGCGTCGGTGGTCGACACACCATTTGCAAACACACTTAAACTCGTACCAAGCAGTGCCGTGGCTAAAACTAACTTTTTCATAACTATCCTATATCCTGATCATTTATTATATAGACCGGTACATCTTTAAAAATCTTGCACTAAGCACGTGGATGATGTTGCTCGTGTACCGACTTCAATCTCTCATTCGCTACATGGGTATAAATCTGTGTTGTTGATAAGTCACTGTGACCTAACATCATTTGCACGACACGAAGATCAGCCCCATGATTCAGCAAATGCGTTGCAAACGCATGTCGAAGCGTATGCGGTGATAACGGCGATTCAACTGATGCCAAAATAGCATAGTGTTTGATACGATGCCAAAAAGTTTGTCGCGTCATGCCAATCCCTCTCTTAGATGGGAACACAAAGTCAGTCGCATGCTTGATCATCTGCGCGCGGCCAACTTTTAAAAAGCGCTCAAGCCAATACATCGCTTCTTCACCAAGCGGCACTAAACGCTCTTTATTTCCCTTACCTTTGACAAACACAACTGCTTGGCGCAAGTTAATTTGCTCCATCCTAAGCCCTACCAGCTCAGTAACGCGCAGACCCGTTGCGTATAAAAGCTCCAACATTGCTTTATCGCGCAGCCCCATAGGCTCTTCAATATTAGGCGCAGCGAGTAGCGCTTCAACCTCTGCCTCAGAGAGAGTTTTGGGTAATGACTGCCCTGCTTTTGGCTGTGCAATATTCAGCATTGGCGAATCAGCAATGGCTTTTTCACGTACAAAGTATTGGTAAAAACGTTTAAGCGCACTGATGCTGCGCGCAGTGCTGCGTGATTTAAGCCCTAAATCAACTCGGTATGCCAAGTAAGCTTCAATATCTTCACTGCTGACAGCCAGTAGATCTTTGTCTTTTAAAAACTGGCAAAACTTATCAAGATCGCTGCGATATGCCATCAATGTGTTTTCACTGACCCCTTGCTCAAGGTACAAAATATCTAAAAACAACTCTAAATGTTCGGCACTGTTTGACGTTATTGCTACTTTTTCAGCTGTGAAATTATTTTCAGCCACGCGTATTGTCATCCTTATCAAGGTATCAATTAAAAAAGCCTTACGGTAAAATAGTATCAAACTACAGGAAGATAGATACTAAAAGCAGCTTGAGTAACTATCATATCAAGCAAATAGACGGTGATAAATACGATGCAGATTGGTTTATTTTATGGTTCTACTACTTGCTATACAGAAATAGCGGCAGAGAAAATTCGCGATATTATCGGGCAAGATGTTGTCAGCTTACACAATATCAAAGATGAGCCATTAAAAAATGCAGAACAATTCGATTTCGTTATCTTCGGCATTTCAACGTGGGACTTTGGTGAGTTACAAGAAGATTGGGAATCAATTTGGGACGACATCAAAGAGGTGAATCTAAACGGTAAAACCGTGGCCCTTTTTGGCATGGGCGATCAGCAAGGTTATGGCCAGTGGTTTCAAGATGCTTTGGGTATGCTACACGACGAAATTTGCCATCAAGATATTACCTTCTTAGGTCTATGGCCTAACGATGAAAGCTATGAATTTGAAGCGTCAAAAGCTCTCACAAATGAGGGTAAACACTTTGTTGGATTGGCACTTGATGAAGACAGCCAATATGAACTCAGCGATGAACGTATTGCTAATTGGGTTGAGCAGGTGATGACTGAATACAGCGAAACCCTGTAATATTCACTCCCTAATTAAGTGAATTGCTGCATAACCCATTTATTAAAACGCCAAGCAATGCTTGGCGTTTTAATGTCAGGCTATTCAACACGCTGCCAGTATTGGTTGCGGTAGAAAAAGGCGATATAACCGCGTACTTCAAGCACTTTTCCCTGTTCTTTAGGGGTGAGCTTTAAGGTGTAGGTTTTGCCATTATTAGGGTCAAGAATTTCACCGTCTTGCCAACTGCCATCGCCCGCTTCTTTCGCGCCATCGATAATGGCCATTCCCAAAATTGGCTTATTTTTTTTATCGCCTTTACATGCATCACATATTGCATCTTGTTTGGCTGGGTTAAGAATTTTTTCAACTTCACCAATAAGTACACCGTTTTGCTCACGAATGCGTACCAAAGATTTAGCTTCATTGGTTTCTTCGTCAATGGTTTTCCAAAGCCCGACAGGGCTCATTGCAGCGACGCTTAATTGAGAAAATAATAGAGCTGATAAAGCGATTGTGAGTCGTAACATAAAATACTCGCATAAAATTTAAGGCCTTATTACTATATCAGGGCTTGGTAAAACACACCATTTTGCTATGATCAGAAAAAGACAACACATTGCGAGGGAACACAATGAGTCAATATACGTTACTTACCGGAGATATTGTCAGCTTCGACAATAATCAAGTCACCCCAATTAAAGCAGATGGCGAGATTAAAACAAACCGCTTTGGTGAGTCATTATTTATTCCGCATAGCGCTAAAACCGCCGTAGAGCTTGGTAAACTCGACGATAATTTATTTAACTTAAACAAATTAATGCGCTCTGGGTATGCCGACCCCTGCCCTGCCACACGCGTGCTAATAGAAACCAAAGACCCTTTACCTGATATCGATGGCTTATTGATAAAACGCCGTTTTAGTATCATAGATTTTTGCAGTGCTGAAATAGAAAAACAGCACACAAAAGCAGTCTTAGACGCCTTGCTTGAGCTTGAGCATGTTCAACAAATTCAACTTGATGAAGTAATGCAGCTGCAACCTCCCGTGCAATTAAGTGCAAAATAGAGGTACATTCAACGCATCAATATGCCATACCAATTCGCTTAATTAAGTGCGCTATTTTGGGGCGATAAAACCTCGTTGAAAACAAGGCAAAGGTTTCGTTATTTAGTTGTTCTCGGCAATTGCTCCTGCATTGCTCTGCATCCATGCAGTCGTAAATCAGCAATGTTTAACACAGGTCGCAACCGGTTTAATCCCTCAAAATAATTAAGCATTTTTGCGAATTGATACCATACGGCAGCTTCATTAGTAAAAGGATAAACAATGAAAAATGCGCTATTTTTACTCTTTGCAACAACGCTGCTTGTAGGGTGTGATGAGTTAGAAGTCGAGGAAAGTCATGATTTTGGCAACCAGATATATGAGAACAAGTATACACTGATAAACACCACCGCCTTAGAGGTTGACTACTCCATGGCAAATACCGACCTGTTTGGTAACGCAAGAGAAGTCAGTGATGCGCAATATTATGTAGACACGCTCGCATCAGGTTCATTACCTGTTGATATAACACACCTTCACAATGAACGACGCCATATTTCATTTTATGTAGAAGATCACAGTGAAGCGAGCAACTTCGCAGAGCAAATGTATCAAGTGGACAACGACCAGCCTTACCATTTTGTCGCCTGGCAAAGTGGAGAAAAGCTGCGTTTAACGCTCATAAAACAGACTCAAAGTAACAAAGAGGGCTTTTTTGCCGTCCGCTTTCTTGCCACCGAAAACATTCGCTTAAAAATAGAGAATCAAATAGTTAACCTATATCAAAATCAATTAAGTACGTGGTATCACACTGATGACTGCGCAGATGATATTAAAGTCTCTCGACTGAATGATGAAGGTAAGCGTGTTGATGAATCAGTTGCCATTTGTCATGCCTCATATGGACACTCTTATACATTATTAGTAAGCGAAGATGGTCTACAAGCGAGCATCAGTGAATAGCAAATACGACCTTTTAGAGTAAAGTGATGACGGACTATTAATGGCTGGTATGCGTCACATTTTCAAATAAAAGTCCTTGCATAGCGCACTATATTCAGCACTGTACGCGCCACTGTTTGCATGAATCGTTAAATGTGTTGTCGTTAAAGGGGCTGCAACCTGACTAAATAACATTAAACTGCGACTGGGTGCTTTTTTCTCGGTTGTTTTAACTAAACACAGGTGGTTTAAATACCAGCCTTCTTGCTCTGCAATGGCAATAAATTGCTCGGCCTCAGGACAAGGCAGTATCACATTGAGCAGAGTATGTGCATGACTCAGCGCACTACACGCTTTGATTAATTCGCTAAAACTCAATCCATCGGTGTGGCGCGCTGTATTGCGTGCTGCATTATCGCCTTTAAGGCTGGCATTGAAATAAGGTGGATTAGTGATAATTGCATCAAAGGGGGTTGCTGCTTTAAAAGACTGCACAGCCCCTTGATAAAGCATAATGTCAGGCCAAGGGCTATTAGCAAAATTAGCGCGAGCATCAATACACGCGTTAACCTCTATTTCGATAGCGTTAACAACCGCCTTCGGCGCACGTTGTTTTGCCATTAAAGCAAGCAACCCGGTGCCTGTGCCAATATCAACAATTCGTGCAGCATCGCTTACATGTGCCCATGCCCCCAACAAAATCCCATCTGTTGAAACTTTCATTGCAGTGTGAGTTTGCCCTATCGAAAACTGTTTAAACACAAAACCTGACATTTTTTCACCTTTTCATTCACCAACAGCTGGATAGCGCGTATAATTAACGCCAATTGTCCTCTATTTATGTCACTCTATGCAATTTTCTGAATTTGATATCGATAACAAGCTGTTAAATGCCATTAATAAAATGGGTTTTGATACGCCAACCAGCATTCAACAACAAGCGATCCCTGAAGCATTACAAGGGCGCGATATTTTGGCATCTGCACCCACAGGTACCGGTAAAACAGCCGCGTTTTTGATCCCAGCTATTCAATACTTGCTTGATTTCCCTCGTCGTGACCCTGGTTTTGCCCGCGTACTTATCATGACTCCTACTCGCGAGCTTGCTTATCAAATCCATGAGCATTGTGAACAGCTTGCTGAGCAAACACACCTTAAAATAGGTGTTGTGACGGGCGGCATTAACTATGGAACGCACAAAGAAATTTTTGAGAACAATAACGACATTCTTATCGCGACACCTGGGCGCTTAATGGAATACCTCGAAACCGAGAACTTCCATGCTGAAAATGTCGAAATGCTTATTTTAGACGAAGCCGACCGCATGCTCGATATGGGCTTTCGTAAAGAAATGCTGCGTATTTGTGATGAAGCCAGAAATCGTCGTCAATGTTTTCTATTTTCAGCCACACTTGAAGGTGACAGTGTTGAGCTTTTCGCTGAGCGTATTTTAAATGATCCTGCGCTACTAGAAGCAGAATCGTCGCGTAAAGAAAAAGCAAAGATCCACCAGTGGGTTCACTTAGCCGACGACTACAACCATAAGCTTAAAATGTTAGTCGATATCTTAAACGGCGATGATATCCATAAAGCGATAGTGTTCGTTAAGACCCGTGAACGCCTAGAATCATTAATTGGTGCGTTAAATAACGAAGGACTGCGCGTTGCTTGGTTACGTGGTGAAATGCCACAAGATAAACGCATGAAAGCAATGGAGAACTTCCATTCTGGCCGCAATAAAATATTGGTAGCAACCGATGTGGCTGCCCGTGGTATTGACGTGGCAGATATCAGCCATGTGATTAACTTTGATATGCCTCGCACCGCAGACATATACGTTCACCGTATTGGACGTACTGGTCGTGCAGGCAAAAAAGGAATCGCGATTTCATTTATCGAAGCGCATGACGTTGCCATTTTAGGCAAAGTTGAGCGTTACATCGAACAAAAACTAAAGCGTCGAGTAATCAAAGGGATAGAGCCGCAACACAAAGAAGCAAAAATCCCTTCTAAAAAGAAAAAAGATCCAGCAAAGATCAAAGCGAAGAAAAAGGCAAAACCAAAAAAGAAAAAGTAGTGCGTGCTTAATAAGCCTTGTTAATAAAAATGCCGAGCCTGTCTCGGCATTTTTATCGCTGTTATTTGCCGTGTCTTTTTTACTGAACTATGTGTAATTACTTCACATACAGTTTCTTCAAAAAAATAAAACCTATAAAAATCAACAAACTAAAATTGGAACAGAATTTGTAATTGTTCATACAGAGTTCAATCTGTCATTATTGCGAGGGAATTGTATGAGCCGTTTCAAATTATCTGTTGTCGTAACCTTATTTAGCTGTCTTTTTTTATTGGCTTGCGCCACACAAGTCAGTGCCAACACCCATGTTTTAACAACCAGTACTTCGGCGCAACCGCGATTACAGCAAGTGGCTTTAAAGAAACTAACGAATAACCGCAATTTTAAAATTGAAAACTTACAGGTTATTGTAAGTGGCGATACGATTGAATTATTAGGTTCAACGGAAACGGGGTTTCAACGTGCGCTGGCACAAAAGTTCTTAGAACACAGTCAGGGTGTAAGGCATGTAAAAAATAACCTTAAAGTGAGTAAACTAGAGAGTTGAACACTTTAAGGTTATTGCAGCTAACGCACGGCTGCGGTCAGCGGGTTATTCACCACTGGCTTTTAAATTAATAAATTTCGCAAGCTCTTCAGGCTGACCAACCAGCATCATGATTTGCTGGTTGATTTGCATCATCGACTTGCCTTCAGGTAGGCGTGCCGATAAAGACAATTTTGATAAACCACTGGCAAAGTTTTTAATCGCAGTGTCTAACTCCGCACTTACAGGAGCTTGTTGTAATTGCATTGCCACAACTTGCTCAAGGTCATCAAGTGTCATGCCTTGCGCTTTTAAGAAGCTTTCGACAACAGTTTTAAGTTCACCGTCGTCGTTGATTTCAAGCTCGATACTGCGCGGCTCTAATTGGCTCATTGCCGCCATCATTTTTGATTGTTGCTGTAGTTGTTGCTCTAAAGTGAGCTCAGCCCCATTCGCAGCATTTTGTGCTTGGCTGATTGATAAAGATGCTTCCATCAACGCCGTTGAATTTGCTAAACCAAGATTAAAACGTACATCAGCCACTTCGTTTGCCTTCACGTTAAGCGCAAACTTGCTATCACCTGACTCTTTGTTGTAATCAAGCGATGAATTCACGTTGTAACTCGTTGCGGCAAGCTTATTATTCGCACTGTCTGGAAGTTGCGATAAAAACTCATCACTAAAGCGGAAATTTGTCATCACGAAGCCCGTGTGGGGTGGGATCGCATCAACTTCGTAACCCGTCACTTCAATATTGTCGATAGTGGCAATGGTTTCATCGCCTTCAATGCTTTGCACATTTATACCAGACAACTGCATGCTGCTACTGAACACGCTTGCTGAAATATCGCTGTAAGTGATATCTACACCACTTTGGCTTGATAAAGCGCTTAGTTGCTTATCAACAACCTTTTTCACTTCCTGTGTTGCTGTATAGTTTGCGTAAACGACGCCACCTACAGCTGCAGCAACAACGGCTGCAATTACTAACTTTTTCATTTTATTTCCTTTGATTGGTGTTTTTTATAGTCTATCAAATTACAACTAGTTTATTAAAGACAGTAACTCATGCACTGTTTTAACAGGTGTAATTTTTGCGCCCAATCCTTCCATTGATTTATGGTAGTTACGATATGGAATAAAAATTTCAGTGAAACCATGCTGAGCGGCTTCTTTTACTCGCGGCACCCCACTGTCGATGGGCCTAACGTCACCATTTAAGCTTAATTCGCCCATAATACAGGTGGTTCTTGGCACAACAAATTCATTCAAACTACTCAACAATGCCGTAACTAATGCTAAGTCGATACAGGTTTCAGACTCATCAATTTTTAGGCCACCGACAATATTAAAAAACGTGTCATGAAAGATTTTAGTCTTGGTGTGTTTACGCAAAATCCCTGTGAGCATTTTGATACGATTCATATTTAAGCCAACACACACTCGTTGCGGAAACTCAGCCTCGGTTTCTGTGGTTAAGCACTGAATCTCTAACAATAAATTACGATTACCTTTACGAATACATGTAATAGCCGATCCCGGCGATTCGGTGCTTGACCCCGATAAAAATATTTCGCTTGGGTTGTCAACACTGAGCATACCGCGCTCACACATTCTAAAAATACCGACGGTATCAATATCGCCAAAACGGTTTTTATTGGCACGTAAGGTACGAATTTGCCCATCGTTGGTATCAATATGCAGCAGCGCATCAACAATATGCACTAAGGTTTGCGGGCCTGCGATTTCGTTGTTTTTATTTACGTGAGCAATAATGAACATGGTGACGTCATTTTGCTTACAATATTGAGTGAGTGCTTGTGCTGCACTTTTAACTTGTGAAGGAGAGCCTGGGCTGCCATTAGCGGCTTCTGTCACAACCGCTTGAATTGAATCGATCACCGCAAACTTAATCTTGTTCTTATCAAGCTCTTCAATAATTGCTTCAACGCTGGTTTCTGACAGTAAATAAAGCTCATCAGGGTTATAATCTAAACGCAGTCGGTTTACACGGTTTTTAAACTGCGATAATGACTCTTCTGCCGTACAATAAAGTGACGGCATCACTTTCGACATGCGAGCAATTAAATCTGACAATAATGTCGTTTTTCCAGCCCCTGGATCGCCCGAAATAATATTTACGGAACCGGTGGTCACACCGCCACTTAATACACGGTCTAACTCACCAATGTCGGTTAAGCGTTTTTCTGCTTCGGCGGTTTCGACTTCATTAATTTTTTTTGAGCCGCCGCCAACACCGCCTGCGTAGCCTGCAACCACGGCACGGCTTGCCGCTTGTTTTGACTGTCCGGCTGAGGGCTTAAATTCTGCTAGCGTGTTCCATGCACCGCACTTACACTGTCCTTGCCAGCGCTGATAGTTCATGCCGCACTCTGTGCAGACAAATTCGATTTTTGCTGATTTTGCCATTCGGCCTTACCTATTTAGGTCGCTAATTTGTGACTAACTTGTTATTAAAAACTGACACTTATCACAATTAATGTATAGTAAGTTTATAATCACAAAAAGATAACTCGTTGTAACTAAAACCTCTTACTCCAGCTCTTTATTCAACACACTGTTAAATAAAGAACTGCTTTAGGGCATAGTTTTTGCTTACAAATAAAACTTAACAGTGCTTGCCATTTATTTGGCAAATACTTATAACAATAATTAATAAAATAAAAAAGTGACTACTGTTTGTGTTTTTACTGCGTAATTGCCGACTAGTATACCTACTTTTTTTAATAGACGTTGATGGTTTTATAAATGGCTGAAGACATTCTGCTTAAATATGAAAGCCTAGTTGAAGAGCTAAAGGCGTATTTAGGCACCCCAAAATTCGACAAACTGTTTAAATCAAAAACAGCGGGCTTAACTAAGCCTGAGCAGTTCTTGATCAAAATGGAGATGTCGCGTTTATCTCAGCCTGTTGCACGGTTTATTGATTTACGTGGGCAAGTAACGGGTCAAGTAAAACCATACGAATACGAAGGTAAACAACACTTTATGGACGATACTGCCATCGAAGTGTTTGAACAGGCTATTAAACGCCATGGCGGTTACACCCTTGCTGTCTATGAAGCGGTGATGAACACTGAAAACAACCATCGTGTCATGCAAAAGAAAGCGGCCGAACAAGCTCTTACTGAAGACGATAACGACAGTCAGTTATCAGCCAAAGTGATAAAATTTGCCTCCTACGAAAGCCGTCGTGAAGAGCGGATGAATTACTCTATCAAAATCACTGTTGAGTTTGATAAAGACAGCAAAGTAGCCGCAACAACATCTGATATCTCACTCAGTGGTGCAAAGATAAAGCTCGCGCCACGCTATAAGTTAAAAAAAGGTCAACTTATAGGCCTGCGCCTAGTCGGCCTTGAACAAGATTTTGAGTTAGGTTTAAAAAACGGAATTCAGTACGAAGTCGTCGCGATTGAAAAAGTATCACGCGAATACAATCATGTTCGCCTAAAACGCACCTTTATTGAAAACAACGAAAAGTTTGATGAGTTTTTAGAAAGCTTTATCCACGGCAATAAGCGTCGTTATAAAGTTAACCTAGACAATACGCTCGATGCGGTTGTGTCAAAAGGCTATGAACAATACTACATTCCGCGTGTGACCTCTCTTTATACCTTTTTAAGCTTACAAGGTGACAAGCTATACCCAAGCCTTGCCTTAACAACTGAAAATAATATTTTTATTCAGCGTTATTTTTGTGACGAGCGCAAGCTGTCTTGCTTATACAGTATTATTAACCAACAACGTATAGGCCACTTATTAAGCTCACCAGAGGCAGTAAAAGAAGAGTACCTATATACTTTCACGCATGTTGTTGCTGGTAAAGTGTATTACTACTCTGCCACGCGTAGTGAGCTTGAAAGCCAGCCTCAGCTTAAAAATTTATTTTTAGGGTTTGGTAGTCAAAAAGACAGCTGGCAATGTTTTAAGTTGCAATTGATGCCAAGTCACCCTGAAGATTCGTATATTCCGTTGTCACTGCCCAGTAGTGCAGGGAAAGACATTGAAAAGTTGAACAAACCGCCCTCACCTCGCGTGCAAGGGTTGATCAAAGACGTTAAATATTTACTGATCTTAACGGCCATTGGTACGCCCTATGAGCAGCACTCTTATAAACAATTAACATTTGATAAAAACGCGATTAATCAACTAAAACAATTTGGCCATAGCAAACATAAAACACCGCCACACCTAGAGCCCGTAGCCCTTGAATATGTAAATTTAAGAGCGCACAAGCGCTATTTGTACAAGACAGCTATCGCCATAAATCATCACGAGCAGATTATCACAGGCCATACCCGCGACTTGTCAGTTATGGGATTACAAATCGAGTGTGATAAACCTGTTGAGTTTAAAAAAGGCGACATAATTAATATTAGCTTGCCTGATTTACAAAAAATTACCAAAAAACATGATTTATCGAGCCTTGCTTACGAAGTCATGGCGATTAGTAAGTCACTCACCACGGTTAATCTAAAAGTTCACCGTATTACAGACTTACCACATATGGCGATTAAGTTCTTTACGGTACTGATTGAAAACAATAAAGATAAGTTAAGGGTGTGTGAAGAGTCGCCTAAAATACCGGGTCTTTCAACGGCACTCAGAAATATGGTAACCAAAAGTGTTTGCCAATTTCCGTTCTATTTACACAAAGAAGCAGCGCATTTTAAAGCCGGTGCAATTGGTCAGGGTTTATATCCGAGCCCATTACATGTATTACTGCAAAACTTTGCGCTCTTAAACGAAAACACCAGTATTGAAGGGATTTTATCAACGCAGCAAATCACCGAAGTCATTACACCACTCATAAAAGATCGTAGCCGCCAAGACCCGCCGCTTGCTTTTACCTTATTTATTCGTTTTGACCCTCGCCAACCTTCAATCAGCGACGCGATTACGAGTCGGTGCATTAGTGAAGATGACTACAAACCCCAGACTTTGTTTGTAAAAAAAGCGCTGAGAAATGACCTCATGTTTGTGTTTCGTTTATATGTATCACGTACAGGGCGCCCTGATATTGATTATTTATCAAACGAACTCAAATATATAAGTCAGTATGCCTTACATAAAGCGAAAGATCTTGAAGAAGCGCTGTGGGCCGTGGCAGGTGTGGGTGATTTAATTGATATTAGTGATGAAGCGCTTACGCATTTTGATATTGATGAAACACTCAAAATCGAAATGAATAAGCGCAAGAAAACGTGGTTAAAGCGTGTAATCTAATGGAATTGTGAGCAAGTAACTGACTTGAAGTAACGAGCCTTCATTAATGGCTGTTTGTGCTTGCTCAACAACTTTCGGTTTTCCATGAACAGCCACGCCAAGCCCTGCTGCAGCCATCATTTTTAAGTCATTAGCCCCATCACCCATGGCAACAGTTTGACGGGTATTAAGCGCCAGTTTTTCTGCGATTCGCTTAAGCACTCGCGCTTTTTCTTCTGCATCAACAATCGTGCCTATGACCTTACCCGTTAGCCGGTTATCTTTAAACTCAAGTGTATTAGCATGTACTTCATCTAAACCAATAAGCGATTGTACTTGCTCAGCAAATGGCACAAAACCACCCGAGGCAATGGCAAGATGCCAGTCATACTTTTTAAGGTATTGGCAGAGCTCATTCACACCAGGCATCAAGGGTAAACGCGATTTTAAATCATCGATTAAATCAACATCAATGCCTTCAAGCTTTGCAACACGCTGTTTTAAGCTTTGTGCAAAATCAAGCTGCCCAGCCATGGCTTGCGCAGTGACAGCAGCCACTTCATCATACACATCGGCTAAACGTGCAATTTCATCAATACATTCTATCGTAATCGCTGTTGAATCCATGTCCATGAGTAATAAACCGGGCTCATTCACGGTGGGTGGATTCGTTAACTGCACCAATTGCAAGCCATGCTGATTAGCAAAGGCGGTTAATACGGATGGACTGAGTGGTGATGTTGAGTCGCTATGAACACACCACGCTGAGGGCATAGATTCAATAGGCTGATAACAACACACGGTTAAATTTGTGAAGCCGTGCGAGCTTAAAAATGCTGTCAGAGCAAGTAAATGGTCAGCACTGAGTTCACCGCCAAACGCCACGCTCAGTACGCCTTGATGTGCTTTGGGTAAAATATCTGTCGCAATTAGGTGTTTATTTTCAATTTTATACCAGCAATTTAGTGTTATTTGACCTGTTAAATTTGCTGTAGGTGTAGCAGCTAAGCTAAGCTGTGACATAGTGGCTCCACGTTAGACTTATGTCTGTTGTTGTGCGTGTATTTGCTACTCGCAATCAATGAACTAATAAGGTTATTATACTGGTTTAGTTGTACCATCAATTGTAAAAGCTGTCAGCAGCGTATACGGTGACTATGAAAAATAACCAACTTAAAACTCCATTTTCGGCTACTTATCGCCAACGCATCGTGCGATTAAGCCTAGCTGCGGCCTGTTTTGTGTTGCTTAGTTGGGTTGCCGTTAATAGTAGCTTTCAAAGCCATCAACTACTTTATGACAGTGCAAACAGTACCGCGACAAGCCTAACAAAATTTATGGCGCTTAATGCGCAGACCCCGCTCGAAGAAAAAAATAAGCCCGCATTAAATGCACTGTGTAATAACATAGCAGAAGACGAGTATGTTTTAGCAGCCATCGTTTATGACCAACAAGGGATCCAAATTGCCGCCAGTGATAACTGGCAAAGCCACCACACATTTGGACTTTTACCAGACTCGACTCCGGGAATAAGTAAACTCAAAACCCCCTTTGTCGAGCCTGTAATAAGCGATGATGAGCGTCCGATAGGCTTTGTAACCATCACTTATTTAACACAAGCGTCAATTGCAACCAGCCACAGCAGTTTTCATGATTTAGGCAGACAGGTCTTACTCATGTTGGTTATTACCTGTATTTTTACATGGCAACTAGGCCGAGGATTAAAGCGCTGGCAGGTAAATCGTTATATCAAAAAAAGTGCTGAGCAAGAGTCATAAAGCGCATCAGCTAACAATTGCTTTTCAGTACCCGAGACACCTTTTAGCTCACATAGGTGAGTAAACACCTCTCGTATTTTTAGTGGCGTATTGATTTGCCCTTGAGAGCCTGCAAGTGGCATTGAGGGCGCATCGGTCTCAAGCACTAAATGCTGGGGGGCAATATTACTTATCACTTGGCGTGTTTTTTCAGCTCGAGGGTAACTTATCACCCCACCCACCCCGAGTTTAAAACCTTGCTTAATATAGCTGTTTGCTTGTTGCTGCGACCCGGAAAATGCATGAATTACCCCGCCATATTTAGGCTTGCATCGCTTGAATGAACGCGCAATGAGATCATGGCTTTGTCGGTGGTGAACTATCAGCGGGAGTGCCAATTGGTTAGCAAGCTCAATCTGCCCTTCAAATAACGCAATTTGTTTATCAAGATTATCAATACTGCGATCAAGCCCGCATTCACCAATCGCAACAAGTTCATTCGCATGGGTTTTAGCAAGCTGCTCTAGCTCGCTTAGATGATGAGGTTGATGCTGTGATAAAAAATAAGGGTGTAAGCCTAGTGCAATTGATACGCTTGGATACGATTTTGAAAAGCAAAGCAATTGGGTCGATTGTGCCAAGCTAATACCCGGCACAACAAAGTGTGCGATCCCTGCGTTTTGACACGCGTCGATAAGCGCGTCGCGATTCTCATCAAACTCGCTAAAATCGAGGTGACAATGGGAATCAATAAAACGCATTTATGGATTTAAACGACCGAATTGCCAACTGCCGTCAGCGTTGCGCTGATACATAAAGCGGTCATGCAAACGGTGTGCACCGCCTTGCCAAAATTCAACTTTAGTCGGCTCTACACAGTACCCTCCCCAAAAATCAGGGAGAGGAATTTCACCATCAGAAAACTTCTGCTTCATTTTAGCAAAGGTTTCCATTAACACTTTACGAGACGAGACAGGACGACTTTGCGCAGACGCCCAAGCTGCAAGCTGGCTTTCCTTAGGACGCGATAAAAAGTACTTTGCCACTGCTGTGGTTGGTAATGGTTTTGCTTCACCATACACAATTACTTGACGCTCCATATGGTGCCAAGGAAAGTGTAAGGAAATTTTGTTGTTCCCTTTAAGCTCTTGCGCTTTGCGTGAACCCGTGTTGGTAAAAAACACGAAGCCGTTTTCATCAAGGTGCTTTAGCAAAACGATGCGCTGCGAAGGCTGACCATGCTCATCAACCGTTGCCACCACCATTGCCGTCGGATCTGGCAAGTTAGTTGCCACAGCCTGCTCAAGCCATTTTTCAAACTGCTTGATAGGCGATGCATCAAGCATGTCTTCAGATAAACCATCCTGTAAATATTCACGGCGAATATCTTCAAGTTTCATTTAAAAATTCCTTCTATCACAGTAAGCTATCAGCTAAAAATTAAGCAACATTTATATCTTGTCAATTTTTGTTGGGTGTCGCTGCGCTCTACCCAACCTACGAAGGCGGTAACATACGTTATCTGCGAGTGTAGGAGTGCTAGCAAGGCAATGAGCTTATTTATGCCAAGGAGCATACGTGTTTTGTATGTGACTTAGGCTAAATAAACTCATTAACGCAGCTAAAGCGAACTACACGAAGCAGATTACATTTGCTCCATAACTTCGATACCTAACAAATCCAACCCTTTTTCAAGCGTCTTCGCAACCAAATTACACAGTACTAAACGGCTATCACGTACACTTGGTTCTACACCGTCTTTAAGTACTGGGCACGCTTCGTAGAACGTCATGTATAGGCTTGCAAGTTCGTATAGGTATCCACATAGTACGTGTGGTGTTGCTTCGCTGATCATCAGGTCGAGTACTTCTTCTAATTGGAGAAGTTTTAGCGCAAGTGCTTTTTCTTGCGGCTCGTTGATAGCAACGTCTGCTGTTAATGAAGCGGCATCAATACCTGACTT
The DNA here is from genome assembly GCF_003515105.1 of Pseudoalteromonas lipolytica. Lineage (NCBI taxonomy): Bacteria > Pseudomonadati > Pseudomonadota > Gammaproteobacteria > Alteromonadales > Pseudoalteromonadaceae > Pseudoalteromonas > Pseudoalteromonas lipolytica. Next base: position 871,409 of record NZ_CP032090.1, on the reverse strand, counting down.
GCGGAAAATACTGCGAACACGCGTATACGCATATTGAAGATAAGGTGCAGTTGCGCCTTCGAAACTCAACATCGTATCCCAATTGAAGATATAGTCGCTGGTGCGGTGCTTTGAAAGATCCGCATATTTTACTGCGCCAATCCCTACTTTACGGGCAATTTCACTACGCTCTTCGTCGCTAAGTTCAGACTCACGCTCTGCAAGTTTTGCTGCTGCACGCGTGATTGACTCTTCAAGTAAGTCAGCTAGTTTAACGGTGCCACCCGTACGTGTTTTGAATGGCTTGCCATCTTCACCCATCATGGTGCCGAATGGGCAAAACTCGTAACTAGTTTCATCACGTAACAAACCGGCTTTACGTGCAGTTAGCTCAACTTGGTTAAAGTGTAAGCTTTGACGCGCATCAACAAAAATTAAGATACGGTCAGCACCTAGTTTGTTTGAGCGGTAATCACACGCTGCTAAGTCAGTTGTCGCGTATAAGAAACCGCCGCCTGATTTTTGCACGATAAATACTGAAGGTTCACCGTCTTTATTAGCAAGCTCGTCTAGAAACACAACTTGTGCGCCATTAGACTCAACAGCAATGTGCTTGTCTTTTAATAAAGCGATGATATTAGCAAGCTCACTGTTGTAAGCACTTTCAGCCATGATATCGCCTTGTTTAAGCGTAACATTTAAGCGCTTATACACTTCTTCAGAGTGCTTCACTGACGTGGCAATGAATAGCTTCCACAGCTTTTCACAGTGCGCATCGCCACCTTGTAATTTAACCACGTAGTCACGGGCTTTATCGGCAAAGCCTTCTTCATCATCAAACCGTTTTTTCGCATCGCGGTAGAAGGTTTCTAAATCTGCCAGAGCCACTTTGTCTAAGTCGACACCTTGGCTAATTTGGTCTTCTAAGTGCGCAATCAACATACCAAACTGCGTACCCCAGTCTCCCATGTGGTTTTGACGAATAACATCATCACCACGGAACTCAAGCGCACGAACAACGGCATCGCCAATGATCGTAGAACGTAAATGGCCAACGTGCATTTCTTTCGCAAGGTTGGGTGATGAGTAATCAACCACAACTTTTTGTGCGGTTGCATGCGGTGAAACCGCGAGCTTTTCATCTTCATTCGCTGCTTTTAAGCTTGTTGATAAAAATTCAGGCTTTAAGTGAATGTTGATGAAACCTGGGCCTGCAATTTCTGTTTTTTCTGCGATATCAGCAAGGTCTAGGTTATCGATAATTTTTTGTGCCAGTTCGCGTGGGTTTGATTTTAGCTTTTTAGCCGCTCCCATCGCGCCATTGATTTGGTAATCACCAAACTGCGGGCGTGTACTTTGTGTTACCGCGGGGTTCGTGTCTTCGGGTAGTCCTGCTGCAACCATGGCTGCAACGGCTTTTTCAATTAAAAGAGTACGGATGTTCATTGTAATTTTTACCTTTATTGCCCGCCATGCGGGCACTTAAAATATGTGCCTGTGTAAGCTTAGTTTTCGCGTGTATGGTTAAACTTAATATCAGGATAACGTTCCATTGATAAGTTTAGGTTTACACGACTTGGCGCGATGTAAGTAAGGTTATCCCCCCCATCTAGCGCTAAGTTGCTTTCGCACTTGCGTTTAAACTCTTCAAACTTTTTAGTATCGTCTGAACTTACCCAGCGTGCAGTATTAACACTGACCCCTTCATAAATAGCATCTACGTTGTATTCTGCTTTTAAGCGTGCAACAACCACATCAAACTGTAGTACACCAACAGCGCCAACGATAAGGTCGTTGTTAATAAGTGGTCTAAATACTTGCACCGCCCCTTCTTCTGATAACTGCACTAAGCCTTTTAATAACTGCTTTTGCTTAAGAGGATCTTTTAGACGAATACGACGGAATAATTCAGGCGCGAAGTTAGGAATACCGCTAAACTTCAACTTTTCACCTTGGGTAAAAGTATCACCAATTTGAATCGTACCGTGGTTATGTAAACCAATAATATCGCCCGCATAAGCATCCTGCGCACGTTCGCGGTCGCCGGCCATAAAGGTTACCGCATCAGAAATGCTCACTTGCTTGCCAATACGAACGTGATTCATCTTCATACCTTGGCTGTATTTGCCTGATACGATACGCATGAAAGCAATGCGGTCACGGTGTTTAGGGTCCATATTCGCTTGAATTTTGAATACGAAACCAGTGAAGTTTTCTTCTGTTGCAAGCACTTGGCGATCTTCTGTTTCGCGTGGTAATGGTGACGGAGCCCACTCAGTTAAGCCATCTAGTACATGGTCAACACCAAAGTTACCTAGCGCCGTACCGAAGTAAACAGGTGAGAGTTCGCCTGCTAAAAAGAGGTCTAAGTCAAACTCGTGCGATGCACCCATTACCAGCTCAAGTTCTTCACGTAATTGCTCTGCTAGTTCGCTGCCGATGGTTGCATCTAGCTCAGGGTTATCTAAGCCCTTAATTGTACGAACTTCCTGAATAGTGTGGCCTTGGCCGGTGCTATATAAAATCGTTTCTTCGCGGTGAATATGGTAAACACCTTTGAATTCTTTACCGCAGCCAATCGGCCATGTTACTGGTGCACATGCAATGTTTAGTTCGGTTTCTACTTCGTCTAATAACTCCATAGGATCACGAATATCACGGTCACACTTATTCATAAAGGTAACGATTGGCGTGGTACGTAAGCGCGTTACTTCCATTAATTTACGTGTGCGATCCTCAACACCTTTTGCCGCATCGATAACCATTAAACACGAGTCAACTGCGGTCAAAGTACGGTATGTATCTTCAGAGAAATCTTCGTGTCCTGGTGTATCAAGAAGGTTTACCAAACGCTGGTTATAGGGAAACTGCATTACTGACGTAGTTACCGAGATACCACGTTCTTTTTCCATTTCCATCCAGTCAGATTTAGCGTGCTGGTTTGAGCCACGACCTTTTACGGTACCTGCTTTTTGGATTGCTTGTCCGAATAACAGCACTTTTTCTGTAATGGTGGTTTTACCCGCATCCGGGTGCGAGATAATCGCAAAGGTGCGTCGTTTATTAATTTCGGTAGTTAAATTAGACATGTAAGCTGCTTTTAGTCATAACAAAGCACACCTAGCGGCTCTAAAAACGAGAGTCCTCGGTGCGCACTGAAAAATAAAATAGAATTGCGGGCATTATACCCTGTTTGTCTTAGCCAAAAAAGCAGCGATTGTAAGTAATTATTCCCCCTTGATAAGCAATTTTCGTTGTTCACTTTTTTGCTAAGCTTGTGTAATCAAGTTGTAACGCATACTATTGACAAATTGCACGGAGGGATATCAATTTAGGTCATGAAAACCAGTAAGCTCAGTATTCGATTATTATGGTATATCACGCCATTAGTGATCTTACCTTTGTTGTTTTTAGGTGGCTTTACGTTAACCAATGTGACCAATTCAACAAAAAAACAAGCAGAGCTTATTGTGAGTCGCTTTGTTGAGCAGCAACAGCATAAAATTTTCAACTATATTGACTCATTTCATTCCATCACTCGCCTTTTATCAACCTCTCCGGTACTTGCCGATTTTTTAGCACGCGAGCCTAATTCGAAAAATCAGTATATAGAACACCTCGGCGAGTTAATGAATGTATTTGCCAGTTACTCAGAAGCGTACCCTGATATTGTCAGCATTAACTATGTTGACTCGCAAGGTAAAAGTGATGCGTTTTATTCGAGCCAATTAACTCCTGCACCTAAAAGTTACCCGTTTTTTGATCAAGTTCTACAGTCTAATTTGCGTCAACAACAATTTATGATCCCCAAAGAAGACGGCTCAACCAGTCTTTATTTTGTGCACCCTATCTACAATATCGACTATTACTTAAAACGACCCCAAGAGTTAGGCTTTATCGTTGTTCATGTTGAACCATCAATTTTGAACACCAGTATTTTAGAAGCCCCTTTTAATAACACCTTAAACCTATTTTTGACCAGTAAAGGGCAAATACTCTTTAGCTCCGACTACGATTTACGGGGCAACTATTTAAGTGAGTATGAATTAGAACAAATTAAAGGCTTGGCCGATTATGGCAAGCTGTCTAGCATTGAACTGTCGAGTATCGATAAAGAAGAGCGTATTATTTATGCGGTACAAATGACCGATGGCGATTATTACGTATCGACCACGCCCAAAGATTTACTTTACCAATCTGGTAAAGCCATTAGTTTAATCACCGCGCTGATTGTGATCATCTCGGTTATTTCGTTACCCATTTTAATTTATATTGTGGTACGCAATTTACTACTCACCCCTGTTGAGTTATTGGGTGCGGCCAGCCATCGCGTTGGAGATGGTGACTTATCGGTGTATTTACCCGCCCACACCAATGATGAAGTCGGTGTATTATTTAACGACTTTAACCACATGGTGAACCAGATTCGTCATTATCAAGATGAGTTAAAAGAGTATAAACACCACCTAGAAGATAAAGTTGAAAGCCGTACAAAAGCACTTGAAGCAATGAATAGCAAGCTTGAAATAGCCATTGCACAAGCTGAACAAGCGAATCAACTTAAAAGTCGTTTTTTAGCGAATATGAGTCATGAAATTCGCACGCCTCTTACTGCCATTATGGGGTTTACCGAACAGCTACTTCACAATAAAGATGCCGTGAATGACGACCAGCATTTAAGCACTATTTTAAGAAACTCAAAACACCTGCTTGAGCTCATTAATAACATTCTCGACTTATCAAAGATTGAAGCTGAAAAGCTTGCTGTAGAGTGTGGGCCATGCTCAGTCGTCCAATTAATTCATGATCTTGATTCGATTATTCGTCCACTGGCAAACGAAAAACGATTAGAGTTTACAATTAACTACAGCCTGCCAATTCCTAAAAGTATTAACAGTGATACGACCCGTTTAAAGCAAATATTAATCAACATAGCTAGTAATGCAGTGAAATTTACCGAACAAGGGCATATCTCCATTGATATTCGCTACAACAGTGCAAAACAATATCTAGAATTTGCGATTCAAGATACAGGTATTGGTATGTCAGAGCGCGAAGTTGAACGGGTGTTTAAACCGTTTGAACAAGCCGATGCCACAACAACTCGCCGCTTTGGCGGTACTGGGTTAGGACTTTGTATTTCGAAAAACTTGGCTCAGCTATTAGGAGGGGATGTTTACCTTAAGAGCGAGCCCGGTATAGGCAGCTGTTTTACAGTGCAAATTGCGTGTCACCTAAAACCAGAGCAACAACAAAATGACGCCTTTATTCATAACTTAGAGCAATTGTCACCCAGTAAAGATCTACAGCTTTCTTTTGCCTCAAATAGTTTTGATGCAAATATATTGGTCGCCGAAGATAACCCTGATAACCAATTGCTTATCAAACTGTTATTACAGACCTGGGGACTTGAGCCAGACATCGCGAAAAACGGCGCAGAAGCCGTTGAAATGGCACTCGTCAATGACTACCAACTCATTATTATGGACATGCAAATGCCTGTTATGGGTGGTTTAGAGGCGACGCAAATGCTGCGCCATGCAGCCTACGATGGCCCAATCATCGCGCTTACGGCAAATGTAATGAAAACCGATGTTGACACCTATCTCGAAGCAGGCTGCGATGAAGCACTTGCAAAACCGATTGATAAAAATGCCCTTGAGCAAGTGCTGGTTAGTTATTTAAATATTGAAAAAGACAGTCAAAACAAGTGGGAAAATTTACTCAAGAGTGAGAAGTTCCAGCAAATTAACGACAACTACCGTTCTAAATTACCTGACTACCTCAACCAAGTCGTGCAGTTGTACCGAACTAAAGAGTGGGAAGCATTACGCTCGCTGGCACACAGTCTAAAAGGCAGTGCGGGTTGCTTTAGCTTTGAGGAAATCCATGAGACTGCGGGGCAACTCGAAACGGCACTACGCAGTAACCAAGCCCAGCAAATAGAACAAAGTTACGAAATGCTTATCAGTGCGTTAAAAAAGGCTTCTTAAACGCTAGAAGCGTAAAGTTAAGCCCATTAAAATGGCATCTTCGTTACCTGTTGCTGTCGGATAATAATTTTTTCGCACCGACATATGAGAAAAACCTGCACGCTCATATAGTGCAATGGCACGCGTGTTTGACTCTCGCACTTCTAAAAATAGATTCTCAGCGTGCTGTTGCTCACCATGATGAATAAAAGCATCTAAAAGCTGCTTTGCAATGCCCTGCCCCTGATGACTTGGCGCCACACAAATATCCATTAACGTGTAGTCAGGCCCAGCTTGCTCACCAATGTAAAAACCAAGCATCTCATCACCTTTAAAAGCGGCAAGATTAAAGTAACGTCCAGCTAAACACGACAACATGGTTTTTTCGGTCCATGGGTGACTGTGACAGGCATTTTCGATTGTCATTAGCTGAGTTATATAATTTGCATCAACAGGCTTAAAGCTTATCAAGTTGTTCACCAATTAAAGACCACAATTGTTTTTTTTGCTCACTGTTAAGTTTCTCACTTGGTAAGGCTAAACAGCCATCCTGCCAGCTTATATTTGGCGCTTTGACAACGTGTGTAATCACCAAAGGAGCACATGCTTTTTCAAGATCATGATGAAACTGTAACGAGAGTGTAAGCGGCGTTTGCTCAGACATTGGCGCATGTTCTACTTGAACATCAGGCACTGTTCGATAGTGTTGGTTTAACTCTAAAGATTGTACAGAAAATATCGCAGCGTAACTTGGATTCATAACAACTCAATCATGATTAAGAGCAAGTAATATAGGGAGATTTGCGATTAAAGTAAAGCGGGAAGAAATGGCAGGGGCGGAGAGATTCGAACTCCCAACCGTCGGTTTTGGAGACCGCTGTTCTACCAATTGGAACTACGCCCCTGCAATGACGATGAATTATATAGAGCTTTTTATAAAGGTAAAGTAAAAAAACACAGTTTGTGGTTCAACTGCTTTCAAAATAAACAAAACGGCGAATTAGCAAGCTAATCCGCCGTTTTTTATACGGTAGTTACAGAAATAAAAGGATTATTCCCACTCGATAGTTGCAGGTGGCTTACCTGAAATATCGTAAACAACGCGTGAGATACCATCAATTTCATTAATGATACGGTTAGACACCACCCCCAAGAACTCATAAGGTAAGTGTGACCAACGTGCTGTCATAAAGTCGATTGTTTCTACACAACGCAGTGATACAACCCAATCATACTTACGCGCATCACCCATTACACCGACTGATTTAACAGGTAGGAATACCGTAAACGCTTGGCTTACTTTGTGGTAAAGCTCAGCTTTGTGTAGCTCTTCGATAAAGATAGCGTCTGCACGGCGAAGTAAATCACAGTATTCTTTCTTGATTTCGCCCAGTACACGTACACCTAAACCTGGCCCTGGGAATGGGTGACGGTAAAGCATGTCGTACGGTAAACCTAACTCAAGACCGATTTTACGTACTTCGTCTTTGAATAGCTCACGTAAAGGCTCAACAAGACCCATTTCCATGTCGTCTGGTAAACCACCTACGTTGTGGTGAGACTTGATTACGTGTGCTTTACCTGTTGCTGATGCAGCAGATTCGATCACGTCTGGGTAGATAGTACCTTGACCTAACCAACGTGCATTCTTCAGTTTCTTCGCTTCTGAATCAAATACTTTGATAAATGTATGACCAATTGCTTTACGCTTGTCTTCTGGGTCTGATTTACCGGCAAGATCTGCAAGGAATTGATCTTCAGCATCTACTTTGATGATGTTTAGGCCAAACTTGTTACCAAACATATCCATGACTTGTTGGCCTTCGTTTAAACGAAGTAAACCGTTATCAACAAATACACAAGTCAGCTTGTCGCCAATCGCACGGTGAATAAGCATCGCAACAACCGATGAATCAACACCACCTGAAAGACCTAGGATAACTTCATCGTCACCGACTGTTTCTTTAATTCGCTCAATCGCATCGTCGATGATTTTTGCAGGTGTCCAAAGCTTTTCACAGCCACAGATATCAATCGCAAAACGCTCAAGAAGACGAAGACCTTGGTGAGTATGTGTCACTTCTGGGTGGAATTGTACGCCGTAAAAACGCTTTTCTTCCCATGACATAGCAGCATGTGGACACGTTGATGTTTTAGCAGTCGTTTTGAAAGTATCAGGTACTTCCATTACTTTATCGCCGTGGCTCATCCATACATCAAGTACGCCTGCGCCGCCATCTGTAATGTGATCTTCAATAGCATCGAATAACGCACAGTTGCCTACTTTTTCAACTTGCGCATAACCAAACTCTTTCTTATCTGAGCTGTGTACACTTCCGCCAAGTTGCATTGCCATTGTTTGCATGCCGTAACAAATACCAAGTACAGGCACGCCTGCATTAAATACATACTCTGGAGCACGTGGGCTGTTATCAAGCGTTGTTGACTCAGGGCCACCCGACAAGATAATACCTTGTGGGTTAAACTCGCGGATTTGCTCTTCTGTTACATCCCAAGCCCACAGCTCACAGTAAACACCAATTTCACGTATACGACGTGCGATTAATTGCGTGTATTGCGAACCAAAATCTAAAATGAGAATTCGTGAATCGTGAATGTCTTTGCTCATGGAGTATCTCGTTAGTCAGGAACTGCTCTCCCACAGGGGAGATGAAAAATAAATAAGGGCTAGCATATGCTAGCCCATGTAATTTCAATACGTTACGGTTATTAACCTAAACGGTAGTTTGGCGCTTCTTTGGTGATTTGCACATCGTGAACATGTGATTCACCCATACCAGCCGACGTTACACGGACAAACTGAGGTTTAGTATTTAACTCTTCAATTGTCGCACAGCCAGTTAAGCCCATTGCACTGCGAAGACCACCCACTTGTTGGTGAATGATTGTCGCAATAGGTCCTTTATAAGCAACACGGCCTTCGATACCTTCAGGAACAAGCTTGTCTGCTTCGTTCGATTTCTGGAAGTAACGGTCTGATGAACCTTCTTTTTGGTTCATCGCACCAAGGCTACCCATACCACGGTATGACTTGTAGTAACGGCCTTGATATAGCTCAACTTCACCTGGTGCTTCTTCTGTACCCGCGAGCATTGAACCCACCATGACACATGATGCACCCGCAACCAGTGCTTTTACGATATCGCCAGAGAAACGAATACCACCGTCAGCAATAACAGGAATGTCACGGCCTTTTAAGCCTTCAACTGCATCTGAAATAGCGGTGATTTGTGGTACACCACATCCTGTAACGATACGTGTAGTACAGATAGAGCCTGGGCCAATGCCCACTTTAACGGCATCAACACCTGCATCAGCAAGGGCAATTGCACCTTCAGCTGTCGCAACGTTACCCGCTACGATTTGTAAATCTGGGTATGTTTGACGAGTTTGTGCAACACGGTCGATAACACCTTGTGAGTGACCATGTGAAGTATCGATAAGTAATACGTCAACACCCGCTTCAACAAGGGCAGCGATACGCTCATCAGTACCTGGGCCAACACCTACAGCAGCGCCTACACGTAAACGACCTTGTTCGTCTTTACATGCGTGAGGTTTGTCTTGTGCTTTTTGATAATCTTTTACAGTGATCATGCCTTTCAGTTTAAATGCATCATCAACTACAAGAATTTTTTCGATACGGTGCTCGTGCATGAGACCTAAAATTTCATCGCGGTCTGCACCTTCTTTTACAGTCACTAACGATTCTTTTTTCGTCATCACTGTAGAAACAGGCTGCTCAAGTTTAGTTTCAAAACGCATATCACGGCTTGTAACAATACCTACAAGGTTATTGTCAGCGTCGGTTACAGGGAAACCTGAAAAACCTTTTTCTTCTGAAAGCGCGATAGCATCAGCAATTGTTAGATCCGCAGTCACAGTAACAGGGAAAGAAACAATACCTGCCTCGTACGTTTTTACTTTACGTACGTTTTTAGCTTGCTCTTCGATTGTCATGTTTTTGTGGATAAAACCTAAACCGCCTTCTTGCGCTAGCGCAATCGCCAAGCGAGCTTCTGTTACAGTATCCATAGATGCTGAAACTAGCGGCAAGTTAAGTTTGATACCACGCGTTAAGCGAGTTGAAATATTTGCCGTGTGTGGCAAAACAGTAGAATGACCTGGTACTAAAAGTACGTCGTCAAAGGTAAGAGCTTCTTTAGCAATTCTAAGCATTTTGGCAACTTCTCACATGTGGATCTGAGTATAAGGAATTGCGGCCAAATTTTATCAGCGTTATGCGCATGAGTAAATAAAATTCCGCATTTATTTATGATAAAGTAGACGCAGTTTATTTTATTGGGGTTTTAAATGGCTTTAACGCACTCAACACAGCCTATTTATACGGTCTCGCGCCTAAATAAGGAAATTCGCCATGTTTTAGAGCAAGGCTTTTCATCACTTGTGTTAACGGGCGAGATTTCTAATTTTATTGCCCCGGCTTCAGGCCATTGGTATTTCACTTTAAAAGACGACAGAGCTCAAGTGAAAGCGGCTATGTGGCGAGGCAATAACCGTGGACAGACTTTTCGCCCAACAAATGGCGCGCAAGTCACAGTGCGTGCTCGGGTTTCATTGTACGAACCGCGCGGTGATTATCAACTCATTGTTGAGCATATGGCACCGGCTGGTGAAGGGTTACTAAAACAAGAATTCGATGCACTGAAAATGCGCCTTGCCGCTGAAGGCCTTTTTAGTTCTGCACATAAAAAGCCCCTCCCCACTACGATAAACCGCGTTGGTGTCATTACCTCTGCGACTGGGGCTGCCATCCGCGATATTTTAACCGTTTTAAAGCGTCGCGCACCGCAGCTTGAAGTTGTGATTTACCCTGCCATGGTGCAAGGGGCTGATGCCCACAGCCAACTTATTGAAAAAATTAATATTGCTAACCAGCGACATGAAGTTGATGTATTAATACTCGGTCGTGGCGGTGGCTCATTAGAAGATCTATGGTGCTTTAACAATGAACAACTCGCCCGCGCTATATTTGCCAGTGAATTACCTATTGTCAGCGCAGTTGGGCATGAGGTCGACACCACAATCAGTGATTATGTAGCCGATATACGTGCCGCTACACCTTCTGCCGCTGCCGAGCTTGTTAGCCCTAACACGCAGGAGCTACACAATAAAGTCAGTCAGTTAGTGAAGCATTTACACCATGCATTTAAACATACACTGTCTGTTAAACGCAGCACTGCAACACAGTTTGAACATCGTTTGCAGCTGTGTCATCCGCGTAACCAGTTAAACCAGCAAACTCAAAAATTAGATGAGTTAACCCTCGCATTGCACAGCGCTATTAACGGTAAAATTCAGCATTATGAGCGCGTTCTTGCAAACTTAACACCGCGTTTAATGCAGCGTTCACCTGAAAAGCAGCTGGCCAGAAGCGAACATCAATTAGTGCAATTACATGGCCGTTTAACGCAAGCTATGCAACAACAGCTCTCAATCTCTCGTAACACCCTTTCACTGCAAGCAAGCCGTTTAGACTCGGTGAGTCCGCTAAGCGTGCTAGCACGTGGCTACAGCATCACTAAAAATGAGCACGGTCACGTTGTGAAGTCAGTGGCTGATATCAAATCAGGGGAATTATTGATAACTGAACTAGCGGACGGCCAATTAAAATCAAACGTGATCTAGCTGTGCGTTATTTACTGTTCAGTACTAACAATGATGCTCAGAGTATCGTCGCTTGATGTGGAAGAAGAGTATTTAAACTGCTTCCACCAGCCTTGCTCCATCAACTTATCGCTGATATTTCGCCAATAATGTGCAGGAAGTGAATCAACCCCTTCAGGCTGTTGCAATTTAAATTCACAGACGGAGGTTTTACAGTTGGCAACAGTCATATCTGGCTGTACAGGTAAATCGGCCATGATAAGAAAGTCTGCCATGGCCGTTTCTGTTTGATACGCCCATGCTTCATCACGCGCCTGCTCTTCTAATAAACTGTACAATGCCTCGGTACGCGAACTAATCTGTTGCGGTGAGACAACCGCCGCTTTGTAACTGGCTATAATTGTTTGTTGATTTGCCACTTGCTGCTGTAACTCTTCAATTTGTTGCACAAGCTCAGTTGCCGTAGCGGATTCTATAGGCGCCTTGTTGAGTGGCTCATTTTGAGCGCTCATGGTTTCAGGTTTTTTAATGCTCACAGATGAAGTTTCATGCGGTTCATAACCAGCAACACTCGGCGCTGCTGGCTCAATGTCAGACGTTGTTGTAGCAGAAAAAGATTGATAGAACGACATCGCAGCAGCGCCACATAAAAAAGACGCTGCAACGACTAACCCTAAAGATAATTTAGACACTTCCGTTGCCCTTTAAATAACAATGTAATTGAAATTACAACATAGCACTCGTATGCGATTCATTGCTAGGGGTGGCTGCACTATCATCTAAAAAGTTTTGATTCATGCTTTCTGCGGGGCATGGGCAGTTTGGTTTACCGACTACTTTAGCTGGCACCCCAACCACCGTTGTATGGGCAGGAACAGGACTCAATACCACAGAGTTTGCGCCAATACGCGCACCCTCACCGACTTCTATATTACCAAGTACTTTTGCACCCGCGCCAATTAGAACGCCTGCGCGAATTTTAGGATGGCGATCGCCTTGCTCATTACCCGTACCGCCTAATGTCACAGACTGTAGAATCGATACGTTATCTTCGATAACCGCGGTTTCACCAATTACAATCCCAGTTGCATGGTCAAACATAATACCATGACCGACTTTACAAGCAGGATGGATATCAACGCCAAATACTTCTGAGGTTCTACTTTGAATAAAGCGAGCAAGCTCTTTTCTGTTTTGCAGCCATAAACAATGTGCGAGTCGGTGTGCTTGTATTGCATGGAAGCCCTTTAAGTTAAGTATCACAGTTAAATAACTATCGGCTGCGGGGTCACGATCTTTAACAGCTTTTATGTCATGGGCCACATGCGTTAGCATTAAGTCACATTTTACAAAGGCTTGGTCAAATAATTCACGAATAGTAAATGCTGACACGACGGCATCTGCCAGCTTATTAGCAACAATAAAACTCAGCGCCGACCCCAAACACTCATGATTTAACACACACGAGTAAACATGACTTGCTAATAATGGTTCGCGAGTAACGACTTCGTTTGCTTCTTCGCGAAGCTGTTGCCAAATTTCATGACGCATATTTTTGCCTTTCTGGTTGTACCTAACTGCTATGCCTTAAGTTTAACGGATTTGTAGCAAGATGTACTAACCCGTTGTTTATTTGTTCTGGTTATATCTAATAACCAGAGTGTCATCGCTACTTTTTTGTTATCTAACGGTTATTTTAGTGCAAGCCAATACGACAGTGACCGATACAACATCAATCGAACCACTTAAAATAATTCGCTTATATTTCAATAACAAAACCAATATGACATCTTGGCTGTCATATGCCAAAATAGGGACTGGCGTATCGCTGACGGCGTAAAAAACAAAAATAATCATTAAATTTACATCATCAACTTAACAAGGAAACGATGATGAAAAACGACGTACTAAACTCACATAAACTAGGTTATAAACTTTACTTTCAAGATGGTGATAACCAAATCGCATGCTTTGGTCACATCATGAGCGGCAAAGAAGAAATATATGTAAACGATGAATTGGTTAGTGAGAAGCGCAGCTTCGGCTTTAAAAGTCGTCACGACTTTAACTACCAAGATAATGCGTATGCAGTCGAATTTAAGATGCAAAATATGCTAACAGGCAAGCTTGAATGTTCGTTTTTTAAAGCTGGCAAATTGGTAAAGCAAAGCACGCAAACCGCACTGACTGATAACCCAAAACAAGTTGCTATGGTTACCTTAGGTTGCTTTATTGGGGGGGCTATTTTTGGTTTTGCCTTTATCACACTTATCGAGCCGTTTATTGGGAAGTAAGTGATGCAATTAAACCCTAATACAATTAAAACATTAAGGCTTAAGTTCGACTGGACACAACAGCAGTTGGCCGACGCCTGTGATGTAAGCCTACGAACCATTCAACGCGTTGAAAAAGAAGGTGCGGCATCAAAAGAAACCACCATGAGCCTATGTGCGGTATTTGAAGTACGCCAAGGTGAGCTTATCAAACTAGACGATGAACCAGCCGTTGAAAGCGAAGCAAAAGCAGTATCGAAGCAAAACTTGGCCGCAATTGTTGCAGCTTCATCGTGTGTTAGTTTTGCACTGGGTATGGCAACAGTATTTGTTATTTTTTAGGAGTGAACGATGAAAAAAGAACAGCGTGGTCACGCAGTGCTCATCGCCTTTGTTGCAGCAACCTTGTTGTTAGCTATCGGCGTGGAAGTTGGCGCATTGTTATAACAAATAGATTAACTGTCAGAGTTGAGCCTTGGTGTGATTCTGGCAGAAAACTAAATAGCAAAACCTTAAAACCGACTCAACAGCCTCTCTATTACGTAAAACAGGTTACTTAAAATATGAGTAACCTGTTTTACTGTTATTTGAAGTATCGACTTATTCCCTGTTGTAACACCTTCACAATGCAGTAAAATGAACTGCGCAATAAATTAAGTGCTTCGGATTATTTTTTACATCAACAACAGTGAAAACTCAGCATTTATTGCTAATCTTAATTGAGTAGTCATGGTCAGGAACCAATGTGGTTGAATCAAAAGAATTTTTGAAATTAATACTTGATACCATCTCAGAGCATATCGTTGTTATCAATGAGCTGGGCGATATCATATTTGTTAATCGCAGTTGGCAAACGTTTGGCGATGAGAATAACTGTGACTGTAATATTCAATGGCAGAAACAAAATTACTTAGCTATCTGCAAGTCAGCCGCAATACAAGGCGATGATTTTGGAATAAAAGCCTTAGCAGGTCTCAATAAAGTCATCAATCATCAAGAACCTGAATTTTACTTAGAGTACCCTTGTCATAGCGACATCGAAAAACGCTGGTTTATGATGCGTGCTGTGCCACTGGAGTATAATGCGCAGCGTTTCGTGGTGATTAGTCATTTAAACATCACTGAACGAAAACTTGCTGAACAGCAAGTTCAAGAGTTAGCGCATATTGATGGTCTGACACAAATTGCTAATCGACGTCATTTTGATGACTTTTATGAGCAAGAGTGGAGCCGCTGCATGCGACTCAAACTTCCCATATCGCTGGCGATGATTGATTTAGATAACTTCAAACTTCTCAATGATAACTTTGGCCATGTCGTTGGTGACACTTGCCTAAAAGAAGTCGCAAAAATACTGCCCGACTACGCGCGTAGACCTGGCGATTTATGTGCAAGATACGGTGGCGAAGAATTTATATTAGTGTTGGGAAATACTCACTGTTTACAGGCTCAAATGCTATTAACGCGTTTTATGGCCGAGCTTACAGCATTAAAGCTCCCCGAACTGGCTGGCCACCCTTTAACAGTCAGTATTGGTTTGGCAACACTTGTGCCAAACGTCGCTGATAATGCCATGCAATTGATCGAAATGGCCGATAATGCACTTTATCAAGCGAAGGATACTGGCCGCAACAAACTTGTTGTTGCTGATCACTACCCGCAAACAAATAAAGAAGAGTGCCCCTAAAGGAGCACTCTATTGTGTGTTATTGAAACACCTTTTCTACATCAACGACTGATATATTTTTCGCTGGAATAGCGAGCTTATAATCAGCAATCACGTTGTCTTCCGCGACAAGTTCTGCTGGTTTTTCTGCGTTATAAACCATAGGCGATGTTTGCTCTGACGCTAAGCGCTTTTGCATGTCTTTACCGTCACCTGTAATAAACACATAGTGAATATTGTCGGTTTGCAGATTCTCGCGAATAACACGGTTCACATCCTCAAGTGTTAGCTTTTCAAGCTTGCCACGTACATAGTCAACAAAGCTCTCTGTATTATAAAACTCACTATCTAGCGCGTAGCCTAGTTGGCGGTCTTGGCTTGCCACCATTTGTGGCACAAAGTTAATTAAGAAGTTGCGCGTTGCTTCAAAATCTTCTTTGCTGATGCCGTTTTTAATAAGCTTATCTAACTCGAATAACGCGGTACGGGTTGCAAAGTGCGCATCGTTATTAGAGCGCAATGGACGCAGCCATACTTGGAAAATTTGCTCAGAGCGGCCTAAGTTCGCATCAGGCTTAGTTTGGAACATACCACGTGGGAAGTATTCAACGTACGCATAGTCACCGTAGTTCATACCACGGGTTTGACGAATACGCTGATACAAGAAGCTATTTGAACTTCTGTGCTCGCCAAAGTATGAACGCACTAGCCATAATGCAGTCCAATCTTCACTACTACGAATCGTCTCTATTGGGAAACCAAACGACACGGCTGTTGATTGCGCCGACTTTTCAACAATGGTGGCATGGTGACCACTCAGTGCTGGCGCATCGGGAATTACTAAACGGCTTTCTTTGCCTTGTGGCAGCGATGTTAAATCTTTTAGCATCGCCGATTTTACATCGCTTGGAATCGCACCAATTAAACCTACAGTTAGTTTTGATTGTGTGAATTGCTTGTCGTAAAACGCTTTTACATCATCAAGCGTCAATGCTTCCAGATCAGATAAGTCACCATAGTTATAGCTTTCGTATGGGTGGCCTTTATACAGTTGATGATAAAGCACTTCTTTACCGAGCTCTTCATCGTTTGATGCTTTAAGCCCCGCTTTAATGCTATCGATAAGCTCTTTTTTCAGGCGTTTGAAGTCATCTTCTCTAAAACCTGGGTTGAGTAATTGTTCACTCACAAGCGCATACCACTGTGCCGCATTGTCTTTGTGTACACGACCGCGCAACGAAATCATCTCTTTATCGATTTGATACCCAAAGCTACCCGCGAGTGGGTATAACGCTTTTTGAATGTCTTTATAGCTCATCGTTTCTGAGCCACCTTTCGCAAGCATGGCTGCCGTTAATGCGGCGACGCCTTTTTTACCTGCTGGATCGGCCGCGGCACCGGTATTAAATAACCAGTTAACATCAACCAATGGTGAACTGTTGGTTTTATCGAGCACTTTAAAATGACGCTCTGTTGGCGCTTGTTCTGTACTTGCAACGGCTGCGTTTAGGTCAACTTCTTGCTCAAATCCTGCCACGTTATCTAAAGCCGACATCGTCACTGTAGTTCGGCTTGAATCAACAAAGTATTTATTCGCTATCGCTTTAATGTCTTCTGGGGTGATGCTATCGGCAGTCGCATAGAGCTGATTGATTACCTCTGGATCACGCTCAAAATGCATGTAGCTTGCAAGTGTCGAGGCGATTGATTGCGATGAATCAAGCCCATTGATAAAGCTGTATTTTAAATTTGATTTTAAGTCTGCCAGTTTTTGGGCATCAACAAGCTCAGTGCGTGCTTGTACATATGTGCGGTTAATGGCATCACGTGCTTTTGCAAGATCGGCTTCGTTTTCTACTTTTACAAAGACATGCAATAACCCCGGATCTTTTGTATCAGGATTATAAGTGAACATTTGACTTGCGATTTGCTTATCAACCACCAATTCTTGATAAAGCGCTGAGTTATTTGAGAAATAAAGCTGTGAGATTAAATCAAGTGCGGCGCGATCTTTTTGCGTTGGATCCCACGCAGTGCCTTTATACGATACAAGCAACCAATGGCCTGGTAAACCGTCATTCTGCTCATGTATATATTTTGGCGCTTGTTGCTTTGGCTCTACTGGAATATCTGCTTGGTAATCACCTTTTTTCCAGTTACCCCAATGTTTTTTCACCATTGCCATGGTTTCTTGAGGGTCGACATCACCAACAATGACCAACGATACATATTCTGGTTTATAAAATTTTGCGAAAAACTCTTTCCCGTAAGCCATTTGATCTGGCATGGCTTCAATGTCTTCAAAAAAGCCCATCGTGGTGTGTTTATAAGTATGTTTCTCAAATGCTTCGTTACGCACTGCTGAAAGCAATTTACGAATTGGACTGGCATTATTTTTTAAGTACTCACCTTTCACTGTTAAGGCTTCTGTACGGAACTGTTCTTCGCTGTACGTGAGGTTTTGAAAGATATCAGCTTCAATTTCAAGCACTTTATCAAGGTGCTCTTTTGAGAAGTTTAAATGATAGTTGGTGTAATCATTAGTAGTATACGCGCGGTTATCAACACCCGAGTTTTTTAAAATATCTGAATACACGTCTTGTGGGAATTTTTCTGAGCCTTTAAACATCATGTGCTCAAAAAAGTGAGCAAAGCCCGTTTTGCCTTCTTCTACTTCGTTACGAGAACCTACCGACACGGGAATTTGTAATGAAACAACATCGGGGTAATCCGTTTTTACCACCATGACACGAAGACCATTTTCTAGTTCTTCTAAAACGTAATCTTGGCTAAATACACGGTTATCTTCTTGGCTGACAACCTGTTCTATTTCGACTTCTTTAACCATATTTGATTGTGAATTCGTCGCACACCCGCTAAGAGCAAGCGTTACAGCAACACTGGTCGCTAATAATCTAAATGTCATAATGATCCTTTAATTTTACTTGTTAGTTATTTTTCTCATAATCAGTTGTGTTTGATTATGCATGAAAGTACTGGAAAATATGAGGGTCAAGGGCACAATTAATGTAAACAGGTGTGTCAATTTAAGATAACACCTCACCACCAACTTGAATTAAATTCATGCTCATTGAAAAACTTTCAACAGAAAAATCTATCTAGACGTCTAAATGGCTGCTATATTATTTCCCATAGACGCAGGCACGAGCTGGAATGAGGATTATGGCTTTATCACTACAAGAGAAAATTGAAGACACCAATCAGGGTGTATACCTGATTGGTACCACACCGCCTAAATCAGGCACTGATAAAGCCATGCTTGAAACCATTGCACAAAAATTATTGGGTCGCCTTCATGAAATTGAATACGATGGTGTCATTATCTACGACATTCAAGATGAGAGCAGCCGTACAGAAAAGCCGCGTCCGTTTCCATTTAAAGAAACCGTAGACCCACGTGAGTACAGCCATTTGTTGCGTAGCCTGTCTCATTTAGATGTTATTACTTACAAAAGTGTTGCTCAGCGCGGTGAAGCTGAATTTACCGATTGGCTACACGAAACACGTAATGAGTTTGATTTAAAAAATCTAGTCTTGGTAGGCAGCCCATCTTCGCATGGTGATATCAAACTAAGTTTACCGGATGCTTACAACACCCTTGCTAAGCAAGACAATGATGTGTTTCTTGGCGGTGTGACTATTGCTGAACGCCATGCAAGCAAACGTAACGAGCATGACCGTCTATTAGAAAAAACAGAGCAAGGTTGTAAGTTTTTTATTTCACAAGCCGTCTACAACGCACAAGCAACCATTGATTTAATCACTAGCTATGCACGTAGCTGCAAAGCGTTAGGCATCGCACCTAAGCGTATAATTTTAACGTTTACACCCTGTGGTGGTGAGAAAACGTTAGATTTTATGGAGTGGCTGGGTATCTCTGTACCGGAGGCAACAAAATGGCGCATGCTTGATTCTGCAAATCCATTGAGTGAGTCAGTACGCATTTGCCGTGAAAATCTTGACCTCATATTACAAAGCTGCGCACATTTAGCGGTGCCACTTGGTTTAAATATTGAGAGCTTAACAAACCGTAAAGAAGAAATTGATGCGTCAATTAATCTTTACCGCTTACTTAAAGCAACCATGGAATTAAACCTAGCCGAAAAACAAATCGCTTAAATAATGTGCGTGTTTATACCAATACGTTTAATTAACAGCGATTTTAAAACAAGAAAACGTGGTCGCTAGCAAAGAAAATGCGGGTAAGCATAACAGTTCATTAAACGCTTTTGTTCACCAAGCTAATGTACATACGACTTTATGCTATTAGCGTGTTGATTAGTGCTAATTTAGGCTCCCTTAAATTAGCACTGATACAGCTTAATCTATCGGCGCCTAGGATTTTTTTGCCCTAATATACGTTTTTTGTCACGAGAGCGTCGTGCCTTATTCGTGTTTTTTCGGACTTGTTTTGGCTCTTTTGTTAAATCAGGCTCGTACCCTGGCAGCCATTGTGGTGTTAAGCGTGTATCTAATAAAACATCAATTTCATCCAGTAACCATTGCTCATCAATACTCACCAATGACATGGCCAACCCAGTTTCACCCGCTCGTCCTGTCCGCCCTATACGGTGAACATAGTCCTCTGCAACATAGGGTAGTTCGTAGTTAATTACATACTTTAATGAGGCGATATCAAGGCCACGCGCCGCAACATCTGTAGCGACAAGTACTCGAGTGACACCCGTCTTAAAATTTTGCAGCGCTTTGTCTCGCGCCCCTTGGCTTTTATCGCCGTGAATAGACTCCGTTTTTAAGCCGTCCTTACACATTTCTTTTGCCAGACTATCGGCCGTTTGTTTAGTGCGGGTGAATATAAGTACTTGTTGCCAATTTTTCATGCCGATCATATGTGAAACGAGTTCGCGTTTACGATCCTCATCAACCGCATACACAATCTGTTCAACTTCAACAGCAGCCGAATTGCGTTTATCAACCTCAACTAACTTAGGATCATTCAACAACTGTTTACTTAGCTCAAAAATGCTGTCATCAAATGTGGCTGAAAAGAGTAAGGTTTGGCGCTGTTTTGGAACATGACGAAGAATACGCTTTATTTCATCAATGAACCCCATATCAAGCATGCGATCTGCTTCATCAAAAACAAGGGCACTAATGGCAGATAATTTAATGCTCCCTTTAATCACATGATCAAGTAATCGTCCCGGTGTAGCCACCACAACTTGCGCACCTTTAATGGCTTTAATTTGTGGGCCAATACTGGCGCCGCCATAAGCAAGCGCGGCTTTAATAGGTGTATTAGCTGCATAACGCTCAACACTGGCAAATACTTGCTGTGCAAGCTCTCGCGTTGGTGTCAGGATTAAAACTTTTACAGCCTCGGGCAGCGGCTCTTCACGCAATAAGTTATCAAGCAGTGGTAATACAAAGGCAGCTGTTTTACCCGTGCCTGTTTGTGCACTTCCCATAACATCAACCCCGGCTAAAATAAGCGGGATAGTTTGGCTTTGAATAGCCGTTGGGGTGTGATAATTCTCTGCTTGCAATGCTGAAAGGAGTTCAGGCGCAAGGTTTAACTCTGAAAAGCTGGTTACTGACATGATAGGGTGCACAATTACTGTAAAACGTCTATTGTACGCGCAACACTAAAAACAAAAAAGGCGCTAAAGCGCCTTTTCTTACAAGCGTTGCCGTTATGCAGGTTTAAGTGTTTCTTTGCGTTGATTATAAAACGCAATCAAATCATCCACGGTTGCTTGGCAGTATTCACGAATACCTGACACCACCATGTGCTTTTCGCCTGACCCGACTTTTTCACCCTTTTCTAATAAATCGAAACGTAAGGTGATTTTTCCTCGCTTACCTGTATAAGTGAAATCAGGCTCCGCGAATTGCAGCGCTGGTGACGTAATATCAAGTCGGTCTAAATTAATGAGCATTGACTCATAGATAACCATAGGTCGTGCTGGATTGATCATTACATCTTGCTTACCCATTAATGGAATGATCACATGCGGGAAAGTGGTACCAGAAAACTCAACGTAGTTTTTAATTAAGCTATTGATCAAATCTGGACATTGACTGACCGCCCCCTCACGTTTCACTTTAAGCATTACTTTATCGCCATCAGTGATATCAAATTCATCGGCGCCTTCTGGAAAAGAGAGCTTTGATGTCTCATCAACCATACCAGCAAAAGTGAATTCCATCTTTTCGCTGATCCCGTAACGGCTGAGTACAAGCGAAAAAAGTAAATCGCCAGGTACACAAAACTTTTTGGCATCTTTGTCGTGTAACGGATTAAAGTCATCTGCCACGGACTTAGCAAAACGACAACCTTGCTCACGAGTAATAGAGACGTAATCAGCATGTTGCTGATAAAATGGACTTAACATAATTGTTCACTGCTTAAACTGCTTATAACCTGCCTATACTACCAGAAAAATTTATAGGAGAGGTCGAATCTGTTAAATATAAGTCACACGCTCAGCGAGAGTTTAGCTACAATTACTAAAATGTTGGTTTTTATATCTAAAATGAACTTTGTATCAATTTGTACGCAACAGTTAACAAATGAACAACAATAGTGAACACTAAAGCAGCGCCAGAGCGTAATGAAAAGTTATTAATTTTAACTAAATATAAATTCAGATTCTATTTTAAAACAAGGCGCTAACTTAGAAGTCGCGACAAAAACACAAATAGGTCTGAAAGCGCTGGCAGTTCTTAGTGCTATTTGTGGCGGGAACGGTAAATAAGGTATGATGAACACGTTTTTTATCGTGTAATTGCCACTCATAGGCTGCATAATCATAATTATAATAAGCGGCATAAAAATGAGCTCTCATATTGAGATAGGTACGTTACACCAACGTTCAATGGTTAATATTACTTTGAAAAAAAGACTTTTAGAAAACAGGGGCTTGGTTAAATGATAAACCGATTAAGCTGGTCATTACTGTTTTTATGTTTGTGCTTTTCAGCAAATTTGCTGGCCGATGAAAGTACAGACCAGCCTTTTTTTAAAGTATCACCCATTGTGTGTGTAACAGATACAAAACAAAAAGTATGTGAATTTAATATTCAAGTTCACTTTAGGTTAGCCCCATTTAAAGAACTTTGCTTAGAGGTAACACAACGCCCACAGTACACACAGTGCTATACACAAAACGGCTTAATTATTGAAAAATTTATAATAAAAACCGAGCACCCGCTGACTGTTAAACTAATAAATCCGATAAACAATGAAGTTGTTCAACAACAATTACTTTCAATAGCAAACTATGAAGCTAAAGATTATCGTATTAAACGGCGTTTTGGCTGGAGTTTATAATGCACCATATTTTTTTGATTGAAGATGATGTAAAGCTAGCTAGCTTAATTCAAACGTATTTATTGAAGCATGGCTACACAATTGATGTTTTTAATACTGCAAAGGCATATCGCCAAAGCGAAATTACCTTTATTCCATCACTTATTATCTGCGACATAATGCTCCCAGATGGTAATGGTTTTGAACTAATTTCGCAGCTGAAAGAAAAGTTCAGCTGTCCGGTGATCTTTTTAACCGCCTTAGATTCAGTGCAATCACAAATTAAAGGGTTAGATTTGGGCGCCTATGACTATCTTTTAAAACCAATCAAGCCTGAATTACTACTGGCCAAAATTAAAACCATAATTACCCACTCAGTTGGCCAAGATAACTTTTCTAAACAAAACGATATTTTGCGCATCGATAATAAAAAAAGAGATATCTTTTTCCATAACACAGCGCTTAACCTGAACGACAGTGAATTTGAAATTATTGCCTACCTTGCCAAAAACTCACCACAACCCGTTTCACGTGAAGTCTTGTTCAAACATATTATCGGTCGTGAGTACGACGGACTTGACCGTGCTATCGATTTAAAAATCAGTCGACTCAGGAAAAAACTAAAAGAAACCATTAAAGATCATAAAGAATCTTTAGATATCAAGTCTGTGCGAGGTAAAGGATACAGCTTGGATATTTCAGAAATATGAAGCAGCAGTTTTTTAAACTTTATTTAATCATCACCGTAAGTTTAATTGCCTTAGTGCTTGCATTTGGCCAACTCTATAATCAGTTTTTCTTAGAGCAAACCCCTAGTATTCAACTCAGTGTGGATGAATTAGCACTCATCGCTCAACATAAAGACACGCGTATTAACGCATTTAATCAAAATGAGTTAATTTTACCTGACTCTTTACAGGCATCATTCGACAGAGATGGCATTATCAGTGTCAATGAAAACGGCCAACAATTTGTTTATTTGAAGAGCGATAATGGTGCAATACAAAGAGTCGGCCCTATTACGCTTATTTCACAAAGTAAAAATGACTGGCTCGCTTTTTTTGCATTTTACATTTTGCTTGCAGCCATGATCTTAGCCTTTATTCGCCCTGTATTTCGTGATTTAGGGTTATTGCAACGTGCCGCATACCGTTTCAGTAAAAAGCCGCAACGCATAGAGCTGGATATCAAACCAAACTCCTCCATTGCGCCTTTAGCAAATACCTTTACTCATATGTCTGATCGCATCACACAGTTTGTACAACTTCATAATGATTTATCACGCATTATTTCCCATGAGATTCGTACCCCACTCTCGCGAATGCGCTTTGCACTGTCGATTTCTGAATGTGAAACAGAAGAAAGTATTCAAATAGAACGCGATATCGATGAAATTGAATTACGCCTTGAACAATATTTGTCATTTGCACGATTAGAGCATCAACAAAGTGTCTTTAATCAAGAGAAAACCAACCTGACAAGGTTGATTGAGACTGAGATCCACAAATTTGAACTCTACAAAGAGCTTAAGTTTAGCGTTAAATTAGACGTAATAAATGCCTATTGCGAAGCAAGCTTTATGGCCATTGCCGTTCAAAACTTGCTGATTAATGCCACTAAGTACGCAAAACACACCATTTTAATACACAGCGCGGAAGAAAGTGATTTTTATACCATTAGTGTGACTGATGACGGGCCCGGACTGCCTATAAATGCTGACGCACTCATAGAGCCTTTTAAACAAGGTGAAGGGGATAAACTCGCAAGCGGCTATGGGTTAGGGCTCTACATTGTGCATCGCATTGCCAGCTGGCATGGTGGGGTCATAACACTTGCAAACAACACAGACACCGGTGGGGCTGAAATTGCAATACGCTGGCCTAAAAGTGGTAAGTAATTCCAGCAAAACCCGAAAAGTAACCATTTTTTTCGATCATGTGTGAACGTGCCAAATGGCTATCAAGCCACGTGTGTTTGAGCTTAAAGTCGATACTAAAACTGTCACTCAGTGGGTATACGTAACTCACTTTTAAGTGATAATTAACCGCACTCTCTAAATCATATTTAGGTAAGCGAACCACACTTTCTGATGGTAAAACGGTATAGTAATAATCGATTAATTCTTCATTCTTATAGGTCGCGCCGGCCTCTATACCCGCGATACCCGAAAACAATTTAAATTCACGAGAGCCAGTCAAAAGTAATTCATAACCGTCATGTACATGCGTTACATCGTGAAAATATGCAGCACTTAACCACACAGAGTCGTACACGTTTACCGCTGAGGCTACCCCTGCCATATACGATAAATCGCGTTCAATGGGGGTCAGGTTTATTGGTGAAGCTGAGGGTCTTGTTGGTCTATCAGTGCCTGTTCTAATGACACCCGTGGCATACAGTTTATCGATACCATCCAACTCAAAAAAGAAACCATCATCGTTAAAGCGGCCGAGTAAATCGACATAGTAATCTGGGGTTTCGATTAAGCTGTAACCAAGCGAAAAGTCGTCGAAGTACCAATCATCACCATAATAAGCCACGCTTGGTAAAACAGGAGACGTGACGTTATCCGCACCAAGAACAGGGTTCTCTATACCACCGTATCCTAGTGTAATACTGGCATGAATTGTCGACTTTTTTATCAACTGTGGTTGTTTTACATCTCCCTGCGCATAAGCGATAGACGTCGTTAAACAACACAGTAAGCCAAGCAATTTTTTCATCAACTTAATTCACCTTAATAGCATTATTAATGATTATAATGATGCCTAAACACGATTAATAACCCACAGGTTTCCACCCTTCTGGGTGCGATCATAGCGTTTGCACACATTTTTGTATAATTTTTTCACTCAACAAGTATGTTAATGCGGGGCTAATCCCTCACTTACTTCAAACTAACACACTGAAAAAAATATGAAATACTCTGTACATTTTGCTACAGAGGATTTTCAATCGCTTTATTACTTTTAGCTATAAGGTAAAAACCCATCTTTCTAAGATGACTTATTTTCCCTTATAAAAGAGTAACATAAACACTCACCTTCCCTATCCCCCCTTTTTGCAATCTGGCTTTTGCCCCCATTTTTAATTAACTGCAAACGTTAATAAAACAGCCTGACTAAAAAGCGAAGTAAACACGACATGTAGGCCACATCCTTTTAAGTCGAGCAGAGTACACAAACGAAAAAAGGGCCCGAAGGCCCTTTGTCACATAACACACTTAGGGAGTGATTAGCTGCGCTTCGCTTTACGGCGTCTTAAGCCTGCAAAACCTGCCATTAGAAGTGTTAGCCACGCAAGTGAGCCGCTTGAATCCTCATCGTCATCTGAGTCATCAACCTCGGGAGCTTCTGTTACTGATAACTGTAAGCTTTGTTCAACCGTTGTTGTACCATCACTTACTGTCACAGTATAAACATAGTCACCCGCAACGAGACCTGACACTTTCGTGCTCGCACTGTTTGCTGACTCTATCGTACCTGGACCCGTCCACTCATACGTTAACTCATCACCATCAAGGTCTGATGCCGTTGCGCTAAGTGTCGGTACTTGACCTTCACGTACATATAAATGAGTCTCTGCAAGCTCTACAACAGGCGCATCATTCACTGCGTTTACTGTCAGTGTAAAGGTTGTTTGTGCTACCGCCGAAGGCTCGTCTGTATAAGCAACCATTACTGTTACTTCAATTTCACCATTGAAGTTTGCTGCCGGTGTCAGTTTTAGCATTGAACCCGTTTCATGACCCATTACCTCAACTTCAGCATTGTCAGCCATTGCTGTAATAACGGTTTCTTTACCTAACTGGTTGTCAAAGTTAACCGCAATCTCTGTGCTGTTATCTTCATCTACTGATTGGTTAGAAATAGCATCAATTGCTAAGCGCTCTGCAACAGTAACTACTTTCACATTCATAGTTGCTGATGTTTCAAGTTCACCATCTGATACTGTCACTGTAAATACATGGTCACCCGCAGTTAAGCCTGACACGGTTGTTAACGCTGCGCTTGCATCTGCAATAACACCGTTACCTTGCCAGCTATAACTCAGCTCATCACCATCTGGGTCCATTGACGCTGATGCATCTAGTGTGACCGTATCGCCTTCTGTGATAACCATCTCTGTATTCGCTACATTTGCAACAGGTGCATCGCTCACTCCAGTTACTGTCAACATAAACGTCGTGCTTGCAGCATCTGATGGGTTCTCAATGTCAGAAACAACCACCGTCACTTCTGTTTCACCGTAGAAATTCTCATTGGGTGTTACGGTGACTGTATCGCCATCAACTTCAAAACTTACATTGTCTGAAATAACTGAAATTTCATTTTTCGAGTTTGTTTCATCAATATAGTGAACATCAAAGCTAATTGCTGTTTCTTCTGTGGTTACCATATCGTCAAGCGCTACAACCGTGATGTTGCTTGGTACACTGAGTGTCGCAGTCGTTGTCATGTCATTTAGGCCAGAGATAGCTGCTTTCGCATCAATATTTAGCATTTGACCTGCCGCTGATGGCAATACTTCTGCCCATGCCGTTACTTCGAACTGTGATGATTCTGGGCCAACGTAATCCATACACACAACATAGTCGTCACTAATAACTTCATCTAGATTGTTATAAGCAACTTGAACGCCGCGATATTTATCAAGTGGACCGTATTCATATACTTCGCCACGGAAACCTTGAAGACCAATACTGCCGTGCGGACGGGTCGTACCAAAGTCAAGATTATCGTATGCATAGTAAATTTCGTGTTCACCTTTACCAAAACGCGTATTTGCATTGAATAGCACTTGGAAGTCGAATGAGTTATCACGTTTTGTATAACTGTATGTGCCTGTTGAACGGTCATAAACAGGATCGTCATAATCAGATGCATTATCCCACTCAACAATCCCCCATCCCGTTGCAGTACTTGCAAGTGAAATACCCTCGTTTGACGATAAGCCAACAGACATTACAGAGCGTAGTAAGCCTTGTTCAGAGAATTCCCAACCACGCCATAATGGACCCATGTTCTCAAATGGGAATGAGTGATATGGGAACGGATTGTGAACTGGGTAGAAGAAGCGACTACCGCTTGTATTCACCGTACCCATGCCGCGAATTTGGATAACCTGGTTCTGAATGTTTGTATTTTCAGTGTTATTATACAAACTGAAGTTATCGTACGCACCATTGTAAAAACTTGCGATAGGTAAGGTATAGCCATCACGATAGTTATATAGGTTTTTATCATCAAAACCTGATAGCAACGGCATAATTCCAAACTGTGATAAATCTACATAACCACCTGGGTTTGCATTACCAAAGTCAGGTGTACGACACATCTCATCAGTAATGTTATCGGTAACAATGTAGTCTGGCTCAACATCGCGCGTATCAGCCTGCATTCCTGTTACAACAACCTTGCCATCAACAACTTCAACATTGATTTCTGATGTTGTTGATATTGCAACATTTTCAGCTTTAACATCCAGACCTTCTGGAATCGCTAGTTCTAGAGTAAATTCACGGTCAACACCTGAGTTATTTGCCAATACTTCAAAAGTATAAGGAACGAAGTCACCGACTTTAGCACCTGTATTCGGCGCATCTAGGTGCGCAACATCTTTACCACGATTAATCTTGAATGGAATAGAACCTAAGTTACCAGGATTAACTGCTGATGTGCCCACATCCAATAATGAGTAGTAAACACTATTAGCATCAAATTCCATGTTCCAATCAACAGTCATGTCAACTTTGTTTAAACCGTCACTCGCAGGAAGGCGTGCAGTCATCCCTGTTGCAACTTGCTCTGATACAACAGCAGTTGCCAGTTCAAAGGTTTCTTCAACTGGACCTACAGAGGTTTTATTACTGCTATATAAAACAACCCAATATTCACCTTCTTCAGGGTTATTAATATTACAGAAGTTGTTGTAGATTCGATGGTTAGATACGCATAAAATCTCATCTTGAGGCTGAACAATACCATCGCCATTGTAGTCTTTACCTACATAAACGATTGGATTACCTTTTTTCAGTGAACCATCAAGTTCCGATTCAACACTGACAGTTTCTGCAATAAAACGTTTAGAATTAGCGGGGACGGTTACAAACTTAGTGAATGTTGCTTCATCTAAGATATCTTCAACAGCTACATCATCTTTACGATTCATTGTCCAAGGGAAGGTAGTATCGTCATCTTTTGGCAGTGTTACAGAAGTAATTTCTGCTTTCACTGGTTCATAGACACGTGCTACAGGTGCTTCGATGTTTGGTAACATAATGCCTTTAGCAACATACGTTCCTTCGTCAGAATGCGCAGTTGTCGATAGCATTGAAGGTAAGTTACCGCGATCATATTTAAACGCTACAGGCCAATGTGCATCTGGAATACCCGCTTCCTCAGCTTGGAATACTAGGTTCGTGTGTAGCTCAACTTCAGAGTTACTAAACCAATCTTGCGTATCCATAATCGACGCTTTAACGATAATGGTTTGTGTCTCACCTTTTTTCAATGAGAAAGTTTTCGGGAAGATATCAATATTCACACCATTTTGAGCGGATTGTGAATTAACATCATAACTCCAGTTTTCAACATCCTCATGACTAACGGTCCAAGTACCGTCTTCTGTCGCTTTAATAGTTCGTACCCATTGACACTCTGGTGCACATGAGAAGTTAACTAAATTAGGCAAGTTAAGTTTATGCGGTGTACCGCCATTGAATGGATCTGCTGCTAAGAAGTTATCTGCTGACTCATCCATGACAAAGCCCGCTTTTGCTGCTAGCGCAACATTTATGCGACCCGCACCTGAACGATAAGTCTTCGCATCAGCAACTACATCATTTTTATTATTTAAGCGGTGATATTTAACCACATTTTCAGCCGTCATTGATAATGCTGACTGAACTTCAGCTGCAGTCCAATCTGGGTGAATTTGACGAAGTAACGCCATTGAACCCGCAACATGTGGAGATGCCATTGAAGTACCACTAATTGCCGCATAATCTTGGCCATGTGGTGTTACAAACGGATGCTCATCAGAATAAGCAGCATAGATATCAACACCCGGAGCAGCAAGTGTCGGTGCGAGCACTTCTATATTAGAGAATGAAGGACCACGCGATGAGAACGTTGCTAACCAATCAGCATCTTCAGCGTTAACTCGACGCTCAATCACCGTTGGTTTAATAGTGATCATATGGCCCATTTCTGAATAACTATCGACCCAGTCTTCTAGGCCATCATTACCATCAACACCATTCCATTGATCATACGTAAAGTGTACACCTGGTAAAGAATAACTTTCTGCAACAGTACCTTGAGCACCATCACGGTTGTACATGATGAAACCATCCGCTCCACCGGCTTTCACGTGTTCAACTTTTGCTGTACGTGCATTCGCAGCAGGATCAGCTGCTAAGTGACGCTGACAAATAACAATAACGTTAGTCG
This sequence comes from Pseudoalteromonas lipolytica, assembly GCF_003515105.1. Lineage (NCBI taxonomy): Bacteria > Pseudomonadati > Pseudomonadota > Gammaproteobacteria > Alteromonadales > Pseudoalteromonadaceae > Pseudoalteromonas > Pseudoalteromonas lipolytica. The sequence continues at coordinate 841,122 of NZ_CP032090.1, read as the reverse complement.
TTCCATCAGCCGCACCCGCTATCTCCGTGCCATCCTTATAGAAGTTAAAGGTATTTTCAGGGTAATCAGCTGTACAATAACCGTTGTAATCTTTGAAACCATTAACATCTTCATAGTCTTTAGCCCAAACAACAACCCCGGTGATTTCTTCACTGTTGATTGCGCCCCCTACTAGACCCGTTTCTGACCAGCTAGGAACCTCAGATCCAAGTGAGGCATCTGCAAAACCAGCGAACTCAACGGCGGTTTCAACAGCAACACTACGGCCGTGTGTAGTCGCTGCAACTTGCGCCAGCCAAGGCGATGAGTTATCTAAATAACCAAAACACTCTGCGCTGCCACACCCTTGTCCGCTATTACCAGCCGCTGCTGCAACGTTAATGCCCGCTTCACGCGCGGCTAAAAATGCAAGTTGCACAGGGTCAGCCCACACGTTCGAATCTGCACCACCGATTGAAAAGTTGATTACATCAACACCATCAGAAATCGCGTCTTCAATACCCGCAACAAGCGCTTCGCCCGGACACCCTCTGTATTCGTCACTTGACGGGTAACATACTTGATAAGCAATAATATTCGCATGGGGTGCAACACCTGAAATCTCAGGGAATAAATCTTCTGCAAGGATATTACCATCTGTATTTTCACCAAAACTCGGTAACATATAAGGCACATTTTTAACGACGTTACCCGCAGCAGTTGATGCTACATGAGAACCATGTCCTTGATAATCCTCACCAATTGCAGGCCAACCTGGGATCATGGCATCAAATGCATCAGTGATCACATCATAAGAACGCACACCAATTAACTTACTATTACATTGGATTTCTTCAGGTTCTTCAACACAGTCACCCACATAATTACCGCTACCAAATGGATTAATGTGCTCATAACCATCATCACCTACTGCAGCAAATGATGGGTGATCAGAGTTAATACCCGTATCGATAATGCCGACAATTTGGCCTTCACCTTTGCCTTTAATACCGCTGGGAACACTTGTGCCATCCCACACTTGGTCTGCACCAATATGACGAGGGCCTTCATCAGATAAAAGATCGTAATTTTTTGAACGCATCACAGAAGCGACCGCTCCTAGTTCAGCAACACTCCTTGCTTCACGTTCAGTCATTTTTACAGAGAAACCATTCAATGCTTTAGTGAACTGACGACGCATTTCTGTACGGCCTGTTACAGCTGTTACGCTTTGCATAACAGTGCGTTGTTTTGTAAGTAGCTTATTTTGGTACTCGGTCACGGCAGAAATCGACGGCTGACCTTTTTCGAAAACCTTTGTCACACCTTGAGTTTGCATTGTTTTCGCTAAAGGCGAATCGAACTCACGCGCTTCAAGTGCAACAGAGTTATCTCTTAAGCGAACAATATAAATATGCTCACCGTCTAGGCCTTCTTCAGTAAACTTTTTATTTTGTCCACTCAATTGCACATTTAGACCATCATTCTGCATCATGCTAGTTGAGTCGCCTTGATTGTACTCTTTGCTAAATGCTTTGATTTCTTCAAATGTAATATTAGGTGCTTTTAATTGATTTTGTGTTTTAAGCTGACTATCAACACCGACTGCATGAGCAGCGCTGGCACTATAGATAGCTGCGGCAACAGCAATCGAGAGAGTTTTCACTTGCATAAAGTATCCCCTGGATAGTTAATTAGTATAATTATTCAAGCTGGGTGGATATCCATTCCACCGCTCGCGCTTATAATATAACCACAGAGAATTAAAAAATTACCTACATTCGTGTAGCGTTTTGTACACACAATTAACATTTAAGATACTTGAAACTCCTATAATCGTATTTTCATTTGCAATTAATAAATAGAAGCACACTATTTAAGGGTAAGTACACTCATAGGCAGCGGCAAAACCACTTTAATTATTTACTTTTTATCAACAATATAGCAGTGATAATTCCTGTATCGTTGCAGCCACTCATAAGACGTTTTTAACGCTCTGCTTCCTCCCCTCAAAATGAGTGAGCATTACTGCGAATTGGAATGAGGAATCCTAAAAACGAAAAAAGGGCCCGAAGGCCCTTTGTCACATAACACACTTAGGGAGTGATTAGCTGCGCTTTGCTTTACGGCGTCTTAAGCCTGCAAAACCTGCCATTAGAAGTGTTAGCCACGCAAGTGAGCCGCTTGAATCCTCATCGTCATCTGAGTCATCAACCTCGGGAGCTTCTGTTACTGATAACTGTAAGCTTTGTTCAACCGTTGTTGTACCATCACTTACTGTCACAGTATAAACATAGTCACCCGCAACGAGACCTGACACTTTCGTGCTCGCACTGTTTGCTGACTCTATCGTACCTGGACCCGTCCACTCATACGTTAACTCATCACCATCAAGGTCTGATGCCGTTGCGCTAAGTGTCGGTACTTGACCTTCACGTACATATAAATGAGTCTCTGCAAGCTCTACAACAGGCGCATCATTCACTGCGTTTACTGTCAGTGTAAAGGTTGTTTGCGCTACCGCCGAAGGCTCATCTGTATAAGCAACCATTACTGTTACTTCAATTTCACCATTGAAGTTTGCTGCTGGTGTCAGTTTTAGCATTGAACCCGTTTCATGACCCATTACCTCAACTTCAGCATTGTCAGCCATTGCTGTAATAACGGTTTCTTTACCTAACTGGTTGTCAAAGTTAACCGCAATCTCTGTGCTGTTATCTTCATCTACTGATTGGTTAGAAATAGCATCAATTGCTAAGCGCTCTGCAACAGTAACGACTTTCACATTCACAGTTGCTGATGTTTCAAGTTCACCATCTGATACTGTCACTGTAAATACATGGTCACCCGCAGTTAAGCCTGACACGGTTGTTAACGCTGCGCTTGCATCTGCAATAACACCGTTACCTTGCCAGCTATAACTCAGCTCATCACCATCTGGGTCCATTGACGCTGATGCATCTAGTGTGACCGTATCGCCTTCTGTGATAACCATCTCTGTATTCGCTACATTTGCAACAGGTGCATCGCTCACGCCAGTTACTGTCAACATAAACGTCGTGCTTGCAGCATCTGATGGGTTCTCAATGTCAGAAACAACCACCGTCACTTCTGTTTCACCGTAGAAATTCTCATTGGGTGTTACGGTGACTGTATCGCCATCAACTTCAAAACTTACATTGTCTGAAATAACTGAAATTTCATTTTTCGAGTTTGTTTCATCAATATAGTGAACATCAAAGCTAATTGCTGTTTCTTCTGTGGTTACCATATCGTCAAGCGCTACAACTGTGATGTTGCTTGGTACTGTAATTTCATTAAGCTTAGTGATTGCTTCGATGCCATCAACATTTGCAATCGTGTTCAGTGCCAATGTTTGACCTGCAGCAGAAGGGAGTACTTCAGCCCATGCCGTTACTTCGAACTGAGACATTTCAGGGCCAACGTAATCCATACACACGATGTAGTCATCTTTTACTACTTCGTCGATGTTATCGTACGCAATATCAACCCCTAAATAATCACCTAATGGACCAAATGTTGATACTTGGCCTTTAAAGCCTTGCACACCGATACTACCGTGAGTACCTGTACTGCCAAAGTCGATGTTATCGTACGCATAGTAGATTTCATGCTCATTCTTACCAAAACGTGTTTCAGCATTGAAAATTAATTGGAAATCGAATGAGTTATCACGACGGTCATAAGAGTACTGACCTCTAAAGCCAAACTCGTTACCGTAGTCAGATGCATTATCCCACTCAATAATAGCCCAACCATTTGCTGTTGAAGCCAGTGAGATACCTTCAGATGCAGATAGACCTACAGAGAGAACATCTTTGGTGATAGATGATTCAGTGATAGACCAACCACGCCAAAGTGGTGCCATATTTTCGTATGGAACATTGTTGTAAGGGAAGCGTAAATGCGCAGGAACAAGGTAACGCGCACCTAGCGTATCAACCGTACCAATCCCTTTAACTTGGATGAAGTTATTCCACATATTTACTTCATCACCATTATTAAACAGGCTTACTTTATCGTATGCACCATTGAATAAAGTGTTAACTGGAATTATCCAACCACGGCCATAGTTAGCTTGACCATTTTCTTGGAAACCCGACAACATTGGGAAAATACCAAAATCAGATAAGTTAACATAACCACCTGGGTTTGAATTACCAAAACTTGGAAGGCGACACATTTCATCGGTTACATTGTTAGTAACAAGGTAATCAGGTTGAACATCTCGTGTATCTGGTTGTACACCCGAGATAACAAGTTTACCGTCAACAACTTCAGCATCCACATCTGATGTGCTTGAGATTTCAATACGGTCAGAGTGGAAATTTAATCCTGCAGGCGCATCAATATCAAATGAGAACTCACGGTCGGCACCCGAGTTATTCGCAAGTACATTAAAGCTAACAGGAATTAAGTCACCGACTTTAGCTGCTTCAGTGCCTACGGCTACGTCAACAACATCAACACCACGTTCAATGCGAAGTGGAATAGTCCCTAGATTATCTGGATTTACGGTTGATGTGCCAGCGTCGATTGCACTGTAGTAAATACCGCCCGCATTCATGTTCATATCCCAATTGATTGTCATATCAACTGGGTTTACGCCATCACTTGCAGGAAGTGTAACGTCAAGCGTATCCGCTACATCATTACTAACAACGGCTGTTGCAATTTGAATTTTTTCGATAAAGTCAGGGTTACGTTGTTTCGCTGGGTTATAAATAACGGCCCAATATTCACCTTCTTCTGGGTTATTGATATTACAGAAGTTGTTATAAACAACGTGACCAGAGACACACAAGATTTCATCTTCAATCTGAATTTCGCCATCACCATTGTAGTCTTTACCAATGTAGACAAGCGGGTTCGCACGGTCAGAGTTTCCTTCAAGTTCAGACTCTACGCCCACAACTTCAACGACTAAGCGTTTAGAATCAGCTGGCACAGTGATGAACTTAGAATAGGTAGCCTCATCAAGTATATCAGCGGGGTCTACTTCAACCGTACGATTAGAAGCCCACGGGAAGAAATTGTCTTTATCTTTTGGTAATTCAAACGTATCTATGGTTGCTTCAACTGGCATATATGCTTGTGCAACAGGTGATGAAACAACTGGTAACTCAACGCCTTGTACAACGTAGCTGCCTTTATCAGAGTGTGCAACGGTTGTAAGGTTCGCTGGTAAATCACCACGATCATATTTGAATACAACAGGCCAACGCGCATCAGGAATGTTCTCTTCTTCTGCTTTAAACAGTAGGTTGCTGTGCAGCTCTACTTCTGAGTTACTTGACCAATCTTGTGTTTCCATGATTGATGCTTTAACAATAATGGTTTGTGTTTCACCCGCTTTTAGAGAGAACTTATTAGGGGTAATTTCAAAGTTGATACCATTTTGTGGAATTTGCTTATTCATGTCGAAATTCCAGTTCACAACTTCTTCGTTGCTTACTGTCCATGTACCATCTTCGGTGGCTGTAATGGTACGCACCCACTGACACTCTGGCTTACATGAGAAATTAACAAGATTTGGCATGTTCAACTTATGTGGTGTACCGCCACTGTCAGGGTTTGCTGCAATAAAGTTTTCCGCAGACTCATCCATGACAAAACCGGCTTTAGCTGCATTAGCAACATTAATACGACCCGCACCAGCACGGTAAACTGACGCTTCACCGATGGTATCTTTTTCATTGTTCAAGCGATGATATTTAACCACGTTATCAGCAGTCATTGATAATGCTGATTGAATTTCAGTTGCTGACCAATCTGGGTGTACCTGGCGTAGCAATGTCATTGCACCTGCAACGTGCGGTGATGCCATTGATGTACCACTAGAACTTGAGTAATCAGTGCCGTATGGTGTGGCAACAAATGGATGTTCATCAGCGTAAGCCGCATAAATGTCAACACCTGGCGCTGCAAGGGCTGGAGCCAATACTTCACGGTTTGGGTACGACGGACCACGAGAAGAGAATGGCGCTAACCAATCAGCATCTTCAGCATTAACTATACGCTCAACATTGGTTGCTTTAATGGTGATCATGTGGCCTTTTTCAGAGAAGCTATCAACCCAATCCTCTAAACCATCATTTGGGTATACACCATTCCACTGATCATAAGTAAAGTGAACACTTGGAAGTGAGTAGCCTTCAGCAACTGTCCCTTGGTCTTTATTACGGTTAAACATAATGAAACCATCTGCTCCGCCTGCTTTGATATGATCAGACTTTGCACCACGTGCATTAGCATTAGGGTCTTGAGGGTCATGGCGTTGACAAATAACGATTACGTTAGTTTCACCCTCTGCAGCACCCACAATTGGCGAGCCATCTTTGTAAAAGTCAAATGTGCCAGCTGGGTAGTCAGCAGTACAATACCCATTCGCATCTTTAACACCATTCACATCAGCATAGTCTTTTGCCCACACAACGACACCCGTGATGTCTGTTTGGTTAAGTGAGCCACCTGTTAGACCCATTTCTGACCAGCTTGGCACTTCAGAGCCCATTGATGCGTCAGCAAAGCCTGCATATTCAACCGGCGTTTCAATCACAACACTTCGACCATGCGTCGTTGCTGCAACTTGCGCAAGCCAAGGTGATGAGTTATCCAAATAGCCGAAACACTCTGCGCTGCCACACCCTTGGCCGCTGTTACCAGCCGCAGCCGCAACGTTAATACCCGCTTCACGTGCTGCTAAAAATGCAAGTTGTACTGGGTCTGTCCAGCTGTTTGAATCTGAACCACCAATTGAGAAGTTAATAACATCAACACCATCAGAAATCGCATCTTCGATACCTGCTAGTAATATTTCGCCCGGACAGCCATTCGCACCGATATCATTTGATGGGTAACACACTTGGTAAGAAATAATATTTGCATGCGGTGCCACACCCGAAATTTCTGGGAAGAGATCTTCTTTAATCACCATGCCATCTGATTGGTCACCAGCACCAACAGTGACTAATGGTACGTTTTTAACTACGTTACCCGCTGCTGTTGACGCAACGTGCGAGCCATGCCCTTGGTAATCTTCACCAATTGCAGGCCAGCCTGGGATAATTTCAGAGAACACATCGGTGATCATGTCATAAGAACGTACACCGATTAATTTATTATTACATTGGATGAACTCTGCATCGTCAACACAGTCACCTAAGAAGTTACCATCGCCGAGCGGGTTAGTGTGAACATAACCGTCGCCGCCAACTTCTGCAAAAGACGGGTGATCTGAATTAATACCGGTATCGATAATACCAACGATTTGCCCTTCACCTTTGCCTTTGATACCGCTTGGTACACTCGTACCATTCCACACTTGGTCTGCACCAATATGACGAGGGCCTTCATCAGATAAAAGGTCATAATTCTTTGAACGCATAACAGATGAAACAGAGCCTAGCTCTGACACTCTACGCGCTTCGGCTTCTGTCATTTTTACTGAGAAACCATTGATTGCTTTAGTAAACTGGCGGCGCATTTCTGTACGGCCTGTTACTGAAGCCACGCTCTGCATTACCGATTGCTGCTTAGTTAATAACTTATTTTGATAGTCGATTACAGCAGGAGAAGACGGCTTACCGTGTTCAAAAATCTTGCTTACACCTTGTTGTTGCAAGCTACGAGCAAGTGGAGATTGAATATCTCTTGCTTCTAATGCAACGGCATTGTCACGAAGTTTTACAATATAAATACTTTCGCCTGTGATGCCTTCTTCAACGAACTTTCTTGTTTGTGCATTTATTTTTACGTTCAAGCCATTGTTTTGCAACATTGTTTCTGAACTAGCGTCATGAACTTTATTTGAAAGTGCTTTTACTTCATCGAATGTAATATTAGGTGCTTGTAATTTATTTGCGTTGTTATTAGCTTCAATACCAGTCGCATAGGCTGCGCTGGCACTGTAAAGAGCCGCAGCGACAGCAATTGAGAGTGTTTTTACTTGCATAAGTAATTCCTGGATAGTTATTTGAATAATTATTTAAGTTTTATGAATATCCATTTCAAAACTTAACCGTTATTCAATCACACCCATGAAACAAATTAATCAACTTAGTTGTAGCGTTTTGTACTTAACCTTAACAAATAAATTACCAAAATAACGACAAAATCAAATTTAAGCTTATAAAACAAGCCATAACGCTAATCGAAATTTAATGAACACTCTCTAAATGTGAAAATTTCTACTTTTATTTAAGACGCAAAAAATCGACACTGTTAACAAAGATTCAAGCTTAGTTACATTTTCAACCCCATTTAAGACTAACCAAAGTGCATAAATAGATGTATTGATTCAATATTAGCCTCAATTTTTAACAACAAAGTCATGCTTTTAGCGATAGAACAATAGAACTTAGTTAAAGTGAAAAAGACATCACTCGACTGCTCGTTTTACTCACCACTTTTTCAACTTTATCTGCCTGCGGCAACATAGGTTTAAGACTAACAGTCCCCTAATTTGTTTACTTATGAATTCGAAAAGTAGCGAATACAGGAATTTATAAGTGAAGAACAAGCTATTCAAAGTGATGCATATTATTTTGGCGATGTTGAAGAACTTAGCTGCCAAGGGCAACGTTCAGTGCAATCTAGCGGTTACAATCCAACAGCGATAAATAGAGTATTGCTATTGAGCAGTTAAAACGTGAGGGGGTAAATAGAGGCGGCAATGGCTACGGGGTTGAAAGCTGTAAAAGCTTTACCAGTGACGAACAAAACTGCGATGTCGCAACGTCGTGCCCTGGTAAAGCCTATATTGTTAGCGGTTTAGCGCTTGCTTTGAAATCATTTCAGCGACACTATCCACTTGTACTGACATGCTCTCTTGGCTAGGCGGGAAAGCCTTAAAGGTTTTTACAAACTCTGAAATTTGATTACCTGCAGGGCCTAAAATCCAGCTACGGTTTTCTGCCCACTCATCGTAACCCCTTGCATCAATGAAGCGCTCAAATGGGTCCATTTTTAGGTTAATGATATAAGGTGTAGTAAGGGCTTGTTGCGAAGATCTGAACCAATGCTCTTGCTCTGTGAAAATTAACTTCCAATCACCGTAACGCATACCGTGGAAAGTCGTTTCGGTAAAATAATAAAACTCTTTACGGTTTGTTTTACCATTATTCAACAAGATATCACTTTGATCGAAGCCATCTAAATGAACTTTATACTTTTGGCCATTAATTTTTGTACCTTTAAGCAAATTAGCTTTTAGGTCTTTATCACCGAGCCATGACATAATCGTTGGTATCCAATCTTCCATGGTCATAAACTCACCCGTGCTTACACCACTTGGAATATGGCCTGGCCATTTAACAAGCATAGGAACTCTGAAACCACCTTCCCAGCCACCAACACCTTTTTCACCATGAAACGGCTGGTTGCCACCATCAGGCCATGAGTTTGATGCAGCTCCATTGTCGGTAGAAAACATCACTATTGTATTATCAGATACTTTAAGCTCATCAAGTAAGTTAAGCAGCTCTCCTACATCATCATCCAGTTCAGCCATACCATCAGCATATAAACCAAACCCTGTTTTACCGTCATACGCTTTATTAAGGTTAGTTTGATAATGCATCCGTGTGGTGTTATGCCAAACGAAGAAAGGCTTATTTTGTTTTACTGCATCACGAATAAAACGTTTTGATTCAACAAGCACTTCTTGGTCTAAATTACGCTGACGTTCTTTACCAAATGGGCCAAGATCTTTAACCTCTTGTTTACCATTAGCAAGCGCTTTTGAATGAATGACTCCACGCATTTTTAGACCAAACTTTTCTTGTGTTTTGGCGTCTTGTGGATAATCTTGCTGTTCTGGGTATTCACCCGCATTGAGGTGGTACAAAATACCAAAAAATTCATCAAAACCATGATTTGTTGGTAAGTGTTCATCAAGGTCACCTAAATGGTTTTTACCAAACTGCCCTGTTACATACCCCTTAGATTTAAGCATCGTTGCTAACGTTGGATCTTTCTTTTGCAAACCTTGTGGTGCTCCAGGTAGACCTACCGTACTAAGACCGGTACGCATTGGGTACTGACCAGTAATAAATGCAGCACGACCAGCCGTACACGAGGCCTGTGCGTAATGATCCATAAATATCATGCCATCATTGGCAATGCTATCTATGTTAGGTGTGCTACCTCCCATCATGCCACGATGGTAAGCGCTAATATTCCACATACCAACATCATCACCCCAAATAATAAGCACATTGGGTTTATCAGCAGCGAAACTCGACGTACTAATGCCAAAAAAGGTCAAACAGACCAATAAGTATTTGAACATCACTTTCTCCTTGAAAATTAACCGAAGCATTCACTTCAGCTTAAAAAATCCCTCGCTTGCAGCCACCTTATACTGCTTAATTAAGATATTCCTACAAGTGATAAGTTGTACATGTTTAATACTATTAGAGTAGTACCTATTTACAAGTTAAATCTTCGTTAACTTTGATTTAAATATAAAAAAACCCCCAGTAATTGGAATGTCCAACTATTGGGGGTCACTTCACATATAGCTCGGTTTTTAAAGCGTAATAATTTTTAAGCTTGCGGGTAATCGCGGTAAGCGCGCTCAATATTTTTCGCTTGCTTTTTTGACACGCCAATGTGCGAAAGTGCAACACGTAATCGCGCACGCGACAGGTCTGAGCCTAATATTTCCATTGCATCAAGTACCGATGTTGATGATGTTTTGCCCGTAATAGCGACAAAAATCGGCTCAAGAAAATCTTTAATCTTCAGCTCATGGAACGTTGCAACTTCTTTCGCAATGGCAAAAATCGCTGATTTTTCCCATGTACGTAAGCCTTCTAATTGCCAGATGAAGAATTGCAGTGCTTGACGTGTTGCATCTTCACCCGCTTTACCAGCCGTTAACAACGCAGGATCATAGCTTGGAATACCGCCCACGAAATGACCGGCAAGATCAACCATGTCTGATAACGTATTAATACGTGTTTTTGCTTCTGGTAATACTTTAGCGAATAACTCAGTATTAAATTTCCAATCAACAAAACGTTGCATTAATTCAGCATCTGACAAGTTTTCACGGATCCACATACCGTTTAACCAGCTAAGCTTATCCACGTCGAAAATAGGCCCACCCAGAGAAACACGTTTCATATCAAAGTGTTCAATCATCTCATCTAGCGTGAACTTTTCACGTTCATCAGGCATTGACCAACCCATGCGGCCTAAATAGTTCAATAGTGCCTCTGGCAGGTAACCCATTTCTTTGTAGTAATTGATTGAAGTTGGATTTTTACGCTTTGATAACTTTGATTTATCTGGGTTACGAAGTAACGGCAAGTGACCAAGTACAGGCGCTTCCCAACCGAAGTCTTCGTATAATTTTAATAGCTTAGGCGCTGAGTTGATCCACTCTTCACCACGGAAAATATGGCTAATTTGCATGTGGTGATCATCAACAACGTTAGCAAGGAAATACGTTGGGAAGCCATCGGCTTTCAGCAACACTTGCATGTCTACGTTTTCCCACGGGATCTCAATTTCGCCACGAAGATAGTCGTTAAACTTAAACGTGCCGTCGCTTGGGATCTTCATACGAATAACGTACGGCTTACCCGCGTCAAGATTCGCTTTGATTTCATCGTCTGATAGATTTAAACCACGACCATCATATTTAGGACGCAAACCCTCAGCCATTTGTTCTTCACGCATTTGATCTAGCTCTTCGCTAGTTGCAAAACAATAAAATGCTTTGCCTTGCTCAACTAACTGATGCGCAAACTTTTTGTATAAATCACTTCGCTCAGATTGACGGTATGGACCAAACTCACCGCCCACATCAGGACCATGATCCCAGTTTAAGCCTAACCAACGTAAGCTATCCATGATAGCTTGCTCTGATTCAGCTGTACTGCGCACTTGGTCAGTGTCTTCTATACGTAAAACAAACTCCCCACCTTGCTGTTTTGCAAAGCAGTAGTTAAATAAAGCGATGTAAGCAGTACCTAGATGCGGATCACCTGTTGGTGAAGGAGCAACACGGGTGCGAATTGTCATGGTTATATCTCTCAAAAGACAATTAAAAATTTGCCCAAATGCTAGCACAGCATGAGCTATTATCGAAGTGAAAAGCCGCTTTATGCAGCGACTTTATCTAAATAAGCAATGATATCGTTTGATTCATACAACCACGTTGCTTGGCCGTTTTCTTCAATACGTAAACACGGTACTTTAATTTTTCCGCCCTGCTCTAATAGCTCTTGGCGAAAGAGTTCATTACCTTTGGCGTCACGAGTTTCCACAGATAAGCCCTGGCGTTTAATCGCACGGCGTACTTTTACGCAAAATGGGCACGCTTTGAATTGATATAGCTTAAATTGTGATGTTACTAAATCAAGCTGTGCTTGCTCTGCAGCAGGACGTTTTTTACTGCGCGGCGTAAAAATAAAATCAAAAAGTAAAATAAGGCGGCCTAACAACCAGCGGACAAACTTCATCTCACATTCTCATACTGAATAAAATAAGGTGGGCAATTTTAACACAGCACTACACGCTGCAACAGGCTCAAAATAACTCTATCGAGTCATCATTGTGTTTATTATCTTGAATATCCAATTCGCAATACGCCGTTATGCGATTACGCCCCATGTTCTTTGAATGATACAAGGCGTTATCTGCTTTTTGAACTAAGCTTGCAACCATTTCAAACTCACAAATAGGCAAAAAACCACAACTTACAGTGAGGCTACCTACTTGTGGAAATGGATACTCAGCGACACACGCACGAAATCGATTTAACACGTTGCGCGCATCACATTCGTCGGTTGCTTGAAATAAAATGGCAAACTCTTCTCCCCCATAACGAAATACATAATCTTCGAATCGGAAGTTATTTTTGAGTAATTGTGCGACCAGCAAAATGACTTCATCACCAATAACATGGCCGTAGTTATCATTCACACGTTTAAAGTGATCAATGTCGATCATTGCCAAATACCAGTGGCGGTGATTTACATCTGAGTGAGTAACTCCATGCGCCGCTTGCGCCGCGATATCAATCACTTTTTTATCAAACGTTTGACGATTAAGTAATTCAGTCAATGGGTCAAGGCGGGACTTATGCAACAATGCAAGTTGGTTAGCGTAAATATTTAGCATGTAAATTGCTAACATACTACAGCGTTCGGTGAGCTCTTGATTCGACTCAATCACTAAAACCCCTACTACATTTCCCGTATAATAAACAGGTACATAGGTATAAATACAGCCATAGTTATGGCTAATGCGGATTTTATTGCGACTGACTTTATCTATTAATTCATTGACCTCGTGTTCAGAGAGCTTCTCTATCACGGTGTCTTTATTAATTAATTGTGCAGGTAGCCCAGGTTTAAAAAATTTATTGACATAAATAGCAAACCGCGAAAACTCTCCTAACCCTGCCACCGCATCGACAAGGGCCTGATCAAGCTCTGGCTCTTCTTCTTGCTGTGTTATCGTCACAACCCATTCATGTCCACAAGGGTTTGCCTGCATTGAAAAGTCCCCAGAACTATTAGTAACTTTAGTGTAGTTAAATTTATAAAAATTACTAAAAAACTATAATAAAATCATATCATCTCTGTGTATTACTTCACTGCTTGGTGCAAACACAAGTAACTGCGCAATTTGTGATGAGTGGCAGCCTTTTATTGTATCGATTTCTTGATGGTTAAAGTTAACGAGCCCCTTTGCAATACATTGACCTTCACTCGATATCACTTCAATTACATCACCTCGTTCAAATTGGCCTCTAACAGCTCTGACCCCTTTTGCTAAAAGGCTGGCTCCGCGCTCTTGGAGTGCCAAACTGGCACCATCATCGATCACCAGTTGCCCAGAACTTTTGGGGCCCGCTAATAGCCATTTTTTTCGACCATCTTTGGGGGCGGTTAATTTTAAAAACCGAGTACCTGGCAGTTTGTCAGCCATGCAATTTAAAATCACATTTTTACCCGCACCTTTGGCAATAATCACTTCAACGCCTGCACGACGAGCAATATCAGCAGCTTGAAGTTTAGTTGCCATTCCGCCAGTTCCTAAACTTGTACCACTTCCACCAGCAAGCTCTCTAAGCTCATCGTTAATGTGTGATACTTCGTTTATGAGAGTTGCATTAACATCAGAGCGCGGGTCACCAGTAAACAACCCCTCTTGGTCGGTCAGCAGCAAAAGTTTTTCTGCATTTGCTAAAATAGCCACCAACGCAGACAAGTTATCATTATCGCCGACTTTTATTTCAGTCGTGGCTACGGCATCATTTTCGTTAATGATTGGAACCACATTATGCGCAAGCAATGCATTGAGTGTGTCGCGGGCATTTAAATAACGTTCGCGGTCTTCAACATCTGCTCGGGTAAGCAGCATCTGCCCAACATTAATACCATAGAGTGCAAATAAACTCTGCCAAGTATGAATAAGATGACCTTGGCCAATTGCTGCCAGCATTTGTTTTTCGATCAAAGAACGGCCACAGGGGGTTATTAATTGCTCACGACCCGCAGCGACTGCGCCACTGGATACTAAAACAACCTGATAACCTTGTTTTTTTAACTCACAACACTGGCGAACAAGCTCCACCATATGTGCTTTATCTAATTTGTCTGTACCGCCTGTCAGCACACTTGTGCCTAGCTTTACAACAACGACATGTGGCCTTTGCATCTGCGTTATTAATTCTGTAAATAAAATAGAGAATTTATATATACCAGCAAACAGTTTTTGAACAAGTTAAAAAAATTCATGCTAGGATCGTTTTTTCATTTTTAACACACGAAGCGACACCTATGCCTGCCAGTTTATGCTTAATAATTGCCACTTTTTTATGGGGAAGTTCCTATATTGCGTTAAAGCATGCAATCACAATTCATGACCCCGTGTTGGTAATTTTTTTAAGGATGTTAACCACCCTTTTAATTTGTTTATGCTTGTGGCGATTTGTGATCCGCTTTGAATTTAAAAAAGGCGACTGGAAATACTTGATAGGCATGTCGCTGGCAGAGCCTTGCTTATATTACTTATTTGAAGGTCATGCGCTTGAATACACATCAGCATCGCAAGCGGGTGTTATTGTGTCTTGCTTACCGATTATTGTCGCTATTTTAGCTTTCTTAATGTTAAAAGAGTACATCAGTAAAGCCATTGTGGTTGGCTTTACACTCTGTATTGGTGGCAGTATTTTGTTAACCTTGCTTTCGCCAAGTAGCGAGCAAGCGCCAAACCCTTTACTGGGTAACTTTTTAGAGCTCATGGCCATGGTCTGCGCGGCCTTTTATACTGTCAGTGTTAAACACTTAGTAACACGTTACTCCCCGCTTACACTGATAGCCATACAAGGCTTTAGTGGCAGCCTATTCTTTGCACCCTTTTTATTCTTTATTGAACTGCCGAGCGAGAATCAACATGATTTGAGTGCCCTATTGAGTATTTTATATTTAGGCTCGTGCGTGACCTTAGGCGGCTATGGTATGTATAACTATGCCATCAGTAAAGTATCGGTCCTAACTGCCGCGGCTTACTCTAATTTGATTCCTATTTTTGCGTTAATTTTATCCGCTATCTTACTGGGAGAAGTGCTAACAACTTGGCAGTGGTTAAGTATCGGTGTGGTATTTGCGGGCGTGATTGTCAGTCAACGCCATCAAGAACTTAAAATTGACGTAGATGATGAGAGCTTGTCTGCCGACACTAATAATCTCAACTCGGTACCCGATGCCAAAGAATCAAAAGGGTAACAGGTTAATAAATACAAACCGGGTTGCATTAAAAAGGCCTGCTCGTGTTGATGAATGACACGAACACTGCGTACTTGGTAGTGCACGACTTGGCCGTTTTGTAACTGCATAGAAAACGACTCGCCCACTTTCACATTTTTTAAAAATGCAAAGTGGGTATCGTTGTGGCCTGCAATTAACACCCCATTGTCACTCGAAAGTTCACCACTGGGTAAGAAATGCCCGGGAGCAAAGGCTAAGTTACGCCCCGACGCCCCCGCTAAAATAGTTAAACGTTGCTGCTGAGTAGGCCAATTTAGTTGTGCTGTGACATAACCGTCAGCGTAAAACCACGGCCTGACTTTTTCATTTGGCGTCAGCAAAGCATGTTGCCAAGCTGATTCAATCAGATGCTGGGCAAGCCACGCCTTGGCTTGCATATAACTGCCATTGAGTAGCAGTGAAATGCCAAGCAACCCCACACACAGTGGTAAGGCCTTTTTTAACGTCGCCATTGCCATAACCATGCTAACGATACCAATAACAAGCCAAACACTATAAATACACGACTTTGCCCATCTGTTTGTGGCAATGTCATTCCACTCGGCAGCCTATTTCTTAGTTGCACTGAGCGCTCAGCAATTTCGTTCCCAGCGACGTTATCAACAGCAATAAAAGCAGTAAATGGACTGAGTAAATGATGCTGAAGTGCCAATGTTTCGACTTCTGACTTTACGCTGTCTTTATCATTATAAAGCAGGAGTGACTTAATTTTCTGCCTTGCCCATAGTCTTGCTATGCCCTCACCTTGCGCCGCGTGATTCGCTGATAAGTTAATATTAAGGGGTCCTGATAGAGTCTGCCCGGTCAGGGTTACATGTTGATTTCCAGCTAACTTCACCGCAACTAACACGGGCTCAGAAAAATAAAGATCGGGTAAAGGCGATGGCCAGTACTCAAGCTCTTGGTTATCTGCATGTAAGACAAGCTCGGTTACAACTGGGTGAGCGAGTTTATCGAATAATAGCTGCATTTTAGGCTGTACTTGGCTGGCGCTACTAATAAAGGTAAACGTACCACGACCAATATCAGCAGCGCGTGTCATAAAGAAACTATTTGGTGCACTGCCAATACCAACGGTAAATAAGCGGCTATCACCTAAGTCAGCTTGAATTTGCGAAAACAACTGTGTTTCATTGCCTACACTGCCATCGGTTAAAAATACAATTTGACGCACAAAACCATCATGCTGTTTGCCATCTAACACCCGCGATAGTGCATTACTTATCTCTGTGCCACCATCGGCTTGCAAGCCATATATAAAACGCTCTGCACGGCGAATATTAAAGTCATTGGCAATCATTGCAGCCTCACTAAGAGCCGTAACGTCATTATCAAAACCAATAATATTAAAGCTATCGTTTTCATCGAGTAACGATAAAGCATAAAACAAAGCGTGCTTTGCCTGCTCCATGGACTGACCATGCATAGAACCCGACGTGTCGACTACAAAGACCATTTCACGCGGGAGGCGTGCCTGTGCGGTAAAATGATCCGCTGGCGGCACGAGCATCAATAGTCCATATTCTTCGCCATTGACGACTTCTTTAAAAAACGCAGCCTGTGAACTCTCTTTGTCGAGCGGCTTAAATGTCAGCTCAAAATCACGTGTCATCGGTACATCGCGATTAAGGGCAAGTATATAGCGCCCAAAATGTGGGTTATCAATTTGCATACCGCTCAGGTTTGCATTTATATCACTAAGCTCTAAACCAATATCCATGTTAATAGCCAAGTTTAAATGTGCATCAACCTGCTGACTATTTGTGCGTTGGTACACCGGTTTTAACCACGCAGAAGCCAGAGCGCTCTGATTCAACATTGACGATGAATTAGGTTCTGGGTTTTCGCTTGTATGAGGCTTAAGCTGAGCTGTTTTTGGCTCATAGCGGGGTGTAATCGTGGTTGGGAAACGCAGTGAAAATACCCCATCACGAAAACCAATTATCTCTTGATACTGTAAGGTGATTTCAATTTCATCGCCCGCCCCGATATTTGCAACATCGGTTGCGAAAATATTCGCCCGTTGCTGACGTACTAGGGCTGCTCGCTTGCCTTGCTGCTGCGCCTCTTTAAACTGCTGCTCAGCTTGCTGTTTGAGTGCAATATTGCCCGTAATCACACGCTCACCAATTTGCATTTGTAATGCATGTACTGCGCTTTCATCGGGCAAAGGAAATACATAACGCGCATTAACTGCAAACGGGTGTGGGTTTTGATAACGCTGCTTAACAACCACATGATTGATTAAACCTGTGAGCGTCATCGTCACATCGTTTTTGACTAAAACGCCTGATGACACTTCGCTGTGCAAGTTATCATAAAACCGTAATTGTGCACTGACATTAGCGGCTAATGCAGGATTTATAGCATATCCTAAAAGTAGGATAAAAAGGCTCACGGACAAGAGCCTTTTGGTTCGGTTACTCAACATAACATGTCACTCCATCGACAGATGAATTAGCGATTGCTTTTTGCAGTCTGTAATTGCGTGTTTTGAACAGGTCGTGTGGTTAGTGTGACTCTGCGATCAAACACGTTATCTTCATAATCATTTGAACTTGCAACACTTTGTTTCTCGCCAAATGCTGTAGCAGACAGTCGCGTGTGCGGCACACCTTGTTTAATTAAATAACTTTGCACGGCATTCACACGTTTCTTAGATAGCATTAAATTAGCGAGTTCATCACCCCGTTGGTCGGCAAAGCCGTTTAAGTCGATAGCCAAGTGCGGTTGTTCAATCAGTAACCGTGCGACTTTATCGAGCTGACTGGCAAAATGCGGGGCTATCTCACTTGACCCTGTTTTAAATTGAACGGTCATGGCCAGCAAAGTATTTAGTTGGGCTTGAAGCAATTGCTCTTTCTCATCATTTAAGCTCTCAAGTTGCTCAGTCAAAACCGCATTATTAGCAATAACCTGCTGATAATCTGCAGTGTGCTGCTGCATAACAACAAGTGCCTGGTTTTGCGCTTCGATAACACGCTCACCGGCTTCTTTTTCACCGATTAATCCTCCGGCAAATGCGCCAACAAATGCACCCACAGGGCCCCCAATCAAACCGCCAACAACAGCGCCTGCACTAAGGCCAATAGCTGTTTCTTTTGGTGTTTCTTGTTTTGCTTGAGGCGCAGCCTCAACAAATTGGCTTGTTGATAGGACCGACGTTATAAGTGCAGCAATGATGATCTTTTTCATAATTTAATCCTTTCTTTTACATTAATTGTTTGGCAACTATTGGTTGGCGTTGCAAACGTGGTATAGCGCTATTAAAACAAGCCGAAATGGCAATAAAGGGGATCAAAAAAGGCAAACTGCTGAGCAATTGTGGCAGAAAAATGGCAATCGCATTTTTGCCAGTACGCACAGTAAAATTTTCGGTATAGTGTATTCATAGTGCTGACTATGAAGCTAAATAAGTAGGAAGAATGAAGAAAATAGCCATTGTCGAAGATGAAACAGCCATCCGCGAAAACTACACTGAAATGTTGAGCGCACAAGGCTATCAAGTCATTGGGTTTGCTGACCGAGCAAGCGCAGAGCTGTCGTTTAGCCAGTCATTGCCAGATTTGGCCATCGTAGACATTGGCTTAGCGCATGAAATTGATGGAGGGTTTTTATTATGTCAAACATTACGGTCGCTCTCGAAAACCTTGCCTATTATCTTTTTAACCGCGCGTGATAGTGAAATTGATACGGTCTGCGGCCTGCGCATGGGTGCTGATGACTACTTAACAAAAGATATCAGTATGGCGCACCTTGCCGCACGAATTGGGGCTTTATTCAGACGCTTAGATGCACTTGAACAACCGGCTAATCAAGATGCGCTACTGCATCGTGGTCTATTAAAATTAGATAGCCAGCGTATGCAAGTGTTTTGGCACGATCAGCTTGTTGACTTGACGGTGACTGAGTTTTGGATGGTGCATTCACTTGCGCAGCGTCCAGGGCATGTAAAAAGTCGCAATGAATTAATGAGCGATGCAAAAATTTATGTCGATGACAGTACGATTACTTCCCACGTTAAGCGTATCCGAAAAAAGTTTATTGCCTTAGATAATAGCTTCGATTGTATCGACACAGTGTACGGTATGGGTTATCGCTGGGAGCAAGCTTAATGCTCAGATTTGGTTTGCGCAGTAAGTTTATTTTACTGTCTTGCTTTTTGTTTTTACTGCCTTGGCTTGGCTATGAATATGTTTGGGAAATGGAAAAGTTTTTAAGGCAGGGCCAAGAAAAAACACTCGTAGGCACCACACGAGCCCTGGCAACAGCGTTACATGAACGGCCAGCCTTATTCGACTCGCAAACCAATTTTTTAGATCAGGTCGTTAAAGGCCGTGATTTATATGCCTATAACCTCAGCAACCCGATTCAACTTGATGGCAAACTTGCTGACTGGCAACCCTATAGGGCACTTTTTTGGCATTACGATAAACGCTACTTACAACGTGTAAACCCCGCGCACGAAGACGCTGATTTAGCATTTAGTCATATGGTTGGTAAGTACGAAAACTATTTGTATGCAGTCTTTGAGGTGCGTGATAGCTCGTTGGTGTATCGCGCTAAAAATACGCTCAGTATTACGCGCAATGATCACTTACAAATCATGTTAAAGACCCCCGAAGGTGAATTTAAGCATTACGTGATTGCTGCTCGCCAAGATGGCTGGGTTAATGCCTTTGACGCTATCAGCCGCGAGCCTGTTACAAAGATTCAAGGCTATTTTCAAAGCACAGAAACGGGCTATAACATTGAACTGCGCTTTCCATTAAGCATGCTTGGCAACAAGCTGGGATTTGCAATTGAAGATTGGGATGATGACAAAGTTGAGCCTCAACTTATGTCAACGTCTAACCTACTCAATCCCAACGACATTGGCTCGGTGCTTGTGCCTTCACCAGAGATAAACCGTATTTTAAAAGGGATGGGCCATAGCGGCAGTCGAATTTGGGTAGTCGATAGCCACCATCGCGTACTCGCACAAGCGGGGTCTATACATCACGCTGATGGTGTCTGGGCAGATGGACTCACAGATAAACCGGCAACAACATGGTGGCAACAATTTGAGCGTGATTACTTGCATCCGCTTTATTACCAAATATTAACTCGCCCTGAAAATGAGTTTATTGATACTTTGCATGATGTGGCCGCTATGCAAGGCACGCATATCGCCAGTGCATTAAACGGGAAACCCGCTTCATCGTGGCGCTTAACTCCCGATAGCAAGGCGGTGATCTTATCAGCAGCCTACCCGATTTGGATTCAAGATAAGGTCATTGGTGCTGTTATCGCAGAAGAAACCACCAATGGTGTGCGTACTCTTCGTAATAAATCGCTCGAGAAACTATTTAACGTTATTTTAGCTGTCATGCTAGTCGGTACTGTCACCTTATTCTTT
The DNA here is from genome assembly GCF_003515105.1 of Pseudoalteromonas lipolytica. Classification (NCBI taxonomy): domain Bacteria; kingdom Pseudomonadati; phylum Pseudomonadota; class Gammaproteobacteria; order Alteromonadales; family Pseudoalteromonadaceae; genus Pseudoalteromonas; species Pseudoalteromonas lipolytica. Next base: position 819,933 of record NZ_CP032090.1, on the reverse strand, counting down.
TTTGCATCACGGATCTCAAGCCGTATTCGTCGTTTACGTGATAACGCTGAGCAAGCTATTGATGCACAAGGCCGAATTACAGGCAAAATAACGTATACCGATTCAAATGATGAAATTGGTGATCTCTCACGTAGTTTTGCCAATATTGTCAGCCGCTTAAGTGGTTATACCGATTACCTTGAGAATATGTCATCACGCCTTTCTCATGAATTACGTACCCCTGTTGCGGTGGTGCGCTCATCGCTTGAAAACTTACAAATGCAGCCGCAATCTGAGTTTAGTCAAAAATACCTCGCGCGCGCCAGCGAAGGCGTTGAGCGACTAGGTAAAATAATAACCACAATGAGTGAAGCAACACGCCTAGAACAAAGCATTCAAAATGTGGAAGCTGAGACGTTTGATCTCACTCAAGTGATCACTGGCTGCATGCAAGGTTACCAAATTACTTATGGCGAGAAATTATTTAATTTATCACTTTATGAATCACCACTGCCCCTGCGAGGGGCCCCGGAGTTTATTGCCCAACTTCTTGATAAACTGATTAATAATGCGCTCGAGTTTAAATCTCCTGACAGCCAAGTAACGGTGAGTTTAGCTAAAAACGAACAGCACGCTATTCTAAAAATTGTGAACCAAGGCCCTTTGTTACCAGAGGGCTTAGTAGATCATATATTTGATTCGATGGTATCAGTGAGAACTCAGGAGCATCAGCAACAACCCCATTTAGGATTAGGCTTGTATATTGTTCGTTTAATTTGTGATTACCATGAGGGACAGGTCAAGGCTGAAAATATCGCAGATGATAGCGGCGTGGTGTTCACTGTAAGTTTGCCTATAAAACAACGATGACAGCGTTACACTTGATTACAATTTAACGCTTAGTTATTCACCAATAATTCAGATTAGCGGGCTTAGTATATTGTACTATAAAAGGCAAATTTGACTCGAGGGGGCATCATGCAATCAAGGTTACAACGTGAAGAAATCGAATTCATAATGGCACTTTATAATTGTAATGATGTAACAGATAAACCCGCAGAGCCTAAAAAGCAATCAAAGAAAATACCGACTAAAAAAGTTGATACAGCGCAATATAAGTCACCAAGTTATTTGACCTAGCTTAACTTAGCTCATTACAATGCCCCACCATTGAAATTTGACCTTATGTAATGAAAAATCACTCGCCAAAAAAAGAGTTAATCTTATTGCCTGTTTTGTTTGTGGCAATCTTGTTATGTGTTGCTGGGCACTTTTTACTTCAGCCTAACTACCAAGATAGCCATACTGTAGAATATTTACTTGCTGCACTCCCTTTTGCACTGTTTGCTTTAGTCATCATTGCTTTTAAGGTTGCCAGTAAAAGCGAGAATGATGACTAATTAATTCACTATAAAACGTGATAGCCAAACCAATCGGGTTTCATCGCTTGAGAGTGCCCACTTGGTGTTAGCTTAAGGGTCAAGTTGCTATCGAGTAAATCGATAGCAAAACAATCATCTACGTCATGTAAATCATCTTTGTGCAAATGTGTCAGCCCTGCAAGCAAAGAGTCTTTAGCACGTTGCTTTGCTTCCTCACTGCTGCGCGCAACATACAATGCAAAGTCATGTTGTTCGGCAAGACTGTCTGCTCGATACGCGCCTAAATTAACAAAATAAAGCTTTTCAGGTTGCTCGTGAGCCCCTTCTATCACCTCTACTTTGTAACCATCAATGTGCTGAATATGCATGTAGCTATCCATGTGCACACTGCCTTTGTCACCAACCCACTGCGCTTTTAGCTTTGAGTAGGTGTCTTCAATTTTATCACCAACAACAAATCGAACATCGTGCATTTCGATATGACAGCCTTGTATACGACCACCAAGGTAAACTAAATAAAGCCCCATGCGCTTTCCTTTTTTTGCATCTAGGTTTTGTTGTATCTAGATTAAATTTTCTACATTAATGTTGTGTTTTTTAATTAGTTTATAAAAATCTGAGCGATTGCGTTTTGCAAGCTTTGCAGCCTCTGCGACATTGCCGGCTGCCATTTTTAGCGTATTTATTAAATAGTCACGCTCAAACTCTTTTTTAGCATCGTTTAATGATAATGGCTCTGCATTACTTACATTGCTATTGAGCGCGCTTTCAACTAGCTGTACCGCAATTACATTACCTGGGGTCAGCGCGACAACTTGTTCAATCACGTTTTGTAACTGACGAATATTACCAGGCCAGTCATAACGCACCAATGCATGCATTGCGTCATTAGCAAAACGCTTTTCATCTTGATTCATACGTTTTGCTATTACGCTTGCAAAGTGCTGTGCCAGCAAGCTTATGTCTTCCCGTCTTTCACACAAAGGAGGAAGCTTTAAGTTCACCACATTGAGTCGGTAATACAAATCTTCACGAAACCATTGGTTATTAATCGCTTCAGGTAAGTTTTTATGCGTTGCCGATACTATCCGTACATCAATAGGAATTTCTTCTTGAAATCCCACGGGACGAATTGTTTTTTCTTGCAATACACGTAATAGCTTTACTTGTAAATTCAGTGGCATATCACCTATTTCGTCAAGAAAAAGGGTACCACCTTGAGCCTGTTGAAACAAACCAAGGTGATCTTTTACCGCCCCAGTAAACGCACCTTTTTTATGACCAAATAATTCTGATTCTAACAACTCACCTGGTACAGCCCCACAGTTAATTGCAACAAAAGGCCCATCACTAACGTGACTATGCTGGTGAATCGCCTGTGCTAATAACTCCTTACCTGTGCCACTCGCCCCTGAAATTAATACATTAACATGCGTTGGCCCAAGTAACTTTACTTGCTCAAGGAGGTGCAACATGGCACCGCTGCGCGTAACTATGTTTGTTTGCGTTGGAGTTTCATCACCATGCACACCATGGATCTCGATTGCTTTGGCGAGGCTATCAAATAACTCATCTTTATCAACTGGCTTGGTAATAAACGCAAAGATCCCCTGCTTAGTTGCTTCAACTGCATCGGGGATAGAGCCATGCGCTGTCATCATAATGACTGGCATAGACGGATAGCGACTTTGCAACTGGCGGTGCAGCGCCATACCGTCCATTTCATCCATACGTAAGTCGGTAATCACAGCATCAAAGGTTTGCATTTTTAATTGCTGCAGCGCAGCCAGACCACTCTCAACCGTGCTAACTTGATACCCTTTTGATTCGATTCTAATTGCAAGTAATTTCAGTAAGCTTGCATCGTCATCAACCAACAATATGCGTGGTTTTGTTATCTCAGCCATGGTTACTGCTCCTTAGTTTCTTCGCGTAACAGCAATTGTTGTTCAATTGCCGCCAGTGACGACAACGTTTTTTCCATTTTTTCTGTTAAGGCCTGCTTGGCTTGCTTGGCCTTTAGACTATGTTGAACACTTTGTTTTTGTAGCCATAAATACTGTTTTATATCATCAGGCCAATAATAAGCTTGATCACTGCTTTCGAGTAATGCCAATGCTTGTTTAGGTTCTGAGGCACTGTGTATACATAAATATTTAAATAAACTGATCAACTCTTTTTGCCCTACATACGTCTGCTTCTGCGGCGTACTTTTAAAACCACCGCATTGCTCTGCATGCCATGCAATAACCAAACGTGCTGGCGGATACACAGGCTCGCTTTTAGGCCTTGGCTTAGGATTAGGTTGCTCCTTTGGTGTTAGCTGTGTTTTATGCTCTTTTTGTGCTGTCGATGATGTTGGCTGTGTTAAGGCACACCCGGTCAAAAATACAACGAGTACAGCGGGTATAAAACTGGCTTTATTTACGAAGCCCATATCAGTTAACTCCTTGGGTTACTTGAATTGGTAATGTCACTGTAAATCGACAGCCTTGCGGTTCATTATCAGCAATATTAAGTGTGCCTCTCAGTTGCTCAACCGTTTCTTTCACTATTGTGAGGCCAAGACCACTGCCCATTTCAGTTTGCTCTTTGGCATTTTTCCCCTGATAAAAGGCACCAAAAACAGCGGTCTTTTCAGAATCAGCAATGCCTTTACCGACATCACTGACCGTCACTTGAAGCTGAGTGTGTTTATAACGCGCTTCGACCGTGACAACGCCTTGTTCAGGTGAAAATTTCAAGGCATTGGAAATGAGTTGCACAAGCATCATTTCTAACAACTCGGAAGAAATATACATCGCTTTTGAGGGGAGTTCATTTACCCATATTAACGACTGATTTCGCGCAATTAAACGATGTTCAAAGTGACGCTCAATATTCGATTTCATACTATTGAAGTTAAGCTCTGTGACACTCTCTTTACTGGTACGAATCGCGTTATAATTTAATAAGCTTTCAATCATCACTCGTAAACGCGCCATACTCTGTGTAATTAGCTCAAGGACAGCTTGCTGCTCGCTATTAATTGGGCCAACAATTTCATCCGCGAGTAAATCAGTGCCTTCAACCATAGAGGCAAGCGGTGTTTTTAATTCGTGAGTAACATGACGTAAAAAGGTGTCTTTTTGTTGCTCTAGCATATGCAGCTGCGCTTGCACCCACTCTAATTTATTACCTAACTCAACTAGCTCCGATGAGCCTCGTACAGAAATTTTCTGCTGCCAATGACCTTGACCTAGTTTATCTATTACACTTGTTAGTTCACCTAAACGGCCACTGATCCGCCATAAAAACCCACCACTTACTAATAATGTGAGTGGAATTAATGCAATCAACCAGTTTATAAACGACGCTTGAAGCGCCTTTAATTGCTGTTGATTCTTTGTGATCCGTAATTCATTTTGATCACGTAGCCACACCGTTTGCTCTGCAATAAGTTTGCTTGCTGGGGCAAATAATTCACCATCTTGTTTTTGCTCTGCAACTAAGTGTTGCTGGGCAAAGTTGAGTACTTCTGCCAATTGCTGCCACTGCGCCACATACTCTGTCGATGGACTAAGAAAAATAAGCTCATCAATACTTTGCAGCGATGACTGCCACTTATTTTCAATTAAGGTATCGAGTGATTCACTTTTTAAAACCCAATTTTGTCTTGTTGCTCTTTCTAGGCTATTTAAATCTTGTTTTAAACTATTAAACGCCTTTGTAACTAAATAATTATCGCTGACAATTTTTTGTGTCACAGCCAATTGTTTATTCAGTGCGTTTAAAAACACGATCACAACCAACGATAAAGGCAGCAAAGACAACAAAGTGCTAAAGACAAACTGGCCAATTAAACTGGGCCGCCAATCGAGCGCATGTTTAAATTTATTCGCAACGAGACCTTGCATACTGATCCTTTTCAACGTGACAGAAGATGATTATTAGATAAATAACTTAGACACTCGCTGAATCCAGCCTATATAACAGCACTTTTTAACCAATAAATGCTTTTTTGTTGCTAATCAGCAACAATATAACTCTCTGTTTTAAAATGAATAATCCTTTAGAACCCAAAAAACGTTGCAAAAAAGACACAACTCTTTGTAAGTATTGCTGAGCAAACCACTCAGAAAACAATTAAACCATTGATATTAAACACATTTTAAAGTTGGCATTGTTTTTGTTAATACCGTAATAAGTTATAGATTTTAGGAAACAAAATGAAAACGATGGCCTGTATTTCAATCATGCTTGCCAGCTTAGTATCAATAAGCTCATACGCGCTTGATCTCAACGAGACGTTTAATGAACTTGATAAAGACAGTAATGGCGCGCTAAGTGAGTCTGAAGCATCTGAGGACGCACTGTTACATGGCAATTTTTCTCAAATTGATAGTAATGAGGATGGCCAAATTTCATTTCCAGAGTTTCAGTCGTTTATTCTATAGGAGATTGTTATGAAACAACTTATCGCTGCCTTTTCGCTGATATTTTTGGCTATCAGTGCGACCGTTTTGGCATCTCAAATGGATGTTCGTTTTACTAAGTTTGATAGCAATGCAGACAATGCAATTTCACTTTCTGAAGCTAATGAACACCCTGAGCTAATTAAGCAATTTACTGATCTTGATACAAATAATGATCAGCGATTATCTGAACAAGAGTTTGAAAAATTCAAACCTTAACCTCTTAAAGTGCTTGCCATAATCCCAGAGGGAGCGTGTAAACGGATTTAAATTTTGGGATTTAAATTATGGCAAGCACTTTTCCCAAAAAGGATTTTACTTTCTGAGGAGTTTTATTATGAAAATTGCGACACTTGCTTCATTCACTTTAATTACTATAAGCTTCAATACCTTAGCATTAGATGTTAAGCAGCGATTTGATCATTTAGACAAAGATAAAAATGGTTATTTAAGTGTTGAAGAGCTTGCATCTCAGCCACACTTGCAAAAGCACATGGCTAAATGGGATACAGACAACGATCAGCAAATATCACTCCTTGAATTTAAGCACTACTTAACAAACAAGAGTTAAAGCAATGTCAAAATACACTTTCGCCAGTCTTATAATCTGTGGTTTATATAGCAGTATGGTTTTTGCAACAGAAAGTATTGGAGAAAAATTTAAACAACTCGATCGTAATGAAGATGGCTTCTTAAGCCGTTCTGAATCTGCACGAGACCCCGCTCTGTGGTCTCGTTTTAAAAGTTACGACAGCGATAAAGACAATAAGTTATCGTTTGCTGAATTTAATGAATATGCTAGCAAATAATGCTGAGGGTGCGAGTCACCCTTTTGCACGTTTTAATTACCTAATTATTTGCAGTTTACAACAACTCTGATACTGTTTTTATAAATCAATAAAAATAAGAATAGTATGAAACTCATTATCAGCTTACTCGCAACTGCATCGATATCTTGCTTCGCTAACACCACCGTTATTTATAACGTAAATGGTTACACACCAACCTATCAAGGTCAGACACAGCAATTTTCAACCTTAGTCTTTAAAGATGGAAAAGTTGTCAAAACAGGCGATGATTCCCTTAAGGCTAGTTTTCCTGATGCGACAACGATCGATGGTAAAAAGGCAACACTGCTGCCCGGGCTTATTGATGCACATGGTCATATAATTGGGCTTGGCAATAACTTGTCACAACTGGATGTTAGAAATACCCAATCTGTCGATATGGTCGGTAAAATGTTGGCCGAATTCGCTAAAGATAAACAAGGTTGGATAATTGGCCGAGGCTGGAACCAAGAACATTGGCCTGGCGGTCAATTTCCTACGGCAGCAGATTTAGACAAATACGTAAAAGACAAGCCTGTTGTGCTGTCTCGCGTTGATGGTCATGCCGTGTGGGTCAATTCAAAAGCAATGGCGTTGGCTGGCATAACGGCGCAAACAGATACGCCCTCTGGAGGCGAAATAATTAAACTTCCTTCGGGTCAGCCATCAGGGGTGTTTATTGATAAAGCAGAAACATTAGTAACGCAACACATCCCCAAGACAGATCACGCGAGTATCAATCGCGCACTTGATAACGCTGGTAATCACCTACTCAGTTTAGGCATTACATCAGCACACGATGCAGGTATAGACTACGATACGTGGCAAGTGTATAAACAGCGTGCAGAACACAATAACCTGCCTGTTAGAATTGTTGCTATGCTCAGTGCTGGCGATCCAAAGCTCGAAACCATGCTTAAAGCTGGTCGCTATAAAGATATGAACGACATGCTCTCCATTGGCAGTGTAAAAGTCTATGCAGATGGTGCATTAGGCAGTCGAGGCGCTGCATTAATTAATGAGTACGCTGATCGCAAAAACCATCATGGCTTAATGCTCGAAACGCAAGAAAAGCTTGAACAACTATTTACCTTAAGTTTTTCACACGGCTTTAGCGCGAATACCCATGCGATTGGCGACCAAGCTAATAAAACCGTTTTAGATGCTTATGAAAATGTCTTCAAGAAATCGGGAGGCATTTTATTACGGAACCGCATTGAACACGCGCAAATTGTGTCGCCAAACGATATTCCTCGCTTTAAAGCGTTAAAAATTATTCCTTCCATGCAGCCTGTTCATGCGACTTCTGATATGCACATGGCTGAGCAACGTCTGAACGAAACACAGTTGACGGGTGCCTATGCGTGGAAAACATTTTTATCACAAGGCTCCATTATTGCGGCAGGCTCTGATTTCCCCGTTGAACTTGCTGACCCATTCGATGGCTTATACTCAGCAATTACACGCATGGACCATAACCAACTTCCTGAAGGAGGTTGGCGTCCTGAAGAGTTACTGTCACGTGATGAAGCACTAAGAGCGTTTACATTGGGAGGCGCTTACGCTGCCCATCAAGAATTTAAAGTAGGAAGTTTAGAACAAGGAAAATGGGCTGACTTTATTTTAATCAATAAAGATTATTACACGGTGCCGCTCGCTGACGTTCACGCTATAAAAGTACAGCAAACCTGGCTGGCAGGTGAGCTTAAATATACACTTGAAAACGAAAATTAAATTACTTTTTAGCGTCAACTGTCGGTTGACGCTTTAATTTTATAATATGGTAGATATTAACGAAGGTAAGCAAGCCATTGGTAAATGCCACAGGCACGGCATCAATTGCTACACCATAAAGAGTAAATGCGATACAGCCAGCTAAGTTAAACCAACGAAGCTTCATAACATCGCTCATTGTTAAAGAAGCGACCAATAATGCAGATGCTAAATAGCCTAAATATTCCCAACTCAATTGTTCTCTCCTAGGCTTTAGGTTAGCATTAGAGTTTGTCATTTTTAGACTCACTCATTGCTCACTTTGACAATGAAAATAAAAAAGCTAACTTACTAAAAACCTTGTAAAGCCTGAGAATTAACCCGACTTTAAAATCATTACACGGGAAATGAAGGTATGAGTAACGTGAACACCTTACTAGTAAGTTAGCATAAATTCTTAGAATCTTAATGCTAGCGTCATTAAGATGTAATAAATAGGACAATTGTCCGAAGAGCGGCGTTAATGTTTCAATATCATTTTTCAAGCTACCTTGTTGATCAATTACTCACTTTTGCAGGGAGTCGTTTTCAACAAGCCAAAAAAGAAGTGCTGATCCATCAAGATCAACCACTTTCCAAACTCGTATTAGTGAGAAGTGGTACCGTTTCGTTTAGTTACGATGTCGGTAATGGTCGCCGCCTTTTGCTCGGTCAACTTGACTGTAATAATACATTAATTGGTGAGATTGAAGCTCTTAACAACCTCCCTTGTATCTACACAGTAACGTGTTTCAGTGATGTTAGTTACAATCTCATTGAGCTTAAACATTGGCGCGCACTACTTTTAGAAAAACCAGAACTGAGTTTATACACAGCACAAACAATAGCCGCTAAGTTTCAAGAGAACCAAAAAATCAACCTAGACAAATTGCTATTACCCTTAAGCTATAATATTGCTAAAGATTGTTTATTAAGAGCTGAAAATAATAACCCGACACTGCTTAGAGCCTACCCAACAGTGAATGCCGAAGCAGAACGTTTTGCCACCACCGAACGTGCCTATCGACGTGTTGTGACTGAGCTTGTAGAAAAGGGCTTAGTAAAACGCAGCAATCAAGGTTTACAAGTGGTCGACATAGACAAACTGAGTGATTACGTAGACAGTTTTTCGCAGTTATAAACTTGTTACATAATCTGTTATTATGCTTTACAATTACGCAGGCAAACTGAAATTAATAGTCAGCATGAGTTCAGTTGCATAAACTATAAATATTCATAGAGTTGAGCTTTTTAATAGCTGGGCTCTGTATTATAATTCGGCAAAGCGAAATGTGCCGCCCACAATGTTTGAAGGACGAGACAAAACTTTCTTATTCTATTAATGAAAGTATATATAATGTTCACTTGACGTATATATAATGTACGCTTATCCTTCAATAACAGATAACCATGTGTGGCGTATTTCGGTGCACAAACCGGTACTATTTGCTCTAATAAAAGTCTGATTACTTTACGATAAAGGAAAGAAAGGTAACGATTATGGGAAACAATGAATTTAAACTAACAAAGCTAGCGCTAGCGTTGGGTGTCACTCTAAGCTTAAGCGGTTGTTTTAGTGATAATGATAACAACACCACAGTGCCTAAGCCACCAACACCAACTGTAGATGTTCCAGTTGCTGATACGCCTGAGGCACTTACTTTTTATGTAGCGGGTAACGTTGTTGATAATGAAACTGGTGAAGTGATTCCTGCTACAATTAAGTTTTTAGAGGAAGGTGCACCTTCTACAAATGTTACTGACATTGAAGGCGAAGAACTTACTAGTGTTACAGCTGAAGACGGTGTATTTTCATTTACGCTGGCTGATGATGCTGAACTAACAGAGTTGACTGTTCTTGTTACTTCTGAAGGCTACGTTTCAAAAAGTATTGTTGTTGATTTATCAGATACATCAGAATCTTTAGACGCGATAGTACCTCTTGTAAAACTTGATGATACAAAACTTGCTATTGATTCAAGTGAAGGTGCTGCTGCAGATGGTATCTTATCGGCTGATTTAACAGCTTCTGCTGATGCGGATTCGAGCGGTGCTACTGTAACAATTCCTAAAGATGTAGAACTAAGAGATGCTAATGGCGAGTTAGTTTCAGGTACAGATGTAACATTAAATATTGTCACTGCCGATATTGATGCTGCAGCTGGTAAGGCAGCCGCGGTAGATTTAATTCCTGAAGGTTTAAATGGCTCAAGCACAACTGAAGTCGCGGTACCTGCTTCAGTTATTAACGTAGAAATGTTAGCTGGCGATACTAAAGTTAAAAACTTCTCATCTCCAGTATCTATCACATCAAAACTGCCTACAACTTATGTAACAGCAGATGGTACAGTGATTGAAACAGGTGATACGTTCGATGTTTTCTCTTATGATGAAGACACTGGTATTTGGGTAAAAGAAACAGATCCTGCAACGGTTGGAACGGCTGGTACATTAACTATGCCAACAACTTTTAGTGTTGACCACTTTTCTACAAAAGTGTTAACACAAAGTAAGGCTGTTTGTAGTGGCCCTATTGCATACAACTTTACTGGCGATGCGATTCCGGCTGTTGGCTTAAATGTTAAAATTAAGTCGGACACTATCACTAAAGAGAAAAAAATCAAGAAAACACAAGGTAACTTCTTAGGTTCAGCTGCGGTTACTAAAGCGGGTATACCTGCTGACGCAGTTGTAGATGTTACCGTTACAGATAACAACGGTAATGTTTGGGGTACTCAAAGCAACTTATCAGTTTGTAGTAACTCTATCAATATCGCACTAGATAGCCCGGTTGAAATTATTGCGGAAGATTTGAATGTAACTTATACATGTTCAAACGCTGAAGTTGATCAAGACAAGCAATTCCCGTTAACAGGTGCTCTAGTTAAGTACGCTCTTGGTAAAAAACGTTCTTCAACAGCAACTGAAACAAATGGCTCTTATGCACTTTCAGGACTTGAAAGTGGAGAAACATATGCTGTAACTATCATTCCTCGTGGCATTGAAGTAGAACCTGAAGTGACCTCAATTACAGCTGATGGCACTGCAGAATCATTTAACTTCGACCGTGACAACTGTGAACTTAAAACAGTTGAAGTAACAGGTGGTACTGGTGGTACTGGTGGTAACTAATCCACGAGTTTAACCCAATTACACTAAATAAAACCGCGCTTTATGCGCGGTTTTTTATTCTCATCAACAACAACGAATAGCAGCTGGGACTAGTAGCAAACAAGGCTAAATAACAAAAAGCGATCTTCAACAAGCACTATCAAATGATACTAATTCGCTTAATTAAGTAAGAAATTTTGAGGCGATAAAACTTCGTTGATAATAAAGCAAAAATTTCGGTATTTAGTTGTTCTCAGCAATTGCTCCTGCATTGCTCTACCACCTGCTTCGATGCAGTAGTAAATAAGAAATTTTTAGCCCGGTAGTGAGCTGTTTAATCTCTCAAAATGATTAAGTATTATTGCGAATTGATGTGAGAACTGAATACAAAAAAGACCCTGAACAGGGCCTTTTTCATACATTTTTAAAAAACTTACTTTTTGAGCAGTAAATCGTGGATATTGGCTAAATCCGATTTACCTTCAATAATTTCATCAGGTGTTAAGCCTGAAAGCTCGTGAGGGAACACCAGCCACTCGTCAGACTCATGAATATAATAATCTGGCACCATGTCTACCTTTGAGTTTTTAGGCTTGTAGTAGGGGCAAGCAACGCGAATATCGCGTGGTAAGTTTAAGCGCATTAATTCAGATAACTTTTCTTTTAATGCAAAAATACTGCGGCCAGAATCAAAAACATCATCCACAATAAGCAAAGAGTCACCCGCATTTGCATTTTCAATAATATAATGCAGGCCGTGTACTTTAATTTCTTTCGATTGCTGATTGATACCGTAATACGATGATGTACGAACAGCAATGTGGTCTGTCTCTATGCCTTTGTAATCGTAGTATTCTTGTACTGCAATACCAATTGGAGCGCCACCACGCCAAATACCAATGATGAAATCAGGACGAAAACCATCGTCATAAACTTGTGCCGCAACACGAAATGAATCTTCGAGAAGCTGCTGCGCAGTGATATAGCACTTATCTGACATAAATAGAAACCCCAGTGTGAATTGATCATCCAAGTGTAGTTAATGAAATATAAACTAACCACTTGATGAGAAAATGTGGGGCGAGATTTTATACTATATTGTGCGAAAAATCTTGTATCCGTTTGTAAAATTACCAAAAACGAAAAAACGCCCATAATCGGGCGTTTTTACTTATTTAGTTAGCAAACTGGTTATTACGCTTTCTCTAATAACGTTCTTGCTACTGTGCGCATCCCTTGGGTTGTTGCACCTGCAGCCCACTCGCTTGTGCTACCCATATTAAATGCTGCTGCAAGGTCAATATGAACCCATCCCTTGCCATCATTTGGCACAAAGCGAGATAAGAAACCAGCCGCATTCGATGCACCACCATAACCACCGCCTTTTTGTGGGCGACTGTTTGCTGTATCAGCATATGGTGAAGGGCAATTTTGTTGATGCCACTTCTCAAGCGGTAATGGCCAAGCGCCTTCCATTTCTTGCTCAGCAAAGTCTTGCACTTCACGGACAAACTCTTTATCAAGGCCAAATAGTGCGTTGTACTCTTGACCAACAGCCACCAGTGCAGCACCGGTTAGCGTTGCCGCATCAATAATTAATGGCGCACCGGTTTCACCCGCAGCCATTAAGCCATCAGCAAGCACTAGACGGCCTTCTGCATCAGTATTAACAATTTCAACTGTGGTGCCATTTTTATAGGTAAGAATATCACCTAGTTTATATGCATGGCCTGAAATTAAGTTTTCAGCACAACATAGGAATAATTTAATGCGCTTATTAACGCCACGGTTAATCGCAAGTGCTAAACCAGCCGTTACGGTTGCTGCACCGCCCATGTCACACTTCATGCCTAGCATGCCTTCACTTGGCTTAATAGAGTAACCGCCAGAATCAAATGTAATGCCTTTACCAACAAGCGCAGCGGCCACTGGCGCCGTTTCGTCACCCGTAGGGTTATAGTCTAGCTCAAGTAGTACAGGTGGGCGCTCACTACCACGACCAACCGCATGAATACCAATCCATTGCTGCTCAAGTAATGCATCCCCTTTAATAATTTGATAGCTAACATGCTCAGGCGCTAATGACTGAATAAACTCAGCCGCTTTACCAGCAAGGCTTTCAGGGAAAATATCATCAGCGGTCCCATTGATCATTTGACGAGCCCAAGTCGCTGCTTGCGTTAAAGAAGCCAGCTCTTTGCTGTCTGTTTTTGCATTCTCGGCAAATTCAACTGCGTCTAAATTCTTTGGTGAAACAAAGCCTTGGTAAAAAGCCCACTGTGTTTCTGTGCACCAAACATCACCCGTTAGCGCAATATTTTTTAAACCTTGATTCGCTAACGTACGCGCTGCTTTCTGAACGTTTTTAAGTGTATCTTGTTCAGTTAAATGAATAGTTGCGCCTTGTTCAGTAAAAGAAAGAGAGGCTTTATCACCCCAATGTGCGGCAGCAGCCTGCTCGCTTAGTTGAACTAAAAATTTTTCCGACATGTTAGAATACTCTTTTTGCGCTAAAAATTGTTCACTGAGTTTACTACAGGCTACGTCAGTTCCCAACCGCTTGCGATAAATAACGCCTTAAATGACAACGAAGGTGCACTCTGCTTGGTTATTCACTTACAATATAGAAAAGCTCAAATAAAAACAAAATAATGAAATTTAATCCTCCATTACAATCAGCCACTTTATTAAAGCGCTATAAGCGATTTTTAGCTGATTTAGTCACGCAAGATAATCAACAATTTACAGCACACTGCGCCAATACAGGCAAAATGACAGGCTGTGCCGAGCCAGGTTTTAACGCGTTTTACTCAACCAGTGATAACCCAAAACGTAAATACCCGCAATCGTTACAACTCACCCAAAATCAACATGGGCATTTAATTTGTGTTAATACTGCAGTTGCTAATCAAGTCGTTCAAGAAGCTCTCGAAAATCATCTTATCAAGCAGCTTGATGGCTACGATACACTGCAAGCTGAAGTGAAATACGGTCAAGAGAATAGCCGCATCGATTTTTTATTAACGGCTGAAAACGCCGCTCATTGCTATGTTGAGGTTAAGTCAGTGACCTTGCTATCAGAAGAAAAGCCAGAAACTGGTCAAGGTTACTTTCCCGATGCTAAAACAGTGCGAGGACAAAAGCACCTGCGCGAGTTAATAGAAATGGTGCAACAGGGGCACCGAGCTGTTTTGCTTTTTGCTGTATTACATCAAGGAATTAATACAGTCAGTGACGCATCACATATAGATGCTAAATACAGCGAACTATTAGTACACGCCGTTGACTGTGGTGTAGAAGTATATGCTTATAAAGCAGAGATTTCAGCCAGTCACATTGTACTGGCTGAAGAAGTGCCGTTTATTGCTTAGTCATTGAGATATCAATTTCATCGATCAGATTTTGTTCTATATCTGCTTCTTTGTAGTATAACGGTCTGAGTTTTGCTGTTTGAGAATAATAACGGCTTTGATCATCAAAGTGCTCTGAACGTGAATCAGAGCTCTGTGACATGGTTAATAATCCTTTAGCAACCGGTCCATCCTCAGTAAAATTCATCACAAACATCCAGCTTGAACCATAGTTCACAGGGTAGCCTTGCGCTGATAAATTTGACGCTAAAGGTTGGCCTGTAACTGCATCCGGTAATGTTTGATAATCAGCATAAGGTATCAGAGTAGAGCGTGTTAAATTACTTCTATCGTATCTGAAAACATTAAAGCCTCCCTCAACATGCATCGGCCCAGCCCATGGAAGCTGCTCACCTGAAGCGTGCCCTCCGGCCAGTGATTTTTCTACGAACTGAAGCTCAGCTAAAGTACTTGTTAATGGCACCCCATTCGCCTGCACATTTAACATAGCGTGCGCCAGCGCTTTTAATGCAACTTTATCTTGGCGTAGAGTATGAGGCGTATTAGCCGGGTCTGTAACATCAAAGTTGTTATATAAGTGTGCTGAAGGATTAAATAGATGCGCAAACTCACGGATCAATGCAGCACCTTCTGTATCTAAGTTCATAGCACCATTCCAGTTAGCAACGATATCGCAGGCAGGACTGATATCCACGTCAATACCCGCTGAAACTTGCACCGGTGTATTTCCTTGGGCAATACATTGTGAGGCTAAATCGGTAAATACCAGTTCACCTAAGTAGATGCGATTGCCAATTAATGCCTGTTCTAATTCATCAAGTGTAAATTTACCGTCTTCTCCCCCGCCTTCTTGCAATAACTTCAGACCCATTCTTGTTCTTAGTGATAAAGGCTTATGTACATCACCATACTGCGCAGCAAAACCAAGTAAAGGCTGTTTTAAGTTTGTCACCCAATAACTATCATTCGAGTTTTGTACATAGTCTGTCCGCGTAAGCTGGGGTGCTTCAGAAAAAGGCACCTTACCTTGGCTTTCAAAGAGCTTCATGTTGCCAGGCACCAAATCAAAGCCCGTTGATTCCCTCAAAGCAACGAGCTCAGGCTGCAAACGAATTGCTAGGTTAGCAGTGTCATCTAATTTAAGCACTGTGCTGTCATCAACGTAAAAAACAGTGCCCGTTTTATCTGTTGCCATCGTATTGTTGAACGACACCCCATCAAACTGAGCGAATGACGCTTTCATATCATCAAGACTCACGGCTTGGTTGAGTGCTGACCACTGCGCTACAACATCCATATTAAATTCATTGGCATCTTTTATGGTAAATGCTTGAGTGTCATTCCAGCCTAACCCTCTTTCAGCAGGCGTTTCTAGCATCAAACCATGGTGGCTGTAATAAAATGGTTTTGTAAGCTCAATCGTTGTGTTTGGCCCCACAGCAACCTCCACCGTTACCATTTTACTGGTAATAGTGTGTTGCTCACCCTCAACACCATAACTCATGCGGTCATTTTCATTTAATGCGAGCTGATAAATTAAAAAGTGACGTGCCGTCGAGAAGGTGTGCGTCCAGGCCACATGTTCATTAAAACCTATATTAATAACGCCAGGCATGCCTTGCAGGCTCCCACCCATCACATTCATGGCACCAGGGACTGTTAAGTGTGACTGCCAAAAACGCAAATTTCCTTCATGAGGAAAATGTGGATTTGCTAATAATCCGCCCTGACCGTTGGCCATCATCTCTTTACCCAGCCCCCAGCCATTTGAGCCTAAGTGCTCAAACTTCTTCTCTAACTTAAATTGCTTTGCTTGCTGATTTATATTTTTAACAAGGCTCGAAACGGCACTCGGTTCACTACCACTTGGCACAGGCAAATACTCATCACCATCACCTGGGTTTGCAAAAAATGCTAATTCTAAAAAGTTAGCTGAGCTTGCAAGTTGCACTGTCGCCATTGAATAAGCCAGCATATCTTGAGCCGTTAAGCTAATAACCCAAGGCTGAGATGCACATTCAGGCGCTAAATTTTCAGCCCCCGTATCAGTCACATATTTATTGAAACCCTGCACAAACCCTTCAAAATGAGCACGACTTGTTTCATCTAATTCAGCATAATGTTCCGCCGCATACTCATTTACACCTAGTGCTTTATAACCAAAATCAGAGATTAAGTGTTTTGAATCGCCACTCCCCGCAACTTGATCAGGGCCATAGTATTTAGCACGCTCGCCGCGGGTTTTAATTATTTGATCCATTAATAAACACGCATGATCTTTTGCATAAGCATAGCCACTGCCAAATGCCAAGCTTTCAAGGTTTGATGCTGTAATATGTGGGACGCCATAACTTGTCCAACGAATATTGGCATCAAGCGTCTTGTTATCTGCAAAAGTAGGTATTGCGACCTTTACAACATCTTCAGGTTCGGGTGTTGTCGTAACGGGGGGCTCAACGGTTTTATTATCGTTATCTGAGTTACAACCTACAGCAAGAAATGCGGCTGCAATGCTGAACATTATTGGATGAAGTTTCATTGTGCTTCCTATATTATGAGTATTATATCCATCAACCAGCTTGCCTTAATTAAAAGACTAAATCTTGACCCTCCACGCAAAATATTGACTTTGCGCGCCTAGTCATGCAGCTTAACTGTTGCTAATAATAATAAAAAATGAACGACTATGTTTTATGTCAATAGCCAAATCATTCGCTCCTTGGTCTATTTTTTACAAAAACAAGGGCTTGAAAAAGAACAGCTGCATGCATTACTTGCTGAGCGCCGCTGTTATCTCAATGAAACTAGCTACCGATTTCCTGTATCAGATTACGAATCGTTAATGCATTATGCTGATACCCAGCTTAAGCAAGAGCATATAGGCCTTTTGTTTGGTCAATCACTCAAAGCACAAAACTGGGGGCTATTGGGGCATGTCGCCTTGGTGAGTCAAAATCTTGAGAAAGCGCTGCAGCATGCGCAAAGATTAAATTCACTGGTAAGAAACATTGGTCGAATAGAGCTGAGAAAAGTGCAGCAGCAATGCCAACTGAGCTGGCATGCACGAAGTCCAATACGACATTACATGGTCGATGAACTGTTTAGTAGTTGGTTATCGTTTGCAAACCACTGCTGCCAGCAAAACGCTGAACTTGCGCTTGAAAAAGTAACCCTTACCAGACCCATTCCGAGCACTGCGAGTGTACACATTTATCAGCATACTTTTAACTGCCCTATCGAATTTGGTGCCAAATCCAACAGCCTTATTTTTAATGAAAAACTACTTAATAGCCGTTTACACTCGCCAAACCCAGAGCTTGAACAACTCTTGTTATCGCAAGCGGGAGATTTAACGCCGTATGCAGATCATATTAATGAATTAAATGCCTTTATTGCCTGCCAATTCCCTGTTATTCCGAGTGTTGAGCAAGCCGCATTACAATTAGGCTTAAAGAAACGCAGCTTGCAGCGCTACCTCACTGGGCAGCAACTAAGCTTCACAAAGTTAATTGATCAGCAAAGAAAACAACACGCAAAACGCATGTTACTGCAAGGCTATTCAGTGCTTGAGATCAGCAATAAACTGGGGTTTTCAGAGCAGAGTGCTTTACAACGCGCATTTAAACGCTGGTACGACACAACCCCCAAAAAGTTTCTCAATGAACACATGTTTTAAGTTGTAATATGATTTTTTGCCCATATAACTTAGCAAATTAAAAATTGCACGGGCCGTGTAAACGAATAAAACCGCCCATTCTTATTTTTAAAGTCGATAAGTTGGGGCATACAGGATTAATTAAAAAATAAATTTGCCTCAAACAGAAGATTCTGCTATTTATAGCCGCCGGCTAATGCTGGGCAAAATATTAAGGATTTAGGAGAAAGTTATGCCAGACCAGAAAAGACTAGGGTTATTGGCTCAGGCCGGGTTAGAGCCGTATCAGGAACAGCCGGGTGAAGAGTATATGAATGATGCACAACGTGCTCATTTTAAAACAATTTTAGAAGCTTGGCGTAACGATTTACGTAACGAAGTAGACCGTACTAAATCGCACATGCAAGATGAAGCAGCTAACTTTCCAGATCCAGTAGACCGTGCAGCACAAGAAGAAGAGTTCTCTTTAGAGCTTCGCACTCGTGACCGCGAACGTAAACTGATCAAGAAAATTGAAAAAACAATTCAATTAATCAAAGATGATGACTTTGGTTATTGTGAATCATGTGGTATCGAAATTGGTATCCGCCGCTTAGAAGCGCGTCCAACAGCTGATTTATGTGTTGACTGTAAAACGCTTGCGGAAATTAAAGAAAAACAATCAGGACGCGGTTAATTACATACATTAATTAACCTATGTCTACCACAGCCGTTAATGCGCCTATGCGCACATACAGGGGCCGTTTTGCGCCATCACCTTCTGGGCCATTGCACTTTGGCTCATTAATAGCGGCTGTGGGCAGCTTCCTTGATGCAAAATCAAATCAAGGTAAGTGGCTAGTCCGTATAGAAGACATTGACACAACCCGTGTTGTACCCGGCGCAAGCGATGACATATTACGCACTCTAGAAGCGTATGGTCTGCACTGGGACGAAGGCGTTATCTACCAAACTAAACGCCATACTGAATACCAAGCCGTTGTTGACGCACTCATTGCAAAGAACCTTGTCTACGCCTGTCATTGCACACGAAAAGAAATCAAAGCAATGGGCGGAATATACCAAGGGTATTGCAAATCAAAACATCACCCATTAAACGATTCTGCACTGCGCTTAACTCAGCAATTTGCGACGAGTGAATATCACGACCTTATTCAAGGTCAGGTGAATATTGACAGCCGACTTGCTAAAGAAGACTACCTTATAAAACGAAGTGATGGCTTATTTGCTTATCAGCTGGTTGTCGTCGTCGATGATATTGCACAAGGAATAAGCCACGTGGTGCGTGGAGCCGATTTACTCGAGCCAACAGCAAGACAACTCAGCTTATTTAAGCAACTAGGGCAACCAGCACCTAACTACGCGCATCTACCATTGGCTGTTGCAAAGCCCGGTTTTAAATTATCAAAACAAAACTACGCACCGGCCATATCAAAACGTGCGCCAAAACCAGCATTATTTGATGCGTTTCGTTTTTTAGGTTTAAACCCAGAGCCTGCTCTATTGTCTTCAACAGTCGAAGAAATGCTTAATTGGGCAATCTCAGCCTACCGTATTGAAAACATCCCAACAGCACTCGAAATACAAGTTAGTGAGAATCCACACGCCACTTTTTGTGATTTTCAAGTCATTACAAAATAAATTGCCAATTTTAAAGGCAGAGTAACTTAATTTTTGAGCCACGCTGGTATATGATAGCGACCCAAAGTGTGCGAATCATTAACACCATACTGTAGCGTCATATAAAACACACATTTACTGACTCAATCTCATATCGACGAAGTGAAAAAACACACGCTATACTTGATGAGTCGCAAAGTCCGCGTCGTAGGAGACAGATTATTATTTCCAAGCTTTTTCAATTTTGTCGGCAAATTATCGGCCCAAATGCCTCGACTTCAACAAATGCCGCACAAACGAGCGAGTTACCTTTGGTGATCGAGCGCAGTGAACATGGTATTTCACGCAAACAATTTAGCCCAAATGCAATCAAAGTACTATACCGCCTCAAAGAAGGTGGCTACGATGCTTACTTAGTCGGTGGTTGTATTCGAGATATATTGTTAGGCCAACAACCTAAAGACTTTGACGTAGTTACAAATGCGACGCCAGAACAAATCAAAAAACTATTTCGTAACTGTCGCCTAATTGGTCGTCGCTTTCGTTTAGCGCACATTGTGTTTGGCCGTGAAATAATTGAAGTTGCTACGATGCGCGGCCATCATGAAGCCGACGAAGAAAAAAACCACGTTAGCCAATCAAGCGAACATGGGCAACTGCTGCGTGATAATGTGTACGGTAGTATTGAAGAAGACGCCGAACGTCGAGATTTCTCAATTAATGCGCTGTATTATTCAATTAATGATTTTTGCATCTATGACTACGCCAACGGTATTAGTGCAATAAAAGCCAAACAGGTTGAATTAATTGGCGATCCAGAAACCCGCTACCGTGAAGACCCTGTACGTATGCTGCGTGCAGTCCGTTTTGCAACAAAGTTAGGCATGACCATTGCGCCTTCGACAGAAAAGCCAATGAAAGAGCTTGCAAGCTTATTAGACCACATTCCTCCTGCACGTCTATTTGAAGAGTCACTCAAGCTGTTTTTAAATGGTAAAGCAGAAGAAAACTATATCATGTTGCGTCAGTATGGCCTTTTCAAAGCCCTATTCCCTGCCCTTGATAAAATTTTGAATGCTAACCCAGATGGACTCGAGCACGCATTTATTCTGCAAATGTTTAAAAACACAGATAAACGTATCAATGCAGAGAAAAAAGTAACCCCCGCGTTTATATTCGCTGCACTATTGTGGTTCCCGTTATTAGACATCGCTAAAAAATTACAGCAACGTGACCAACTTTCTGAGTTTGATGCATTTGCACAAGCGATGAATAAGGTACTCAGTGAAAGCGCACAACATGTTGCTGTACCTAAACGGTTCACGTTAGGCGCTAGAGATATCTGGCATATTCAACAACGCCTTGATAAACGCGGTGGTCAACGCGCATACAGGTTAACGCAACAGCCTCGTTTTAAAGCTGCCTACGACTTTTTACTATTACGTGTTCAAGCTGGTGAGCAGCAACATCAGGAACTTGCTACGTGGTGGACGGCGTATTTAAGCCAAGATATAAATGGCCAAAAAGAGATGGTTAAAGCACTTGGCCATCAAGGTGGCCCTAAACGCCGCCGTCGACCTCGTAAGAAAAAAGCAGAATAAACATGAACATAGTGTATTTAGGGTTAGGCGCAAATTTAAATGCGCCACGTACACAAATTCGTAATGCTATTACAGCATTACAAGGGCTACCAGAAATTGAGCTGGTTTGCGTATCGCATGATTACGCAAGTAAGCCAATGGGGCCACAAGATCAACCCGACTATGTCAATGCGGTTGCGTGTATTAAAACGGCTCTGCAACCAGAGCAACTACTCGATTTAACCCAAGCAGTAGAACGTGATCATGGCCGTGTACGTAAAGAAGAACGTTGGGGACCTCGCACCCTTGATATTGATATTCTATTATTTGGTGACCAAGTGATCGACACGCCTCGCCTCACCGTGCCTCATTATGGCCTCGTTGAGAGAGAGTTTGTTGTTTATCCTTTATTAGAGATAGCCCCTTCTCTTGTTTTACCGAATAACCAATCACTTGCTGATATAACAAAAACGTTGCCTTTAAACGATTTACAAAAACTCCCTCAGCAGTAATCAACCTAGGCGAAGCCTTAGAGGAAATTATGTCTAAAATCACCGTTTCAACTCTTAATAAAATGAAACACGAAAAACAAAAAATTACCGCGCTTACAGCTTACGATGCCAGCTTTGCAAAATTGTTTCATGATAATGGCGTCGAAGTGATTTTAGTCGGTGACTCACTGGGCATGGTTTTACAAGGTGGTGATGACACATTAGCAGTAACGAACAGCGAGATTGCTTACCATACACGGTGTGTCCGCGCCGGTAGCCGCGAGCTATTCATCATCGCTGACTTACCTTTTATGACCTACTCAAACCCTGCCGATGCGTGTAAAAATGCAGCCGAGTTAATGCGTGCTGGCGCCAACATGATCAAACTTGAAGGTGGCGAGTGGTTACACGACAGCATCCGCGCAATGACGCAACAAGGCATACCTGTGTGTGGTCATTTAGGTTTAACACCTCAGTCTGTGCACGTATTTGGCGGCTTTAAAATTCAAGGCCGCGAACAATCACAAGCTGATAAAATGCTTAGCGATGCTAAAGCGCTTGAAGCTGCAGGTGCACAATTATTGGTATTAGAGTGTATTCCTAGTGAATTGGCTAAGCGTATTACCGATGAATTAACTATCCCGACAATCGGAATTGGTGCTGGCAATCAAACCGACGGACAAATTTTAGTTATGCACGACCTCGTCGGCATTTCAGCTGGTTATATCCCTAAGTTTTCAAAAAACTTTTTACTTGAAACAGGGAATATGCCAGCAGCCGTGCAAAAGTATTGTGAAGATGTAAAAAGTGGTGCTTTCCCAAGTACCGAACATGAGTTTAAATAATGCAATCAATCACTGAAATAAAATCGTTACGTAGTCAAATCAAAGCTTGGCGTCAAGCTGGACTTAGCATTGCACTCGTCCCAACCATGGGCAACTTGCACCAAGGGCATTTTTCATTAGTTGAAAAAGCAAAAACGTTAGCCGATAAAGTCGTCGTCAGTATTTTTGTTAATCCTATGCAATTTGGCGCCAATGAGGATCTCGACAACTACCCGCGCACGCTCAACGAAGATAAACAAGGCCTAGCAGAACTTGAAACTGACATCGTGTTTACGCCGTCAGTTGAAACCATCTATCCAAATGGCCTTGGTGAACAAAGCTTTGTTGATGTACCAGGCGTGTCGATGGGTTATTGCGGTGGTTCACGTCCCGGCCATTTTAAAGGTGTCGCCACCGTTGTGACTAAGTTATTCAATCTTGTGCAACCTGACTTTGCCTGTTTTGGTGAAAAAGATTTTCAGCAACTGCAAGTGATTAAAACCATGACACGCGATCTCTCTATCCCTGTCGAGATTGTCGGTGTACCTACGTGCCGTGAAATATCAGGCCTTGCTATGAGCTCACGTAATGGCTATTTGTCTGATGAGCAAAAAGACACCGCAAAAGTATTATTTGCAACCCTTAACGAGACGGCTGAGCAGCTAAAACAAGGCCAAACGGATTTCGCTGAATTAGAAGCTAAAGCCAAAGCCACGCTTGAAGCCGCAGGCCTAAAACCTGATTATTACTCGATTGCCGAACGATCAACGCTAAAAGCTGCATCAGCAGCGGATAAACAACTGGTTATTTTAGCCGCAGCCTTCTTAGGATCGGTTCGTTTAATTGATAATTTGCAAGTTACGCTGGATTAAGTTTCAACAATCTGGGTAAGATGGATTTAAAAGAATAGCCATAAACTAGGGATAAGCATGAAAAAATTACCAGCTATTGCAGTATCATTGTTTGCATTCACCTTGTTAGCAGCTTGCTCAAGCAAGATTGATAACCCAGAAATGCAACAATGTGCCCAACAAAACTATCAATGCGAAGCCAGCTGCGAACAGCAAAGCACCGCAGATGGCTTAGTTCATAAAGTCTGTAGTAACAAGTGCATCGAAGCTTACAATCAATGTAAAGCGAATGCAGAAAAGTTAGGCGAAGTTAAATAAATTTGCCTTTCTGAGGCACTGAATTATATCAATTTACTTAATTAAACATTCTATTTTGAGTGTTATTGCGAATTGGTATGTGTCAGTTCAGTGCCTGCACCTTCCTTCTCGATTACAATTTCACTTTTTCAATTAAGCGTCTGCTAATTTTGTTCATATTTTTGTTCATCCTTTAAGCTATTCATATTAGGGCAAGCTTTCGTTCATTAAACTTCTCCATATTGGTGACGAATTAACAACTGCTACCGTGTAATTGTTTCTCACTAATTTCAAAATTTACTCTTCGCATTTAGCTGTACCAACTCAACGTCATTGAGATTATTAGTGTTTTTTTAGGTTCACTTTTTGCTGAGAGGTATGAATGAATAAACGTGATTTACGGCTAAAGGAAAAATTAATGAAACCAGAAACCCGAACTAAGCTCTTCAGCGCTGTTAAAAAGAAGACCTTCTTGGGCGTATTATTAGCCATGAGTGCAGGCCATACTTACGCAACTGAAAACCAAACTCAGCCACAAAAAACTGAAACACAGCACACCGTTGTTGAGCAAAAGCCTGCGATGATCACAATTCCACAAGAGAAACTATTTGATGTAATCACTGCTCGCGCTAAAAAGTTAGCCTCTGAGCCGTATGTCGCACTAAAAGATTTAGAACTTGAAGCATTAACCAGCATTAGTTATCAAGATTACCGTGCTATTCGCTTTCGCCCAGATCAAGCAATCTGGAAAGATCAAAGCTTATATGAAGTGCAATTATTTCATCCTGGCTTTTTATATAAATCACCGGTGGCAATTAATACCCTAGAGCAAAATGCCGAAGTTAAAAGCCTGCCTTTTAAAACTGATTATTATCGTTACGATGCAACCGCGGCTCCGTTGGAAGCAGAAATAAGCACTGCAATTAAGAATACTCAGTTGGGTCATGCCGGTTTTCGTCTGCATTTTCCGCTCAATAATAGCGAATACAAAGATGAAGTTGCGGTATTCCAAGGTGCCTCTTATTTTCGTTTAGTGGGCCCACACCAAGTCTATGGCCTTTCAGCCCGCGGACTTGCGGTTGATACTGCTCTTAGCTCGGGCGAAGAATTTCCCGTGTTTAAAGAATTTTGGTTAGTAAAACCAGCGCCTGAAGACACCACTATCGTGCTTTATGCACTGCTTGATAGCCCATCTGTTGCTGGAGCATATCGTTTTGAGTTAACACCTTCGACAAACACTGAAGTAAAAACTCAGATGCAAATTTTTGCCCGCAAAGATATTAAAAAACTGGGTATAGCACCACTAACAAGTATGTTTTATCACGGTGAAAACAGCACCAAGTTTTTTGATGACTACCGTCCAGAAGTACATGACTCAGACGGCCTATTAATGCAATCAGCAGAGGGTCAATGGGTATGGCGAGCACTTAACAACCCTAAAAAATTAAGTGTTACATCATTTAGTTATGATAATCCGAAGGGATTTGGCCTCGCACAACGTGACCGTGATTTTAACAATTACTTAGACACAGAGGCACATTACCATAACCGCCCGAGTATGTGGATTGAGCCAATGGGTTCGTGGGGGAAAGGCCGCGTTGAGCTGGTAGAGATTCCCACAGACACAGAAACTAACGACAACATTGTTAGCTACTGGGTGCCTGAGCAAGCGATGAAAGCAGGCGATAGCTTAAGTTTCAGCTATAAGCTATCAACTTTTAATGCAACCCTTGCATCTCAGGATAAAGCGAGTGTTTTAAGAACACGCATAGGCAGTGCAGCCCTGCCTGGCGAAAAGAATCCACCACCAAAAAGTCACCGTCAATTTACTGTTGACTTCAGTGGTGAAAACATCAATCAACTGTCTGCAAATTTTGCTATGAAGGCCGATTTAGCACTGTCATCAGGTGAGATTAGCGATAAAACAGTTCAGCAGTTACCGAATAATCAAGGATGGCGCGTCGCGTTTAAAGTGGCGCCAGAGGGAGATAAGCCTGTCGATATGCGCTTATCGTTAAAACTACGTGACAAAGAAATCAGCGAGGTATGGAGCTATGTCTGGTATCCAAATGACGTCCAATAGCAAAACATTAACACCAACCGCAATGCCATTTAAGAAAACTCGCGTTTGGCTATTTTCATGCCTTGCGCTAGCGATTACTGCATATGGTGTGTGGATCATGTTCGATATTTTAAATTCTAACGGCATGACACCGCTTGAGTACGCATTGCTGTTTTTATTTTCAGTGACCTTCGCGTGGATCGTAACAGCCTTTTGTAGTGGCTGTATGGGCTTTATTTTACAACTGCTGCGTATTGACCCACTGACGCTTAAACGTCAAAAGCCCATTGAAATTAACGAACATGCACTAAGCCAGACTAAAACAGCTGTCGTGATGCCAATTTATAACGAAGATACCGAGCGTGTGATCGCTGGTTTTGAAGTGAGTCTTCGATCGCTCGCTAAAACGGGCCAAATGCCGAACTTCGATTTCTATTTACTTAGTGATACACAAGATCCAGAGATTGCGCGCAATGAACTAAAAGCATGGAATGCATTAACGGCACGTTTAGGTGACTTAGCTCAGCATACTTTTTATCGTCGTCGTGAAGATAATAAACACCGTAAAGTGGGTAACCTCACTGATTTTTGTGAACGCTGGGGAAGTCAATACGAGCACATGATTGTACTTGATGCTGACAGCATCATGACAGGAAAATGTATGCTTGAGTTAACCACAAGCATGATCAGTAATCCAAAATCAGGCCTTATTCAAACGATTCCGATTCCGGTTCGCCAAGATACTTTTTTTGGTCGATTTTTACAATTCGCCTCAATCTTATACAGCCCTATGCTGGCGACAGGTTCTGCATTTTGGCAAACCAATCAAGCAAATTACTGGGGACACAACGCAATTATTCGTGTTGAAGCCTTCACGCAATGTTGCGGTCTTCCTGTATTAAAAGGCAATGCCCCTTTTGGTGGAGAGATTTTAAGTCACGATTTTGTTGAAGCATCACTGCTACACCGTTCTGGTTGGGATGTATTATTACTCAGCGATATTGAAGGCAGCTATGAAGAAGTACCGAGCAACATTCTAGACTACGCAATTCGCGACAGACGATGGGTGCAAGGTAATATTCAGCATCTCGGTTTATTGCCAAAATCAGGTTTGAAACTGATGAGTAAAATGCACTTTTTATTTGGTGCCACAGCGTATATCTCATCACTTATTTGGTTATCTATGCTGGCATTAAGTACCTTGGATGCAGTTACGCGTGCACTGAATAGTGATGTGTATTTTAACCATGCGTACCAGCTATTTCCTACTTGGCAAATTGCTAAAACTGATTTAATTGATTCACTGCTATTTATCACTGCGGTATTACTACTTTTACCAAAACTTATGGGATTGATAGTGACTTTAGTGCATCGCAATAAAGCCTTTGGTGGCAGTGTAAAATTGATCGCAGGCTCACTCATTGAGAGCGTATTTGCTATTGTAATCGCGCCACTCATGATGGTGTTTCATAGCTACTTTGTAGTGTGTGTATTTCTTGGTAAGAAAGTTAGCTGGGATGCGCAGCCTCGTGAAGGACGCATGGTGCCGTGGCAAGAAGCAATTGGGTATACTCTATTTTCAACCATCACCGCTATTATTTGGGGTGGTGTAGCTTATTACTATACCCCGACTTTCTTTTGGTGGTTATCACCTATTTTAGTTGGACTGATTTTAGCAGCCCCGATTGTACGTTACTCAAGTAGTATAGGATTAGGCATAAAAATGCGTAAATTGGGCTTATTCTTATGCCCAAGCGAAGTGCAAAACGATGACACTCTGGCAGCACTTCGTGTGCATCAGCAAGAGATTGGTCTTCCTAAAGACGAGCACGCTAATTTTAACATTCCCGCATTACCAACCGAGACCCCAACGGTGATGCCAATCCAAAGCTTTAAAGCTAAGCCTGGCAAAAAGCGCAAACAAGTTCGCCTTGCTCAGCAACGCATAAAAGCAAAACTCTTTGCTAAAAGCTAAAACGAAAAGAACCGCTCATTGAGCGGTTCTTTTATCACTGTCTGTATTGATTGTTACAGAAGATCTAGCTTTTTAAGTTCAGCCATTGCCATCTTGCCTGAAAGCGGCACATAACCATCTTTCTCAACAATTTTTTGACCATCTACTGATAACACCATTTTTAAGAACTCTGCATCAATAGGTGCAAGTGGCTTATTAGGGTGTTTGTTAACGTATACGTATAAGAAACGAGAAAGTGGGTATTTGCCCGTTGCAACGTTTTCTAATGTCGCATCAACAAAGTTATCACCTTTCTTAGCAAGTGGCACAGTACGTACACCCGATGTCTTATAACCGATACCTGAGTAACCAATCGCATTCACTGACGAAGAGATTGACTGAACAACCGATGCAGAACCTGGTTGCTCATTTACATTGTTACGGAAGTCACCTTTACACAATGCTTTTTTCTTGAAGTAACCGTAGGTCCCTGATACTGAGTTACGACCATAAAGTTGGATATCTTTTGCAGCCCAATCACCTGTTAAACCTACATCACTCCAACGATTTACTTGAGCATCAGCACCACACTTGCGAGTTGAAGAGAAAATAGCATCCACTTGGTCAATACGTAAACCTTCGATTGGGTTATCTTTATGTACAAAAACCGCTAGCGCATCAATTGCAACGCGAACTTCTGTAGGCTTGTAACCATAACGTTTCTCGAAAGCTTCAATTTCTTTAGACTTCATACGTCGGCTCATAGGGCCGAAGTTTGCAGTCCCCTCTGTCAGTGCTGGAGGCGCAGTTGAAGAACCCGCTGCTTGGATTTGGATGTTTACATTTGGGTAAAAGCGTTTATATTCTTCCGCCCAAAAGGTCATCATATTGGCAAGTGTGTCAGAGCCCACAGATGAAAAGTTACCAGAAATACCACTTGTTTTTTGGTACTCAGGCATATCTTTATCAACTGCAGCTGCTTGAGCTGATACAAATGTTGTTACAGCCACACCCATTGCGGCAACGAGATTTTTAAATTTCATAGGGGTTACTCCGATTTGTTCGTCCCATTTCCTAACTGCAGTCTACTCTAAAGACACTAGATGACAGTTAGATTACCCTAAAATGACAGTTTTATGACTTTGCATTAATTTCTAAAGAGTCTGGTAAGCGAACGACTTTATCGCTGCTAAAGGCAAACGAAAATGTCGATCCTTCACCAACTTTACTCTTAATATTCAAATGACTATCGTGACGTGTAAGTACATGTTTTGTTATCGCTAAACCTAAGCCAGAGCCACCCGTTGTGCGACTACGTGCTTTATCTACTCGATAAAAACGCTCTGTTAGGCGATTAATATGTTCGCTGGCAATACCATCACCGTTATCAGTGACACTAAACGCAGCCTGATTATTTTTAAGCTGCCAATCGACCACAATTTTACCGCCAGGCTTAGTGTAATGAATGGCGTTAAATACCAAATTAGAAAATGCACTGCGTAACTCATCCTCAGCACCTTTAATATCTAAATGGCTATCGACATTAAAAATAAGCTCATGGCCTTTATCTTGATTCAGCGATTGTGCTTCTGTGTGAATATAGGTGAGTAACTTTGGCACATTCACAGGCTTGTCGTTGTCTTGACGGCGAGCGCCTTCAATGCGAGACAATGACAAGAGTTGGTTTACTAGACTGTCCATGCGTTTGCATTGTTCGAGCATCGTTGTTTGCGCTTTATTCCACATACTTGGCGGTGGCATGTTATCGCCATCAAGCATTTCTAAATAACCAGTCACGACCGTAAGTGGTGTTCTCAATTCGTGTGATACATTGGCCACAAAGTCTTTACGCATTTGCTCTAATTGCTTTAGTCGCGTGACATCACGAACAACCATCATTAACTGCGAGCTTGCATAGGGCATGACCCTAAATTCGAGTATTTGTTCATAACTGTGACCACCATCCAGCTCCAGTGGCTCATCAAAACTGGCTTGGTGCATATATTTAGCAAATTTAGGATCACGAATAAGGTTATCGAGTCGCTGTCCATGATCCGTTGGCCATTGTAAGCCCAATACTTTAAGCGCGAGTTGATTACACCAAATAATACTCAGATCTTTTTGCAACACCACAACCGCATCAGGTACCGCCTCTGCACCATCACGAAAACGGCGAATTAAATCAGCCAGTTCATTACGCTTTTTACGATTACGATGCTGTAAATGGTAGATCCCTTCAAAAACTTGCTCCCAAGCTCCCTCACCTTCAGGTGGGTTGAAGCTACGCTGATTAAGGAGCCAATCACTAAGGCGATAGAGTTGATGATAATGCCAAATCAGTAGTGCAAAGGAGCCTAAAAATAAAAGCAAAAATGGCGCACCTACAAGCACGCCAACTAATAACAAAGGTAAGAAATACATAAACAGGCGTTTTGCTAACGCCTGTTTATTGACTACTCGATACATACACTCACTTTACCTTAAGAATGTAAATTAGCTGAATATAGTCAGCCAACGCACTTATAATTTACTTGAAAAACGATAACCTGCACCACGCACAGTTTGTACGAGCCTGTCATGTCCAAGGGGTGCTATCGCTTTACGTAAACGACGAATATGTACATCAACAGTACGGTCTTCAACGTAAACGTTTGTTCCCCATACATGATCAAGTAATTGTTCACGGCTGTAAACACGTTCAGGGTGAGTCATGAAAAAATGCAGTAGTCTAAATTCAGTAGGTCCCATATCTAATTCGCTTCCCTCAGAGGTGACACGATGTGAAATAGGGTCAAGGCGCAAACCATGTACTTCAATAGCCTCTTCGAGTGAAGTCGGCGATACACGGCGGATAACCGCTTTAATACGGGCCATTAATTCTTTTGGCGAAAATGGTTTAGTAACATAATCATCAGCACCCACTTCAAGACCGCGTACTTTATCTTCTTCTTCACCGCGGGCTGTTAGCATAATAATAGGGATTTGACGTGTATATTCGCTTTGCTTAAATTTCTTCGCAATCTGAATTCCGCTTCCACCGGGTAGCATCCAGTCTAATAAAACCATATCGGGGTATGGCTCAACCATTGCCTCAATTGCAGAATCATAATCTTCGGCTTCAATTGCTTGAAAACCATTTTGCTCTAAAACAAAAACCAGCATCTCTCTGATAGGCGCTTCGTCATCGACGACTAGTACTTTACGTGACATTCCAATTTATCTCTTTCGTTAGCGAACTGGTTTCATTATTATGACTAAGTATGACATTTTTATGAAAGTCTAACGAGTAATTCAAAAAGCACCAAAAAAACTCAGTAAAAATGAATGGTTTTCCGCTTAAATATGCTTTTTTACACCTTAAAAGTCATACCTTAATGTTACAGCAAGGTGATCTTCATCAGCTTTATTATCGAGTGAAAACTGCGTATACCACATATACATACGTGCTTGTTTCGAAAGGCTTCTCTCAACGCCGACCGATGTTCCGGTGCCAGAGTCTTTTAATTTACCAAAGTCTCCTTCTGAGTCTTGATATTGAGCAAGTAACTTATACTTATCAATTTTATAAGAGGCACTAAGCAAAAAACCATCTTCAGTATCTGAGCCTGATACTTTTTCACTTTGTTGATACATGCCCCCAATCACAAGATCACCTATTTTGCTTTGTGCAGTAAACCGCGTGATGTCGTAACCCGCAACCTGACTGTCATGTGCAACACTTACAAAATAAGGTGTGTTTTTAAGTTTGCTATCACCGTATATAAAGGCAGCAGAGATGCCTGTTTCATCATCTTGCTTTGAATTGTCTTCAGCAATATACGTCACAACAAATTGTAAGTTTCCGACAATTGGTGAGCTGTAATGTACGACATCACCTAAACGATTTTCACCATTAAACAATGCTTTAACGTCCCCATTAAAGTCATTCATTTGGTCAATCTTGCCTTGTGATATTTTAAGGGCAGTATCATGACGGCCTAAAACAATTTGACCATAACTGCCTTGTAAACCGACATACTGATTACGCGCAGAGATATTTTCTTCGGTTTTACCATCGCTATCTTGATCTGCTGCATTTACAGCAAACTCAAACTTATAAACCGCTTTCAGACCCTCATTTATTTCACCGCTGCCTTTAATTCCAATCCGCGAGCTGTAGCTTTCAACTGATGTTTTACTTCCTTCATTGGTGTCACTATTGGCAACCCCTAAATGCGCCCGACCATATATATCAACGGCTTCAGCAACACTATTAAAAGAAAGTAGGCACATTGCAAAGCTCGAGAACATAATGGCGGTTTTTTTCATGGTAGCGATCCTTAATGTAAGCAATAACTTAAAAATCGAACATAAAGCCATATTGGTCAAGTTCTAAACAGTATATTTAAGATAAACATTTCAGATCACTGATCTACTAACTTCGGCGAGTCAGGATCAGATTTTTACCAAGCCGATCTATTTCGGATCATGATCTTACTAAGTTAGTCTACTAACTCTTTGATTTAATGCTCAACACGTTACCCGCTTGTTTAAAAGTTAAACAAAAATAGGCAATGATCATCCTAAAACTAGTAAAATAATGATCCGGGCTATTTATGGTTAGTAAAACAATGATCTTAAAATAAACAGTAAGTAAAACACTGATCCGTTAAGATCGAGGCAATAAAAAACCGGCAATTAAAGCCGGTTTTTTATATTAGTATCAATTACTTGATTTTAGGATCAAGTTCACCTGATAAGTATTTCAGGTGCATATCATCTAATGAGATAGGTTTGATCTTACCTGCTTGACCTGCTGTGCCAAATGCTTCATAGCGAGCAACACAAATTTCTGTCATCGCTTTCGTTGCTTCAGCTAAATATTTACGCGGATCGAAATTCGCAGGGTTTAGTGCAAGGTGACGACGAATGGCACCTGTTGATGCTAAACGTAAATCGGTATCGATATTCACTTTACGCACGCCATACTTGATACCTTCGATGATCTGCTCAACTGGCACACCATAAGTTTCAGGGATCTCACCACCGTATTGGTTAATTACTTCTAACCATTCTTGCGGCACTGAAGACGAACCATGCATAACTAAGTGTGTGTTAGGAATACGCGCGTGAATTTCTTTGATGCGATCAATCGCTAAAATATCGTCTGTTGGTGGACGCGTGAACTTGTATGCACCATGTGATGTACCACACGCAATTGCCAGTGCATCAACGTGAGTTTTACGAACGAAGTCAGCCGCTTCTTCAGGATCTGTTAGCATTTGATCTGTTGTAAGCTTGCCTTCTGCGCCTACGCCATCTTCTTCACCCGCTTCACCAGTTTCAAGAGAACCGAGTACACCTAGCTCGCCTTCAACTGATACGCCACACGCGTGCGCCATTTCAACTGTTTGACGAGTAACTTCTACGTTGTACTCATAGCTTGAAGGTGTTTTACCATCAGACATCAATGAACCATCCATCATGACTGATGAAAAGCCTAATTGAATAGAACGTTGACACACACCAGGTGACGTACCGTGGTCTTGGTGCATAACGACAGGGATATGTGGCCATTCTTCAACAGCTGCTAAAATCATATGACGAATAAAAGGGGCGCCAGCATATGCACGTGCGCCAGCTGAGCCTTGTACGATTACTGGGCTGTTAGTTTTGTCAGCTGCTTCCATAATTGCACGCATTTGCTCTTGGTTATTAACGTTAAACGCTGGTACGCCATAACCATGTTCAGCTGCATGATCAAGAAGTTGTCGCATACTGATTAAAGCCATTTGGTATTCTCCAAATTGTATCGACAGTAGTTTCCTACCATCTAGTTTGAACGGATAAATTATTTTTTGATGCATCACTGCATCACGAGAAGCCATCGCTTACCGCAAAAACTGTCTATAAAATAAGGGTGAGAGGTATTTTATAAACAGCCAAACCAGCGTAATTAAATAACCACGCTGGTGTTCGTACTAATTACTTAGCACGCTCTTCTAGCATAGCAACTGCTGGTAATTTTTTCCCTTCTAAAAATTCAAGGAAAGCACCACCACCTGTTGAAATGTAAGACACTTTATCGGCAATGCCGTATTTATCAATCGCAGCAAGCGTATCACCGCCGCCCGCAATTGAGAATGCGCTTGAATTTGCGATAGCTTCAGCAATCGCACGCGTGCCATTACCAAATTGGTCAAATTCAAATACGCCAACTGGACCATTCCACACAACCGTGCCTGCTTTTGCAATAATATCTGCAAGCTGTTTCGCTGTATCTGGGCCAATATCGAAAATCATATCTTCATCGGTTACTTCATTCACATCTTTCAATGTCGCAACAGCCGATTCTGAGAACTCATTACCAACAACAACATCAGTTGGCACTGGAATTTCACCATTATTTGCTTTTGCAGCGGCACTTAATTTATTTGCTTCGTCAATTAAGTCAGCTTCAAATAAAGACTTGCCTACAGGGTGACCAGCTGCTGCGATGAAAGTATTTGCAATACCTCCACCCGTAACAAGTTGATCAACCACTGTTGATAGTGAATCAAGTACGGTTAACTTAGTCGACACTTTAGAGCCACCAACGATAGCCACTAAAGGACGCGCAGGGTTATCAAGCGCTTTACCCAAAGCGTCTAGCTCTGCGGCTAAAAGTGGGCCTGCACACGCTACATCGGCAAATAAACCAACACCGTGCGTTGATGCTTGTGCACGGTGAGCCGTACCAAATGCATCCATCACGTAAACATCACATAATGCAGCTAGCTTTTTAGATAATGCTTCATCATTTTTCTTTTCACCTACGTTAAAACGTACGTTTTCAAAAACAACCACTTCATTATCTGCCACGTCAACGCCATCAAGGTAATCTTTTTCAAGACGAACCGTTTGCTCAAGCGCATCATTTAAATAATTAACGACAGGGGCGAGTGAAAACGCTTCATCATATTCCCCTTCCGTAGGGCGGCCAAGGTGTGACATCACCATTACTTTTGCGCCTTTTTCTAACGCTAATTTAATAGTAGGTAATGCTGCACGAATACGTGCATCAGAGGTCACTTTACCTTCTTTTACAGGCACATTTAAATCTTCACGAATTAACACGCGTTTGCCGTTTAAATCTAAATCTGCCATTTTAATGACCGACATGGACTTCTCCTTTGTTAACGATACTAAATTATAGTTATAAGTTATTGGCTTACAGCCATCATCGCACGCGCTGTATCGAGCATACGATTCGCAAATCCCCACTCATTATCGCACCACACTAACAACTTTATCAGTCGTTTATGACTAACACGTGTCTGAGTGCCATCTATGATACAAGAATGTGAGTCATGATTAAAATCTACCGACACCAGCGGCTCTTCAGTGTAACTTAAAATCCCTTCAAGGCGATCTTTTGCTGCTAACTTAAGTGCTTGATTAACGTCGCCTAAATCAACATCAGTGTTTACCGTGACGCTTAAGTCCATCGCGGTGACGTTAATCGTCGGTACACGCACGGCAATGGCTTCAAAGCGGCCATGAAACTTAGGTAAAATACGTTCGATACCACGGGCAAGTTTTGTATCTACAGGAATAATAGACTGGCTTGCCGCACGGGTACGACGTAAATCATGATGATAAGCGTCGATCACTTGTTGATCATGCATCGAGGCATGAATTGTCGTGATTGCCCCAGATTCAATAGAAAATGCATCATCTAATACTTTAATCACAGGCACAATACAGTTAGTTGTACATGAGCCATTAGAAACAATTGTATGCGCTGCTTTTAATTCATCGTCGTTGATACCATACACAATGGTTGCATCAACGTCGGCATCTGCAGGTTGCGAAAAAAGTACTTTTTTAGCCCCTGCATTTAAATGTAACTTAGCATGTTCACGCGAGTGATAAACACCCGTGCATTCAAGTACAACATCGACATCAAGGGTTTGCCAGGGCAATTCTGCCGGATTCTCTTCGGCAAATAGCGCAATAGAGTCACCTGCGACTGTTAGCGTATCTTCACCTAAATTAACAGGAAACGAAAAACGACCGTGGGATGTATCGTACTTAAGGAGATGGGCAATGCCCTTAGGGTCAGCTAATTCGTTAATAGCGACAATTTTGATTTGATCTTCAAGCCCTGATTCATAAAGGGCTCGGACAATATTACGCCCAATACGACCAAAACCATTGATTGCAAGTTTGATTGCCATGAAGAAGAAAATCCACTCTATTTGCTTGCAGATAAAGACAGCTGCCTTTTAGATGACGGTATTGTAATCGACCTTACACTTTTTTATAAGAGGGCAAGCTAAAATAAAGTGGTTTTAGGTGTTTTAGATGACGCTGGTTTTGGTAATCGACCTTACACTTTTTTATAAGAGGGTGTGCTTAAATAAAGTGGTTTTAGGTGTTTTAGATGACCCTGGTTTTAGTAATCGACCTTACACTTTTTTATAAGAGGGTGCGCTTAAATAAAGTGGTTTTAGGTGTTTTAGATGACGCTGGTTTTGGTAATCGACCTTACACTTTTTTATAAAAGGGCAAGATAAAATAAAGTGGTTTTAGGTGTTTTAGATGACCCTGGTTTTGGTAATCGAC
Source organism: Pseudoalteromonas lipolytica (assembly GCF_003515105.1). NCBI lineage: Bacteria > Pseudomonadati > Pseudomonadota > Gammaproteobacteria > Alteromonadales > Pseudoalteromonadaceae > Pseudoalteromonas > Pseudoalteromonas lipolytica. Next base: position 783,137 of record NZ_CP032090.1, on the reverse strand, counting down.
CTTACTCTTTTTTATAAGAGGGAGCACTTAAATAAAGTGGTGTAAAGTCGTGGTGGCGATAATTGAAAAATACAGTCTTCAGCAGTCCCTAGTCTTATTCAGCTTTGATTGTTATATCCATCGACGAACTGCTTTTTTATATTCACTATATTCATGCCCAAACTTTTGCTGCATGTACCTCTCTTCAGGCACTATTTGAAATCGATTCATGTAAAGGACAAACACCACAGGCAGCATAATATTTACGATATTCCCCAAATAAATACCCCACCCAATTAAAATAAGTAAGAAACCGACATACATCGGGTTTCGACTAACTTTATAGGCTCCATGAGTGACAAGGCTTGCCGACTCCTCAGGCAATCTCGGATCGACCGTCGTGCCAGCAGAGTGAAACTCATAAACACCCCATAAAGAGAAAGCGACCCCAATTAACGCGGTGATCACTGCCACAGGTAACAAAACGGCAAGCGTCATACTAAAAGGTGCCAACACATCAGCTAACATCCACATTATGGCAGCGAATATCACGACTTGAATAATTGGCGGCACTGTTAATTCTAATTTATCCATACCAATTCCGTTTGTTGTCTAACTTAGCGATGAGCATAACACATTACAGCAACTCCCCCACTTTTAAGGCTTTACCCCGACTGATTTGATGGCACTGCGCTAAAAAAAGCTCGGCGGTGGCCATGGCATCGGTTAAAGCATGGTGAGAGCTGTAATGAGGTAAGCCATAGCGTTTACGGCACTCGCTTAATGTTAGGTCATCGTGGCCTATTTCATGGCCTTGCTGATGGAGACGCTTTTTTTCAATAACGAACGTATCAAGAATTAACCGCGCTTTAGCTTCTAAGCCTAGTTTACGGCACGCTTGTTTTAAAAACCCCCAATCAAGCGTCGCGTTATGAAAAACTAAAATACAGTCATCAACGTGTTGGTGAAGCTTAGCAAGAATTGCTTCAAGGCTTTCACCGCTATCGATATCTTGCTTGGCAATGCCGTGATAAATAGGGCTTTGCTCTAGGCTCTGTACGTCTTTATTAATTATGTGCTGTGCCCCACTCATTTTAATGCACTGGTCTTCTATCATCACCCATGCCACCGAGACAATTTCATGTTGGCGGGGATCAAGCCCCGTTAGTTCCATATCTATCACAACGTAACGTTCTTTATAGGCATCAGCTGCCAATAATTGTTTGCGAGCCATATAACGACTGAGCCAACGTTTAACCATCAGTTATCCTCATAAGCTGCCACGCGCAAACTTAAAAGCGGCGGCTTGCTGAGCTTGTTTAACTAAATAAAAGGCTTCTTTTAATTGATGGCGTTCTAAAGAATTCAAGGTATTGGGGTTAATACAATTGCTCGGTAAGCCTTCTTCATTTATTTGTGTGCGTAAGCGCAGCTGCGTTAAGAAACGCCAACAATCTTTTAAGTTATAAACATCGTCTTTATTAAGTAAAGAATACTTCAGCAGTGCATCCAAACGCTCTTGGGTATTCGCCCGCTGAATACCCGCTTTGAGTGAATACAAACGCACTATATCGTTAATAATCACCACGCCGCGTTTTTTTAAATCAAGGTACTTGTGCTGTTTCGCATCTTTTTCTAATTTAAATTGGTTAAATAACCCAATGGGCACATGAGTATTTTTAATATCACTCGCCATAGCAGCATAAAATAAATCATTTTTAGAGATACGTTTTAATTGCTCATAAAAACGCGTGTACAGCGACATTGAGCCCTCAATAAAGCGTAAATCAAAGTAGATTTTACAATTTAACATGGCTTCTGGAGTCGGCGATGTGATCCATTTATAAAAGCGTTCACACCACTCACTGATGCCCATTCGACACTGTGCATTACTGGCCATAATGTTACCTGGACAACGTTTAATACCGCATTCAACCAACTGCTCACACACAAACTCCCCCATGCGTTTAAAGTAGTCTTGCTGCTCTGTTGTTAAATCTTCAGGTAAAAGTAAACCATTATCTTGGTCAGAATGCAGGGTTTGCTCTTCACGGGCTTGTGAGCCAAAACAAATAAAACTAAAGTGACTGGGGGCAGCGCCGTTATCTTCTTGAAATAAATGAATTAAGCGCGAAGTTAACGCATCGGTTAAACCACTTAATAACTTACCGATAAGCGATATATCATCAATATTATTCGAAAAGCCTTTTAATAAGCTGGGGATCTCTTGCGAATAGCGCTTTAAATCAACCACAGAGTGGGCTTTATATATGCGTCCAATTAATTGCACTGGGTCGCTTTTTTGCTGACGCAGTAAATCAGTACTGGTCAACATGCCTAAGGGCTTATGATATTCATCGAGCACAGGTAAATGATGAATATTGTGTTTGAGCATTAAGTGCAGCGCTGAGAACACCCGATTATTCTCAAAAATAAACTTTGGCTTACAAGTCATAATCGTGCTCACAGACTCGTGTGGGTCAACCTCATCAGCAAGCACGCGATTACGAAGATCTCGGTCTGTTACCACCCCTACTAAGCGCTCGTTCTCAGTCAACATTATTGATGAAACACCCTGCTGCTTCATTTTTTTGGCTGTTTGGCGAATACTCGCATCAGGCGAAAGAGTTACCGCTTTGCGGTTCATTAACTCTGCTATTTTCTTCTCAGACCAACTGTCGTTTTGACTCTTATAATGCGATGACAACAAACGATTCTTATGAGCACGGACAAAGTATTGCTCAAACACTTTGTACTCGCGGCGTAAATAATCAAAAGACGCTTGGTCCAGCATATAAACAATGCCTTCTTTTTGCACCGAGAGACTATTTTGAATAGCCTCCCCCGTTAGCAAAGAGGGAAAGCCAAAATAATCCCCTGCAGAGAGCTTCGTGATCACATCCCCTTTTGCATCGACTAGGTCATAATCTCCTGAGCGAATTAGAAATAATCTCGGATTGTCAGAGCATAACCATTTATTTTGGTTTTCTCGTGTGAGGTAAATAATATCGAGGTGATTAACAAAATACTCGCTTGCCGCCGAATCGAGCTGATTAAACGGGGTTTGATTAATTACAAATTGGGCGACTTCCTGTTGCTCTGCATTCATAGCTATTCTCGAAATTAAGTGAGGCTAATAACTACACTACCCCTGTTTTAAAAAAATAAAAAGCCCGACTTAAGTCGGGCTTTGGGTTTATCAAAAGTGTGTTCTTTTAGTACCACTTTGTTAGTGTGCGTGCGCTGCACTTGACCCTTTAGGGTTACGAATGCCTTCCACCATTTCTTGAATTTCAACAGGTGTTTCAGCTGTTAGTTTAAGTACGATACCTGCTACTGCAAAGTTAATAATCATACCCACTAAACCAATCCCCTCAGGTGAAATACCAAATAACCAGTTAGCTGGGCCATTTAATTCAGGGCTAACAAACTTGAAGTAAATAATGTACGCCGCGGTGAATGTAATACCTGTAACCATACCTGCGATCGCACCTTCTTTGTTCATCTTCTTAGAGAAGATACCCATGATAATCGCCGGGAAGAAACTTGCAGCCGCTAAACCGAATGCAAATGCCACCACCGACGCCACAAATCCAGGCGGGTTAATACCAAAGTACGCTGAGATAACAATGGCGACCATCGCAGCAAGTCGCGCTGCAAGTAGTTCTTGCTTATCACTAATATCTGGTTTCAAGGTACGTTTTAACAAGTCATGCGATACCGAGGTCGAAATAACCAATAACAAACCCGCAGTGGTTGACAGTGCTGCCGCAATACCACCTGCTGCAACAAGGGCTACTACCCATGCTGGTAAGTCGGCAATCTCTGGGTTAGCAAGTACCATGATGTCGCGGTCAACATTCACTTCGTTGGCGCTATTTGGATCATCAATCTTGCCAGCTGAGTAGAACATTTTGCCATCACCGTTTTTATCGTTAAAAGTGATTAGGCCTGTTCTTTCCCAATTTTTAACCCATGCAGGTGCTTCAGCATACTCTGTACCGTTACCATCTTTACCGTTAATAGTATCAATCATGTTTACACGTGCAAACGACGCAACAGCAGGTGCAGTTGTATAAACGATAGCAATAAATACTAATGTCCATGCCGCAGAGATACGCGTGTCTTTAACACGTGGAACCGTGAAGAAACGTACGATAACATGAGGTAGACCCGCAGTACCCACCATAAGCGCACCCGTGATTGCGAATACATCGATCATACTCTTAGAGCCTTCGGTGTACTGCGCAAAACCGAGTTCGGTACTCAGTCCATCTAATTTATCAAGCACGTATTGACCAGAACCATCTGCAAGCGTGGCACCAAAACCAGTTTGTGGGAAAAAGTGACCTGTCATCATCATTGAAATGAAGATTGCTGGAACAAGGTAAGCAAATACCAGTACGCAGTATTGCGCAACTTGCGTGTAAGTAATGCCCTTCATGCCGCCAAGAACAGCATAGAAGAATACAATCACCATACCAATGTAAACACCGGTCTCAATATCCACTTCTAAGAAGCGAGAGAATACAACACCAACACCCCGCATTTGACCCGCGATGTACGTGAAACAGATAAAGATTGCACATAAAATTGCAACCACACGTGCTGTTTGTGAGTAATAACGGTCACCAATGAAATCAGGGACAGTGAACTTACCAAACTTACGTAAGTAAGGTGCTAAACACAGCGCCAGTAATACGTAACCACCCGTCCAGCCCATGAGGTAAACACCCCCATCGTAACCCGCAAACGAGATAATACCCGCCATTGAGATAAACGATGCTGCACTCATCCAGTCAGCTGCTGTTGCCATACCATTTGCAAGAGGAGGAACGCCACCACCTGCAACATAGAATTCATTAGTAGACCCTGCACGAGCCCAAATTGCGATGCCGATATAAAGCGCGAAGCTTAAACCGACGATAATAAACGTGAGTGTTTGAACATCCATTGCTTAGCTCCTATTCGTCTACGCCATATTTTTTATCTAACGTATTCATTTTGAAAACGTACACAAAAATCAAAGCTACAAAGGTGTAAATTGCGCCTTGCTGGGAGAACCAGAAGCCGAGTTTAAACCCAAAAAAACGTACTTCATTCAGTACATCTACCAATAAAATGCCAAAACCAAATGAAACGATAAACCACACTGCTAACAGTTTAAATAGCAGCGAAATGTTTTCCGCCCAGTAAGCTTTTGCTTGTTCTTCATCTTTAAAAGCCATTTTTATCCCCTTATGCATCACTTAAAAGTAATGAGTGGTATTAGTTGTCATTAACTAAGTTAGCAACGGTTCGGCATTATGGAATTGAGACCATAGTCGTAACAGCCAGTTTACGTTTACGTAAACTGCAAAGCACCTTTTGTTAATCAATAGTAAAAAACTATATTTAACAATAAGTTAACCTACAAATATAAATGAGAGAAATAACCAAAATAGTAAAAACGAATGATCTGCGACATTAGTCTAATAAAAAGGCCAAAATAAAATTAAGCATTAAATATCATAAACTTGTAAAAATTGATTTTTAACAAATCAAAATCAACACATCGAAATCAGCTTTAATTCTGGTAAGGTAGTGGTATTACAATAATGACTGAATTTGAACATGACTGCTGCGCTTATTTTTGTTGCTCTTGCCTACATTGGTGTATTGTTTTGGTTAGCAAACTGGGGGGATAAAACCACGCCTCTGGCTAAACGCATTAGCCATCACCCTTTTGTTTATTCGTTTTCATTAGGGATTTACTGTACATCGTGGACTTACTATGGCTCAGTCGGTACTGCCGCCACCAGCAGTTGGAATTACCTTCCTATTTTAATTGGTCCTGCGCTGTTATTTTTCTTTGGCCAAGGCTTTTTACGAAAACTGGTACTTGTTAGTAAAAAACAAAATATTACGACCATTGCCGATTTTATTTCTGCTCGGTATGGAAAAAGACAAACAACAGCAATCATGGTCACAGTTATTGCACTGTTGGCGACCATTCCTTATATCGCGCTGCAATTAAAAGCCCTTAGTAGTAGCTTTTTATTATTACAAAACGACAACCGTATCTCAGGGTCAATGTTAGCGCTGTCAGCAACACTAATTATGGCCATGTTTGCAATATTTTTTGGGACCCGTAAGGTCGATGTTACTGAATATCGCTCTGGGTTAATGCTGGCTGTTGCGTTCGAATCGATGGTGAAACTATTAGCTTTAGCTGCAGTGGCTGGGCTTGCCTTATACACGTTATTTAACTTAAACACCGTACAAAGCGAGCAGTTAACTGGGTCATTGTGGCAGCACTGGCATAATTTTGACTTTTTTAGCTTTAATTTTATCGGTCAATCGTTAATGGCCGCGGCGGCAATAATCTGTTTACCAAGACAATTCCATGTAACCGTTGTTGATAACCAAGATAAACGCCATCTTTATACCGCCCGCTGGGCTTTTCCGCTTTATTTATTGCTTACCGCTGCAATGATTTTCCCTATTGCCACAGCAGCAATCCATCCTGGTATCGGCAGTGGTTTTTCACCCGACAGCTTTGTATTAGCCCTGCCTTTAATGCACGAAAATGCGTTTTTAACCACCTTTGTATTTATCGGTGGATTATCGGCAGCCACCGCGATGATTGTCGTCGCGACACTCACACTCAGTACTATGATCTCAAATGATGTGGTGTTGCCATTAATGTTGCGTCGCAAATTTAAACGTAACCTCATCACCAGTAGCTACAAATCACAAATATTACTGGTGAGACGTTTTACTATTGCCGGTATTCTGATCCTGTCTTATTTTTATCAACAGTGGTTTGGCCATGGCAAAGCCCTCGCCAGTATGGGCTTAGTTGCATTTTCGCTTGTATCTCAACTACTCCCTGCCATTGTCGGTGGCTTATATTGGCGTAAAGGTCATGCTTACGGGGTATATGCAGGGTTACTTGCAGGCTTTATATGTTGGGTGTTATTCCTCATGTTACCGATTTTAGATGCCGGTAATAGCCTAAATGCAGAACTACAACAAACCCTTATTACGCGCGGAACACTCATTGCGTTGTTTGCCAATATTGGTTGCTATATAAGTTTCTCGTTAGGGGCTGATGAGCGTTTAATTGATAAAATTCAAGCGGCTGCATTTGTTAACCCAAAAGAACAAGCGGTGTTTGCACGGCGTTTAAATAAAAATGTAAAGGCCACTGTGTACGACTTTAAAGTACTGCTACAGACCTTTTTAGGTATTCAACGCAGTCAGCAAGTACTGGCGCATTTCGCTTTAACGCACAAGCTAGATGATAATAATGCCCACCCTGCCCCTGAATTTATCGCCTATTGCGAACGCGCTTTAACGGGTGTATTGGGCGCGTCATCGGCGCAAGCGCTTATTCATACTGTCGCTTCTGGTAAACGAATGGCCTTTGAAGAAGTGGTAAACTTCTTTGACGAAACAACACAAGCTCTGCAATTTAATCAAAACTTATTATTCACATCACTTGAAAACCTCAGCCATGGTATTTCGGTTGTCGACAAAGAACTCAATTTAGTCGCGTGGAACAAGCGTTATGCCGAAATGTTTAACTACCCCGAAGGGTTCTTAGAGGTGGGTCAAGCCATTGAAGAAGTGATTCGCTACAACGCCGAACGCGGTGAATGCGGCCCCGGTGAAATAGAGCGACACGTAGAAAAACGTGTACAACACCTTAAAAATGGCAGTCCACATCACTTTATTCGTCATCGCCGAAATGGCCAAGTATTTGAAATGATAGGTAACCCATTACCTGATGGCGGCTTTGTGACCAGCTTCTCTGATATTACAGCGCATATCGAAACACAAAATGCCCTTGAAGAAGTGAATATGGATCTTGAAAATCGGATTGAAGCACGCACGCAAGAAATCCGAACAATCAATAGAGATCTACAAGCACAAATAGACAGCCGAGTACAAACTGAGCAAGCACTTACTTTAGCTAAAAAAGAGGCCGAGCAAGCTAACGACAGTAAAACCCGATTTTTAGCACTCGCAAGTCACGACATACTTCAACCGCTAAATGCTGCCCGCCTGTACTTGGCGGCAATTGATGATAAGACGCTTTCAAGTAACAATTTAAATAACTTTGAAAAACTGGGGGCAAGCCTCGATTCAACTGTCCACTTAATGTCGGCACTGCTTGAAATAGCCAAGTTAGAACAAGGCGCAATGACCCCAACGCCTCGCCACTTTAGCATTGATGACATTTTAGCCCCGTTGAAAAATGAATACGCCATCATGTCGAGCGAAAAAGGTCTTAAGCTTAAAGTGCGATCAACCGGTGTTATTGTACATAGCGACATCACTTACTTACGTCGTATTGTTCAAAATCTTGTTTCAAATGCTGTTAAATACACTAATAGCGGCCAAGTTTTGATTGCGTGTCGCAAACGAAAACATCATTTAAGAATCGAGGTATGGGATACCGGCCCTGGCATTTCAGAGCTAGAACAAGCGAAAATCTTTAATGACTTTTACCGCATTGAAGCGGGCGATAATAAAGGTGTTGGCCTAGGTCTTGGGGTCGTAAAAAGAATGGTCGACCTTTTGTCTTTGCGTCTCGATGTAAGCTCAACACCCGGCAAAGGAAGTCGCTTTAGTATTGAAGTACCCTACGGAGACAGTCAATTTATACAACAAAAAGAGACACCGAAAAAAGGCGTTGAGAATCGTACAGCCATGAATATTGTGGCTGTTGATGATGACCCCGAAAACCTGCATGCAATGGCAAGTTTATTACAAAAATGGCAAGCAAATTATAAGCTATTTGAAAATGTCGACACCGTACTTGCGTATGCCAAAGAACATCGCGCACCCGACGTGATTCTAATGGATTATCAGCTTGGCCATGATTGCGACGGCATTACCTTAATAAAAACACTTCGAGAGATTTGGCAAAGTCCTGTTCCTGCCATTTTAATTACCGCAGTGCGTGACGAAGCCCTAAAACAGCAAACCAAAGCCGATAATATTCACTACTTGAGCAAACCAGTGAAACCGGCAAAATTAAAAGCGCTGCTTAATCACAGCACTTAAATGACCCCATTATTAAGGCAAAGCAACGGGCTTTGCCTTAAACTTTTGAAATAACCAGCTCAGTGCCACTAAAGATAATCCCAGCCCTATAAACGAGACGGCTCTTAACAGCCCTGTTAAATTTGCCATATCAATCAAAAATACCTTTAATACCACCAGCGCTAATAAACCAAGCCCTAGCTTTTGCACCGTAGCCAATGACTTTAAATGACCCATCACTACCACTAAAGCACCTATGATCAACCACACTAATGAATAGCTATAAAGCTCAGCATCTGAGGTAGGCTGCGCTAAGTTAATAAACTCACCTTGCCAGTTATGGCGTATTTCTGCATTAATATACAGTGCGGTGAAAGCACCCGCTAAAATATAAAATGGCTTCAGTAAACGGGAATTAATAGACCTAGTTAATTGACCTGCCCATACACATATTAATGCAGGCACTAACCACACAAGCAGTAACCAGTTAAAAACAGGCATTTGACCAATGCGTATCTGTGCAAAGAAAGGATTTAACTCCATGAATAAAGTAGCAGCGAGTAACCCTGCAAGTGTCAGTAATCCTAACCCCGCTAGTTGGTAAAGTTTTACCATTTGCTGCGTATACCGAGCACGCAGTAAATATACACACCCTAATACCCCCCAATTACACGTAAGCAAGATGTGCTCGTACACTGACAGGTTATTAAAATCAGGATAATGCCCAACCAATTGATAACTGGTCTCTGTGGTAACAAATAAAGCAATACAGTGTAAGCCTGCGCCTTCTAACCAAACCCTCAATGGCTGCTGTTGCCAAAACCTTGCAGCCCAATAAAATAACCCAGCACACAAAGGATAGACAACAATACTCCAATGAACGCCAAGCAATACTGCATCACTGTAACTTGGTGTCCAAGGTGCTAAGCTTAAGCGTACCAACAAACACGCTATTAACGCTTTTAATGGCCACATTGGTAAACGCAGTGCATGCTTATTAATATAAAAGCTAATTAATACAACCTGCATAGCTAATGCAAGCGTCAAACTACTTCCTTCAAGCAACATTGTGAGCGCTAAGCTGATGTTGCCATTGCCACCTAACCAAAAACAAAAAACCTGTAAGGGCTGCTTGCTACGCACCGCTAATTTAAATAACAGTGCACTGACCCCCAATAACACCGTACACCAGAGCGGATAAGCATCTGTAAGCGCATTATTTGGCGTAATAGCATACAAGCAACCAATAATCACAAAGCTCGACAGCGAAGCTATCAGCGAGAATCCTAACCGCTGTGGATATTTGCGTGCGAACAGCAAACCATAACTAATAAACAGCGCGATAAAAAACAGCCCGACTCCGTAGTTTTGCCTAAACACAAAAAGCTGCTCGGTAAAATCAACGCTATTACGCTGGCTAATTAATAACAGCACAACACAGCCGACTGCAATCGCTAACCAACTATCCCACGCGCTGTTTTTAAGCACTAAAAACAACAGCACACTGACCATTAACAGACTACTAAGTTGCCAAGTGAGTAACGCATTATTGCTAAACATCAAAAAACCAAGCGGCGCTAAAATCGCTATAAGCAATGGATTATCGGGTAGTTGCTTAAGCTGCTTTATGAAACGCTGAGGGCGGTGTTCTATTTGAATAAACTTAAGACCCAAACGCACAATCGCAATCAGTAGAAAGATACTGAACACAGCGTATACGTTAATAAACCACAGAATATTATGTGAAGCGCTTACTGCCACTAACCAATACCAACCAAGGTGTCCAGTCCAGAGCAAATACCAAAGCCACTGACGTTTCACATAATGAGCCACCAAAGAGGCCGAAACACTCACAAAGCCAACATAGGTCAACAAACCAACAAAGTCGTTACTCCCTGTATTCACCCAGACCGGCACACTGTAAGCACCAATAATACCAATAGCCGCAAGCAGAGGACCAAAGCGCAATGCCATCCAACTGGCAGCCAACGACACCAATGTCAAAATAGCGAAGGCAGGCAAAGGCGCTAATAATGCATAGTGGGTATAAGCAAGTAATGTTAAAGCAAAACAACTGATAAAGCCGCCACTGGCAAGCGCTGCCGGTATATAGTTATTAAAGCCTTCAAACACTATTCCTTTACGGTGCAAGTACTCTGCTGCCACAATTAAACTTACCCCAAAAACAGCGCCTAAAGTTAATCGCATCGTTTCTGACAAGAGCCCTGCTTCTAGCGAATAACGGGCTAAAAAGATTCCGCCAAAAGCAAGTGCAATAGCCCCAACCCAGGTCAGCCAATTAGTTTTAAACACTGAAATAAGAGAAGTGATAAACTCAAACGGAGCGGCTTTCTCTTGGGTAAGTATTGGCTCATGAGACGCCCCCTGAGGCTGCCGTGCTGCAGAGAGCATTGGCTCAACGTGCAACGAATCAATCGTTGCTGTTATTGTTGAATGCGAAGCTGTGTTTGTTGATTGTGATGAGGTTCTTGGTACATGCTGTTGAAATTCAGTATCCGTTTGCGGCTTATCGGGCCTTGGTTCAGCAAGCTTCTCTCTTAATAACGCGACTTCTTTTTTTAAAACAGATAGCTGAAATAAAGCAATTATTCCTGCAACAGAACCGCCGAATACCACTAAAACAAGCAATATTAATAACGCAATACCTTCATCCATACCCAATCCTTGTCTCTGCTTTAACAACATAAAAGCGTTCATTGTTTATACAATAAACACTTAGTAAGAGTAAAGCGATGGTCGTTTCGCGTATTTTTCTATTAGCGAGGGTCAGCTCCCATTCGCTCAAACATCATTTTATAGTTTAAGTTATACCATCATGCTCTATCCTCGCTATTTTCGCCCTTACCGAGTTACGTTGCTTAAAAACGACGCTCTGTCGGCTGTGTTCACGTATCACATAAGATGCGTGCACTTCATTCACAACAACGTGTTGTTGGCTCATCGGGTTAAACCTCAACACTATTGCATGTAATATCAATAGTTTCAGCGCTTTGACTGTTATAAAGCTAGACTAGTCTGTTTAAAATTAATTATTAGATAGTCGAAATTGCGCTATGCAGCGCTAAAAAATTAGCAAATAATAACGTTCACACAAATGGGATTAGAATGAGGACTATGAACACGATTTTAACAACACAATGCGATGATGATGTGGGTCTAATTGCCAAGATCACCGGTCTTTGTCATCAACATAATTTGAATATTACCCGTAATAACGAATTTGTAGACAAAGATGCCCAACGCTTTTTCATGCGCACCGAATTAAGCGGGGTTATTTCAGATGACTTTTTACCAAGCCTTGCTGAGCTACTTCCTGATGGCGCAGAGCTTGCCTTACACAGCAGCGAAAAAACCAAAATCGTCTTATTGGCCACAAAAGAAGCGCATTGTTTAGGGGGAGTATTACTTAAACAATTTGAAAAAGCGTTGAATATAGAGGTATTAGCTGTAATTGCTAACTATGCAGACTTAGCGCCATTGGCAGCAGGTTTTGGCGTGCCGTTTCATGTTGTTTCACACGAAGGCTTAAGCCGTACTGAGCATGACCAAAAAGTGGGTGATTTAATTGCCAGCTACCAGCCTGATATTATCGGCCTTGCCAAATACATGCGTATTTTAAGCCCTGAGTTTGTGGCACGCTTTGAAGGTAAAATTATTAATATTCACCATTCATTTTTACCTGCCTTTATTGGTGCAAAACCCTACCACCAAGCCTTTGAACGTGGGGTAAAAATCATTGGTGCAACCGCTCATTTTGTTAATAACGAACTCGATGAAGGGCCAATTATTTTGCAAGATGTGACGCATGTTAGTCATGCGGATACCGCAGAGATGATGGCAAAAATGGGTAAAGATGTTGAAAAAACAGTATTTTGCAAAGCCTTACAGTTGGCCTCTGAACATAAACTGTTTATAAACGGTAATCGAACAGTGGTGTTTGCTTAAGTAATGAATGAAGAGGCTGCTCGCCTCTTTATTATTTTTATTATCTAATAACTAGTTCGATTCAATAGGATCAAGTTGAAGTTTTGAGGCAATAAGCACGGCTTGAGTACGGTTGTATACGCCAAGTTTTCTGAAAATGGCCGTAATATGTGCTTTTACTGTCGCTTCAGAGATATGTAACTCATAAGCGATTTGCTTATTTAACAAACCTTCATGCAGGTACTGCAGCACTTTATATTGTTGTGGGGTTAGTGATGCCACCTGAGCTGCAATTTCTTTGTCTTCGCCATCAACGGCTGCTACTTTATCTTTAAGCTCTGCTGGTAACCACACATCGCCTTCTAGAATATGATTAATCGCCATTGCGATATCATCCGATGATGATGATTTAGGAATAAATCCCATCGCACCGTATCCCATTACTTTCGACACAATATTAATGTCTTCACTCCCCGACACAACTGCAATCGGTAAGCTTGGGTAATCTTCGCGAATACGAATAAGGCCGTATAAATCGCCATTTCCTGGCATGTGAAGGTCTAGTAGTAAGATATCAAGATCTTCTTGTTCGCTTAGCAATTGCAATGTGGTATCGAAGTTTTCCGATTCAAATACTTCCAAATCCGTAAACTTAGTACTCAATGCCCCTTTCAGCGCTTCACGAAATAACGGATGATCATCCGCTATTAAAAACTGACTCATGGTTCACTCCTAATAAATTCGGCTGACACCTATTTCTAAGTGACAGCCGATATACTACGTTTAGAATCAACTTCTAATCAAGTTTTTAACGCGTTTTTAACGATTTAATCTATTCTCGATTAGCTCATCAACCACACTCGGATCGGCCAGTGTTGAAGTATCACCCAACTGTTGGTGCTCATTAGCGGCAATTTTACGTAAAATTCGACGCATAATCTTACCTGAACGTGTTTTTGGTAAACCTGGCGACCATTGAATCATATCTGGTGATGCAATAGGACTTAGCTCTTTACGAACCCAGTTACGCACTTCTGCGGTTAATTCATCGCTCACTGTGACGCCTTCATTTGGCGTGATATACACGTAAATACCTTGGCCTTTGATGTCGTGCGGGTAACCCACCACGGCAGCCTCAGCAACGGCTTCATGAGCAACTAAGGCACTTTCAATCTCAGCCGTACCTAAGCGGTGGCCCGATACATTCAGTACGTCATCAACACGCCCAGTGATCCAGTAATAACCATCTTCATCACGGCGACAACCATCCCCCGTGAAATAAACACCAGGGTAAGCAGAGAAGTAAGTTTGTTCAAAACGCTCATGGTCACCATACACGGTACGTGCTTGTGAAGGCCAGCTATCTAAAATAACCAAGTTACCGTCAACCGCACCTTCAAGTGTATTGCCTTCTGCATCATAAAGCGCAGGTGCAATACCAAAGAATGGACGAGTTGCAGAACCAGGCTTCATGTCTGTTGCACCCGGCAATGGTGTGATCATGATGCCACCCGTTTCTGTTTGCCACCAAGTATCAACAATTGGGCAATTCTCATTACCGATATGCTCGTAGTACCATGCCCATGCTTCTGGGTTAATAGGTTCACCCACAGAGCCCATAATACGCAGACTTGTGCGTTTTGATGTCGCTGTTGGCTCATCACCTTTTGCCATCAACGCGCGAATAGCGGTTGGTGCAGTGTAAAGAATAGTGACATTGTGTTTGTCGATTACTTCACCCATACGACCTGCAGTTGGGTAAGTGGGTACACCTTCAAATACCACTTGTGTACAGCCGTTAACTAATGGGCCATACGCAATATAACTGTGACCCGTGATCCAACCAACATCAGCACTACACCAGAAAATATCGTCTTCTTTTAAATCAAATACATATTCATGGGTCATTGATGCGTAAACAAGGTAGCCACCCGTGGTGTGAACAACACCTTTAGGCTGACCAGTAGAGCCCGATGTATAAAGAATGAAAAGTGGATCTTCAGCATTCATTGGCTCTGGTTCACATTCTGCCGGTAAATCTGCCACTAAATCATGCCACCATACGTCGTGGCTGTTCCACTCTACTTCACCGCCAGTTAACTGGTGAACAATCACATGCTCAACTGTGGTTACTGAATCTTGTGATACCGCTTCATCAACATTTGCTTTTAATGGCACGCAGTTACCAGCGCGACGACCTTCATCAGATGTGATCACGACTTTTGCACCTGAGTCATTAATACGGTCAGCGATTGCTGATGGAGAAAAACCACCAAACACAACAGAGTGAATCGCGCCAATACGAGCACACGCTTGCATGGCATAAACAGCCTGCGGAGTCATTGGCATATAAATCGCTACGCGGTCACCTTTTGTAACACCCAGCTTTTTAAGACCATTTGCTAATTTTGCAACTTCATCGTGCAATTGTTGGTAGGTAATATTTTCGCTTTGCTCTGGGTTGTCTCCTTCCCAGATAAGGGCTGTTTTGTTTGCTTTAGCAGCGAGATGACGGTCGATACAGTTATATGAGGCATTAAGTTGGCCATCTTCAAACCAACGAATATTGATATGGCCTTTGTCAAATGATGTGTTTTTAACTTTAGTATAAGGAGTTGACCAATCAAGACGCTTACCATGCTCTCGCCAAAATCCTTCAGGGTCATCGATAGATTGCTTGTACAGTGTATTATATTTATCGTTATCAACTAATGCGGCATTCTTGATATGCGCGGGAACTGGATAGATACTTTGTGACATTGTTGTCGTCTCCATTTTAATTACTTGCCTTCGGCCTGCTTCAAGGATCACTCAGCAACGCCCCTTAAAGTATTAGACCTTAGTTGTATATCTCGCCAAATAGCTAAAAACTTCGTAATAGCCACCTATAATCTACTCCAATATGTTGATGTAAGCGATTTATCGCTATGTAACACCTTAGTCTAATAGACCAATAGATAATTGAGAGAAGTCATTTCTTAAACAACAGTGATACAACAACACACAAATAGCTTCAACAGGAATAGACATTATGACAACAACAAAAATAACCGCTTTAAAGACCCTCACGGCATCGGCCGTGTTATGCGCACTAACAGGCACTGCAAGTGCTGCCACTTTAGGTAATACCGATATCACTTATGGCGGTTATGTAAAGCTAGATGCGATGTGGAGTGACTATTCATCAGGTGTTCCAGATGGTACCAGCATTGGTCGTGATTTTTATGTACCGAGTACAACTCCCGTGGGACCTGACGTTGACAGCGATGCAGTCTTTGATATGCATGCCCGCCAATCGCGTTTTAATTTTGGCACTGCAACAAAGTTAGACAATGGTAAAACTGTTAACACTAAAATCGAAATTGACTTTTTAGCCTCCGCACCGGGTGGTAATGAACGTGTTACCAACTCCTATGCTCCGCGTATTCGCCAAGCTTTTATCACGTATGATGGCTGGTTATTTGGTCAAGCGTGGTCAAACTTTCAAAACGTAGGCGCACTGCCAGAAACGCTAGACTTCGTAGGCCCTGCAGAAGGGACCGTTTTTGCCCGCCAATCACAAATTCGTTACTCAACGGGCAACTGGTCGTTCTCTGTTGAAAACCCAGAAAGTACAATTACGACCCAAGGTGGCGCACGCGTTGCAACGGATGATGCATCTTTACCTGATTTTACCGCGCGTTATGCTCATAAAGCAGACTGGGGTGAATTAGTTTTTACAGGTTTAGCGCGTCAACTAACCTATAAAAAGAATGGCGTCGATGCAGACGAAACATCCTTTGGTATTAGTGCATCGGGTAAAGTTAATTTTGGTCAAAACAACCTCAAATTCATGCTGACACAAGGTTCAGGCTTAGGTCGATATGTTGGTTTAAACGTAGCACATGGTGCAGTACTTAATGGTGATGAACTAGATGCCATCGACTCAACTTCAGGCTTCATTGGTTATCAACAACACTGGAATAGTCAGTGGCGTTCAACTTTCCTTTATTCATTTTTCTCAGCAGATAACAACACAGATCTGTTAGCTATTTCGGGTGATCCTACTAAAACAAGTCAAAGCTACAGCGCGAATATTTTATACTCGCCAGTAAAGAAACTCACATTTGGTGTTGAACTGAAACATGCTGAACGAGAATTAGAAAGTGGCGCTGATGGTGATATGGACCGCCTTCAATTTTCTGCAAAATACGTTTTTTAAGTATAAAAATAGTTTTACTTCCTGAGCGGCTCCGGCCGCTTTTTTTATTAAAGCCCCAAAAAGCAAATTGCAAATCATTTTCATTTAGATTAAATTACGCATTAATTTAAATCATCATTGAACTATTTGGAAATTTGCATGTCATCAACTAAATTTTTGCGCTTGTCACAATTAAGCATAGTGACTTCAGCTCTTCTTAGTGGCTACGCTTTAGCAGAACAACCAAAAGAAGAACCTGCGATCGAAAAAATTGCTGTCTACGGTCAACATCACAAAAACTATATTACCGAACAAGCTCAATCAGCGACCAAATTGGGCTTAACCATAAAAGAAACACCTCAGTCTATCTCTGTTGTGTCTCGTGCGTTGATGGATGACTTCTCACTTGATGATTTAAACTCAGTACTTGAAAGCACCCCGGGTGTGACTGTTGAGCAAATTGAAACCGATCGCACCTACTTTAAAGCTCGCGGCTTTGAAATTACCAACTTTCAAGTTAATGGCATGGGTTTACCCCAAGATAATGGCTCTATTCAAGGCACACTTGATACCTCTATATACGATAGTGTCGAAATTGTTCGTGGTGCTAATGGCTTAATGACTGGTGCTGGTAATCCATCGGCAACGGTCAACATGGTATTAAAACGCCCAACATATCAAACACAGGTCAATGCATCAGTGTCATATGGCTCATGGGATAATAAACGTCTTGAACTTGACGCATCAACGGCTATCAACGATAACCACGCAGTGCGTGCCGTATTTACAAAGCATAAAACAGACTCTTATCTTGATCGCTACGAGCAAGATAAAACAATTTATTACTTAGCATATGAAGGCCAACTGACTAACAGCACAGTCGTAACAGCTAACTATATTAAACAAAATAAAGACGCAGACAGCCCTCTTTGGGGGGCGTTACCACTTTATTATAGCGATGGTACTGCGACTAACTTCGATGTATCAACTAGCACTGCATCCGATTGGTCATACTGGAACAACACCACCGAGCAGTTATTTTTATCCATTGAGCAAGCAATCACTAATACTTGGTTTTTAAAAGCCAGCTATGCACACTTAGAAAATGAGCAAGACTCTGAGCTTTTCTATGTTTATGGCACGCCTGATAGAGAAACAGGTTTAGGCTTAACAGGTTACGCAAGTGAATACGATCATAAAGATAAGCACGACATTTTAGATATCTATGCAACGGGTAAATTTAATTTATTTGGTATGGAGCATGACCTATCGTTTGGTGTTAACCAAGCAGACATGGATTATAATGATAAATCTCTTTATGACCGCACCACAGGCAATGGTTTCCCTAAAATGCCTGAACTGGGTGGTTGGAACGGAGTTGCACCAATTCCAACACTCACTGATGGTTTAACAGGAGCAGATCTGACTAGCCGTCAACGTTCAGCTTATATTTCAACACGCATTAGAGCCACCGATTCACTTAGCTTCTTAGCAGGTGTCAGCCAAGTAAATTGGGAAACTGAAGGTGAGTCATACGGGAAAGCGAAAGATAAAGACAGCGATCAAACCGTGCCCTACTACGGTGTTGTTTATGATATCAACGAGCGCTTTTCAACTTATGCAAGCTACACAGAAACATTTGTGCCGCAAACTGAGCGTGACATAAATGGTGACTATCTCAACCCTATTACTGGTAAAAGTAGTGAAGTGGGTTTAAAAGCACAATTACTTGATGACAACCTGTTTGTCACTGTTGCCTACTTTGATGCAGAGCAAGTGGGTCTTGCTGTAGCAGTACCAGGATCCTTACCGGATGATACACGCTACTATGGCGCAGACGGCATTAATAGCGATGGTTTTGAACTAGAACTTAGCGGTCAAATCAATGAAACATTGAGTGCAAGTTTTAGCTATAGCAACTTAAACATCGATGGTGATGAGCTGGTAAAAGACTACACGCCAGAAAATCAATTTAAACTTGCGCTAACTCACAAAGTGCCTGAAGTTGATGGCTTAACCTTTGGCCTAAATTACCAATGGCAAGACGATACGCAACGCGTACAGGTCCGCGATGCTGATACTAATGCACCGCAAATAACCACTCAGCAAGATGCCTATGGTTTATTAAGCTTAATGGCCACTTACGATATTAACGACAATGTTAGTGTTAACTTAAATATTAATAACGTCACCAACGAAAAGTACCTTCATAGCCTATTCTGGGCACAAGGTTACTATGGTGCGCCACGTAGCTATGCTGTTTCATTCAACTGGCAGCTTTAATGAGTGCCAAGTTTGAAACGATAAGCTCTAAACTTTAAGAATTTAAAAGCCGCACACTGTGCGGCTTTTATATATCTACTCGTTGCAGCTGGTTTATCCCGCGTTGACAGATTGAATCCCTTATATCCCCTTACCTTAATTCCTAAAATTGTTCACTTATAGCATTCCGCTTAATTAAGTGGTCTATTTTGAGGCAATAAAACCGCGTTGATAACAAGGCAAAAATTTAGTTATTTAGTTATTTAGTTATTTAGTTATTTAGTTATTTAGTTATTCTAAATCAGAAATTTTTAACGAAGGTAGCGACTGGTTAAATCACTCAAAATGATCAAGTATTTTTGCAAAATGGTATTAATTAAGTGAACTGGTATAGGCCCGTCCCTGTAAAATAGTCGCTACAGCCAGCGCAACTTTTCACCTATAAAAACGGCTCAGTGCGACTATTATTCGCCCATAAAAAAACCGCTAACTAAGTAGCGGTCTTTTTGTGTTAAGGGCGGGTCAAATCACGCTTAACGATACACAGTAAAGGTGTTTTATAGCTCGTCTTCAGCTATCAGGCCAACATCTACACCGTCTTCAGGCTTAATAGTTGCTTGAAGTAATAGCATTTCACGTAACTTACCTTCAATCTCATCTGCGATCTCTGGGTTGTCTTTTAAGAACTTAATTGAATTTGCTTTACCTTGGCCTACTTTATTACCGTTGTAGCTATACCAAGCACCTGACTTTTCAACAATCTTATGTTTAACACCTAAGTCAATTAATTCACCGTGTTTAGAGATACCTTCACCATACATAATGATGAACTCAGCTTGTTTAAACGGCGGTGCAACTTTGTTTTTAACAATTTTAACGCGGGTTTCGTTACCCACAACTTCATCACCCTCTTTCACCGAACCAATACGACGAATATCAATACGTACCGATGCGTAGAATTTAAGTGCGTTACCACCCGTTGTTGTTTCTGGGTTACCAAACATGACACCTATTTTCATACGGATTTGGTTGATGAAAATACACAAGGTGTTCGAGCGCTTAATATTACCCGTTAATTTACGAAGGGCTTGCGACATTAAACGAGCTTGAAGACCCATGTGTGAGTCACCCATGTCGCCTTCAATTTCAGCCTTTGGTGTTAATGCAGCAACCGAGTCAACAATAACCACGTCAACCGCACTTGAACGAACAAGCATGTCACAAATTTCTAATGCTTGCTCACCAGTATCAGGCTGAGAAACAAGTAACTCATCAATGTTTACACCTAGCTTTTGTGCGTATACAGGATCGAGAGCATGCTCAGCATCAACGAATGCACACGTTTTGCCTTGCTTCTGAGCTTCAGCGATAACTTGTAGCGTTAGCGTTGTTTTACCTGATGATTCAGGGCCGTATACTTCAACGATACGTCCTGCTGGTAAACCACCTATACCTAATGCAATATCAATCCCCAGTGAACCTGTTGAGATAGCTTCAATATCAAGGGCTTTGTTGTCGCCCAATTTCATAATTGAACCTTTACCAAATTGACGTTCAATTTGTGATAAAGCAGCGTCCAACGCTTTTTGTTTGTTATCGTTCATTCTGTTCTCCAAATCCGGCTAATGCAGACAGTATACTGTATGAAATCACAGTATCAAGCTAATTTTCTGATTTTATTATCTCGATAACTTTTTCTATTGAATAAACAATAGCTTGAGCTCTAACACTGGCTCTATCACCGGTAAAAACATGTTTGCTTGGGTAATTTTTTCCTGCAAAATGCACGCAAAACCACACCAAACCAACCGGTTTATCCCGGGTTGCCCCACCGGGGCCCGCAATACCCGAAATAGCAATCGCAATATCTGCCTTTGCAGCCTTCGCAGCACCTGACGCCATTTCTAAAACAGTTTGCTCACTGACAGCGCCAAAGTTCTGTAAAGTCTCGTTACTCACACCAATTAATTCATGCTTTGCTTGGTTGCTGTATGTAACAAAAGCACGGTCAATATAATGAGAACTTCCTGGTGTATCTGTTAGCGCATAGCTCACGCCCCCGCCCGTGCATGATTCAGCGGTAGTGATCCATAAGCGTTTATCCGTTAAAATAGCTCCTAATTTCGCAGCAAGTGTTTTAATCTCTTGATGTAATTCCATATTCAGCCTTTGGGTAAATACATGTCGTTTGATCTTTATGCTCCACACACTATAAAACAACAAACACCGATGATGCAGCAGTATCTAAAAATAAAAGCCGAGCATCGTGATATTTTATTGTTTTATCGTATGGGTGATTTTTACGAACTCTTTTTTGATGATGCTAAACGTGCAGCTCAACTTCTTGATATTTCTCAAACTCATCGCGGTAAAGCCGGTGGCGATCCTATTCCAATGGCCGGCGTACCTTATCACGCAGTAGAAAATTACCTAGCACGCCTTGTACAAATGGGTGAATCGGTTGCTATTTGCGAACAAATAGGCGACCCAGCAACCAGTAAAGGTCCGGTAGAACGTAAAGTCGTGCGCATTGTAACACCCGGTACTATTTCCGATGAAGCCTTACTGCAAGAGCGCCAAGATAACTTACTCACAAGTGTGTGGCAAAATAAACACGGTGTTTACGGCATTGCCTACCTCGATATTAACTCAGGCCGTTTTAATGTACTTGAAGTGAATACTGACGAAGCATTTAGCTCAACACTGCAACGCCTCGCGCCAGCCGAACTGCTTTACAGTGAAACGTTTGCCAATATTCACTTAATCGAACATATTAAAGGGGCTCGCCGTCGCCCAGAATGGGAGTTCGATTTAGACACCGCACAACACCTCTTATGCGATCAATTTGGCACCAAAGATCTAGTTGGTTTTGGGGTTGATAAAGCCCATTGCGCTCTGATTGCCGCGGGCTGTTTAATGCAATATGTAAAAGACACTCAACGCATTGCTCTGCCACATATTCGCGCCATTACCCTTGAGCAAAACGAACACGCAGTGATCTTAGATGCTGCAACCCGTAAAAACTTAGAGCTCACTGTTAACCTCTCTGGAGGCTATGAAAACACCTTGGCACAGGTGCTTGATAAAACCGCTACAGCAATGGGGTCTCGTTTATTAAAACGCCGAATTCATACCCCTGTGCGCAGTAAAGATGAGCTTAACTCACGCCTAAATGCGATTAGTGCGATCATCGATGCTCAACTGTGCGGCGAACTGCACGAATCATTAAAACAAATTGGTGATATTGAGCGAGTTATCGCGCGCCTTGCATTGTGCACAGCCAGACCTCGTGACTTAACGCGTTTACGTAGTGCATTACAAGCGCTGGCACCACTGCATGAGCTACTTAATGATGCCAGCGATCCACGCATTAACCAGATCATCGCACAGTCACAAGAATTACCAGCGCTGCAAGATCTCCTAGAACACGCAGTCATTGAAACACCACCGGTACTTATTCGTGATGGGGGAGTTATTGCCCCAGGCTATAATAGTGAGTTAGATGAATGGCGTGCGCTTAGCCAAGGCGCAACCGATATCCTTGAAAAACTGGAAGAGCGCGAGCGTGAACGCACAGGCATCAGCACCTTAAAAATTGGCTACAACAAGGTGCATGGCTTCTTCATTGAAGTTAGCCGTGCTAATTCACACTTAGTCCCTGCTGATTATATTCGTCGTCAAACATTAAAAAATAACGAACGCTATATCATTCCTGAGTTAAAAGAGCATGAAGACAAAGTACTCGGTAGCCAATCAAAAGCGTTGGCTCTCGAAAAACAACTTTATGAACAACTATTTGAATTTATAGCACCGCATATTGAGCAGCTACAAACGATGGCTGCGGTACTGGCTGATTTAGACGTTCTTAATAATTTAGCTGAACGTGCGCAAGCGCTCAACTACGCCAAACCAACACTGTGTGATAACGACAATATAAGCATAAAGCAAGGGCGTCATCCCGTTGTTGAGCAAGTAATGAAAGACCCCTTTATTGCCAACCCTGTCGAGTTAAGCAACGACCGTAAGATGTTGATCATCACAGGGCCAAACATGGGGGGTAAATCAACCTATATGCGTCAAACTGCGTTAATTGTACTCATGGCACATATTGGGTCTTATGTCCCTGCTGACAGCGCAGAAATTGGCAATATTGACCGCATTTTTACGCGTATTGGCGCAAGTGATGATTTAGCATCAGGGCGTTCAACCTTTATGGTTGAAATGACAGAGACAGCGACCATTTTAAACAATGCTACGGCGCAATCTTTGGTCTTGATGGATGAAATAGGACGCGGTACTTCGACCTATGATGGCCTGTCTCTCGCCTATGCTACGGCCGATTATTTAGCCTCAAAAATTGCCGCAAAAACCTTATTCGCCACCCATTATTTTGAGCTAACTGAACTGGCCGAGCAGCAGCAAGGATTGGTTAATGTTCACCTAGATGCGATTGAGCATAACGACACTATTGCCTTTATGCATACCGTGCTTGAAGGTGCAGCAAGTAAAAGCTTTGGTTTACAAGTTGCCGCGCTTGCCGGTGTACCAAAAGCCGTTATTCAGCAAGCAAAGCAAAAACTAAAAATGCTCGAAAATCATCAGCCTGTTACAGCCCCTGTGCAACAACAGCAAGCACTGGCGTTTGACAATGAACCCTCTGAACTTGAGCTAACTTTACAGCAGCTCGACCCAGACAGTTTAACACCAAGACAAGCACACCAGCTGTTATACCAATTAAAAGATTTACTTTAATTGCGTGCATAAAAAAAGCTGACAATATGTCAGCTTTTTTGTGTGTTCTAGAGACCCGAAGGCCTCATACCTGAGTCAGGTATATTGTTGTCAACTCAAGTAAATTGGTCAAACAGGCTATCTGTACTTAAGCCTTCGTGTTGCAAAATATCTTTTAAACGACGTAATGCTTCCACTTGAATTTGTCTTACACGTTCACGTGTTAAGCCAATTTCACGACCGACATCTTCAAGCGTTGAAGGCTCGTAGCCAAGTAAACCGAAACGACGTGCAAGTACTTCGCGTTGTTTTGGGTTTAATTCACCAAGCCAATCAACAATGTGTTTGTTGATGTCATTATTTTGTACTTCGCCCTCAGGACCAGAGCCTTTTTCGTCAGCAATGATATCGAGTAAGGCTTTGTCGTTTTCGCCTCCAATTGGCGTATCAACCGACGTGATTTTTTCGTTTAAACGTAGCATTTTAGTCACGTCTTCAACGGGTTTATCCAGACACTCTGCAATTTCTTCTGCGGTTGGTTCGTGGTCAAGTTTTTGTGTTAGTTCGCGAGCTGTTCTTAGATAAACATTCAGTTCTTTTACAACATGAATAGGTAAACGAATTGTTCGTGTTTGATTCATTATGGCACGTTCAATCGTTTGACGGATCCACCAGGTTGCATAAGTTGAAAAACGAAAACCACGTTCTGGGTCAAATTTTTCAACAGCGCGAATCAGGCCAAGGTTACCTTCTTCGATAAGATCTAGCAGCGCAAGACCTCGGTTGTTATAGCGGCGAGCAATTTTCACCACTAAACGTAAATTACTTTCTATCATTCGTTTGCGAGAGGCTTCACAGCCTTTCAATGCTTTACGCGCAAAAAATACTTCTTCTTCTGCACTTAAAAGAGGAGAAAAACCAATTTCACCCAGGTATAACTGTGTCGCGTCTAGGTTTTTGACGACTTCGTCTTTTGTAAAAATTTCATCATCGTTGTCGACTTCTTCGAGTAACTCAGATGAATCATCTTCAACCATCGTGTCATCAAATTTATCATCAACTGTTTCAGTTGTTTTCTCAAGTTTTGCTGTGTGACCCATAAGCGTCCTCCCGAGCAAATATGTGATTGAGCTAAATCACTTTATCAATACCTTTGGCTAAGGTAGATACTTAGCAGGATTGACTGCTTGACCTCGGTAACGAATTTCAAATCTTAAAGCCGTAACCGACGAATCTGAACTGCCAATTTCTGCTATTTTCTGCCCCGCCTTTACTTCCTGTTTTTCCTTTACAAGCAACTTTGAGTTGTGTGCATAAGCACTTAGGTAATCATCATTATGTTTCAGTATGATTAAATTACCGTAGCCCCTCAATGCGTTACCCGCGTATACCACAGTTCCTTGTGCAGCAGCTAAAACAGATGCCCCCTGTTTATTAGCGATTTGTAACCCTTTATAGCCATTTTCTTTTGTAGAGAAACGGCGCGTGACCTTACCCTTAGCGGGCCAGCTCCATATGACTTTTGTATTAGGATTACTATTTTTTGCACTAACTTTCTTGTTGGCTTGTTTTTGAACATACTCTCGTTGTTTTGGCTGATCAAGCTCTTTTTTTAATTTTTTGTTATTTTTTTGTATCAAAACAGTAGACTTTTTACTCGAATTCGTATATTTTTTCGTCTTTTTTTGTTTTTGTGCCGATTTTGTGAGCAAAATGCGTTGCCCAGGATAAATCGTATAAGGTGCTGGAATATCGTTTAATTTTGCTAAAGTACGAAAGTCTTTTTGAGCACTAAACGCGATTGAGTATAAAGTATCGCCTTTGTTAACCTTGTAACTTGAGCCAGAAATATTAACTTTGCGGGTAATTTGTTTTGTATGATTATCTAAACTACTAACAGGAGCGGGAGCATTACGGGAGGAGCAACCAAAGAGCAAAATACTAATAAACAAAGTAACATACACTGCTAACTGTCTGTTCATCGTAAAATGCTCCTTATAATACTAACTGTGAGTTTTAGGGGTTATCGTAGTAAAAAGTACGCAACAACAACTAAAATAACTAATCCCCAGCCAAGCGCTTCAACATATTGACGTAATTTTTGCTCCATTTTCACGCCCCCCCACTTCATTAAAGCCGACACTAAAAAGAACCGAGCCCCACGTCCAATTGCAGACGCAATTAAGAAAGGTAAAAATGCCATCTGCATTAAGCCTGCCCCAATAGTAAAAACTTTATAAGGGATAGGCGAAAACCCAGCAAGAAATACAACCCACACGCCGTATGTTTCAAACCAGCCTAGCGCAGTATCAAACTTTGCTTGCCAGCCCATTTGAGCAATTAGCGGCTCAACGACGGGCTCAAATAGCCAAAAGCCAAGCAAGTAACCTAAAATACCACCAATAACAGACGCAATAGTAGTAAAGCTGGCAAATCGCCATGCTTTATCTGGCTGAGCGAGTGACATAGGAGCTAACATCACATCTGGCGGAACAGGGAAAAAAACAGATTCAGCAAAGCTCATCCCTGCTAAATAACGCTCTGCGTGACGATGCTTAGCCCACACAAGCGCCATATCATATAACTTAGTAAACAACTTCAAAGTGTAACGTCCTATTCAATATCACCAGGTACTAAAGGTACAAATCGTACTGGTGCAACTTTATGTTCTGTGAATGTGTCGCCATTTCTGACAACCATCATTAATTGCTGATCTTGCTCGCCCACGGGGGCTATCATCACACCGCCATCAGCAAGTTGTGCTAGTAACCCTTGCGGCATCGTTGCTGCCGCAGCAGTCACGATAATCCCTTCAAATGGTGCTTGCGATTGCCACCCTTGCCATCCATCACCATGTTTCATCGTTACATTGTATAAATCAAGCTTATGTAAACGGCGCTTTGCTTGCCACTGCAACGCTTTAATGCGTTCAACTGAACACACTTTAGTGAACGTTTTTGCAAGAATCGCGGTTTGATACCCTGATCCCGTGCCAATTTCAAGTACCTTATCGCGTACTCCTGCAAGTCGCAGTAACTCTGTCATTCGCGCAACGATATAAGGCTGCGAAATTGTTTGCCCTTGACCAATAGGTAAAGCGGTATTCTGATACGCTTTATGCTGTAAAACATCATCAACAAACACATGCCGCGGGGTCGTCGCAATCGCCTCAAGTACAGCGGCATCTTCTACGCCATCCCGCTTTAATAATTCAGCCAATGCCAACGCACTGCGATTATAATTAGTCAGCACTATTAATCTCCATCTTCGCTAACCAGCTATCGACGGCTTGAAGACTCTCCTTCGCTGTCATATCAACACTTAACGGTGTTACTGAGGCATACCCATTATTAATGGCGTAAAAGTCAGTCCCTTCTCCTGCGTCACTTTCAGCGCCGAGCGTGCCATACCAAAAAATATCACGCCCCCACGGGTCTTGTTGTTTGGTCATGGTTTCAGCTTTATGACGTGCGCCAAGGCGTGTTACTTTTACTCCTTTGAGTTCTGAAAGAGGAATATCTGGCACATTTAAGTTAATGATCTGATCTTTCGGTAGAGGGTGTGATGCAAGCTCTTTAATGATACCGACAGCCACTGCTGCTGCCGTTTCAAAATGATTCCCTTCTTTAGAACAGAGTGAGACAGCGATCGCTGGCAGCCCTAAGTGGCGGCCTTCGGTTGCGGCTGCAACCGTACCAGAATAGAGCGTGTCATCACCTAAGTTAGCCCCATGATTAATACCAGCCACAACTAAGTCAGGCTGCTCATCGGTTAGCTCATTCACGCCAAGGTGAACACAATCCGTGGGGGTGCCATTAATAGAAATAAAGCCATTATCTAACATGGTCGCACGTAACGGGTTCATTAAGGTTAATGAATTGCTGGCGCCACTGCAGTTACGGTCAGGGGCAACCAGCGTCACATCGGCAATTTGCGTTAACGCATGATATAAAACGGCAATCCCTTTTGCATGCACTCCATCATCATTGCTTAATAAGATTTTCATTTACGCATCCTTTTGTTTTTGTTCTCTTGGGCTGGCGTCTTTATAGTCCACCAGCTCTCGCAAAAGCGCGGTTGCAAAGCAGCCTTTTGGTAAACCAAAACTCAGTTTTACCGTTGTCTCATCAAGTGTTTCAACAGTTAAAGACTCGGGAATTAAGCGCAGCATTCTGCGCTCATTCTTAAGCCCAAGCTCAGCTAATCCCTCTATCCAAGACTGATAAGGGAGCAACCATTGCTTTTCGGTTTCGGTTAAGCCTTTTTCGCCTTTGCCCACCATTGGTGCCGACATAACAATATCGCCAGAGGCTAAACGTGCAATATTGTCATCGCTTATATTGTCTTCAAAAAAGGCATTACTGCCGCTAAGCATAAACACTTCGCGGTGCATGGTTTTCGCAAGACCATGCTCAGCTACACGCATACTTACTATTTCATTGAACACATAAGAACGGGCCGCTGAAATCACTAAACCACGCAGCTTTTTATCGCGAATACGCTCTCCTGCAAACATCCGTTTAGCCATTTCAAGGTTATGCCCTCCATGACCAAATCGCTGTTCGCCAAAGTAATTTGGCACCCCAGCACGCACTGCATTAATACGACACAAAATATCTAAAGGCTCGGTCACATTACGCAGGGTAATCGTAAATCGATTGCCCTTGTGGCAGCCTGTTCTTAATTTACGGTTGTGGCGCTGCTGCGCGATAATAAAGAATTGCTCGTTATTCAGTTCACTAAATTCAATGTGCTTTTTAATCGGCACAGGCACACTAAACCATTGTGTACAAACACCGTGGCGATCTTTTAAACCCGCATAGCTTACATCACGCGGTGATACGCCCGCTTTTTCGGCAATTCGCTTGGCTATAAACTGGGTGTTTTCACCTTTTTTGACGACCTGCAAGCACACATGCTCGCCGCTGCCAGTGAATTCAATACCGAGGTCTTCGTCAACCATAAAGTCTTCAGCAAACGTTTTAAAGTCGGCTTTTGATAGTGGTTTTCCGTATAAATAATTCAATTCACTCATGAATTTTGTTTACTCATAATAACCACTGCGTGGCTTGAAATGCCCTCTTTACGACCTTCAAAGCCCAGCTTTTCGGTGGTAGTGGCTTTCACATTCACTTGCGAAATATCGGCTTCTAAATCAGCAGCTAAATTTTTACGCATGGCTTGAATATGAGGCAGCATTTTTGGTGCTTGAGCTACAATGGTTACATCTGCATTGCCAAGTTCATAGCCTTGCTCTTTTGCAAGCTTAACCACATGACGCAATAATATACGGCTGTCGATGTTTTCGTATTCACTCGCAGTATCTGGGAAGTGCTTACCAATGTCGCCCATTGCCAGTGATCCTAATATAGCATCACATAATGCATGAATAGCCACATCGCCATCTGAATGCGCTAAAAAACCTTGTGGGTAATCAATTTTTTCACCACAAATAACCAACGGGCCTTCGCCGCCAAATTTGTGAACATCAAAGCCATGGCCAATTCGAATCATGGGGTTCTCTCGTTTTGTTGTTTTTGCAGTAGAAACGCTGCTAAATCTAAATCTTCTGGGGTGGTTATTTTAATGTTGTCACTGCGCCCAGCGACTAATTTTACTGGCTGCTTTGCCCACTCAATCGCCGAAGCTTCATCGGTGATAGTCACGCCGTTCTCTAGGGCATTTGAAAGTGCATCTACAAGCGCCTGATAAGGGAAAAATTGAGGGGTAAGCGCCTGCCATAAATCATCACGTGGCACAGTTTGCTCACTATGAGTATGGCCGCGTTTAATAGTATCTTTGACTTTAGAGGCTAAAATACCGCCCTCGTTAGCTGCTAGGCACTCATCGACCAAACGAGTTATATCGCTTAAACACACTAACGGTCTTGCTGCATCATGCACCAGTACCCAGTCTGGCGGGTTATCAGCAAGTGACAGCAAAGCATTAAGGACTGAGTCGGCACGCTCTGTGCCGCCCGACACTCGTTCTATGCGGCTATCGATTTGAGGTATCACGTCAAAGTAACCATCGTCGTCACTTATTGCTACTTTTATCGTGTGAATAAAATCTAATTCAGCAAGCTTGCTAAGGGTATGCTCTAAAATGGTTTTACCCGCCAGTTCGATATACTGTTTTGGCGCAGAATGTTGCATTCGGCTGCCAACACCGGCTGCGGGAACTATTGCAGTGATTTTCTGTTTAGTTTTCATTTTGTTGTTGGCCTGGCAATACACGAATAAACGTTTCACCAGGTTTAATCATTCCTAATTCATTACGCGCACGTTCTTCTATGCCTTCTTGGCCGAGTTTTAAATCTTTAATATCGGCTTTGAGCACTTTGTTACGTTTTAATAATTTAGCATTTGTATCTTGATGAGAGGCGACCGCTTGTTTTAGACGAGTGTAATCCTGCACACCATTATGGCCAAACCATAAACGATACTGGATAAATAAAGCCAAACATAACAAGGCGAATTGAAACACCCGCATTGAACACTCCTTCGCGGTTAAATTAAGTCAAAGGGCGTTTTAAATTACGCCAATTTATATTGCTTGCTAGTAGCATTTCTCTTAATGACAAACGCTTAGGTGTAATCCGTTTATTAAGTTGCCATTGATGGCCACAACAGGCTGCTGCCATCACTGCTTTTGACGGTTTTAATAACTGCGCTGGCGCGTGTTCTAATGACTCACCGGATAACGTAAACCAACCAAGCTCATTACAATGTACCTTATTGTCGCTTACTTGATCTAAGCTGTCTATGCGCACGGTGGTACATTGCCCGTCATTAATTAGCACGGGGACAATTAACCCACGCTTAGCATATTGACTATAAAAGTCTTCTGATGCACTTTTGCTATATACAGGCGGCGTAGTTTTTTGTTTTTCGAGCCAGCTGCCATTTTGTGAATCAAGCTGTAAAGGCGCATCACCACTGACTATCCGTATTGCTAGTCGCTCTATGTAATAAGGCAAACTTGCCAATAAGCGTCTAAGCCTTGCCGCATCAGGTTCATCGACCAAACGCGGGATTTCTCGAGCATAAAACGCATTACATAACTGTGCATACAAAGCCCGTTCGGCATCAGTTTGCCAAATTTCGGCTTGTGGCGACGGTTCGCTCTGTGGATTAGAAATAGACAATGCCCGCTCTTATAAAACAATTGCTTGACTGTTTTATAGCATAGAGCGTTAATTGAGCGCTACTTTACTGCGCCTTTTTTACCCAGTTTAGCATTACCCGTTTCTAAAAACTGCACAACTGCATCGCGTTTTTTGCCCATTAACAAACTGCCATCGGCTAAAAACATAAAGTTTTGCCAGCAACGTTTAAACACTGCAAAGCTAGTTTCAATAATATTGTCGCGCGCCATACAAAAATACACGGTGGTGTTGGCTTCCCAATCAAGGTGCGCCAAGATTGCCTCGGGGAGTTGTTCTTCACCAGCTTCCCACGCATTTTCCCAATTAATGGTTTCGGTAAAGCTGTCTTCTTTGCCACACCAATCTGTTTTATCGAAAAAATCTGGGTGATCATGCTCGCGGCTCACCATGGTAGACCAAAGTACAGCGGCACGTTCACTGGTCATTGGTTTGATTTGCTGCGCATCTGCTGCGTTAATTGGCATGTCTTTATGGCGAAAAACCCATGCTTTTTTGTATTCATCTAACGAAATATAATTCATAGTGTTGACAGTTTATTTAGCATTAAAAAGTGCAAAACGTAATTATACAAGAGATCAAAACATGACTACAGCAATAAAACCTCATCCTCTCAAATCAGGCATATACCAGCATTACAAAGGCCCAAAATACAAAGTAGAGTATGTCGCCACTCACAGTGAAACCGAAGAGCCACTCGTTATTTACCAAGCACTGTATGGTGAGTTTGGTATGTGGGCACGCCCACTCAGCATGTTTTTAGAAACCGTTGAGGTAAACGGCAAAACAGTCCCACGCTTTGCATACCTTTCAGACGCAGAATAACTATGGCATCATAGCATTATTAATCACTGCTCAGACCAGATAAGGTGACATCGTGCTTTTTAATTCAACCGACAACTACATTGCCAGTAACTCATTAAAACAAGCGGTTAACGCAGCCATCTTGCTCGAAAAACCTCTGCTTATAAAAGGGGAGCCCGGCACAGGTAAAACCATGTTAGCCGAGGAGCTTGCAAAAAGCTTAGACACCACGCTTATTCAATGGCATATCAAATCGACCACCAAAGCACAGCAAGGCCTATACGAATATGATGCAGTGTCACGGTTGCGCGACAGCCAGTTAGGTGATGAGCGCGTTCACGACATTAGTAACTACATTGTAAAAGGTAAATTATGGCAAGCCTTCACCTATGGAGAGCAACATAATAAACGCCCCGTATTGCTGATTGACGAAATCGACAAAGCCGATATCGAGTTTCCAAACGACTTATTGTTAGAACTCGATAAAATGGAGTTTCATGTTTATGAAACCGGTGAGCGCGTTATTGCCAAGCACCGCCCTATTGTTATTATTACCTCAAACAACGAAAAAGAGCTGCCTGATGCCTTTTTACGTCGTTGTTTTTTCCACTACATCGACTTTCCATCGAGCGACGAAATGGCGCAAATTATCGATGTACATCACCCGCATGTTAAGCAAGACTTGGTACGCGAAGCACTTGAAGTATTCTTTAACCTGCGCGATGTAAATGGCATAAAGAAAAAGCCCTCAACCAGCGAGTTACTCGATTGGTTAAAATTATTGATGGCTGAAGATATCGATGCCAAAACACTGCATGATAAAAGCCAAAAAGGCGGCCTAATGCCAATGTTTGGTGCGCTATTAAAGAACGAGCAAGACATTAGCCTCATCGAAAAACTTGCTTTTATGAGTCGTCGTTAAGATGTTAATTGCGTTTTTCTTTAAGTTACGTGAATACCGCTTACCCGTGAGTCTGCGTGAGTTACTTGATTTGATCAACGCGCTCAAGCAAGGGGTCATTTTTGCCGACGTAGACGCGTTTTATTACTTAGCGCGTACCATCATGGTCAAAGACGAAACTCACTTTGACCGGTTTGATAAAGCCTTTGCCGATTACTTTAGCGGGGTTGCTGACCTTGATTTACTCGAAAGCTTAAAACAACAGCATAACCTGCCTAACGACTGGTTGCGCAAAGAGTTTGAAAAACACTTAACAGACGAAGAAAAAGCACAGTTAAAAGCGATGGGTGGCCTCGATAAACTTATGGAAGTCCTGAAACAGCGCCTTGAAGAACAGCAAAAACGCCATGCTGGCGGCAACAAATGGGTTGGCACTGGCGGCACCTCGCCGTTTGGCGCGTATGGCTTTAACCCAGAAGGCGTGCGTATTGGTCAAGACGGTAATCGTAACCGCCGTGCTGTAAAAGTATGGGATAAACGGACATACCGCAACCTCGACAGTGACCGCGAAATTGGCTCTCGCACCATTAAGCTCGCGCTTAAAAAACTGCGTAAATTTGCCCGCACCGGGGCTAGCGACACTCTCGATTTAACCGAAACCATTCGTGCTACTGCAAAGCAAGGTGGCATGCTCGATGTAAAAATGGCACCCGAGCGCCACAATGCTGTAAAAGTGCTGATGTTGTTTGATATTGGCGGCTCAATGGATGATTACATTCATACCTGTGAGGAGTTATTTAGTGCTGCACACAGCGAATTTAAGCACCTCGAGTTTTACTATTTTCATAATTGTTTATACGAGCGTGTTTGGCAAGACAACGAGCGCCGCCACTCAAATGTGATTGATACCATGACCTTGATTAACAAGTTCACCAGTGACTACAAGGTCATTTTTGTTGGCGATGCCACCATGGGTCCTTACGAAATCGCCTACCCTGGTGGCAGTATAGAACATTGGAATGAGGAACCCGGCAGCGCCTGGCTAAACCGCATAACAAATCACTTTGATAAAGTCGCTTGGCTCAACCCACAACCGGTTGAGCACTGGCGTTACTATCAATCGATTGATTTTATAAAACAGTTAATGAACAACCGCATGTATCCACTCACCTTAGATGGCATAAGTAATGCGATTAGGGAATTGAGTTAGCCTAGATTGTAGGCGCGATTTTATATCGCGCAATACTAAAAATTGACTTGGGATAAACCCACTGCTGACACACAATGATGCTGGATTTCACTTCGCTCAGGCAAATTAGGTAAACTTCCAAACCAAAAACACCAGCGCAAAACCCACTAAATAAACCAAACCCAGCCAGCTTAGAGTGCGAATTAAGGGGGAATGCACAATACTTGGCTCTGAGCGCACTAAACTAAAGTTAAGCCATGCAAATACTGGGGTGGTAACAAAGGCGAGAGTCATGGCAAACGTAAGCATGGGGCCAAGTGCCGATTTAAAGAATAAAATGATTGCCATGCCAGAAAATGCTTGCAGTAAAAGCCACATATTTAAACTGTGTTTGGACTGTTTTACAGGCAATAATTTGTGCGATTCATTTAAGGTTCTGGCGTAGCCGTCAAGCACGGTAAGCGTGGTGCCAAACATACATAAAAATGCGATACCCGACACCAATGGCCTTGCCCACTCCCCCATTGTAAGGGCGTACATATCAATAAGCTGTTTAGCAAACGCCACCCCGCCTAATTGCACGGCTTGTACGTGTCCGTATTGCACTAATACACCTAGCGAAAAAAACACCAAAGCTAGGGCTGCGGTAAGCCAGTAGCCTAAATTAAAATCAAATAAACCTTGCTGCTTAGTAATAACTTGTTGCTGCTGCTTTTCTTTAAGCCAAAGTGAACTAATCGCTGAGATTTCAATAGGAGCTGGCATCCAGCCCATTAGCGCCACCATAAACCCTAGCATTGCAAGCTCATACGGCGACGGGCCCACGTAGTCAACTGGAGCCATAAGACCATTATTAATTGCCACCACCAAAGCAGCCACAGTTGTAACAGTAAGCAGCACCATAATGATTTTAGACACGTTATCGAGCGCCTTAAAATGCCCCAACAACAAAATAAGTAAACAGACAGCCAAAATAATCCAACACAACAAGGTCACCGAAATGGTGACCGGCAGTGCGTAATGTAATAGGCTGGCTGTTAAAAGTAGTACCCCTGCGGTATTCACTATTGCTGCCACAATATTTAACGCAATAAAACTGTAAAAGTAACCCGGCCCTTTTTGCTTGTAGCCCTCAACTAAACTTTGTTTAGTTGCAAGGGTGTATTCCATACCAAATCGAAAGAATGGGTACTTAAGTACATTCACAACAATGATTAGCCAAAATAGTTGCCAGCCAAATAACGAGCCAGCCTGCGTCGACGCCACCAAATGTGAGCCACCAATCGCCGCTGTGGCCATTAATATGCCAGGGCCAAGTGCATTAAGTTTAGATTGCCAATGTGATACTGCTGATTGCATATGCTTTATGTGTTTTATTCTTAGTTACAAGCAACTTACAGCGTTTTAGATGAGATTGGAAGACACTCCTCGCTTCTGAGTTCTAAGATTAAGTTGTCAGTTTATAAAACCAAAAAAGCCAAACATATTTATGTTTGGCTTTCTCTTGTTCGAGGTTTTGCGCTAAATTTTTGTGGCTAACACTTAGCGTCTAATTTATTAGCTTAAATTCATTTCTTGAATAATCTCATGGGCGATTTCCGGCGTTGTGCTCACCGGTTTTTCATGTAGTTTAGCTTTCATTTGCCCTTTACGATGTTTTAGCGATGCATCGAGTTTTTTAGCTGCATTTGCAAGTGCTGGGTACATCACTTCATCTTCTCCTTTAACTGATAAACGTGCACCTTCATAAATAGTGCTGATCTCAGCTTGATACTTGTGATGTTCTTTTGAAAGAATAATATCGAGAGATATTAACGATGGAAAATGGCTAGCAATTTTTGAGAATTTCTCGTTGATATGAGCTCTAACAGCCTCAGTAACGTCAACATGATGACCAGAAATATTAATCTTCATAGGGTATCCTTTTTTCTTGTTACCTCATAGTTAGTATTGGGGGCGATTTGAATTAACACAAGCGAAAATCAAAGATAATTAGTAATTGATTGTAACCACACATGATTTAGATCATGCTCTGCGGATAAAATATGCAAAAGCCCGTATTACACGGGCTTTATAGAAAGGTTATCAACTGCTCATTAAGTGTACGAGCAACAATAATCAGCAAAGTCAGTTACCTTTACGCGAAAGGTAACATTGGCGTCTACATTAAACGAATCTCCAGCCTTCATGGCTTGCCACTCAGTTTCGCCTGGCAGTAACACTTGCCACTCTCCCGCAAGTAACTCCATGTGCTCTTTTTGATTTGTGCCAAACTCAAATTCTCCTGGTTGCATAAAACCTAATGTTTTAGTACTGCCATCGGCAAAAAGTACAACACGGCTCGAAACTTTACCATCAAAATAGACATTCGCTTTTTTTACAACACTTACACTGTCAAACTGAGTCATACTCACTCCTGTTATGTTTTATAATCTTCTTTATTTCAGCCTGCCCGAATTTTAAGTAAGCAGCAACTGAAGATTATTCAATTAACCTCTATATGTGAGCTGATTTTTTATTATCTTTTATACACTGAGCAATTAAAAAAACAAAGAGAGTGCCTATGTGTTCACCAAAACACTAATAACGCCCCCTACGGTATTAAGTACCCAAGTAGCAGTGATAATTATTGCTGATCTGTCGGGTATGTATCGAATCTTTTGACTGGCAGCAAAAATCCATAAAAAAGCCCGCGCAGTGCTAAGACCGCGCGGGCTTTTAAATTTTAGCGACTAAAGCTTAGAACAAAGCGTTTGCTTTGTTTACGATGTTTTCAACCGTGAAACCAAAGTGCTTGAATAACTCACCAGCAGGTGCTGACTCACCAAATGTCGTCATACCTACTACTGCGCCATTTAGGCCTACGTATTTGTACCAGTAGTCTGTAATGCCCGCTTCGATAGCTACGCGGCGTGTTACGCTTGCTGGTAATACGCTTTCTTTGTAGGCTGCGTCTTGCTCATCAAACAAGTCAGTTGAAGGCATAGAAACCACACGTACTTTTTTGCCTTGTGAACGAAGCTCTGCAGCGGCGTCTTGTGCAAGCTGTACTTCTGAGCCCGTTGCAATAAGGATAAGCTCAGGCTCACCATCGCAACTCAGTACGTAACCACCTTTTTTCACATCGCTTAACTGTTGTGCAGTACGCGTTTGTTGCTCAAGACCTTGACGTGTGAAGATCAATGACGTTGGGCCATCTTTACGCTCAATCGCTTGTTGCCATGCAATTGCAGACTCAACTTGGTCACACGGACGCCAGTTAACAAGGTTAGGCGTTAAACGCATGCTTGCAATTTGCTCTACTGGTTGGTGCGTAGGGCCATCTTCACCCAGACCAATTGAATCGTGCGTGTATACAAAAATGCTTGGTTGCTTCATTAATGCAGCCATGCGTACCGCATTACGCGCGTATTCCATAAACATTAAGAATGTTGCGCCGTAAGGAATAAAGCCTTTGTGCAGTGCAATACCATTCATAATTGCCGACATACCAAACTCACGTACACCGTAGTAGATGTAGTTACCGCTTGCGTCGTCTGCTGTTACGCCTTTTGAACCATCCCAAATTGTTAAATTTGAACCAGCAAGGTCAGCTGAGCCGCCCATAAACTCTGGTAATAATGGACCAAATGCATTCAGTGCATTTTGTGAAGCTTTACGTGTTGCAGGGTTTGCAGGGTTTGCTTGCAGCTCTTCGATGTACGCTTGTGACTTTTCAGCCCAATCTGCTGGCAATTCGCCATTTGTACGACGCTTAAATTCTGCTGCTAGCTCTGGGTGTGCATTTGCGTATGCCGCAAACTTTTCGTCCCAGTTTGATTCTAGCTGTTGGCCCTTTTCTTTTGCGTCCCATTCGCTGTAGATATCAGCGGGGATTTCAAATGCTTCGCCTGTCCAGCCTAAGAATTCACGTGCCGCTTTGATCTCATCATGACCAAGTGGAGCACCATGACAGTCATGACTACCCGACTTATTAGGTGAACCGTAACCAATCACTGTTTTACAACAAATTAATGATGGCTTGTCGGTAATACTACGTGCTTCTTCTATTGCTGCGCGGATGGCCTCTGGGTTATGGCCATCAACATCACTCACCACGTGCCAGCCATATGCTTTAAAACGTGCAGGTGTGTCGTCGCTGAACCAACCTTCTACTTCACCGTCGATAGAGATGCCATTGTCATCCCAAAACGCAACAAGTTTACCCAGGCCTAATGTGCCCGCTAATGAACAGGCTTCGTGAGAGATACCTTCCATTAAACAGCCATCACCCATAAACGCGTAGGTAAAGTGATCAACGATGTCGTGGCCTTCACGGTTAAATTGAGCAGCAAGCGCTTTTTCAGCAATTGCCATACCTACCGCATTTGTGATCCCTTGGCCTAATGGGCCCGTAGTGGTCTCAATACCTGGTGCATAGCCATACTCTGGATGCCCTGGTGTTTTTGAATGCATTTGACGGAAGTTTTTAATTTCTTCAAGTGGTAAGTCGTAACCACTTAAATGTAGTAGAGAATAAATCAGCATCGAACCGTGGCCATTTGAAAGAATAAAGCGATCACGGTCTGCCCACTCTGGGTTCGTCGGGTTGTGCTTTAGATAATCGCGCCATAGTACTTCTGCGATATCTGCCATGCCCATAGGGGCTCCAGGGTGGCCAGAGTTGGCCTGTTGTACTGCGTCCATTGATAAGACGCGAATAGCATTTGCAAGTTCTTTGCGAGATGGCATGAATTCTCCTACCTTTAATGTATTTGCGCTGGTTGTTTGTTAAGCCCCATTCTTACTTATTGTATGGGTGCAGTGCAATTAAAAATCCGTATTAAATGGGTCTATTACCACTGTTTATTAAGAACGAAATGTTATTAGTAATTTAAAATAGACGTCTAGGCGTAAAATAACTATGCAAACATAATTGTTTTAGATAAAATACGCCCCTTAATTTTTTAGCGCTATTACCGACGTTAGTGAAGCGCAATATTTGTGAGCAGAAATACAATGGCAAAACATTTATTTACTTCTGAATCTGTATCTGAAGGTCATCCGGATAAAATCGCGGACCAAATCTCTGACGCGGTTCTAGATGCTATCTTAGAGCAAGATTCTCATGCCCGTGTTGCATGTGAGACTTACGTTAAAACTGGTATGGTTATGGTGGGTGGTGAAATCACTACTAGCGCGTGGGTTGATATCGAAGAAATTACACGTAAAACTGTACGTGAAATCGGTTACACGCATTCAGACATGGGTTTTGATGCTGACTCGTGCGCAATCCTAAACACTATCGGTAAACAATCTCCAGACATCAACCAAGGTGTTGACCGTGCACGTCCAGAAGACCAAGGCGCGGGTGACCAAGGTTTAATGTTTGGTTATGCATGTAACGAAACAGACGTTTTAATGCCTGCACCAATCACGTATTCACACCGTTTAGTTCAGCGTCAAGCGCAAGTTCGTAAAAGCGGTGAGCTTAACTGGTTACGCCCAGATGCAAAATCACAAGTAACATTTGCATATGAAAATGGTAAGCCGGTAGGTATTGATGCTGTTGTTCTTTCAACGCAACACTGTGATTCAATCTCACAAAACGACCTAGTAGAAGCGGTAATGGAAACCATCATTAAGCCGGTTCTTCCAGCAGAGCTTATCTCTAGCGCAACGAAATTCTTCATCAACCCAACTGGCCGTTTCGTTATCGGTGGTCCAATGGGTGACTGTGGTCTGACTGGCCGTAAAATCATCGTTGATACATACGGTGGTATGGCGCGTCACGGTGGTGGTGCTTTCTCAGGTAAAGATCCATCAAAAGTTGACCGTAGCGCTGCATACGCGGCACGTTACGTTGCTAAAAACATGGTTGCTGCGGGTCTTGCTGACAAGTGTGAACTTCAAGTTTCTTACGCTATCGGTGTTGCAGAGCCAACATCTATCAGCATCGAGACATTTGGTACAGGTAAATTAGAAGAAGCACGTCTAATCGAATTAGTGCGTGAGCACTTCGACCTACGCCCTTACGGCTTAATCCAAATGCTTGATCTTGAGCGTCCTATCTATCAACCGACTGCCGCTTATGGTCACTTCGGTCGTGAAGAGTTCCCTTGGGAGCGTACAGACAAAGCAGACGCACTTCGCGCAGCTGCTGGCCTGTAATAGGGTATACAGACTGAAAAAGCGCCATTTTGGCGCTTTTTTTGTGTTTAATTTTTTACTCTAAATTTTTATACCATTGCGCTTAATTAAGGGATCTACTTTAAGGCAATAAAACCGCGTTGATAACAAGGCAAAAATTTAGTTATTTAGTTGTTCTCTGCAATTGCTCCTGCATTGCTCTACCTCCTGCATCCATGCAGTCGTAAATCAGATATTATTAACGCAGATAGCGACTGGTTTCATCACTCAAAATGATTAAGTATTATTGCGATTGGTATTAATTACAGTAACGTCATTATCTTTTCATACATCGCCACCAGCCAAACCAGTGCTAAAATAACCAATGACAAGGTCACCGCTGCCGAGGCCATATCCTTTGCGCGCCCAGACAGTACATGATATTCAATCCCCACTCTGTCAGTCAGCGCTTCGATGGCCGAATTGAGTAGTTCAACAATCAACAGTAATAAATACGGAATAAACAACACGAGCCAATGAGTCAGTGACTGCGCCAGAAAAACCGATAACGGTAATAAACACACCCCTAAATAAATTTCTGAGCGAAAAGCTGACTCTTCTTTAAATGCGGCCTTAAAACCTTTAATTGAGCACCTTGTGGCTTTTAAAATACGTCCAATACCAATGCCGTTGGGTTTATTGACCAAGGGGATTTTGGGTTCTTTCATGCTGTTCCTAGTACGAATAAACTTCGCAGATAATATTCATAAATACCTAAAATGTCATCTTCGCTTTACTAAGATAAGCACTTTCCTGGCACACTTGGGGGATTTGTCCGTGAAAACGCATTCTTTTTTAGCTGTTCACGCAATGCTTGTAATGACTTAAACACACTTTTTAAAGATACTTTATTACTTAACCAATGCGGAATAGCACCGCTTGGGTCTGCATACGCTTGGTGAGTAATCAATAAGTTATTTTGCTGTTGCTCTAAGCGCCAATAAGCGGCGAGCTCTTTAATACGCACCACCCCTTTTACCAAAGGTTTAACGTAGGGCTGGCTGGTAATTTTAAGCTCGGTTTTATTATCGCTTAAGGTGTGATAGCAAGAGTAGCTCACTAAATCACGATCAGAAACCGGCCAAGGCGAGTTAAAGCGCGTATAAACGAGCGTCTCTGCGGGGCTAAGCCGCTCTATTAAGGTTACACTTTGAACATTTTCGAGCCAATTTGGCGCGTTGTCGGTATCGCTAAGTAAGGCCATAAAGTCATCTGCCTTGGTATCTTCAACAACCACAGATGCATTAATTTCGATAATGCCACTGTCATGTTTTTGATACGTGACCTTTATACCTTCTTGCTGCTTGTAAGTATGCCATTCTATTGGGGTCGCGACAGTTGAACAACTAAACCACGCTAACCCAATGAATAGCCAACGATTCACAAATTTATAACCAGTAGGGATCAGTATTGAATGAGGCATGACGACTTTGTTCCATGGCGCTCACTAAAAATTCTGACTTTTGCTCAAGCCACGTTTGAATCTTTGCTAATTCCTGATCGTCTTGTCCTGCACACAACTGCTTTAAATACTCAAGAGTACTGAGCTCGTAAATACCATGCGAAATATCTAACCAAGGAATACGAAACTCGCTTCTGTCGTCTTTATTGAATAATGCCCCCAAACAGTTACCACTTAAAAGAGAGTTTTCTAGACGAGTACGCAACGATAAATAGTCTTTATCACTCAGTGCTTGTTGTTCAGGAATAAGCTCATGCATATCGTGCCAATCTTTTGCAAATAAGCGCTTGGCTATATCTGCTACTGGTTTTTCTGCAGCTTGGAACTCTGCCTGCCCCCACGACTTACGCCATTGCTTTTCAATCAACCAGGTGGTCAATTGCAACAGCAAACGGTTGTAACGGGTGCTGTGAAATAACGCTTTTACATCGTCAATACTCGGCTGAAGCTCTTTTAGGTCGTTAATCACTTGAGTTAGCTCTGGTGCGCTATTAATTTTTTTATAATAGGCGTGACGTTTTGAGGTATAGGTTTTTAACTGAATGGCGTTTTCTACCCACGCCAACTCACTCAGCAACCACTTTAACTCAGTACGTAATGACTCTGTATCATCCTTACTAACAATATCATCGAACAGCCAAAAGGTGTGGCGAATTAATCGAATGCCATCAGTGACTCGTTTTAAGGTTTTTAAGCTCGGCTTGATGAAGTAACAGGCTTCATGCTTTTGTACAAAGCGAATCGCGTAATTTATCCCTGCGACCAAAGCTTGTTCTTGTGTGGCCTCTTTTTTAAGAGGCACAAACCCAATCGATTTACTTGCTTTTAGTGGGATGTTATCAGCTAAGCCATAACCTCGTGCAGCTTTCGAATATAGCCCAAGACGCACATTACATTCGCTAACCAGTTTATCTGCAAGGGCAAATAACTCGTGGCGACTGCCTTCAATTAATTCCACTTCAAGCTCAGAGATCAGCTCAACTTTACCTGACGCTGCAATTTCACCTTTATCAAGTACAACCTCAATTTTAGCTCCACTGTTGGTTTCGATTAACCACGTGCGACGAATAAAGTTAGTACTAAAAATAGGATACAGGTTGTCGGCAATCGCATTAACTTGCATGCCATGCGGCCAAATTGTGGCATCAAAAGCCATTAAATCTGGGCGACCACCTTCTAAAGGTAAGTTATATTCTGGGCGTTGATGTAATCCACCTACAACTTCGCCAGCGAGTTTAATCGTTTGCTCGCACTGGTTATCACAGCAGCGGGTACGCAAACCAATATCCAGTGCGCGTAACTCACGACTTGGCGTATCATAGTAAGCATTTTGTAAGCTGCGTGACGGTTTATTTGTAACGGTTTTTGCAAATTGAGTAATTAATGCGGGGATCAGTGGAACAACGGCATCTGACACCAAAAACTTCAGTTCTATCTCAGTATCCATTCGTTTTGCGGAGTACATTTAAAATAAATAAGTGCTCAAAATAAACAAAGCAGCTACTTAATGCAAACTTTTTCCTGATTTTTACCCTCAAACCCTGTCTTGGATTACAATATCAGCCTTGCTATTAATAGTTGAAATCCCTACTATCTCTATACATTACGTATTTAAAAATTTGACCATTTTTGGGCAAGGTTACATTAACAAGGTAGATTGATGTTAAAACAGTGTATTTTTGGGCTGCTCCTATCAGCCGCCACTTTCATTAGCTATGCAGAAGAAGCGCCTACAAGCGACAACGGAAACACCGCATACATAGTCGACAACCTCTATACCTTTATGCATTCAGGCCCGAGTAAAAACTACCGTATTTTGGGGTCAGTTGATGCAGGTACTCAAATTACCTTGTTATCAGAAGAAGATAATGGTTATTTTAAAATTCGCGACGACAAAGACCGCGAAGGCTGGGTAGAAACGAAGTTTATCAGCGAGAACGCCGGTATCCATCAGCAATTTCAAGCTCTGAATAACGACATGACCTTGATGCAAGAGCAATTACGCCAAGCAGAAATTGAACTACCGCAATTACAAGAACAAAACAGAACCCTCACTGAGCAAAACCAAGCGCTAAGCGAACAAATTGAAAAACTAAAAAGTACCATAGAATCTGAGCGCAACGTGAAACAATTAGCCAGTGCCAAAGAAAAACGCCAACTATTAACTTACGGCGGCGCTATTGCATTTATTGGTTTATTACTTGGTATTATTTTAACGATTATGCTTTCACGCCGTAAACGTTATGATGGTTGGGCGTAATAATAGCAACTCGCAATAATAGTTAATCATTTTTAGGGATTAATTAAGCGAGTGGGTATAACCCAGCAAAAAATCTTCATAAAAAAAGCACCGTTTGGTGCTTTTTTTGTTTAGATATCGAATCTTAAACCGCTATCTTGTTTTATCTTTTCGATCACCATATAGGTGTGGTGCGTACCAACACCGGGAATATCAACCAAATCACCCAAAACTTGGCGATATTCGTCCATATCAGAGACTCGCACTTTTAATAGGTAATCGTATCCGCCTGCCACCATGTCGCACTCGACCACTTGTGGAATATTTAAAATATATTCTCTGAACACTTTAAACACTGAGGTATTTGAGGTCACTAACGACACTTGCACATGAGCCAACAAACTTTGATTAAGCTTGGCTTCGCTTAACTTTGCATAATACCCCTCAATGTAGCCCTCTTGCTCTAAGCGCTTAACACGGTCAAGGCATGGACTCGGACTCAAATTGACCTGTTTTGCCAGGTTTACGTTCGATATTCTGCCATTTTTTTGCAGAGCGTCTAAAATTGCTAAATCGATACGATCTAACATGCGTAATCTATTCGGGTTAGTCATAACAGAATTTTATGCGGCTAAGTTAACGGTATGCCCTGTAAATTATCGTAAATCGAAAAATATAACCAGCATA
The DNA here is from genome assembly GCF_003515105.1 of Pseudoalteromonas lipolytica. Classification (NCBI taxonomy): domain Bacteria; kingdom Pseudomonadati; phylum Pseudomonadota; class Gammaproteobacteria; order Alteromonadales; family Pseudoalteromonadaceae; genus Pseudoalteromonas; species Pseudoalteromonas lipolytica. Next base: position 738,392 of record NZ_CP032090.1, on the reverse strand, counting down.
TTCTGCTGGATTTTAATTAGAATGCACGGATTATATCAATGGTAAGAAATACTTTTAGTTTATTTCTAGACTCCACATACCAGAGGGTTACATATGCTATTTAATGGCGATTTGACAACTGAATGTCCAATTAGACAAAAGATCCGCGACTTTTACCGTATAGATGAAAATGCGGTTATCGATCACATTTTGCCTTTGGCTGAAGTAGGCGTTAAAGCCCGTAGCCGAGCGTGGGAACGTGCTCGTCAAATGGTTTTAAATATCCGTCGCGACCAAGATGGTCAAAGCGGTGTCGATGCACTGTTAAACGAATTCTCACTATCGAGTGAAGAAGGCGTTGTTTTAATGTGTTTAGCAGAAGCATTACTACGTGTTCCTGATAAGGCAACGCAAGACTCGCTTATCCGTGACAAGCTTGCCAAGGGTGATTGGAGTTCGCATTTAGGTAGCAGTGACTCTTTATTCGTAAACGCCTCATCTTGGGGTCTGTTAGTAACGGGTAAAATGGTTAACTACAGCGACAAATCTAAAGAGCAACAATTTGGTGTGCTTAAGAAAACCATTGGTCGTTTAGGTGAACCGGTTATTCGTAAATCTGTGAACTTCGCGATGAAGATCATGGGTAAGCAGTTCGTAATGGGTCGTACCATTGACGAAGCAATTGAACGTGCTGCTGATAAAGAACAAAAAGGCTACGTATACTCATACGATATGCTAGGTGAAGGCGCGCGCACCATGAAAGATGCTGAGCGTTATTTCCAAAGCTACATGACAGCCATTCACGCAATTGGTAAAGCTGCAAATGGTCGTGGCCCAATAAAGAGCCCGGGTATTTCAGTGAAAATTTCTGCGATTCATCCACGTTACGAGTTCACGCATCGTGAACGTGTTATGGCTGAAATCGTACCAAAACTAAAAGAACTAGCACTTGCAGCTAAAAGCTACGATATCGGCTTTACGGTTGATGCTGAAGAAGCTGACCGTTTAGATATCTCTTTAGATATTATCGAAGCGGTATTCAGTGATGAAGAATTGGGTAACTGGCAAGGTTTCGGTTTAGCAGTTCAAGCCTACCAAAAACGCGCTATTTTCGTTGTTGAGTGGGTTGCAGACCTTGCACGCCGTGTTGGCCGCAAATTAATGGTTCGTCTTGTAAAAGGCGCATACTGGGATACCGAAATCAAAACCACACAACAAGATGGTTTAGATCACTACCCTGTATTTACCCGTAAAGCGACTACCGACGTATCATACAAAGCCTGTGCGATTAAACTGCTTGAAGCACGCGATGTTCTATATCCGCAATTTGCAACACACAATGCTTATACAGCAGCGACGATTTTAGAAGTTGCAAAAGGCGATCACGAAGGCTTCGAATTCCAACGTTTACACGGTATGGGTGAATCACTGTTCGACCAAATCGTTGAACAAGAAAAAATTCAGTGTCGTGTATACGCACCCGTAGGTCAGCATGAAGACTTACTTGCATACTTAGTACGTCGTTTATTAGAAAACGGCGCTAACTCATCGTTTGTTAACGCGATTGTTGATACCACTCAACCAGTTGAAGCACTGTTACCTGACCCAGTTGAAACACTGCAAGGGCTGCGTAATAAGTACAACACGCAAATCAAGATGCCTATCGATTTATACGGTGACGAGCGAGCGAACTCAAAAGGCATGGATTTAACTGACATCAATGCCATTACACCATTTAAAGAAAACCTAGACACCTGGTTTGCAGAAAATCGCATTGAGTTAAATGATGTACCAGAAGGTTCAATTGCAGTTAAAAACCCTGCGAACCACAAAGAAATCATTGGTCATGTGAAACTACAATCATCTGACGAGATGACTGCGCTTCTTGAAAATGCTGAAAAAGCGTTTGAATCATGGTCACAAACACCGGTTAAAGAACGTGCTAACTTACTTCGCCGCATCGCTGATATTTTAGAGCGTCACCACGATGAACTCGTCGCTCTTTGTATTAAAGAAGCGGGTAAAGTGGCGCAAGATGGCATTGATGAAGTGCGTGAAGCCGTTGATTTCTGCCGTTATTACGCTGCTCGTGCTGAAGAGTTATCTGAAGATGAGCGTTTTGAAGCGCGTGGCGTGATCTTATGTATCAGCCCATGGAACTTCCCGCTTGCTATCTTCTTAGGCCAAGTTGCTGCTGCTATCGTAACGGGTAACACGGTGATTGCAAAACCAGCTGAGCAAACAAGTTTAATTGCGCTTCGTACAATTGACCTTATGTTATCTGTTGGCTTACCTGAGCATGTTGTACAGCCTGTTATTGCACGTGGTAGCGAAGTAGGTAAGACAATTGTACCTGATGAGCGTATTCAAGCTGTGATGTTCACAGGTTCAACTGAAACAGGCACAATCATCTCGCAAACACTGGCTGCACGTAACGACATTCAAGTGCCGTTAATTGCAGAAACAGGTGGTCAAAACTGTATGATCGTTGACTCAACAGCGCTTCCTGAGCAAGTTGTTGATGATGTGATCAGCTCTGGCTTCCAAAGTGCGGGTCAACGTTGTTCTGCATTACGTGTTTTATTCTTACAAGAAGATATTGCTGATGGCATCATTGAGATGATCAAAGGCGCATTAAAAGAGCTTCATGTTGGCGACCCTTCATTACTTTCGACTGACATTGGTCCTGTAATTGACGAAAAAGCACTGAAAAACTTAAACGAACACGTTGAATACTTAAAAGGTAATGCAACACTTCATTACGAGTGTGCTATTCCTGATAACAACGAAAATGGCGCTTATTTCTTCGCACCGCGTTTATATGAAATTAAAGACCTTTCAGTACTTAAACGCGAAGTATTTGGTCCATGTGTGCACATTATTCGTTTCAAAGGCTCAGAGCTTGATAATGTGATTGATCAAATCAATGGCACAGGCTTCGGTCTAACAATGGGTATTCACTCACGTATTGAAGAGCGTTGTGAATACTTAGCAAAAATGTCTCGTGCAGGTAATGTGTACGTAAACCGTAACATGATTGGTGCAATTGTTGGTGTGCAACCATTTGGTGGTCGTGGCCTTTCAGGTACTGGCCCTAAAGCAGGTGGTCCTAACTACTTACAACGTCTTGTGAAAGAAAAAGCGTCACCTGATAACGTACAAATGACGAACCTATCACCTGATGAGCTAGACACTCACCATTATTCAGGTGCGGCTGAGCAAGTTGCTAAGCTAATGGAAAACTCATTACGCGATGAAAAAATCTGGCGTGCAACACCGTTAAACGACCGCGTTTCTGCGGTACGTCAGTTGTTAGCAAAAGTCGCTACTGTCGAAATTATCGACGAGCTTGCTGATGACTTAGCATTAACATTAGCCGATGCACGTGCGCAGCTTAACCGCCTTGAAAAGCACATGCGTAAACACACTGTATTACCTGGACCAACAGGTGAATCTAATACGCTTCACCTTGAGCCTCGTGGTTGTGTTGTGTGTTATGCCGATAAGAGTACTTCATTTAACTTCTGGGCGATTTCAATTATCACAGCACTTGCTGCGGGTAATACTGTCATCACCGTTGCATCTGAACTGTTCTACGAAGAAGCGGTTGCTTTCAAAGACAAGTTTATTTCAACAGGTATCGCCGAAGGTGTATTCCAAGTTGCTAAGCCTAACCAGTTACAAGCTATCTTGGCACACCCTCACCTTGCCGGTGCGGTTGTAGCAGCTCGCTCATCACGTTTAGGCTATTTCAGCCAACAGTTAGCACAACGTAAAGGGGCGATTCTGCCAGTGATTAGCTCTGAGTACTACGATACGCTAATCAAGCGCTTACTGACTGAAAAAACAATCAGTATCGATACAACAGCGTCAGGTGGTAATACATCACTGATGACGCTTGTTGAAGACGATGAGTAAACAGCGCATAAAAGTTAACTAACTTTGCTGTTATAAAATCTAAAAGCCCCTGTACCTAACAGGGGCTTTTTTATACCCAGATAAAATAGCCTAACATTAAGAAAAACAACCACTTTATAGACGAAAAGCTGCACCAATTTCAAAATTATCACCTTTATTATTATTTACTAGAAGACAAATTATCTGCTAGGTTAAAGGTAATGTATTTAACTTGAAGTAAAGGCCTTGAAAACTCTCCCTATTGATCAACTTAAGCCCGGTATGTTTGTACAAAGCGTTACAAAACAGACAGGCAAAATCCGCATTAAAAACCAAGGATGGGTGAAGACTCAGGGAGGTATCGATAAACTAGCTAAAGCGGGTATCTTAGAAGTCGTTATCGACCCCGATAAAACGCTCACAATGAGCAGTGACAATAAAGTGGAAGAGCAGCAAAACACTTCGCCGCCAGAGCCGCAAACCGTCGCCCATAACCCTTGGCATACATCGCATAGCGTGTCTGCAGAAATGGCCAAAGCGAATAGTTTATACAACGAAGCAAAATCACTCCAAAGCAAAGCATTTAATGATATTCGTACTGGTAATAAAATTGATATTGCGCCATTTCAAGAATTGGCCAGTGGCTTTATGGACTCCGTTTTCCGTAATCAAGATGCCCTTGCCTGCATTACCAGAATGCGCGAAAAAGACGCCTATTTACTCGAACACTCAATTAACGTTTCAATTCTTATTAGTATTTTTGCCAAACACTTAGGCATCGATAAAAGCATCATTCAAGAAATAGCGACAGGTGCCCTATTGCATGATATTGGCAAAATAAAAATACCTGATGAAATACTCAATAAGCCAGGCAAGTTAACAGACGAAGAATATCAAATCATTCAAGACCATGCCCGTTTCAGCAAAGAAATATTAGAACAATCAGGCCTCAGTGGCATCGCAGTTGAAATTGCGGGTTTCCATCATGAGCGATTAGATGGCAGCGGCTACCCATTCGGTAAGCATGGTGATGAATTAAGCCTGTACGTTCGTATGGCGTCGATTGTTGATGTATATGACGCACTCACCGCAGAGCGAGTCTATAAAGCCGGTATGGAGCCAATTAAAGCATTTAAAATTCTAAAAGATGGCTGCCCAGATAGTTTTGATGGCGACCTTGTGACGAAATTTATTCAATGTATCGGTATTCACCCTGTCGGCACCTTGGTGAAACTTGAAAGCCAAAAGCTTGCCGTGGTTACACGAAGTAACCCAAGCAGCCCATTAAAACCCGTGGTAAAAGTGTTTTATAACGCCAAGCATGCACACTATACCGAAGTGCAAGATATTGATTTAGCAAATAACCGTTGTCACGATAGCTTAGAAGCAGCAGTCAGACCCAATGACTTTAATGTCGATCTGATCCGCTTCTTCAAAAACTCAATTTTGCCATAACCACTATTTTTAAATATAAGACTGGCTACTCAGGCCAGTCTTGCAGTGCCTTTAACGTAAACTCGTAACCGTCGTAACTAAATAAACTTTGCTCAGGTGTGATTTCTATCACATTGAGTACGCCAATATTATCGCCTTCATACAATTCACGACCATTTATCTTTATCCAACGTTTAGAGGCTTCAGAGGCATAAATATGCGCCTGATACTTAATAGTTGGGATCAAGCTTTGCAGCGAGTCAGGCAGCAGTTCGACAGGCTCTGCGTATGATGAGTTTTTAGTACTGCGCGTTATATCAGCCACATGCTTATTATCGACATCTTGCACTGCTCTCTCGAAGGCACTTTTTAAGTTATTAGGCACGTCGTTAAATTCGTCATCAACCACGGTTTGGTTGACTTGCGATGGGCTTTGATCATTTAGCGGCTTACCCAGCACCTTGTATTTGCTCATGTCAATGTCTCGACTGCTCATTTGCTGCGGTGTCATTTGTTGCATTTGCATTGGCTGCGAAAATTGCGGTTGCTGAGGCTGATAAATTGGCTGATTTTGATACACAGGCTGTTGATAAACAGGTTGCCCTTGATAACCTTGATTAGCATAAACAGGCACGGTATTAACGGGTACTTGTACCCATTGATATTGCTGCCCTTGCACAGGAACTTGCTGCATCATTTGCTGCTGAGGTGCGACTGTAACAGGCACTTGGCCCACATTATTCGCAGTATTGTTAACAGGTGGATTAGCCTGTGTATTGGCAGCTTGCGGAACAGCTGTTGCGGGTGCTTCCTCTGTCACAGGTACATTATTTGTATCTGTTGCCGCTAAAGTCTCTGTTGCTTGTGAAGAACTTTGTGTCTCTTCAGCACTGTTACTAGTAACTTGCTTTTGCGCAAAAGGTTCATTTTTTTGCAGCCATTTACCAATAGAAAAGCCTGCCATCAGCGTTAAAATAACCGCTAGTAATAACCCAAACGAAAAAGCAAGACGGCGATAACGGGTTAATTCTTGTTGTTGTTTAAGCTGCAGAGCAGCGTGGTCATGATCAATCGCTGTTTGCTCGTGTTGACCAGATTGTTTAATTGCATCTAAAAGTAATGACATAAATGATCACTCGTTATATTAGGTAAGATAAACCAATACCCATACCCAATACGGCTAAAAATGAAACAGGATAAAGCCAAACATAACTTGGCTCTTTGTTCGCAGTTGACGAAATAGGCGCACTGCTTGGCGGTAAAGCTTCAACTGCTGAGCGCATGACAAGCTCACTATCAATGCTCAGCTTTTGCTGTGAAAAAGCCCCGACTAAGCAGCGCTCACACAATAAATTAATAAGCCTTGGCACCCCTTCTGTTACTTGGTAAATCGCTTTTAAGGCATCAGCAGAAAAGAGCGCTTGTTCAGTGCCAGCTTTGAGTAAACGGTGTTTAACATAAGCAAACACTTGGCCTTCGCTAAGCGGTAATAAGTGGTAACGCGCCGTTATACGTTGAGCAAGTTGTCTAAGTTCGGTGCGTTTTAATAGCTCTTGTAGCTCAGGCTGCCCAACTAACACTATTTGTAGTAACTTTTTATGATCTGTTTCTATATTCGTCAATAAGCGTAATTGCTCAAGCACATCGGGAGCCAGCAATTGTGCTTCATCGATAATTAAGATGGTATGACCGCCTGCTAAATTATTCGCCTCAAGATGCTTTTTAATCACATCTGTTAAGGTTTTTAATGTGGCATTTTCGCTGTCATAGTCAATCTTAAGTTCGTCGCAAATACTGGCAAGCAATTCAAGTTGAGACAATGCCGGGTTGTGAATTTGTGCGACTTGCGTGTTTTCAGGTAACTGCTCTTGCAGACTTCTGGTTAATGTTGTTTTACCTGTTCCCACTTCGCCGGTTAAAAGTACAAAACCGCCGGCTTCACCTAGTCCATAAGTAAGGTGCGCTAAGGCCTCTTTATGACGCTCACTAAGAAATAAATATTCAGGATTAGGGGCAATCGAAAAAGGTTTTTCTGACAAGCCAAAATAGCTTAAATACACCGTGATGTTCCTTGCGTTTAAAATCACGGCCTATAATGGCAAAAAACTACGCGACTTAAAACCTTGTTCGTACGTTATACTAAAATTACTTTAAGATAAAAAACACGGCCCCGAATAAAGCGCCTATTTTTTGGAGTTTGGGTATCGCTGGCAAATAACGTAAAATACCGAAAAGGTAAAAATAATAGGTGTACTATGCAGGTTTATTTGGTCGGTGGCGCTGTAAGAGACGCACTGTTAGGTCGTGAAGTAAAAGAACGCGACTACGTTGTCGTAGGTGCAACTCCCGAGCAACTAATTAAACAAGGCTACCAACAAGTCGGCAAAGACTTTCCTGTTTTTTTGCACCCAAAAACAAAAGAAGAATATGCACTTGCCCGAACTGAGCGGAAACAAGGCCAAGGTTATACGGGATTTATCTGCGATTTCACGCCCGATGTCACTTTAGAACAAGACTTAATCCGCCGAGACCTAACTGTTAATGCGATAGCGCAAGCCGAAGATGGCACATTAGTTGACCCTTTTGGTGGGCAAAGCGATATCGAGAACCGTTTATTACGCCATGTTTCAGATGCGTTTTCTGAAGATCCGTTACGTATTTTACGAGTCGCCCGATTTGCTGCTCGTTATCATTACTTAGGCTTTTCTATTGCGCCAGAAACAGAACGTTTGCTTATTGCGATGGTAAAAGCAGGCGAGCTTGAAACACTCACAGCGGAACGAGTTTGGTTAGAATGCGAAAAATCTCTTAGTGATGGCGCATTTGCAGAGTTTTTAAATACTCTCTTTAAAATTGGAGGCTTACATGTGATCAGCCCCACGTTAGAATCACAGTGGAGTGATGCATTGTATCAAACGATGCAAGCGCGCTTTGATTATGCCAACAAGCACTCTATTACAGACACAGCATTACTTTTTAGCCAAGTGACACTCTCGCTAACAGAATCTGATATTCACACAATCGCACAGCAGATCCGTCTACCAAATGAAGTGCGTGATGTTGCTCTTAACACTGTTGCTCATCGTTCAATATTGACTGACAAGCAGCCGGATTGTGACGCACTGCTAGGCTGTTTTAACCGACTTGATTTATGGCGTCGTCCTGAGCGTTTAAACGCCGTACTCAAGGCGTTAGAAATAAGTGAACAAAAGCCAGTGGCATGTATAACACAACTACACCAAGTGACTGAACAGGCAAGCGCTGTCGATCCACAGCAATTTATCGCCCAAGGAATTAAAGGGGCCGACATAAAAACCGCGCTTGAAAACGCGCGGCTATCTATCATTAAAAATTATTTTTCATAACGTACGAGTCGCAGAAATACATCGGATTCTTTAGCGTGAAGACTGTTTATGCCTTTATCAAACTGATAAACCCAAGCAAGGTCTGTTCGCTCTTTTCCTGATGTGCTGCTCCAGTAATTTTGCAGCTTAGTAGCAAGAAAGACACTTTCGTTAATACTCGGCTGCACGCATCGATGCTCTAAAATGCTGGCTAACTCTTTTACATTAGGCACATGCCAATCAGAAAAACCGGCAAGACGCGTATTCTTTGCACCGCGTAATGCTTCACCCCAGGTTAGCTGCTGGCTGGTGCCTTCACATGTTGCCGTTGCACTATTGTAAGTTTGTCCAAAGCTACAACGTTGCCACATTAAGCCTGTTTCTACATCACTTACCGTGCCATTTTCGTTAATGACAAAGCGGCTGTCTGGGGTCGTTTGCGTTACCGCATCGTAGCAAACCTGCGCCATAGCAAATGTAGGCTGTGTTGCCAGTAAGGCAACCGATGCATAGAAAGATAGTTTACGCATATTATTCTCCCGGTGTTCTTACTAAGCGGACAAAGGCGGTTTTCCCTTTCGGGTAGGCCAAGTCGTTTGCGCTACTCATATCAATGATATATGCCTGCGACAAACTGGTACCATCCACAGCGGTTTGTGATGTCCAATACGGCATAAACGGGTTGCCATCATCGCTTAGCTGAATATTGCTTGGCTGATTTGGAAAAAACTCACTGTTGAGTAAGCTTGCTTCACCTTGTTTAGCGTAATCCAGTATTCCAAGAAGTTCGGTATAGGTGGGAACACGCCAATTAGTGCCGCCGCAAAAATCAATCGCATTCACTTCATTCACATACGTTTGTAAACCACACGCAGTGTTACTTGGGCACGTTGAGTTTGCTGCACCTTGAACACTGCCCGTTTGTACCCCGTTATTACTATTTAAATACCACGTGTAATGATTTGTTGCTGCACGGTTAGTGGTTGCCGGTGGCAGTGTGGCACTTGCCGCTTTTACTTCCCAAATTAAGCCTGTCACGTTATCGCGTACACAACTAAAGTTTACTGCGTCGTCTGGCAGCTCATCCGCAAATTCATTTAATTTTGTAAAATCAAATGCCAAGTCACCTTGGCCTACTTTATCAAGTTGATTAGCAACACTGTCACGCCCTAAATCTGCATCTTGAGCTGGGAAGTTGTCACTTTTGCAGTTAATTTTTTGCGTGTTGTTATAGCAATCGCTCATGCCCGTATCATTTATAAGGCCGAGGGGTTTAGGGCTGATACCAATCACTACCGTATCTGTATCACTGCGCGATTTACTGTCGGTTACGGTAACCTCAAAACTAAGTTCTGTGTCGGTATCAACATCAGGGGCAATGAATGTGGTGATACATTGATTTTGATTTGCAAGGGTGACTATTTCACCCGTTAGTTGTTCCCAATAGCACTGCTTGGTTGCAGTCACAATTTCACTGTTACTTGCATCAAGCGTAACGGTATCAAACTCTATAACTTGCTGATCTTCCCCAGCGTTAGCAATGATTACTTCAAGGGTTTTATTAAGCGTAAATGACTGTTCAGAGCTTGCAGAGCCCCCTTCATCATCGGTCACTGTTAGTCGCCATGTCATTGGCGTGTTTGATTCTAGCAGTGGGTGAGTAAAGCTAATCGTCTGATTATTAAAGCTATCAACGGTTAAATCTGGGCCCGAAAGCTGAGTCCATAAATAACTGTCTATCGAACCATTTTCATCAATATCGACAGACTCTTCACCACTGAGCACAATAGTATCATTGTATTTCGAGGGCAGTTCTTGCGGTGCAGTTTGCGTGATCACGGCAACAGGCAGCTGGTTATTAGAGGTAATGAATATGCTTACTTCATCACTGACTAACTGACCATCACCCGTTTGATAATTAACTTTAAGTACGAGCTCTGAGTCTCGCTTAATATCAGGGGCAGTGAGAGTTTGCTCAGCACCTTCTGCTGGGAACCCCTCTACAACAGGGCCACTTACTCGTTGCCACGTAAATGTTCCATCAGCAGGCGAGCCCTTAGCCAATAATGTAAACTCGCTTTTTTCAATAATTTGCTGATCAGCTCCAGCATTAACTGTCGCAGCGATTGGTGTTGTGTCACTCGACCCACCGCCCCCACAGGCTGTGAGTGTCGTTAATGCAACAACTACAAGAGGCACTAATCTCATGTTTACCACCTTAAAATGCAACGTTGGCTTTATAACCAACGGCCAAATAAGAAGATAACTAGCAAGTAAAGTGCCAAGAACACTCTAAATTATAAGTAACTTTCTTGATGAATACGCACAAACAATTTAGTGCCAATTTTACTGTAATCTATCTTATATTCTCGGCCATCAAGGGCTTGAATGAACAATAGACGTTTTTCTTCTGCAAAAACATCAGGGCTGGTGATGTAAACCATTTCGAGGTAACGCTCTTTTGCTTCACGACGGTTTTTTGGCAGATCTTCTTTAAACGGTTCAAGACCATTTTGTGTCACTTTTATACGTGGGTGGTTTTCGCCATTCACAATTACTAAGTCGAGTTTTTTATCTTTATGAATAATTGTGTTTCGACCACTTTTAATAAAAGAACGTTCTTGACTCATAGCCTTTTCCTACTTACTGCCACCTAATTACTTACATCTTTCTGTAAACGAGTATTGATAAATTCACTAGGGTTTAATTTCCAACGATTCAAATCTGCACTGAATTGCCAAATATCAGTATCAAGTGCATTGGCAGGCAACAATAAATCGTACCCTGTCAATTGCCTCAAATGCTGCGTACGATTAGCAAACATGGCAATCAATCCTTTGTAAAGCTGACCACTAGGGGCAGTGTAGTCCGTCTCTTCAACTAACCATTCTGATGGGCAATTGCCATTTTTGCAATGTTTTTGAACAACTTGCATAAATATATGACGTTGTTCTATTAATAATCGCCCTGCAATTCGAGGGTGAATCTGAGTTAAAAATTCATCTATGTTATTGAGTTTAATACCAACTGCGTTTAACTCAAGGTATTCTAAGCCTTGTTCCACTTTTGGGACACCACTGTGGTGAAAGTTTTCTCGTTTTAATTGCCAATGCCCAACTTTATGATGATATATAAGCAACTGATTAGTATAGGTAAAGCTATAATAAGGCTCTTGTGTTTTTAAAAAGCCGACAAATATAGCAGCAAGGCAGCTACTGACTAAAAAAATTTCCACTATACTAATCTCACCGGGACGTAGCAGGTTAAACAGCATAATGAATACAAGCCCAATGCCTCCGACCAATAAAAACTCAATACCATGTCGCGAAGCCTGTGCCCGTACCTTTAAAATCGCGTTTTTGTTATCCATACACTGAAAAGTAAAAAATAAACATTACAATTGTGACCAAAACAATCTTTCTAAGCGTTAAACAATACGGACACTTGGTTTGTTTACTCATACTTACACCTCTCTTCTCATAACAATTAAGGAACAAATACGCTGAACTTTTAACTTTTACGCCAAATGCACAAATATATGAGATACCTGACATACGGGGCACGTACTAATTTTGTACACTACACTCAACTAATTTTCTGGTAACACGATGATGTATTCGACACAATCTGGTAAAGCGCTTTTTCCTTTTATTATTACCCTTTTGCTAGGGTTATGTATTTATTTATATTTACCTTCAAGCCAAGGCGAGCAAAGCAACTTTGGAGACCGTTCAACCCAGGTTGTCGCACATACCGTCACGGCTGAAGAAAATGCCGTTTTAATCGAAGCGATAGGCAGCGCGCGCGCGAATCAAGCGATCTTCATTCGCAGTGCACAAAACGACTATGTGACTGATATATTTTTCAATGATGGCGATTTAGTAAGTAAAGGTCAAAAACTAGTTCAGTTACAAGCACAACAAGAAGAATTAGCAGTAAAAGAATTAAGTATTAATTTACGTGAAGAAAAACGCCAACTAGACCGCTTAACCGAACTATCACGTTCGCAAGCAACCGCTAAATCGTTACTTGAAGAGCAATTGTCTCGTGTAGATGCCACCGAAGCTCAGCTTGAAAGCGCCAAAACTAAACTGGCAGAAATGACCATTAAAGCGCCTTTTTCAGGCTTATTAGGTAAGCGTGAAATCTCGATAGGTACTTATGTTAATAGCACCACCAATATTACCACTCTCGATGATATCAGTATTATAAAAGTGGACTTTAAAGTTCCTGAAAAATACCTTGCGCAACTGCAGCTAGGCATGAAAGTCATGACTCAAAATGATGCTTACCCAGGAAAAACCTTTAACGGCAAAGTCACGCACATCAGCTCACGCATTGACTCGGTTACTCGCAGTGTTGAAGTGACGGCCAGTTTTACCAATTCAAGCGGTTTATTACGCCCTGGCATGCTGTTAAACACTGCATTACAACTGAGTTCAAACCAAGCACTCATGGTGCCTGAAAAAGCGGTAATCCCTCAGCAAGATAAACACTATGTATTCAAAATTGAAGACGGGGTTGCCAATAAAGTTGAAGTACATGTAGCGGGACGTCATAACGGGTGGGTTGCCATCGATAAGGGTCTAACAGATGGTCAACAAGTCGTGACTGAAGGCATTATCAAAATTCGCACTGGCAGCAAAGTTAGTATCAAGGGCTAAACCATGAAAATTACAGATACTAGCGTTAAACGTCCGGTCTTTGCGATCGTAATAAACTTACTGTTACTTACCTTTGGTCTCGTCGCTTTTTCGATGCTACCACTGCGTGAATACCCTGATATTGAAACCCCGATTGTGAGTGTAAGCACATCGTATACTGGGGCCAGTGCAGAAATTATTGAAACCAAAATAACCCAAGTGCTCGAAAATCGTATTTCGGGTATTGAAGGGATTAAAAGCATTAATTCGTCAAGCCGTAATGGCCGCTCAAACATCACTATTGAGTTTAATATCAGTCGCGATATCGATGCCGCATCAAACGATGTGCGTGAGCGTGTAGCACGTGCGCTTGATAGCCTACCAGAACAAGTACGCCCACCTGAGGTGTCAAAATCGAACAGCGATGAAAGTCCAATCGCTTGGTTTGTCCTGAATAGTTCGACAATGGATTCGTTGCAACTTTCTGACTACGCACAGCGTTTTATTGTCGACCGTTTAGCCGTAGTTGATGGTGTGTCGAATGTACGTGTCGGTGGTGAGCGTAAGTACGCCATGAAAATTTGGCTAAACCGCAAAGCCATGGCGGCACGTGGGATTACCAGCAGCGATATCGAGAATACCTTACGCACAGAAAACGTTGAACTTCCCGCTGGTGAGATTGAATCAATTGACCGTGATTTTACTGTGCGTACAGCACGCAGCTATAAGGATCAACGCGACTTTAGAAACCTGGTTATTAAACGGGGCGACGACGGCTACTTAGTGCGCCTAGGTGAAGTGGCCGATGTGCATTTAGAAGCCGCTGACGACGAAAGTTTATTCCGTGGTAATGGCCGTAACATGATTGGTTTAGGCATTGTAAAACAAGCAAAAGCGAATACCCTTACGGTAGTAGACAATGCCCGCGCCGAACTTGAGAAAATAAAACGTAACCTACCTGAAGGCACCACGATTCAAGACAGCTACGACTCGTCAGTGTTCATTAAAGAATCGATTAACGAAGTGTACCGCACACTCGCTATTTCAATGGCCTTGGTTGTCTTAGTTATCTACTTATTCTTGGGGAGTATTCGCGCGACTTTAGTGCCCGCAGTTACTGTCCCTGTGGCACTCGTTGGTAGCTTTATGTTCTTGCTTGCCATGGGATACTCAATCAACTTGCTTACCCTACTCGCTTTAGTGTTAGCCATTGGTTTAGTGGTCGACGATGCCATTGTAATGCTTGAAAACATTCACCGCCGTATAGAGCTTGGTGAGCCACCTTTACTTGCTGCCTTTCGTGGGGCACGTGAAGTAGGCTTTGCCATTATTGCCACCACGCTGGTGCTTATTTCAGTGTTTGTGCCACTGGTCTTTATGGATGGCCGTATTGGCGCATTGTTCACAGAATTTGCTATGGCAGTGAGTGCGGCTGTGTTTTTCTCAAGTATTACCGCGCTAACCTTGTCACCAGCGTTGTGCTCAAAGGTACTTAAAGCCTCTGAAAAAGAAAGTAAATTTAGCCAATGGATGGATAAAACATTTGCCAAAATTGAACAGGCGTATCGTAATTCACTAGCATCAAACATGAGTCGAAAATGGAGCTTGTTGCTCACCATGATCATGACAGGCGTTGCCAGCTTCATGCTATTTCAGCAAATTCCTTCGGAACTGACGCCAAAAGAAGACCGCGGTACTTTCTTTATCATGATGAGCGGCCCTGAAGGGGCAAGTTACGAAAATAACGCCGCTAATATGGCTAAAATCGAAGAGCGTTTAATGCCATATTCAGAGTCTGGTGAGTTGAGCCGTGTGCTCATTCGTGTACCTGGCTGGGGCGGCCAAGGCGGTGTTGCAATCGTTGGTATGGCCGATTGGGATAAACGAAAACGCTCAACATGGGAAGTGATCGATGAAATTAGTGGAAAAATGCAAGAAGTGACCGACATTCGAGCCTTTGCTATTATGCGCAGTGGTATTGGTGGCGGTGGCTCATCACGCCCAATTGAATTCGTATTACAAGGTAACGATTACGACCAATTAGCCGATTGGCGTGACCGCATTATTAAGCGTGCTGAGAAAAACCCAGGCCTTGTGCGCATTGACCACGACTATAAAGAGACATTCCCACAGTTTTTAATCAATATCGATAAAAACAAAGCCGCTGATTTAGGCGTGTCTGTATCCGATGTAGGCCGCACTCTTGAAACCATGCTAGGTCAACGTCGAGTGACAACCTTTATCGACCGTGGTGAAGAGTACGATGTGATCCTAAAAGGGACCAAAGAAGACTTTGCTAACCCGACGGATATCTCAAATATCTACTTAAAATCACGTAGTGGTGAACTCGTGCCGCTAGATAGCCTCATTACGCTAAAAGAAGAAGCGACTGCATCACGTTTAAATCGCTACAACCGTATGCGTGCGATTACTCTTAGCGCCAACTTAGCTGATGGCTACACCTTAGAAGAAGCACTGAACTTTTTAAATCAGGTTGCCGCTGAAGAGAACGACATTGATGGCGCCATTGATTACAAAGGTGAGTCTCAGCTGTTTTACGAAGGTGCATCAGCGATGACCTATGTGTTCATCCTTGCACTGACAGTGACGTTCTTAGTGCTTGCAGCCCAGTTTGAAAGTTTTATTCACCCACTGGTGATCATGCTAACCGTGCCACTCGGTTTAGTTGGGGCCTTATTTGGTTTATGGTACACAGACTTAACGCTAAATATTTACAGCCAGATTGGTATTGTGATGCTAATAGGTTTAAGTGCTAAAAATGGTATCTTGATTGTTGAATTTGCAAACCAGCTACGAGATAAAGGCGTTGAGTTTAACGAAGCCATTACACAAGCTGCTACGCAGCGTTTACGTCCCATTATTATGACCTCATTAACAACCGTAATGAGCTCTGTACCGCTAGTACTCGCAAGTGGTCCGGGTGCAGAAAGCCGTATGGTAATTGGTGTTGTGGTATTCACTGGGGTAATTGTGGCAACCTTACTCACCTTGTTTGTTGTGCCCGCTGCGTATACTGCCTTTGCGCGTAATACACAGTCACCAGAGTACTTACAAAGTAAACTGGAACAGCAAGCGAAAGACAAACCGTTAGAAGAAATTTAGACGCTCTGTAGCTTTCAATAAAACGCCGTCTTTACGGCGTTTTGTTTTTTCAGCTATAGTCAGCAAAACAGTGAGGGAGTAAAACATGAATAACAACATACAAATAGCCACATTGGGTGGTGGCTGCTTTTGGTGTATTGATGCCGCATTCAGACGCGTCAAAGGCGTATTAAATGTAAGCTCTGGTTATGCTGGCGGCGAGATTGAAAACCCCAGTTATCAGCAGATTTGTACGGGGTTAACCGGACACGCCGAGGTCGTACAACTGGACTTTGATAGCAGCATTATTAGCTACAATACCTTACTTGAAATGTTTTTTACGCTGCACGATGCGACACAATTAAACTGCCAAGGTAATGATGTTGGCACACAATACCGCAGTGTCATTTATTATCATGATGAACAGCAAAAAGATGAAGCAGAGGCGATGATAGCAGCCTTACAAAAACAAATTCGTGAGCCGATTGTCACCGAGCTGAGCCCGCTTACACACTTTTACCCAGCAGAGCAATACCATCAAGATTACTATAACGAAAACCCGAACCAAGGTTATTGCAGTATTCTTATTGCCCCTAAACTTGAAAAGTTCGCTCGTTATTACGCCGATAAATTAAAATGAAAAAAGCCCGCTAAGTAGGTAGCGAGCTTTTAGACGCAGAACTAATAATTTCCTTTATTATTAGAACTGATAACGGGCACCTACAAATAAGCGACGCTCTGGCGTATTGTAGTAATAAAATTCGTCGTTGATGAAATCACCATCGAGATCTTTCCCATACGCATCAACGGCGTTATATTCTCTATCGAATAGATTTTCTACGCGAAGTGACACGGTCAGGTTATCGGTTGCTTGGTAATGGCCCACAAGGTTCCATAACGTGTATGAAGGTAAGTGTGTCAGTTTGCCATCTCGATCACCGCGATATTGCATATCAATACCAGCATCAAAGTCGCCCCATGCTTTATGTAATGACCAATTCACGCTGTGTTTAGATACATAGGTCAATGCATTACCTGTTTCAGTATCCTCTGCTGATAGGTAGGTAAAATTGAAGCTGTGATCAAAACCTAGCACTTGGTTTTTAAAGCTAAATTCAACCCCTTCGTGGCGAGCTTGATTGATATTCGTTGGTTGCCAAGCGCCGGATGCATTTGGTGCCCAGGCAATTTTGTTATCTATTTCACTGCGGAAAATAGCGATATCTAGGCTGATATCATTCACATTAAGTGATAAACCTAACTCTTGGTTATCTGATGTTTCAGGATTGAGTTCTGGGTTACCAGAGCCGGGATAATACAGATCATTAAAGGTTGGTGACTTAAAGCCGGTGCTTTGGCTTAAGCGGAATGTCGCGATATCATTTAGATGATAACCGACCGCTGCCGTATAGGTTGTTTCGTCACCAAATTGTTGGTCATCATCTTGTCGTACAGTCAGATTTGCCAGCACGTGCTCATCATCGTAGTAAGCCCCAACAAACGCAGCGAATACCTCACGACTGTCTTTTAGATAAGTGCCAGAATTAGTATTTACTTCATCTTTATACCAGTTTAAACCACCGCTAATTGTTAAACTTTGATTTAAAAAATATTGGCCGTTGTAATCGATTTGCTCACGTTCTGTCTCAAACTTATCAACCACCGTTGCACCAGTGTAGTCGATACGCGAGTCATCTGAACTGTCGCTAGAGATTGCAATATCAATCGCATGGGCGTGTTTTTCGAATGCTTTTTTCCAACCTAATGAAGCTTGGTAGTTTTCGAACTCACCTTTTTCTACTGTACTATCAGCAGGACTAAAAGAGCTATCGTATTGCGCTTCACCTTCTGAGTACTGACCCTGTAATAAAAGCTCCCCTAGTCGCTCATTTTGATAGCCTAGGTTAAAACCAAGGTTTTTATTTTCATAGCCATCTTCATCAGGCGCTACACCTTGTAATACATCAAAGCCGTCTGTTTTTTCGTAACCTGCATTAACAGAAATATCGACGTCTGCAATCTGACCACCAGTAGCCACTTGGTACTCTTGGTAAGAATCTGAACCAAAGGTGACATCCAAAGTGGTATTTTGTGCTTTACGAGTAATAATATTGATCACACCCGCTAACGCATCTGAGCCATACACAGCAGCACGAGAACCCTTAATGACCTCAACGCGTTCAATACTGTTTAACGGAATATTGCTAATACTTTTATAGCCCAGCGTTGCCGAACCTGTGCGTACACCATCAATTAAAATAAGCGTATGACGTGAGCTGGCACCCCGAAGTGAAACACCTGAACTTTGCCCAAAACCACCATTAGCATTAATTTGGAAACCGGCTTGTGTTGCCAGTAAACTAGGTAAGTCGCGAACATAGCTTGCATCGATATCAGCACGGTCAATGACTGTAACGCTCGCTAAGACTTCATTAATAGATTGTTCGAATTTATTGGCAGTCACTGTGATGTGCTCGATTGATTGCTCATCCGCAGACACAGAAAAAGACAACGCAGCAGCAACCGCTACGCCTAACGTAGATTTATTTAGCATGATATCCCCTAGCCTGTGCCCACCGCACACGCAAATAGTAAGTTAATTCAAGGCCGGTCTCCGGACTCTGCATATACTGAGCATACGCATTACCGTTGCGGGGGCAGTGTTGGCATTGTTTTCTCCTTGAAAACGCACCAGCTTCCCGATTATCTTGCTGTTATTTCAGCCTTTGAAATAGCATGTATCTAAGCAGATACAGCAAGCACCTTGAAAATAGGCTGCTATTGTGATGATTTTAGGAATAAATGTCAATGGACGTCTAAACTTCTAAATAAAGCTGGATAGAAAGTAAAATAAAAAAGCCAAACACGTTTATGTTTGGCTTTAGATTAGTCACAACTTCACCGCTCTTCTAGTAGAGCTGTGCGTTCGTAGTCAGACAGTGCTTTCGCAATAAAATTAATTAATCGCGGAAGTTTTTGAATTGGAATGGTTGACCTAAATCAGCAGTACGAACAACTTGCATTGCTTCTTGTAAATCATCACGCTTTTTACCCGTTACACGTAACTCTTCACCTTGAATAGCGGCTTGTACTTTAATTTTTGAGTCTTTAATCAACTTGACGATTTTCTTTGCAACGTCTTTTTCAATACCTTGCTTAAGTGCCACATCACGCATGACGTATTTACCGCTGCGCGACTCATCTCTAAGCTCTAAACTAGATACGTCTAAACCGCGCTTTGAAATTTTCGCAGCAAGAATATCGAATAATTGCATAACTTGCTGTGGTGCTTCGGCTTTTAGCTTAATGACTTTGTCGTTTAATTCGATTGATGCATCAACACCACGAAAGTCAAAACGTGTTTCTAATTCACGCTTAGCATTATCCACTGCATTCTGCGCTTCGTTCATTTCTACTTCAGAAACAATATCAAATGAAGGCATGGGGTTCTCCTAACAAGATTTTTAAAATAAATATGCCTAGGATTATAACGTCAATTTTATAAATCTTTACATTTTTCTGCACACCGTTCAGGTGCGATACGAAAATTGTTTGATATACTGCCCATTCATTTTTTAGGCAGTTTAAAGGTTTATTGTGACTAGGCGCATATACCAAATTATATTTTTAGTCAGCATTATTGGCTTCACTATTCTTTTCGCCAAAGAAATTAAAGGCGTAAGTAACCTATTCCCACATGTTGATAAAGTCGCGCATTTTGGCATTTTCTTCGTACTGGCTATGGTGATGGATAAAGCGTTTAAATTACCCCTTATAGTGCAAATATTATTGCTTGCAGGGTACGGTGCTGCCATTGAGTTTATGCAAGATATGCTGCCTTATCGTCAAGCTTCAGTTGCCGATTTTGTTGCCGATTTTATAGGTGCTTCGAGCTACTTTATTATTAAACTTGGTTTTCATTTAGGTAATAAACAGCGCAATGGCTAATATTTTAATTGTAGGTGATGGTGCTATTGGCTTGTTATTCAGTCATTTTTTATCAGCTCAACATACTGTTACCTTATTAACGCGCAAGCCCACTTTGACCACCCGTTTTTATCAACCTTCAAATGGTAAATCACAACCTATTAACGCACGCCTAATTAATCATAAAGAACTTAACCAGTTTGCCCCATTCGAGTGGGTGTTATTTACGGTGAAAGCCTTTCAGGTTGAAGCTGCATTTAAGCAACTTCAACCTTATCTAGCTGAGCACTGCCAAGTTATCTTGTCTCATAATGGCATGGGCAATGTGGATGAACTTAACGCCGCGCTTTCGGCCCATCAAGGTCTATCATTTTTAACCACTCAGCAGGCGGGGTTCAAAGCAACTCAATACAGCGTGAATCATACTGGTGACGGTGCCAGTCTTTTAGGTACGTGTAATGATGCCGCGCGCAAAGTGCTAAAGCAGATCGAGCAGCACTTTAGCAGCTTACCTAATTTTAGTGTTACCGATGATATTCATACCCTTCGTTGGCAAAAACTGTTGGTGAATATCGCAATTAATCCGCTGAGCGCTATTCATAATGTAAAAAACGGTCAACTTCGTACGCCGCACTTTAGCTCACGAATTATTAATTTACTCAGTGAGGCGTGCTTAGTTGCTAACAAACAAGGTATTTCACTCTCATTAAGTGACGCGCTAAACAATGCCTACAGTGTAATGAGTGCAACCGCCGCAAACTTTTCGTCGATGCAACAAGATATTAGCCATAATAGAGCGTCTGAGATTGACGCTATTTGTGGGTATGTATGTGAGCAAGGCGCTAAGCTTGGAGTGAAAACCCCCTACAATCAAGCCATGCTTAGTATGATAAAAGCCAAATCAGCAGGGCTTTAACAACACCCCTCTTCTATTATGGCGGCTGGAAGGTGTGCCAATTAACAGCAAATTGAAAAGTCAGCGTCTTTCGTTAGGCATTAAAAAAGCGCGAAATTCGCGCTTTTCTATACCCGTTTACTTATGGGCGATACACTTTTACGTTGCTAAAGCCTTCTTCGTGTAAAATAAGCGCTTGTAGCTGGCTCATTACCCCTTTAGCACAATATAAGTAGTATTCTTTATCTTTTGGTAAATCACCAAACTTAGTCGCTAAGCGGAAAAATGGTAAATGAATTACTTCGATACCTTCAAGCTCTAGCGGGTTAGCGTCTTCTTCTTCTGGTGAACGAATATCAACAACCACTGCGTCTTTTGGAAGATCAGAGACTGACTCTGCTTCTTTCACTTCTTGTTTTGCTTCGGTATCAATGTCGCGGACATCCATAACACGTGCATTTTCAACCACCGTATTAAGTACATCAAAATCAAATTTAGCTTCTTCAGCTAAGATGGTTTTAATTTTTGCTTTAACTGTTGGTTTTTTAGATATTACACCACAGTATTCAGGCATACTCTCTGCCATTTCTGCTGTGCCAATTTTACGTGCAATATTAATAATATCTTGCTTGTCGTGTTGAATAAGTGGGCGAATGATCAGCGTTTCGGTGACACGGTCAATCACACTTAAATTTGCCAGCGTCTGACTCGAAACTTGGCCAATACTCTCACCGGTAACAAGTGCTTGTACACCTAGTTTTTCAGCCACTTGGCTACCAGCACGCATCATCATACGTTTAAGGACAACGCCCATTTGGCTGTTTTCAATGTTTTCGAGTATTTCCGCTACGACGGGTTCAAAATCAACAGTGACAAATTTCACTTTATGGGTTGAGCTAAACTGTTTCCAAATGTAGTAACTTGCTTGCTTCACGCCAATTTCATGCGCTGCGCCGCCTAAGTTAAAGAACAAAAAGTGAGTACGAGCCCCTTTTCTGATCATTTGATAACTAGCAACACCTGAGTCAAAACCACCTGACATCAGTGATAGCACATCTTCTTGCGTTGGTAATGGGAAACCAGCCATACCAAAATGAGTCTCTGTAACAATGTAGGCTTTTTCGTCACGCACTTCTAAACGTACTGTTACCTCTGGGTGAGATAACTTAACGCGCGCGCCCTCTACATGTTGATTTAACCCACCCCCTACATAGCGTTCAACATCACTTGATGTAAAGTCGTGCTTACCAGAGCGCTTACAACGAACACAAAATGTTTTGCCTTCAATGGTGTGGCCGATTAATTCTTTGGCTTTTTGGTAAATGTCATCAAGCGATTCGAAATCAGTCTCGGTTACTTCTATAAACTGTACGATCCCAGGTATACGCTTTAAGCCATCGATGATATCAAGACGGACTTGTTCTGACTCCAAGAGACTTACAACTGAAATATTATCCCAGTTGTTTCTTACTTGCACTTTTTCGTCAACACGACGTAAAACGATCTTAATGTTATTTTCTAATAACTTGGTAAAACGCTTACGTACAGATTTACTCTTGATAGCGATTTCTGGGTGTAATTTGACGATAAATTTAAGCATAGTTCACTCTTAGACTGTGGAATTCACACGCCTTGAGACATACCAACCTCAAGGGCGCGCGATTATAACAAAAATTATAGCGTCTAGGAAATAAACTGCTTTAGACGGATTATTGTGCCGTTGGTTCAGCGTTAGCTAAAGCTAAGTACTTCGCGCGTAATTGGTTAACTTGCGCTAGGCTATGCTCAGTACAGTGGGCTTTTAATAGTAATAACACCTTTAAAATACCGTGGTAAATATCTTGCCTTGCCAATTCACCACTTAAGCGACGCGCTTTGATATAAGGTGTCCAGAAACTCACTGTCATTTTTAACATATGAGCAAGCTCTGTTACATCAGCATCTTCAATGGTGATAATATCACCCGCTCTCAACGCTAATAAAACCTCTTTGACTTGTTCAAGTAATGCCGCCTGAAATTCGATGTAATCTTTTTTAAGGGCTTCGTC
This sequence comes from Pseudoalteromonas lipolytica, assembly GCF_003515105.1. Lineage (NCBI taxonomy): Bacteria > Pseudomonadati > Pseudomonadota > Gammaproteobacteria > Alteromonadales > Pseudoalteromonadaceae > Pseudoalteromonas > Pseudoalteromonas lipolytica. The sequence continues at coordinate 715,123 of NZ_CP032090.1, read as the reverse complement.
TCGCGACAAAATGTCACCCAAGTTGTCATAAAAAAACTGGTATCGCCACATCAATTCAAACAAAGAGTCTAAATACCCTGCTAAGTTTTCGAGTGCATCATCATCCGGGGTTAACGGCTTGAAGTGAGTGTGCAAGTGCTCACTATATAAAGCAAATATATGACGGATGATATCTTCTTTATTTTTAAAGTGATAATACAAATTACCCGGACTAATACCCATATGTGCAGCTATATGATTGGTTGTTATGGCACGCTCACCATGGAGGTTAAATAACTCAATGCTGGTGTGTATAATTTTATCCTTAGTGCTCATATGCTGATTACTCTGTTTTTTATGATTATTAAGTACTGAAAGCCAAGCAGTATAAACAAATGCGCGGCAATAAAATACTACCTTGAAAAAATCTAACCTCAATCGGTTTACCGTTCCTTTTTAGGGACAAAAACTAGTAAGATACGCGTATTTTCTAAGCTGCATACAGACTCAAACACTGTTAATATAACAAGCAAATTTATAGATAGCTGATAGTTATGAACGTTACTGCAATATATCCGGGCACATTCGACCCGCTAACAAATGGCCACACAGACCTAATTCATCGCGCTGCAAAAATGTTCGATCACGTTATTGTTGCAATTGCGCACAACCCAAGTAAGCAACCTTGCTTTACACTTGATGAGCGTGTTGAACTGGCTAATAAAATATTAGCGCACCTTGATAATGTCAGTGTTATCGGGTTTTCTGGTTTACTGGCTGATTTAGCGCGCGAGCATAAAGCAGAAGTTCTTATTCGCGGTATTCGTGCAGTGTCAGACTTTGACTATGAATTTCAATTAGCAAACATGAACCGCCGCCTAAACCCTGATTTAGAGAGCGTGTTTTTAACGCCTGCCGAAAAAAATTCTTTTATCTCTTCAACCCTAGTGAAAGAAGTAGCACGTCATCATGGCGATGTAAGTGAATTTGTTGACCCAATAGTTGGCAAAGCATTACAGGAAAAAATACACGGATGAAATTAAAGAAGCTCATTAGCTTAAGTGCATTACTAATGATCTCTGCGCCAAGTATTGCTGGGCCATGGATAGAAAGCGATGACCCACTGCTACGCGCATCAATCGAAATGCTATTTAATCAAGGCGTTATTAAGCAACCGATTAATAGCTACCCGCTTATGTGGCAAGGAATTGCACGAGACTTAGCGTCTGTAAATACCAGCCAACTTAACGCGCAAAGCTTGTTTGCTTATCAGCATGTAAAACATGCGTTAGATAATGCGAAGCAAAAAACCAGCTCGAGTGTGCGCTTAAATTACAATAGCGAGCCTGAAACACACCAAAGCTTTGGTAAACGCCACCAGCAAAAAAGCGGTATAAATAGTTACGGCTCAATCACAGGTCAGCGTGTCAGTGCAAAAGTCAGTGTTAATTACGCCGATGAGGCACTCGATACACAGCATGTTAATTACCAAGACAGCTATTTAGCTGTGCTTGTCGGTAACTGGTCTATTAGTGCTGAACAAGTCAGTCACTGGTGGGGGCCTAGTAACGAAAATGCGCTGTTACTCTCTAATAATGCCGCGCCCATGAAAGGACTGCGTTTTAGTCGAGCTAATAGCCAGTATGTTGGCCCACATTGGTTATCGTTTGTGGGGAATTGGCAGTTAACGGGGATATATGCCAAGCAAAAACCGTATCTAAACAGCAGTGAACAAGGTGATTATTGGGCCCTCAGATTTGCCAGTACACCACTTATGGGACTAGAAGTTGCCTTTAATACTGCCGGCTCTGACTATTTAACATCAACCGAGCGTGATGTCATTGCATTAGAAAATAACGAATCGACTCACCGTTTAACAAGTTTTGATATTAAGTACTCAACAAGTGCGTTATCGCACCCTGTGGCATTCTACGCAGAGGTAATGGGTCAAAACAAAAGTGGTTTAGCACCCAGCGATCCGTTCTACACGTTAGGCGTTGAAAGTTATTTTGGTACATCGGATAGTTTATTAAAAACGTATTTAGAGTACTCAAACACAGAACAAACATGTGAACTACATAGCGAGTGTGTGTACGGCTCAGGAAGCTATACTCAACGCCAGCGACTTGTAGGAAGCTCAATACCACAACAAAGTAAATCGGCTATCCTTGGAGCCTATTACCATACTTTAGATGGCTATGGTGGACATGCAAAGCTACGATGGATTGATAGTGAACGCCTTGATAACGAAACCATTACCAGCGTAAGCCAATTGCAACTTGAACTTGGCTACCAACAAGCACTCTTCAATGGTCTTTGGAAAGTAACAGGGCTGGTCTCAAAAGATGAGATGGGCAACGACTCAAACACGAATACAGCACTTAGAACAAGCTGGGAATACCGTTTCTAGAGCGGGTGAGGTCAGGCTAATTTGGTTTGACCTCGCATGCTTCTATAAAGCTTTACTAACCCTAAAAAATCCTTATTACAAAACAGCGCTATAAGCATCATCATGTCCATGAGATTCACTGTAATAGTGTAAAAATCCCAAAACCACCACTCACCCGTATAAGTGTAGTTAATATCATAGTACATCCCTAAAAACAGCGATGTATTTACTAAAAGCCCCGTGTAAATATACAGCTTTGCAGGCACTTCAAGAAAGGTTTTTTGGTGGGCGACTAACCAGATAACGGCCAACATCAATAAATCAGAGCCAGCCCAAATGACGTATGCAAAACTCGAATCTAACATATTGTAGCCAAACGCTATATTAAGTAATGGGTCACTAGCCATGTAAGAGATAAACATAGCCAGCGCCATCCACATCACTGTTTTATCACCATTTGGCGATGAAGACTTCTTCACCATGTTATATAAAAAGGCCATTAAAAATCCCCACATGATGAAAGTAGCGAGATAAAGGCCAAAGTTTTCTTGCAGGAGTTTAAGCACTGGGCAGTCTTCTAGTCGCTTTAGAACTAAAACGTTTCGCTACTGCTGCAAACTTAAAAAAATCCTTGTTAGTGAGTAATGCGACTATCATCATAAGATCAATAATATTTACGCCGAACGAATAGATACTCCAAAGGATCCAAGGAGTACGATTTTCAACAAGTACGATATCTACAAAAATAGAAAGCATCAAAAGAGAGTTTAAAAACAAGCCTACAACGATATAATAAATGGCACAGAAAGAGTCGGCTCGCCCACAGTAAATCCAAATAAATATGGCCGCGATGGTTATAACATCAAAGTAAAACCAGTTCAGATAGATATTGCTTGATAAATTTAATACTCCACTCAAGAAGTATGAAAGCATCATTATCAAGGACAAAACGACAAGACGTTTATCTGGTTTGTTAATATGGGTTACTAAATTGAAAAGGAATGCCATTAAAAACCCCCATTCAATGAAGGCTCCTATCAGGCTTCCTACTACATCACTGATATACATAGCTTAACTTTTTTAAGCTAACTTATGAGTTTTGAGAGAATTATGTATAAATGTTTTAAACTTATTCAATCCAAGAAAGTCACGATCAACAATCAAAGCAACAATCATACAAAAGTCTACAATATTTACTCCTAAAGAGTAGATATCCCATAAAATCCAATGAGTTGTATTTTTATATACCTGCACATCTAAATACACTGCAAGAAATAAAATTGTGTTAATTAAAAGGCCTGTGATGAGGTAAGCAAAGGAAGGAGTTGTACGTTTTATAATAAAAAATGAAACAACTAAAAACGTAAGAGTTGCAATGTCATATAATGCCCATTCAAGAAAAGTAGCAGCTGTATAAGAAATCCAACTAAAGAAGTAATCTCCCGCCATGTAAGAGATCATCATAATAGTAGAGCTTACGAGCAACGTGGTCTTACGCTTATTTTCGTCGATAAAATAAACAAAAATATTAAAGAAAAACGCCATTAAAAATCCCCATGCACTCATCGCAGATAGGGAAAAAAAACCAAGTTGCTCAGTAAAAAACATTCAGTACCTATTGCTCTTTCTTACTTGGTGGGAACATCGCACCACCACCACGTTGAATCTCAGCACCACTTGATAAAGAAAGCGCTTCACTTGATATGCTCACTGTATCAGATTGCAGGGTTTTATTACTAGTAGTTTGTTCCAAAGCGGGCTTTGTTTGTTGCATTTGGCTGTAAGCTTGCATTTGAAGTTGGCTATTGTTCGTAACTTGCATGAGTTAAATCCTTTAAAGTTATTAGTTGTTTACAATAAGCTTACAACAGGTTGTAAGCTGAGTTAAGCGTTCTCATTCTTTTGACGCTTTTTGCAGTAAAATAACTGCTGTCTCTAACTTTGCAATTAGTGATCCAACTTTTTAGAAACAACGATCATTTTGATCAATTTCGGCTGATCTTTGTAAATTTTAGGCATAAAAAAACGCACAGGGGTAACCGTGCGTTTTTCCTATCCAGGGAGTTAAGCCTCGTTTTTACACGGGATCACCGCATTATCACAAGACTTCAAAATGAATTTCGTTCTTTTAACGTGAGCGACACACATTATTTTCATCGTGTATAAGACAAACAGCCTCATCACACTTTTTGCATAACGAGTAATACATTATGGCGTTGAGTTAATAGACATCGTGCCAAATTTTTGGCTATTGTTTATAAACTATCAGCACCACACTATAAAATGTCTGTGCACGCTGTCACTTTGGTGCGGCAAGAATTCAGCCATCCATAGCTTTGAGCCGAAATAACAGAACCATTAATTCGGCATCAGCTTAATGTGCATTACACATCTTTATTAGCAGACTTCTTGGCATTATCGATGGCGCTCGTTACTTGTTCTAACGAAGTACCCCCTAAAGCCTGTCGCGCTTTAATACATGCATCTATTTCTAATACAGGATATACATCTGATTCGAAAATGCTATGCACAGATTTGAATTGCTCTAAACTTAAATCTTCTAAGTTATTCCCTTCGGTAATAGCCATTTGCACTAAGGTGCCTACGATGTGGTGGCCTTCTCTGAAGGGGATGCCTTTAGCCACTAAATAGTCAGCCAATTCGGTGGCGTTAGAGTGCCCCCCTTTTGCTGCGGCTAGGGTCTTTTCAGCATTAACTTTAATCCCTTTAATGCAAGCTTGTGCCATATGAATACACGCAAGCCACGTTGGCATCGCATCAAACAAGCCTTCTTTGTCTTCTTGCATATCTTTATTATATGCAAGTGGTAAGGCCTTTAAGGTCATCATCATGGCACTAAAAGCACCAAAAACTCGCCCTGTCTTACCCCGAATTAGCTCAAGTGCATCTGGGTTTTTCTTTTGTGGCATCAATGATGAACCCGACGTCACACCATCCGACAATTCAACAAACCCTGCTTCACCAGAATTATAGAAAATAAGATCTTCAGCCATACGAGATAAATGAATCATTGAGATAGAGGCACAGCTTAATAGCTCCACCACAAAGTCGCGATCAGACACTGCATCAAGACTGTTGCGCGTTGCAGCGGTAAAACCTAGCCCCTCGGCAAGCGTTTGCCTGTCAATTGGGTACGCCGTACCAGCCAGTGCGCCACTGCCTAATGGACAAAAGTTCATACGCTTTTTCGCATCTGTTAAACGACTTTCATCACGCTCAAGCATTTCCACATACGCCATGCACCAATGACTAAAGAGCACGGGCTGCGCGCGTTGCAAATGTGTATAACCCGGTAAAATAGTACCCAGCTCACGTTCTGCTAAAGCAATAAATTCGGCCTTTAAATCAGCAATAGCGTCAAGAATATGATCCGCTGTATCGCGACACCATAAACGGAAATCTGTAGCAACTTGGTCGTTGCGGCTACGACCTGTGTGAAGTTTTTTTGCTAAGTCGCCAACTTTGTCAATTAATGCCGACTCAACATAAGAATGAATATCTTCATGCCCTGCCACAGCGACAGCCTGTGGATTAGCTTTAACCTCATCCAACAGAGTATTAAGTGCTGCGACAAGATCGTCGTATTCTTGTTGATTTAACACATCAACCTGTTTAAGCGCACCGGCCCACGCAACTGAGCCAATAATATCTTGCTCTGCAAGCTGATAATCAAAGGGAAGTGAATCGTTAAATTGCTTAAATGCTTCATCTGGACCCGTAGAAAAACGTCCGCCCCATAATGCCATTGAATTCTCTCCAAACGCTGATATTGCCCCGCTGAACGGGGCAAAATAAAATTATTTTTTCGTTAATGCAGAGATTCTGCTCGAAAGTGAGAATAAACGAATAAACCCTTCAGCATGTGATTGGTCGTATACATCATCTTCACCAAAGGTTGCAAAGTCTTCACTGTATAAGCTGTTAGGTGACTTCTTCTGCACTGCAGTTACTTGACCTTTATACAGTTTAAGAACAATTTCACCTGTTGCCAGCTTTGAGAGTGATTCAGCAGCTGCAAGAATTGAATCTTTAAGCGGCGTAAACCAACGGCCGTCATACACTAAGTGTGAGAACTCACCACCCAGCACTTCTTTCCACTTGCGGCTTGATTTATCTAACACGAGCTCATCAACAGCTTGCAGTGCAGCCATGATTACTGTGCCCCCTGGTGTTTCATAACAACCACGCGATTTCATACCGACTAAACGGTTTTCAACAATATCTACACGGCCTACACCATGTGGCGCTGCGATATCATTTAGCTTAACTAAACAATCGTATGGTTTTAATGTCTCACCATTAACCGCAACCACTTCACCTTCTACTACGTTTAATGTCACATATTCAGGCTCGTTTGGTGCTTGCTCTGGAGAGTTAGTCCAGGTCCACACTTGATCGCTCGGTTGGCACCATGGATCTTCAAGCTCGCCACCTTCGTGCGAAATGTGCCATGCGTTTGCATCACGGCTGTAAATTTTTGTAGCAGATGCTGAACAAGGGATATTACGCTCAGCCAAGTAATCTAGTAATGATTCACGGCTTGATAAATCCCATTCACGCCATGGCGCAATCACTTTAAGATCAGGCGCTAATGCTGCGAAACATGATTCAAAACGCACTTGGTCGTTACCTTTACCTGTGCAGCCATGCGACAGTGCATCAGCCCCCACTTTACGCGCAATCTCTACTTGTGCTTTTGCAATAATAGGGCGCGCCATCGACGTACCCAGTAAATAAGTACCTTCGTAGATAGAGCCTGTTTTTAATGTCGGATAAATATAATCACTGACCATTTCGTCTTTTAGGTCAACCACATAACACTCAGATGCACCTGAAGCGATTGCTTTGGCCTCAACGCCTTCAAGCTCTTCAGCACCTTGGCCTACATCAGCAACGAATGCGATAACTTCACAGCCGTAGTTCTCTTTTAACCACGGCACGATTGCCGATGTATCTAGACCACCAGAATAGGCTAATACGACTTTTTTGATTGAACTCATTGGTGTTCCTTAAACAAAATTTGGATTTAATAATGTGACAAGCAGTGCGTTTTGCGCATGCATACGATTTTCTGCTTGTTGAATAATTTTTGATGCAGGGCCATCCATTACCTCAGAGGTAATTTCAAATTCGCGATGAGCTGGCTGGCAATGCAACACTGTTTGCGCGCCCGTTTGATCAAGCAACGCTTGATTTAACTGGTACGGCATATATTTAGCCTTAACTTGCTCAAGTGGGGTTTTATCTCCCATAGATACCCACGTATCAGCATAGACTGCATTTGCGCCGACTGCCGCTTCAATTCTGTCACTGACCATCACAGATGCACCATTCATGGCTGCAATTTGCTCTGCTTGTTTGAGAATCTGTGAATCTGGAGAACTCCCCTTAGGGCAAACCGCCACAAAATCAGTCCCTAACGTTGCAGCAAGTAACATAAGTGAATGCGTCACGTTATTGCCTTCACCTAAATAAGCAAGCTTCAGTTTACTGACATCGCCGTGTACTTCTTGCAGCGTTAAGAAATCCGCTAATGCTTGGCATGGGTGGTATAAATCACACAGACTATTCACCACAGGCACTGACGAAAATTCAGCAAGCGTAGTTAATGTTTTATGTGCAAATACACGAGCCACAATACCGTCGGCCCAAGTAGAAATATTTAAAGCAAAATCTTTCACCGATTCACGTGCACCCATAGCCCCATTTTGTGAGTCTAAATACACAGCATGGCCACCTAATTTATTAATGCCTATATCGAATGATAAACGCGTGCGTAAGCTTGGTTTTTCGAATAATGTCACCACTGATTTGCCCGCTAACGCTTGGCTAAAATCAACAGGGTTTGCTTTAATTTTTTGCGCTAAGTCTAATAATTTAAGCGCGCCTTTTTGGTCTAATTCAAGACCCGATAAAAAGTGAGTTAACATGTAATACCTATGGTGTAATCTTTGTTCCAACGTGCTCGCCTTGCAATAAAGCGACTAAATTTTCTGGCTTTAACCAGCTTGAGATATACACACCACGTCGTAAATGTTGGGCAGCAAGAAGACTGGTCTTAACTTTGACCTCCATCCCGCCCTGAATAACTCCTTGAAGAATTAATGCATCTATTTGCTGCGTATTAAGTTGATGTAATGGTTGCTTATTTGCATCAAGTACCGCTTCTACATCAGTCATAAAAATAAGTTCTGCATCAAGCTCTTTCGCAATCGCTGCGGCCGCTTCATCTGCATTTACGTTGTACCAAAGTCCCTCTTCATCAAAACCAATAGAGCTGACTAATGGTAGACGGCCTTGTTCAATTAAGCTGGGTAAAATACTGTCGATACTGTCACAGCATTGCCCAACTTGCCCCAACGCTTTTAATTTTTGCTTAACCACAACACCGGCTTCATAAAGGCTCATACCCACAGGTTTATGACCCGAGGCAATGGCTTGACTCATTAGTTGTTTATTAGCACAGCCAGCTAACGCCCCAACGATGTATGGCATTTGTTCTTTTGGACTGATACGTAAACCTTGGTGCTTAGCACTGGCGAATCCCGCATCCATAAGCCATGCATCAACTAATGCACCCCCACCATGAACAATCACAAAGTTAGCTTGCTGTTGTGAGATTAAAACATCAAATAGGGCTTTTGCAGCATCGGCAGTATTTAATACCGCACCGCCAATTTTAATGACCCATGTTTTCATCATAACGCTCCTACTAATCCGGTATGATGAGGTATACCCATCGCTAAATTAATACATTGCAATGCTTGCCCAGCCGCCCCTTTTAACAGGTTATCAATGGCCGACATAACAATGAGCTGTTCGCCTTTTTGTTGCCACGCAATATCAACATACGGCTGTTTAGCAACGCCTTTAATACTGGGTATTTTGCTTCCAAGTAAACGAATCAACGGTTCATCGGCTAACACCTGATACGCTTCTGTTACTTGCTCTGGTGTTACACCGGGTTTTAATTGCACATAAATAGTTTCTAAAATTCCCCGCGGAAAATTCCCCAAATGCGGGGTAAATAACACAGGATGGCCTAAATGTTGTTCAATTTCAGGTGTGTGCCTGTGGTTAAATAACCCATAAGGCGCAAGTGATACTTCGCAAAAATGCGTATTAACACTCGCTTTTCTACCCGCCCCCGTGACGCCTGACACGGCATTAATAATAATTGTTTGCTCTGCTAATAAGCCGGCTTCTTTCAATGGTTTTAATGAGTTAAGTGCGGCTGTAGGATAACAGCCTGCAACCGCAACCAAATTTGCCTGACTGATTGCATCCGCATTCCACTCTGCTAGTCCATAGGCTGCTTGTGTTAAAAGCGTTGGATGCTGATGCGCAAAGCCATAGTAAGTGAGGTAATCCTCATTCCCAGCTAAACGAAAGCCGCCTGATAAATCGAATACTTTTTTACCCATTGCTAAAAATCGAGGAGCAAGGTCAACACTCACTTCATGATCTGTACATAAACACACGTAATCAGCATGCTGTTCGATGTCGGTATAAGCGGCTGCTGTTAATGGCTGTAATGGATGGTCTAAAAGCCCTAAATGCTCAGGATATAAGTCACTTAAACACTTATTTTTATCTAAGCTGCCCTCAGAGACATAACATGCCTTTAAAGTTAGTTGTGGGTGCTTGGCGACTAAACTCGCAAGCTCTGCGCCGCTATATCCACTTGCGCCAATAATCACTACATTCATTGCTTGGTTTTACCTATTTAACTTATCTATTTACACATTTAAAACTACTCGCTGTTTAGCGAATAAAAACACTATCTAAAGTAATGAAATAAGGTTATCGTCGTTTTGTGTTCATACGCTACTTTAAAGTATATTTATGCTCAAAAAGTGAATTGATATTCATAATAAATACTTTTATATTGTTATGCAATTAGATTGAATAATTATTTTTGGATTTTTTTATGTCGCTTCCCTCTTTTTTATCGATGTATCAACAATTGATTGCTGCGCCTTCAATTAGTGCAATTGAAGACTCTTTATGCATGAGCAATAAAGAGGTCATTACCTTACTTGCCAATTGGTGCGAAACCTTAGGCTTTAGCTGCGAAATTACAGAGCTTGAGCATGGCAAAGGTCGCTTTAATTTATTAGCGAGACGGGGTGAAGGTGAAGGGGGACTGATGTTAGCGGGCCACACCGATACCGTGCCATTTGATGACAGCCGCTGGAATTATGATCCGTTTAAATTAAGCGAGCATGACAACAAGTTATTCGGTTTAGGCAGCATTGATATGAAAGGTTTTTTTGCTTTTGTACTGCAGGCCATTAGTGAGCTTGATGCAAGCCAGCAAACAGAGCCTTTATTAATTTTAGCCACAGCCGATGAAGAAACGACAATGGCGGGTGCTCAGCAAATATGTCGCCACCCTAATTTAAAGCCCGCGCGCTGTATTATTGGCGAGCCAACAGACATGACACCGGTGTTTACTCATAAAGGCCACATGAGTTCAGCGATTCGCGTTGTGGGTCGTTCGGGTCACAGCTCAGACCCTGAGCGAGGCTTAAATGCCATCGAAGTCATGCATAAAATGATTACAAAACTGTTAATCATTAAAGACGAATTAAAGAATAAATATTCAGTTGAGCACTTTGTAATACCGTACCCAACATTAAACCTAGGTCATATTCATGGCGGCGATAACGCAAACCGTATTTGTGGCTGCTGTGAAATGCACATTGATATGCGCCCACTACCCGGTTTAAGCGTACAAGAGCTGCAAGCCATTTTGATTAATGCAGCCAATGAAATAAATACTGAGTATCCAAACGCTGTCAGCGTTATTGACTTACACGACCCAATACCTGCATTCAGCGGCAGCACAGATAGCGCTTTAGTAAAACTGGCAGAAAAGGTGTCAGGCCAACCTGCGGTTGCAGTTAACTACTGCACCGAAGCGCCGTTTATTCAACAATTAGGCTGTGAAACGATTGTTATGGGGCCAGGGTCAATCAACCAAGCACATCAGCCTGATGAGTTTTTAGCCATGGAAAAAATCAAACCATCGCAACAGATCATCAGTGAAATGATTAAGGCTAGCTGTTTTCAAAAGGCATAATACCATTTTGCAATAATTTTTAATCATTTTGAGGGATTAAACCAGTCGCTAACTGCGTTAAAAATTGCTGATTTACGACTGCATAGATGCAGAAGGTAGAGCAATGCAGGAGCAATGCAGGAGCAATTGCCGAGAATACCTAAATAACGAAATTTTTGCATTGTTATCAACGAGCTTTTATTGCCTCAACCTTGCTCATTGAAATACGCAAATTGGTATAAAAAAAGGAGCTTTCAAGCTCCTTTTTACTTATTTATATCACCTAATCCATGTACTTACTTAAATACTTTTTAAATACAGGATCTGTTTTAGACAGTTCTTTTTGCTCTGCAAGAATATCTTTTAATATAGCCTTTGACGTAAGCGGATTCGCTAACACAACTCTAAACACCACGGTAGGCTGGTAATCGTATTGCGCAGGGGTTAAACGTGTACGCGATACAAAAGAACGCCCAGCTTCACGCTGACGTTTTTGCATACTGGCCGTAAAACGGTTCAGTGAAGCATAAATATCGAGTTTAGTTTCTTCGTCAGCATTTTTAAGTTTTTCTTGAATCTGTTTAGGGACATATCGATAGGTTAATAAACACAATTCAGGTTCTGAAATCAGCTCAAAGTCTTCGTCTTGCCTAATTAATTCAGCAAAGGTACGTGCTTTAACGATACTGCGATCAATCAGCATCTCGTAACCTTTACGACCAATGACACGTAAGCATGCATGCACCAACATTGCCATGCCTGGGCGACTACCTTCAAGCGTATGACTCCCCAAATCTTTTGAGCCTTTACGTAAAATATACTCTGCATGATGCTCAATCGCATCGGTTGCTGCTGGGTCTTTAAATAACACTAAACCAGCGCCCATTGGCACATACATCTGTTTGTGGGCATCGATTGTAATTGAATCGGCTCGCTCAACACCACTCAATAAATGGCGATAGTTTTGCGATAATAAGGTTGCTCCTCCCCATGCTGCATCAACATGGAAATGACAGCCCAATTCTTCACTTAAATCAGCCATATCATTAAGGGGGTCAATACTGCCTGTTTCCGTAGTACCCGCAACACCTACCAGCGCCATTACCTTAATGCCTGCCGCTTCCAGTTCTTGCGCTTTTTCACGCATGGCTTGAATGTCTACTTTATTGTTCTTATCGGTTTTTATTGCAATGATATTGTCGCGACCAATTCCCAATAAATCGACTGTTTTACCAAGAGAGTAATGACCTCGTTCAGAAACCAGTACAGCAAGCCCTTTATAGCCATAATGCAACATACCCGCAATTAAGCCTTGAGCTGCAATTCCTTTGTAATCGCCATCCGCTCTTAATAAACGGTTTCGTGCAATCCACAGTGCGGTAATGTTGGCAACTGTCCCCCCTGAGCAAAATGCACCGAGTGACGTTTTTGCACTATGCATCCACTTACTGTAAAACGCATCATCTTGTCCATATACAAGGTGATGCATCATACCAAGCACTTGTCGTTCAAGTGGGGTGAACGCTTTTGAGGTTTCAATTTTTACTAAGTTTTGATTCAGACCTACCATCAACTTTGATAACGGCAGTACAAAGTGCGGTAAAGCAGAAGTCATGTGGCCAATAAAGCTAGGCGCGGCTGTATGAACTGAATGCGCAACAAGTTGCTCCATAATATCTTGAGCATAGTCAGATACAAATGTGGGCTCTTCTGGAATCATTGCCGATTGAAAGTCTTTCTCTATCTCATGAAGAGGCTTCTCAATCGCAGCAATATTCTCGTTTAAGAATCCTGCAAGGTTGCTTGAAATCTCTGATTCAATTTTACTCAGTGTCGAGTCTGGTGCTTCTGGCACCGTAAAAATACGAATCAAACTTTCTTTAGAGGCGACGGCACAACGCTTTTGATCCATCCTAATACCCATTATAAGCAGCTTAAAAATGAACCCAATGCAGGAACATTGAGGTTTACATTTTGCGGCACTGTTTCTATGAAATTGGCTAACTTTACTGGAATATCATGAAAATGTCTCGCTTAAAGCCAAAAAGCCATGCTTTCGGTGACAAAAAAATGATCGATGGGTGAATTTTGTCGTAATTTTCTGCTATCAGCTGCGTATTTTTTAAGTATAATCAAGTCATAACTGCAAAGGGAACACCTATGCCGAATGGAATGCAAAGAACACGCTGGCTTATTTATGGTTTTGCCGCATTTTTTATTAGCTTATTTGGCTATATTTATTACACCTATGAATCAACACGTAGTGAGATAATGGCGAATGTTGATGCCAAATTACTCAATGCGGCAATCAGTGTTAAGCATATTTTAGGGGATGATTATCATACCCGTGTGAATGCAGGCCAAACTATTTCACCTGAGCTGTATAAAGATAAGAGCAGGGCTTTATCTGACTACGCTAAGCAAATGCAGGTAGCGTATGTATATGCGATGGTGCTGCGCGATGATACGGTATTCTTTAGTGCCTCTAGCTATACTCAAAAAGATCACAACAGTGGACGCGTGACACACTTTTTAGATGCGTACCCTGAAGCCACCGACATCAATAAAGAAGCTTTTTTTTCGACAGAACCCGTTTTTGAAATATCACAAGATCACTGGGGCAACTTTAAAAGTATCTTTGTGACCTTTGTTGACAAAAACGGCCACACTTATATTACAGGTGCAGACATTGCTATTGATGATCTCAATGAGCAACTGCAACACAGCATAACAAAAGCAACCATTACAAGCGGCTTCTTTTTCTTTATTGTTGCTTTAATCGCGTGGCTTTATTTTTTACAGCTTAAACGCTCACTCCTGACTGATGCTCGCACCGGCTTTGCCAATCATATTGCGCTCGAGAATTACATAGAAAGAACAACCAGACACCGCATGGAACTTGCTGTTATCAGTATCAATGAGCTTGAGGATATTAGTAGTTTTTATGGCACCGATGTCAGCGATAGAGTGATGGCTAATCTACTCACATATTTTCAATCCCGCATACCAAGCGAGAGCGCAATCTTTCGTTTAGCGACGAATAAAATCGCATTATTGAATATTCGCAACGCTGAGCAACGTATTGACGATATTATCAATACCTTTAATCACGCAATTCCTGTGCTAAGCGAGCCATTTATTTATATTACTTTGCATGCTGGAATCGCCTCGTGTAACAAACTCATGCTCATAGAAAATGCACATATAGCCTTGCAACAAGCCAAGTTAAATAATCAACGTATTGTTCGCTATGAGAATGTATTTAAACAAGTTGAAGAGCAATTTAGACACAACGTCACTCTCGCTAAAGAAGTTAGAGAAGCGTTCGATAACAATCGAATCGTGCCCTACTTTCAGCCAATTTATAACACGGAACTTAAGCAAATAAGTCACTATGAAAGCTTAGCCAGAATGGCAACTGCACAAGGTCGGATTCATTGCCCTGATTACTTTATGGCTGTATTAAAACGCTCACGCATGGACGGGTTGTTAACACGCACCATGTTTTCACGATGTATTGAACAATTCAGAAAGACAAATGTGCGCTGGAGTATCAATATCACCGCGCAAGATATTCTCGATCCAAGTTTAAGTGAATTTCTAGAGCAGCAATTAAGGCGTTACCCAAAACCACACAATATTATTTTTGAGTTTCATGAAACTGAAGCCATTGCATACTTTAGCCAAGTGAAAGCCTTTATTAGTTTATTAAAGAATAAAGGGGCGCAAGTGATGATCAATGAATTTGGTGCGGGGTACTCAAACTTGTCTCACATTTTAAAGCTTGAAGTGGATGGCTTAAAGCTCGACAAAGACCTAGTAAGCCAAATACACAATAATGCCGATAGTTTTATGTTTATAGAGCATTTAGTGAAGTATGCTCAGCAATTAAACTTAGCGGTTATTGCTGAGCAAGTAGAAAGTGAGCAAATTGCCGATGCACTTTCACGTGCGGGTATCACACTCATGCAAGGTAATTATTTTGCTCCACCCACTCCCTACATTAACACGCAAATTTAAAGGTTTATGACCAAGCGGTGGCTCTGCTGTCCACTGGCCCAATACTTTCGCTCGAACGGCGTAATAGGCACATCGTGTTCATAGCGTTCAACTTGGCATGGATGTCCAGCCAACTCAAGGGCGCGAGCGAACTCTTTAACGTAGATATCCCAGTTACTTCTGAGCTCTAATCGGCCGCCAAGTTTAACAATAAATGGAAAAATTGCGGCCCCATGCCAGCGCCTTTGTAAGTGCTTAGCTTTTGGCCAAGGGTTTGGATAAAGCAGATAATGGTGAGTTGGCTGCCAATTTGCTGCAACCGCTAAACGCCAAAAATCATTTAAATCAGCTTGTACCAAAATATACTGGCCAGTGTCTGTTTGTTTATATTCAATATCGTGCTTATCTAAACGATGTGACGACTTGTCAATTCCAATAACAAGTGCCTCTGGGTGGCGCTTAGCAAGATTAGCGGTACTCTCTCCCACCCCACAGCATGAATCAAGAATAATTGGTCCATTGAATGCGTGAACTTTTTCATTCACTTGGTCAAATGCAGCTTGCGTGTGCGCTGCAATTGGTTTTTTAAACTCTGCACTTAAGTGCTTTAAAACAATCTCGTCTAGCTTGTCATGCAAGCCGGGTTGATTCGATACAATACTTCTCGAATTTGCATCTGTCATTAGTGTCTAAGCCCCACACCGCGTTTAATTAGCGTTAAAGCTAACGTAAATAACCCCACAATAAATAATCCTAGTACACCAAACGCGACCGATAAGTCGACATCCGACACACCTAAGAAGCCATACCTAAATGCATTAACCATATATATAATTGGGTTTACTTGCGATACCCCCTGCCAAAACTCAGGTAACAGGGTAATCGAGTAAAACACCCCACCTAAGTAGGTTAATGGCGTTAAAATGAACGTAGGTATAATGCTGATGTCATCAAAGCTATTTGCGTAAATTGCATTTATTAAGCCCCCCAGAGCAAATACGGCTGAGGTTAAAATCACAGTCGCCATAATCACGAAAATATTGTGAATTTGAATATCAACAAATAGCAAAGACACGCACGTAACAATTAAGCCAACCAACATGCCTCGTGTCATACCTCCACCCATGTAGCCTAGTACAATGATGTAATTAGGCACCGGTGCCACAAGTAGCTCTTCGATACTTTTTTGGAATTTAGTGGAATAAAAGCTCGACGCCACATTAGAGTAAGAGTTAGTAATCACCGACATCATGATGAGGCCAGGTACTATAAATTCCATGTAGGAAAAACCACCCATATCACCAATGCGTGAGCCAATTAGGTTACCAAAAATAACAAAATAAAGGCTCATCGTAATTGCTGGCGGTACCAGCGTTTGCACCCAAATACGTAAAAAACGAATACACTCTTTAATCCAAATACTCTTTAGCGCTACACCATATTTAAACATTATTCGCCTCGCCCTTGTTCTAATAAACCCACAAACAACTCTTCTAATCGATTGGCCTTATTACGCATACTGAGCACTGTATTGCCTTGCTCGGTTAACGCCGTAAACACCTGATTTAGCCCCTGCGATTTAGCCACCTCAACTTCTAAGGTATGATCATCGGTTAAAGTAAACTGATAACCATCAAGGCTGATAGGGTTAACTGGCTGTTTTAAGTCAAGCACGAAGGTTTCTTTATCAAGCTTGGCAAGTAACGCTTTAATTGTGGTGTTTTCGACAATCACACCACTATCAATAATAGCGATGTTCTTACACAACAATTCCGCTTCTTCTAAATAGTGCGTGGTAAGAATAATGGTAACGCCTTGTTTATTGATTTCACGCAAGAAATCCCACATAGAGCGACGCAGTTCAATATCAACCCCCGCCGTAGGCTCATCAAGAATAAGTAACTTTGGTTCGTGCATAAGCGCACGGGCAATCATTAAACGGCGCTTCATTCCCCCCGATAACGTGCGAGCTTGTTTATCTTTTTTCTCAAATAAACCAAGTTGTTTTAGGTATTTTTCAGCACGTTCATGAGCAAGCTTTCTTGGTACGCCATAGTAGCCAGCTTGATTAACTAATATTTGGTTAAGCGTTTCAAACTGGCTAAAGTTAAACTCTTGCGGTACTAAGCCGAGCTCTGATTTTGCAGCTTCGAGATCTGTATCGATATTATGACCAAAGACTTCAACACGGCCTGCGCTTTTATTCACAAGTGATGAAATCACGCCAATTGTGGTTGATTTACCCGCCCCATTGGGACCTAACAAAGCAAAAAAGTCGCCTTGTTTTACCTGTAAATCAATCCCTTTTACGGCTTCAACGCCATTTTTATAAACCTTTTTAAGGCCTTCAATATTTAATGCGATTGTCTGTTCGCTCACTGTTTGCCCTCTCCATAACCCCAACGTTTCGTTAGAGTATGTTCAATATGTAAATGATCTAAAATACGTGCCACCATAAAATCGACCAAGTCAGAAATGTGCTCAGGTTTATGATAAAACCCGGGTGCTGCAGGCATAATGGTGACACCCAATTTTGCTAACTTGAGCATGTTTTCTAGGTGTATTTCACTAAAAGGTGTTTCGCGTGGCACCAAAATAAGCTGACCACGTTCTTTAATAACCACATCAGCAGCACGTTCCAATAAGTTATCAGATGCGCCAACGGCAATGGCCGAGACTGAGCCTGCACTGCAAGGACACACCACCATTTTTTTAGGGGCTGCCGAGCCCGATGCTACGGGGCTAAACCAATTATCTTTACCAAATACTTTTAGCTGCTCTGGGGCTGCATTGAACAGCTTACTAAGCTGCTCTGTCGCTTTGTCTTCATTACCTGAAAGCTTAATATTTGATTCGGTATCAAGTACCACACGCGCAGCGCTTGAGATCAACACGTACACTTGAAACTGTTGTTCTAATAATACTTCTAACAACCTTAAACCGTAAGGCGCGCCCGACGCGCCACTAAACGCTAGGGTTATTTTATCTTTAAATTGCATACAGTTAACTCCGTATACTGGTTAGTTTTGTTCTAATACCGTGATCAAGCGCTGATGAATACCTTCAAAACCACCATTACTCATAATCAAAATATGGTGATGGGCAGCCGCACTGTTTGCAACCAACGTAATGATTTCCTCAGTACTCGTGCTGCAGTGCATACCCGCTTTGTCAGCATAGTCTTTTAATGACCAACTCAAATTTTCTGGCTCAAACAAATACACCTCATCGGCTGCACTAAGCGAGTCAATAAGCGTTTGCTGATGCACGCCCATTTTCATGGTGTTCGAACGGGGCTCTAGTATCGCAATAATTTTCTCATTGCCGACTTTAGCGCGCAGGCCTGCTAAAGTCGTTTTTATCGCGGTTGGGTGATGGGCAAAATCGTCATACACTTTAATGCCCTTTATATCAGCTTTGAGTTCCATGCGACGCTTAGGTGAAATAAACTCAGCTAAACCTGCAATGCTCACGGGCACAGCGATACCGACATGACGCGCAGCTGCAATCGCCATAATCGCATTTTTGACATTATGTTCGCCCATAGCTTGCCACGACACAACGCCCTGTACTTCTCCCGCTAACAACACTTCAAACTCGCTGCCATCCGCTTTAAGTAAGCGATAATCCCAATCACCTGACAGCGTTTCGCTATCACTCCAAAGGCCGCGCTCAATCACATCCTGCAGTGCTTCATCTTGGCTTGGCCAGATAACTTTGCCACTACAGGGTAATGTACGCATCAAGTGATGAAATTGTTTTTTAATCGCATTTAAATCTTCAAAAATATCAGCATGATCAAATTCAAGATTATTGAGGATTAAGGTCCGTGGTAAGTAATGCACAAACTTACTGCGTTTATCAAAAAAGGCGGTGTCATATTCATCGGCTTCAATGACAAAAAAAGGCGTCTCACAAACTCGTGCTGATACCCCAAAGTTTTGCACAATGCCACCAATCAAAAAGCCCGGTTTCATACCTGCATATTCTAGCAGCCATGCCAACATACTCGCGGTTGTCGTTTTACCATGCGTGCCTGCGACAGCAAGCACCCATGAGTTTTGCAATAAATTATGCTTAAGCCATTCTGGGCCTGAGGTGTAAGGTAAGCCTTTATCGAGCACATATTCCACACAGGGGTTACCACGGCTCATCGCATTGCCAATGACCACCATATCGGGCGCGGGGTCTAATTGTGTAATGTCATAACCTTGAGTTAGCGTAATGCCAAGCTCTTCCAGCTGCGTACTCATTGGGGGGTAAACATTTTGATCAGAGCCTGTCACTGTGTGACCCAACGATTTAGCGATTGCGGCAATCCCGCCCATAAAGGTGCCACAAATTCCAAGAATATGAATATGCATCTACTGTCCTGAACAAAATGAATTACGAAAAAATAAAGCGTTATAATGCCAAATATAACCTTTACTTACCATGATTAGACGGCAATAGACTTTTGCCGAATAGCAAACATAAAAAAACACCTCAAGACCGAGGTGTTTTTTAAAGTGAGTAAAACGGTTTTTTACAGCATTAAAAATGCAAATAAACCGACACCAAGTAACAAGCGATAGATAACAAATGGCATCATGCCCATGCGCTCAATTACTTTTAAGAAAAAGAAAATACAGGCATAAGCCGAAACAAACGATAGACCTGCACCGAGTAAAATAGCTTGCCAATCAATCGCTTCACCTGCAGTTGCAAGTTGATATATATAATATGAACCTGCCGCAGCAATGACCGGAATCGACATTAAAAACGAAAAACGTGCTGCGCTTTGCTTATTTAAACCCAGCAATAAACCCACGGTTATCGTTATGCCAGAGCGCGACGTGCCAGGAAAGACCATTGCCAGCACTTGCGAAAAACCCAACAGTAACGCACTAAAAAAATTTACTTGGTAGATATTTTTTACTTGTTTTGCTTTTACATCGGCATACCAAAGTAACAAGCCGAAAACGATAGTTGAAGTGGCAATCACCCACGCATTTCGTGAATAGCTCTCTACAAAGTCTTTAAATAAGTACCCAATTAATAACGCAGGAATCGTGGCAACAATGATCCACCAGCCCAAACGGCTGTCATCGGTTGCGCCTTGTGAGCCAAACGACTTAAACCAAGCCCCCAAAATATCAACCACTTCTTTACGGAAATACAGTACCACCGCACCAAGCGTACCTACGTGTACTGCAACATCAAATGCTAAACCTTGATCATGCCAGCCTAAAACTTGCGAAGGTAAAATTAAATGCGCTGAGCTCGAAATAGGTAAAAACTCAGTCAATCCTTGAATTAAGGCTAAAACAATTATCTCAATAATACTCATGGGTTAGTAAACTCCACCTTCCATAGTTTTTGTTGTGGGTTGTTATAATTTTCCCATAGCTCAGCCAGTGTTTGCTTAGCTACAGGGTGAAAAAAATCAGGGGCAATTTCTGCTAGCGGTTTTAAAACAAACGCATTTTTTGTTATTTCATCACGCGGTAATTGCGCTGGCGAATCGCAAATAATGTCATCATAAAACAATAAATCAAGGTCTAATGTTCTAGGACTAAACTTTTTATCTTCACGAGTACGACCGTTATCTAACTCTATTTGCTTCAGTAATTTACACAGCTCAGGCAATGGCATGTCAGTATTCGCACCAAGCACTGAGTTATAAAAATTATTACCCGCAAATCCCACCGCTTCACTTTCATATACCGATGAATGAACACTATCAGGGAAATACGGCTTTAACGTCTTTAATGCTTGGCGAATATAATGCTCTTTATTTACATTCGAGCCTAAGCTGATAAAAATCTGTGCCATATTAACTTGCCTTGTGACGGGTGATTTCGACTCCCACCGTTTTAGCTTGAGGAACCGCAGCTGGTTTGCTGACACGAATTGTGACTTGGCTGGTTGTAAATTCGGTTAAAATAATCGCGGCGAGTTGTTCAACTAAGGTTTCAAGAAGCTCGACGGGTTTTGCCGTCGTGTGCGCTATAACGCGTTCACTGACTTTAGCGTAATCAAGCGCTAAGTTTATATCATCGGTTGCCGCTGCGGCTGAAATATCACACACCATTTCAATATCAAAATACAGGCTTTGTTTCGTTTCTTTTTCAAAATCATACACGCCTATAATGGTGTCTACGTGCAGTTGTGATATGTATACCTTGTCCATTGATACTCCAAGCGACATAAATATTAAAACCAATACCTATCGTATACGCGTATTAATTTCAATAATGCGCACAGAGCTGTCATAAAGTTTTAATATATAAAAATTCCCTCTACAATAACGGGTAGATGCACTGCAAAATGTAGCGTACTATCTACTCAAAAGTAGCGGCAGATGGTTTTGCCGCCAATGATAGCCCAAAAGTGCAGATTAAAAAATAAGGAAGCGCGTGTTAGAAGTTTTAATGTTAGTTTTAGCCTATTTACTGGGGTCGGTTTCCTCCGCTATCCTCGTGTCTAGGTTATTTAAACTACCAGACCCACGCAGTCACGGATCGAATAACCCCGGTGCCACCAATGTGTACCGACTTGGTGGAAAAGTCCCGGCTGTATTAGTGCTGGTGTTTGATATTTTAAAAGGCACCATCCCTGTGTGGGGCGCTTATTTCTTAAAAATCGAACCGCTGATGTTAGGTTTAATTGGCGTCGCAGCGTGTTTAGGGCATATGTACCCTGTATTTTTCAGCTTTAAAGGGGGTAAAGCCGTTGCTACGGCCTTTGGTACTTTACTACCTATTGGATTATCTTTAGGTGGATTATTAATCGCGACTTGGCTATTAATAATCGCAATAACGCGCTATTCGTCACTTGCAGCACTTATTACAGTGTCGCTTGCCCCACTTTATACATGGTGGATAAAACCACTTTATACGTTGCCAGTCACGTTTTTAACACTGTTGATTATTTTCCGTCACAGAGCAAACATAACCCGTTTATTAAGTGGTGAAGAGCCAAAAGTAGGGACTAAGAAAAAAGCCCCTGACAATAACAACGACTAAGTTACAGCGCTTCTAAAGAGTCGATTGGCCAGCGCGGCTTAGTTTTCATATCAAGGCTTGCAAACTGCCCCGCTTTAAGGCGTTGCATGCCCGCGTAGGCGATCATAGCGCCGTTATCTGTACAAAATTCAGTGCGAGGATAATACACACGACCTTTCATGCCTTGCATTACACGCTCTAATTGCGCACGTAATTGAACGTTAGCGCTCACTCCACCGGCAATCACTAAGCGTTTAATACCTGTTTGTTTAAGGGCACGCTTACACTTAATAATCAACGTATCAATTACTGCAGTTTGAAATGCGTGGGCTATGTCAGCTTTAGTCTGCTCATCATCAGCACTGTCACGAATAGCAAGCGATGCAGCCGTTTTTAAACCACTGAAGCTGAAATCGAGCCCAGGTTTATCTGTCATCGGACGTGGAAACACAAACCGTTCAGGCGTGCCTTGCTCAGCTAGTTTTGCTAAACGAGGGCCCCCTGGGTAATCAAGTCCTAATAACTTCGCTGTTTTATCAAATGCTTCACCTGCCGCATCATCGACAGATTCACCCAGTACTTCGTACTCACCAATTCCTGACACTTTCACCATCATTGTATGCCCACCCGATACAAGTAGCGCAATAAACGGGAATTCAGGCTTATCTTCTTCGAGCATTGGCGCCAGTAAATGCCCTTCCATGTGGTGCACAGCGACAGCAGGAATATTCCAGCCATAAGCAAGAGAGCGACCGATAGAGGTGCCCACTAACAAAGCCCCCACTAAACCTGGCCCTGCGGTGTAAGCAATGCCGTCAATATCGTCAGGACCACAACCGGCTTGCGCAAAAGCTGCGTCGATTAATGGCAAAGTTTTACGTACATGGTCGCGTGATGCAAGCTCAGGTACCACACCACCGTAGTCTGCGTGCACTTTAACTTGGCTGTATAGTTGATGTGCTAATAAGCCTTGTTCATCATCGTAAATGGCAATACCTGTTTCATCACATGATGATTCAATACCTAAAATTCGCATCAATTACTCCGCCAAGAAAAATAAGCGCGTATTTTACAGCTAAAATACGCATTACTGAACACTAAATTGCAATACCAATGTTGGTTTGACCGTCTGAAATAGCAAGCTGCTTGAGCTCTTTTACGTTTTCTGAGGTAATTCGGCCCATTTGCTCAACAAAATCAATTAGCTCTGCAAGCACATCCATCTCGTACTGCATTAGCGGGTGTTCGCGGACTGATTTGTTATCAGCCACTTCACCTTCAACCGTTAATTGGTATTCAATAAAGCGTGCAACAGAGGCTTGTGAAATTTTGCTAATGTTTAAAAACTCTTGGTCATCTTTAGCCATCAGACCATGCAACATTCCCAATAATGCGGTTGCAGTGTCAATAGCGGGGTAAGTGCCAAACATATCAAAGTCACTGAGCTCTGGTACATTAGGCTCAATTTTTTCAATTTGCTTTTCAAGGCTTATCTTACTTTTTGGCAGTAATATTTTTTCCCAGCATACATTCAGTGCGCTGCGAAATACCGCTGCGTCACCAAAGCCAGTTGCTTCACTAAATAAGCTGTAATTAGGCAACATACGCTCAAGAAGCGCGCCGCCTAATACCGCTTTTTGCAAATAGTTTAATTCTCTAATGCGTTGAAAATTATTCGCTTTCGTCATTCTTAACAGTCCTACAAGACCAACATATTTCAAATGTTGGGCCATTCAGTTCGCTGCATGATGGGCAAACCCAGTCTGGAGCCGATTGTTTTACTTGCCGGTAGTTTACCAATATTTCTTGTGCATGGCGCTCTTTTAATGCGTAAACAAGAATATCAACCCCCGTTTGTTCAAAGGGAATCTCTCCCATTGCACCTTGCAGAAGCTCACCTTGCAGTTGGCATTGTATTCCTGCGGTATGTAAAAGCCCTTTTATAATATTAGCTTCAAGCCCATTAGCGGCTTGGTAGATACGTACCCATGAAAAAGGTTCTGACGTAGTTGGTTGATTTAAATTATTTTTATGCAAATTTACTCTCTTTTACTTTGCAGCTTTAGCAACCTAAGCTACCCTAGCAATTGACCCTGCTACAACCTATATTGAAGGTAGCCTTATGACATTAACAACGCCTGGGCTGTTATTCCCGGCCATTTCTTTACTTTTACTTGCTTACACCAATCGCTTTTTGGTACTTGCCCAACTCATTCGAGAACTGAATGCGCGCGAAGGAGAAAGTATTCGTCCTTTGGTTGTTGCACAAATCGCCAACCTCAGAAAGCGTATTAAACTGATTCGTATAATGCAAGTTTACGGCGTGGCATCATTTCTCATGTGTACCTTGTCAATGTTCGCTTTGTTTATTGAGTTTAATACAACAGGCATCATATTATTTGGACTCAGTCTTGCTTGCTTAACTTTATCGCTTCTTACCTCTTTATATGAGATTCATATTTCATGTGATGCAATAGAAATTGAATTAAGAAATATAGAAAAAAAACCCTTAGTGGATAAGGCAGAGTAAATTTCTGCCTCTATACTTATTGTTACCTGATACGACAATAAGTGGTGCTTGTGTGGATGATTTTTTATTTTCTGAAGAACGGTTAGAAGAAAATAACGTACAAACTGAAGAACCAGAATACTGGCATATTCTTGTTGTTGATGACGAAGAAGATATTCATCAAGTTACCAAGCTTGTACTAGCTGGTTTTCAATTTGAAAATAAAAGCTTACGCTTCTACGATGCCTATTCTGCAGCAGAGGCTAAAGAGCTTTTGAAAAAAGATATCCCTTTTTCAGTGGCACTTGTTGATGTCGTCATGGAAACAAACCATGCGGGACTTGAACTTATTCAGTATATTAGGGACGACATTGATAACCACCATATCCGCCTAATTCTTCGTACCGGACAACCAGGTGAAGCACCTGAAGAATCTATTATCCGTGATTACGATATAAACGATTACAAAAACAAAACCGAATTAACAGCCATAAAAATTAAAACACTGCTCTATTCTGCACTGAGATCTCATCGTGATATCCAAATTATTGATCGCCATAAACATGGCCTCGAACAAATCATAAATGCCTCAGCTAACTTTTTAAAATGCGACAGTGTGCAAGAATTTGCATCCACTATTTTAAGCCACGTGACAAATGTGATGGGTATAAACGACACTCAAATTTATTGTGCTGCTGCGGTTAATTTACAATCATCTCCTGCAACAGACTTTCAATTATTGGCGGCT
Organism: Pseudoalteromonas lipolytica; assembly: GCF_003515105.1. Classification (NCBI taxonomy): domain Bacteria; kingdom Pseudomonadati; phylum Pseudomonadota; class Gammaproteobacteria; order Alteromonadales; family Pseudoalteromonadaceae; genus Pseudoalteromonas; species Pseudoalteromonas lipolytica. Next base: position 689,428 of record NZ_CP032090.1, on the reverse strand, counting down.
TCAGGCGTTGGGCCTATCCCCAGTCAAAATAATATTCCTGACGAAGTTAAAAGTTTATTTATTGATGCTCATGATCGTAAGTCATCACTAAAAACAAGCACCGACTACATTGGTTACTTTCCAACCAAAGCGGGCCTTGAAACTATGCTGTATGTAAATAAAGGAAGTAAATTACATGCTACCGATCATCAACTTCTTGAGTTTTATGCAAACAATATTGCACTGGCCTATGACAATCTTAAATTGCGCGAAATGGTAAAAGAATCGCAAAAGGAATTGTCCTATATTCTTGGTGAAGCAGTAGAAAAACGCTCTAAAGAAACAGGCTCACATGTTAAACGTGTCGCGTTATACAGCGAGTTACTTGCAAAACTATCAGAACTTAATCCCTTTCAGTGTGAAATCATCAAGCTTGCCTCCCCCTTACACGACATAGGAAAAATAAGTATCCCTGACAACATCTTAAATAAGCCCGGAAAATTAGATGAGACAGAATGGGAAATAATGAAGACACACGCTGAAGTAGGTTATGAAATTCTAAAAAATTCAAGTAACGAGATCATGACTTGCGGCGCAATGATCTCACTTCAGCACCATGAAAAGTGGGATGGCTCTGGGTATCCACACGGTTTAGCAGGTAAAGATATTCATATCGTTGGTCGTATAACTGCGCTTGCTGACGTGTTTGACGCTCTATGCAGTGACCGTTGTTACAAAAAAGCGTGGCCACTCGATGAAGCACTTGCACTAATAAAAAATCAACGTTCGAAACATTTTGATCCAACTTTAGTCGACTTATTACTTGAAAATTTACCACTTTTCTTGGAGATTAAAGACCGTTACCCTGACTAGTTGTAACTTACCTGTAAAACAACACTTTTAAAAATGGGTACAATAATTTACTATACTCAATGTTAGGTATTATTATTTTAACTCAATGTAAGGGCTTACTTAATAAAAAGGGACTATATAAAGTGAGATTTGAACAACTTGAACAATTCGTTGCACTCGGCGTACTCAGACACTTCCGCCAAGCTGCTGAAAAAACCCAGATAAGCACTTCAGCGTTAACTCGTAGTATTCAAACACTTGAAGATGAAGTGGGCTATGAACTCGTTACTCGCTCTACTCGTTCTGTAAAGCTAACCAAAGAAGGTGAACTTTTCCTCGAGTACGCACAACAAACACTTAATAATTTAGAAGAAACAAAAAAACGTTTATTCGAGTCATTAAATGGTTGTGAAAACGAAAAGCTCGTTATCGGCTACACAACTAAAGCAAGTGCAGTTGTACCTGTGTCGTGTGGGCAATTTTTAGCACAGTACCCACATGTTAAAATTGAAATGCAGTTGCAAGAACAAAGTGAGTTAATTCGCAAACTGCAACTTGGTGAAATTGATATCAGCGTTTGCTCACAAGCCATGAATAGCATTGGTAGTGATATCCATTTGCCTGATCAGCTAATTTTATTTGTATCAAAAAATCATCCAATTGCTAATAAAACAGACATTAGCAAGAAAGACTTAACAGACTATCCAATGTACAGCTGTTTTTCACAATCGAAGCCGGTTCAATCGATGCTAAACGAAGCAATTGATTCATTCAATAAATCAACCAGCGTTAAGGTCGGTAGTATTGAACAAGTTATGGAAGGCTTGAAAAAGTCAAACCATATTGCGATTGCGAGTATTGAGCATGCCAACAGCGTTTCTTCAGACCCTGAATTGCTAGTATTAAAAACCAATAAAGGAATCGCTCACGAACAGTTAGTAATCCAAACTAATCAACAAATTAATGAAAACTCGCACGTGAGTTATTTATTAGATCTTATTGAAAAAACAGCATTATCTAGCCACAACTAAATGCACATATCAAGCTGGCTTGACTACGTTAGGCCAGCTTATACATCCTCATTGTTTTACTGCATAAAAAGCGTGCATGTAATTTTTTTTCAGATACACTTACGCACCTTTTTTTGATTGTGCATATGAATGACCGCGCAGCTTATTTCCAATACTTATTTAAATGCAATTGAACACACTGGTTATGCCATTGTTGAAAACGCAATTGATGAGCAGTTGATAAATGATTTAATTGCAGATTGTTACCGAATTAATCCCCATTTTCATGTTGCAGGTATCGGTAGGTTAAACGATCAGCAAATCGATAAAACGGTACGCAAAGATAAGACCTTTTGGTTTGATAGCTCAAGCCAAGCGCAAATAACTTATCTCGCAACCATGGAAGCAATTAAGACCCAGTTAAATAGAGAGTTTTTCTTGGGCTTGTTTGATTATGAATGCCACTATGCGAAGTACCAACAAGGTGACTTTTATAAAAAGCATTACGATGCCTTTAAAGGACGCTCAAACCGTATTTTTACAACGGTTTGCTACCTAAATAGCCCCGCGTCTGGCGGCGAGTTGGTTATTTATAAACCTAAAAGTAAAGACATTGAAGTGGTCATAAAACCGAAGGCAGGCACATTAGTCATGTTTGAAAGCGAACGCTTTATGCATGAGGTATTACCCGCAGACGATGTGCGTTATTCAATTGCTGGTTGGTTCAGAAAAAATGCCTCAATAAGCGGTATTATCGACCCACCGCGATAATCAAAACGGTAATGGCAAGGATGCTACAAGGCCAATAAAAATAACCAGCCCGACATAATGATTATTTAGAAACGCTTTAAAGCAGTGCTCTCTGTCGCGATAGTGAATAAGCGTTTGCTGGTAAAGTAAAAATCCAATCGCCGCTATTAAGCCTAACCAATAAGGCATATCAAGCTGATTGCTTATGCCAATGTAACTGAGTATCGCAATGAATAGCGCATTCAGTAAGAAAATAATATGCCTGTCAAAACGTGCAAATAAGATAGCCGTTGATTTAACACCAATCTTTAAATCATCATCACGGTCAACCATGGCGTACATGGTATCGTAAGCCACAGTCCACACGAGGTTTGCAATAAATAACAGCCACGCTTCAATTGGCACTGAGCCAATTGAGGCCATGTATGCCATTGGAATAGCCCAACTAAATGCGGCTCCTAGTACCACTTGTGGTAATTGGGTATAACGCTTCATAAACGGATAGCAAAATGCCAACGCAAGAGCCCCCAAAGAGAGCAAAATCGTCGACCACCCCAGCATTAAAACTAATCCAAATGCCACGGCAATTAACAACACAAATAAGCTCAACGCCTCACCACTGGACACTCGCCCTGCGGCTAGCGGACGCGTTGCTGTGCGCTTTACTGAACCATCAATTTTACGATCAGCAAAGTCATTGATAACGCAGCCTGCACTTCGCATTACAAACACCCCTAAACTAAACACCACAAAATTTAATAAGCTTGGTGCTCCCTGATTTGCAAGCCATAACGCCCAGTACGTTGGCCAAAGCAATAGCAAAGTACCAATCGGCTTATCTGTTCGCATAAGTTGTTTGTAATAAGGAATGTGTGCGATTTTTAATGCAGCTAGTTTCATAAGTAAATATAAGCCTCTGGCAGAAAAACTTCGGCCACTAAAAAATGGGCATTTGACAATGAAAATACACTTCGTCTTCCCCACAGTGGTTTAGACTCTTTGCCAAGCACAGCTAATAAAGTTTGAATAGTGTGCTGCTCATTAAACTCTGCCACTTCTATCTCTGTACGAGATAAGCTTGGGTCTTGAAAAATAACATCCCCTAATGGCCGTGTTCCCATACTTAGCAACTGCTGCTTTTTTAAGGTATCATCTGCGGGTAACCAGCTTTGTGCATAAACCATTGGTTTATCATCACATAATAGTAGCACTTCGCGGTTAAGCGCTTGGCTCAACGGCGTATTTAATAAAGCTTGTTGCTCCTTTGTAAGATCAAAAGGGGCTTCATTGAGCACTTTAACCGAAAAGTGTTGGCAATGACGCTTAAGCTTGGCCGTCAATGACCCTGCTTCAAGCAACCAACCTTGCTGCTGTTGCGTTAAATGAGGGTATGCCGAAGCAGGCTGCCAATGCGCAGCTAACGAAACTGGGAATGTAATCACAACGACTCAATAATTATAAAAACCGCGTAAATGATATCACTGCAACCCGTTTCGAAAAAGTCATGATTTAATCTCTACATGGGTTAAAAAACAGAGAACAACCTGTATCTTAAGTTAATTTGGGTATAGACTAAAAACCATTGAATAGGTGGGATATTCTTAAACTATGAAAAAGTCATTGTTATCAATTTACTTGATTAGCATGCTCGTTATTGGCGCTACGACAAGTTTCTCGACACGCGCAGAATCAAATGTCGGTTACTTCGGTTTTGAGCCTGACATTATCACCAATTATATTGGCCAAGGAAATAAAAAACTGGGTTATGTACGGATCACTGTTGATCTAATGCTTAATGATATTTCTGATATTGGTGTGGTTGAGCACCATACTCCACTATTGCGTGATGCGATTGTCGAGATACTGTCAAAAGAACCTGAAGAAAATATCAAGTCGCTCACGGGCCGTGAAGAAATTAGAAAGCGCTGTACAGAAAAACTCAAAGCACTGTTAAAGCAAGAGACTGGACAAGAAATAGTACGTGAAGTGTTGTTTACTAAGTATTTATACCATTAAACGTGACGGCAAAGGCCGTCACGTATAATAAAACTACTTACGCGACAATAGTTTATCTGACATGGCGTAAGCCATACCCGCAATAAGCCCTGCTAAATGTGCCCAGTTCGCCATCCTAACCGGCAACATATCCACAAAGCCTAAAATCAGCCACACCAACATAAAGCCAACAATACTGTTGCTAACAAGCGGGGGTAGTTGAGGTCGCATTACACCGTAAATCCAACAGAAACCGAGCAAACCATACACAACACCACTGAGCCCACCAAAGTTCGGACCAACTACTAAAAACTGTGCCCAATTACTGATAAATGCCGTCACTAAGAAAAGCCCAACTAAGGTTAATTTACCACTGCGTTTTTCTATGTCATTACCCAGTGTCATCCACCAAATCAGGTTAAAAATGAGGTGGATAGCGCTGAAATGAACAATCGCAGGGGTAAACCAGGTTAGCGGCTTAGCAGGGTTAAATTGCAACATACCATAAAGAGTTTCAAACCCACCCAGTAAAAACGCCACAAAAATAGCGATTGAAACTAAGGTCACAGTACGGTTTAACCAGCTCAATGCTTTAAAGCGTGCTTTTAGGTTAAGTGACTGGCCTTGATATAACAACGGCGACTCAGTACTGCCAACTTGCCACGATGCTTGAAGGTACTTTTCGTCATTTGGATTCGCGGTGAACGCTTGCCACAGTGGCTGAGCTTGATGAAAATGCTCAGGAGCAACACAAATAATCACTGTCTTACCATCGTGTGAGCGCAGTTCACCCTGCAAGCCTTTACTTTTAATGTAATCGATAAAGCCTTGCGCGGCGCGAGGATTATTAATGCTGCCCAATTCAATCATCGTTCAATGTGCTCCGGTTGTTGTGTCTGCCATGCTGTAAAGCCGCCATCCATACTGTAGACGTCTTCAAAGCCTTGCTCTACTAAATAGCTTGCTGCGCCTTGAGAACTTACGCCATGATAGCAAACGATAATAATAGGCTGATCAAACTCTTTGTTCATCATAAACTCACTGATATTAGCATTTGATAAATGCTCAGAACCAGGGATATGCCCAGCTTGAAATGAGTTAGGGTCGCGAATATCAGCAATCACCACATCATTTTTATCTAATAATGCAAACGTTTCACTGACTGAAATATGTTTATATGACATAACACTCTCTAAACTAAAAAGGCGGCCGAAAGCCGCCTTATCACACTCTACGGTATTAATCCCAGTTTAGGATTACTTTACCTGATTGGCCTGAAATCATTGTATCAAAGCCTTCTTGGAAATCATCCACTGAGAATTGATGCGTGATAATTGGATTAAGGTCAAGACCAGACTGAATTAGACTCGCCATTTTGTACCACGTTTCAAACATTTCTCGGCCATAAATACCTTTGATAATTAAGCCTTTGAAAATAACTTGATTCCAATCAACTGCCATATCTGATGGTGGAATTCCCAGCATGGCAACTTTACCACCATGATTCATGTTATTTAACATGCTGTTGAATGCAACCGGTACACCTGACATTTCAAGACCAATATCAAAGCCCTCGGTCATGCCGAGCTCTTTCATAATATCTTCTAGGTTTTCATTCGCAACGTTTACAGCGCGTGTCGCGCCCATTTTACGCGCTAAATCTAGGCGGTACTCGTTTACATCAGTAATCACTACATGACGCGCACCGACGTGCTTAGCAACCGCTGCTGCCATGATACCAATTGGACCCGCCCCGGTGATAAGGACATCTTCACCAACAAGATCAAACGACAACGCTGTGTGTACTGCATTCCCGAATGGGTCAAAGATTGATGCTAATTCATCAGAAATATTATCTGGAATTTTAAATGCATTGAATGCAGGGATCACGAGGTATTCGGCAAATGCACCTTCACGGTTCACACCCACACCTGTTGTGTTACGGCATAAATGCACGCGACCAGCGCGACAGTTACGACAGTGACCACAGGTAATATGGCCTTCACCAGAAACACGATCACCCACTTGGAAACCACGTACTTCCTGACCCATATCAACCACTTCACCCACGTATTCGTGGCCAACAACCATAGGTGTTGGAATAGTGTTTTGTGCCCATTCATCCCATTTATAAATATGGACATCTGTTCCACAAATTGCTGTTTTGCGGATTTTAATAAGCAGATCGTTATGGCCAACCTCAGGTTTTGGCGCATCGGTCATCCAGATCCCTGGTTCTGCTTTTAATTTAGATAATGCTTTCATGATTTACACTCAATTAAAAAAACCGAAGCAGGTGCTTCGGTTTAGAAAATAAAATTAGATAACACCCATTTCTTTACCAATACGGGTAAAGGCAGCAATTGCAGTGTCTAATTGCTCTTTTGTATGAGCCGCAGAAATTTGCGTACGAATACGTGCTTGGCCTTTAGGTACAACAGGGAATGAGAAACCTGTTACATAGATACCTTCAGCAAGTAACTTGTCAGCCATCATCGAAGCGACCTTCGCATCGCCAAGCATTACTGGAATAATCGCGTGGTCTTTACCTGCGCAGGTAAACCCTGCTGCTTCCATTTGCTCACGGAAGTAATGAGCGTTATCCCATAATTTAGCGCGAAGTTCGCCACCGTTACTCAACATTTCAAGTACTTTGATTGATGCTGTAACAATTGATGGAGCTAATGAATTAGAAAAAAGATATGGACGTGAACGCTGACGTAACCACTCAACAATTTCTTTTTTGCCTGATGTATAACCACCTGATGCGCCGCCCAACGCCTTACCTAATGTGCCGGTAATGATATCGACACGGTCTAATACGCCACAGTATTCAGGTGTTCCTTTACCGTTTTCACCCACAAAGCCCACGGCGTGAGAATCATCAACCATAACTAATGCATCGTATTTATCAGCAAGGTCGCATACTGCTGTAAGATTACAAATAACGCCATCCATTGAAAACACACCGTCAGTGGCAATAAGCTTGGTTTTTGCCCCGGCTTCATCAGCTGCAATTAATTGCTTCTCTAAGTCGCTCATATCATTATTAGCGTAGCGGAAACGTTTTGCTTTACATAAACGAACCCCATCAATGATAGAAGCATGGTTTAACGCATCTGAGATGATGGCATCATCTGGGCCTAAAATTGTTTCAAATAAGCCTGCATTAGCATCAAAACACGATGAGTAAAGGATCGTGTCTTCTGTTTCTAGAAACTCAGAAATTTTGTGCTCTAATGTTTTATGAATATCTTGAGTACCACAGATAAAACGCACTGAAGCAACACCAAAACCATGATCGTCAAGGCCTTGTTGTGCGGCTTTTATTAGCTCTGGGCTATTTGCAAGACCTAAGTAGTTATTTGCACAGAAATTGATAACTTTATCACCTGATGCAACTTCAATTTGAGCTTGTTGCTGTGAAGTAATAACACGTTCGCTTTTGTATAAACCCTCAGCTTTTACTTCATCTATTTGTTGCTGAAGCTGAGTGAAAAACGCAGATGCTCTCATCTGAAATCTCCAAATAATCTTTTAAGTAATCAGAGCCGATTAGCTGTGACTGTGAAATTTGCGCCTATTGTAAAAGCTTAGGCGAACAATTGCACTGTTTGTAGTTCGTCGCACAACCTAAATTAGGCGCGGTAGATAGGAAAAAACTGGTCATACCTGCTGTAAGTGTAAAATCAAATTAGGTAATTCAGCTAACGAGTCGCATACATAGTGCGCATGCTGCTCCGTTGACTCTGCATAACTTTGTCCAGAGCGCACTAAAACACGCGTTGCCACATTGGCTCTTTCGCCAGCGAGTAAATCGCCAAGCTTGTCACCAACCATGATACTTTGAGCGGGATCTATGTGGTGCTCTTCAATCGCTTGCAACAACATGCCAGGCGCTGGCTTACGGCATTCACATTCTTGTAAATAGGCAGGCAACGCTTTACTTGGATGGTGTGGACAAAAATAGACATCTAGAATGTGTACGCCGTGTTTTAAAAACTCATTTTTCATCCATTCACTTAAGTGGTGAAAATCTTGCTCTGAATAATAGCCTCGACCAATTCCAGATTGATTCGTCACGATGATAATTTCATAACCCGCATCAGTGAACTTTTTACACGCCGTAAAGACCCCTGGCACAAACTCAAAATCATCTGGTTTGTATACGTAACCATGGTCAATATTTACAACACCATCGCGGTCTAAAAATAGCACTTTACTCATCACAATTGCTCTTTTAATAAAACAAGATCAAACATTAAAGTAACCTCTTCAACACGTATCTGCGCCATTAAATCTGCACCTTTAACGCGTGTCCCCCACGGCAGCTGGTCTGCTGTTTTACCTGTTTGCTCAAGTAAGTTTTGGTGATAAACCTCAACCACATAATTTTGATATAAATAAGGCCCCGTGCGTTTTGGATTTGAGTGAGCGTATAAACCTATCACCGGTGTACCCACTGTAACGGCCATATGCGCAGGTCCTGTATCAGGCGCAAGCACTAATGAGGCACGCTTTAGCACACACAACAACTCTTTAAGCTGAGTTTTACCAACTAAGTTGAGTACAGGCACGTGACTGTGCGCAATAATTTGCTCAGCCAGTTCATTTTCAAGGGGTGTTGGCCCCCCCGTAATCACAACTGAGAATCCTTGATTATGAGCGTAATCAGCGAGCGCAGCATAACGTTCAGGAAGCCAGTTACGCTCTTTTTTACTGGCCGCAGGTGAAATAACAAAAATACGTCCTGCTAACCGCTCAGTACCGAGTAAAGTATCTGCCGTATGTTGATGAGCATCTGTTATTGGCATCTGCCAGCTAGGCTCATACTCTGGTACACCGATTGCTTTTGCAAAACCTTGGAACCCTTCAAGAACATGTGCTTCTGCTTGAGCTGCAATTCGCTTATTGATAAATAGACTATGTAATTCTTTTGAACGTGCCCAATCAAAGCCCACTTTAACTTTAGCAGGTATACAACGTGCAGCAAGATTAGCTCTGAGCGCTACCTGCATATGAAGTAACACATCAAACTTTCGCCCTTTAAAGGTTTCTTTAAGTTGTTTGTATGCTTGCTTACCCTGCTTTTTATCAAATACAACAAACTCAACACCCGGTAAATCAGCAAGCAGCATCGCTTCCACTTTACCAATAACCCAAGTGATTTTCGCATGAGGATGCGCTTTTTGAATTGCTTGCACCGCCGACACCGCGTGACATACATCACCAATAGCCGAAAGCCTTAATATACAAATATCTGAATAGGAGGTTGATTGAGTCACGTGCACCCTTAGCAACAGCAAATAATAGGCGATCTTAAATTAACCTGATGCTATTGCAAGCACTTATGCGAAAAGCTAAAAATGCGGTACTATATAGCTATTCACTGTTTATATTTTAAGTTGTTATGTTCGACACTCAGCATCTGCAAAATTCGACCCTTTTGTGCCACCCTGCATACACTCAGATGCTTACATATGACTGGTTTGATGCTCACTTTTGGCAACAACAAAATAAAATAGTTGGCGCTAAAAAAGGCCGAGCAACGGCCTGGTTTTTTAAGCATGAACAACTGACCGGTGTATTGCGTCATTATTGGCGTGGCGGACTCATAGGCAAACTATTAACGGATCAATATGTGTATGTCGGCTTAGAGCACACACGGGTTTACAAAGAGTTTTCGTTGATGATGCACTTAACTGAGTTAGGCTTAAATGTGCCCACACCTATCGCTGCAAAAGTCACACGAAGTGGTTTTATTTATCGAGGCGATATTATCACCGAGGCAGTAAAAGGAGCACAAAGCCTTTTAGATATTTTGTTGACTCGCCCGTTAACTCATGACGAATTAAAGAATGTGGCCACAACGCTCAGTGAATTTCATAACCGTGGTGTTTATCACGCTGATTTGAATATCAATAATATTCTATTTGACGAAGCGGGTAAGGTCTTTATTATCGATTTTGACCGTGGTGAAATAAGACAGCCCGAAATTGCGTGGCAACAAGAAAATATTAAACGCCTTGCCCGTTCATTTGCCAAAGAACAAGGCCGTAATGAGATAATGCACTGGCAACAAAGTGATTGGCAGTCACTGTATTGTGACTACCAAGCATTGCTTAAGATTTAATTTTGCTGATGACGTTAGACGTCGAGCAACCATTAAGGAACTCAAGCACTTCAACTTTACCGCCATGGCGTAATACATGGTCTGCACCCGCAATTTGATCAACCGTGTAATCACCCCCTTTCACCAGTACATCGGGGCTAATTTGCTCGATGAGCTTAGCTGGCGTGTCACTCTCTTGTGCACTACCAAATGGAATTACCCAGTCAACCGATGCAAGCGCACTGAGAACCATAGCCCGCTCTTCAAGCGGGTTTATTGGACGTTCAGGTCCTTTAAGGCGCGTGATTGATTCGTCATTATTTAAACCAACAACTAAACGATCGCCTCTGGCTTTTGCCTGCGCTAAATAGCGTACATGACCTGCGTGTAGAATATCGAAGCAGCCATTGGTAAAGACAATTTTCTCGCCATTTTGTTTTGCAAACTCGATATGCTGCAACACATCTTCAAATGGCGTTTGATAATGCTCGCCGGTTTGCTGTAAGTACTGACCCAATTTACGACTCAATTCTTCAGGAGATACCGTCGCTGCGCCTAGTTTACTTACGGCAATACCCGCTGCAAGATTAGCAATTTCAACGGCATCTTTAGGTTGCATGCCAGCGCCTAACATCACCGCTAATGTAGCAATTACAGTATCTCCGGCACCAGTAACATCACTGACTTCTAATTGCTGCGCCGCAAAGTCATGCTTCTCAGTTTGACTGATTAACGACATTCCTTGCTCTGAACGAGTCAATAACATCGCCGCAACGCCCGCATCCTCAATAAGCTGGCGCGCACTCTCGGTTAAGCTTTGCTCAGACTCAGTTTTACCACCAGCCAGCTTAAATTCATTCAAGTTTGGCGTAATATAGTCGGCACCACGATACAAATTTAGATCCGATGATTTAGGATCAACAAGAACCGTTTTACCTGCATTTTTAGCCACTTGGATCATGGCTTGAATTAAGCTTAGTGAGCCTTTGTTGTAATCAGAAAATAGTACAAAGTCATAATCATCTAACACTAACTCTAAACGATTCAAAAGCAACTGGCTGTGTTGTTCAGTAAAGGTTTCTTCTAAATCTAGGCGCACCACTTGCTGATGACGACTTATCACGCGCATTTTAGATATGGTGGGTAAATCACAGACGCTAACAAGCTGCGAATCAATTTTCTCAGAACTCAAAATAGTTTCAAGAATTTGCCCGCTCTCATCTTCACCAACAAGCCCTAATAAACCGACCTTACCATCTAAACGGGCAATATTTTTAGCCACGTTTGCAGCGCCACCCGCTTTGTCTTCAAACTTACTGACTTTAACTACGGGCACCGGGGCTTCTGGTGAAATACGACCCGAGTCACCATGCCAGTAACGGTCTAGCATCACATCACCAACAACTAAAATTCGCGCTTTAGATAAGTTTTTAAGTAACGCTAAATCCATTACTGTTGCTCCGCTACAACCATATCAATGGCTTCACATAACCAGTGACCGATAAACATATGTGCTTCTTGAATGCGTGCTGTTTCATCGTTTTTAATGATAATTGGCAGCTTCGCGATATCTTTCACTTTACCGCCGTCACGGCCAGTTAAAGCCACTGTGAAAGCGCCTATTTCATTAGCCGCAGCAAGCGCAAGATTAATATTAGGGCTAGTGCCTGAAGTCGTTAAGCCAATCACTAAATCTTCAGGTTTACACAACGCCTGAACTTGGCGTTCAAACACAGTATCAAAATGATAGTCATTACTGTGCGCCGTTAAAATTGACGTGTCAGTTGTCAATGCGATTGAAGCAAGCGGCCCACGCTCTAACTTATAACGTACAACAAACTCTGCCGCTAAATGCTGCGCATCGGCGGCACTGCCACCATTACCAAACCAAATTACTTTACCACCTGCCTGCAAAGCGCTGTGGCATGCTTCAAGTAATTGCATCACCTCAGGATGATAAGTTTCCATGGTCTCAAACAGCATTTGATGACGATTTAAACTTTCTAGGTAGCTTGCCGCTACAGAATCAAGATTAGACATATAAATTCCTTAAAAAAAACGGCTAGACCTACCAGTATAATGCAACAGATAGCCAAGTATAATTTTCACCAAACACATCTTCGCCATAAGTCAGGGTGGTTTCGAGTGTATGTTCATTCAATTGACGCGTATTGCTCAGTTGAAGTTCAATGGCACTTTCGTATTCTTTACTATAACCGCCAATATCATAATGGTAGTTACTCTCATTTTTAATGCTTGTTAATTTCGCTACCCATAAAGAGCTCAGAGACTCTAAGTAGCTCAGCTCTAATACATGAGTTTGAGATGGAACACCATCTCCGAAATAGCGTTGATCCGCTGCAAAATGTCCTACGACAAAACCATCAACGGTGTTCCCAAAAGTTGGATATATATAATTTTCATACCACAAACTGTGCATATTTGTATGCTCATAGCGTAGCGCAACGGTATCCGTTATTTGTGGGAAGAAAGCACCGATACTATAAGCAATATTGCCGAATTGGTAATTTTGGTGCTCTTTTGTGTCTTCGCCACCGTACTCAAAATACAACTCGGTTGGAAAGCCAAAATCAAAATTGATAGTGCTAGTGATAGATGCAAACTGATCCCCTAGCTCATTATCTGGCCCACCTGCAAGCTCGCTATTATCATTTCCCGCTGGGTCAAAAAATGCATCAAACACATCACCTGCATCAACCTCTCGAGGACCACCACCAAATTGCATCATACGGTTGATGCCAATTTTCCAACCACTTAGGGGTTCTATACTGAAATGCGTACCAGCCAGCTTTGGCGTGCCGCTATGCAGCTCCCCTTGATATAAAATACCGTTTTCCACATGCTCTAATTCAGAATAATACAGCTCAAAGTCAAAATTCCACCAATTATGCGCAGGTTGCACCATACCTAATGAAATAGAAGGGGCTGTTTTTGCATTAGTAGAAATAATTTGAGCTGAATGTTTAAACGGTGAAAACCAATGTTCTTTATAACCAACATTCAGTTGTAAATCATCTCCAGCAAAACTTACAAAAGTATTGTAATTCACAAATTTATTTTGCTTGGCTCTGTAATCAACACCAACTTGTACTAAGGTATAATCGTTTGCACGCCAAATACCTTCAAAAAAGCCTTGGCCCCACTCATCTGAGCTTAAACCACGTTGATTAGCAATTTTCTTCGTAGTATCACCATCGACCTGAAATTTTAGACCCACACGCGTAATAGCATCTTCACGCTGATAGGGTTTAATCTTAGTGCGGATCGCTGCAGCCAAACTTGGCTCTTTATTTTCAAGTTCATTAAGTGCGTATTCTACCTCAGCCAAACGATATGGCTTCGTCATAGGTGTGCCTGAGGTTAATGCAAATAAAGTATCTAATTGATGATCAAGCTGTGCATCCATGCCAATCGGTATGTAAGCGGTGGGTGTTGCCAATAAAGGAGAAGAGCAACTGAGTAACACGCTTATAGCCGTGGCTTTTATCATTTTAAATTTCATAACTATAAAGACTAAATATAAAGTAACTGAAATACTACCAAATTAGCGGCGACGAAACACTTAAAACTCTGCAAGATAACCCTTTTTAACATTTTATATTTAGCTCGATTGGCTAACACGCTATCATAATGTTTTACACTGATAGGCTAACCAATGGCACGTATTTTATATTCTCTCATTTTATACATTCTTAGCCCGCTTATTATTTTCTACCTTTACGCTTTGCGTGGAAAAAAAAATAAAGGCTACCGTGCGCATTTTACACAGCGTTTTGGTGTTTCATCATTACAACAGCATGACGTGGTTATACATTGCGCGTCTGTTGGTGAGGTTTTAGCAGCAACGCCACTTATCAAGGCGCTGCAACAGCAAAATTCGCAGCTAAGTATTTTAGTAACCTGTAATACACCCACTGGTCGTGAGCAAATAAAGAACAACTTTAAAAATACGCTCAGTTGCTGTTATTTACCGATTGATTTCCCGTGTGCCACCAGCCGGTTTTTAAAGCGAATTAAGCCTCGCGTCCTGTGCATTCTGGAAACAGAGTTGTGGCCCAATTTAATGGCGCAATGTAAAAAACGCAATATTGAAGTACTTGTTTTAAATGCGCGGCTTTCAGCTAAGTCGCAGCAGGGGTATCAAAAAGTGATGCCTTTAACAAACGTGATTATGAACTCAATTAGCGCCCTTGCCAGTCATAACCAAGATGATGCTAACCGTTTTATTGAGTTAGGTTTAGCGCCGCAGAAGGTGCGTGTCTTTGGCTCAATTAAGTTTGATATAACCCCCACGCGCGCGCAATTAGATAAAGTCGCCGCTCTTAAAAGCGAATATAACAACGCGCGCTTTATTTGGGTTGCAGGTTCAACCCACCCAATTGAACATGAGCGTGTTCTAAGTGCACATCAGCAGTTGCTCAGTGTAGTACCCGATGCCCTGTTAATTATAGCTCCGCGTCATCCTGAACAATTTGATAAAGTAGCATCACTCCTTAAACATTCAGACATGACTTTTAGTCGTCGCAGCGAGAATAATTATACGAGCCAACAAGTCGTTCTTGCCGATACCTTAGGTGAACTACAATGCCTGTATGGCGTTGCTCGCATAAGCTACATTGGCGGCAGTTTAATTGAACGAGGTGGCCATAACCCACTCGAGTCTGCGGCATTTTCAGTTGGCGTACTAGCAGGTCCTCACACGTATAATTTTGACCATATTTACCCTGAGCTTATAAACGCTGAAGGTGCTAAAACAGTTAACAATGAACAGAACCTTGCCGAAACACTTATCGCTTTAAGTGCCGATAACGAGGCCCTCGTTAAGTTAGGTCAACAAGCCGCAAAATGTGTTGTTAATAATCAAGGTGCTATTCGTAAAACAGTGCAATTAATTGAGCAATTTTTAGAGAAACAACGTGAATCATAACCTGCCAAAAAGCCGTCCCGAACTACAAATGCGCGAATGGGTATCAAGTGTCATTGTGAAATACAACTTTTGCCCATTTGCCCGTAAAGAAGTAGAAAACAACTGTATTCACTATCAAGTCAGTCCGTCAGTAACACTAGATGATGCTGTCATGGATATGCTTGAGCAATGCACGGAACTTGACCACAATGAGCAGCGCGAAACAACTTTACTAATGTTTGAGCAAGGCTTTAGTGATTTTGACGAGTTTTTAGATTTGGTTGACCTAGCCAACGCACTACTGGTTGCACAAGGCTTTGAAGGGAAATATCAAATCGCTAATTTTCATCCCGATTATGTGTTTGCAGATAGTGATGAGACAGATGCTGCAAATTATACAAACCGTGCTCCGTACCCGACACTTCATTTAATTCGTGAAGCGAGTATGAGCGAAGCGCTCGCCAACTACGATGAGCCTGAATCTATTCCTGAGCATAATATTAAACTTGCAAGACGCAAGGGTATCGACTTTTGGCAGCAGCTGTTAAAAAGCTGTATTGATAAAGGCTAAAGCCAGCTTTCGCTGGCTTTTAGCACCTTTAATAGGTTATTTTTTTACCCATTGACCATTCACTTCAATATAGTGACCAGGTTTTGTTTTTTCGATAGTTTTCGCGGCCGCCAATGCCTCTACTTGCGCTAAAGATAAATTGTTCTTTTTGGCAAGTTTCAAGTATTGCTCTTTACGCTTCGCATTGATTTCATCAACCACGGCTTTCGCTTCACTGTTATTGACGACTAATCCGAGATAACCAGAGCTATCTTCACCCACTAATCCTTGGTTTTTAGCCTCATCTAGGCTAATAGCCCAAGCAGAAAATGATAAACAAACAGCACTGATTAAAGTGATCACATTCAATTTTTTAAGTTGGAATTTACGCATGTTTGCTCCTTAGAATAATTCGCTGTCGTCACTGAATAACGTGTCGAGTTCTTTATCCACTTTAACGCGGATTTCGTGATCAACTTTCACATTTAAGTTGATTGTAATAGGTTCTTTTGCTGCTACCTCAACGCGGTGTGTGCAAGCACTTAACAAACCGACGGCTGTTAGCATTACTAACCATTTAGCCATTATTGCTTCCTTTTTTTGCATACTCTTTCTCAACCTTTTGAGTAATCTCATCACTTAAACGCAGTGCTCTTAATAACGTAAACACATTTTCCTCGTGATTATAGTTAAAATTAACGGCTTGCTGCTGTTTTTCATTAAAGCCTTGTAAGTTAACACCTAAGTGCAGCCACCCATCCGGTTTAAGATCAACACTGCTTTTTAATTGTTTAATATCTAAATTCTCTAACAAGCTAAGCGTGGTACTTAGTTCTTGTTGCTGTGCTTTTACCGCTTCAAAACCTGCATTGTTAGTAATCAATAATTTACCATCGCCTTGATTAACCAGTTGCCCTTGCTTAACGGCAATGCCCTGCTCATTTATAATGACAGGCAAGGTCCCTGCTAAGCGCCCAGATAAACTAATACCTGACTCCGCATCCAGCGTTACCAACTTGCTGGCGTCGATGTTTTCGAACTTAATCATTGCAGTTTGGCTTGTTGCAAGCGGGCAAAATTCATTCACAACAAATGCTCCCCCCATCACAAGACCAGTGACATTTGATGTACATGGCTTATTTGCGTCAACCTGTAATAGGCCTTGTAATTTTGTAACCACAGCACCTGCACGCAGTTCATTAAGTGTAAATTTAGTTGGGGCAATATTAAGCTGACCTGAATTAAACTCTCCCTTCACCTCAACGTTAAAATCATTAGCGAGATAATCATTATAAAGCGCACTGAGCTTAGCAATGCGAATATCCCCGCTTGCCTGCAGTAAGTTTACGTCACCTTTTATAAGGCCCGAGATAACGCCATCGGTTAACGTCGCTAGCGGCTCAAACTGCTTTAAAATAGGGTTGAGTTTTGACATAGCTTGTTCAGGTATCACCAACTCAAATGGATGAGCAACCTTAGACATATGATGTGTTATCAGCGCTTCAATACCGTCGACAAAAACATGGTGCGTTGCCTGTAATGCGCGACTTTGAGTTGCATTTGACACCACAGACAAATTCGTTAATGTCAGTTTAGGAGTCACTAGCTTAGCTAATTTACTGGTCGCACTAATATCAGCAAATAACTCTCCCACACTTAAATCACTCTTCACTGTGAGCTCATTTGTTAGTCCCGACATCTGCATATCTTTATAGGTCGCTGACTTTATTGCACTATTGAGTTTCGCTGTTACGTTCTGTGAATCACTGAGATGCACGTTTATTTTAGTTTTTAAATCAGTCACTTTCGCATCAAAAACTTGAGCTCTTTTAACGGATATATCAGCATTGAGATTACCCGCTATAGGACGAGTAAGTATATTCTCAAGCTCTACTTCACCTTTGATACTCACGCCATCCGCTAGTACATCAATAAAATCAGGCAGTGATGCCAGTGAAAGTTGAAATTCAGAGTTAACGCGCCCTGCTTCAATACGAGCCTTCAACATTAGCTTATCTATCTCGTCACTGGTGAAATTTACTACAGCGTGTGAGTAAAGCGTTTTAAGGGGAGCATCTAGCGCTAATTGGGTATTTTTAAACACCAATTGGCCTTGTTTATTACTCGAAGTCAGTTCCAACTCGGGTAAAGAAAGCTGCTTTTGTTGCAGCGCAATGGGTTGTGTAAACTGCACATGCCAAGTAAGGGGGGTGTGTGCTCGTGCAAACTCTTGGTATTGCTGCTGTTCGATTTTATCTAAACAAATAGGTGAAACAACGACTTGACTCTTTAAACCACTCAAATCAGCAGTGAGCTGTTGTTGATTGAGCTGAAATTCAGCCGTTACTTGGCCACGGCTCTGTGCGCTAAAATCACAGTGTTCAATGCTTTGCTTATTTTGCTGATACTGATGTTCATGTTGATAACCGGCAGTAACTGAGCTGGCCACATTGAGTGTTATGCCATCGAACTTAATCTGTAAGTCAGTCGAAAAATGGGCATTTTTTGGCAGCGCAATAAACCTTCCGGCAAGTTCATCATTAAGCATTATATTGGTGACTATCTCACCACCAGTAACCGTGACATCCGCATTAATATCACGGCTGACTGTAAAGTGATTTAAGCGATTTTCTTGCACGGTGACTCTAACCGGCTCGGCGCTAAAACCCGACGAAATATCAAGCTGCTCAATATTTATAAGCGGTCTTTGCTTTGGAAGGTCTAAAGCAAGTTTTTTTAATTCTGTGCGCTGATTGTCGCTTTTTGATAAGGGGCTATTGATCGTAAGGTTGGCACGAGAAATTATAATATGCTGCTTATTAGCACGTATACCCGCAACTTCTAATTGCTGACCTTGATAAGTCAAACACAGCTTTTCGACCTTTAAATCAAGCTTTCTTGTTAGTGACCAATCAATACAATGCAGCTCAATGCCATTAGCACTCAGCACAGGCGTTACGTACCATGAGGTCAGTGGTAATCTAAAAATATAGGCAAGCAGAAAAACCCCGAGCACTAAACCTAACAAGCCTGTAATCGCACGTTTAAACTTCAAAAAACTCTCCTTGCCTTTGCTTCTCAAACCATTATAAACAAAAAGGCCGCACTTAATAGTGCAGCCTTTTTAGTTTAATCGGTTTATATGAACCTAAGTAGGTTACTTAAACTCTAACCCACATTTTTACGTGCGTTGCGGAACATACGCATCCACGGGCTGTCCTCTGTCCACTCATCAGGGTGCCATGAGTTCGCTACCGTACGGAATACACGCTCTGGGTGAGGCATCATAACCGTTGCACGGCCATCTGTAGACGTAATACCTGTGATACCTTCTGGCGAGCCGTTCGGGTTAGCTGGGTATTGCGTTGTTGGGTTACCGTAGTTATCAACAAACTTCACAGCCACAGTGCCTGACTCAAGCGCGGCTTTTACAGCATCGCTGTTAGCAAACTCAGCATGACCTTCACCGTGAGAAACAGCGATTGGCATACGAGAACCGGCCATACCATTAAAGAATACCGATGGGTTTTCTTGTACTTCTACAAGGCTAAAACGTGCTTCAAAACGCTCTGACTTATTCGTTACAAAACGTGGCCAGTGCTCTGTGCCTGGGATCAACTCTTTCAATGTTGAAAGCATTTGACAGCCATTACACACACCTAAGCTGAATGTATCTTCGCGGTGGAAGAAGCTTTGGAACTGGTCGCGAGCCATCTCGTTAAATAAGATTGACTTAGCCCAACCTTCACCCGCACCCAGTACGTCACCGTAAGAGAAACCACCACATGCCACTAAGCCTTTAAACTGCTCAAGTGTTAAACGACCTTCAAGAATGTCGCTCATGTGTACGTCTACCGCTGCAAAACCTGCGCGGTTAAATGCCGCAGCCATTTCTAAGTGAGAGTTAACACCTTGCTCACGTAAGATAGCCATTTTCGGTTTTGCACCTGTTGCAATGTAAGGTGCAGCGACGTCTTCGTTTAAGTCGAAGTTTAATTTAACGTTTAGACCTGGGTCTTTGGCATCAAATTTTGCATCAAACTCTTGCTTAGCACACTCAGGGTTATCACGACGTGCTTGCATTTGGTAAGTTGTTTCTGCCCAAATTGTACGAAGCTCTGTGCGTGTGTGATTAAGCACGACTGCATCACCGCGAGTAAATACCACACGGTCATCGGCATTTAATGCACCAATTTCATGGCTGATAGCCGCTAAGCCGTGATCAGCAAGTACCGCTTTAACTGCGTCTAAATCTGCGTTAGCAACTTGAATTACTGCACCTAGCTCTTCGTTATAAAGTGCTTCGATGTCTGACCCCGTTAAGCCAGCAAGGTCAACCGTTACGCCTGTGTGGCCAGCAAACGCCATTTCAGCGATTGTGGTAAATAAACCACCATCAGAACGGTCGTGGTAAGCAAGTAACTTGTTATCAGCAACAAGCGCTTGCATCGCTTCATAGAAACCTTTTAATAACGCAGGGTTATCAACGTCTGGGGTTACATCACCTAATTGCTTGTAAACCTGTGCAAGGCTTGATGCGCCCAGTCGGTTTTGACCCGCACCTAAATCGACTAATAATAGCGATGACTCACCTTTATCAGTGCGAAGCTGTGGCGTTACTGTTTTACGTACGTCTTCAACGCGACCGAATGCAGTGATGATCAGTGATAATGGAGCTGTTACTGATTTTTGTTCACCGTTTTCATCCCACTGTGTCTTCATCGACATTGAGTCTTTACCCACAGGAATCGTTAAACCAAGTGCCGGACACAACTCTTCACCAACCGCTTTAACCGCTTCGTAAAGACCCGCATCTTCACCTGGGTGACCCGCTGCGGCCATCCAGTTTGCAGATAGCTTGATATTTTCAAGGCCACCGATGTTAGCACATGCAATGTTCGTTAATGACTCAGCCACCGCTAAACGTGCAGACGCACCATAGTTTAGAAGTGCAGCTGGCGTGCGCTCACCCAATGACATTGCTTCACCGTGATAAGTATCATACGTCGCAGCTGTTACCGCACAGTTTGCAACTGGCACCTGCCAAGGACCGACCATTTGGTCACGTGCAACTAAGCCCGTTACCGTACGGTCACCAATGGTGATTAAGAAAGTTTTTTCTGCAATCGTTGGTAAGCGTAATAAGCGCTGTGCTGCATCAGCTGCATCAATTGCCGTGACATCTAATGGCTGCGACTGTGCTTTTTTAGACTCAACTTCGCGGTGCATTTTTGGTGCTTTACCAAGTAATACATCAAGAGGAAGGTCTACAGGATTATTACCAAAGTGACTGTCTTCAACAGTTAAGTGACGCTCTTCAGTGGCTTCACCAATCACTGCGAATTCTGCACGTTCACGTTTACAGATTGCCTCGAAACGTGGGAAATCTTCTGGCGCAACAGCAAGTACATAGCGTTCTTGTGATTCGTTACACCAAATTTCGTGTGGTGCCATACCCGGCTCATCGTTCGGGATATCACGTAGTTGGAATTTACCACCACGGCCACCGTCGTCTACTAGCTCAGGGAATGCGTTTGATAAACCACCCGCACCTACATCGTGAATGAAAGCGATTGGGTTTGCATCACCTAACTGCCAACATTTGTCGATAACTTCCTGACAACGGCGCTCCATTTCAGGGTTTTCACGTTGAACAGAGGCAAAATCAAGATCTTCATTTGATTGGCCAGATGTCATACTTGACGCAGCACCACCACCTAGACCGATGTTCATTGCAGGACCACCTAGTGCAATAAGTTTTGCACCAACTGGGATTTCACCTTTTTGAACATGCTCAGAACGGATATTACCTAAACCACCTGCAAGCATAATAGGTTTGTGGTAACCACGTACTTCTTCGCCGTTATGGCTTGATACTTTTTCTTCGTATGTACGGAAATAACCAAGTAGATTAGGACGACCAAATTCGTTGTTAAATGCCGCGCCACCTAATGGACCTTCTGTCATGATATCAAGTGCAGTAACGATACGGCCAGGTTTGCCGAAATCAGTTTCCCACGGTTGCTCATAACCAGGAATGCGTAAGTTAGATACCGTAAAGCCAACTAAACCCGCTTTAGGTTTAGAACCACGACCTGTTGCACCCTCATCACGAATTTCACCACCAGAGCCTGTTGATGCACCTGAGAATGGCGCAATAGCTGTTGGGTGGTTGTGAGTTTCAACTTTCATCAAAATTTCGATGTTTTCTTGATGATACGCGTACTCACCTTCGTTATTCGGGAAGAAGCGACCCGCTACCGAGCCTTTCATTACCGCAGCGTTATCTTTATAAGCTGATAGTACGTTTTCAGGATTTTGCTCGTAGGTGTTTTTGATCATTTTGAACAATGATTTTGGCTGTTCGATGCCATCAATTGTCCAATCAGCATTAAAGATTTTATGACGACAGTGCTCAGAGTTTGCTTGTGCAAACATGAATAATTCGATGTCGTTCGGATTACGCCCTAACTTTTGGAAGTTTTCTACCAGGTAATCAATTTCGTCATCAGCAAGTGCAAAACCTTGCTCAACATTAGCTGTCGCAAGCGCTTCACGGCCACCACCTAAAATGTCAACTGATGACATAGGACGTGGTTCATCATGACGGAACAGCTTAGCAGCATCAGCCATCTCAGCGTGTGTTGCTTCGGTCATACGGTCATGCAATAACGCAGCAACGTCTGCAAGCTGCTCAGCACTTAACTGACCTTCAACATAATATGCAATACCACGCTCTACACGGTGAACTTGGCTCAAACCACAGTTGTGTGCAATGTCAGTTGCTTTAGATGCCCAAGGCGAAATAGTACCAGGACGCGGCGTTACAAGAATTAACGACCCTGCTGGTGTATGCTCGGCAATAGTTGGACCATAAGTAAGAAGCTTCTCCAGTTTAGTGTGCTCATCAGCTGAAAGCTCAGCAGTAAGATCAGCAAAATGCATGAATTCTGCATAAACATTGGTGACTGGAAGTTGCGCCTGTTGGCAACGCGCTAAAATTTTCTGAACTCTAAAATCGGAAAGTGCTGGTGCACCACGAAGGATCAACATAGGTATTTTCATCCGGGGTTAGGGATTGAACGATATTTTAGGCGCGTATTATATACCCAAACCACCTCAAAATGCGAGTTTCAGTTGGAATTAAACGCGATTTAGGCAAGGTATTGATTGCAAAGAATGGTCACCCCCTTATTAAAATCAATTACGCCGTATAAATCGCGTTTAAACCAACCCGCAGGGCGTTCCACAAAAACTGACTCTCGGCGTTGTTGCTTTTTACAAGGGAGTACCCTTGTTGCAAAGCAACGCCTTGATATTCAGCACCTGTGAAACGCTGAATTCTGTATTTTGAGGTGGTTTGGGTATACATCCCAGCCACCTCAAAATGCGAGTTTCAGTTGGAATTAAACGCGATTTAGGCAAGGTATTGATTGCAAAGAATAGTCACCCCCTTATTAAAATCAATTACACCGTATAAATGCGAGTTTCAGTTGGAATTACACACAATGAAAGCTGTTATAAATCTTCACGTTGATAGGCTCACCAGTCGTCATAATACAGACCCTTGTTATAGTTGATAAAATAACGATAAGGTCGCTCATAATTTTTGTTAGTACTATTCGCCAAGTGACGCAGCAACGAAGTTTTGCTATAACGGTAAAGTAATGTATTAAGGGGCATTTATTTTTTATGCAAAAGTTACTCGCTATTTTTAGCCTAGTGCTCATGTTGTGCGCGTGTGATATGCAACAGCAACCATCGCAATTAGCGCAAATCAAAGCACAAAATAAAATTAGAATTGGCACATTAGCGGGTGCGAGTAATTATTACCAAGCCCCTCAAGGCGTACAAGGTTTCGAATATGAATTGGCGCAAGAGTTTGCTGACTACGTTGGTGTTGAGCTTGAAATGGTGCCATTTTTTAATTTATCCGACATGTTTGCTCGCCTCGAAAGTGGCGATTTAGATGTGATTGCATCGGGTCTTACCTACAATACAATTCGCGCGCAGCACTACCGATTCGGCCCGACTTACCGCACAATTAGTCAAAAGCTTGTTTATAAACAAGGGCATGTTCGTCCTCGTGAATTTGCAGATTTAACAGGTAACCTAACCGTACTCGCTAAAAGCAGCCATTCCTTAGCGCTGCAACAGCTAAAGCAACTTCATCCCAATCTAACTTGGCACGAAACAGAAGACATGGATGAGGAAGAGCTACTACAGGCGGTGATTGATAATGAAATAGATTACACGCTGGCTGATTCACACACGTTATCGTTGTTTAGACGCTATCACCCTAATTTGAGTATTGGCTTTTCAGTAACAAGAAATGACCCAATAGCTTGGCTACTCAGAAAAGATGGTGATGATTCTTTATACGCTTTGATGGTGCCTTTTTTCGGCGAGGTAAAACAAAATAATCAGTTATACGTCCTCGAAGAAAAGTATTTTGGCCATGTAAGGCAGTTCAATTATGTGAATACACTGGCATATATTGAGGCCATAAAAGAAACCTTACCCAAATACCAACCGTGGTTTGAGCAGTATGCAGGCAATATTGATTGGCGCTTGTTAGCAGCCCTCAGTTACCAAGAATCGATGTGGAACCCTAAAGCGAAATCGCCCACCGGAGTGCGTGGTATCATGATGCTTACACAAGCGACTGCGAAACAAGTGGGTGTAACAAATCGCTTGGCCCCAGAGCAAAACATCAAAGGGGGCGCCGAATATTTAGCTCAACTCATTTCATGGATCCCAGAACGTATCCCACAGCCTGATCGTACTTGGTTTGCATTAGCCTCTTACAATGTCGGGTGGGGGCATGTAAATGATGCGAGAATTATCACAGAACAAGAAGGCGCGAGCCCTGATAAATGGGCTGATGTAAAAAAACGCTTACCGCTGCTCATTAAAAAGCGTTATTATCGTCAAACTAAATACGGTTACGCGCGTGGCGATGTTGCCGTGAAGTATGTTGATAATATTCGCCGTTACTACGATGCTTTGGTTTGGTTGGATGAAAATGATGCGATTGCTAATCCAAGCACCGAAGAAAAACCCGTCATTTCGCCTGAGTTAGATGAAAATACGGCTCAACCAGCTGACACTCAACAACAAACCAGCTCTGAACAGCAAAAGCCAGATAACAACTAGCCTAAAGCCAGAGAAACCTGTTTACTTGTCATCAAATGATCATTATCTTCTAGTATTGATGGAATGGACAATATCATGCTTTACTCTCACTTAAGGAGCACACATGTTAAAAAGAAGACGTACCACACATAAGTTCAAACGGAATGTTATCTATTCGACAGCGACTCGCCGTCGTATTATGTTACGTAATACCCACAAAAAAGTTATTTGGCGTCGTCGTTTATTCGCGATGCAATTAATGGAAGCACAGGAAACTCCTGCAACGCCAGTTGTTTAACTAGGCGTTGCGAGCAGCGAGTTTAGCCGCTTTTTTCTCTTCTCTGCGGCGTTTAAAAAATGCCGAAATTACAGCCCCACATTGCTCAGCCATTATCTCACCGGTTACTTCAACCTGATGATTAAGACGCGGTTCTTGCAGTAAGTTCATAATAGACCCGGCCGATCCTGTTTTAGCGTCTTTTGCGCCGAATACCAGACGCTTAATTCGGCTATGAACTAATAGCCCTGCACACATAGAGCAAGGCTCTAAAGTGACATATAAAGTGCAATCAATAAGCCGATAATTATTAAGTGCCTTACCTGCTTCACGAATAGCCATCATTTCGGCATGAGCAGAAGGGTCGTTATCAGTAATTGAGCGATTATACCCATACGCTATTAATTGATTGTCTTTGACTAATACCGCCCCCACAGGAATTTCATTAATGTTTCCCGCCTCATTTGCAAAAGCGAGGGCTTTTTTCATCCAGTATTCGTCGCTATATTGTTCGCTCATAAATCACACAAAACTTGTAAACTGCCTGTAATTATACCTACTTAGTCGATAAAAAGGGCGATAATTAAGACTACACTAAAAAATTAAAGTAAATTTTAATGGCTTTATCATGGCTCAATGAACCTATATTGCGCTATAATCTCGCGCTTTTTTTATTTAGCTAATAGCAATTCAACTAGGTAAATTTGTTGATTTACACTTTGCAATTGATATCAATACACGGGTAGCAAATGAAATTTCCTGGACGCCGCAGGCATAAACATTATTTTCCAGTGGAAGCCAAAGATCCACTAACAAATCAACTGAACTCAACCGAGCGGCTACAACGTAGTTATATAACGGGTATCGATCAAATAGTTGTCGATATTGAAGCGAAAGTTGATCAAGCTTTCCTCGATGAATTTCAATTGCGCCGTGGCATGTCACAGGTAATTGATAGCGACATTACCAATGCATTATATGACCGTCTAAAGCTTGACGATATGATCGATTACGAGTTCGCAGGTGGCACCATCGGTAACACGATGCATAACTACTCAACACTTGCTGATGATCGCTCTGTGTTGTTAGGTGTAATGAGTGAAAACATTAAAATTGGCAGCTATGCGTACCGTTTTTTATGTAATACATCAAGCCGGGTTGATCTAGATTATTTACAACCTGTTGATGGCCCAATTGGTCGCTGTTTTACACTGATTGATGAAACTGGTGAGCGCACCTTCGCGATAAGCGCAGGTTTAATGAATCATCTACGTCCTGAATCAATTGATAAAGAGTTAATTGAAAATTCATCCGCACTTGTGATCAGCGCGTATTTAATGCGTACCCAAGGTGATGAAACCATGACAGAAGCAACTATGCAGGCAGTTAAATATGCCAATGATGCTGACGTGCCAGTGGTATTGACTCTAGGCACTAAATTCTTAATTGAGCAAGACCCTTCATGGTGGGCCGACTTTGTTAAAAAGCATGTCGATATCTTAGCAATGAATGAAGAAGAAGGCCTTGCGATTACAGGCTTCGAAGACCCACTTCTTGCGGCAGATAAAGCACTTGATTGGACCGACTTAGTGATTTGTACTGCAGGTGAAAAAGGCTTGTTTATGGCCGGTTATGTTGACGAGCAATTTAAACGCGAAACAGAGTACCCGCTGCTACCAGGCGCTATCGCTGACTTTAATCGCTATGAATTTTCGCGTGCAATGAGAAAAGACGATTGTCAAAACCCAATCCGTGCATACAGCCACACAGCCCCATTTATGGGCGGCCCTGATAGCATTAAAAACACCAATGGCGCGGGTGATTGCGCACTCGCTGCTGTGCTACATGATTTATCTGCAAATGTGTATCACAAGCTTAATGTTGCTAATTCGGCGAAACACCAGCAACCAGCGATGACTTACTCATCACTGGCGCAAATTAGCAAGTATGCCAACCGTGCGAGTTATGAAGTTCTCGTACAGCACTCTCCGCGTCTATCGCGTGGTTTACCTGAACGTGAAGATTGTTTAGAACAAGTATACTGGGATCAGTAATACTCATTAAAAAATCGAAATATCCAGTTTCTGGGATAAACGCTCAAGGGCGGCTATCCCAGCCACTGAGTTACCGTATGAGTTTAAACGTGGTGCCCACACAGCAACTGTAAACTGATTAGGTAAAACGGCTAATATTGTGCCCGATACCCCTGATTTTCCGGGCATCCCAACACGGTAACCAAAATCTCCCGCCGCATCATATAAACCACTGGTAAACAGCAACGAATTAAGCTGCTTATTTTGTCTTGTACTCAGTACTTTATTACCCCGAGTGTCTTTGCCTTGGTTTGCAAGATAATTATACGCTTTAGCGAGCTCCACACAGTTAAGCTCAATGGCACAAAAATTAAAATAAGCCCACAAAACATCATCGACTTCATTATTAAAATTACCAAATGATTTCATTAAGTGTGCCATAGCGGCATTGCGATGACGAAACTCATACTCTGAATTAGCAACTTTTTTATCTATCACAACCGATGGATTGCCTGACAGTTGACGAAAAGATTCAAGCATCGAGTGCATTGGCGCTGAAAGTCGGCTGTATAAGGCATCGCAAGTCACGATGGCTCCAGCATTAATAAACGGGTTTCGGGGAATACCCTGCTCAAACTCTAGCTGAGTGAGCGAGTTAAATGCAGTACCAGAAGGCTCTTTGCCCACGCGTTGCCAAAGTTCATCACCATAACGCTGCAGTGCAAGCGTTAATGTCATCACTTTAGACACAGACTGAATGGTAAAGCGAGCACGGCAATCACCAGCGCAAAAAGTGTGACCATCGACAGTATGAATAGCAATTGCAAATTGGTTTGGTTCAACATCCGCAAGTGCAGGAATGTAGTCTGCCACTTTGCCTTGACTCAATAATGGCTGAACTTCTTTGGTAATTTCATTAAGTACGTGTTGGTAATCAGTATCTGGCATACTGCATCCTTAAAACAGAAAACCCCGCATTTGCGAGGCTTTATAGTAGAGATAACTCTGAAGTCCGAGCTCTTAATTAGCTCGTGACTCCATTAGCTCATGGCTGTTTGCAGTTTTTTCATCGCTGTTTTTTCTAGCTGGCGAACACGCTCTGCTGACACGTTATACTTTTCAGCAAGCTCTTGCAGGGTTGCTTTATCATCAGCTAACCAACGAGCACTTACGATATCTTGCGAGCGTTCATCAAGCGTTTTTAATGCACTAAATAAACGTGCATGCGACTGTTCTTGCCATTGCTGCTCTTCAATATCGTCAGCAAGGTCAGCACTGCCATCAGTTAAATATTGTACTGGCGAGTAGGTGCTTGTAGGTGCATCGTCATTGTCGTCACCCGTTAAATCAAAGCCCATATCTTGGCCACTCATACGCGATTCCATCTCACGTACTTCTTTTTCACTAACCCCTAGCTCGTTAGCAACAGTGCTAACCTCGGCTTGGTTAAACCAACCTAAACGTTTTTTGTTTTTACGTAGATTGAAGAATAGTTTACGTTGCGCTTTTGTCGTTGCAACTTTCACGATACGCCAGTTTTTTAGTACGTATTCATGAATCTCCGCTTTAATCCAATGTACAGCGAATGAAACTAAGCGTACGCCGACGCTCGGGTCAAAGCGTTTTACAGCCTTCATTAGACCGATGTTACCTTCCTGAATTAAATCAGCTTGCGGTAAACCATACCCTGAATAGCTTTTTGCAATGTGAGCTACAAAACGAAGGTGCGACATAATGAGTTGCTTCGCAGCATCAAGATCACCTTCTTCCTGAAGACGTGTCGCTAACTGCTTTTCATGCTCGGCATCAAGCATTGGAATCGTACTGACAGCTTGAAGATAGCCGTCCATACTCGCGCTTTGTTGACCTGCAGTAAGTGCCATTGCGTATAAATCTTTACTCATTTTTCACCTCAGTGATAAACATTTGAAACCATCTTAGCACTCTTTAAGCGAGAGTGCTAACTTCAATTAAAAACTTTTTTAACGTTCAAATCAAGTGGTTTTTGTATCTATTTTTAGTCTACGCTAACACGCTGAATATGCGGTGAATTCTAGCTTTAATTGAAAGAGCGATAAATTTATTACTGCTTTTATTTAGTGCTAATAAAGCAGTGTAACAACGAATTGTTACACTTTATTGTTATACTTTATCGGGTTCTATTTCTTTTATATATCTATTTACAGACAAATACGAGCCGACAAAACCAAGCCCCGTTGCAAGTGCAACTAAAATGGCAAATTCAGATAACGTCAAACCGATTAAATTAAAACGGCTGCCATAAACTCCCGCGACTTCGCTCACCGCTGCACCTAGCCACCACATCATCAAAGCAACACAAATAAATGAAAATAGTCCACCGATAATGCCATACCAAATACCCGTCCATAAAAATGGCGCATGTATAAATGCATTTGTTGCCCCAACTAATTTCATAACTTGGATCTCTTCCTTTTTATCCATGATAGATAAACGAATCGTGTTTCCAATGATCAAAGTCACCGAGGTTAATAATAGTAAAGCAATGGTAATGACGCTCTCTTTTAATAAGCTTAACAGTGCGTTTAAGCGCTCAAGCCATGCAATATCCAGTTTACCAAAATCAACTTCACGCTCATCTTCAAGTTTTTTTAGTAACTGTTCAGCAGCATTTGGCTGACGATACCGTGCCGTCGGTGTCACAATAACAACATCGGGCAGTGGATTCGCATCTAAGTATTCTAATGCTTGTCCAAATCCTGACACCTGCTTAAATTCAACAAGCGCATCCGCTTTAGAAATAAACTCAACTTTATCGATTTCAGGGTAAAGCGCTAAACGTTTGACTAATGTTTGTGTTTGTTGCTCTGTCATAGACTCTTTAACAAACAACGAAATTTCAGCGGCATCTTCAAACCCACTGCTTACCTGAGACACATTTTTCACGACTAAATACAAGGTCGCTGGTAACGTTAAGCTTAGCCCTAATACCGCAATAGTCATCAAGGAGGCAAGTGGCGTGCGCCACATTTCACCTAAGCTATGCACACCTTGACGGATTAAGTTAATAAAAAAGAAATACGGCGCCGCTAGAATTGATTTCTGCTGACGATCATTGTGACTGGCTCTACTTTTAAATAATAGGCTCATAGCGCTCCCTCAGCTAATGGATCCTGGATCATACGTCCATCTTTAAGGGTTAGGCTGCGATAGCGCATCCGTGCAATTAAACCAATATCATGGGTGGCAATTAACACCGTCGTACCATGATTATTAAAGTCTTCGAATAAGCGTAAAATATCCATTGAAAGTTCGGGGTCTAAATTACCGGTCGGTTCATCAGCTAACAAAATAGGCGGTGAATTTACGATAGCCCTCGCAATTCCCACACGTTGTTGCTCGCCTCCAGATAAAGTCGCAGGGTTACATTTGGCTTTATCAAGTAAGCCCACTTTATCAAGCGCACCATGCACACGCTTTGCAATTTGTTTATGGTGTGTGCCTTCAATAATCAACGGCAAAGCGACATTATCAAATACCGAATAGCGTTCTAACAAACGATGGTTTTGAAAAATAATCCCTATATCACGGCGTACATAAGGAATTTGACGAGACTTAACAGCATTTAAATCAATATCATTAATTAGTACTTTGCCAGCCGATGGACGTTCCATCAAACTAATCAGCTTTAATAATGTACTTTTACCTGCGCCACTATGCCCAGTTAAAAAAGCCAACTCGCCTGACTTAATATGAAAACTGACTTTTTCCAGCGCACGGTGACCGCCGGGGTATGTTTTACTGACTTGCTGAAAATTTATCATTTTAGTTATCAATCATCTTGCAGCTGAAAAGGGAGCATGCTCCCTTTTTTATGAATTATACGTCGTCCTCATCTTGGCTAAACAACGCATCAATGAAGTCATTACTATTAAAAGTACGCAGGTCGTCGATTCCCTCGCCAACGCCTATGTAGCGAATTGGAATATTAAACTTATCTGCCACAGCAAAGATAACACCCCCTTTTGCTGTCCCATCCAGTTTAGACAAGGTAATACCCGTTAAGCCAACACATTCATTAAATAGTTTTACTTGGCTAATGGCATTCTGCCCCGTGCCCGCATCAATTGTTAGCATGACTTCATGCGGCGCATCTGGGTCTATTTTCTTCATTACACGCGCTATTTTTTCAAGCTCTTGCATGAGGTTATCTTTATTTTGCAAGCGCCCTGCTGTATCCGCGATTAATACGTCTACATTACGTGCTTTCGCCGCTTGAAAGGCATCAAAAACAACCGATGCACTGTCTGCACCAGTATGCTGTGCAATAACAGGTATACTGTTACGCTCGCCCCACACTTGTAATTGCTCAACCGCGGCGGCACGGAAAGTATCCCCCGCAGCCAGCATGACTGATTTACCTTCATTTTGGAATTGCTTAGCAAGCTTACCAATGGTCGTGGTTTTACCCACCCCATTTACACCCACCATTAAAATAACAAATGGTTTTTTATTTTCTGGCACAGTTAATGGCTGCTCAGCTGTCTTTAACATTGCGGCCATTTCCTGCTTCATTAGCTCGTAAAGTGCATCGCCATCTTTAAGTTGTTTTCGATCGGCTGCATCTGTTAGGTTATCAATCAACTTCATGGTTGTATCGACACCTAAATCAGCCGTTAATAGCTGTGTTTCTAACTCTTCGAATAGCTCATCATCAATTTTTTTACCACTAAAAATAGAGGCAAAGCCCGAGCCAATATTAACGCGAGTTTTTAATAAACCTTTTTTAAGGCGGGCAAAAAAGCCTTCTTTTTTGGGTTTATCGGTTACTTGCTCTGTTTTTTCTTTTTCAATACGAGCTTGTTCTATACGTTCAGCTTCTGCTTTTTCTGCTGCAATACGTTCCTGTTCTACACGTTCAGCTTCAGCTTTTTCGGCTGCAATACGCTCTTGCTCTAAACGTTCAGCTTCAGCTTTTTCTGCTGCAATGCGTGCTTGTTCTACACGTTCAGCTTCAGCTTTTTCTGCTGCAACGCGTGCTTGTTCTACACGTTCAGCTTCAGCTTTTTCGGCTGCAATGCGTGCTTGTTCTACACGTTCAGCTTCAGCTTTTTCTGCTGCAATACGTGCTTGTTCTACACGTTCAGCTTCAGCTTTTTCGGCTGCAATACGTTCTTGTTCTAAACGTTCAGCTTCAGCTTTTTCTGCTGCAATACGTGCTTGTTCTAAACGTTCAGCTTCAGCCTTTTCTGCTGCAATGCGTTCTTGTTCTACACGTTCGGCTTCAGCTTTTTCTGCTGCAACGCGTGCTTGTTCTACACGTTCGGCTTCAGCTTTTTGTGCTGCAATGCGTTCTTGTTCTACACGTTCGGCTTCAGCTTTTTCTGCTGCAACGCGTGCTTGTTCTACACGTTCGGCTTCAGCTTTTTGTGCTGCAATTTGATCTGCTTCACGCTGCGCCTGTTCCGCTGCAATACGCTCTTGCTCTAACTTCATGGCCGCTTCTTGCTCTGCAAGACGCGCTTGTTGTTCTTGACGACGTTGCTCTGCTGCTTGCTGTTCTGCTGCGATACGTTCAGCTTCAGCTTTTTCTGCCGCAGCGCGTTCCTGCTCTATGCGCTCAGCTTGTGCCTTCTCTGCTGCAATTTGATCTGCTTCACGCTGCGCCTGTTCCGCTGCAATACGTTCTTGCTCTAACTTCATGGCCGCTTCTTGCTCTGCAAGACGCGCTTGTTGCTCTTGACGACGTTGCTCTGCTGCTTGCTGTTCTGCTGCGATACGTTCTGCTTCAGCCTTTTCTGCTGCAATGCGTTCTTGTTCTACACGCTCGGCTTCAGCTTTTTCTGCTGCAATACGTTCCTGCTCTAAGCTCGCCGCTTGCGCTTTTTCAGCTTCAATACGCTGTTGTTCTTCTAATTGCTTTTGGTTATCAGCCTCATTTGCTGTTTGCTCTGCTTGTTGTTTTTCTGATTTGCCAAAACCAAACCAAGACAAGAATTTACTTTTTTTTGCCATACTTGCTAATAACCACTTATAAAAATCTGATAAACTTACATGAATAATAGTTTGGTGATAGTTCAGCTATGCTCAGCCAAACCGAAACGGGTACCATCTATCGCTAAGGTCGCAATACTACCATTTTTAGCGCAGTAGAAAAATGACACACCAGCTATTGCTTGCAATATTATCTGAGCTGGGGGTCAGTTACCAATAATTAGTGAGTTAAATGAGAAAAAAATCAACAGCTAACCGCCAAGTAAACGCTAGCAATAATAAATCAGCAAATGGCTTTATCCGTATTATTAGCGGACAATTTCGTGGCAGAAAACTTCCTGTTAAAGATGTACAAGGTTTACGTCCAACGACTGATCGCATTAAGGAAACCGTGTTTAACTGGTTAATGCAAGATACGCGTGATGCAGCGGTCCTTGACTGCTTCGCAGGTTCTGGCGGGTTAGGATTCGAAGCGTTGTCACGCTTTGCTAAACATGCTGTATTTTTTGAGCTTGATAAAAGTGCTGCATCTCAACTTATACAAAATATAAGCACCCTCAAACTTGAAAATGCCACAATTAAACAGGGCGATAGCCTCGCATTATTGGCAAATAATTCGCTAGATGAGCAGTTTGATCTTGTTTTTGTTGATCCGCCATTCCGACAAAATTTAGCTGAAAAAAGTTGTTTATTACTCGAATCAAATCAATGGTTAACTGAGCAAGCGTTGATTTATGTGGAACTTGAAAGTGAGCTAACCAGCTTCACTCCCCCAGATAACTGGCTGCTTTTAAAGGAGAAATCTGCAGGGCAGGTAATTTGTCGTTTGTATCAACGAGAGCCAAATTAATACTGTTTAGCCGCCTCAGTTTCTGTTAATATTATTCTTTACATGTGGTGTTGCTTCGGATTACAATACCGCACCATTTTTGAACCACTTGATCGTTATTCGATCAACTTGAGCAACGCTCATTATTTAGGTAGGTGAATTTTTAATGCCAGTAATTAAAGTAAGAGAGAACGAACCGTTTGACGTAGCACTTCGTCGCTTCAAGCGTTCATGTGAAAAAGCAGGTATCCTTTCAGAAGTTCGTCGTCGCGAGCACTATGAAAAGCCAACAGCTGAGCGTAAGCGTAAAAAAGCTGCTGCAGTAAAGCGTCACATGAAGAAGCTTTCTCGCGATAACGCACGTCGCGTTAAATTATACTAATCAGTATTTGGTCTTGTATAAATGAGCCTTTTATTAACGCTAAAAGATGCGCAAAAAGATGCGATGAGAGCAAAAGACAAAGACCGTCTTAAGCCAATCCGCATGGTACTTGCTGCAATCAAGCAACGTGAAATTGACGAGCAAATCACGCTAGACGACGACGGAATTACCGCTGTTTTAGTGAAGCTTGTAAAACAACGTCGCGACTCTTACACCCAGTATATTGATGCGGGTCGTGAAGATTTAGCAGAAATTGAAGCCAATGAGATTAAAGCTCTTGAAGAATTCTTACCTCAACAATTGAGTGAAGAAGAAATCATTGCTCTTATTGACTCGGCTATTGCTGATACAAACGCAGCAGGTATGCAAGACATGGGTAAGGTAATGGGAGTAATCAAAAGCAAAGCCGAAGGTCGTGCCGATTTAGGTAAGATTTCTGGCTTAATCAAGCAACGATTAACTGCCTAACCCCCACATACAGACGTATGATTCAAGCAAACCGAGCCTAGTGCTCGGTTTCTTGTTTTTAGTCTTTCATAAAGAGAGTAATTGTGTTCAAATCTCACTTTAGAACGCAAAAATAGCGCAGGAAAAACAACAGCTATGGCCGGAAAAATCCCTCGACAATTTATTGATGATTTGCTCGCACGAACAGATATTGTTGAGCTAATTGATTCAAAAGTTGGCCTAAAAAAAGCCGGGAAAGACTACCAAGCATGTTGCCCTTTTCACAACGAAAAAACCCCGTCATTTACTGTTTCTCAAGATAAACAGTTTTACCACTGCTTTGGTTGCGGAGCGAATGGTAATGCCATTTCGTTTGTCATGGAATACGACAAATTAGAGTTTGTTGATGCTATTGAAGAGCTGGCTAGTATTCTAAATTTAGACGTACCACGTGAGCAAGGCACTAGTTCAGGGCCACAGCGTACCGCTGAGCAAAAACGTTCCGATTACGATTTAATGCTTCATGCCGCCCGTTTTTATCAGCACCAATTAAAACACCATAGCAACTCAAAAGCGGTAATTGATTACATAAAAGGCCGTGGCCTAAGCGGTGAAACCGCTAAAAAGTTCATGATTGGTTATGCGCCAAGTGAATGGGAAGCACTGTGCCAGCAATTAGGCCGGAATAAAGAGCAAAAAGAGCAATTAATTGAGCTAAAACTCGCGTCTGAAAAGTCGCCGGGTCGCCAATTTGACTTTTTTCGTGATCGGCTCATGTTTCCTATTCGTGATAAGCGAGGCCGGGTTATTGCCTTTGGTGGTCGCGTGATGCAAGCCGATCAAGGCCCAAAATACCTTAACTCTCCTGAGACACGTATTTTCCACAAAGGATTTGAGCTTTATGGTCTATACGAAGCGAAACAAGCACATAAGAAACTTGAACATATTTTAATTGTTGAAGGGTATATGGATGTGGTTGCCTTAGCAGAGCAAGGCATTGAATACGCTGTAGCAGCACTTGGCACAGCAACCACAGCTGAGCACATGCACACCTTGTTTAGAACCACTGATAAAGTGATATGCTGCTATGATGGTGATAGAGCGGGTCGTGATGCAGCATGGCGCGCACTCGAAAATGCCCTACCTTATCTAGCTGATGGCAAATCACTTCAATTTGTCTTTTTACCTGACGGTGAAGACCCCGACTCATTGGTACAAAAAGAAGGAAAAGAGGCATTCGAAGCACGCCTAGCAGAGGCCGATGATTTCAGCAAAGTGTTGTTCAGCAAGCTAAGCCAAGAGATTGACCTAACGAAAGACGCTGGCAAAGCAAAGTTACTCAGTGATGCCTTACCTTTAATCGAAAAAATACCGAGTGAATTTTACCAAGAAAATATACTGGAACATTTGGGCCGATTAATTGGTCGTACACGAGAGCAATTGAGTAATCGGGTTAAAACCCCGAAGCAGCAACATGCAATTGAGCGTAAATTTAAAATAACGCCGATGCGTCAAGCTATAGGTATTTTATTGCAGCATCCGAATCTAGCAACGAGCATCGCTTACATGCCTGAACTTGCTGAAATGAAAATTGCCGGCATTGAGCTATTTTTACGGATACAGCATTTAGCACTTGAACGACATGGTATTACAACCGCGCAAATCTTAGAATCGTTTCGAGATAGCGCTGAATATGATGCATTAGTGAAATTAGCAACTTGGCAGCATCAAATAAATGACGATCGTTTAGAGACAGTTTTCAAAAATACTTTTAAATTTATTGAAGACCAGTGTTTAAATTATCGACTAGAGACCCTATTAATAAAAGACAAGACCCAAGGCTTAAGCAGCGAAGAACGGCTAGAATGCCACTTACTGACGCAAGCGTTAAAAGGCAGCAACAGCTAGTCAGAATTGAATAAAGCTGTTATACTGTGCTATTCACTGCGTCTAGTTAGTTTTCGTGTCGCTTATTTTTTAAGCGAGCTGGCGCCTGTTGTATCAACTTTCAGAGTGGAAGAAAAAATCTCTATGGATCCAACTCCTCAGTCACAATTAAAGCTTCTGATTCAAAAAGGTAAAGAGCAAGGTTATTTAACTTTTGCAGAAGTTAATGATCACCTTCCACAAGACATTATCGACTCAGATCAGGTAGAAGATATCATTAGCATGATTAATGATATGGGTATCAAGGTAAGTGAAAACGCGCCTGATGCCGATGAATTAATGATGCAAGAAACAACGACAGACGAAGACGCAGCAGAAGCCGCGGCCGCTGCACTTGCGACTGTAGAAAAAGAGATCGGTCGAACGACTGACCCTGTGCGTATGTACATGCGCGAAATGGGTACTGTTGAGCTACTTACACGTGAAGGCGAAATTGTTATCGCCAAGCGTATTGAAGAAGGTATCAACCAAGTTCAGATTTCTGTTGCTGAATACCCTGAAGCAATTACATATCTACTCGAGCAATGGGACAAGTTTGAAGCAGAAGAAATGCGCTTAAGCGACATTATTTCTGGTTTCTTTGATCCTAATAATGAAGACGAATCACAAATTTCTGCGACTCACATCGGTTCAGATCTAAATGAAGAACAGCTCGACGACGAAGACGACGATGACGACGACGACGACGATGATGACAGCGATGATGATGCAGATGGTGACACAGGTCCAGATCCTGAAGAAGCACGTGTCCACTTCGAACATTTGCGTGAGCTTTACAATAAAGCACGCGATACATTCGAAGCAAAAGGCCGCTCACACCCTGATTCACAAGCTGCTATTTTTGAAATCGGTGAACTGTTTAAAACATTTAAACTAGTTCCTAAACAGTTTGATCGCATGGTAAACAACATGCGTGAAATGATGGATCGCGTTCGTGTACAAGAACGTCTTATCATGAAGCAAGCTGTACAAATTGCGAAGCTACCAAAGAAAAACTTTGTGAAGCACTTCGCTAACAACGAAACAGACACTGCTTGGATTGATCTTGAAATTGCTGCAAACGAGAAGTACTCAGTAGCACTTGAAGAAGTAAAACCAGAAATAATTCGTTGTATTAGCAAGTTATCTGCAATTGAAGAAAGCACAGGCTTAAGCATTGAGCGTATTAAAGATATCAACCGTCGTATGAGCATTGGTGAAGCTAAAGCGCGCCGTGCAAAGAAAGAAATGGTTGAAGCCAACTTACGTCTTGTAATTTCAATTGCTAAAAAATACACCAACCGTGGTTTACAATTCTTAGACCTTATCCAAGAGGGTAACATTGGTCTAATGAAAGCGGTTGATAAGTTCGAATATCGCCGTGGTTATAAGTTCTCTACTTATGCAACATGGTGGATCCGTCAAGCAATTACGCGTTCAATTGCTGACCAAGCGCGTACCATCCGTATTCCTGTGCACATGATTGAGACGATCAACAAGTTAAATCGTATCTCTCGTCAAATGTTACAAGAGATGGGCCGTGAGCCGAGCCCAGAAGAGTTAGCTGAGCGTATGTTAATGCCTGAAGATAAAATTCGTAAGGTACTTAAAATCGCTAAAGAGCCAATTTCGATGGAAACTCCTATCGGTGATGATGAAGATTCGCACTTAGGTGACTTCATTGAAGATACAACCATTGATTCGCCAATTGATTCTGCAACAATGGAATCTCTTCGAGGCGCAACCAATGACGTATTAGCAGGTCTAACAGCACGTGAAGCTAAAGTACTGCGTATGCGTTTCGGTATCGACATGAACACCGACCATACTTTAGAAGAAGTAGGTAAACAATTTGACGTAACACGTGAACGTATTCGTCAAATTGAAGCGAAAGCGTTACGTAAATTACGTCACCCTTCTCGCTCAGACTTACTAAAAAGCTTCTTAGATGCTAAATAAATAGCATTATTAATATATTAACTAAAAGGCCGCTGTTGCGGCCTTTTTTCTATTTGAGAGACGACCATGGCTTGGATCCAAATTCGCATAAATGCAAACGCTGATAATGCCGAGATGATCAGCGACTTACTTATGGACACTGGCAGCGCATCGGTTACTTATGTTGATGCGAAAGACACCCCTATTTATGAACCAAAACTTGGTACAGTACAACTGTGGGCTGATACCACGGTGATTGGTTTATACGATGCTAATCATGATATGGACAGCGTCGTAGCCGTACTTAAGGCTGAACCGACGCTCGCTGACAAACTCGTATACAAAATTGAGCAACTTGAAGACAAAGACTGGGAACGTGAGTGGATGGATAACTTCCACCCGATTAAGTTCGGTGAGCGCTTATGGATTTGTCCAAGCTGGCGTGATATTCCAGAACCGGATGCAGTCAATGTATTGCTTGATCCTGGTCTTGCTTTTGGCACGGGCACACATGCAACGACAGCGCTATGCTTAAAGTGGCTAGAAAGCCAAGATTTAACCGGAAAAACGGTCGTCGACTTCGGGTGTGGCTCAGGTATTTTAGGAATTGCAGCGATCAAATTAGGTGCTGAACGTATGATCGGCATCGATATTGATCCTCAAGCAATTGAGGCCAGTCGCGATAATGCTGAGCGCAATGGTGTTGCAGACAAGCTCGAAGTGTATTTACCTGAAGATCAACCTGATTTTAGTGCTGATGTGGTTGTTGCGAATATCTTAGCACAACCTCTTAAAGAGCTTCATGAAGTCATTTTGGGACTATTAAAGCCCAACGGTAAAATTGCTATGTCGGGTATTTTAGAGGAACAAGCACAATCTGTTGCCGATGTTTACGCACCGTTTTTAGCACTTGACGAGATTGCTGTTGAAGGTGAATGGACACGTGTTAGTGGTACCAAAAAGTCATAATACACATCTGAACATTTAATAGGTAAAGCCAGTATTTAACAGGCTTTACCTTATTTTTACACTCTTCAATTTGTTATCTATTTTCACGTGAATTTTTTTCTGGTTAAATAACAAACAAATCAACCCGCCCGTCAAACTGTTATCAAAAGTCAATACAAAATAGGCAAAAAAAAGTCACTTTTGTTCAATTTATAGCCTTTGATTTTTGCAAAAAAAGCCGTAAACTTAGCGCCCCTTGAAAAGAGGCCTATTGAATAACAGTGCGTATCGGTTCATACCAACTTGAGAACAACGTAATTGTCGCGCCAATGGCAGGCATTACAGACAGACCATTTAGACAACTTTGCCGTCGCTTAGGTGCGGGGCTTGCGGTATCTGAAATGCTCTCGTCAAACCCAAAAGTGTGGAAAACCGAAAAGTCGATGAACCGTATGGATCACAGCGGTGAATCGGGTATTCGCTCGGTGCAGATTGCCGGAGCCGATCCTGAGCTTATGGCACAGGCAGCACAATTCAATGTTAGCAACGGTGCACAGATCATAGATATTAATATGGGGTGCCCAGCTAAAAAAGTGAATAAGAAACTCGCAGGCTCAGCCTTATTACAGTTTCCTGAATTAGTGGAAGAGATACTCGATGCAGTTGTTAATGCTGTCGATGTCCCTGTCACCTTAAAAATCCGTACTGGATGGGATCAGGATAACCGTAATGGTGTCGAGATTGCGAAAATAGCTGAACGTTATGGCATTGCTTCTTTGGCTGTTCATGGGCGTACGCGCGCATGTATGTACAAAGGTGAAGCAGAGTACGCCACGATTAGGGATATTAAACGTTCAGTGTCGATCCCTGTCGTTGCCAATGGTGATATTACATCACCAGAAAAAGCAAAACAGGTTTTGGATTATACGGGTGCAGATGCCATTATGATTGGTCGAGCCGCCCAAGGTCGCCCTTGGATATTTAGGGAGATAGACCACTATTTGCGAACTGGAGAACATTTGCCAGCACCTGAAATTGCAGAGGTGCGTAGCATTTTGATGGAGCACTTAGCAAACCTTCATCAGTTTTACG
This sequence comes from Pseudoalteromonas lipolytica, assembly GCF_003515105.1. Classification (NCBI taxonomy): domain Bacteria; kingdom Pseudomonadati; phylum Pseudomonadota; class Gammaproteobacteria; order Alteromonadales; family Pseudoalteromonadaceae; genus Pseudoalteromonas; species Pseudoalteromonas lipolytica. The sequence continues at coordinate 648,273 of NZ_CP032090.1, read as the reverse complement.
GTGAGCCAATGGGAGCGCGTATCGCTCGTAAGCATGTATCTTGGTATTTGCAAACCCATGACAGTGACGGTCAGTTTAGGCGAGTATTTAATGCGTTAGATAACCCACAGGCACAAGTCGACGCATTAGAGCAATACTTTAAAACACTAGCAGCTAACTAAGAAAGAAAGAGACATATAACGATGTTCGAACAAAACGTGACTTCTCCATTTATCACAAACCCTCATGTACAGTCACACGAGAAACCACAGCCGTTGCGTGATGCAGTGAAAAAAGCGGTTCATCACTACTTGAAGCAACTTAATGGTCAAGACGTACAAGACGTATACGACCTTGTTCTTTCTGAGCTAGAAGCACCATTACTTGAAGAAGTAATGACGTACACGCGTGGTAACCAAACTCGTGCAGCAATCTTACTAGGTATCAACCGTGGTACTTTACGTAAGAAGCTTAAAAAATATGGCATGAACTGATACCAGTTGTATTGAAATCGTAATCATTCTAACGCGCTGTCGTTTTAATAGGTTACCAATCCAATACAACGCGAGTATGTGGGTCACTGCATACTCGACAAAAAAGCACCTTAGGGTGCTTTTTTTATAACCGTTAAAAACTATGCAAATTCCTCACGCTTAAAACATCGTTTTCTCAGCAATATTCAGTTAAAATACCGCCTTTCTAAGCTAGCTCAAACATTGAGGTAATCAAAACTACAATGGATACACATCGTCCAATTCGTCGCGCACTATTAAGTGTGTCAGATAAAACCGGTATCGTTGAATTTGCTCGCGCTCTTGAAGCTCAAGGCGTAGATATTTTATCAACAGGCGGTACTTGCAAATTACTTGCTGATAATGGCATTAAAGTCACTGAAGTATCTGACCATACTGGTCACCCTGAGATCATGGATGGTCGCGTAAAAACACTTCATCCAAAAATTCATGGCGGCATTCTTGCGCGTCGCGGCCAAGATGAAGATGTAATGAGCGAGAACAATATCTCTGCTATCGATATCGTTGTAGTTAACTTATACCCCTTCGCAAATACAGTTGCGAAAGAAGACTGCAGCCTTGAAGATGCAATTGAAAACATTGATATCGGCGGTCCAACAATGGTGCGTGCTGCAGCGAAAAACCACAAAGACGTGACTATCGTTGTTAATGCGAAAGACTATGACCGTGTAATCAGCGAAATGCAAAGCAACAATGGCTCAACAACGTATAAAACACGTTTTGACCTAGCGATTGCTGCGTATGAGCACACAGCACAATACGATGGTATGATTGCAAACTACTTCGGCAAAATGGTTCCTGATTATACAGAGGAAGCTGCTGAAGAGACTAAATTCCCTCGTACAATCAACATGCAATTCACTAAAAAGCAAGACATGCGCTACGGTGAAAATTCACACCAAGATGCTGCTTTCTATGTTGAAAATGACGTTGCAGAGGCATCTGTTGCAACCGCAGTACAACTTCAAGGCAAAGCATTATCATTCAATAACATCGCAGATACGGATGCTGCATTAGAGTGTGTTAAAGAATTCGACGTACCCGCCTGTGTTATCGTAAAACATGCGAACCCATGTGGTGTGTCTATCGGTGAAAATATTCTTGAAGCGTACGACCGTGCATTCAAAACTGACCCTACATCAGCATTTGGTGGCATCATTGCTTTTAATAAAGAGCTAGATGCAGACACAGCCGAAGCGATTGTTTCTCGTCAGTTCGTAGAAGTTATCATTGCTCCTAAAGTATCAGAAGCTGCAGCACAGATCGTTTCAGCTAAACAAAACGTACGTTTATTAGAATGCGGTGAATGGTCTGCCAAGACAACTGGTCACGATATCAAACGTGTTAATGGTGGTATCTTAGTTCAAGACCGTGATTTAGGTATGGTAACCCAAGGTGACCTTAAAGTTGTTACTAAGCGTCAGCCTACTGAGCAAGAATTAAAAGACTTATTATTCTGCTGGAAGGTTGCAAAATTCGTTAAGTCAAACGCAATTGTTTACGCTCGTGACGGTATGACTATTGGTGTAGGCGCCGGCCAAATGAGCCGTGTTTACTCAGCGAAAATTGCAGGAATTAAAGCAGCTGATGAAAACCTTGAAGTAAAAGGCTCTGTAATGGCATCTGATGCATTCTTCCCGTTCCGTGACGGTATTGATGCAGCTCGCGACGCTGGTATCACAGCGGTTATTCAACCTGGTGGTTCAATGCGCGATGAAGAAGTTATCGCGGCAGCTGATGAAGCAGGTATGGCAATGGTATTTACTGGTATGCGCCATTTCCGCCACTAATTACATAAAGGGTTAAGCAAATTGTTTAACCCTTTTTGTTTGCTACTAATTCACGTATTCTGATTATTAATAACCCTAAAAATGAAGGAATAGATGATGAAATTTGCCGTAAAATCGCTACTTGTTGCAAGCCTAGCACTTGCATCTGCACACGCACTCAGTCACAACCATGAATCAGCGCTTACAAGTGCTGTACAATCAAGTGAACGTGACGCTAAAAACAGCGCGCGCGATACATATCGCCACCCTATTGAAACCCTTGAATTCTTTGGTTTCAAACCGACAATGACAGTGGTAGAAATTGCCCCTGGTGGTGGTTGGTACAGCGAAATCTTAGCGCCGGCTGTAAAAGGTCATGGCGTCTATTACGCGGCACATTTCCCAGCTGATTCAGAAGTCGGTTATTATCAACGTTCATTAGCGGGTTTTAAGAAAAAGATGAGCGATGATGCACGTTTTAGTGAAGTGAAACTCACTGAATTTGCTCCCATTACTCACCTTGATATTGCCCCAGCCGGCAGTGCTGACTTAGTACTCACATTTAGAAATGTACACAACTGGTACATGGGTAAAGAGAAAGAAGGCACCTTAAGTGCATTTAAAGCATTTTATAAAGCACTTAAACCAGGTGGCACACTAGGCGTTGTTGAACATCGCCTTCCTGAATCTCGTAGTGATGACGATCAGAAATCTTCAGGTTATATGAAACAAAGCTATGTGATTGATATTGCAAAACAAGCAGGCTTTGAACTGGTAGCAACTAGTGACATTAATGCAAACCCACTCGACACAGCAGATCACCCTAAAGGGGTATGGACATTGCCACCACGCTTAGCGCTTGACGAACAAGACGCTGCAAAATATAAAGCGATTGGTGAAAGTGACCGCATGACGCTGAAGTTTAAAAAACCGCTTTAAATAGGATTATTTCGCCATGAATGTACTTGTCATCGGCAGTGGCGGCCGCGAACACGCACTTGCGTTTAAGGCTGCCCAAAATAGTAAAGTAAACACGGTATTCGTTGCGCCAGGTAATGCTGGTACGGCACTAGAGCCAAAACTTGAAAACGTTGCAATCAATGTTGAAGACCTTGAAGGTCTTGTTACGTTTGCAAAAGAAAACGCTGTAGAGCTCACCATTGTAGGTCCTGAAGTGCCATTGGTACTGGGTGTTGTTGATACATTCCGTGAACACGGTCTTGCTATCTTCGGCCCTACAGCTGGTGCGGCACAACTGGAAGGCTCAAAGTCATTCACGAAAGACTTTTTAGCACGACACAATATTCCAACAGCTGATTATCAAACATTTGAACAAATCGACCCTGCTCTTGCTTATTTAAAAGAAAAAGGCGCTCCAATTGTTGTTAAAGCAGACGGCTTAGCGGCAGGTAAAGGTGTTATTGTTGCAATGACTGAGAGCGAAGCTGAAGAAGCTATCCGCGACATGCTTGCAGGTAATAGCTTTGGTGAAGCGGGTAGCCGTGTGGTTATCGAAGAGTTCTTAGAAGGTGAAGAAGCGTCTTTCATCGTCATGGTTGATGGTAAAAACGTATTGCCATTCGCCACAAGCCAAGACCACAAACGTGCTTACAATGGCGATAAAGGTCCAAACACTGGCGGTATGGGTGCATACTCACCTGCCCCCGTTGTTACAGATGAAATTCACCAACGTGTTATGAATGAAGTGATCAACCCTACGGTTGAAGGTATGGCGCAAGAAGGCCACCCTTACACTGGTTTCTTGTACGCAGGTTTAATGATCACTACAGACGGTTCACCAAAAGTGATCGAGTATAACTGTCGTTTTGGTGATCCTGAAACACAACCAATGATGCTGCGTTTGAAATCAGATCTTGTTGAATTAATTGAAGCGGCTAACCGTGAAGAATTAGATAAAACAAGCATTGAATTTGATCCGCGTGCAGCAGTGGGTGTTGTTCTTGCAGCGAAAGGTTATCCTGGTGATTACCCGAAAGGTGATGCAATTAACGGTTTACTTGTTAATTACCCTGAAGGCGAAAAGGTATTCCATGCTGGCACTAAGCAAGATGGTGATGCGGTTGTAACCGCGGGTGGTCGCGTATTATGTGCAACCGCACTAGGTAATACGGTAACCGAAGCACAGCAACGCGCGTATAAACTAGTTGAGCAAATCAGCTGGGACGGTATGGAGTATCGCACCGACATCGCTTACCGTGCTATTGCACGTGAACAGCATTAAGGTCGAACCTGTACCCTTGTGAAAAAAGCGCAGTTTAACTGCGCTTTTTTAATGCTACACTGTAGTAAAGTATTAATTTGTTAAAGAACCCATTTTGAATAATAAAGCGCTGAAATATCATTTTGTTTCATTTTTTATTCTTGCAACTTTGTTTTTTATCATCACGACTTTGTCGACTCACCTTGCAAGCCCTACTCGTTATACTATTGATAAAACAGCGCCTGTATACACCCACACAGCTTACCGTATTGACGACACTGAATCATTAACCCTTAAAGAGTTCCTTTCTGAGCCAAAGAAATTAATTGAGCAACCCTTTGAGTACATAGAATGGGATTTAGCGGCAAAAGATTACTGGCTCAAGCTAGACCTGGAAAATAGACAATCGAAAGCAATTGATTTATTTATCCACTTCGACAATCCCATGGTTGACTATTTAACCCTGTTTGAATTGGATGCTGATCAAAAGCTGATCAAAAAAACGAGATTAGGCGATAAAGTTACGGGGCTTAACTTATTTCAGTACAGTACGCCTCATGCGTTACTCACATTACAGGCTAACGAACAAACAACTCTGGTTGTAAAAATTGATACGGTTGGTATCAGCAAAACACCCATCAAAATTTATGGTAAAAACGAATTTCAACACCTCATTCGCTCACAAGTGGGGATTTGGGGGATATTTATTGGCGTGCTTATCATGGCGGCCCTTTATAACTTAGTGTTATTTTTTGGTATTCGTGACCGTGTTTACCTAATTTACATTGGTTATATCATTTCAGCCTTATTACTTATGGGCTCAGTACTGGGTTTTGGTTTTTATTTATGGCCTCTTTCATGGCAACTATTTTTTAACGAACACGTCGTTTTTAGTAACTATGCCATTGCCTTTTTCACGGTCGCATTTTGCACCATGTTTTTGCGTTACCACAAAGACAACTGTCGGCTCTACAAACTCAGCATTAGCTTTTTAGCCTTACTGTTCAGTTTTAGCTTAATTAGCTTCTTTATGTTGGAGTACCATTCGTCAAAGATTTTCTTTGCCTTAATGGTGCCGCTGTATATTTTATGTATTTGCATGATTTACAAAAAGCTTGTGAGTGGCTTTCGTTGGGCAAAGTTTTATGTGATGTCATGGGTCCCGTTAATAATAGGTGCTGCAGTACAACCACTCGAATTAACGGGTTTTATCCCCTACAGTTTTGCAACTCGCCACCTATTTTTAATTGCGATTTTATGCGAGATCGTATTAATGGCAATGGCTTTGGCCGACCGTGTAAGGTACCAACGAGAGAAAGCGCTGTATCATGCGACTCATTCGCAGCAAACAAAATTACTTAATCAGGCCATGTTAAAGCAAGCCTACATGAGAATGATAAATGAGCATAGAAACGCCAACTTATGCTTGTTAAAAATCGAGCAGTTTAATGCCTTAATGAGCATTTTAAATCCGACCCAAAGCAGTCATATCATTACCACGGTTGCTAAATCTTTAGAGCACCAACTTAGCAAACAAAGACAGTTTATAAGCTTAGAATCCTCACTGGATACCGCCCCAAAGGTAGCCGATTTAGGTAACGGCATACTGGCTTTTGTTTCAACCAAAATTCAACCGCAAGACGAGCTCAACGAAGAACTCAATACGCTTTGCAAACAACTGCCAAAGCAGTATCAAATATCAGGGCTAGATTTACAGCTTTACTACCGCTTCAGTATTACAGAACCTGTGGAAAATGATGGTTTTGACTCTTGGTTACAACGCGGCTATTTAGGGCTGTCACAAAAGCACCAAAATACAGATACAACCGCCCCACATATCGATATGGATTTAAGTTTAGCGGTGTCATTACAGCACGCGATTCGCAGCAATTCTCTCGCCATTTACTTGCAACCCATTGTCAATTTACGCACCGGAACTATCGTGGGTGCTGAGGCGCTATTGCGCTGGCCATCAGCCGATAAGCACCTTGATATTGAGCAACTAATTTTACTTGCTGAACGCACAGGCCTTATCAACGAGCTAAGCTTATGGGTTATCGAAAAAGCATGTCAGACAGTGGCAAAACTGAATCAACAAGGCTATTACGATCACACGATTAGTGTGAATTTAAGTGCTAAAAATTTAGCCATTCCTAGATTAATCGAAAAAATCGAAAACAGTATCTTAAAGCACGGGGTTTCTGCTGCGCAGTTAAAATTTGAGTTAACTGAATTTGCACTTATAAAAAATCACACTGATATGGTGCGTTTCGTAAATGAATTAAATAAATTAGGAAGCCAAGTGATTCTTGATGACTTTGGCACAGGCTACTCTTCATTGAATTATTTAGTTAATTATTCATTTAGTACCATTAAAGTTGATAAGTCATTTATTCTCGACCTTACCAACAACGAGACACACCAAGTTATCGTTAAAACAGCCATTGATATGGCTCATAACCTGGATATGAATATCACCGTTGAAGGCATTGAGGATCAAACAACAGAACAGTTATTAATTAAAATGGGCGCCGACCAAGGACAAGGTTTTTATTACAGCAAAGCGATTCCATTCGATGAGTACCTGTCGTTAATTGCCACACATTCTAAATAGAGCATGTTACACTAGCCTTTTTTACATCTTTAGGGGCTATGTAAAGATGCAAGGCACACTTCGCAAATTAAAATCGTCGCACGCTGCACCCGTTCAATACCACCTGCCAATTGGTGATGAACTCGTTTCTTTAAATGATTACATTGGCAAAACACTGACACTGACTTTTACAGGCAATATTTTTTGTAGCAACTGCGGCAAGAAAACCAAAAAAAGTTACTCGCAAGGTCACTGCTTTGTATGCATGCGTAAGCTCGCTAGCTGTGATATGTGTATTATGAAACCAGAAACATGCCACTTTGATAAAGGGACTTGCCGCGAGCCACAATGGGGGGAAGAAAACTGCATGATCCCTCATTATGTCTATTTAGCAAACACTTCCGGGTTAAAAGTCGGTATTACCCGTCACACGCAAATCCCCACTCGTTGGATTGACCAAGGCGCGACCCAAGCACTTCCTATCTTTAAAGTGCAAACTCGACTTCAATCGGGTCTTGTTGAAGTTGCTTTAGCACAGTTTATCGCCGATAAAACGAACTGGCGGAACATGTTAAAAGGCCAATCAGAAGTCATCGATTTAAAAGCTGCTGCTGCAGAACTTATTCCGCAAATAGAGCCTAAGCTCTCTGAACTTGCAGCGCTTTTTGGTGCAACAGCCATTGAAAAACTTAACGAAGACGTTGTTGAACTAGACTACCCTGTTAGCGAGTATCCGACAAAGGTTAGCTCTTTTAACTTTGATAAAAACCCTGAGGTATCTGGCGTACTTCAAGGTATTAAAGGTCAGTACCTCATTTTTGATACTGGCGTCATTAATATTCGTAAATTTACGTCTTATGAAGTCACTCTGGGTTAAGCACTCTGGGCTTTAGCAAGATAAAAGTCATACCATTGCTGCTTCGCTATGGGGCGGCAAAAGTAATACCCTTGGATGGTATCGCAGTTAAGCATTTGCAAATAGTTTAGCTGCTCTATTTTCTCCACGCCTTCAGCAACCACATGAATACTTAGACTTTTTGCAAGCGTAATTATTGCAGTTACAATCTCACTATTGCCATATTCATCCGGCACTTTGGCGATAAAACTGGCATCAATTTTCAATGTATCAATGGGTAACTTGGTTAAATAACTTAGCGCAGAATACCCCGTGCCAAAATCATCAAGCGTAATATGCACACCGAGTTTTTTTAGTGCAAGTAACTCTTGCTTCGCTTCACTAAAATGACTAATAAAGCAGCTTTCTGTTAGCTCAATTTCTAACTTGCGGGGGTCTACATCATATTGTTCAAGTAAACGCGCAACATTAGATGCCAGCAACCCCTGACGTAAATGATTGGCCGAAATATTAATCGCTAAACGGCCTGCCTCAATATCATATTGCCGCCATTTGGTTAATTCCTTACAGGCTTGCTCGATCACCCATAAATCAAGCTTAACAATTAAACCAAGCTCTTCTGCAAGGGGGATAAATTTGGCAGGCGATATCACACCTAAACTCGGCTCTTGCCAGCGTAATAATGCCTCAACGCCTAATATTTTACCGCTATTTAAATGCTGCTTAGGCTGAAAGTACAATTCGAATTCATCGCTTTCGATAGCATTTTGTAAACGACTCATCATCGCTAAACGCTCTAAAGAACGTGCATTCATCGCGGGCTTAAAGAGCTGAAATGAGTTTCGTCCGACTTCTTTAGCACGGTACATCGCTATGTCGGCATGTTTAAGCAACGTTGCACTATCAATGCCATCATCGGGGTAAACAGCCGCGCCGATTGAAGCAGTAATCGCAACCTCATGTTCATTAATTAATAGTGGCATACTGACTTGTTGTAATACTTGCTCTGCGAAGCCCAATAAAGTTTCAACACGGCTCACTTCGCACAGCAATACAAACTCATCGCCACCTAAACGCGCCAGAGTGTCTCCTTGGGGGAGAATAGATAAAATACGATCTGCAACTTGCGCTAATAAGTTATCGCCAGCATCATGCCCTAAGCTGTCATTGACTTCTTTAAAGCGGTCTAAATCAATAAACATCACAGCGAGTAGATCATCGTTTCGCTTAGCCGCACTTAATGCGATTGAAAGCCGGTCATTAAATAAGCGTCGATTAGGCAGACCGGTCAATTCATCGTAATAGGCAAGCTGTGAAATCTTTTCTTCTGCGCGCTTACGCTCCGTGATATCACTGAAAATAGCAGCGTAAAGAATTTCATCAACATTAGGGTCTTTAATTTTAATGATGGTCAACCACTCAACAAACTCTTCCCCCCCTTTTTTGCAGTTACAAATTTCTCCCTGCCAAACTCCGTCGTACTCAATGGCATGCCACATTTTCTGATAAAAAGAACGACTGTGTTTTGTAGAACTTAAAATACTCGGCCGTTTGCCGATGACTTCATGCTCAGCAAAACCTGTTAGCTTTGTGAACGCGGGGTTTACTTGAATAATCGTGCCGTCTCTTTGAGTCAGCATAATGCCATCGAGTGAAGCATCAATAATCTTATTAGCAAGGAATAAGTTACGCTGAGACTTTTGTAGTGCAATGTCGCGTTGTTCAATTGCACGCTCTAATTCACAGCAATAAGCCGATTCAATTTCAGTAATCAAATCGGCAAATGAAATAACGCCACAAATATCGGTATCTCTCACAACAAGATGACGTACATTTCGATCAGACATCAATCGGTACGCATCAAATAGGCTGCTTTCACTATCAATTTCAATCAATGGATAACTTGCATACTGCCAACAAGGATTGAGCCATTCTGTTTGAATGATCAACCCAACAATATCACGCTGCGTAATAATGCCATGAATATCTAACGCTTGATTATAAACAAGAACGCTTTCAAGGCGCTTCGCGCGCATAATCTCAACCACGCCTTCGATAGACATCGCTGAGTCCACAATTTCTAAATCGGTGCGGTATTGCTCATGAATGGGTCTAAACTGTAAATAATGATCAAGCCCTTGATTATGAACTATATCAGAAAGGCTGAGCATTCCCGCAGGCTGCTTATCGTTATCCAATACCAACAAGTGACGAATCCCATGCTGCTGAAAACGTAATGTCGCATCACTCAGCAAGCACTGACTTGGCACAGAAACAACTGGCGCCGACATCACCTCGTGAATCGCCACATCTTTAAAAACAGGGCTGGTAATGTCTACCTGCAAGCAGTCAGCTTCGGTCCAAATACCGACAATTGATTGTTCGTGTTTAACAAAAATAGCCGTTACATTATGAACATGCATCAACCGCACAGCATCAACCAGCGGAGTATGCGCAGGGCACGATACCAGCTTTTGCGAGAAAACATCACCGACCTTTTGATGGCGTCTTGGTTGATTCATAAGCAAACTTACCTAGTTTTGAAAGGAGTTAGCAATTATAATCATTTCAACCTATGTAGCTTTGATGCAGGACAATAAATGCACCAATCATTTCCCTTGATCATCTGCGCACAGCAGGAGTTGGATTACTTAAAAGATGAGAGTGATCTGGAGAGTTTCTTATTTAATTTAGATGAAAATCAAAAAAATCAGGTCATTTTAATAGCCAAAAACGGCCAGCACTTTGACTTAAATAATAACCAACTCGCCCCATTGAGTGATACAGATCTGGCAAAGCGCGTAACGCAACATTTAACTCAAGAAGGTATTTGTTGTCTCAGTAAGGTAACGAGACTGACCACGCAACAAGCATTTTCACTGCTGGAGTCTTAGGGCGCATCCACCAGCGCTTTTACATGAGCAACGGCGCTGCGACCTAATGCAGAAAGAGCGTATCCCCCTTCTAAAAAAGACACAATACCCCGGCAGTGTTGTTGCTCACACAGCTCAGCGAGCTGAGATGTTAGCCATGCATAGTCATCTTCTACAAACTTTAAGCTTGCCATATCATCTTCTAAATGAGCATCAAATCCCGCACTTATGAATAATAACTCAGGCTGAAATTCAGTCAGTTTAGGAAGCCATTGCTCAAGATAAACAGCTTTTAAATCATTTCCATCACTGGCAATTGGCAAGGGAGAATTAACCAGAGTTTGATTATTTTCAACAGCCGTATTCGGATAAAAAGGATGTTGGAACAAAGAGCAAAATAATACATTTTCATCGTCTAAAAAGATGTCTTGCGTACCATTACCATGGTGGACATCAAAATCAACAATTGCAATGCGTTGAACCCCTTTACTTTGGGCATACTTAACCGCAATTGCTAAATTATTAAAGACACAAAACCCTGCAGAAGTGGTGCGGTTAGCATGATGGCCAGGGGGTCTTATAGAACAAAATGCCGCATCAATGTTATCAGCAAGAATTTCATCAACCGCAAGTATGCCCGCCCCTACAGCTCGCTCAATGGCTTTCATCGAGTCGGGACATAACCATGTATCACCATCTAGTTCAGCAAGGCCTGAGCTTGGAATCGTTTGCTCAACATGCCGAACAAGGGATTCATCGTGAGCGCGTAAGAAGTCATTCCGGGTGGCTTTGGGCGCTTGTAAATGAGTTACCGCAATATCAACACCGCTTGCCAGTAAGCGATCAGTGATCATATCTAATCGTGCTGGACACTCTGGATGATCTTCTATCATTTTGTGTTTACGGCACATTGGGTGTGAGATAACAGCCGTTCTCATAACATGCTCCTTGAACAATTTTCTCCGATTATAACAAAGCCGCCATGTGGCGGCTTTGCGACTTTGGTTTACTTTTTAGCCTGTAAATCGAGGTTTCTAAAGTCAAAGCTAAAGTCAGTGACCTCGGTCGAAACGGCACGCATTGTCGCGCTACTGACACGGTTATCAGGGTTCATTTGGAACTCGATATACGCATCTGCTTCAAGCAGCTTCTCATCCCATTTAACAATAAACGTATTACCGGTGTAATGCTCAAGCTGACCTTTTAAACGTTTGGTATGAGTGAAATCAATACGTAGTTGACCATTTAATTCTTCAATTATTACATCGCCATACCAGTTATCATGCAATGTGCCTGTGTAATTAATATTAGGCAGTTTAGGTTGATAATCAGCGGGGGTTTCTGGCGTAGCGTTCGCGTAGGCCTTTTCTTTGTTCTCAAAATGCTTTTTCGCTAACTCTTCCACCCAATCTTTATCGTCAAGTTCAAGGGCATCTTCCAATACTTCGTAAGTCACAGCTGATAATGCACTGAATGCTTGCTGGTTACTTAAAATGACAATCCCAAGGTTTTTCTCTGGGAGTAACGTTACTTGCGAAACCATGCCAAGAATCCCACCACCATGGCCTAGCTTTTTAATTCCATGAAAGTCTTCAATACTCCACCCTAAGCCATAACCTCTAAATTGCTGATGATACATGTCATAGGCACTTTTTGATGCCAGTGAAGTAATGTGTGGATGCCACATTTGCTGCTGTTGTTTTTCTGTGAATAGTTGCTCACCGTTAGGCATTTTTCCGTGAGCAAGTTGTGTACGTAGCCACTGGCTCATATCGTTTACACTGGATGCTATTGCACCTGCACCACGAAAATCTTCTAAGTAATTAACGAAAAATGGGTGTAACTGACCATCCATCGGAATGTGACCTATTGCCCAGTTTTTATTGCTTTTAGGAATGCGTGAAAAACCTGCTCGTGAATTTTCCATCGCAAGGGGTTGTAGTATGTTTTTTTCGATATAATCATTCCAGCTCATGCCTGATACGCGTGCAACGACTTCGCCTGCCGTAACAAACATTAAATTGTTATACGCATACTTACTGCGAAAACTACTTGCCGGTTTTAAATATTTTAGACCTGCGATAATCTCATCAATCGATTTATCCGTGTCAGGCCAAATCATCAAATCGCCCTGGCCTAAACCAAGGCCACTGCGATGGCTTAATAAATCGCGTATGGTCATTTCTCGGGTCACGTACGAATCGTATAAACGAAACTCAGGTAGGTGATCAATCACCTTGTCATCCCAATTTAACTTACCTTCATCAATCAATTTTGCTAACGCGGCTGCCGTGAACGCTTTTGTATTAGAGGCGATACCAAATAACGTGTCTTTGTTCACTTTTTTACCGGTATCAAGGTTCGCAATACCAAAACCTTTAGCTAGCACTACCTTGTCATTTTCAACAATCGCAACAGCCATCCCCGGTACATCAAAACGTGCCATTGAGGTTTCAATAACTTTTTCTATTTTTTTCGTGTCGATATCGGCATAGCTGTTAAATGCACAGCTAGTTAACAGCGCAGCTGCTACGGCTAATTTACGGAATGTCATAATGTACCTTGGTGATTTTTATTGTTATGAATAGCGAACTCTTTCGCTGCTCGGGTTTTATCTGGATCATCGCGACTGTCTCGCGATAGGATAGCTTCACTGTAATGATTTGGCACGCCAGCTTCAAGTGCGCCGCGATGAACATGCTGAAGATACCAGTCGAATGGCAGTAACGCGCTGTCTAATGTATTGGCAATGTAGCAATGCGCTGTCAATTGCTCACCTTCAACTAATTCTACACACACATCAACACAATCGTATCGTGGACCTTCAATTTCATCTAATATCGCTTTTTCAGCTAAACTTAACTGATACACCACACCATAAACTAACGCTTCAGGCTCGTGGGTTTGACGAATACTGCATTTAGCTGAGCCATCTGTGCTCACCATATCAAACGTCAGTTCGTAGCCTTTCAATACCGCTGTCCCGACACGCTTTGCTTCAGGCAGCCTAGCTAATAGACGACTTGACGACATGTTTGACCCAAATGAAAAGTTATATACTGTCATAATCACCTCACAAGACTACACGAATGGCTAAGGCAATTAGCACCACACCAATGCCTCTATCAAACCAATAACCACGCTTTAAAAAAAATGCGCGAACCGATGCCTTGGAAAGCACCAGTGATAAAAATGAAAACCACAGCCAAGTAGCCACAGCCATATACACCCCATAGCTAGCTTGCACTCCAACTGGCGTATCTGGGCTAATTACAAGTGTGAATAACGACATAAAAAATAATGTCGCTTTAGGATTAAGCGCATTAGTAAAAAAGCCACGTCGAAACGCTTTGAAGTAGGATTCAGGTGCAGTTTCCGTGAGTGTTTGTTCATCAGTGTGAGCGGGCTTAGCACTGCGAATTGCGTGTACGCCTAAATAAGCTAAATATGCACCTGCCACGTATTTAAGCACCATAAATAAGCTGGGTGATTGTGACAAAATAAGCGCCACGCCTAAAACACAATAGCCAATATGCAGCAGTATTGCCGCGCCCACTCCCGCACTAGTCCAAAGCGCATTTTTACGCCCTTGTTGAATACTTTGTTTAAGCACAACAGCAAAATCAGGGCCGGGGCTTGCCACAGCAAAAAAATGCGCCACAGCAATTAATAAAAATTCATCAACATATTGCACGTGCTAACTAACCTACTTTTTGTTCATCTAAAGCAAGTAGCAAAGGATTAGCGCTATCATTAATAAAGGCTTTTATCTGCTTTTGTGCTTTTTTATATTGGCTACGTAAATGTGGTTTCAAATATTTTTTAGTTTGATTGTCTGTTTTAAAGTGCGTGACCAGTGCATGCATAAATAACGTTTGAGACTCTGTTAATGCAGCCTGACGATTTGCATACGGATTATAACCACACCCACATCCACCTTTAAACTGATAGACCGTGTTACTCATCATAACCCCAAACCCTAAATAACACGCAAGTGCATCACTGGCCTGTGGTAAAAACTCTTTTCCACCTGGCGGTAACACGCCAACATGATGAATCAATATGGTTGCCAACGTACCAGCAAAGCTCGCCACTAAATCTTGTGGTTGGTTAATTTGACTTTGGTTAAACGACACATTAATCAAATGATTGGCAGGTACCATAAGCGTTGCACTTTCCCCTCTTAATGAGTCTTGAAACGCAAAATGAGGAAATACCTGTGGTGTTAATTGCGAGGGCGAGACCAAATTAACTGGCCACGCTTGCATGCCGGCATAATCAACAACGCGGGCAAATACCTTTTTTGCCATGTCTTCAATGCTAGACACACTGTCAGGAAAGAACTGACTATTCGGCAAAATTATTTGTGTCTGATTTAAAAAGTAATCGCTGTCAAAGTGCTCAACAGCCCACATAAACGTGTCTATTAACCATTGTTGTTCTTGTTCATCAACTAATGGGGCTGATTTAAATAGTGCTAACATAATTTACTCTTGTGAAAGTGCCCACTGCCATGCTTCGGTATTATACAAAGGCACCGTAGATAAGGCGTGATGATGGCTGCCTGTTGACTCTTTGGTTGAATAAGATAGATATAATAAAGTACGCGTTGGCGCATCATAAATGCGACGGACTTTTAACGATTTAAATAAAATACTTTTCGATGACTTAAACACCACTTCACCAGATTTACTACGATCGATACTTTGTAACTGCTGAGCCGTAATTGGTCCCGTTTGACGACACGATATCGACATATCCGATGGATCGGCAAAATCGAGGTTCGCCTCAATATGACTAATATGACAGGTTACACCGCTAATAAGTGGGTCTTGTTGTGATACAACTTTAATATCTTTAGTCGTAAATAGCCCTAAACTGACTGACGCAGCCTCATCCGAACAGCCGTTGAGCAACGCCAAAGTCGCTGCACAGGCTACATATTTCAGTAACTTCATGTTAGTTATCCTTATAAAAACGCGCGTTATGCATTTACAACAATTTGCCTGCTATGTTTCAATACTATCTCAAAACATCCTCAACAACGAGCACCTAAACAATGAAAAAGTCGCTAACTGTATTGTGCTTAATGCTAACGAGTTTCACCGCCTCTGCTGGGTATTCTGTCAGTGCAGGTTTTGGCAAGAATTTCAGTCAATCATTAGAAACCGAAGAAAACCTAAAAATTGATCTCGACGATGATAGTCAATTTACATTCAGCATTGACCGAACTATTGAATCAGCACGGTATGGGCTATTTTACTCAGCAACAACATTGAATATGGAAGCACAGACTGATAAGAAAATCGAGATGCAATACCTACTATTTCAAAGTGCTGTTGAAGTGCCTCTAGGTAAAAACATCAGTGGCTTTGTCGGTGCACAAATTGGTGCAAACCATGTTAGTACCAACTTTACAGAGTCTGATACCTTTTTTACCACAGGCTTATATGCCGGTGCTGAGTACTTATTTACCGACAATGTACGTGTTTATGTTGAAAGTCGCTGGTTGGCGACTATTGTAAATAATGCAAGTAATGTGTCATGTACCTTGCCCACATCAGAAAACGAACAA
This sequence comes from Pseudoalteromonas lipolytica, assembly GCF_003515105.1. Lineage (NCBI taxonomy): Bacteria > Pseudomonadati > Pseudomonadota > Gammaproteobacteria > Alteromonadales > Pseudoalteromonadaceae > Pseudoalteromonas > Pseudoalteromonas lipolytica. Next base: position 631,874 of record NZ_CP032090.1, on the reverse strand, counting down.
TGCCTTTGGCATTTCGACGGTGATGTGTTGAACCAATTTCAGACAAACATCGGTTTTAGCTACCGCTTTTAAGGAACACCCCATGCCGCATATTGTTATTGAACACTCTGAAGACTTACCAATTCTTCCGCAAGTGCTGGTTGAAAAAGTACACTTGGCAGTCTTTGATTCTGGTTTATTCGAATTATCAACCATAAAAACGCGTGCCATCGCTTATCAACACTACCAGCTAGGTGAAGGAAAAGACGGTTTTATTCACATTAGCGCATCGATAATGCAAGGTCGTACTGTTGAACAAAAGCAACTCTTGAGTGAGCAATTGCTGAATTGTTTAAGAACATACTGTCGTCGTTCGTACAGCTTAAGTGTCAACATTTCCGACATGAACCCAGACATTTACTGCAAGTGTTAAACAATTTGCTGAGTTAGAAACTCTGCTCATAAGCATTTCATTTCTATTTAAGGCAACAAATAAGTAGTAAGCACTCACCACGCTTATTGGGCAACAATGCAAAACCCAATGAGCAACTCTGTGCATATTCAGCTCTCCCTTTAAATCAAAAGAATGTGCTGTTTAAAAATGATAATAACTTGCTTGCTTAGTCATTAAGCGAACATCCTCAGTACACTTAGATTAGTGCCGTGGTTTTCACTCAATGCTTTACTCTCCCTCTAACACTATTTCAGCGCCGAATGCTGTTAGTAGTCGCTTTTTCAAAGTGTTACCCAGTAATAAAACAAGCTAATAAACCATCAAAAGAGAGCGAATATTACATAGTTACTGGCTTTTAGGTACTGGCTTTAACGTACTCACTTTAGACTAATGAGTTACATAGCTACAATCTTATTCGCTTCTCTTTAAAATCATCAAAAACATAACAAATTGTTTTTATTAAACAATATTTAAAAATAGATGTAAAAAAGACATATAAGCCATCAAAAATAGAGTTTAAATGATTTGTTACCTCATTCTGTAATTGCGATAACTCATTACAGGTGCTCTTTTCGCCTTACCTTAGTGATGGATGTTGCAATGAATTAACACCTTCGAGTACATCCCTAGCACCTGATGATAGAGACAAATAACGTAACGCACATAGAAAATTAGGAGGTAAAAATGAATAATCACTCCATAGCAAAGCGAAAGCATAAGTATCGTGAAGAGCAAAAAGGTGTACTGGCTTTAATGCTTGATTTTACGTTTATTATTTTCGTTACATTAATCTGCTCTTTATATATTTACTCACTTTGCTTTATATCTCTTAAAGCTTTGTAATACGCAATTAAAGAGAACCCGAGGTATTAACATGCTCTTTTCTAAGTTTTTAATTTACACATTACTTCTTACAAACTCATTGTTTATCACCACAGCATTGGCACACAATAACGATGAAAAAAGCACCAAGTATGATGATGGCCCTTATTTATTTTATAATAACAATCACATCCAACAATTTGATGTGATTAACAGCAAGCTAGAAATTACAAACTATGCTGGCCCACTTGCTATTCCTGAGGAGTTTAAAGCGACAGACAAGGATCAATATAGTGATGTAAAAAAGTTTGCTGCAATCAGTGATATCCATGGGCAATTTGCAATATTTAAAAAATTGCTCATCAACAATGGTGTAATAAACGACGCATTAAATTGGCAGTATGGTACTGGGCACCTAATCATAACTGGCGATATTTTTGACCGTGGCGACACTGTTACAGAAGCACTTTGGCTAGTATTCAAGCTTGAGCAACAAGCAGCAATTGCCGGAGGTCACGTTCATTACCTTCTCGGTAATCATGAATATCTAGTTTTGCGAAATGACCAACGCTACCTGCACCCCAAATATAAACATACCGTCTCGTTTTTTAACGATAATCTAACAGAGCAATACAGCGTGCAAAGTGTGTTAGGCCGCTGGTTAAGAAGTAAATCAACCATTATAAAATTAAATGACTTTATTTTTTTACATGGGGGCATTCATGAGGACTTTCTGAATCTAAACATGACACTTGAAAGTGCAAACCAAGCGTTTAGAGACAGCATATCTAAAAGTAAGAAGGAATTAAAAGCCAATCCTTTATGGGCTACTTTACATGGAAAAACAGGCCCTATCTGGTATCGAGGCTACTTTAGAGATGAGCAACTTAAAGATGAAGCGGTTGCTGGCGTGCTAAGAAAGTTACAAGCGAGTAAAGTAATCGTAGGCCATACTTCAATGCCATCAATCGAAATGCGTTTCGATGGTAAGGTTATCGCGATCGACAGCTCAATCAAACGAGGAAAAGAAGGTGAATTGCTGCTATGGGAAAACAACCAGTTTTTTAGAGCAACGCTTACCGGTGAAAAAAAGCCACTGTAATAAATGCAATTTAAAGCTGCAACATTAACCACCCAATGCTTAAAGGAGTGCTTAATGTTGCAGTTAACTACACCGTTAATGAGAATGGGTAATGAATAACAGGTAACTGAACAGATTAAGACGTACTTGCACTTAAGGCATTTAGTTTTAAACCCACAGTGTTAAAACCCACTTAGTCTTGTACGCGCTTAGCCTTAAGCCCTCTTGTTTTACACAGAATTTGTCCCCTATTTCGCTGCCTTGGCTATCAGATAAAGGCACCGTAATTACATATACATGCCTTTTCTTTTAATACTTACCGGCAAAGCTGTAAAACAGAGGCAGCAAAACTAGAGTTAAAGAAACTAGGGTATAAACTCGGCAGGTAAACGCTTGATCTCTATCTCAGGCAATAAATAAGCGGTATAGACTAACCAACGCTCATTAGGTATGTAGGTTAAACCTGATGAGCGGCTGTATGCTCGTTCAGGTAACGCAATTAAATCAAAATGACGTTGTGTTTCTAAATCATAATAGCTAATACGGTAGTCGCCTAAGCGCACTTTATAGTAATAAATACGCCCTTCATGAAAAGCATTTTCAGCAACATATAACCATGTATAGTGATGCGCTAAATTAATATCCTGTACCAGTAATTCTTCTGCACCTGTGTCGTGATGCTTAACCCAAATAGCATCATTTGAGTTACTAAATAATATATCGCCTTGCGATGTCTCAATACCATAACGAGCTTTAGTATTTACAGCCTTGCCTTTAATTTGCCCATTTAAATCATAACGGTATAAATAATCACCATCCGACACCAAAAACGATTGACTGTCTGCTGAAAATCTCGGCTTAATATCAGGCTTAAATGGCAGCGTTAGCGCTTGGCTTTGCTCGACTTTGAAATCATAAAAATATAAAGACGTGCGTCCTTTGTTTTCCAAAAAGAACAAAATATAGCGGCCATCAGGTGACCACGTGGGATCGAGTATTTGCCCTGTAACATGACTAAAATCAGTAAGCTGTTTGCGAGAACTACTATCAGGGTTCACAATCCATAATTGTGAACTACCAGATTCATCAGATACATATAAAAGTTTATTCTGTTGCTCGTTATATTCAGGAAAACGAGAGCTAAAATTAGTTGAAAGCATTGAAAAAGGTGAACTTGCAACTTGCTCGTCTATTTTCAAGCGCGTGATCACTCTATCGAGATCCCACTGATGATAATACACACTGCCATCACTACTAAAGTTAGGTGAACTCATACCTGCAATTTGTGTATTTATTAAAGAGTTGTCACTTATGTCGTAAAAGTACCCATAACGCTTTCCTGCTTCCACAGCTGTAAAAGCCAGTTTATCTTTATGTGGATGCCAATCAACACCATGAATATCAACAAAATTATCGGTAATGCGGCGGCTTTCCCCAGAAGACACATCGATTAAAAACAATGCTTTTTGATCATTTTCAACATTTCGAGTCACCACTACTTGCTGAGCATCCGGAGAAAATGACACTGATTCATCGATTACGTCACAGTGATCTGTACAGGGTATAAATGTTTCACTTAATTGATTAGCATGTAAATCAAGTAGTTTTAAGCGACTAACAGACTTACCAGATTCAGAAATTTGTTCATCAATATAAACTAATGTACGACCATCAGCACTAATGTCTAAATCAGTTCGAAACTGACGACTACACTCAGTCAGTACCACACTGGTTGCGTTCACTAAAGAGAGTTTAACAATCTCACAAAACTTATTTGTTTGATACCGATAATAATAGAGAGTCTTTGCATCAGGACTGAATACAGAGTGGCCTTTAGTGTAAGGTGAGTCAGTGAGTTGTTTTGCTGGGTGCTCAGGAAAGTGCAAATCACGTAAGTATAAGTTGGTCGGTTTGCCTAACTGTCGCCATAAATACACTAAATAATGCTGGTCGTTTGATATCGCAGGGTATATTTCTCGCCCGGGACTTGCCGTTACGCTTTCGATACTGTTAAGGGGGAGTGAAAATGCAGTATTATCTTGATTATCGGGTTGGGTAGAAAACTGCCAATACAAAGCAACAACACTAATAACAAAAACGGCTACAAAAGCACCCGCAAGAATCGGCCTAATCAATGATAAGCGCCTACTTTTGTTTTTTTCGTTTCCACTTAACGCACATTCAGAGGGAGGTTGAACCAGTCGATACCCTGTTTTACGCAACGTTTCTATATAAGTCTGTTCAGGGTCAAGCTCTTTAAATGCTTTACGTAAATGCCATATTGCATTGGTTAATGCTTTTTCACCAACATAAAAATTCCCCTCCCATACAATATTGATTAACTCTTCTCGGGTAATAGCTTCAGGATAACGCGCAACAAGACAAGCGAGTAATTCAATAAACTTTGGTTGTAAGATTTGCTCGCTATTATCATGGATCAGTTTGTTTTCTAGCGGGTTAATAACACAACGACCCAATTGATAAGCACGATTAGTTGTTTCCATTAACTCAAAATAACCCTCATTGTTGGTATGTAGCAGTATATAGCTTATTCAAGTTATCTTAAATCCTCCCTTTTAACCAGCTTTAAAGTTAAGAACTAGTTAATAGCATCTTCACAGTTAACCTACTGATTTTAAATAAATAGACATTCAATAGATGTTAAATAGAGACATAAACGAGTCATGGTTAGTTGTAGTTGCATTCACATTTATATAAAAGTTTTAACGTCAATACCTGACAACCAGAGTGTTGCTCGCTGTACATTTATACTTAACTGCCCTTAATTGAGCTTCACTCTGGTTTTTTAGAACTAAAAATAAACACAACATAAGTAGGAACACCCGTGAGAAATCAACTAATCAAACCGTGTGCTATCGCGCTTGCTGTAACGAGCGCTTTATGCCAGCAAGCTTATGCAAATGAAGCTGAAGAAGTTAAAATTGACCGTCAACAAACAACGAACTCTGTTAATGTTAAACCCGAAGCCAAAGAAGACGTTGAGCAAATCATTGTTACTGGTTCGCGCTTAAAGCGTGATAGTTTTTCTGTAACAACCCCCTTAGTAACGATGGACAAAGCGGCGATTGAAGACACTGGTTTATCTAATTTATCAGATATACTTGTGGATAATATGCCCGGTTTAGGTATAGATATTGGTAACACAACTAGCCAATCAAATAACTCTAATACAGGTTTATCAACTGTTGAACTTCGTAATCTAGGTGCTAATAGAACTCTTACCCTAATAGATGGTCGTCGTGTTGTAGCAAATAGTTACAGTGGTAACTATGTAAGCCTTAACACTATCCCGAGTGGTATGGTTGAACGTGTTGAAATCATTAGTGGTGGTGCCTCTGCTACTTATGGCGCTGATGCCGTAGCCGGTGTAGTTAATATTATTACCCAGTCGAAAAAAGAAGGCTTTGATTTTTCGGCTAAAACTGGCCGCACTGATGAAGGTGGAGGTAAAACCTTTACCATAGATGCAAACTACGGCAGTTCATTTGCAGAAGATCGTGGTTATATGTATGTCAGTGCAAACTGGGACCGCGATTTTGGTATTAGTTACTACGATAGAAAGCGTGCCCAGATGGAAGCCGACGTATTCTATAACGAAGATGAACTATGTAATGGTGTTGGCACAACTACGGGCGACCAATGTATGCGCGATACCACACGTGCTGACTGGCGAGATAGAAGTGACGGTCTTCCTGGCGGTGTTTTCTTAGAAAGCTCAAAGAATGATACGCAGTTTTGGTATGACGGTACAAATTTACGTGATGATTGGGCTGGAAACGAAGAATTATACGGCATCAACTCAGCTCAGTATGTAATGTTAAACGTACCGAGTGATAACTTATCACTTGCTCTAAAAGCTGATTTTGATATCAATGATAGCACTACTGCATATGCGCAAGTGCAATTTAGTAAAAGTGGTTCATTTAATAACAAATCACCAGAAGACACATCAGAAGGCAGTGAGGTCGTTTATATTAACCCAACGACTGGTGAAGCAGAACCATTCTCAGCTGGTTATATTCCTATTGATAACCCTTACGTACCGCAAAGAATTATCGATAGCGACCCGTATAAAGACCGTATATATTGGGACCGAAGATTCAATGAAGTGGGCAATATTAGCACTGACAATAACCGCGAGACAATTCGAACATGGGCGGGCTTACAAGGCACTATGTTTGATGAAATGTGGGATTGGGATGTTTCTGTAGGTTATGGTCGATACAAGCAAAAACAAGTACGCGCCAATGAACTTAGCTTAGTACGTTTAGCACAAGCCCTTGATGCTGAAAAGCTAAATGATGGCACTATTCAATGTGCTGACAGTGATGCACGTGATGAAGGTTGTGTGGCTGTTAATTTATTTGGTGAAGGCTCTATCACACCTGAAATGGCTGACTGGATCCGCTCGACACCAGTACTTGAAACAACCAATGAACAACTTACCTTAATGGGTTACATTAGTGGTGATTTATTCGAATTACCAGCGGGTTATGTGTCGTCTGTTTTTGGTGGTGAATACCGTAGAGATTCGCAAGACATTAAAACATCTACAGACATGCAAACGGGCGGTATTACTTATAACTACATGCCAGAATTTTACGGTGAAATTGATGTAGTTGAGGCCTTCGCAGAGTTTGGTATTCCCCTTTTACGTGATGCTCCTTTAGCAAAAAGTTTAGACGCTGAAACATCAATACGTATCTCTAACTACGACATTGACGAAGTAGGCACTGTTGCTAGTTATAAGTTAGGGTTATTTTGGAAACCTGTTGATACACTCGCTTTACGTGCAAATTATGCACGAGCTCAACGCGCTCCTACAATTACCGAATTCATGTCACCTGAACGTGGTGATTACGATTCATACAAAGACATCTGTGATGGGGTGACAGCAACTTCTGACGATATAGGTCACAATAACTGTCGTCTAGATCCAGCTATCGCAGCTCTAATTACAGAGGATGCTAGTTTTGAACTTGATGATGACAACAGTGGTTATTCTCCATCATCTGGTAACAGTAATATAAAAGAAGAAACCGCAGATACTTATACTGCTGGCTTCACTTATTCACCAGAGAGTCTAAAAGACTTCAATTTAGCGGTTGATTATTACGATATCGCAATTGAGGATGCAATTGATGAAATAAGTAATGAGAATATTCTATATCAATGTTACGCATCAAATACTGGCTATGGTACGACTAACCCATTTTGTAATGATATTACCCGCGGTAGTGATGGACAAATCAATAAGATACAGCAGCGTGAATATAACCTTGATGAAATTAGAACTCGCGGTTATGACGTTGTAGCTACCTATAACTTTGACCTAGATGACATGGGTAATATCGCAGTCAAACTTGATTACAACCATATCATTGAACACTCTCAAACATTTTTAGGTGAAGATGGTGATTTCGTAACAACCAACTATGTTGGCTATGGACGAGGTAAAGATAAAGCTGCATTCTCGCTTTCGTGGAGCAATGAAAACTTACGTATTCGTTGGAGCTCTCAGTTCCAAGGAAGCTTCCGAGAAGATGAACAGCTAGATCGAGATTACGAAAAAGCGATTGCTAAAAATACTGAAAAGTGTGCAAATGAATCAGCTGATTGTATTAGTAACCCTGAGCCACTTGCATTTCAAAAGTTTGGCTCATTTATAAAACACAACTTAGCAGCTTCATACACTATGGAACTAGATAATAACAGCGAATTACGTTTATCAGGTGGTATTAACAACATCTTTGATAACAATGGGGCGTTTTTCCCACATGGAACAGGTAACTTCAACTCTGATTGGGGTGGTGGTAAAGGCCGCTATATGTTTATTGGAGCGCAATATAGCTTCTAAAAAAATATTTTAATGCTCCCAAGCAATCCCTGGTAAAGGCGAAGCGTGATGGCTTCGTCTTTTTTCACCATGTTTGTACCTCAATAAGGCGTGATTCTGCTCGGGCGTATTCAAATGCTAACTTGTGCCCTTGATACAACTCACTTATGCTCCCCTCGGCTGATATAATCAACAGCCTATTTCTATCATAAAATTCATCCACTAAAGCAATAAAACGCCGCGCTTCATCATCTAAAAAATGTTCTTGCAAATCTTGTTTCTCACGCTGATAACTATCTTCAATACCGTGTACTATCTGCTTACCTGTCGCACCTCGTCCCATAACGGGGACGTTAAGCAAATACACTCGTTTAAACTGCTCAGCTAAATAGATATAATCAGCCGTACTGCGTGCTCCTGAGCACAGCGCCATAAAATCAAACATAATGGCTTCTTTTGCCTTTAGCACGAAGCAAATACTTCGATTGTGAACCGTTATAGCCTGATTCTCAGTAATTGCTTGCTCTTGCGCATAAAAGCGCTCTTTTATTGCTTCATCATTATTGATAACAAAGTGTTTATTTTGTTTTCCAAAGCGAAGCCGATGATCAGTCTCGCCCGCAACACTCATCACACAGCAATGTTGTTGTAATAAATCAATAGTCGGTAAAAAACGTGCACGTTGTAGGCCATTCCAATATAGCCTCTCAGGCTGACAATTTGAGGTGGCAACCAGTACAACTTGATGCTCGAATAGCGCTTCAAAAAGCCCTGCTAAAATCATTGCATCGCCAATATCAGAGACAAAAAATTCATCAAAACAAAGTAGTTTAATTCGCGCGGCCCACTCTTTGGCTATAACAGACAGCGGATTTTTTTGTCCTTGTAATTCTCCCAAACGTGCATGCACTTGCTTCATAAAATGGTGAAAGTGCAACCGCACTTTTTCTTTGATATCGACATGATGAAAAAACACATCCATCAGCATCGACTTACCGCGTCCAACTGGGCCGTGCAGATAAAGGCCTTTAATTGGCTTTCGTCTTTTCCAGAAAGGTGTTGGCGCTGTTAGCTCAAAGGCTAAACTATCAAGCGCAGTAATGGCATTACGCTGAGCAACATCATCACTTAAGACTCCCTGCTCTATTTGCGCATTGTAGTACTGTAAAATTTGTCCTTGCTGTACTGTCATAGGTCACTAGTATCCGCTATACTCGCCGCCATTGTAGCCGACTAAAAATGTGATCCCAATGAAATTTCCATGCCGTTTAGATAAATTTATCAGCCATATTGCAGAGTTACCTCGCAGTAAAACCAGAGCGGGTATAAAGCGTAAGTACGCTAGCGTTAATGGTGAGGTGATCACCTCGTTTGATTATTCAATAACTCAAGAAGACGATGTACGTTGGCAAGGCGAACCGTTAGTATTTTTAGGTAAACGCTACTTTATGCTCAATAAGCCCTCAGGCTATGTATGCGCAAATAAAGATGACTTACACCCAACTGTGTTTGATTTATTAGACGAACCAAACATGAGTGATTTTCATGTTGCCGGACGCTTAGATATCGATACGACAGGTCTTGTTATCATCACTAACGATGGCGATTGGTCACACAAAATTACGGCTCCTAAACACAATAAATTCAAAACGTACTTAGTTGAAACACAAGAGCCTATCGATGAAGATGCTATTTTAGCTCTGCAGCAAGGTGTGCAATTACATAACGAAAAAGAGTTAACTCGCCCAGCCATTGTTGAGCAACTTGCGAGTTACAGTTTACGTTTATCAATCTGCGAAGGTAAGTACCATCAAGTTAAGCGAATGCTTGCCGCTGTTGGCAATAAAGTCGTTGAATTGCATCGTGAAAAAATAGGCGACATTCACCTTGATGAAAACTTAAAGAGTGGTGAATATCGTCCGCTAACAGACGCTGAATTGATACTCTAAATAGGGACTTGAGTAAAAATCATGATAACGCTGTCATTTTTTCTTAATTAATGCTGATAAACATGGTAGAAGATTAAAGGGGAAATAATAAAGGAGGCTGACTGTGTTATCAGGACTAGCTTTAAAAACAAAAATCACCTTTTTTGCTATCGCTATTTTTATCGCGTTATCAGCGATAGCTTTACTAGGTTTGCAATCATTACGTCATGCCAGTGAAAGCGACAATATCGCTCGCATAAACCAACTAATGAAAAGTACTACCAACATTGTAGAACAGTTTGAGTTGATGGTTAAAAACGGTCAACTTGAAGAAGCACAAGCCAAAAAACTCGCAATCCAAGTACTTAGAGAAAATAAATATCACGACTCTGAATACGTGTATGTGGTCGACAACAACCTTGATTTTGTTGCCACACCGCATGATCCCGAGTTGCATGGTACGAGCTTTAATGACTTTAAAGATGCCAGTGGTAACAGTATTGGTCGCATGGTTGAAAAACTGGTGGGTAATACTACCAATAAAATTATTACTTATCATTGGGACTCTGTCCGTGACGGTGAAACCGTCGACTTAACCTCTGTCGTGCAAAAAACACCTCTGTTCGGTTGGTATGTTGGTACTGGTATCAGCGCAAAAGAAGTTGATGAGCGCTACTGGAGCACCGCAAAATGGTTGCTCGCTTTATCAATGCTCATTGCGATAGCTCTCACGTTTGCTATCGCTCGGTTTGGCTCATCACTCACCAATGCTTTAGGCGGTGAAATTGATGAAGTAATTGGCATTGTTAAAAACGTATCGCGTGGTAATTTGCATTCGCCTATTCGCCAAGATGCTCCTAGTGAAAGCATTATTGCCGCTATGCATTATATGCAACAAGGTTTGCGAGGCGTTGTTGGCGGTATTAAAGACGTGACCGACAGCTTACAAAATCAAAGTGTTGACAATGAATCACGTTCAATTGAACTTGATAGACTTACTCGCAGCTTAAATGAGGAAACGCAGATAGTCGCCTCTGCAATTACCGAGTTAACCGCCTCAGCGCAAACCGTCGTTGAGCATGCCGAGCAAGCCGCTTATTCAGTCCAAGAAGCTGAGAATCAAGGGCAAAGTGCCAGCCATTTAACCAACGAAGCAGCCGAAACCATTGCCCTGTTAGAGAAGCAAATTGACAATGCGGGCAATAACATTCAAGTACTTGATGATGAGGTAAATAATATCGCTAACGTACTTAGCGTTATTCAAGGTATTGCGGAGCAAACAAATTTACTTGCTCTGAATGCAGCCATTGAAGCCGCCCGAGCGGGGGAGCAAGGTCGTGGTTTTGCCGTTGTCGCCGATGAAGTGCGTGGTCTTGCGCAGCGTACTCAAACCAGTACCGAAGAAATACGTAATATGATTGGGAAACTGCAATCAGCAACGCAAGACGCTAAATCATCCGTGTCGTTAAGTATTGCAACCAGTGAACAAACGGTAGAAAAGTCGACTAAAGCAAACGAAGCGCTTAATCGCGTCGCCAGCTCGCTTAGTGCCATTGCTCAAATGAGTCACCAAATTGCAATTGCAGCGAAAGAGCAGCTAGATGCAGGTGAAGATACGGCAAAACGTATTGTGACCATCTCTGATACCGCAGCACAAACAGCCAATGTATCAAATCAAGCACACACTGCGACTGATTTAATTAAAGGCCTCACCACAAACTTAGAAACCGAAACAGCTAAGTTTAGCTAATGAGTACACTTAACGTGTTATTTATGTGCATTTGTCATAATGAGTTCTCAGTGTGTCAGCACATTTAAAACAACACAGTACATGACACTAAAAAGCCCAGAAAACAACTGGGCTTTTTATTATTGATTACCTAACTAAGGCCTGAACTGTACTAGGATTTAATCTGTACCAAATCAAAGTCAGCCATCCCTGGTACTATTTTTTGCAACCGTGACTCGGTAACATCTAACGAGTTCAAACACTCACAATACTCAGAGGCTTTCATTTCAAGTTGCTCTGCTTTCTTTTGGAGGGACTTATCTATTTCTTTAGATATAATATCCATACGCTGTCCCATGTCGTTGATGCGGTCTTCAATATTCCCTTCGCGAGATTTAAAGGCATCCCCTAACGAAACTAAAATAGCGCCTAATGAACCATGCACCGCTGAGTGAATTTTTTGACTGATCTCTTTAGTAAAGAAATCATCAATTTTCGATAATGATTGCGGAGCAATAAAGAAAAAGTCATCACCGCGCTTAAATTTATCCATCAACGCGCGTTCTACATATTGTAGTTGAGTTTTTAATACTTCAGGCTCTTTATCAGACATCCCTTCAACAACTTGTTCAATTGCGCTCAACCCTAAATTCACACCGTCAGTGGCCAGTTCAACTAATTCTGGCACCGTATCTCGGATACCAAGACTAAATTGCTCAACAACTTTGGTTTCTTCTGGATTTAAATCAACCCAATAACCACGAATAAACAGCTGGTTATTATTATTAATTTGCACACGAGTTTGGCCTTTATCAACAATACGAATGACATCGTCAGTAATAATTAAGCCATGACTTAGCTCGACCTCACATTGTTTTTTTTCTAACGAGGCATAACTAGAAAAGCTAGAGAATGCAATGGCCGCTGCCAATAACGAGCGAGAGAGTAACGCCATATACACCCCAAAAAGACAAAAAAGAGAGGCCGCTAGATTAGCAAATATCCAATTTTATGCAAGTAAAACGCCAAGGCCTAACGTCGCTTTCACAATAGCTTAAACGTTCATCCATGGTAAGGCTTGGCGTTTTACTTTTTAGACTAATAAGTTAAATTGGCGAGCCCGGAGGCATGGGTAATGCTTTAAAGTTATCCGGCCATTTCCCCGTGTCTAAAAATTGCGACACCTGCTCGCTCAAAAATTGCTTAAATGCACTGTTCCCTACCGAGGCACTGCCTAGCATTGACTCTTGCTGATAACTTTTTGCAAGCTTTGCCAAGTAATAACGAAACTGCGCTTGCACCTCAGGATCAACCTCATCACTGGCAACTAAATCAGCGAACTGCTTTGCCGTTAACAGTTGTACACGCTGAGTTATTTTACCCGCTAGGCCGTCATCCATTTTTTGCTCAAAAATTTGCTGATACGTTTGTGCTATTAACGCATCTAACCCATAAAACGCATCGCTTCTGGCGTGTTGTTGTGCCAAACGGTTAACACGTTGACTATTAAACAGTAAGCTTAAACTATGTGTCGCCGCCACTTCGGGAAGTGCCATTGCATCAAGGGTCAGTCCTGTACGACCAACAATACTCTCACGTGATTTTGACTCTCCGTACGCTTTTGGCGGAATAAGCGATAATATCGATTCAGGCAAGACAAGATTATCAGCCTTAAGCGTTTCAAGAAGCGCATTAACGGCTAATTGTTGCGTTTGTTTTGCAACCACCTGTGCACCTTTAGGTTGTGAGCCATTTCGTACTTCATATTCGTAGTTTACGCCAGCTACGAGCTTTACTGCAGCTTCAACTTGATAGCGGTGGAACAAATATAACGGCACTAACATTTCCTCTAACTGCGACAATGCAGTACCCGTTTTAATATTATGAATACCAAAACTAGCGAGTGCTTGTTTGCGCACAGCAAGTACACGCACTAATTCATCACTGGGCGAACTGCCATTATCCCAAAGATGTCCCGTAGGGTGTGCTCCACCTTGTGCCCGAGCATCACTGTCTGAGATGAACTCAAGACCTTTACTTTTGTTTTCGGCAAGAATAGCAGCAAGCTGCTTTGTTTCATCTTGATTGCTAAAATCACTGTAGCCATATTTAACGACTTGAGTATCCCAAACGCCCATCCCAGATGCATAGCCGCGACTAACATCCAATTTACCGTGCTCATTAAAACTTAATAAAGGATGCGGGTAATCCATGACAGAGGCTCTGTCGGCAACAGACGCTGCAAAGTTGTGAGAAATACCCAGAGTGTGCCCTACTTCGTGCGCACTGAGTTGGCGAATACGGTCAAGCGCCATCGCATGTAAACGCGTTGCCACTTCATTCCCTTCTAAATACGGGGCAGCTAATGCTTCTGCTAGTAAGATATCTTGACGTACACGCAATGAACCAAGAGTCACGTGGCCTTTAATAATTTCACCCGTACGTGGGTCAATCACTGAACTGCCATATGACCATCCTCGGGTTGCTCTATGCACCCATTGAATCACGTTGTAGCGCACATCCATAGGGTCAGCATCATCAGGCAGCACCTTCACAATAAAGGCATTTTTGTAGCCTGCTGCTGTGAAAGCATCGTTCCACCATTTAGCCCCATCTATCAGTGCTGTTTTCACTGGCTCAGGCACACCTGGATCTAAATAATACACAATCGGCTCAACGGGCTCACTAACTGGTAAGCTTGGATCTTTTTTAGCTAAACGGTGACGCGGGATATAACGCACATACATGGTTTCATCCAGTGGTGCCGCATAATCTTTATGTTCAATACTCCAAAAACCAGCCTGCGGATGGAATTTACGCGGCGTGTAGTTGTCATCGGGTAATTTAATTAAAGAGTGATGCATGTGCACTGTCAGCGCATAAGGGTGCGCACTAACTTGACGAACATACTTACCAGGGTTGCTACCTTGAAAGGTTAAAACCGCTTCAAGCTCAGTATTTTCTGGGAATGCGTTTGAGCGCGTTAAATACACCGCACTTCGATTGGCGTCTACATTAAAACTACCCTGCCCCCGAGCTGCTAAGCTGCGAGTAACGCCATGCACATCACTTAATAAGTAAGGAGTGTAATCAATGAGGGTGGCAGAATCGGATTGGGCGACAACATCAAAGCCGGCAAGAATACTTGACGCGAATGCCTCTTTTATACTTTGTTGTTCAGCGACATTGGTAGTGTTAGCGCGATAATACGTATTGAGTGCACGTAACATGACTTTATCGCCAAAACGCTCGAACTGCACAAGGTGGGTATTGCCAAGTTGCCCTCGGTCTAGACCAATATCATTCGAGCCAACGCCATACGGCAAGCTTTGTTGTAATAAAAACGGCTGCGTGAGTTTATCTACCTCAACATAGACTTTGCCGTTTTCAGTGTCGTAATAAAAGGAAAAGTAACCTGAAAAATGTGTCATTTTTTCAGTAAAATCATTTATAGACTTAATTGCTGCGTGTGCTTGGGTTATCATAGTAAGTAACACAGCTAAGAGCAGGTATCGTAGTAATGGTATTTTTTGCATAATCTTATCTTTGTTATTCGCGTTTTAAATACTGTACAGGTATTAGGCAGTATAAAGTATCGCCGATAAAAAACAGCTATTTAAGACGAAATTCAGCGCTTGCTAAGACATTCTCTCTCACACTAAAAAATGTCTAGCTACAACGTTATCAGGAAAATAGAATGCGTAGACTCCCACCGGTATTGTTAGAAGATGGCTGCCCACGAGAACTGATTTCATTGATCAGAACGGTTCTTGCGGCATGTAAAGAAATTTCATTCCGTGTTGGCCAAGGCGCCCTTTCTGGCGTATTAGGGTCAACTCTTGATGAAAATATTCAAGGTGAAACACAAAAGAAGCTTGATGTCCTTACCAACCAGCTTTTAAAAGATATCTTATTAGAATCGGGCTACGTAAAAGCCATCGCTTCTGAAGAAGAAGATTTCACTGTAGCAGGGAATCCGGACGCAAAGTATATTGTGGCGTTTGACCCGCTAGATGGTTCATCAAATACCGACATAAACTCCTTAGTTGGTACTATTTTTTCAATAATGGAAGCCCCTGAAGGTGCAGACCCAGCTGACCAAAGTATTTTCATGCAACCAGGTAAAAACCAAGTCGCGGCTGGTTATGTTTTATATGGCCCATCGACAGTACTGGCATTAACAACGGGTAAAGGCACTCGCTTTTTTACGTTAGATAAAACACACGGTACCTTTTTATTAACAGAAGACTTTGCCAGTATCCCTGAAGAGACCAGTGAGTTTGCAATTAACGCCTCTAACCAACGTCATTGGCAACCGGCTATGCAAAACTACATTACTGACTTGATTGCTGGTGATACAGGTCCTCGTGGACGCAACTTTAACATGCGCTGGATTGCCGCAATGGTCGGAGATGTTCACCGCGTGTTATGTCGAGGGGGGATTTTTACTTACCCTACTGACACAAAAGATCCCAATAAACCAAACAAATTACGTTTACTATACGAAGCAAACCCTATGGCAATGTTAATTGAACAAGCTGGCGGTATTGCTTCTACCGGCACTGAGCGCATTATGGATATCCAACCTAATGCCATTCACCAACGTGTCGCGGTGATTTTAGGTTCCAAAAACGAAGTAGAAACTTGCTTGAGTTATCATAAGTAGCGACAGCTATTAAAAATAATAAAACCGTGTTTGTTAAAGCAGCACGGTTTTTTATTTCTCACTCCCGGTTGTGCAATCACAGGGCCAACAAAAGTTACTTAATAAGTGCTAATAACGTAATCAGCGTCTCTTTACTCAGCTCGCCCATTTGCTCAGCATTACTCAACGCGAAAATAGCCCCTTCAACAGCACTTTCATCGATATCTTGGCGTGACTCTAAAACACTCGCCCATAATTCTAACTCATCAATATCAATTTCATTGCTGATCACACGCTCTAGCACATTACAAAAAGTTGCTTTTGTTAGTGTATATATAGCGCCTTGATCATCTGCGGTATTAACGATTACAGCCACAGCTTGCTCGCGTTTCTTACCAAAACTCGCAAACTGACTTAGTGCGTCTAATTTATCCATTTGCTATGCTTACCTATTAATATCAAAAAATTACTTCTAGCCAATGACCATCCTTAGTTGTTCACAGTGTAATGCGACACTGACATGTCGTGCCGACGATATAAACGCATGCTGGTGTAATGAGTTACCTGCTATTTTACCACTTGATGACGCCGCAACATCCTGTTTATGCCGTGATTGTACAATTAAAAAGATAAATCTATTTTTATCTACACTATATGAACAGCCCCTTGCACAGCAATTGGCTTTTGCAAAACCCTTTTCGCATCATGGAAACTTAATAGAAAATCTCGATTACACAATGCAGAACAACTACATGGTATTTAGCCGCTGGTTCTTTTTAAAGCGTGGTCATTGCTGTTCAAATGGCTGCACTCACTGCCCATTTACCGATAAATAACAGTAAAGTAGAGTATTTATTCAATTATTTTGCATTTAATTGCAAATAACGCATGACTGCAAGAATAAAAATACATTATAATTGGATATAAATTCACTTAATATCCCTTATTTATTGCTTAAACTATTAACTTAGTGTGTTTTTTAAGCATAATTTTACTGTAACTTTATCGGAATCAAACATGAATACCTTTAAGCCTGCTCTACTTGCCAGTGCAATTTCTGCGGTTTTAATCAATAGCAACATCGCACTCGCTGCTGATGATACTGTTGAACTTGATAAATCAATTGAAACTATTCAAATCACTGCAACGCGACGAGCAGGTTCAGTACAAGATGCGCCACTTAATATCACCGCTTTAAATGGTGATGTAATTAGCGATCAGAATATTGGCGATCTTGAAGATGTTGCACGCTGGGTACCCGGTTTAACAATTTCTGACCAAGGTGGTCGTGAAGGGTCTCCGATCATTGTACGTGGTCTTAATACAAATACCTCAGACCGTATTTCTGACAGTGGCACTGTTGCAACTTATGTTGGTGAAATACCGCTCAGCATCGATTTGCGTTTAACTGATGTTGACCGTGTAGAGGTCCTCATTGGTCCGCAGGGCACCCTGTATGGTGCAGGTACTTTAGGTGGCGCAATTCGCTATTTATTAAAGCAGCCAGAACTTGATATCACTGAAGGTAAAGTAACCGGTGATGTATTCAGCATGAATGAAAGTGATGGCACTGGCGGTGAGTTTGGTGTGGTATTTAACACCCCACTCATTGACGATAAACTCGCATTACGTGCCAGCTTGAACTATTACGATAACCCAGGTTACATTGATTACACCCACGTGGTTAAAGAGCCGGGTGTGTCTAACCCAAATCCTGACTTTAGCGACAGTAGCGACGTTAATGCGAACCTTAAAAGCGTCAGTGACGTGAACGATGAGCAAATTACCACTGCCCGCTTATCACTGCGTTGGTTAGCAACAGAAACAGTTGATGCAACGCTTAACTACTTCTATCAAAAACAAGAAAATGGCGGCAACTCAACATCGCAATACGGCTCGTTGGCTGATAGCAGTGCTTTGCAAGGCGTATCAGGTAAATACGACAATGTCGCGCGAGTGCTTGAACCTGGTGAAGAAGAAAACGATTTATTAAGCTTAGAAATAAAAGCAGATCTTGGTTTTGCTGAACTTGTTTCAGCATCTGGCTGGTCAAGCTACGAGCAGTCGGGTCAACGAGACCAAACAGATCTACTCTACGATATTTGGTCTGGCTATGCTGATTTCCCTGCATTTGTTGGTTACACGCACGATACATCAGAGCGCGATAATTTCACTCAAGAGCTGCGCCTCGTATCAAACAGCAGTAGTAACCTCAACTGGATTGTCGGCGGTTTCTACAACAAACTAGAAAGCCACTCTGATGACCGCGAGTATACGCCGGGTCTTACTGAGTACTGGGGGGGTGGCATTTTAAATGTAGAAGAAGATCTTGAATACATTCTCATTTCAGATAGTGAAACCACTGAAAAAGCTATTTTCGGTGAAATTGGCTACAGCATCACTGATCAGTTTGATGTCACTTTAGGTACGCGTTTTTATGAATATGACGTATCGACCACGTCGGGCTCTGCAACACCACTATATTCAGGCGACTTTGATTCACTTGATAACCTAGTAATGGAAAATGTCAGTGCAAGCGATAGTGGTAACTTATTTAAGTTTAATGCTAATTACACGTTTGATAATGGTATTCTTGCTTACTTTACCGTCAGTGAAGGTTTCCGTATTGGTGGTGGTAATGGGATTGCACCATGCCCAGACGTATTGCCAGAGCAACAAATCGTTTGTGCACTTCCAAACGAAGAAGATTATAAACCGGATACCACCGTTAACTACGAACTTGGTTTTAAATCATCGTGGTTGCGTAATCGCTTGCACTTTAATGCCGCGCTATTCAACGTTGATTGGAAAGATGCGCAAGTCGGCAGCAGTACTGTTAACGGCCAAGAACTTATCACGTCAAATGCAGGCTCTGCCAACTCAAAAGGTGTTGAACTGTCTACCCGTGCCATGATCGGCGACAGATGGGCTGCTTATGCAACCTACGCGTACGCTAAAGCAGAGCTAACTGAAGATACACCTTATTTATTTGGTGTTCTTGATGACAAACTTGCACACTATCAAAGCTACTATGACGGCGCAAAAGGAGACCGTTTACCGGGAGCACCTGAACATCAGTTCTCATTTGGTCTGCGTTATGAGCAAGACATCCTCGGTGATAAGTTACTTAGCGTAAACTACGGGATTACAGCCCAAAGCGATGTAATCACAAAAGTAGGTTTAAAAGCCGACGGTGAAATACTGCCAGGTTACGCTCTTAGCAATTTATCAGCAAAAATTACAGACGATATGTGGTCAGCAACCTTATACATCGATAACCTTTTTGATAAGTATGCATTTACCTCTGTACGCCGTGATAAGTCATGGGCAGGACAGTCTCAATATGCTGAGCTAAACAAAGAGTTACCTGAGTTACAACGTGTATATGGCCACTACACAACAGCACCCCGTACTATTGGCTTAAAATTTAGTTATAACTTTGAGCTATAATTAGCCTATCTCATAAAAGCCTTGCTGGTTTACCGCAAGGCTTTTAAGATGAACCATGCTTAATAGTACTCAACACGCGCTTCGCACACATATACATCAACTTCTAGCGAATAAACAACTGGCTGAAGCCCACCAGCAGTTAGTTTTACGCCTGCAGCAAAACCCGCATGATCACGTTAGCTACTTTTTACTCAGTGAAGTAAATACAGCTGCCGGTGATTTAAATAAAGCGGTTAAGTTAATTGAAAAAGCCCTCAGTATTGAGCCTTTAAATATTTATCATTTAAACCTCGCTAAGCACCTTATATTGCGAGGGGAGATAAGTCGCGCCACTGTTCATTATAAAAGTGCAATGGCAACACAGCATTACAGTGCGTTGGAGTTAGATACACTCGCCAACATTGCAACTCGCTTAGGCTATTATGATGATGCCCTTACATTTCAACAATCAGCCTATCAACTTGATAAGCAAACACCTCAAATAAGCTATAACTTAGCAGTGGCCTTAAAAGTTCACGGCCTGTTTGGCGAAGCTAAAACACTATTAAAGCAGCTTATTACTGAACACGAGCACTATTATCAAGCCCATTATTCACTGGCCGAGTTGAACAATACCGAAGAAGCTAAGCAGCACTTAAACGTGTTACACCCCCAAGCTAAACGCGTACATACAGCGAGTGATCAACAGGCGTATTTCCATAGTCTTGCTTTAAATTATGAGCATTTAAACGACTACGAGAATGCATTTAAGTACTTTACGCACAGTAAACAAGCTATTGCGCAACAACTTAACTATCAATCACAGCAACATCGTCAGTTTTGCCAAACATTAATGAGACACAGCACACACAGTCAATTATCCCCTAGTAACTCTGACTTTGCCCCTGTGTTTGTTGTAGGGATGCCGCGCTCAGGCACCACTCTCGTTGAAAAAATACTTAACCAAAGTGATGAATTACAAGGGATTGGCGAACTGAATGATATCGCACAACTCATGCAACATGGCACACAATCAAACCGTGTTATTGATAGTGAAATGTTCGCCAAGGCTTACGCTAGCGCTGACATTCACCAAACAATAACCCACTACCAACAACGAGCCGAAAAACTCAGTAACACACTGCGCAGTTGTGATAAACAACCGTTTAATTTTTACTATATTGATTTTATTTTAGCGGCTTTTCCTCACGCCAAAATAGTGTGTATGCAACGAAATTGGCATGATTGCAGCGTAGCCAATTACAGGCAGTTATATAACCCGCAAAGTGTCTTTCACCATTACAGCTTTACATTTTACGATATTGTCGCCTTTCACCAAGACTACACCGCTTTAGCGACGCACTTTGCCACTAAGTACCCTAAACAAGTGTATTTACAGAGTTACGAGCAGTTAGTCGAAGAGCCAATTAAACAAACCCAAAAGCTTTATGCATTTTGTAACTTAAATTGGCAAGCAAGCTGTTTGGCATTTTATAAAAATAACGCAGCATCTGCGACAGCGAGTAAAAAGCAAATTCGCCAGCCACTTAACAAAAATAGTATCGGCAGCTGGCATAACTACGCTGCATTTATTGATGCGGGCCTTTTTCAATAGGTAAATCGTGACAAGCTCCCCACTCACTCCATGAACCATCGTAAACCCGAAGGTTAGTATAACCACACTCATCCGCACACAAAGCAAGGGCACAGGCCGTCACTCCTGAACCACAGCTAAATTGCAGCTGAGTGTGTCCATTTACATGTGAGTTGAACAATGTGTGTAATGCATCAAGAGACTTAAGCTCCCCGCCATTCAATAAATCTGACAAAGGTAAAGAACGACTACCCGGAATATGACCACTGCGCATGCCATCACGTGGCTCTGCTTGCTCGCCAGTAAAACGAGCTGTAGGCCTTGCATCTAGCGTGATAATACTCGTATCTGAAAGTGAATTTAGTACCTGTTCTGCCGTGATAAAATAATCTTTACGGGGCTGTGCAACAAAGTTACCTTTTGTTGTCGGCGTATAATACTCAGAGTGAACATCAAATCCCTGAGCCAACCACTTTGCTAAACCTCCACTTAAGACTTTTACGTTATCAAAGCCCATAGCCTTAAACATCCACCATGCCCGTGCTGAACTAAATAAACCTTGGTCTTCATAAATAACAACACGTGAATTCTGATTAACTCCCGCGACTTGCATGTGTTCGGTGAATTGCTCGCTACTACACATCATACTTGGGACCGGATTACAGTTATCAGCCAGTGTATTTTTAAAATCAAAGCGCTGTGCATTCGGTAGCATAGCGGCTGGAGCGTAGCTGCCCTCCTGACCGGGGCGAACCATACCCGCATCAAAAATAACCAGATCCTTCGCTGTCAGGTTATTATTTAACCATGAGGCTGAGACTATATTTTTCATTTAATTCCTGTTTAGTCATAAGTGTTTAAACGCTGCAAACGCAATTCATCAAACTTTCAAATTCTGAATATATCTTTTATTCTAAATGTTAGAATAAAAATTAGAAAAGGTTAATTAATAGAAGTCATGTCAGTTCCTATATTTGTCATTAACATGCAAGGCAGTGAAAAGCGCTGGAAAACACTCAATAATAGACTTGCGAACTTAGGTATCAGCGCCGAGAGGTTTCCTGCAACAATTGGCAAGGAACTCACTAAAGAGCAATTAGATGAGTGGTATTCACCGCAAAACAATAAACAAAAATATCATCGTGACTTAACGCTAGGCGAAATAGGCTGTTATGTAAGCCACATGCGTATATGGCAAAAAATGGTCGATGAAAAAATTAATCATTGTTTAGTGCTTGAAGACGACCTGTTTATTGAAGAGCACCTAATATCAATCATAGAATTATCAAGTTCGCTGCATGGTTGGGATCTCATTAAGCTTTCTGACAACAGAGATTTTCCGTTTATTGATAGCAAAAGCCTTCAACATAATTTCACACTTGGTAATTATCGAAAAGCCCCAAATGGCACACAGGGATACTTAATAAGTTTACCTGGAGCAAAAAAATTACTTACTCGAAAACCCTTCTGCCGGCCTGTCGATGTGGATATGCAATTCCATAGCGAGGTAGGGCTGCAAATGCTAGGTATCAAACCCTATCCAATTTCAGAAGACAGAAGTTTTGAAAGTGATATAGTGATGGCAAATTCTGGAAGGCACTCATCACGATCCACATTCCTTAGGAACCTCAAATACAGAACTTGCATGTATTTGCAGCGAAAAGTGAAAACTGCAGAGTTAGAGAAAATAATGACCGAAAAAGAGACCTAATATTAAGTTGAACAAATATCAGGCGGTCAATTCACTCGCACAAAATAATGTGGTAGTTTTTGTTATTTACTCGAAGGATCGCGCACAACTTCAATTATCTCAGTTGTTGAGATTGATGGTGTTCGCTTTAAATAGACTACATCGCATAAATGCTTAAACTGATCAAAACGGCCCGCCCAATCATCTCCCATAACAAGAAGTTGAGCTTGGTGATCTTTGATATATTCAGCTTTAAGCTCCAATGAATGCTCAATAAATACTTCATCGACACATTTCATCGAACTAATAATTTTTAGTCTATCTGCTTCACTGTATACAGGTTTTCGTCCTTTTTTATATAAGTTAAGGTCATCAGAAGAAACCCCCACAATTAAATAATCTCCAAGCGCTTTTGCCCGTTCTAATATATTAATGTGCCCTACATGAAAAATATCAAACGTACCAAACGTTATAACACGTTTCATTTATGCTCCTCTAAATAAGAGACAATTCTCTTTGCTGAGTGTCCATCCGTCTTCCCTGCAAGCTTATAAATAATGTTTTCCCTTAATTCAACAAATTCAGCAGGTTGCTGTTCTGCAAACCCAATGATAGATTGTAATTCTTCGTAGCAGCTAGCTCGATTACAAAGCTGATGGAAATACTCAATATCGTCATCCAACCTTGCTTTCAATCTAAAAGAGAAAATTCCTTTGTAAGACCAACGTAACTTGTAAAAATCACACCAAACAACAGGTTTACCTAATGCCGCAAATTCAAAAATTGCTGATGAAGCATCCGATATCATAATGTCAGCAATGTCCAAAAAAGGGGTAAGGTCAAAATCATACTCGCTTGCTACGTACACATTATTAAACGTTGCCCATTGCTCTAGCTTTAAACGTTGCTTTTTATACCTTTGTTTAAACAAACTAAAATGATGAGGTTTTATAATTATATTGAAATCACGGTAGTGAGAGGGAAAATCATCGCTAAAACATTCAATAGAGCTGGGGTAAAAAGTAGGGGCATATAAGAGTGTTTTTTTACAAGGATCTAATCCTAAATCACTTAAATCAAGCTTTTCAAGTGTTTGATTAAATATGGGATCAAGCTTCGCATAACCAACATCGATAAAGTTACTATGTGGGTAAAGACTTTTCAAACGCGCTAACCTATGCTCACCTTCTACAAAACGCACTGTCGTTTTGTTTTGAGATACATCGTAATAACACTGCTTTGGCCCAATTCCATGCTGCATTAAAACAGTCTTTTTATTTAAAAGTTCAACTTTTTCAAAGCTATTGCCAAACACGATCCAATCTGCATTTGAGTTTTGATAAAAATTAAATGCATCATCACTGCTTGCTAACCAAATAGCATTTATTGAGTTTTTATTTATAAAGCTATGGCTAACATCTACGCTTCGCCTATCTTGGTTCTTGTAAAAAACCATCGAAACTTTATGACCTTTTGATAACAATTCCTGTAAAACTGGCACATATTGAGGAATGTAATACAGGTGCAGTACGTCAAAGTATAATTGCATTTTTCACAACTTAATTACCAAAAGGGGGCTCATTGTACATAAATAGATTTTTTGTTTCAGCCATCTAACCTAAATAAAAAGAGGCTAATAACACCCTATCAAACTAAATTAGACTTTTAGAATACAAAGGGTATCAAAGTTCTTAAAACAATGAAGCATTAATCTTTCTCTGCTCTACCTAGATAATAAAACGAGTGATATTCCCCCCCCCCTCGAAACAAAAAAGCCAAGTGCCCTTTTAGCAAACTTGGCTTTTATACGCTACATCAGTGCGTCACTGACGAAAGAATACAGCTTAGCCCTGCTTAATTAAGCCGTATTCTGTATCTAAAATGGCAATCACTTCACTGCGTGGATCACTTGGAATAGTGATCTCTTGGCCAATGATCTTACTTGCAATACCCACATAAGTATCTGATACCTCAAGCATCACAGATTCTGGCAAGGTGTAGTCTTTTGCAAGCTGCTCACGCTCATCCATACGATCTTTGTTTAATAACACATCACTGTCAGGCACATTATTGATTAATAACTGACGGAAGCCTTCTTTAGAGTTTTCGATAATTTTACCATCGCGATACGCTTGCCCATCCCAAATACGTGATGAATCAGGCGTACCCACTTCGTCGATGTATATAAGTTTGTCAGAACCATCAACGTCTTCAACGTAACCAAACTCAAATTTCGTATCTACAAAAATTTGGTCAAGTTTAGCAAGCTCTTCGCTGATTAATTTAAAGCCTTCAACCAGTAACTGTTCGTACTTCGCAACATCATCTGCCGACTTAAAATTAAACACTGACAAGTTATTAGTGATGTTTTCACGCGTGATATTGACATCATCCACTTCGGGGATTTCAGCTACGCCGGTAATAATTCCTTTCGTTGAAGGAGTGATAAGTACGTTATCTAGCTTTTGATTTGCTGTTAGACCTTCTGGTAAATCGATACCACAAAAGTTACGGGTACCCTTTGCGTAATCGCGCCACATGCTGCCCGTGATGTATTGGCGTGCAATTGCTTCCACTTTGACTGTACTTGCTTTGCGTACAATCCACACATAAGGGTGAGGAATATCAACGATATGGTTACCAGCAAGGCCTGCTTTATCAAACAATTTAAACCAATGAGATGCAACTGAATTTAACGCGATCCCCTTACCAGGCACGCCATTTAAGCCATTCTCACCTTGCCAAATACAATCAAATGCTGAAATACGGTCAGAGATAACCATAATAGCAAGCTCAGTCCCCTTTGGAACCTGATACCCTTTTTCACTAATTAAACGCGCGCTGTCCTCATCAGTTAACCAATAAACTGAACGCACTTTACCACTGTGTACCGCACCTTTGGTACGGATCGGTAAATCATCGTTTACGTCTAAAACTTTATAGCTAGTCATGCTATCTCCGATAGTATTTGGCATGCTCTTAAAAGCACATGTATGGGATTGGGGTTATGGCCGCCTATAATAATCTAGACGCTGTGAAAGCTCAATCATTGCGCTCAGATCCGCTACGAGGCTCCGCAGATAAAATCAAAAAAAATTAAAATCTCCGTAATTTTGCTGTCATAAACAATATTTAGCTATAATACGCCTCTCGCAATAGGAGGTTTTTTTGAATTACTTAGCAGCTACCGCAGAAAAAAAATACTTAATGTATATTTCACAAAACTATTCGTACGCTATTTTGCGCCCATTACAGCAAGCAATCTTAGCGCGCGGTGGCCAAGTTAGGTGGTTTTTAGAGGGTAGCAACGTTAATCATGAATTCTTAAATGAGGGTGAACAGACTCTGAGTACTATAGAAGAGGTTCACAACTGGCAACCTGATGTTGTTTATGCACCTTCAAATATTATCCCTACATTTATTCCAGGAATTAAAGTCGGCGTTTTTCATGGGTTTGATGCCGGAAAGCTAAACAGAAAAGGCGAGAATGATCACTTTAAAATTCGTGGTTGTTTTGACTTATATTGTACTCAAGGACCGAATACAACGGCTCCATTTAAGGCACTTGCAACAAAATATGGCTTTTTTGAAGTGAAAGAAACCGGTTGGCCAACGCTCGATCCGTTCTTTTCACAGATCGCAAATAACCCTTATAAAAACCCAAATGATCCTAGAAAGACCTTATTGATCTGCTCAACGTTTTCAAAGCGATTATCGCTAGCCCCTAAACTTTACGAACACATTAAAGCATACAGTCAGCAAGGTAAGTGGCGTATTTTAGTGCAATTCCACCCAAAAATGCCGAGTGAGTTAGTCGAGCAATATAAAGACTTACAAAACGATAATTTAACTTTCGTAGAAACCGATAACGTATTACCGCTACTACAAGCGGCAGATGTCATGCTATGTGATACCTCCTCTATTCTGCTGATGTTTTTACTGCAAAGAAAGCCCGTGGTAACTTTTTGTAATCAAGCACCCGGTGAGCACCTTATTGATGTAACAAACCCAGATAAAGTTGAAGAAGCAATCGATTATGCGCTCACAACGCCTACTGAGCTGATGACAAAAATTGAGCACTTTTGTCAGCAGTTGCACCCCTACCAAGATGGCTTATCGAGTCAGCGTGTACTTGCAGCAAGCAATGAATTACTATTGAACAATCCAGTACTTAAGCCAAAACCACGTAACTTTATTCGTAATTTTAAAATGCGTAAAAAGTTAAATTACTGGCGATGGTAACAACGAATAGGTCGTTATGATCACGCTTTCAAATGTGCTATTTAAATGGCACGCACAACAAGCTTCGCCCACCATTAATATTGCTTCGCTGCATATTGAGCAAGGTGAGCATGTGTTTTTACATGGCCCGAGTGGTTGTGGTAAGTCGACGCTATTGTCTTTGCTTGCGGGCGTCACCACTCCCAACCAAGGGACTATCACTCTTTTAGATAAGGCTGTTAACCAATTAAGTAATAGTAAACGCGATCGTTTTCGAGCCGATCACATTGGTTATATTTTTCAAAACTTTAATTTATTGCCGTATTTATCACCTATTGAAAACGTAATTTTAGGCTGCCAATTTTCTAAATTACGGCAAAAGCAGGCGCTTAATAACAGCCCTTCTATTAACCTTGAAGCAAGTCGTCTTTTAACAGCACTTGGTTTGACAGATGCGTTACAGCATCAGGCTGTCTCTAAACTGAGCATCGGTCAGCAACAACGTGTTGCAGCTGCACGTGCATTCATTGGCAGCCCTGAAATTATTATTGCCGATGAACCGACCTCCGCACTCGATACACAAAATCGCCAAGCATTCGTTAAATTGCTGTTTGAACAGGCTAAAGCAACGCACAGTACACTGGTATTTGTAAGCCATGACGAAACCTTGCAAGGGCTTTTTAAGCGCAGTGTTAACCTTTTAGAGTTACAAGGAGGCACACATGTCGCTGCTTAAACTCGCGATTAAAAGTTTACTAAACCGCAAAGCCAGTGCCTTACTCACCTTATTTACGATTGCCATTAGCGTCATGCTCTTGATGTCAATTGAGCGAGTGCGGGTCGATGCTAAAAGTAGCTTTAGTAACACGATTTCCGGCACTGACTTAATTGTTGGTGCTCGCACCGGCGACATCCAATTATTGTTATCTTCGGTGTTTCGTATTGGCCATGCTAATAACGGGGTTAGCTGGCACAGCTATCAATACATTACGCAACAACGTGGCGTAAAATGGGCCATTCCACTGTCGTTGGGTGATAGTCACAAAGGCCTTGCAGTGCTCGGGACCAATAAAGATTATTTCAACCATTATCGGTTCGGAAAAAAGCAGCCTCTTCGTTTTGCATCAGGCCAGCAGTTTAATCACTTATTTGAAGTGGTGCTGGGTTCAGAAGTTGCCAGTTCGCTTAATTATAAATTGGGCGATAAAGTCGTTATTGCGCATGGCATGGGTAACACTAGTTTTCATAATCATGATGATAACCCATTCACGGTAGTCGGTATTTTAGAGCCAACAGGTACGCCGGTTGATAAAACTCTCCATATACCACTTGCTGCAATTGACACGATTCATGGTAAATCTCATACGCACGAAGCCGACCATGTCGAAGATGAATCTCATGAGCATGAGCATGAGCATGAGCATGAGCATGAGCATGAGCATGAGCATGAGCATGAGCATGAGCATGACGAGATTAATTTGGTTGGAAATCCTAAGCAAATTACCGCTTTTTTGCTTGGCTTCGATTCACCGCTTTACACATTACAAGTTCGCCGTAATATCAACCAATATAAACCGGAGGCTTTATTAGCGATTATGCCGGGAGTCACATTGCGTGAACTGTGGGAGATGCTGTCAATTGTCGAAAAAATCTTGCTGCTGTTTTCCATCGTCGTGGTCTTAATTAGTTTACTTGGTATGCTAACTAGCCTGTTATCGAGCCTAAACCAACGCCGAAGAGAGTTGGCAATTTTGCGTTCTGTTGGCGCGAGACCGTGGCATATATTCACCTTGATCAGTGTTGAATCAATTCTCATCACTGGGTTAGGTTGCCTGCTCGGCATTGTACTGTTCTATGGCTTAATGCTACTGAGCGCAGATTACTTGCAAAGCCATGCAGGAATAAGTCTAAATATAGCGTTATTGTCATCCTATGAACTCATGCTATTAGCTGCGATAATAGCAGCAGGCTTTATTGTTGGGTTAATTCCTGCGACCCGCGCGTATTTCTACTCACTTGCAGATGGTATGAGTATTAAAATTTAAGGAATGTTATGCAGTTTTTTCAAAAGTTCGCAGTCTTAGCGACATTATTACTATGCACAGGGGCTTATGCTGGACCACCAAAGGAAATCTTCTGGGAAGATTTAATCCCTAAAGGGCACGTGCAAATTGACACGCAAGCACAAGCAAACCATGAAGGCAGCGAGCAAAACTGGGTACAACCAGACCTTGATGCTCCTGTAGTCAAAGAACTTGATGGCCAATCAGTCAGTCTTCCGGGCTTTGTCGTCCCGCTTGAAGGGGACAGTGAGGTAATTACTGAATTTTTACTTGTGCCGTATTTTGGTGCTTGTATTCATGTACCACCTCCACCGCCTAATCAAATTGTTCATGTAACCATTAAAGGTGGCGTACCAATCGAGAGCCTATATGATGCCATTGTGGTAACAGGGGTAATAAGCACTGAGACTTGGTCCGGTGAAATAGCCCAAGTAGGCTATAAAATGAAAGCCGTCGGTGTTGCCCCGTTCGAGCTATAATTAAAAAGCACGCCAACGGGCGTGCTTTTTACTGCCTTATTAATACACGCTTATTTTTGGCAATTTGCACAAAACACGGTACTTCTTTGGCCTAATCTAATTTCTTTTAACGGCTCTTTACAGGTAACGCACGGCTCACCTTTGCGGCCATACACCAATAATTGCTGAGCAAAATAACCCGGTTTACCATCACTTTGCGCAAAATCTTTTAACGTCGTGCCGCCTTGACTAATCGCCGCAGCTAGTGTGTCTTTAATTATAGGCACTAATTGTTGATAACGTTTTAAGGATACCTTTCCCGCTTCACGTTTGGGGTGGATCCCCGCTTTAAATAGCGACTCATTGGCGTAGATATTCCCCACACCAACAACCACGGCATTATCCATAATAAATTGCTTAACCGGTACTTTCTTGTTTCTTGATTGCTCGTAAACACGCTCAGCAAAAAAATCATCAGTAAGAGGTTCTGGGCCTAGCTTGGTCAGTAAAGTATGGCATTCGCCAGGTGCTTGCCATAAACATGCCCCAAAGCGGCGCGCATCATTTAGCCTAAGCGCTTTTCCAGACTCTAAAACAAACTCGATATGGTCATGTTTTTTAAGTGGTTCATCGGCATTCACAACGCGTAAATTGCCTGACATTCCCAAATGTAATATGACACTTCCACGCTCACAACCCAGTAATAAATACTTTGCTCTACGTTCAATCGAGGTAACTTTAAGACCTTGTAACTGATATACATCATCAGGCACTGGCCAGCGCATGCTGGCATTATGAATATTCACTTTAGTCACTACGTGGTCGAGCACATGCGGAGTAATCCCCAACCGACTTACTTCAACTTCTGGTAATTCAGGCATCTGTCATTCTCTTAAACGGATATAACGGAAATAACTGAGCGGCATCGGCGTGTTCAAGCGCAAATACACGCTGTAACCGCTTATCGAGTAGGTAGTAATTTCCTTCAATGGTATAAAGTTGATACACCGCAGGTAATTGCTCACCCGCTAACCACACTGAAGCAACATAGTTCGCTGATGTCTTCGAAAGCTTACTTACAGGTATACTTGCAAGATTGAGCTGTTGATGCTGCCACAGCTCAACTAATTGCTCTAACGCTTGTTCATCCCCGTGCCATGTTGTTTCTTGTAAGGTTTGACTACGCCAAGAAGTGCCAATTCGCTCAATTTTAAGTTCGGGAAATGCCATCGCCAAAATAAAACTTTGTTCAGGTAGCAGCGCGTGCATGCCGTCCTCTGCAGGTTGAGTATTGAGCTTTTTATGTAAACCATTGAAGAAAAAAATCATCAATAGCATTGAAATAATGACCACATTATTCCACGCTTTTCTGCTCAATCGCATGTGTATCTTCCTCTACTTTCAATACGTTAAAGTGTAACTAAAATTCTGGTTAATTGGCAGTTGTAATTGATCAACAAAATTTCATGTCTGTTATGTATCAATCTGTAGAGACTTTGCTAAAATATCTGCCAAATTTAAAGGAGTTCCGTCAATGTCAATGTATGTAGTGGGCCATAAGATCCCTGATTCAGATTCAATTTGCGGTGCAATTGCGCTTGCTTACTTAAAAAACCAAATCAATGAACCGGCCATTCCAACGCGTTTAGGTGAAATATCACCTGAAACACAATTTATCTTAGATAAATTTGGCTTCGAAGCACCTGAGCTTAAACTTAGCTACGCAGGTGAAGACGTTTATATCGTTGACCATACAGAAAAAACACAAGCACCTGATGACATCGATGAAGCACGCGTTGTAGGTGTAGTCGATCACCACAAATTAGGCGACTTAACATCATCAACACCTCTTGAGTGTTGGATTCGTCCGGTGGGTTGCTCAAATACCATTATTAAAATGATGTATGATTTTTACAATGTAGAAATCCCGAAAGACATCGCGGGCATCATGTTATGCGCTATTTTAAGCGACACCGTTATCTTTAAATCACCAACATGCACCACTGCTGATATTAAGTGTGTTGAAGCACTTGCTGACATTGCCGGTATCGAAGATTTCAAAGAACTTGGCATGGAAATGTTCAAAGTAAAATCTGCAGTAGAAGGCACGCCAGCTCGCGACCTAGTTATGCGTGATTTTAAAGACTTCAACATGAACGGCAAGCTAGTCGGTATTGGTCAACTAGAAGTCATTGACCTTGCTGTTTTTGATGAGATCAAAGCAGACCTTGAAGCTGA
This sequence comes from Pseudoalteromonas lipolytica, assembly GCF_003515105.1. Lineage (NCBI taxonomy): Bacteria > Pseudomonadati > Pseudomonadota > Gammaproteobacteria > Alteromonadales > Pseudoalteromonadaceae > Pseudoalteromonas > Pseudoalteromonas lipolytica. Next base: position 599,686 of record NZ_CP032090.1, on the reverse strand, counting down.
CATCGTGAAGCTAAAAGAAGAAGGCGGCCGTCACTCAGTATTACTACTATTAACAGATATCATGAAAGAAGGCTCACAGATGCTGATAAGCTCTGATGACGTTGCTGTTATTGAAGCGGCATATGATGTTAAATCTGAGAATGGCAAAGTATGGTTAGATGGTGTATTAAGCCGTAAAAAGCAAGTTGTACCGCCACTACAAGACGCATTCGCAAAAATCTAATTGTCATTCGCGGTGCCGAATATAGATATGCAAAAGCCGATATTATATCGGCTTTTTTATTGTCGAACGCAAAGATTAAAGCTGCGTCGCATTACGCTGACGTAATACCTCAAATAAGCAAATACCGGTCGCAACCGATACATTTAAACTTGATACCGTGCCTGCCATGGGTATTTTAACGAGTAGGTCGCAGTGCTCGCGAGTTAGACGACGCATACCGTCACCTTCGGCTCCCATCACTATGGCCATTGGGCCTGTTAAGTTAGCATCAAATAATTCGGTGTCAGTTTCACCCGCTGTGCCAACAACCCACACACCTGCGTCTTTAATTTCACGTAATGTGCGTGCAAGGTTTGTCACTTGTACTAAAGGCACTGTTTCAGCGGCACCACAGGCTACCTTACGTGCTGTGCCATTAAGCTTTGCAGACTTATCTTTAGGCACAATAATCGCGTGTACGCCTGCTGCATCCGCACTGCGTAAACACGCACCTAAATTATGCGGATCGGTTATGCCATCTAACACTAACAAGAAAGGCGTGTCTTCGCGGGCAATGATTTCGTCGAGATCTTTTTCATTGTACATTCGCGCTGCTTTCACGTTAGCAATGATCCCTTGGTGCTGTTCACCATTGGCTTTGTTATCAAGTGCTTTGCGCTGCATAAATTGCACTGAAATACCGAACTTACGAGCTTCATCAATAATCGGGTTTAAACGCTTATCTTCACGCCCTTTTAGCGCATAAATTTCTAAAAAGCGCTCAGGCTCTTTTGCTAAAATAGCTTCAACAGAGTGAAAACCAAAAATTAATTCATTACTCACGTATTATTTGCTCCTCAGCTAGTACGTTTTCGGGCGTTCTTGCCCGGTCTTTTTGCCTTTTTGGTGGCTTTTTTCTTGCTCTTCTTCTTACCTGCTTTTACAACATCCGCTTGTTTGCTGTTAGGTTTTTTACGCCCTTTTGCATGAGAAGACTTGCCACGCTTTGCATTATCTTTCTCTGAAGATTTAGGGTCTGAGCGACTATCATCCCCTTTTTTGCCAGGGATTTTCCCTGCTTTTAACTGCGCACGAATACTCGGTTTTGCAGGTGCACTTTGCGCACGGCGTCGCGCATAGCGGTCTTGCGGTACATTACCAGCAAACACTAAATTAATTCGACGCTCATCTAAGCTGACAGACGATACCTGAACCGTCACTTTATCGCCTAAGCGATGAACCGTATGAGTTTGCTCACCAATAAGACAGTGTTTTGCATTGTCATAATGGAAGTATTCATTGCCAAGATTCGTTACGTGGATCATGCCATCTATTTGTAAGTCGTCTATGCGAACAAATAAACCAAAGTTAGTGACCGATGAAATAACCCCGCCAAATTCATCGCCAACATGGTCTTGCATAAACTCACATTTAAGCCAATCGGCGACTTCACGGGTCGCATCATCTGCGCGACGTTCAGTGGTTGAACATTGCTCGCCTAAAATATCAACTTCATCATTACTGTAAGCATACTCGCCCGACGTTTGTTGGCCTTGTGCTTTTAAAACAGCTTTAATCGCACGGTGCACAACTAAATCAGGGTAACGGCGAATTGGCGATGTAAAATGCGCGTAAGCAGGTAACGCCAAACCAAAGTGCCCAATGTTGTCTGGTTGATACACAGCCTGTTTCATCGAACGTAATAACATGGTTTGAATTAACTCGGCTTCAGGACGGTCACCTAGTTTTGCAAGTACATGTGTTATTTCTTTTGGTGTCGGCTCATCTGACAATGTTGACTCAATGCCCAGTTCAGATAAAAAGTTTCTGAAAAAACCAAGCTTTTCAGCATCAGGTTCATCATGCACACGATAAAGTGCACTGGCCTCATGTTTTTCTAATAAACGAGCTGCCGATACATTCGCCAAAATCATGCATTCTTCAATGAGCTTATGCGCATCATTACGCACCACAGGAACGATTGATTCAATTTTTCGGTGAGCATCAAACACAAAACGCGTTTCTAGCGTTTCAAACTCAATTGCACCACGCTCTTGACGAGCTGCTTTCAGTGCCATGTACATTTGATGTAAATCAGTTAAATGCGGCACCATTGGCGCGTATTCTTCGCACAGCCTTTCATCACCTTGCAAAATTGCATGCACTTTAGTGTAAGTAAAACGGGCATGTGAATTCATCACCGCTTCGTAAAACTTATAATTCTCTAAGGTGCCCTGCTCAGATACGGTCATCTCGGCAACCATACATAAGCGATCAACATTGGGGTTTAATGAACACAAACCATTTGACAACACCTTCGGCAACATGGGAATCACTTGCTCAGGAAAGTACACTGAATTACCGCGTTCTATCGCTTCTTTATTCAGTGGCGTGTTCATACCAACATAATGTGATACATCAGCAATCGCGACCCATAAACACCAACCACCTGATGGTTTTCGCTCACAGTAAACGGCGTCATCAAAGTCTCGTGCATCTTCACCATCAATTGTTACTAATGGTAAATCACGTAAATCGACTCGGCCTTGCTTTGCTTGCTCATCAACAAATTCACCTAAATGGGCAACTTGCTTTTCAACGGCTTCAGGCCATACATGCGGAATATCATGGTTTCGAAGTGCTACTTCAATTTCCATACCGGGGGCTAAATGCTCACCCAATACTTCCGTTACTTTACCCACTGCATTCATGTGACGACTTGGGTTTTGCGTGATCTGAACTTGAACCATTTGATTATGGCGCGCGCCATTCTCACTGCCAGGCAGTATCATAATATCTTGCGTGATTCGCGGGTCTTCGGCAACAACCACCGCAATGCCATGCTCAACAAAATAACGACCAACAATCGGGGCGCGCTCATTCGTTAACACTTTAATGATACGCGCTTCGCATTTACCACTGCCGCCTTTGCGATTGCCTTTAGCAAGCACAATGTCGCCATGCAGCACCATGTTCATCTGGTGTTTTGCGATAAACCAATCTTTATTTTCGCCTTCAACTTCTAAAAAGCCGAACCCATCACGATGGCCAACTACTTTGCCTTTCACAAGGCCTGATTCATCAATCAACGCGTAGCATTTAAATTTATTGAAATACAACTGACCGTCACGCTCCATAGCGCGCAAACGACGTTTAAACGCAATTTGGCGTTCAGTGTCATCCACGTGTAATTCGTCACAAAGTTGTGTGAAGTTTGCTGGTTTAGCGCGAGATTCTAAGTGAGTAAGTATAAACTCACGGCTAGGGACTGGGTTTTCGTACTTTTCTTGTTCTCGACTGAGATTGGGATCCTGTTTTGTCATTCACTATCTTGTTAGTTGGTTATGTTGTTATTTTAACCCATAACCACGCAATGAGACAGGCAAATGCTATGAAACTTTTAAGAAATTAACTAAATATGCCAAAAATAACACGTTGATATTCTTCGCAGTAAAGAGTCTGTGGTAATATTTTCTGAAAATAACAACAACCTAACAAATATATATGGATATTAATTTAACCCACTACCTTGCAGCAATGGCGTACAACAGCGCATACATCGCTCTTTTTATCGCGATAATCGCACTCGCAAAGCTGTCGTATAACTTAGCAACCTCCTACAACACCACAAATCAATTAACAGATAATGCCAATACAGCATTAGGTTTATCAATTGGTGGCTATTTGGTCGCTATTACGATTATTTATGGGTTTGTACTAGCAGGACCAAGCAAGGGCCTACTGACCGACTTAATTAATGTATCGCTGTATAGTGTACTCGGCATGGTGTTATTAACATGCTCACGCTTTCTAAATGATAAGTTACTGCTGCGTTTATTCTGCAACCAAGAACAGTTAATTAATCGACAAAATGAAGCCGTTGGCTTAGTACAAGCTGCTAATTACATGGCTGCAGCCTTAATCATTGGTGGCGCTTTAACGGGTGAAGGGACGTGGTTATCAGCCATTGTATTTTACGCACTCGGACAGCTTTTGCTGATCATGTTTGCTAAAGGCTATGATCACCTCACTGCTTTTGACCTGCATGAACAGCTTGAAAAAGGCAATAAAGCTGTAGCGATGAGCTTCTCAGGCACCATGTTAGCGTTAGCAATCATTCTGTGCCATGCCCTGCTTGGTGGCTTTCATACTTGGCAACAAAGTCTTAGTTTATTTTTTATTGATGCGTTGTTTGGCTTCTTAATCTTGCCGATCGTACGTTACTTGGTTGATAAAATTATCTTCAGTAAAATCTCTCTTGACCAAGCTATGCATGACAATAATACCGCTGTTGCCGTTATCGAAAGCAGCATCGCAATAAGTGTTGCAGTGATTATCACGATCGCTATTTAAGCTTATTGGAGTAAGGATGAACATCTATAAGCTTTTTACTATCGCGTCGATTGCTTTTTTAAGCTGTTTTTTGATACGCGCAGACCTTCAAGAGCCTCTGCAAAATGGCCAATATGGCAACTTCAAAGAATATGATGGCCAAGATAAGCCCTATTTATTTAATGTTCCTGAAGATGGCCAAATGATGCGTTTCGAGATCAAAGGCCGCTTACCTTTGAACTCATGGAAAGCCATCGATATTGAAATTTTTGATCCTGAAGGTAATTACCTATTCAGTTATTCTGATGAACTATGGGCTGAAACGGGTCGAGATTCAGAAGGTAAATGGACCGAGTACCGAGAGAAAGTTCATCACGAGGTGCATTTTCCTAAGAAAGGCCAATACAGTGCTTATGTTAGTAGCAGTTTTGGCCCAAACACACGTGCAGAGCATTTTAGTTATTCGTTTCGCATCATTCCGATTAAAGGCAATAGCAACATATTATTACCCTTTATGTGGCTATCAGGAATAGTAGCGGGCATGTGCATTTTTGTGGTTCTACATCGCTTTGAAGCAGAGCGTGAAGGCTCTGATATTACATATAAGCCAATTAATAAATTAAACCCCGAAGCCATAAAAGCCATGGAAACCCGTGTCGCCGTTTGGCCTATCGTGCTGCTTTTTTTCACCCCCATTGGTCTTGCCTCTATGTATGCTTACAGCAAAAATGATGATGAACGTGATTGGCTTATGTACTCTCTTTATCACAGCAACATCACGGTAGATAAACAATTACGAGAACAGAGTATTGGCAGCCCAGGTTTTCGCTCTCGAGGCGGTTCTGGTGGAAAGTAAAACAATCCGTGAAAGCCATATTTTACTGTTTAGTATTTTTGTTGCGGGTCTGTGCTCTATTATTTATGAGCTATTAATTGCCACAACAGGGGCTTATTTTTTGGGTGACAGCATCACCCAATTTTCTCTCACTATCGGCGTTTATATGGCGGCGATGGGCATCGGGTCGTATTTTTCGCGCTTTGTCCCTGATAACCCCTTATTGGTGTATTTTATAGCCTTTGAACTAGTGCTCGCATTGTTAGGCGGGCTTAGTGTTCCCCTTCTCTACTTTGCTTACGCATACTCTTTGCCGTTACAGGCAATCAGTGTCATATTAACCACATTAATCGGGGTGTTAATTGGTTTAGAAATTCCGCTTTTAAGCCGTTTGATGGAAAAGCACTACGCGTTAAAAGCCAATCTTGCCAATGTATTATCAATAGACTACTTTGGCGCCCTACTGGCGACCTTGTTATTTCCTTTTCTATTTTTGCCGTGGTTAGGTGTATTTAAAACGTCACTTAGCTTTGGCTTAATGAATCTCAGTATTGCACTGTTATTACTGTGGTATTTTGTAGACCATATAAGCCGCAACCGACGGAAAATACTCAGACTAACGCTTGTATTAGTCAGCGCAGTATTAGGATTGAGTTTATATGCCAGTCAACAACTCACACATCATTGGCAGAGCCAAATTTATGATGATCGCGTGGTTCACTCAGCACAAACGCCCTATCAGCAAATCGTTCTAACGCGCCACAAAGATGACATTCGCCTCTATTTGAATGGCGGTTTACAATTTTCTTCGATAGATGAATACCGTTATCACGAAGCGCTTATTCACCCAGCGATGGTGAGGCACGGTAATGCAAAACGCATTTTAATTTTAGGGGGCGGTGATGGTCTTGCTGCCAGAGAGCTGCTTAAATACCCACAACTAGAATCCATTACTCTTGTTGATTTAGACCCTAGCGTCGCAGAGCTTGCTCGATCTAACTACAACCTTACAGAGCTTAATCAACACTCGCTCAGTAACCCTAAAGTCACGGTGGCTCATCAGGATGCATATGTATTTATAGAACAAGATAAAACGTTGTTTGATATTATTTTTATTGATTTGCCAGATCCTAAAGCAATCAATTTAGCTCGATTATATAGCCAACAATTTTACCAACGAGTAAAACGTCGCTTACCCGACAATGGAATCGTCGTAACGCAAGCTACCAGCCCGTTTTTCGCAAAACGCGCATTCTGGTCAATTAATAATACGATGAGTGCAGCAGGCTTTGCCCATACTTTGCCTTATCACTTGAACGTTCCTTCATTTGGTGAGTGGGGGTTTGTTATGGCATGTAAACTTCAATGTGCTAATCATCAAACACTCAATGTAGATACTCGTTACTATCGGCCAGAAAATGATGCACAGCTATTTATTTTTACGCCAGATATCAGTGCAAATAACGAAAAAGTCTCGACCCTCGATGAGCCCAATGTGCTGCACTATTATTTAAAAGGCTGGAAACACTGGAACTAAACCAATGGATTAGCCCATAGGATGGTTTACAAAGCAAAGGATTACCGTTAAAAAGAGAGTTAAGCATAATAATAACAAGGGTCGCAATGCAGGCGCACAAACAAAGTCTTATGTACTTACACATTGCAGTGTTGCTATTTGGTGGAACTGCGTTGTTTGCCAAGCTCATTAACTTAAGTGCATTAGACATTACCGTATACAGAACAGGTATTGCCGGTTGTGCCTTATTGATCTTACTTTATATCCAAAAAAAGGCGATTAAACTCCACTCTCGCCGTGATTATCTTATTGCTCTATTACTCGGGGTGACAGTCGGTATTCATTGGTTAACCTACTTTGCAGGAATGCAATTAGCCGGTATTGCTGTTGGCATGATTGCCTTTTTTACTTACCCCGTGATCACTGTATTTTTAGAGCCTCTTTTTCATGGTCGTAAACCGCAACTGAAAGATATTATTAGCGCTGTAGTGGTGATGTTCGGTATTTACTTACTCATCCCAGATGCAAGCCTTGGGAATGATGTTACGCTTGGCATTGCGACCGGTATTTTATCAGCCTTCTTTTTTGCTTTTAGAAATATTATTCATAAGCATTACTTTAGCCAATACGGTGGCCCACAGACCATGCTTTATCAAACGTGGATTGCCTGTATTATGCTGTGCGCCTTCCTTGAAGTACCGCCATTACAAGTTGATACAATTAATTGGCTGCTATTGATCACCGCTGGGGTTATTTTTACAGCAGCGCCGCATTCACTTTTTGCTGCAAGTTTACAACACTTATCAGCCTCAACGGCTGGATTAATTTCTTGCTTGCAACCGCTATACGGCACGTTTTTGGCTTTTTTAATTTTGCATGAGCAACCAACAATAAGCACAATTATGGGGGGCGTTTTGGTTATAAGCGCCGCTTTTTATGAAACATGGTCAGTGACTCGGAAACACACGCAATGATAAAAGTATTCGCTCACAGAGGTGCCAGTGGTACCTACCCAGAAAATACCAAAAGTGCCATATTAGCCGCTGTAGATTTGGCTGTTGACGGTATTGAAATCGACGTACAAAGCTGCCTTGATGATTATATGATTATTCATGACACATGGCTTGACCGGACCACATCAGGTCGCGGTAAAGTGAATGCCTGCAGCAAAGCCCAAATTCAACAGTTCGATGCAGGTAATGGCGAAATAGTGCCAACGCTACAGCAAGCGATTGATTGGGTTAATGATAAAACACTGCTCAATTTAGAACTCAAACATACCTTTTCACTTGATAAGTTTGTAGAGCTTATTGAATCAAACATTAGCACTGGAAAGTTATCAAGAGATAATCTTTTAGTCTCATCCTTTGATCATCATCAACTCATGTGGCTCAAGCAAAAGTTACCCTGGGTGAAGATTGGCGCGTTAACCGCATCAATTCCTATCAATTACAGTGAGTTTGCGCAAAAGCTGCATGCCTACAGCATTCATATTGATAAAAACTTTATAAACCATGAGTTTGTTGCCGATGCCAAACAACGTGGACTTAAAGTCTATGCGTATACGGTCGATAAGGTAGAAGATATCGAGTTAATGCTTGATTATGGCGTGGATGGAATTTTTACTAATTTCCCATGCCATACACAAATGACACTGCAGTCGCTGTGACTCAAAAAGAATAAGCTATACTGTGTCGAATAACGTGGAATTAAATAAGACTAAGAAACGCCCGACATGAATCAACATAACACCTCAATGAGTAGCTATATGCGCATTTATAATTTTATCGAACAAACTTTCTTTTACACCTTAACGCGTAAAATTGTCGGTAACTTGGGGTTTGTGTTTGCCTTTCAGGTCATTACTTTAATTTGGCTTTACAGTAGCTTATCTGAACAGCAAGCAAGCACAGGGCTATTCTGGCTCATGACACTCGTTATTGTTGGCAGTTTTATTTTCACACTTTTTTATATGCGTTTTTTAATTGTGCGGCCCGTACAGGCTATGCGCGATACTTTAGCGCAAATTAATCGTCATGATGCTGACTTATCGGCAAAACTCCCACACTTTACCTTTGATGAATTTCGCGATTTAAGCGAGCAATACAATACTTTTACATCTCACCTAAGCCAGCTACTGGCCACCACATACCAAAGTGCGCAAGCCAGTGCCGATAGTAGTTCAAAAATGACAGAATCGATGCAGCAAACAGCGAAGCTTAGCCATCAACAAATTACGTTTAGCCATACAATTACCGATGCAAGTAATCAAATTACGACAAGTTTAGAGCATATCTCTGCAAACACCGACAGTGTTCATACGGTTAACAGTGAGCATCTAAGTTTTGTACAACATTCAGCTGCGGAACTATCTACTCTGGTAAAAAAAGTGGCCATGATCAGCCAAATTCTTGGCAACTTTTCTGCGACCGTGTCGGGGTTAAAAGAAAACAGTGAAAATATTCGTGCTATTTTAAAAATGGTTGAAGAGTTTTCTGATCAAACAAATTTGTTAGCCTTAAATGCCGCCATTGAAGCTGCACGTGCTGGTGAAGCTGGCCGAGGGTTTGCGGTTGTTGCTGATGAAGTTAGAACTCTTTCTGTAAAAGTGAACGATGCAACCCGTCAAATTAGCGACTTTATTAATCAAATGAATAGCTTGGTAAACGAAACAAATAAAGAGTCTGAGTTATTAATTAGCCATTCAAGTGAAGCTGAAACAGCCATTAGCAATACCTCAGCAGGGTTTAGCAACATGCTGAGTGAGTTTGAGCAAAATCAACAGCAGCTACAACAGATTGTTAGTGCTGTTCATTTACTAGAACAAACACAAACTCAAACACACCAAAGTGTCGAGCAAATTGTGGCGTTAGGTGAGCAAGCGAAACAGCAAATAGATGAATCCCTTGCTGATTGTGAGCAATCACATTTACTTAGCCAACAAACCCAACAACAGCTAAAGCGGTTTGTTTAATGGGCGCTGAAACGCTTTTAATTCTAAGCTTTCTATAACTATGATAAAGTAGCCATTCCTTGGCTACTTTTTTATTCACCGTGACAACACCTATCGATTACCAGCAACTCGCGCAGCAAATTAAGCAATGGGGTAAAGACCTTGGTTTTGCAGAAGTCGGGATCACCGATATTGATCTCTCTCAGCACGAAGCCCAGCTTCAACGTTGGTTAGATTTGGGTTACCACGGCGACATGGAATACATGGCTGCGCATGGGATGAAACGTGCCCGTCCAGCAGAATTAGTACCGGGTACTCAGCGTGTTATCTCGGTTAAAATGAACTACCTTCCACCCGATGCCAGCTTTGCTAAAAACCTCAAGCAAACCGAAACAGCGTACATAAGTCGCTATGCGCTAGGTCGGGACTACCATAAGCTCATTCGTAATCGCCTCAAAAAATTAGGCCAAAAAATAGAACAACAAGTAGGTCAGCTAGGATTTCGCCCATTTGTGGACTCTGCGCCAGTCCTTGAACGGCAATTAGCAGAAAAAGCAGGGTTAGGCTGGCGTGGAAAACACAGCCTTCTGATAAATAAAGAAGCGGGTTCGTGGTTTTTCTTAGGCGAGTTATTTGTTGATATTCCACTGCCTATCGATAACGAAAATACCTTTGAAGGCTGTGGCAAGTGTGTGGCGTGTATGACTCTGTGCCCGACAGGTGCGATTGTTGAGCCGTATGTAGTCGATGCCCGTAAATGTATCTCTTATCTCACGATTGAGCTGCAAGGCCCTATTCCTGAAGAGTACCGTTCATTACTTGGTAACCGTGTGTATGGCTGTGATGACTGTCAACTCGTGTGTCCGTGGAATCGTTATGGACAAATAACCGATGAAGCCGACTTCCATCCTCGAACGCAATTAAAAGATCAAGACTTACTCACACTCTTTGCATGGGATGAAGCCACATTCCTAAAAAACACTGAAGGCAGCCCGATTCGTCGTATTGGCCATGAGCGCTGGCAAAGAAATCTAGCGGTTGGACTTGGTAATGCTGACTATAGCGACACAATTATTATCGCGCTTAAAAAGGCGCTTCAAAGTGCAACGCCACTGGTCGCAGAGCACATAGAGTGGGCGCTTTCACAACAACAGAACAAGCGTCAGCTTAAATTACGTAAAACCGCACGTTTGATTCGTATTGTTGAAAAAGGCTTACCACGAGATGCTTAAAGCGCGGCCAGTACCGCGCGTACTCAATGAGTGTGTCATTGCTTTAATAAGACCGATAAATCGTTTTCAATCTCTTTAAATGCGGCCTTTACTCCCTGCACTGACTCTTCACGTGCTACTGAGTTTTGAATGGTTTCATCGACTTTTTGATAAATAAAGATCTCTTGGTCTTCGTCTAATCCCATTGTGGGTATTCGTTGTTCCAAATCCTCTTGTAACTGTTTAAACACCGCTTCGTTATTAATACGATTGTCATTCAAAAGCTCTATGAGCCCCTTAAACTTACTGTGTACTTTAGACACTGCGTCATTCAGTTGCTGTTGCTGTTTAACCAGTTCTTTTTTTGTAATTATCGCTTTAAGCTGCTGCTCGGTCACACTCACTAAAAAGCAAATGTGGTCACGAATACGGCCATGTTTATCGGGATCTTGTTCTGGCATATTCAAAATGAGTAAGCTAATCATTTCATAATTTACTAAAATTCGACTCGAAAATTCATGTAAACGGCCTTTGTTTTTAAGCATTTCAAATAGCTCAACAACAATGGGCGAACAAACACCTGACACTGAAAAGTGCTCTAGACCCGATGCTAAGCGAAATTCAACATTACTTTGTAAGTCAAATGCGCTTAAACAATGAAGTAATGCTTTACCCAACTCTTTTTCATCATCAATTAAACCGATATGCTCGATATAATTAACAATTTGGCCCATTTCACTACTGTTAGCCATTGCATTAAAGGCTGTTGATGTGGCGTCTTCCACTTGTTGTTCAAGCATTTCTTTTTCGATCAGTACTTGGTTTAAGTGTTGTAGCTTGAGCTTTAATTCATCATGCCCAAAAGGTTTTACAATATAATCTTCAGCCCCTACAGAATACCCTTCCATACGCTCTTCAACCGTGCCTCTGGCCGACACAAACATAACGATTATTTTTTCTGTATTCGGGTTTTCTTTTAACTTTCGGCATACTTCATAACCACTCATTTGTGGCATGCTAACATCCAGCAAGATAACTTGTGGATCAAACGCTTCAACAACATCTAAACATTCTGGACCGCTGTTGACCATTTTCAGCTCAAAATCGAGTTCTTCGAGGATCTCTTCAATTATTTCTAAGTTAAATGGTTCATCATCGACGGCTAAAATTCGCTTCAAGGCCATGTCTAGTTCTTCCGTTTTGTTAATTAAGCTTCATAGTTTGCTCTTCAGTCGCTAAATGCTGAGGCAAATCTATATTCAAAGGTAATCGCACTAAAATTGTAGCGCCCCCATATTCGTTGTTATGTGCGGAGATAGTGCCTTGGTGTAAACTCACAAACTCCCGACAAATAGCTAACCCAAGGCCTGTGCCTCCTGCGCCACTATTGGTTTTGCTACTTTGTTCAAACTTGGCAAATACTTTTTCAAGTTCACACTCTGGAATACCAATACCACGGTCAACAACCGCTACTTCAGCGATGTTATTTTGCACTGATAACTGAATATCTATCTCGCTGAACGGTTCACTGAATTTCAGCGCGTTTCCTAATAAATTGCGCATAATTTGATTGATCTGTTCTTCATCACAATCCAGAACGATATCTTGCCCAGTTTCCAGTAGACGAATCATTATATTTCGCTCAAGTGCTGTGCCAGACACATCATCAATACTGGTTTTTATAATGTTGATCAGATTGTGTTTTTGAGGGTTAAATGGAAACTTGCCAACATCCAATTTAGATAAGTCGAGTAGGTTATTAAGCAGCGATAACAACCGCTCTCCACTTTGCTCTATCCGCGATAAATACTTGTTTAACTTATCTTTATTTAGATCGTCATTTGCAACTTTTTCAAGCCCAAAGCGTGCAAAACTTAAAATAGAATGCATGGGAGTTCTTAACTCATGAGACATATTAGCTAAAAACTCTGATTTACTCAGATTTGCGGCCTCGGCAACGTTTTTAGCATGCTCAAGTTGTGCAGTACGCGCTTTAACTTCTTCTTCTAGCATGTCTTTTGCTTCAAGCAGCAAGTCTTCTTTTTCTTTCAGGTGGGTAACATTTTTAAAGATAACCGCCAACGCAATTTCACCATGGTGATCTATTTCGTTAAACGAGCCTACCAGAGGAACCTCATTGCCGTTTTCTTTAAGCAGTCTTAAGTCACAGCTAAATTGACGATTTTTATTCAGGGTGCTTATTTTATCTTTAATACGGTTTATTGAAGGTGTATCAAAAAAGTCAAACACCGAGCAGTTTTCAAACTCTTTAAGCGGTTTTTCAAATAACAGTTCACAGGCATCATTGGTTTCAATAATTTTACCCGTGCGATCAAACAATATAATCGCATCGGGAGTGTGTTTAAAAATAACCCTTAACAGGCTGTCTTTTTCTATGAGGGCATCAACGGTATTTTGTAAACGCTCAACTAACTCTGCGTTGTGGCGTTTGAGTAGCTCCGTTTGCCATAATTTATGAACCGACTGTAATAGGCTATTATCATCAACGGGCTTAACCAGCACATCCTCTACCCCCTGACGAATAGCTTCAATCATCGAAACCTGTTCAGGCTTTGAGGTATACAGTAAACAACGGCTGTTAGGCTGCGTCCCTTTCAGCTTGTTAAACAACTCAAGTCCAGTGCCATCTTCAAAGGTAAAGTCGCTTATTAATAAATCAATGCTGTGTTGATTTATTATTTCAATAGCTGAAAGCTTACTCCCAGCTTTAAAGGTTTTAATGTGCGCGCCTTTTAAGTTTTGAGTAATTTTTTCTAATCGTTCTGGGAGATGGTCAACAACCAATACCGTGGGCAGCTTTAAGATGTTGTCACTACCCAGCTCTAACACCCCTTCCAATAAAGTGCTAATTTCTTTGTTTGCAAAAAATGGGTAAATAACCACTGAATTAGGCAGCAAGCGATTAATTTCACTGAAGTGCTCGAGTAAATCACTACGCTGTGCTTTGGGTGCAAGCAATAAAAAATTTTCTTGCGAAAACACCCCACTCAGTTTCTTTATAGTTTCTGTCGGCACACCATGAGAAGCCGCAACTAAATCAAATTCTTGAGTTAAAACAGTGTCATCTATCATCGAAAAGTGCAATAACTCGACTTTACAGCCAATGAGTTCCAATAACACTTTTACGCGCATTGCTAAAACACTATTACTATCGACAATTAATATTCTTCGCACAGTACACTAGGCTCAAATTAATGATAATTACCTAATTAGAGTAGTCGAAAAAAAACAAAGTCACTAAATTTACACTGCTTTTTTTATTACTTTAAGATCTAAGTGCTTACCTAAAATAACGAGGCTGTATGCTTTATCATCCATAATTGCAACTTCAGGCAGTTCTCCCCAAACCTGATAATCAAAACGATTAAACAGTTTAATGCTCGGCAGGTTATGACTAAAAATAAACGCTAGCAAAACTTTTATATTAAGCGTTTTGGCATGCTCCTCTGCAAACGAAAGCAACGTTTTACCTAACCCCTGCCCCTGAGCGTTTGAGGTAATATATATACTAATTTCGACTGTGCCATCATACGCTGGACGCCCATAAAAAGATTTATAGCTGAGCCATGCAAGTACTTTCGAGTTTTGCTCATACACAAAAATCGGCCTTTGTTCTGTATGGGCTGCGAACCATGCTTGTCGCTCAGCCACCGTTACCTCTTCGGTATCTGCGGTTACCATACGCCCAGGAATTGTTTCGTTATAAATAGCGACAATCTGTGTTAAGTCGTGTTCTGTTGCTGTTCGAATAGTCATAAATAACTGAAATTAAATGATCACTTTCTCGCATATTAGCGTATATTCATCACAAATAACTAGCAGGAAATCATTATGAATAAATATGCTTTGTTACTCTGTGCAAGCCTTATGTCTACTCATCTTGCAGCAGAATCTCCCCCGTCAATTCAAGACCCAGTCGCAGAAACTCAATGTGATGACTTTACCAATGTAACGCTGCGTAAATTACGCTCAAAAGAAAGTGTTAATCTTTGCGAATTTAAAGGTAAGCCATTGCTCATAGTGAATACCGCAAGTAACTGTGGATTTACGCCACAGTTTGAGGGTTTAGAAGCAATTCATAAAGAATACAAAGACCGTGGTCTCGTTGTTCTTGGTTTCCCTTCTGATGACTTTTTCCAAGAAGAAGATGACGAAAAAGACACCGCAAAAGTATGCTACATTAATTACGGTGTTACCTTTACCATGTTCGCTACCAGCGCGGTGCGTGGTAGTGACGCAAACCCAATTTTTAAGCACCTAAACGAAGCAACAAGTTCACCTAATTGGAACTTTTACAAATATATTGTTTCGGCAGACCGTAAAACGGTTGAGCGTTTTAACAGTAAAACCAAACCAGAATCAAAAGCTATGCGTGACGCGATTGAAGCGCAGTTAGCTGCAAAATAAATTTAACCTTTCGTTCAGCAAATTTTGAACTAAACTCATTATTTAATTTAGAAAAACACACAATGGGGAGTTATTATGGCAGTAGCCAGCGCAAGACATATACTCGTAGACAGTGAAGCACAATGTCTAGACCTTAAACAACAAATTGAACAAGGCGCAGACTTTGCAGAACTCGCGCGTACTCACTCAAATTGTCCTTCAGGCCAAGATGGCGGTGCGTTAGGTGAATTTGGTCCGGGCATGATGGTTCCAGAATTCGATAAAGTTGTTTTTTCAGCGCCAATAAATCAAGTGCAAGGGCCTGTGCAAACTCAATTTGGTTATCATCTACTTGAAGTAACTAGCCGAACAGACTAACTTCATAATGAATCGTTAAAAGCCGCTTTCGCGGCTTTTTTTTTGATAGGAAACTAATCTATGAAACTGCTTGGTTCAACAACTTCACCGTATGTCCGCCGGATACGAATGTGGGCACTGAACAATGATATTGCGCTTGAGTTTATTAATTTAGATATTTTTTCACAGCAAGATAGACACACTATGATTGCACACAATCCCGCTCGAAAAGTTCCGATATTAATTGATAATGGTTTTAGTGTATGCGATTCAAACTCAATTATTCGCTACTTATTAGAAAAATCAGATCAACCTTTATTGAGCTGGCAGCAAGAAAACCTTTTAACCATTATTAACGCCTGCAATGACTCGCTCGTTGAAATGCTACTGTGCCAGCGCTCAGGATTTGATACAAAAGACGATAAATTGTTCTTTAATTTACAAAATGAACGAATTGCTGAAACATTGCGCTATTTAAATAGTCATTTATCTGAGCCTGCATTTAAAAGCTGTGAATACCTCAACATCAGTTTATACTGCTTGCTAGATTGGATTTGCTTTCGTGAATTAACTGATTGGAGTCAACTCGAGAATTTAGCGGACTTTTATCAACAATTCTCAGCAAAAGCAGCTGTAAAACACACAGATCCACGAAATTAATGATAAGGGTTAAGCAAATGAGCGATATCGAAATAGAATCAGAATTAGTTAACTTTGTTGAAAAAGT
Organism: Pseudoalteromonas lipolytica; assembly: GCF_003515105.1. Classification (NCBI taxonomy): domain Bacteria; kingdom Pseudomonadati; phylum Pseudomonadota; class Gammaproteobacteria; order Alteromonadales; family Pseudoalteromonadaceae; genus Pseudoalteromonas; species Pseudoalteromonas lipolytica. The sequence goes on along the minus strand of NZ_CP032090.1, from coordinate 583,146 downwards.
ACGTTTAAACGAGTCTATGTGGGCACTTGGTGCCGAAGATGGTGGTTTTGTTGTGTGTGAATCAAACCAATTTAGCGACACCGATGTGTTGTTGCTATGGGGCACAGAAGACGCTGCAAAAGCACAATGTAAAGACGAGTGGAATGACTATACACCGGTAGAAATTGGTTTAGACGAATTTTTAGATGAGTGGGTTGAAGACTTAAACGAGGATGATGCGCTCGTTGGTCTAAATTGGAACGACGACCAAGTATGCGTCGAAATAGAGCCTGTAGGTCTTGCTAAGGCCCTTTGCGACTAACTATATTGACAGCAAATGGTACTGTGGTTACAGAGTGCCATTTGCTGGAAACTTTACATTTCTCAGGTATACTCTTCAAGACATCTTTATTATCAAGGTATTAGGTTGAAGTCCCATCTCGGTCGTAGGCCCTTTTCGGCCATGGAGTTACATACCCTGTATACTGGTTACATCTTTAGTGATCAGCTTTTGCCCCGTGAACAAGCAAAACACTGGCATTTTTGGCTTCCTCTTTTTGCTTATTATACTGGCGCTTACAGTGATGAAATTGGCCATCTCACCCTTGATGATATTGTCACATTGTCAGATGTGCGTTGCTTTCACTTTCATACCCACGGCAAGATAAAGTCACGCTTTGTGCCGATTCATGATGCCTTATTCGCAGCAGGGCTTGACCCATACCTAGACTTTTTAAAAGCACAAGGGCATACCCGCTTAATGTTTGACTTACCCTCTAAGTCAGGACGTTACAGTGAAAAAGTCCGTATTTGGTTTTCTGGTGAAGGTGAACGAGCTGGTTATCTACAAAAATGTGCCATTCCCAATGTTGATCAACAAGGGATGAAAACGGCTATCAGCAGTTTAAGACTCAACTTTGAACAACAAGTGCGTATTCATGCAATACAAGCTAACAGTAAAGATGCGTTTAACTATTTAATGGGCTTTAAAGAGTTTTCAGGCTCTTTATTTAACGATATGTCGTTGCTTAACGGCATTCTACAAAATGTGAGGCAAATTAATCCACAGTTGCACTGGCAACGCTTCATTGAACGCCATCATTAAATTGACAAACTTTGTTACTAACTAATTATTACTGTTCAATTTAAAACCTGATAGCATGGAAGACAGCACTCAAAGTCAGTGCCTTTCTAACAACAAAAAATCAGGGATACTTATGTTCTTAAAAAGCCTATTAACTGTGAGTGTTGCACTTGCGGTTAGCTCAGCCCATGCCAATGAATATGTAATAGAAAAACTAGCAAAACCTAGCTCACAACAGGTAGAGCTGACACTTGATCCTGCTAAAGACACTTTTTCTGGCCACACTGAAATTGCCATCGAAGTACTCAAAGCAACGAACTATATTGAATTAAACGGTATTGATTACGCGGTCAGTATGGCAAAAATTCTAGGTGACGAAAATTGTGACCTAAGTGCAGACATGCTGAAAACAGGCAAAGTAAAATTTTCGTGTGATGAAAAAATCCAACCTGGAAAGTATACGCTAACGGTTGATTTTACTGCGCCTTATAACCGCCAAAGTGTGGGCTTATATAAAACGCTTGATCAAGGTACTCCCTATTTATTTACTCAATTTGAAATGAGTGATGCACGCCGTGCCTTCCCTGTTTTTGACGAACCGAGTTATAAAATTCCATTTCAGTTAACGATTACTGCACCGACAACACAAAAAGTGTATGCCAACACGCCGGTATTAAAAACCACGGTCAATGGCGATATGACAACACACTATTTTGATAAAACGCCTCCTATTCCCTCTTATCTTGTAGCAATGGCGGTCGGTCCTTTTGAAGAGCTAGAAATTAAAGGCATGCCAATTCCTGGCAGAGTATTAACGCCACAAGGTAAGATTCATCTTGCGGATTACGCCAAAGAAAATATGCCTCGCGTTCTCAAAGCACTGGAAGATTACTTTGGTATCCCTTACGTTTATAAAAAATTAGACTCGGTTGCAGTGCCTGAGTTTCCATTCGGTGCAATGGAAAATGCTGGTCTTGTAACTTATCGTGAAGACATTCTATTAGTTGACTTAGCGACCGCGACTCGTAGTAAAAAAGAACGTAATGTATCAATCATTGCACACGAACTTGCACACCAATGGTACGGTAACCTTGTTACCATGAAGTGGTGGAATGATTTATGGCTAAATGAAGCGTTTGCAAGCTGGATGGCGGCAAAAATTACGGCACAAATTAACCCTGAATTTGAATCACACTTAAATTTACCGCAAAACTATGTGATGGCATTAGATGCACGCTTAAGCACGAAACCCATTCGTAAACCGATTAAAACTGAAGCTGATATCATGGATGGCCTTGGCCTTGCTTACAGTAAAGGGAGCGCGGTACTGTCTATGGTTGAAAACTGGATAGGCGAAGATGCTTTCCAGCAAGGTATTCAAGCCTACTTGAAAAAATTCTCGTATAAAAATGCTGAAGCAGCTGACCTGTGGCAAGCATTAGGTGAAGCTTCAAATAAAGATGTGGCGAGTGTATTAAAGTCATTTATTGAGCAATCTTCTTTTCCACTTATCAAAGTAACCCAAGACGGTAAGAAAATTACCATCAGCCAGAGCCGTTTTGTGAATGCAGGTGTTGAAGCCCCTGCTCAACTGTGGAACGTGCCTGTTGCTATAAAATATGGTGCAGGTGACAAAGTAAAAACAGCTAACTTGCTGCTAAACAAAGAAACACAACAGCTAACACTTGATTTTGAACCTGAGTGGATTTACCCAGATCAAGGAGCTATGGGCTATTACCGTTGGTTACTAGACGATGCGCAGTTTAATGCCCTGCTAGATAACGCAGCTGACAAATTAACAGTCCGTGAGCGTTTGGCACTCCTTTCTGCCGCTGACTCTTTACTTGATGCCGGTGTTATTTCTGCTGCCCGCTTAATGCAAACCCTAGAAACATTTGTGAGCGATGCACACCCACTTGTAGCGAATACAGCATTGGGTTACTTAGCTTCGCAAAAACGTGTTTTTGAAGACGATAGCAACCGCGACTTATGGCCTAAGTTTATCCGTAAGAGCATTGCTCCTGCCGCGAAGCAATATGGCTTAACAGCCAAAGCTGATGAAGATGCTGCAGTATCTCAGCTACGAGCACAAGTGATCAGCCGACTAGGTTTTGATGGTGAAGATCGCAAAGTCATTGATACGGCTAAAGCACAAGCCGCACTTTACTTAAACAATCCTGAAAATGTTGACCCATATTTAGCATCAACCTACTTAAACCTTGCAGCTTATCATGGTGATGAAAAACTACTCGCGAAGTACAAAGAAACGTTCAAAACCACAAAAGATCCGCAAGTACGCACAAAAATGCTTGCTGCAATGGGTTATTTTGGTAAACCAGAGCTACAAAAAGCAGTCCTTGAGTACAGCCTAACTGATGAAGTAACGGCCTCAGATATGCGTACTTTATTAGGGGGTCTAAGTTATGGTAAAGAACGCCAAGCGTTGTTCATTGATTGGATTTATAACAACTACGATGCCATCACTAAAAACTTACCGCCATTTTTTGTACCGAACTTACCGTTTTTCACAACGGCAAGTTGTGATGCTCAAAGCTTAGCCACAACAAAAACCTTCTTCACTGATAAAATCTCTGAAGTACCAGGGTATGAGCGCTCACTCAGCAAGCTTGAAGAAAGCGTCAATGACTGCCTTTCGCTTAAAAAGCGCGAGCTGGCCTCGGTGAATAGTTTTCTTAAACGTTAACAGCACAATGTGAAAAAGGGTCACATTGTGACCCTTTTTTATTACCATAACTCTTAACGAGTCCGCACTTATAGCCGTGTCTGTCATTAACTTATAATGCAATTAACCAACTGCATTCATTAAAATAGCGACACTATTATTGCGTTAAAATTATTGTGTTAAAATTATTGCGCTAAAATTTTATTAAATTGCTTAATAAACTGTTCTGCCGCTAACACTGAAGTAACTTTAAATGCGAGCCCATAATGAATAGGCTGGGCACTTTTATAAATACGTGTAGGAAAACGTGTCATTTCACTGCTATGGAAATAATCTTTAATGCGAGAGATGCCGTCCAATGCTTCAAAGTCGTCACTAAACACCTCAAAAACAGGCCTAATGACTAATTTAGCCTGCCCGCTTTGTTCATGCACATAAAATGCTTCTTTGGAATTAGCGGGCATAAACTCATTAATATTTTTTATTTTAAAGTTACTACGACAGCCAATTTTTATCAGTTGTTCAGTAAGTTGTTCTGCAGAGAAAGACAAATGCGCGCCTATTTTAAAACGAGAAGTAGTAGCCACATTACAGTAATCCCTTAAAAAGCGTTACTTATTTATCACAAACAAAGGCAAGTTTCTTATTATGGTAACTCAAACGTGTTATCTTGGTTTCACAATAAGACGTTAAATCTAACCATTGAGAAACCGGCTCTGGATTCATTAAATCTCGCTTATAAACGCGATTATTAATCGCATAAATAACCGTCTGCTCATCGAACAAGGTGAAATCTTGTAATTGTGCCGGTAGACGTAAAATATCTGTTACTTGCTCAAATTGGGGTGTAAAACGCGCCAGCCAATGTTGCTTATCTTTGTGGTAGCTAAATAAGTAGCTATTCGTTTGCGCATCAAAAAGTAAGGTTCGGCCAATAGCATTCGCAACGACCTTCGGTTTAGCAGCTGCAACCGTGGTATATTGTAAGGTATGTGGTTCGCCCAAAATAAACATAACAAGGTCGTTGTCGGCGCCCCATGCATGGTAACCTACAGGCTCAATCCACTCGAAGATACGCGCAGCAGATTGTTCACCCTGCAACGGATATTGCCAGAGCTTTTGCTTACCATCTTCTTCCACAACGATGGCTGACAACGCCTGCTTGTTAGGCATTAATGTGGGTGAATATTCGCTAACAGCAGAGTGCGTTAAATTTGTTGCTTGCTGAGTTGTAAAATTATAGAAATATAAATCTGTTTGCGATTGTCCATCATCGCCAAGCACCTCATGCGTGTAATAAAGCCCCTCATCAATTAAGAACGGTTGGTTATTGTAACTTTTATTATCCGTAATTCTTGTTACCTTCATACCATAAGGGGTCTCAAGATCAGCCAGTAACACTTCGCTTTTAGGCATAGCTGCGTCCGCTTGGCTGCTTAAAAACGTTCCAAATGCGCCAAAAAGGAAAGAGGTAAGTAATCTCATTATGTTCTCTCGTTTTAATTTTTATTGGCTCATGATAGCGTTATTTAATCAGGCAGTCACTTGACCTTACTATGCTCGACCTTTATAACTAGGACGTGTTCGTTTTTTATCAGTTTTTCTGATTGGTAAAAGTAACACTGCACGGCTTAACAAATAACGAGAACAACTATGTCAGCTAAACACCCTATCATCGCAATTACCGGCTCATCTGGCGCTGGCACCACCACCACCACCAATGCCATTAAGCATATTTTTAGAAGCTTAAATATAGATGCGGCCTTTATTGAAGGCGATAGCTTTCATCGTTATACACGACCAGAAATGGATAAAAAAGTGCGAGAAGCACAGCAAGAAGGCAAACATATCAGTTATTTTGGTCGTGAAGCGAATGACTTTGGTGCGCTTGAGCAACTGTTTTATCAATACGGCGAAACAGGCCAAGGTAAAATCAGACGTTACTTACATACCTTTGATGAAGCCGTTCCTTATAATCAGCTACCGGGGACTTTTACACCGTGGCAAGACTTAGAATCGAATACAGATATACTCTTTTATGAAGGCTTACACGGCGGTGCAGTAGACCAAGATCACGATGTTGCAAAGCATGTTGATTTATTGATTGGTATGGTGCCAATTATCAACCTTGAGTGGATCCAAAAACTAATCCGCGACACCTCAGAGCGAGGCCACACGCGTGAAGCGGTAATGGGGTCTATTATTCGTAGTATGGATGACTATATAAACCAAATCACCCCTCAGTTTTCTCGTACTCACATCAATTTCCAGCGCGTACCGACTGTAGACACTTCAAACCCATTTAGTGCAAAAGATATTCCCTCGCTTGATGAAAGCTTTGTGGTTATTCGCTTTAGAGGTATTGAAGATGTGGACTTCCCCTATTACTTACGCATGATAGAAGGCAGCTTTATGTCACGTATCAATACGCTAGTAGTGCCTGGAGGAAAAATGGGCTTAGCCATGGAGCTGGTACTAACACCACTCATTAAAGATATTATTCTAAAAAAACGTGCCCTTGAAAATTTAGCCCCCGTTGACTTGCCGATTTAAATGACTCGGGTACACTGCTGACTCAGCCTGGAATGATGGAGTAGTCAGCTTGAAAACGACATTAAATGTAATTGTGGGATCTAAAAACCCTGTAAAAGTGAATGCTGCTAAACATATTTTTAGCCTTTACTTTCCTGAGCACACCATTCAGTGCCAAGGTGTTCACGCACCATCTGGCGTCCCCGACCAACCTTTAGGTGAAGATGAAACCCGCATAGGGGCAGAAAATCGCGTAAAATACTGCCAAGCGCATTACGAAGCCGATTTCTACACAGCAATGGAAGGTGGCGCAGAGCAATTTAGTTACGGCGCAGCAACGTTTGCATTCGTCGTTATTGCCAATAGCGAACAATTCAGTGTCGGCCGCAGCAGCAACTTACCTTTACCACCTCCTTTCTTCAAGGCATTACTTGCGGGTAAAGAGTTGGGCGATGTGATGGATGAAGCTTTCAATACCGTCAATATCAAACAGCAAGGTGGTGCAATTGGCTTATTAACCAATCACAATGCAACACGCGAAAGCACCTATATACAAGCGCTTACATTGGCTATGGCACCGTTTTTACACCCTACACTTTATAACCAATAAACTTGGAATATCATGAAGTATACACATGTTTTATTTGATGCCGATGAAACCCTGTTTAGTTTTAACGCATTTGCAGGTCTTAAAGTAATGTTCGCCAATTACGGCGTAGACTTTACAGAGACAGATTATCATGACTATCAATTAACCAATAAACCACTATGGGTTGCCTATCAAAAGCATGAAATTACTGCCAATGAGCTACAGATAACCCGTTTTACCGAATGGGCAAACAAACTCAATGTGCCCGCTCAAACGCTTAATGATGCCTTTTTAGAAGCGATGGCATCTATTTGTGTGCCATTGCCCGGTGCCGTTGAGCTACTCAATAAGCTAAAGCCTCACGCAAGATTGGGTATCATTACCAATGGTTTTGCCAAACTTCAGCAAAAGCGCCTAGAGCATACAGGACTGCAAGACATGTTTGATTGGCTGGTGATTTCTGAGCTAGTGGGTAAAGCCAAACCCGCACCCGAGATTTTTCAACACACTTTTCAGTTAATGGGTAATCCACCGAAAGAACAGATTTTAATGGTGGGTGACACCGCAGCCAGTGACATTCTCGGTGGCCATAATGTTGGCATTGATACCTGCTGGCTTCAGCACCCTGGCGTTGAGTTACCTGAAGGGATTACACCCACCTACCAAATAAATCAGTTATGTGAACTGGAAGCTATTCTTGGTTTATAGCAACTCAAAATGATTAAGTATTTTTGCGGATTGGTAATACAAGTTATGCTTATCGTAAAGCAAAAAAAATGACGCTTTAAAGCGTCATTTTTTATAACTGTAATATGCGTGCGATTAAGCTGTTGCTACTTCAAGGCCTGGTGCTGGCATCGTCACTGGCGTATCGAATGTTGCCCATTCCCATGCTGACTCAGTTGCCATAATTTTACGAAGTAACTTATTGTTTAAATCATGGCCTGACTTATAAGCCGTGATTTTACCTAGAATGTTATGGCCCGTCATAAACATGTCGCCCACACAGTCTAAGATTTTGTGTTTAACAAACTCATCGCTGTAACGTAAGCCGTTTGGATTCAATACTTTAAATTCATCCAAAACAACTGCGTTATCCATGCTACCACCTAAGGCTAGGTTGTTTGCATGCATATATTCAATGTCTTTCATAAAGCCAAAAGTACGCGCACGGCTGATTTCTTCAGTGAAGCTTTGTGCCGTAATATCTAAACCAATACGTTGGCGACTTTCATTGATAGCAGGATGATCAAATGCGATCTCGAAATCGATGTGAAAACCATCGTATGGTTCGATCTCAGCCCATTTATCACCTTCTTCAATACGTACTTTTTCTTTAATACGAATAAAGCGCTTAGCTGCATTTACTTCTTTAATGCCGCCTTTTTGTAACAAGTAAATGAATGGTAATGCACTACCATCCATAATAGGCACTTCTGAGCTGTCTAATTCAACAATTAGATTATCAATACCCATTGCCGCTACCGCAGCAATTAGGTGCTCAGTCGTTGATAAGCGAACACCATCTTTGTTTGTTAAACAGGTACACAATTGCGTATCACCAACGGCTTCAGGTGTTGTTTCAAAATCAACAACCGGATCAAGGTCCACACGACGAAATACTATCCCAGTATTTGCGCTCGCAGGTCGGAGAGTAATAGTGACCTTCTCACCTTTATGAAGTCCAATTCCTATGGCTTTGACTACTTCTGCAATCGTACGCTGTTTAATCATAGGTTCGCTCACTTATAGTTACAGTTAGACGGCGGATTGTATCATAAATACATCCAGCTGCCAAATTTGTTTATTTATCGAACAAATTATCAGTAGAAAGTCTTAGTCAGCTTGCTTTCTTAAGAAAGCGGGGATGTCAAAATAATCGCCACCCTCTGATTTATCAGACTTTTTATTGCTCTCAGCTGTCTTTGACGAGACAGAGCTGCTTGTTGTGCTTTGCTTTACAGGCTCTTGCTTTTCAGATGTAGCTGACATGCTCACATCATCACTGCTGCCTTGACTTGCAAAGCTTGGTACATACATGCTGCTAGTCGTTTGGTTCATTGAGCTTTGTACATCAGAGCCTGATGCTTTCTTAAAGCCATTATCAACGATGCCAAACTGTGGACGACGATCGCCCCCTAAACCTGTTGCAACAACAGTTACACGTAACTCGTCGCTCATTTCTGGGTCAATTACCGCACCAACAACCACGGTTGCATTTTCAGACGCTAATGCTTTAACGTGGTTACCCACAATTTCAAATTCTTCAATCGCAATATCCATGCCCGCAGTGATATTAACAAGAATGCCTTTAGCACCTGTTAAATCAACATCTTCAAGTAATGGACTTGAAATAGCGGCTTCTGCTGCTTCTTGTGCACGGTCTGGGCCAGATGCTGACGCTGTGCCCATCATCGCAGTTCCCATCGCTGACATTACAGTACGTACGTCGGCGAAATCCACGTTGATTAGACCTGAGCGTGTGATTAATTCTGCAATGCCTTGAACAGCACCAAATAACACGTCATTTGCTTTTGCGAAGGCATCTAATAGTGTAGTCCCTTTGCCTAAAACTTTAAGCAATTTATTGTTCGGAATTGTAATAAGAGAGTCTACAATTTCTGACAATTCATTAATGCCTTGTTCAGCCGCTGCAGCACGCTTTTTACCTTCAAAATCAAACGGACGAGTAACCACTGCAACCGTTAAGATCCCTAACTCTTTTGCAATTTTTGCAACCACAGGCGCAGCCCCCGTACCTGTACCGCCACCCATACCGGCTGCGATAAAGACCATGTCAGCGCCTTCAAGGCTAGCACGGATAGTTTCAGCGTCTTCTTCTGCTGAATTACGGCCTACTTCAGGGTTTGCACCCGCACCTAAACCAGAGGTGATCTGTGTACCTAGTTGCACGGTTACATCGGCAGATGAATTACGTAATGCTTGTGCATCCGTATTTGCCGCAATAAAACGTACACCTTCAATTTGTTGTTTTACCATGTGTTCAACAGCGTTACCGCCGCCGCCGCCCACACCAATTACTTTAATGACAGCTTCTTCGCTGTGCTGTTCCATCATATCAAACATCTTTACTCTCCGACTTGAGCTTTAAAACTCACCTTGGAACCACTTCGTAATACGGTTCCACCAATTATTATCACCTTCAGCTTTCGATTTTTGTGCATTCATCGATTGCATAGTACGGCCGTATTGTAACAAACCAACCGCGGTCGCGTACGAAGGATCATCCACATAATCTGTCAAACCAACAATCCCGATTGGTTTGCCAATTCTGACTGGCATTTGGAAAATGTCTTCTGCCACTTCCATTGCCCCTGTCATTTTTGCTGTTCCGCCAGTGATGACGAGACCCGCAGCAATTTGGTCTTCTAAACCTGAGCGGCGTATTTCTTCCATAGCCAGCTCAAATAATTCTCTAAAACGCGGCTCAACAACCTCAGATAAGGTATGACGAGACATAATACGCGCAGGTCGCCCACCCACACTTGGCACTTCAATCGTGTCTTCGTTGCTCGCCATTTGGCTGCTTGCACAGGCATATTGTACTTTGAGTGACTCTGCATGTGATATAGGTGTTCTAAATATTTTTGCAATATCACCCGTTACTTGATTACCCGCAACAGGAATAACGGCTGAGTGACGAAGCGCACCATTAATATAAATGGTGATATCCATTGTACCGCCACCAATATCCAGCACCGCTACCCCTAACTCTTTTTCATCATCAGTCAGTACGGAATAACATGACGCTAATGCAGTAAAGATAAGTTGGTCCACTTCAAGACCACATCGCTCTACACATTTTTCAATATTTTTTGCCATGTCGTTTGAGCAAGTAATAATGTGGGCTCGCGCTTCCATTCTCACGCCACTCATACCCAATGGGTTTTTAATGCCTTCTTGCATATCAATGCTGTATTCTTGCGGTAATGCATGCAGCATTTTGCGCTCTGCCGAAATTGGCACTGAACGCGCAATATGAATCACATTTTCAATGTCTTCATCTGTCACCTCGGTGTTGTTAATAGCAACCACACCGCTTTCATTCTGACACTGAATATGCTTACCAGAAATACCTAAGTACACTGAACTAATGCGGCAATCGGCCATCAGTTCTGCTTCGTCAATAGCACGACGAATCGATTCAGAAACAAGGTTAAGGTCGTTTACGCCACCTTTATCCATACCATGCGATACCTGGCTGCCTACCCCCACAATACTGAGCTTATTATCTGCGGTGATTTCACCAACGGTGGCCACTACTTTTGAGGTGCCAACGTCTAATCCAATCACTAGGTTTCTTTCTGCTGACTTAGTCATGCCTTACTCTTATTTTCTAATTGTTCTTCTTGAAGTGGCTTCCAGCTCACTGCAAGACCGGTATCGTACCGTAAATCAACAACATCAATTTGTGCATCTGCACGTTGTTCCATGCGCGGATAAACGTCAATAAAACGTTGTACACGCTTCGCTTTTTCTTTGCGGCCTAAATTCAGGCGTATGCCGTTATCAAGCCATAACTGCCACGAAAAACGCTCAGAGAGCGCTAAACTTGTCAGCTCTAAATCATTCACCCTTAGCATTGCTTGAAACTGACGAAAAGCCGTCCAAGCTTCTATTTCACTGCCTTCAGGGCCATATAGCTGCGGTAGCGTATCAGGTAATTTATCACTACTTGCTTGGAACACTTCCCCTGATTGATTCAAGAGTAAATCACTGTTCCAATGGGCTACCGCTTGGTGCTCAACCACATACACTTGTAAGGTATCTGGCCACTGTTTTCTTACCGATGCCGTTGCGACCCATGGCAGACTTTGTACCAAGCGTTGCACATGTTTGACATCCAATTCAAAAAAACTCGATAAGTCGGCTTTTTTTATCGCACTAATAATTGCTTTTTCATCAGTGTATTGAGGCTGTCCAAGCACTGATAAATGCTTAATTTGCGCATCTTTGTTTTCAACCAACCAATCAGACACCCCTGTGGTAATCTTTACTAAAGAAAAAATGACCACCAGAAAAAAGCTCACACCAAAAATCAGCGACCAATTAAGTTGCTGTTTTAACTGTTGCGCTTTCTTCAAAAAAGGATGCATATTAAAGTGTTTGCTCCAGAATGCGAACAACTAATTGTTCAAAACTTGCACCATTGGCTTTAGCCGCCATTGGCACCAACGACTTTTCGGTCATGCCTGGGACTGTATTCACTTCTAATAAGTAAAAATTCCCCTGTTCATCACGCATTGCATCAACACGCCCCCAGCCACTCGCGCCAACCAAATCAAAGGCTTTAAGAGCCATATCTTGCAATAATTGTGTTTCTTGCTGAGATAAATCTGCAGGGCAATGGTACTGCGTGGTATTTGATTGATACTTAGCCTGATAGTCGTAAAAACCATTCGGTGTTGTCATTTCAATAACAGGCTGAACATCTTGACCTAAAACAGCAACGGTAAATTCACGACCCGTAATCCATTGCTCTACGAGTACTTGGCTGTCAAATTTAAAGGCCGCATTTAAAGCGGCATCTAACTGCTCAGCCGTATGCGCTTCAGCCATACCAATGCTTGACCCTTCATGTGATGGCTTAACCATCACCTTACCAAATTCATTTATGATTGCTTGGCTATCAAACTCATGGCGGCTATCAACAACGGTGTAAGGTGCTGTGCTTAAACCCATTGCTTTAAATAAATGCTTACAACGCACTTTATCCATAGCCAATGCAGAGCCCAATACATCACTGCCAGTATAAGGAAGTCCCATAAATTCAAGCGCACCTTGAATCGTACCATCTTCACCGCCTCGGCCATGAAGTGCGATAAATACTCGTTCAATATTGCGCTCTTTTAATTGCCAAAGAGGCTGTTCTTTAGGATCAAATGCGATGGCATCAACGCCAACACTCTGCAATGCGTTCAATACGGCTTGGCCCGATTTAAGCGAGACTTCTCGTTCAGCTGATGTACCGCCAAAAAGAACTGCTACTTTGCCAAATTTGTCGCTTGTCTGGCTCATACATTTACCTGCTTAAGTTGTTCAATAGACAAGTTGCTTGCTGCTAACTTTTTCACTAATTGGCCTATGTTACCAGCGCCTTGCGTTAAAACTAAATCATTATCTTGCATTACATCAGCAAGCACACCTGCAAGCTCTGCACTGCTTGCTACATGCAATGGCTCTTTGCCGCGTTGGCGTAAACTACGACATAAACTCTTACTGTCAGCACCGACTATGGGCTCTTCACCTGCAGCATAAACATCAAGCAGTAATAACTGATCGACATCGGCAAGTACTTTAACGAAATCTTCGTATAAATCTCGAGTACGGCTATAACGATGCGGTTGGTATACCATGACTAACCGTTTATCTGGCCAGCCTTCACGTACAGCAGCAATGGTTGCGGCCACTTCAGATGGGTGATGCCCATAATCATCGACTAACATCACATTACCGCGTTCATTTTCAAATGTGCCGTAATGTTGAAAACGACGGCCTACACCTTCAAATTTTACCAGCGCTTCTAAAATTGCATTATTTGCAATATTTTGATCTTTTGCCACCGCAATCGCAGCGGTTGCATTTAATGCATTGTGCTTGCCTGGCATATTCAAGCTAACAGCTAAGCTTTCACCGTGTTTATTCACTACATTGAATGAACAGGTATTGGCTGTCTGGCTAAAATCAACCATGCGGTAATCAGCATCGGCCGATTCACCGTAGGTGATCACTGGGCGACCAAAACGAGGAATAAGCTCTGCAGCCACCTCAGAATCTATGCAAACAACCGCTAAACCGTAAAATGGCAAGTTATGAATAAAGTCGACATAGGTGTCTTTCATTTTCTCAAAACTGCCACCATAGGTATCCATATGATCTTCTTCGATATTTGTGATCACCGACACCATCGGCTGTAAGTGTAAAAACGACGCATCACTCTCATCGGCTTCGGCAATTAAAAAATCACTTTTCCCAACCTTTGCATTACTACCCGCACTGTTTAGCAAGCCGCCAATAATAAAAGTGGGATCAAGCCCTGCTTGTGCATAAATGCTCGCAATTAAACTTGTCGTCGTGGTTTTACCATGTGTTCCAGCCACGGCAATGCCATGACGAAAGCGCATTAATTCTGCAAGCATCTCTGCACGGCGAACAATCGGAATACGCGCCGCTTTTGCTGCTTTAATTTCTGGGTTTTGATCGTTAATCGCACTTGATACCACGACCACGCTGGCATCTTTGACATTATTTTCATCATGCCCGATAAACACTTCTGCGCCGACATGAATCAAGCGTTCTGTCATGGCACTGTGTGCGATATCTGAGCCGGTAATACGGTAGCCTTCAAAAGCAAGTACTTCGGCAATGCCACCCATCCCTGCGCCACCAATACCAATAAAGTGGATGGTGTCAATTCGACGCATCGCAGGACGAGTGCTGTTTTCTTTCATCGTGCTTTCTTTCACTACTTATCTCTTCTATTTGCTAGCTGCTCACAGCACTTCGCAACATTGGCTGTGGCATCTAAAATGGCAAGCTGTTTCGCTTTACTTGCCATAGTTGAAATTTTTTCTGGTGCGTTTAAGTAAGGTGATAACACATTCACAACCGCACCTTTTGTAAACTCACTTTGCGGCATCAGCAAAGCGGCTTGCGCGGCGACTAAATACCCTGCATTAGCCGTTTGATGGTCATCCACTGCATGTGGAAACGGCACAAATAGAGCCATTCGACCCGCCGCAGCGATTTCACTTACTGTCAATGCACCAGCACGGCAAATTACCAAATCGGCCCATTGATAAGCGCTATCCATATCATCAATAAATTCAGTCACTTTGCTAAAATCAGCTAACCCTAACTGTTGATAGCTCGCGGTGACATTAGGTTCATTATTTTTACCCGTTTGGTGCCATATATTAAGCGTTGTTTGCGCTGAAAGCTCACTGAATACAGCCGGTAAAGTCTGATTCAATACTTGCGCCCCCAGCGAACCACCAACCACTAGCACATTAATCGGCGTTTGCGTTTGCTTAGCCGTTACCGTCGCAACACTAGCGCGCACTGGGTTACCAACGATTTCACACTGCCCTTTAGCAAAAGCCGAAGGAAAAGCAGCCAAAACCTTATTCGCACACTTTGCTAACCAACGGTTACTCATACCTGCCACTGCATTCTGTTCATGAATAACCAGAGGGATCCCTAAGCTTTTTGCGGCAATTCCTGTTGGGCCTGTCACATAGCCGCCCATGGCGAGTACGACATCAGGCTTTTGCGCTTTTAAAATTTTACGCGCCTGCAAAATGGCATTTATCACCATAAAAGGGGCTTTAATCAAGCGCTTTATACCATTACCGCGCACACCTTTTACGTTAATAAAGTCAATTTCAATATTGTGTTTGGGCACAACATTGGCTTCCATTCTATCGGGTGTTCCAATCCAGCTTACCTGCCAACCTTGCTGCTTTAAAAAATCTGCAACCGCAATGCCAGGGAAAATATGCCCACCGGTGCCACCAGCAACTACAAGTAATTTTTTACTCATCGTTTGCCTCCGCGTGAGGTAGCTTGCTTTGTCGCCATTTTGGTTTCAAAATCAATTCGCAAAAGTACACCTGTTGCGATGGTCATAATTAATAAACTAGAACCACCGTACGAAATAAACGGCAAGGTTAAGCCTTTGGTCGGTAAGATCCCCGCACTTGCGCCGACATTTACCATGGTTTGAAAGGCAAACCAAATACCAATCGCAAAGGCAAAATAACCTTCATACTCTTTACCGCACTTCAACGCTTTTTGACCAATAAGCAAGGCTCTAAAAACAAATATTGCAAGCACCACTAAAATACTTAACACCCCAAAAAACCCTAACTCTTCACCTATAACAGCGAAGATAAAGTCATTGTGTGCTTCGGGAAGGTACTGTAGCTTTTGCACACTATTACCTAAGCCTTGGCCAAACCAGCCACCTTGACTGTATGCCATTAGCGACTGTACTAATTGGTAACCTTTTCCGAACGGGTCTTCCCAAGGTTCAAGAAAGCCTGTAACACGTGCCATACGATAAGGTTCAGCAATAATCAGCACGACTACCGCAGCAATCCCCGTTAATATAAGACCAAAGAATTGCCATAGTTTTGCACCCGCTAGAAAGAGCAAGCCCACCGTCGTAACAAACAGAACCACTACGGTGCCTAAGTCAGGCTGCATCAATATCAATAAAGCATACACACCAAACACGGCTAACGGCTTAAAGAAGCCTTTCAGGTTTTCTTGTACTTCTGCGCGCTTACGCACTAAATAGCCAGCAATATAACTAAAAAAATACAGCTTAGCGGCTTCTGCTACCTGAAAACCAATGGGTCCCACTGGTATCCAGCGCTTTGCACCATTGACCTCACGACCAACTATCAATACCAGTACCAGTAAAGCTAAGCCCAGCAAGAGTAAATAAGGGTTACTGCGTTTCCACCAATCCATTGGGACATTGGTGGCTATCCAGAATAGAAAAAAGCCCATAATTAAGAACATGCTATGGCGAATAATGATGTGATAAGGATTATCAAATAAACGCTCAGCGGTGGGCATCGATGCACTGGTCACCATCACAAAGCCAACCCCAATCAACATCAACATGCAATACATCAACGGCACATCATAAAGTTGTGCAGATTGTTTAGGTGTAAGCGCGTCACGAATATCAGCAAATGCAATCATACTGCCTCCGCCAATACGCACTGGGTAAAGTCATCCCCACGCTGCATATAGTTGTTATACATATCTATGCTGGCACAAGCGGGGGCAAGTAATACGATATCGCCCTGATCACTCAGCTGTTTTGCAAGTAGCACTGCTTCATGCATGTTGTTAGTAAGGTGGCCTTTATCTGAAAGCGCCACTAATGCTTTTGCATCTTTACCAAAGCAGACCAAGGCTTTTACTTTGTCGTTCAAATACGGTTTTAGGGCATCTAAATCAGCCCCCTTCGCATCGCCACCGGCAATAACAACTAATTGCTTTGCTTGATCGGCTAGGCTTTCAATTGCGGCGATAGTCGCGCCAACATTCGTTGCTTTTGAGTCATTAAAATACTTTACACCACTAATTTCAGCGACAAACTGACACCGGTGCGCAAGTCCAGTAAAGGCACTAAATGCTTGCAGATAGTGCTCGGCTGTGATTTCAAATGGGCTTAATAACGCCATCACTGCCAATGCATTTTGTTGATTATGCGAACCCACAACATTTAAGCTGCTTACAGGTAACAGAGGCTTACCTTGTGCTGCAAAATATTGTTCACCCTGTTGATCAACTAAAGAGTAATCGGCATTACGAAGTGCAAAGCTTAACTGCGGCTGCTTTGCAGTGTGTGTTGCCGCATCAATGGCATTCACAACACAAAGCGCTGCGCCATTATAGATACGTTGCTTCGAGTCGATATAAGCTTGATAGCTTGGGTAGCGATCTAAATGATCTTCACTCACATTGAGTACACACGCACTGTGTGCTTTTAAGCTCTGGGTGGTATCAAGCTGAAAACTTGATAACTCAAGCACAAAAACATCGTAGTCATGCGCTAATAAATCAAGTACAGCCGTGCCTATATTGCCGCCAAGGCCCACTTTATAACCCGCAGCTTTGAGTACCTCAAATGCCAGCGTCACCACGGTTGATTTTCCGTTTGACCCCGTCACTGCCACAATAGGCTTATCTGTTGAGCGCGCGAAGAGCTCAACATCGCCAATCACTTCTACCCCCGCAGCCATTGCTTTTGCGACTGCTGGCGTTGTTAAACTAAGCCCAGGGCTGATAATAATGATGTCGGTATTGCTAAGCGCTGCATTATCTAAATCACCAAAGTGGGTAACCAGCTCACTCGAATGCTCAGCTAGCCAATCAGCACCTGGCGGCTGCTCTCGGCTATCCACAACCTTTGGCTGAATATTCTGAGACAATAAAAAACGCACAATGCCCAGACCGGTTACACCGAGTCCGAGCACTGTTATGTGTTTATTTTTAATCTCGTTAATTACTGTCATTTACCTGATCTTCAATGTCGCAAGGCCCGCAAGCACGAGCACAATCGAAATAATCCAAAAGCGCACAATCACACGTGGTTCTGGCCATCCCTTTAACTCATAATGGTGATGAATAGGCGCCATTCTAAAAATGCGCTGCCCACGTAACTTATATGAACCGACTTGTAAAATTACCGATAAAGCTTCCATCACAAACACACCGCCCATAATAATGAGCACTAATTCTTGGCGAACTAATACCGCAATAATGCCCAGTGCGCCGCCAAGCGCAAGCGAGCCCACATCGCCCATAAATACTTGTGCTGGGTAAGTGTTAAACCATAAGAAACCAAGCCCTGCCCCCACAATCGCAGTGCACACTACAACCAGTTCGCTTGCCAGCGGTAAATGAGGAATATGTAAGTAGCTAGAGAAATTCACGTTACCCGTTAAATAAGCAATAATGGCCAGAGCCGACGCGACTAAAATAGTCGGAACAATTGCTAAACCGTCAAGCCCATCCGTAAGGTTTACCGCGTTAGATGTGCCGACAATAACAAAGTAAGTCATGACGATATAAAACAAGCCAAGTTGTGGCAGTACATCTTTAAAAAACGGCACTACTAACGATGTTTCAGTGCCTTGCTGCGCAGTAAAATAAAGTGCGCTTGCCACAACTAAGGCGATCACTGACTGCCAAAAGTACTTCCACTTAGCGATGAGACCTTTGGGGTCTTTACGAATTACTTTACGGTAGTCATCAATAAAGCCCACTACGCCTAATGATCCCACAACAAATAACGTTGCCCACACATATTTATTTGATAAATCAGCCCACAACAGCGTACTGGTAAAAATCGCACCAAGAATCAAAATTCCGCCCATAGTAGGCGTGCCTTTTTTAGACAGATGAGATTCCGGACCATCATGGCGAACCACTTGACCAATCTGCATTTTTTGTAAACCGCGAATAAGCTTAGGGCCATAATAAAGTGAAATAAGTAAGGCGGTTAAAATACCTAAAATCGCTCGCAGCGTCAGGTATGAAAACACATTAAAGCCGCTGTAATACTGTGTTAAATACTCTGCCAACCACACTAACATGACGTTACCCCATTGTTGCCATCTTGCTGGCTGTTAACTAAATCTGCTACCACAAGTTCCATACGAGAACTTCGCGATCCTTTCACTACAATGGTGGTCTTTTGCTGAGATTCAGCGAGCACACTTTGTAATTGTTGTAATAATTGCTCACGGCTTGAGAAATGACGATTTGGCTTTTCAAAAACATCACTGGCCGACTTACTCAATACGCCAAGGCTGTAAAGTTCATCAATGCCCTTTTGCTGAGCATACTCACCCACTTGTTGGTGATAAAAACGTGCTTCTTCACCAAGTTCGCCCATATCACCCAAGGCGAAAATACGGCGTCCGGGCATATCGCTCAATAAATCAATGGCTGCTTTAACTGACTGCACATTTGCGTTGTAAGTATCATCAATTACCGTTAGCTTATCTGATACTTTCAGTACGTTAACACGTCCCTTTACTTCGCCCATGGATGCAAGCGCAGTTGCAATACTGTCTAAACTCACACCTAATTCAGTGGTTAACGCGGTAGCGATAAGCGCATTAGCAATATTGTGCTTACCAGGCAAAGCAAGCGTTACAGGGACTTTGTGCTCTGTTGTACACAGCATAAATGAAGCGCGCGCTTGTTCATCAAGCACTATATCTTCAGCCCAATAATCTAACTGTTGTGTGGTAGAAAAACGCTTTACTGTTCGGTGAGTCAGTTTATCTAACCAATAATCAGCAAAGTCGCTATCACAATTAACAATGGCAACCCCATCCGGTTTTAAGCCATCGTAAATTTCACCCTTCGCTGTCGCTACGCCTTGTAACGAGCCAAAACCTTCTAAGTGCGACGCGGCAACATTACACACAACAGCCACATCTGGTTTTGTCATGGCAACAGTGTAAGCAATCTCACCAATATGATTAGCACCCAATTCAATCACGGCATATTCATGCTGAGGCTCAAGGCACAACAATGTTAGCGGCACACCAATATCGTTATTAAAGTTGCCTTTAGTCGAGAGCACTTCACCGTGGCCTGACAGAATTGCTGCACACATTTCTTTTACGGTCGTTTTACCAACACTGCCTGTTATTGCGATGGTTTTTGGTGAGACTTCTGCCATCACCGCCGCCCCAATATGACCCAGCGCAATGCGAGTATCTGCGACAACAAACTGCACAATATCAACGTTAACAGGGCGCGCAACAATGGCTGCAATCGCCCCTTTTTCTTTTGCTTGCGCTACAAATTTATGGCCATCAAAGTTAGGCCCTTGTAATGCTAAAAATACTTCACCCTCGCACAGTGTGCGTGTGTCGGTATTTATATTTTTCACTTTGTGATTACCACCGCGGTAATCGGTTGCTAGAACCTGTGCTAGCCAATCAAAATCCATCGGGATCATAACTGCGCCCCTTGCGATTTTTCTTTTAGTTGTTGTTGTACATATTGGCGGTCGCAGAAGTCGATACGCTGATCGCCAATAATTTGATAGTCTTCATGGCCTTTGCCTGCAATAAGAATCACATCATCGGCATTTGCTTGCTCTATTGCATAACTAATTGCACGAGCACGGTCTGCTTCGCAGTGCGCGCGCTCTGGGTGCTCAAGTCCTGCGACCACGTCAGCAATAATTGCATTTGGGTCTTCACTGCGTGGGTTATCGCTGGTGACGATAATACGATCAGCATTACCTTCAGCCGCTTTTGCCATCATTGGACGCTTGCCTTTATCGCGGTCACCGCCACAGCCAAACACACAGCTCACGCCCCCGGGGACATGCTTTTGTAAAGCCTGCAATGCCAGTGCAAGTGCATCTGGTGTATGTGCATAGTCAACAATACAAGTTGGTTGACCCGGTGCGCTAAACGCTTGCATGCGCCCAGCAACCGGTTGCAATGATTTACATGCGTCTACTAACTGTGAAAGCGGGTAACCCATACCTAATAGCGTGGCCATTGCTGCTGCTAGGTTATAGAGGTTAAATTCACCAAATAATGCAGATTGCACCTCAGCGTGACCCCAGCTTGTTTCGAACGTTGCCGAAATACCGGTGTTGCTATAAACGACATCGCTAAAATAGACATAGCGTGCGCCTTTCGGTGCTAAATTTTTATGGCCATAACAAATTAGGTTATTGAAGTCGTACTTTTCTAACCACTGTTCGACTTGTGCATCGTCTTGATTAAGCACAACAGTTTCTGGATTATGATCACGCAGCAACATCAATTTGGCATCGCCATACGCATCCATTGTGCCATGATAATCTAAGTGATCACGCGACAAATTGGTAAAAACGGCGGCTTTAAACTGACAATGATCAACGCGCTGTTGCACCAGACCATGCGATGAAACTTCCATTGCAACCACATTCATGTGTTGATCACGTAGTTCAGATAAAATACGTTGTAAATCAACACTTGATGGAGTGGTATTGGCTAAGGGTGTTAGCTGTTCAGGGTGACCATAACCCAGCGTACCAATAACCGCTGCAGATTTATGGCATTGCTGCGCTAAATGCGCGATCATTGCCGTCGTTGTTGATTTGCCATTGGTGCCTGTTACGCCCACTAAATCTAACTCAGCAGAGGGCTGTTGGTAGAATGCAGCAGCGAGTGCTGGCAGCTTTTTAGCTAAATCAGACACTAAGTAAAGTGGTTCGAAATGACTTTCAAACTCACATAAGCGATCAGCAATCACAGCAACCGCACCACTTTCAATGGCTTTCTTTATAAACTGGCCGCCATCAAGCTGATGGCCTTTAATTGCCACAAATACATCACCGGGATGAACATCGCGACTATCTAGACGCAGTTGATTGACTAATAAAGAATTAGCCTCCACGTCAATATGATTAAGAATGGGTTTTAAATCACGCATCGTTATCTTTGCCTTCCACGTACGCAACCGCATCTTTGTCCGGTGCGACGTTTAAAATTCTTAAGGCATTGGAGACAATCTCTGCAAATGCAGGACCTGCCGTCGCTCCGCCATAATAAACATCTCCACCCGGTTCATTTATCATTACCACAACAGCTAAACGAGGATTGCTGGCTGGCGCTATACCTGCAAAATAACCGACATATTCGTCACCATAACCACCCACAGCGGCCTTTTTAGAGGTCCCTGTTTTACCCGCTGCACGGTAGCCATCTACGTGAACTTTTTGTGCCGTACCGCCTTTTTCAAATACACTTTCCATCATGTGAACAACGGCTTCAACATCCTTTTGTTGAAAAACACGCTCGCCTTCAGGAATTGAATCTTGCTTCAGCACAGTCAAAGGACGCATAACGCCACCCGACCCTAACATGGCATAAAAACGCGCCATTTGTGCCGTGCTTACCGCTAAGTTATAACCAAACGATAAAGCGGCAATTTCGTGATCAGACCAACGACGGTGTGGATAAAATAAGCCACTACTTTCACCGACCATTCCGGTGCCGCTGTCACTGCCAAAGCCAACTTTTTCATAAAGGCCCACAAAATAGTCTTTCGGTACGGTTTGGCTGACCTTCGTCACACCCATATTACTTGAGTACTTTAAGATTTCTCTTAAGCTCATTTCGCCGTGATTACGCGTGTCTTGTACTAAGCTCCCGCCAACGCGCATCCAGCCTGGGTAAGTATCAATAATTTCATCCGGTTGGATTGAGCCGTAGTCTAAACCAGCCAAAATGGCTAGTGGCTTAACAGTCGAACCCGGTTCAAACAAATCGGTAATGGCACGGTTACGGCGTTTGTGTGGTGCTGCGTCTGATAAATTATTCGGGTTGAATGAAGGGCTATTAACCATTGCCAGTACTTCACCGGTTTTTACATCTACGACCATAGCCGAGCCCGATGTTGCTTTGTAAGATAATACGGCTGACTTCACCGCTTTATAAGCAATGGCTTGAATACGTTGATCAATACTTAAATGGATATTCTCTGGTTCTACACGCTCACGCTCATCAAGTACTTCAACTTCGCGGCCTTGGGCATCTTTACGAATAGTACGCTGGCCTTCAACACCGGTTAGTTGTTGTTCGTATAGTTTTTCGATTCCTTCGATTCCATGACCGTCGATATTCGTAAAACCAATCACGTGCGCAGTCACTTCGCCAGCAGGATAATAACGTTTTGATTCGTCGAGTAAATGAATACCAGGCAAACGTAAATCACCAATATAATTAGCAACCGCAGGCGTTACCTGACGCTTTAAATATACAAATCGGCGTTTCGGATTATCGCGCAGGCGCGCATTGATTTTAGTTGGCTCAATACGCAGTACATCCGCCAGCTCACGCCAACGAATATCATTGCTGTAATAAGCGGCAATGCGTCTATTTAATTCTGCGGTGTTCTCTGCCAGTGCATTTTGATCTTCACCATTTTTACGCGCTTGGCGAAGCACTTTGCTGACCAACGATTTATGCAATGCTTTGGGGTCTGCATACACACTAACCACAGGCACACTTACCGCCAGCTCTTTGCCATTGCGATCAAAGATCATACCGCGTTGTACATGTTGTTTTTCAACACGTACTGTGCGTTTATCACTTTCTGAACGCGCTTTGTCTGGTTCAATTACTTGCAAAAATGCGGCACGCGCTACCAGCGTCATAAAGACTAAAAATACAACCGAGCACACCAGCATAAAGCGCCATGTGATCAAGGTATTAGTTGGCTTTTTCCTTCTGCTTATCATTGCAGTATTACCACCTTTTCGTCTTGGCTGGTTGGCCGTTTCATTTCTAATTGCATGGTTGCAACTTCTTCGATACGTGCATGCTGTGAATAAAACTCTTCTTCTACCAACAAGTAGCGCCATTCAAGGTCTAGTTCATCACGCTCTTGCAATAACTTATCTTGTTCTATTAACTGTTGACGAGCTAAGTGAGTTACCTGCACGACACTCAAGCTCGATGCGAGAATCACAACCAACAAGGCCAAGGTCAGCTTATTAGCTCCTAGGCCTTTGAAAATCTCTAAAAATAAATTTGGTTGGCGATGTGTCGCTTTTGCTTTCATTACAACCTCTGTGCAACCCTTAGCACCGAGCTGCGCGAACGAGGATTTAATTCAATTTCTTCCTTGCTCGGCTTAATGGCTTTACCCACTGCTTTTAACGTCAGGTTTTTATTTATTTGTGCATCTGTTAAAGGCAGACCTCTGGGTATCGCCTCTCCCTTACTCTGTTTCTTAATAAACTGCTTAACAATACGATCTTCGAGTGAGTGGAACGAAATAACCACCAGCCGTCCACCCGGCTTTAATACTTCAACAGCAGCTTGAAGCGCCGTTTGAATTTCTTCGAGCTCACTGTTGATATAAATTCGAATCGCCTGAAAGGTGCGTGTTGCAGGGTGCTTATGTTTATCTTTTACTGGCACGGCTTGATCAACTAAATCAGCCAATTGTTTGGTACTCGTAATCGGTGTGTGCTCGCGAGTTTCAATAATTTTATGAGCAATACGACGACCAAATTTTTCTTCACCAAAGGTTTTGATCACATGGGTAATGTCTTCAAGTTCCGCTTCGGCTAACCACTGTGCAGCACTGCGACCACTGGTTGGGTCCATGCGCATATCAAGCGGGCCATCTTTCATGAAACTAAAACCGCGTTCTGCATCGTCTAGTTGAGGTGATGACACACCAATGTCTAATAAAATGCCATCGACTTTACCAATTAAGTCATTGTCTTCCGCCACCGTTTTTAAATTAGAAAAACGGGTATGAGCAATTGAAAAACGGGCATCATCAGCAAATTTTTCGGCAGCTTTAATAGCTTGCGGATCTTGGTCGATTGCTTGTAAGCGACCGTGATCATTTAGACGCGCTAAAATTTGTCCTGAGTGTCCACCGCGACCAAATGTGCCATCCATGTAAATACCTTCGGGCTTTATGTCCAAAGCATTTATGGTTTCTTCCATCAGTACAGAGACATGTTCAAATTGCGCTGTCATTAGCTATTTTTTGCCTTTTTTATTTGTGGTTAGAGTGAGAAATTATCGAATTCGGGATTCGCCTCAAAATCGCCTAGGCGTTCTATCTCAGTATCTTGGCGCATTTGTTCATGCCAACGATCTTCATCCCAAATCTCAAACTTATTCATCAAGCCAACCAACATGATTTTTTTTCCAAGTTCAGCATGTGCACGTAAAGACGGTGCAAGCAAAATTCGGCCATTTTTATCGAGTTGATACTCTGTAGCGTTACCAAGCAACATACGTTGCATTCGGCGTGCACGTGGATTCATATTAGAAATTTTTAATAACCGCGATTCAATTTCAAGCCACTCAGCCAACGGATATAACCACAAACAAGGCTCATTAAGTGCTACGGTGCAAATAACGGTGCCCTGATCTTCAGACAAGATCGCATCTCGGTACTTAGTCGGTACCGCAAAGCGTCCTTTATCATCCAAACTCAGAGAGCTCGCACCCCGAAACATAGCTTGCCTTAAAATTAGGTTGTAAATCGTTAACGATTATTACTGATCCAATTTGATCCACTAAAAACCACTTTTTACCACAGTGCTCCAGTTTAGGGCTTGACAAGCTATTTTGTCAAGTAAGCAGATCATCATAACTTGCTTGTAAAGCCAGAAAAAATAAGGCTTCAAGCAAAGCTACTGAATTACGTGGGAAAAAGTGGGAAACAAAGAAAAAAATCTTTTTTGCAGTTTTCTTGGCAAGCTATTGGGTAAAAATGGCTAATGAATGACCAATGAATAATTACAAATTAGTAGAATAAAATCGAATTCGGTAATTTTTACGCAATAACCCTGCAATAGTTACGGGTAATACCGACTTATATGAGCCATTAATTTCATAACAACCTGATATTAAATAATATTATTTGTTGGTACGAAGGTTGCGACAGTGTACTTACCAATTTAATGGCAATTTTTAAGGAATGATTATGACTACCGCAACAAACAAATCGAATTCAAGCACCACAAGCAGTGCAGATACGAAAGCGGCTCAAGTAGAGGCGCCATTTACTGAAAAAGCAACCGAAGCAGCGCATCATGCCGTTGATGCTCTATCATCACGTGCAGCAAGCGCTGAACACAGTGTTCGAGAGGGAGCTACTAATTCGGCAAAAACATTGTCTGAAAAACAAGCGGTTGCGCGTGAAAAAATAAATGAATACAGCGGCAAAACACGTCAACTAGCATCTGAAAACCCATTAGCGACAGCAGGTATTGCATTTGCAGCAGGTATGCTAGTGAGCGCACTAATCCGTCGTAATAAGTAACGATTATGTCGCACTCTCACCCTACTGATGAGAAAACGCAAGAAACCACTGATCAGCAACTCCATGCTGATCAGTGGCAAGATCATCTTGCCAAACTCACTGACTACACTAAACAGCTTTACGTTGATTACCGTCAACAAATGGGGATCTGCAAAGATTTAGCTGCTGCTGAATGGCGTTTGTCAATGCGTTCACTGGCACTCACCATAATATTGATCGTCTGTTTTGCTGGGGGATTGGTGTTACTTTGGGCTGGACTATTAGCATCCATCGGTCTTGCTATATTTAGTCTAAGTGAATCAATTTGGCTGTCAGCGGTGTCGCTGTTTACCATGCAAATACTTTGCTTAATTTGGCTGTGGAAAAATATTGGTTATATCAGCAGCAAAATTGGCTTTGATAAAACCATAACAAGTATTCGACAGTTACTAAACCTCAATAAGGAAAAATGATGTTTATTGATTACTTCATAAAAAAACCGCAGAAAAAGGTTAATAACTTAAGCCAGCAAATGGATTTACTCGATGAATTGAAACGCCAACATCACCAAGCATTTAATTATCGCTTAAAGCGATTCGCCGTTACTAAAGTCGGGCTTGCGAGTGCCTTTTCGGCGGGTGTAGGTTATGGGGCTTTAAAAAATGATGATCATCAGCATGGAAAGCTTAAACAACTCAGTCAATTTAGCTGGCTGTTACGACTGTTGTGATCTTTATCACAAAAAATACGCTTTTTACTTCTCATTTGTTAGTCTTTTCTTTACCGTGTAAATAAGTTTTGCGTGTTAACAGGATAACCTAATTGAAAAAACGGATTGTATTAACCGGTGGCCCCGGTGGCGGTAAAACAACAGCAATCGACTTATTACGACGCGAGTTCTCGAAACAAATTGTGGTAGTGCCTGAATCGGCAACCATGTTATTTGGCGGCGGAATAGAACGGGGTAATGCCCCTCACCTTGTAAAAGCTCACCAGCAAGCTATCTTCAGCTTACAGAAACACCTTGAACATATTCAACGTACTATACACCCTGATCGTTTAATGCTGTGCGATCGTGGTAGCTTAGATGGTCTCGCATATTGGCCAGGTGATCAGGCGGAGTTTTTTCAATGCTTAGGGACCGATCTTCACACTGAACTTAATCAATATGATGCTGTGATTTTTTTTGAAACCGCGGCCAAGTCAGGGCAAAGTATCCACAGTAACAACCCTGTTCGTAACGAGTCTGACCAGCAAGCAATTTTGCTAGATGATAAATTACAAGCAGTATGGTCACAGCACCCGCATTTTAATCTCGTAAAAAGCGCTGAGTCGTTTATTCAAAAAGTCATGTTTGGTATCGACACTATTCGCGACGTAATGAAAGGGTATCAGTAGCAGCTCACATGAGCTGCTACTCTGAGTACTATAATTGGTCACGATTGTGCGCTCGGCCATAGTCTATATCGGGTCCTTTTGGCACCACTTGCGTCGGATTTATCATCGTATGGCTGAAGTAATAGTGACGTTTTATGTGGTAAAAATCGACCGTCTCACTCACCTTTTCAATTTGGTATAACTCGCGTAAATAATGACTAATTGCAGGGTAACTTTCGATGGTGCGTAAATTACATTTAAAATGACCCACATAAACACTGTCAAAGCGAATTAAGGTCGTGAATAAACGCCAATCAGCCTCTGTGAGTGTGTCGCCCACTAAGTAGCGATTATGAGTCAAACGCTGTTCTATTTTATCAAGAGCGGCAAACAAATCATCAAACGCTTCGGTGTACGCTTCTTGCGTTGTTGCAAAGCCTGCACGGTACACACCGTTATTGATATTGTGATAAACAAACTCGTTTATTTCATCAATTTCAGTACGTAGCGCTGCAGGGTAAAAATCGCGTTCATTGTTAGTAAGTTCATTGAATGCACTATTAAACATCCGAATAATCTCTGCAGACTCATTACTGACAATGCGCTGGGTCTGTTTATCCCAAAGTACAGGTACCGTCACTCTGCCAGAATAATCAGCTTTGTTACGTGTATAAATTTGATGCATATAGTCGCTATCAAATAAAGCATCACCTGTGCTGTGATTATCTTTATCGAATGTCCACCCATGCTCTAGCATGTCAGGACTCACAACCGAGACACTAATGTAGTCTTCAAGGCCTTTTAAATGGCGAAAAATCAGCGTGCGATGAGCCCATGGGCACGCTAATGAAACATACAAGTGATACCGACCTTTCTCAGCCTTGAATCCCCCATCGCCACTTGCCCCTTTGCTACCATCAGCCGTTACCCAGTTACGCAACTGCGCTGATTCACGCTTAAATTCACCTTGGTTGTTGTCTGTGTCGTACCATTTATCTTGCCATTGGCCGTTTACAAGTAATCCCACGATAACCTCCTAGAGTGTGCCAAATTTACCTTGTTGATAATCTCGTACAGCCTGATGTAACTCTGCTTGCGTCGTCATAACAAAAGGTCCCATATGAGCAATCGGCTGCTTTAGTGGTTCGCCCGCAAGCACCAAGACACCCGCCCCCGTTTGCGAATTAAATTCAATGTCACTGCCAGGCTCTAAAATTAACAAGCTCCCCGCTTTAACAGGCCCTCCCTGTTCAGTATTAATTTCTCCCGTGTGTATATACAACATCACTTTAGTTTGCTTAAGAGGCGCGTGTTTAAATTCAGTGCCGGCAGGCAAAGTCACATCAGCTAACATGCCATTAGCGGCTAAATCTTGTAAGCTTGAAACCTGCTCTTCACTGGCAAACTGCCAACTACCTGCAAGCGCTTTTAACTCAACCCCTTGATCATTACGAGTCACCGGTGCGGGGGCTTCTGTTGTATCTTGGTAACGCGGTGCTCTGAGCTTTTCTGCACTTGGCATATTTAACCAGATTTGGAATCCATGCATGCCTTCTTTTGCATCTGCTAACGGCATTTCACTGTGGATCACACCAAAGCCAGTACTCATCCATTGCACATCACCTGCACGAATCGCTTTTTTGTTACCCATTTGATCTTGGTGCTCAAACCCTCCTTTAATAATATAAGTGAAGGTTTCAATGCCACGATGAGGGTGTGCAGGAAAGCCCCCCATAAAATCACTGTGATCGTCAGACTTAAGCTCATCGATCATTAAAAATGGATCTAAGTATTTTCCATCAAAGCCTGGGATACGGCTAATATTGACACCATCACCATCTTGAGTGGCATGGCTATTTAATTGTTGAATCACTTTCATAACGTTACTCCCGTAAATTATATGAAATGATTGTAGACGCCAATTTAACTAACAACCATGCGTAAAATTAGCGCCAATCGTTCTATTCAGAAGAATGTTTAGTCTGCTGTGTCATCAATGTATCTGCTACGGTTGCTCCGCGCTCTCCGACTTCTTTTTCGGGGCCGACAGTACTATCAATGACCGTTTGCTGTTCAGCACTGGCATTAATTGCCGCCCCAAAAATAATGATATAAGCACTGATATAAAGCCACATCAGCATAATAACCACGCCCCCTAAAGAGCCATAGGTTTCGTTATAACGTGCAAATTGCGAGACATAAAATGAAAAACCAACCGATGCCCCGATCCATAATACAGTCGCGAGCATTGAACCCGGTGTGATCCAACGCCACTTAGCGGGGTTTCGATGAGGTGCGTAGCGGTATAAAAATGCCAATGCACCGTTAAAAATGATTGCCAGCAGCGGCCAAGTTATCAGCGTGATCATTAAATCTATTAGCTCTGTTAGGCCAACCAGGTTAAGCACAATAGGTAAAATACCAATAATTAATAACGCCACGAGAGCGACGATTATAGCACCCAACGAAAATAAAAAACGGACCAGTAACGCCACAAAAAATTGCCGTTTGTTATGCTGATGGTATGTAATATTACAGGCCGTGATCAGCGCTTGGCAGCCCTTACTGCTACTCCAGACTGTTAACAATAAAGTGCCTATAGCACTCATACTCAAGACTTTTTGCGATTGCTGCGTCACTTCACTCACTTGCAGTAAAATAATATCGCGACTACTGGCAGGTAAAATTGCAATCACTTTAGATAACTGCTCATGAATGTCCGTTGGTGAAGCAAAATAGGCATAAATAGACACAATGGCAGCCAGTGCAGGAAAGATTGCTAGCAGTGCATAAAATGCGACACCTGCCGCAACAAACGATAAATTATCTTGTGATAAATTATGATATACCCGTTTGCTTATATCCCACCAACCCCGTAATGGAATTTCCAGCGGCGAGCGAGCCTGAAAACCGCGATTGCCATGAGACATATTCTTCCTCACTTTCTACTTAGCTTAAGGTGTCGTTGCAAACTACTTGCCACTAATAATGGCGTCTAACTTGCATTGAGCTACGCTTATAACTGCCCGGCTATAATCCATGGAGTGGTGCAATGAATTTTTATTTATATCTTACTAATCAAGTAACTAATTTAATCACACCCATACTATCAACCACGACGTCGACGCCAATTGAAAGCCTTACGTGGTACGATTTAAACTCACAAGTTACGCAGTTTTTACACACTGCTTGGCAAATGTTACCGGCTCTCACACTCGGTATTGTCGCCATTATTATTTGCTACTTACTGGCTCGCCCTTTGTCATATGTACTGATTAAACCACTGGGTTTTGTGAGTGAAAGTAAGCTTTTACATGTCGTTACACGGCGCTTTTTTAGCATCGTTATTATTTTGTTTGGGGTGTACTTATTTTTACGTCTTGCAGGGCTAACCAGTTTTGCCGTCGCTATCATGAGTGGTACAGGATTGGTGGGCTTGATCCTTGGCTTCGCATTTCGTGATATCGCCGAAAATTTTATCTCGAGTATGCTACTCAGCGTACAGCGACCGTTTCGGATTGACGATGTAATAGAAGTAGATGGCCGCTTAGGGGTAGTAAAAAAAGTCACAGCTCGCGCCACTACTTTGGTGGATTTTGATGGTAATCATATTCAAATACCGAATGCTACCGTCTATAAAAATGTCATTAAAAACCTTACTGCGAACCCCAAAATGCGCGGCCATTTTACAGTAGGCATTGGCTACGATAATGACATTCGCTATGCTCAGCAATTAGCCATGCAAGTCGTAAGTCAAAACCCTGCCGTTATTAATGATCCCCCCAGTCAGGTTCTCATTGAATCGCTTGGATCTGCCACGCTTAATTTAACCATTTATTTTTGGGTAAACAGCAGTGAACATAGCACGGTTAAAGTAGCATCTCAGCTAATGCGAATGTTAGTAAACACCTATTTAGCAGAAAAAATTAGTATGCCAGATGATGCTCGCGAACGAATTATTTTAAATACCGATGCCGAGCACACCAGTCATCACACCACTTCGCCCCCACAAACATCAAACACTCTCGACGACCATAGCTTGGATGATATAAGTAGTGATGCAGATGATATTCGTGAACAAGCCGATCAGTCTCGCGATCCTGAGCAAGGCAGTAATATTATTTAATACTTATCCTGTAAATTAAATACATCTATTACACCAAGATTGAACTGTGTTAGTTGTATATATTATTGCGGACATGCTGCAATTTTGATTACCTGTTAACTTTTGTAATTGTCTTTCAATTAAGATAAAAAGAAACAACTGAAACCCACTATTAAAATAATCTCAGTGATTTAGGTATCGTTATGACAATAGATAGACGACGTTTTTTAAAATCTGCCGCAGCTATTACCGCCGCGACAGTCGTGACTGGCTGTGCGAAAAGCCAACAAGGTGATAATCAAAGCACACCACTTGCGTCACAAGGTAAAAGCGTAATGGGCTTAGCTGTGCCTGCGATGGATGTGGTACGTGTTGGTTTTATTGGCGTTGGTCAACGTGGTAGCGGCCATGTAAAACACCTTTGCCACATTGAAGGTGTTGAAATTAAAGCTATCTGTGACACAGATCAGCTAATGCTCGAGAAATCAATTAACTATGTTGTTGAAAAAGGCTTACCTAAACCAACTGCTTACACGGGGTCTGATAAAGCCTATTTAGACATGCTGGCTCGCAATGACATCGACATCGTGATCATTTCAACACCTTGGCGTTGGCACACACCAATGAGTGTTGAAACCATGGAAAGTGGTAAACATGCCTTTGTTGAAGTACCCGCAGCAACCACTATGGAAGAGTGCTGGCAACTAGTAAACACTGCTGAGCGCACTCAAAAGAACTGCATGATGATGGAAAACGTTAACTACGGCCGTGACGAGTTAATGGTTCTAAACATGGTTCGTAAAGGCGTATTTGGCGAGTTACTGCATGGTGAAGCCGCTTATATTCATGACCTGCGTTGGCAAATGAAAGAAATTGACCGCAGTACCGGCTCGTGGCGTACTTACTGGCATACAAAAGTAAACGGTAACTTATACCCCACTCATGGCTTAGGCCCCGTTTCTCAATATATGAACATCAACCGGGGTGATCGCTTTGATTTCGTAACATCAGTCAGCTCACCTGCACTTGGCCGTGCAGCCTACGCAGAACGTGAATTTCCTGCAGGCCACGAACGTCGTTCACTGAAATTTACTGCTGGCGACATGAACACCAGCATTATTAAAACAGTGAAAGGCCGAAGCATTATGGTTCAGCACGACACCACAAGCCCACGCCCGTACAGCCGCCATAACCTAATTCAAGGTACTAATGGGACATTTGCAGGTTTTCCTAACCGCATTGCCCTAGAAGATGTACCACCAGCCATTGCAAAAATCTACCAGCAGCAATATGAAGCTGAAGTAGCAGCATGGGAAAGTGCGGGCTCACAAGGCCGTAAACCACATATGCAAAATTTCCATCGCTGGGATCACGATATGGAAAAATGGCGTGCAGAGTTTGATCATCCATTATGGCAACGTATGGGTGAAGAAGCCGTTCGCAACGGTGGTCACGGCGGCATGGATTTCATAATGTTATGGCGCATGATTTACTGCTTGCGTAACAATGAACCACTGGATCAAGATGTTTACGATGCTGCAGCCTGGTCATCTATCTTTCCACAAAGTATGGCATCGGTTGCAGACAGAAGTAACAGCAAAACGATACCAGACTTTACCCGTGGCGCTTGGCAAACAGGTAAGCCACTCGGGATTGTGTCTTAACACTTCCTCTCCATGGAACACTAAAAAGCCCGCCCTTTGCCCTGCGGGCTTTTTTATTTTAGATGTTGAGAGAAGCTTTAAACACGAAAAAGCCCGCAACTTGGCCGGGCATTTCGATTTGTTCTAAACCTTACTGAGCATGAGCTGCAGCACGGAAAATCGTGTTAGTGAGCAATACATTCATGCCTTCAAGGTAGGCGCGATACGTCGGTGATTGTGTAAAGCCTATCACCATGCCTTTACCTAGTGGTTGATGAACAAGGAGCGGCTTGTAAGCTAGCTGAGCTTTGTTTTGCTGCCACAAATAACCACTCGCCAGTACATCGTCTTTACCTGTGAACCACGCTAAGTTTTTGCCTGAGTTAAGTTTAATTGGCGTGTAAATATCATTACCGTAAGCCACCGCCACTAAATTTTTATCGACGCCTGCGGTTAACCAATGCTCTTGGTCTACTTCAACATTAGCAAGTACACCGGCTACATAGTCTGGCGAGGTGTGTGGTTCGATGCTCGCTGCTTTTAAATCATCACGAGAAGCGAATAACTGCCCTGCCACTTTACTGCTTTTATCATCGCTGCTGTCGGCTTTTTCTTCTCGGTAGGCTTGCTCGCGCTTAACATCTAATAAGCCGTAATCAGCATGGGTGGTAAAGCGGTTTGCATTACCGAGTGCAATCAACACGCCACCAGCTTCAACCCAGCTTTTTAAATTAGCCGCGCCCGATTTACCTAATGCTTGCTCGTAATTACCTTCCGGTAAAATCAACACTTGGTAATCACTTAAATCAGCCCATGCAAGCATTGGTGTACGAATAGCCGTTACCGGATAGCCGAGCTGTCTTTCTATAACAAAACGGGTGTTACCAGCGCTTAGCTCACTAGTAGGTACATCCCATGCAATCGCCACTTTTGGCGCCACCATTGGCACTGTTTTATTACTACCAAAACTGGGGCCATCAATCACCCAGCTTGAATCAACACCATCGACTATGGCACCTGTTTGCTCTGCAATTTGACTAATTTTAGTCAGTAAGTCTTTATCGTTTAAGCGCTTTTCAATCACTAAACTGCCCGCTGGGTAGTTAGTTTTATCACCTAATACAAATGCTTGGTCAGCACTTTTAAGCTTAACGCCTGCTTGCAGCGCTGCGGTTAAAAAGCGTGCAGCGGCCGTGTCGCCCCAAGCAACTATATAAGCCACTGAGGCTTCTGGGTTATTCACTTTACCAATCAGTGTGTCGTTAGCCTGAACCGCTTTACTGTCAGCGCTCACAGCCTTACTACAGCTATCGCTATCAACATTAAACATCATTGGCAGCGACCAGCCTGTGACATCATAAATTTCGTCGCCTAGGTTACGAGCACGGCGTCTTTCTTGTTCTTTCACAAAGGCTTCAGCCATATCAACTTGGTCTGTAAATGTAGTACGAACAAATACACCACGCGGCTGCGCTGTATCAATAAAGTAGCTACCCGCTTTGTATTTAACACCGCATGCTTTGAAATCTTCATTTGCTTGTTGAACTTCTACGCCGTGTTCAGCCATTAACGTCGCAAGTTTATGCGTTCCTTCACGGTTACTTTGGTTCGGTAAAATATACACACGTTCTTTACTCTTCTTACCTGAATCAATTGCATCAACTTGATATTGGTAAAAGTCATTAAGTAGCTTCTCACGTTGATTAGCTGCACCTTCGGCGGTAGAAATTGATGCCACAAACTGACGCTTCACTGTATTAAAATAAGTGAGAAGTTCACCGGTGTTTTTTTCAAAAACATGGCCGCGAGCAGAGCCTACTTCGTAGGTTGATGCTGACGCACCATAAAATACAGGCCAACTATCACCGTACCCAGGATAAAAAGCATCAAAAATTTCGCGGGTAAAATAATCAAAGCCAAACTCATCAAAATATTTAGCATGATTTTGGCCAATAGCATCCATATTGGCTATTTGCGTTTTTGTCATATGGGGATTGAATGGCTGAGCAGCCGGCGCAAAATAATATGATTGATCGCCGCCCATTTCATGAATATCAACCACCACTTGAGGTTTATATTTATTAATTGCAGCTACTCTCCCCTTTGTTTCAGGCTGAGTAAGTGCTAACCAATCACGATTCATATCGAACAGATAATGATTAACTCGACCTCGAGGCCAAGGCTCATTATGCTCTGCACTTAAACGGTCTGCGCTGTGCTCTAATCCGACAGTGGCATAATAGCGAGAAACAAAGCGCTCACGGCCATCAGGGTTTTGTAGGGGATCAATAAATACAACGGTATTCTCTAATATTTTACTGTTAATGGTATCGTTCGGTGCCGCTAATAAATGGTAAGCGGTGAACAGTGCCGCATCGGTCGAGCTAATTTCATTACCGTGTACTGCATACTGCAGCCACACTGAAGTGGGTAAGTTTTTGATGAGTGACTTTGCATCTTTCGCAGATGTACTTCGTGGGTCTGCCAGCGATTGCGTGTTTTTTGCAAGGGTTTCTAATGAGCGAATATGCTCAGCGGTGCCAACAACCGCATAAACAAGCTCACGACCTTCCCAGCTGTTTGCATACTTAAAAACTTTAATACGCTCAGGAGCGGCTTGCTCAAGGGCTGTTAAATAACGACGCATATCGTTGTAATTAGTAATGCGCTCACCTACATCATAACCAAGAACCTGCTTAAATGTAGGTATATCCGTGTTGTAAACCGTGCCTGGCCACATAGTCTCTGTATTGTTGATACTTGCTGCGGCACTCAGGCTGACAGACATAGCCATAATACACAGTGAGACGGCTTTGATTGCTCCCTTCGCAAACATATAAATTCCACCCATTTAAAAAATCTGAATAAACAGTTACTAACATATAAAACTATTGAAAATAAGGGAATTAAAAGCGTTAGAAAGGTATAAATTAGGGTTAACTGGGAAATAACACCCCTTGTCAGCGAGAGTCATAAGAGCAAGGGGCATTAGGTGTCATTTTCTGTTTTATGCTTTCGCTTTTAAGAAATCATAAAGTTCGTCTTTCAGCGCAGCTCTTTGGTGTTTCTTTTCATGCATTTCACTGTCATCAATCGGAGAACTATTAAGCTCAAGCTCTCTAATTTCTTTATCCATGTCATCGTATCGTTGCATGGTATTTTTAAAATGGGCATCGCTTTTGGCAAGGTTGTGGATTAATTCATTAAACTCTGGGAATTCATTCAATAACGAGTGTTTTTCGCCTAGCATGGGCAGCTCCTTTGGCTAGAATTAAAGTTCAAATTCACTGTATCATTCTGTGAAACAGAGTCAACGTAGCAACCTTGTTCAAGATCAATAATGATGGCGATTAGGGAATGATTATACTTGGTTAAAAATTGCTTGTGATTTAGAAAGCAAAAAGCCCACAGTTTTCACTGTGGGCTTTCATTAATTTGGTGAGTCAGCCAGTAAGCCGGGTTCTGTCGTGGATAATCATTCGTCTAGGCCATAAATCGCTCTATGGCTCAAGCAACCTACCCGGTTCTCACGTGGGCCACGCGTTCATTATTTAAAATGATAGAACCCTATTTGGTCTTGCTCCGGGTGGAGTTTACCTTGCAACCAACTGTTACCAGTGGCCCGGTGCGCTCTTACCGCACCCTTTCACCCTTACCAACCGAAGTTGGCGGTCTCCTCTCTGCTGCACTTGTCGTAGGCTCGCGCCCCCCAGCCGTTAGCTGGCACCCTGCCCTGTGGAGCCCGGACTTTCCTCCCCCTGCGCATTTTCGTTGCAGGCAGCGATTATCTCGGCTGACTCGGCGCGCAGTATACCTGAGCATGCAGCCGAGTGCAGTAAAGAATTAGTCTTTTTCGTCAATAATTGCTTTATAAAGCGCGTTTTTCTTTAAACCGAAATACTCTGCAACCACGCCACAGGCTTTTTTAAGTGGCATTTCGGCTTCGAGTAAGCCAAGCATACGGCGGGCATCTTCTGGGATATCATCGCTTTGCTTCGCTTTACCCGGCAGCATTAATACTATTTCGCCGCGCTGCTTTGTTGGATCATTCGTTAAAAACTGCTTTAGCTCAGCAACGCTGCCATTGAAAAAAGTTTCGAATGTTTTGGTCAATTCTTTGGCAAATACCACCGGTTGGTCTGAGCCTAATGCGGCTTCTAAATCATCAAGGCTTGCCATGATGCGGTGGGTACTTTCGTACATAATGCTCGTGATACCTGAATTAACAGCCTCAATAAAAAAAGTTTGTCTGGCTTTACTTTTCGCAGGTGTAAAACCGATAAACTGAAAGCGGTCGGTCGGCAAACCAGAACAACACACTGCCGTAATGGCTGCACATGCACCAGGTACTGGTGTAACATGTGCACCTTGCTCACGACACAAGTTTACCACGGCATAACCCGGGTCACTGATCAGTGGCGTGCCCGCATCTGAAACCAACGCGATATTCATTCCTTGCTCTAGCCAATCGACGATTTGCTGGGCTTTTTGTTTTTCATTGTGATCATGCAAAGCAAAGGTTTTTGCTTTGATATTAAAGTGGCTTAGCAACTTTCCTGTGTGACGAGTATCTTCAGCGGCTATTAAGTCAACCTCAGATAGGGTTTGTATGGCACGCTGGCTGATGTCATCAAAGTTGCCAATTGGTGTGGCTACAATGTAAAGAGTGCCGATTTTATCTGAATTCTCCTCATTTAACATTGAGGTCTCCTGCGTCAGTCAGTAATATAAGCAAATCGCGTTAACGTATTGGGAAATCATTGTGCGACTTAAACTTGTTAGTCTATTAATTGTATTGTCGGGGTTATCGGCTTGTAGCACAACCGAAAAACCATCAAATACGGCAGAAAATCAGTCGGGGCAAGCAAACACAGCCCTATCACAACTAACCGATGCGCAATCAATGTACCAAGCAGCGTTAAATCGCCAAGGTGCCGATAAAATTCAATTACTTTATACCGCTCGCGATGCAGCAATTACTGAGCAGCGCTGGTCATTGCTTGAAACAATCTGTTTTGAGCTCGAGAGCACACCAAGCGTAGATCAAATTCAAAACAAGCTTTACATTGCTTTAGCACAAGAGAAACAAGGTAAAAGTGATCGCGCATTAGAGCAACTACAGTTGCTCGAATCACAACTCACCTTGCCAGAGCATAAAGCATGGCATCAATATTTAACGGCTCGCGTTTATGCATCACAAGGCATGCCTAAACAAGCAATGCCTTATTACTTTGCAGCATCAACCATTAGCAACGAAAATAATTTCACGGTTGCTGATTTAAATAAAGACTTATGGGCAAGCCTTACTCAACTATCTTCTTATGCGCTTGAGCGCTTTAATCGCGGCTCGGTGGTACAACAAGGTTGGGTTAATCTGGCGCTTTATCACCAAGTGTATTTAGGGGCGCCGGTTGAATTGCATCAAGCGATGAATAACTGGATGCGACGCTATCCAGGTCACCCTGCAGCAGAGATTTTACCTAAGAAAGTCACTGAGCTTGTGCAAGTTGAGCCTCTTAATGTCAATCGTTTAGCGGTGCTTATTCCACTATCAGGCGCTAACGAACGCTTAGGCGACGCATTAAAAGCGGGTGTACTTGCCGCACTTGATACTCATCCACTTGAACAAACACTGTTTATTGATGAATCACTTTCTGCCGCTGAAATCAGCTTAAAACTCAGTGAATTTAAAGCTGACTTTGTGATTGGCCCATTGCTTAAAAGTAATATTGAAAAGCTAAGCACAGCACAAACGCTGATTGATTACCCTGTTATGCATCTTAATAGTTTTGAGGGTGAGCGTATCTCACAGCAGCATTTTTTCTTTGCATTAAGCCCTGAACACGAAATACAACAAGCATTAGAGCGCTTTTTAACCGCTGGTTACCAAAAGCCAATGCTACTTGCTCCAAACAACAGTAACGGCCAGCGCCTCGTTGAGTACTTTAACCAACAATGGCAACGTTACAGTGAAGTGAAACCACAAGTTGGTTTTTACGCAGGTAAAGATGACATGCCAAAAACTATCACGGGCTTGTTAGAAGTGGACCAAAGTAAAGAGCGGATCCAAGTGGTTAAGTCGCTCTTTAAGCAAGAAGTCGAAAGTGAAACTCGCTCGCGTAGCGATATTGATGTTATTTATATTTTAGGTGATGCAACTGAAACTCGCCTCATCAAACCGTACTTAGATGTTAATGTAAGTACTTTCGCAGATCGTATTCCGCTATACGCAAGCTCTAAAAGCCATAGCAAACAAATAGACAGTACCGATAAAGGTGATCTAGAAGGGCTGTATT
Organism: Pseudoalteromonas lipolytica; assembly: GCF_003515105.1. Lineage (NCBI taxonomy): Bacteria > Pseudomonadati > Pseudomonadota > Gammaproteobacteria > Alteromonadales > Pseudoalteromonadaceae > Pseudoalteromonas > Pseudoalteromonas lipolytica. The sequence continues at coordinate 543,517 of NZ_CP032090.1, read as the reverse complement.
TTACTGAACTACCTTGGATGCTTGACGGTCAGATAAAGCAGCATAACTTGCGTCAGCAATACGAACGCTTATGGCCTGAAAATACAGATATAAGTCAGCGCTTATTTGCCATGGCATATGATGCAACCAGCCTATTAGGTGATGTTAAGCAACTAAGTATGATTCAAGGAAAACGTTTTGCTGGCATCAGTGGCGAATTAAGTATTGAAACGAATGGGTATGTTACCCGTACGTTAGATTGGGCGCAGTACAAAAACAAACAAATCATTGCCGTTGAATTAGCAACAGAGCAACCGATTCCGTTATTTATGCAATCGGCAACAGGGATTAATTCGGCTGATTAAGTAACGACAGCACAAGGATGAAAGCATGTCGTGGTTTAAACAATTGTGGCACAATAGCCGCGAAAAAGGCCTGTACTATGAACAACAGGCTGAGCAGTATTTAAAGCAATATGGCCTAACAGCCATTGGGCGTAATTATTTATGCCAATATGGTGAGCTTGATCTCATTATGCGCGAAGGGCAAACCTTGGTGTTTGTTGAAGTGAAATTTAGAAAAAACAAACTTCGCGGTGGTGCAAATTACGCGCTCAGTAAGCAAAAACAGCAACGGCTTAGACGAACGATCGCCCATTACCTTGCTGAAAAAAAATTATCAAATCAGGCTATGCGAATTGATTATGTTGCCATAACAGGTGAACTAAATAGCGAAATAAACTGGTTTAAAAATGTGTACTAACGCCGCTTGGCGTCGGCTTAATTGGTAGGTTATGCAAGATACAATAAAAAAGATTTTCACCGAGAATATTCAAGTTCAAATTGCGGCTGGCGAGGTGCTCCCAAGCGCCCTTGAATCAGCGGCATTTACCATTGCACAAAGCCTTATCAATGGTAATAAATTGTTATGCTGTGGTACCGCGAGTTGCCATATGCTTGCACAACATATGGCTGGTTTATTAATTAACTTTTACGAAACTGAGCGTCCGTGTCTACCTGCAGTAGCCTTGGCACAGGAGCAAGTTAACTTAGGTCCCAACAACAATATTGATGATCACGAAACCTTTGCAAGGCAAATCCGTGCTTTCGCACAACAAGGTGACTTACTGCTAGCTATCGCCGTCAATGGTAATGAAAAGCAAATAATTTCTGCCGTAGAAGCGGCCTTAACTCGCGATATGAAAGTGATTGTGTTAGTAGGTGACGATGGGGGTGAATTAGTTGGCTTGCTTGGCCCTAACGATGTTGAAATCCGCGTGCCATCAAAACGCCCTAGCCGCATTGTTGAATCTCATTTAGTGAACTTGCACTGCCTGAGCGAGCTTATCGATTTAACCTTATTCCCACAGGAAGAAAATTAATGTTTAAACAGTCTCTTATTGTACTTGGTACCATTTTATTGCTGCAAGGCTGTGCAGCTGCAGTTGTTGCTGGTACCGCAGGTGCTGTCACTGCGGCCAATGACCGTCGTACTATTGGCTCGCAAATTGACGATAATAATATCGAAATAAAAAGCTCTATCGCACTGAGTGAAAACGAGCGCATACATAAATACGCGAATGTAAATGTTGTTAGCGTTAATGGCATTGTGCTGATGATAGGCCAAGTCGCCAACCAAGAAATGAAAGACGAAGCGCAACGAGCAATCGAAGGTGTTGACGGTATTCGTAAAATTCATAATCAAATTCGCATCAGCTCAAATATAGGCATGAGTACGCAAACTCACGATTCGTGGTTAACCTCAAAAGTTAAAACGCAGCTTATTACCGCAGAGAACATCAGTGCCAATAACATTAAAGTTGTCACAGAGAATGGCGAGGTATTTTTAATGGGCTTAGTGAGCGATACGGAGGCTAATTTAGCGGTTGATGTTGCCCGTAACATCTCAGGTGTAGAGCGTGTCATTAAGGTGTTTGAGTATTTATAGTTAATCACTCAATATTCATTAATAAAAAACCCGCATTTAAGCGGGTTTTTTTTGAGCATTTGAAAAGGCTACTTGATCACTCGTAAGTGAGCACCCTTCTTTTTCTCAGGCTTAGCAGGTGGCTCATCATCTGGCGAAATATCGTCAGGCGTTTCAACACTTTCTAATACCGGAGCAAACTCTTCTTCGTCCTCGATGAATTCTTCTGCAGTAAATACAGTCCCTTCACCATTCTCACGTGCATAAATTGCGAGCACAGCCCCCATAGGCACATACACTTGCATCGGTTGACCACCAAAGCGGGCATTAAAGCTTAGCTGTTGGTTATCCATAGCAAAGTTTGTAACTGCCGATGGGCTAATGTTTAAGACAATTTGACCGTCTTGAACAAATTGCGTTGGTACTTGTACAGCAGGAAAATCAGCGTTCACAACAAGGTGCGGTGTACACTGATTATCAACAATCCAATCAAAGAAAGCGCGTAGTAAATAAGGACGATTTGGCGTCATTATAAACGGATCTCACGCTCTGCTTCAGTCAATGAAGCTTGGAAAGATTCACGCTCAAATAAACGCAGCATGTATTCTTTAAGTTCTTTAGCTCCCGAACCTGAAAGCTCAATGCCCAGTTCAGGTAAACGCCATAATAGCGGTGCTAAATAACAATCAACTAAGCTGAATTCTTCGCTCATGAAATAAGGCGCTTCAGAGAAGATTGGTGCAATTGCAAGTAATGCTTCAGTTAGCTCTTTACGTGCTTGTGCTGCTTCACTGCTACCGCTTGTGATTTTATTCGCTAAGCTGTACCAATCAGTATCAATACGGTGCATCATTAAGCGACTACGGCCACGCATAACCGGATAAACAGGCATTAGTGGAGGATGAGGAAAACGTTCATCAAGGTATTCCATGATGATGTTTGCCTGATATAAACCAAGCTCACGATCGATCAGTGTGGGTACTGTACCGTAAGGGTTAATTTCATGAAGTGCTTCTGGCAGGTTATCCTTTTCAGCCAGGTGAATGTCAACACTTACACCTTTTTCAGCAAGTACAATGCGTACTTGATGGCTATACATACAGTTAGCACCAGAAAACAGGGTCATTACAGGGCGCTTATTGGCAGCTACGGCCATGCCTACCTCCATTATATTACAAAAACAGCAATAGGGGCTTAAGCCCCTATCACAAAATTACCTTTCAAAACGTCCAGAATTAGTGAACATCTCTCCAGTATTCTTTCTTCAGCATGAATGCCAAGATAAATAGAATCACTAAGAAACCAATTACCTTAAGACCTAACGCTTCTGACTCTAAACGTGACGGTTCGCCTACGTAAGCTAAGAAGTTAGTTAAGTCACGAGCAGCACGATCGTACTCGTCGTCACTCATTTCACCTGTACCATCTGTTTCAGTGCCAACAACCTTAGTCACTGTGTGACCATGTTCCTCGACTTCTTCAGTGATAGGTGTCGGTAAACCTTGTAGTTCTTGAAGAACGTGCGGCATACCTACCGATGGGAAAACAATGTTGTTTACACCAAACGGGCGAGATTCATCTTTATAAAATGACTTCAGATACGTATAGATCCAGTCAGTACCACGAACTCGCGCTACAAGCGTTAAGTCCGGTGGCGCTGCGCCAAACCATTTAGCTGCGTCATCTTTCGCAATTGCATTCTTGATGTGGCTACCTACTTTTGAACCGTCAAAAATAAGTTGCTCTTGACCAATTTCAGTAGGAATACCGATATCGCGGAACGTACGCTCATAACGTTGATACTGCATTTGGTGACAACCAAGACAGTAGTTCATGAACAATTTAGCACCACGTTGCAAAGACGCATTGTCTTTTAGGTCAATGTTCGCGTCCATTAAAGGAACCGAAGGACCTGCTGCCATCGTCAACGTTGGCAACAATGCGAATAAACCGATAATTAGCTTTTTCATCATTTCGTCAACCTCGTTGGTAATGGCTTAGTTTTCTCGTTCTTGCTGTAAACAAATAACAATACGAAGAACATAAAGTATGTCACAGTCGTGATTTGCGATAACAGCGTTTTGAAATCAGTTTGTGGTGTTGCACCAACCCAACCTAAGATAACAAACGTTACCACGAATTGAGCAATGTTTAACTTGTGTAAGCCACAACGATAACGAATAGAACGAACCGAACCACGGTCAATCCAAGGTAGTAACGCAAGCACTACGATAGATGCACCCATCGCGATAACACCAATTAGTTTATCTGGGATAGCGCGCAGAATCGCATAGAATGGCGTAAAGTACCAAACAGGGAAAATGTGCTCAGGTGTTTTCAGTGGGTTCGCTGCTTCGAAGTTTGGCGCTTCTAAGAAGAAACCATTCATCGCAGGCATAAAGAATACAACCCAACAGAATAAGATTAAGAAACCAACCACACCCACAATATCTTTAACTGTGTAGTAAGGGTGGAACGGAATTGCATCAACAATGTCTTTCTTGTTGGTGTAATACTCGTGGAATTTAAATTTAGGCTTATCTTCTTCAGCCACAGAGCCTTTCTTACGCTTAATTTCAACACCGTCTGGGTTGTTTGAACCCACTTCGTGTAACGCAACAATGTGTAAGAACACTAAGATAACGATAACTAAAGGAAGCGCGATTACGTGTAGTGCAAAGAAGCGGTTAAGCGTCGCACCCGAAATTACGTAGTCACCACGGATCCAAAGCGTTAAATCATCACCAATAACCGGAATCGCACCGAACAGTGAAATGATTACCTGCGCACCCCAGAACGACATTTGTCCCCAAGGTAGTAAGTAACCCATGAAAGCTTCAGCCATTAGCGCTAAGAAGATGAACATACCGAACAACCACAGTAACTCACGTGGTTTTTGGTAAGAACCGTAGATCATGCCACGGAACATGTGCAGATAAACAACGATAAAGAACGCTGATGCACCTGTCGAGTGTAGGTAACGAAGTAACCAACCGTATTCAACATCACGCATGATGTATTCTACTGATGCGAATGCACCTTCAGCTGATGGTACAAAGTTCATTGTTAACCAAATGCCTGTTACGATCTGGTTAACAAGCACTAACATAGCTAATGAGCCAAAGAAGTACCAGAAGTTAAAGTTTTTAGGTGCTGGATACTGTGCAATGTGCATGTTCCAAACACGAGTCATTGGAATACGATCGTCGATCCAACCAATAATTTTACCAAACATTACGCCGCTCCTTTTTCTTCACCGACTAAAATAGTCGTGTCATCAAGGAAGGTATACGGAGGAATCTCTAGATTCAATGGTGCAGGTACAGATTGGAATACACGACCCGCCATATCAAATTTAGAACCGTGACACGGACAGAAGAAACCATCATCTGTGCCTTCAACTTTCTCACCAAAGCCACCTTGTAAGAAGCTTGGTGAACAACCTAAGTGCGTACAAATACCAACAGCAACGAAAATTTCTGGACGTTGCGAACGGTATTCGTTCGTTGATGATTCAGGTTGTTGAGGCTCTTCAGACGCTGGATCACGAAGTTGCCCCTCGTGAGCTTTCATCTGCTCAAGCATTTTTGGTGTACGATTGATAACCCAAACAGGTTTTCCTCGCCACTCAACACGAATTAATTGTCCTGGCTCAAGCTTGCTGATATCTACTTCTACAGGCGCACCCGCAGATTTAGCTCGCTCACTTGGATTCCAAGACGCAATAAAAGGAACAGCAGCCCCAGCCGCACCAACACCACCAACAACAGAGGTAGCTATGGTTAAAAAGCGACGTCGGCCATTGTCTACAGGCGCATTGCTCATCCACTTATCTCCACTATGATTCCCAACACTTGCCATATTGAGAACATCAGTTACAGCAGGTTAATTTTTAGAAATTTTAAAATAGACGCGATCATAATTAAAACCCTTGATTAAAACAAGGTTATTCACAGTCCCATGCTCGAATAAACCCCATTTAATGAATTATTAATTTGGGTAAGCTCGAGTATGAAGCCGTTGGTTATGATAACGCATATAAAAAACAATATACTGACCAAGATCAACCTCACTAAGAGGAAACAGAAATCTGCATTAGCTGTTGTTGAACTCACTCACATTACTTGCCCCCCAATTGTAGCAAAAAAATTCATCAATTAACTGATGGATTTGAGCTTATTTTGCGAAATCGTGAAGTTTTTTTAATGTAATACGAAGGAATTGCCAAGACCGGTTAAATATCGAACGAAAAAAATGGACCATACGCAGGTTACAACTTTCTCTGTTTGATCCCTATTCACATCAGTAATCGTAAATTTAGTGGTTAGTGGTTAGTGGTTAGTGGTTAGTGGTTAGTGGTTAGTGGTTAGTGGTTAGAACAAAATAAATTACTTTAACCTCAAACACGCTTTTTATGTGTGTGATCTAACGTCTAATTTCTAACGTCTAATTTCTAACTTCTAACTTCTAACTTCTAACTTCTAACTTCTAACTTCTAACTTCTAACTTCTAACTTCTAACTTCTAACTTCTAACTTCTAACTTCTAACTTCTAATTTCTAACTTCTAATTTCTAACGTCTAATTCCTAGAAGAAATAGCTGAAAACAAAAAACCCAGCCGAAGCTGGGTTTTTGAAATTCTGATAAACGTAAATATTAACGTTTTGAGAATTGTGGACGCTTACGAGCTTTCTTAAGACCCACTTTCTTACGTTCAACTTTACGCGCATCACGAGTAACGAAGCCTGCTTTACGAAGTGTAGGACGTAATGACTCGTCAAACTCCATAAGTGCACGAGTGATACCGTGACGGATAGCACCAGCTTGACCAGTAGTACCACCACCTGAAACAGTGATGTGTAAGTCAAACTTTTCAGTCATTTCAACGTGCTCTAATGCTTGACGAACAACCATGCGAGCAGTTTCACGACCGAAGTACTCTTCTAGAGAGCGCTTGTTAATTACGATGTTACCAGTGCCTGGGCGTAAGAATACGCGAGCACTTGAACTTTTACGACGACCTGTACCGTAGTATTGATTTGCCATGATAGTGCTCCTTAAATGTCTAGAACCTGAGGCTGTTGTGCAGCATGGTTGTGCTCAGTACCCGCGTAAACTTTAAGTTTACGGTACATAGCGCGGCCTAAAGGACCACGTGGCAACATGCCTTTAACAGCTTTTTCGATGATCATTTCAGGCTTTGCAGCTTGAAGCTTGTCGAAAGTAGTAGACTTAAGACCACCTGGGAAACCAGTATGTGAGTGGTACATTTTGTCTTTTGCTTTATTACCAGTAACAGTAACTTTCTCTGCGTTGATAACGATGATGTAATCACCAGTATCTACGTGAGGAGTGTACTCAGCTTTATGCTTACCGCGTAGGCGACGAGCGATTTCAGTAGCGATGCGACCTAAAGTTTTACCTTCAGCGTCAACTACGTACCAGTCACGTTTTACTGTTTCTGGCTTAGCAACAAACGTTTTCATTTATTAAAATCCAATGTTTTTTAATTTAAAACCACAGGTAATTATTTTTAATTACCGCTCTAAGTTGAATGCTTTAACCCCTTCGAGTTTAAGACTTTGCGCCATCAATTAGAGGCTAAACTAATATCTGGCAATAGAACGCAACGTGGCAGACGCGGGAGTATACCAGCACTTAAACCACATTGCTAGATGATGGTTGTTTTTTATTCTAAGAAATCAGAAATCAGAAATCAGAAATCAGAAATCAGAAATCAGAAATCAGAAATAATATTTACGCACTTAATGTGAGCGATGGCTTTTTTATCAACTTATTTATAAAGAAAGCGTCATCTCAAGTGGCTAATTTCTGAAAACTCACAAAAAACAACTCAACAATGACTATGCTAAATGCTCTCGCGCTAAATATTCGAGCGACTGCATTTCTTGTAATCGGCTAATACAGCGCTTAAATTCAAAGTTTAAGTTACCTTCACTGTAAAGTTCAGTGATCGGTTTTTCTGCAGAAATAATAAGCGTCACATTGCGCTCGTAAAACTCATCAACCAATGCAATAAAACGACGTGCGGCATCGTCATTTGCTTGTCCTAATGCTTTTACATTCGAGAGTATGACGGTGTTGTATAAACGGCTGATCTCCATATAGTCGACCTGACTACGGGCTGTTTCACACAACTCGCTAAAATCAAACATCACGATACAATCAGACACTTTACGGGTTTTTATCATGCGCCCTTCTATTTCAATAGCGGTATCTAAAATGCCGGGCTCAGGTGAAAGCTTATCAAAGTATTCAAATAAGTTTGCGTCTGCTTGCGCATCGAGCGGACTATGAAAAATTTCGGCCTGCTCTAAGGTCCGTAAACGGTAATCAACCCCTGAATCAACATTTACTATTTCAGTATTTGCTTTTACTAATTCAATTGCTGGTAAGAATCGCGCACGCTGCAAGCCATTTCTATATAGCTCATCCGGAACAATATTCGACGTTGCCACAAGCACAATACCGCGCTCGAACAAGGCTTCCATCAGGCCGCCTAGCAACATTGCATCCGTGATATCTTGTACAAAAAACTCATCGAAACAAATAATATCTGTCTCCGACTTAAAGATATCAGCAACGACGTTCAGTGGATTACTGGTGTTTTTTAACTTTTTAAGCTCATCATGTACACGGTGCATAAACCGGTGAAAGTGCACACGCATTTTACGCTCAGTAGGCAGTGCTTCGTAAAATGTATCAACCAAATAGGTCTTACCTCTACCAACACCGCCCCAAAAATAAAGCCCTTTTATAGCTGGCGTGCTATCTTTAGAAAAGAGCTTGGCAAACCATCCCTTGGCGGCTGGCTTGTCAGCAGTTAAGTCATCATAGAGTCTTTGCAAATGACGAACCGCATTTTCTTGCGCTGCATCATGTACGAAGTCTTCACGTTGTAAATCTTGTTGGTATTTCTGCCAAGGAGTCATAGGTCGTTACAATAAAACACAGTTAAATTTGCACAGTATATTAACACGCATCGTATCTCAGGGTATATTAGCCCGCAGTATGATTTCACAATCAAATTAAGCATATTTTAATAAAGATTGGACTATAAATGCTTTTAAGGCATAAGTTTTAGTTATTTTTCCCAAAGGGGTGGATTTATGGGCACAATTACCTGGGTAGGTATTTTAATCATCGTTGCAATCGCAGCATTCTTTATTGGTGCATTTGTAACCAAAAAGCAATTTAAACAAGACGAGCTAGAGCATCAAGTAGAACAAGCCAACAATGCACTTGAACAATATCGTCAAGACGTTGCCGATCACCTTGCCAGCACTGGCAAACTGGTTTCAAAAATGAAAGACAACTACGATCAATTGCTCAATCATGTTGAAGAAACAAATAAGTTACTCCTAACAGATAAAAAGCAGCACCCTAATGAGCCGTTTTTTTCAAAAGAAACCACGGAGCAATTACAACATTCATTACAAGACCGCCAAAGCGATCGCTCAAACGCAGAAGCGCAGCCAGCCGACTATGTAGTAGGTGAAACAGGTCTATTTGCTGGTTCAAATAAAGTTTCAGAACATTCTAAAGCCTCTTGATGAACTTTTTTTTGACCCCATAGTCTTTAGATATAACAGCTTTATATCTAAACGAAGAAAAGGGCTGCTTGTGCAGCCCTTTTTAGTTTTTGCTTTATCTCTGAAGTGGAGTAAACCCAGACTATGAAAATGAAATTATCTGTTATTAGTGCTGCTATTTTATCTACTAGCTTATTGTTAACCCCTGGTATTTCAATGGCCAAACTTCCGGTGGCTGTCAATGGTCAACAACTGCCAACGCTCGCACCAATGCTTGAACAGATCACCCCAGGCGTCGTGAGTATTCAAGTATCAGGGTCTAAAGAAGTCCGCCGTAGAGCAACCCCTTTCGATGACTTTTTTGGTGTGCCGCGTGGGGGCAGTCAAAAGCGTCAATTTAGTGGTCTTGGTTCTGGTGTGATTATCGATGCCGATGAAGGTTATGTAGTGACCAATAATCACGTTGTTGAAGATGCCGAAAAAATGGTGGTCACGCTTGAAGATGGCCGTGAGTATGAAGCAACAAAAATTGGCAGTGACAAAGAGTCTGATATTGCCTTGTTACAAATCGATGCTGAGGATTTAACCGCTTTAAAAATTGCAGATTCAGATAAGCTTCGCGTCGGTGATTTTGCTGTCGCGATTGGTAACCCGTTTGGTTTAAGCCACACTGTAACCTCTGGGATCGTAAGTGCCCTTGGCCGCAGTGGTCTAAATATAGAGGGCTATGAAGATTTCATCCAAACCGATGCTGCGATTAATCAAGGTAACTCGGGAGGCGCGCTTGTTAATCTAAACGGCGAGTTAATCGGTATTAACACCGCAATTTTAGGTGCCTCTGGCGGTAACGTGGGAATTGGCTTTGCCATTCCATCAACAATGATGAAAAACCTTGTTGATCAAATTATTGAACACGGTGAGGTACGCCGTGGCTCACTCGGTATTTCAGGCCGTCCGTTGGATGCAGGGCTTGCAAAAGCGCAAAAGCTTGATGTTAAGCAAGGTGCCTATGTCATGCAGGTAATGGATGACACCGCAGCGAGTAAAGCGGGCATAAAAGCTGGAGATGTTATTATTAGTGTTGATGGTACTGAGATCAGTGGCTTCCACGAACTACGCAGTAAAATTGCGACCCTAGGTGAAGGCAAAAAAGTGAAGCTCGGTATCTATCGTGATGGCAAAGTGAAAATAGTAAATGTCACACTTGATGGCGCCGCGACTTCTGTTTCAGCAGGTGAAGAAACACACCCTGCATTCCAAGGCGCAACGCTTGAAAACACGCAAAAGAGCGATGGGAAAGGTGTTGAAGTTGCCTCAGTAGAAGCACGTTCACCTGCCGCACGTGTGGGCTTAGAAGAAGGTGATGTGATCATGCAAGTGAACCGCCAACGTGTTGAGAATATTCGTGACATGAATAAAATTATCGAAAACACGCAAGGTAACATCGTACTCGGTGTGAAACGCGGCAGAGAGCTTGTTTTTGTTCTGATCCAGTAAACTTAATTGATAAATCATGAAAAAATAACAGCGGTGCTTGCCGCTGTTATTTTTTTTGTGCCATCATTAGGGGATTGCTCACTGATAATAAGAATATTGTGCTAAAACTATTTAAATTTATTCTTCCGCCACTTTTTACCGGATTAGGGATTGCTTTTTTGGTGGTGTTATTTAGCCCCAGTTTACGCAGCGCACTTTTTCCTAATGTAAACTTACCAGCCGCGATGTCGTCTGAGCATATGAGCTTTTCTAGCGCTGTGCAAAGAGCCGCTCCTTCGGTGGTGACCATCTTTTCTGAGAGCATTTCAAACCAACCGCGATACAAACGTCAAAATACGATTCAAGAGTTAGGATCTGGCGTGATCATGTCGCAAGATGGCTACATATTAACCAATTACCATGTGATCAATAATGCGGACCAAATTATTGTGATCTTAACCGATGGCCGTCGCTTTTACGACGTTCAACTAATTGGTTTTGATACCATAACTGATTTAGCCCTCCTAAAAATAAATTCTGATCATTTACCTGTGATCCCTGTTAACGATAACTTCAAGCCCCGAGTAGGCGATGTTGTGCTCGCAATTGGTAACCCACTCAATTTAGGTCAAACAATTACCCAAGGGATTATTAGCGCAACCGGCAAACAAAAGATCACCGACAGCCCCTACAATAACCTATTACAAATGGATGCGGCCATAAATGTGGGGAACTCAGGGGGAGCATTAGTTAACTCACGAGGCGACCTTGTGGGTATCACATCTGCGCAATTTAAAACCCGTGAAAACTTAGATATTCAAGGTATCTTCTTTGCTGTGCCCTACTCTCTTGCAAAAGATATTATGGAAAAGCTAATTAAACATGGCCGTGTCGTCCGTGGTTATCTAGGCTTTACTGGAACCGCTGTGGACAGCACCGGAAAAGATGTAAGCGACAGCTACACTCCAGTAACGGGTATGCGTATAAATAACCTAGATCCCCTTGGTCCTGCATGGCAAGCGGGTATAAAAGAGCAAGATATTGTCATTAAAATTGCCGGATTATCGGTTGCAAACCCACAGCAAGTGCTTGAGAAAATAGGCAATACAGAGCCGGGTAAAGAAATTGAATTTGAGCTGTACCGTGATGGCAAGATTCTAAAAATAATGGTCACCGTCGCAGAACTCGAAACCAAGTTATAGCAATAAAAAAGGCCTATATAATATAGGCCTTTTTTTAAACAAGCAGTGCTGTTCTTAACTCGAACGACGCTTAATATTAGCACCCAATGCACTGAGCTTATCTTCTATGCGTTGATAACCACGGTCAACGTGATAGATTCTATCAACGATTGTTTCACCTTGTGCCACAATCCCCGTCAGTATAAGACTGGCTGACGCACGTAAATCCGTTGCCATCACTTGTGCACCCGATAACCTTTCGGTATCACCACAAATCGCCGTGTTGCCCTCTAAGCGGATATTGGCTCCCATACGCTGTAACTCAGGGACATGCATAAAACGATTTTCAAATATCGTTTCGGTAATTGTTGCACTGCCCTTCGCCACAACATTAAGCGCGGTAAATTGTGCTTGCATGTCTGTTGGGAAGCCAGGATGTGGCATGGTCTTAATATTCACCGCTTTTAATTCACGGCCACGCATATCTAAGTAAATACTGTTATCGGTTACTTCTACGAATGCATTTGTCGCACGCAGTTTCTCAATAACAGGGTCAAGGCTATGGTGATCGGTGTTTTTACAAAGCACTTCACCACCGGCCATCGCAGCAGCAACCAAAAAAGTGCCCGTTTCGATACGGTCAGGTAAAATACTGTACTCGCAGCCTGACAGTGATTCGACACCTTCAACTTCAATTCGGCTCGTACCGGCTCCGGTTATCTTTGCCCCCATGGCAATTAAACAGTTAGCAAGATCCGTGATTTCAGGCTCACGTGCTGCATTCTCAAGCACCGTTTTGCCATCAGCCAGTGTCGCTGCCATCAATAAATTTTCTGTGGCCCCTACACTTACCATTTCCATGAAAATTTCAGCGCCTTTCAAACGACCGTCTACTTTGGCGTTAATGTAGCCGTTTTCTACTTTGATAACCGCCCCCATACGCTCAAGGCCTTGGATATGGATATCAACAGGACGTGCACCTATCGCACAGCCGCCAGGCAGCGATACTTGTGCTTCACCAAAACGTGCCACAAGCGGGCCAAGTGCAAGCACTGATGCACGCATTTGCTTTACTAACTCATACGGAGCGAGTGTTTTATTAACGGTTGCACCGTCGATAACCAGCGTATCTTGTTGCCATTCAACATTAGCACCTAAGGTCTTTAATAAAGCCTCTGTGGTACCAATATCGCGTAAACGAGGCACATTGCTAAAAGTACTTTTACCCTGCCCTAAAAGCGCAGCAAAAAGAATTGGAAGAGCGGCATTTTTAGCGCCAGAGATAGTAACTTCACCTGCCAGTGAGGTACCACCTTGAATAACGAATTGATCCATAAGTGGAGCCTACGACTATTGAGGTAAAATGAATTTTTGTTCGCGTTTCCATTCAGTGGGTGTGAATGCTTTAATTGACACCGCATGAATTGTACCGTCTGAGATAGTTGACATTAACGGGGCATACACCAATTGCTGTTTTTTAACGCGAGTTAAACCGTCAAAACACTCACCCACTGCAATCACTTCATAGTGGCTACCATTTGCTTTAACAATGACTTCATCTAATTTTAGTTCGTCGCGTAATAACGTTTCGACTTGGCTTGTTTCCATAAATCTCACTCAAATAAGTTTGTGACCTGTCCCAACTGCATTAATTTTTGCAATTGCTCAGGTGTATTTTGCAGTTCAAGGCGAATACCTTGCTGCTTTAATTCTGCGAAAGAGTGAATTAACCAAGCTAAGCCCGCTGTGTCAACCCTCGATACATCAGAAAGGTCAAAATACCATGTTTTATGCTTAGATTCTGGCTTAGCGTTAAGAAGGCGTTCATGGCCGATTGAATTTCGAGTCAGTTCACCACTGACTCGAAACTGGTTATCTTCAAGCTGAGTAATCGATATTTTACTCATCACCACCTTCGCCTCTAAACTGAACAGGTAGCTGGCTCTTTTGCTCAAGTAAGTCACTCACATACTCAATACCTTGCTGGCGAAGGATACCTTGCATTTCGCTTTGCTTAGCATCAAGTAAACTGATGCCTTCAGCAATCATATCGTATGCACGCCAATTTCCATCTCTGTCTTCGCGTACTTTAAAATCGATTTTAATATCAGGTTTACCTGGTTCAACAATCTTCGTTTTTACAACGACAACATCTTGGCCTTTAAACGGCTGCGCAGGTGCAAACTCGACACTTTGATTGGTGTACTGAGTAAACACACCGGCGTATGTGGCAATCAAATATTTTTGAAATACATCGATAAAGCGCTGAAGCTCTTTAATCGCTTTGGCTTTTTCTTCTTTATCTTCAATCGCACGCACTTTTGAGACATGATTACCCAATACACGCAATGCCGCGTATTTGTAATCAATGTAGGGCATTAACTCTTCTTCAACAATGGTACGAAGATACTCTTTGTCTTTCTCTATTAGTGGTTGATCGTTGGTGATTCTTGCAAAAGTGTTATCAGACACTTTACGCACCATTTTATAAGGGTCTTTTAAATCAACCGCGGGTTCAGCGGCCTGTGTATTAAACGCAAATACCACAGCCAAACAGATTAAAAATTTCTTAAACATAATTATTCACCACCCTGGTTGAATAAGAACTGACCAATCAACTCTTCTAATACTAACGCTGATTTTGTATCGGTAATAAAGTCACCATCGGCGAGCGCTCTACTTTCAACACCGAACAAATCATCCAATCCTGCATCTTGCTCATCCACAGTCACATCTTCACCCATACAACGTTGTTCAGCAGATTGCGGTGCAATAACAGGATTAATCCCCAAATACTGCTCACCTAAAATCCCTGATGTTAAGATAGAGATAGACGTTGTGTCTGAAAACTTACATAAATAATTGGCGTCAATGGCCATATTAACCACTGGCACAAACTCTTTTGGGTGAATTGAAATAGACTCAACGCGTCCAATCACCACGCCCCCGACTTTAATTGGGGCACGGGCTTTTAAAGAGCCAATATTTTCAAACTTTGCATTCAGTTGGTAAGTTTCACCGTTACCACTAATGCCAGCGTTAGCCACTTTAAATGCTAATAAAGCAAACGCAGCAATACCAAGGGCTACAAAAAAGCCAACTAAAATTTCTAATTTCCGTGAATTCATCTTTATACCCTAATTAGCTGGTAAACATTACCGCTGTTAAAATAAAGTCAAAACCTAAAACTGCCAGTGACGAGTGCACAACGGTTTCTGTTGTCGCTTTGCTGATCCCCTCAGAAGTAGGAATACAGTCATAGCCTTTGTAAAGCGCAATCCACGTCACAATCATGGCAAAAACAAAACTTTTAATCATGCCATTTACAATGTCTTCTTGAAATGACACTTGTGATTGCATAATCGACCAGAAACTACCTGAGTCAACACCTAGCCAATCAACCCCTACTAAATGCGCCCCAATAATAGCGACGGCAGAAAAAATAAGAGCCAACAATGGCATGCTTATAAAACCCGCCCAAAAACGCGGTGCAATAATGCGTTTCAGTGGGTCTATCGCCATCATTTCTAAGCTTGATAATTGTTCTGTGGCTTTCATTAAACCAATTTCAGCGGTCAGCGCACTGCCTGCTCGACCTGCAAATAACAAAGCGGTGACAACAGGCCCTAACTCACGAAGCAAACTCAGCGCCACTAAGGGACCTAAACTGTCTTCGGCGCCATAGCCAACTAATACGGTGAAGCCCTGCAGCGCGAGCACCATACCGATAAATAAGCCAGATACCATGATAATGAGTAATGACTGTGACCCCACCATATACAATTGGCGGATCAGTAATGGCGTGCCTTTTTTAACGTTTGGCACACTCACCAAAGCGCCAAACAGCATTTGCGTAGAGCGACCAAGCGCAGCAAAACGCCCTAGCGTTTTGTGACCTAACCTCTGTAATAGATCAAGCATGGTGTACCCCTAACAACTCTTCTTCATACGCAGGAGCAGGATAATGAAATGGGACAGGACCATCCGACAACCCTTTTAAGAACTGCTGAACGAGCTCTGATTGATGATTTAGCATTTGCTCAGGCGAGCCTTCACCAATCACGCCTTGATCAGCAATAATAATGACATGATCAGCAATACTGAGTACCTCTGTCACATCGTGCGTCACAATTAATGAAGATAAACCTAACACTTGGTTTAATGACTTTATTAATTTAACCAACACCCCCATTGAAATTGGGTCTTGGCCAGCGAATGGCTCATCATACATGATAAGTTCGGGGTCAAGCGCAATAGAGCGCGCTAACGCCGCACGGCGTGCCATTCCTCCAGATAACTCTGAAGGCATTAAGTCTTGCGCACCACGCAAACCAACCGCTTGTAATTTCATGAGCACGACAAGGCGAATAAGATCTTCACTAAGTTGAGTATGTTCACGCAAAGGAAAAGCGATATTGTCAAATACAGACATATCGGTAAATAAAGCGCCGCTTTGAAACAGCATACTCATTTTGGTTCGGGCAGCGTACAGCTCCTTGCGCGACATGCTTGGAATACTGTTGCCCTCAAATAAAATGTCACCAGAATCAGGCTTAAGTTGACCGCCAATTAAACGCAACATGGTGGTTTTACCAATGCCGCTGGGTCCCATGATAGCGGTTATTTTGCCTTTCGGAATGTTAAAACTCATATTTTTATATATGATTCTATCGCCCCGTGAAAAGGTTACATCCTTGATTTCTACTATTGATTGCGACAAGTCGCTCTCCATAACTTTTTTCACTAGTTCTGCCATTTTAAGGGTTTTTTAGTCAAGATGGAAAAAACAAATCGTAAAATTTTGTAATATTTACTATCAAATGAATCTAAGACTAATAACGTATGGCTTAACCCCCGCTTAAATTAAGATTGTAACAACACCGCCCTTAATCATTGCCAGCTCATTCTTTTACTTATACTTTCAGGTTCGGTTTTGTTACTATTTGCAGTCATCTGTTTAAGTAATATTGGCGTATCACAATGGTGACTTCTTTTGTCATTTTAATTATTGGTTTTGCAGCACTCGTTTGGAGTGCCGATCGTTTTGTTTATGGGGCAGCCGCGCTGGCAAAAAATATGGGGATCCCCACCCTAATTATCGGTTTAACGGTTGTGGCTATGGGGTCATCAGCACCTGAAATGATGGTGTCGGCATCTGCAGCACTTGCAAACAAAACAGATACCGCTGTCGGAAACGCTATTGGCTCTAATATTACCAACATTCTGCTTGTACTGGGCGTCACGGCCCTATTACGTCCTCTGTCTGTTTCTTCAATGACGCTAAAACGCGAAATGCCACTTGTGTTAATCGTATCGATTGGCGCGTGGTATGTATTTTCAGACAACTATTTTTCATTCGCCGAAGGGATTGCTTTAATACTTGCTTTTGCCGTATTTATTGCCGGATTAGTGATCATTTCATTGCGAGCAAAAAATCAAGATGACCCTTTTGTTAGTGAAGCCTGTGAAGATGTGCCCGATAATGTCAGCACGCGTTCGGCAGTATTATGGCTTGTGGTCGGCATGATTTTGCTACCAATTAGCTCACACTTTCTAGTGGGTTCGGCGGTTGATATTGCCAAATATTTTGGTCTTTCTGATCTGGTTATTGGTTTAACAATTATTGCTATTGGTACCAGTTTACCTGAGCTTGCTGCCTGTATTGCAGGTGTCTTAAAAAATGAAGACGATTTAGCACTGGGCAACATTGTTGGCTCAAATATTTTTAATTTGCTGGCTGTACTGCCACTGGCAGGTATTATTAATCCATCGGTTATCGACCCATCAGCCGCTAACCGCGATGCACTTATTATGATAGCGGCCACCATTGTGTTAATTGCCATGTCATTGAACTTAAAAGGTGCACGTCGTATCAATAGAATTGAAGGTGGCTTTTTGTTAGTCGCATTTATTGCATATCAAGGCTATATTTTCAGCCAAATAGGATAATCAATGACGCAACATAGCTTTATCGCGCAAGGCAAGCGCGTACTCGAAATTGAAGCGCAAGCATTAAAAGAAATTGATCAATACATTGACCAGCATTTCAATAATGCCTGTCAATTAATGTTCCAATGTACTGGGCGAATTATCGTTATTGGCATGGGCAAGTCAGGCCACGTAGGTAATAAAATTGCTGCCACACTCGCCAGCACAGGAACACCTGCATTTTTTGTTCACCCAGGTGAAGCAAGCCACGGTGACCTTGGTATGATTACCCGTGATGACGTGGTTATGTGCATTTCAAATTCAGGGGAAACGAGCGAAGTTGTCAGTATTATTCCTGTCATTAAGCGCATTGGCGCAAAAATGATTTCGCTAACAGGCAACCCAGACTCAACAATGGCCACGCTTTCTGACGTACATGTGTGTATTAAAGTAAGCAAAGAAGCGTGCCCACTGGGCCTTGCGCCAACAGCCAGCACAACGGCAACGCTAGTCATGGGCGATGCAATGGCTGTAGCACTGCTTGAGGCAAGAGGCTTTACAGCAGACGATTTTGCACTTTCTCACCCGGGCGGAAGCTTAGGAAAACGTTTATTGCTTTCTCTTAGTGATGTTATGCACGCCGGTGAGGCCACTCCCATTGTTAATGAATCGCAAAGTATCAAAGATGCATTAATTGAAATGTCGGCAAAAGGCCTCGGTATGACTGCAATTGTTGGTGATGACAACACACTATCGGGACTTTTTACTGATGGTGATTTACGACGTATTTTAGAGCAACGGGTTGATATTCACAGCACCGCAATTAGCCAAGTAATGACTCGCTCATGCACAACTGCACACGCTGATATGCTGGCCGCAGAAGCGCTTAATATTATGGAACGTAAACGTATTAATGGTTTGATTGTAATCGACAAAAGCAACACCCCCATTGGCGCGCTTAACATGCAAGACCTTTTAAAAGCAGGAGTACTTTAAGCATGACATTTGCTGAGCTTTACCAACCAGTAAGCACAGACGTGAGTCAACGTGCTCAAAAAATAAAACTGCTTATTTGTGATATTGATGGTGTTTTTTCAGATGGCCGTATTTATTTGGGCAATCAAGGCGAAGAGCTTAAAGCTTTCAATACAAAAGATGGATTCGGCATTAAAGCCCTTATCAATAGTGGTTTTCAGGTGGCCGTAATCACGGGACGCCATTCACAAATAGTTCAGCAGCGAATGACTAGCCTTACGGTACAACATATTTATCAGGGCCAAGAGAATAAGCTCATTGCTTATCAAGAGTTAAAAGATAAACTTAGCTTAACAGATGAGCAAATTGCCTATATTGGTGACGATGGTCCAGACTTACCGGTTATGGAAAAAGTCGGATTTGCCGTTGCTGTTAATGATGCTCATCCATTAATCAAAAAACTGGCTCATTACACCACCCTGTTACCTGGTGGCTTTGGAGCTGTGCGTGAACTAACTGATTTATTAATGCTAGAAAATGGCAAACCGCTAACTAGCGATGGAACGAGCGCATGAATATAGCCCGTATTTTACTAAGTATTGTTTTTGTTTGTAGCATGGTTTGGTTATGGTATCCGTACTTTAATCAACCGACAAACACAGTGCTCAGTGAAGACGAGATTATCGCTACACCTGATTACACCGCAATCGCATTAAAGCAAACAGCCTATGATGATCAAGGTAAAATCAGTCATAAAGTGGCCGCAGCTAAAATGGAGCTGTATCAACAGCTCGGGTTTACCTTTTTTGAGCAACCCATTTTCACCATTTACGGTGATCAGCAAGTTTGGCAAGTAAAAGCCAAAGAAGCCACGTTATATGAAAACGATCAGCTTGTATTCGAAGGGGATGTGGTTGCTAAAAACCTTACCCATAATGGCATGATCGAAGATATTAAAGCTGAGAACATTAACATCGACATTGACAAAATGACCATGTTTTCTAAGCAACCTGTCACGCTGACAGGACCGAATTTAAAAATTACCGGTAAAGGTTTAAAAGCCGATTTAAAAGCCGAAATTGTTGAGTTAACTAACCATACACGAACCATATACTATGACCAATAAACTTAAGAAATTACTCCTGATCCCAAGCTTATTGATTGCGTTTTCTGGCGCAGCTGCTGAGCAGGCTGGCACACCAATCAGCATTAGCTCTGATCGCCAAGAAGGTCAGCTAAAAAATGGCATTGGTATCTTCGAAGATAATGTCGAGATCATACATGGTAACCGTCGTATTACAGCGGATCGACTCGAAGCACATGCAGGTGAAGTTGAAGGCACGGTTGAATTAATTATTGCCACAGGAAAGCCCGCTTACTTTGAAGAAAAACAAGCTGACGGCACTATTATGAGCGCCAGTGCTGAAGAAGTTCGATACGATGTTGCTAAACGCTTATTAACACTCGTTGGCAATGCACAAGTGACTCAAGCAGGCCAAAAAGTCAGTGCCAAGAGCATTACATACGATATGGAACAGCAACTGATAAGTGCCGAGAAAGATGAAAACTCGACCGATCGTGTACACACTATTTTAGTGCCTGTTGATAACAAAAAGAACGATGAAGGCCAGCCATGAGCACACTAAAAGCAGAGCTATTAGCTAAAAGCTATAAGGGTCGCCAAGTTGTAAAAAATGTAGGCCTTGAGGTAGAAGCTGGCAGCATTGTCGGTTTACTTGGGCCAAATGGCGCAGGTAAAACAACCACCTTTTACATGATTGTGGGATTAGTGCCCAGTGACAAAGGTAAAATAAGCATTGATGATAACGACATCACCTTATTGCCAATGCACAGCCGCGCTCGCTTAGGTATTGGCTATTTGCCACAAGAATCATCGATTTTTAGAAAACTGACTGTTTATCAAAACTTAATGGCCATTTTAGAGACCCGTAAAGATCTCAATAAACAAGGCCGCGAAGAAACACTTAACAGCTTACTTGATGAATTTAGCATTCAACACATTCGTGACAGCCAAGGTATGGCATTGTCAGGGGGTGAACGCCGTCGTGTTGAAATAGCACGCGCACTGGCCGCTGACCCTAAATTTATTTTGCTCGATGAGCCTTTTGCTGGTGTTGATCCTATTTCAGTGTTAGATATAAAGAAAATTATTGAGCACTTAAAAAATCGTGGTATTGGTGTATTAATTACTGACCACAATGTGAGAGAAACCCTTGATGTTTGTGAAAAAGCCTACATTGTTTCTCATGGGGAGCTAATTGCATCAGGTACACCTGAACATGTGTTAGCCGACCAAACTGTACGCGATGTGTATCTAGGCGAGCAATTCAGGCTTTAAATACGCCACCGACTAGAGCATCTGCTAGACTTATAACAATGACAATAAATCAAATAAATAGTTAACGGCATCGTGCTATTGTTTGATAAGACTAAAAAGGATTGTTAGGGATACATGAGGCAATCATTACAGCTGCGCATGGGCCAGCAACTTACAATGACTCCACAACTGCAACAGGCTATCCGTTTGTTGCAGCTCAGTACATTGGATCTCCAGCAAGAAATTCAAGAAGCGTTAGACTCTAACCCTTTGCTTGAAGTTGAAGAAGCAGATTATGCAGAAGAGAGTATTGGCAAGAACGAGCAGAAAGCCGAATCTGACGATACCCAACTAAGCGCGTCGGCTGACGAAGCTGCAAGCGAGTACGAGCAAGAAAGCAGTGATGCCCTCAACAAAGACACCGTAAGTGACGACTTAGCAATGGATGTTACGTGGGATGAGTACATGAGTGCTGCCCCATCAAGTTCCTCAGGTCCAATGCCTGAAGATGAATCAATTTACCAAGGCGCATCAACCGAAACTCTCCACGAATACCTAATGTGGCAGTTACAACTGACTCCATTCAGCCCAACAGACGAAGCGATTGCCGTTGCGATTGTTGAGGCAATTGATGATTCGGGTATTTTAACCGTAAGCTGCGAAGACATTGTTGAAAGCTTCAATCAAAATAACGATGAAGAAGAAATCGAACTTGATGAAGTCGAAGCTGTCTTAAAAAGAATCCAATTATTCGATCCTGTCGGTATTGGCGCCCGTAGTTTACAAGAATGTTTGTGTATTCAATTACGCCAATTCGATGCTGACACCCCCTATTTAGCTGAAACTAAAATGGTGTTATCAGAACATATTGAATTATTAGCGAGTCGTGACTATCGCACTTTGATGAAAAAGACTAAGCTTAAAGAAAGTGAGCTGAAAGAAGTCATGACATTGATCCACAGCTTAAATCCAAAGCCTGCGGATACCATTGTTAGAGAAGAGTCTGAATACGTGATACCCGATGTATCCGTAAAAAAAATAAAAGGCCGTTGGGTAGTTGAACTAAACCCAGACTGCATGCCGAAAATCAGAGTGAATAGCCACTATGCGGCGATGTCACGTTCTGTAAAATCAAGCAGTGATAGCCAATTTATTCGCTCTCATTTACAAGAAGCAAAATGGTTTATTAAAAGCTTAGAAAGCCGTAATGACACGTTATTAAAAGTGACTAACTGTATTGTTCAACAACAACAGGCTTTCTTTGAACATGGTCCTGAGGCCATGAAACCCATGGTATTAAATGATGTCGCAGAAATGGTCGAAATGCATGAATCAACAATTTCGCGAGTAACAACACAAAAATACATGCATACCCCGCGGGGAATTTTTGAGTTGAAATATTTCTTCTCCAGCCATGTAAGCACTGAAAATGGGGGTGAGTGTTCATCTACGGCAATTCGCGCTTTAATCAAAAAGCTAATCGCCGCAGAAAACACAGCTAAACCATTGAGTGATAGCAAAATTGCAGATATATTGGCTGAGCAAGGAATTAAAGTAGCTAGACGGACAATAGCAAAATATCGAGAGTCTCTAGCAATACCTCCGTCGAATCAGCGTAAGAGTCTGATTTAGACGTTTTACATAGAAGGAAAATGCTTATGCAACTAAATTTAACTGGTCGTCATGTAGAAATCACAGATTCATTAAGAGACTATGTAAACACCAAGTTTGCGAAACTAGAAAGGCATTTTGACCACATTAATAATGTTCATGTCATTCTAGATGTAGAAAAACTAAGCCAAAAAGCAGAAGCAACTTTACATGTAAACGGAGGCGAGTTATTTGCCTCTACTGAACACCAAGATATGTATGCAGCCATCGACTCGTTAATCGATAAACTTGATCGTCAAGTAATTAAACACAAAGAGAAATTAGCTCGACACTAAATTATGAAACTTAGTTCACTTACTAACCAGGACTGCAGCAAAGCTGCGGTCCTTTTTAATAGCAAAAAAAGAATTCTCGAATTTATCAGCGAACTGGCTCATGAGCAGCTCCCTCATTTATCTCAGCAAGATATACTCAATGCCCTATTGAACAGAGAAAAATTGGGCAGCACGGGTATTGGCCGAGGTATTGCGATTCCACATGGTCGTATGAGCGGTGCAGATCAGCCACACGCATTTGTAATTGTGAGTGAGTCACCTATAAATTTTGATGCAATTGATAATCGTCCAGTGGATATTTTTGTCGCACTCATCGTACCAGATGGTGACTGTCAACTTCATCTAAAGACCTTATCAACAATTGCTGATAGACTTAAAGACAAAGAATTTTGTAAACAGCTACGCAGTGCTAAAACAGATAGTGATCTGTTTAAAGTCATTGCATCAGAGGCATAAATGGAATTAATTATTATCAGCGGTCGCTCTGGTTCAGGTAAATCGGTCGCTTTACGAGTACTTGAAGACTTAGGCTATTACTGCGTTGATAATATTCCTGTAAACCTACTTCCTTCGTTAGTACGCAGTGTGTCAGATAATTACGACAAAATTGCTGTAAGTATCGATGTGCGTAACCTGCCGAAAGAACAGCAAGAATTTAACGATATTCTTGAGTATTTACCGGGCTTTGCAAAACCCACGTTGTTTTATTTAGATAGTGATGATCAAACACTAATCAAACGGTTCTCTGAAACTCGCCGCTTACACCCATTATCGATTGACTCGCTGCCGCTTGATTTAGCGATTAAACAAGAAAAAGTATTACTGGATGTTTTGATCACCCGTGCCGATTTTATGATTGATACGACCGATCTCAGCGTGCATCAGCTTGCCGAATCTATTCGCGAAAAAATACTGGGTAAAAAAGACAAAAAGCTCATTATTACTTTTATGTCGTTTGGCTTTAAGCACGGCATTCCAAAAGAAGCTGATTACGTATTTGATGCTCGCTTTTTACCGAATCCACACTGGGAACCGGATCTAAAACCACTGACAGGCTTAGACCAACCAGTAAAAGATTACCTTGCTAGTCACAGCATAGTGCAAAAGTTTACATGGCAAATTCAAACCTTTGTACAAACATGGCTCCCTCACTTAGAGCGAAATAATCGCAGTTATTTAACCATTGCGATTGGCTGCACAGGTGGACAACATCGCTCGGTTTACTTAGCGCAAACCATTGGTGAGAGCTTTTCGAAAAGTCACGCAAACGTGAAAATACGCCACCGCGAGCAAGATACCCAATAGGCAACGACGATGCATGCTGAAGACACTTTTTTAATCCAAAATAAGCTTGGTTTACATGCACGAGCAGCCACGGTTTTGGCACAACTTGCACTGCAATTCGATGCTAAAATAACGCTTTACCAAGACGATAAAGAAGCCGAAGGCGATAGTGTATTAGCCTTAATGTTACTCGAAAGCAGCCAAGGCAAAGAAGTCCGTGTGGTGTGTGAAGGCCCCGATGCTGACGCAGCACTCAATGCAATAGGCGAATTAATTGCACAACGCTTTCATGAACAAGAATAGCATTTGCTAAGCCTTGACTGTTTACGTTAAACTTGCATTGGGTATTTAAAATTCCTGTTAAATATCCTACTTTTATATCGCTCGCTTCTCTAA
Organism: Pseudoalteromonas lipolytica; assembly: GCF_003515105.1. Classification (NCBI taxonomy): domain Bacteria; kingdom Pseudomonadati; phylum Pseudomonadota; class Gammaproteobacteria; order Alteromonadales; family Pseudoalteromonadaceae; genus Pseudoalteromonas; species Pseudoalteromonas lipolytica. Next base: position 518,535 of record NZ_CP032090.1, on the reverse strand, counting down.
AATACATTTTTCTTAGTAAATTTATCTCAGTGCGGCGATATCCCTGCAAATACTAAATTTAGCAACTATGCTGTATTTGCTGAGTCAGATTTTAAGCTATTTTTTCAGTTGTAAGGACGCCAATGCCAGAAGCCTTTGAACAAGATTACCCGCTACAACAACTAAAACAGGTGACCAAGTCACTCAATAGTGGTCAATTTGTTCAAGTGCGCGGCATGTTAGCAAAAACAGCACCGTGTGATACCGCACTCCTTTTAGAATCATCCCCGCATAAAATTCGCCGTATGCTTTGGCAGCTGGTAGACCCTGATGTGCGTGGTGACGTATTAGAAGAGCTCTCAGAAGATGTACGTTTAGGCATTATTGCCCAAATGGAACCTGAGCACATTGCTGCCGCAACCGAAGACATGGACGACGATGATTTAGGTGAGGTTCTTCGTAGCCTACCTGATACAGTCTACCAAGACGTTGTCGGCGCCATGGACTCGCAAGACAGAGAAAGAGCCACCCAAGCCCTGTCCTATCAAGAGCGCTCAGCTGGTGCCTTGATGAACAGCGATACGGTAACTATTCGCCCAGACGTCACACTAGATGTTGTTTTACGCTACCTGCGTTTACGCGGCGATTTACCTGAAGGCACCGATGATTTATACGTCGTTGATAAACATAATTGCTTTTTAGGGGCATTATCTTTAACGACGTTGTTGACCAATCCCTCAGATAAAGTGGTTCGCGACCTAATGGATGAAGACTGTGAATCTATCTTAATATCGATGGATGAAAGCGACGTGGCACAATTATTCGAACGCCATAACTGGATTTCAGCCCCCGTTGTAGATGATAACGCGCACTTACTAGGGCGTATTACCATCGATGATATCGTTGACGTTATCCGTGAAGATGCCGAACATAGCTTATTAAGCTTAGCGGGTCTTGATGATGAAGAAGATACTTTTGCTCCCGTATTGAAAAGCTCACAGCGCCGCTCTATTTGGCTAGGAGTCAACTTATTAACTGCTTTACTCGCTGCAATAGTCGCTAGTTTTTTCGAGAATACATTAGCTATCTTACCTATTCTTGCTGTACTAAATGGTATTGTTCCCTCAATGGGAGGCGTAGCAGGCAGCCAAACGCTTACACTTGTTATTCGTGGTATTGCTGTTGGCCATATAAACCAAACTAACCAACGCTTTTTATTACTCAAAGAGCTCGCTATCGGCGCGCTAAACGGGGTAATTTGGTCTATTTTAATTGCGGGTGTTGTCGCGCTGTGGCAGTGGGACTTTAAACTCGGTGCGGTGCTTGCCTTTGCTATGTTCATGAACTTAGTGGCAGCCGGTATTGCAGGGGCCAGTATTCCGCTTATTTTAAAGAGAATGAAAATTGACCCTGCATTAGCAGGCAGCGTAGTGCTTACGACGGTGACAGATATAGTGGGTATTTTTGCCTTTTTAGGCACTGCGACTTGGTTACTTATTTAAACTAAAAACGGCCCTTGTGGGCCGTTTTGCTTTTTATAATCTATGTTGCTCGTTGCTTATTTTTACCAACACGCGGTTTGGTGTTCGCCTTCTTAAATTGGCTAAAACCTGTGTGGCGGGTTAGTGCAGCTCGGCCTGTGCGCCCTTTCCCTTTAGCAGCCTTTTCATTGCGCCCTTCCTCAGGAACTAAACAATGAGGGCCTTTACCAATGAGATTCGCTTTACCCATTTTTTTAAGAGCTTCACGGATCATCGGCCAACCAGCCGGATCATGGTAACGCAAAATTGCCTTATGCAGACGACGCTGACGTGCCCCTTTTGGAACAGGTACTTGCTCCGTGTTATTTTTAATATTACGCAACGAGTTCATCTCGGTATGATAAATTGTCGTCGCATTCGCCATGGGTGAAGGATAAAAGTTCTGAACTTGATCAAGCTTAAAGTCATTCGATTTTAACCACAGCGCCATATTCACCATGTCTTCATCTTTGGTGCCTGGGTGAGCTGAGATGAAATACGGGATCAAATACTGCTTTTTACCTGCCTCTTTCGAGTATTTATCAAACAACTCTTTAAACTTGTCGTAAGCGCCCATACCTGGCTTCATCATTTTCGATAACGGGCCATCTTCGGTGTGTTCCGGTGCGATTTTCAAGTAACCACCAACATGGTGAGTGACCAGCTCTTTAACATAGCGAGGGTCTTCAACGGCTAAATCGTAACGCACACCCGATGCAATTAAGATCTTTTTAATCCCTTTTACATCACGTGCTTTTTTGTATAACTCAATCGTCGGCGTGTGGTCGGTGTCCATATGTTTACAAATATCAGGGTAAACACACGATAAACGACGGCATGTACTTTCTGCTTTTTTACTCTTACAACGTAATTTATACATGTTCGCTGTTGGGCCGCCTAAGTCAGAGATAACCCCTGTAAACCCTGGCACCTTGTCACGAATTTGTTCAATTTCGTCAATGATAGATTGCTCCGAGCGACTTTGGATAATACGTCCTTCATGTTCAGTAATCGAACAAAATGAACACCCACCAAAACAGCCTCGCATGATATTCACGGACGTTTTGATCATCTCGTAAGCAGGAATTTTTTCATCACCATAACTTGGATGTGGAATACGTTGATATGGCAAACCAAAAACGCCATCCATCTCTTCTGTTTCAAGCGGAAAAGCCGGCGGATTAACCCAAATAGAACGATCGCCATGGCGCTGAAATAATGCACGTGCACATCCGGGATTTGTTTCTTGGTGTAAAATACGTGATGCATGCGCATACAAAGGCTTGTTTACACTTACTTGCTCATAAGCTGGCAACTTAACATAGGTTTTTTCCCAAGGCTTAGGACGCGCAGGCTGAATTGTTATCGGCTTTGCCGCCTCAGCACTTAAATCAATACCGGCTTGTTTAAATTCAGATTTACTGCAGCCAACATCATCCGCACCATACGGATTAGGGATCGGGTCAATTTTGCCAATTTTATCGATGGCTGTTGAATCACTGCCGCGCCACCCTGGTAATGGCTCTTTACGAATAACCGCGGTACCACGAATGTCTTGAATTGAATCGACACTCTCACCGGCTGCAATACGATGAGCAACCTCGACCAATGGACGCTCAGCATTACCGTAGATCAAAATATCAGCTTTGGCGTCGAACAATATGCTTCGGCGCACTTTTTCTTGCCAGTAATCATAATGCGCAATACGGCGTAAACTCGCTTCAATACCACCAATCACTAATGGCACATCTTTATACGCTTCACGACAACGCTGACTATAAACAACAACTGCACGGTCAGGACGCTTTCCCCCAACATTACCAGGTGTGTAAGCATCGTCATGACGCATACGTTTTTCGGCAGTATAACGATTGATCATTGAGTCCATATTGCCCGCAGTCACCCCAAAAAAGAGGTTTGGTTTTCCAAGTGTCATAAAAGCATCTTTAGAATTCCAATCTGGCTGGGCAATAATACCAACGCGAAAACCTTGTGATTCAAGCATGCGCCCGATAACAGCCATTCCAAAGCTTGGGTGGTCTACATAGGCATCACCACTGACAATAATGACATCACAGCTGTCCCAGCCTAGCGCATCCATCTCTGCTCGGGTGGTTGGTAAAAATGGCGCTGTGCCATAGCATTCGGCCCAATACTTAGGGTAAGAAAACAGGCCACGCTCGGCTTTTAATGCGCTCATAAAATGTACTCTGCTACCAAAAAGGGGCGAATTATACCCCACTATTAAGGATTATTATAGAAAACAAAACGCCCTTCAAATGGAAGGGCGCTTTTAAATCGTTGAGTTTTATCAAAGCCAATTAGTGCTTAGCTTGTAAATACGTAATTAACTCTTTCTCTGGCATAGGTTTAGCGTACATAAAGCCTTGCACTTCATCGCAACCAAGTTCACTTAAATAGTCTGCTTGGGCTTGTGTTTCAACTCCTTCAGCAATCGTTTTCAACCCTAATCTTGCGCCTAAAGAAATAATTAACGCCGCAATGGCTTCACAATCTTCACCGGGAAGGTCTTTGATAAATGCCCTGTCTATTTTTAGTCGATCGAGTGGTAAGCGTTGTAAATAACTTAACGATGAAAAGCCTGTGCCAAAGTCATCGATAGCAATTTCGATCCCAAAGTCTTTAAGCTCCTGCAACGTCGTAATAACATTACTAAGTTCGTCCATTACAACGCTCTCGGTTACTTCAAGCTCAATAAACTTTGGTTCAACTTGGTAATTAATTAAGGTGTCTTTTACGCGCTGCGCATAACCTTTCACTTTAAATTGCGGCACCGAGACATTAACTGCAATGCTAATTGCAAAACCGAGTTGCTCCAAACGCTTTTGCTGCATGCATGCTTGCTCTAATACCCATTGACCTATTTCGACAATTAAACCCGCATCTTCAGCCATCGGCACAAATATGGCGGGTGAAATGTACTGGCCATTACCTGAGGGCCATCGCAATAAAGCTTCACATCCTATGATGTCTAATGTTTTCAAATCGAGTTGTGGCTGAAACCACACTTCGAGTTTACGCTGTTCAAAATCTTGGCGAAGCTGTCTGATAATGCCTAACCGCCATGCCATTTGCTCTTCCATGTCAGGCGTATAAGTAATAACAGCCTCCATCGACTGTTTTTTTGCTTGGTTTAATGCAATATAACCGAGCTTTAGGGTTTCGATACCTGATGGCTTGAAATCCCCTTGGCAGCACATACCAATTTTAAAATTGATCGGCAAAATGTGCTCACCCGCATTGAATGGCAAGCTTAAATGCTCACATAACATCTCAATGTCACATTGCTCTTTTGGCAGTAATAAGCCAAATACATCGGCACCAATTCGCGATATCAACTCAGCTTGAGGGTACTCTTGACGTAACCTGTCAACGATAGCAACGAGTATTAAATTGCCAATTTCTTGGCCTAACCCATTGTTAATATCTGAAAACTGCGCAACGTCGATCAGTAAAAAAACATAATCATTTTTACCAGGATGATAAAAACGCTCAACCTTGTTCATAAAATCATTGCGATTAGAAAGGCCGGTTAACGTATCTTTATAAGCCGCATCACGTAAACGGTTAAACAAACGCACATTATCAAGTCCCACACTCACATTGGTGAGAAATATTTCTGCAAATTGTAACTGCGACTCACTCGGGATATGTGCGGTCTCTAAGTATATAGCGGCTTGGCGATTTTTACTTTTTAGTAGGTAAGTGCTATCAATTTCAGTGTGTTGATGTGTGCCCTGCTCTAAACAGTTTTTCACCTGTAAAATGATACGCCCATTGTCTAACTGCTCAACACCTTGGCCAATAAACTCGTTGTATTCGACACAACCACCAAGCACACAGACTTGGTTATCATCGTCTAATGATCCGCATAGCAACCCTTGTGGCTCACACTCTAAAATAAATGAAAGCTGCTTTATTACCGCCATGGTAAACGCTTTGATATCTGTGAAACCTAAAATAGCTTTTGAGGCATAGAGGATGTTATTGAGTGCTCGACTTTGAAACTCCAGCTGACAGACCTGCTCATAAGAACGAATCGCCGTCACGAGCGCAGTAATAAGCTTACTGCGGGTAAGCTCTGTTTTTGTTTTATAGTCGTTTATATCGTATTCACGAATTACTTTTTCTTCTGGTGCGTAACCTGGTTGACCCGTGCGCAAAATAATGCGCACATTATGATTATTGAGGGACTCTCTAACTTGCTTCACAACTTGCAAGCCCGCATCATCAGATTCCATAACTACATCCAGTAATACAACGGAAATTGAATGATTATCTTTAAGCACAGAAAGTGCTTCTGCTCCGGAATACGCATGATGAAAACGCAGACCTTTATCCCAAAACTCAACGCCTGAGAGCGCCAATTTTGTTACTGAATGTATTTCTGGATCATCGTCAACAATTAAGACATCCCAAAACTCTGAGGCTGTTTCGCTCAATAGCGGCTCATCATCTTGGTCACTAAACAAAAAGTCGTTAGATTCTGATGCCATTAATAATTCCTTAGACAAATCAGCGTAAAACAGTAACGATGGCTCAATTCCGGTTTACAGTGTTGCTTAAAATTCTATCACTTATTCGGCTATGATACATTAGTGATAACTTATACTGTGTAGATTATAGTCTATGATACGTATAATGTTATGAAAGCTATCAAATTATTGCCTGAGGTGGGATCATTAAATTATTCATTTTATGCCTAAAAACGCTGTTTATCAGTGCGCTAATCGCCTTGGTAATTGGCCTAATGCTGTCACAAAAATACACCGTTAATAAGTCGGTTAACGTCACAGCAGCGCCGGATGAAATAGCCAGCTTAGTGAGCGATTTCACACAATGGCCACGCTGGCAACCATGGCAAGCAGTTGATCCCAGTATTAAGTTTACTGTCGCTGAGCCAAGTAAAGGCGTTGGAGCTCATCAATTTTGGCAAAGTAAGTTTGGCTCAGGTGAAATGACAATCACCCAGTTAAGTCCAGATAAAATGACTTTCAATATTTTGTTTAATCAGGAACATATCGCCCAAGGTTCGATAAGCTATGTTGGTAAAGGCAGTGAAGTTGAGATTATCTGCACCCTACATGGTGAAGTAAATACCCCTATTATTGGCGGCTACCTCGCTTTGCTAAGCCAATATATTCTTAACAACACGGTTAAACTGGCGCTCAATAATATTAAGACCACTGCGCAGTTAGCTACTAACAACAAGGCCATTGCTCCCGATGACAGTCAAAGCGGCTCAGGCAAGAGTTAATCTTGCTAATATCATTGAAAACCAGCTTGGTTATCCCATTCATAAGTCATCGACTGTCAAAATCAACAGTCCCAGCGATGACAGCTACTCTTCACAAGGGCAGCAGCAGTTAGCGTATAAAATAAATGCAGAAGCCAGCTTACTGCAACGAGCGCAAACACGCCAAGAAATTCAATTTATTAAGCGCCAAGAGAATATTGAAACCATCATGGCAATGGCGATGGCATTTTGCCCAGATGTTACAGGCCAACAACAGCCTGATTCTGACTGGATAGAACGATTTATTAGCTTATGTGAAGACACCGCAAACATCTCGATGCAAAAACTATGGGCTAAAATACTGGCTGGTGAAACCGTCTCACCTGGCACATTTTCAATCAAGAGTTTGCAAACGCTGAAGTACATGACACAACGTGAAGCAGATGCACTGCAACGCAGCACGTCGCTATGTGGATACAACGAAAAAGACAACAGTCACCTAATTTTGTTAGGCTTTTATAAAAAGCCATCCTTGTTTGATTTACTCAGAAAAGGTAACAAAGTCTCCCTTAATTTGGGTAAAACCCCTGTTAGTTTTCCTGATATTTTAACGTTGATGGATATCAACTTATTGTATCGTAAAGAAATAGAGTCAGCAGTATTGAAAGCTGGCCAAGAACTCTCACTAAGCTTTATGAATCAACGACTCATTTTAAAAGCAAAAAGTAATGACCTTGTATTGAGCTATTATAAGTTTACACAAACGGGGGATGAATTAAGAAAACTGATCGTCTCACCTATCAATAAGGCTTATAAGCAAATACTAACAACCTCATTAGACGATGAGTTTGAAATAAGCTGGCAAGCTACAAAATAACCTGCCAGCATACTCAATTAAAAGTGAATTTGGATACCCGCAAATGGGCCTGATGCATCTAAATCCGTATAGATATCATCAATATCATCCAATTCTAATGTCATTGAACGGTAGCCCGCTTTAACATCTAAATCGATAGCAAGATTATCAAGCAACGCATACGCAATACCGGCTTGGTAGTCTTGTACTTTGCTGTCATCAATCGCTAATAAGCTGCCTTCAAAGAAAACACTTAAACCTGTAAACGGTAAACCCACTTCTGCGCGGCCGTATACAAGAGGAACAAAACCAGAGAAATCAACACGTTCTGTTGTGCTTGGGCCCCCGTCTTGCGAGGTACCTGTCACGACAATATCACCGTCAAATTGCTTGGCGTTCACACCTAAATCAATCGACACTAAATCATTATCGAAAATTTCGTAGTAAAGAATGTAATCTACGTGAGAAAGATCACTGACAGTGCCTACTTGTGTACCAACAACATAATCTGAACCACCAAAACTAAATGACTCATCCAACATGGTTGAACCATTCAGCTCAAGCTCTGTGTATTTTAATTTGATGTTAGGCACTAAAGGCACTGGGTGCTCTAGTGCTGCATAGTAGCTTGTGAAAGTCTCATCTTCAAAATTAAAACTTTGTAAATTACCGTCTTGAGCAAAGCTACCGCTATTATCTGATTGCCAGCCATCTACCCCAAGGTATAAACCTAATAGAGTGTCAGCTTGAGCTGTAGGAGCTAAACAGGCCATCGAAAGCGCGGCCGCTAAACAGTACTTTTTCATCATTTTATCCTTGCGCTAAAAGTTCGCTAAGTTCAATTAGAGCCGCATTGGCTCGAGAAATATAATTTGCCATTACCAGTGAATGATTGGCAACAAAACCAAAACCACTGCCATTTAAAATCATTGGGCTCCACACCGTTTCTTGTGTGGCTTCTAATTCACGAATAATTTGTTGTAGGCTAACACGGGCATTTTTCTTTTCTAAGACATCTGCGAAATCGTATTCAACAGCCTGTAAAAAGTGTAACAGCGCCCACGTGGCTCCCCTTGATTCGTAAAATACATCATCAATTTCCCACCACGACGTTTTCACTTGGTTTTGTAATGGTGCATAAGTTGCTTGGTGGGCAGCCGTATCACCGGCCAAGTCAGTGTTTAGGCGTTCTTGGCCAACACTTGCACTTAAACGCTGACTTAAACTGCCTAAGCGCTTTTCGGCTTCTTTTAGCCAACCACGTAAATTATCAGCGCGTGCATAAAATTGACTGTCTCTGTCATTTTGGTCGGCAATTTGGCTGCGATAAACAACAAGTAAATCAATGCCTTTTTGATATTCAGCTTCAGCGCTTGGCCACGCCCATGCTTCGGAACTGATGTTAAACTGCGGCTGCGCTTTTTTAAGTGCTTCATGCTCTGTTGATTGAGACTGAGAACGACTAAAGTCCTTACGCATTGATAATACAAGGTCACGCGTCATTTCAAGCGCCCCATATTCCCATGCAGGCATATTATCCATCATGACACTGGGTGGCATAATATCGTTAGACAAGTAACCACCGGGCTTATTCAATAATGTACTAGCTACATTAATTAACGTTGTCGTAGTGGTGTACCCCGTGACAAACTTTTCGCCACGCATTTGTGCTTCTTGCTTTGCCTTACCTACAACATCCATACGGTCAGGTTCACTACTCCAGTAAACCGAAACCGCGTAAAAAATAATTAAGATAATAAGTAATGCACTGGCTATTTTTCCTTTATGCTCAGACATGGTACCTCCTAGTGATGTGAGTGCTCTTTACTTTTTTGTGATGCCTCTTTAGACATATCATGTAAAGAGACAACTTTGGCTTGAGTAAATACTCGGTTGCCATCTTTAAAATATAGCGTGAGTTTTCGTTCTTGCCCTGCTTTTAACTCATCTTCAGGGTCAAACACCATCAAATGATAACCACCGGGTTTGAATTCAATGCTGCTGTGAGCATCTATCTCTAACGAAATAACCTGTTCCATTTTCATCATGCCATCAACATGGGTATGTTGATGAATTTCAACGCGCCCTAAACCATCCAGTGTTGCCTTTGTTAATGTTGTAGCCTGCTGACTCGGATTGGTAATCGTAAAATAAGCGACACTGGCCTTACTGGCAGGTAAAAATTCGCGAACTTGGGCATTGCTCACGGTTACTTCTGCAACATCGTTATGGTCATGACCGCTGTGGGCAGATGAAAAAGTACTATAAAATAAACTTGTGATAAGAAAAGAGAATGCGGGCAACAGTTTCATTATGTTTTAATCCTTGTTAAGACATCAACTTACCCGCTAAATTTAGCATACTTTATTTATTAAGGCAGTTTATTCGTACCTTAAGCTGGTGATTTCTTGTTATCAGCAATCAGCCAACACAAAGCTGCAATTAATAACAAGGGCCATGCAATCACCACAGAACCAAATAAAAACGCAAGCACTACCCCGACTAAAGCAACCACACCTGCACCAATTAAGCCTATGGTAAATAAAGCAACCCCAGCAACTAGAGCAATAACAGCGACAAGTGCACCAACCACCTCAAGCCCAGCCCAGCTCATATCGGCTATTGATAAAGGCAGCTGCCATGAATCAAAGGATACAAATGCAAATGTATCTGTGCACAGTAGTAAAATTGCTAAGACAATAATAGCTAACGTTTTCATGACCAGCTCCTAATAACCTTTTACTGGCAAGCTACAATGTGCAACAAGGTAACCCACCCCAACAATGAAGGGCATATGTAAAAACAGTATGATCATGAGCAAACGCGTTGACCATACAGGGAAGCCCAATCGAGCAGCTAAACCGCTGCACACTCCAGAGATTTTCTTATTAGTTAAATCTCTAAACCAACGTGATGATGTATGATAAGTATTCATCGTTTTCCTCCTAAGCCGACTGTTTCATTGTGGCTTTTAAATCGGCCAGCTCTTTGTCTATAGCATCATTTTTTTCTAACGCAGCAATTTGCGCCGCTGTCGAATTTGCAGCATCACTGTGTGTAAGCTCATAGGCTTCAACTTGCGACTCGATGTTTTCAACGCGCTGCTCTAAATAATCAAATCGCGCTAACGCATCCGCAACTTTGTTACTATGAAGCTGCTCTTTGACTTTTAAGCGTGCCGTAACCACGCGCTCTTTTTGCATGTAAGTCAGTTGCTTTGCTTTGGCATCTGCAAGCTTATTTTGCAAACGCTGACAGTCGTCTGTTAACTTCGCTAATGAGTCAGCCACTTTATCCATTTCACGTTGCTGCGCTTCAATCTCTGCGTTTAAACGCTGTTTTTCAATTAATGCTGCTTTAGCAAGATCATCTCTGTCTTTACTAAGTGCTTTTTCAGCTTTCGCTTGCCAATCAGCTTGCTTTGCTTGTTTTGCTGCAATTTCACGCTTTATTTGCTTTTCTTGAGTTAAGAATGTTGCAGCGGTTGCACGACACTCATTAAGTGCATCCTGCATTTCTTGCACGAGTAAATTAAGCAGCTTTTCAGGATCTTCTGCTTTATCGAGTGCAGCAGATAAATTAGCCTGAATAATGTCGTTTACGCGATTTAATACACCCATGTGATTCTCCTGTTGATAATTGGGTTAATACACCGAGGAGATTCCAATTCTTATGCCAACTACAAAAAATTTTAAAATAACCATTAAAATACATAAGGTTAATTAGTTTTCACGTAACTAAACACTGACTTTAAGCTGAATGGAAAATAACTAATTTGACTAAAAAACTAACTTTTAAACCAAATTTTAGGATCAAAAAAAGCCACAAAAGAGTGGCTTTTTTTCTGTTCCAATTTGAACATTAAATTTCTGGTACAAAGCTCAATGCTTTATCCATAACACTTAAATCGGCCGTTTTGCCATGACCATTTTCTGAAAGGTGGCGTCTAAAGCCTCGCGCGCCCGGCTGGCCTTGGAAAATACCCAACATATGGCGAGCAATATGCCAAAAATTCGCGCCTTGGCTCATCTCATCTTCAATGTAATCATACATAGCTCGCACAACCTGATGACGATTAAGAGTAAACGGGGTATCACCGTAAATTTTTTCGTCAACGTCACTTAAAATGAATGGATTACTGTATGCCTCACGACCAATCATAATGCCATCAACATAATCAAGGTGCGTAATTGTATCAGCAATCGTTTTCACGCCACCATTTAGACTCAAGTGCAGTTGCGGATAGTCTTTTTTGAGTTGATAAACTCGCGGATAATCAAGCGGCGGAATTTCACGGTTTTCTTTCGGGCTTAACCCATTTAGCCATGCCTTACGGGCATGAATAATAAAGTCATCACAGCCTACATCGTGGCTTGCTTCAATCAGAGCACATAAAAACTCATACGAATCTTGCTCGTCAATTCCGATCCGTGTTTTAACGGTCACTGGAATCGATACTTCAGCCTTCATCGCCGCGACACACTCAGCAACAAGCTTTGGCTCAGCCATTAAACACGCACCAAAACGACCGTTTTGCACGCGATCAGATGGGCATCCTACATTAAGGTTAACCTCGTCATAACCGCGCTCTGCCGCTAACTTAGCACATTTAGCAAGTGCGTCAGGGTCAGACCCACCCAGCTGCAACGCAACAGGACCTTCATGTTGATTAAAGTGTAAGTAATCACCCTTACCAAATAAAATAGCACCTGTTGTCACCATTTCGGTGTAAAGCACAGCATGTTTTGTCATTTTACGATGGAATGTTCGACAATGACGATCAGTCCAATCTAACATTGGGGCAACAGAAAAGCGCCTATCAAGCTCTCCCTCTACAAACCCAGCTTTACTACTATGTTTTACATTACTTTTTCTATGCACATTTTCACTCATTTTTTCACATTCTTGTATGTTTTTGCATTGATTGTACCCCAAGGGTACAATGCTAGGGTACAATTATAGTACCCTACTGAATTAGGACATTGTGGTTATTATACAGGAGATAGCTAAATGGCGACAGTTAACATAGAACAACGTAAGACCAAGAAAGGCATCAAGTTTCGTGCTCGTGTCCGCCTAAGGAATGAGCTTCTGGAAAAAGGTTACTACGAAGAAAGCAATACCTTTACCACGAGAGCGAAGGCTAAGCATTGGGCAACAAATCGTGCTCAATATCTTGATGTACATGGTATGCCACAAGCACGAGTCAAAGAGTCTGATTTCAGGGATGTTTCGCTGTCTGCATTGATAAATATGTACTTAGAACAATACCGTAACGAACTCGGTCGAAGTAAGTTTTATGCTTTAAAAGCAATCACTAAAAGAGATATTTCTATAAATTTAGTATCCGCATTTACAATAGAAGATATTATAAACTACGCCAAAGAAAGAAAGGATGAAGGTGTCTCTGCATATACAACATATCAAGACATCTTATACATAAAATCCGTTATTGCAGTTGCCCACGAAAAAGAATTTCAAGTCAGAGGTGACATTGACTTTATTTTGGAAGCTATCAAAAAATTCAAAGACGACATAAAAAATAATGTTCCGAAACATAAGCGTCTTGTTGAATTCGCTGCAAATGAACGAACAGAAATACCGACCCGCAAAGAAATGGAACTTTTGCGAGAAACTTTGAAAAATCGTGAGGAACACCGCAGTGCAAAGATCCCATATTTACAAATTCTCGATTTTGCAATTGCCTCTTGTATGAGAGTTTCGGAGATCTGCCGAATAAAGTGGGAAAATTTTGATGAAGACCAACACACAGTTATCGTTGAAGATAGAAAGCACCCGACAAACAAAATAGGAAACCATGTCCCTGTTCCGTTGATTAGTGGTGCATACGAAATAGTTATGGAACGAAAAAAACAACTAATTGAAAACCTAAAAGAAAAGGACGAAAAATTTGACCCACAAGCAAAAATTTTTCCCTACGAAGCTAGGTCTGTAACTGCTGGTTGGCAACGAAGCCGTAAAAAGCTCATTGAAGAAGGTCATAACGTAAGACAAATTCGATTCCACGATTTAAGAGCATATGGTGCGTCTCTACTCATGGATAAAGGTTGGTCTTTATCCAAAGTTTCAAAAGTCACTGGTCACAGAGATATGAACGTTTTAAATAATATTTATAACCGATTGGATGTTACAAAAATTGCTTTGGATGATTTTAATGAAAGGTATGGGCTTGACGAAAAAACGTGAACAAAAATAACACCTGTCACCCATGTAACAAAACGCACTAGTGTAACCTATGTAACATAGGGTATACTGATAAAATATGTTTAAATCAGGAATTAAAAATGGCAAAAGGTGAATCAGGAAGAATTGTTTTGGAAATAAACCCTGAACTAAAAAAGAAGCTATACTCGATACTCGCTTTTGAACAACTTACTTTAAAAGATTGGTTTATTGAAAACGCCGAAAAGCACATCAAAGATAAAAGTGCTGAACTATTAAAAAGCATTGAGCAAAACCAAAATGAAATTTAAAGCAGACCAAACTGCTCAAAAACTAAGAGGCGGCTATTATACCCCACAAAACTTAGCAGACTATGTAACGAAGTGGGTTTTAGCAGGCAAACCTGAATCCATCATTGAACCGAGCTGTGGAGACGGTAGTTTTTTAACTGCTCTGAGTAATAATAACGCCAGTAAAAATTTAAAAATAAACGCATTTGAATTATTTGATATTGAAGCTGAAAAGTCTCGTTTAAAGTGTACGAAATTTGGGTTTGTAAATGCAAAAGTAACCGAAGGTGACTTTTTATCTTGGGCAAACAAAAATTTGAATTCCATTGAGCAACAAGTATCAGGTGTAATAGGTAATCCTCCATTTATTAGATATCAATTTTTGGAAAAAGAATTCCAAACGCAAACAGAACTAGTATTCAAACAACTAGATTTGAAATTCACAAAGCACACAAATGCATGGGTTCCATTCATTCTCGCTTGTATTAAACTTCTAAAATCAGGCGGAAGACTCGGAATGGTTATTCCATCAGAGATAATCCACGTAATGCATGCGCAGTCTTTAAGAACATTCCTTGGAGAACAATGCTCCAAGTTAGTTGTAATTGATCCCCAAGAAATTTGGTTTGAAAATACTCTGCAAGGAGCTGTGATTCTATTAGCTCAAAAGAAGAATGAAATAACCGATCATTCATACGGTGTTGGCATTAAACATGTTAAAGGCTTCGAGTTCTTAAATGAAAATCCCGAAACCTTATTTAATGACACGAATGCTATTAATGGGCAAACAGTTGTGGGTAAGTGGACAAAAGCCCTATTGTCTCCAACCGAACTTGAATTGGTTACTCGAACAATGCGAAAAAGCAATGTTTATAAATTCACAGAAGTTGCTGATGTCGATGTAGGTATTGTCACTGGTGCAAACAAGTTCTTTCTTGTTGACAATGAGACAGTTGAGAAATTTGGGCTCCAAGAGTTTAGCCACCCGATGTTTGGCAAGAGCCAACACTGTAAAGGGATAATCTATAACAGAAAGCAACATACCCATAACGAAGAAAATAAATACCCTACAAATTTTATTTACTTAGAAGACGACTTTTCGGATTTACCCGAATCTGTTCAAGAGTACATAAAACAGGGAGAAAGCGAAGAGCTGCATAAAAGATATAAATGCAGGATTCGCAAACCTTGGTATAAAGTCCCTTCTGTTTATAGTAGAAACCTAGGCATGCTGAAAAGATCTCACGATACACCTAGGCTAATTTTTAACGAATTAGAAGCGTTAACGACAGACACAGCTTACAGAGTCACAGCAAAGGGAATGGATGCTGCTAAATTAGCTTATTGTTTTATCAATCCTTTAACTGCTATTTTTGCAGAATTAGAGGGCAGATATTACGGTGGTGGTGTTTTAGAACTTGTACCATCAGAAATTGAGAAGCTATTTATACCTATTCCAGAAAAACTCGATTTTGATATCGAAGAACTTGATGAGAGCATTAGGACTGATGACATGGCTAAAACCCTCAAAATGCAAGGGTACAAAATATTAACTCCTTTGGGACTGAATAACGAGGACGTAGATAATCTAGTAGCTATTTGGGAGCGATTAAAAAACCGAAGACAAAGGAAAGACCACTAACTTTGGTTTAGTTTTAGCACATATCTGTCAGCACCATGTAATTAATTTGCGCAGTGTAGCATCATTCAGGTGTGTGATATTTTAATCTCGCATAATAGAATTGAGTGTAGAATTTTTCCAAAGCGAACCAACTAAGTCGTTTGACCATTCATAGATATATGAATCGTCATCAAGCGCATTTAATGCTAAAAGAGGCAAATCGCAATAACTAGTTTGATATTGTTTAACACATAAATCAGTAAAAACTTCCATGGAAGGAATTTTTACACCACTTCCGTGTTCAAAGTAATCATCAAACTCACCTTCCAATATTGAAACAACGGAAGGCGGTTGATATATATTTCTTTCAGAGATTTTCTCAAATTTCTCTAAGAAACATTTAGCTTTATCGTATGGAGTTGAAAGTCTTAGGGCTGCACTGATATGAAGAAGATAAATCGCCGTATTCAAGCCAGCCCAACAGTTACCAACTTTGTCCAATATTCCTCCCAACACTTCGATCAAATATCGTTCAAATTGACCTTTTTTAGAAGCTAAAACAATACATAAGCAAATTAATTGGGGCGAAAATCCAAGAATGAATTCGTCATAATCTCTGGACAAACCAAACGAAGGCGCAATCATGGGTATATAACTATTATTATCCTGCCACTCGATTAACATTGACGACCAATGCTGTGATTCTTCCTTATTTTTGCTCATCCCACAAAGTAAAGAGCAAAGTATAGGGACATAGTATTGACTACCAATATATGAATCTAAAATCACATTTGTAAAACCGAGGTGTGAATCCTCTGCTATTAATTGAATAAAATCAGGGAGCAAATCAAAATCAAACCTAGTCATACGCACATATGATGAAATAACTTCGTTTCTCGACAATCCAAGACTAGCGGAAAACATTAGCACTTCTGGATAGGTTACTTTTTCGCACCATAACTTCGAAGAAAGTAATTGATGGAGAGATAAATAGTCTATGTCGTTTCGAACTCTTGTATGCTGATTTAGAACATCTTTAATAAAAGCATTAGCACTAACACTACCAACCAAATATATTCGATAGTTGTTCTTCCCGTATTGAGCTTCTAAATTCCTAGGGCGAGCTGAATTCTCGCCACCTTGTGCCACAACATGAAAAAAGAAAAGGGGTTTTTCAAATGTACTACTTTCTTGTGCATATACTTTTAGCGGGTTATTTGTCATTCCATTAGTGGCTTTACTTTCCACTTCAAAAATAAATAAAGGAAACCTATTTCCTTTTTTAGAAAACCAAGCAACATCAACTGCGGGAGGTTCGCCACAAATAGCTGTATCCACTGGAAACTCCTCCTCAACGTAATAACCAAGCACGTTGCCTAGCTGAGAAATTCCTGCAATGAGCTCTTTACCTAATTCAAGTTTATGATTCGCCATAAAATTTTAAGACCTCCAATTGAAAAAGAACTGGATGTTTTACTCAATCAAAATTTCAAAGTCATAGTCAGCATCAGTAATTTTATAAAGCTGAAACTGTTTATTTATCAGCCCTTTTTTCTGAATATGTTTTTTAATTGCTGAAACATGAAGCGCGGTTGTATAATTTTTCTGCTTTGACTCCCATGAAGGCTTATGACTTAACTTAATATTAAATACACCACAATATTTCCCTTTAATAGAAAGCTTAAACACTCCTATTGCTTCTTCTTTATCGTTTACTGCCGCCCACTGCAAGTCTCCAAAAACATTTTTACGAAAATACGTTCTTTGGTCGATTACTTCATCATTAATTTTGAAGCCAGACTTCACTAATCTAATTACACCAGAACCATGTCCATTTTCTAAAAGTTGGAGATCCCCTTCTGGTAACTTCTTCTTAACATAACATAAATATCTTTTTCCAAAAGAGTCAGCATTAACAGCAGCCTGCTTACCCGCATTACTTCGCTTTTTTTTGCTCTTAGACACAAATGGTAAGCCAATTGGTTTACCTTTATTTTTACTATTAGAGCTCCCAGAACCAGAAAATTCTGCTTTTTGGGACTCGTCTATAATGCGTTCTTTTATTAATAAATCTTCGATGGCAGCTTTATCTTTCAGCAAATAACAGTTTTCCCTATGCTCGCTTTTTAGCTTATCGAAACTATCGAGAATAGAATCATATTGTTGAAATTGCTCAGGGCATTCTAAATCGATCCCTAAACTGACACTTACTTCAATATTGTTATGTAGACCACTATGAGTAAGGTTTGCACTTCCGACAATTAATTTCGCTGACCGCTCTTTTTTAAAAAGAAAAACTTTCGGATGAAAGATAACTCCTGATTTGTTGGTATCTACAACATATAACTTTGTTCCAGCATCAAGTAAAAGCTCTAACGCTTGTTTCGATGTTGTAGAGTTTCGTTCTCCAATACCTATATATAGCTCTATCTTATTTGAGTGAGCTTTTATTTTATCAATTAACGACTCTACACCATCCTGATTTACATAAGCAGTAGACATTAGTATTTTTTGAACATCAGAATCAAACTCTGTATTTATTTTTGCTTGATGTGTATTTCCTGCAAACGGCTGAAAAATAATTGACCAATCACTATTCGTTTTTTGTTTGCTGCTAGTCATCTTTACCACTATACAATTCTGATACTTCTGGAATTAATTCGTCTAACTCTCCTAGGTTAAATAAGCGCCGAAGAAGAGTGTTCATTTCATTTAACTTATTTTGAAAAGAACGCATTAATGGGGTCTGTTGCCTAGGGTTACCCAAATGTTTTTCATATTGCTCGTAAATTGAATTAAGAGAAAGCTGCAACTTAGCAATATCATCATGTAACCTCTTGGACTCTGCATCATCAAAATCAATTCTGACTATTGGCATTCGTTTCAGCACTTTTGTGCCACGAGCAACATACCCGCCTCTAAATACCTCACCATAAACTGACGCGAACCACTCTAAATATTTCGAAGTTAATAACGCTTGAATATAATAAATTGAATAATTGCAATCTGTCGGAATGTTAATTGGACAATATCCAGCTGTTCCCCCAGAAGAAATGAAAGTACGTTGTTCGTCTATCGAATATTTAAAACCATTAGACAGTACTCCAACCACAATTTTTTTAGGTACGTCACAATTTTCTAAGCTTTGACTTCTACCATACCTATACCATTCATTTTCAGTCTTTGGTTCAGGTTTGATGTCTCGTTTATCATTATCGAGCTTGTCTCGGATAACGGACAAAAATTGAAACATAAATGGGTAGTCACTTTCCAACTCTTCGTATTGAACTAATTCGATACAATCATCAATTTTTCTATATGGGTAAATTACAAATGTATTTGGTTGTAAATTTCTATACGTATAAAGAGTGTCATCACCTCTACCAGTTTTAAAGTAGGGTCTTGTCAGCTCTTTCTCTACTTGAAAAGAGTTTCCTGCGTACCCGAAGTGAAGGTACGTACCATCGTCATGATCAACTTTATGAATATAAACGCTGTTTGCGCTCGTCTGGATACCATTTTCAATAGTCTTTTCACCCAATATTTCTATTAGCGGTAATGTATTTTCAGCAAGGGCATTAAGAACCTTTTGAGTACTTGGCTCTAAAACCCAAGTATCTGAGCCTAGTGCCGTACTTTCGACAATAACACTTTGGTAACTATTGTAATCCCGAATATTCCATTTAGACAGGTCATTAACCTCGGTAAATTCAAATGACTCATTCATATTTTTTTGGGCTACAAGAATACATGTATAGGTTGTCTTATTTTTAAATACTTGATTAGCTCCAAAAGATAAGATCTCAGAAACGTAATTATTTTTTGATAAAAACTCCCTTAGATTCTTCCCAGCCCCAACCTTCATAAACTTTGAAGGTATTATGTAGCCGAAGAAGCCATTATCTTTGAGTAGACTTAACCCCCTTTCAATGAATAAAAAGTATTTATCGAATTGTTTGTAAGCAGAGTCATATTTACTGCTATAAATGCTTAACTCTTTGGGAGTTAATTTTTTCATATGTTCTGTTGCTAAATATGGTGGATTGCCAACAATGACATCAAATTGGTATTCACCAAATTCAAATGGGTTAATTTCGAGTAAATCATCTTGACTTGAAACATCATTTGGTTCTACCAAACTATTACCAAAAAGTATGTTGGCTTTTAATGTGGGAAGCACTGGAACAGTAATTGTAGAATTATCTTCATCTTCTAACAGCTTTAAAAGTAAACCAAATTGAGCCGCTTTAACTGCGTTATAATCTTTATCAACTCCAAAAATACAAGACGTTAGAAGCTGTGATTTGGTCTGATAATTTAGTTTATAAGTGCTGGATGAAACTTGAACCAATTTTGAATTGTCATTTATTAAATAATAATCAACCAAAACATCTTGAAGTACTTGAAATAACTCTAATAAAAATGCACCTGAACCGCATGCAATATCTGCAAACTTACTATTAAGTATTTCTGTATCATTTTTATTTTCACAGTATTTAACTACTGTTTTCCTAAGAATATCTCTGATTATATGTGTCGGAGTTGTAACTATGTCTCTGTCAACATTCTCAGCTTTAGGGATTAATTTGATTTCCCCAGAAGTGCTATCAATCTTTTCCGCTAAGAAAATCTCATAAATACTACCCAATATATCAGAAGAAAATACAGAAAATGAATATGTACTTTGGGGAAAATAAAGCTGCTCAATTATTTCCCAAATATAGGAGTTTTTGTCACTGATCAATTCATCAATATATGGAAGGTCAAAAAGGCCTGAATTATATTTTTTATCCGCTGAGTGCAATAACTTAACCAAAGCGGCATAGTCTTTTTCATTAGATAAAGATAAGAGAGATTCGAATTCTTCTAAGCTTCTATCTTCGCAAACTCTAAGAAAAACAATACTATTGACATAAGATTGAGTTAAGTCATTTAACTCTAAGTCGGAAATTTCAGTCTTGATTCCCAAAAAAGTTGCTGCTAAATTTACTCTCCATTCGTTAATTTGAGCTAAAAATAAATTATCTACACTGAAGTGGTTTATTTTATCCTCAATCTGGCTCCATTCAATGTCGAATTGCCCATTGTAAACACTCTCCTTCCCTAACAATTTTATGAGTTCATCAAAACAATCTATGTATTCGGAATAATGATAAACCTTGATTCGAGAATTGCTTACTAGGTCATCTTCTTCAACTTGTGCAGAGCAATCGTATATTGCTAAATATTCAAAATTGGATAGTACTGAAACTTTTAGTTTTGCCGTAAAACCATACCTTCTGACTTGTTTAGCTGGTTCTGAATCAATATTTACATCTACACTTGGTTTCTTTGCTTCTACGAAGAACTTTCTTTGCGAAAATTGTCTAAACGTATAGTCAGGTTTTTTTGTATTGGAACTTTTTGTAGCTTTAAGACCTTCCTCAACAAGTACTTCCCTTTCATTGGTTGGCTTGCCTTCCGAGTTACTTATATCCCAACCCAATAGTTCGAATAGAGGGTCTAAAAAATCAGTTCTTAATTGGGTTTCATTGTATTTATTAGAGCAATAGTAAACTCGATCTCTTTCGTATTTTTCAACTAACGCTTGTATGTCCATATTACTTATTGAGTTATTTGGCTTTTGTATCAGTATAATAAATCATATAGGCACAACACGAAACAGTTATCTTAGTTGGCTTCAAACTCGATAGCATCAATTTTTTCAGCTTCCATCTCGGCTTTTAAACTAAGCTCTTTTAAGTACTCAGTCTTTTCAAGTAGAGCACTGGCACAGTAAACTTTTGGAGCATTACGAGAACGGCTCATTTTTACGTAAGTGAGTTCTTTTGATAGATAACGCTCACTAAAAAATATGTAGGCATTGTCGCAAGTCAGTCCTTGGGATTTATGGGTCGTCATAGCGTAACCATAATCAAGGGCAGAATAATACTTGGTGTTAAATTCGACTTGTTTGCCATTGTCTAATGCTATTTTGATATTTATTGAGCGATCTATTAATTGCTGAACCTCTTTAATTAGTCCCGTAGAGCCGTTGTTTACTTCAATTTCGTGAGCATTTTTTCTAAACATAACTTGATCACCCTTTTGTAAATTAAGCAGTTGATCTTCGTGGTTTAACATTTGAACGGTTAAGCCAGAAAGCTGTTCATCTAACTTCAACTTTTGTCTTGCAAGCTTATTTAAATCGGCAACGTCCTGTTTTGTTGAAGCAATCATTATATTTTCGAGAGGTTTAGATTGAAATGAGCTATACCAGTCATTTACTAAATTAGCTTTCGCTTGAAGGTGCGCCTTTTCAAATGATAAATTTCCCCGCTTGTCTAAATCATTTAGCACTCCTAAAACTTGACCACTTTTTATGTCTAAAACATTCTGCCTGTCTTTTTCTAATTTCTGACGTTGAATGTTATTCAGCTCAAAAAATGGGATTTTGTCCTTCAATCGAAAATATGGATTACCAGCTTGAATTGGGGTTAACTGGTTATAATCTCCGACCAAAACTAGCTTGGCTCGTGACATTTCCACATACTCAAATAACCGATTAAGCTTCTCCACTCCGACCATACCAGCCTCATCAAGAACCACTATTGTTTTTTCATTTAACTTTTTCGCTCCACTTTTCAAAGAAAGTAACAGTGAATCTAATGTTTGGGATTTAATCGCTGAACTTTCTTGCAAGTTCTCAGCAGCTTTGGCAGCAATACAGCAACCAATGACTTTATACTTATTAGTTGTGTAAGCTGTATTTAACTCTTTTAGTAGATACGACTTACCAGTGCCAGGCAAACCGTTAATTATAGATAAACTGCCCGCAGAAATTACACCTGTTAAAGCTTTTTGCTGCTCTTGATTTAAAGTTGAGTCAGGTGATAACTGATAACTCATCGCATGACTTTTCTGTGCCGAATATTCAACCGCCTCAATGTAAAAGCTTTTCTCTAATTCTAATTGTGCCTGAGTTGTGTAACACTCCCCAAAACTAGGATGAATCAGAGTCACGACTTCATTATCTCGTTCTAACTGAGTCAAGTAATCCAGAGCTACATCAATGCCTAACCCCAGCCATTGAGCATACTTATTGACCACTTCTAGTAAGTGTTTATGTTGAAAAATAGACTGTTGTTCAACCAGTTCTGACAACATTTCAGATTTAAAGTCACTTAGTTTGTAATCATTCTGAAAAGCATTTTCTGGGTATTTTGGTATCCAATTTTCTGACTCAACTTTCCAATATTGGTGTAGGGCTTCACGCGGCAGATGCACCTTCTTATCTCTTGTAAACAGGGCAGCTTTGCCTTTGGTTGTAGAGTTAGAAATTAAAGCTTTTTCCGCTATTGCTTCTGTTATTTCATCGCTTCGTTTACTAAATCTCTTACACAGCTCATCAGGAACAGTTCGTATCTTAAAAAATTCATCGTCATGCTGAATAGATAAATTTAGTTTCTTCGTCAATTGATGTGATAATTCGTTACGGTACATAACTCCCAAGACTTTTTGATATTGATGTAATTTGAGAGTTTCAAGTGAGCTAAACTCTTTACCATTTTGATATGTCAAATTTAATAAAAGACAATGAGAATGAAGCTGTGGGTCAAGTTTTCTTGAACTGGCATGTTCAAAAACAGCAAACAACGCCTTATTAGTATTTACTCTCTGCCTGTTTTTATAGTCATCAAACCCAGAACGGGTTTGAATAATATGTTTCTCAATATATTTGAGAGTTTTCTCAATCGCTATTTGATGACATTGTTGTATTTGTTTTCTTTGCTTTTTTTCACTAAGACCAAATAAAACTGAAACGCTTTTAGGAGCACTGAAAGTTAGATCAGAACCGATCCAGTGCTCTGTGCCTGCATTTTTTACTAACGGTTTTCTCCCATCTTTTGAATAACCTTGTGCCAAATTAAGTAAATGCTCATGCGTTACTCCTTTGCCTTTTAATTTCAATTGCCCAGATAAATTGCCATACCAGTAACCTTGCGGTTCATACTCGTTTGAATAGTAATTTAATGAAGCTATTTCCGTGTAATATGCTATTTTGGATTGATCTGAACACTTTCCCAGTCTAGTAATCGTCAGCATAGCAATCCTCCTTATTATCTTTGTCTGACTTCTTGATCCAATCGGCCAGTTCAAAGGGCTTTGATAACTTTGTCATATTCGGTAACTTCCAGCAGAGCTTACCGACTATTCCTGTTCCAGCAATTGATAAGTAACCATGTATTCCCTGTTTGCTCGGTTGTGGAAGTGACAGTAGGTCTTCTTTTCTGACAACAGGTATGGTTACTCTCTGCCATGAAAACGTAGCTTTGCCTTCTTTGTCGAAATTCGATTGCAACCTTTCAATTTCCTGAGAACCTAAACTTTCAGCCATGGTTTTGATCGTATCCCCCATAGAACCGACTCTAAGCATAATAGTTGTGCCAACCATTGAAGCTAAGGACATGACCTCTTCCTTGGTCATTTTGCGGGTCAATAATGCCAAATCTTGAACTCCAATTAGCATTCTCGCCCCCTTACTTCGGGAAACAGTCATAAAATCTATGATTGGAAAGTTTAAGTGAAAAATTTCGTCTAAAATAAAATAAAATTTTCGCTCAGTATCGTCCTCTAACGATAAAAGTTGATTTGAGATAAAGCATAAAGCTAAATTACATACAACTTCTGATAGAGCTTTATATCTCGGATTTTGCTGCACGATTATGGTTCTAATCTTACTGTTCTGATCGGACACCCATTCATTCAATGAGATCCCGTTTTCAGCATTCTCCCATGCAAGAGCAATTTGATGTATTGGAGCTGTATAAGATTGCAATGTAAGCACCATACTCTTACTGGTTTTAGATTTTTCGTCTACCAACAGCCCAGCTTCTGGACTAATACTAATTAGCTCCCTATGCAAATATTTTTCGGGCAGCTTCAACATTTCTGAAAGATCTTTCCACCCCCATTTATTTGAGCCATGCTTCTGGATTAAAACCTGACAAATACCAACTAATATGATCCTGCTCGATTGAACCCAAAGAGGATCTTGCTTGGAGTTTTCTGGAATCATTGCCTCAGCAAATTGCATTGCTGAGTTATAATCATATACGTCTTTGCATATCGCCCACTGAATTGAGTTTTGGTCAAATGCAGCCAAGACTTTTACGTGTTCATGGTGTCGATAATAAGCAGAAAAATCCCCCTTAATATCATAGATTACTGATTTTTCTTTATCTTCAATTACGCTAGTTACTATTGGCAGCAAAATAGAAGTTTTGCCACTGCCAATTTGACCACATACCAGAACATGTTGACCTTCTCTTCCCTTCGGCAAATTTAGGTTATGGTGTATAGGTAGACCATATCCTGAAAATTTATATTCAGATTCTAGCAGCTCAGATAATTTTGACTCCGCTTGTGCAAATTCAAGATATTTTGTTCCTGATATTTGACGCTCTCCCAAATTTAGCGTTTTTTTCTTCGCCCAAAGTCCAGAGTAAATAGCTAAAAACAATGCAAATATTTGAGCAGAAATCATACTTGTCATTACAACAATTTGATTAGTTCTATCTAACGAAGAATACCACTTGCTCAAAGCAAATTCGGAATCGCCAAGCCCTAATTGAACTTGCAATGTCGATTTTAATATTTCGTAAAATAGCTCGATATTAAGCAGTTCAAAATACTCGAATAACAGAACGTATAAAAAAACAATAACAGCAAATGTATAAACAGCTAACGAGCACAAAATCACAAAAGGAAAACTGTATGTTAGCGCAGAAGACGGGCTTTTTGATGTATAGAAATTGTCGGGAGTTATTTGCTTTAACATGACTTACCTCCCAGAACTTTTTCGATATCAATTAGCTTTTGATATAATCTTTTTTGGCGTTTAGTATTGTCCTTAAATAGCTCAGTCAATTGCTCAGTTTTCACAGAATTACTCGCCAAGCTTTCCAAAGCTGTTAACTTTGCCTCTATATCTTCTATGGCTGATAATGAGTTCGCTTTTTCAAACCAAGCGTTTCTAATTAGCTGTGCCATAGTAGTTCCCTGTACAGCTGCAACCTGCTTCAAAAAGCGGTATTCACTTTCTGGTAATTGTATTGAAAATTTTCTACTCTTTTCCATTTTAAATCCCTCCTAATGTAGTCAGACTGTGAGAACCCGAAGCAAGAGCAGTCACTAAAAGGGCTTTTCGTAGGTTTAGCGGCAAGGAAGAACCCAATAAGGTTTCGATAAAATATGTTTTGAAACAGTTCAATTTCAAAGGGTTTGATATTTGTTGTGCAACGACACCACAATTCACACAGTGGAGTGAGGTGTAGACAGTATCATTAGTCACTTCTGGGGTTCTAAGGTATACGGTCAGCAATTCTACTGATAACCACTTGGCAAAATGAATTTCTTCTTCACTTGGGTTCAATGGATAACCATATTCACATAAGTACTCTGTCGCCTTATCTAATGACAAAGAAAATAAATGCTCTTTCAAGCTTTCACTTTTGGACTTCGAAAAGCCAAGGTTTTCATTGAAGTAACAAGGGATATTCTTTTTTAGATATTCATTTACTTGGAAAATAAGAATGTGGGCTAAATAATTATTCATATTCAACCTCCAACCCCTGTTCCAGCTCACTCTCGATGTAATTGATAACAGCTTGGGTGACTTCCTCTATTTCCCTATATTGAGCTAACCTGAGGAGGTTAAAGCAGTCTTGTATATCACTTTCTTCAAGTATTTGATTTACGTAATCGGATCTACGAAAGTTACTCGATAACCATGAAAGTAAATCTGCGTTATATATATCAGGCTCTACACTATTGTTTGCTATATCAATATCTTGACTCTCTTCTAAGCCCTCTAAAAAGTAATAGGCGACTTCAACACGGTAGCTATCTAATGGTATATGGTCATTCAGCTCTTCTTGTAAATGCGTCTGAAAGTTAGACTGATAATTTTCAAAGAAAAATTTAACTTTATCTTCATTTATTCTTTGTTTTTTTATTTCATTGCGTAATTTTACTGCAATATCTTTTAGTTCTTTATTCATAATTTCTCCTGTTTTTAAGTGAAATGAATGCAGTAAAGATATTCAGCAGTTCGATCAGGACTAAGCCTGTCGGGAAATAGATATTTATTTTAAAAAGTAATATTTAAATTAATAGATTCCAAAAAATGATTAATAACATGAGCATTCTTTAAATGTGATAACACAGTTTTTTAATTTGCAAAGAGTAAAACTAAAAAAAATCATATTTTTTTTAAAAAAAATTATATCCATATGAATTTTATAGAAAAATAGTTAAACCTTCGAAATATCGCATACATAAATATACAAAAACACGCAGGAAAAAACAAAAAAATACCTATATATATCAATGACTTACACTTTTGTAAATTTGACAAACACACCATCAATAGGTTAATATGTACTCAACTTATTAACAAAGCCCAAACGGTTTAAATAGTGAAAGCTCAAAAACTGAATTGGACTTCTGAGTAAGAGCCGTAACATTCCTTACGTCACTTCTCAGAGTCTTAAAAATACTGAGAAAGTGACTTTCAATAGCTCACATTCGCCAACTAAGAACTAACCCAACAAGGTTAGATGGCGCAGAGTTTTGTCTGAAATTCACCACTCACTAACAAATTCGTTGCCTAAATTGGCAAGGCTTTTTGCACCAAATTTTTCAGTAACCATAGGAGAAAATGATATGAAAAATGTATATAAAATGACAAAAAAGAAAGACAAAGCCACATACAAAACTATCAATGGTGACAATGTGTTGGGGCTTAAAAAAAGCCCAACAAGATCAATAGCTCTTATAACAACAGATAGCCCCTATGCGATAAATTTTGCAGAAAAAAAATGGGATAATGACGTTGTTAGTCAAGAAGCATTAGAAGAGGCATTTAAAGTATTAAAACACGGTGCTTTTATGCTTTGTTTTGCAAGTTCAAGTACAGCAGTTCCTATGATTCAGTCCAAGTACTCATTTATAGGAGTTGAGTTGTGCCCAAACTATTGTCAAGTTGGATTAGCCCGAATTAATAAGCACTTATCCGACATTGATCACCCTACTGAATGCGAATTCGAGGCTTTACTTACAACTGAGGAGGCAGCGTAATGTTAACAAGAGAAGAAGAAAACAAGTTGGTCTCTGATTGGACAGACGCAGAGCGAAATAAGTTAGCTAAAATGCATACAAAGCTTATGTTGGGTAATGCGCATAAAAACTTGGTTAAGTTGATAAAACAAAAGTCCCAAGAGTTTGCTAAGACAGAACCTGAATTTTTGGAAGAACTTATTAATATGTTTTTCCAGCATATTACAAATAACAGCATTAATAAAAAATATTATCCCTACAAGTATTCTTTTGAGTGGTTTAGATTTTTTATTGAAAAGCTAACTGCTGAAAAACCTTACGAAGATAATTTAGGCTGCATTTTTCATGAGATTACTAATTTAAATAAGAAAAAATTAGGGCAATCATTTACATCAAACGATTTGTCAAAATTAATTAGCGCACTTTTGAATAGATCTGTAACCAAGATACAAACCCATAGAACATTCTATGAGCCAACTTGTGGAACAGGTTCTCTCATTTTAGCTACAATAGGTGATTCAGATTGCCAAGTAGCAGAAGTAACTATAAACGACCTTGATCTAACTTTGGTTAAAGCTTGTTATATTCAGCTTGCACTTAATCAGCTTATTAACCGAAAGCACAAGACATTGATCATTAGAGCCTTCAACGGGGACACTTTAACAGATTTTTCAAAATCGCATTTAGTATCACAGTGTTTTGGAGAACAACCCCCTAACCCAGAGGATTCTAACTTCTCCACTGCCGCCTAATCTGCAAACAACTATCGTGGAAATTATTCACAATTAATTCGAATAATTTCCACGATACACCAAACAGCCTGCCTGCAACGGTGGCATCACCTTATTGTATTCTATTCCTCCTATTCGATCGAACCGCAAAAGAAAAATAATAGTATATCGCCGTAAACTCGCATTGAAGAATGAACCAAAATGGTCAAAAAATAAATCGATTAAAAATGCTGAACCTCACCTAAGCATCTGCTACCATATATATGGGTTTAACTTAGGTGACATTGCGTTTGGGTGCTTAGAATAGAGCATCTTAGCAGAGAACTTAATCTTTATGGATTGTTCTTCTTTTGCAACATGGACTGACTTGTCGTTGCAGGAGATCCATCTATGGCCTTAAACTCACCAAACCAAATTCGTATCACATGTGACCTTTTACGTGAGCAGTTTGGTCAACCCATTTTTGTCCGACTCGAAGAAATATCCGAAATCTATTTAGGTATGAATTCTACCACGGCAAAAAGACGGGCTTCGGAGGGTGCATTGCCATTCCCTGTAACTCGTTTGGGAGATTCACAAAAATCTCCTTGGGTGGTCAGAATCTCGACACTCGCAGCGTTTATTGAGCAGAAATGCCAAGCCGACTACAACGAGTGGTCAAAAGCACAGTTTATGAATTGAGTTTAGAGGGGCGCTAGCCCCTTTTTTAAACCCTGAGAATACCCAAAAAGTACCCAAAAACTAAAGTACAAAAAACAAACCCTTAAAAAACATAAGTTTACATGCTTAGTGCATCCAATCGAGCATGGGTGCCACCGACAAACGGCGATTTAATGTCGTCGTGCTCATAGTATGGCCCCTTTAAATATCAATGCGTTCACTTGCAACTTGATTACCTAATACATTAACGCTTATTAAAGCAGTAACGGCTAAGATAATTAGCCATCACAATAAAAATAAAGTTTGCGTGATTATACCACTTAACAAAGCTGACGGCATGACTTAATCGTAGATCAGATAATGAAGAAGTGTGTAACTAACACACTTCATCTGGGAAGAAATAAAGTAATGACTAAATCTCTACTTTATTTAAGAGATTTTCTAAATTTTGGCCGGTAAGTTCAAATAGTGTAATTTCGAGTTCTTTATAATCTTCATTTTTTAGATTAACGAGCTTAGCACCCACAGCAATGCGTGCCACTTTCTCAACAGGATCGATTTCTACAATTTCAATTGATGCGTGCGTGTCATGATCTTTTGATTGCACATAATATTCACTGAAGAATGTTCCATCAGCGCGCACATTCGGGTTACTGTCAGACACCGACTGCAACAGAGTGCCTTTTTTAAGATCGCTCTTGCGAAGTGAAAAGCTATATTCAGCTACATTGGCATGACCGATGATCAAGGTTACTGCACTTTCATCATTGATTTTAAAGTCATGATCTGTCACTTCGATCACTTTTAATTTGCCACTATCATAGGTCGGCTCCATGCAAGCAGCTAAACTAAAAAGCAGAAAAACAGATAAAACAACATGTTTGAGTCGCATTCTTTGTTCCTTAAATTATATTGCCTCCTTTTAAGTTAGATAATAGAAGGCAATAATTCAAAGTTTAAATGACTGAAAATGCGCTTTAATTTTTACTATACCGCAACCGTTAAGCCAAAATAATGAGCAATGCCACCCAGAATATTTGTTACCGCAACCGAAGATAAAATTAATCCCATCACACGGCTTATGATACTTGCACCACTATCACCGATGAGTTTATGTACATGCGTTGCAAGTAACAGTAAAACCAGCACTATAATCAACACCGATAACATCACTGATGACGTGATTAACTGCTCCAGCCATGTGTATTCATTGTTTCGAGTCATTAGTACTGCAGCAAGCATTGCTCCGGGGCTTGCTATTGACGGAATAGCGAGTGGAAAAATAGCCGTTTCGGTACTATTGCGGACACTTTTGATTTCACTTTCAGGCTTACTTTCACCAAAAATCATCGACAAGGCAAATATTAGTAACACAATTCCGCCGGCAATTTGAAAAGCAGACAAAGGAATCTTAATTGCGTTTAAAAGTAGTTCACCCGCGAGTACAAAAAACAATAAAACCAGTGCCGACACTCCCACCGCTTTTAATGCTACTTTACGTTTAAACTTAGCGTCTTCGCCTCGTGTAACCGCGATAAAGACCGGCACAGTACCAATTGGATCAATGACAGCAAAAAAGAAAATGAACGCAGCAAGCAATTCACTCATACCGAAAACTCCCAAGAAAAC
This sequence comes from Pseudoalteromonas lipolytica, assembly GCF_003515105.1. Taxonomy (NCBI): domain Bacteria; kingdom Pseudomonadati; phylum Pseudomonadota; class Gammaproteobacteria; order Alteromonadales; family Pseudoalteromonadaceae; genus Pseudoalteromonas; species Pseudoalteromonas lipolytica. The sequence continues at coordinate 487,710 of NZ_CP032090.1, read as the reverse complement.
CTGCTAGCGAATAAAAACGCTGCAACTACAATACAGTATGATAGTATATCACGGTAGCGTAAGGATAAGAGAAGATGAATACAGAATCACTCGTCAGTAAAGCAAAACAAGTATGTGATAATCGTGGTGCACGTTTTACACCTATCCGTGAAAAAGTATTCCGCCTGCTAGCGAGCGCGCAAGGTGGTGTTGGTGCTTATGACTTATTAGAACAACTCAAATTAACTGAGTCAGGAGCAAAACCAGCAACAATTTATCGCGCCTTAGACTTTTTGTCGGAACTGGGCTTTATTCACAAAATAGAAAGCACAAACTCATTTATGTTGTGCCATCATTTTGATCACATTCATCCAGTACAATTATTAATTTGTGATAGCTGCGGTTATGTAAAAGAGCTGCATTCTACTGTTATTTCGCACGAGCTTAATAACTTAGCAGCTGAAAGCGGCTTTATTGTCTCAGGACAAACAATTGAAGCACACGGAAAATGTGAAAATTGCAAAGATTAAGTGCACTGTTTTATACAGCCACTACAATTAAAGTTAGAACAGCAGCCTCGCTGCAATAACCTAAGGGAAAATAAACAATGAATGTGGAGTTCATCAACCCTTTTTTATCGTCTTTACTCAATGTATTGAGCACCATGGCTCAAACAGAATTAAAACCCGGTAAACCTAGCCTCAAAAAAGATGAGATTGCGCGCGGCGATGTCTCTGGTTTAATCGGTATGGTTGGCCCACAAACTAAAGGTTCACTTTCAATCACCTTTGATGAAAGTTTGGCCTTAACTATTATGGAAAGAATGCTGGGAGAGCGACCAGATTCAGTTAACGAAGAAGTGACTGATATGGTAGGCGAAATAACCAACATGGTCACCGGGGGCGCTAAAAACCTTCTGGGCGAAAAGGGCTATGAATTTGATATGGCAACACCGATTGTTGTATCAGGTAAAGGACACACCATTACACATAAGTGTGAAGGTGCTAAAGTACTCATTCCGTTCACCTCAGAGGACGGGAATGCCAATATAGAAGTTAGTTTTGATAAGCTATGAGTTGGCAACAAAAAACCATTCAACTAAAGCCTCGCACACGAGGCTTTCACATCATTGATGACGAGTTACTTCGTCAACTACCTGAAATCAGCCAGTATAAAGTCGGTTTATTGCATTTGTTTATTCAGCACACTTCTGCCAGTTTAACTATTAATGAGAATGCAGATCCGACAGTGCGTATGGACATGGAAAGCCACTTCAACCACTTTGTCCCAGAAAGGCAGAGTTATTATCGCCACGATTATGAAGGTGACGATGACATGCCTGCACACATAAAAAGCAGTACATTAGGCTGCGAACTGACAATTCCAATCCATCAAGGACGCCTTCAACTCGGTACTTGGCAAGGTATTTATTTAGGTGAGCATCGCGACCAAGGCGGTTCAAGACGCATTGTTGCCACAGTCCAAGGTCAACTATAAAAAAAATAAATAAACAGGCGTGACGTAGCTGAAATGTTTTTTAACTGGGAGTTATTTATAAAGAATAGTTTAGAATTTGGAGCGGCACACGAGGCTCGAACTCGTGACCTCAACCTTGGCAAGGTTGCGCTCTACCAACTGAGCTAGTGCCGCATTCAAATAGTCAGTGATTTGTCCGTTGATGCACAACCAAATGTTGCGGTAAAACGTTCTGGCAACTGAGCAAGTGCCGTATAATTTGAATTTTTTATAACAATTTCTTTTGGTGAGAAATTGGAGCGGCACACGAGGCTCGAACTCGTGACCTCAACCTTGGCAAGGTTGCGCTCTACCAACTGAGCTAGTGCCGCATTCAATTCAAAATAGTCAGTAATATGTCCGTTGGTGCACAACCTAAAGGTTGTGGTGAAACGTTCTGGCAACTGAGCTAGTGCCGTATAATTTGAATTTTTTATAACAATTTCTTTTGCTGAGAAATTGGAGCGGCACACGAGGCTCGAACTCGTGACCTCAACCTTGGCAAGGTTGCGCTCTACCAACTGAGCTAGTGCCGCATTCAAATAGTCAGTGATTTGTCCGTTGATGCACAACCAAAGGTTGCGGTAAAACGTTCTGGCAACTGAGCTAGTGCCGTATAATTTGAATTTTTTATAACAATTTCTTTTGGTGAGAAATTGGAGCGGCACACGAGGCTCGAACTCGTGACCTCAACCTTGGCAAGGTTGCGCTCTACCAACTGAGCTAGTGCCGCATTTAATTCAAAATAGTCAGTAATTTGTCCGTTGCTGCACAACCTAAAGGTTGCGGTAAAACGTTCTGGCAACTGAGCTAGTGCCACAAATTTCAACTATAATTTAGCTAAAGACACACTAACCCCGCGAGGGTTAACGTCTTAAGCGGGGCAGGATTCTACAATAATCCGATGTGTTTGCAAATGTTTTTTACAAATTAAAGAATTTTTCTTGGTAAACCTTTAATTCCATAATTGAATCTTTTATATCATCAAGGGCAAGGTGTGAACCTTTTTTGTTCACTTGAGCAAGAACCTCAGGCTTCCAGCGGCGCGCAAGCTCTTTAATAGTGCTTACATCAAGGTTGCGATAATGAAAATAGTCTTCCAATTCCGGCATGTACTTATTCATGAATCGACGATCTTGGCCGATTGAATTTCCGCACATAGGCGATGCGCCAGCAGGTACCCACTGTTTCAAAAACGCCAATGTTTGCTCAATGGCATCTTGCTCAGTGAAAGAACTGGCTTTGCAGCGGGCTGTTAAACCTGATTGACCATGTTGGGTCGTACACCACTCGTCCATGCCATCAAGTAATTCATCGCTTTGATGAATAGCAATAACAGGGCCTTCAGCCAAGATGTTTAACTCACTGTCGGTGACAACAGTGGCAATTTCGAGTATTTTATCTGTTGCTGGTTCGAGGCCAGTCATTTCCAGGTCGAGCCAGATAAGATTTGATTTATGAAAAGACATAGTTACCTTAGCGGTGCTTTCCTTTAGATCCAACGCATTTAGATATATCATATTAGTATCATCAGTCGACCTAAAGCTTTTTTTTCAAAAAGCCCGACATTTAATCAAGTTATAGGCCAAAAGTGGCAAAACAAAAGAAATTAAGTAAAGGCCAGTCTCGTCGGATTAAGGCCAATCATCAAAAACGTTTGTCTAATGCTGATAAAAAGCAAGACAAGGGCGCAGCCGTGCAATGGCAAAACGACAATTTAGGCCCTGCTGAAAATGCCGTTGTATTAAGCCGTTTTGGACAACATGCAGATATCGAAACGGACTCTGGTGATGTGCTGCGCTGTAACATTCGTCGCACTGTATCAAGCCTTGTTTGCGGGGATGAAGTGATATTTCGTCGCGCCAAAGTGAGTGAGGGTGACTTAGCCGGTGTCATCGAAGCAACTCACGAACGTCGCTCGCAGCTTACACGTCCAGATTTTTATGACGGAGTGAAAGTCGTTGCAGCTAATATCGACCAAATTTTAATGGTGTCAGCGGTATTACCTGAGTTTACTCCTAACATTATCGACCGTTATTTAGTTGCCTGTGAAGACATGGGCATAGAGCCGATTTTAGTGCTCAACAAAATCGATTTAATTGACGATGAAGGACTCGCCTATATTAATGAAATTCTCGATATTTATCGTGAACTGGGCTATCAAGTATTACTCGTCAGTAATAAAACGGGCCAAGGTATTGATGAGCTTAAACAAACGTTAATAGATAAAAACAGCATCTTTGTGGGTCAAAGTGGTGTGGGTAAATCAACATTAGTTAATACTGTTTTACCCGACGCCGCTATTTTAACTCAGGAAGTCTCTGAAAATAGTGGTCTTGGGCAACACACAACAACCGTATCACGTTTACATCACTTACCCTCTGGCGGTAACCTTATTGATTCACCAGGGATCCGTGAGTTTGGCCTATGGCATTTAGATGTTGAACGCGTAACTTGGTGCTTTAAAGAGTTCCGTGACTTTATTGGCGGCTGTCGTTTTCGTGACTGTAAACATCTAAATGATCCGGGCTGTATCATTCGCCAAGCGGTTGATGATGGAGATATTTCAGAACTTCGTTTTGACAGTTACCACCGAATTTTAGAAACTATGGCCGATGGCCGTGCGGGTGCACGCGCTCCTCGCGTATAACTATTTAGGAAATAACAAGTGAGTTTAGATAAATTCAAAATTGCCATGCAGTATGCCATGCCAAAACATTTCATTTCGCGCATGGTCGGCAAGTTAGCAGCAGCGAAAGCGGGTGGCTTAACCACGGCGTTAATCAAGCTATTCATCAAACAATATAAAATTGATATGAGTGAGGCTAAATACCCCGATCCAGCTCATTACAAAACCTTTAATGAATTTTTTACTCGCCCTTTAAAGGAAGGTATTCGCCCACTTGCAGAAGAAAAAGACATTATTGCTCACCCAGTTGATGGTGCGATTAGCCAATTAGGTGATGTGGTAGATGGTCAAATAATTCAAGCTAAAGGGCACGACTACAGCTTACAGGCATTACTAGGTGGTAACGAAGACGATACCGTGCCATTTTTGGGTGGTAAGTTCGCAACAATCTATTTAGCACCGAAAGACTATCACCGTATTCACATGCCGATTGATGGTACGCTGAGTAAAATGATTTATGTACCAGGTGATTTATTCTCAGTGAATCCGCTTACGGCGCAAAACGTCCCTAACTTATTTGCGCGTAATGAACGTGTGGTTGCAATTTTCGAAACTGACATAGGCCCACTTGCGATGGTACTGGTAGGTGCAACGATTGTAGCCAGCATCGAAACCATATGGGCAGGTACCGTTACACCACCTGCCGGTAAAGATGTATTCAGCTGGAACTACCCTACCAAAGGTGATAACGCAATCACTTTGAAAAAAGGCGAAGAAATGGGTCGCTTTAAGTTAGGGTCTACCGTGATTTTAGCCTGGGGTGCAAACCAAGCTGAGTTTTTATCTGACCAACACCCAGAAACAATCACTCGCATGGGCACACCATTTGCGACAATCAAAGACTAACCATCTTAGTTATACAAAAATTAAAAAGCAGGCTTCAAGCCTGCTTTTTGCATTCTGCGCATTCGCTATCTTTGTGAGGTGTAAAACGTAGCTGCTGTAAAGTCAGCCCATCAAATTGAATAAACTCGCTGCCCGTTTTATGGCCTAACAGTATATTAACCGCCAGTAAGCTTTGCATACTGCCCATGACTCCCAGTAATGGGCTTATTACACCCGCGTTATCACAATTTAATACTGGTTGATCATCTGTTTGCGGGAATACGCAGCCATAACAGGGGCTGTCGGAATTGCGAAAGTCAAAGCACATTAGTTGCCCTTGTGTGGCAATCGCAGCGGCTGAAATGAGCGGGATTGTGTGCGCTAAACAATAGCGATTAATTAAGTAACGAGTGGCAAAGTTATCACTGCAATCGAGTACGATGTCGGCCCCTTGTAAAACGTCTGCAAGGTTTTTTTCATCAAGTCTTTGGCAAATGGGCTCAATACTAATTTGGTTATTTAAGCTTGCTAACACTTTCGAGGCTGCCTGTGTTTTTGCTTGCCCTAAGTGATTAACTTTATACAAAATTTGTCGCTGTAAATTTGAAAGCTCGACATTGTCATTATCAACCAACGTGAGCTTACCCACACCAGCCGCAGCTAAATAAAGTAGCGCAGGTGAGCCAAGCCCACCAGCACCTACCACCGCAATATGTGCGGTCTTTAATATTTGCTGCCCCTCCAATCCCACTTCTTTAAGCATTAAATGGCGGCTGTAACGTATGCGCTCTTTATCGCTTAACGCACTCATGCTTCTGAGTCGCCTTCAACACATTGTTTGAGTTTAGCAATCGCTGAGGGGTAATCTTCGGCTTCGGTAATTGCTCGCACCACAGCCACACTGCCTACCCCGGTATTTGCCACTTGCTCTGCACGTGACACATCAATGCCACCAATGGCAACTGTTGGGTAGTCGGCCATTAACGGGACAAATTTTTCAAGCTTTTCTAGGCCTTGAATTTGCCCTGTCATGTCTTTTGTGGTGGTTGGGTAAATTGCACCAAATGCCATGTAGCTCGGGCGATAATTATGGGCGCGCAGCATTTCATAAAAACCATGGGTCGAGACGCCTAAACGCAAGCCAGCCTCTTTTATAGCAATTAAATTAGCCGTTTGTAGGTCTTCTTGGCCTAAATGAACTCCATAAGCACCGTGCTTAATCGCCAGTTGCCAATAGTCATTAATATACACCTGCGCATCGTATTTTTGACCAAGCATAACAGCACTGGCAATGGCCTCATCTAGCGTTGCATCATCTGTATTTTTCATTCGTAGCTGTACGGTTTTAACGCCTTCAGCTAAACACTTTTCTAACCAATCAACACTGTCGACCACTGCATATAAGCCGAGCTTTTTAGATTGACACTCAGCAAAACCAGCCGCCATAGTAAAATTGCTAGGGTGATCAAAGTCGAGTTCATCACCAAGCCAACTCCCCGCTTCAATCACTTGTGGGTAATCTGCTAAATTAACCGGAAAATGAGTGTGTGCAACAGGGCCAATTCCTTCACCGTAACGCACTGCCGCTTTTAAACCTTGGTTTATATACGCTTTTGCGAGAATAAAAGCGTCTTTCAGTGGATAACGCTTTGCTAGGCAAGCAGCAATCACTGAGGCCATACTACACCCGGTGCCATGGCTATGCGGTGTTTGAATTTTTTCATTTCCAAGCCAGTACTCGTGTGTATCTTGCAGGCAGTAATCGATGCAATAACCACTTGGGTAGTCCCAATGACCACCTTTGATGATGACCGATTTTGCGCCATAACTTTGCAGCTTTTGCGCAGCTTCTTTTACTGCACTTGGGCCAATTAAATACACTCCGGTCAGTAACTGCGTTTCGTGGGTATTGGGTGTAACAACATCTACCCACGGTAATAAACACTCTTTAATTGCACTCACGGTATCTTCTTCTGTGAGTAAATCGCCACTGGAAGCTATCGCCACAGGGTCATAGACAACCAAAGGCGGCACTTCCCAGGTGTTTTTATAATGTTTTAAATGTTCACTTATTAACTGAATTTGCTGCACATTCGCCAACATGCCGATTTTTATCACTGTGGCGGGCATATCGGTTACTAAAGCTTGTAATTGAGATTCAATCACCTCCGTTGAAATGGGATTTAAGGCCTCAACACCTAAACTATTTTGTGCTGTTAAAGCCGTGATCACGGTGCAGCAATGCACTGAAAAGCTTTGCATCGCTTTAATATCGGCTTGAATTCCAGCCCCGCCGCCGGAATCAGATCCCGCTATGCTCCATACAACCTGATTCATGTTTTCCTCATCTTTAATTTTGATGCCAAAATGGCATGCCCATAGTAGGTGTTGATGGGCTGGCTACGTCTTTTTCGGGCATCGCTTTGGCTAAATAGCTGTATCTGCCTGCCTCAACGGCACTGCGAAATGCATGGCTCATTGTAACTGGGCACCCAGCTCCAGCGATTGCCGAATTTAATAATACCGCATCATACCCTAATTCAAGGGCTTGGCAGGCATGCGAAGGTAACCCTAATCCAGCATCAACGATTAAGGTATGACTAGGTAAACGCTCTCGGATCATTCTTAGGTTATAGGGGTTCAGTAACCCTTTGCCTGTTCCAATAGGCGCGCCCCAAGGCATCAGCACTTCACAGCCTAAATCAGCAAGACGCTGGCATAACACTAAGTCATCGGTGCAGTAAGGCAGTACTTTAAAGCCCTCATCTAATAGTATTTTTGTTGCTTCGAGTAACGCAAAAGGATCGGGCTGCAAATTATATTCATCACCAATCAGCTCAAGCTTGATCCAATCAGTGGCAAAAACCTCACGGCACATTTGAGCCAGAGTAACCGCTTCTTTCACACTGTGACACCCTGCTGTATTTGGGAGCACTTTAAGCCCGGTGTTTTTTATTAACTGCCAAAAATCATCGCCGGCTTGCGCACTTTGTTGGCGCCTTAATGACACGGTAACAATGTCAGCCCCAGAGGCCACAATTGATTCTGTCATTATACTGGGCGAAGGATACAATGCAGAACCAATGAGTAAGCGGCTGCGTATTTGTTCACCATAAAGAGTAAAACTATCCATGCTAACCTCCTTGAATGGGTGACAAAAGCTCAATGCTGTCACCCTCGTTAAGAGTTTTTGTTTCGCATTGGCTGCGTGGTACAAAGTCGCCGTTTACAGCCACAGCAAATGGCGGCCTAGCCCCATAGTTTGCCAACGCCTCGCTAAGCGATATTTGCTCAGCCACAACAGCTGATTGACCATTTATTACTATTTTCATTATGACCCCCTAAGCCATTAAGCTAATTGCTTCATCGACAACATAAGGCGCTAACAAATAACCATGACGATATAAGCCATTAAGGCTTATAACTCTCCCTTCTCGGGTCACCTGTGGACGGTTATCTGCAAATGCAGGACGAAGCCCTGATTGCAAATTTTCAATACGCGCTTCAGCAAAACCACTGTGAACCGTATAAGCTGCCGACAATAACTCAAGTGCTGAGCGCACGGTGACTTTACCTGTGTCGTGCGATTCAATTTCAGTCGCGCCAATCACAAACTGATGATTCGGTTTAGGTGCAATATAAATGGGGTAGCGCGGATGCATAAGGCGTACTGGCCGAGACAGGTTTACTTCTGGTGCATATAAGCGTGCCACTTCCCCCCTCACACCACGAAGGCTAGGTAAAGCTGTTTTTGCCCCTAATCCCCGACAATCAAAAACAAAGTCATAACTTTGTCCATTCACCTTATGACCTGTTAAAGTAATGTGTGAGTGCCAATTAAAGCTGACTTGACGAGCAACTAATTGCTTATAGCTCGCAGCATAGAAGGCCTGGTTATCGAGCTGGCCTTCGCAGGGTAAATACACCCCTTGGTGAAAGCGTCCAGCAAGCTCTGGCTCAAGATCTGCTATTTGCGCGCTGCTCACTGTGTCAGCTGTATGCTCGGCTAATGGTTTTAAGCGGCTAATGAAACTGTGTAAATCGCCTTTATCTTGCTGATGAGCAACTACCAAACTGCCCGCTTGCTGAAAATACACAGGCTCATCCAGTTCACTAATAACGTGCTGCCAGCGTTGAATGCTCGCCAGCCCCTGCAGCGCTATATCTTGCTCACATAATACCGACTCAGCCAGCGGTGCGAGCATAGCCGCCGCAACATTTCCGGCACTGTTTGCTGCGTGTTGATCATCTTGCTCATACACGCTGACTTGATGCACTTTAGAGAGTGCTAAAGCAGTAAGTCGTCCTGTTAAACCAAATCCCAAAATTGCTATTTTTAAAGACATAAACGTTCTAGGTGCTAGATAATTCGCGCGAGATAATCATTCTAGCGTCTCATTTTCTAGCACCTAGCTCCTTGGTTAAATTGCTTTATGATAAATTTCAGAACCCGTTTTTTTGAACTCGTCGGATTTCGCTTTCATCTCTGCTTCAACATCGACCATCTTAATTTCGATAGCATCGCCTACATTGTTAGGGTCGATACCTCGCGCTTCTAGATCTTTCGCGTAATCACGTACTTCTTGGGTTATTTTCATCGAGCAGAATTTAGGACCGCACATAGAGCAAAAATGGGCTATTTTGCCAGACTCTTGTGGCAGAGTTTCATCATGATACTCACGGGCACGTTCAGGGTCTAAACCTAGGTTAAATTGGTCGTGCCAACGGAACTCGAAGCGCGCCTTCGATAACGCGTTATCACGCTCTTGTGCCCCTGGATGACCTTTGGCTAAATCGGCTGCGTGTGCGGCAATTTTGTAGGTGATAAGACCTTCCTTTACATCTTCTTTATTCGGTAAGCCTAAGTGCTCTTTAGGGGTGACATAACACAACATGGCACAGCCATACCACGCAATTTGTGCAGCCCCAATACCCGAGGTGAAATGGTCGTAACCCGGTGCAATATCAGTCGTTAATGGGCCAAGCGTATAAAAAGGTGCTTCTTCACAATGCTTTAGTTGCTCTTCCATGTTTTCTTTAATCATATGCATTGGCACATGACCTGGGCCTTCAATAAACACTTGTACATCATGCTTCCATGCAAGCTTAGTCAGCTCACCTAGTGTACGTAATTCACTAAACTGTGCTTCGTCGTTGGCATCGGCAATTGAACCTGGACGCAAACCATCGCCCAATGAAAAACACACATCATATTGTTTTAAAATTTCACAAATTTCTTCAAAGTGCGTGTATAAGAAGTTTTCTTTGTGATGTGCTAAACACCACTTTGCCATGATTGAGCCGCCGCGCGATACAATACCCGTGACACGCTTTGCAGTCATTGGCACATAACGAAGTAACACACCAGCATGGATAGTAAAATAGTCGACGCCTTGCTCCGCTTGTTCAATCAAAGTATCGCGGAAAATCTCCCAAGTGAGGTCTTCGGCAACCCCATTTACTTTTTCAAGTGCTTGATAGATTGGTACGGTACCAATTGGCACGGGTGAGTTACGTACGACCCATTCACGGGTTTCATGAATATAACGACCCGTTGATAAGTCCATCACCGTATCTGCGCCCCAACGAGTCGACCACACCATTTTTTCGACCTCTTCTTCAATAGACGAAGTAACCGATGAATTACCAATATTCGCGTTCACTTTTACAAGGAAATTACGGCCAATGATCATTGGTTCGGTTTCAGGGTGGTTTATATTGTTAGGTAACACGGCTCGGCCACGGGCAATTTCATCGCGCACAAATTCAGGGGTTATAAAATCGGGGATACTGGCTCCGAATGACTCTCCCTTATGCTGTGCAGCAAGGAGCTCTTCACGAATTTTTGCACGGCCCATATTTTCACGAATAGCCACGTATTCCATTTCAGGCGTTACAATGCCTTGGCGTGCATAATGCATTTGCGTCACATTTTTACCTGCTTTCGCACGGCGTATTTTTGGGAGGTGCTCAAAGCGAATATGGTCTAAACCTTCGTCAGCCATTCGTTGCTGCGAAAACTGCGAGGTAACTGAATCAAGAATTTCCGTGTCACCACGTTTTTCTATCCACTGTTCGCGGTACTTTTCTAGCCCTTTGCGCACGTCGAGTTTAAAATCAGGATCGGTATATGGACCCGATGTATCATACACACGAATTGGCGCATTCGGCTCGAACACGGGGTTTTCTTCGGTTCCACCTATGAAGGTATCACTGAGGGTTATTTCGCGCATTCCGACACGCACGTTTTCTTGCGTGCCTTCAACATATACTTTGTGCGAATTAGGGAAAGGTTGCCCAGTTAAGTTATAAATATAATCAGATGCAGCCGCACGAATTTCGCGGCGAGACGGTTTAGTTGTAGTGTTTGACATGACTTACCTCATTGCTTTAAGGATTGTCTTGTCAGATATTGCAGGTGCAATAGAGAGTGGCAAACGCCATTGGATCGTTAGTAAGTTATTTCACTTACAATTGCAGCCTAAGCTTAGCAACTTATGCCCCATTTTTTGGCGCACAAGCGCCCTATGAGGCAGCTTGTTCCCTACGCAGGTGTTAGCCTGATCAGGTTCACGGATCCCGCTTTCGCGATCTCAGCCTTATTAAAGGCACTCCGACAAGTATAAATTCGTTGTTTTATAAAAACGTAATCAGTGTACGTTAGTTAAAAATTCGCTGCAAGCGCTTTAGTTTTAATACTAATTCGCCTTATTAGGGAGCCGTATTAATGAAAGTAAAATGGTGCGCCCCTTGCAAAGTAAGCTGCTCGCCATTTAGCGAAATGACCGCGCCTTGTTTTAGCGTCGACAGCAGTTTCTTTTCAAGTTCATCAAGTTGATCACCGCACGATTTACGTGTCATACCTAGCTTTTTCACTGTTAAGGTATCTTCAACAAGCTGACCTTCACCAAAAAACTTGTTACATCCAGCAAACCCATTAACTTGCATCGCTTCAATAAAACGCATTGACGCTTTTTGCGATACGCTAATGGCTAACCCGTTAACTTTTGATAATTGCCACTGTGTATATTTTAATTGCTCACTGGTGACCTTCCCTGTCGATGAGCAGCCCATGCAAAATAGTACAAAAAGAATAGGCAAGGCTACTAACTTCATATTTTTTTACGACCAAAATTTCAATGCGATAATAATAACAACATTTAACGACTTTGATCGTTAAAAAAACATGTTTTATCTGTAAAAAAATGTTCTAAGCTAGCTCTTAATAGAACAACGGGCGTTATTTAAATAAGTTATCGACTTCTTCTGGTAAAAAAGGACGCCCTTTTTCATTGACAGAGGTGCCGATTACTAAGGCGCTTAGCATCACTTTATCATCATGTTTACGGTAAACGGTCTGCTTAAAAGCAAACTTTAAACGACTCACTCTCTGCGGCTCAACGGCCACATAAAACTCATCGCCCGGCACTAAAGATGCTTTGTAATCCATTTCACTGCGAAGCACCACTAGGTTAATTTTTTCTCGCGCAAGCTTTGCAAAGTCGACCCCTTTAGCATGTAGGAACTCATGGCGGGCATGCTCTAAGTAATTAAAGTAAACACTGTTATTAACAATTCCTTGCAGATCGCATTCATAGTCTCGCACTTTAAAGTCAACTTTAAAGGTCATAGTCGTATTCCTAATCAATTTACGTATAATTGCCTGCGTTTATATCATAAATACCTAAACAAGCTAAAGATTCACTTTTTTTAGGTATAAATACTCATTTGGCCAGTAGGCTTGCTAGAATAGCAGTCCCTAAAATGGAGTTAAGAACCGCATGAAACGACGTTTATCATTATTATCAGCTGCTATTTTGCCATTATTTGCAGCTTCATCGATTGCTTACGCTGAAGACACAGAGCTTGAAACTATTTTAGTTACGGGCGATTTCAAAAAAGAAAGTATTCAAACGTTAAGTGCCAGCGCAAGCCTTTTTTCAGACCATGAAATTAATCAGCGTGGAGCGAAATTTTTAGATGAAATGCTAGCCAGTGCAGCCAATGTAAACTTTACATCGGGTGCATCACGCGGTCGTTTTGTGCAAATTCGTGGTGTGGGTTTACGCTCACAATTTGTTGATCCCATTAATCCATCTGTTGGCTTAGTGATTGACGGCATAAACTACTCTGGTCTAGGGGGAAGCTCACTGTTATTTGATATAGACCAAGTAGAAATATACCGTGGCCCACAGGGGACACGTTTTGGTGCAGATGCATTAGCAGGCATGATTCAAATGGAATCAGCTGCGCCAACGCTCAATCCGAGTGTAAAAGTGCAACTCGGTGCAGGTAATTATAATAGCTACGAAGCAGGCATCGCAGCAGGTACAGGTATTACTGACGATACAAGCGTACGCGCAAGTCTTTATCAACGCGAGTCTGATGGCTATGTTGAAAATATATATTTAAATAAAGATACGCAACAGCAAGATGAACTTGTTTCTCGCTTTAAACTGCACAGCCAACTTACAAATAACTTACGCACAGAACTAAGTGTGCATTATATCGATATTAATAATGGCTATGATGCTTTCACCCTTGATAACAGCCGCTACAGTGTAGCTGATGAGCCTGGTGAAGATAATCAAGAAAGCATTGCGGTGGGTCTGGCAAATATTTATACCGGTTTTGATTGGTTTGATGTCAGTCTGAACGTATCTGGCATCGACAGCGAACTGTTATACAGCTATGACGAAGACTGGGTTTGTAACGATGAAACACAGCCACAATTGTGTGCAGCTGGCTTACATGAATGGGGCTACAGCTCAACAGACGCCTATTTACGAGACCGTAAAGACCATGCAGCAGAACTCCAATTTAACGGTAAATCTGGCGACTGGGTGGCGGGTATTTATTACCAAGGACGCGAAGTTGACTTAGAACGCCAATATACATGGTTGGCACACCCTTTTGCATCAAATTATGAAACAACTAACCTTGCAGCATATGGCCAGCTAACAACGCCTATTGGCCCTAAAACAACCTTAATCACAGGATTGCGTGTAGAACAATATAAAGGTGATTACATTGACAACAATGGTTTTATTGAAGAAACCGATGATGTGATGGTCGGTGGTAAACTTGCTCTTGAATATCAAGTCATTGACCGCACTATGATTTACACCAGTATAACTCGTGGCTACAAAGCTGGCGGTATTAACTCTGAGGCGTTAGCAAAAGCGAAAGATGAAGGCTTAAATCTTGACGCTGACTTTTTTGCTAACCACACCTCATTTGCCCCTGAATACCTTTGGAGTGGTGAGTTTGGTGTGAAAGGCAGCTCACTTGACGATAAATTCGTACTGCGCTTGGCAGCATTTTACATGTACCGTGAAGATATGCAGTTGAAATCATGGCAAGTCGAAGGGCAAAAGTTCACGGGTTATATTGATAACGCAAGCTCTGGTGAAAACTACGGGTTAGAAATAGAAGGCAGCTACCAAGCAACCGAGAATTTATTACTTACTGGGAGTGCGGGCTATTTAAATACTGAAATTAATGACTTTGTAGCCCAATCAGGCCTTGATCAAGATGGCCGCGACCAAGCACAAGCACCGAAGTATCAATATGCATTTACGGCACGCTATAACTTTACCCCTGCACTATATGCATCGATTGGTGTTGAAGGCAAAGATGATTATTACTTCTCAGATAGCCATAACTCAAAAGCACCGAGCTCTAACTTAGTTAACGCATCGTTAGGTTATGAAAGTGAAAACTGGAGCATCAATGCGTGGGCACGAAACTTATTTGATGAAGATGTACCAACCCGTGGTTTTGAGTTTGGTAACGACCCACTGGATGGTTACCAAACTCACACATACACACAATTGGGCGAACCAATGGTGGCCGGTGTGACATTTATTTACGAACTGTAAGTCGTGAAGGCGCTGGTTTTAACCAGCGCTTATTATCACCTGATTTTCGCGGATGAATCTGCTTCTACATAACCATGTAACAAGGGATTCAACTGCGAATATCACGACTCAATGAATTATTCGGTGTGAGTCAAAGGTTCCTGCATTTAAGCTCGTTCCACATCAAAGGTGATCACGTCTTTAATCTTTTGCTTGTTCGTTGCAAGCATAATTAAACGGTCAATCCCCAGCGCCACACCTGCACATTGTGGTAAGCCATGCTCAAGCGCTGCAATCAAGCGCGTATCCATCGGTACCTGTTTTAAACCATTTGCTTGGCGATATTGATTATCTTCAGTAAAACGCGCGGCTTGCTCTTTACCATCGGTAAGTTCATTGAAACCGTTAGCCAACTCCATATTTTTGAAATACAGCTCAAAACGCCCAGCAACGCGATTGTCATGCTGACAAATTTGCGCAAGTGCCGCTTGCGAAGCTGGAAAATGGTAAACAAAACATGGCTTTTCTTGGCCGATAGTTGGCTCAACCTTCATGCAAAATAACAGCTGCAACAACGTATCGCGATGCGTTTCATGCGCGGCAATATCAGCAAACCCTTGTTCGCTTGCTACGTGCTGTAACGTACTCATGTCAGCAGTTAATGGATCTATACCTAATGCATTTATAAACGCGTGTTGGTAAGTTAAACGCTCAGCCGCGTCAACACCCAGTACAAGCTGCATAAGCTCGTCCATTTCATCCATAAGCGCAAATTCGTCGAAACCTGGGCGATACCATTCAAGCATGGTAAATTCAGGGTTATGATGACTACCCGCTTCTTCGTTGCGATACGCTTTACACAATTGAAAGATAGCACCCGATCCTGCCGCCAATAATCGTTTCATCGCAAACTCAGGCGAGGTTTGTAAATATAACGGCAAACCACCTGCATGACCTGGGCCCACAAACTCGGTACTAAAACTGGCTAGGTGTACATCGGTAACACTGGCCGCACTAAGAGTCGGTGTTTCAACTTCCATCACCTCACGCTCATAGAAAAATTCGCGAATACGGCGAATGATCGCAGCTCGCTCGCGTAAAGTAGCAATATCAGCGCTTGGTTGCCAAACAGCAGTGGACATACAGTCTCCAAAAAAAATCCCAGCAGAAGCTGGGATTTTATCAATTAAACTTTTTAAAGCCTATTACTTAACGCGGCTTACGTACTCACCGCTGCGAGTATCAACTTTGATCACTTCGCCAATTTGTACAAATAGAGGAACGCGTACAACCGCACCCGTGCTTAATGTTGCTGGTTTACCGCCCGTACCGGCTGTGTCACCTTTAAGACCTGGATCCGTTTCTGTGATTTCTAGTTCAACAAAGTTCGGTGGAGTAACAGCAATTGGGTTACCGTTCCAAAGCGTGATAGTACATACATCGTTTTCAACTAACCATTTAGCATTGTCGCCTAGTGCTTTTTCGTCAGCAGCGATTTGCTCAAATGTTTCGTTGTTCATGAAATGCCAGAACTCACCGTCAGTGTATAGATACGCTAGATCGGTATCCATTACGTCAGCACCTTCTACCGTTTCACCCGACTTAAATGTTTTTTCTAGTACTTTACCTGTGATAAGTTTACGAATACGAACACGGTTAAACGCCTGACCTTTACCTGGCTTTACCATTTCATTTTCTAGGATGCTACAAGGCTCGCCGTCTAACATAATTTTTAGGCCGCCCTTGAACTCATTGGTGCTATAATTCGCCATCGTTTCCTCTGTCTAAATAATTTCGAGTAATCTACGTGTCAATGATACAAAGAAATGAAGTAAATTTGCATAAAAACTGGCAAAAAGAATTAGCAAATGTTGTCACCTGCCCTGAACGTTTGCTAGAAATGCTAGGTTTATCAAGTGTAGTAGACGAAAAAGACCTCCAAGCTCGTAGTCTTTTTCCTGTACGTGTGCCTCTGCCTTTTATCAAAAAAATGCGTTTTGGTGATATAAACGATCCACTTTTGCTACAAGTGATGCCACGTCACCAAGAATTTTTAGCGCAAACAGGCTACGATAAAGACCCGTTAAAAGAGCAAGATAATAACCAACCGGGGTTATTACATAAGTACCGCTCTCGTGTTTTGGTCATGTTTAAAACCGGCTGTGCCGTGAATTGCCGCTATTGTTTTAGACGCCATTTTCCGTATCAAGAAAACCAATTAAATAAACGCAGCTTAATTGACGCTTTAGCCTACATAAAAGCCGATAAAAATATCAATGAGGTCATTTTAAGTGGTGGCGACCCATTAATGGCCAAAGATGATGCTGTTAACTGGTTTATGGATGAACTTGAACAATTACCACAAATAAAACGTTTGCGTATTCATAGTCGTTTGCCAGTGGTGATCCCAGCAAGAATTACCGATGAGCTGTGTGCGCGATTTGCAAGTTCGCCTTTAAAAGTGGTGTTAGTGAATCACATTAATCACGCGAACGAAATTGATGCTGACTTTAAAGCTGCGATGCAAAAATTAAAAGCTGCTAACGTCACGTTATTAAACCAAGCTGTATTATTAAAGGATGTTAACGACTCGAGCCATGCTCAAATAGCCTTGAGTGAAGCATTGTTCGAGGCTGATATCTTACCCTACTACCTACATTTACTTGATAAAGTAGAAGGTGCAAGTCATTTTGATATTACTGAGCAGCGCGCACGCGAAATAGTGGCACACATGCTCGAAGCATTGCCAGGGTTTTTAGTACCCAAACTAGTTCGAGAGATCGGCGGCGAGAAAAGTAAAACGCCTATCGATCTCAACCTAGTTTAATGCTTAAACGTAAACGTTTACGTTATTACCGAGTGTCGCAGTCACCGATTTAGCGGGTGTCTGTGCAGCGCTTGTATTCATCGCTGCGCCTTCGATAAGTGCAAGTGCCGCAGCACCATCAGCTTTTTGCTGTTTTTTAGCAAGTGATGCGCTGTAAACTTCAGCGCTTTCGCCGCCGCCACTCATCGCCGGTAAGCTTGATCCTGATATATTCATAGTTCACTACCTGACTTTTTATTGCAATCCACGTACTATATCGGCATTGCAGTCTAAAGCTTTAGGAAAAAAATGGATTCAATCATTGAACAGCTCAATGCTAACTTAAAAATCGTTTACCGTCAGGCACTTGATGCTGATAAAAAATTAGATGACTTACAGCAGCAAGGGCATGGCAAGTTCAAAGCCTTATTTGCAAAAGATGCCGGCTTTGATTTTGAAGCAAAACGCTTTAAGCCATATGTACTCGACGTTGCAGCCGATGTTGAGAGCCTAAGTAATGATGGCTTAGATGAAGAAAAGCTAAAAAAAACCGTAATTAAACTTCAACAGTTATTACAACTGCTAGCGACGTTTAAGTAAGCAAATAATTGTAATCGATTAGTTTAGCTATTTAGCCCTAAAGAGTTATAACTTTTTAGGGCTATCTATCATCCTAAACATTTTTAAATCTGGTGCAAAAAGCAAGCATTCATAAACACAGTTATAGCGTATTTAACCACACTTTAGACTTATTCACTTAGATTCAAAGTAGGCTGTAAATCATCTTCAAACCAGTCTGTAATTAAGCGCTTATCATAATAATAAGCTTCATCACGACCCATTTTGATACGATCCATAAACCGCATATCTTTTAATTTTACATCGTTAGCTTCACTAATAATGTTGCCAGCTTTGTCAGAAACGAAATAATTAAAATCAATGCGTGGAAAATAAATTGATTTAAGTACACGAAACTCATTCACTGTACCTAAATGAACATTACCAGCCAAGTCTAGCTCTGTTACTTCAACATTAAGAATATAGTCTTTAGGAAGTTCTTCCGCTAATTTATTAAAGTGTTTCTCAAAATGCGCAGCAACATCTTGATAATACTGTTCTTTAGGTAACTTATTTCCTGGGCGAACGTCACTATACTTATCGAAGCTATGCCATTTTACTTGCGCCTCACCTGAATAAGCGAACATAGGTAGAAACAAACCCATGGCTAAAAATATTTTATTTATCTTATACATCCTGTTTTCCTTTTGTATTTTATTTTCATCAATGAACACAACTGTGCAGTTATGAAACAGCACTTCCATTAAACTAGTATTTCAATTAATACAACGATAAATATGGTTTAAAAAAACAAACAAAATCAAGACTAAACGCTTTCCATCGTTATTCACTTTTCTGTATCAGTTAAAATTTGCAGGTATAATAAAACCTAAGCAGATAGCTAGAGCTGGGCTAACACAAAACTCGTATTACAATTAAATGTCTTGATTTAAAAAAAGCGCTTCAAAAAAGCGCTTTTTTATATACTCATGTTTACTCTGATAAATTTAGTGTAGGTACTAACTCATTTTCAAACCAATCAGTGATTAATCGCTTATCATGATAATACGCTTCATCGCGACCCATTTTAATGCGATCCATAAAGCCCATATCTTTGAGTTTTACATCACTCGCTTCGCTAACCACCTTGCCGTCTTTATCTGTAACTGAGTAATTAAAATCAATACGCGGAAAATAAATAGGTTTAATGATTCGAAGTTCATTGATACCACCAAACTGGACATCTCCCGCTAAATCAAGGTCAGTTACCTCAACATTAAAAGTGTATCCTTCAGGTAGCTTCTCAGCTAGTTTATTAAAATGTTTCTCAAAGTTTTTCGCTACATTTTTATGAAACGCCCCTTTCGGTGAGTTATTTCCTGGGCGCACATCTCTGTAGTCATTAAAATCATGCCACTTTACTTTTGCTTCACCTGCATGAGCAAAAGCAGGTAGAACAACAACCATAGCCAAGGCAATTTTTTTTACTGTATTCATCTTTCTCTCCACGTTACAGGTTGAGCCAATAGTTAAAAAACTAGCAGTAGAGAATTAACTATAGCTTAATACTCCCTCACTTTCGTGTTACTAATATGGTACAAAATGTAACCAAAAACAAGCTTCCCCGCTTTTGCTTAATTTCCAAAAATAACAATTTATTTATGAAATTTTGCACGGAATATGATGAAATAAGACTAATTCAACCTGGTATTAGTTCATGGAAATTTTATGACCATTTTAGTCACCGGCGGAGCCGGATACATCGGTTCTCACACCGTTTTAGAGTTATTACAGCAAGGCACAGAAGTTGTTGTGCTTGATAACTTAAGCAATTCATCAAATGAGTCGTTGACTCGCGTAAAGCAAATCACAGGTAAAGACGTTACTTTTTATGAAGGCGATATTCTTGATAGAGATTGCCTAGATAACATTTTCCGTGAACATACGATCGATAGCGTCATTCACTTTGCAGGCTTAAAAGCGGTTGGTGAATCGGTTATTAAACCTATTGAGTACTACCAAAACAACGTACAAGGCACGTTAACACTCGTTGATGCAATGCGCGATGCAGGTGTTTTCAAGTTAGTATTTAGCTCGTCTGCTACAGTGTATGGTGACCCAGCCAGCTTGCCTATTCGCGAAGACTTCCCCGTTGGTGGCACAACGAACCCTTATGGCACCTCTAAATTAATGGTAGAGATGATGCTGCAAGATATCGCCAAATCAGACGAGCGCTTTGCATTTGTTATTTTACGTTACTTTAACCCTGTAGGGGCTCACGAATCAGGCTTAATTGGCGAAGACCCGAATGGTATTCCAAATAACTTACTGCCTTATATTTCACAAGTAGCCGTTGGTAAGTTAGAAAAGCTGGGTGTTTTTGGTGATGACTACGACACTGTTGATGGCACAGGTGTGCGCGATTACATCCACGTTGTCGATTTAGCACTTGGCCATTTAAAAGCACTCAACCGCATTAAAAACGATACTGGTGCTCATGTATTTAACCTTGGCACAGGGAATGGTTATTCAGTGCTGCAAATGGTCACAGCCTTTGAAAAAGCCAGTGGTCAGGCTGTGCCCTATCAAATCTCACCTCGTCGAGCAGGTGACATTGCAGCGTGTTACGCAGCCCCAGAGAAAGCGCTTAACGAATTAGGTTGGCGAGCCGAGCGTGGCATCGATGAAATGATGCAAGATACGTGGCGTTGGCAAAGCAACAACCCTAATGGTTACAAATAAGTAAAGTGACTTAATCATACATGTTCAAAAAGCCGATGTTACACATCGGCTTTTTGTATCCACCGCTTAATTAAATAATCTATTTTGAGACAAGGAAGATACATCAATAACAAGGCTGTATTTTATTTAGTTGAGTTAGGTCATTTTTCCTTTATCACCCACGTTCCGAATCCATACACTCGTAAATGAGAAACTTCTAACACCCTCAAGGTCGGGGTTAGTCCTTAAAATTAACTAGGTATTATTGCGAGTAGGTGTTAGCTCAATAAGTCGTTGTACCTATTACTTTATATTATAAAAATAATGACGACACTTTCCCAAGAGAGTATGTAAATTATTATTTTTTAATTGAAGAAAAATTTGATGTATCAAAATAAGAGTGGAACAGCTTCGTATAGAATAGCTATCACGCATTGATTTTAAATAACTTGAAAAAGAAAATGGTGGCCCCTCCCAGACTTGAACTGGGGACCTAACGATTATGAGTCGTGTGCTCTAACCAACTGAGCTAAGGGGCCATTGTATTAGCCGAAGCTAATTTTTTGTGATGCGTTTAGGATGTTAAGTCTCTAAAGCGGGTTGCAGTATAAAAACTTTTTTTAACCTTGTCACTAGCAAAACTCTTTATTTTAACAATCAGTAAACTAACTGCTCAAATAGTAAACTTTTCGGTTTTTCAGTTACCTTAAAGCATGCTACTTAGTTTGTAGCCTCCGACATTGTTCTAGATCAAATAGCAAAATGCCTAAACTCGCTAAAATGGCCTCTTAATCAATTGCGGAGTGCTGACTGTGATAAATTTACCTAGCTGGGATCAATCTCTGATCAACAAGTACAATATTTCTGGACCACGATATACCTCTTACCCGACGGCATTGTCTCTTGTTGATGGTTACAACCAACAAAGTATGATTGACGCGATTACGGCATCTAAAAGCCGCTCTTTGTCGCTGTATATCCATATCCCTTTTTGCAGCCAGCTTTGTTATTACTGTGGCTGTAATAAGGTTATTACACGTCACCAATCAAAAGCGGATATCTATTTAGATAACTTGGCAATTGAAATTGCTGAACAAGCCACCTTATTTGCTGATTACCATGTTGAACAACTTCATTTAGGCGGCGGAACCCCTACCTTTTTATCTGCGCAGCAAATGAGCCGTTTAATGGCTTTAGTTGAACAACATTTTAACTTTGCCGATGACGCTGAGCGCGGTATCGAAATTGATCCACGTTCGCTGGCGGATGGCATGCTTCCGCACTTGCGCCAACTTGGTTTTAATCGCGTATCGTTTGGTATCCAAGATTTTAACGACGAAGTGCAGCTTGCGGTTAATCGCCCGCAGAGTGTGGACTCTGTAAAAGGTTTAATTAGTGAAGCGCGTGAGCTTGGCTTTAAATCAATAAACGCCGACATGATTTATGGCTTACCGCTACAAACGCCTGAGAGCTTTAAAGAAACGATTGATCAACTTATAGCATTGAATCCTGACCGCGTATCGGTATTTAATTACGCACACTTACCAGAACGATTTGCGGCTCAGCGGAAAATTAAGGATGCGGATTTACCTTCTGCGGGCGATAAGCTCACGATGTTTAAAAATACGCTCGAACAAATGTTAGCGGCTGGCTATCAATTTATTGGTATGGACCACTTTGCTCGTAAGGATAATGAACTCGCTATTGCGCAAAATGAGGGCAAATTACATCGCAATTTTCAAGGCTATACCACGCATGGTCAATGTGATTTACTTGGTTTAGGCGTGTCGTCTATTTCGCAGATTGGTAATGCTATTTTGCAGAATGAAAAAGAACTGAAGCATTATTACAAAGCAGTTCAAGAAAACGCTGGTAGTGCGTTGTGTAAAGGCATTATGCTCACCGATGATGACATTTTACGTGCCGCGGTTATTAAACAGTTAATTTGTCAGTTTGAACTTGATATGACGGCTGTTGAACAGCAATTTAATATCGACTTTAACGAGTATTTTAGTGATGCATTACGTGCACTTGCCCCCCTACTTGCTGATGGCTTAATAAAAGTAAGCGACAATAAAATTACGGTTACAGCGAGAGGCAATTTGTTTATTCGTATTATTTGTATGTGCTTTGATGCGCACTTACAACAACAAATCAAACAAACACGTTTTTCGCGGGTTATTTGATATATCAATCATGCTCATACAAAAAAGCAGAGCTTCAAGGCTCTGCTTTTTTATGTTGAAAGCTAGTTAAATACGACGTTTTCACTGCCTGGCGCGGCTTTAAACTCGTCTATTAACTTAACACAGTCAGCTTTAATTTCATCGCTGTGTTGCTCTTCAGCACGCCAACGCGTGGAATCCATCTTGAAGACCTCTTTTTTTGAGTACTTCTTACGTGCATCATGCGTTGGCATGTCTTTTACGACATTGTACATTTTATAAATGCCAGGGTAGCGTTCGCGTAAATCAAACTCTTCTGCGAAACTGTATTGAGAAATAAGAACCCAAATACGTAAGCAACCTTCTGAAAATTCACACTGCTCTTCATTCATTGCACGCGCAATTAAATGAATGCTATCCGCTAACTTAGCATTTCGAGTCGCTTTTGACGCGGCAAGCTTTTGCTCATGCTCAGCTTGTTTTTTTGCGATAAGCTTATTTTGAGCATTTACCTTGTATAGTAATTGCCCTGCATAAAAAGCCAGTCCTGCGATAATTGCCGCCCCAATAACAATGGCAATAATCAAGGTTGTGCTCATCTATCATCCTCATCTTCGTCATCGTACCATTCATTTGCTAAGTCATCAGATAGGTACTTATCGAAATCAGAGCCGCCTTCAACATCAAAGTCATCTTCAAAGTCGTCTTCGTAGTCATCATCTTCGTCTTCGATTCCTAGCAGCTCACACAATGCTTGGTGACGAGCGATACGGCTATTGAAGTACTTCGCATCTTTGCCAGTCAATAACTCGCCACGCTCATGGCGTTCAACCAACTTTAATAAACGCTCATCATTTTCTAACGCTTCAAGCTCTTGCTCTGGTGTTAGCTCTGGCTCTGACACTTTTTTCAATTCAACCATTGGTTGTAAATTACGTTTCATTTCGACTTTAGGATCAGCCTTGACCGCCACTAATGAAACCGGTTTTTTACTACCAACACGCTTATCTTGCGATTGATTGTTTGTAGCAGCTTTATCACCCTTTTGAGCATCTGGCGCATTACGTGAACCAGGCTTAGCCCCTTTGGTTTTCTTAACTCGCTGCTCTTTTAGTGCGCGCATCTCTCTAAGCTTTTCCTTACTTAGACGTACTGGACCATTTGATGGAATTTTACGCGACTTTTTCTTTCTACTCATATATTGATCATCTCACTTAAGAGGTTGTGCACAACACCTTAATGGCATTGTAATGCTGGCATAACCAGAAGAATTCGGTGTGCGGATGAGGTTGGTCAACTTGACGAACTGCGCACTTTTCATACTTATAGTACAAACGGTGGCTATTGTAACAGGACAAATAAAAAGGCGGTAGAGAAAACATCTCTACCGCCTACTAATCTGAGCGCCAATTAACTGGACACTTCTCCCTTCGACTTTTTAGTCTTTATTATTTTTATTATTATTGTTTTTCCATTTTGTTGTTATTTTTACCTTCCATGTAGCATTCCATTTTGTTTTTATTATTAAACTTCCATGAGCTTTTATTATTCTCGGTCAATCCTGACACTTTTTTGTTATTTCCTTTAGGACACTAATCAGTGTCTTCCCCTAAAGATTTGCCGCAGTCACTTTCCTTATTACATTGTCCATGTTGTTTTGCTGTCTCAGCGACAGTGGTTAATTTACCCATTAATAATTTTGTTACAACTAATTTATATAATTTTTCTTACAACGAAGAGTTTGTAACAATACCATCTTAAATAATAACAAAGACTTACACAAAATTAAGAAATAAAAATAAGACTTAGCTTACAGTTGGATATGGTCAATGTCTCACAAGAAAGTAGGAAATTACGGCATGCTGCAAATGTAAAAAAAGCAGCTTGCGCTGCTTTTTTGTAAACTGTCTAAATTATAATGCTAGTAATTTAAGCTAGCAATCAGACTTTAGTGTAAGCCACCTAAGTATTTTGAAAGTACTTCGATGTCTTTGTCTGTTAGCTTTTTAGCAATGTCTTGCATCATGCCATTTAAGTCGTTATTGCGCGTACCATCACGGAACTTTTCAAGTTGCGACTTAATGTATTCAGGATGCTGAAACGAAACTTTAGGGAATTTAGCAAGCGATGTGCCGTTACCACGCGGACCGTGACACGCTGCACAAGCTGGGATTCCACGCTCTGCATCACCGGCTTTATAAAGCTGTTGACCAACTTCAACAACATCTTTAGGTGTTACACCCTCAGACATGTTTAATGAAGAGAAGTAAGCTGCTAGGTCTTTCATATCTTGATCGCTAAGCGGCATAGCCATACCACTCATTACAGGGTCCATACGGCCCTCTTTGCCACCCGATGTCATACCTAGTTTAAACTCTTGTAGTTGTTTATAGATATAATCTGCGTGTTGACCTGCAATCTTAGGGTAGATATTAACCGGCGCATTACCGTCTGGGCCGTGACAGGCCGCACACGTTGCCGATTTTTCTTTACCTGCGTTTACATCGCCATCAAATGCTGTTGCGTTGCTTGCTGACAACGCACCAAGCAATATAGTTAAAGATAGTGCTATTTTTTTCATGGTGAATTCTCTGTTTCCGACCCTGTATCATCTACAATATGGATGTTGTGATTTCTATATTCTACACGATAATAAATTCTCTGGCACGTTTTCTGCCCACATTAAGCTTATAATTTATAGGGATTTGACTTAGATTAAGTTTCTACCTAGCAATTTTCCTTGTTCAAAGCCAAGTTAGCACGCTTAAATACGCTTTTGAATGCTGCTTTAATAGTATAAAATACGTGCCTTGAGTGGTTTTCGACCACTGACTGTTATTATTTATAAAAGATTAGGAGAGCCTGTGCTCAAATCTCGTATCAAATACAATACTGCGTCCTTTGTTACCAGCGCACCTGATATCTCTCGTTTACCTGCTGATACGGGGATTGAAGTCGCGTTCGCCGGTCGTTCAAACGCCGGTAAATCAAGTGCTCTTAACACCTTAACAGACCAAAAGTTAGCACGTACCTCAAAAACACCTGGTCGTACGCAACTTATAAACACCTTTGAGCTCGATGCCGACAAGCGCCTAATCGATTTACCGGGGTACGGTTTTGCGAAAGTCCCCATTGAAATGAAAAAGAAATGGCAAAAATCATTAGGTGAATATTTACAAAAACGCCAAAGCCTTAAAGGCATTGTTGTGTTAATGGATATTCGTCACCCACTTAAAGATTTAGACCGCGACTTAATCGACTGGGCGGTCGGGAGTGAAATTCCGGTTCTTGCGTTACTCACTAAAGCCGACAAACTAAAGCAAGGTGCACGCAAAGCACAAGTTTTACAAGTTCGTCGTGAACTAAGCAGCTTAGAGGGCGATATTACAGTTCATGCCTTTTCATCATTGAAAGGGACAGGCTTACCTGAAGTTGCTAAAAAGCTAGACGAATGGTTCTTAGGGCCTATTGAAATGCAAGAAGCAGAGTCGGAATCAGAATCGGATCAACAACCAGACGCTTAAGTTATTAAGCCAAGTAGTAGTGCTTGGATAATGACTCAATGAAATAGCCATCCTCATCAGAGCTGGCTATTTCAGCCCACTGATAATACACATTCCTCGATACTCTGGCAGCCAGTCCATGCGGCAATTTAAGGTATGGTACCGTCACGTTTTCAAATTCACGCAGTTGCAGTGGCTGACACGCAGTGACTAACCAAGTGCGCTGTAAATTATCAATACAACACAACGCGTTTCCTTGCTCTGTTTCTTCAAAGCGCCAATCTACGATAATAAAAGGCACATCGGCCACGGTGATAGCCATTTTCTCGACAGGCGTTTTTAGATAATAGCTGTCTGCTTCTTTGCAAATAACAGAGGCAAACAGCTTAACCATCGCTTCTCGTTTTATTTCACTGCCCGCGTAGAACCACACGCCATGCACATCAATGCTAATTGGCAACTGACCACAATGGGTCGGTTGCCACTTATCAAATGGTTTGTCTGGCTGTGCAAGTGCGGTTTCTAGCTCAGCAAGTGACTGCATTACTTTTCTTTATCAAGAGTCAGTGAAAATGTAACCGGAACGGCAGTAGCAATTGACGGTAAACCAGCCAGTTTTTGTAATTCAGCAATACCTTCAGTCACTTTAAAATCAGCAGCATTAATAATCACGGGCGTAAACGATGACACAGTTACATCACCCGTTGGCGACATATTAGCAAGTACATCAAGTGTTAGTTCTTTCTTATTACCATGAAAATCAAGTTCAGCTTTAAGACCTTTTAATACATGCTGCCCAGGCACGAGCTTTGATAAAGCTTGGCTTAAATCAGCTGTTAATACGGCATTAGGAAACTGGGCTGTTTCAAACAGGAGCTTAGTCATGCGCTCGTTACGGATGGGGATCAGCGTTTCAACAGACGTCAGGTCGATCATTAACTTAAATTGACCTTGCTCGTTTAAGGTTCCTGATACGTTTTTAAAATGATGAGCTTCAGCGATTGCGTTTTTCTTTATTGAAACAAAGCTTACATTGCTTTGTTCATTATTAACTTGCCAATTAGCACTCGCCAATGGGGCAACAAATAAACTTGATAATGATAAGGCTGTAATAGCCAAAGATTTAAACATAACGCATTCCTTCGAAAGTAATTAAGAATCACTTTGATGGTATCACCTGCGCTAATTTGTGCAATGAATTGTATGATAAGAACAAGAAAAAACGGCTCACTCAATAAAGAGTGAGCCGGTATAGCAAACTGGGGAGAAGCTATCAATACGTTGCATCTTTTCAGATGCATCATCAACAGGATGTCCTACAGGATGAGGACGGCGCGGACTTTAGCAAATACCCACCTAAAAATAAATTAAATATGCAGCAAAAGACCATTAATTGATAAACATATAACGAAACTCTAAAACTGTCTTTTCTTGTTAACCTTAAGTTTACAAAAAAAGTGATCGTTCAACTGGCATAAGAGGTCATTTTTAATGGATCACACGCTCACTTTGTATGATCAAAATAACTGTGTGGTGAAGATTCAAAGTGCTCGTTTTACGTTTTGGCGGGTTAAAACATGGGCGGTATTAATGTGCAGGTTATCCTCATTGCCGAATACCCAGCATTAAGCAAGATATTCGGCATAAAATCAGCAAAACTAGTGAGCTTGCTGCCAGTTATCCCCACTGTCTGCTTCAACAATAAGGGGGACATCAAGGGTCGCAGCTTCTGACATCAGCTTACAGATTTCAGCTTTGAACTCATCAACACACTCTTCTTTAATTTCAAACACTAATTCATCGTGTACTTGCATAAGTAGCTTCACTGCGCCTTCGGCTTGGGCATTTACCCACTGATGCACTTTAAGCATTGCTTTTTTAATAATATCGGCGGCAGTACCTTGCATTGGCGCGTTAATAGCAGCACGTTCTGCCGCTTTACGTCGTGCGCCATTACGCGCATTGATCTCTGGTAAATGTAAGCGTCGACCAAAAATGGTTTCTACATACCCTTTATCCGCCGCTTTTTGACGCGTCGTTTCCATGTATTCAAGTACACCTGGGAAACGCTCAAAGTACTTATCAATATAGTGCTGTGCTTCGTGGCGAGGCACATCTAATTGACGAGATAAACCAAATGCCGACATACCGTAAATTAAGCCAAAATTGACAGCTTTCGCTTTACGACGCATATCGCTGGTGACGTCCTCAAGACTAACACCAAAGACCTCTGCCGCTGTTGCACTGTGTACGTCTAAGCCATTGGCAAAGGCGGTCAGTAAGCCTTTATCTTGCGATAAATGCGCCATAATACGTAATTCAATTTGGCTGTAATCGGCAGCCACAATTTTATGGCCCGCAGCCGCAATAAATGCTTCACGGATACGACGCCCTTCTTCCGAGCGGATCGGAATATTTTGTAAATTAGGATCTGTTGAACTTAAACGCCCTGTTGCCGTTACCGCTTGATGATACGAGGTATGTACGCGTTTGGTACGCTCATTCACCATTAATGGCAGCTTATCTGTGTAAGTTGATTTCAACTTTGATAAACCACGATGCTCAATGATTACTTTAGGTAAAGGATAATCATGCGCCAGCTCTTGCAATACTTCTTCTGCTGTAGATGGCGCCCCTTTTGGCGTTTTTTTAATTACTGGCAGTTCAAGCTTCTCAAATAAAATTGCTTGTAGTTGTTTAGGTGAGCCTAAGTTAAACTTTTCACCCGCCATGTCATATGCTTCTTGTTCAAGCTCGAGTAAACGTTCACCCAATCGCTGGCTATGGGCAGCTAACATGGTACTGTCAATCGCGACACCAGTACGCTCAATATCTGAAAGTACAGAGACAAGCGGTAACTCAATCTCTTCAAATACTGATTTAAGTTGGCTATCAGCTTCAATCTTCGGCCACAACACCTCGTGTAAGCGTAATGTAATATCAGCGTCTTCAGCAGCATATGGCGCTGCTTTTTCAAGTTCAATTTGATTAAAAGTCAGCTGCTTTTTGCCTTTTCCAGCAATCTCTTCAAAACTGATATTTTTATGCCCTAGGTATTTAAGTGCTAACGAGTCCATATCATGACGACTGCCCACACTATTAAATACATACGACTCCAACATCGTGTCGTATTTTATACCGTTTAATTCAAACCCAGCATTAGCCAGTACACTTTTATCGTATTTTAGGTTTTGCCCCACTTTCGCTTTGCGCTCGTCGGCTAAAATTGGGCCAATTTTTGCCATTACCGTGTCGAGTGTTAATTGTTCTGGCGCATCGGGATAATCGTGAGCAACCGGAATATACGCCGCTTCGCCGGCCTTAACCGCAAAGCTCATACCAACTAATTGTGCCTGCATGTAATCAAGGCTGGTTGTTTCGGTATCAAAGGCAAATAACTCAGCCTCATTTAACTGCTTAACTAGCGTATCAAGTTGTTGCTCAGTAAGAATGGTTTCGTAATGAGCATCACTCACTTGTGGCAATTCATTTTCTTCGGTTGGTACGTCTAAATGTGTATCTGCGTCTTTCGGGTTATCGAGTAATTCAGCTAACCAGCGACGGAACTCGCACTCACCGTATAAAGCAATTAACTCATCTCGATTAGGCTCTTGTAACTTGAAGCTTTCTAGGTCAGATTCAACCTCGACATCACATTTTATCGTTGCCAGTTCGTAACTCAGTGGTAAATGATCAAGCGCAGCTGCCAGCTTTTCGCCTATTTTGCCTTTGATCTCATCGGCATGATCGATTACGCCTTGTAACGAGCCATACTTTTGTAACCATTTCACCGCAGTTTTAGGGCCGCAACCATCAACGCCAGGAATGTTATCAACCTTGTCGCCCATCAGCGCTAAGTAGTCGATGATCAATTCAGGGCCTACACCAAACTTTTCAACCACCGTGTCAGGGTCTGAAATACTATCGGTCATGGTGTTAATAAGTGTGACGTGCTCATTCACAAGCTGCGCCATATCTTTATCACCTGTAGAGATCAACACATGGCGTTGTTGCTCAGAAGCAATGCGTGCAAATGTACCAATAACATCGTCAGCCTCGACCCCTTCAATACTAATAAGCGGAAAACCCATCGCCTTAATAATATTATGAAGTGGTGCTATTTGTGTGCGTAAGTCATCCGGCATAGGTGGACGATTCGCTTTATATTCACTGTACATGTCATTTCTAAAGGTTTTACCTTTGGCATCAAACACCACCACCATATGCGACGGATCATATTGTTTGATTAGACTCTTAAGCATATTAACGACGCCATAAATAGCCCCTGTAGCCTCTCCTTTCGAGTTTGTTAGGTGAGGAGGTGAATGATATGCGCGGAATAAATAGGAAGAACCATCAACAAGAATAAGTGGATTTTCAGGGATCTGAGCCATGGTGAAATTGGATCCTAAATGAATAACAATAAATTGATTGTAAGCATGCCATAAGGCTATGAAGAAAACGACTGTGAATTATTGAGCAGTAACACATTCATAAATAGCAAGCTGTGGATAACTTTGTAGATAAAACCCACGAGCAATTCTCCCAAAATGTAAAAACATTTAGGAATTTTCTGTAAGCACATGTTTTGATTTAAAAAAGATAATACGAGGTTCTTTTTTTATTATTTTTATCCGATGTGGAAAACGGTTTTAGCTACTCATGTCCATTGCTTGCTTAACGATGAATAAATATCCCTTTTCATAACCGGAGGAGTATTCTAGCACAATGGATCAAAGATCATAGCGATCCTTTATACTTTTTTGTACGTTTGTATTTTATAAAAAGGCATAAACAGCAATTTACCAAGCGTCTCGAGCAGTCGACCCAGAAAACTTTTTTATTTTGTCGACTGACACGCATAATTGCTACACTAACCAAAGTTGCATTAAGGAGGAATATCTAATGAAAAAAGTGGCTGTAATTTTAGCGGGTTGCGGTGTTTACGATGGCGCAGAAATCAATGAAGCAGTATTAACTTTGCTACACATAGCCAAAGCAGGTGCACGCTATCAATGTTTTGCTCCTGACATTGAGCAACTGCATACCATTAACCACTTAACCGGTGAAGAGATGACGCCAAATCGTAATGTTTTAGTGGAAGCAGCACGTATTGCGCGTGGCGAAATAAAAGCTATCACAGAACTAAACGTGAATGAATTTGACGCACTCATCATACCCGGCGGCTTTGGTGCGGCAAAAAACTTATCTGACTTTGCTGTAAAAGGCGCAGATGCTCAAGTACAAGATGATGTACTCCATGCATGTACTGCGTTTGTTAAAGCAAATAAAGCAGCGGGATATATGTGTATTGCACCTGCCATGCTGCCACTTATTTATGGCCAAGGCGTAAAAACAACCATTGGTAACGACCAAGATACCGCAGCGGCTATTCAACAATTAGGCGGCGATCACCAATACTGTGCCGTTGACGACATTGTTGTGGATGAACAACATAAAGTGGTTACCACCCCTGCATATATGCTTGCGCAAAGCATTTTAGAGGCTGATGCTGGGATTGAAAAATTAGTCAGTAAAGTATTAGAACTGGCATAATAACACTGTAGCGATTCAGCACATAAAGCTGATTTTTATTGCGCTGGAGCAAAAAATGGCTTTTTTTATCAAGAAAAAGCCTTTCAGATCATTTTATAAATTGTGGCTTAGCGTTATAATCGTTCTAATTTCCGTCAGATATCGTGATTGATCACGTTCAAATCGAAGTGAGCAAGGCAAAATGAAAAAACTATCAGCTGCATTATTACTGCTAGCAACAACGGCATACGCACAAGCGTATGACAACTCTTTGACTGAAGACGCAATTAAGAAGCGTCTAGCGCCAATTGGTTCTGTATATCTAGAAGGTGATAAAGCTGCTGCGGCTGCTGAACCTACTGGTCCTCGTTCTGGCGAGCAGGTGTATCAAGCATCATGTTTCGCTTGTCACGGTACTGGCGCATTAGGCGCACCTAAATCAGCTGATGATTGGGCTCCTCGTATCGCTAAAGGCAAAGACACTTTACTTAATCACGCCTTAAATGGTTTCAATGCAATGCCTCCTAAAGGTACGTGTATGGACTGTTCTGATGAAGAAATCAGTGCTGCTATCGACTTTATGACAAGCAAATAACAGTTATAAACACATAATACGAAGGGCTTAATTTATTAGGCCCTTTTTTTTATGCCTGAAACACGCACAAAAATAATAATTTAGTACTAGCAACCTTGTCTGTATAACCCCTTAATTAGCCTATCTGCTACTTGACGATCTACGAAAAAAGTGGAACTATAAAGAACAATATTTAAACAATAATAAAAACTGGTTCTAAATCATTGGAAGATTCAGCAACACACATTGATAAGCTAGTCCGTAGAAATGCTCGCTTAAAATCGCTTATACAAAAATATAAGCAATCTCATCACTTGCAACATGCTCTATTACAGTTATCAGAGCAAGCAAGCACTGTTGCCGAATTAACCCTTCTTTACCCCGCTATTCACGATATATTGCAAAGCTTTATCCCAAGTAAAAGCTTTTACGTTGTGCTGCACAACCCTGTGAACGATCTTTTAGAACTGTCGTATTTTGCAGACGAAAAAGATGGCCTTTCTGTGCCCTTAAAATACGATCAACACTTCAAAGAGGGGTTAACTGGTCATGTATTCAAACATGGTAAAACCAGCTACTTTACTAAAGAACAAACCCAACAAGCTGTTAAAAAGGGTCAATTTAAAGCTTTAGGGACCCCCGCAGAGCACTGGGTTGGCGTACCGGTCTATCGTGATAAAACCATCATTGGCGTGATGGTGGCGCAGAGCTACGATAAAGCGCAAAGCTATTCTGAGCAGCAAATTGAACTGTTAGAAGTGATGTCACTTTACCTTGCAACTGCTATAGAACGCGTTAAAAAGCGCGAACTTCTTGAGTCCGAAGTCAAAATTCGCACCCGCGCACTGACGCAAAGTAACCAGGCACTCAATGAAGAAATATTACACCGAAAAAAAGCATTAGAACGACAGCAAATACTGTTTAAGATCTCTGAGCTTGCAACACTGAGTGAAAATCTAGAAGACGTATATCAGCATGTACACAAAATAATAAAAACCATTACGTACGCAGATAACTTATATATTGCGCTGTATGACCAACAATCTCACTGGCTAAGCTTTCCTTACTGCGTTGATGAATACAGCGATAATGCCGAACCTCGGCCATTTGCTAAAGGTTACAGTGAGTTGGTACTGAGTACCGAAAAATGCCAAGTGATTGATGCAAAGCGCGCGAAAAGCCTCATAAAACAGGGGGTCATAGAAAGGCCTAGAGATATTCCGCCCGAAGAATCTGCCACCAGCTGGTTAGGAGCGCCACTAAAGACATCACAAGGGGTAATTGGCTTAATTGTTTGCCAAGCATATAACAATAAACATGAATTTAGCCAAGATGATTGTGAGCTCATCACCTTCGTTTCACACCAAATCGCCAATGTAATCCAAGCCCATTTAGCTAACCAAGAACTTAAGCAAAGCCACCAAAAGCTTGAACATCGCGTTGCTGAAAAGACCAAAGAATTGCGCCAAGCCAATATGCACTTACAAATGCAAATGGAAGAGCGTAAAAAAATTGAACAACAGTTATATCACGATGCACATCATGACTCGCTCACCAGCTTACCGAATCGAAGCTTGTTCTTAACACAGCTTGAAAAAACGCTGCAGCATTATCAACGCTATCCAGAGCAACAATTTGCAGTGCTGTTTATCGACTTAGATAAATTTAAAGATATTAACGATCAATTAGGTCACCAAGCTGGGGATCAGTTTTTAATTAGTGTCGCAGAATCATTTTCTCACTGTATTCGAGAACATGATTTACTTGCACGATTAGGCGGCGATGAGTTTGTTGTTTTGCTCACCCATTTAACAGAGCCGCAGCAAGCAGAAGATGTTGCAAAACGCATTATTGAAATCATGAAGAAACCTTTCTGCATGAAAGGTCAATGTATTCAAAGCGGTGCAAGTATAGGGATTACCTACTCAAAAACGAGTTACAAGCACACCGATGAGATTATTCGTGATGCTGATGCAGCCATGTATTATGCTAAAAACGCAGGGCGCAACCGCTTTGAGTGTTTTCATCCTTTACTCAATGCGACGACCTCACAGTATGAAGCTGAAAATATGCATCACCTTGATGATTTACCAATGCATTTTAGAAGCTCAGAAATCATTACGCTTGACGAGTCAGCACATGCTGAGTCGCTATTAGAGGCGTTTGGAGAACACCCTGTACTTGGCAGTACCAGCTTTGAAGTACTCAAGAAGTTTGCCACTGATCGTATTCAGCATTTCGAAGTTGAGCTGAGTTTACTCAAACAAGCTTTTTCATTAGCCGCCCAAACAAAGTTACAAAAGGTGTTATTTCCATGCTCAGGATTAGTGCTTGAACGCATCAACTTTAAAGCGCTATGTCACCTTCTCAAAGCGCATGATGCTAAAAAGATATGTTTATTATTTAATGAACAAGAAATTCGTTATGCATCGGCTGTACAAATAGAAAACCTAAAAAGTCTTGTGGCACAAGGATTCTCGATAGGTTTGAATGAGTTTGCAAAAGATCGCTGTGAATTGAACTTACTGACCGAATTTAAGTTCGATTACTTATTATTAAGCTCAACTTTCAGTAAGCGTGTGCTACAACAAGAAAACTATCATTTACAGCTTCAAGGTGTACTGGCTATTACCCATATTCAAAATATCCAAGTCATAGCCAAAGGCCCATCGATTTTTAACTACCGTACCCTGTTAGATAAACACGGCTTATCGCTGTTTATTGGCAAACAGCATGCACTTGCGCCCTTCAATAAAGAGACGACAAGCACACACTCGACAATACCGCTTGATTTAAATATTTAAACATGTGCATTGAGCATAACGGCGTTACTTTTTAAGCATGGCACGCAAGTTAGCAACACGTGCTTGACCTTTCTCCATTCGCTCTGCTTGTGAAGAAGGCGGTTTCTTTGCTTCAAAGGCCAAATCATCCTGTGGTAACTCCTGCACAAAACGACTCAGCTCTGTATCCGATGTTTCACCAAACTGACGGCGCAGCTTAGCGTATGTCATAACCAACTCTTGCTGGGCTCTTGTGATACCTACGTAAGCAAGACGACGTTCTTCTTCAACGTTATCTTCGTCGATGCTCACTTGATGAGGTAATAACCCTTCTTCCATTCCCACCATAAATACATACGGGTATTCCAAGCCTTTTGAGGCATGCAAAGTCAAAAGCTGTACCGCATCAGATTCATCTTCTTCTTCATTGCGCTCAAGCATATCGCGCAGCGTTAACTTGCTCACCACTTCTGCTAAATTCAACGGGGGGTTATCGGCATCACCGGTCAGCATATCGGTGATCCAACGATATAACTCCGACACATTCTTCATACGCATTTCTGCGGCTTTTGCGCTAGGCGATGACTCGTAAAGATACGCTTCGTAATTAATTTGCCTGACCAGTTCTTTTACCGCTTCGAGCGTGTCACCCCGCACTGCATTATCAGACAGTTCAACCACCCAACGAGCAAACCCTGCTAACGCATTAAAGCCCCGCCCTTTTAAACGATGTGCAAGTTCAGGCTCAAAGCAGGCAGCAAATAAACTAATGTGCTTTTCGTTGGCAAGTGTGCCTAATTTTTCGAGAGTGACGGTACCTATTTCTCGTCGTGGGGTATTCACGATACGTAAAAATGCATTGTCGTCGTCTTGATTAACCAACAAGCGTAAATACGCCATGATATCTTTAATTTCTGAACGTGAGAAAAACGACATTCCGCCACTAATTTTATATGGGATACGGTTACTCATCAGCGCTTTTTCGAATACGCGCGCTTGGTGATTCCCCCGATATAAAATGGCGTAATCTTTATAGCTGGTCCGCTTCATGAACTTATGCGAAATGATCTCTGCAACAACGCGTTCAGATTCATGCTCTTCGTCACGACAGCCAATGACTTTAATCGGTTCACCATAACCTAGTTCACTGAACAGTTTTTTATCAAACTCATGCGGATTATTAGCGATAAGAATATTGGCTGCTTTAAGAATACGCCCTGCACTTCGGTAGTTTTGTTCAAGTTTAATTAAACGCAAACCCGGAAAGTCTTTACTCAATAACACCAGATTTTGTGGTTTAGCACCACGCCACGAATAAATTGATTGGTCATCATCTCCCACCACCGTAAAGCGAGCACGTTCACCCACTAATAACTTAACCAATTGATACTGGCTCGTATTCGTATCTTGATACTCATCCACCAGCAAATAACGAAAACGCTGTTGCCAACGCTCACGTGCTGTCGCATTTTGTCCCAGTAGCAAGGTGGGGATCATGATCAGATCATCAAAATCGAGGGCATTATAAGCTCGTAGTTGATTTTGATAGCGGGCATACAACTGGGCAAACAGTGCTTTTTGTGGCTCACGCGCTTCACGAATCGCCCGTTCGGGTAAAATAAGCTCGTTCTTCCAACTGCCTATCTGCATTTTTAACAGGTTTAATAAGTCTTTGTCTTTTTTTAGTTCGTCTTCTGTAAGCTCGGTTAATAATTGATTGGTATCTTGATCATCAAACAATGAGAATCCTGGCTTAAAGCCTAATGTGGTTAATTCTTTTTTGATGATTTCAAGACCTAAGGTATGAAATGTCGAAACCCATAACCCTTTAGACTCTTGCTTACCAAGCGTTTGTGCAACACGCTCGCGCATCTCTTTTGCCGCTTTATTAGTAAAGGTAACGGCTGCTATGTTACGTGCTTGATACTCACACTTTTGCACCAAGTAAGCGATTTTGTTGGTAATT
This sequence comes from Pseudoalteromonas lipolytica, assembly GCF_003515105.1. Classification (NCBI taxonomy): domain Bacteria; kingdom Pseudomonadati; phylum Pseudomonadota; class Gammaproteobacteria; order Alteromonadales; family Pseudoalteromonadaceae; genus Pseudoalteromonas; species Pseudoalteromonas lipolytica. The sequence goes on along the minus strand of NZ_CP032090.1, from coordinate 450,231 downwards.
ACACGCGTTTTACCTGAGCCTGCGCCGGCTAATACCAAACACGGTCCACTGATATACTTTACCGCTTCATCTTGTTTTGGGTTGAGTTTCATAAGCCCCTAAGAAATTATCCAAAGACAGAACCGGCAATTTTACCGTAATCACTACACTACGCCTAGCCAATAAGGTAAGATTGTTTTTTTACGTGACTCAAGGGACGAAGATGATCAACCCAGCAAAACTTGAAGAAATCGCAAAGCAAATCACTGATAACATGCCACAAGGCGTGAAAAACCTTGCCGACACCATTGAAGGTAAAACGAAGCAAGCTATCCAAAACAAACTTGCTGAGATGGACTTTGTAAGCCGTGATGAGTTTGATATTCAAAGCCAAGTACTTATTCGAACTCGTGAAAAACTCACGGAGCTAGAAGAAAAGGTTGCCTTACTTGAACAGCAACTTGCTAGCAAACAAGACGAACAATAAAAAAAGGTGAGCTACTTAGCTCACCTTTTTTCTATCCAGTTAAGTCTTAACTTTTCTCTGCAATACGTTCGAAAACACGTTTTACCGCAGTACCGTATGTCTCTGTGGCTTCTTCAGCACAGGTCACCACGGATTCAAGGTCATTTAAATGACCATTTGCTAAACCATATACCCAACCATGAATCGTAAGTTCTTGGCCTTTCGCCCACGCATCTTGCACGATATTAGTACGACACACGTTACGTACTTGCTCAATTACATTGAGTTCAATCAGGCTGTTTAAACGTTCTTTTTCTGGTAATGCGTTTAACTGTTCGATGTGTTTTTCTTTTACATCACCAACATGACGTAGCCAGTTATCAATTAAGCCAAAGCGTGCTTCATTTAAAACCGCTTGAACACCCCCACAGCCATAGTGTCCAACGACCATAATGTGCTTAACTTTAAGTACTTCAACCGCGTACTGCATGACTGATAAACAGTTATGGTCAGTATGCACAACCACATTTGCAACGTTACGGTGTACAAATAACTCACCCGGTAATAAATCAACTATCTCATTAGCGGGTACACGTGAGTCCGAACAGCCAATCCACAAGTACTCGGGATTTTGTTGCATTGATAGAATTTTAAAAAACTCAGGATCACTTTCACTCGTACGCGCAGCCCAACGTCTATTATTTTCGAATAAATTTTTTAACTTTCTCATTGCGCCTCTTTACGATTTTTAATAATTAGCTTGGATCAAGATATTCCTTGGTGTGAGCTGTTTTTCACAAAACGTACTTACTGATACCTGATAGCCTTGTTGTTGCAAATATAAAGCACGATCGAGCACGAGCCAAACTTCAATTGCTCTTCTGAACACATGTCGGATGAGTTCAATGCGTTCTGTGACCCTTTTACGCTGCTTACCTATCTCTAAAAATGCATTGTAATCAATATCATCTGGTATATGTAGTGACTTTTTATCAGCTGCCCACAAACAAAACGACCTAAAAGAATCAGAAAATACCGCTTTATTCACGGAAGGCACACTCACATAGTGCTGAACACCGGTAATTGATTTACGTAATGCATCAAAACCAAGTCGCCACTCGACTTCTGTTTTTCTCACTTTATCAACCCGACTTGGTGCGGTCACGGTTTCTTGCAAGGCCAGCTTTAAATCGCGATGGGTTAGCGTCAATTGACTATGCTGTGCATGCTCACTCATTGCTTGGTAGGCATCGTCGGTAAATAAGTGATAACAACAGGGTGAAAAGCTTATCTGCTGGGTTTTGGCCCGACTTGCCTGCTGCATAAATGTTTGGTGTAAACGACCACATGCATGTAAAGCGACGGCATGTTGCTCTGTTTTAAAAAATGCATCGGTGTTATCCGTTAATACATTCGCTTGTGAAAACTGCATGGCTAATTGTTGCTGCTTAGCACTATGAGCTCCCTGCTCACACAGGTGCTCTTGTAGTTCAATACTGTGTACCGAGGGTGCGCCACTAAATGCCAGCATCCGCCCTAAGTGTCCTTTGCCTGCACACCACTCTAAAACAGGGTGTTGCTGTGAATTTTGGCTGATCGCTGCAACAAAATCTTGTAACTGCTCAAACTTGCGTCCTTTGATGCCATTACTGATCCAAAATGGAAATTCATTCCTTGGCAACTTTGTTGTGGGCAGTTCGCATAAGGCATTAAGTTCATCAACACCGTCTATAGCATCACAAAAGTATTGATATAAAGCATGCTGGTCGGCATCAAGTTCACTCACTTGGCTGTCATCAATCGCCCATAATAAAGACATTAATTCAGGCCATGGAATATCATCAAAGTCAAATGCCGTGCATTGCCAGTATTGGCGAGTTGAATAAAGCAGTGTATCTAAAGCAGCAAAGTGCTGGGCAAGTGTCATAACTACAAAAACGACAAAAAATAAAAGTGAGTATAACAGCTTTTAAGAGGTTTAACGCCTTCCATTGCTTATTAGACCAATGTACAAAGGAACACATGCAATGCTCAATATTATCGCTAAAATAAGCATCCAAGATAACTCTATGCCCTCGCTTTGCTGTTGATCATACATAAACCCTGAAAATGCATGATCAAATTCGTCTTGATCGATGTTGTAAAGGTCAGCGATAAGTCGCCATTTAGCCATCGACATGCTCCCCAACTTGCTGCCCGGAGGCTGAATATAGTTAGCGAGTACATCGGCTTCATATGCAAGTTCCTGCATACTTTTGTGCGGGGCATAATCACGCTGAGTGACATTAATACTCTCATTCATATTATGCAGTGCATAACGCCATCCCTTTAAACTTGCTTGATAAAAACGCTCAACTATATCCGGTTTATTTTTAAGCATAGCCTGCGAGGTATATAAAATATCGCCATACACATTCAGGCCAAATTTTTGTGGACAAATTAATCGGTGCCCAACACCACGCAGTGTTAAAGTATACGGCTCATTAGTTACATACACTTGCACAGCATCAAGTTCGCCAGCTAACCACTGCTCTATTCCGCCTTTTTGGCTTGCAGCCATTAAACTTTGATAATCAAGCCCCGCCCTTTGCAGCATGACTAACAACTCTGCGTTTTCAAGTGAGCTAATTTTACTGAGTTTTTTACCCGCAAAATCACGCGGCTGGAAAATATCAGAGTTATTTTTAACCATCCAACAATAGGGGGAGAACTGCAGCATAGCCGCTAAGGCAACAACGGGGGCACCTTGCACACGTTGTTGCAAAATACCAGAATGCGTAATAGCAAAGTCGGCTTGACCATTTAACACCTGATCAAACGTGTTAGGGTTGTTAGGATCTGCGGGTAAAATAGTGACATCAAGTCCAGCGTCTTTATAAAAGCCTTTTTTTGCTGCCATGTAATAGCCAGCGAACTGGAATTGATGAGTCCATTTTAGTTGCAAGGTCACCTTGTCTGAGCCATTGGCACTTATGCTTAGCATTAAACAGAGTAACCCTAAGTAATAACGCATTCCTCGCACGCATCGTCCTTGCTTTACAATCGTGCAATAACTATAGGAAAAATATGCAAAAAATCAAGGCTCCTCGATGGAGCCCAGTTTATTGATTGGCAGCTTTAGCTTCACTCAACTTTTGACCTTGAGTCGTTAAAAATTGCGTGAAACATGGATTATTGGTTTCATCCTGAACATTATAACCAAGACGATTTAAATGCTCGTTAAATACGTCGTAATCACTCGGTTCGATAGCAAATGCAGCAAGTACATTACCTACAGAGCCACCATGATTGCGATAATGGAATAACGTAATATTCCAGTTACTGCCTAACGTATCTAAAAATCGCGCTAATGCACCTGGGTATTCAGGAAATTCAAAACGTAATAATCGCTCATGTAATTGCGCTGGGGCTTTTCCACCCACCATATAACGAATGTGTAATTTAGCCAATTCGTTATCTGACAGGTCACAAAATGTATAGCCATTTTCAGTGAGTACTGCTTTTAACTCATCTAGCTCTTGCTGACCTTGGCGAAGTGCAATACCCACAAATATTTGTGCTTCACCCGGTCCTGCATAACGGTAATTAAACTCTGTAATAGCTCGGCCACCTAACGAAGCACAAAATTGCTTAAAGCTGCCTTTTTCTTCTTTGATGGTGACGGCGAGTAATGCTTCGTTCTTTTCACCCAACGCAGTGCGCTCAGCAACGTAGCGTAAACGGTCAAAATTTAAATTCGCGCCCGATAAAATAGCAGCAACATTTAAGCCTTTTACACCGCTTTGCTGACACCATTTTTTCAAACCCGCTGTCGATAAAGCCCCTGAAGGCTCAGCAATTGCACGGGTAGAAACAAAGATATCCTGCATAGCAGCACAAATCTCATCGCCACTCACGGTCACAACTTCATCACAAAACTTTTGTGCTAAGCGGAACGTTTCGGTGCCGATTATTTTTACCGCTACACCATCAGCAAAACTACCAACGCGGTCAAGCTCCACAGGTTTCCCCGCCTCTAATGCTGCTTTTAAACACGCACTTTCATCCGCTTCAACACCAATTACTTTGATATCAGGTCGCAATGATTTTATGTACACAGCCATTCCCGCCAACAAGCCACCACCGCCAACAGGAATAAAAACGGCATCAAGGTCGTTTAGCTGCTGCATCAGTTCTCGTGCAACTGTGCCTTGGCCAATAATGACATCGGGGTCATCAAAAGGAGGCACAAATACGCCATTGCGCTGCTCTGTTAGCGCTAACGCGTGGGCTTTTGCTGCATCAAAGTGATGACCATGTAATACAACCTCACCACCTAGCGCGCGCACTGCACTCACTTTAATTTCGGGTGTGGTTACCGGCATAACAATTGTCGCTTTGTGCCCTAAAAACGATGCACTTAACGCAACGCCTTGAGCATGGTTGCCAGCCGATGCAGTGACCACATCAGAGCCCTTTGGCAACTTACTCAACTTATGGAATGCACCGCGCAATTTAAACGAATAAACGGGTTGTTGGTCTTCACGCTTCAACCACACATGATTACCGAGCCTTGCGCTAAGTTCGGCCATTTCACTGACCTCAGTAACCTTTGCAAGCGGCTCCATATTTGCTTGGATGATAGCGCGAAAATAATCGAGCTCCTGTGAAACCATGATTAACTTAACTCCTCAAGCTTAGCTAAATCACGGACCGCCCCTTTGTCTGCACTGGTTGCCAATAATGCATACGCTTTTAGTGCCGATGATACATAACGCTCACGATCGCGTGGTTTAAAGGCCTCTTTACCACGTGCTAATTGCTTTTGCTTACGTGCTTCAAGCTCTTCATCGCTCAGGGCTAAGGTGATTTCGCGGGTGGCGATATCAATAATAATTTTATCGCCGTTCTCTACATACGCAATTGCTCCCCCGCTGGCAGCCTCAGGCGAGACATGACCAATCGACAAACCAGAGGTACCACCCGAAAAACGGCCATCAGTGATCAATGCACATTTTTCACCTAAACCTACCGATTTTAAGTAGCTGGTCGGGTACAACATCTCTTGCATACCTGGGCCCCCTTTTGGACCTTCATAGCGGATCACCACAACATCACCCGCTTTTACTTCACCATTTAATATACCTTCAACTGAATCATCCTGTGATTCGTAAACCACTGCTGGGCCTTCAAAATGCAGCATTTCTTCAACAACACCGGCACTTTTAACAATACAACCATCCAGCGCTAAATTTCCCGACAGCACCGCTAAGCCACCATCTTGACGAAACGCATTTTCAACACTGCGAATACAGCCATTTTCACGATCGTTATCCAGTTCAGGCCAACGACATTCTTGGCTCATCGCCTTCGTGGTGCGGATACCCGCTGGGCCTGCTTTATAGAATTTTTGTGCAACGGCATTGTTTGGATCTGTGGCATTCCACTTCTCAACTAACTCCGCCATCGTCATCCCTGCAACGTGATCCACAGACAAATCAACTAAACCCGCTTTACCTAGCTCACGGATAATTGCCATCATGCCACCAGCGCGGTGCACGTCTTCAATATGATATTTGCTTGTGGCAGGTGCAACTTTACATAAAAAAGGCGTTTTGCGTGAAAGCTCATCAATATGTGACATATCAAAATCGACACCCGCTTCTTGGGCTGCGGCTAATAAATGTAACACCGTGTTTGATGAGCCACCCATTGCAATATCCACCACCATTGCATTCATAAAAGCGGTGCGATTGGCGATGGCACGTGGTAATACGTCGGCATTATCTTTTTGATAATACTCACGGCATAAATCAACGATGCGTGCGCCTGCTTCAACATATAACTGTTTACGGTCTTTATGAGTGGCAAGTGTTGTGCCGTTACCAGGCAATGCCAAACCAATTGCTTCTAATAAGCAGTTCATTGAGTTAGCCGTAAACATCCCCGAACATGAACCACACGTTGGGCACGCTGAGCGCTCTACTTTGTCTGAGTCTTCGTCGCTGACTGAGCTATCGGCACCTTTCACCATGGCATCAACTAAGTCGAGTTTAATGTCGATATCAGCAAGGCGGGTTTTACCTGCTTCCATCGGTCCACCTGACACAAAGATAACCGGAATATTTAAGCGTAATGCAGCCAGCATCATACCTGGGGTGATTTTGTCGCAGTTAGAAATACAGATCATCGCATCGGCACAATGCGCGTTAACCATGTACTCTACTGAGTCAGCAATCAGATCGCGAGAAGGTAGCGAATACAGCATACCGCCGTGGCCCATCGCAATCCCATCATCAATCGCAATGGTATTAAATTCTTTTGGTACACCACCCGCTTCAGTAATCGTTTCGGCCATTAACTCACTGAGTTGATTTAAATGAACATGCCCTGGAACAAACTGCGTGTATGAATTCACAACAGCGATAATTGGCTTACCGAAGTCCTTATCTGTCATTCCTGTTGCACGCCACAATGCACGTGCGCCTGCGCGTTTACGACCTTCTGTTGTTGTTGCACTTCGTAATTTAGCCATAGTTACCTCTGTTGTTGCAGTGGCGTGCCACTGACTTCCTCATTCCTAATTTATTTCTTACTAAAGCATAGTCTGTGCTGCTCTAGTTACCTGTTGAATTTGTCTGTGATTAAATTGCTTGCTGTTGCAGCTGACTCTCAAGCGTCACATGCTTTACATCGACCAATTTATTTAACTGCGACGTTAATAAATGAATGGGTTTATCGCTAACCACTGTCATAGTCACTCTGAATGCATCTTCTGCCATTTCTAAGTTCATTTTTGTTAGATCAAAACCGCGATGACGGGCAACGCGTAAAAAGCGCTCAACAGCGACACTTTGATTTTTGAGTGCAATCGTTAGGGTGTGTTTCATTTTACAGTCTCCGTCATCATCTCATCATTGGCTGCACCGGGTGGTACAAGCGGCCATACATTTTCTTTGTCATCGATACACACATGTAAAATGTAAGGACCTTGACTATTCACAAGTGCATCAATCGCCGTGTCAACTTCATCCGCTCTTGTCACAGTTTGACCTGGGATACCAAACACTGCAGCGAGTTGAACAAAATCAGGGTTATCTGAAAGATTGGTCTCAGAATAACGCCCCTCGAAAAATAACTGCTGCCATTGACGTACCATGCCTAAACGCTGGTTATCTAAGATAAGTATTTTTACTGATAAATTATTACGGCGAATTGTCGCCAGCTCTTGAATGTTCATCATGATTGAGCCATCACCCGAGACCGTAATAACAAAATCGTTTGGGCGTGCCACTTGTGCACCTATTGCCGCAGGCAAACCAAAGCCCATCGTACCCGCCCCGCCACTGCTTAAATGATTGCTGGGGTGCGAAAACTTCATATGCTGTGCAACCCACATTTGATGCTGGCCCACATCACAGCACACCACACCGGTCTTCGGCATTTTTTGGCTCAGTTGATTTAGCAGGTAAGGCGCAAATACTTTTTCACCCGGATAGTCATAACGCCACGCATGCTCTTTCATCATACTTTCAATATGTAAAAGCCACTCATCTGGGGTTACAAAGCAATCGAGTTGCGGTAGAGACGTTTTTAAGTCAGCGACGAGAGACGCTTTTACAGGCTTTCGTTTACCGATTTCTGCTGCATCGATATCCAAATGAATAACTTTAGCTTTTGCGGCAAACTTACTTAGGTTGCCCGTAACTCTGTCATCAAAGCGCGCACCAATACACACTAAAACATCGCATTCTTGTACTGCTAAATTAGCCGCTTTGCCACCGTGCATACCTAGCATGCCAAGGTCGTACTCGTAATCAGGTAACACACTCCCCAACGCTTTTAACGTTGTTACCGCTGGCATGTGGGTTTTTTCTAAAAACTGCATAAGCTCGTTTTGTGCATCTGCGGCTTGTACACCGCCCCCCACATAGGCAACGGGTCGTTGTGCTTCACTTAATATTTGATTCGCAATGGCAACTTGGTTGGGGTCAAGTTTTGGCAACGTATCTTCTGCCGCTAACCAAGGATGGAATGGCACCTGTGCCATTTGAATGTCTTTAGGAATATCGACTAACACAGGACCCGGACGCCCTGTTTGCGCTAGGTGGATGGCTTCTTGCAGTATTTCAGCTAAATCTTCAGGGCGTTCAACCATGTAGCTGTGCTTTGTACAAGACAACGACATACCGAGTACATCAATCTCTTGGAATGCATCTGAGCCAATCGCTGCGGTAGGCACTTGCCCCGTTATCGCCAATAATGGCACCGAATCCATCATCGCATCAGCCAATGCCGTGATAAGGTTAGTCGCACCCGGGCCTGACGTTGCAAAACACACTCCCAACTTACCCGTACTACGTGCAAAACCTACAGCGGCAAAGCCAGCGCCTTGTTCATGACGGGTCAAATAATGTTTGACTGGCGCGCCATACAAAGCGTCGTAAATAGGCATGATGGCACCACCCGGGTAACCAAAGACATCCTTTACGCCATGTTTGGCTAATAAATCGATTGTTAACTCTGCGCCTGTCATCTTAAATCCTCATTCCTCAGTGACATTGTGTATTTTTTGCGGTTAAAACAAAAAGCCCCCCGGACTGTTAAGTGCGGGGGGCTTTTTTAATGCTTCACTTTTCTCTAAGCACTAAGTAGCCCCCGCGGTAATAATAATCACCACGACGTTAATTAGGATTAGAGATAGTTTATTTGTAAGCATTTACTGATACCAAATTCGTGTCATTTGTTGCGGAAATCTAGCCATCCCGCTGCCTTTTTCTATTAGTACCGCGCCCAGCCCTTCAAGTCAACATAAAAATCAATTCAAAAAACATCACAAAAAACGAAATTAAAGAAATAAATATCCAACATTAACTATATTTAAGATTAAAAATTCACATATAGCTAGCTATTGAAATTTCATACCTCGTTATAACCAATTAAATGATTGATTAATTTTTAGCTTTCATAGGTAATTTTTTTCGGGTTGTTCTCATTTTATTAAACCTCTCTGTGAAAATTAGTTTAGTATTGAAAACAACAACAGCATGAAAAGGAAAGTTATGAAATTCATACAGCGTATTAATGCCCTGTTTTTTGTTCTACTACTACTGGGCTTTAGTCAGCAAGTATTTGCTGAACCAGGACTTTGGAAAGTAGAGAAAAACGGCATTGCCTCATATTTATTCGGCACGGTGCATGTCGGTGATAAAAGTATGCAAGGACTGCCAAGCAAAGTAACCAATGCACTTGATAAGACCGATAAAGTCATCGTTGAAGTCGATATCAGTGCGATATCTCCTGTCGATATGCAACGTCGCTCATTGCCTTTTATGATGCTAAAAGACGGCAAAACATTACAGTCAGAACTCTCTGAAGCTAACTATGCCAAACTGCAAAAATACTTTGCTGATAAGTCCATAGATATTGCTATGTTTAAAAACTTAGCACCGTGGGCCGTCATGATAACCATGATGCAAATGGAGTTTCAAAAAGTGGGGTTTTCTGACCAATACGGAATTGACAAGCAAGTCCTTGCTTACGCTAAAGACCATAAAATTTCAGTGGGTGAGCTTGAAACGCTAGAACAACAAATGGAAATGTTTGAACACTTAGCAATCATGAATGATAAAATGATTGAAGAAACTTTCGCGCAACTCGCCGATGCCGACACCTATTTCTTTGGTTTAATAAACGCGTGGAAGTCGGGTGATATGGAAACTCTCACTCAATTTTATAACGAAAGTTTTGATGACTCACAGTATGGTGAACTCAGTGAACAAGTGATGCTAATTGATCGCAACAACAACTGGGTTGAGCAATTATCTAAGCGTATCGGTAAAGAAAAGCTATTTATAGCAGTCGGGGCACTGCATTTGCCTGAGCAGCACGGTTTACTTAAACAGCTAGCCGATAAAGGCTTTACGGTGACACGCATTTAAATCAATTGCATGTCCAAAAAGCGCCTAAGGCGCTTTTTTTATGTCATTTTCCATCTCTAAATAATGCGCTATTCCTGCAATGTGATCGCTTGCATGGTGGTTAACATAAATCACGGTACTGGTTTTTGCGCTGCAAATTTTTTCGATTAATAATAAAACCCGCTGTCTGTTTGCCTCATCAAGTCCTAAACATGGCTCATCGAGAATGAGTAAGTTAGGATGCTTAACCATCGCGCGGGCAATCAACAACAGGCGTTGATCACCAAATGACAACTGAGTAAATGAACTGTTTTGTTTATCACTTAAGCCAAGTAGTGCTAGCCAATTTTTAGCTATAGTCAGCTGTTTATCACTCGCTTTTTGATAAAGGCCAATACTGTCATAAAAACCAGAAATAATCGTATTCAATGCCGAAGTACCCACACGGTAGTCCATGTGTAACGCATTAGAAATATAACCAATATGCTGCTTTATTTGCCAAATACTTTCGCCACTCCCCCGCTGATAACCAAATACCTTGATGTCGTTGTTATAACACTGTGGGTTATCGCCAGTAATGAGGTTTAATAGGCAGGTTTTACCAGAACCGTTTTTGCCGGTTAATTGCCAATGCTCGCCTTGATTAATTTGCCAATTAAGCTTTTCAAAAATAGCTTTTCCGCCAAAGCTGACCGACGCATTCGTGAGTTTAACCAGGATAGGGTCAATAAGCGGTGGCGCTTGATGGTCACTATCAGCCTCTGGTATCTCTAAATCGGTGTGTGTTAGATGCAATAGTTTAAGTAAATCATCTCGCTGTTCAGCACTTGGCTGCGCTAATTGATGAGTAACTTTACCGTCTTTTATAAACGCATAATGATCAACACAGTCTGGAATCTCAGATAAGCGATTAAGCACAAAAACCATCGTCGTTGTTTCACTTAACTTTGCTAACTGATGGTTCAATTCAGTCATCGCTGCTACATCTAAGCCATCAAAGGGCTCATCAAGTACCAATAGCTCAGGCTGACCTATTAACGCTTGGATCAGCATTAATTTACGTGTTTCACCGGTCGATAAATCACGAAACGCTTTATGTAGTTTACTTTCAAAATCAAAGGTCTCTAATAGCTGATTGAGCAGCTGATTGTCGATTTGTTGAGGACTTCGACCTGCTAAAATGAGATCGCTGACACGACTGAATGAAGACACCCCTTCAATAATATCGTCCTGATCTTTGTTTAACTCTTCTGCAAGTAATTGCTTTTGTCTATCTGGCGATACCAGCGCGACGCGCTCAAAACTATTTGTGTACTGGCCTTGTTCGATAGTAGCAAACCCAGCGATAACAGCGGCTATTGCCGACTTTCCGGCACCATTTGCACCTAGTAACACCCAGTGCTGCGATGCTGATACTGTCATGCTTAAATTGTCTACACAATATACATCATTGCCCTGCCCTTTTAGGCTGGCTTTAACATTAACCAACTGCGTTTGTTGCACTTTGAACCCTCATTCCACGTTATGTTTAGTTCGACGTTACCGCATTCAATAAAAAATTAAAAACCGTTTAAACCTTTTTTAATCACCGCTGCGACTAAGGTATAAAAGGTCATTAACAGGAACATACAATGAAAAAATTACTGGGTGTAGCAGCAGTGGGCTTAATACTGACAACCTCACAAGCAATGGCAAAAGATTCACGTGAACTCAATCACACGTTTGCGATTAATAATGCCAGTCAGCTTGATATCGATTTTCCGGTGGGCAGCTTAGAAGTACAAAGCTATGACGGCAGCGAAGTACACGTCACCATTCGTATTGAGCCAAAAAATGATAAAGGCTGGTTTGGCTCAGAGATTGACTTGTCAGGCATCGAACTGAACCACTCTCAACGCGCTAATCTATTAAGTTTGAAATTAGATAACGATGACATTCAACAAAATTGGTTAGTTAAAATGCCAAAATCAATGGCGATTGATGTTGAATTAGGTGTGGGTGACATTGAGATTAATGAACTGAGCAATTCGGTTGAGATTGAACTGGGTGTCGGTGCAGTGCGGATCGATAGTGCACTTGATGACTACAAACGCATTGAATTAGAGTCAGGTGTTGGTGATACCAAAATTCGTGGCTTAAAAAATGAGTCTAACACGCACCGTAAAGTGGTGAGCTCACAGTCAAGTTACCAAGGCAACGGTCAGTACAACATTGATGTAGAAGTCGGCGTTGGTGACATAAAAGTTAGACACTAACTCTTCATTTTAAACAACTTATCCCTGTTTGCCCTCTGTGAATAATGCGCCGAGGGCTTTTTGCACTGACTCGACTGAAATCGGCTTATACACATGCATATCGGCGCCTAAGTCATAAATTCGTTGCAAGTCCTCATTCGAGGTGTTGGCTGTTACGGCAAGTATCGGCGTTAATAGCGATTGTTCATTGCGGATAATATCTGTTGCCTTAAAACCATCCATAACTGGCATGTTTAAATCCATAAATATCACATCGTATTTTTTTTCAGCTGTCATACTTGTCGCAATTAAGCCATTACTCGCAATGTCATAACTAAAGTCAAACTGACTAATAATACGCCCTAAAATTGTGGCATTGAGAGGATTATCTTCAACTATTAAGCAATGCAGGTTTGTTGGTAGCTGCATTGGCATTTCAGATTTGGGGGCATTTTCGAGATCCAAATGAATAACGACTTTAACCCCATGAGGCTGAACGTTTTGAAACTCAATCTTGCCATTCAGTGCTTTTACAATATGCATAACCCGTAACAGGCCTGTTTTTAAGCCCTGAAAATGCTGTTCGCTATCATGCTCAAAGTCAAGCAGCTCAGCAGGAGGATGCTCAAAACCGGTGCCATTATCTTGCACTTCCAGAATTACCTGTTTGTGACCTTTGCAAATCGCATTCACGGCAATTCGACCTTGTTTAGGGGTGAACTTAACCGCATTATTGATAAGCTCAGAAAGCACTTGTTGTAGCCTTGCGTGATCAGTCACCACGTCTTTGTCTAATGCCTCAGACATATTCACACTGAGCGTAATATTTTTATCGTTACACGCGTACTTATAAGGCGCAATAGCTTGATTCAAGGTGGTTAGTAAGTTGCTTGAATGTGGCTTTAGCTGCCAGTCGCCTGATGATAGCTGTTGTAAATCGAGTAGCTCATCGAGCATAGCTACCAAACGGTTAACGCAGTATATGGCTTGTTGCTTCGTCAGTTGTTGATTATCGCTAATATCAAGCGCTTCTATCGACGAGGTAAGACCTTGCAAGGGGGTTCTGAACTCATGACTTGTTCGCGCAATAAACCGCTCTTTATTTTTATTAACCCGCTCTGCATACTCTTTTTGTTGTTGGTATTTCTGAATGGTATTTGCAATCAGCTTTTCCATTGGTTTAAAAATAAAAATAAGCTCTATGATTAACAACACAATAGCAGCAAGCCAAAACACCACCTCAAGTACCGAGATAATCGTGACTTTATACACCGATTCTTGCTCGAGTAATTTTACCGCTTGATCTAACTTAGTTAGCAGCGCCTCTAATTGTTCGCTCACAAAAATAGAACTGTCTATATTGCTGGAGTTAGTGCGACTATTTAATAACTGCTGAGCCTGACTTATGTAGCGCTTAACATGCGCATCAAGTTGGTTTGGAGGAGAAAAGTAATGCGCTTCGAGTGCAGAGTTTAAATGAATAAATTCGCCATTTTCTTGTTCAAGTAAAAACTGATGTCCTGACACAAATTGTTCTACAGCCTGCTGTAACAACCTACGATGTTGCTCTTTTAGACGCTCTGAATCCTGATAGATCAAGGCATTTCCATGCAGCGCTATTTTTTGTGAAAGCATCCGCTGCTTACCGGCAATGTTGATCACCTTCGCATCCCCTTTTTGCACATAAAAAAGAGTCTGCATTAGGGCAGCAGAGATGGTTATCAAAATAGCAATGGCTGATAACCCCCACCGATATCGTTGTCGGATATCCTTAACTAGCTTCAACATGTATTACTCATTTATTTTTAAGCATAATTGTAGTTCACATTTCACAATAAAGCCCACTCTAGGTGGGCTTTAAACTATCGGTTAACACTATCAATTACTTTATCTATTTTCGAGCCGATTATAATCAAATAGCCCAAACTCAACACCGCGATATTGCTTGGCAACGTGGTGCAAAATATCACTGTATTGCCAAAACTGCGGGTGCGTTCGACGAATGGAAAACTCACTTTTCAAGTCTCTGTACGCTGCTTCATCAGTGACTTTAGCAAGGCCTGATGCGAACGCATTAACTTGCTCAGTATTGTGTAAGTACCAAATCGCTTCAGGGTAGTCACCAATAAAACCAGGCACAATCGTCACAGTATCTTCATCATAGGCACGCTGACCTTCTTCGTTCAATAAGCTCGAAATATTATAATGAGCATTATGGTGAATAATGGTATATGCCTTATGCGCATCCGCCCCCTCTTTCACTAACACAAATGAAATTTGTGGCAATAAGTTAATCGCTTTTACCGGTAACTCATTAATCTGCGAGAGAGGCTCTGGTACTTGCGTGTAATCATAACGCGTACTCAATATAGGCTTTAACTTTGCTTTAAGGATGTTGAATAATTCCGCCTGTGGGTCTGTGGTTTTATATTCAATGCCCGATGGCTGACTAAAGGACAGTTCATCTTCAAAAAAGCTCGTGAGACTTGGCGGTGATTTACGATACCATTGGGCTTTGATTTCTTCTCGTTTGTTCTCTGGTAGTAACGCTAAGTAATTGCCCTCACCCTCTAAGCGTAAAAAGTCCATGTATAAACGCGTTAATAATTGATGGCCTATATTGCCATACACATCAAAGCCAGCCACCAGCAAGTAGTGAATGCGCTCAAACAAAGCATAATCAAGCACCCATGCTGTTTTAGGCTGTTGGCCTATCCAGCCTTTAACCACGGTTGCACTATCAAAATGACGAAAAACGGTGAGTGCCGCATTTTGATTATGACCATCGCCACGCCACAGTAAATCGGTGGTTAAGTGCTGGCCATTAGCGAACATTTTGTTGGCCAAAGCCACTTTAGCAGAGAGATACTTATTTTGACTCTTTGAGTATTTCACCCAGCTTGAAATAGGCAGTGCGTTACTTTCTTCTTCAGCGGGCAATGCCAGTGCATCTTCATGCTGTAATAACAGTTCACCCACCTTAGGGGTTGCTGCCATTTCAGGTTTTGCAAAGGCAACCCAAAATTGATCGTTAATAACATTAAGGGCTATTTGACCACGACATACAGGGCCTTTAATAAACCCCATAATGATCAGTTCAGCTTCATCAAGCATAAACTGATAACGAGAATTTACCGGGATGGCCGCAAATGCTTTAAATGGATTTGAAGCAACATCCGGTTTATAGCTTGGCAGCTTATCAACCTGATACTCTGTTTCGATGAATTGAGCGTGCAAACGCGCAAGTTTTTCATCATTAAGAGCAAGCGGCAGGTGTGTTTTTGCCAAAATAGTTGAACGGTCATGCATCAAACGATAATAAACCCGAGATACCTTGGGATCTTCGTAAGGACGACGCGTACTAATCACTTTAACGTCTTGGCCCGGTGGGGTTGATGAGCGAACGAGTTTAAAGTAGCTGTGTTTATCTCCCTGTTCGGGGAAATAAATATGGGCTAAATACCAGTGCTCATAAATATACCGAGCTGCAAGTTGATGCTTTAAACCCTCTTGGTTTAAAAACGCTTCCCAGCGCTCAACTTGTTTAAGTACGTTTTTTTCTGGCGGCTCAATATGTGCCAGATAGCCCCCTTGCTTTAACCATTTTGCTAAACGCTGAAATTCTTCACTTGAAATACCCGGCAAACCATATGGCATCCCACTGTGCGGGTTGTCCTTTGCAAACGCATCGAACTCATTCATGGTTGTACATGTTTGCTCACGATCGAGACTAAAATCAAACTCATCACCTAAGATTGCTTGTGTCGGAAGCGGGCTACTTTGTTTAAGCACTAACGCATTGTAAAGGACACTGGCAGCCAAATTCGCTTCTTCAGTTTGCACACGCTCATTAAGCACCGGTGTAAAACCTTTTTCTCGCCACTCAGTGGTATCGAGTGCGTCAAACAGCAATCGGCTAGGCTCTTGGGCCAGCAAGCGCGTTCCATCGTAAACACGTTCTTTACTGAGGCCTCTGTCGATGCCCTCAACCGAGGATAACTTCAATTGACACGGCGCATCATAACAGCCATGACACACCACACAGCGACTATCAAGCACTGGCTTTACATCTGCCAGAAACTCAGCACCTTGTGGGGTTGATGCTGCAACAACACGCTGTTGAGGTTGCTCTTTACCAAATAGCTCATCATAGTGCGCTGCCCCTAAATAAGCGCAACCACTTAATAAGATTAAGCCAAATAGTGTCGTGAAGGTTTTTTTCATCCTTCTTCCTCGCTATCCTCTAGGTCATCACCTAAGTCAAAGGTTGGCATCATATCGACTTGAGGCGATACAAAACTGCTGTCGCCCTCAGCGCTGAGCATTGCACTTAATAGTGGCCCACGAACAAGGGTTAGCTGAGCATGGTGCTCACCCTTTATCAGTGACTGATATTGTTCAGCCAATGCTTCGAGTCGATAATCAGTTAAGGCAATAGCCACACTACTATCAACAGCAGGATTCTGGCAAAGCTGGGTAAGTAGATTTTCATCTAACGTGACGTGTAAAAGTAAATCAGGCGACTCAATGTCACGACTATTGAGATGCTCATCGAAATAAAAAAGGGGAAGGGTTAAATCGCTATTTTGCTCTAGTTCCATGTGCTGTTCTCTACATCAATATGGCTGTCATTGTAGAAGTATAGCAAACAAAAAGAGCAAAAATTAGCGAAAGTTATCAGCAGTTAACCGCTTTTTTATTGCTAACTGCTTTACTGTTAATGACTTATTTTCTCACTCTTTACCAAGGTAAAGTTTCACCATTTGAGTGCCAAAAACCACCACTATTATCAAGGTTTAGCTCATCGATGCGCTTTATTAAACGTTCAGCGGCTGTCTCTGGGCTGATATCTCCTGCAAAATTTACCATCTCTGTTTGTACAAACCCGGGATGAAATAGCCCAACGGCTATCTGCTTATCTTTAAGCTCATGAGCCAAACTCACTCCCGCAGCATTGAGTGCGGCTTTTGACATACGATAGCCTATATAGCCTCCCGAGCCGTTATCAGCGATTGAGCCCATTCGTGATGTAATCATCGCTACTTTGGCATCAATCCCTAAGTTTTGTAATAACGCGTGAGTAATACGAACAGGCGCGATGGCATTCACACTTATTTGCTTTTCAATTGCAGCAAAATCCATCTCATCGAGGGTTTCGTTATGAAAAATACCCGCGTTGTTGATCAAAATATCTATTTTGTCGCCATGAAGATGATTGGCAAGTGTTGTTACATCGTCTGGATTAGCGACATCAATATCACTGATTATTTTCACATCGAGCGCTTTTAGCTCTTCACTTGGCGTGCGAACAACCGCCGTAACACGGTTTCCTAGTGCTAAATAGTGCTTACAGAAATTAAGACCAATACCTTTATTGGCACCCGTTACAACCACATGTTTTGTCATTCGTCTGCTCCTTCGTTAGCGTATACCCTATACCTTGGGACTGATAACAAAAAACCAAGGGCTGGTGCTTATTGAACTGTGTACTTTAAATGATAAATCGTACAGCCAAAGACGTGCTGTAAGGGTGTGCCGCTTTAATACATTCAGCGGCAACGTTTAGCAAGGCATGTTAATGATGGTGCTGATGCTCACTTTGCAATTGATTACCTTGCGCATCATAAAAACCAGTCGCGCCATGCTCTACAAACCCTAAATTAATCATCTTGGCTAAAAAGGGGTCGCTTTCATTATCACCAATGTCGGCATAATCTGTCGTTTGAAAGTTATCCCACTTGGCAAATTGTGCTGTTACCGCGTCTTTATTGTGCTCAACCGTGGTTAAAGCAACTATGCGACTATAAGAAGGCGATGAAATACGCATTTCTTTAACCAGCTGCTGATTAGCAAGCCACGTTAACTCTATTTTTGTCTCTGCTTGCTGGTATTGATAATGTTCAGTCAGCTCACAACCTTCGCCTGCACTGTTTTTTAAAGTCATTTTTTCGAGCAGTGCATTGCTTACCAACTGATATTTGGCACTCCAATCCTGTTCGCCCTGAACCTCAGAAGGCTGATATTCAATACCACGCTGTGCGTGTTGAAAGTAACGGATTGGTCGCATTTGCTGATTACGTAACTGTTGCCACAACTCGATAAATTGTGGGTTTTGCTTAGCCACTTGATGAGGCGTACGCCAAAGCGTAAAGGCGTTTTCTGTGTGCTGTTTGTTAGCAACAGTATCGGTTGTGACAGTATAGTTTGCTTTCGCATAACCGGTGTTTATATCGCACTGACCTGCAACAGCGAGTGGGCTAAGTAATGAAGCAATTAATATCGCAGCTTTCACGGGAGTCTCTTTTCTTTTAAAGGTGTTGTATTCGATGTAAGGAGAGCCCCTAAGGGCTCTCTGCTAACATTTATTGGGCTAATTTAGCATCAGCTTGTTTCACAAGGTCAGCCGCATAATCCATCACATGGAAAATAAGGCTTTGCTCATTCGTACCAGTAACTAAATGGGCTCCTGGGCCTACTGCATACACACCGACATCTTCTGCTGCGTGTGTTTCAGAGCTAAGCGGTACCACCGCTTCTTGATGGAAACCCGGTGTGGTTGTATCAACATCGGTGAGATCAACACGCCCAGTCACGGGTGCAAAGTTATAGCCAGCATCCGCATCGGTTTCATCACCTAAGTCACGAAAGCCACCGCCATTAGTGTATCCTACGGTAGTGTATGGCATATTATCCGCTGCGAGTGATGGCTCATCACTCCCCACAGGCACGACTTTACCTAAAATTGGGTTACCACGTTTTGGATAACCAGCAATCGTGAACACATGGCTGTGGTCAGCCGTAACAATGATCAAAGTATCTTCAATGCTGGTTTTATCCAATGCAACTTGAACAGCCTTTGAAAGCTCAACCGTATCACTTAATGCGTTGTACGCATTGCCCGCATGGTGAGCATGGTCAATACGACCCGCTTCAACGGTTAAGAAGAAACCTTTGTCATTGTTATCAAGCACGTCAATTGCTTTTGCGGTCATTTCAGATAATGAAGGCTCACCAGCAATATCGTTAGCGCGATCGGCTTCATACTGCATATGTGATTCATTGAATAAACCAAATAAACGCTCAGTTGTGTCTGCATTCACAGCATTAAAACTTGCTTGGTCCATAACATATTGACCCGCTGGGTATTTCGCTTTCCACTCAGCAGTTAGGTCGCGACCATCCGTACGGTCACCTTCAACACTGCTTACAGCGTCCGCAGAGTTAAACGCGGCATCTTTAGGTAAGAAGTGACGACGACCACCGCCCAACACGACTTCTAAGCCATCAACATCTAATCCCGCATAACGTGCTTCAAGGTTTGCTTCGAAGTTAACGAGTTGCGAGGCGATATCTTCACATCCCGCAGCGACAGCCGCTTCTGGCATATCAGATACATCTTCCCAGTTACGGTCAGCCGATTTTGCATAGGTGGCGGCAGGTGTGGCGTGTGTGATTCGCGCTGTTGATACAATCCCGGTCGATTTGCCTGCCATTTCAGCAAGCTCTGTTGCTGTTACCAGCTCATTACCCGCAACCGTCGCACAGTTACCACGTTCGATATCTTCATCAACGCCGATAACACCTGCATCTGTTTTAACACCAGATGCCATTGCTGTCATCGTACCCGCAGAATCCGGCGTTTGTGCGTCAACGTTGTATGTTTTTGCAAAACCAGAAAACGGCATCGCTTCAAAACTCAGTTGATGCTCTTCGCCCAGCTTGCCTTCAAGCTGACCCGCCATAATGCGTGCCGCTGTCACGGTAGAAATCCCCATACCATCACCCACAAATAGAATGACGTTTTTCGCTTTCCCTGACTCTTTAGCAACCGCAGCGATGCTGTCTTCGCTTGCCGCCATCTTAACTTTTGCGGCCTTAAACCAATCATTGCTCGTCAGTGGCGCAAGCTGCTGTGCGGTCAGTGATGTGGCTGGGTCATTACACGCAACCGTTGTCTCTATGATTTCTGCTGAGTCTAGCTCACCATTGCGGTTTGTATCTTCACCCAATACGGTTTCTGTACCACCATTTACACACTGCTCAGACCCGACAGCTAAGGTGTTTTCAACTGTGATTGTTTCAATTGGGCCTTTGTCATCATCATCAGAACAACCCGCTAATGCCACTACTACAGCAAGAGAAATTAAATTTAGTTTTTTCATTGTCATCGCCATTATTCTTCAATTAGTTCTAGAGCTTGATTTATGATGTGGAAAATTACATTTTGTTCCACAACGCCTTGCGCTAACTGCGCACCTGGACCTTTTGCATGCAATGAAATGTCTTCGCCCGCATGTGTCTCAGAACTTAATGGCACAGTGGCTTCTTGGTGGTAACCTGGGGTCGTTGTATCAACACCCGTTAAGTCAACACGGCCAGCAAATGCAGCGTCGTTATATGACGCATCTGCATCAGTCTCATCGCCTAAATCACGAAAGCCTAAACCATTTGCATACCCGACTGTTGTATACGGCATACCGTCTGCAGCTAGAGTCGGCGCTTCTTTACCAACGGCAACCACTTGACCCAGTATTGGATTACCGCGTTTTGGGTAACCCGCAATGGTAAATACATGACTGTGATCTGCGGTGACTAAAATAAGCGTTTCTTCTGGGTTAGTGTTTTCAACAGCCGCTTGCACTGCTTTTGCAAATTCAACGGTGTCGTTTAATGCGTTGTAAGCATTTCCCGCATGGTGAGCATGGTCAATACGTCCTGACTCAACCGTTAAGAAAAATCCTTTATCATTATTTTTAAGAATGTCGATAGCTTTAGAGGTCATTTGTGATAATGAAGGCTCGCCCGCAATATCGTTACTACGGTCTGCTTCATACTGCATGTGTGACTCATTAAATAGTGCAAACACGCGTTTTGTATCTGCATTTAGTGAATCGAAACCAGCTTGATCCGTGACATACTGACCCTCTGGGTAGAGTGTTTTCCATTCTGCAGTTAGGTCTCGCTCGTCTGTGCGGTCCCCTTCGACTTCACTAACAGCATCAGCTGAATTGAATGCCGCATCTTTCGGTAAAAAGTGACGACGACCACCGCCCATCACAACCTCTAAACCATCCACGTCAGTACCGACAAAACGTGCTTCTAAATTCTTCTCAAAGTTAACAAGTTGAGATGCAATATCTTCACAACCAGCTTCAACGGCATCAGCCGGCATATCAGAAATATCTTCCCAGTTACGATCCGCCGATTTTGCATAAGTTGCAGCAGGTGTCGCGTGTGTGATTCGTGCCGTTGATATTACCCCCGTTGCTAGGCCTTTAATTTCAGCCAGTTCAGTCGCGGTAATTAATTCATTGCCAGCAACTGTCGCACACTTGCCACGCTCAATATTTTCATTAACACCAATCACGCCAACGTCAGTCTTAACTCCTGAGATAATCGCCGTCATCGTCCCCGCTGAATCAGGTGTTTGTGCATCCACGTTGTAAGTCTTAATTTGCGCAGAGTAAGGGAACTCTTCAAAACTTAAAAAACCTTCTTCGCCAGACTTACCGCCCATTTGACCTGCCATGATGCGTGATGCAGTGAGTGTCGACACCCCCATACCATCACCCACAAATAAGATCACATTCTTCGCTTTAAATGCCTGTTCTGACTGAGCTACCTGTTCTTTCTTGATTAATTTAGCTTCAGCGGCACTGTACCACTCATTTTGTTTTTGACTATCTGGTAACACACCGGCATTCGCCGTCGCTGACAATGCCAACGTAAAGCCAATTGCTGAGGCAATTTTATTCATTTTCATCGTTACGTTCCGTTAGTACGTTATTTTAAGAATTGTATGCGACTAATTAAGCTGCACATGGATAATTAGCGAGCTTATGGTAGGAAGTATTTATGACTGAATAAGTGACTTTTAATGACGAAAATATTAAACAACTGATTAACAGCCAAAAGAAAGAAGCACTGTTTTAAGGTGGTTAATAATGGCGAGAAGCGAGAAGCGAGAAGCGAGAAGCGAGAAGCGAGAAGCGAGAAGCGAGTAGCGAGTAGCGAGTAGCGAGTAGCGAGTAGCGAGTAGCGAGTAGCGAGTAGCGAGTAGCGAGTAGCGAGTAGCGAGTAGCGAGTAGCGAGAACAAAATAAAGCCACGTTAACCTCAAGCAAACTTTTTGATGTTTAATCACACCAGTAAGTAACCCCCGCTCGGTAACTGACTTCTAATATCTACCTTCTAATATCTAACTTCTAATATCTAATTTCTAATATCTAATATCTATTTTCTCATCCATAAAAAAACCCGAGACTAAGCTCGGGTTTTTCTTGAATGCTTAATGCATCACTATAGTTGATTACTCAACGATAGTTGCAACAACACCAGCACCAACTGTACGGCCACCTTCACGGATAGCGAAGCGTAAACCTTCGTCCATCGCGATTGGAGCGATTAGCTCTACAGTCATCTTGATGTTATCACCAGGCATTACCATTTCAACGCCGTCTGGTAACTGTACGTCACCTGTTACGTCAGTTGTACGGAAGTAGAACTGTGGACGGTAACCTTTGAAGAATGGAGTATGACGGCCACCTTCATCTTTAGAAAGTACGTATACTTCTGAAGTGAATTTAGTGTGTGGCTTGATTGAACCAGGCTTACAAAGTACTTGACCACGCTCAACGTCTTCACGCTTAGTACCACGTAGAAGTGCACCGATGTTCTCACCCGCACGACCTTCGTCTAGAAGCTTACGGAACATCTCAACACCTGTACATGTTGTCTTCGTAGTTTCTTTGATACCTACGATTTCAACTTCGTCATTCACGTTGATGATACCAGCTTCAACACGGCCAGTTACAACTGTACCACGACCTTGGATTGAGAATACGTCTTCGATAGGCATGATGAATGGCTTATCGATGTCACGCTCTGGCTCTGGGATGTATGAATCTAGCGCTTCAGCTAGTTCAATGATTTTCGCTTCCCATTGCTCTTCGCCTTCTAGGGCTTTAAGTGCTGAACCTTGGATTAGAGGTAAGTCGTCACCTGGGAAATCGTACTCAGAAAGAAGTTCACGAACTTCCATCTCTACTAGCTCAAGTAGCTCTTCGTCATCAACCATGTCACATTTGTTCATGAATACGATGATGTAAGGTACGCCAACCTGACGAGAAAGTAGGATGTGCTCACGTGTTTGTGGCATAGGACCATCAGTCGCAGCAACTACTAGGATTGCGCCGTCCATTTGAGCAGCACCTGTGATCATGTTTTTAACATAATCGGCGTGTCCTGGACAGTCTACGTGTGCGTAGTGACGAGTTGGTGTATCGTACTCAACGTGTGAAGTTGAGATTGTGATACCACGCTCACGCTCTTCTGGAGCGTTATCGATTGATGCGAAGTCTTTAGCTGTACCACCGTATACTTTTGCAAGTACGTTAGTGATTGCTGCAGTTAGGGTAGTTTTACCGTGGTCAACGTGGCCGATTGTACCAACGTTTACGTGCGGTTTTACGCGTTCAAACTTTTCTTTTGCCATCTTAAAAAATTCCTATAAAGAAATTAACGCCTGACCCACTATTGGGCCAGACAAGCTAAATCATATAACAGCGCGAGCTGCAATTATTGCATCTGCAACATTCTTAGCGGCTTCTGCATACTTTAAAAACTCCATAGAGTAAGATGCACGGCCTTGTGTTGCAGATCGCAGATCAGTTGCATAACCAAACATTTCAGAAAGTGGCACTTGTGCATTAATTTGCTTAAGACCACCGAATGCTTCTTCCATGCCTTCGATCATGCCGCGGCGACGGTTTAAGTCACCAACTACATCACCCATGTTTGCTTCAGGAGTGATAACTTCAACCTTCATTACTGGTTCTAGAAGAGCAGGGTTTGCTTCAAGCGCCCCTTTCTTCATCGCCATTGAACCTGCAATTTTAAATGCCATCTCATTCGAGTCTACATCATGGAATGAACCATCATATAAAGTCGCTTTAACGCCAAGTAATGGGTAGCCTGCCAGCACACCTTGAGCCATTTGCTCTTGGATGCCTTTATCTACCGCAGGGATGTATTCTTTTGGAACGGCACCACCAACGACTTCGTTAACGAATTCGTAAATTGGGGCGTCGTTGTCCGAAATATCCATCGGTTCAAGTTTAAGCCAGACGTGACCATATTGACCACGACCACCTGATTGACGTACGAACTTCCCTTCAACTTCAACAGTTGAACGGATAGCTTCACGGTATGCAACCTGCGGCTTACCAACGTTACATTCAACACTGAATTCACGTTTCATACGGTCGACAATGATATCAAGGTGAAGTTCACCCATACCAGAAATAATAGTCTGGCCTGATTCTTCGTCAGTTTGTACTCTGAAAGATGGATCTTCTGCTGCTAGTTTACCTAGTGCAATACCCATCTTATCTTGGTCAGCGATTGTGCGAGGCTCAACCGCAACAGAGATAACTGGCTCTGGGAACTCCATACGCTCAAGCGTAATAATAGAGTTCGGATCACACAGTGTTTCACCTGTTGTTACGTCTTTAAGACCAATAGCCGCTGCGATGTCGCCTGCATAGACTACTTTGATCTCTTCACGTGAGTTTGAATGCATCTGAACGATACGACCAAGTCGCTCACGCTTACTTTTAACTGGATTGTATACCGCGTCACCCTGTTTAACAGTACCAGAGTAAACACGGAAGAAGGTCAAGGTGCCAACGAACGGGTCTGTCGCAATCTTAAAAGCAAGTGCGGCAAACGGTGCGTTGTCATCAGCAGGACGCTCTTCCTCAGTACCATCTTCAATGATACCTTGGATTTGTTTCACTTGTGTTGGCGCAGGCATATATTCAATAACAGCATCAAGCACAGCTTGAACACCTTTATTTTTAAATGCGCTACCACACGTCATGGGAACAATTTCGTTTGCTAATGTACGCTGACGTAACGCTGATTTAATTTCAGCTTCGGTCAGGTCTTCACCTTCTAGATATTTATCCATTAGCTCTTCTGACGCTTCAGCAGCGCTTTCAACTAAGTGAGAGCGCCATTCTTCTGCAAGCTCAAGAAGGTCTGCCGGAATGGCCTCATAAGAGAAAGTCATGCCTTGATCTTCGGCATTCCAGTTAATGGCTTTCATCTTAATGAGGTCAATAACACCTTTAAAATCGTCTTCAGCACCAATTGGTAGCTGAATTGGAACAGGCGTTGCTCCAAGACGAGATTTCACCTGGCTAACAACCGTTAAGAAGTCAGCGCCAGTGCGATCCATTTTATTTACGAAGATCATACGAGGAACTTCATATTTGTTCGCTTGACGCCAAACTGTCTCAGTTTGCGGCTGTACACCTGATGAAGCACAAAGAACAACTACCGCACCATCAAGTACACGTAAAGAACGCTCTACTTCGATAGTGAAATCTACGTGCCCTGGAGTATCAATAATATTGATACGATGGTCGTCAAACTGCGCGTCCATCCCTTTCCAGAAACACGTTGTTGCAGCAGAAGTGATTGTGATACCACGCTCTTGTTCCTGCTCCATCCAATCCATAGTTGCAGCGCCATCATGTACTTCACCAATCTTATGAGAAAGACCGGTGTAGAACAGAACACGTTCTGTTGTGGTGGTTTTACCTGCATCTACGTGAGCACAAATACCTATATTACGATAGCGCTCAAGTGGAGTTGTACGTGCCATAAAATCCTCTTAAAGGTTAAGGGCAGATTACCAACGGTAATGAGCGAATGCTTTATTCGCTTCAGCCATACGGTGAACGTCTTCACGTTTCTTAACCGCAGTGCCTTTGTTGTCAGCAGCGTCAACGATTTCTTGAGCTAAACGTAAGCCCATAGATTTTTCGCCACGCTTACGTGCAGCGTCTACTAACCAACGCATACCTAATGCGTTGCGACGTACTGGACGTACTTCAACTGGTACTTGGTACGTTGAACCACCAACACGGCGAGATTTAACCTCTACCTGTGGGCGAACGTTATCAAGTGCAGCTTCAAAGATTTCTAGGTGCGACTTGCCTGATTTCTCAGCAGCCACGTCTAACGCACCATAAACGATTTTTTCAGCAGTAGATTTCTTGCCGTCTAACATTACTACGTTAACGAATTTAGCAAGAAGTTCCGATCCGAACTTAGGATCTGGAAGAATTTTACGTTGACCTATTACGCGTCTTCTAGGCATTTTGTATCTCCGGTATCTTCAGGTTTGCTCTTTTAGAGTCAATACCCAAAACAATTAATTTAAAAATTTAGTGCTTGGCCTTACTAACGGAGAACCATTAGCCCTTAGGGCGTTTAGCACCGTATTTAGAACGAGCTTGACGACGGTCGCTTACGCCTGCACAGTCAAGTGCACCACGAACAGTGTGGAAACGCACACCTGGTAAGTCTTTAACACGACCACCACGGATTAGGATTACACTGTGCTCTTGTAGGTTGTGGCCTTCACCACCAATGTAAGATGTTACTTCGAAACCGTTTGTTAAACGTACACGCGCTACTTTACGTAATGCAGAGTTTGGTTTCTTAGGTGTAGTTGTATATACGCGAGTACATACACC
Source organism: Pseudoalteromonas lipolytica (assembly GCF_003515105.1). Taxonomy (NCBI): domain Bacteria; kingdom Pseudomonadati; phylum Pseudomonadota; class Gammaproteobacteria; order Alteromonadales; family Pseudoalteromonadaceae; genus Pseudoalteromonas; species Pseudoalteromonas lipolytica. Next base: position 423,108 of record NZ_CP032090.1, on the reverse strand, counting down.
ACGCTTTTGCGGACACGCTTTAAGCGCAGCTGAGTTACTTTTAGTAACCTTGCTACGACGTGGCTTACGCACTAGCTGGTTAATAGTTGCCATTTAAATAGCTCCTGAAATTAAAATTACTACTGAAAAAATAAAAAAATCCGCCCTGTTTACATGCTCGTTACAAAACGTGCAGGCAAATGGGTGGCGGAATTTTAATGAGCAAAGTTTAACCTGTCAACCTTAACTCATCGCAAGGCAGCAGATAACTGCCTCGCGACTACTTAATCTATTGATTAAGTTGAGATTATTGGTTTCCAGAGATATCAGCATTAAGTGCGTCAGTTAATGCTTGAGTTGCCTCTTCAGCGCTAACAGTCTGCTCTTCGATGATTTCACCTTGCTTACGACGGTTCAAACGGTCTTGGTGATACGCAAAGCCAGTACCGGCTGGGATCAGACGACCCACGATTACGTTCTCTTTCAGACCACGAAGCTCATCGCTCTTACCATTTACAGCGGCTTCTGTAAGGACACGTGTTGTCTCCTGGAACGAGGCTGCTGAAATGAAAGATTCTGTTGCAAGTGACGCTTTAGTGATACCCATTAACTGGATTTCAAATTTAGCTGGGATCTTGCCTTGCTTTTCAAGGTCGCGGTTCGCGATATTAACGCGTGCCACTTCAACTTGTTCACCGGCTAAGAACTCAGTGTCACCGCCGTCAAGAATGATACATTTACGTAGCATTTGACGAATAATTGTCTCAATGTGCTTGTCATTGATCTTAACGCCCTGCAAGCGGTAAACCTCTTGCACTTCGTTAACGATATAGTTTGCAACATGAGTTACACCACGTAGGCGTAAGATGTCATGTGGTGATTCTGGACCATCGGCGATAACCTCACCTTTAGACACTTGCTCACCTTCGAACACGTTAAGTTGACGCCATTTAGGAATCATCTCTTCGTATGCGTCACCCTCTGCTGGCGTGATTACAAGACGCTTCTTACCTTTCGTTTCTTTACCGAAGCTAATTGTACCGGTGATTTCTGCAAGAATTGCAGGATCTTTCGGTTTACGTGCTTCGAATAAGTCAGCTACGCGAGGTAGACCACCCGTGATATCACGAGTCTTCGAACCTTCTTGCGGAATACGTGCAAGTACGTCACCTGGGTTTGCTGTCGCGCCGTCTGTTACTTCAATCGTTGTGAATGAAGGAAGACGTGTTTCTTGCAGACCACGCTCATCGCTTTCGATGATTAGTTTAGGTTCTTTCGCATTTACTTTACCTAAGTCTTTAACAACCACACGTGTTAAACCAGTTAACTCATCTGTTTGTGCTTCGGTATTTGAGTCATCAATATCGCTGAACGAGATTTTTGACTTATGCTCAAGAACGATTGGGTGACTATGCGGATCCCAAGTCGCAACGATATCGTTACCTTGAACTTCCGAATTATCTTGTACTGTTAACACGGCACCGTAAGGTACTTTATAACGCTCTTTCTCACGACCAAAGCTATCGATGATAGTGATCTCTGTTGAACGAGACGTGATAACAATCTTACCGTCTGTGTTTAATACGTACTTCGCATTGTGTAACTTCAATGTACCGTTAGTTTTAACTTGTACACTGTTCTCAGCAGACGCTCGAGATGCCGCACCACCGATGTGGAAGGTACGCATTGTAAGCTGTGTACCCGGCTCACCGATTGATTGTGCCGCGATAACACCTACTGACTCACCTGGATTGATGATGTGGCCACGCGCAAGGTCACGACCGTAACACTTAGCACATACACCAAAGTCATTATCACAGGTGATAACTGAACGAACGCGTACTTCATCCACTGAGTGCTCTTCTAAAAGGTCACACAGTTTTTCGTCAAGCATAATGTTACGCTCAACAAGTACTTCGTTAGTACCAGGAATAACAACATCTTCAGCAACAACACGACCAAGTACACGTTCGCGAAGTGCTTCTACAACGTCACCACCTTCAATAAGCGGTTTCATTGTTAAGCCATCTTCTGTGCCACAATCGTCTTCGTTGATTACTAAGTCTTGTGCAACGTCTACTAGACGACGCGTTAAGTAACCCGAGTTTGCTGTTTTAAGTGCTGTATCGGCAAGACCTTTACGCGCACCGTGCGTTGAGATGAAGTACTGTAGTACGTTTAGACCTTCACGGAAGTTCGCCGTGATTGGTGTCTCGATGATTGAACCATCTGGACGTGCCATTAGACCACGCATACCCGCTAACTGACGGATCTGAGCGGCGCTACCACGTGCACCTGAGTCGGCCATCATAAACACTGAGTTGAATGAAGATTGCTCTTCTTCTTCGCCTTTCGCGTTGATTACCGTGTCTTTTGATAAGTTAGCCATCATCTCACGTGATAAGTTTTCATTTACACGTGACCAGATATCGATAACTTTATTGTACTTTTCACCAGCCGTTACAAGACCTGATTGGAATTGTTGGTTGATTTCAGTTACTTCAGCTTCCGCTGATTCAATGATTTCTGCTTTAACCGGTGGGATAACTAAGTCATCAATACCGATTGAAACACCTGACTTCATTGCGTAGTGGAAACCGGTGTACATTACTTGGTCAGCAAAGATAACAGTATCTTTAAGACCTAGACGACGGTAACACTCGTTTAATAAGCCAGAAATCTGTTTCTTACCTAGGGCTTGGTTGATTAGCTCAAACGGCATGCCTTTAGGTAGGATAAGTGAAAGAATCGCACGACCTACTGTTGTTTCAACAATAGTAACGTAATCAACTGCTTCACCTTCTTCATTCTTAATTGTCTCACTGATACGTACTTTTACGCGCGCATGTAGCTCAGCGTTGCCGCTGCGGTATGCTTTTTCAGCTTCTTTAGGATCTTTAAATACTGCACCTTCGCCTTTCGCATTAATGCGATCACGCGTCATGTAGTAAAGACCTAATACAACGTCCTGTGAAGGAACGATGATTGGCTCACCATTCGCTGGAGACAGAATGTTGTTTGTAGACATCATTAGAGCACGTGCTTCTAACTGTGCTTCAAGCGTTAACGGTACGTGTACCGCCATTTGGTCACCATCGAAGTCAGCGTTGTACGCCGCACATACTAATGGGTGTAAATGAATCGCTTTACCTTCAATTAGCACAGGTTCGAACGCTTGGATACCCAAACGGTGAAGTGTTGGTGCACGGTTAAGTAACACTGGATGTTCACGAATTACTTCGTCTAATACATCCCATACTTCTGCCACTTCACGCTCAACCATCTTCTTCGCTGCTTTGATAGTCGTAGCCATGCCGCGACGCTCAAGTTTGCCGTAGATAAATGGTTTAAACAGCTCAAGTGCCATCTTCTTAGGAAGACCACACTGGTGTAGTTTAAGCGTAGGACCTACTGTGATTACAGAACGACCAGAGTAATCTACACGTTTACCAAGTAAGTTCTGACGGAAACGACCTTGCTTACCTTTGATCATATCAGCAAGCGATTTAAGAGGACGTTTGTTAGAACCTGTAATCGCACGACCGCGACGACCGTTATCAAGTAGCGCATCAACCGCTTCTTGTAACATACGTTTTTCGTTGCGTACGATAATATCTGGTGCCGCTAAATCTAATAGACGCTTAAGACGGTTATTACGGTTAATAACACGACGGTAAAGGTCATTTAGATCAGATGTCGCAAAACGACCACCGTCTAGTGGTACTAATGGACGTAGATCAGGTGGCAATACTGGAAGTACTGTCATGATCATCCACTCAGGGTTGTTACCTGATTGGTGGAACGATTCCATTAATTTAAGACGTTTAGTGATCTTCTTACGCTTCGTTTCAGAGTTAATTGTTGGTAACTCTTCACGCATTTCAGCAATTAATTGGCCAAGATCAAGTTCACGAAGCAAGTCTAATACTGCTTCTGCACCCATCTTCGCTTCAAACTCATCGCCGTGCTCTTCTAGCGCATCTAGGTACTCTTCTTCACCTAAAAGCTGACCACGCTCAAGCGTTGTCATACCCGGCTCAGTTACCACGAATGATTCGAAGTAAAGTACGCGCTCGATGTCACGAAGTGTCATGTCTAGCATTAAGCCGATACGTGACGGTAATGATTTTAAGAACCAAATATGCGCAACTGGGCTAGCAAGCTCAATATGACCCATACGGTCACGACGCACTTTAGTCAGCGTTACTTCAACGCCACACTTTTCACAAATAACACCACGGTGCTTAAGGCGCTTATATTTACCACATAAACACTCATAATCTTTCACTGGGCCGAAGATACGGGCACAGAATAAGCCGTCGCGCTCAGGCTTGAAAGTACGGTAGTTGATTGTCTCAGGTTTCTTTACTTCACCGTATGACCATGAACGAACCATATCTGGCGAAGCAAGACCAATGCGAATTGCATCGAATTCTTCGGTCTTATTTTGTTGCTTCAGAAACTTAAGTAAGTCTTTCACCTTAGCTCTCCTGTCGGAGGTTAATCTTGAGGGCGAATAACTCGCCCCTACATTCTATTCGGCCTAACAGGTGCGGCTTATGCCGCACCTAAATGGCTTAATTTTCTTCCAACTCGATGTTGATACCCAGTGAGCGGATTTCTTTCAACAATACGTTGAACGATTCTGGCATACCTGGTTCCATCTTATGGTTACCATCTACGATGTTCTTATACATCTTAGTACGACCGTTCACGTCATCCGATTTCACTGTTAGCATTTCTTGTAGTGTATATGCAGCACCGTAAGCTTCTAGTGCCCACACCTCCATCTCACCGAAACGCTGGCCACCGAACTGCGCTTTACCACCCAGCGGCTGCTGAGTAACAAGGCTGTAAGAACCAGTTGAACGCGCGTGCATCTTGTCATCAACCAAGTGGTTAAGTTTCAGCATGTACATGTAACCAACGGTTACTTGACGTTCAAACTGATCGCCAGTACGGCCATCATAAAGTGTAACTTGACCGCTTCTTGGATAACCACCAAGCTCTAGTAAGTCTTTGATTTCGCTTTCACGAGCACCATCAAAGGCTGGAGTTGCGATCGGTAAACCACCTTTCAAGTTTTCAGCTAAGCGACGAACTTCATCATCAGAGAATGAGTCGATATCGACTTTCTGACGACAATCACCTAAATCGTAAACTTTCTTAACAAAGCTACGGATTTCGTGCAGTTCACGCTGCTCTTTCATCATTTCTTCAATGCGCTCACCCACACCACGTGCAGCAAGACCCATGTGTGTTTCTAGGATCTGACCGATGTTCATACGTGATGGTACACCTAGCGGGTTCAGAACGATGTCTACCGTACGACCTTTGTCATCGTATGGCATATCTTCTACTGGTACGATAGTCGAGATAACACCTTTGTTACCGTGACGACCCGCCATCTTATCACCCGGTTGGATACGACGTTTAACAGCTAGGTATACTTTAACAATTTTAAGTACGCCTGGTGCTAAGTCATCACCCTGAGTGATCTTACGACGTTTGTTTTCAAACTTCTTATCGTATTCAGCTTTAAGCTCATCGTACTGGGCAGCTAGTTGCTCAAGCTCTGATTGCTTGTCTTCTTGAGCAAGGCTTTGAGTAAGCAGCTTTTCAGCATTAAGTGATGCAATTGTGTCTGCGTTCAGACCAGCGTCAACAAGTAGCTTACGAGCACGGTCTAATACACCGGCTTCTAAGATACGGAACTCTTCGTTGAAGTCTTTCTTCGCTTCGCGAAGCTGCATGTCTTCAACTTCTAACGCACGCTTATCTTTTTCAACACCGTCACGGGTGAAAACTTGTACGTCGATTACGGTACCTGTTACAGAGTTTGGTACACGTAAAGAGCTGTCTTTAACGTCTGACGCTTTCTCACCGAAGATCGCACGTAGTAGCTTTTCTTCTGGTGTTAATTGCGTTTCGCCTTTCGGAGTCACTTTACCTACTAGGATATCGCCGCCTTTTACTTCAGCACCGATATAAACAACGCCTGATTCATCAAGCTTGCCTAGTGCAGATTCACCTACGTTAGGGATATCTGCTGTGATCTCTTCAGGACCTAATTTAGTATCACGTGCGATACATTGTAGTTCTTGAATGTGGATAGTCGTTAGACGATCTTCTTGAACTACGCGCTCTGATAGTAGGATTGAATCCTCGAAGTTATAACCATTCCATGGCATGAATGCCACGCGAAGGTTTTGACCTAGTGCTAAGTCACCTAAGTCAGTCGAAGGACCATCTGCTAACACATCGCCACGTGTAACCGGCTCACCAACCATACACGTTGGTTTTTGGTTAATACATGTATTTTGGTTTGAGCGTGTGTATTTAGTAAGGTTGTAGATATCGATGCCCGCTTCACCTGGAACGCGCTCATCTTCATTTACATTTACAACGATGCGGCTTGCATCGGCATACATTACTTCACCACCACGCTTAGCAACGATCGTTACACCAGAATCTTTTGCTAGTGTAAGCTCGATACCTGTACCTACCAGCGGCTTGTCCGCGATAAGTGTCGGTACTGCTTGACGTTGCATGTTTGAACCCATCAATGCACGGTTCGCATCATCGTGTTCTAGGAACGGGATAAGCGCGGCCGCTACAGAGATCACCTGTTGTGGTGATACGTCCATATATTGTTGGTCCATTTTGCCCATAAAGGTTGATTCACCTTTGTGACGGCATGGAATTAGTTCATCAACAAACTCATTGTCATCGTTCAAGTTTGAGTTCGCCTGAGCGATTACAAACTGACCTTCTTCAATGGCTGATAGGTAATCAACTTCATCAGTTACAACACCGTTTACCACTTTACGGTAAGGTGTTTCTAAGAAACCATAGTCGTTTGTACGTGCGTACGTAGACAATGAGTTAATTAGACCGATGTTTGGACCCTCAGGTGTTTCGATTGGACATACACGACCATAGTGGGTTACGTGAACGTCTCGCACCTCGAAGCCAGCACGTTCACGTGTTAAACCACCCGGGCCTAATGCAGAAATACGACGCTTATGCGTTACTTCTGAAAGCGGGTTATTTTGGTCCATGAACTGTGATAACTGAGACGAACCGAAGAACTCTTTAACCGCTGCCGAAATTGGCTTAGCGTTAATAAGATCTTGTGGCATTACCGCATCAAGGTCACCTAAGCTTAAACGCTCACGTACTGCACGTTCTACACGTACTAGACCAACACGGAATTGATTCTCAGCCATTTCGCCAACGCTACGGATACGACGGTTGCCTAAGTGGTCGATATCATCAACATCGCCAACACCGTTACGAATAGCGATAAGCACTTTCATAACAGCTACGATGTCTTCTTTCGATAATGTGCCAGGGCCTGTATCAGTGTCATAACCTACACGGCTATTGAACTTCATACGACCAACTGTTGATAAATCATAACGCTCTTCAGAGAAGAACAAGTTATCAAATAAGGCTTCAGCCGCGTCTTTCGTCGGTGGCTCGCCTGGGCGCATCATGCGATAAATTTCTACTAATGCTTCTAAACGGTTGCTTGTTGTGTCGATACGAAGGGTATCTGACATGTAGGCGCCGCTGTCAACTTCATTGATATATAACGTATCAATCTTAGTGTGACCTGCTTTAACCAACTCAGCCATTAGCTCAAGTGATAGCTCGTCATTCGCGTTAGCGATGATCTCACCCGTTGACTCATCAACGTAGTTTTTAGCTACAACACGACCAATGATGTACTCATGCGGTACTTCTAATTGGTTAATACCTTTTTTCTCGATGTTCTTGATGTGACGCGCAGTAATACGACGACCCGCTTCAACAAGGACTTCACCGTCATCGCCTTTGATATCAAAAGCGGCAGTTTCACCACGTAAACGTGAAGGCACAAGTTCCATAAGAACTTTACCGTCAGTTACTTCAAACGCAGTAGTATCGAAGAAGATATCTAAGATTTCTTCTGTAGAGAACTCTAGTGCACGTAAGATAATTGACGCCGGTAATTTACGACGACGGTCAATACGTACATATAGGTTATCTTTTGCATCAAACTCGAAGTCTAACCATGAACCACGGTAAGGAATTACACGCGCGTTATAAAGTACTTTACCTGACGAGTGAGTTTTACCGCGGTCGTTATCAAAGAATACACCAGGGCTACGGTGTAGCTGAGAAACGATAACACGCTCTGTACCATTGATTACAAAGGTACCGGTATCAGTCATGAGCGGAATTTCGCCCATGTAAACTTCTTGCTCTTTAATGTCTTTAACTGTGCCTGGTGCTTCTTTGTCCATCACCACAAGACGCAATTTTACGCGAAGTGGAGCAGAATAAGTCACACCGCGAATTTGACATTCTTTTACATCGAATACTGGCTCACCAATACGATAACTTACGTATTGAAGCTCAGAATTTCCCGAGTAGCTTTTGATCGGAAACACAGAACGGAAAGCAGCTTCCAAACCGTGATCGCCATCAGCGTCAGGGACTAAGAATTTTTTAAACGATTCTAACTGCGTCGACAGTAAGAAAGGTATATCCAAAACTTGTGGACGTTTACCAAAATCCTTACGGATACGTTTCTTTTCAGAATAAGAGTAAGCCATGGGGTTCCTCAGCTTGCTGATCTTTGACCCGACCTGTTCTTGTAAGAACAGACTTAACTGGCATCTATGCCAAGATGTACAACATTAAATTGTTGTTCTAGTTCACTCTGCTACTTTCAACACCTTTACAGGTAACAACTTGAAAATAAAGAGAAAATTAGATTTTATTTGCACTATAGGAAAACATCGCTCCATAGCGCAAAAAGGCCGGTGATTAAATAATCACCAGCCCTTGCCTGATTAATCAGGCAGCGAACCTAGCGTAAGCTAGATTACTTAACCTCAACTTCAGCACCAGCTTCAGTAAGGTCTTTTGCAAGCGCTTCAGCTTCTTCTTTAGATACACCTTCTTTGATAGGTGCAGGAGCTGATTCAACAAGTGCTTTAGCTTCTTTAAGGCCAAGACCAGTTGCACCACGTACAGCTTTGATTGCAGCAACCTTGTTAGCGCCAGCGCCAGTAAGGATTACGTCAAACTCAGTCTTCTCTTCAGCAGCTTCAGCAGCTGGACCAGCAACAACAGCAGCTGCTGCAGTTACGCCGAATTTTTCTTCCATTGCTTCAACTAGAGCAACAACGTCCATTACTGACATTTCAGCAATAGCATCAAGGATTTGGTCTTTAGTTACAGACATTACAAATTTCCTAATTATTACGGACTAATTTTAGTCCAAAAAAAATATTACACCGAAAGTGAACAAAAAAACAGCTTAAAATTAAGCAGCTTGCTCAGCTTTCTGTACACGTACTGCTTCAATTGTTTTACACAATTTGCCAGCAGACGCTTCTTTCATAGCGCTCATTAAGCGTGCAACAGCTTCGTCGTAAGTAGGTAGAGTTGCTAGCATAGCTGCGTCTACTACGTTACCTTCAAATGCAGCGGTCTTAACTTCGAATTTCTCGTTCTTCTTCGCGAAATCTGAGAAGATACGCGCAGCAGCACCAGGGTGCTCTGAAGAGAAAGCGATTAAGCTTGGACCAACAAATGAGTCAGAAAGGCACTCAAAATCTGTTCCTTCAACAGCACGTTTAGCTAAAGTGTTACGAACAACTTTCATCCATACACCAGCTGCACGAGCTTCTTTACGAAGGGCAGTGATAGCACCAACTGTTACACCACGAGAATCTGCAACAACTGCAGAAAGAGCACCAGTGGCTGCTTCGTTGACTTCAGCAACAATTGCTTTTTTGCCTTGAAGATTTAAAGCCATGGGTGTTACTCCTGGTTTAATGGGTCGCCGATATTGGCTTCCCTGTTCTACTCTTCCCCATCAATGATGGAGATGCTTTTTACGGCGAGAGCCAGAAGATTAGGAAAAATCTATCTGGGGATTCACACCGTCTACGTAGGTAAAAATATTAAGGCCGAAGCCGCCTACGGTCTTGGACGGAAGCCCAATTTATCGTTTATACCCGAAGGCGTACGAAATTATGGACTTCAACCCGAATTCTTTACTTGTTTTGAAATTAACTTTCTCAACAAAATGGCGCAAAATTATAGTTCAAATTTCGCGCCATGTAAACTCTTAATTAAGCAACAGTTGTGCTTAGAGAGTTTTGGTCAACAGCAACACCTGCGCCCATTGTTGTAGAGATAGTTACTTTCTTCACGTAAGTACCTTTTGCTTGAGAAGGTTTAGCCTTCTTAAGCGCAACAATAAGAGCTTCAAGGTTTTGTTGAAGTTGCTCAGCAGTGAAATCAACCTTACCGATAGTAGTATGGATGATACCGTTCTTGTCGTTACGGTAACGAACTTGACCTGCTTTCGCGTTTTTAACTGCTTCTGCAACGTTAGGTGTTACAGTACCAGTTTTAGGGTTTGGCATTAGACCACGTGGACCTAAGATTTGACCTAGTTGACCAACAACGCGCATAGCGTCTGGAGATGCAACAACAACGTCAAAGTTCATCTCGCCTTTCTTAACTAGATCAGCAAGATCTTCCATGCCCACTAATTCAGCACCGGCTTCTTTTGCAGCTTCTGCATTAGCGCCTTGAGTGAATACAGCAACACGAACGTCACGACCAGTACCGTTAGGTAGTACAGTTGCACCACGAACGTTTTGGTCAGATTTACGAGCATCGATACCAAGGTTAACAGCAACGTCAACACTTTCTACGAATTTAGCTGTCGCTAACTCTTTTAAAAGAGCAACTGCTTCGTTGATTTCGTAATCTTTAGTCGCATCCACTTTTTCGCGGATTGTACGCATACGTTTAGTTAATTTTGCCATTATCTTAGTCCTCTACGTTCAAGCCCATCGCACGCGCAGAACCTGCGATAGTGCGAACTGCAGCGTCCATATCAGCTGCTGTAAGGTCAGGTCGTTTTGTCTCAACGATTTCTTCAAGTTGAGCACGAGTTACTGTACCCACTTTTTCAGTGTTAGGACGGCCAGAGCCTGATTTGATACCTGCAGCTTTCTTAAGTAAGTAAGCAGCCGGTGGCGTTTTCATTTCGAACGTGAAAGAACGGTCGCCGTAAACAGAGATCACTACAGGAACTGGAGCGCCTTTTTCGATAGATTCTGTACGTGCGTTGAACGCTTTACAGAATTCCATGATGTTTACACCGTGCTGACCTAGTGCTGGACCTACTGGAGGACTAGGATTAGCCATACCAGCGGCAACTTGTAGCTTGATAATAGCTTCAACTTTTTTAGCCATAATAAATACCTCATTTGGTGGGTCATAGCCTTGTGCGCGCGAGGACGCGTACTCTAACGGCTTCCCAGTTTAAAAATTGGTTCTCACTTTATGTGATAAAACAAGTTACTACTTGCCCTAACACAAAAAGGCCGCTGATTATAAGTTAATCAACGGCCTTTTTCAAGCATATTGCCAAAATATTAAACGATTTTGGCTGCTTTAATTTTTTATCTTACTTGTCTTGTTCAACTTGACCAAATTCAAGCTCAACTGGCGTAGAACGACCAAAGATAAGTACCGATACTTTTACGCGGCTCTTTTCGTAATCCACTTCTTCAACAACACCGCTGAAGTCAGCAAATGGACCATCGATAACACGAACAACTTCGCCCGGCTCAAATAATGTAGCTGGCTTAGGTGCTTCAGAGTTCTCTTGAAGACGGTTTAAGATGCGATCTGCTTCTTTTTGGCTGATTGGCGCTGGACGATCTGACGTACCACCAATAAAGCCCATTACACGTGCAGTGCTGTTTACTAAGTGCCAGCTTGCATCGTTCATGTCCATTTGTACAAGTACATAACCTGGGAAGAATTTACGCTCAGATTTACGCTTTTGACCTGCGCGCATCTCAACAACTTCTTCCGTTGGTACTAATACTTCACCAAAACTATCTTCCAAACCTTCAATCTTGATATGCTCAAGAATAGTTTGTGCAACACGCTTCTCATAACCTGAGAAAGCTTGTACTACGTACCAACGTAGTTTCTTTTCGTTCTTCTCATCCGACATGGGATTAGATCTCCAATCCAGTTAAAAAGCCTACGGCGCGGAATAAAATGCCATCTAATCCCCAAAGGATAAGTGCCATAATCACAGTTGCAACCATTACAATTAATGTCGTATGGGTTGTTTCTTGGCGTGTTGGCCACACAACTTTACGTACTTCGATACGTGCTTCTTTAGCAAATGCTAAAAATGTACGACCTTTTTCTGTTAGTGAGGCAATGCCTAAACCCGCTGCAACAGCGACCACTACACCAATAGCACGCAACAATACAGACTGATCTGCATACATGTGATTACCAACTACTGCGCCTGCAAGTAGCGCAATCGCTACAATCCACTTAACTGAATCCATCGCACTTGATGGTGTTTCTACATTCGTGCTCATAATATTATTACCTTAACTACAGACACAACAACCCTGCGCGAAGGCAGGGTTAATCCATTAAAATCTAAACTTAAAAACAGACTTATTTAAACCGATTTTTAATTTCAGACTCCACACTTATTGTGTAAAAAGTGGCAGGGGCGGAGAGATTCGAACTCCCAACCGTCGGTTTTGGAGACCGCTGTTCTACCAATTGGAACTACGCCCCTGCAAAGTGGATGCCTATTATACTTACGCAATTCATTAACACAAGAGTAAAAGATACCCAGAAGTTAAAATCTCACCTGTTAGTATAAAAATCAATATTAACATTGATTAAAAAGCAGTTTACTATCAGCCTAATAAAGGAACAAAAACACCAACAAGATGGATCTCTGTGCTGTATTTAAACACCCTATTATGCCTAATATTTTTCAGCTTAGCTGTTCTGAAAAGTCATGTTGTAAGTGCGCAATCACTTCACTTAAGCATCTTTGATAGCGAGCATGGCTTAAGTCAAAACTCCATCAATTGCAGTCTCACTGATGCGCAAGGGTTTCAGTGGTTTGCCACACAAGGAGGGCTCAATCGATTTGATGGCTATGAATTTAAACGCTTTAAAGCACATACTTCAGCGACCAGTATTTCCGGTAATTGGATTACCGCATGCTTAAAAGGCACTGATAACGACCTTTGGTTTTCAACAGCCAGTAAAGGACTAAACCGGCTTGATCCCACCACGGGCCAATTTTACACCTATTCGACCTTTACAAACCCACAACTCAGTGATGATAAAATATGGTCTTTGGCTTTTGATAAGAGTGGCAATATGTGGTTGGGTCATGAACAAGGCACACTCAGCTACTTTGATATTGCAGCGCAGCAATTTGAGACTTATCAGGTTGCTGAAAATACACAACAAAACATTGTCATCAGAGACATTATTGCAGTACAAAATACCCTGTGGCTTGCAACCAGCCATGGTCTGCTGTCGTTTAACCCTAAAACCAAACAATTTAAACATGACATCGCCCTCACCTCGCCACTTTGGCATCTTAACAAGTTAAGTTCAAATCAATTGCTCATCGGTGCAAAACAAGGGCTGTATATATTTTCAATCGATACAGAGACATCTTCCGAATTGCCGCAATTTAAGGGAGTTTGGATCACTGACAGTCTTCTCGACAATCAGCATAACCTGTGGCTAACAAGTTATGGGCAAGGCGTATACTTTTTAGCTGCGGGGGCAGATATATACACTGACGTTGCACACTATCGTCATGATGTACAAAAGCCTAACGGACTCAAAAATGATTACTTACTCTCTATATATCAAGACCCACAAGGAATTATTTGGATTGGGACCGATGGTTTTGGTATACACAGATACGATCCGAAACAGCAACAATTTGGACATCAAAGCACAACGTCAAGCCCTCACTCTCTCACGCATAATTTTATTCGTGCGATTATTAAACGTAAAAATGGCCAGTTGTGGGTTGGCACGCGCGAGGGTTTAAATCGTGCGATACCGCAAGGCTATCAGCACTATACAACCCGCTTACCCAATACCAACATATTTAGCTTACATGAGGATAAAAGGCAGCAATTGTGGGTTGGGACATACGGCGGCGGGCTTCTTAAATACCAAGATGAAAGCGATGATTTTGTCAGCTATACCATGCAAAGCCACCAGCTTAGCAGTGATCGCGTTTATGCAATTGAAAGTGATAAAGACGGCATAGTGTGGCTCGGTAGTAACCAAGGATTAACTCGCTTTGATCCAGATTCAGAAACAGTGACCCATTATCAGCACAATGCAACCCATAACAGCTTAGCCAATAATACCGTTTTCACACTTGCGTATGATAAGAATGATCACGCTTTGTGGGTGGGTACGCGTGCGGGACTCAATAAGTTTTCCATCGAAACAGAGCAATTTACATTACTTAATGAACGCACAGGTCTGAGCCATAACATGGTCACGTCGTTATTACTCAGCGACGATAAAACGCTGTGGGTCGGCACAATGCAAGGCCTCAACAAGGTCAATAAACAAAACTTTGATGTCGAGCATATTAGCGAGCAACATGGCCTAGTAAATGACAATATTTTTGACATTTTAGCCGATAAACAAGGCTATTTATGGTTAGCTACCAATGGCGGATTAACACGTTATCATCCAATAACGGGCAGCATACAACCGTTTTTACCTGAAGATGGAATCCAGCATCAATCCTTCATTCTTGGGGCTAGTTTTCAAGCGATAGATGGCGAGCTATTCTTTGGCGGAATTAATGGTTTTAATCAGTTTTACCCTGACAAGCTCACCTTAGATCACACTCCCCCCACTCCCGTATTAACCGAGTTATTGCTTAATAACCGTGAAATTAGCACTGATTTTTTTGACCACAGCACCGACACGCTGATCAATGCGACAAACACGTTCTCTTTCGCAAAATCAGCGGGAGTTATTGGCTTTAAATTTAGTGCATTAAATAACGCCGCCACACCAAAGCATTATCAATATGGCTATAAACTAGCGGGGTTTGACCAACAGTTTTTATATAATGATGCATCGCAACGTCAAATAAACTATCCGCAGCTTCCTGCTGGACATTATCAATTACAGCTAAAAGTAAGGGATCAATATGGGCAGTGGAGTGAGGATACCACCCTACTCGAACTGAAGGTTGTTCCACCTTGGTGGCAAAGCAATGTCGCTTATATATCTTACACACTATGTGCAATGACATTAGCATGGCTGGTTATTAGTTCAATTTATCAGCGCAAGCTGGCCGAACAGCAAAAACAAAAAGAAATTGAGTTAAATAAATTAAAAGATCAGTTCTTAGATAATATAAGTCATGAACTAAAAACCCCATTGAGCTTGATTCTGGCTCCTATTAGCCAGTTACAGCAGTCCACCCACAGTTCGAAGGCTCAATCGCAATTAGCAAGCATAAAACGTAATTGCCAACGCTTGCTTGACTTAATAAATCAACTACTGCAACTGAGCAAACGACCCAGTACGGCCGTGCATTATGTATCCGCTTATTCATTAACGACTTTTTTAACTGATCTCATCGATGACTTTGCGCCGCTATTCGCCCAAAAACAGCTTAAATTTAATTTTCAAGATCACTGTGAAACTGTGTGCACTATAAATATCGCGCCTAATCATGCGCACTCTATCGTCAGTAACCTGATCAGTAATGCGCTTAAATACACCCCGGCAGGCGGTGAGGTTCGAGTGTGTTTGCATCAAAGCGATAACCTCGCGCATATCAGCGTGTCCGACACAGGAATTGGCATTGCAAAAGACCAACAGGTGAAAATATTCGAAAGGTTTACTCGCTTAGACACATGTTCAGAAACCGGCAGTGGTATTGGGCTTACATTAGTGAAACAACTGGTCGAGGATTATGGCGGTGAAATATCACTAACTAGCTCGCCAGCGCAGGGCAGCTGTTTTACGGTCTCGCTGCCTACAGTTATCAGTGCAACAAAACAAAACTTGCCAACGGTCACCACCCAACCTGGCTTAAGGCAAACACTCATGATTGTTGAAGACAATAGTGATATGAGTGAGCTGCTCTTGTCACTATTTAGTGAGCAGTTCAATTGCATCTGTGCTTGCGATGGCCAACAAGCCTTGTCACTTTGTCAGTCTGAATTACCCGACCTTATTATCAGTGATGTTATGATGCCTAACATGGACGGATACCAAATGCTTGCGAAGCTTCGTGCTGATAACGCGACCAGTCATATCCCCGTTTTATTATTATCTGCCAAAGCTGACACGCCTAGCCGTTTAAAAGGCCTTGATTTACTAGCTGACGACTTTTTAAGTAAACCCTTTGAACCGTCTATTTTACTAAGCAAAGTAAAAGGCCTACTCAGTTTACGTTATTTACTAAATCAACACTTAGCGGCTCAACTTACCTCTGAGATACAAAGCGACAATAATGAGTACGTTACGGTGCAAACTAAAGACTCTGTATTTACAGAGAAGCTTAAAAAGGTGGTCCGAGAAAACTATCAGTCGGATCAGTTTTCAATTGAACAGCTGGCATCAGCACTGTGTTTAAGCCCTCGGGCACTGCAGTTAAAAATGAAAGCACTGTATTCACTCACCCCTTCTGACTATTTACGTAACACACGTATTGAGTATGCAGCAAAACAGCTAATAGAAAGTTCATTAGCCATAGGCTTAATAGCAGAAAATAATGGGTTTAGTTCTCAAAGCTATTTTGCTCGCAGCTTCAAAGGACACTTTGGTGTATCGCCGAAGCAATATAGAGAAAAGCATCAGAAACAGCCTGATTTTCGCCTAAGTGAATAAAGTCTTCGCATATGTACTATTAATAAAGCACTGATTTTTATAGCTTATCCATACTATCGTTCATAACTTTGCCTCCCCGTTATGACGTTTATTTACTGCATGGATATAAGTTAAGGAAATCAAATGTTCGCTAAAAAATACCCTATAATTACGGTGGCCTTACTCAGTGCTGCATTATGCGCATGCCAAAGCACAACAACTTCAACAACAAATCAAAACAGTCCAAATGTGAATGAAGTAGCACAGCAACAGTATAACGGTCCAAAAGCACGTATTGCCGTGGCGCGCTTTACTGATAAATCAAATGATTCACGATGGTGGCGAAAAGAAATTGGTGAAGGCATGGCTGATCAATTAACGACTGCGCTGGTCAGTACGAACCGTTTTATTGTATTAGAGCGTCAAGCACTTGATGCCGTCTTGTCAGAGCAAGATTTAGCGGTATCTGGAAGAGTAAGCGCTGCATCGGGGGCGGCTTACGGTGAAATTGAAGGAGCTGAAATTGTGGTTGTGGCCGCAGTAACCGAATTTGATGACGACAGCTCAGGTGCCAGTGTTGGCAGTGGCGGCTTTATTGGTGATGTGTTTAGCTCGGTATCGGCAGGCTTCTCAGGCTCGCATATGGCAATTGATCTACGCTTAATAGACACACGCACTTCGCGTATTCTGGCAGCCACCAGCGTAGAAGGCGGAAGTAAGGACTTTGACTTCACCTCAGCAGCCACTAACTTTGGCGGCGCACTCGTCGGGGGTAATCTCAGCGGATGGTCAAACACCCCTAAAGAAAAAGCCTTACGAGAAGTGATTGTTAAAGCCGTCGAGTTTTTAGAAAGCAAAGTACCTAGCACTTACTATCGCTACAATAGTGATAATACCATTGCTACAGGACACTCTGCTCCAGCCCCTCTAAGAGTGACAGCAAAAGCAACTGGCGCAAAAACCGCCGTCGCAAACACACCGTCAGTCACAGTGCCCACTCATAGAATGCCCCATTACGAAAAAATGGACTTGGCAATGTCTCGTCTAAACTTAGTCTGCTTGGGCTACTTAAAAAACCAACCTCATTACGAAGAGTTTGAAACAGAAGATGTAAAATACGATCGCGCAACGGTTATTGCACTCACTGAATATCAACAAGAAAATAAACTCACCGTCACAGGTTTGGCAGATGAAAAAACCAAACAGTCACTCGATAATACCCAATGTATTGCTAAAACGAATAAATCAGGGCTGGAAAGCTTAGGCAGTATGTTTAAATTTAACTAATTGAAGTAACCAAGCTTAATAACGTCAATTAGCCTTATACAGCCAGTAATAACCACTGGCTGTATTGGCAAAAATGAGTGACGGTGTCCCTGAACGGTTTATTCTCATTTTTGCTAACATCTTCCATTTATAAAATTTGTACTAGTTCACCACGATAAAAGTCACACAATAACCAAATTTGCTGGAATGGATGCCCTTTTGGTACATCGAGATGAGTGAGCACGGCCTTAAAATCATCTAAGTGCCAAATAGTGCTGGCATTACGGATCAATAACCATGGATGCTCTGATTCATACTGTTTTTTCGCTTTTTGCGCGAGTAACCGATGCAGTGCACAATGTAAACGCTGATCGCTTGGCTCAAGTGCCATCTCAGCAAGGTCGCGCTGCATACCAATTGACAAGGGCCGTCCTAATACGGCCATCGCCTCTGTTTCACTGGCGTATAAATGCGCAATTTCAATATCGAGACGCTGCTCACCTTTATAGCAGCTCACATCAGGCTTACTTGGTGTATTATGCCAAATATTGCGCATTTTGATCCCAAACTCTTTTTCATAACAGCGCAAAAATAATTTTGCGGCGCCATGCTCAAGGGCTATTTTTTCTTGCTCACTATCACGATTCATTTAATGTCGCATATACATCACTTAATAACCCCGAAGCACCAAACCTAAATAGTTTAGGCTTTATATAGGCTTCACCCATTATAGATTCAGCTAAGGCCAAGTATTGAGCGGCATCAGCAACGGTTCTCACTCCCCCTGCGGCTTTAAAACCGACGTTTTTACCGCTTGCTTTAATTGCGGTTAAAATTATCTCTGTTGCAGCTAAGGTTGCATTAACCGCCACTTTACCCGTACTCGTTTTGACAAAATCAGCCCCGCCATCAATCGCAAGTTGGCTCGCTTTAGTTATTAACTCATCTGTTAATTCGCCACTTTCGATAATCACTTTTAACACGGCTTTATTGCCGCAGGCATCTTTTGAGGATTTGACGTACGTTAAAACCTTCTCTTCATCACCTGCAATAAGGGCTTTGTATGGGATCACTAAATCAATTTCGTCAGCGCCACGCTCAATAGCAAACAAGGTTTCATTTATCACCTGTTCTAAAGGCTGCTCTCCTGTTGGAAAATTGGTGACGGTGGCCACCTTTACTTGCTTTAGCGCACGCTCTGCCAACGCTAATTTGGCATCACTAACAAACTGACTATAAACACACACCGCCGCAGGTACGCCTAACTTTGGCTGAATACTGGCAATAAGATCTTCAATTGTTTGTGCCGTATCGGTGTCATTGAGGGTTGTTAAGTCCATGAGTGCCACAGCTTGGGCTGCGATTGTTTGCATGTTTTTCATAAATCTTATTTTTGTGTTGCCATAATAGTGACCCATAGTAGCAAATTTTTATGTTCTGGCTATAACTCATAACGAATCACCATAAGCCTAGTTATTTTCTTGTAACTCGCCGCAATCCCTTGTTAACTAAGTCTTAAGCCAAATAGAACCACCCAATATAACTTTTAGTTATATAAATTGGGTTTTAATTATTTTTTACTTAACAATACGCACTATATTCTGCTTGTCTGCAATAAGCAGTTTCTGTGATGTTTTTTAGGGGTATAAACAACGTGCAATATTTACCTATCTTTACCAAATTAGACGACAGGCCCGTATTGGTAGTCGGCGGTGGAGATGTTGCGTTACGCAAATGCCGCGCATTTTTAAAAGCGCGCGCACACGTGACGTTAGTAGCCCCTGAATTTTGTGATGAGCTTATAACCCTTGCAAACACGGGTGAAGTCACGCTAATTAACGACATATTTCAAGAGCACCATTTAGATAAACAAATGTTGGTTATTGCCGCAACAGATAACGACGCAGTTAACAGCACGGTTTTTGAGCTTGCTAACGCACGCAATATTTTCGTTAATGTCGTTGATGATCAACCTAAGTGTAGTTTTATCTTTCCCTCGATTGTTGACCGTGACCCTATCACTATTGCTATCTCAAGCGCGGGGACAGCCCCTGTTTTAGCACGTCGCTTACGTGAAAAGCTCGAAACGCTTATTCCACAACATATTGGCCCTTTGGCTACTTTAGTCGGGAGTTTTCGCGACAAAGTAAAGCAACGTTTTAAACATTTCGCCGACCGTCGCCAGTTTTGGGAAGGTGTGTTTGATTCATCGGTTGTGAGTAAAGTGCAAGCAGGCGACACCACCGCAGCGTCGGCGCAACTAGAGCAACTACTCGAAGCCAAGCCTGAGCCCGAAGGTGAAGTATATGTTGTGGGCGCAGGCCCTGGTGACCCAGAGCTATTAACGTTAAAAGCCCTGCAATTAATGCAACAAGCCGATGTTGTTGTGTATGACTACCTTGTGTCTGATGAAATTATGGAACTAGTGCGTCGCGATGCCGACTTAGTGTGTGTTGGCAAGCGCTTGGGCGATCATAGTGTGGCACAAGAAGATACCAATCAAATGTTAGTTGATTTTGCTAAACAGGGTAAAAAAGTATGCCGCATTAAAGGGGGCGATCCATTCATTTATGGCCGTGGCGGTGAAGAAGTACAAGTGCTTGCTGCCAACCAGATCCGCTATCAAATTGTTCCTGGTATTACTGCTGCAGCCGGTTGCAGTGCTTATGCGGGTATCCCATTAACACATAGAGACCATGCACAAGCCATCCAATTCGTTACTGGGCACTGTAAAAAAGAGGGTCAAGAACTCGATTGGCAGTCGCTTGCTAAACCTAATCAAACCTTAGCGATTTATATGGGGGTGATTAAGTCACCTCATATCCAAGCACAATTATTAAAACATGGTCGCGGTGCAGATACACCAGTGGCCATCATTGAAAACGGCACACGTAAAGAACAACGTGTCGTGACGGGGCAGCTAGGTGAATTAGCCGATTTAATTTCACGGCACAGTATTATTTCACCAGCGTTATTAATTATTGGCGAAGTTGCATCACTGCATCATCAACTTGCTTGGTTTGGCCAAACGGCACAAACCAGCAGCTTTGCCCAGCCTTTAACAGGCGTAGCGTAATTTAACTTTTAATCATTTTAGTAGGACGACTAACAATGGCTTTAACACACCTTCAGCAATTAGAAGCTGAAAGTATCAAGATCATGCGCGAAGTTGCTGCTGAGTTTGAAAACCCGGTTATGCTTTACTCAATCGGTAAAGATTCATCGGTGTTATTACACTTAGCACGTAAGGCATTTTACCCAGCAAAAATTCCATTTCCTCTTTTGCATGTTGATACCAACTGGAAATTTAAGGAAATGATCGAGTTTCGCGATCGTTTAGCCAAAGAATATGGCTTTGATTTAATCGTCCATAAAAACCCTGAAGGTTTAGCGATTGATATTAATCCGTTTGTTCATGGCTCAGCGAAGCATACCGATATCATGAAAACCCAAGGCTTAAAACAAGCGCTTGATAAATATGGTTTTGATGCTGCATTCGGCGGTGCTCGCCGCGATGAAGAAAAGTCACGTGCCAAAGAGCGTGTTTATTCTTTCCGCGATAAGCACCACAGATGGGATCCTAAAAATCAACGTCCAGAGCTGTGGAATACTTACAACAGCCAAGTTAACCCGGGTGAAAGTATTCGTGTATTCCCTTTATCTAACTGGACTGAGCTTGATATTTGGCAATACATCTACCAAGAAAACATTGAAATGGTGCCGCTATATTTAGCCAAAGAACGCCCTGTTGTTGAGCGCAATGGCACTCTCATTATGGTTGATGATGAGCGCATGCCGCTTGAAGAAGGCGAAGTACCGCAAATGAAGTCGGTCCGTTTTCGTACCCTTGGCTGTTATCCACTTACTGGTGCTGTGGAATCAACCGCCAGCTCATTAACTGAAATCATTGAAGAGATGTTGTTATCAACATCATCTGAGCGTGAAGGTCGCGTGATTGATCACGACTCTGCAGGCTCTATGGAAAAGAAAAAACGTGAGGGTTATTTCTAATGTCTAAAACTAACGACACGATTAATGAAGTAAGAGAGCTAGGCATCGACGCCTACCTTGCGCGTCAACAAGACAAAAGCCTTTTACGTATGCTGACATGTGGCAGTGTTGATGACGGTAAATCAACGTTAATCGGCCGCCTTCTGCATGACAGCCACCAAATTTATGAAGATCAACTTGCAGCCCTTCACAAAGACAACGAAAAAGTTGGTAATGCAGGTGAAGAGCTTGACTTAGCCCTACTCGTTGATGGCTTGCAAGCTGAGCGAGAACAAGGCATCACGATTGATGTTGCGTATCGTTATTTCTCAACAGCAAAACGTAAATTCATTATTGCGGATACGCCTGGACATGAGCAATACACCCGCAACATGGTGACAGGTGCATCAACCAGCGATGTGGCAATTATCCTAGTCGATGCACGTTATGGCGTGCAGGTACAAACTAAGCGTCATAGCTTTATTTGTGACTCTTTAGGGATTAAACAATTTGTTGTTGCTATCAATAAGATGGACATCGTCGATTTTGACGAAACCGTGTATGAGAAAATCAAAGCCGATTACCTTAAGTTTGCAGAGCAGTTAAACGTCACAAATATTAAGTTCGTACCTATGTCAGCACTGAAAGGCGACAACGTTGTAGTACGCTCTGAACATACACCTTATTACACCGACAAACCGCTTCTTGAATTACTCGAAGATTCCCCTGCGGCTGAAATTGATACTGGCTTTGAAGCACGCTTACCTGTGCAATATGTTGTGCGCCCTAACTTAGATTTCCGCGGTTTCCAAGGAACACTCACTTCAGGTACGTTCAGTGTAGGTGATGCCGTAAAAGTATTACCATCAGGAAAAAGCTCAAGTATCAAAGAGATTGTCACCTTCGATGGGAACCTTGATACAGCCGAAGCAGGCCAAGCAGTTACATTAACGCTTAACGACGAAATTGATATCAGTCGTGGTGATGTAATTGTACCTGCCGCATCTAAAGCCGCTGTAACAAACCGTATTCAAGCCAAACTTGTGTGGATGCATGAATCCCCCTTGGTGTTAGGTAAAAACTATAACTTTAAGTTAGGCAGCAAAAATACTTCAGCGGTGGTGAAAAAAATTGATCACACGATTGATGTAAATACCTTAGAACATGGCCAAGCAGACTCTCTGCAGCTAAACGAAATTGCTATTGTAACCCTCGAGCTTACAGAAACAATTTTGGCTGATGAGTATCACGACAACCATGAAACAGGGGCATTTATCTTAATCGATCGCCTATCAAATTTAACGGTTGCAGCAGGTATGATCGAACAGTTATTAAGCACTGAAGAGCAACAAAGTGGCTTTAGCGACTTTGAAGTTGAGTTTAATGCACTTGTTCGCAAGCACTTCCCTCATTGGCAAGCGCTTGATATAACTAAGCTTAAATAATCACAATTCGCCTGTTATAGGAAGTAAAAAGCATGTATCAACAGCTGGTATTAACAGGCATTATGCTGGTATTAGTCGGGTGCCTATTTGGCACACGATTAAAACCAGCATGGTTATTTGTGAGCGCCATTGGAATTAGCTATCTTTCTGGGCTTATTAGCCTTGAGGATATGCTTGTTAATTATGCCAACCCCTCGTTAATCACCCTGATACTTTTAGTATTGGTATCAATTGCGGTAGAAAAAACCACATTGGTACAGAAACTTGCCCAATCCTTATCAAAAGGTAGCCTGACAAGCTCTGTCACTAAGCTTGGCTTATCGACCGCCTTTTTGTCATCGTTTACTAATAACACAGCCGTTGTGGCATCTCTTATTAGTGCCATAAAAGAGAGCCCGACACATTCGCCATCAAAACTATTACTGCCTTTGTCGTACACCGCAATACTCGGTGGCACAATTACTTTAATTGGCACCTCAACTAATTTAATCGTCAATGGTTTTGCTGTTGAAGCAGGCATGGCTCCCTTAGGTTTTTTTGATTTTACACTGGTTGGTTTAGGCGCATTAAGTGTGGGCCTGATCACCATTATTGTAATGCTTAAATACCTACCCGATAACGGTAAAAATAACCAAGAAGTCGTGCCATTTTACTTAGAAGGCAAAGTAGAAGCTGATTCAAAGCTGATTGGTAAAAGTGTTGAAGAAAATGGTCTGCGTGAATTAAAAGATCTCTTCCTTGCTGAAATCATTCGTGGTGACAAACGTATTTGTGCCGTCACCCCAAAACAAGTAATCAAAGAAGGTGACGTATTATTATTTGTCGGCGATATAAAGTCTGTTCCTTTACTGACTCAATTTGATGGCTTAAAAGTGGTTCATGACAAGCACGAGAAAGATGTTGAACACCTTGTTGAAGTGGTCGTGAGTCACTCCTCTAAATACATTGGCAAAACGATTAAAGAAATTCGCTTTCGCGAACAGTTTCATGCGGCAGTAATTGCAATTCGTCGAGGTCATGACCGTTTACAAGGAGGCCTAGGTAAAGTGCAATTACAAGCTGGTGATTCCTTGATTCTCGCGCCGGGTAAAGCATTTTACACACTCCCAAACTTAAAGCGTGAGTTTGTTTATATTTCGGGTCTCGATTTACAAACACATTTAAAAGCAAAGCAATCAAACATTGTGTTGGCTAGTTTTGCAGGGGTTTTAACGTTAAGCATTATCGGTTTAGTCCCCTTAGTAAAAGGCTTATTGGTGTTACTCATTGGCCTAATGCTCAGCGGCACAATTAAGCTCAGTGAAGTTAAACGTCGCTTCCCTATCGAATTACTGGCGGTTGTAGGCAGTGCGATTGGACTCGCCAAACTCATGATTGGCACCGGTTTAGCTGGTGAAATATCGAATGGCATGCTTTATGTGTTAGGTGACTTTGGCCCTTACGGGGCATTTATTGCTATCTTCTTAATGACGGTCATGTTTACCGAATTGATTACCAACAATGCAGCCGCCGCACTTTCATTTCCTGTTGCGTATGCGCTGGCTATTGGCTTTGATGTTTCCCCACTGCCCTTTATTATGGCCGTGGCCTTCGGTGCATCGGCCAGCTTTATCTCACCATTTGGTTATCAGACCAACCTTATGGTGTACAGTGCGGGAAATTACCGCTTAAAAGATTACATTGCCATGGGCCTTCCTTTATCGATTATCTATTCGATTACGGTACTTACATTGATACCACTGGTTTTCCCATTTCAATAACAAACAACGAGAACAGATACAATGAATGAGAATATCGTTTGGCATAACTACGCAATCACTAAAGCACAACGTAGTGAGCAAAAAAAGCATAAGCCGACTATTTTATGGTTCACTGGCTTTTCTGGCTCTGGTAAAAGCACCGTGGCCAATGCGCTAGAAAACGCACTAAACCAACTTGGTGTTCACACCTATCTACTTGATGGTGATAACGTACGCCATGGGTTATGTAAAGATTTAGGCTTTACTGATGAAGATCGTGTTGAAAATATTCGCCGCGTAGGCGAAACAGCGAAACTCATGGTCGATGCTGGTCTTGTGGTACTCACCGCATTTATTTCACCCTTCCAAAGTGAACGCGATATGGTAAGGAACTTGGTAGATGATGGTGAGTTCATCGAAGTGTTTTTAGATACCCCACTCGACGTATGTGAAACTCGTGACCCTAAAGGGCTTTATAAAAAGGCACGTGCGGGTGAAATTAAGCATTTCACAGGTATTGATTCAGACTACCAAGTTCCAACATCACCCGAAATTAAAATCGATACGAGCAAAAACACCCTAGACCAATCGGTGCAAGAACTGGTAGCGTATCTAAAACAACAGCAAATTATAGGTTAAATCATGAATCATACGGAACTGCTAGAAGAAATCTTACTGCTGGCGCGCCAAGCAGGAAATGCCATTATGGGTATTTACGAAAAAGATTTTAACGTCGAATACAAAGCCGATGAAAGCCCAGTAACCGACGCCGATCTAGCAGCTCATAAAGTGATTGTTAATGGCTTAAAACAGTTAACGCCAGACATTCCGATTCTAAGTGAAGAAAGTGCAGATATTAGCTGGGATGTTCGTCAAACCTGGCAACGTTATTGGCTAGTCGACCCGATTGATGGCACAAAAGAGTTCATCAAAAAGAATGGTGAGTTTACGGTAAATATTGCGCTTATTGAAAACGGTAAGCCTATTTTAGCCGTTGTCGATGCACCTGCATTGGGTGTCTCATATATTGCAAGCAACGCCATTGGTGCATTTAAAGATAAGGGCGATGAACGCATCGAACTTAAAGTTACCCGCAAGCCAAATAAAGGGCTTATTCGTGTTGTTGGCAGTCGCTCACACCCTTCCCCTGACCTAGCTGAATTTGTAAAACAATTCGATGACGTAGAAATGGTCTCAAAAGGCAGCTCACTAAAACTATGTTTAGTAGCCGAAGGCAGCGCCGATATTTACCCACGCTTAGGCCCAACCTGCGAGTGGGATACAGGCGCAGGCCATGCGATTGCCGAAATAGCAGGAGCAACGGTTAGCAAACTCGATGGCAGTCCACTGCTGTATAACAGTAAAGAAGAATATCTGAATCCGTATTTTGTAGTATCGGCGTTACAGGACTAGTCTTTAGCAGTCGATGTTATAGAGTGAAATACTACATAAGCTGGGTAACGCGAAGCGAAACCCAGCAAAACTTACCCTCTCTAAATTAACGTTAAACTAGCCTTTATGCCTGTGTTCCGATAATATTTTGCCCTCTTAATCTATTAAAGGAATGACGATGACGACTGTTGAAAAAGCCATTGAGGCAGCTTACCAAGCGCAAATCACTTCTCTTTACAAAGCACTATCACAAGGTGTGCTTGCTGCTAATGGCGATGAAAGTGAAATCACAGCTGCTGAAGCTCGCTTTAAAAAAGGCTTAGCATTTGCTGCTGATATAAAAGCCCGCGCACTTGCAGCAGCAGAGTAAACACCACAACTGGGCTTAACTAAACTAGCCCAGCATTTCCTTTTGTAAGTCTCTCCTTACAGCATAGTTATCTAAATACAACGCTAAAACATGCATTCTTAGTTGCTTTTCTATATGCTGCGCGACAATTATTATTCTAATAGTGGAGTGCTAATGAACACACAACAAGATGCTGCGCAGTTTAGTGCATCGACAACAAGTAGTAACTCGAAATGGAATCTTCACGACACCCAGTGGGTATTAAGTTTATTTGGCACAGCAGTGGGTGCCGGCATTTTATTCTTACCCATTAATATCGGTATAGGCGGGTTCTGGCCATTAGTGATTATGGCGTGCTTAGCCTTTCCTATGACTTACTTAGCTCATCGTGGCTTAGCTCGTTTTGTATTATCATCAAAGCAACCAGATGCTGACTTTACCGATGTGGTAGAAGAGCACTTTGGCATGAATGCTGGGCGACTAATTTCTCTTTTATATTTTCTTTCTATCTTTCCTATTTTACTTATTTATGGCGTTGGCCTAACCAATACCGTAGACAGCTTTATCGTTAATCAATTAGGTATGGAATCACCACCACGCGTGCTGCTATCAGGCATTTTAGTGGGTGGTATGATTAGCTTAATGCTAGGTGGAGAAGCACTCATGTTGCGTGCTTTTGCTATTTTGGTCTATCCACTCGTCGGTATTCTGTTTTTCTTATCGTTGTATTTGATCCCAAGCTGGCAGATGCCTGACGTATCAGTTCCTGAGTTTTCAGGCTTTATGAAAACGCTCTGGTTATCAATTCCTATTATTGTGTTCTCATTCAGCCATGCCGCTGCAATCTCAAGTTTTGTCCATGTACAGCGAGCTCATTACGGCAATAATGCTAAAATGAAGTCAGAAGCAATTCTGAAGCGCACCAGCTTATTGTTAATCGTATTTGTATTGCTGTTTGTATTTTCGTGTGTGTTGTCTTTATCATCAGAACAAATGCTGCAAGCTAAGGCCGAAAACGTTTCTATCTTGTCGTTTCTTGCCAATATTACTGATAACTCATTCATTGCCACACTAGGCCCGTTGGTAGCGTTTATCGCCATTACGTCATCTTTCTTAGGCCACTTTTTAGGAGCCCGCGAAAGTTTCAATGGTCTTGTCAGTAAGCAAGCACATATGAACCCTAAACTCGTTGATAAGATTGGCACTGTTATCATGTTCTTCGCTATTTGGTATTGCTCGGTGATCAACCCAAGTATTTTAGACATGATGGACCAGCTATCAGGCCCAATTATCGCCATGATCTTATTCATTATGCCCATGATTGCCGTGTATAAAGTCCCTAGCCTGCAAAAATACAGGCACCGCTTAAGTACTTTATTTGTGCTAGCTATTGGCTCTCTTGCTGTTCTTGCGCTTATTTACAGCATGATTAAATAACAGTAAGTACTGAATATATAAATATAAAAGCCCAGCGGGGAAACCTGCTGGGCTTTTTCGTATTTATTCGTCAAGCACCGCGTTGTTGTGTTGCTCATTAATGAGAGACGGATTAGCGTAACCCATTTTAGAGCCCCTTGCACTTCTGTCATCGTGATTAAGAAGCGTAGGAGCGGCTTTCATCGTGAACGTCAGGGGTGTTGTATGAAGGGCATATCAGATACTTTCGGCACTAAAGTGCCTCCTACGCGCTAATTAGGTTAGCGTAAAGTGAAGTAGCCAATTTTAGAGCCTTCAACCTTGTCATCATGATTAAACAACATGGAAAGCGTGATTGAACATCGTGATTACAAAGCGTAGGAACGGCTTTAGCCGTGAATGTCTCTGGTTATGTGTGAAGAGCATATCAGACACTTTCGGCACTCAAGTGCCTCCTACGTCCTAATTGTTTGAGCCAGAAGTGAAATGAGCGATTTAGAGCCCCTTGCACTTCTGTCATTGTGATTAAGAAGCGTGGGAACGGCTTTAGCCGTGAATGTCAGTGGTTATGTGTGAAGGGCATATCAGACACTTCGGCACTAAAGTGCCTTATATGGACTCCTCCTATTGCACAATACCCTTCGTTAATTTTGTTAGACTGCGTACTTATATGCGGGCTCATAATGAGGAGCTACCTCGGCCCTATGATGTATTCGCGCCCTTGTGCCTCTTCTCCTACTCGGTGTTTTAACACACTAATCACTTTACAGGCTATCAAGGGTGGGTCTAACCGCTTAACGCAGGTTCTTGGTCAATACAGTTATTTCTGTTATCGAAGACTAAATGTTAATTTGCTAGTAGGCTTGGTTCATAACGCGTGCCCTTTTTCAGCATGGCATACGCCGTCCGAACTGTTTTATTTGCTAACGCAATGGCGGCGCACTTCACACCGCGTCTTTCAACTAATGCTTTGAGCCATTGCTCTTTTTTCGTTTTTGGCTCGCGATGCTTTAACTGATTGATGACCGCTCTGGCCCCCAGAAATAAGTGACTTCGTAATATCATCTCTCCGCGGTATTTGGCTATATGGCCTATTCGCACTTTTCCACCACTTGAGTGCTGACGTGGGGTGACGCCAATATTGGCTGCTGCATTACGTCCGCTCGTAAAATGGGTTGTGTCACTTAAGCTAATTAATAAACCAACCGCAGTGATAGGCCCTACGCCCTCAAGAGCCAGTAAGCGTTCACATTGCTCATCTTGTTTTACTAAGCCTGTCAGTAACTCATTTAATGTTTCTTTTAATGTTGATTGGGCTTTAAATAATTCATAGCACTGCGCTATACACTGCCTTAAACCAGCGGTTAACCCATTATCGCTATCTTCTAAAATCTCAGGGATAGCCTGCCTAAACGCGCATTCTGATTGCTTGATTACAATTCCAAATTCAAGTAACAAGCCTCTGATTTGATTCGCCAACTGCCGTTTCTGCTTTTCAGCTAACGCACGCATTCGCTCTATCGACTGTAGGCTTTGCTGTGCTTGTGTCAGTGATTTACACGGGCGAACATTGGGTGAGAAAGAAGCCGCAGCTATTGCAATAACATCGTTTGCATCTGTTTTCTGGCCAATCCTAAATGCTTTGACAAATCGAGGGTCTAGAATCACGACTTCATGACCAACACTACGCGCTTTGCGTGCCCAATAATGAGCACCGCCACATGATTCCATAACAACTTTACAACGAGGAGACGTGGTGAGTATCGACAGTAGCTCTTTTCTGCTTACCGCTTTATTACTTTGTAGTTTTTGATGAAAAAATTGACCGACTTGAAAAACATTTTTTGCCAAGTCGATACAAATTAAGTTAAATTTTGACATGTATGGATTCCTTATTGGTAAAAGTGGTTTTGCAATTTCTTTATACCGTACTTACCCTATTTAGGGGAGGAGTCCATACATCTCCTACGTCTCTTCATCTTGCGCTGATGCGTCTTTTATCTCTGTATGCAATCTCAGTATGATACTGGACGATTTAGCCCTGAACGCAAAAAACCCGCTGCATTGCTGCAACGGGTTTCTCTAATTAGGAGCCATGGTGCGCTACGCAGTAGGATGTCCTACTTTCACATGGTCAATGCCACACGATGCTTACAAAGATATAGGTCGTAGGGGTCTTGGTTGGGTATTTTATTTTTCTACAGGCAACAAAAAACCCGCTGCATTGCTGCAACGGGTTTCTTTAATTAGGAGCCTGGCGATGTCCTACTTTCACATGGCAAATGCCACACTATCATCGGCGCTGTTTCGTTTCACTACTGAGTTCGGCATGGGGTCAGGTGGGTCCAAAACGCTATTGTCACCAAGCATATTCTGGTCGTTAATCGCATCTGCAATTAACTAAAATTCGGAATTCTGATAATCGTAAATCTACTTTAGTATACTAACTTCTGTCTGTTACGCTGTCATAAAACGCGTTTGGCGTTGTATGGTTAAGCCTCACGGGTAATTAGTACAGGTTAGCTTAATGGCTCACACCACTTCCACATCCTGCCTATCAACGTTGTAGTCTTCAACGGCCCTTCAGAGACTTTAAAAGTCTAGTGAGAACTCATCTCGAGGCCTGCTTCGCGCTTAGATGCTTTCAGCGCTTATCAGTTCCGAACGTAGCTACCGGGCAATGCCATTGGCATGACAACCCGAACACCAGCGGTTCGTTCACTCCGGTCCTCTCGTACTAGGAGCAACCCCTCTCAATTCTCAAACGCCCACGGCAGATAGGGACCGAACTGTCTCACGACGTTCTAAACCCAGCTCGCGTACCACTTTAAATGGCGAACAGCCATACCCTTGGGACCGACTTCAGCCCCAGGATGTGATGAGCCGACATCGAGGTGCCAAACACCGCCGTCGATATGAACTCTTGGGCGGTATCAGCCTGTTATCCCCGGAGTACCTTTTATCCGTTGAGCGATGGCCCTTCCATTCAGAACCACCGGATCACTATGACCTACTTTCGTACCTGCTCGACGTGTCTGTCTCGCAGTTAAGCTGGCTTCTACCATTACACTAACCGTACGATGTCCGACCGTACTTAGCCAACCTTCGTGCTCCTCCGTTACTCTTTGGGAGGAGACCGCCCCAGTCAAACTACCCACCAGGCACTGTCCGTAACCCCGATTAGGGGCCAACGTTAGAACATCAAAACTACAAGGGTGGTATTTCAAGGACGGCTCCACAAAGACTAGCGTCTCTGCTTCAAAGCCTCCCACCTATCCTACACATGTAGGTTCAATGTTCAGTGCCAAGCTGTAGTAAAGGTTCACGGGGTCTTTCCGTCTAGCCGCGGGTACACAGCATCTTCACTGCGATTTCAATTTCACTGAGTCTCGGGTGGAGACAGCGTGGCCATGGTTACACCATTCGTGCAGGTCGGAACTTACCCGACAAGGAATTTCGCTACCTTAGGACCGTTATAGTTACGGCCGCCGTTTACCGGGGCTTCGATCAAGAGCTTCGTCCGAAAACTAACCCCATCAATTAACCTTCCGGCACCGGGCAGGTGTCACACCGTATACGTCATCTTGCGATTTTGCACAGTGCTGTGTTTTTAATAAACAGTCCCAGCCACCTGGTCACTGCGGCTCCAATCAGCTTAAAGAGCAAGTCTCATCACCAATCGGAGCGTACCTTCTCCCGAAGTTACGGTACGATTTTGCCTAGTTCCTTCACCCGAGTTCTCTCAAGCGCCTTAGTATTCTCTACCTGACCACCTGTGTCGGTTTGGGGTACGATTCGGTATAATCTGAAGCTTAGAGGCTTTTCCTGGAAGTATGGCATCAACAACTTCACACCCTTAGGTGCTCGTCTCGTGTCTCAGTCTTAAGAGTCCGGATTTTCCTAAACTCTCAACCTACTCACTTTCACATGGACAACCAACGCCATGCTTGCTTAGCCTGCTCCGTCCCCCCATCGCAATTATACCAAGTACGGGAATATTAACCCGTTTCCCATCGACTACGCCTTTCGGCCTCGCCTTAGGGGTCGACTTACCCTACCCTGATTAACATGGGATAGGAACCCTTGGTCTTCCGGCGTGCGGGTTTTTCACCCGCATTATCGTTACTCATGTCAGCATTCGCACTTCTGATACCTCCAGCAACCCTCCCGGGTCACCTTCAACGGCTTACAGAACGCTCCCCTACCACTCAAAATAAATTTTGAATCCGCAGCTTCGGTGCATAGTTTAGCCCCGTTACATCTTCCGCGCAGACCGACTCGACCAGTGAGCTATTACGCTTTCTTTAAAGGGTGGCTGCTTCTAAGCCAACCTCCTGGCTGTCTGGGCCTTTCCACATCGTTTCCCACTTAACTATGACTTTGGGACCTTAGCTGGCGGTCTGGGTTGTTTCCCTCTTCACGACGGACGTTAGCACCCGCCGTGTGTCTCCCGGATAGTACTTTACGGTATTCGGAGTTTGCAAAGGGTTGGTAAGTCGGGATGACCCCCTAGCCTTAACAGTGCTCTACCCCCGTAAGTATTCGTCCGAGGCTCTACCTAAATAGATTTCGGGGAGAACCAGCTATCTCCCGGTTTGATTAGCCTTTCACTCCTAGCCACAGGTCATCCCCTAACTTTTCAACGTTAGTGGGTTCGGTCCTCCAGTTGATGTTACTCAACCTTCAACCTGCCCATGGCTAGATCACCGGGTTTCGGGTCTATACCTTGCAACTCAACGCCCAGTTAAGACTCGGTTTCCCTACGGCTACCCTAATCGGTTAACCTCGCTACAAAATATAAGTC
>NZ_CP032090.1:360000-387500 GCF_003515105.1 Pseudoalteromonas lipolytica | reverse complement strand
TCCAACTGTTGTCCCCCACCATAAGGTACATTCCCAAGCATTACTCACCCGTCCGCCGCTCGTCAGCAGAGTAGCAAGCTACTCTCTGTTACCGCTCGACTTGCATGTGTTAGGCCTGCCGCCAGCGTTCAATCTGAGCCATGATCAAACTCTTCAATTAAAAGTTTTTTCTGTCCTTCCCATAAGGGAGCGGACATGCTCAATGAATTCTGAATTTATTTAACATCTTTCGATGTTGAATTGACTGTGCTGAAATAAGTAAACTTATTTCCGTTGGTCACTCAGTTTAAATTGAGACTCTAAATTTGTTTGTCTTACTACCTAAGTAGCTCGACTGTTAGAACTCAATCTGTACGAGTGCCCACACAGATGATTGCTTTATATTGTTAAAGAACAGTGCGACTTCGTCGCTAGGGATGCGTATAATACATCCTTATTTTTTAGAGTCAACACTTAATTTTAAACTTTCTTTCGAAGATTTAAAACCGAAGTTTTACTTAACTCTCTGCTACGTTGCTCAGCGTCTTTCGTTGCTGTCTCCCGTCTCAGTGGGGTCGCATTATAGGGAGATCCAAAAACAGATCAACACTTTTTTTCGATCTTTTTATCGTTCGCTCACAAAGTGAACTAAAATTACCGAAAATAACAAAAACAGTCGCAATTATGGCTGTTTTTTAAGCCAATATTCATAATTTAATGCAAATTTCATTGCTATGTTCATTTAACGCGTTAAGATAGCAAGTTCACAATGTTAAATTAATGTTTATTTCCTGTTTATTGGTAGATCAAAAATGAAATTACCCGATCAAAAATCTTTTCTTTTCTCTGTTATTCTTGCTGTATTAGGGTTTGTTATTGTTAAGTTTGCATTTTCGAGCTTAGCATTAGACCCTGCGTTGCTATTTGGTGCAGGCTTATTAATTGGTGCTTTAGTTATTGCAGCACTCTCATCAACGGCAAGTGAGGAGGCTGAAGTAAAAACAAAAACACTTTATGTTGGCAACCTTCCTTACCGAGCGAATGAAGGTGTTGTACGCGCTTTATTTGAAGAACAAGGTAAAGTCTTTAACGTTCGTTTATTGAAAGATAAAAACACTGGTAAACGTCGTGGCTTTGGTTTTGTTGAAATGGCTGAGGCAGATGCTGACAATGCAATTAATCAATTAAATGATAGTGAGTTCCAACAACGTACTTTAAAAGTACGTGAAGCAAAACAAAAACAAGAGAACGAGTCTAATAGTTTCCGTGAGGAATCTGATCAATCAGCGTAACAAGCTCTACGCTTAATTGCTGGTGACTAATCGGAGCCGTTGCATAATAGTGCAGCGGCTTTTTTTTGTCTGTTGCTAAATTTAATTGCTGCGTTGTAATAATACTACTGACACGATTTGCAATTGCACGGCCTGAGTCAATCAATTTAACGCGTTTGTCGTAATAGTTATTTATTGCATGGGCTAATAAAGGAAAGTGTGTGCATCCGAGTACTAATACATCAATATCATCTGCAATAGCGAGTTCAGCCATTGCTTCGTTGAATTCGGCTTTGAGTAGTTTTTTACTATGAAACAGTGTTTCTGCAATTTCCACCAGCTTAGTCGAAGCGTACAAGCTCACTTTTGTACCTTGACTGTGTGTCAAAATTAACGTCTCGGTGTATTTGCTTTTTGTAGTCGCGGGCGTGGCAAGTAAACCAATGTGCTTCGTATTACTTATGGCACATGCTGGCTTTATAGCAGGCACAACCCCCACAACTTCAATACTTGTATAGTGTCGAATAACGTCTAACGCAGATGTCGATGCTGTATTGCAGGCAATCACTAATATATCAACATGCAACGCATGCGTGTCTATAAAGTGTAATAGCCCTAATAAGCGTTGAATGATTGTTTGCGAAGTTTGCGCACCATAAGGCAGAAAGGCATTATCCATAAAATAGCTATAATCTGCATTCGGGATCAAAGCTTGGATCTGTTCAAGCACAGTTGTCCCACCAATACCTGAATCAAACACCATTATATGGACTGACAAACTACTTACCTCGGATCATGAAAGGCAAGCAGTTTGCCATGTGACTATCTAAAAAGAAAGCGAAGACTAGTTCTGTTCATTGGCTGAACGTAGTGTATTCATTTGCTCGAACATCGCTTTGGTATAATCAACCAATTTACTGACTTCTTCTTTATCTTGATTTAACCATTGCAATATTCCGGCAAGTTGATTTTGCAAACCAATATCACCAGCTTTATTAAAGGCTTCTTTTAAGTCATCGTTAAAAGGGGCGACCTTTTCTGCAACTTCTTTCTCTGGCGTTGGTTTATATTCTTCGTACCCTTTTATAGCTGCAACTGTTTTGGTTTGCTTCAAATCCATCGAAAAACCGACTAGCTGCTCATTACTCAAGTTAAGCTCTTTAGCTTGTTCAAAGGCTTCATCGAGTGAGCCTGAGAAAAATGTTTCGCTAACGCCTTGTAAGTCTTCCATCAACTCGTTAATGGCCTGCTGCTCTTGCTCATTAAGATCGCCATTCACTGACATAGAAAAAGATAAGTCACGTGATTGTGACGATTCACTGACATACGCTTCGTTGTCACCGTTTTTACTGTAGCTACTAGCGGACTTGCTCTCATATGCATCTGCAAAGCTAATACTGACTTCATCACCTTCGGCTGTGGTAAATGTATATTCGGCATTATTACTTAAGCTCACGTACTGTGCTTGGCTAACCGTCACGGCATTAGGTTTAGGATTAAATAAGTCTTCTTCAAGCTCATCAATACCTTTAAAGATACCTTCTTTCGATTTTTCGATACCCTCTTCGATATCGTCATTTAAGATGCCTGATTCTTTAAGTTCATCATAGGCATCATCGATTCCCATTTGTACGCCTTTGCGTGCCTCGCCTAACATGCCTTTTAACTTTTCATCATCAGCGCCATCTGCTTTTGCTTTACGCAGCGCACCACCAACAAAATTGAGTACATTTTTAACGATCTCATCAAAATCAAACAGGGGTTTATCTTTCTTTTCTTCTGCTTTAGGTAAACCAAGTGCTTGTGCAAGTTTATCGTCGAGTACTTTTGCAGCCAGTTCGCGGCCACGTTGTTGATAGCTATCTTGACGATTTTGAATGGTAGGCTGCTGCACAGACTGTTTACCATTGTATTTATTCAAATTTGTATTAGGCATATAGCCTAGGTTGCCAATTTTCATGATCCGACTCCATTTTATGGTT
This sequence comes from Pseudoalteromonas lipolytica, assembly GCF_003515105.1. Lineage (NCBI taxonomy): Bacteria > Pseudomonadati > Pseudomonadota > Gammaproteobacteria > Alteromonadales > Pseudoalteromonadaceae > Pseudoalteromonas > Pseudoalteromonas lipolytica. The sequence continues at coordinate 384,268 of NZ_CP032090.1, read as the reverse complement.
ACCTCATTATCGGCCAAAAATCGCATAACTTAAGTTTTTTGTATAAAAAAACGACACTAAAATAAATAACAAAACTAGACAAATCCTCTCTGCTCCCTACAATAGCGCCGACAAATAGCTAAGAGATAAAAGGTAATCAGCCATGGCGGTTATAAAAATTGATACAACTCAATATGATGCACAATTGAGTGAGAAAGAGCAGCGCATCACGTCACAGTTTAGGCGCTTTGGTGTAAACACATTAGAAGTGTTCAGCTCTGATCCAATTCACTACCGTCAACGTGCAGAGTTTAGAGTGTGGCATGAGGGCGACGATTTATTCCACATTATGTTTGATCAGCAAAGCAAAGAGAAAATTCGCGTTGATGAATTTGATCCCGCCGCGCCACTCGTTGGCGAAGTGATGCAGGTGATGATTGAAAATTTAAAAGGGTGTGAGGTACTTCGCCGCAAGTTATTCCAGATTGATTACCTCTCTAGCTTAAGTGGTGAAATTCTTGTTAGTTTGCTTTACCACAAACCTTTAAACGATGAATGGCTAATTGCGATTAAAGAGCTTAAAGCAAAATTAAGCAGCCAGTTTAAAATCGACTTTATTGGTCGTGCACGTAAGCAAAAAGAAGTGATTGGGAACGACTATGTCGTTGAACGATTGAACGTAAATGGTAAAGAACTCATTTATCAGCAAGTAGAAAATAGCTTTACTCAACCAAACGCAAAAGTGAACATTAAAATGCTGGAATGGGCACAAGCGTTGTGTGAGCCCCTTAATAATGATTTGCTAGAGCTGTATTGTGGTAATGGTAACTTTTCAATTGCACTAGCCGGTTCATTTAACCGAGTACTTGCGACTGAGATCTCAAAGTCATCGGTTTATTCTGCACAGTACAATATTGCTCAAAACAAAGTCGATAATTTAGATATCATTCGTATGTCGAGTGAAGAGTTTACACAAGCCATGAAAGGCGAACGTACTTTTTCACGTTTAGACGGTATTGATCTAAACGGCTATAACTGCCAAACAATTTTAGTCGACCCTCCTCGAGCGGGGATGGATACTCTTACCTGTGATTTGGTGGCGAACTACGACAACATTATCTATATCTCTTGTAATCCCGAGACATTAGAACGAGATCTTGATCACCTTTGCAAAACACACGAAGTGAAACGTTTTGCGATTTTTGATCAATTCCCCTATACACATCATATTGAGTCTGGCGTCTTTTTACAGCGTAAATAACTTAAACTTTTGCCAGCGCAGCCAATAGCGCTGGCAATTGTTGTTCACTGAACACCTGTATATTATTGTCACTAAGTAACTTTGCAGTTAAACCCATTCCTCGAATCTTTTGCCCTGTGTGACTTCCATCATAAATATAATTACGTCCACATGACGGACTAGACTCTTTGAGTAGTGCGAACCGAATCCTTTGTTCTTTGCATACACGTAATGCTTGCTGTGCACCCGCTTTAAACTCTGCGGTGACGTCATGCGCATCCTGTGTTAATACTCTACCCTGGCTAATTTCAGCAGGCGCTCTTGGTGTAGGTAGACCACCCGCAACCTCAGGACAAAAAGACACAATACGCCCTTGCTGCTTCAGTGACTCTAATCCAGGATGTAATAAGTTTTGTGATTGACCGTCATAGCGTACCGGCTTTCCTAGTAAACAACTCGACACTAAAAGTTTTTTCATTTCTTCACCAAACAAAAAAGCTCCGCGAGCGGAGCTTTTAAATAATATTTTCGAGTCTCTTACTTAGCTGCTAAGTAATTAATTAGCTCAGCCATGCTTTTTGCATCGGTAATACCTGAGTCTGCACCTAAGATTAAACGATACTTACCATTCACAATAAAGGTTGGTACGCCTTTTAAGGCTCCTTTTTGTTGATAGTACTCTTGGTCGCGTTTCATTTTCGCTGCTATCGTACGTACTGAAAAACTGTTGTAGTACTTTTCAAAATCTTCAGCAGTTACACCTTGCGATACGAAAATATCTTTCATATCTGCAAGCTCATTAATACGCGCACGTTTACCATGAATGTGGTCAAAAATTGCACCAACTAACGCATCGCTATTTGGGAGTACTGTTGCTGTTGCATAACCTTGCGCAAGCACTGTTTGGATCTCAGGATCACGAGGACCAACAAAATTAACGTGATTCTTTTTAAATTTAACGCCGTCTTTAAGCATTGGCTTAAGCTCAGCAACAATTGGCTCGAAGGTATTACAGTGAGGACAGTAGAATGAAAAAAACTCGGTCACTTCAGGCTTTTTAGAAGCTCGCGCATCAATTGTTTCATAATGCTTACCTTCTTCGTATTGCGCCGCACTCGCTGTGGCAACGAAACCTAGCGTCACGGCCACAAATGCAGCTTTAACTAATTTGATCATTATTCAATCACTCCAAAAATTATTGTTCTAATAAAAACTTTACTAACGCATCAAGCTGCTCTTGGCTCTTGATGGTATTTATATTAATTTTATATTTATCATTCACGATAAAAGTCGGCACACCCGTTAACGCCCCCATCTCTGAGTATTTATTCTGTTTGTCTTGCATCGCTTTTTCTGCACTGATCACAGGCATGCTAGCAATTTCAGAGTCAAACACATCGCCGCTAATACCATTTGTCGCCAATAATGCTTTCACGTCTTTAATATTTTGCAGCGGTGCACGTTGAATATGAATGCTATGAAAAATTTGGTCGGCCACTTGCTCACCTTTACCATGTTGCTTTGCAATTAGGTAAGCATAACTTAGGTTACTTTGTGTTTGTTTCGATACACCACCTAAAAAGTTAACGTGATTCTTAACAAACTCAGTGCCTTCAGGCAGCGTTGAGGCCAGTGCTTTCGCCACTGGTTCAAACTTAAAACAGTGTGGACAGTAAAATGAGAAAAACTCAGTTACTTGTGGTGTAGCACTCTTTTTAGTGTTTAGTACTTCGTATTGATTACCTGCTTCAAAGTCAGCTGCCAGTGCTGCAAAAGGTAAACATAGAATGAGTAGACTTAATTTTAATTTTTTGAACATTGTTTTCTCGTCTTTACTTATCTTTTAAAAATTTATGGTAATAATTTTAACGGTGGTTCTTGTAGCGCTGCAAGCTGTTCTTTTAACGCGAGTATTTGCTGCTCCCAGTATTTGTCTTCTGCGAACCATGAAAAGTTCCGTGGGAATGCAGGATCATCCCAACGTTTTGCTAACCACCCCATGTAATGCACCATGCGCATCGCGCGTAATGGCTCAATTAATTTCAGCTGGCTGTGGTCAAAATCACAAAACTCTTCATACGCTGCTACCAAGGTGTCTAACTGTAACAGTTGATTGTTACGATCGCCACTGAGCATCATCCATAAGTCTTGAATTGCAGGACCTTGTCTGCTGTCATCGAGGTCAACAAACATCAGTGCATCACCCGCCCACAAAATATTGCCCGCATGGCAGTCACCATGTAATCGAATTGTCTCTACATTTTTATATTGGGCTGTGGTTTCTTTAATAACCAAATCCAAAATCGTATAAAAAGCATTTTCTAATGACGTTGGCATCAAGTTACTTGCTTGTAACTGAACTTTAGCTGTCTGAAGGTATTCTTCACAACTGATCACTGGGCGATGATTAAATGAAGATGCTTTTGCAACTTGATGCATACGACCAATTAAACGGCCTAATACATCGAGTTGATCTAAGTTATCAACTTCGAAAATACGCCCGCCCACACTGGGAAATAAGGCAAATAAATAGCCATCATGCTCAAAGAGGCTTTTCCCGTCCTTTACTACGGGCGCAACGACGGGAACTTCTGCATCAGCAAGTTCAAAAGCAAACGCATGCTCTTCTAATATTTGTTCTTTGCTCCAACGCTCAGGACGATAGAATTTTACAACGTATCGGTAACCGTCTTCTGCTTTAAACTGATAAACGCGATTTTCATAGCTGTTTAAAGCAAGTAATCCTGACTCAGCATAGATCCCAATACTTTCAACTGCGTCTAAAATTGAATCGGGTGTGAGGTCAACAAAGCTAAATTTACTCATAGTGTCCCATTATATAAAAAAAGCGGGAAAACCCCGCTTTTTATTGTATTTGCTCAGTGTACTGAATTATTGCGCCTTAAAGAAGTTACTAGGCTGCGAAATCTGAATTTCAGGCTGCCCCTCCACCGAAAGTATAAACTCGAATTTTGTCATCGGCTTTTTCAAATCGTACGGATCAACCACTAATGACAAGGGCACGTTATAAGATTCACCTGAGGGCACTGTGAATGTTTGTTTGCCTATATATTCAAAGTTATTTAAGCCTTCCACTGTAATATTAAACGTTTGCTCGTATTGCGCTTTGTTAATCACTTTAAGTGTGTAGGTGTTTTCAACTAAGCCATTAAAGTCAACCCGGTATAGCTGATTACGGTCGCGGATAATATCAAGCTCCATTGGTTTACGCATGGCAATATTTGCCACGAGAGCCCCGGTTAACACAACAAGGATAACAAGATAACCAATCAATTTAGGTCGCAAAGCATGCGTTTTATTTTCAGGGGTTTCTAAGTTTCGCTCTGTGGTATATGAAATGAGCCCACGTGGGTAATTCATTTTATCCATTACACCATCGCAAGCATCAATACAGGCACCACAGTTGATACATTCATATTGCAAACCGTTGCGAATATCTATCCCTGTCGGGCACACTTGTACGCATAAGTTACAATCGATACAGTCACCGAGTCCTAACTCTTTCGGATCTTGTTTACGTGAACGAGGACCACGACTTTCGCCACGAGATTCATCATAACTTACTGTAAAAGTGTCTTTATCAAACATGGCCGACTGAAAACGCGAATAAGGACAGATATGCAAACACATAATTTCACGCATCCACCCTGCATTGCCGTATGTACACACAGCAAATAATGCGATACACCCATAAGAATAGGCTGTGGCATCCAAAGTAAAAACATCCGGAAGTAGCTGGCGTATAGGTGTAAAGTAGCCAACAAAGGTAAACGCTGTATACAGTGAAAACAGCCACCAGCTGCTGTGTTTTGCCGTTTTACGCCAAAACTTATCAAAGTCCATGGGGCGTTGATCTAACTTCTTACGCTGGTTTGCAGTGCCTTCAAACTTTTCTTCGAACCAAATAAAAATAAATGTCCATACAGTTTGCGGACATGTGTAACCACACCAGACTCGGCCATAAAATGTGGTGACGAGGAACAGCGCAAAAGCTGCAAGCATAAGAATAAACGCAAGAATGGTTAAATCTTGTGGCCACAGAGTGAGGCCGAAGATATTAAACTTTTGGCCTACTAAATCGAACAGCACAGCTTGCTGTCCGTGGAAGTTAATCCAAGGTAAAAGCATAAATGCAAGCATGCCAACGAAACCAATTCGTCGCCTTAACAGCTGATGCAAGCCTGTTACTGCTCTTACATAAATTCGATTGCGAGGATTAAATCTATCATCATGGGAAGCGTTTTCCGGTTTTTGGATTTTTACTTCCGTTGGGATGTTTTTAACCTTAATTTGTTTATCCATCAAAATTCCTCAACGCCACTAGGAAATAAACTCAAACTGATGTTTGCAGTTAAATAGGTTATAAAGCCAATACGACAAATTAGAATGCATCTCATTTCGTTCAGAGTTTTCTGAAATTTCCAACCTATCGAAAGTATTATACTCAATCTCTCAAAAATTTCAGGGAATGATCTAAAATATGAACTTTTTAATTATTTCATCGTATATTCTTGCTTTTAAATCAGCCATTTTATTAAACTTGTCCCAATTCCTTCTTTATTTAGATCAAAGTTCTGTGTGCTATGAAAAAATTTATCATTTTAGTACTTATTATTTTAGCATTGTTCACGATTGATCACCCTTTGATCAAAGAACCCAGAGAACGGTTGTTAGGTGATGGGGTGAACGTACTTTCAGATTTTAGCCAAGTTAACCGCAGCCCCGCCGCGAATATGGCGAAGAACACGATTAAGTCACAGCTTAATTTATCGAATTCAGAGCGTGAGTACGTCGAAGAGGCTTTTTTGAATGACGATAAACTGCAAATCTTTCATTTACATTATTGTCGTGAAAAAGATATTAACTTATATTTCTATGGTGAACGCCTAGAACGTGTTTGTAATATTGTTTCGGATGCACTTGAAGAAAGGTTAAATAAATAATGGATTTTTCTGCGCTTAATAAAAAAACCAGCGATTCATTTGCTAAACAGCGCAATATGCTAAAAAAGTTGGCAAAAGGACAGACTATGCATTGTGAAACATGCAAAGGAGTCCTTACCTTAAACCTACAGACTGAACAGCCTGGCAAAGGCATTGTTCGTTGTGCAAAAGGCTGCACAGATATTGTGTTAGAGCTTGCTTAGCCCCAGCCTTCATCATTATAAAGCTGGCTATTTACTGCAACGGCTTCGATTAACTCAGCAAAGCCTGCTGCAAACTCATTCATCACTTCATACTGCTGTTGACATAACAGCCCTTCGGTTAAACCATGCTGATTGGCAATCGATGCTATATCAGCTGAGTCGAGTATAAAGAAACACAAACTTTGCTGTGCTGTCTCAAGTGCTTCTTTTAATTCACTTGCTAGTTGTGGCGCAGCTAACAATTTAGCAATATAGCCCTGCGCCCCAAGCATAAAGCCTTGGCTCCAATGCTGACACTCTTGCATATCAAGGTACGGCTGCTGAGCAGAATTAAATTGCAAACTTACGGGTAAGCTGTATCCGGTTTCAAATACGTGTTCACTGATTTGCTGATATAGCGCCATAAATGCAAACAATACCTGCTCATCCATTTGCCCATCACAACCAGGGACAACTTGCTCAAACCACTGATGAACATCCAATGGCTCGGGCGCACAAATAACGGCAAATAAATAACCGTGTGTTTGTGCTAACGATAGCGCGTCTTTTTGCTCAGCAAGAAAGCGTGCTAATAAGGCGCTTTGCTCTTTTGAAAACTCAGGAATTTGCATAATGCCTTCAATTAAAGTCGTGTTTATAAATTAAGTGGATAGCGTCCTTCGCTATCTGGACGCCCTAAAAACTTCGCAGCGTCATGCACTTCTTTTGGTAGACTGGCTTCTGGTTTTATATACCCTGCCACTTTAAAATCTAAATTGGCTTTTAGTACAGCATCGGCCTCAAGACCTAAGCGATTTTCAGGGTCAACCAAGACAGCTATATCGCCTGATTTACAACTAAGACGGCCGCTCAGTGGGCCAACACTAAACCAGCCATTAAGTCCTTGAACATCGATATTGGGACTGGCAATCTCACCCATTAACGTTTCACAATACGGCTGACCAGAGCTGAACTCATCGAGATCAACAATCACACGCCCTTGTGCACTAATTGGCAATGGCAGTTTTAAGCGCGCCATCGCACGCTCAACGCTCAAACGTAGTGTGGTATTTTTTACCACAACAGCTTGATTGAACAACCCATACGAAAAATCAGCATGGCCCGAAATATCTGTTTTATCACGCGGATCACCAAAGCGCACCGTACCAACGAGTTTGCCCGTCAACAATGACCAGCCAGATAACTTCCACCGTACATTATTAAGTTGCTCACCATCAAAACGTACCTGCATTATGCGACCATCCCAAAGCGAACCACTGGCTTTGCCTAGTTGCAATTGTTTTGGTAAATGCGGTGCAGCTAAATCTAGTGCAATTGCAGCGGGTGTTTTTATAAGCGTAAACACCAAAAAACACATCACAAATACTGTGACTAATAAAATAATTCTTTTCATCGTCTACTTCTCTAGTACCAAACGACTGACACGAACAAAACCAGACTTATCGTCTTTACTAATGTCTAAGTTTTCAATCAGTACACCTTGTGAATTAACTAATTCATCAAGCCACTCAACCAACTTGTTAAACTCGACAGAATCGATAGTTAAACGCAGTGAATTATCATTCGGTTGCATTTTACTGATGGTGATCTGATAACGATTTCGCGTGCTATTCACAATTTGACTTAAGCTGCGGTCATTCGCTACTCGTGCACTGCCACTGGCCTTTAACTTAACAATGCTCTCATCAACCCATGCCAGCAATTCTTGTTGTTTTATCGTGTCTTGTTCTGCTTTTTCAATCGCCGCATTTAACGGCCTAAAGATTCCCATCACAAGGATAAAAATAACAAAAATCACCCCAGCGACGACAACAAGTTGTTGTTCTTGCTCTTTTAATGAACGCCAGTAACTAATTAATTGGTTTTTCATGCCGCACCTCGCAACTTAATTTCACCGACGACAAAATCACCATCATTATTTAGTGAGCCTTGATCAACCGTTAAGCCTCGCTGTTCTAAAATTGCTTTTACTTTTCCAAACGATTGGAAATCTTTACCACGTGCACGAATACGTAACTCGTTGCGGCCTTGGTCATAACGCAAAGTTTCTGGCGTGAAGTCTTTTACTTCACTAAAAATAGTCACTAAGTCATTAGTCAAATCTAAGAAACCAGCGGTACTTCCGCTATCGAGCAATGCGAGTTCATTACGAATTTGACTACGAATCAACTGTGGGCGTACTTTCTTATTAGGAAAAGCGCGCTGATAGTTAGTCACAACTTGTGCCTTCGTTTTCTCAAGTTGAGTATTTAGTTTATATAACTCAAGGGACTTAACCCCCACACTGCATACCAATGCAACCCCTGCGGCAATAGCGGCTTTTTGCCAGTATCCCCACCAAATGGCTGACTTTTTCTTTAATTGATATACACCTTGGCGTAGATTAAAACTAATTTCAGGGAGTTGTTTCGCAAATAAAGCGAGCGGTAAATCATACAGCTCCGTTTTTGCCTCAAGATTAACTGATTCAGGGAACCCGGTGGCTGGACTAAAATGTGCAACATCTGGGTGGCCCATTGCGGTCAAATAACCATCTAGCCAGTCTGTTTCAACAGCTGCAATATGCCAGTGACCTAATTTACATAACCATTGGCCATTGAGTTCAACGGTACGCAGGGTATTCTCATTGTCGACTCGAGGAAGTAATAATGCGTCAGGTAACACTTTAAATACTTCAATATCATGCTCATTGAATGTAGCAAGCCACTGCTCAAACCACTCACGATCGGTCATGGCGATATTAACCGCATGCTTTTCATCTATGAGTGTAGGCTCAGCAATCGCAATAAATAGGTCGTCGACATCACACGCGATATCTTCTTCAAGCATATAGGGCAATGCCTGCTCTAACTTACGACTCCATTTAGTCGGCAATTCAACTGTTTTTAGCTGAATTTGATCACTCGGTAAAAGAGCAACCACTTCACGGGTTTGTGCTTTTTCAGTTAACTCACCTAATTGTGCTGCACTGGCGATTTCGCCGCTCGCAATTATTTCTTGTTCTGTCGGTGAGTAAATTAGCCAACTAAGGCTATCTTGTAATGTTTGACCCGCACGGATCAACAATATTTCTGTCACTGTACGCCTCCAAATTTTCGCGCCAGTATCGTTACTTTACCATTATTGGCATGGAGTAAGGTGGTCATCGAAAAACGCAACTCTGCAAATTCAGCTTGCGTTTGTAGTTTAAAATAATCACTGTTGATGGTGAACAAGTCTTTAACAGCTTCGACGTTTTGTGCGCCTTGTTGATTAACTTGTTCAAAAAATGCGTTCATATCATCAAATCCCTCTTCAGGGCGAGACGATAATACACTTTCTGCGCCTGATAAACTGAGGCCATCAATAAGCGAGCTTAGAATAATGGCACTTTCATTAGGCAAGGTATTTACATTAATCGCTAAAAGTTCACTGTCTGGTATCACACACACAAAGGGCAATACTTTTTCCATCACTAATGGATTGAAGCCTTTAACTAAACGCAACTCTGATGTTGAAGCAAAAAAGCTGTTTGCAGTCATGTAGGGATACTTACGTGATAAGTACTCATCTTCTTCTGCACCTGAGCGATAAGTAATACTGTCTTCATCGAGCCAGTCATAGACGCTGTCAGCCATTGCCTCTTCAGACTCATCTGCGGGTAAGTCTTCAATATTCTCAAGTAAAGCTAACAATGCTTTGTGCGCTGGGTTCGTTTTATTAGCCGAGCCGGTTTGTTGCACAGGTTTTGTGCGTAAAGCATTTAAGTTCAAGCACGCTTGCAAATCCGTAATCGTGCCACTTAACGTGCCATTATCAACAGGGTAAGGAACCCCACCTTGCTGCGCCCAGACTTGCCCTAGATGAATTTTATCAGGGTCATCTTTTTTAGTTTGTTTAATCGCTTTAATCGCTAATTCTTCAGCAGCAAAAGCATACCACTTAGCTTGCTGATGACTTTGTATATTAGTACTACGCTGCACTTGCACCATCAGGTTTGCACTCATTTCGACCGCTAGCATAGCGGCTAATGCGACAATAAATAAAACAATAACAAGTGCGGCACCTTGAGAACGTTTAATCATCATGGCTGAGTACTCACTACACCTTCACCGGGCACTAAAAAGACTCGGCGAATAGGCTCTTGTTCTATTTTTTGAATGGTCACGGCAACAGCCTTCGGTAATGCAGCGGCTTGCCACTGTTCTTGCCATTCGTCTTTATCATCAAGAAATTCAAACTTCAGATCTTCAATATCTTCTAGAATAACTTGCGAACGCGGTTCCATATTATCGAGCTGATCAACATATACTCGGTATATGCGCTCTAGGTTATCATCGATAACACGATAACCAACAGCTTGTAACTCAGAGCGCGGCAGCAAGTTTATTGGATTAATCCACCCATCACGCACAAAACCAATGCCATCATATTGACTGTCAAATACATAACGCCCGGCAAGAATGTAACCTTCTTGAAAGTCTCCCGCCTCATTGCGTACTTGACGTTTCGTCATTTGGCTAAAGTCTTGGTCCATAAGACGAAATACCGTTTGAAAGCCATTAAGCTCTGCGATTGTCTCATCTGAGGCTTCTTTAGCCTTGGTGGTTGATTCTAAGATTTGATGAGTTGATAACACCACAAACGCCAAAATGCCCATTGCGACGATAACTTCAAGTAAGGTAAACCCGCGTTGCTTCACTACTTGTCACCTTTGTTTAAATAAGTAACAAGTTCATAAATGGGGTATTCTAGTTTTTCGTCAGCAAACACATTAATAGTGACTTTCACGAAGCTTTTATCTGCCGTAGCAACGACATCTTGACGCCAATACCACTCATAACCGGCCAGTGTTTCACTGCCTTTAGTGCCATTTTTGCCCGCCCACTTATCACCTTTTGTTCGCTGCTCAACTATGACATTTTCAGCAACCCATGATGCATATGTTTGCTCTTCAATCGTCGACAAGTGATTGATGTGTTCACCCGTTGCCTGCATTGCAGCAATACCCGCCATGGCACAAATAGCCAAAGCGACCATGACTTCAAGTAAAGTGAAACCCGCTGACTTAGTCATTATTCTGGCTCCATACGAAGTTTAACAGGAGCCATGAACTCGCCTTCGATAAAATACTGCGGTTCACGCTCCTCTTTCAGCTCATACACTAACTGAAAAGCACTGACTTCTCCTGAAGAAAGGATCAGTACCTGTGGAATCTTTAACTTTTTAAGTTCTAATAAACTATCTTCGTCACCGCCGCTCATCAATTCACGCCAGTTCGATTGCTCAAGTAAGTTATCTTGTGCCCATGCCAAATCTTCGAGATTCAAGGTTAATTTAAAATCTTCGTCTACTTTAATAGGCGCAAACAATTTTTCACGATCGAAGGTGACCCACTTTTCACCATCAAACACTAAAAATTCAAATACATTTTGATCTAAATGAAAGCCTAACTCGACCTGATTTAAGATGGCAAATTCAGATGCCATATTAATCGTGGTGTGTAATCTGAGCGCTTGTTTTTCTAATTTTTCTTCTGCACCACCATCAAAACTGTAGGCCACCATTTTAGTGACAAACCCTATCACCACAAGCACCATTAATATTTCGATGAGGCTAAAACCTTTTGCGTGCTTAGCACGCCCAGCCAAACGTAAACGATTAAGGCTTACCATAATAGTAAGCCTTGATGTGTATAAAAGGTAAACATCTGGCTGAGTTTACGCATTATTGCTTTTCTTCATCCCAGTTACCGATGTCATCATCGGTGCCAGCTTCGCCATCTGGACCCATTGAAAAAATATCAATTTTACCAATTTCTCCTGGGCTAATTAGTTGGTACGGATTGCCCCATGGATCTTCAGGTAACTTTTCAATAAAACCACCATCTGGAAAACGTTTTGGAACCGGCTCGATGCTCGTTTTAGTAACAAGCGCTTCTAGACCCTGTTCTGTGGTTGGATAGGCTTTATTCTTCAGCTTATAAAGGCTTAACGCATCTTCAATTTGTTGAATATCTAGGTGTGCTTTGTCGATCGCTGCCTCTTCTTGTTGGCCCATAATGTTTGGTGCCACAATTGACATAATCATACCGATGATAACCAGTACCACCATGACTTCTAATAATGAGAAACCTGACTGTTTGTTCACAAAAATACCTCTAATTTTCTTCAATAATTTATTATAAAGCGACAGCTACTGGCTGTTGCTCTACCGTTCCCTAATTTAAAGTCCTACCGCCTTATTCATTGCCATAATTGGCTGCAGTATTGCCATAACAATAAACAAGACAATGACCGCCATTGATGCAATCATCGCTGGCTCTAAAAGTTTTAAAGACACGTTGACCATGCTTTCAAACTCACGATCTTGGTTATTTGCTGCTCGCTCAAGCATTTGCTCAAGTTCACCTGACTTTTCGCCACTTGCGATCATGTGCAGCATCATAGGTGGAAAAAGTTTCGTTTGTTGTAAAGCAGCACGAAGGCTCGCCCCTTCACTGACTCGGGTGGCTGCATCTTGCACCGATTTTTTCATTTTCTCATTAACCAATACCCCACCAGAGATACGCATACCTTCGAGTAAGGGAACGGAGCTTGAAGATAAAATACTTAACGTGCGTGCGAATCGAGCGGTATTCACCCCTCTCGCGACTTTACCTATACCAGGCAAGTAAAGTACTTTTTCATCAAACCAGTAACGAATTTTTGGCTGTTTGAGTGCATGCTTAATTCCCACTGAGAGTGCAGTGATAATTATTAAACTAATAAACCAATAATTTTGTACAAAGTTACTGGCTGCCATAACCCACTCTGTCGTCCAAGGAAGTACTTGTTTTGACTTTTCGAATGTTTTTAATATTTTGGGAACCACGGTGCCCAATAACACTGAAACAATTGCGATAGCAAACACAACAAGAATGATTGGATATACCATCGCTTGTGTTATTTGACTACGCATATGCTGACGTTGTTCCGTGTAATCAGCTAAACGATTTAACACTTGATCTAAGTGGCCCGATTTTTCACCGGCAGCCACCATGGCACGATATAAATCATCAAATACATGCGGAAACTCACTCATACCATCTGCGAGTGTGTAGCCTTCAACAACTTTTGAGCGTACAGACATGAGCATACGTTTTAAACGCGGTTTTTCACATTGCTCAGCGACGGCCATTACCGCCCCTTCGACAGGTAATGCTGACTGAATTAAGGTGGCAAGTTGACGAGTAATCAGCGCTAAATCTGAGGTCGATATTTTTGGTTTGAAAAAACCGCTAAATAATGACTTTTTAGCCCCTTTAACTTGCTTTTCACCCTCTGCTGCAGCGACAACCTCTAAAGGCATCAGGCCTTGGTCACGTAATGTTTGACGTATTTGCTTTACCGTATCGGCTTCAAGAATGCCTTTTTTCTCTTTACCTTTACCATCCAGGGCGCGGTACTCAAATGCAGCCATAATTAACCTTCCTCACGCGTTACACGCAAGACTTCTTCTAAGGTTGTACGGCCTGCCAACACACGGCTACAGCCATCTTGACGAATACTTGGGCTACGAGTACGAATGTACTTTTCAACACTTTGTTCGCCTTTACCGCTGTGGATCATTTCACGAATAGCCTCATCAACAACCAGTAATTCATGAATCCCCGTACGGCCACGATAACCATTAAAGTTACACTCTTCACAGCCTACAGCACGGTAAATCGTTGGTGGCTCAGCAGGGTTAACGCCTAGTAACTGGCACTCCCGCTCGTCGGCCACATGCCCTTCTTTACAGCTATTGCATAAAGTACGCACTAGACGTTGTGATAACACACCCAGCAAAGAAGAAGACAACAGGAAAGGTTCTACTCCCATATCTTCCATACGGGTAATCGCACCCGCAGCAGTATTGGTATGTAAAGTCGACATTACTAAGTGACCCGTTAACGACGCTTGCACACCGATTTGTGCGGTTTCAAGGTCTCGGATCTCCCCCACCATGACGACATCAGGGTCTTGACGTAAAATTGCACGCAGTCCCCGCGCAAAGGTCATATCTACTTTGGTGTTTACTTGTGTTTGACCAATCCCCGGTATTTCGTACTCAATCGGGTCTTCAACCGTCAAAATATTACGGTCACGTGAGTTTATTTGACTCATCCCCGCATACAAAGTGGTACTTTTACCAGAACCTGTGGGACCAGTTACCAAAATAATACCGTGAGGCTTACTGATGAGATCAGCGAACAATTCGCGATTTCGCTCGGTCATCCCCAAATCTTCAAGATTTAAGCGCGCATTATTTTTATCAAGTAAACGCAGTACAACACGCTCACCAAAACTTGATGGCATCGTTGATACACGCACATCAACAGCACGTCCAGCAATACGTAAACTTATACGCCCATCTTGTGGAATACGCTTTTCTGCAATATCGAGCTTTGCCATAACCTTAATACGTGACACGAGTAAGGATGCAAGTTTACGATTTGGTTTTAAAACTTCTTTTAAGACACCGTCTACCCTAAAGCGAATTACTAACTCTTGCTCAAAGGTTTCAATGTGAATATCTGAAGCACCCTCTTTAATTGCCTCACTGAGCATGGCATTAATGAGTTTAATAATAGGTGCGTCATCATCCCCTGCGAGTAAGTCTTCTGTTTGCGGTAGTTCATCAGCTAAAGAAAATAAGTCAACTTCGTTGCCAATATCTTCCATCATTTGCTGTGTTTCAGAACTATCGCGTTGATAAGAAGCCTCAAGTAACAGCTCAAATTTGTCGTCTGGCAACTGCTCGAGTGAAAAACCACGTCCCGCAATACGACGTACTTCAAGTAAAGCCGTTACGTCTAATTCGCCGCGATAAAAAACAGTCCAATTATCACCATTTTTACTTAGCAAGACACCAGCACGACGCGCATATGAAAACGGTAAGCGCTTTGCAGGCAAGCTAACAAGATCATCACTTGTTAAGAGCTCATCATGGTCAATAGACGCACTCTGCGCTAACTCGTCATTAATCTCTGTAATTGCATCAGTCATCTTTACGATCATCTGCGTTTTGTTGTTTCAGGTATTCTTCATACGTTGGCGGTAATACCAACGCATCATTCCATTCTGGTAAGATTGGCATATCAGTTAATGGCATTAAATCAATCCCATCTTCTTTTTGTTTATGCTGCTCACCACGGATGAAGTTATATTTTGAATGACTTAACTTATTCATGCTCATACCATCACGAACAATCGTCGGACGAATAAATACAATTAAGTTACGCTTGCGCTTACTGGTACTGGTTGAACGGAATAAGTGCCCTAAAATAGGAATGTCACCTAACAATGGAACTTTCGAGACACTTTCTTGTACGTCTTCATCAATTAAACCGCCTAACACGACCATGCCACCATCATCGGCCATAACGGTGGTTTTAATCGCACGTTTATTCACTGAGATATCGACTGAAGTTGCACCACTTACGCCAGAGACTTCTTGCTCAATCGTTAACTGAACCGCCGAGCCATCATTAATTTGTGGTGTTACTTTGAGTTTCACACCCACTTCTTGACGCTCAACCGTTTGGAATGGGTTAGAGTTATTTGAACCCGTTTGTGACCCAGTGATAATTGGCACTTCTTGACCAACGATCATCGACGCTTCTTCGTTATCCATGGTGGTGACAGAGGGCGTTGCAAGAATATTTGAATTGGTATCTGTTGAAACGGCTTGGATAATCGCACCCCAGTCATTTTTCACAATACCCATTGCAAGACCGTTAATACCACCGAGTAACGCACCAAGTGGCCCTAAGTCACCTTCCTGTGTCTCTGAGGTATTTGTAACATTACCGGTTTCTGTACCAACAACCGTCCCTTGAATCGTTTTATCACGTGCTTGCTCTGCCGCAACAGCCAATGAGCCAACAGGCACTGTTGTGCCGTTGTTAAACTGCATCATTCCGCCTTGCTCTGAAATCCATTGCAAACCAAAGTTAATGCCATCGGCCTCAAGAACCTCAACAATAATTGCCTCAACTAGCACCTGTGCGCGACGAATATCTAAGCGCTCAATAACTTGCTCAAGTGAGCGCATCGTATCTGGCTGGGCTGTAATAACCAACGAGTTTGAATCAGGGTGCGCTTCTATACTTGTTTCGTTCTGACTGCGTGAACGAGCTTTCGTTGCGCCACCTTGGCCATCTTCAGCGAGTGTTTTACTCACACCTTGCAATACTTTTACTAAATCTTCTGCTTTTGCATAATTTAAGTAAATGACCTTGGTATTACCTTGATTCTCAAGTTCACCGTCTAAGCGGCTGATTAACTCAACAGCACGCGTACGGGCCTGCGCCTCACCACTGACAATCACACTGTTAGTACGACCATCGGCAACCACTTTCGGAATCAAAAATTCAGGGATGCTGCCTTTACCACTATCTTTATAAATATTGTCAACAACAGAGACAACATCATCCGCTGTAGCAAACTTAAGTTGAACAATATCAACTCGCTTATCACCGGCTTGGTCAACTGAACGGATGATTTCAACTAAACGATTTACAGAGGCAGCGTGGCCGGTAAGCATCATTACGTTAGCGGCGTTGAAGTTAGCAACATGCCCCCCGTCTTTTTGATCGCTAAACTGACGAACTAACGGACCTAACTCTTGTACGCTAACATTCTTAACACGCACAACACGCGTGACCATCATATCGCCACTGGCTTGGTTATCTTCCGTCACTAAAGGGACATTCGATTTTTTAGCGTCAGAGCTTTTCTCAATTTTAAGAATGCCGTTATCCATCTCAACAGCTGAATAACCGTATACTTCTAATACATTTAAGAAAAATTGATAGTACAGCTTCTCATCCATTAACTCATAACTGCGCACATTAACTTTGCCGCGCACGTTCGGATCGATGATCACTGTTTTATTGAGATTTTTACCCACAATATTAATGAACTCATTAATATCGGTGCCTTTAAAGTTTGCAGCATACTCAACAGCCGAAACTGAGAGCGATAATCCTGTTAATAAAAAAAGCGCTGCATACTTAGCTAACCCTTTTTTGATTTTTGTGAGGTGTAGCGCGTGAACCATTCTATAAAAACTCCAAAGCTAATTATTGCAGGCTAAATTGCACATCAATTTGCTCACCATCACGCTCGATAGTGATACTTGCGTCAGTACTATTACGTAATTCGTTTATTGCTGACATTGCCTGTTTTAAATCATTTAATTGATAGCCATTAATCGCAATAGCTAAATCATTATTCATTAATCCCATCTGCTTAAATAATGCCGGGTCTTTACCTGGGCTTAAGCGATAACCCACCAGTTCACCGTCGACCATCGCTTGCGATACACGAATGTAGTCGAATAATTTACCAGGGTCGTTTAATACTTCTTCACGCGTTTCAATAATCGCTTCTTTGACTTCTTGATCTTCAGTCGCATTGATTTCATTGTCCGTATCGATATCCTGAGGACCTTCTTCTAATTCTGGCTCTTGTTGCTCAGCCAAAACAGGCATAGAAACTGTTTTTGTAAAATCGAGTCCATCAAGCATTAATGTTTCAAAGCGACCACTTACATCCAAAATAACACGATCAGGTAAGACTTGTGCGAGCTTCGCTCGAGTGCCTTGAATTACATCATCAACAACATACGTTTCTTGTTTTCCTTGAGACTCTATTATAGCCAAACCAGCTTGATCGTTTTGGCTAACAGCCACGATACCCGTTAGATTAATACTTAAACGAGTTTCAGGGGCATTGTTAATAACTTGCGTTTGCTTTGCGGCAGGTTTTTTAGCTTCAACAACCACTTTACCGAATAAATGTTGTTCAAGAATTTGTCGTGAATTGACTGTTTCGATGCGTTTCGCAGTCATCGTTGTTCGACTTGCGGGCAGTGCTTTTGTATCAGGTTCAGGCCACAACAACCAGAACAACTTCGAGGATAAAAAGGCAATATAAACAACAACTAACAGCACAACTAATGCACTTAGCTTGGCATGAGGTAAGCCGTTTAAAAACTGTCTAACTTGTTGTAAGTGTTGATCCATATATTCTATTTCTTATTTTAATTTACTGCTTTATAGCAGGCCTATAGTACCTTTTCATTTTTCATTCAACAAGCACACGTATATTAAACTTTGTAAACAAGGTCGTTTCGACTAACAGGGGTAGCAAGGAAAAACTTTGACTGTTTCTTTATGATTAAGTTTCATGGTAAATTTTGCCTATACTCTAGCAGCTTTAAAAGAGCACAATTGTGTCAAAAGGTAACACTCAGCAGTCAAAAAACAGTCAAGACGAATTAAACGTCCGCCTTGATAAATGGTTATGGGCTGCCCGTTTCTATAAAACCCGCTCTGTTGCGCGAGACATGGTGCAAGGCGGTAAAGTGCATTATAATGGTCAACGAACAAAGCCCAGTAAAATCGTCGAGGTGGGCGCAGTCATAAAACTGCTGCAAGGAGTCGACGAAAAGGTAGTGACAATAGTGAAGGTCCTTGATAAACGTCAAAGTGCCCCCATTGCACAGACCTTATACCAAGAAACTCAAGCAAGTATTGAAAAGCGCGAAGCAAATGCAATCGCAAGAAAGAATAACAGCTTCTTTGCTCCACATCCTGATAGAAAGCCTGATAAAAAGCAAAGACGTGAACTGTTAAAAATGAAATCAAGTTAGGTAATGTAACACATGCAACAAGATTTACTTCATCGTTATATATTTGATCAACTCGATGTGCGTGGTGAACTCGTACAAATTGAAAACACCTATCAAGAGATGATCGCCAACCATAATTACCCAGCTCCTGTTCAGGCACTCTTAGGTGAGTTGCTTGTTGCAACTTGCTTATTAACAGCCACCTTAAAGTTTGAAGGTGAAATTGCCGTACAGCTACAAGGTGATGGCCCTGTGAAATATGCTGTTATTAATGGTGATGATAAGCAAAATATGCGTGGTATTGCTCGCCTGCAAGGTGAAGTTCAAGGTAGTACTATTAAAGACTTGATTGGTAACGGTTATATGGTTATCACGATAACGCCAACAAAAGGTGAGCGTTATCAAGGTATTGTTCCGCTTGAACACGACACCTTAGATAAATGCCTCGAAAGCTACTTTGAGCAATCAGAACAATTGAAAACCCGTCTTTGGTTTGCGACTGAAATCGCCGCAGGCTCAGCAAAAGCAGCCGGCTTATTCTTACAAGTTTTACCGGTAAATAAAGATAAGTCAGTAGAAGACTTCACTCACCTTGAAGCAATCAGTAATACCATTAAAGATGAAGAGTTACTTAATCTTGATGCTAATACTGTTCTTACTCGTCTGTATCATGAAGATAACCCTCAATTGTTCGAACCACAAAGTATCAATTTCCGTTGTGGCTGTAGCAGAGACAAGACAATTGCAGCATTAGTCAATATTGGTCAAGATGCATTATTAGATGATGTAAAAGAAAAAGGTGAAGTTAAAATTAGCTGTCATTACTGCTTAAAAGATTACGTCTTTAACGAGCAGGATATTAAAGCAATTTTTAACTAAATGACCGCTTAATAGTATTATTATATTAAAAGCCGCATTTGTTGCGGCTTTTTTCTTAATTTTTATGATACCGGTGTCATGAAAAAGCCCCATTTTATGACACCGGTATCATTGAAATTATTCATGTTTTTTACCAAATATATGTGTTTTTAGCCCCTTTAGACACTCGAATATCCCTAATCCTTCTGTTACTATTATTTCAGCTTAAGGGAAAACAAGAACCCCAGAGCTATCCCGTTCAATCTCACACAATTTAGGTATAAACATGACTGCAAACGCTACTCGTTTTGTCGATCTTACTGCAGCTGAACTAGTCGAACACGCGATTCGTCGTGGCGAAGGGACTTTAGCCGCTAATGGTGCATTTGTTGCTAACACTGGTCGTCGTACTGGCCGCTCACCAAAAGACCGTTTTATTGTTCAAGAGCCAAGCACTGAAAACGAAATCCAATGGGGTAACGTAAACCGCCCATTCGATGCAGACAAGTTTGATGCGTTATGGGCTCGTGTAGAAGCTCATGTACAAAGCAACGACCACTTCATCTCTCACCTAGAAGTTGGCGCTGATCCTGAGCACTATTTACCAGTCGTTGTAACAACAGAAACTGCATGGCATCACATTTTTGCCAAAAACATGTTTATCGAACCTGAAACTTATAATGCATCTGATTTACCTCAGTGGCAGGTAATGAATGTTCCTTCATTTGTTTGTGACCCTGAACGTGATGGCACAAATAGCGATGGCACAGTAATCATTAACTTTGCACAACGCAAAGTGCTATTGGCTGGTATGCGTTATGCCGGTGAAATGAAAAAATCAATGTTCTCTGTACAGAACTTCCTATTACCTGCGAAAGGTGTATTACCAATGCACTGTTCAGCTAACGTAGGTGAAGCAGGTGACACAGCATTGTTCTTCGGTTTATCTGGCACTGGTAAAACAACACTATCTGCGGATCCGACACGTTTCCTTATCGGTGATGACGAGCATGGTTGGGCGCCTGGTAGCGTATTTAATATCGAAGGCGGTTGCTACGCTAAATGTATCGACCTTTCACAAAAGAACGAACCTGTTATTTGGAATGCAATCCGTTTTGGTACTATCTTAGAAAACGTAGTACTTGATGAAAACCGCGTACCGGATTTCCATGACACAAGTTTAACTCAAAATAGCCGTGCAGCTTACCCACTAGAGCACGTAGAAAAACGTAAAGTTGAAAACCGTGCCGGTGAGCCAAAAGCCGTTGTTTTCTTAACATGCGACGTGAGTGGTGTATTACCACCTGTATCAGTGTTAACAGAAGAAGCAGCAGCATATCACTTCCTAAGTGGTTACACTGCAAAAGTAGGTTCAACTGAAATCGGTTCAACTAGCGATATCGAATCAACATTCTCAACGTGTTTTGGTGCGCCTTTCTTCCCTCGTCCTGCAGGTGTATACGCAGAGCTTCTTATGAAGCGTGTACGTGAATTTGGCGCTAAAGTATTCCTAGTAAACACAGGTTGGACTGGTGGTCCTTACGGTACAGGTAAACGCTTTGACATCCCAACAACACGTGCAGTAGTTGACGCTATTGTTTCAGGTAAGTTGTCAGATGTTGAAACGCAACACATCGACGTATTAAACCTAGACGTCCCTGTTGCTGTACCGGGTGTTGATAGCAAGCTTCTTAACCCAATCAACACATGGGAAGACAAAGAAAAATACGCAGAATATGCAAACAAACTTGCATCTGACTTCACTGAAAACTTCGCGAAATACGATGTTTCGGAAGCAATCAAATCTGCAGGTCCAAAAGCTTAATTTATAAGCCTTCCTAAATACTAAACGCCGGCATCATGCTGGCGTTTTTATTTGCGCTGTAATTCGTCTAGCTCAATGTGATGCTGTTAGTTATTAATGAGAGACGGATAGCGTGAGCTGAAGTAATCCATTTTAGAGGCGGCACTCCTCACCTACATTGATCAATAGATCGTGATTAACAAGCGTAGCCGTGAATGTCTGTGGTTATATATGAAGGGCATAATCAGATACTTCGGCACTCAAGTACCTCCTACTACGCGCTAATTAGGTTAGCGTAAAGTGAAGCAGCCCATTTTAGAGCCCTCCAATCTTGTCATCATGATTAAACAACGTTAGAACCGTGATTATAGAGCGTAGGAACGGCTTTAGCCGTCAATGTCAGTGGTTATGTATGAAGGGCATATCAGACAATTCCGGCACTAAAGTGCCTTATATGGACTCCTCCTATTGCACAATACCCTTCGTTAATTTTGTTAGACTGCGTACTTATATGCGGGCTCATAATGAGGAGCTACCTCGGCCCTATGATGTATTCGCGCCCTTGTGCCTCTTCTCCTACTCGGTGTTTTAACACACTAATCACTTTACAGGCTATCAAGGGTGGGTCTAACCGCTTAACGCAGGTTCTTGGTCAATACAGTTATTTCTGTTATCGAAGACTAAATGTTAATTTGCTAGTAGGCTTGGTTCATAACGCGTGCCCTTTTTCAGCATGGCATACGCCGTCCGAACTGTTTTATTTGCTAACGCAATGGCGGCGCACTTCACACCGCGTCTTTCAACTAATGCTTTGAGCCATTGCTCTTTTTTCGTTTTTGGCTCGCGATGCTTTAACTGATTGATGACCGCTCTGGCCCCCAGAAATAAGTGACTTCGTAATATCATCTCTCCGCGGTATTTGGCTATATGGCCTATTCGCACTTTTCCACCACTTGAGTGCTGACGTGGGGTGACGCCAATATTGGCTGCTGCATTACGTCCGCTCGTAAAATGGGTTGTGTCACTTAAGCTAATTAATAAACCAACCGCAGTGATAGGCCCTACGCCCTCAAGAGCCAGTAAGCGTTCACATTGCTCATCTTGTTTTACTAAGCCTGTCAGTAACTCATTTAATGTTTCTTTTAATGTTGATTGGGCTTTAAATAATTCATAGCACTGCGCTATACACTGCCTTAAACCAGCGGTTAACCCATTATCGCTATCTTCTAAAATCTCAGGGATAGCCTGCCTAAACGCGCATTCTGATTGCTTGATTACAATTCCAAATTCAAGTAACAAGCCTCTGATTTGATTCGCCAACTGCCGTTTCTGCTTTTCAGCTAACGCACGCATTCGCTCTATCGACTGTAGGCTTTGCTGTGCTTGTGTCAGTGATTTACACGGGCGAACATTGGGTGAGAAAGAAGCCGCAGCTATTGCAATAACATCGTTTGCATCTGTTTTCTGGCCAATCCTAAATGCTTTGACAAATCGAGGGTCTAGAATCACGACTTCATGACCAACACTACGCGCTTTGCGTGCCCAATAATGAGCACCGCCACATGATTCCATAACAACTTTACAACGAGGAGACGTGGTGAGTATCGACAGTAGCTCTTTTCTGCTTACCGCTTTATTACTTTGTAGTTTTTGATGAAAAAATTGACCGACTTGAAAAACATTTTTTGCCAAGTCGATACAAATTAAGTTAAATTTTGACATGTATGGATTCCTTATTGGTAAAAGTGGTTTTGCAATTTCTTTATACCGTACTTACCCTATTTAGGGGAGGAGTCCATACATCTCCTACGTCTCTTCATCTTGCGCTGATGCGTCTTTTATCTCTGTATGCAATCTCAGTATGATACTGGACGATTTAGCCCTGAACGCAAAAAACCCGCTGCATTGCTGCAACGGGTTTCTCTAATTAGGAGCCATGGTGCGCTACGCAGTAGGATGTCCTACTTTCACATGGTCAATGCCACACGATGCTTACAAAGATATAGGTCGTAGGGGTCTTGGTTGGGTATTTTATTTTTCTACAGGCAACAAAAAACCCGCTGCATTGCTGCAACGGGTTTCTTTAATTAGGAGCCTGGCGATGTCCTACTTTCACATGGCAAATGCCACACTATCATCGGCGCTGTTTCGTTTCACTACTGAGTTCGGCATGGGGTCAGGTGGGTCCAAAACGCTATTGTCACCAAGCATATTCTGGTCGTTAATCGCATCTGCAATTAACTAAAATTCGGAATTCTGATAATCGTAAATCTACTTTAGTATACTAACTTCTGTCTGTTACGCTGTCATAAAACGCGTTTGGCGTTGTATGGTTAAGCCTCACGGGTAATTAGTACAGGTTAGCTTAATGGCTCACACCACTTCCACATCCTGCCTATCAACGTTGTAGTCTTCAACGGCCCTTCAGAGACTTTAAAAGTCTAGTGAGAACTCATCTCGAGGCCTGCTTCGCGCTTAGATGCTTTCAGCGCTTATCAGTTCCGAACGTAGCTACCGGGCAATGCCATTGGCATGACAACCCGAACACCAGCGGTTCGTTCACTCCGGTCCTCTCGTACTA
>NZ_CP032090.1:32500-355000 GCF_003515105.1 Pseudoalteromonas lipolytica | reverse complement strand
AATTTGAACAGAGATATGTAGAAACCGATAAAAGATAAACACACAGATTGAGGTTTTATAGCTGTCGCTGCAGATCTAAATAACCGACAAAGTACGCAAAATAACCCAAGCTTAAACACTGTTTAGAACATTAACACTTTATATTAGTAGCGCTCACGAGCTAAAGACACTAAAAGGGCTCATGATAGAAAGTGCCGAAGTAGCTTCCATCAGTTTTATTGTTCTCATGAATGCTAGCTGCTCCCAACACTATACACTTCATATTGTGTCGATTTATATTCTGCTTAATGGAATGTTATGTTCAGGCGAAAGGTACCTTAGTTCAACCACACTACTTGCAAACTCCTCGCACTATTTAATTGAGGGTATGTGTTTTTTGACCGAACGTACCAACACACTAGTTGGTTTAACACTCTTTGACTCAGCGAAATCATTCTATACTTGCATGTCTTAACCAAACCAAATAAAACTGCATCATTAAGTTTGTAATAAGGGCTCAACTAAAATTCAAATCGTGAAAATGTATATCATCACATCTAGCTGATACAGTATTCTGGTAATAGGCCATTCTTGCGTATGTTCGATTTAGTTACGTGTTCGATGTAGTTACACGTTCTATATCGTTATAAGTATCGACAATGATAAGTTCATCAAAACTAATCTATTCACTACCATGAGCTTCTGCTATTTACTGATCGTTGTAATACGACTTAGCGAGCTCAACGCTCTATAAATAAGACCATTAAACAGACTAAACTTTAAAGCCGATGATTGTTCTAATGGTAAAGATTCATTACTCGCCTTGATCTCATTTTTATACCATTGTGCTTAATTAAGTGGTCTACTTTGAGGCAATAAAACCGCGTTAATAACAAGGCAAAAAAATGTCGTTATTGAGGTGTTCTCGGCAATTGCTCCTGCATTGCTCTACCTCCTGCATCTATGCAGTCGTAAATCAGACATTTTTAACGCAGCTAGCGACTGGTTTAATGACTCAAAATGATTAAGTATTATTGCGGATTAAAATAAGTACCAAGCAGAAATGTGGCTATTAATAATAAATGGTAAGCGTTATCGAATGTCTAAAAGAGCTAACTGTCGAAAACAATCTGCTGGTGAAAAGAATAGAGTGGACGAAACGTGCCTAAAAAAGAGGGGGCTGCTGTTTATAAGATACCTGACCACAATTTACTGAGAAATTAGATGGCAATAGATCGCATACCAAGAAAGTAAAAAGCCGAGCATAAGCTCGGCTTTTTGGTGTCTTTACGACTTACTCTGCAGACTGTGCGTCTTCTTGAACTTCTTCGTTTGTCGCTGGGCGACCAACTAGTTCAATATAAGCCATTGGTGCATTGTCACCAGCACGGAAGCCACACTTAAGAATACGAGTGTAACCACCTGGACGGTCTGTATTACGAGGACCGATTTCGCTGAACAATTTGCCAACTACTTCATTATCACGCGTGCGAGCAAACGCTAAACGGCGGTTTGCTACACTGTCAGTCTTAGCCAGTGTGATTAAAGGTTCAATTACACGGCGCAACTCTTTCGCTTTAGGCAAAGTTGTTTTGATGATTTCATGTTTCACCAAAGAACCAGCCATGTTGCTGAACATCGCTTTGCGATGGCTGCTGTTACGGTTTAATTGACGACCACTCTTACGATGGCGCATGACCCTATCCTTCTAACTAAACTAATATAGTGATTTAGATTATTCAGCTAGGCTTGCAGGCGGCCAATTTTCTAGGCGCATACCTAGAGATAGACCACGTGAAGCTAGCACGTCTTTAATTTCAGTTAGAGACTTCTTACCTAAGTTAGGCGTTTTAAGAAGCTCAACTTCAGTGCGCTGAACTAAATCACCGATATATTGAATTTGCTCGGCTTTCAAACAGTTTGCTGAACGTACTGTTAGTTCAAGATCATCAACTGGACGAAGTAGAATAGGATCGAATTCTGGCTTCTCTTCTTTCTCTTCTGGCTCAGTTACATCACGTAAATCTACGAATGCATCTAATTGCTCAGCTAAGATAGTAGACGCACGGCGGATCGCTTCTTCAGGATCTAAAGTGCCGTTCGTTTCCATATCAATGATTAACTTGTCTAAGTCTGTACGTTGCTCAACACGGGCTGATTCAACCGAGTACGCAATACGTTCAACTGGGCTGAATGATGCATCAAGCAGCAATCGACCAATTGGACGCTCATCGTCATCAGAGGATAAACGACTAGATGCCGGCACATAACCGCGACCGCGCTCAACACGAATACGCATGCTGATCTCGCTGCTATCTGTCGTTAAGTGACAGATAACGTGATCTGGGTTGGCGATAGTTACATCACCATCGTGCTGAATATCAGCCGCAGTCACAGGGCCTACACCAGATTTAGTCAGGGTCAGAAAAACTTCATCTTTGCCTTCTAAAGTTACTGCTAGACCTTTAAGGTTTAACAGAATTTCAATGATGTCTTCTTGTACGCCCTCTTTCGCGCTGTACTCATGCAATACACCGTCGATTTCTACTTCAGTTACTGCACATCCAGGCATAGATGATAACAGTATACGGCGTAAGGCATTACCCAGAGTATGACCGAAGCCACGCTCTAATGGTTCTAAAACTACTTTAGAACGCGTTGGGTTGATAGCGTCGATATCGACTAACCTTGGTTTTAGGAATTCGGTAACAGAACCCTGCATTTTATCCTCTCTTAACTCTTAACTTTACTTAGAGTAAAGTTCGACGATTAGTTGTTCGTTAATGTCCGCAGACAGATCTGAACGCTCAGGTAGGCGCTTGAAGCTACCTTCCATTTTCTTACCGTCAACTTCAACCCAAGTCGGCTTTTCACGTTGCTCAGCCAACTCTAGAGCAGCGATGATACGTGCTTGTGTTTTAGACTTCTCACGAATTACAACAGTATCTTCTGGTGTAATTACGTATGAAGGAATATTCACAACACGACCATTAACTAAGATCGCTTTGTGGCTAACTAACTGACGTGCTTCTGCACGTGTGCTAGCAAAACCCATGCGATATACAACATTGTCTAAACGTTGCTCTAAAAGCTGTAACAAGTTTTCACCTGTATTACCTTTAAGGCGAGCAGCTTCTTTGTAGTAGTTACGGAATTGCTTTTCTAATACACCGTAGATACGACGTACTTTTTGCTTTTCACGTAACTGTAAACCGTAATCAGATAAGCGACCTTTACGAGCGCCGTGCTGACCAGGTGCAGTCTCAAGTTTACACTTAGAGTCGATAGCTCTTACGCCGCTCTTAAGGAACAGGTCAGTACCTTCACGACGACTCAGCTTGAGCTTAGGGCCCAAATATCTTGCCATGTTATTTCTCCTAACCTATTGTTAAACGCGACGTTTCTTCGGTGGACGACAACCATTATGAGGGATTGGCGTCACGTCAGTGATGTTGGTGATACGGTAACCAGCAGCATTCAAAGCACGTACAGCAGATTCACGACCTGGACCTGGACCTTTAATGAAAACTTCTAGATTTTTTAAACCGTATTCTTGAGCAGCAGTACCTGCACGCTCTGCAGCAACCTGAGCAGCAAATGGAGTAGATTTACGTGAACCACGGAAACCTGAACCACCGGCAGTAGCCCATGATAGTGCATTACCTTGACGGTCGGTAATTGTTACAATAGTGTTGTTGAAAGAAGCATGAACATGAGCCATACCATCAGCAACTTGCTTTTTAACCTTCTTACGACGAATTGGTGCTTTAGCCATAATCTACCCCACCTTATTTCTTGATAGGCTTGCGAGGACCCTTACGAGTACGCGCGTTAGTCTTAGTACGTTGACCACGTAGTGGTAACGAACGACGGTGACGTAGGCCACGGAAACAACCAAGGTCCATAAGGCGCTTGATATTTAATGTAACTTCACGACGAAGGTCACCTTCTACAGTGTACTTGCCAACTGCTTCACGCAATACGTCAAGTGTTTCGTCTGAAAGCTCACCGATTTTTGTGGTCTCGGCGATACCAGTCGCTGCTAAGATAGCCTTAGAGCGAGTCTTACCTATGCCATAAATAGCAGTTAAACCGATAACTGCATGTTTATGATCAGGGACGTTAATGCCAGCGATACGGGCCACTAACACATCTCCTATATTTGAATTTGGTTATCATCTGTTTGAAAAGCCCGTAAGGATACTCAAACGAAGACCAAATCACAACTAAAAACACAGGCCGAGTAAATAACTCAGCCTGCACGACTGTTTAATTAGCCTTGCCTTTGCTTATGCTTAGGCTCACTGCAAATTACGCGTACTACACCAGCACGTTTAATAACTTTACAGTTACGGCATATTTTCTTAACGGAAGCACGTACTTTCATTGCTCAACTCCGTAAACTGACCTTATCGGCCGTAGCCTTTAAGGTTTGCTTTTTTCAGCACAGAATCATACTGATGTGACATCAGATGCGTCTGTACTTGTGCCATAAAGTCCATGATTACAACAACGATAATCAAAATTGATGTACCGCCGAAATAGAATGGCGTTTGCCATGCCATAGTCATGAATTCGGGCACCAGACAGATAAAGGTTATATACAAAGCACCTGCCAATGTCAGGCGTGTCATCACTTTATCAATGTATTTAGATGTCTGCTCACCTGGACGAATACCTGGGATAAATGCGCCAGATTTTTTCAGGTTATCTGCTGTTTCACGCGGGTTAAATACCAACGCGGTGTAGAAAAAGCAGAAGAAGATAATAGCCGCAGCTAAAACCATCGCATATAACGGTTGACCTGGAGTCAATGTTGTAGCGATTGCTTGTAGCACATCAGCGACCGGACCTTCACCCTGGCCGAACCAGCTTGCAATTGTACCAGGGAACAGAATTATACTGCTAGCAAAGATTGGTGGAATAACACCCGCCATGTTTACTTTCAGCGGTAAGTGCGTGCTTTGAGCAGCAAATACCTGACGACCTTGT
Source organism: Pseudoalteromonas lipolytica (assembly GCF_003515105.1). NCBI lineage: Bacteria > Pseudomonadati > Pseudomonadota > Gammaproteobacteria > Alteromonadales > Pseudoalteromonadaceae > Pseudoalteromonas > Pseudoalteromonas lipolytica. The sequence continues at coordinate 350,029 of NZ_CP032090.1, read as the reverse complement.
TGACGCTTAGCATAGTTAACGACGATACGACGTTGACCACGCTCGAAGAATACAACGAGGTAAGTAACAGCGAATACGATTACAGCAATCAATAACAGTACAAGTACATTCAGATCACCTTGGCGCGCCATTTCGGCTGTCGAACCAATAGCAGACGGCAGGTTTGCTACGATACCAACAAAAATCAGAACTGAAATACCGTTACCGATACCGCGTTCTGTAATTTGCTCGCCCAACCACATAAGGAACATAGTACCGGTAACTAAACTCACTACAGCAGTGAAGTAGAAACCGATACCAGGGTTAACAACTAACCCGTCCATCATACCCGGTAAGCTTGTGGCAATACCGATTGATTGGATAGTAGCAAGCACAAGCGTGCCATAGCGTGTATACTGGCTGATTTTCTTACGCCCTTGCTCGCCTTCTTTCTTAAGCTCTATAAACGGCGGATACATATGCGTTAATAGTTGCGTAATAATCGAAGCCGAGATATACGGCATAATACCCAGTGCCAACACTGAAGCGCGCTCAAGCGCACCACCGCTGAACATGTTAAACATTTCAACAATGGTGCCCTTTTGTTGCTCGAAGAAATCGGCAAGTACAGCGGCGTCAATCCCAGGGATCGGCACGAATGAACCTAGACGGTAAATAATGATAGCACCTAATACAAATAGTAATCGACGCTTCAATTCCGAAAGCCCACTTTGTGCACTTTTCATATCTTGACCTGGTTTAGCCATTAGTACTTCCTTAGTCTTCTACCTTGCCTCCGGCAGCTTCGATAGCTTCGCGAGCACCTTTGGTCACTTTAAGACCTTTAACGGTAACTGCGCGTGAAACTTCGCCAGATTTTACTACTTTAACGAACTGGATGTTCTTTTTAACTAGACCAGCTGCTTGTAACGCGTTTACGTCTACTACATCGCCTTCAACTTTAGCGATTTCAAAAAGGTTTACTTCAGTAGATACTAATGATTTACGTGAAGTGAAACCAAATTTAGGTAGACGACGTTGCATAGGCATTTGACCGCCTTCAAAACCAACGCGTACTTTACCGCCAGAACGTGATTTTTGGCCTTTATGACCACGGCCACCAGTCTTACCAAGACCAGAACCAATACCACGACCTAGACGTTTCTTTTCAGTTTTTGCACCAGCAGCAGGTGAAAGTGTATTCAAACGCATCGAATTAACCCTCAACCTTTACCATGTAAGAAACTTGGTTAATCATACCACGCACACATGCTGTGTCTTCTAACTCAACAGTGTGATTGATACGACGTAAACCAAGACCGCGTAATGTAGCTTTATGCTTCGGTAAACGACCGATAGAGCTCTTTACTTGTGTTACTTTAACAGTTTTATTAGCCATGGTTTACCCCGTGATTTCGTCTACGCTAAGACCACGTTTAGCAGCGATTGACTCTGGAGAGTTCATGTTCTCTAGAGCTGCAATCGTTGCACGAACGATATTGATCGGGTTAGTTGAACCGTATGCTTTTGACAATACGTTCTGTACACCAGTTACTTCTAGTACTGCACGCATCGCACCACCGGCGATGATACCTGTACCTTCTGAAGCAGGCTGCATGTATACTTTAGAACCCGCGTGGCGACCCTTGATTGGGTGCTGTAGCGTGTTACCGTTTAGGTCTACACTGATCATGTTACGACGTGCTTTTTCCATTGCTTTTTGAATAGCAGCTGGAACTTCACGTGCTTTACCATAACCGAAACCTACTTTACCTGCGCCGTCACCAACTACAGTTAGTGCAGTGAAGCTAAAGATACGACCACCTTTAACCACTTTAGACACACGGTTTACCGCGATTAGCTTTTCAGCCAAATCAGGCTGTTGTTGCTTTGCTTCTACGTTAGCCATTGTCTACTCCTAGAATTGCAAACCGGCTTCACGCGCTGCATCAGCAAGCGCCTTCACACGGCCGTGATATTTAAAGCCACTGCGATCAAAAGCAATCTTTTCGATGCCTTTGTCAGCTGCACGTTCAGCAACCGCTTTACCAACTGCTTGAGCAGCTGCTACGTTACCTGTGCCTTTAACTGTTTCGCTAATTGCTTTTTCAACAGTAGAAGCAGCAGCCAGTACAGTACCCTCAGCAGTAACTACTTGAGCGTAAATGTGACGTGGCGTGCGGTGGATAACAAGACGCGTTGTGCCTTGTTCAATGTAATTTCTACGAGTGCGCTTAGCACGACGTAGACGAGCTGTTTTTTTATCCATCGTCTTACCTTACTTCTTCTTAGCCTCTTTACGGCGTACATTCTCGTCCGCGTAACGAACACCTTTACCTTTATAAGGCTCAGGTTTACGGTATGCACGGATGTTAGCAGCTGTTTGACCAACTAACTGCTTGTCTACGCCCTTAACTAGAACTTCTGTTTGGCTTGGTGTTTCAATCGTAATACCTTCAGGTACTTCGAAATTCACTGGGTGTGAGAAACCAAGAGTTAAGTCTAAAACTTTGCCCTTAGCCGCTGCACGGTAACCAACACCTACTAACTGAAGCTTCTTCTCGTAACCTTCATGCGTACCAACAATCATATTGTTGATTAGAGCGCGAGCAGTACCTGCTTGAGCCCATGCATTGACTACGCCTTCACGAGGTAAAGTTGTAATAACGTTGTCGTTAACTTGTACTTCAACAGCATCGTTGATAGTGCGAGTTAATTCACCGTTTTTGCCTTTAACTGTGATGTCCTGGCCTTTTAATGTAACTTCTACACCGGCAGGAACATTGATTGGTGCCTTTGCTATGCGAGACATAGTTCCCCTCCGATTAAGCTACAAAGCCAATGATCTCACCACCAACGCCGGCACTACGTGCTGCGCGGTCTGTCATTAGGCCTTTAGAAGTTGATACGATAGCGATACCAAGACCACCCATTACCTTAGGTAATTCGTCACGTTTCTTATAGATACGTAGACCAGGGCGGCTAACACGCTGGATATTTTCAATAACAGCTTTGCCTTCGAAATATTTTAATTCGATTGCTAGCTCAGGCTTCGCTTCACCGCTTACAGCGTAATCTGCGATATAACCTTCATCTTTTAATACTTTAGCTACTGCTACTTTCAGTTTTGAAGTTGGCATCGTTACTGATACTTTCTTCGCTGACTGACCGTTACGGATACGTGTAAACAAATCCGCAATAGGATCTTGCAAGCTCATAGTCTTACTCCCGTGATACTATTACCAGCTAGCCTTTTTAAGGCCAGGAATTTCACCGCGCATAGCTGCTTCGCGAACTTTAATACGGCTCATGCCGAATTTGCGAAGGTAACCATGTGGGCGGCCCGTAACGTTACAACGATTACGTTGACGTGAAGAGCTAGAATCACGTGGTAAAGCTTGTAGCTTTAATACCGCGTCCCAACGATCATCGTCAGATGTTTTCACATCACTGATGATAGCTTTTAGTGCAGCACGCTTTTCAGCATACTGAGCAACTAATTTAGTGCGCTTTGCTTCGCGCGCTTTCATAGAATTCTTTGCCATAACCCTACCCTTATTTCTTAAATGGGAAGTTAAACGCTTCTAACAACGCACGGCCTTCCTCATCTGTTTTCGCAGAAGTAGTGATAGTGATATCCATACCGCGTACACGGTCTACTTTATCATAATCAATTTCTGGGAAGATGATTTGCTCACGTACGCCCATGCTGTAGTTACCACGTCCATCAAAAGACTTAGCACTTACACCACGGAAGTCACGGATACGTGGGATAGCGATTGAAACCAAACGCTCAAAAAAGTCCCACATACGCTCGCCACGTAGGGTTACTTTACAACCAATTGGGTAACCTTCACGCACTTTGAAGCCAGCAACAGATTTGCGTGCTTTAGTGATTAGAGGTTTCTGACCAGAGATTGCTTCTAGATCTGCAACAGCATTATCTAGGATCTTCTTGTCAGCTAGAGCTTCGCCCACACCCATGTTTAATGTGATCTTTTCGATCTGAGGGACTTGCATGACAGAGCTGAAACCAAACTTCTCTTGAAGTTCAGCCACTACTTTGTCTTTATATACTTCATGCAGTTTCGCCATCATTCTACTCCAACTATTAGATAGTTTTACCAGTAGATTTAAAGATACGTAATTTCTTACCATCTTCAATCTTGAAACCTACACGATCTGCTTTACCCGTTTCCGAGTTGTAGATCGCAACGTTTGATACGTCGATAGACGCTTCTTTCTCAACAATACCGCCAGCTTGGTTCAACTGAGGAACAGGCTTTTGGTGCTTCTTGATTAAGTTGATGCCTTCGACAAATACTCGACCAGACTCAGTAACAACTGAAAGCACTTTACCGCGCTTACCTTTGTCTTTACCGGCTAGTACGATTACTTCGTCATCACGACGGATTTTTGCTGCCATGATAGACTCCTTATAGTACTTCTGGTGCTAGTGAAACGATTTTCATGAACTTTTCAGTACGAAGTTCACGAGTCACAGGGCCGAAGATACGAGTACCAATTGGCTGTAAGTTATCATTTAAGATAACAGCCGCATTGCTATCGAAACGGATCAAAGAACCGTCCGGACGACGAACGCCTTTTTTAGTACGCACAACTACTGCGTTTTTAACATCACCTTTCTTCACTTTACCGCGAGGAATCGCTTCTTTTACAGAAACTTTGATGATATCGCCAACCGCTGCATAGCGACGGTGCGAACCGCCAAGGACTTTAATACACTGCACTTTGCGAGCGCCGCTGTTATCAGCAACGTCCAGCTGAGTTTGCATTTGGATCATGTTAATGACCTCCGGTGTAGATATTACAACACGCCTTAATTTTGTTTAAAATCAAGACATTTCGGTTAAATTCCACTCAAAAAACACACGAGTTGTCTCTTAAGGGCGGGCAATTGTATCAGCAATAGCAATGAAGTGGTAGGTTATTTTTTAATTAATTTATAATAAAGGGTCGCTATATCAAGGTGGGCTTACAACCGTTGACTGGTTTGTTATTGATTATAAAACAAACAGGGCGCCGATGCGCCCTGCTTTAAGGATTAAATTAAATTTTTATTAATTTCCAAATAAGCCTTTAAGCTTATCTTTTATTTTATCTTTCGCTTTTTCTTTCACTTCTTCTTTGGCCGCATCACTCACATCGAGGCTATAACCCACATCATGGAATGGGCCTTTAATACGCAGTGGAATTTTAAAGCCTGTGCTGTCATCTGTAGTACCTTGCCCTTCAATTGAATCAACGATGCCTGTCACGAGACGATAATCAACGTTGGTCATCGGTAAATCCACCTTACCAGCCCCCGAAATTCGAATAAGCGGGCTTAATAATGACAAGTCACGGTTTTCACCCACCCCATTAGTGAAATTAAAGCTGCCTGTTAACGCTGAGAAATCTGTTTGCTCAGAGTTATCGAAGCCTGTATCAAGACCTTCTGATACGGCCCCTATGTTACCTTTGATTAGCTCTTTTGCTTTACGGACCATTTCAGCAATGTTTGCGCCTTTAACTGCCCCATCTGCAAATTCAAATGCTAATTTACCATTCAACGCATTAATAAAGCTTTTCTGGCTTTGACCCGTTGTCGTTAAATTCCAGTTTAATGAACCTTTACCCATTAACTTATCAAAACCTGCTGCGTCAGTTAATAATGGCTGCGCATCTATTTTATCTAAAGCGAAGTTAGTTGAGATTGTATAAGGAGCTTGCTTTGCATTGAGTGTAATAACACCTTTACCATTGCCCTCATAAGCAACAAATTTGTCTAGGCTTACTTTCGCTACAGCATTTTTAAGGTTTACAGTGAATTGGTTCTCACCGAGTGTGATCTTCTTGGCTCTTAGACCACTTGAGCGAACAACTACACTCGCATCCAAGGCATTTAAACCACTTAAATCAATTTTAGTATCATCCCATACGATAGGCTGAGCGGGTGCATCTTCTGCAGGTAAAGGTTGTGCCTCTTTTGCAACGCCTTCTGGAAGGTACGGATTTAAGTCGAGCATGCCTAAATCAATATCCGCATTGACCGCTAAACGATTACCAAGATTAATGTCGCTTTTACCTTTGATTTGTAATTCATCTAATGTTGCCAAAAGCTCTGTTAGTTTGAATTTGTCACCTTGTAGATGCATGGCCCCTTTAACATTAAAGGCATTAAAAGCATTGTCTTTGGCATTTAAGTCCACACCTTGCCAATTAGCAATATTTTTAACCGAATCACCACTGATAGACAATTGACCTTGTACATCTTGACCCATTTCAGCAATCGCACCTTTAAAAGTCATATCCACCAAACGTGAATCAACCTCTGTACTAACATTAAAAGTCGCTCCTTCAATCACTTTCACGGGTGTATCAAGGGTTACATCAAGTTCAAAGCGCTCCCCCATATAGGTAATCCCGCCTCTAAGCTCTAATGTTTTACGCAGTGATGGGAGTAAAATAGCCAGCTCTAAGTCACTGATCTGTTGTTTTGCGCCCGTTTTACCATCTAGATACGTGAAGGTTCCGCCATAAATTGCCACTTCACCTAACTGAATATCAAAGTTATCAGGCAAATTTACAGCTCCTGAGCTCTTTTGTTGCTCAGTCTCTGGTTGTTCGGCTACGCCATCAAACAACTGCCAGTTAGCTTTGCCATTTTTATCAGTTTCTAACAAAATTGTTGGCTCGTTGATAACGAACTTATCAAGTTTAAACTCACCACCGAAAAGCGACATCCAGGGAATATGAATGGCCAACTGTTGCATGCTTGCCATGTCTTTTTGTGAACCCGTTTGCATATTAGCAAAATGCACATCATTCAGTTCAAGCTTCAACGAAGGGAAAACCGACAGTTTTTTATCACCGTTAATGGTGAGGCTTCGACCCGTCGTTTGTTCAACTTGCTGCGAGACTTTGTTAAAGATTGCATCAGTTGGGATAAGAAACGGTGCGGCGATTACTAAGGCAATTAGTAATACGAATATGACACCAATAATCTTTAGTAAGGTTTTCATAATCATCCTTAAAAATGGGCAAACATTGTTCATATCATAGCGGGTGTTAAGCCGAAAATCATTGCTAAACAAATAAAAAGGCTATTCAGCAAGCTTAGGTAGACAAATATGAATCGTCGCTGAAATATTTTGAAACCTTTAGGTTACATTAAATAGTTGACTAGATGATACCCAAAGGTTACATTGATACCTAGAGGTTACAATTAAAATTAAAAGGAAGATTTATGTCAAAGCAAGATATCCAAACGGAAGAGAAATTTATGAGCCAAAATGCATGGTTTTCAGTGTTTATGGGGATCACTCTACTCATTATCAGTGTTTACCCTGCGCTTAATCAAACATCGGCCCCCTTGTTGTTTTTAGGCAGTGCTGCTTTTCTGGGATCATTCTGTATGTTTGTGATAAGAGGTGGATTTACATGGAAAATGAAATATCGCCTTACTTATAAAGATGAGTTTTTAAATACGATTGACACCATTGCCTATAAACATGTTGTACTTGGTTTACTCTTTAGTATGGGTGCGGTGTATTTATTGTCTGATGAGTTAGCTTTAGATGTTTCTCATAGCATGATGGCTACCTTTTACCTGGCTGAAATGAGTTTAATATATGGCATCTCAATTCTTTGGCAAAGTAGAGACTAGGAGCAATAGTGCAAAATCATATTGCAAAATATCGCAAAGCCGCAGGGCTTTCGCAACAAGAGCTAGCCGATGCTATCGCTGTTTCACGTAAAACAATTAGTACGGTCGAAACGTCTCGCTTTACGCCTTCAGTGATCATTGCATTAAAGATAGCCCGGCAGTTTAATACAACTGTCGAGCAATTATTTTCACTAGACGAAGCAGATTAACGCCTTTAAATGCAATCTTGTGCAGATTTAACTTATCAAGATTGCATCCCCTGTATTCTTCGGTATGATGCACGCCCCTGTTGCTGTTAGCTTATTTAAGCTAAAATAAAGTGACTAAAAAATATATCAAACTGGAGAGTCTACAAGGCATGAAGAAACTGCTTATTTCACCGTCAAAAATGGCGCTTAGCGAGCAAGAAAGTCAAATTTATCAAAATATTCTCAAGCAATCTTCAGAGCTAAGCCTCAACCTAATGGCCGTGAAAGTAGACAACCACCCAGAAGACTTTTTAGGTTGGTGCTATGAGCTACTCAGTGCAAGCCGCGATCGTATTAACTATGATTTATTAGAAGATAAGCAGTTACCGACATTAAAAAAACTTCACGACTTACTGATCTCTGCCATTAGCTTCTTGCAATTGAAAACGCTGCGCGTTGCACCTTGGCCTGTTGTTACTGGCTTTATTGAGCAACATAAAGAGCTCATTGCGCTTGATGAGCAATTACGTTTAGCAAACTACATTGGCGCAATTAAATCACAAACTTTAAAAGAAATGATTCCAGAAGACCGCTTGGCTTTTGCAGGCAAACACACGGCTTCTCTTGACCCAAGTAGCTATAACTTTGATGTTGAATGGTTTGCTTCAACCAAAAGCGCCAAAGGGTTCCATCAAATGTTGAGCGACCTGCCTGCGGCTTTTGACGAAGCCCTAGCGCACATTCCCCTAGAAGGCGATGTGACACAAGAACACTATCAACATTTTATGGTTGCTTACTTTATGGCCTTTACAGGCAGCGAAGAGAAACCAACTCTTGCGCCTGCAACACGCTTATTAGCAATGCGCCGCCCAGATGTATTTACGCCTATTACAAATAGTAAGCTTGATGCGCTTTGTGCTTCGTTGGGAGTTCCTAAATTAAACAACCGTGATTTTGAACGTTATTGGCAAGACGTGGTTACAGCAATTCATAGCATGCCTTGGTTTAAAATGGCTGCTGCAGCAAATGATCATGAACAATCACTTATTGAGATAAAAGCGTTACTACCGTGCTTTTTCTATTATGCCGATAACACCACGGCTGATAACTCTAACTACATTAAACTGCTTAGCAAACCGAAGAGCACGGGCAGTTCTGCAGGCAAAAAAACCGTGCGTCGCGGCAAAGAGTCTGCTGAGATTTTAGTAGACCGCGCGCTTGCAAGTGACGATATCCCCGAGCATATAAAAGCAAAACGAGACTCTATCGTTAGCGAAGTTGAAAAAGGCCGTAGCGTTGAAGAAACAATCAGCCTAATGCGTGCCATTTTTGGCTAAGTCTCTATCAAACAAGAAAAACCTGGTTGCTTCGCGATTGTGCAACCGGGTTATTTTTTGCACCACAGGTGTGCGCATGAACAATTCAAATAAATCTAAACTTTAAAAAATAACACGCTTAAAAGGCTGTTTTTAAAGCAGTTAAACATAAAATATCCCTTTCAGAATTAACTTGGCACAACCAGTGCTACATCGTATCCAGACAACACATAAAAACTGTCCTCAAATAATAACCAGACTGCAATCTGAAATGGGGCAAATCAACATAACAACAGGATACGAGAAACATGCTAAAACTAAAAAAAACGGTCGTAGCAAGCGCCATTGCGCTATTAACTTTGAGCTCAACATATAGTTATGCAGAAGTAACAGCAAACGCTGCGGCTACTTCAAACTATTTATGGCGTGGTCAAGAGCAAACTGGGGGTGATGCTGCAATTCAGGGCGGTATTGATTACGCAAGTGAATCTGGCTTTTACGCAGGTACTTGGGTATCGAATGCCAGCTGGGTTGACGACATGACTTACGAGCTAGACCTTTATGCAGGTTTTGGCGGTGATATCAATGAAACATTTAGCTACGATGTTGGCTACATTTATTATGCTTACCCTGATGCAGCATCTTATACTGACGCTGACTTTTCAGAGATCTACGGTAGCATCAGCATGGGTAGTTTCACTTTTGGTGCTGCAATCCTTGCTACATCAGCAGCCAGCGGTGACGGTACAGATTTTGGAGATTCTTTATACTTAAATGCTGACTATAGCTTCCCAGTTGGCAGTACCGGTGCAGAAATGGCTCTTCATCTGGGTCATTACTCAGGCGATTTCATTGGTGATGATAATATCATTGACTACGGTGTTTCTGTGTCAAAAGACGGCTTTACATTTGGCGTGTCTGACACAGACATTGATGGCTCTGATGTAAAAGTGTATGTCGCTTACGCAGTTGACTTTACGCTTTAAAAAAGAATGTGTTACTTGCTGCAACACGAAGGGCCGAAAGGCCCTTTTCTCGTTAAAGCGCACTTTAAAATTATGGCACACTGTGGCCTGTAGAGCCTTGCCAAATACGATACCATTGCTCACGATTCATCGTGAATTCTTTCGCTGCGACGGCTGATTTAACCCGGGCAATGTTGCCTGTACCCAATACTACCGATGGCAAACTTGGGTGCATGAGTAACCAAGTATACACAACTTGATCGATAGAGCTGGCTCCAATTTCGTTGCCAACTTGCTCCAACACCGCACGCAAACGCACTGCTTTTTCATCGTCATTTGAAAATAAACGCCCGCCCGCTAAAGGTGACCAAAGCATGGGTTTAATATCAAGTAATTGGCATTGATCCAAAGTCCCATCATCAAGCGCTTTCATCTCATAAGGCGAAAACTCTATTTGATTCGTGACTAAATCAAAGTCTAAACGAGACTGCAATAAGCTGAGTTGTGACGGCGTGAAGTTTGAAACACCAAAGTCAATAACATCACCATTTGCTTTTAAAGTATTGAATGCTTCAGCTACTTCATCTGCATTCATTAAATAATCAGGGCGATGTATCAATAACACATCTAATCGGTCGGTATTAAAGTGTTTAAGCGATTGCTGAGCGGATGCGATGATATGGGCTGCACTCGAGTCATAATGATTCGCTTTGCCTTGCAAGCCTAAACTGGGAAATGCGGGTTTAATTCCACATTTAGTGATTATTTTTATTTCATCACGAATACTCGGCTTTAATTGTAACGCTTTACCAAATTCAGCTTCGCAGCCGTATTCACCATAAATATCAGCATGGTCAGTGTGTGTAACCCCTACTTCAATGGCTTGCTCTAAAAAGCTTAAGCATTGCTGTGGTGATATTTGCCAATCTAGCAAGCGCCAAAATCCCAGTACTAATTCATCAATACAACGCACATTGTTATTCACTATATATACCTACTTAATCTTGATTATTACACCTATCTTACTCTTTAAAGAATAACACAATTTCCCTATTCACAACTGTTAACATATAGTTACAAATCAGACTTCTAATTAATAATAAATCAGGGTATTTTAGTACCTAAAAATAAATGTTACTTAACAAGGAATAATAATGAAATCGTCGAATGCAGTGACAGCACTAGTTGATATTTTTATCAGCCCAAGCAAAGCGTTTAATGGAGTGAAGGAGGCAAAAGGCTGGTCTTTTGTTGCTTTCATATTACTTGCAGGCATGCTCGCGGCAAGTATGCTCGCTTTTTATAACAAAGCAGATCCTCAGTTTTTAATCGATCAGCAAGTCGCTGCAGCCAGTGTTGATGCCACAATTGCTGAGCAAAAAATGATCCGTCAAAGCATGGAGCAAACGCTTGATATGCAGGTATGGTTTGCGCTCTTTGGTGGTATTATTGGCTTAGCTGTTATTAATGCATTGATGGCGGGTTACTACCTATTTGTATCAAAGCAAGATCCAGAGGCTAACTATAGCTACGGTGCGTGGTATGGGTTTGGCGTGTGGACCATGATGCCAATGGTTATTTCAAGCTTGGGTATATTGATCCTCGTTTTAACTGCCAGCAACAACCAGCTTTCACCAACCCTCTTTAATTATGCCTCAATCAATCAATTGCTCATCGGCCTTGAGGTCGGTCATCCTTTTTATAGCATGCTTGAAAGCCTAAACATTTTCTCTATCTGGGGCATTGTACTAGCGGCAGTCGGTTTAAAGTGTTGGACTAACTTCAACTTTAATAAAGCACTCCTGTTTGCTGCCCTACCCAGTATCGCGATCTACGGTATTTGGACAGTTATTGCAATCATCTAGCTATCAAATGAGCGGCATTGCCGCTCTTACTCCCACAAGGAAGTAACATGAAAAAAGCCATCATTATTGGCCTTGCTATCACGGCATTTGCAGCATTACTCATATCTAAGCAAATAACAAACAGCAAAAAAGTGCCTGAAATGCATGTAGCAAGCGTTGAACAAGGTAGTATTGCTGATTCAATTTTGGCCTCTGGTAATCTGGTATTTAACACCCAAGTACAGTTACGCTCAGAAGTCACTGGGCGGGTTGCGAAGGTATTTGTTGAAGAAGGTGAAAGTGTCACCGAAGGCGATATTTTAATGCGCCTTGATACCACTGCATTTGAATCTGAGGTGGCGCGAAACAAAGCGGTGTTGCGTGCAACCGAGATTGATATTAAACACAGCGAAACACGCCTGAAAAATATTGAGCGACAATTAAGTCGACAAAAAGAGCTCTATGAAGTCGGGCTTGCAGGCCAAGAAGTGTATGAAAACCTACAAAACGCGCGTGATTTAGCCGAAATTGATATTGAAGCGAAACGTGAAGCCTATCATCAAGCACAAGCGTCGTTGCTGATTGCCGAAGACCGTTTAAATAAAAGTGTGTTTCGCGCACCCATGAGTGGGCTACTCGCTTCTGTCAACATTAAAGAAGGTGAGACCGTGATAGCCGGTACGACAAACATTATTGGTTCAGACCTAATGCTAGTCGCCGACCCCAGTGCAATTTTAGCGGAGTTACGGGTTGATGAAACTGATATTGCTGGCATAAAGTTAAATCAACATGCCGACATTTATGCCGCAGCCTACCCTAATCAACCCTTTACAGGAAAAGTCATAAACATTGGCACTTCAGCAAAAAACCAACCAGGTTCACAAGGGCTATCGTTTAAAGTCAAAGTGCTGCTTGATGCCACTGAGCGTCAACTTTATGCTGGTATGAGTTGCCGAGCTGAAATTGCCACAAGCATTACCGAAAATGGTTTAAAACTCCCCATTGAAGCAATTCAAAAGGAAGACGATACCTACTTTGTATGGAAGCTAAACGCCGATAACACCGTCACTAAATCGCCTGTTAAGGTGGGAATTTCATCAGATATAGAGCAAGCGATAACACAGGGTGTAACGGTGGGTGAGCGCATTGTGATTGGTCCTGCAAGACCGCTTAGTTCATTAAAAGATGGCGATACCGTGGCAATTAAAGACAGCCTTGTAAAAGGGGCATCCTGATGTCTGTGGTAATCAAACTGACTAATATTAATAAACAGTACAAAATGGGCGAGCAAGTTTTCAAAGCCCTGGATGACATCAATATCGAAATTGCACAAAATGAGTATGTTGCCATCATCGGCCCATCGGGTTCAGGTAAATCAACCTTAATGAATTTGCTTGGCTGTTTAGATACCCCAACCAGTGGTGATTACTATTTAAAAGATAAGTTAGTTAAACAAATGAGTGAAACTGAGCTTGCTCATCAACGCAATGAAAGCGTGGGTTTCATATTTCAAAGTTTTAACTTATTACCCCGCGCTTCCGCACTGGAAAATGTTATGCAGCCGCTCGTTTATCGTTTTATCTCCGCGAAAGAACGCAAAAAAAAAGCGCTTGAGTCATTACAGCGTGTTGGCCTTGGCGATAAAGTGAACCATTTATCTAGCCAGCTATCTGGCGGTCAACGACAACGTGTAGCCATTGCCCGCGCGCTCGTAACCAAGCCACACATTCTACTTGGTGATGAGCCAACCGGTAACTTAGATAGCAAAACGACCACCGAGATCATGGCCCTATTTGATGAATTACATAACGAAGGCCACACCATTATTTTAGTGACTCACGAGCAAGATATTGCCGACCATTGTCAACGCGTTATTCGACTCGTCGATGGGAAAGTGGTGAGCGACACTCGTAAAGGTGAAGGAGCAAGGATGCATGTTTAGATCTGCTATTGCAATAATGGAAGGAAGTAAAGCGGCACTCATGGCAATTAAAGCCAATGCCATGCGCAGTGCCCTCACCTGTTTAGGGATCATCATTGGGGTCGCTGCGGTTGTCACTGTGGTGGCCGTTATGCAGGGTTTTACCAAACAAATTAATGACCAACTCGCTGATATGTCTCCAGATGTAACTAATATAAAGCCCTATACCAGTGTTGAAAAAGAAATGGTGGGACAGCAAGCCAAGCTTACTTATAGCGACTTCTTAACCTTAAAGGCGCGAATAAAAGAGGCTGAAACCTTCACTGCATTAATGTTTACATGGCGATTTTCTGGCGCTGCTGAATATGGCAACAAAAGCCACTCGTCACGAGTGATGGGCACCGAACAAGATTATCAAAGAGCCTACCGTACCTACCCTGAATTAGGCCGATTTATTCGCGCAGAAGATGACGAAAAGCGCCGTCGCGTTGCTTTTATTGGTCCATCGATAATTGAAAAGCTTAACTTACCCGACAACCCCGTTGGCGAGTACATTAAACTGGGCGGTGAGTGGTTTCGCATTATTGGTGTTGCTGAAAAGCAAGGGAGCTTACTTGGCTTTGATCAAGACGATTATATTAATATTCCGATCAGCACCATGAGTGCCCTCGAAGGGGGTAGCGTTGATACGAATGTACAAATGATGTTCCGCTTAAAAGACGACGCTAACGAAGCACAAGTGTTGGCTAAAATTCGTCGAATTCTCAGACAACTTCATAAATTAAAAGACGGTGATGAAGACGACTTTGAATTTGAGACCGCGGAAAAAGTCCGTGCTAATGTTGATAAATTTACAGGTAGCGCAACTGCCATTACCGCTGGAATTGTAGGTATAAGCCTAGTCGTCGGTGGAATTGGTGTGATGAATATCATGCTGGTTTCGGTAACGGAACGTACCCGCGTTATCGGCACCTTAAAAGCCTTAGGGGCAACACCTGGTTTTATCATGCTGCAATTTCTAGTTGAAGCTGTCGTGCTATCGCTGTTTGGCGGCTTAATTGGTTTAGCGATTGGTTATGGCGCTGCCGCACTGATTTCAATATTAGTGCCGAGCATGCCAGAAGCCTACATACCGGGTTGGGCGATTATGCTGTCGTTTGGCTTTACTTCATTGATTGGTATTGTGTTTGGTTTAGCGCCCGCTATTAAGGCTGCGCGTTTAAACCCAATTGATGCGCTGCGTTATGAGTAAAACATCGCAGTGTTTATATGTGATTGAGTACCAGAAAAGCATCTCTTTTTTAGCATGCTTACTTTGAACTAAACTTAAGTTGTCTTCAACTAACGGTTAGGTCAGCAATTTAGGGGCATTATGGCATCGTATCTGCACTTATTGTTTTTGAGTTTATTATCTTGGCACAGTCTTTCAAGTGAGCCACTTTCTGATGAACAACAAGGGCTCACAAAAACGGCGGCTAATTTAGCTGGCTGCCAGCAACAATTAGCACAAAGCCGTCTGCAAACTTATGCGGGACACTATATATTGCCATATCAATTTGAACTGCTCAGTTGGAATATTTATAAAGCCCAAATTGACGGCTTACTCAACGACTTAAACACACTCAATGAAAGTGCAGATATTGTCTTATTACAAGAAGCCATTAAAGACTCAACCCTTACCAATCTAAAGCCTTATTGGCGTTTTGCCAAAGGCTATAAAAGTGGTAACGTGCAATCTGGTGTCATGACCTTAAGCCGCTGGCCAGCTACAGTACACTGTACATTAACGCATGTAGAACCGTGGCTGCGCAGCCCAAAAGCGACCAATATCGTTGAATATGCCTTACCAAATCAACAGTTATTACTCAGTGTTAACCTACACGCTATAAACTTTACCTTTGGCATTAGCGACTTAAAACAACAACTCGATGATGCCGCAGACATTATGCGCCATCACACCGGCCCCATTATATTTGCTGGCGACCTCAACACCTGGAGTGATGAAAGACAACAACTCGTCACACAGACACTCAAAAACCTTGGTTTACATGAAGCCATCTATTTAGACGATAAACGCACCAAAGCATTTGGATTAGCACTTGACCAAGTGTGGGTACGTGGTGTCAAAATAGAAACAACGGTTGTGCCTGAGCTTGAAAGTTCAGATCACAACCCCATAATTGCAACCCTCACGATAGAGCAAGAAGCACAATGAAAGTAATGATCAAAGGATATTGGCTACTGAGCCTGATGTTACTATCTGTTAGTCAATTAAGTTATGCCAACACTGCAGAGCAAGAGATTAATCATTTAATAGATTTTGTGGCGCAGAGCGATGCTATTTTTATTCGCAACGGGACCGAACATTCAAGTAAAGATGCCGCCGAGCACTTGGCGATGAAATACAGTAAAGCAACTCGTTACGCTAAAACCGCCGAAAAGTTTATAGAGAATCTCGCCAGTAAAAGTTCATGGAGCGGTAAGCCCTATAAAGTCAGACTTAGCAATGGCACGTTACTTACATCAAAAGACTGGTTAAGTAATGAGTTAGAAGACTACCGCCGAAACCTGCATACACAACTATAATGTGATACATCATTAACAGATAAGAAGCGAAAAGCCATGCAAGAACACAAAAATAAGCCACTCAATGATTTTATTGAATACCCTCACGACGAAATGCTCAAGCGTGCAGAAGAATTTTTAGCCGTGAGTCAGCGACGACACAGTATTCGCAGTTTTAGTGACCGCCCAGTCCCAAAAGAAATAATTGCAACCTGTATTAAAGCCGCAGGTACTGCACCGAGTGGCGCAAACCATCAACCTTGGCACTTTGTTGCGATACACAGTCATGACGTTAAAAAACAAATTCGTGATGCGGCAGAAAAACTGGAACGCTCCTTTTACGAAGGCCGTGCTGGCGAAGAATGGCTGAACGCTCTAAAGCCACTTGGCACCGATGCCAGTAAACCCTACCTTGAGCATGCCCCTTGGCTTATTGCTGTATTCAGTCAAAAGAAAGGCGGTATTACATCCGATGATAAAAACACCAACTATTATGTGCATGAATCTGTCGGCCTTGCCACAGGCTTTTTGATTCAAGCCCTGCACAGAGCAGGACTTGCCACACTAACGCATACGCCAAAACCAATGAGCTTTTTAACCGAGGTTTGTGGTCGAGATAAAGATAACGAACGCCCTTATATGCTCCTTATCGCAGGCTACCCGAGTGCTGATGCAACCCTGCCTGAGCATGCCTTAGTGAAAAAGCCACTGGACGAGATAGCAACCTTTATTTGATTGACAAGATAAAAGTGCGCTCACTTTTTTATAATAAAAACACACTCACAAAGTTAACATCATAAGATTAAATCAAAGCAAGGAGCTACGATGAAACTATTCTTTTTTTATTTTTTACTTTTAACTCTTATAAGTAACACTGTAAGTGCTATTGAAAAAGATATTACTCTGCATTTATGTGAAAACTGCAGTTATAACGAAGCTAAGTATTATGCAAATCAAGAGTCACCACACATGCGTTGTGAGTCATCGAATCCAAAGCACGAAATGACTTTAGGAAATGAAGCGTGTTATGCCGACAGTAAAAAAGTAATTATTGCAGACACACAAAGCGATAACCACTTTGTTTTTTTGATTAGTTATAAAAACCAAGGCCTACCGGCTTTGAACCTTGAGAAATATAGTCAAAATATCTCACCAGCAAGTAATGATTTATCAGTTATAAACAAAGTCAAAATAACTGATAAAAACTTTTCTACTTTTATAAAAGAAGCTCAAGCGCAAATTAAGCAGCAACCTGTAAGCAGCTCTTCCGACACCACGAATAACTTCATGTCAATAAGCGAAACTAACTCTGAGACATGTCCTTCACACATAAAAAGCGCAGTTAATGCTGCATATGGCGGAAAAACAGCTTCAGAATTACAAACGAAGTTAAATGATAAAGTTTATCGAGATTTTAAAAACCCAGAATCTGCCTTCATGACAGATAAAATGGATTCAACGGGATTTTCGCTGTTTGCTTTAGGGTTTTCATATCAAGGTAGCTGGAAAAAAGTATCACGCAACTTCAATACCATAGTTGATTTACCTACCCACTCTGATGTACCTGACAGCACAGGTTATAAAGTGGTTTTTAATGTAAAGTGGATTAAAGAATTCAGGGGATTAGATGTCGAATTAAATCCATTATTTACGAAGTTCGAAGGATATACACTCTCTCTGCTAACTAAAAGGGGAGTGAAGGAGATCTCTTCTTGCCTGGAAGAAGCACTGGATCAAAATTTATCTCATTCATCTAAAACTCCCATAGGCAGTGGCAGCAGCCACTCACCTATTTTTGGAGGAAGTTCAGGAGGTTGGGATAATCATTTATGTGAAAAACACTATCATGACATTCAAGGCGAAAAAATAGCGACGGTTAAAGTCCCATGCTAAATATAAACTGGTTACATTAATAATCGACAGCCAGCACATCACCAGGGTTTAAGCCTGCAACGATGTGCTGCTTATTACCCACCATTTCGCCTAAGCGTACGTAGCGACGCACAATATGACCGCCTTTTTTCACATACACCATACTTAATTGACCATATTGATGCACCCAGCTTGGGTCAATCAATACGCCTTTGGCAGTGACCAATGGTAAACGTAATTGCGCATACAATCCCGGCATTAACCCTATTTGAGCCTGCGTTTCTAAGCGGATTTCCATACTGCGCGCTGCGCTATCAGCTACGGGAACAATTTCGGTTACCGTTGCGCTCATAGATGTCGATAATGCTGGAAGCGTTACTGTTAATGTTTGCCCAACAGCCAACTTAATAGCTTGCTGCTCCCTGACATTAAACGCCAATTGCAATTGTTGTGGGTTATAAATCGCAAGTAACGGTTTGCCCGGAGTAGCGGTATCACCCGGTTCAGCAAATCGCTCTACGACCACGCCTGAAATAGGCGCTTTAATTTTTGTAAAACTCAATGCCACTTGCGCTTGAGTTTGCTGCTGCTTAGCAATGGCTAGATTTGCGCTTAAATTATCAAACCTTGCTTTCGCATCATCATAATCACTGACTGACACTAAACCTTGTTTGAAAAGGTCATTAACTCGCTTCAGCTGCTTTTCAGCTTGGGTAAGCGAGGCATTAATAGCATTAATTTGTGCGTCACTTTGAGCAAGCTGTGCTTTAAAATCGTCTTGTTGCAAGGTAATTAATACATCACCTTGGCGCACAGTGTCACCAGCACGCACATTTAAACGCTCAACTTGCGCCATAACGCGCGATGATATTTGGGTATTTTGCTTAGCAATAACGGTCCCTGGCACAATTTCATCACGTGCAATATCAGCCAATGTCACGGTTAGTAACTGACCTGTGTACTCACTCGCCGCGGGATTTTTTATGCCTGGGGCTTGTTTATCAGAAAAGCTGCCAGCCATGTAAAGTACCGCAACAATAATGACCATTAACGCGATAATTGAACCAATAAGTTTCGATTTACCCTGCATGAGCGTGTTCCTCTTTGGCTGCATCCTTTGCAAACACTAAATAATAAACCAGTGGCACAACAAACAATGAGAACAGTGTTGATGCCACAATACCAAAAATAATCGCAATCGCTAGGCCACTGAACACAGGGTCTAAAGTGATTACCAAGTTACCTAATAAAGTGGTGCCTGCGGTCAGTAAAACAGGCCGCATACGCACAGTACCCGCTGCAATAAGTGCTTCTTTAATAGCCATACCTTGCCCGCGCGCTTGATTAATAAACTCAACTAAAATAAGTGAGTTACGCACAACTATCCCCGCAAGCGCAATCATGCCTATCATGGCCGTTGCAGTGAACAGCACAGGCTCAGGGGCGCCAGCAATACTGCGCTCACCAAATTGATTCAATAACCAAAAACCCGGCATGATACCAATGACCGTCAAGGGAATAGCCGACATAATAATCAGTGACAAACTGGCAGAGTGTGTTTGAATACGCAGAATGATAAAAATGGCCGTTAATGCAAACGCAAACGCAATCCCCATGTCACGGAATACATCAATCGTTATGCGCCATTCACCTTCACCACTGAAAGTGACCTCTGTCCCCGCAGGTAATTGCCATGACGCGGTGCCACCGTTACTAAAAAAATGCCTGCTTTGCCAATCACTTTGCTTGAACGCATTACTGCTAACCGCTAAATCTGCATTAACATCGGCAATTACCTCAGCGGGTGTCCGGCCATTGAGTTCAGCCATGACGTAAACCACATTTCGCTGATCTTTACGCATAATCGGTTTTGCAACATCGTGATATTTAAATGCCCCTAACTCAGATAATGCCACCAGCGGACGTGGCGCACTTTGCAGCCCAAACTCATCGCTGGTTTTTGCAAGCTCTCTGTCGCCACGAACTTGCAATGCGAGTAACTGAGCAAATTGGTTACGATCTTGGTATGGTAGCTGCAATTTAATAGCGACAGGGTTAGTTTCTCCACTAACATACAGCACACCGACATTTTCACCGTGCGAGGCAATCGCTAAAGCGTGTGCGATATCTTGGGTTGAAACAGCCGATAACGACGCTTTGGTTTTATCCGTTATGAAGCGTTGTAATGGCGCATTAGCAGCCATACTGGTATCAACTTCGACTACATGCGGTTCTTGTTTAAGTCTATTTGCAACAGCAGCTGCAGCCTGATGGTGCGTGTGTGTATCAACAAATGGATCACTGTATACTTCGGCCACCAAGGTGCTTAGGACAGGAGGCCCAGGCGGTACTTCAACCACTTTTAGCACAATACCCTCGGTTGCCAGAGGGGCTAATGCAGCACGTAAGCGCATAACCACACCATGAGATTGATGGTCACGCTCGGTTTTATCAACTAGTAATACTCTAAGCTCAGCAAGGTTTGCGGCTTCTCTTCGGTAATACCCACGGACCATACCATTAAAGTCCATGCTTGATGGCTGGCCAACATACGCTGCCGCTTCGCTCACTTCATTTAATTGCCAAGTGACCGATTGCACTTTTCGGGTAAAAGCGGCTGTTTGCTCAAGACTGGTGCCTTCTGGCATATCGATTAAGACTTGGAGTTCGTTTTTATTATCAAACGGTAGCAACTTTAATGGGACAGCGCGCATTACTGGCAGCATGGCACTGGCGATAAACAACCCTAAGGTGGTCCATAGTACTAGTTTTGCACGGCCTTTAGATTCAAGTAATGGCGACAAAATACGCTCATATAAACTATGAGGGTTGGCCTCTAATTGCATGTTGTCATCAACGGGGGCTTTGAGTAATTTCATGGCCAGCCATGGCGTCACAAAAAACGCCACCATAGTTGAAACCATTACACTAACAGGCACATTGAATGCCATAGGTGCCATGTAAGGGCCCATCATGCCAGTAATAAACGCAAGCGGAATGAATGCCACCATAATGGTTAGAGTCGACATAAATAGAGCCACTCTAATTTCACTCATGGCATCAACAATATTTTGTTTTTTATCACCTTTTTTAGTGATAAAACGACTGATATTGTCGATTCCTGTAATAGGATCATCAACAAGTAAGCCCAGAGATAAAATCAGTGCAAACAGGGTTACTCGGTTAATGGTATACCCAAATGCGAAATCGAGCGTTAAAGTAATACCGTAGCAAATAGGCACCGCAAGACCGACCACAATAGCGGGTCGCCAGCCTAAAAACACACCAACAAAAATAACCACTGTAAATACCGCAAACACCAAACTAGAAGTGAGGTTATTCACTTTTTCATTGGCAGTTCGGCCATAGTCACGCAGTACCGTGTAGCCAACTTCATCAGGCAATAATGTCACCGATAGCTGATTCATCACATCATGCACTTGATTCGCAACAGCCACCGCATTTGTGCCTGCTTGCTTGGCAACACTAATCGTCACTAATGGCAGTTGCTGCTCAGTATCTGATTGAGCAAGCCATTGATAACTTTGTGCTTCGCTGGGGCCATCGGCGACAGTCGCCACATCATTCAAATATACACTTTTACCATTTACTACGTTAACAACGAGGTGTTCAATTGCCGACTGAGTACGTAATACATCCCCCACTTGCAAAGCAATGTGCTGTTTACCATCTACAACACTGCCAACATTAACCAGCTGGTTAGACACCTTGAGGGCATAATATACGTCGTTTAAAGTGGTTTGGTGTGCCGCTAATGCGCTGGCATCAAGGTCGATAGTGAGCTGCCGAGTTCGACCTACTATCACTTTGACTTCGCTGGTATTTTCAATGCGCTGTAAGCTTGTGGCAATTTCATTCGCAAAACGCGTTAACTGATAGTCATCATAGAGTTTTGGGTCTTTGCTGAACAACCCAAGCATCACAATTGGCACATCATTCACCTCAACGGGGCGAATTTGCCACGATGTAATCACTGACGCCATAGTGTGCTGGTAACTGTAAAGCTTGGCATACGTATCGAGTATCGCTTTTTCGCGATCATGGCCCACTTCAAAGCGCAATGTAACCACGGCATTATTACTGTGTGTCGTCGAGTAGATGTGTTCAACACCGGTTAATTGCGCTAATAGCTTTTCTAATGGTTCTGTCACTAACCGAGCGACTTCTGGGGCTTCAACATTCGGGGCAGCAACATAAATATCGAGCATGGGCACCACTATTTGTGGTTCCTCTTCGCGTGGTGTTTGCTTTAGCGCCATGAGACCAAGCAGTATCGCCATTATAAAAATAATGACTGGAATTCGCCCACTTAAGCTATTTTTTACGGCATTATCGATAGCATTCATCCCTTAACTACCTTTACAAAATAAACCATGAAGTGTTTCTAAAATAGCCATCACACTTTTATCAACGACACGATAGTAAATTGTTTGGCTTTCACGACGAGTCGCCACAATTTCAGCTTTTCTGAGTGCAGCTAAATGCTGAGACAAAGCAGACTGTGCCAGAGGAACCGCTTCATTAAGCTCACTGACACTCAGTTCTCCCTCTTGCAATGAGCATAGAATCATCAAGCGATTTTTATTCGCTAAGATCTTTAATATTTGCTCTGCTTGTTCAACATTGTCGGCCATTGCCGCAAAATCGATGTTCATAATCACACCACTCTATATTCTTAAATACCCGTAAAGTATAGATAGATATATTAGAAAAGTCTAATATTAGAATTTACTAATGTAGTTTTTTCTAATATATTAATTACATCACCCTTTGTTATTGAGGTTTAATTATGAAACTAAATGACGCGCTCCGCCTTATTGCTGGTGTAATGATCTGTATTTCATTGTTGCTCCAACAGTTTCACAATCCTATGTGGATTTGGTTTACGGTATTTATTGCTCTAAACTTAATTCAATCGGCATTCACTAAGTGGTGTCCTATGATCACCCTATTACGCAAACTTGGCATGGAGGATTAGTATGCTAACCCCAATTCCTGACCTAATGAAAATTGTTGCCCCTAATCAGCGCCGCATTAGTGCAGAGCAAGCAAAACAAGAATTAAGCGAAAATCATGGTTTATTAATTGATGTACGTGAGCCCGCCGAACATGCCACAAAAGCCGCAACAGGTGCGATTAATATCCCGCGCGGTGTGCTTGAAATGAAACTAATGGAAATTGAAAAAGACCCTGCTCGACCAATCTATTTGCACTGTGCAAGTAGCGCTCGGGCCACACTCAGTGCTGAAGCACTAACCCGCGTAGGTTACGAGAATGTCACAGTAATTACGTGTAATGCTGAACAAATCTGCCACGTTTTTTAGCTTCACAGAACAGTAACACTGGTCGGATAAGCTCTTACTTTTCTATTAACAGGTACAGAGCAATGACATTTACACGAAGACATTTTTTAAAAGCATCGGCGGCCGGATTTGGGGTCGCCGTTTTATCTTTAGGCTTAACGGGCTGCACTTTAGACGACGATGAAGATGTCAGCACCCATGTCAGTTTTGACCATGGCGTTGCAAGTGGTGACCCACTGGCCGATAGCCTTATAATTTGGACCCGCGTTACGCCTCTTGATACCGCAACCTCCAGTATTAAAGTCAAGTGGCAAGCATCTACCGATGCTAATTTTGACACGATTAGCCACGATGGCGAGACCGACGTAACAGCGGCAACTGATTTCACCTTAAAAGTTGATCTACAAGGATTAACTGCAAACACCACCTATTATTTCCGCTTTATAAGTAATGGCAAAACATCACCTATTGGGAAAGGTAAAACACTCCCTACGGGCACCATTGAGCAAGTAAAATTTGCAGTTGTGTCATGTGCCAACTACCCCGCAGGCTTTTTCCATGTGTATGGTGAAATAGCTAAGCAAACCGATTTAGATGCGGTACTGCATTTGGGTGATTACATTTACGAATACGGTAATAACGGCTATGCCACAGAGGATGCAGCCTTACTTGGACGCTTACTGCCCGATGATAACAGTGAAGAAATTATTTCGCTTACTGATTACCGCAAACGCTATGCCCATTACCGTACAGATAAAGACTTACAAGCCGCACACGGTAATTGCGCATTTATAACGGTGTGGGACGACCACGAAATTACCAACGACACGTGGAAAAATGGTGCTGAAAACCATAACGAAGGAGAAGGCGATTTTACCGAACGTAAGCTGCACGCCTTACAAGCCTATTTTGAATGGATGCCAATACGCAATGTCGCCGATAAAGAACGAATTTATCGCCGTTTTGAATTTGGTAATTTAGTGTCATTGCACATGCTCGATACGCGTGTTTTAGCCCGTGATGAACAACTAAACTATGCCGACTTTGATTTAACAAGTGCACAAGGACAAAGCGATTTTGCCGCTGCAATCAGTTCACCATCGAGAGCCCTATTAGGAAACGAGCAACTCACTTGGCTTACCGACGGGTTAAGTACGGCAACAACACAATGGCAAGTACTGGGTCAGCAAGTATTAATGACTAAAATGCACTTACCTTTTGAAATACTGCAACTATTAATGTCAATTCAAATAGCACAAGCCGGAGGCAATGATCCCAGTGAGTTACTTGCAAAAGCCAATGTATTATTCAGCGAACTTGCGCAAATTAAAGGACACATTTTAGCGGGGGATCCAAGTGTGACAGCACAAGAACGAGCACGGGTAGAAACAACAGCACCTTATAACCTAGATGCATGGGATGGTTATGCTTACGAGAGAGAAGTGATACTTGGCACGGCAATCACTGCAGAGAAGAACCTCGTGGTCCTCGCTGGCGACACTCACAATGCATGGGCAGGCCAACTCGTTACCGATGCGAGTAATCCGTTTGCAGCGTCACTCACTGCCGGCGTTGAGTTTGCAACGTCTTCTGTATCATCACCTGGCCTTGAAAACTATTTGGCACTCAACAGCCAATCAGCCGAAACAGTTGCACAGATGGAACAAGTGATCGCATTACTGGTTAATGACTTGGCCTATAATAACCTAGTTGAACGCGGTTATTTAACAGTCACTTTCACCGAACAGCAAGCGCATGCAGAATGGCAATTTGTAAGCAGTATTAAAACGGCCAGTTACACCATGCTCAATGATCGCAAAAAAGCCTTTACGCTAAAAGCTGGCAGCACAACGTTGCAATCTGTTTAACGCTTTTCATCTAATAGCGTAACTAACATTTGCTCAATGTTTTTTACGCTATAGGTCAGTGAACGCAAAAGCGCTAACTGGCTATCCTCAGATTGTGGCTCAGCCTTAGCGCTTGTTTGGCTTATTTCATCCTTTTGCTTTAGGATGGCTTCACGAAATTCAGCAGCATCAATCACGCCGAGTAAAGACACCAAAGCCCCCTGACCAGATTGCCCAGCCGTTTCGAAGCTGAGTCGGTACAAACCAAACTGGCGCATTAAAGGCCCTTGGCTTAATGCCACATCAGTGATTTTTTCAAGCGGTATTGATTTTTCTTCTTTGAAGAACACACCCCGTTTAACGACCAGTTTTCGCGTTAATAGCTGTGCCGACATAGCAGCTAGAATACGCCCTGCCACCAGCCAAATAATAAGAGCAACAATAGGGATAAAAGGAATACCTATCATACTAATCACACAGGTAAACATACCCAGTAATAACCAATACTGTTTTACTTTAGGATTAAAGCGGGCGCTCAATATACTTGTCTCTGACATCACAGGCTCCTTTATAGGTGATTTATGACCATAAACAATCTTCAGCTCTGCTTCAATAAAAATAAAAAAAGCCGAGCAAAGCCCGGCTTAAGGGTACTGCTGGGAAAGCTATTCCACAGCTTCAACCATTACTGTTAGTTTATTCAGATCAGGTCCTTGCACTGTAAAACGATAGTTACCCGCCTGTGTAATACTCAATGAGATATTGGCGCCGACAGCTTCTAACGAGGCCGCTTCGCCAAGAACAGCGAGTGGCGATTCACCACTACCACCTAAATTCACTGTGTTCCAGTCACTAGACGCAACTTTGAATTCATAGTCGTCAACGTCGAGTGCTATTGTCGTACTATATGTAGCATCGCCTGCATAGGTTAATAGGTTAACTGGATCCCAATTGTTCATACTTCCACGCAGATAGACAGGGGTTTCACCAAACATTTCTGCGTTAAACACGGTCATGAGTGGCTCTTCAAGGTTGCTAGCATCAAATACAAACTGATATTGGCCATCCCTTGCAATGTCGATAGTCATGTTTGTACCTTTCACTGCAAGCAGTTTCTCAGTTCCTACGGTAACAACCGCACTGCTTTCACCTGAACCATAATCCACCGTTTTCCAATCTTCAGAGGCTACTTTGAACTCATAGCTGCCAGCTATTAATTGCTTAGTGAAGGTGTAAACGCCTTTACCTTGATACATCAATTCGTCACTGGTACTCCAATCATTTAAATTACCACGTACATAGATTGAAGTACCCACAAATGGCTCCTCGTTATACACTTTAAGCACTGGGTTCTCGATGTCGGTTGCATCAAATGAGAACACATAGATAGCGTCCATTGCTGCAGTAAAGGTCATATTGGCCCCACTGCGTGCAAGTGGCTCGTCTTCACCTTCAATCACTTCAGCAACATCTGCAGAAAGCGCACCAAAATCAACCGTAGACCAATCTTCAGATGCCACTTTAAACTCATAGCTACCTGCTGTAAGTGGGATGGCAATTTTATATTCGCCATTACCTACATAGTCAAAGCCGTTTGCCGTACCCCAATCGTTTAATGAGCCACGAACATAAACGGTTGTACTACCGAATGGCACGATATCTGGTGCACCCGCAGTAGCATTAGCACTTAGACCTTCACCTTGCGTAACACCTTGTGGTTTCACAAACACAGCAATCGTGTAAGCAGGAACTGTAAAAGTCCCCTCTCCCTCACCTGTCATAAAGCTTGCTGCTGACATACTTGAATCAACACTCGCTTTTAAAACAGGATGTAACTCAAAACCGTAGGCAGTAGATACCGTATGCGATAAGCTTTGCTCGGTTCCATTCATAATCACTACAATCGCATCATACTGGCTATCAAGGTCCGTCAAACCAACGCCATCATCAATGCTCATAACCACTAAACCTTGCTGTTGACGTTTTCCAATATTATGGAAACCTACGCGGTCTAAAATGTCTTGTTCCGTGGTTAGGCTAAATAGCGGGCTGCTACTGCGAATTGATAAGAACTCAGTAAATACATTACTTGCATATTCAATGTCGCTTGCCATCGCTTGCGCATTGGTATTTGCTGAAATTGGTGCGATTTCGCCCCATTTAGCTTGGTTATCTTGTGCCGGTGGTAAACCGACATTCCAGTTATTAGTTTCTTTACTGAAATCAACAAAATTGAACCAATCGCCAGAATCATAGCTATTACGATCCATTGATTTAGAACGCAACATATCCGCACCCATTTGCATAAATGGAATACCTTGGCTCATTAATGGCATCGCTAGAGCCATATTGTGAATACGCACACGCTCTTCAATATTAAGGTTATTGCCGTGTTTATATTGCAGCTGATCCCACAATGTTTCGTTATCATGCTTAGAGACATAGTTAATACTATCAGCAGGGTCCAGTGCATAGGCTGCAGGCTGCGTATTCCAACTAAAGCTACTGCCTTTTGCTGAATTGCCTTTAAAGTCTTTAAGAATGTAGTTTTGTAAGTTACCGGCAAGCGATAAGCGAAGCGTATCTTGATCGGCTAAGTTGCCATCTGTCGCACTATTACTAAAGAAAGCACCACCACGAATTGCTTCACGAATTCGGTCATTAAAGGTACCGACTTCTGTGCCAGCCATATCTATTTGCTTAGCTTGCACAAACAATCGATTATCAGCGACTTCCTCAAAGTTCCAACCTTCACCGTAGAAATAGGTATCAGGGTCAACCGCTTGCACTGCACTAAGAGCCGTCATAATTGACGCTTTTGGCATATGCCCCATCACATCAAAGCGGAAGCTATCGTAACCAAAATCACGAGCTAGAATCACCATAGAGTCAGCAACAAACTTATCCATCATGACATGTTCTGTTGCTGTATTTTCACAACAAGTTGAGCGTTCGATATCACCGGATATTTCGTTATATCTGTGGTAATAACCTGGTACCAGTTTATCGAAGACTGATTTATCCCAGACACCTGATGACGTGGTGTGGTTATAAACAACATCAAGCACGACACGTAAACCAATTTCTTGTAAAGACTGAATCATCGCACGCGTTTCTTTAACTCGTGCTATACCTTCAGGCGATGAAGCGTAAGAGCCTTCTGGGGCAATAAAGTGATGCGGATCATAACCCCAGTTAAAACTATCAACACCACGCATTGCATTGGCAAGTGCTTGTGCATCATCAGACCCCGGTAGGTATGAAGCCATTAGGTCAATAATCAATGCGCTCTTATCTTCGGTTTTACATGCATCGGCATCATCGTTAATGCGTGTACATAAATCACCTAACGTTGCTGTAATATCTACACGTTGGCTCGCATCTTCGTCAATAGTGCCAATATCTGTCAGTGGCAGTAAGTGGAAATGTGTTAAGCCATTATCAGCTAGCTTTTTAAGATGGCGCATTGGCGCACTATCAAGCTCAGTAAACGCAAGATACTTACCACGGTTTGCTTCACTTACCGTTTCATCGCGAACACTAAAGTCACGTACATGGCCTTCGTAAATCACCGCTTGTTCGGGGTAATCAATGGTTGGTACAACACGATCATCCCAGCCACTCGGTTTAGTATCGTCATCATCAAGATTAATTAGTTGGCTGTATAAACCATTAGTTGAAACATTTAAAGAGTAAGGATCTGTGCTCCATAAGCGTTCAATTTGCTTGGTAGTAGGATGATAAACATCAAACATAAAACGGTAGTAATGGCGATCGTGACTGATATCGACATTACTAGACCAAATACCCGTTGTGCTATCAAAGGTCATAGCAAGTTGTTCAAGCTCAGTTTTATTAGCATCGTAAAGCGCTAATTTCATATTGCTTGCAGTAGGCGCCCATACCGAGATATCAATGCCATTATTGGCGTAATGCACACCTAGTTGTGCTTCATTGGCATCACTTTCACCGCTGGTGTACAAGTCATCGAGAGCTTTAGCGGTTTGCACATAAGTTGCTTCAATTAGCTTGCCATCAGCATCATAGCCTGCCACAACCAACTGGTGTTTAATCAGCTCTTTTGCAGCGGCTGCATCCCAGCTACCTTGGTAAGCATTCCATGCAGCAAGGTGTGGCACTTTAGCTACTTGCTCATCGTTCAAAGACGTCGATGTTAGTTCAACCACTTGACCATTTAACTCACCAGTATCTTCATCGACAGCTAAATCTGCACTGCTTGAAGCGTGCAATTTAATAATACTCGTAAGCTCATTGCTTGGTTTATAAATCACCGTTGAAAGATCAATCCAATGCGCAGACGCACCAGAAATACTCACCGGACGCTCACCTAAGCTAACAATTGGGTATTCAAATACTGATGGTTCACCATGAATGGTAAAGTTCATACGTTGGAACTTTTCATCGTCTTGCATCAATGGCATTTTTAAATCGACATCACCAAACGCTTTGCCTGAACCTTCAGTACCAATATGTACAATGAAGTTGGCACACTCGTTGTAGCCGTCTTTGAGTTTTACAATCCAGTACGCGCCATAGTTCGGATCGATACCATCGTACTCATGACCATTTGCCCAATCCGTCGCATCAAACGGTGCTGCATATGCATCACACACATCATTATTCCACGTGTGCAAACGATACCCTTCATAAGCATCATCACTGGTACGGTTATAGAACAAAATGGCTTCGTCATCCGCTGGAAAAACCACAGGATCAGGCAGTGTTGGATCAGCCCCTACTACACAGCTCTCATTATTTTCATCAGGCACAGTTGGGGCCGGACAATTAATCGGGGGTGGTTCAACACATTCAGTACCCGCTGCATTGGGGATCTGCGGTACGCTACAGGTCAATAAAACTTGCCCTGAATCAATATCATTACTAGCTCCACCACCACATGCAGCTAGCAACGCTATGCTACAGGTAATGAGTAAGCGGTTAAAATCAGCTATTATTTTCATATTATTATCTCCAGCTTACTGATCAATGGTTATAGGTAAAACCTAAGTAAAATTGGCGACCAAAGAATTGCGTGGTCCCTGTTTTACTGGTTGTACCGAAGTAGCTTTGTGTAGGCTCATCAGTCAGGTTATTCACTTGTAATAACATGCCAAATGAATCTGTGAACTGATACGATGTTTGGAAATCGATAACGGTTTCCGCATCAAAGTTCACCACTTGCTCATTGACAGCAACTTGCTCAGAGACAAAATCATCGCGATAGCGCACATTTAAGCGTGTTTCAAAGTTTTCATAGCTGTAAAAAAGTGTCCCGTTAAAGACGTTGTTTGAGAGACCCGGTAAGTCTTGCGAAACAGAATCACCACCTAAATCGGTGATTGATTGCACTTCACTCTCGGTATACGAATAACTGGCATTAATCCCTAGCCCTTCAAACGGTGATGGCAAGAAAGAGAAAACTTGTGTATAAGCAAGCTCAATCCCGCGAATATACCCCCCTTTAGCATTGTTAACCGCAGTTGTGTACACTCCATTAGTGGTTTCTATTTGCTCACCGCTTACAGGGTCAACAATGTACTCAGGGACGTTGAAGCCATTCCCTTTAAAATCAAAGTTTTCAATAGCTATCGTATCTATGAATGAATCAATATTCTTATAGAACGCCGCCACGACTAAGGCACCATCCGTATCTTCAAAGTATTGCTCATAAGAAATATCGTATTGATTCGCATAAAAAGGTTTTAAGAATGGGTTATTCGTACTTGAACCATTAATTTCGCCATCATTATTAACCGATGCACTGGCGTCACCCGCTAAACGGTTAATCGGAGCACGTGCCATCACTTTTGCTGCAGCAAAACGAATTTGCGTTGCATCACTGATTTTAAAGTTAAGGTTTAATGAAGGTAGGTAGTCTGTGTATTTAATGCCTAATATGTTTGGTGCATAAAGGTCGTTAACAATGCCGTTATCATCGACAATGTATTGCGCACCGAGTTGTGGATCACTCCCAACGTTTTCAAGCACTGTCGCTGATTGGTCCGTATCAACACGACGAATACCAATGTTACCTGTGACAGGCAGTTTGCCAATTTCGGTATCAATATTGAGCATGAGATACGCTGATACCACTTCTTCATACACTGAACCACTTTGTAGCATGGTCCATGAGTAGTTAGTGGTATAACCTTGTGTATCAGGCTCACCATCACCATCTAAATCAACAACCCCCTCAGCGTTACCCCAAGTTTGAACAGGTTGTGGGATGCCATTAGGGAACCACGCGTTTAGTGCTTTATCCAAATCTATCGCTAAGTATGATGGGAAATAACTAAACTCACCCTGCCAATCAACCACGGTGGTCATGTCATCAGTCAAACGAAGTGGAGGTTGAGTGGCTGAGAATGCGCCATCGTTACCGTACTCAAATACTGACCGATTATTGCTGTACTCACGGTCTGAGTAACGCGCACCAAATTCAATTGAGCTAAACCAGTTATTCTCTAACTCATATTTAAAATCGAGTCGGAACGCTTTGACTTCATCTTCATTTTCATACGGGTAAATGCCGTATTTACTAAGCATAACGCGATCAATATCGCTGAATGCATCAGCTTGATTAAAACCAATATCAGGTAAATCAAGACCGTTTAATTGATAATTTAGTGACACATTGGTATCAAATACCGGATTATCAACTGTAGCGTCTTCCGCTACCAGTGCCCAAAGTAAGCCATTGCGGAAATTACTCTTCGCGCGTGATAACGACACATCAGCATTGACATTCAAGCGCTCGGTTACTTGCCAATCGGCGTTAATTCCATAGCTATCAACTTCATCAAAATCTTGATTATCATCATTGACTATTTCAACACGGGTAAAGCTATTTGATGTGCGGTTGATTGCCCCACCGATTACCGCATTGCCGTCAAGTAAGGGGTTCGCATAGACAGCTGACGGGCCACCAAATTTAACCCGAAAACCACGGGCAAATGATTCGCTATCAAAACGAGATAAAAACGCATCACCTTTCAGTTTAAAGTTATCGGTTGGTGCCCATTCAATCGATGTTAAATAACCATTACGCGTTTCTTCACCACCTAAATGCTGAAGCTCGAAACCTTCACTGATATATTCATTAGCGGGGTTATCTGCAGGGCCATCGATGTCATT
This sequence comes from Pseudoalteromonas lipolytica, assembly GCF_003515105.1. Taxonomy (NCBI): domain Bacteria; kingdom Pseudomonadati; phylum Pseudomonadota; class Gammaproteobacteria; order Alteromonadales; family Pseudoalteromonadaceae; genus Pseudoalteromonas; species Pseudoalteromonas lipolytica. Next base: position 317,384 of record NZ_CP032090.1, on the reverse strand, counting down.
TGCAAGTCCGTCAACATCTTTATTACCGTTATATGCTAGACCGATAAACTGGGTGGCAACACTAGGTTGGAATAAGCGAGCATAACCTAGCGCGACACCGAGGGTATCATCAAAGAACTTACCCTGATAAGAAAAGCTAATACGGTCGCCATATTCAGTGGCATCAAAAACCTCTGAAGCACGATCGTTATACATACCGCGCACATTAGCGGTAAATTTGTGTTGCTGGTCATTATCCAGTGGGCTGGCTGTTTGTAACTCAACAGTACCGGCAACGCCCCCTTCGATTAATGATGCTTTGGGTGACTTATACACAGCTGCCGAACTAATTAACTCAGACGGATACTGATCGAACTCAATACTACGGCTACCACTGGTCGATACTTGTTCTCGACCATTGAGAGTCGAAAACACGAATCCACCAGATAAACCTCGAATATTAATTTCAGCAGCTTGGCCACCTGTTCGTACCGCCGAAATACCCGGTAGTCGTGTTAATGCATCTGCCATAGATACATCGGGAAGTGCACCTAAGTCATCAGCAGATAACTGCTCTGATACGGTGTCACTAAAACGTTTTTGGTTTAATGATTGAATTAAGCTGCGACTAAAGCCGCGCACTTCGATTACTTCAAGCTCAGGATCAAGTTCCTTTGCAGATGTGCGTTCTGCTTCATTCGCTGCCATAGCACTGTTTGCTGCAACCATTGCCAGCATTAATGCACTTAGCTTAAATTTCCCCATTGGATTCCCACTCTGTTGTCATTGGAGGCGTTATGTTTATTCTTGTTGTCAAAAAACAACCAACAAAGTGTAACCAAAAGGTAAATATTGTGTGATGAATACGTATGCACTATACGTTTCCTGGGGATAAGCAGGAGCTCCTCTCATGTTTTACTATTGAGAGAGGAGCACTAGAGAGCTTTAAAGTGTTATCACGACACGCACTGCAAGTGCGATAAAGATCATGCCGAGTAGTTTTTCAAAAAGTGGATTCGCTTTAGTAAAACCAAAGCGCTTTTTTGATATTTCTGTGAGTAAGGCAACCAACAAATACCAGCCAGTATCCAGTACAAATACGGTTAAGCACATGATCAAGCCAACCTGTAACGTGAGATTTTCTGGGTCAATAAACTGTGAGAAGAGCGCTAAAAAGAACACCGCAAGTTTGGGGTTCAAAAACGCAATAGCAAAACCATCTTGTAACGCAGCGCGTTGACTAGGTATGGCTTGTTCAACTTTCACGGCTTGCGAACTTGGTTTTGCCAGTAATATACGTATACCTAAATAAGCAAGGTAGGCGGCACCACCATACACGAGTACATTATAAAGTGTAGGTAACTTGGTCATCAGTGCGCCTAATCCAAGCAAAGAGGCGCTCGCATAAAACCCCACTCCCACACCATGACTCACGGCCGCCAGCATGCCGTTTTTCATACCACCGTGAAGGCTATGCTTTAACACAACCGCTAAACTTGGCCCTGGCGACATAGCACCCATGATACAAATCAACACTAAACTCAACCACTCTGTAAGTGTCATAATTCATTATTCTCTACTAACAATAAAACGGCCGTTATTTGACCATAAAAACCGGTGGCTGTGGTGATTGTTTTAACCTGCCAGCCAGATTGGCCTAACTCGTACACTTTCTGATTTAACGCAGTGATATCAAGTCCACCCAGAAAACGTTTCTTTTTAAATTCAATAATTTTTTGCATATTAGCTTGTTAACTCATACTCAAAATCATAGTAATGAATTCCCGCCTCAATGCGGATTGCCATTTTACCCGTAAGCCCCACCAATTCACCAGCGCCTGAATCTGGCACGACTTCTAAAATTAACCTGTCTGTGCCTTTATCCATGGTGCCAAAATGTTGTAATACAAAGCTACCTTGTTTGCCATTCAGACTACCAACCACTTGTTCAATAGCAACATATCCTGCACTGCCTTGGGTTGCCGTCATTGCGCTCAGCATCTCTCCTTGGCTAGTTGCTTCCAGAGCGCCTGTAAACGTTTTATCTATCGACATACGGCCAAGATTCACGCCATCTTGACCTGTCGCATACCCCCCAATTGGGTTTAATTTCACGTTAAATTGACCGCTTATCACTGTTGATTCCATACTAATCCCTTATTTTACTGTTGATTTTTAAAGCGATGATAACCATATCTATACCCTATTCACAAATAAGAATCTAGCATGGCAATTAACAAAGAAAAGGCCGCGTTCAGTAGCCTGTTACCCGTTTTAGCGTTTATTAAGCCCTACAAATGGGTGGTATTTGCAGCCCTTGGGGCATTATTACTCACCGCAGGCGTTAACTTGTCACTCGGCCAAGGAGTGAAGTTTGTTATTGATCATGGCTTTATTGCAGGCTCTCAAGAACAACTTCAACAAGCAGTGATGGTTCTTATTGGCCTTATCAGCCTATTAGCAATCGGCACATTTTGTCGTTTTTATTTAATGTCGTGGATAGGTGAACGAGTCAGTAATGATATTCGTAACGCGATTTTCGAGCGAATTGTAACGTTACACCCAAGCTACTTTGAAGAAAACCGTAGCGGCGAGCTGATGTCACGACTCACCACCGACACCACATTGCTGCAATCGATTATTGGCTCATCATTTTCTATGGCGCTTCGTAGCAGCTTAATGTTAGTGGGTGGCCTTGCTATGCTGCTAATTACTAATTTAAAACTAACCTTAGTGGTCGTTGCCTGTGTACCTATGGTGTTAGTTCCTATGCTAATTTTTGGTCGTAAAGTGCGTAAACTAGCAAGTTCGAGCCAAGATGCCATTGCCGATATCAGTACTTATGCAGGCGAAATTATTCAAAATATTAAGGTCGTACAAAGTTTTAGTCATGAAGCGCGCGAAAAAGCGGCTTTTGCTGAAGAAACAAATAAAGCATTTTTAGTCGCAAAAAGTCGTATTAAACAACGCTCACTTTTAATTGCTGCAGTGATCTTTCTAACCTTTAGTGCCATCAGCGTGATGCTTTGGGTAGGCGGCAGTGATGTGCTCGCGGGTACCATGACGGGCGGCGAGCTAGGTGCCTTTGTATTCTATGCCATTATGGTGGCTATGTCGGTTGCAACAGTTGCCGAAGTGTACGGTGAGTTACAACGCGCAGCAGGTGCGGCAGCAAGACTGTTAGAGCTGCTCGCTGTTGAAAGTATGATTCAAAACCCCGCACACAATAAAGATGATCAGCTCGAATTAAATAAAGCTGACCACCCTGCTATTCGTTTTGACAATGTATCATTTAATTATCCATCTAGACCCGATAATGCAGCACTTAGTACACTTAATTTAGAAGTAAAACAGGGTCAAACAGTCGCCATTGTTGGTCCCTCTGGTGCAGGCAAAACAACATTATTTGAATTATTGCAACGATTTTACGATCCGAGCGCAGGGAGTATTTCATTAGCTGGCATTAATATTAAAGAATTATCCCTTCACTGTTTACGCCAACAAATGGGTATGGTGGCACAAAACCCCATTTTGTTTAGCTGCGATGTAATGCATAACATTCGCTATGGCAATCCCCATGCGAGTGACGAGCAGGTATACACGGCAGCCAAATATGCACACGCCGATGAATTTATCACGCAGCTACCGCAGGGCTATCACAGCTTTTTAGGTGAACAAGGGGTACGTCTTTCTGGTGGGCAAAAGCAGCGGATTGTGCTTGCTCGCGCTATTTTAAAGGATCCAGCTATTTTATTACTCGATGAAGCAACCAGCGCACTTGATGCACAAAGCGAGTCTCATGTGCAAGCGGCACTCGAGCACTTAATGAAAGACAGAACAACACTTATTATTGCCCACCGCTTAGCCACCGTAAAACATGCAGACGTCATCGTGGTAATGGACAAGGGTGAAATTATAGCGACAGGTACACACCAGCAGCTATTGACTAGTAACCCACTGTATAAGCAGCTTTGCGAATTGCAATTTAATCGGGATTAATATCCAAGGAGGGATGTCAGGTTTGAAAGGGCATATCAAACCTGACCACAAATCTAGACTACATTAAGCCTAACCTTGTGTGTTTGGTACGATTTGAATCTCTACACGGCGGTTTAAAGCACGACCATTGGCTGTATCATTACTCGCTACAGGGCGTGTTTCGCCATAGCCACGTGTGCTAATACGTGCCGACATAATTTGATGATTAACTAAATAATCTTTAACACTTTGCGCACGTTGCTGCGACAGTGTCATGTTATAGCTGTCTTTACCTGTGCTATCAGTGTGACCTTCAACACTTAAGTAGGTTTTTTCGTATTTGTTCATCACTTGTGCAATGGCATCAAGGGTGCTGTGAAAGCCTGATGAGATATAAGATTGATCTGTCGCAAAAGTGATGTTTGATGGCATAACTAAGCGAATATTATCGCCTTCACGTACCACTTCAACACCCGAGCCAGCTAGCTCGTCACGGAATGCTTCTTCTTGCTTATCCATGTAGTCACCGACAGCAGCACCCGCTAACGCACCAATGGCCGCACCAATAAAGATACGCTTATCATCATGATCGCCTGTTGCTTTACCTAATACCGCACCTGTTGCGGCACCGATTGCGGCACCTTTACCTGTGTTAGTTGTTTCACACCCCGTTAATAAAACGGCTAAAACACCCACTGTTAAAATCGACTTGCTGAAACTCATGTGTCTCTCCATGGCATTTAGTAATTTTGATCTATTAACAATTATGAACACTAAATCATGAACATTAGGTTAATAGTTCTCTTTAATAAGTGTAACAGCTGGTAGGTTATACGCTTTAACTAATTCTGTTAAACGTCCATTACGTACAAGAGCGTGTAACTGAGATTGAATTTCTTTTGCTAACGAGGTGTCAGCAAACTGTTTACTAACAGCCATATGGCCGTAAATAATGTCTTTATAGCGATAAGGCATTTTGACGATCTGCTGTGAAGGGAGTTGTAAATAACCCGAGGCATGATCCGCGGTATCTTCAACTGAAATAACGAGTTCGACGCGATCTTTAAGCAGCATTTCAAACGCATTACCTTCACTCAAAGCCTCCACTTTAGTGAGTGAGCTGTCATTATCAAAACGCGAAAAATAAGCGGCTCCTCGCATGACCGCGATGCGCTTTCCTAGCAAGTCTTGGTAACGATTTATAACGATGTCACGGTCTGCTCTTGCATAGAACCCAAAAGAAGAAGACAACATCATGTACGGAGGAGACATAAACTGCATTTTTTGCTCACGCTCGCTGGTACGAATTAACCCGCCCATCACATCCACTTCATTTTGTTCGAGCATTTTTAAACAGCGAGAAAATGGGCAAGCGACAAATTCTAATTTCATCGGTATGGTACGTTGCAGCTCACGCATAATATCGACCACCGCGCCACTCACATGCCCTTTTTCAGACACAACGCCGTAGGGAGGAGAATGATCAACCGCAACAATAACCCTCTGCACAGGTTCTGCATACAAGGAGCTTGATATAAGTACTAATAATAGGCTTACGATACTCAGTCTCATAGGGTTACTCGTTACTACGTTCATACCTTACTATATATCCTAGCGATGTGTATGTCATAAAAACCACAAAAATGTCATAGAAATTTGTCATAATTAGGTGATTAGATTCGATGGCGAAAACAATGTTACTAGTTATATTTAAGCAATTTTTTTTATTAGGCTGCATGAGTTTCGGTGGCCCCGCAGCGCACTTAGGCTATTTTAAACGTCACTTTGTCGATAACTTAAAATGGTTAAATAGCGAGCGCTACGCACAACTAATAAGCTTAAGCCAAGCATTACCAGGTCCGGGTTCAAGCCAAGTAAGCTTTGCGATTGGGGTTGAGAAAGGCGGTCTATTGGGCGGTTTGTGTGCCTTTATTGGGTTTACTCTACCGTCTTTTTTAATTATGTTTTTTTTAGCACTGAGTGCCCACCAATTTGGTAACATTTATTTTGCTGTTATTGCGGGACTTAAATTATTTGCTATCGTTATAGTCGCTGATGCAACTTACAGTATGGCGGTGAGCTTTTGTAAAACACATTTACTTAAACTTATCGCGGTATTAAGCACGTTATCGTTGATTATTTTTTCACAGTTTTCCAGCCAAATTTTTGTGTTAATTATTGCTGCGATTATTGGCTGGCTTTATCCACAACATAAACTCCCTCAGCATGAGAATGTAAGTAAACCCGTTAAAGTATCGTGGTTACCTTTTATCATTTTTGCAGTACTGCTTATCGCGAGCTTTTTACCCTTTGGCGAGTGGTCCTCACTATTTGCTCCATTTTATCAAACAGGGGCAATGGTGTTTGGTGGGGGGCACGTTGTGCTACCTATTTTGCAAGCAAGCATACCAAGCCTTGAAACCGAGCAGTTTTTGTCAGCCTATGCCAGTGCTCAAGCAATTCCTGGCCCTATGTTTACAATAGCGACCTACTTAGGGGCTGAACTGACACCTCATTCTCCCCTATTGGGAGCACTTATTGCGACGCTATTGATTTTTTTACCGGGCTTTTTATTGATGCTTGCATTTTTAAAAAGCTGGCTACAATTGGCTGATAAACCACGCTTTGCTGGCAGTATTGCCGCTCTCAATGCTGCGGTAGTCGGGTTTTTAGCAGCAGCACTCTACTCGCCGATTTGGCTCAGCACAATCAACAACATATGGCAGATTGTATTAGTGGTTACAGCCTTCACATGGTTAAGGGTCGCTAAGCCCCCTATTTGGTGGTTATTACTTGGCTTTATTGGTATCGCTTTGGCAGTGCAGTCGCTCTAGTCTTTACTTTTAGGCGCCGCGTTAACCACTTTAATACTTGGTTTATCTACGACATGCTGCTCATTAGCCGAAAATTGCCCCGTCACACTCTGATATGGGCGCAATCCAAAAATAGGCAATACTGCAAGCAGGTGATCCATGATCTCTGCTTGTAGATGTTCGTACGATATCCAACGTTTGTCTTCGCTAAAGCAATAAAACTCAATTGGTAAGCCATGATTAAATGGCTGAAGTTCTCGCACCATGAGGGTCAAATCACGGTTAATTCTTTCATGCTGTTTCAAGTATCCTTCAGCATAACGACGAAATAAACCTAAATTCGTAACAGGATCAGGTAACGTTGTCACACGAATGTAGTCGTGCAGAGGTATCGCGCTATTTATTTGCGTATGGAAAGCCTCATCAACTAAACGAATGCTGTTCATATCTATATTTAAAGAGCGTTTAATTCGACGACCACCCGACTCCTGCATACCCCGCCAATTTTTAAATGAACCGGCCACCAACATGTAGGTAGGAATGGTGGTAATCGTGTTATCCCAGTTACGCACTTTTACCGTGTTCAAACCAAGGTCGATAACCTCACCATCAGCGCCATAGCTATCAACTTGAATCCAATCACCATAAGTAACTAAGCGATTAGCAGCAATTTGAATACTGGCAACAAACCCCAAAATAGTGTCCTTAAACACTAACAAGGTCACCGCTGCAATGGCACCAAAACCAGATAAAATATAGGTGGGCGACTTTTCAAGTAATATACTGACGATCAAAATAGCGCAGATCATGAAGGTGATCAGTTTCACAACTTGAATCAAACCTTGTATGGGCACTTCTCGGGCAAACTCCAGCTGGTTATAAATGCCCCCAGCAATACTGACAATGCTGCTGATGATAAAACCGCCATAAATAATCAGAACAATTTGACCAATGGTTTTTAAAACTAACGCTGCCACCTCTGTGACAGGGTAAACATTGTCGAATGTTGCTAAATACAACACGCAACATAAGGTGCCTGCAAAACGTCTATTAAGTTTAGTTAGCATGGGTGCTAATGCACCAATGCGTTCTGGCGAAAGGCGCGTTACAACACTTTGTATTCCAGGAAGCATTAAGCGCCGAGTAAAGACATACACCAGCAATAAAGCACTCACACCAATTGCGGTGGCTGTCAGCGCACTGAAAAGCTCCGCATCTGGCATTGCTTCAAACCAAGGCATAACCAATTGTTGCAAGTGAGTTTGCTTCATGGTGCTTCAACTTCCTTACTGATATTTGCTACCAGACTACCTTGTTTGGCCTGATAATAATTAAATAATTGCGCGTCTTTTTGAAGCCAAATTTCATTGATTCGTTGCTGAAATGCGGTTCTAAATTCACGGTCATGTTGATAATCACCAATCATCTCAGCACTGATAGCCTGCACATGTATATCTACTTTAATGAGCGCTAATCGGCCACGCATTAAGTTGCGACAAATATGACTGCCCTCACCTTGGTAAATAATAGAAGTATTAAGTAACGCATCAAACTGTTCACCCAGCACTTCCAGCGCAAACGCAATCCCTCCCGCTTTGGGCTTGAGTAAATAACCAAATGGACTGTTCTGTTTTGTATGCTTTTGCGGGGTAAAACGTGTCCCCTCAACAAAATTAATAATGGTGGTTGGGTGATTACGAAAATCACGACAGCTTCGCTTGGTACGTTCAACATCAAGGCCTTTAAGCTTTGGGTTTTTAGCCAGCTGCGACTTACTGACACGCTTCATAAAAGGCATTCCCATCGCCCACGCACCCGTGCCTATGAAAGGCACATATTTTAGCTCATCTTTTAGAAAAAACTTTGGCGCCGGTAATACATCAATCGCACTAAGCACCACAATATCTAACCAACTCATATGGTTAGAAATAAGTAAGTACCAGCTATCGCGATTAACATTGCCTTTAATATTAATTTCAATATTCGGGCAACCTAGCCACAGAGCAAAACGATTCCCTTTGCACCATCCCCGATAAGCACCATGCAAAATGTGACTAATGATGTTGAATGGTAAAATAAGTTTCAACACACCAAACAGCAACACAAGGGTTCCCCAAAGAATGACATTGGCAAACAGCACAATACTGACCAACAATCCGGTTAACCAATTTGGTAAAAATTTCTTTAACATATGTGTGCTCTCAGCTGTGCCAGCAGCATCTACTCAGCTTGCGATTCAAACTGGGCAAGCTGCTGGTTTTTCTCTTCCCAAATACGATTTAACTCCGCTTGAAAATTCACTCTAAAGTCTGCATCACCAGTGTAATCACCTATTAAATTAGGACTGACATCCATCACTTCAACGCGAACATCGATTTGCTTCACTCGGCCACTGGCAAAATCCACAAAACTTGGAATACCACCCGGGTAGTGAATGGTGACATTTACAACTTTTGAGATCTGCTCACCCATAGCTTGCATAACAAACGCCACACCACCCGCTTTCGGTTTTAATAAGTACTGAAAAGGGCTCTTTTGACGCGCATGTTTTTCAGCGGTGAAGCGCGTGCCTTCCACAAAATTTACGATGCTTACAGGCATTTCTTTAAATTTTTCACAGGCTTTACGCGTTGTTTCTAAATCTTTTCCGCGCAACTTTGGATTTTTCTTAAGCTGTGACTTGCTAGTACGCGTCATAAATGGAAAGTCTAACGCCCACCATGCAAGCCCTAGAAAAGGAACGTATATCAATTCCTTTTTCAAGAAAAAGTTTAAAAACGGGATACGGCGATTAAAAATACGCTGCATAACTAAAATATCAACCCAGCTTTGATGATTAGCAATCACTAAGTACCAGTCTTTTGAACGAAGTTGCTCAAGGCCCGTTACATTCAGTTGATAAGAAGCAAATACATTTTGGTTTATACCATTGCACGTAACCCACACTGTGGCACATTGCTTAGCAATCCAACTCATCAACTTTTGTAATGGTTTAATTGGAATGAGTTTAACCAAACCACACAAAAAAATAGGCACGAACCAAAACAGCGTATTTAGGGTGTAAAATAAAATACTCAATACACAACGAATAACGGACATTACTACTTATTCCTTTAACCTTTAATCTTCAAAATACGTATAGCCAGCAAGGCCCGCATTTAATTCAGACAAATATTGTGCCTTAGATTGCGCATCAATTTCCAGCTCATCCACACGTTTTGCGAAGTTGGCAGCCAGAATATCGCTATCATAATCAACGAACTTTAATACGTCCTTAACACTGTCGCCTTTAATCGCATTGGTTAATTGGTAGCCAGCCTCTGTCAGCTCTACATGCACTGAATCGGTATCACCAAATAAATTATGTAAGTCGCCTAAGATTTCTTGATAAGCACCAACTAAAAACATGGCAATGTGGTACTGCTGACCTGATTTATACTCAGGGATAGGTAAGCTGCTTTCAATGCCTGTTCCCTCAACATAATTGCGAATTTGACCGTCTGAATCGCAGGTAATATCTTGAATGATCGCGCGTTGAGTGAGTGGTTTATGTAAATTTTCAACAGGCATTACAGGGAATAATTGCTGGATCCCCCACACATCTGGCAACGACTGAAACAGTGAAAAGTTAACAAACAACTTATCGGCAAGCTTCTCATTTAAATCGTCGAGCACTTCACGGTGTGCACGCGCATTGTCGCTCAGTGAAGCGCGAACGCGATGTAAAATAGTAAAATAAAGTTGCTCAAGCTTCGCCCATTCCAGCATCGTCAGAAGACCATGGACATATTGATCATGTGCTTCGCTAAATAAATGCATTGCATCATGATAAATCTCCAGCGCCATGCGAGGTGTTAAGCGCTGTAAGCATTGCCACATTTCATCTAGCACTAAAACATTGTTTGACTCTGGCGGAGTTGGATTTACATGATTTGGCGCACGCTCGACATCAATCACATCGGTAATCAATACCGCGTGATGCGCCGTTAGCGCACGCCCTGATTCGGTGATTATTGCAGGCTGCTTTAAGCCATGTTGTTGGCACACTTCTGCAAATGCATTCACAACATTACGCGCATACTCATCAACACTGTAGTTCATAGAACACGCACTACGTGAACCAGACCCTTCGTAGTCAACGCCTAGACCCCCACCTACATCAACGGTATTAAGTGGTACACCTAACTGGGTTAGTTCGGCAAAATGACGTGCACATTCACGAAGTGCGCGATGAATGTCACGAATATTGGCAATTTGAGAACCGATATGAAAATGCACCAATTGCATTAAATGTAATTTGTTTCGCGACTGAAGTAATTCAACCGCAGACAGCACCTGCCCAGCAGTTAAACCAAACTTACCTTTTTCACCCCCCGTGTTCTGCCACTTGCCTTTGCCCACAGAGTTTAAACGAATACGAATACCAATCGATGGTTCAATGCCCAAGTCATCAATTTCAGCTAATAAGGTGCTAAGTTCTGACAGTTTTTCTACCACAATATGCACTTTGTGACCTAAACCTTGACCGATACACGCTAAACGTAAAAATTCACTGTCTTTGTAGCCATTACAAACAATGGTAATCGGTTCTTTGGCAACACCTAAAATTGCCATTAATTCAGGTTTAGAACCCGCCTCAAGACCCACTAAACCACTTGGGTGAGCAAGTAGCTTTGTTACGACCGAACGTTGCTGGTTCACTTTAATTGGGTAAACACACGTATAAGTGCCTTGGTAGTCGCGAGCTTGACGAGCTTTAGTAAAAGCGCTTGTCAGCGTATCAACACGATTTTGCAAGATATCAGTAAATCGAACTAAAACAGGTAAGGTAAGACCTTGCTTCTTAAATTGCTCGGTGAGTTCAGATAAAGAAATTGCAGATTTAGTTTGATCACCGTCAGGGTAAGCGACCAGCTCACCTTGTGCGTTAATATCAAAATAACCGTCACTCCAATGAGCAACATTATACGTTTCGCGTGCTTTGTCTAAACCCCAAGTCATGGCCATGTCTTCTGTAAATTCGTTAAATATAAACGCGCATTTTAATACGCTCGCGCCTACCACGCTAACAAAAATTGCCCTATATGCCAAAGTGATAAAAAATATTCGCTATACTGATTAAAATTTGATTGAGCAATTGGCCAAGCACTGGCAGAATTGCCCCCTTTTTTACCATTAACTAAAAGTGTATAAGCAAGATGGCTAATTTAGATCAAAACAACTGGTTCACTGAAATTAGTGACCGTGATGGTAGCGCCTTTTCACTGCGTATAAACAAAAAGCTTGATGAACAGCAATCGCCGTTTCAAAAAGTAGAGATGTATGAAACAACTGACTTCGGTAATCTTATGATTATTGACGGTTGTACAATGGTAAGTAGCCGTGAGAACTTCTTTTATCACGAAATGATCAGCCATCCTGCTCTTCTTGCGCACCCTAATCCTAAAAATGTAGTGATTATCGGTGGCGGTGACTGCGGCACATTGCGTGAAGTATTAAAGCACCCTGGTGTTGAAAGCGTCACGCAAATTGATATTGATGAAGTTGTAACGCAAATGTCGCTTAAATACTTCCCTGAATTATGTGAGTCAAACCAAGACCCGCGTGCCACAGTGATGTTTGATGATGGCATTAAATACATGCGTGAAGCTGCGCCAGAATCAATTGACGTGGTTATTGTTGATGGCACCGATCCGGTGGGCCCAGGTGAAGGGTTATTCAACCATGCTTTTTATACAAGTTGTCTAACAGCACTTCGTCCTGGCGGCATACTCATTCAACAAAGTGAATCACCGCTTATGCACATGCCTTTATTAGTTGAGATGCGTGACGCGATGAAAGACGTGGGCTTTAATGACCTACAAACGCTGCCATTTCCACAACCAATTTACCCAAGCGGTTTATGGTCAGTTACTCTTGCACGTAAATCACAGGCATTTGATGGCTTTCGTGAAGACGACGCGAATACACTAGCTGAAGGAACTGAATACTACAACGCTGGTATTCACTACGGCGCACTAGCAACACCTAACTACATGAAGCGCGCTTTTGAGAAAAAGTAATGTAAGGTTGTTTATTGATTAAAAAGGGCTCGCTGAGCCCTTTTTTAATTCCTTTAGAATAGTTTACGCAGAGGGGCATTACACCTTAAAACGGTTCACTAAATGATTTAGCTCATTGGTGAGCTGATTCATTCGGTTTGCCACTTCTTGTGTTGAACTTGCCAAGCCGCCTCCTTGTTGGGTTTGATCATTTAAATCAGATAAATTCTGGCTAATTTCATCTGCAACAGCCGTTTGCTCTTCAGTGGCCTGTGCTGTTTGCATTGCCATATCATTCACTTTTACCGATGAGGCTTGCATCGCATTAAGCACGTCATTCGTTTGTGTGAATGATTCAACAGCTTCATCGGCAAAACGCTTACCACTGTTTATAGCCTGCAAAGATTGCTCAACGCTTGAAGCAAATTGTTCAACCATGGTTTGAATATCGTTCGTGCTTTCTTGAGTACGCGTTGCCAATGTTCTTACTTCATCGGCAACCACTGCAAAGCCCCGACCTTGCTCACCGGCACGCGCAGCTTCGATTGCCGCATTCAGTGCCAGTAAGTTAGTTTGCTCTGCGATTGCACGGATCACTTCCAGTACCTTCGCTATATTATCTGAGCTTTGTTGTAACTCGGTAGAGCGCTGCGTTGCGTGATCCATATTCTCAGACAAAGCAACGATTTTCTTACTGGAATTATCAACCGCTGATAACCCCTTCTTAGCCAATTGCTGAGAATTATCTGCTTCATGAGAAGACTGTTGCGCCACATTTGCGACTTCACGACTTGCAACACTCATTTCGTGTACTGCACTCACAATTGACTCGGACGCCTGACTAAGCTTTTGATTAACTTGATGGTTCTGATTTGAAAACGAATCTAGATCATGCCCGAGACTTTGTAATTCTTTGGCTTGTTCGAGTATGTCTTTTATCAATTGCTGTAAATTATCCAAGAAGCGATTAAACGCGGTTGCTAAATCTGCAAACTCATCTTGGGTTTTAACATTAATACGCCCAGTTAAATCACCATCACCAGACGCAATTTCGTTTATTCGTTCAGTAACATAATTCATTTGGGTCGTTAACTGTCGTGGAATGACATAACTAAACCAACCCGCAACCACTAATACCACGGCAATCATTATCATTAGTAATGCTTTAAAACCTGTGATTTTATCCATTAGCTTTTCAGTTTCGGACTGCGAGGTTTGTTCTGCCACCTCACCCGCTTTATCTAAAATGTCACGAAGCGCCGAAAAGGACTGTTCTGCCATTTGATTTTGAGACGCACTGGTTGCGCTATTAATATAGGCTGTCGATGCCGAATACCATGCATCAAAAGCACTATTAAAATTACGAAACTGCGCTAACACTTCTGGATAAGGTGACATGTAAGATAAATATTGTTCAAAGCGCTCTTGCACTTGGTCAGCATTTTCTCGATGTTCCGCTAGAAAAGACTGATCACCTTTATCCATTGTCACTAAGTGCAACTCTGCCACTTTCGCTTGATACAAATCTCGATCTGCATTCACGATAACTGACACCGCATTTAAAAATCGCTCCGATTGCGTATCTATGGCTTCTTTTTGTAAGTTAATTAAATAACTGTAGCCAGCTATTAATATAATAATAGCGACCCCAAGCAACACAATGGGCAGTGAACTTTTGACACGAATACTCTGTAACTTCATACGTTTTCCTAATTCAAATTCGAAACCAGCTCATTCCTTAAGATCTTAGTAGAAAAATAGTAAAAGTGTGCGAAATTAAAAATACAAAATGAGGCGATTTAATTAAGGCGGCTATTACAACCTGAAAATTGAATACGTATGCAGATCACTCGTATTAGCAGGCAAGTCAATTTATGCTTAAAGCTTATAGGAACATATACGACAACAATCCATATTCTGCATCGCCAAGGAATAATAATGAAATATACAGCCTTACTACTCGCTGCCTTCTCAGGGACGTGTTTAGCACACACTACCACGGTCAGTTCGCCTGATGGGCAAATTAAAGTCACGATTTCTGATGAACAACACACCCCTAGCTATGAAATCAGCTTTGCGGGAAAGCAAGTTATTGCACACTCTGCTTTAGGACTTGTTTTTAAACAACAACCTGCAATGAGTGAAGGCTATAAAATTAGCAGCCAAACTACTAATTCTGTAAAAAGCAGCTGGGAACAACCTTGGGGTGAACGCCAAACGGTAGTTGATAACCACAACGAAGTTGCTGTCACCTTTAAAAAGCCACAACCCCAAGGTGGCACCTTTACCGTGCGTTTTCGTGCCTTTAATGATGGGGTAGGTTTTCGCTACGAACTACCGAATCAATCAGGTTTTGAAGATGTAGAGATCACCAAAGAGCTCACTGAATTTGCAATCACCGATTCAGCCAATGCAACTGCATGGTGGATACCTGCTCGCGGTTGGAATCGATACGAATATGTTTATAACACCACGCCTGTTCACAAAGCCCCTTTAGTACACACTCCGTTTACTATTAAAAACAAAGATGGTGTTCATATCAGCATCCACGAAGCTGCGCTGGTCGATTACGCGGGTATGGTATTAAACCAACGCCGTGATGGTACTTTCCAAGCTGACTTAACACCGTGGTCCGATGGGGTTGCCGTTAAGAAACATGGCGCATTCAACACGCCGTGGCGTACTATTCAAATTGGCGATGAAGCGGTTGATTTAATTAACTCTGACATCATTCTCAACCTTAATGAACCAAATAAACTCGGTGATGTATCTTGGGTTAAGCCCGGTAAATATGTGGGTATTTGGTGGGGTATGCATATTAATGAAAATACGTGGGGAAGTGGAAAAATTCACGGCGCAACGACCGCAAATACCAAATACTATATGGACTTTGCCGCACAATATGGTTTTGATGGTGTACTTGTCGAGGGATGGAACATTGGTTGGGATGGCGACTGGTTCTATAACGGTGATGTATTCAGTTTTACCAAACCCTATGACGACTTTGATATTGCAGAGCTTACTCGCTACTCCAAAGAGAAAGGTGTACAGCTAATTGGTCATCACGAAACCTCGGGGAATGTCACTAATTATCGTAACCAAATGGAAGATGCCTTTGCACTGTATGAAAAATCAAACGTAAGCCAAGTAAAAACGGGCTATGTTGCAGACGGTGGCAATATTAAACGTGTTGATGAAAATGGCATAGTGCGTAAAGAGTGGCACGATGGTCAATTCATGGTGAATGAATACCTTTATAACGTGAAACTTGCAGCAAAGCACAAAATCAGCATCAACACTCACGAACCCATTAAAGATACTGGCTTACGCCGCACTTATCCAAACTGGATTGCGCGTGAAGGCGCGCGAGGTCAAGAGTTTAATGCTTGGGGCACACCGCCTAATCCACCGGAGCATATTCCAATGCTTGCCTTCACACGTATGTTAGCGGGACCAATGGATTTCACCCCTGGTATTTTTGATATGGGGTTCAATGGGTTGGGTGCTGATAGTAATCGTCCACAAACAACACTTGCAAAGCAACTGGCGTTATACGTAGTACTGTACAGCCCTATTCAAATGGCTGCTGACTTACCACGCAATTACTTAGCAAAACCGGATGCGTTCCAATTTATTCAAGATGTGCCTACAGATTGGCAACACAGTATTGCGCTGCAAGGTGAAGTAGGTGATTACGTTGTCTTTGCACGCAAAGAGCGTAAACGCGATCACTATTCAGGCAATGACTGGTACCTAGGTGCAGTCACTGATGAAAATGCACGTACACTGCAAGTTAAACTCGACTTTTTAGAGAAAGGTAAACGCTTTGAGGCGCAAATTTACCGTGATGGCGATAAAGCTGAATGGGTTAACAATCCCTACGACTTAAAAGTAGAGAAACGCCTTGTGTCTGCAAGCGATAAACTCACTTTAAAACTTGCCACAAGTGGTGGTGTCGCGATTCGTTTTAAAGCGCTGTAAAAGAAAGTCACAAGAAAATGATGCTACAACCACGTTGTAGCATCATGTTTAAAGGTATTAATTTATTTTTAATAACTGATCAAACAAATCGAACACCTGATCAAGCTCTTCAATTGTGTTGTAATGCATACAACCAATACGCACTACACCCCCTGTGTCTAATACACCTAATTGCTTGCATAAACCTTGTGCATAAAAGTTGCCATCCCATACACAAATGTGATGTTTACCTAAAAATTCAGATACAACACGCGGTTCAATGCCTTCAAAGATTAATGCAAAGGTTGGAGTACGCATTGATAAGCGCGCAACGTCATTAATACCAAACAATTTAATACGTGAGTAATCGGCTAAGCGAGTTAAGAAATGCTTACTGAGCGTCATTTCATGTTGTTTAGTAATAGCAAAAGCAGCCGCTAATTTTTCTCGGCGCGAATGACTATCATCCAACTCGCTAATAGCAGCAATGTAATCAACGGCAGCAATTAAGCCAGCTAAAGCTTCAAAGCTTTGTGTCCCCGTCTCCCAACGGCCTGGGATGACGTCTTTCGCGGGTTCTACTTTATACGGGGTGAAACCTTCTAAATGCTCACGCTTACCGTATACAAGACCCAAATGAGGACCAAAAAACTTATAGGCAGAGCATGCTAAAAAGTCACAATCAAGTGCTTGAACATCAATCAGCTCATGCGGTGCAAAGTGAACTGCATCCACGTATACAAGAGCACCAACAGTATGGGCAAGCTCGACAACTCGTTTAATATCGTTAATTGAACCAGTGGTGTTTGATGCATATGTCACGGCAACGAGTTTTGTCTTACTTGATAATAAACTCTCAAAATGAGCCATATCTAAGCTACAATCGGCTTCGTTAATTAAAGCCGTTTTAACTAATGTGCCTTTATCTTCAGCTGCTTGCTGCCAAGAGGATACATTTGAGTAGTGATCTGCGTTAGTGACAATAATTTCATCATCAGCAGTCCAATCTCGAGAAATCGCACGGCTAAAGCTAAACGTGAGGCTTGTCATGTTAGCACCAAACACGATTTGCTCTTTAGAAGGCGCATTCAGTAAGTCTGCCGCTGCTTGGCGAGCATCGGCCATTAGCTCAACAGTTTTATCACTTGAGAAAAAAGCACCGCCTAGGTTTGAGTTGAAATAACCTAAATACGCACTCATGGCACTTAAAACAGACTGCGGTACTTGTGAGCCACCGGGACCATCTAAGAAAACTGGCGATGTACCAGCCACATTTTGCATTAATGCCGGAAATTGACGACGTAATTGCGTTAAGTTCATCGTATTTTCCTTACGCAGTTAGCACGAAGCAATCAAGGTAACCCTCTTTGCTTGCATCTAATTTATTCATTGGTGTTGCGTTGTGCCACACTTCACGGTCATTAATGAGTGCGAACATGCCGTCTTTAATTTCCATTTTAAAGCAAGGATCAGCTTGTTGATTCTCGTAAACAAGTAGCTCACCGCCTTCGAGATTTTCATGTGATACACCACAGACACATACATGGTCGAAACCATCTTGATGAACCCCTTCAGGTGCAGCAGGTGTGTCACTGTCGATCGCAAGCATTCTAAATTGATGAATTTCAATATCACGGTCAGCACTGATGCCGGTCATTTCACGGAATTGATGAACAATTTGCTTCATGCCATCACTGGCTAATAAGCTGTCTTCAAGATTCTCATAGGTACGCTCTACATTACCTTGAAACGTATTGATTGAATCATCTTGAACAAATGCTTTTGTTGGTTGTAATTTTAATTCGCCATCAACCACTTTAATTACCGAATAGCGACGTTTACGAAATGCGCCATCTGCGTATGGGTTAGCGGGTAAATTAGCAAAAGAAGGCTTTACTGCGTCAATATGTGATTGGCTTACAAAACGAAGTTGTAAAAGATTCTGGTTGTTTAATGTAGTCATAAAGATCTCGCCTTAATACGTTGAGAATATTGACGAGGATTTTAATGCAATTGATGAGGAAATTTTGCGTTTTTATGTAAACACAACCGGTCTATTGTTTAATTTTAAGATCGTTTTTATTCTTATTTTAGAAGTTTAATCTAAAAAAATAAAAAGTGCTGAAATACACCGTTTAAGCTTAGGGTACCTATTTCAAACCGCTAAATAACAAGACAATGTGAAGTTGATAAAAAGCCACAGCGAACCGTGGCTTTTAGTTTACTCAATAAGTTATGGTCGTCGTATCTGAGACGCTTACAAATTCACTCGCGTAATCTGCTTATCGGAATGTACAGTCTCATTAAAAAAGTGAATCACCGAGTATTAATAGCTCCATTGTAAGCCTAATGCAAACGATACATTACTGTATTCAACTTCAGGTACACGAAGGCGTTGACCGTTTTCTAGATTCTTGGTCACAATATCACGTGACTTATACTGAGCATCGATTCCACCAATCAATGCGATATGAGACAGTACTTGATATCGCATTCCTACCCGCCCCATAACACCCCAACCATTAAAGCTATCGGTGAGTGTCGAGGTTTCAAATTGCGTATTCTGAATCTCAGAATACATAGGTGTACTTAATTCAGTTTCAATATACCAACTATATTTATTAAAACTCTTTTGCAAGCGACTATCGTAACGCGCTCCTATGGTCAGCAAGATCCCCATTTGATCTTCAGAAACCGAAATAACCGGACGTAACTGCGAAGCATAATCCTGCTGCTCTCCTGTATTATTACCTGAATTCATACCGGGTAATGTAAATCGCGCGGGATTATTTGGGTCATCTGATAATGCGATTAATGCTTCGTCGAATGCTGTTGCACCGGGTTGTACAAATGCAAAATTCGAACGCGTGAAACTAGAAGTAAAAAACTTTGTCCCTAGTGTAAATTGCACTGTTTGAGAAAAATTATACGCCCCCTTAAAACCTATTTCATTCGCTTTCGTTTTAAATGCATTTTCTTGAATAGCACCAAAGTCATCCATGTACCACGTCTCAGTTTCAATTTCTGTGGATATTGTTGCAGCACTTTCAATATAAAAGCCCCAGTTATCATCGATACCTGTGTATGAAATTTGCCGTACGGCAGGGTTTGTTACATCAATAGATTGATTAAGTTTCCCAAAGCCTGCAACATCATTTAAAGTTTCGCTGTAGCTAATTGTTTCGAAACCTACTCTAACTTCACTAAAAGAGGGGTTAACTGCCAATACAGAACTACTAAATGGGAGTAGAAAAAGGAGTGCTTTCATTATTCAGTTCCTTGAAATACAGAGTCTGCGTCGCCAAGAAATAGATGCAGCCCTTCCTTGGTTACACTTTTAAACATTAAGTTACACTAATTAACTTTTTACATTAATCAGTGTAGACAAACGTATTAGTATTTCAAATAAAACTGAACAAAAAGTTAATAAAAAAGCCCGCATATATAATGCGGGCCTTTTACAGTAAAACTCAATTAGTTACTTATTACACAGCTTGCTGAACAATTACTTGATCTGCCTTTTTAGTGTATTGAGGCATACGGTGGAAGTTCAGGTAGCGATAAGTATCAGCTGCTGTTGCGTTGATCTTATCTGCGTACTCTTGATATTCAGCCGGTGTAGGCAGCTTACCTAGAATTGCAGCAACCGCTGCAAGCTCTGCTGATGCTAAGAATACGTTTGCGCCAGTACCAAGACGGTTAGGGAAGTTACGAGTAGACGTAGACACAACTGTCGCCTTATCAGCAACGCGTGCTTGGTTACCCATACATAATGAACACCCTGGAGTTTCAATACGCGCACCTACACGACCAAAGATACCGTAGTAACCTTCGTCAGTAAGCTGATCTTTATCCATCTTCGTTGGAGGAGCAACCCATAACTGAGTTGGAATACGACCGCTGAAGCCATCAAGAAGTTTACCCGCAGCACGGAAGTGACCAATGTTAGTCATACAAGAACCGATGAATACTTCGTCGATTTTCTCGCCTGTAACGTCAGATAGTAAACGTGCGTCATCTGGGTCATTTGGCGCACAAAGAATAGGTTCTTTGATTTCAGCTAGGTCGATTTCAAGTACGTGTTTGTACTCTGCATCGGCATCCGCTTCCATAAGCTCTGGGTTCGCTAACCACTCTTGCATTGCATTAATACGACGTTCGATAGTACGAACATCACCGTAACCTTCAGAGATCATCCACTTAAGCATGACAATGTTTGACTCAAGGTATTCAGCGATAGATTCTTTAGAAAGTTTAACGGTACAACCTGCCGCTGAACGCTCAGCTGACGCATCAGAAAGCTCAAATGCTTGCTCAACTGTTAAGTGCTCAACACCTTCGATTTCTAGTACACGACCAGAGAATTCGTTGATTTTGCCTTTCTTCTCAACAGTTAGAAGACCTTCTTTAATACCGTAGTAAGGGATAGCATGTACTAGGTCACGTAACGTGATACCTGGCTGCATTTCACCTTTGAAACGTACTAAGATTGACTCAGGCATATCAAGTGGCATTACACCTGTTGCAGCTGCGAATGCTACCGCACCCGAACCTGCTGGGAATGAAATACCTAGAGGGAAACGCGTATGCGAGTCACCACCCGTACCTACGGTGTCTGGTAATAACATACGGTTTAACCATGAGTGGATTACACCGTCGCCTGGACGAAGTGATACACCGCCACGGTTCATGATGAAATCAGGAAGCGTATGATGAGTGTTTACATCGATTGGCTTAGGATATGCTGATGTATGACAGAAAGACTGCATTGTTAAGTCTGCCGAGAAACCTAAACATGCTAGATCTTTAAGTTCGTCACGTGTCATAGGACCTGTTGTATCTTGCGAACCAACGGTAGTCATTTTCGGCTCACAGTATTGACCAGGACGTACGCCAGGCATGTTACATGCTTTACCAACCATTTTCTGTGCAAGCGTAAAGCCTTTGCCAGAGTCAGTAACAAGAGCAGGTTTGCGGAAGATATCTTCTGCTTCTAGACCTAGAGATGCACGCGCTTTGTCTGTTAGACCACGACCGATAATAAGTGGAATACGGCCACCAGCACGCACTTCGTCAAGAATTACGTCTGATTTTAAAGAGAACGTTGAGATAACTTCATCAGTGCCGTGACGCTTAACCACACCTTCGTAAGGGAAGATATCGATTTGGTCACCCATGTTTAGTTCATCAACAGGTAATTCGATTGGTAATGCACCAGAATCTTCCATCGTGTTGAAGAAAATAGGCGCGATTTTACCGCCTAGACATACACCACCAACACGCTTGTTAGGTACGTGAGGGATATCATCACCCATGAACCAAAGCACTGAGTTAGTTGCAGATTTACGCGATGAACCCGTACCAACTACATCACCAACATACGCGAGCGGTAACCCTTTCGTTTTAAGCTCTTCTAGTTGTGAAATTGGACCAACTTCACCAGGCTTGTCTGGGTTGATACCGTCACGCTCGTTTTTAAGCATAGCTAAAGCGTGCAGTGGGATATCTGGACGAGACCATGCATCAGGTGCAGGTGAAAGATCATCAGTGTTTGTCTCACCCGTTACTTTGAAAACAGTAACAGAGATTTTTTCAGCAACGGCTGGTTTATTTACAAACCATTCTGCATTTGCCCAAGACTCGATAACTTGTTTCGCGAATTCGTTACCAGCCTTCGCTTTTTCTTCTACGTCGTAGAAAGCATCGAACATTAATAATGTGTTTGATAAACCTTTAACGATAATTGGCGCTAACGCTTCGTCGTCTAAAAGTTCAATCATAGGTGCGATGTTGTAACCACCTAACATAGTACCTAATAGCTCTGCCGCTTTTTCTTTTGATACTAATGGTGAGCTTGTTTCACCTTTTGCTACTGCCGCTAAAAAGCCAGCTTTGATGTATGCAGCATCGTCTACGCCTGGTGGTACACGATTAACAAGAAGATCAACGATAAACTCTTCTTCACCTGCAGGTGGGTTTTTAATTAGTTCAATAAGATCAGCCGTTTGCTGAGCATCTAGTGGCGCTGGTACGATACCTAACGCGGCACGTTCTTCTACGTGTTTACGATATTCTTGTAGCACAATATTGCCCTCTTGGTGACGTGAGAGTACTCGGTAGTATTAAACTAAATACAATCATTACCCAGTACTTATAGTATTCTGACGGTTAATTATAAAGCTTTTAAGTATAGATGAAAATCCATGCTGCGGTTAGGCACTTTATATTCACTATAAATAACATGAATAGTGGTAGAAAAAAAAGCTATTCAAATGAATATTTATTAACTAAGAATCATTCCTATCTGCTTTAGCGGTCATTAACAGTGCGTTTAACCCTATTCGCTTTATTAAGCGCATTATTTAAAGGCAAGAAAATCTCGATAATAACAAGACAAAATTTTGTCTTTTAGCTGCTTTTAGCAATTGCTTTTGCATCGCTCTACCAGCTCAATCAATGCAGTCGTAAATCAGACATTTTTAACGCAGCTAGCGACAAATTTAGCACCTCACAATAGTTAAGCGTTATTGTGAACTGGGGTAGGTATTTTTGCAGATTGGCTTAACGACTTATCCTTATGAGCACACTATTTTAACCATAAAAAACCCAGCACTTGGCTGGGTTTTTAAAATTAGTCGCAAAGGTTAATTATTAACGCTCTACTTTTACACGCTCAATAACGCTTACGTGTGCTTCTACACGACGGTTTTCAGCATGTGCTTCAGCTGTATTAGCTGGGTTTTTAAGGCGCTCTTCACCTAAACCAACAGTCGTTAGACGCTCTGCATCGATACCATCTTCAATAAGTTTCTTAGCAACGGCATCAGCACGTTTCTTAGATAACCACTTGTTGTAGTCAGCTTTACCTACAGATGAAGTGTGACCTTCAAGTAGTACTTTAGTGCCTGGGTGCTCTTTTAAGAAAGCAGCAGCTTTAGCGATGTCATCTAAGTACTGTTGAGACACTTTAGATGTGTTGTTAGGGAACGTGATTAGTAAGCTCTTCGTTACTTCACGGTCTTCGTATAATGTACAACCCGTGCCGTCAACTGCATCAGTCATCGGTGTGTTAGCACATTGGTCGTCAGCATCAGGGATGTTATCACCATCGCTGTCTACAGGCTCAACAGCAACAGGAACAACTGTTGGAGCTGGCTCAACTGGCTCAGCTGAAGATTCTTGAGCACCAAAAATGTAGCTTAAGCCTAATTTAGCGCCTACATCTGTATAACCACGGTCAAGACCTTGGTATAGAGACGTTTCAGCGTTAAATGCGAAATTGTCAGTGAAGTAATGTTGGTAACCAGCACCTAGGTTAGCGAACATTAGGTCTTCGTCAACTGCATCAAGGTTTTTCAAACCGAAGATACCGTAGAATGGGCCACCACCGAAGTGATATAAACCATCGATACCGTAACGCTTACCGCTTTCTGAACCGCTCATAGTCGTGCCGTCGTTCAGAGCTACGCTGTAATCAAAATCCATATCAGCATACTCAAGACGAGCGCTCCAGTAATCGCTGAAGCGATAACCTAGCTCTAAACCCCAACCTGTAGAGTCATCAACATCTAGGCCACCTGGCGCGAAATCGCGAACATTTTCCCAAGACGCATCATAGTAGTCGCCAAATGCACCGATATAAAAACCTTGTTTTTCGGCTGCGAAGCTTGATGCACTAGTTGCAGCTAATGCTAAAGCAATAGTAAGTGATTTTAATTTCATTGTTTCCTTCCCATTTTCACAATTAAAATTGTAGCTAAGTCATCCCAGCTCAATCAGTTTAAACAGAGTAGTCGACTAATAGTTAATCAAAACTTAACACACTCGGTACAGAACAAATATCTTGCCGAGTAATTTCAGTCAATTACCCATAATAATAGGTTATCTAAATAACTTTGCATAACAATGCCTTTAGATCGCTTTGTTAAAATCAGACAAAAGCTGCTTTTTCCGCCTAATTTACTGACCTCAAAACCGATTAAAGTCCATTCCCAATTACACTATTATATTGGTTATTTTTAAATCAACAAGTTGAAAGCAACTTTATTTGTAAATATTCGTTAAAAAGCAAAACTTTAGTGCTATTTTATTGATATAAATCATATCACTGGCAGCTACCTTGCTCAATCGGCGAACACTTAGATTTTAAAAAATGAGCATTTACAGCTGCAATATATTGTTCAACATCGCCCTTAAGTACCACAAAAAGTCTGGTAATGACTATCCCCATCATGAGGGGGCTGGTACCACGCTGCTAATCGCTCTTCATAGCTATACGGGTTTTCTAAGACTTTCAACAACTCACCTATCGATGAACTCGTGCCCGTTTGCTCATATTCAGTCAAGATCATTTCAATATTATGATTACGTGGAATGACTGCAGGATTAACAGCGCGCATCACTCCGTAACTTTCACCCGAAGTTCTTAACCGCCATTTACAAAGCCATTCTTTTAAACTACCCGGGAGCGGGAAATCTGTTCGTAATGACTCTGTCAGCGCATTAAATGTGTTCGTGTAATCAAGTTTATGTTGTTTCATCAAAGTGAGTAACTCTGAAACTAATGCTTGATCGCCTGCCTGCTCGCCATCTAAACCTAACT
Organism: Pseudoalteromonas lipolytica; assembly: GCF_003515105.1. Classification (NCBI taxonomy): domain Bacteria; kingdom Pseudomonadati; phylum Pseudomonadota; class Gammaproteobacteria; order Alteromonadales; family Pseudoalteromonadaceae; genus Pseudoalteromonas; species Pseudoalteromonas lipolytica. Next base: position 292,011 of record NZ_CP032090.1, on the reverse strand, counting down.
TTAGTCGCCACATGGTATCAAATGCCGTGTTAAACTTAGCAGCAAAGCCATTTATAATCGCTGATAATTCACTGAGCGCACGTTCCTCATCTTTAAAAAGCGGTAATAAGCTTTCTGCAAGACGCGCGCAATTCCAATTTGCAATAGTTGGTTGATTACCAAAAGCATAACGTCCTTGGTGGTCAATAGAGCTAAAAACTGTTTCTAAATCAAACTGATTCATCATTGCACACGGGCCATAATCAATGGTTTCACCACTAATTAATGTGTTATCTGTGTTCATCACACCATGAATAAACCCAATTCGCATCCAGCCCACAACAAGCTCAATCTGCTTATCGATTACCGCCGCTAAAAAGTCTGTAATACGCTGCTCACCTTCACTTTTAATATCAGGAAAATGACAACTAATTGCGTATTCAACTAACTTTTCAAGTCCTTCAATATCACCCTGAGTTGCTAAATATTGAAATGAACCAACACGGATATGGCTATTCGCGACACGCGTTACAACGGCACCGGGTCGTGGGGGTTGTCGGTAAACAGTTTCTCCAGTCGTTACAACAGCAAGGCAACGGGTAGTTGCAATATCTAAGGCCGCCAAGGCTTCACTCATGATATATTCACGTATGGCAGGGCCTAGTGCACAACGACCATCTCCCCCACGCGAAAAAACCGTTGCACCTGCACCTTTTAATTGCAAATCCCATAATGCGCCATGTTTATCTTCAATGGCACCAAGCAAGTGCGCACGACCATCCCCCAAACGCGGCGAAAAATGACCGAATTGATGACCCGAATAGCCAAGCGCCACAGGCTTTACAGCGTTATCTACCTCTGAGCCACTTAAACGTTTTGCTAAAAACTCAGGGTCAGTGCTAATGTCAAACTCGCGGGCTAAATTAGCATTAAATAGCAATAAGTTCGGGTCAGAAACCGCTGTTGGGGTGTCTTCAATTGCTAACAGATCACTAATGTCTGTATATCGGGTGTGCAGTTTCATATTATTCCTTAGGGTGTTGCAATGCCTACTCGGTTATCACCCACTCCATAAGCAACTAATTGACTCAGTGCTTGCAGGCTATAACCACTTTGCTGCTGTAGTTCATTGAAAAAGTTCTGCGCCGCTTGCTGTGATTTTTTGGTCTGCAATCCCCCATCAATGAGCTGATGAGCACGAAGATAACTTTCCACATCTCGCGAGAGCAAAAAGGTATCTTTTCCCATCGCGCGCAACGCATAAGGGCCGGTGTTCCCGCCTAAGCGTGCGCCATGCTTCTTCAAGTAAGCCCATAAACCAATAATGTTGTCGCTGGGCCACTGTGCAATAAATTGGCTAAAGCTTGCATTTTTTTCAGCGACTTCATGGATCATGTAAGCATTTTCAGGAATTGTTTGCACTTTTTTGAAATTGCGAATAATTCGCTCATCCATCGCTTTTTGTTCGAGCATATCAGGTGGCATCATCAATAGTTTTTCGACGCTAAAGTCCCAAAATACTTCACGAAACCCCGCCCATTTATTATTGATTACAGACCAATAGAATCCACTTTGAAATACCTTACGAGTGAACTCCTCCAACCATAAATCATCCGCTATGTTAGCAATATCAGCATCATCGAGCGGGTTTGATAACAGTGCATGCAGCATTTCTTCACTGCCTTTTCTTTTAACGGCTCGTTGATAAATGTCGGTAAACTTTTCCATCATTCTTCCAATTCGTCTGCTTCGTTCTAAGTGTACGTAAAAACGAAGTTATACGTAACCCGATTGCTTAATTGGTCAATAAAAAACAAATCCACCGCCTTGACACCTAGAAGGCTAAAATGCTTTAATCAGCGCCAATACCCTATTTCATTATGTTGGCTTTAACGTTAAAGCGAGCATAAAGGGCTGGAAGAGGTGCGTTATTCAGGTAGCGTATGGGAAGAGCACAGACTCTGTTGATCATACGTGAGGGGAAATTAACGCCGAGAAGTAACACCGTTTGTGAGGTGCTTATTTCGGGCGACTGGGCTGAATCCCAGCGACTGTCACCAACAATAGCAATGCTATTGATAAGTTTGGTGGAGAGCTTCTGGTCTTAGTATAATAAGGCCGTCGCGTCTTTATTATTTTAAGCCCATTCGCTCTTCGAATTATACCTTGTTCGAATGACGACATGCGGCTCCATTCAATTGTTTCCGTACTGACTCTTCGAATACCTTATAAGTTCGTGAGAGATGATCAACAATTTTGATTTAAACGACTATCCATTATGGACAGCGCTAATCACGCCATTTTCTGAATCTGGCGAGGTAGACTACATCGCCCTTGAACAGCTTGTGGCTGAACAACAAGCTGCCAACAATGGTATTTTATTGCTGGGCAGTACCGGTGAAGGGCTTGCTCTTTCACTCAAAGAACAACAAGCCATTGTTGAGCACGTATGCCAGCTAACCCCTAGCGTACCGCTTATGGTTGCCGTTGGTGGTATGAACCTTAAGCAACAAGTTGCGTGGGTCGAGTACTGCAATCAACTGCCTATTCATGGCTACTTGTTAGGTTCACCACTGTATGCAAAGCCTGGCGTTATTGGCCAAACTCATTGGTTTGAAAGCTTACTAAATGCGAGTAAACACCCATGTATGCTATACAACGTACCTGGACGCAGTGCTGTTGAGATTTCACCTACCGTCATTAAAAACCTCGCCGATCATAAAAACCTGTGGGCACTTAAAGAAGCCAGTGGTGACATCGGCAAATTTGAAGGCTTTAGAACGGCCTCACCTAAGCTCGCCATTTTTAGTGGTGACGATGCACTGATGCCATATTTTGCGCAAGCGGGTGCTAAAGGCTTAGTGTCAGTGGCGGCGAATGCATGGCCAAGTCAAACTCATGAGTTTGTTAAACGAAGTTTAAGTGGTCAACATCCCAATTTATTCACCGATTGGTCTAGCGCAATTCAAAGCTTATTTGCTGTCGCAAACCCAATTCCCGTAAAAGTACTGATGCACCTGCAAGGTAGAATAAACACCCCGCAATTACGTCCACCGCTGACTCATTTAGAGCTTGAGCATACAGACAGCATCACCCACGCAAACAACACAATTTTATCTTGGAACTAAAAACAGGTTTTATCATGAGCTGGTTAGCATTATTAAATAACTTAGAATCGGGCACAGTACGTGCCGCAACACAAGACGAGAATGGCAACTGGCATGCCAATATTGAAGTAAAACAAGGCATTTTAGAGGCCTTTAAAAATGGCACAAACACGGAGTTTCCTGGTGGATTTGTTGATAAACACAATTTAGCCCCTCAAGGCTTTGCCGCAGATGCAGGTGTGCGTATGGTCCCTGGCGGTAGCAGTGTTCGCCGAGGTGCGCACGTTGCTAAGGGCACGATCATTATGCCACCCGCATATGTAAACATCGGAGCATTTATTGATGAAGGGACTATGGTCGATAGCCACGCTTTAGTAGGGTCATGTGCACAAGTGGGTAAAAATGTTCATCTGAGCGCAGCGGTTCAGTTAGGTGGCGTACTTGAACCAATTGGTGCCAGTCCTGTGGTTATTGAAGATGATGCATTTATCGGCGCAGGTTGTGTGATTGTAGAGGGCGTTGTCGTTAAAAAAGGCGCAGTGCTTGCACCGGGAGTCCGCTTGTCTGCGACCATTCCAGTCTATGATTGCGTGAACGAACGCCAATTAGAAAAAGGCGAACCAATCCCTGAGTACGCTATTGTGATCCCAGGCTCTCGCCCTGCTTCCAATGCATGGGCTCGCGAGCAAGGCCTCAGCATGTCATGTGCGCTCATCGTAAAATACCGTGACGAACAAAGTGACGCGTCATTGTTATTAGAAGAGGTTTTACGTTAATGAGCTTTTTGAGCACGCCCATCAAGCAAGCAGTTGAACAAGTTTCAGCGCACCTTGATACGCCATTTTTTATCTATGACCTTGATAAATTAACGACACATTTAAAACAACTCACTGCCCAAACCGATGTGAAACTGTGGTATGCCGTTAAGGCTAATCCCCTGTCTCGCATTATTCAGTGTTTAGACAGTGCGGGGTTTAATTTTGATGTGGCGAGTAAAGGTGAACTTGAGCAAGTACTTGCTCAAGGCATCAATAGCGAGCGCGTGCTCAACACAGGGCCAGCAAAGAGCCCTGCACAAATTAGTCATTATATTGCGCGAGGTGTGCGTATTTTCGTCGCCGAGAGCATTAACCAAGTCCGTTGGCTAAACGAGCAAGCCACAAAAGCTAACTGCCAACTGCAAGTATTATTGCGTGTACAACTTCGCTGGCCAGACAGCGAAAAGAACCCGCTTGGTGGCGATAGCCTCACTCCTTTTGGCCTTGGTTGTGAAGAGTGGCACGCGCTTAATGTCAATGACTACCCAGCACTTAAGGTTGATGGTTTGCATATTTTTCAGTGGGGCAACATGCTCAGCACTGACAAACTGGCAGCGCTTTGGCGCGCTATGATCCAGCCATTACAGCAACTAGCACGTGCATTACGGATTGAACTTAACATACTCGATTTAGGGGGCGGCTTAGGCATCCCTTATACTCAAGATGCCAACCGATTAGACTGGTCAGCACTTATCGAGACCCTTGCCAGCATTAAAGCTCAAGCCGGTGTAGCGGAACTTTGGATGGAATTAGGCCGTTATGCCGTAGGTGAATGTGGTCATTACGCAACACCTGTGGTTGAGCGAAAAGAAAACTATGGCCAACAGCAAGTGATTTTATCGGGCGGGATTAATCACCTGCTTCGTCCTGCGGTCACAAACCAAGACTTCCCAGTTACAGTATTGCGTGAATCACAGGCTTCACTGACAACAATGACACTCTATGGTCCACTTTGTACCGCGCTTGATTGTTTAGGTGAACATACATTAGCGAATGACGTAGATGAACATGACTGGCTCATATTCAGTCAATGTGGTGCTTATGGTTTCACAGAGAGTATGCCGTACTTTTTATGCCATGAACTTGCTGCCGAATACGTCATTGAGCAAGGCAACATTGAATGTATCCGCAGCGCTGAAGATGCCAGCTATTATTTAAGGTAATCACCATGAGTAAAGATTTAATTAGCCAAGAAAACATTGTCGTCGGCGAAATTGCGAATGGCTTACCATTGACCATCCCAGTCTATCGCTTAAAAGGCGATGGAAGTGGCCCAAGCGTTTACATTCAGGCCAACATGCATGGTGCAGAAGTACAAGGTAATGCCGTTATTTACCAGCTACTTGAACAATTAAAAACGCTTAAACTGCGCGGTGATATCACACTTGTCCCTTATGCAAATCCGATTGGCTGCAACCAAAAGTCGGGGGAATTTACATTAGGTCGTTTTGATCCCATCACAGGGACCAACTGGAACCGTATGTATCGCTTTAACAACGCGTTACCTGCCCAGATTGCAGAGCAGCATGCATCAAGCAATGAAGACACGATCAGAAGTGCTCTTAAAGACGCGTTAGTCGCAGATATCAATGCACAACTAAACGGCCCAGATTACAGCTTAACAACGGGTAAACGTATCGCGCTCAACTTACAAAAGTTGGCACATCAAGCCGACATCGTATTAGACCTTCACACAGGCCCAATCTCAAGCCAGCACCTATATTGTCCAGAGTATGCCAAAAACAGCGCACAATACTTCAATATTGAACATGTATTGCTCATACCTAATGACTTTGGGGGTGCGATGGATGAAGCAAGCTTTTGCCCGTGGTGGTCTTTATCTGAAGAGCTTACTAAATACGGACGCGAACTTTCAGTACAGGTCGAGGCTTTTACTGTTGAGCTTGGCAGCCAAGAAAAAATTGATTTGAGTGCCGCCCTTGAAGATGCACACAGTATTTTAAGCTACTTGACTCATAAAGGTGTATTTGTTGATGCAGCGTATCAGCCTAAAGCGATGACTCGTTACGGTTGTATGCTCGATGACTACATTGCTTACTACGCCCCGATGGGCGGTATGGTCGAGTACTTAGCACCGTTAGGCGGTCATATCAAAGCAGGTGAGCCGATAGCCCATATTTTACGTATGGAGCGCTACTTATGTGAACAACCACTGCAAACACTCAGTTTTGATAAAGACGCGATTGCAATATTGCATTTCGCATCAGCGAGCGTAAACCAAGGTACTGAGCTTTATAAGTTCTTTACCAATGTCTTTGAGCTGTGATTAAACCCAGAGCTCATTCCTTCTCATTGCGTGAGAGTCAACGGCCAACAGGATTCTATCCAAAGGCCGTTATATTAGAGCCCCAAGCCTAGCTTGGGGCTCTCTATTTACAATAGCGTTTAACAAGTCCTCGCCTCTGTCAATTCCACCTTACCTAAACCGTGTTTAAACTCGCCGATTAAGCGGTAGAGATAACATTTGTCCACAATTCAGTACAAGTTCACGGCGAGTTATGTAAAAATCACTATACTGATCACACTTCTACATCTATTTAAAGGAATCGCAATGGGATGGCGTATTTGGCTAGTTGCCGCGAGTTTATTTTCCGTACCTGTTTTAGCCCAAACCGAAGAGCAAAATACGAATGAGCAAGATGATGCGCTCGAATTAGTTAAGCAATGTATATTAAATGAAGCGATTGGCGGAGATGGTCAGCAAACTCTCGAACAGCTGCGCAAGAAATGCTCCGATCTAGACGAAAGCAAAAAGCTGACAGCTCTGGATAAGCGTAAAGCGCGTGAAGAAGTGAGTAAAAAGAACCGCAATGTAATCACCCCCCATAAACGTAATTACATTTTACCACTTTCTTATGTGTCTGATCCGAATGTTCGCCCGTTTGATGGTTTAAAAGAGTTGGCTGATGACGCCGATGGCGAGCCACTTGATAACCTAGAAGTTAAATATCAATTATCAATAAAAGTGCCTATTTTTGAGGGCTTTTCTGATAAAGACCAAGGCGTATTTTTTGCTTTTACCATGCAATCATTTTGGCAGTTTTATAACAAAGATATTTCATCACCCTTTCGCGAGACCAACTACGAGCCTGAAATATTCTGGATAAACTACCTTGATCCTGAGCATGTACTTTGGGGTGATGAAATGGCGATAGCCATTGGTGCATCGCATCAGTCTAATGGCCGCAGCCAGCCAAACTCACGTTCATGGAATCGCATATACGCTGACTTTTTATGGGAAAAAAACGGCTTTGTATTTAGCTTTAAACCTTGGTACCGCATTCCTGAAGACAAAAAAGATAACGAGTTAAAAGCTCGCGGCGATGATAACCCCGATATCTACAAATACATGGGCTACTTTGAATTCTCTGGGGCGTATCGCTACAACGAACATGAATTTAGCTTTATGTCGCGTAATAACTTAAATTCTGATAATCGCGGTGCAATCCAACTTGATTGGTCTTTCCCGCTGTGGGGACGGTTACGTGGTTACGCACAATATTTCAACGGTTATGGTGAGAGCCTAATTGACTACAATGCCGATATAGAGCGTTTTGGTGTGGGTATTCTTTTAACAGACTTACTGTAAGCAACGCATTATGAGCCTTTAACAGCGAGCAACTTAGCGCCCGCTGTTAAAGGCTAAAACTATGCTATTTTTTTACGATAAAGTGCCCTTCAAACTCAGCAACTAACACATCGCCATCGTACACATTCACTGGGACATGGTAACTTGCTTTACCATTTGATTCTAAATCAGCTAACTTCCCTTTGCAGCCTTGCAACTCAACACGGCCTCGGGGATCGTTATTGAGAGGTTTTAGGTATTTAATGTTCGCATCAGCTAACACAATATTTCCCTCAAGACCGGCTTCTTTTAATGCAAGATAGGTTGCTCCCCACCCTGTTAATGTCGCTAAACTGTATATGGAACCGGCAAACATCGTGTTATGTAAGTTTAAATTGGCATCTAAATCAGCACGGGTCGTAAACTGCCAGTCAGTATAACTTTCAACTTTAATCCCCATTGCATCACTGATTGGAATTGATTCACGCCACGTATTTTGTAGCACTTGTGTCCAATTAGGGTGACGGAACCAACCTGGCTCAGACGGCTTTTGTTTCACCATTTTCCAATGCTGTACATCATTGTAAGCCAAATGTGCTTTTTCTTTTACTTCATAACCGTGGCGTTTATAGAAGTCGAGCGCCCGTTCACGCGCAAATAAGACTAATTCATCGGCATCTTGTGTCCATGCTATTTTTTCGAGTTCATGCAACAAACGACTACCAATATGCTGATTACGATTACCCTCAGCCACAGCCATATAACGCACTTGTGCTTGTTGATGATTATTGAAGTGCAGACGCGCTACCCCCAATACCTCGCCATCATTATTTTTGATAAAGCGGTGCTCTGCGTCTTGCTCTAAGTCATCTTGCTCAGATCCACGCGGCTCGCCCCAAGGTGCTCTTAAAACTTGCCAACGCAATGAATAATACGCTTGCCAATCTTCGCTACTTTGTGGGGTGGTCACTTTAAACATAAATACTCCTGTGATAGTTAAGCCACTGTCTGTTGTTATTTTAACGTGGCCTGACGAATGCAAATTACGATACGCGATCTTCACTCAAGTTGGAATAATACTTTGGTGACCCAACCTAAATTATTATTTAAGGCTGTAAAAACTACTGCACAATTGGCACTTTAAGTGTGCTGGTCTATGCTGAAATAATTGTATTATTTTTGTAATTCAACCGCTAAAGGCCCGAAATATGGAACATTTTTTAGAACCCAGTGGCGCAGTGAAACACAGTTTTATTGAGGAATGCCACCGACTCGGGCAGCTTATCTACTGGCATAAACAAGGTAATGACTGTATTCAAGTAAGGCAACTAAATCAGCTACGTTGGTTATTAATTAATGAAACCTTGCAATCTGTTATTGAAAAACGCCGGCCAGCTCGATTATTTTTCCCACATTTACAATACCTTGCAAAACGTTGGCAAGAACTCGAAGCACCTAAAAAAGTGCTGGAACTTGGCTTAGGGGGTGGTGCAATTCGTAATTATCTACAACACACTTACCCTCAAAGCCAACTCACTTCGGTAGACAAAAACCCTGATATTATTCATTGCTATAAACGCTATTTTGGCGGAAACCATGCCAATAACCTGCGCTGTTTTGATGCCCAACAGGTGTTAGAACAAGGCAATGAATACAATTGGATTATCTTAGATTTATTTAGTGAGGTAGAAGCGCCACTGTTTTTATACAAACACGCATTTTACGCAAAACTTCGGGCTGCAATGGCTAAAAATGGCCACTTGTTTATTAATTTTTTATCGAATCATCCATCACAATTAAAACAACTTGAGCATTTACTGATCACCGAATTTGGTAAACGCCCAAGTATTGAAAAAATACCCAACTACGTTAATCATATCGTTATGATCAGAAAGTAATCACACAGATAAGTTAAAAGTAACGGGCCCATCATTACACAAGCTTACCTGCATATCAGCAGCAAACTGCCCTGTGGCAACTCGTAAATCGGCCGCTTTGGCTTTTTCTACAAAATATTCGTACAACGCATTGGCTTGCGCTGGGGTAGCTGCACTTGAAAAGCTTGGCCGCATCCCCTTTTTGGTATCAGCAGCCAACGTAAACTGCGACACAACTAATAGCTCACCTTGGATGTCTTGCAAGCTTAAATTCATTTTTCCTTGCTGATCAGTAAAAATACGGTAATTACTCACCTTGTGCAAAAGCTTTTCTGCCGATTGCTCCGTGTCATGTTTTTCAACCCCTAATAACAACAGAATACCTTTTGATATTTCACCAACAACTTCCCCATCTACCTCAACTTTAGCCTGGGTTACTCTTTGAATTAAGCCTTGCATTGATCCCTCGATAACTTGATATACATTAAATCTGCGGCACGTCGCATGGCCGCCAAATATACCTGATTATCACTGCTGTGCCCAACCCCATCTAAAATAAGTAATTGCGCATTAAGCTGCTCTGCTAACTGTTGTACCGCACTGTACCTGCACACTAAATCAGCACGGCCATGAATAAACCAAATAGGTAAATGAGCAAGTTCTTTGCAGTTTTCTGCTATAAATTTTTCTTCGATAAAGCAATGATGTCGAAAATAATGCACCATGAGCGTAGCTTGGTTTAGGCCAACATGAGGTTCATGTAAACTCCAGTTTATTAATGGTTCACCATGACAAAGTACCTGCTCCCATTGACACCAACGCTTAGCATACTTACTGGCCTTGATTTGATCATCACAGGTTAACTGCGCATGGTAAAAATCAAGTAATTCATGCCAGTTAGAATACTGATGAGCAAACGCTTTAAAACATTCGGGATAAAAGTGAGCACCAGCTCCACGCGTCGTGTAAAGCCACTCAAAGTCACTGTCACAGGCTAAAAAGCTGGCACGCAAGATGAGTCCTGCCACGTGTTCACGGTGATGAATCGCGTACACTAAGGCAAGCGTCGCCCCCCACGATTCGCCACACACAAGCCATTTGTTAATACCTAATTGGGAACGCAAAAACTCCAGATCGGCGACTAAGTCCAAGGTGGTATTTGCCTTAGTTGCGTGCGGCGTTGAGTGACCACAGCCGCGTTGGCTAAACATGATCACCCGATAACGTGCGGGATCGAAAAATCGGCAATTTTCAGGCCGAAGACCCGCCCCCGGCCCCCCATGACATAACACAACCACCATGCCTTGAGGATCACCGTATTCTTGAACATGTATTTGATGCCCATCACCCACGCTTAAGTGATAGTCACGACTTGCATTGTACTGTGGATATAACTGCACCTCGCTCTCCTTAGGTGCAGTGTATTTAAATGTCTATATCAGGAGTGTCTTCTATTTTCTCAGGGCTGATACAGACCGTAAATTCTGCACCGAGTAATACGACAATCCACGACAAATAAACCCATACAAATAAAATAGGAATTGTCGCAAGGGCCCCATAAATCACTTCATAAGATGGGAAATGGCTGATATACAGCGCAAAGCCTTTTTTTGTCAGCTCAAATAACATAGCTGCAAACAGCGCCCCTGGAATTGCCGCTCTAAATGGAACTCGTGTGTTAGGAACTAAAGTATAGAGCATAATAAAGCCCACCATGGAAATAATGTAAGGTAAAAGCTTTAACAAAAATCCACTGAAGCCAGGTATCCCCTGATCGGCAAACGACACCAAAGAAACAATATAAGACGTCACACCAATACTTGCTCCTAACAAGACCGGCCCCAAACTTAATACCATCCAATACACTGCAAATGAGATCATCATCGGGCGTTTTTTCTTAATTCGCCAAATGCGATTCAGGGTGGCATCAACATTGCGGATCAATAAAAGCGACACCGCAGCCAAAAAGCCAACCCCCACGGCGGTCATTTTATTCGCATTCCCCGCAAACGCACTGATATGCTCTTTAATGACATCAGAGGAAGTGGGCACAAGATTAGTGAACAAAAAGTTTTCAATGGTAATGAGAGTACTTTCAAAGCCAGGAAATGCAGAGAATATCGCGACCCCCACAGCCACTAACGGTACAATGGATAATAAGGTGACATAAGCAAGGTAACCCGCATTAACCGTGATCTGATCATCAATACAGCGGGTCAAATACTGCATCCACCAACCCGGTTGCTGCTTTAAGAAAATACTTATTTGCAACTTATAACGACTGAGTTTCTCATCCATAGAACCAACTTTCTGCTAAAATGTTTTGATAATCATAGCAATCCACCACATAATTTGAAACGACAGGCATCTAAAAAGGGAACTCAATGAAAAAACTGACACTTTTAAGCGCACCACTCTTTGCAGTTACTATGGCATTATCAGGCTGTCAGTCAGCTTATTACTCAGCCATGGAATCAGTCGGAGTGCATAAACGCGATATTTTAGTAGACCGTGTTGAAGAAACGAAAGAATCACAGCAAGAGTCGCAAGAAGAGTTTCAATCTGCACTAGACAGGTTAACGACCTTAATTAACTTTGATGGCGGTGAACTCGAAGAAGCTTATACTCAACTTAATAATGATTATGAATCGAGCCTTGCGGCAGCGAACGATGTCACCAGTAATATCAACAAAGTTGAAGATGTAGCCGAAGCACTTTTTGAAGAGTGGGCTGACGAACTAGAACAGTACAAAAGCGCTTCTCTCAAGCGTGAAAGCAGCAAAAAGCTTAATTCAACGAAGCGCCAGTTTGACCAATTGCTTCGTTCAATGCGCAGCGCCGAAAGTAAAATGGAACCCGTCCTGTCGTCATTGCATGACAATGTTTTATATCTAAAACATAACTTGAATGCTCAAGCTGTGACAGCAATAAAAGGTGAATTCACTAATTTAAAACGCGATATCAAAATCTTAATGGACGATATGAACAAGTCGATTGAAGATTCAAATAAATTCATTGAACAAATGAATAAAGCGGGCTAAAAATTTGAGTAAACACAGTGAGCAGTTAGATGCTCTCGGCACCGACATTTTTTAAATAAATTAAATCACTAAGCCTACAATATCGTAGGCTTTTTTATTGTTACGTCTTGTTACCTTTCGATGATTTACCCGGTATGTTAATTTGCTACACTGTGCGCAAAGTTTAAAAGTTAGTCACCTTATGCAGAACCACCTTAAAGTTATAATTGCTGCGGCGCTACTCAGTGCCTGCAGTAGTCCAAACACAGTTAATGTTATAGCAGGGCAAGAGTCTGTTATACCTTTGCACAATGAAGGTGAGCGAGCTGGTCGCTATCACAACCTGTATCCCGGTGATAAACACTACCCAACAACCTGTACTGATGATTGCTATCCCGAGACCGAGTTACTTCAATGTAATGACACTCCTTTACACTGTTTATATCAAGGTCAGCAGAATCCAGTGTCGATTAACACCGGTTTTACTGTACGTTGGCTTGGACATGCCAGCTTTATGATTGAGACACCTAACGGCGAGCACCTGCTATTTGACCCCGTCAAAGAGCAGTTTGATTCACCGGTCGATTTAGCCTTTAAGCTTGCTGGCGGCATGTATCGCAACCCCGGATTTTGGCCCACAAAAAATGAGCTAAACCAGATTGATGCTGTCATGTATTCACACATCCACTACGACCACTTCAATAAAGCCGACATCGAAGAAATTGGCAATCAGCCCCGCTATTTAGTGCCCCTAGGCGTCGCTGATAACTTTCCAACAGGTGGTTTTAATATTAGTGAGATGGCGTGGTATGCCAGCACCCCAATTAATGATTTAACAATACATGCTGTGCCAGCGCACCATTTTAGCAGTCGTGTGTTAGTGCCATTTATCTACGAAGATAACAACAAAGATTTATGGAATGGTTGGCTACTTGAGCAAAATGGGAACACACTATTTTTTGCAGGGGATACCGGCTACTCACAGCATTTTAGCGATATTAAGCAAAAGTATGGTGAAATAGATGTGTGCTTAATGCCAATCGCATCTTACTATCATGAAGAAAATGGTAAATGGTATCGCTACGTGCATACCACACCCGAAGATGCCTTGAATGCAGCACGTGAATTAAGTTGTAAAGTAATGATCCCATGGGGTTATGGTAATGCAAGTTGGCAAATGGGCGACCATTCAAGTCACTCAGCATTACTGCGTTTACTACACATGTCTCATAACATGAATGAACCTGTCCCCCTGTATATTTTAAATGAAGGTGAGCAGGTTCATTTATAACATTCCAAAATGGGGGTGAGTTATTTCTTCACCCTCATTCTATTTATTACAGTGAGTGTGTCTCTTGCGCTTCAAGCATTTTGGTTGCAGGTTTGCTTTGCTTTGCAAAGACCCCTTTAACGACTTGCCAACTAACGGCAAATGCGCCAACAATAAACACCACATCACCAACCGTTCTTACCCATCTTAGTATCACCAAGGTGTCACTTTGTAGTAGCGCTTCAGAGCGTGCATACCACAACCCTTTAGAAGCACTTGCAAAGAACTGAATGATTCCAATAGGTAATAAACTGGTAAATAGCATTAACGCTAAACCGATATTCATCCACCAAAAAGCAGTTTTCATTAAAGTGTCATCAAATTGAAGATTAGGACGAATATAACGCAGTACTAACAAGGTAAAGCCAAGAGCTAAAAAGCCATACACACCAAATAATGCGGCATGAGCATGGGTAGCCGTCGTATTAAGACCTTGTACATAATAAAGTGAAATAGGCGGATTAATTGAGAACCCTAATACGCCGGCCCCTAACATATTCCAAAACGCGACAGCGACAAAAAACATTAATGGCCACTTTATTTTTAGCATCCATGGAGTACGGTTTTTTAATTTATAATGCTCCCACGCTTCATGACCAAGCACAATTAACGGCACGACTTCCAGCGCACTAAAGGTTGCTCCCACTGCCATTACAGGGGTCGTTGTACCAGAGAAATATAAGTGATGGAATGTGCCTGGCACACCGCCTAATAAAAACAGCGATGCAGACGCCAATGACGCAATTGTTGCCGAACGTTTAGAGACTAAACCCATATTATAGAAAATAAAAGCCAGCGCAGCGGTTGCAAAAACCTCAAAGAAACCTTCTACCCATAGGTGCACAATCCACCAACGCCAGTATTCCATTACCGAAATATGCGTTCGTTCGCCATAGAAAAACCCAGCAGCGTAAAACAGCCCGATTGCCACCACTGAAGCCGTAAATAATGCCAGCAGGTTTTTATCTCCTTCTTGTTTAAATACCGGAACAATTGCACGTAACATTAGCAGCAGCCAAAATGCGACGCCTGTAAATTTACCAATCTGCCAAAGTCGGCCTAAATCAACAAACTCGTACCCTTGATGTCCCAACCAAAAGCTTAACTCGGGAGGCATAATTTGCGCGATGGCTAAAAAGTTGCCGATAAATGACCCAACCACGACGATAATTAGCGCCCAGAAAAGAATATCAACACCTATTTTTTGAAACTTAGGATCTTTACCGCCGTTAATAATCGGCGCTAAAAATAAACCTGCAGCTAAAAACCCTGTCGCAATCCAAAACAATGCCGATTGAATATGCCATGTTCTTACTAGGCTATAAGGAAACCATTCTGAGGTATTGATGCCATAAAATCCCTGCCCTTCAACAGTATAGTGCGCAGTAAATCCACCCAATAAAACCTGGAACGTAAAGAGAGCAACAATTAAAAATAAATACTTACCTAATGCTTTTTGAGAAGGCGTTAAATTAAAGCTCGCTATTGGATCGTCTTTTGGAGCCTCAGGGGGAGCCTCGTCTTTATGTAAAAATGACCATGCCCAAATCAATCCACCGACACCTGCAATCAGTATCACAACACTAACAATTGACCAGACAATGTTTTCAGCGGTCGGTTTATTATCAATCAGTGGCTCATGCGGCCAGTTATTAGTGTAGGTTGCATCCCCATCAGGGCGCTCTGTCGATGCGGACCATGCCGTCCAAAAAAAGAACTCAGTTAGACGCTGACGACGCTCAGGATCAGGAAGTGTCACCTCTTTCATTGCATAGTTTTTACGTGTTTGCTGTAATGCCTCAGCCCCTCCAAACAAATCGTTGTAGTACTGCGCTGTTTGCTTAATTGCCGCTATCCGACGCGTCGATAAAGTAACCGTATCAGATTGTTTATCATACGTATTAGTGCGGTACTCTCTCTTTACTTCCCACAGCAATGGTTGCTTTTGCTGCTCAGTTAACTCATCAAAAAGCACACCATATTGCGCTTGTGCAGCAATATCTAACCAATTAATAATCTCACGGTGAAGCCAATCAGCAGTCCAGTCAGGCGCTTGATAAGCACCATGCCCCCAAATTGAGCCTAGTTGCATTCCCCCTACTGATTGCCATGCAGTTTGACCATCTAAAATCGCCTCTTTACCTGTGTACAGCTCCCCCGATGTGGTGACATATTTTGCAGCTATAGGAGGGGCAACTCGGTATACCTCTTTACCAAAGTAACCCAAAATAGCAAATGTAACAGCAAGAACAGCAAACAAGGTCCACCATAACTTTTTGTATTCTCTCATTTCTATCGTCCCTCAACCCGTGCGAACAAAATAGCGTTCTCAATATGAATATGCATATTCAAATCGCTAATAAATGCCTGCAACCCTAAATACAAAGCCGTCCATGTATTACATGCTCCCGCATGCAAAGTGACATCATTTGTTAATTGGTAGATTTTCTCTATTTCTGCGATATGGGCTTCATGATCCGCCATCATTACGCTAATTGGTCCACTGACCATGGCAGGGATTGTATCGGCTTGCAGCATTGGAAAGAGGATAAGCTCTTCTTTTTGCATATGATCTTCTAACTCTACATACATATTCTTCAAATGATTCGCTAAACCATTAGGACAATTAGGCTTATCAAAATGCACCTCTTCAACACGCTCACTTAAACGTATCAACTCTTCAAGCTGTACTCGGTGAACACGGTGATAGCGAGTCAGAATATGCTCAACCAATTCCTTATTACTCAGGTTGTGGTAATCAATAGCGGTTTGCCTGCTTAGCAAAACCTCTATGTCTGAAATGATTTCTTCGCGATCAATATTTCGTTTTTCGATAACGTCTGACAACACCAGATGCCCCTGACAACAAAAGTTTATTCGGTGCGCAAAAAAGAGTGCTGTTGCACCGGGAATTTCTGTCGCAATTTTACTGATAGGCCAATTTAAGTAATTCATATAACACCCCTATTTAAACATGCATTTGAAATGAATCTTTAAGAAGTTTACACACGTTTATTAAAGATGTAAAATAGATGCATATTTAAAATTTTAGAGTCTCACTATGAATGTCACTCGTTTTACAGATTATTCACTGCGTGTTTTGATTTTTGCTGCCTTACATAATGGTGAGCTTGTGACCATTAAAGAGATCGCTGAAAAATACGAAATCTCAAAAAATCACCTCATGAAAGTAGTGCAAGAGCTAAGTAATAGAGGCTATTTAATTGCGACGAGAGGAAAGAATGGCGGTATCCGTTTAAGCAAAGATCCCGCCGAGATTAACATTGGTGAGTTAGTGCGCTTACAAGAGCAAGGGTCTACGTTGGTGGAATGCTTTGGTAATGACAATCAATGTGTTATCACCCCCGCCTGTCAACTTAAACAAATATTTGCACAAGCAATGGAGGCTTTTTTCCTTCATTTAGATAACTATACACTCGCAGATCTGATCACCCCAAAACACGCAAATCAGCTCTCCCAACTGCTAAAAATAGAAAACTAAACTCACATTTTGGCGCACTCAAAGGTGTAGGTATTCCTGGAGTGTCATGGCAGTGACACTCCATTTGGGTTATTGGTTTACTAATGTATCTCTCAGTGCCATCATGAGTTTATGTGCACTGCCTCCTGACATTGCTAACGGATCGAATTCGCTGGTGCCTGAGTATTTTAAATTAAGCGGTGTGGTTATTTTTGAATACGGAATATAACCCATTGACCAGTTTTCGAACTCCCTTTCGTAAATTTCGCAGTAATTCAGCATAATAATATTTCGATGCCGATTATCATTTAAGATCTTATGATAGGTTGCATTTACCGCCTGTCGAGATCCTTCTAGGCACTGTAAAAAGTGCGAACTATTAAAACACAGCAACCCTGTTACATTCGACGCATGATTATTTTTCTGTGCTTTTTCAATGATATCCTCAATATCACTCGGCCCAAATCCTTCACAAACTTCACTCGTATAAATAAGCCTGACTAAATACATCCTGATCTCCTTCAAGGTAGATTTAAAAAGATAGTACAGATAGAGGCTTTAGCAAAAAAGTGGCAACTTGCGGTTAGAGGTTAGAGGTTAGAGGTTAGAGGTTAGAGGTTAGAGGTTAGTGGTTAGTGGTTAGTGGTTAGTGGTTAGTGGTTAGTGGTTAGTGGTTAGTGGTTAGTGGTTAGTGGTTAGTGGTTAGTGGTTAGTGGTTAGTGGTTAGTGGTTAGTGGTTAGTGGTTAGTGGTTAGTGGTTAGTGGTTAGTGGTTAGTGGTTAGTGGTTAGTGGTTAGTGGTTAGTGGTTAGTGGTTAGTAGACAAGTAATTAATTTATCAATAGAAATAAAATACGCCACCCCTTAGTAACAACAAAAACCAGTAACAACAAAACGAACATTTGTGAGTGTGATCTTACGGCTGACAGCAAAAAACAAGTCTCCTTAAACAAAAAAGCCGCCGTATTTTGCAATACGACGGCGTGTTATTTTGCGTGAGCTAAAAGCGTAAATTAGCCTTTAGAAGCACGGCTCGCACGTTTACGATCACTTTCAGTTAAGTGACGCTTACGAATACGAATATTTTCAGGTGTTACTTCTACTAACTCGTCATCATCGATAAACTCAAGCGCTTGCTCAAGTGTGTAGTTCAATGGTGGTGTTAATGTTTGCGCTTCATCAGTACCTGATGCACGAACGTTCGTTAGCTGCTTACCTTTAAGTGCGTTTACAGTTAGGTCGTTATCACGGCTATGAATACCGATAACCATACCTTCGTAAACTTCTACACCGTGACCGATGAATAGCTTACCGCGCTCTTGAAGGTTGAATAATGCGTTAGTTAACGCTTTACCTGTTGCGTTAGCGATCATTACACCATTTTTACGTAGACCGATGTTACCGCCTTTATGAGGACCGTAATGATCAAACGTGTGGTACATAAGACCTGAACCTGATGTAAGCGTCATGAAATCAGTTTGGAAACCGATTAAACCACGGCTCGGCATCATAAAGTCCATACGCATACGGCCTTTACCATCTGGCGCCATGTCAGTTAGTTCACCTTTACGCAGACCAATTTGTTCCATGATAGAACCTTGGTGCTCTTCTTGACAGTCAATCGTTACTGTTTCGTACGGTTCTTCTAATACACCATCTACAGTGCGTAAGATTACTTCTGGACGAGAAACAGCAAGCTCGTAGCCTTCACGACGCATGTTTTCGATTAAGATACCTAAGTGAAGTTCACCACGGCCTGATACACGGAAGCTATCTGGGTTGTCAGTTTCTTCAACGCGTAATGCAACGTTGTGAACAAGCTCAGCTTGTAAACGCTCAAGGATATTACGTGATGTTACGAACTTACCTTCTTTACCCGCAAATGGCGACGTGTTTACAGAGAACGTCATTGTTACTGTCGGCTCATCAACTGATAGCGGAGGTAACGCTTCAACGTTAGAAGGCGCACACACTGTATCAGAGATTTTTAATTCGCCTATACCTGTCACAGTTACGATATTACCCGCATAACCACGGTCTGTATCAATTCGCTCAAGACCTAAGTAGCTTTGAACCGCACCAATTTTACCATTACGTTTTGTGCCATCAGCACTGATAATAGTTACTTGTTGGTTAGGCGCTACAGAACCACGCTTGATTCGGCCGATACCGATTACACCTACGTATGAGTTGTAATCAAGTTGAGAAATCTGCATTTGGAAGTCACCTTCAGGATCTGCATCCGGTGGTGATACTTCGTCAACGATCATCTTGAACATAGGTTCCATGTTGTCAGATGGTTCGTCTAAATCTAATGTTGCCCAGCCGTTGATAGCTGATGCGTAGATAACTTTAAAGTCTAACTGTTCGTCAGTTGCACCAAGGTTATCGAATAAATCAAAGATTTGATCCATAACCCAATCAGGGCGTGCACCCGGCTTATCAATTTTATTGATAACAACGATTGGCTTCAAACCTTGCGCGAACGCTTTTTGCGTTACGAAGCGCGTTTGTGGCATTGGACCTTCTTGAGCATCAACAAGTAACAATACTGAGTCAGCCATCGAAAGTACGCGTTCAACTTCACCACCGAAGTCGGCGTGTCCTGGGGTGTCTACGATATTGATGTGGTAATCATTCCAAGAGATGGCTGTGTTTTTAGCCAAAATGGTAATACCACGTTCTTTCTCAATGTCGTTTGAGTCCATCACGCGCTCTTCATTACCGCCGCGTGTTTCTAATGTGCCTGATTGCTCAAGCAGTTTATCAACCAAAGTTGTTTTACCGTGGTCAACGTGGGCGATAATCGCTATATTTCTTAACTTTTCGATGCTCATATTTTTTCTCAGAGAAATTGAATCTCATTGATCCTGCAAGATCTACGCACTCACCTGCATTTTCAACAGATGTCTAAGCATAGGATTTAAAAGGGCGCATATTATCCCTTAATAATGGCATGGATGAAAGTTTATCCAATACAATTTTATAAACTTTCTTCAGGCTTTTTATAAGTATCTGTTTTATAAATGACAATTTTATTAATTTTATCTTTAATCGAACATCCAAACTGGTAAAAAATCACCTTTTTAGCAATATTTTGGCACTAAAGCACATTTCGTTTATGCTAACTAGGGTGGTTAATCGTTGTGCAAATACAACCGGCAAGCATAACGCACCACAATGAACATTTTACGCACCAAAATAGTGCAAAAATAATTAACAAAATGCGCTTTATTTTATTTTTATAAGCCTAAACAAGGCGTTAAAAATTTGGCATGAAACCAGCTTACATAGAACAAAAGCAATAATGCAGCAAAAATAAAACCCAACAATTGGAGGACACATGTCACAATCGGTTTTAGATTTTATCAAAGAAAATGACGTTAAGTTCATTGATTTACGCTTTACTGATACCAAAGGTAAAGAACAGCATGTTTCTATTCCTCATCATCAAGTTGATGAAGACTTCTTTGAAGACGGCAAAATGTTTGACGGTTCTTCAATTGCTGGTTGGAAAGGTATCAACGAATCAGACATGGTATTAATGCCTGTTCCTGAGTCTGCAAAAATGGACCCATTTTCTGAAGAAGCAACTTTAATCGTACGTTGTGACGTTGTTGAGCCTTCAACACTTCAAGGTTACGAGCGTGACCCTCGCTCTGTTGCTAAACGTGCAGAAGAGTACATGCGTTCAACAGGTATCGCAGACACAGTATTATTTGGCCCAGAGCCAGAGTTCTTCCTATTTGATGACGTTAAATACAAATCAGACATGTCTGGTTCTATGTATAAAATCGACGACATCGAAGCAGCTTGGAACTCAGATAAAGATTACGAAGGTGGCAATAAAGGTCATCGTCCAGGTGTTAAAGGTGGTTACTTCCCATGTTCACCAATCGACTCATCGCATGACTGGCGTTCAGCAACGTGTTTAGTTCTTGAAGAGCTAGGCCAAGTTGTTGAAGCACACCACCACGAAGTAGCAACTGCGGGTCAAAACGAAATCGCAACACGCTTCAATACAATGGTATTAAAAGCTGACGAAATCCAAGAGATGAAATATGTTATCCATAACATGGCTCACCTTTATGGTAAAACAGCGACATTCATGCCTAAGCCGCTTGTAGGTGATAACGGTTCTGGTATGCACTGTCACCAATCTTTAGGTAAAGATGGCGTGAACATCTTCGCTGGTGACAAATACGCAGGTCTTTCTGAAGAAGCGCTTTACTACATCGGTGGTATCATCAAGCACGCTAAAGCAATCAACGCATTCGCTAACGCGTCAACTAACTCGTACAAACGTCTTGTACCAGGCTTCGAAGCGCCAGTAATGCTTGCATACTCTGCACGTAACCGCTCTGCTTCAATCCGTATCCCTGTAGTACCATCTGCAAAAGGACGTCGTATCGAAGTACGCTTCCCTGATCCAACAGCAAACCCATACTTAGCATTCTCTGCAATGCTTATGGCTGGCCTTGATGGTATTCAAAACAAGATCCACCCTGGCGATGCAATGGATAAAGACTTATACGATCTACCTGCTGAAGAAGCAGCTGAGATCCCACAAGTTGCCTCTTCACTAAGCGAAGCACTTGCTGCTTTAGATGCTGACCGTGAGTTCTTAAAAGCAGGTGGTGTATTCACTGACGACCTAATTGATGCATACATCTCACTTAAGAACAAAGAAGTTGAAAAACTTAACATGACAACTCACCCAGTTGAGTTCGAAATGTACTACAGCGTTTAATACGTCGTAGACAGTAAATAATTAATGTGTGTTCTCAAGCCCGCTTTGGCGGGCTTTTTTAATGGTAATTAGGCGTGTTCTCCTCTACAGTTTTAATTACATAAAAAAATGCAGGGTCGCAGGGTGAAAAGAACAACTTTATTGGTATTTTTGTTACTATCAGTAAGCTTTTTTAGTTATGGAACAACAAAAAAAGTGTATTCGTGGAAAGATAAAAATGGTGTTCTGGTATTTTCTGATACGCCACGCCCCGGTGCTACCGAAGTAAAGCTTAATACCCCTAACTTGACCATGCCTGCTACCGACACCAGTATTCTTGATAACACAGCCAGTGCAACACCCGTAAACTTTAAAATCGCTATTTCCTCACCTGAAGACCAAGCAACAGTCAGAGAAAACTCCGGTTCTGTTTATGTTACAACCCGTGTCATTCCTCGCTTTGCAACGGGTTTTAAAGTACAACTTTTTGT
Organism: Pseudoalteromonas lipolytica; assembly: GCF_003515105.1. Classification (NCBI taxonomy): domain Bacteria; kingdom Pseudomonadati; phylum Pseudomonadota; class Gammaproteobacteria; order Alteromonadales; family Pseudoalteromonadaceae; genus Pseudoalteromonas; species Pseudoalteromonas lipolytica. The sequence continues at coordinate 269,591 of NZ_CP032090.1, read as the reverse complement.
AAATGGTGCCCCCCATGGCGAACCAAGTAACAGTTCTACTTTTGCACTACGAGGCGTAAATCGAGGCGAGCACACATTACAAGCCAAACTATTTAATGCGAACAATAAACTCGTTTCGGTCAGTCCAGTTAGCACATTCTACATGCACAGAGCGTCTGTTGTTGGTGGGAATTAATTTTTTCAAACGCGCCTCGCAATGCAAAAGGATTATGCTAAGCTGCACTTAATCGTAACGCACTAAAATGGTGCAACCATGCTCAGTGATACACAATTTAACTCAGAATTGCTCGACAGCATTTGGAAAAATTTAAGTACAGCGGTTATTTTACTTAACCGTGATTTTAAACTTGTTTATGCCAATGATAGTGCCAGTGAGCTACTTGGTTTAGGGCCAAAGCGCATTCTCAACCAACCGTTTGATAACCTGTTTAACTACCACTCTATCGATCTTAAACGCATTGCTCAGTATTCACTCTTTGATGGTGTTGATTGCCACCAGCATAGAGCTGACGTGGTGTTCATCGATTCTCGCCATGCCAAGCTCACAATTAGTACACGCCGAATTACCAATAAAGATGACAATTATATCTTGTTTGAATGCCGCCAGATGGACGATGAAATTCGCCACGATCAGGCCTCAAATCAAATGCATCAGTATCAAGCTGCACGTAATTTAATTCGTGGTTTAGCCCACGAAATAAAAAATCCTTTGGGGGGTATACGCGGAGCGGCGCAATTATTGCAGTATGAGGTTGATCAGCAAGAACGAGATCAATGTGCAGAACTCATTATTGAACAAGCAGACCGCTTACGTGAATTAGTCGACCGTTTACTTGGCCCGAATCAACTGCCACATAAGTCGTATGGCAATATTCACCAAGCGCTTGAGTCTGTCGTTAAATTAAGCATGCTTGATAACAATGCAAATATCACGTTAGTGAAAGACTATGACCCGAGCATACCCAGCGTATATATCGATCAGAGTAAAATTCAACAAGTGGTATTAAACATTATTCGTAATGCACAACAGGCGCTCGTTGATGGGGGAGAAATTAGAATAAAAACCCGTATCAACCATCAACATAGACGCCCTGGTAAAGCACCGAAAAAAACCTTGCTGATCCAAATTTCGGATAACGGTCCAGGCATAGACAAGAGTTTAAAAGAAACCTTGTTTTACCCGATGATTACCAATAAAGAAAATGGGTCGGGTCTTGGCTTATCCATCGCGCAAACGTTGGTTGACCAACATGATGGACACATAGAGTGTGACAGTTGGCCAGGCCATACAGAATTTAATATCTATTTGCCTTTTACGGATTAATGGTTTTTTTTGGAGTAGTCATGAAAACAGTGTGGTTAGTTGATGATGATGCCTCAATACGCTTTGTATTAGAAAAAGCGCTGGCACGAGCAGGATTTGAAACTCAAAGCTATGCCAATGCGCAAGAAGTGCTGAATGCTTTAAAGTTTAGCCAGCCTACCGTGCTGGTGTCTGATGTGCGTATGCCAGGTATGGATGGTATGGCGTTACTAGAAACAATCGCTGAGCAAAACCCTGGGTTACCTGTCATTATCATGACTGCCCACTCGGATTTAGATTCGGCGGTTAATGCGTTTCAAAAAGGGGCGTTTGAATACCTCGCAAAACCGTTTGATTTAGAAGAAGCCGTTTCTTTAGTTGAAAGTGCTTGCCGTGCAAACTCCACAAAGAAAACCAGACGTAAACAAGCGCCGCAAACCAATGCCCATATCATTGGTGAAGCCCCTGCTATGCAGGAAGTGTTTCGTGCAATAGGTAAATTATCTGCATCAAGCATGAGTGTTTTAATCAATGGCGAATCAGGCACTGGTAAAGAGCTTGTCGCCAGTGCGTTGCATAACCATAGCCCACGAAAAGAAAACCAGTTTATTGCTCTTAATATGGCTGCCATCCCTAAAGAACTGGTTGAGTCAGAATTATTCGGCCATGAAAAAGGCGCGTTTACAGGGGCCGACAGTATTCGTAAAGGCCGCTTTGAACAAGCGAATGGCGGCACGCTATTTTTAGATGAAATTGGTGACATGCCACTGGATGTACAAACCCGTTTATTACGTGTTTTAGCCGATGGTGAGTTTTACCGCGTTGGCGGCCATCAAAGTATTAAAGTAGATGTTCGTATTATTGCCGCCACCCACCAGAACTTAGAAGACTTGGTAAAACAAGGTAAGTTCCGTGACGACCTATTCCACCGCTTAAATGTGGTGCGTCTTCGCTTACCGGCTCTTCGTGAACGTACAGAGGATATTGAACGTTTAGCACAACACTTTCTCCATAAAAGCGCCAAAGAGCTGCAAGTCGAAAGCAAAATTTTAAGCCCAAAAGCGACCGAGCAATTGCGGTTATTTAACTGGCCGGGTAACGTACGTCAGCTCGAAAACACCTGTCGTTGGTTAACCGTAATGGCACCTGGAGAGCTTATCAGTGAGCAAGATTTACCACCGGAAATTATCGCGGCAGAACCTGTAGAGCAAGAAGGTGATTGGCTTGAAGCTTTCCAACAATGGTTAAACCTCGAGCTTAAACAAGGGAAAGAAAATATTTGGCCCGCGATTCAAGCTCAACTGGAAACTCGTTTAATTAAAACCGCACTGGCAAATTGTGCAGGCCACAAACAAGAGGCTGCGGTTAAAATTGGTTGGGGGCGCAATACATTGACCCGCAAGTTAAAAGAGCGCAATATTAGCTAATTTTGCGTTATAAACGATGTAAGTAATGAAGTTAATCGAACATATTCCGCTTATTAAGCAGATGGAAATTATTAACCGATTGGCGTTCTTTCGGGAGTTTACCCTGAGTGAACGACAGGTGTTATTAGAATCTTTCAGCCATTTGTATTTAGTACAACAAGGTCGAGCTGTATTTAAACAGTTTGATAATGACAAGCGACTCTATATTGTTTTGAGTGGTTCATTAATCATCTTTAAGCAAAGCCATTTGCTTGAGCTCGGCACCATTGAACCGGGTGAGTTTATTGGTGAAGGCGCATTTATCAATAATCGCGAGCGCAGTACTAGCGCCCGCGCTAAAGTGGATACTATTTTACTGGCAATCACACCGGAAGCCCTCACCCGATTGCCAAACGTGATCCGCGAAAAAATTAAAGACCGCATCATCGAAGGCATGAGTGAGCGTATTATTAAACTGAGTAACTTCCTCGAATCACGCGGCTAATACATAGCGCTCCATTAACCATGCAGACGTTGCTTTGCTTACATTTAAAAGAAATGTGTCTGTAAGTAATGTATGTAATTGCTCACGTGATTGAATAACCTGTTGCGTATGAACTGCTGATGTTTCGTGCCAATAATGCAGTAGATTATTTCGAATAAGCCAGCGTTCACCCTTTTCAATACGTGATACAACAAGGTTGTTAACAAATGCAGCGTCTGGATGGTGATGACTATAGAAATGAGCGATTTCGCAATCACTCTCATAGAATTGAGCCAGTTCAACGCGGTATAAATGCTGAGCATTTGGTAAAACTTGCCTCACATCAATTAACCTGTCACGTCGGCTAATTTCATATAAGTTCACACCTTCACTGACCCGTGACGACTGATCAATTGGCAATGCGATTACCGGTGTACTTACCCCAAAGCCAACATCGAGCAAATAGTGTTTACCCTCGAGTGTCAATTTTGTTAATCGGTGCGAGCGAGGGTTTTCTTCACGGCCGTTAAGCATCACCCGCGCTATGAGTATTTCAACGTCAAAACCGAGTGCGACCAACGCAAGAAAGAAGATCTTGTTATGTTCAAAGCAATAACCTCCTTCTTGTAAATTAATTAAACGTGAAAACACTTTATCGTCATCAAGGCTCAGTGATTTAGCCTGTAATGCATTGACACTGCTGAAACTATAGCGAGCTAAATGCGCCGCTTGTAAACGCTCAATCAATGCAAGATTTCTGTCTTCATTAATGTAATCAATAGCCAAAGAATTTAGATAATGTTTAATACCATTCCGCTTAATTAAGTGGTCTATTTTGAGGCAATAAAACCGCGTTGATAACAAGGCAAAAATTTAGTTATTTAGTTGTTCTAAATCAGAAATTTTTAACGCAGGTAGCGACTGGTTTGATCACTCAAAATGATTAAGTATTTTTGCGGATTGGTATAATGTAGCTTTGCATGGCATGTCCTTATAAGTAATGATGACAGCCATGCTAAAACCTCAAGTTTGATTGAGGTAAAGATTTTTTAGTCCATATAGACTATTTGCAACGAACAATTTAACCAACTAGGCTGATTAACCCTAATAGTATATCGATAGGTATCTGTTGGCTTTTCACCAAAAGGTGTACTTACATAGGGTGTTGAATGGCTGTAGGTCTGTGAATAGTTTTTATAATAAATAACCAGATAACCGTACAGATAATCCCACTTAAGTGATACTGGGGTCCCGCCAGGAAGCACAAACTCGGCGTGCTTCTCGGTAAATGTCACCTTCAGTCCATTAAACTTATCCTCATCGCAGTGTGTTGTGAAAACACGATTAGGCAGAGAAATTTCATCCTCCTCACTCGGTGCTTTTAAGTAAAAGCCAATATTGCCATGATTGTAAAAGTGATTTGCGGCGGTGGTGTATTTTATCTCAGGCTGATAACCCAGTCGCTGCATGATGCCAGCTAAGATCTCAGTCTGTTCAGTCAAAATTTTATCTTCGGATAACATCAAAGTCGCGCCGCCAAACTCTCGCGGCACACTCAGTTGCGTGTATTTATAAGGTAAACGCTGAGCACTTAAGGCTAAATCGAGCTGAGCTTGCTGCTGTGCGTCTAAGTTTTCTGTATAAACATAAACAGTTGGCTGTTGGCAACCAACTAACAATAGCAGCAGACACCAAATATACATCCTGTTCATACTATTCCCTCTAATGGATTACAAGTGTAGTCTATTAAAGGAAAGCTGATTAATCAACTAATTTAAATGGTGACTTAGCCATTTATCAACACTGCGTCGAGTGTAAAGAATATCTTTAAATAAGCGGTGAACCTGATACTCAAGTAACTCTTCTTTACTCTTCTCTCCATAGGCAAGCTGGCTATGGTTATCATTAAAACGCGAAATTAATGCAAAGCCTTGTTCTGATTTATCAGGCTGCGCTTTCATTGTTTGGGTTAATAATGCACGCACATCATCTGCTGCAAGTAACGATGTATCGTCTAACCCCATTAGTTCTTTTTTCAGTACTGACCTAACGCCCATGACTACTTCTCCTGAACGAATAATAAATAAAACGACGTTGCATTTAGCAAGTAGCGCACCATATCAAGACGCGCGCAGTGTACTTATGAAATACTGCAGTTTTCTTACGACTCTGCAAAATACGTCATTATTTTTTATGCTCATTTTTTAAGTATGTGAAGCGCTTAAAAATTTAACCTTGGTTCAATCCAGTGCTAGGCTTTATAATGGCTGCGATTAAATAATGAGAGACCAACATGAACGAAGATTTCATCGAAATTGAGCTTGAAGAAGAGCCAATAGAGTTATGTAACTTACTTAAAGTGCTCGATTTAGTTGAGACAGGTGGCCAAGCAAAGACCTTAATCGGTGAAGGTTATGTTGGAGTTAACTATGAAATTTGTACAATAAAACGGAAAAAATTATACAGTGGCGACGTACTTTCGTTTGATGGTGAGCAATTTCAATTAACCTTAAGTGAGGATGCAATACCGAACCCTCGCCCAGAAAAACAACCTGAGCAACAACGACAGAACGCCCCGCTAGAGAGCAGCGCATCAACAGCCAAAAAACGTAAGCGCACTAAAAAGCCTAAAGTAGACGAAAAAACAGGTCGTCGCCCTATTTCTTTTGGTTAGCCTTGCTTAGTTAATATTTATCACCTTTAATTGTGCTTAATAATAACAATATGAAGGTGATTTATGACTTCTCCTGCTTGGCTCAAACCACTTGCTTGGGCCGCATTAGTTTGGAATCTACTCGGGGTAATTGCACTTATTATGCAGCTACTCATTACTCCAGAGATGATTGACCAATTACCACTCGATCAACAAGCCGCATACCGTGATGTCCCGCTGTGGTCAACGCTTGCCTTTGCGATAGCGGTGTTTTCAGCCAGCTTAGCAAGCATTTTATTACTTGCTAAAAAAGCCCTCGCGCGCGAGTTGTTTCTTATTTCGTTTGTCGCTGTATTAGTCCAGCAGTACTACAACTTTATCGTAATCGATAGCCTCGCCCTCTTTGGTTTTAGTGCTTTGGCAATGCCATTTTGCGTGATTGTAATTGGCTTATTATTGTTGCTTGTTAGCCATCACGCAAAACAGCAGCATTGGCTAACTTAACGTCAGTCTATGTTATGAGCTGCTGTCTAATTACTGCTCTTTTATTGCTCTCTCCCCTTGAAATAAGTTGCATCGGCATCAACTATAATTAGATAGCATATTTTTTCATCAGCACGGTGAATTTTAATAGCTGGTATTAAGTTTGCAGATATCTCGTAAAGGAAACATAAAAAGCGAGCATTGCTTGCGTAAACCACAGGGGCAAATAATGAATAACAGTTTTGATACCCAAAAACAGCTTACGATTAATGGTGAGCAATATCATATCCACTCTTTACAAGGTCTTGGTGACAAAGCCAAACGCCTGCCTTTCTCATTAAAAATATTGTTAGAAAATCTATTACGCAACGAAGATGGCGTAAACATTAAAAAGCAAGATATAGACGCACTTCTCAACTGGGATCCACAAGCAAAACCCTCCGCCGAAGTTGCCTTTACGCCTGCCCGCGTAGTAATGCAAGACTTTACAGGTGTCCCTGCGATTGTTGATTTAGCCGCAATGCGCGACGCCATGGAAAAACTTGGCGGAGACCCCGCTAAAATTAATCCACTGTCACCTGCGGAACTCGTAATAGACCACTCTGTACAAGTTGATGGTTATGGCGAAGATGGCTCGTTCGACTTAAACGCCAAGCTCGAATATGAACGAAATAAAGAACGTTACGAATTTTTACGTTGGGGACAAACAGCCTTTGACAACCTTAAAGTGGTGCCACCCGCAACCGGTATCGTACACCAAGTTAATTTAGAGTATTTGGCACGTGTGGTGTTTAACGATCAAAAAAATGGTCAATCCCTCGCTTATCCAGATACCCTAGTCGGCACAGATTCACATACCACAATGATTAACGGCTTAGGCGTACTTGGTTGGGGTGTCGGTGGCATAGAAGCCGAAGCGGCTATGCTTGGTCAGCCCATTAGCTTGCTAATTCCACAAGTGGTTGGTTTTAAGCTCAATGGTCGCTTGCCCGAAGGCACAACCGCCACAGATTTAGTTCTCACAGTAACCGAAATACTGCGTAAACATGGCGTCGTGGGTAAATTTGTTGAGTTTTATGGGGATGGCCTTGCTGACTTACCACTTGCAGACCGCGCTACCATCGCAAACATGGCACCTGAGTATGGTGCAACATGCGGTATTTTCCCGATTGATGATGAAACGATTAATTACCTGCGTTTAACAAATCGCGATGAAAAACAGCTGAAGCTAATCGAAGACTACGCCAAACACCAAGGACTTTGGCGAAACCCAGGCGACGAAGCACATTACACCGACACATTAGAGCTGTCTTTAGATGATGTAGTGCCTAGCCTTGCTGGTCCCAAACGTCCGCAAGACCGTATTGCCCTTGATAAAGCAGGCGAGGTGATTGGGGAGCACTTAAAAGCTTTCCAAAATGAGCGCATGCAACAGCGTGATAAAAGTGATACTCAAGAAGCACGTATCGAAGATGAAGGTCCGACAACTAATCCGGATGATCCTGTTAACGAAGCGCAATATATGGGCGCAGCCAAAGTTAACTTTAAAGGCGAAGAGTTTGAGTTAAAAGACGGTGCGTGTGTCATTGCAGCAATAACAAGCTGTACAAACACGTCAAATCCGAGCGTTATTCTGGCGGCGGGTTTAGTTGCTAAAAAAGCCAAACAGCTAGGGTTGAAAGTAAAACCTTGGGTTAAAACATCACTCGCGCCAGGTTCTCAAGTGGTCACTGATTACTTGAAAAAAGCGAATTTAATGGATGATTTAGACGCGCTTGGGTTTAACCTTGTGGGTTATGGCTGTACCACGTGCATTGGTAATTCAGGCCCACTCGCTGATGAAATAAGTGAAGCAATTCAGAAGCATAAACTTGTTGTAAGCTCTATTTTATCGGGCAATCGAAACTTTGAAGGCCGTATCCACCAAGATGTTAAAATGAACTTTTTAGCATCGCCTCCGCTTGTTGTGGCCTACGCTATCGCGGGACGCACCGACATTGACGTATACAATGAGCCCTTGGCACAAGACCCCAATGGTAACGACATTTATCTAAAGAACATTTGGCCAAGTGTGAGTGAGGTGAGTGAGTTAGTGCGTGATACCGTCACCAAAGAGATGTTTGCATCGAGCTACGGTAATGTTTATCAAGGTGATGATCGCTGGCAAAAAATCCAAATCCCTGAAGGTAAGCTTTATGACTGGGATGACGCATCAACCTACATTAAAAAAGCGCCATTCTTTGATGGCATGGAAATAGAACCGCCCGGTATCCCCACGATCAGTGGAGCACGTTGTTTAGCAAAACTTGGAGACTCAGTCACCACCGACCATATATCACCTGCGGGTGCGATTAAAGCCGATGCTCCTGCTGGCTTGTACTTACAAGAACATGGTGTAGAAAAAGCACAATTTAACTCGTATGGCTCTCGTCGAGGTAATCATGAAGTCATGATGCGCGGCACCTTCGCCAATGTACGATTAAGAAACTTACTTGCTGCTGGCACTGAAGGGGGTGTCACACGCATACAACCAACAGATGAACTTGCCAGCATTTTTGATGCGGCCATGCAGTATCAACAAGACGGTACCCCATTGATTATTTTGGCTGGTGCAGAGTATGGGACCGGCTCATCACGTGACTGGGCAGCAAAAGGCTCTTTATTACTGGGTGTAAAAGCAGTCATAGCGCAAAGCTATGAGCGTATTCACCGCTCTAACCTGATTGGTATGGGTGTATTACCGCTTCAATTTAAAGAAGGTGAAAGTTATGAATCGCTTGGTTTGACTGGTCAAGAATCCTTTGATTTTGAAGGCTTATACGACAAAACCAATGAAGTCAGCGTAATTGCAACTAACAGCGAAGGTAAGCAAGTTAGCTTTAGTGTTGATGTGCGAATTGATACACCCAAAGAGTGGGATTACTTCAAACACGGCGGCATTTTACAGTATGTACTTCGTAATATGCTGGCTGAGCAGTAATCACTTTTAAGTTAACTAAGGGGCTGAGATTTCAGCCCCTTTTTTGTTTAAAACACCAATAAATTGCAGTTTAGACCAGCACACTTAGTTACAAAAAATGAAAAGCACATAAAAATCAGCACGTTAAACTTGGATAATAATTTGCAAATGCTAACCAGATAAAAATCACAATAATTTTGGAATCCATATGACTATTGCATCATTCAAACGCGCGATGTGCGCAACTGCCATCTCATCGAGCTTATTATTAACAGGCTGTGTTATTCATGTATCTGCGGATCAGTTTGCTGAACAAAAACAACAAGACTTACGCGTTTCGGCTGCAAATGTAAGCCAGTTAAGAATCGATGCCGAAGCAGGCTCACTGATCATCAAAGGCGACAGCAATGCCACAGCTATCACAGTGAATGCCAATATCTATGCGGCTAAAGGCGATGAAACCTATACGCTAACACTTGAAAAACACGGCGACACAGTTGAGCTTATCAGTAAGCTCAATAATGGTAGCGTGTCGTTTTACAGTGGCTCATCACCTCATATCGATTTAATCGTATCTGTGCCAGCACAGCTTAAACTTGATATTGATGATGATTCAGGTGATATCGTCATACGTGCTATGCAAAACGATATCAATATTGATGATGACTCAGGATCCATTGTGATTGAAGGAGGTCGCAATATTCGTCTTGATGATGACTCTGGCGACATTCACATTAGTAATGTAAGCGGCAATATCAACATAGAAGACGATTCTGGCTCAATTATAATAGACCAAGGCCAAGGCCGTATTGATATTGAAGATGACTCTGGAGATATTCGCATCGAGAATAGCCAAGGCCCAGCACGTATCATTGATGAATCAGGTAGTATTAGCGTTAAAACATTAGGTGGTGCGCTCACTATCGAAGACGGCTCTGGTGATATAGATGTAAGACACATAAAAGGGCTCGTTACCATCACCGATGGCTCTGGCAGTATTTATGTCAATGATACCCTTGGACTCGCTATCATTGAGGCTGGTTCTGGCGACTTAAGTATTGACAATATTAACGGCCCAGTAAAGCTCAATAAGTAACCAATCATTACTTGATTTAAAACAAACCGTCTAAGTCAGATAGCACCTACACTTTAATTACGACTTTAAATGTTGGTGCTTAAAATGACCGAAAAAAATATTATAAGAACCCTTAAGGTGTTTATTATATTAGGTATTTGCTTAATTATTTTAGGCCACTCGCTGTTAGCAAGTAACTATTTAGATGAAAGCCTAGGTGTTCACGGCATTATGATCAGTGCGGCTTGTATCGCGGTAGGCGTATTATTTTCATTACCGACAAAGATTTATTTAACCATTCTTTTAATGAAGCTTGAAAGCGAATTAACCACAAAAAACACGCACGTTTAGAGTTCTAATTGCTTATTACGTTGCTCAATTTGCTGCTTTACTTGCTCAGCATCTTGTATGAGTTGTTGTATTTTTTTAGGGTCGTATAAATTCGAATCTGCAGCTGATTTAACCTGTGTATCAGTTAACTTGCTTTCGGGGTCTGCTTGAAAACTCTCTGCGGGTAGCACCGTGATTTCTCGCGAGTCTAACGTCACCAACGTACTCGCATATTGTGGGTGAGGAGTATCTGCAAAATGCCACTGTCCCTGTTCATCTTGCCATTTATAAACCACAACAGCTGCATGACCATTATCAGGCTCGCTAAATTGCTTTAAAAGCTGCTCGGCTTTAACACCCCACGACTCAACATTTTGTGACGCGCTTTCAGTGACATCATGACTTACTTGTTGTGAATAACGTTGCAACATGCTGAGCGATAAGTAAGGCTGACCATCGGGCTTTTTTATATAAAATAGCAGCACAATACTGGTCAGTAATAGCATTACTGCAAGATAGCAAAATCGCTTCATGATCCAATTTATCCGTTATTGGTAGTTATTCATTATCTTAGCAAACTCTCCTGATGATTTGAGATTTTTCAGAAAGTCATTAAATTGTTTGCTGGTCTCTTTACCACGTTCATCAAACGCAAACTGTAACTGTAATGGCGCTTTGCCTACAGAGTAATCACTCACAGTAAACTTTTTGAAATCATTATTGCGAGCAAAATACCACGTTAAGGCATCCCGAGAAATCACTGCGACGCGTTGGTTATGCTCCCAATCCATTAAGGCAAGTAGCATTTCAAATTCTGAGTAAAAATTCTCTCTGTGCATATCACCTGATTGAAATAAGTGTTCAAACTGGGGATAGGTGTAGCCATAACGCGCCATAAGCACATACCCGGCAAGCTGTTCAATCATAGGAATATGGCAGCCACTTGGCATGACCAATACATCTTCTACCATCGCGAGCGCATCACTCCAATAGTATTGATTCTGTCCAACATACCACTCTACAGACTCGATTCGACCATCAAGTAACCCTTCATCAAGCATTTTTTGTGAACGTTTCTCTGGCACGTAAAAGTAATCAATACTCACTCCATATTGTTTTGCAAAACGGTTCAGTAAATCGCTCACAATGCCCTCTTCTTTACCGGCCATAAAATGATAAGGAGGATAATCGCTATCAGGCAATCCTATACGAAGCGTATCGGCTAAACATAATGGACTAAACAACAAGAATAATATAACTAAACGGCTCATGATTTTCTCTCACTCGATTGAGCCATGGACTATACATTTTTGGTATAAAAAAAGCGCAACCGATGTCGCGCTTTATGAATTTTCTGATAGGAAATTAGGACTAAATACCGTCACCATCAATGTGTAAACCACACTCACGGTTTAACCCAAAGAAACGAGTCTCTTCTTCAGTCATACCGGGTTCGAGTTTACGTGTTGTATGCACATCACCCATTGACACATAGCCTTGCTCCCAAAGCGGATGGTACGGCAAATCATGTTTCGTTAGGTACTGATAGATATCGCGATTATTCCACTCTATCAGTGGATACACTTTCACTGTACCACGGCTAATTTCAACTATTTGTTTATCAGCACGCGACGATGATTGGTCTCGACGAAGGCCACTGAACCATGTACCCGCATTAAGCTCATTCAATGCGCGGGTCATTGGCTCAACTTTATTAAGCTGATTGTACTGCTTAATACCCGCCTCTCCTTGCTCCCAAAGCTTACCAAACTTCGCTTCCTGCCACGCAGGGCTAAGCTCAGCTTTATAAACTTTAAGATTAAGCGAAAGTCGTTCGGTCATTTGCTCGATGAACTGATAGGTTTCTGGGAACAAATAACCAGTATCAGTCAGTACCACAGGAATATCTGGCTGCTGCGATGTCACAAGGTGCAACATCACAGCGGCTTGTATACCAAAGCTAGACGATAAAAAGTGTGTACTTGGTAAGTTTTCAAGTGCCCACGCAACACGCTCCTCAGCGCTTTTTTCAGCAAGAAGACCGTTAATATCAGCCAGCATGGCTGTTTGGTCTTCTTTGCTCATCGTTAAGATGTTTTTAAATTCACTCATGGTTAATTCCAAACCTTAAAGCGGTATCGCTTTTAAAATTATGCGTGAAAATCGGTTACTGAAACTTTGACTTCAGCAACAATGCCTTTGCGAATAACAAAATCACCGAAACATTCACCGTCATTACGCTCACTCGCCCATTGGCCTATGAGCTTATCGAATGCATCTAGGTAGACATCTTCGCCAACATTTTCTAAATACAATTTAGGAATACGCGTGCCTTCACGGTTACCACCTAAGTACACGTTGTATTTACCCGGGCCTTTACCAACAAGCCCTGCTTCTGCCAACATCGCGCGGCCACAGCCATTCGGGCAACCCACAACACGCATAATAATGTTGTCATCACCCATACCGTGTTTCGCTAAGAGCGCTTCTGTTTTCTCAATTAAGCTTGGTAAGTAACGCTCAGCTTCTGCCATCGCTAACGGACACGTTGGTAATGCCACACACGCCATTGAGTTTTTACGTTGCTCAGTATGGCTGTCATCAATTAAACCATGATTACGAGCAATCTCTTCGATAACGGCTTTTTGATCAGCGGGTACGCCAGCAATGATCAGGTTTTGGTTTGCCGTCATACGGAAATCACCTTGGTGAATTTCAGCAATTTTACGACATCCCGTTTTGAGTGGTTTATCTGGGTAATCTAAAATACGGCCACTTTGAATAAACAGCGTTAAATGGTGCTTACCATCAATGCCTTCTACCCAGCCAATACGGTCACCACGGTGAGTGAACTCATACGGGCGGCTGTCTTCGAATTTAACACCAGCACGCTTTTCAACTTCCGCTTTAAATACATCAGTACCTACACGGTCTAATGTGTATTTGGTTTTTGCATTTTTACGGTTTGAACGGTTACCCCAATCACGTTGAACAGACACCACGTGCTCAGCAATTTTCAATGTGTGTTCAAGTGGAATAAAACCAAAGTCATCTGCTTTACGTGGATACGTAGCTGTATCACCGTGAGTCATCGCAAGACCACCCCCCACTAACACGTTAAAGCCAACTAATTTGCCGTTTTCTGCAATTGCCACAAAGTTTAAATCATTGGCGTGTACATCCACTTCGTTATTCGGTGGAATCGTTACCGTCGTTTTAAACTTACGTGGTAAGTACGTTGAGCCTAAAATGGGCTCTTCGGTGGTTTCGCTCTTTTCGCCATCTAACCAAATCTCAGCATAAGCCTTGGTTTTTGGTAATAAATGCTCAGAAATCTTCGCGGCCCACTCGTACGCTTCTTGATGAAGCTCTGACTCAACTGGGTTCGTCGTACACAGTACGTTTCGGTTCACATCGCCCGCGGTCGCAATTGAGTCAATGCCCACGCTATCAAGCATTTGGTGCATGCCTTTAATATTGGGCTTAAGCACACCATGAAACTGAAACGTTTGGCGTGTTGTTAGACGAATACTGCCGTAGCTGGTTTTCTCGTCGGCGAATTTATCAATCGCTAACCATTGTTCAGGCTTGATGATACCGCCTGGCATACGCGCACGTAACATAACATTATGTAACGGCTCTAGCTTTTGTTTAGCACGTTCAGCGCGAATATCGCGGTCATCCTGCTGATACATACCGTGGAAACGGATCAACTGGAAGTTATCAGCGGTAAAACCACCGGTGATCTCGTCTTTTAAATCTTGTGCAATGGTGCCACGTAAAAAGTTACTTTCTCTTTTCAAACGCTCGTTATCAGAAAGCTTTACGTTTTTGTCTTGTTCGCTCATGGTATTTCCTAAATTTGTTACGGTGACGGCTGTTAGCTTTAAACGTGATTAATACACGTCTTTCTGATAGCGATTGGCGCTACGTAAATCTTTTAAGTATTGCTCAGCTTGCTCATCATCTTTGCCGCTGTTTTCTTTGATGATGTCAACCAGTGCGTGGTGCACATCTTTCGCCATACGATTAGCATCACCACAAATATAGATGTGTGCTCCGGCTTCTAACCACGCAAACACCTCTTTGCTGTTTTTACGTAGTTTGTCTTGAACATAAACTTTTTCTGCTTGATCACGGCTAAATGCCACATCCACTTTAGTGAGTAAGCCTGACTTTAAGTAGCCTTGAATTTCTACTTGATACAAGAAGTCTTGCGTAAAGTGTGGGTTACCAAAGAATAGCCAGTTTTTACCACTTGCTTCACGGGCGTCTCGTTCTTGTAAAAACGCACGGAATGGCGCAATACCGGTACCCGGTCCCACCATAATAATGGGCGTTTCGTCGCTTACTGGTAAGCGGAAGTTGTCGTTATGCTCACTGAATACTTTTACCTTACAGCCTTCTTCAGCTCGACGCGCTAAATAACCAGAACAGCCCCCTAAGTGCTCGCTGCCAAATGCGTCAAACTCAACCAGACCAACCGTTAAGTGCACTTCTTCTTCAACTTCGGCTTGGCTCGATGCAATCGAATATAAACGCGCTTGTAGTTTGCGTAAGCAATCTACTAACGTTTGTGCGTCAAGCTTTGCTGGGTTTTGACGAATAATATCGAAGATTTGGCGAGGCTCAATGTACTCACGCATAGCCGCTTTATCTTCAACAAGCTTTAATAATTCAGGGTTACCCGTTGCTGTTGCGTATTTTTCAACAAAGCCAGGGTAAGACTGCGTTAATTCTAACTTTTCAATCAGTGCATCACGTACGCTTAGCGTTTCGTCGCCTAGTTTAACCGTGCTCGATGCATCGATTTGTGTAAGCGCAAGTACTTCATCAACAAGCGCTTCGTCATTTAAGAAGTACACACCCAACGAATCACCCGGTGTATAGGTAATATCAGAACCTTCTAAAGAAATCTCAACATGACGTACATCTTTCGTTGAATCACGGCCTGTGATCTTTTGTACCACACTAAGCTCAGCGGCAAACGGGTTTTGTTTGGTGTATTGACTTGCTGCTGGTGCCGCTGCACCAAATGGCATTGCCACCACTTGACCACCGCTTGTTTGTTGCTGTGCTTTTAGGTCGGGTTCAAATGCATCAAGCGCACCGTCTATCCATTTTGCAGCTTCGTCATCGTAATCAACGTCTAAGTCTGCGCGTTGGAAAATAGTTTCTGCACCTAGTTTATTGAAGCGCTCTTCAAAATCTTTTGCTGTTTGGCAGAAGAATTCGTAGCTTGAATCACCTAAACCAATTACTGCTACCTTTACACCATCTAATTTAGGTGCTTTTTTGGTGGTTAAGAATTCATGTAAGCTTTCTGCATCTTCAGGTGGCTCACCTTCACCGTATGTTGATACCACAACAGTGATAAATTTTTCTTTTTTCAGGGCTGTAGGCTTGTAGTCAGCCATATTGACTAGTTTTACTACTAATCCACGTGACTCAGCTTGCTCTTTTAATTTGCTTGCAACACCTTTGGCGTTGCCTGTTTGTGAGCCGTATAAAATAGTGAGTGGTGCAGCATCGCCTGCAGCAGGAGCCGCAGCAACGCCCCCTGTTAGTGCACCCGCATTAGCACTCGCAGCTAAGTAACCACTTACCCACGCTTGCTGAATTGGATTAAGTTCAGCCACTAAGCCTTGCAGCTTTTGTACTTGCTCTTGCGATAGCGGGCTCGCCGCTGCATTTAGTTGACTCAACAACATGAATTTATTCCTCGTAACCCTGAAAGTTAACTGCGAAACCCCTTGCTACTGGCATTTCACTAACAATTTTTTCGACTTTAAAAGAGCTCAAACGATGCTTTTTAAAAGTTTATCTGAGCGTGAAGAATAACGAGGTCTCGCGCGATTAAAAAAGAATAGAATCTGCTTTGATATTCCATTTAGTTATTAATTTTCATATTTACTATAAAAAACAGATTAAATGCTTACTTAGTCGAATAAATATTTTACCAATTAACATTATTGCAACATACCGTGTTTAGCCTATACTCGCTGTGTTCATTTTAAGAACAGACAATATAACAATGAAAAGGAAACAATAATGTCACACGGGACATGTAATAAAATAATGCTAGCCAGCAGTTTGCTGTGTTTAGCAAGTTCAGCAATGGCGAATATCAACAATGCTGATTTCGAAACTTGGTCAGCAGGTGCCCCCTCAGGTTGGAGCACAATTGACAGTGGTATAAATCTCAGCAGCAACAGTAATGTGGTTTACTCGGGTAACTACTCAGCTCGCGTTACAGTGAATACAGGTACGCAAAGTAATACTGATTTATTACAAATGGTTGATGTCGTTGCGGGTGAAAGCTATGAGTTTTCGGCGTGGGTTTATCATACCGAAGGGGGGGTGAAGGCACGCCTTGTCGTTGATGGCTACCAAGGTTATTCAAACTCAGCATTAACAAATCAATGGCAACAGATCAGCTATCAATATACCGCATCAGTAACAACCTCTATCGATGTAGGATTACGTTTTTACGACGTAACGGGCTTTGATGGCAGCGAAGTTGTTTATGTCGATAACTTTGCGCCAAACACTGGCACACCGCCTCCACCTGCGGGGGGCTGTACAGATAACCAAGTCGCTCTTACCCTCACCACCGACAACTATGGTGAAGAGACCAGTTGGCAAATTACCAATGCTCAAGGCAGCACAGTAGCATCAGGCGGCAGCTACGCTGCTAATACGAACTATAACGAGCAAGCCTGTTTAGTTGATGGTGACTACACATTCACTATTTTTGATAGTTACGGTGATGGCATGTGCTGTTCATTCGGTAATGGCAGCTACAGTCTTTCTTTAGGTCAAACTGTGCTTGCCAGTGGCGCAAGCTTCCAAAGCTCAGAGGCTACACCGTTTAGTTTAGGTGATAACACTGGCGGCGGGAATGGCGGCGGTACCACACCAACAGAACCGACAGGTTATTATGTAACGACTCAAGGTCTTACGGGCTATGCTTTAAAAACGGAACTGTACAACATAATTAAGGATCATAACTCACAAGGTTATTCGGCTATTTGGGGATTTTACGACCTCGCATCGCGTGATAAATACTTTGAGAATGATAACTCAATTTTAGACCGTTATTCAGAGAATCCAGCAGGCCAAGACAGCTATAACTATGTTGCTGTGAGCGACCAGTGCGGTACCTACAACAGTGAAGCTGATTGCTATAACCGCGAGCATTCGTTCCCAAAAAGCTGGTTTGGTGGCACTGTTGAGCCCATGAATTCAGATGTACATCATATCTTTGCCACTGATGGCTATGTAAATTCAAAACGCAGTAACTACCCTTTCGGCGAAGTCGCCAGTGCAAGCTACACCTCTAGTAATGGAAGCAAATTAGGCAGTGCCGCTAGCTCATTAAATTATTCAGGTACGGTATTCGAACCGATTGATGAGTTTAAAGGTGATTTTGCACGGGCTTATTTTTACATGGCAACACGCTATGAAAATGTGATTGCTAACTGGCAAAACAACACAACGTATAGCAATGCTGTGCTTAATGGCTCATCAAGTCAGGTGTTCGAGAACTGGGTCATTGCGATGCTATTAAAATGGCATAACGACGACCCTGTTAGTCAGCTTGAACTTGATAGAAACCAAGCCGCATTTGAATTCCAAGGAAATCGTAACCCATTTGTTGATCACCCTGAATTTGCAGAAATGATTTGGTAACTTCGTTAAGGCAAGACACTTAACGTCAGTTAAGTGTCTTTTTTAATCAAGTAAAACCACTTTATTTGCCGCAATTAACCCGTCTACATAGCGCTTTTCTAAATGCCACGGATGACGCTTCCATCCTCGAAAAGCGAATCCAGCAATATGTATTTTATCAAACTGCGATAAATAGAAAGCGATAGCTAGAGTGCCAGAGCTTGGGCAATAAGGTCGATGTATTACAGGTCCTAAAGTAAGCAAGTGAGCGAGTAATGATTGTCGAAACTGAGCGCTTAAACGTTCACATTTACAGTGCAGACCATACATCTTAAATAACTGATTAGCGTAGTCTATCTTGCCTTTTCGATGAATTAATTTAAAAAAGCAGTGCAACAACGGATGAGGGTTAGGATCGGTGATCATAACCTGTGAAAGCCCTTCGAGTGGTATTGTAAGCGGTCTCTCTAGTAAGCCATGCGCCTGATAGCCTCGCCCAACTAGCCATAGATCGGTACAACGCTTACCTAAATGGGCTGGCATGTCTGCACAACGATTAAACCTAACCACGCGTGGGCAGCGATTAACGCTCGCTGCGATATGCGCACCCACAGGGCCATTACCTAAAATAATAATGTTTGGTTGTTGCATGACCCAAGGCACTCCATGTTATTCCTTAAAACAGTGTTATTTCACGCCAGCAACATGACCAGTTAATGACAGCTCACGCTAAATGTAATGTATATGCTAAACGTGTGTGTTCAATAAACAGTACATCATGTCGTTGCCGCTCAACACGGATACGGTAACCAAGATGATGTAACACCTGTTTTAATAAAGCTTGATGCTGCTGCGGTGTTGAATAATGAGAAATATCGAGTGCAACTAACAATGCCTCAGCGTAATGAGATCCTGATAAAAGAGACCGAAAAATACGGTTCTGTACGTCGATGATTTGTGTGACTGAGGTGTTGTAGCAATTAATTTGTAGACTTAACAGGTAGTTTTCGAGTGCATTCATAGCAACGTCCTTCTAAAAAACGCCACTTTAAAAGCTCAACTTTAGTTAAGGTAAAGAACTTTATTTATTTTTTGCTCCACTTATTCATAATCTCCTTGAACAACGCCGCTTCTTTATCTTCACAGGGTCTGGGTGAACCACTCGGTACGCCTGATTTACCGAACACTGAATTAAAGTCAATGCCATAACACTGTCCATTCAGCATCTCGATGCGTCGACTACCATCACCATTTTCCCATAATACCGTGGCTTCGCTTGAAATTGAGTACTCTTTAGGGCTCGTTATTCGTACTCCACTCGCATTGTTTGTTGCTGAGTGTAAATTTCCTGTCGCGTGCGCGGTCGACTGGTTGTACTCAACATCCATGTTAGGTAATGGCGCATAAGGATTAAGCTTTTTAAATGGCCTTGGTGATACCTCTGATGCAACGATTTCAGGCTCTTTTGTTGGCGTAGCGACTGTTGACGCATTGGTCATTGTCCTTCCTCTGGAATTTGTTTGAGCAGCCAGACTTAAAGTACTTTCATTCATAGCTGCGTAACTCGGCTGTTCAGCAACTTCTGAAGCAGTGTCCTCTGATTTTGGTTCTGTCGCAGAACCTAATTGGCTACTCTTAGCTTTTTCTTCGGGCGTTTTTTCTACATCTATATTTAAACGAGGTAAGGTCGTGAGATCAACGGTAACATAGGCTTGCATCACACCTTTAGGTTCAAGCCAAGGCGCAACAATGACACGCTGAGCATGTTTAGCAAATATAAGCAGTATGAGAACATGAAGTGTAATCGAAAACACCCATGCTTTATAACGTCCCTTTAACACCAACACTCCTTGTTTTTTATTCTAAGAGTATTTAATAACCCAATAAGTTCATTGTTAACTCGTAAGGGGTTAGCTCCCGTTTAACTGGTCGCAATTCGCTTAATTAAGTGGTCTATGTTGAGGTGCAAAACGTGTCGGTGGCAAGGCACTAATTTGGCTATTGAATTGTGCTAAATGAACAAAGTATAACGCTATGAACGTCAGGTTTAGTGTTTTAAATGAGTAATACCATTCCTTGATAACAAGGCAAAAATTTAGTTATTTAGTTGTTCTCGACAATTGATCCTGCATTTCCCCCTATCTCCATGCAGTCGTAAATCAGACATTTATAACGTAAGTAGCAACAGGTTTAATCACTCAAAATGATTAAGTATTATTGCGGGTTGGTATCAGTGTTATTTCAGGTGGGTATAACCCCTACTCGCTGAGCTAACGACTCACGTCACAAAGCAGTGAAGGTTGTTTTAAATACAAAAAACCCCAGCAAAGCCGGGGTTTTTTAGTAAGTAAACTTAATTAAAAATTAAGCTTGCTTTGGACGCTCAACAACGTCTACTAAAGTCCAAGACTTAGTCTTAGAAATAGGAGCACACTCACGGATAGTAACTACGTCACCAGCTTGAGCTGTATTGTTTTCGTCATGTACGTGTAACTTAGTCGTACGTTTGATGAATTTCCCATAGATTGGGTGCTTCACGTAACGTGCGATAGCAACAGTGAAAGATTTATCCATCTTGTCGCTGATTACACGGCCTTGAAGAGTACGGATTTTATCGCTCATTATTGACCTGCCTTCTGGTTAATAATTGTTTTTACACGCGCGATATCGCGACGTACTGTTCTTAGCGTGTGTGTTTGAGCTAACTGACCAGTGCTTGCTTGCATGCGCAGGTTGAACTGCTCACGAAGAAGTCCTAGAAGTTCAGCATTTAGCTCTTCTACGCTTTTGTCTTTTAGTTCGCTAGCTTTCATTACATCACCGTCCGAGTTACGAAAGTTGTTGTGAATGGTAATTTACGTGCTGCAAGGTTGAACGCTTCACGAGCAAGCTCTTCAGAAACACCTTCCATTTCGTAAAGTACTTTACCAGGTTGAATTTCAGCAACCCAATACTCAACAGAACCTTTACCTTTACCCATACGAACTTCTAATGGCTTGTTCGTAATTGGCTTATCTGGGAATACACGAATCCAGATTTTACCTTGACGCTTTACGTGACGTGTCATAGCACGACGAGCTGCTTCGATTTGACGAGCAGTCATACGGCCACGACCAGTAGCTTTCAAACCGAAAGTACCGAAGCTTACTTTGTTACCGTTTTGCGCTAAACCACGGTTGCGGCCTTTGTGCATTTTACGGAATTTTGTACGTTTTGGCTGTAACATTACTCGCTACCTCTACTTAGCACTTTTTTTGGCTTTCTTTGGCGCGCGTTTAGCTGGCTTCTCTTGCTCTTGTACTAGTGGTAAACCACCAATAACTTCGCCTTTGAAGATCCAAACTTTAACACCAATGATACCATAAGTGGTTAAGGCTTCAGAAGTTGCGTAGTCGATATCAGCACGAAGAGTATGTAGAGGTACACGACCTTCACGATACCATTCTGAACGTGCGATCTCAGCACCGCCAAGACGACCGCTAACTTCAACTTTGATACCTTTTGCACCAATACGCATTGCGTTTTGTACCGAACGCTTCATAGCGCGACGGAACATAACACGACGCTCTAGTTGTGACGCAATACCGTCAGCTACTAGTTGTGCATCAAGTTCAGGCTTACGAACTTCAGAAATATTGATCTGAGCCGGAACACCTGCAATCTTAGTTACTGCTTGACGTAGTTTTTCAACGTCTTCGCCTTTTTTACCGATAACAACACCAGGACGAGCTGTGTGAATTGTTACACGGATAGATTTTGCTGGACGCTCAATAACGATTTTAGACACAGAAGCCGCTTTTAATTCCTTAGTAAGGAATGTACGTACTTTGTGATCGCCAAAAAGCTGATCAGAGAAATCTTTTGAATTCGCGTACCAGGTAGAAACCCAAGGTTTAGAGATACCT
Organism: Pseudoalteromonas lipolytica; assembly: GCF_003515105.1. Lineage (NCBI taxonomy): Bacteria > Pseudomonadati > Pseudomonadota > Gammaproteobacteria > Alteromonadales > Pseudoalteromonadaceae > Pseudoalteromonas > Pseudoalteromonas lipolytica. The sequence goes on along the minus strand of NZ_CP032090.1, from coordinate 247,322 downwards.
AGGCGAATACCAGTAGGATGAACTTTTTGTCCCATTACTTATACTCCTAGCTATCTGAAACCACAACAGTGATGTGGCTTGTACGCTTAAGGATGCGGTCTGCGCGTCCTTTAGCACGTGGCATAATACGCTTCATTGTTGGACCATCGTCCACAAAGATCGTAGTTACACGAAGCTCATCAATGTCAGCACCTTCGTTATGCTCTGCGTTAGCAATAGCAGACTCAAGTACTTTCTTAACTAATACAGCCGCTTTTTTAGGGCTGTACGCCAGGATTTCTAGAGCGCGATCAACCGGAAGTCCGCGGATCTGATCTGCAACTAGACGTGCTTTTTGCGCCGAACCAGAGGCGAATTTATGTTTAGCTAATGCTTGCATTTATCATTCTCCTCTTAACGTTTCTTCGCTTTCTTATCCGCAGCGTGACCGCGGTAAGTGCGAGTTGGTGCAAATTCACCTAGTTTGTGACCGATCATTTCGTCTGTGATAAACACAGGAACGTGCTGACGACCATTATGGACAGCGATGGTCAATCCGATCATGTTAGGTATGATCATTGAACGACGGCTCCAAGTTTTAATTGGCTTCTTGTCACCGCTTTCCAACGCTTTCTCTACCTTCTTCAGCAAGTGTAGGTCAATAAAAGGACCTTTCTTGAGAGAACGTGGCATGGCTATTCCTCAACTATTATTTAGTACGACGACGTACGATAAATTTATCAGTACGCTTGTTCTTACGTGTCTTAGCACCTTTAGTCGGTTTACCCCATGGAGACACAGGATGACGACCACCAGATGTACGACCTTCACCACCACCGTGCGGGTGATCTACCGGGTTCATGGCAACACCACGAACTGTCGGACGGATACCACGCCAGCGATTTGCACCAGCTTTACCTAGTGAACGAAGCATATGCTCAGCATTGCCTACTTCACCAAGTGTTGCGCGACAGTCAGCTGGAACTTTACGAACTTCGCCAGAACGAAGACGTAGAGTAACGTATTGACCTTCACGTGCAAGGATTTGAACGTATGCACCAGCAGAACGTGCGATTTGAGCACCTTTACCTGGTTTTAATTCTACGTTGTGAACAGTCGAACCTACAGGCATGTTACGCATTGGTAATGTGTTACCAGCTTTGATTGGTGCATCAACACCAGACTGGATTGAATCACCAGCTTTTAAGCCTTTAGGTGCAATAATGTAACGACGCTCACCGTCTGCATATAATACAAGAGCGATGTTTGCGCTACGGTTTGGATCATACTCTAGACGCTCAACAACAGCTGGAATGCCATCTTTAGTGCGTTTAAAGTCGATTACACGGTAATGATGCTTATGACCACCACCGATGTGACGAACCGTGATACGACCTTTGTTATTACGACCACCAGACTTAGAGTTTTTCTCTAGTAGTGGTGCGTAAGGTTTACCCTTATGAAGATCAGGGTTAACCACTTTAACCAGGTGACGACGACCCGCAGAAGTTGGTTTACACTTTTGAAGTGCCATAATTCTAACTCCCCTTATTACTCGGCGCCGCCGACAAAGTCTAGCTCGCTACCTTCTTTAAGAGTAACGTAAGCTTTCTTCCAGTCTGAACGACGACCGAAACGCATGCCAGTACGTTTTGTTTTACCCTTAACGTTTAGTGTGCGAACACCAGTTACTTCTACTTCAAAAAGCTTCTCAACTGCAGCTTGAACTTCAGCTTTAGTTGCATCTTTAGCTACTTTGAAAACAATCGTGTTGTTTTCTTCAGCAGCGATAGTGCTTTTTTCAGAGATATGTGGAGCAAGGATCACTTTTAAAAGACGTTCTTCACGGATCATGCTAGCGCCTCCTCAAGTTGCTTAACAGCAGCAGCTGTAATAAGTACCTTATCGAAAGCGATTAGGCTTACAGGATCGATACCAGCTACATCACGCGTGTCAACCTTGTACAGGTTACGTGCCGATAAGAATAGATTCTCATCTACTTCTTCAGTCACGATAAGAACATCTTTAAGCTCAAGTTCTTTAAGCTTAGCAACTAGTTCTTTAGTTTTTGGTGCTTCAAGACCAAACTGCTCAACAACGATTAAACGCTCTTGACGAACTAATTCAGATAAGATGCTTTTGATCGCACCGCGGTACATTTTACGGTTTACTTTTTGGCTATGATCTTGTGGTTTAGCTGCGAAGCTAACGCCACCTGAACGCCAAATTGGGCTACGGATTGTACCAGCACGTGCACGGCCAGTACCTTTTTGAGCCCATGGTTTTTTACCACCACCGCTTACTTCAGAACGTGTCTTCTGAGCACGAGTACCTTGACGAGCACCTGCTGCGTAAGCAACAACTACTTGGTGTACTAATGCTTCGTTAAACTCACGTCCAAAAGTAGCTTCAGAAACTTCAAGAGCGCCAGAAGCGTCTTTAATTGCTAATTCCATCACTAAATCTCCAGGACTTATGCTTTAACAGCTGGTTTAACGATAACGTCACCGCCGATAGCGCCAGGTACTGCACCTTTAACTAAAAGCAAGTTACGCTCAGCGTCAACGCGAACTAGTTCTAAGTTTTGAGTCGTTACACGCTCAGCACCCATGTGACCGGCCATTTTCTTACCTTTAAACACCTTACCAGGTGATTGGTTTTGACCGATTGAACCAGGAGCACGGTGAGATAGAGAGTTACCGTGAGTCGCGTCTTGCATGCTGAAATTCCAGCGCTTAACACCACCTTGGAAACCTTTACCTTTAGAAGTACCGGTTACGTCAACTTTGTTGATTTCGTTGAATAATTCAACAGTAAGCTCAGCGCCTACTTCAAAATCGCCTTCACCACCATTTAGGCGGAATTCCCACAGACCGCGACCCGCTTCAACACCTGCTTTAGCGAAGTGACCCGCTGCAGCTTTGTTTACACGGCTTGCTTTTTTAGTGCCTGCGGTTACTTGAAGCGCGTTATAACCGTCTGTTGCTTCAGATTTGATCTGAGCAATACGGTTAGGAGTCGCTTCGATAACTGTCACAGGGATAGATACACCATCTTCAGTGAAGATACGTGTCATACCCACTTTACGACCGACTAGACCTAATGCCATTTTCCTAAAACCTCTCTAATCTTCCGATTAACCCAGGCTGATTTGAACATCAACACCAGCAGCAAGATCTAAACGCATAAGCGCGTCAACAGTCTTGTCAGTTGGTTCTACGATGTCGATCAGACGTTTATGGGTGCGGATTTCGTACTGATCACGCGCGTCTTTGTTAACGTGCGGTGAAGTTAGTACAGTAAAACGTTCAAAGCGTGTAGGTAGTGGGATTGGACCACGTACTTGTGCGCCAGTGCGTTTCGCAGTTTCCACGATTTCCGCCGTTGATTGGTCAATCAAACGGTGGTCAAAAGCTTTTAGGCGAATACGAATGCGTTGATTTGACATTCTTAAACCTCAATATAAAGAGCATTTAAAAAGAGCATAAAAAAACGACCGAAACAATCTTACTAACTAAGATGTCGGCTGTTCTCTTATATCTACGTTGAACTCCAAATCGGAGTTCCTGTTTTATTAGCTTGAAATCCAAGCTTAATGTTCCTTCCAAGTTCCCGAGGGAATTTTGAAAGCCTGCGTATTATAGTGAGATTGGTGATAAATGCAACAACTTTTTAGGATTAAAACGAATAAAGTCTGCTTTGTATAATATTTCAGTTAAATTCAGTTAAGCTATGTCTTTGCTTTACTATAGTTAATTTGAATAAACCCAAAAGCCACACTATGGCAATGGTCAGTCCAGTTAATAATTGCTATTCTATGGCGCTTTTTTTGTTTCTATTATTACTCTTAATTACTTTGGTGAGTTAATGCGTATCATTAATCGTTGTTTAAATATCATTTCTGCCGGTATGAACCGCTTATTTGTTAAAAGTAAGGTCTTGCCAGAAAACCCGATTGAGCAATATAACCTAAACCCCGCCAACCCGACCTTTTATATTGTTAGACTCAATGCGCGCTCTGATTTAGCGGCACTCGCACGCGTGTGTAAAAAATACGGCTTACCAAGTCCAACAGAAGAGCAGCTTTTGGGTAATAAAGAGCTTGATCGTTTTATTGGTATTCAAAACCCGCCGCCTCTGTTTGGTAATAAAAGTAAACCCAGTAATGCACTTCACCAAGGCAAACACATTATTGACCACCTAATGCACTCAGGTGAGAAAAACGTACAGGTTATCCCGGTTACTATTTTATGGGGTCGTAACCCAGGAAAAGAAAAGCCAGGTTTAGGTACATTGGTATCACACTCACTTACGCCAAGCTGGTTTCGTAAGTTCTTTGTCATTTTGTTTTCAGGTCGTGACAACTTTATTCGCTTTAGCCAACCGCTCGACTTATCGCTCTTGGTAAACGAAAAAGCCGATGTTGATGAGCTGCCACATAAATTGCTACGTGTTGCTCGTGTGCACTTCCGTCGTCAGAAACTGGCAGCTACCGGGCCAAAAATGCCCTCACGTGAGCAGTTGTTTAATTCGCTGCTTGCCTCGCCAACCATCAAAAAAGCCATTCAAGTTGAGGCGAAAGAAAAAAACATTAGCCAAAATGAAGCGCGTCAAAATGCGCTTAAATTATTAGACGAGATCGCTGCTAACTACAGTGACGCGACTATTCGTGTTGCCGATCGTATTTTGACGTGGCTGTGGAATAAGTTGTATAACGGCATCGATATTAAATTTTCTGAGCAAGTCCATGAGCTAACCGACAAAGGCCACGAGATTATCTATATGCCTTGTCACCGCTCGCATATGGATTACTTATTACTGACCTATTCGATTTACCATTTAGGCTTAGTACCGCCGCACATTGCAGCGGGCATCAACTTAAACTTCTTCCCTGCAGGTGGCGTATTCCGCCGCAGTGGTGCATTTTTCATTCGTCGCTCATTCGCGGGCAATAAATTGTACTCCTCTGTATTTAAAGAGTACCTAAGCCAGTTATTCATTAAAGGCTACTCAGTAAAGTTTTATACCGAAGGTGGCCGCAGTCGTACAGGTCGTTTATTACCACCTAAAACGGGCATGTTAGCAATGACATTGCAAGCGATGCTGCGCGGTATCGATCGCCCTATTTCGATTGTGCCCGTTTACATTGGTTATGAGCACGTAATGGAGATTAATACGTATTTAAAAGAGCTGGCAGGTAACGACAAAAAAGGCGAATCCGTATTAGGGATTTTTAAGGCTATTAAAAACCTTAAAAACTATGGCCGTGGCTACTTAAACTTTGGCGACCCCATTTCGATAAACCAATACCTTAATGAGCAGCAACCTGATTGGCGTGAATCGATTCACCCAACAGATGTACAAAAACCACAATGGTTGGGCCCACAAGTCGCTAATCTTGCAGACAAAGTGATGGTTAATATCAATAGCGCTGCGGCGCTTAATGCGGTGAATTTGTTAGCGATGATCTTACTGGTTAACGATAAACATGCGCTGAGTAAACCCAAACTGATTGCCCAACTTGAGTTCTACTTGCACCTGCAACGTAGTGCAAGCTATAGCGACAAAGTGACCACCCCCAATGAAAGCGCAGAGCAGCTGTTAGAGCATGCATTAAAACTGAATAAATTTGATGTGATCAGCGACGAATTTGGCGAAATCATTGCAATTAACGATAAAGAAAAAACGCTGTTTAACTATTATCGTAATAATGTGTTGCACTTGTTCGCTGTTCCCAGCTTACTGGCACTGCATTTATTTAAAACACACAAAACGACTCTGGCTGATTGCCAAGCCGTGATTACACGCTTTTACCCGCTATTTGCCAAAGAGTGGTTCTTACATGAGTTAGATGAAAACTACATTACTCGTGTTCTTGCCAGCTTTGTTGATCAAGACTTAATTGAAATCGATGGCAATAATATCAAAGTGACAAACAGCAACGACTGCTTAGCAAAACTCGAAATGCTAGGGCGTGCCTTGAGCTTAACCTTGCAGCGTTATGCAATCGTGGTTGGCTTTATTCAAACCAGCAAGGGGATTGAGCGAGAAGAGCTTGAGCACGAAAGCCAAGTATTAGCAGAGCGTTTAGGCACGCTGCATGGCATTAAAACCCCTGAGTTTTTTGATAAAAAAGTACTTATCGGGTTTATTTCAAGCTTACGTGAGCAAAAGTTAATTACCGAAACAGAGCACGGTTTTACCGGTAGTAATGCACTTTGTGAAGTATATATGTATCTAAAAGCATTGCTGCCAGCACGTGTCTGGCAGTCAATTGATGACATAGTGCAAAGCCAAGCTACGCACTCAAAGGATTAGCGCTGGCGCATCACCCCTTCTTGGATCGTTGAGGCAACTAAGTTGCCTTGACGGTCAAAGAACTGCCCTCTCACCAAACCCCGTCCCGAGCTCGCACTTGGGCTATCAATCGAATATAAAATCCAATCATCAAGCCTAAACGGACGATGAAACCACATCGCATGGTCAATTGTTGCCACTTGCATATTAGGTTGCATAAACGACACGCCGTGCGGTTGTAAGGCCGTGGGTAAAAATTCAAAGTCCGATGCATACGCCAATAAATAATTATGAATGCGTTGGTCATCTGGCATCTCGCCATTGGCTTTAAACCAAATGTGCTTAACAGGTTCCATTACCTGAGGTTTAAATGGGTTATGAAACGTGACTGGGCGCATTTCAATCGGCACCTCACGAATAAATTTATTGCGGATCACCTCGGGTATATGCTCAGCATTCGCTTGGTAAAATTCAAGCGATGACTTAAGTTCTTCAGGCTGCGGCACATCTGGCATATGGGCTTGATGCGACAGCCCCTCTTCTTCCCCTTGAAATGACGCTGTCATATAAAAAATAGGTTTGCCATATTGAATCGCTTTCACGCGACGCGTACTAAAACTTTTACCATCACGAATATTTTCGACGTCATAAATGATTGGTTTTTCGGCATCACCAGGGCGTAAAAAATAGGAATGCAAAGAATGGACAATGCGCCCTTCTGGTAACGTTTCTTTGGCAGCCGACAAAGCTTGCCCCATAACTTGACCACCGAATACAGCACGAAACCCTAAATCTTGGCTTTGCCCTCGATACAAGCCTTGCTCAATTTCTTCTAACGATAGCAACGACAGTAAATCATCTAATACTTGGCTCATTTATTTATCCTCAATCCCGACAAGCGTTTAATGATACTATAGACTAATTGGAAGTAAATCTTTGTAAGGGCACCTAATTATGGCTTATTGGCTTTTTAAAACCGAACCTGATGCGTTTTCAATCAATGATTTAAAAAACGCGCCAAAGCAAACCTCAATGTGGGATGGTGTACGTAATTATCAAGCCCGTAACTTTATGCGTGATGGCATAAAAGCAGGGGATTTAGTGATGATTTATCACTCAAGCTGTAAACATGTAGGCGTTGCGGGCATTGGCGAAATAACACGTGAAGCCTATGCCGATCCAACGCAATTTGATTTAAGCAGTGACTACTATGATGCGAAGGCCACAGCAGAAAATCCACGTTGGTTTGTCGTTGATGTTACTTATAAAGCGCACCTTAACAAACTAGTGAGCTTACAAGCGATAAAAGCAAATGACGCCATCACTGACATAGCCCTAAAAAAAGGCGGGCGTTTATCAGTCATGCCCGTCACGGAGCATGATTGGCAACAAATAATCGCCATGAGTGAAAGCTAACATATTAAAGTCGTAGCCATTTTTATTAAATGGCTATTTTTGCTATAATGTGTCCCCTTTATTTTAGAGGTACCGTGGGGGATGTATGAAATTATTGTATTGGCTAGATGAATGGACCCAGCTCCCCCATGCAGAACAGCAAAAACAAGTGCCGTTCACGGGCGGCGACTTACTCGGTGATGTGTATGTGAAGTATCATATCATCGACGCCAGCAAACCTCTGCTATTTACCTTTTCTCCTGCGGGGACAAATTATCAAGAACACGACCTTACTGATGATTTCTCACCATGGGCCTACAAGCTTGCAAAAAAGCAAGATGTTAATATTATTGCCTTTCAACATTTAGGTATCAGTAACTGGTTTAGACACCGTAATTTATTATTTTTTATTGAGCAGTTAGCCCCCCTTATTGGCGGCTTTAAAGAACGCTTAGGCTATGGTTTAAGCCGAGGTGGCTTTGCAGTAGGTGCATTTGCTAATTTGTTGAAGCTCGATAAGGTGCTGCTATTTCACCCTGTCAGTACAAAAAATAAAGAAAAAGCGCCATGGGATGACCGTTCAAGTACTGATATCGCACAAAAATTTGATTGGGCAGGTGATTACCACGACGTAGATTTAGGGCAGGCTAAAGGTTACATTATTTATGACCCGACCAATCGAATTGACCGCGCTCACGCTAAACGCTACCCACAATTAACCCATTTACGGGTGTTTGGCATGGGTCACAGTGTTCATGCAACCTATTTAAATAAGTTTGGTTTTTATAAGGATGTGGCGGTGGATTTTATTCGCCATCAACAGGTTGATATTGCCCAGTTTCGCCAACAAACAAAAACCTTGCGCTTTAAAGAAGATTACTACCGACGCTTAAATAAAGCGAATAAAGGCTCTGCACACCGTTTAGCCTTGCTCAGTACCGCACATAATATTTTGATTGATGAAAAGGCTGAGCATCTCCAAGAGCAAAAGGAGGCTGTTGATGTACAGCCTCTGATTGATATAGCCATTAAGCACCAAGAGGCGCACCCTAAAGACGCGATAAAGTTACTCGAAGTCGCTCAGCAACTGTCGCCAGATGATCCATTGATTGAACATAAATTAAAGCAACTCAAGTAATCTAGCTTTTACCTTTACGGTGCTTTTTGACGTGCCCATGCTTGGGCACAATGGTCAGATACATAATCAAACCAAGCCACGAGAAAAAGATGATACCGATCAACCAGGCGTTCTTTTCGTGACCTTGCGTGCGCTTACTATTGAGTACAATGACCACAGGTAAAATGTAGGCACTGAGAACAATAATTAAAAACGCGACTTCATTCATTATTTCACCAAGGCCGGCCAATCAACTTCGTTGCTTAACACACGCTCAACAGCAATATAATGTAAAATATCGCCTTCACTAACGACATAGTCAAGCGGCGGATTTAAATCCATATCTTGCGCACTAAGATTATGGGCAACGCCCAATAAAATAGCGTCATGACTTTGCTTAAAATGATGAAATAAATTACCAAATGTCATTGCTTGCACTCCCTTAGGAATTGGCAAACTGAACTGTGTATCACCATGTAAGGTTGATAATAGCTCTTCCTGAACACGGCTTGAGCCAGGGTCTTGCATAGAGCGTACAAGTATTTCAGCCGATTTTGCACTGCTGCACTCGACATTATGGCAATGCTCTAGCAACATTTCGATTTTTGTTTCATCATCAAAATGCGCGCTGATATGGCAGTGTTCATTCACTAATTTGCTGATACGTAACGCTGTAGTAAACGTTTGGTCGTCATCTTGACCATCTATAATAATTTTATCTGCGCGTTCAATCGCCACTCGTTTTAGCTCGTCAATGTCGGTAAAGCTGCTTAAACGGGCAAAATCGACGTGCGGGTTGGCTAAAAATGGATGCTCCATTTGCTCTGTCACAGCGAGCAGAATACGACGATCTAAACGTTTTTGATCTGCTAAAATATAGTCAATCATCTTTTTAGTCCGCGTGTCATGCCAGCCAAAAATAATGATGTGATTGTTAATATGTGCGAAGCTTTTATCACCCGTCATAGCGCGCCTAATTAAGTAAGTTACTGTTTGCCCTGTTTTTCCTAACAGAACGCCAAATAATGCTAAACCAAATGGTATTTGTAATATTGCAACAATCCAACGTCCCAATTCTGTACTGGCGCTAAAGTCGCCATACCCTACCGTTGACGTTGTCACAACATAATAATAAAAATAGGTGCTAAGTGGTGTTAAGGCCTGCTCGCCAACAAGCACAAGTAACCACCAAATAAGTAGCATGTGCAATAGGGTTGTTATTACCACAGCTTGCCAACTCACTTGGTCAATATGGCTGCGAATAATCACCACTAAACGATTAAATAGATGATGCATAATCCTTGCAAATAGTCGTAGAGGAATTTATCCGATACGGTACTTTAATGCTTAGCCTTTGGCAACTGATGGAAAATTACTAATGCGTAACAATGAAAATTAATAGTAGACTATATTTTCTCTGTATTTAGTATTTAGGGTGATATATGTCTGGTGTTTTAGCCTCAGTCGACAAACGCACGCAACTGGTCGGTGAAAACCGTTTAGAGCTATTGCTTTTTTACCTGCATAGCCGCCATCTATTTGCCCTCAATGTTTTTAAAGTCAAAGAAGTGGTAAAAATACCACATATAAGCAAAGTCCCCCACGCCCACCCTAAGGTTGCTGGCGTGGTCGATATTCGTGGCGAATCCATCCCCGTGATTGATTTACGCAAGGCAATTTGTATGCCTGATGCACAGCATATCGAAGATACCAACCTTGTAATTACTGAATATAACCGAACGGTGCAAGGCTTTTTGATTGGAAAGGTCGACCAAATCATCAACATGACATGGTCTGACATCATGCCACCGCCAACGGCGATTGGTAAAAATCACTACTTAACCGCACTCACTAAAATCAAACGCGATGGCCAAGAACACTTAGTGGAGATCATTGATGTTGAAAAAGTACTCGCTGAAATCATCGAATACGAAGTCAATATTTCTGACGACATTTTAGATCAAAGCATCGTTAATGAGTTTGCTGGTCGTAAAATACTGCATGCTGATGACTCTCCCACAGCCCGCAAACAAGTGAGTGACACGCTCTCTCAACTTGGTATTGAAATTATCCCTGCACGTAACGGACTTGAAGCACTTAACATGCTGAAGAGGTGGGCAGATGAAGGCAAAGATGTTGAAAAAGAACTGCTGATGGTGATCACCGATGCAGAAATGCCCGCGATGGACGGTTACCGCCTTACACACGAAATTCGTAACGATAATCGTCTTAAAAACTTACACATTGTATTGAACACTTCACTCAGTGGTAGCTTTAATCAGGCGATGGTCGAAAAAGTCGGCTGTAATGCCTTTTTATCAAAGTTTCAGCCCATTTTACTGGTTGAAGAAGTGCAAGCACGACTAAAAGCGGTACTCGAACAGCAACCGTAACACTGCTTATTCTAATACACCGAATACAGTCTCCTCGGTATCAATTTGCCAATTAGCTTCATTCATGATTAATTGGCACTATCGATTCAACGACAACAATAAAAACTATGCTAAATCGCGTTGCTAAACCATTTACCAAGCTGGTTGAACGTTATCTACCAGATCCATTTATTTTCGTCATTTTATTAACCTTGCTGAGCTTTATTGTGGCCAGTATTTTTACCCCCTCGTCCCCGGTGCAAGTATTAGCTGCGTGGGGAGGTGGTTTTTGGAACTTATTGCAATTTGCCATGCAAATGCTGCTGGTCTTGCTAACAGGTTATATGCTGGCAAGTACCCCTGTTATGCGACACCTGTTAACCACGCTTGCGACGCTCGCGAATACCCCCGCTAAAGCAATCATACTAGTGACGTTAGTTTCTTTATTGGCAAGTTGGATAAACTGGGGATTTGGCTTGGTTATAGGGGCTTTATTTGCCAAAGCGATTGCCAAACAAACCCGGGTAGATTACCGACTACTGGTTGCCAGCGCTTATTCAGGCTTTATTGTCTGGCATGGTGGTTTAGCGGGTTCAGTACCGCTAACTATCGCCACCGATGGGCACTTTTCGGAACAAAATATTGGGGTAATTGGCACTGAAAACACCGTCTTCGCAGGCTTTAATATTGCGATTGTGCTGGGTTTATTTATTATTATGCCATTGGTTAATCGCTACATGTTGCCAAACGAGAAAGACAGTGTGTATGTTGACCCAGCAAAACTTAACGATGAGCCCACGGCATCAGTAAAACCCACTCGCCCAGCCGAAGTGATTGAGCATAGTCGTATATTAGGTATCGGTATTGGCCTTGTTGGTCTTGGCTATCTATTTTATTACTTTGTGCTCAGTGGCGGTGGCTTAAACTTAAATAGTGTCATCGCTATTTTCCTGTTCAGCGCTATTTTACTGCATCAAACACCTCATAATTTACTGCAAAGCTTACAACAGGCGATCCCGAGTGGCGCAGGCATCGTGATTCAATTTCCATTTTATGCAGGGATTATGGCCATCATGGTCAAAACAGGACTTGCCCAACAAATATCTGAAGGGTTTATTGCCATTGCAACCACTGAATCACTGCCCTTTTGGAGCTTTTTAAGTGCGGGGTTTGTAAATATTTTTGTGCCATCTGGTGGAGGTCAATGGGCTGTTCAGGCACCAATCGTGATCCCGGCAGCACACGCACTCGGTGCCGACATACCTCGTGTAGCGATGGCCGTTGCGTGGGGTGATGCATGGACCAACCTGATTCAACCTTTTTGGGCACTGCCCGTTCTTGCCATTGCAGGCCTAAAAGCCAAAGACATTATGGGTTTTTGTTTGGTACAACTGATCATCACGGGTGTGTTTATTTCGTTGATGTTGAGTTTTTATCCTTAAAAGCACAAAGATATTAGTAAGAAAAAAAATAATATAAGTGAGAAAACAATGAAAAGCTTACCCATATTATGAATTTTTTTTTGATTTTTAGACCTATTTTCCGAGAGTTGATTATCCTCCAAGTGGAAACAATGCGGGCATTTAGACAATGAGTTATCATATGATAAACAACAGCGTTGGCAGCGTGTCTGTTTCCTCTTCTTGAACATCATTACAAAATTAAAACCAATAGACATATTTATCCTGAGTGCTAATTCCAAACTACTTAAAAAAATATGATGAGCTTAAATCCCTACAAGTCATCATATTAAAATTATTATTGTTTACCTTTCAAAAAATGAACTCTCAGCTTTACATTAAAGTAAATAACAATTAAGACTATGAGCATATAATAAACAAATTTATATAATTCATCTGCAAAGTTGATAAAATTTTCATATAGCCCGTTAAGAGAAAACCATATAAAAAAAGTTACAATAATTTGTATTAAAAATACTTTATATCTCACTATGACAGATCGAACCAAGCAACTGCAGCTAAATATACGGCACCTGCAACAAGTGCCCCCCTAGCGCCTAACAGACCACCTGCTGACATTGCTGAAGAAAGATCTTCTGATGAAAAATCTCCCCAGCAATGCTCTGCACAGCCACCATCTACTTCTTTAATTTCTTTTACGTTTAATTCACGCATAATATATACTCCATAACTCGACATTATTTATTGTCGGTTTGTTGATATGCTCGCTTTAAATAAAGTGAGCGGTTAATAAGGCTAAGTACGTTTTCCGTCTAAAGTTGACGTGCTTAGCCGCTTTTCGGTTGTCTGCTTTTTCAAGCAACCAAATTCTTACTATCACCCAGTACCACTTGCAATTTCAGTATTGACCAAGCTTCCACCTTGTAACTCATACACTGTGTCTACCATCTTGATCGTTTCTTTCCGGTGGGCAATCATTATTCGCGTCATCTCTAAATGCTTAATTTGTTCGCTGATTTTAGCTTCATTTTGCTTATCTAAATGGCTGGTGGCTTCATCCAAAAATAGTACGCAGGGAGATTGATACAGTGCTCTGGCAAGTAATAACCGTTGAAGTTGTCCGCCGGATAAATTAGAGCCCATATCGCCCACTAATGAGTTATAACCCATAGTCATTTTAGTAATATCACCATGAATTGCTGCATGGCGAGCGCACTGTTCAATTTTTAAGTAATTAGGTTGCGGGTCAAAAAAGCTGATGTTATCAGCAATAGAGCCTGCTAATAGCGTGTCGTCTTGCATCACCGCGGCAATTTGCTTGCGATAGTTTTTAAGACCAAGCTGGGTAATATCTTTACCATCTAGCAGCACTTTACCTGAGGTGGGTTGTAATAACCCCAGCATAATTTTCATTAGCGTGGTTTTACCCGCGCCAGACGGGCCAGTAATCGCAATAGAATCACCGGCATTCAGCGTTAAATTCACGTTAGTTAAAATAGGCGTTTGCGCTTCACTGTAACTAAAGCAAATATTTTCAAGGATAAGCTGGCCCTTTACTTTGTTTTCGTCATCACCTGTATAGGCCATTTCACCATCACGATTAGCCTCTTGCTTAGTAAGGGCAATATCAGCAATACGGTCAAGATGTAATCACATCATTTTAAATTGAATGACTTGCTCAATTAAATTAGCAAAGCGGCTGGTTAACTGGTTTTTATAAGCAATAAACGCTAGTACCATACCCACAAATAAGCTATTGCTAATAACCAGTAGTGCAGCAAAGTAAATCACCAATACATTTTCAAGGCCAAATAACAGTTTATTAAATGAATCAAAACTTATGTTTAATCGTCCTAAACGGATTTCACTATTTATTACCTCAGCATAGCGGTTTTGCCAAATGCCCTGGCGTTGCGATTCATTACCAAACAGTTTGATGGTTTGCATACCGCGAATATTTTCTAAAAAGTTCGATTACTCTTTGGCAGATGATTGAATCATTTCTTCGGTGGCTTGATGCAGTGGCCTGTATAATGCTAATCGCACTAAGGTATAAAGTATAATTGCCCCCACAACTACCGCATTGAGTTTCAGCGAATAAATAAGCATCATAATGAGGACTGTAATGGTCATCACACCATCGACCATAGTCTCCACAAACCCTGTAGTTATGCGCTCTCGTATTTGCGCCAAAGAGCCAAAACGCGAAACAATATCCCAACATGGCGTGACTCAAAATAGCTCATAGGTAAGCGCAATAAATGCCGGAGTAGGTTTACACCCATTTGCATGTTTAATAGGCTTGAAAGCCGTAAAATCAACCAGCTCAATAAGCAGCCGTAAGTTCATCTCCTTTAAATTAGCCGAAAAACGCTTGCACATGGCTGGCATATCCAGCTTATGACCGTGATAATATGCAATCATCGCTATAGAGGCTAGACCGCATTCTGCTATTTCGGCTTAGAAAATGAGAGAGGCTGGTCTACTACAGAAAATTTTAACTCAGAACTACTCATTAACTCACCATAAATTTAATTCCGAAGAAATCAATCGATTCAGAGAGAGCTATTCTTTTTGAAGCTCCAAGGTAA
The DNA here is from genome assembly GCF_003515105.1 of Pseudoalteromonas lipolytica. NCBI lineage: Bacteria > Pseudomonadati > Pseudomonadota > Gammaproteobacteria > Alteromonadales > Pseudoalteromonadaceae > Pseudoalteromonas > Pseudoalteromonas lipolytica. Next base: position 232,150 of record NZ_CP032090.1, on the reverse strand, counting down.
ACCTTCTCTTACAAACTGCAACAAAAACTCCGTAAGAGTAATACCCCATACCTCACTCATTTAAAGCCTGAGCTGCTGTCATTTTCCTATTTTATCTCCCTTAAGCACAAGACCAACTATATTAGAAACGACAAAATACACTAAAACAAAAACAGATACGTCTATTAAAAAATCAATAAAGCTGCTACTTTTTGAAATAGAAAAATCAAAAATAAAAAAAGCAACTCTAGTGATGATGTAAGTAATTAAGAAACTTATTATAAAATGGCTCATAAACACAACTTTAAACCGTTAATAGGAGAGCGTACTCTCCTAAAATAACATTACAGACTTACAAAGTGCCAAAACCCGCACTGTTACCAGACGGCATACCAGGATTGCTACCCCAGCCGTTAGACACAGCTTGATTCATATGGTTCACGTATGAACTTATTGCATAATCAATAAGTTTTGACGCAACGTAACCTATTAAAAAGCCTCTAATGCCACCATTCACTTCTTTAATTTCATTTACGTTTAATTCACGCATAATGTTATACTCCATGTATCCGACACTTTCGTCTCGGGTTGTTAAGATGCTCATCTATACAATTAAGGTGAGCGGTTAATAGGCTGGCTTTAGCTGCTCGCTAAAGTTAACTAAAGCTGGCCGTCTTTTTCGGTTTTTTGCATTTAGCAAGTCACCGGAACTGTCAAAAATTTTAATTACTCTGTTAGCTCCTTAAAGTGATATTAATAAGCCGCTTTCGGAAGAGTTGGTAGATGCGGCGGCATGCCAAATCCAGGTAAATCTTCTTTTTTTAATCTGCTTTCAATAATAACTAACTTGGATGCCTCTGCACCATTCACTTCTTGAATTTCATTTACGTTTAATTCACGCATAGTATATACTCCATTTATCCGATGCTCTTTAATAATTAAGTAATCGGGTTATAATGCGCTTCCCTTTAAACAAGGGTGAGCGGTTAATAGGCTGGCTTTAGCAGCTCGCTAAAGTCAACTAAAGCTGGCCGTGTTTTCGGTTATTTGAATTTATCAAATTACCAAAACCTTTCATTACTTTACTGATCGATATTACGCACTTTCAGTTTGCTGTTGCCTATTCACCAACTCCCCACCTTGCAGTTCAAACACTTTATCCGCCATATTAATAGTTTCTTGGCGGTGGGCAATCATAATGCGTGTGATGGGTAAGTGCTGAATTTGCTCGCTTATTTTAGACTCGTTATCTTTATCTAAATGACTGGTTGCTTCGTCCATAAATAACACGCAAGGAGATTGATACAATGCGCGTGCGAGCAACAAACGCTGTACTTGCCCGCCCGATAAGTTTGAGCCCATATCTCCCACCAATGAGTTATAACCCATGGTCATGCGAGTAATATCATCATGGATCGCCGCATGTCGGGCGCACTGCTCTACTTTTAGGTAATTGGGTTGCGGGTCAAAAAAGCTGATGTTATCAGCAATAGAGCCTGCTAATAGCGTGTCGTCTTGCATCACCGCGGCAATTTGCTTGCGATAGTTTTTAAGACCAAGCTGGGTAATATCTTTACCACCTAGCAGCACTTTACCTGAGGTGGGTTGTAATAACCCCAGCATAATTTTCATTAGCGTGGTTTTACCCGCGCCAGACGGGCCAGTAATCGCAATAGAATCACCGGCATTCAGCGTTAAATTCACGTTAGTTAAAATAGGCGTTTGCGCTTCACTGTAACTAAAGCAAATATTCTCAAGGGTAAGCTGACCTTTCACTTTACCTTCGTCATCACCTGTATAGGCCATTTCACCATCACGATTAGCCTCTTGCTTAGTAAGGGCAATATCAGCAATACGGTCAAGGTGTAAACGCATCATTTTAAATTGGATTATTTGCTCAATTAAATTAGCAAAGCGACTAGTAAGTTGGTTTTTATAGGCAATAAACGCCAATACCATACCAACCGATAAACTATTACTCATCACCAATAAAGCAGCAAAGTAAATTACCAATACATTCTCAAGGCCAAATAACAGTTTATTGAATGAATCAAAACTGATATTTAACCGCCCTAAACGGATTTCACTGTTTATTACCTCGGCATAACGGTTTTGCCAAAGTCCTTGACGCTGCGATTCATTACCAAACAGCTTTATGGTTTGCATACCACGGATGTTTTCTAAAAAATTCGATTGCTCTTTGGCAGAGTTTTGAATCATTTCTTCAGTAGCTTGGTGCAGCGGCCGATACAGCGTTAAGCGCACTAGGGTGTAAAGCACAATCGCCCCCATCACTACCGCAGTGAGTTTTAACGAATAAATAAGCATCATAATTAATACCGTAATGGCCATTACCCCATCAACCAGTGTTTCTACAAACCCCGTGGTAATACGTTCACGTATTTGTGCCAATGAGCCAAAGCGCGAGACAATATCGCCGATATGACGTGACTCAAAATAATTCATCGGTAAGCGTAATAAGTGCCGGAGTAAGTTCACCCCCATTTGCATATTTAAAAGGCTTGAAAGCCGTAAAATCAACCAACTTCGCACCGCATTAGTCACCACCGAAATAATCGCAATCAGCGCAAACCCCATTGCAAGTACCGTTAATAACGATTCGTCAAAACTGATTAACACCTCATCCACCACCCACTGCATATAATAAGGAGTCATCAAAGCAAATAGCTGTAATACTAATGATAACGCAACCAGCTTTATCAATCCCGCTTTTAAGCCCTTCATAGAACTCCAAAGCTGGCTTAACTTCATCTGCGCTTGTTCTTGCTTTGTCTCAAATTTGCTAGTTGGCGTTAGCTCTAAACAAATCCCAGTAAAGTGTTTGCTAAATTCTTCAGTATTTAAGTTGCGCTTACCAAGCGCTGGGTCATTAATAGCAAACTTAGCCGCAGCCCCTTTACCTGAGACTTTTGTGAGTACTACAAAGTGATTCATATCCCAATGTAAAATGCAAGGCGTTTGTAGTTTATGGACTTCCTCAAGCGGGCATTGCAGCGCACGGCTGGCGAGCCCCAAGCCATCACCCAGCTCAATCAACTGCTGTAAATTCATGCCCTTTAAATTAGCTGAAAAGCGCTTACGCATAGCAGGCATATCCAACTGATAGCCGTGGTAACATGCCACCATAGCTATAGACGCGAGACCGCATTCCGCTATTTCGGATTGAAGAATTAAAGGAACCGATTTCGCAATACTAAAATGTAACCCCAACTGACTCATAACACCTCAACAATCTAACAGTAGCTAGCTAAACAATCTCAAATGGGAATATTTAGTGTTATTTACTCTCTCTCGGGAAAAAATGCTCAACGTGCAACCAGAAAAACAAAGTAACTAAAGTGGTTAGAATTCCTGTAACCACATAAGAAATATTAAGCAAAATAGCCATAAAGACTATAACCACAGCAACTAATAACGTACAAAACAACTGTAAAAAAATACTTTTTAAATGCACAATAATAGGGATGCTCACCCCTAACCTAATTCTTTCCCATGAAAAAATAGCAATGAATGCTACTAAGAAATAATAAAGCAACTCTAAAAAGAACATAGCCTGCACTCCAAAATTTAAAAAGTATAGGTGCTACCCACCTATACTTTTATGATTACGCTACGCGTACTTGTTATACAACTTTTTCGCTATAGACCCAACGAAGTAGCCAGCAACAAAAGCAGGCCAAAGGCCTCCTGTCACTGTTTTTATTTCTTTTTTGGTAAGCTCTTTCATAAAAACAATTCCTATTCTGCAAACCATGCAATTATTGCAGCCGCCCCAAATGCAATAGCTTTCGCACCGTATTTACGTGCAATATAAGCAGCAGGAATTGCTACTACTATTGGTAGGCCACCATTTACTTGTTGAATTTCATTTACGTTTAATTCACGCATAATGCTATACTCCATGTATCCGACATTTGATTTATTTGCCGGGTTGTTAATATGCTCAACCTTTACAATAAAGGTGAGCGGTTAATAGGCTGGCTTTAGCTGCTCGCTAAAGTTAACTAAAGCTGGCCGCCTTTTTTGATTGCCTGTATAAAACACACCACCAAAAATCTTCAAATTGCTTTTTCTGTATTTTTCTAATCCCATTGCAACTAGCTAACCCGCCCTTTTAGGCTGTACAGTGGCTCGAGCAACCAGTCAATTAATGTGCGCTGCTCTAACATAATATCTGCCTCAAACAGCATGCCGCTTTTTAGCTCAAATGCTTTGCCATACGCCTGTACTTGCTGTTGATTTAGCGTGGCGCGCAAGCGGTACACAGGCTCTTGCAACGCTATAGGTAAACGCACTTCATTTGGGGTAATGAGCGCCTTATCAATACGGCTAATTTTGCTATTAATAAAACCAAAGCGTTGATAAGGAAAGGCATCAAAGCGTAGCCGTGTATCATTGCCAAGCTCAATAAAGCCTGCTGAGCGAGTAGGCAAAAGTAATTCAGCCACTAATTCTGAACCTTCGGGAATAATATGTAGTAGTGGTTTGGCTTGAGTGAGTGTTTCACCTTCTACTACTTGAATCCCCGTCACAACACCGCTGTTACTAGCCGTAATAGTGTATTGATAGTTACTTTTAATTTGTGTGAGTTGGTTTTGAATGTCAGCCTGCTGGCGTTTAAGGCTATTTATACGCAGCGTGTATTGTTGTGGTACATTGGCAATATTAAAGCTTAGTTGACTTAACTGGTTTTCTTGCTGCATCAGCAAACGTGCAAGGTTTTGCTTTTCTTGTTTAGCATCTAGCAGGGCTTGCTGTTGTTGCTCACGCTCAATGTTTGATAAAAAACCATTTTTATTAAGCTGGTTGATATTGTTTTGCTGACGGTTAAGTAACGCTAGTTTTTCATCAGTAAGTTTAAGTTGGCTTTGTAATGCCGCTTGCTCATTAGTAAGTGCACGCTTTTGTGCCTGCAAATTAAGTGATTCTTGCTTTTGTAAAGTTTTATTTTGTGTTATCTCGTCACTAAGCAGTTGTATTTGCATACTTAGCTGCTCAACAAGTTGGGTACTTAATGCAATACCTTGGCTATTATTTTGCTGCACAATAATAGTCGCCAGTGGCTGATTTTTTATAACAGCATCCCCCTCTTGTACAAATAACTGCTCAATCATACCGCCTTGATTAGCAAAGCTCTGGATTACCCCTTTGTTGGGCATTAAAAAACCGCGCACGGTTTCTTTACGTGAGTATTCTGCGGTGAATAAGAATGTAATGACTGCGACAGCAATACAGGCCAAAATAGTCACAGTCAATTTTATTGATAAAGGTTGTGCGAGAGTGATAGCCCCCGTCAAACGCTCACTTTGCAGCTCAATCGCTTCCTTTCTGAATAAGGTCATAAACAAATCCTTTTGCTTTTATCTCTTATTTAAATTAGCTTTTTAAGTTGTTTTTTGTAAATCAGAATATTCCCAAAATTGAAACTGCTTATTTATTCGCATTTAACATTGTATAAATAATTAACAAATAAATAATTAACAAATAAATAATTAACAAATAAATAATTAATATACTTTAAAAGCCCTTAATAAAGAGAAGCTAATGCTAAATATTAATTAACTCGATAAAATTTTCATTGGTAGGCTTAAAATTGCGCTTTCAGAGTCGGCAAAGTGCATCATAACAGCCACATGTCCGGCAACAACAAGTGCATACATTACCGCTGAAAAGCCTTGGCCATAGGTGTCCAGAGGGATTAAATGCGAGTAATGACGGCCGCGCCATTCGAAGACAATTTCCAGCGCCCCAACAAATAAGAAAAACACCAACAGCATTAAGCCAAAGGTGTAACTTAACCATAAGCCAAATAACACCCCTAATAAACACACGCTTAAACCAATCCAAGATCGCATTGAAAAGCTAATACTTTTTAAAACATGGCCGCCATCTAGCGGTAAAATTGGTAATAGGTTAAATAAATTAAGCAAAGCACTCAGTACAGCAACACCGGCAAATATTTCCATTTCAGTGGCGTAATAAAGCACCACGCCGAGCACTGAGGTAATTAAACCAAATGCAGGCCCCATGAGTGAGATCACCACATCTTGCCAGCGCGTTGTTATTTTATCGTCGGATACAGCCAGTCCTCCAACAAAAGGGATAAGATAAATACCCTTGGTTTTAATACCAAAGTATTTCATGGCTCTAACATGACCATATTCATGCACCACTAAACAAGCAATCAGCATTAGCGCAAACTCGATTGAGAATAGCCATGCATAGCCGGCAACTGACGCACCAGCGAGTGCCGCTTTGACGACCTTTGCACTTTTAAAGAGTTTAAATCCTAACGCGAGCAAACCGATGATGCCACGTTTTGGCTCAGCCTCTTGCATAGCGGGTAATGCAAGTTGACTCACCCACTGTTGATTTACATAAACACCCAAGCTTTTATCGAGCACGGTGCTGGTATCTAACCCGATACGCTGCCCTTGAAAATCAAACTCATACATTTGTTGTTCTGGGTTCTCGAACGCAATCGCTTGTTGTTGATGAAATAATTGCACTAACTGCGCGCCCTTTAAATGCAATGTAAAGGTTTCATTTGCTAAGCTCAGCTGAAGTCTGATCATAATCTATTTAACGGCTAATAAGGAGTGTGGCTATTATACTGAGGCGGCGCTAAATTACGAATTAACTCTTGCGGCCCTTGTTGTGATTATTTACATCAATACACAAGTAAAAAACATGACGAAATAGCATTTTTCTACTACTTTTAACTAAAGCATTTCTTGTTCATGGAGTGAATATGGTGAAGTCAGCACGGCATATACTCGTAGTCGATGATTCTAAAGCGATTCTTATCGTTATGCAGGCCATTTTAAATGAGCTTGAAGTTCCTCATGTCACAACCTGCTTAAGTGCTTGCGAAGCCTTAGAGAAAATAAAAAAAGCCCCGCATTATTTTGATGCCGTCTTCACTGATTTAAATATGCCTGATATGGATGGCATGGAGCTTATGCGTCATTTAGGCGCAATGAAATACCATGGTGCGATCGCAATCATTTCTGAAATGGACCCTAAAGTCATCGATTTAGCGGCTGACCTTGCACGTAAACACAACGCGCATCTTATTGGCAATATTTCAAAACCCGTGCAACTGAATCAAGTTTACTTACTACTCCAAAAACTTGAGCATTTTTCGATTCATGTCGAACGAACAAAATCCCCGATTTCGGAGTCACTTTTACTGCATGCTATTAGCCACAATGAAGTCGTGCCATTTTATCAACCAAAAATTAATCGCCATGACAATCGGGTTGAAAGTATTGAAGTGCTGGCACGAATTAACACCAGTAAAGAAGATGATATCGTTTTACCCGAACGCTTTATCTGTATTGCCGAAGATTTAGATCTTATTAACCTTATTACTTTTCAATTATTTGAAAAGGCGACGAGCGACTTTTCTGAAATTAAAGAGCACTTTGAACCAAATTTAAAACTGGCTTTTAATTTATCGCCTTCACAGCTTGAAGACTTAAGCTGCCCAGATAAACTAGCCCTCATTTTGCACTTAAACAATTTATCGCCAAGCGAAGTGATTTTAGAAATTACAGAGCAGTATGCACTTCGTAGTGCCGCACAACTCGAAACCCTAAACCGCCTTAGAATGCGTGGTTTTGGTATTTCGCTCGATGACTTTGGGACCGGCTTCACCAACGTGCAACAACTCAAAACCCTGCCTTTTACAGAGATAAAAATAGACAGGACACTAATCAGTAATATTGAAACTGATCAGTTTTCACAAGTTATCGTCAGTAGCTTAGTAAATATTGCGATTCAAGAAGACTTAGCCATTGTGGCTGAGGGGATAGAGCGCGTAGAAGAGCTTGACTACCTAGACCGCTATAAAGAATTTATCTTAATGCAGGGTTTTTTACTTTGCCGCCCGAAAGCCAAAGAAGACTTTTTAAATTGGTCATTTTCATGGCGGCAAATGGTTAAAACCGCAGCGGGGTATCGCCGCTAAGGCTCACGTTTATCGTCGCTAACAATCGTATTACTGCTCTCTAAACGCTGCCGCCAGCGCTGCTTTGCCTCTTTTTGCATATTGGCAGATTGGTCATGTTCGTCAACGATTTCAAGCCCCATTAAGGCCTCAATTAAATCTTCCAATGTCACAATGCCTTGAATATCACCATATTCATCAACCACTAAGCAAATATGAACACGTTGCGATAATAAGGTTTCAAGCAAAGTAGGCACATGCAAGGTTTCTGGCACCGTATAAATAGGCTTGACCAGCTTGCTAATTTTGTAGTCTTCACCCAAGCGATGGTAAGCAAGCATAATATCGTTTTTATGTACAAAACCAATAATGTCATCGCCATTTTTATCGTATACCAACACCCTAGAAAATGACGATGAACCATATTCCGATAAATACTGATTCACTGTAATATCTTTGTGTACTTTAAAAAGCACAGTGCGCGGCGTCATTAATGTATCAAGTTTGGCATGGCGAAAATGCAATAAACTGCGAATAATCTCAGACTCATCTTGTCTAAGTGCCCCAGATTCAGTGCCTATATCTGCCATTGCTTCAATTTCTTGACGTATATAATATGCTTCATCGTAATTGCGCCCTAAAAAGCGCGTTAAGATATCCGCAAACCAAACAAAGGGTTTTAAGATAAAGACTAAACCCACCAGGCTTACGCTTACGATGGGGGTTAAAGCACGCCAGTAATTAGCACCTAATGTTTTTGGAATAATTTCGGATAACACGAGTACCAGTAGTGTCATTATTGCTGAAGCAATGCCGACAGCCGCATCCGAAAAAACCACCGCGGCTTGCGCACCAACACCCGCAGCACCTGCAGTATGAGCAATCGTATTTAAAGTTAAAATAGCCGCCAATGGTTGATCTATATTGTCTTTCAACTTAGCAACACGCTCAGCTAAAAGAGGTTGCTGTTTTCGTATTAAAGCAACATAGCTTGGCGTAATGCTTAGCAACACAGCCTCCATTACTGAGCATAAAAAAGAAACGGTAATTGCCACCAGCATGTATACAAGTAATAGTGTCACTGTGCGCCCTCAGCTTTAATGAAGTGCCTCACCTTAACAAGTGTTTACACGAAGCTCAATCCATTCTGCATTCTAACGCAGCACACTTTTTGACATTTTTGCTGCGTGTTATATTGGTCTAAACCACCCTTTAATAGGCTAAATCATGATGTTTACAACAACTTGGCTGAGCAAGCGCGCTCGCTTAAAAACAGCACTCAGCGCTGTGGCACTGTGCACTTTAACAAGCACAGCAATGGCTGCTGCCATTGATAAGTCTGCAATACAATTTATTGGCCCACTTAGCGATGACATGCAACTTAAGCCCTATCAAACCGAGCACCGCGATGCCATCATCGCCAATCTACTGCCACACTTACAAAAAAATACCTCCCGTGTACGTGTCTTTGGTGATGAACAAGATTGGCAAGCATTTGATAAAGTAAGTGCCCTTACTTTAGGGGGCCTGCAAGCCCTAAAATTCACAGCGTCAGCCGAACGTTTTAGTCAAGGTAAGTTAACGTTAAAGGGGATCGAAAACGCCCAGTTATTTATTAACGGCGAAAAACAGACTGAAAAAGATAAAACTTATGAATTGGCATTGAGTCAAGGCGACCATCAAATAGTGATCATCACAGAGCAAGTGCCTAATTGGCATGATGTTGCCATTGATTTTGAAGCTAAATCAGAGGAAAGCGCTCTGACCTTTTCAGCAAAAGAGCAGCATGGTTTATCGGCAAAGCAATTATTTGATGCACCAACGATAAGCTACATTTCTATGTCACCAAATGGCGCACATTTTTTGGCGAGTACACGCCATTACGACGATAAATCAGCAAACCAAGCTCTGTATGTCACTGAGTTAAAAAATGCTAAAAATAAGACTATTTATCGTTTTGAATCAGCGCAGCCTAGCAATATAACTTGGAGCCCAGACGGTTCAAGCTTGGTGTATTTAATCGAGGGCGAGCTTAAGCGCTTAAATTTAGAAACACTGCAACTCACTGTCATAGCTAAGCATCTTGCAGGCGCAAATGGGTTTCAATTTTACAATAATGACAGCTTAATTTTTAGTTGGTCAAAATCACCCAGCGACGATGGAAAACTCACCAAGCACTATCAAGGGCTTCAAGACCGTTGGTCTTATGCGCGTACCACGTCACAAGTGTACTTACTCGATATAAGCACAGGATTAAGTAAAATTTTAAGTCAAGGCCCGCTGAGCCATTCACTTGAAGACTTCGATGCTCAACAAGGTGTTGTGTTAATGAGTCGCTCAGCCCAAGCTATGAACCGTTCGCCAGAACCCGCGACTGAACTTGTTGAGCTAAATATTGCCACTGCAACGAGTAGTGTACTTGGCCAATTTAAAACCTTTAATCAAGCAAAATACACCGACGACGGTATTTATGTTACAGCTGGCCCTGACTTCAGAGATGGCCTTGGCCGTAATTTACCCGAAGGCATGCTTGCCAATAATTACGATGGGCAACTTTACTTACTTAGCCGCGATGGCAAAAAGGCGACAGCACTAAGCAAAGAGTTTGACCCGGCGATAGGCCAACTTACGGTGCTTGCAAATGGCGATGCACTGTTAAAAGTGACTGAGCAAGATACTGTGCAATTATATCAATACGATTTAAGCAAAAAACGTTTTAACAACGTGAATACGGGCTTTGATGTTGTTGAGCAATTTAGTTTCTCAGACGAGCGTAACCCTACTCTGCTTGTTACAGGCACCACAGCATCAACACCACAACAACTTAAGCAACTCACTGTAGGTAAAAGTCGTACTAAGGTGCTGTGGGACTCCACACCAATTAGCTACCAACACACTGATATTGCAGCGCTTGAAGAGTTTAATTTCATTAACCCTGAAGGTGTAGAAATTAAAGGTCGCGTGTACTTGCCGCATAATATAGATAAGAGTAAACAATACCCTGCTCTGGTTTACTACTATGGCGGTACATCACCGGTGACGCGTGGCTTTACTGGGCGTTACCCTTTTAACCTGTGGGCGGAACATGGTTATGTGGTTTACGTTATTCAACCAACAGGTGCAACGGGATTTGGCCAAGAGTTTTCGGCTAAACACGTTAATGCATGGGGTGAATACACCGCAAACGATATTATTAATGGCACACGAGCATTTCTTAACCAGTATCCGTTTGTCGATAGTAAACGCGTTGGTAACTTAGGCGCCTCATACGGCGGCTTTATGACCATGCTGCTGGCGACAAAAACAGATATGTTTAGTGCCTCTATTGCACATGCGGGAATTTCAAATATCACGTCTTATTGGGGCCAAGGTTGGTGGGGATATTTATACTCAGCTGAAGCATCTAAAAATAGCTACCCGTGGAATAACCCGCAACTTTATAGCCAACACAGTCCCGTGTTTCATGCTGACAAAGTAACAACGCCGCTATTACTACTTCATGGTGACTCAGATACCAATGTACCGGTTGGTGAAAGCCACAATATGTACACGGCATTAAAGTTATTAGGTAAAGATGTTGATCTGATTGAATATAAAGGTGCAGATCACCAAATATTTGCCCGTGACAAACGCTTTGATTGGTGGAATACGATGCTGGCTTATTTCGATAAAAACTTAAAAGATCAGCCTCAATGGTGGCAGTATCTTTACCCTGAAAAATAACAAAAAAACATCACTGAGTACCTGCAAAGGTACTCAGCTTTTTACAAATATATAAAAGCTAAGCCATTAAATTGTAAGAAACAGTTACAAACCGCTCCATTGCACTTCTCAGCCTTTACCATACAGTGCTAACATAACAGCAAATCAAGTATGAAATTAAAGCGAATGACTATTCAAGTTTTATTGGTTGAAGACGACGAGCTTCTCGTTAAACGCATTCTCAATCATTTTAAAGAGACTGAATTTAATATTGAGGTAGATTCAACGGGAGCCGATGCTTTAAGCATCGTGCAATCACGTGCCTCTCTACAAGATGCAATTTCTCTGGCAGTGATCGACATAGTCTTACCCAAGCGCGATGGTTTGTTACTTGCCAAAGAGCTCAATGCACTGACCAATATTGGTGTAATTGTTTTATCTAGTCGTGACTCACAAGCCGATCGTATTGCAGGCCTTGCTCAAGGCGCTGATGATTATATTTGTAAACCGGTTGACCTACTTGAACTTGAGCTAAGAATGCGCGCCCTTTACAAACGTTTAAAAGGCTCACAACACGACGATGAAAGTGAAGAGTTTATAGAATATGCCGACTTTAAGCTGCACCCTGACAATCGCACTTTGATCACCCCAAGTGGCGAAGAGTCTCGCCTCACTGAAGCTGAACATAAAGTGCTTATTTGCTTGATTGCCAACGCAGGAAAAGCAACCTCTCGAGAGAAAATATCTGAAGAGATTGGGCAACCCGACTGGAGCCCAAGTGACCGTACCGTCGATGTGTTAATTGGCCGTTTACGTAAAAAGCTCAGTGACGAAAAAGATCAAAAGCGCATCGTAACAGTTCGTGGTAAAGGTTATATGCTTTCTATTTAGGTATACACAGCGCCTAAATGACTCATTGTTTATAAACATACCACCTAACACGGTGACGCTTGCTAAAACACGTAAAATATTGAATAAAGCATCGATTCAAAATTGTGTTAATTGGCTTATTAGGCGCTCAAAGGCACGATAATTTAATGCCTCTTTTAATTCGCTTAAGGTGATCGTTGGTTGCTCTTTTAAGTCACTAATTGTCCGGGCAACTTTAATAACACGATGATAAGAACGTGGTGACAGCGCCAGTTTTTCACTGGCTCTCGCTAGAAACTGCAACTCTGCAGCTGCAAGCTCACAATATCGACTCATTTCTTTATTGTTCAATCGTGCATTCACTTTACCTTGCCGTGCATGCTGAAGCGCATGCGCTCGCTCCACACGTTTACGTACTTGCTGACTGCTCTCTTCTGGTTCGGTACTTTGCAATTGAGCGCTGGTAAGTCGTGGTAATTCAATTTGTAAATCTATTCGGTCAATAAACGGACCCGATACACGAGATAAATAACGCAATACTTGATCTGGTGTCGCACGCTTGTCGGTATGGCTTCCCGTTGGGCTGGGATTAAGTGCAGCTATAAGCTGAAATTGAGAAGGAAACTCCATTTGCCTCGCAGCCCTTGATATTGTTACGACCCCAGTTTCCATTGGCTCACGAAGCGAGTCTAGCACTTTACGCTCAAACTCAGGGAGCTCATCCAAAAATAACACGCCGTTGTGTGCCAGTGAAATTTCACCGGGCTTCGGGTTCGATGACCCTCCAACCAGCGCGACTGCCGAGCAAGTATGATGTGGATTTCGAAAGGGACGCTCTCGCCACTTAGATAAATCAACAGACTGACCAATAATAGAATAAAGCGCCGCGGTGCTAATTGCTTCATCATCCGACATGGTCGGCATAATGCTTGGCATTCGCTGTGCTAGCATCGATTTTCCCGTGCCTGGCGGGCCTAAAAAAAGCAAGTTATGGCCACCAGCAGCCGCGATTTCTAACACACGTTTGGCACCAGGTTGGCCTTTAACATCACTTAAATCATAGATTGAATCGCGTTCTATTTGTTGCTCTGGGTACTCAATATTAAGCGGTAAGGGCTGCTGATTCAGTAAGTCGTTCCATACATCTTGAATAGAATAAATCGCTTTACGTGACACACCAGAAACAAGACTGGCTAAGGTGTCGTTTTCCGCTGGTAAAAAACAGCACCGGCCCTTTTCTTTCGCTCCTAATACGGAGGGTAAAATGGCATTCACTCCCCTTACTTCACCATTTAAGGCCAGCTCACCATAAAACTCATAGCGATGAATATCAGGGCACACTATTTGCCCTGATGCCACTAAAATCCCAACGGCAATGGCTAAGTCAAAGCGCCCTCCGTCTTTGGGTAGGTCAGCGGGCGCAAGATTAACAGTGATGCGCTGATCGGGAAAACCAAATTGTGAGTTTTCAAGCGCACTGCGCACTCTATCTTTAGCCTCTTTTACAGAGGCTTCAGGTAAACCAACAATATGAAAAGCAGGTAAGCCATTCCCTAAATGCACTTCGACAATGACTTCTGGAGCTTGCACTCCTACTTGAGCACGAGAGAAAATCCGAGCTAATGACACGTTCCGTTGTCCCTGTAATGTATCCTTGTTATTACAGTTTAGTCGGGATATTTAAAAACATGTAATGTGAGATTCCACTTCATTGCTGCAAGTCGTAATGTGAGGGTCATTAACATGGCCAGTACCATGGCCATTTCTGTCACTAACCCAAGTGAAATTCCCACTGTATAAACGATGCCACCTGCGATACAAGTGATCGCATAAAGCTCACCTTTTAATAACATAGGTATGTTGCCAGCAAGTACATCGCGGATCATGCCTCCGAAGCAACCTGTAATCACCCCCATAATAATAGCCGTGGTATCTGGCATGCCTGCAAGCAGGGCTTTTTGCGCCCCCATTACAGCAAAAAAAGCCAAACCAAACGCATCCGCTATTTGTAAAGCATATAACGGAATAGAGCGCTGTTTATTGATTAGCCGTGTCGAAATAAAAACTGAGACTAGAATAGCCCAAAAGTAACTTTGATCATGTAACCAAAAAACTGGAATATCTAAAATGAGGTCTCGTAAGGTCCCACCCCCAATGGCTGTAACGGTCGCTAACACAACAACTCCAAAGCCATCCATTTTTTTATCGTACGCTAACAACGTCCCAGAAACAGCAAACACGGCAACGCCGATTAAATCAAACCAATGGTAAAGTTCCGTCATGTTTGTAACTAAAAAGTAATGTTACTTACGTTGTAACATAAACTTTTCAATCTTTTAAGCGAAGAATCAATTACTCGCCGCTTTCTACCAGCTCAATAAATTGGAGACTTTGCATCATAACCCCATCAGCAAGTGTGGTATCAGAAAAGTACGATTCCTTTTCGGTCGCTTTACTGGGTGTCGCTAATAACACGTTATAGTCCTCTTCTAGCTCAAGCCATAAACTCCGCTCTTTGGCAGTCAACTGCGAATGTTGCTTGCGAACACGATCAGCTTCATAAAAGGCTTCTTGTGCTTTTAAAAATGCATCTTGTGCACTTTCATCCATTTCTTCGCTTGAAAACAAACTAGTACCAATATCGCTGATATCTTCTTGTACTGCATCCATTGTTTTACAGGCTGTTAGGCTGAGTAGAAGAACTGAGAAATAAAATAGTTTCATTGATTAAATCCTCAAAAAAAGCCCAGTAACATTGCTGTTACTGGGCTGTGCACGGTTACTGCTTAATTAAACTGCCTGATACAAAAGAATGCAGAGCAGGGTCATCGTTATCATCATAGGTTTCTGGCACTTCGAAGCCTAAAGTCTCAACACTAAAACCGCCATCTATCATCATTATGGGGGTCATGAGTACACCATAACCGTAGTTTTGAGTAACGGTCGGGTCGCTGTACATCATTAATGAACCTAGATGTAGCTCCCATGTCGCTTCTCTCACTTCACCCTCTAATTCAAATGTTGCGGTACCATCATTTGAAATAACAACATTCGATGTTTGCATACCACTGCCATCGTCTGCCATGTAGGTAAATACATGTGAGCCAACTAACTCTGTTTCAGTAAAGGTCGCTTGTTCTATTACTCGCGTGACACGCTCCATGATGCCGAAATCGTCGCCATCTTTAAAGTGTATAAAGTTACCTTGTGCTTTCACAATAAAGTTAGGGTCGGCTTGCTCAATAGGACTACCATAGGTTTTTTCATAGAAGTCTACTGACACCTTTTGAGTTTCTGTATCGTAGCTGTAATAACCACCTGAAATACCTAACTCATTAAACTCAGTATCATGTGCTAACTCTAAGAATGTGCCATCTTCTTTAAATACGGCAATAAAGAAGTCACTGTCAAATGAGCCATCATAGTATCCCCCTATCAGCGGATTAGTTGCACTGTAAATGCGTGTGAGCGTTACAGTACCTTCACCTTCAATATCTAGGGTTAACGTATCACCAGATACGGTAGCTGTAATTGCTCCAGCATCATCAATACCAAAACTACCATTTGTATCTTCGCTAATTTGAACAGAGAATTCACCTGTTGACTCGTTCCAGGTAAAGTCACCTATTTCATAACCCGCAAAGGCAGTCTCATCATCAGGGTCTGACATAGCTTGGATTTGTAACCACTTACCATCACGTAAAATCACCGCCACTTCAGGTTCATCAGCGAGTTGCCATGCACCATCAAGAGGATGAATAGTCGCGGGACGTTCTATAACAACTTGTTCTTGAGCCATAGCCTCATCGAAGTACCATGCCTGCTTAGCATCTTCGGTACAGCTACTTCCTTGACTGTAAACACACACAGTTAAGAAATCGCGGTCAAATTCAACGACCTCAAACACCCATTCATTAGACATCAACTTACCACTTTGCAGTGCATAGCTGTTTTGCATATACGCGCCTTGATAGGTTGTTGCTATTGAGTACTCAAAAGCATCTGAACTTTTGTCAGTGATAGTTGCCAACTCAATGGTTTCTACCCCAAGCTCTTTTGGAGTATAGAAGTTTGAGAAGTAACGATAGCTTGTATCATCTTCAGCATACATATGCTCCCACCAATACGGCGCAAATCGACTTACACCATAATCGCTTGAAACAGAAAACTCTCGAATGTGAGAAGCATAATATCCAGGCATTTCGGTGCCATCCATTTCAAATGCACGGTATTTACGATAGGTAAAGAAGTGCTCGCCATCTTTTGCTAGCAGCTGTTGTGTAAACTCAGTATAGACAGGGCAGCTATTGTCGGGTTTATCACAGGTTGCCGATATACCTCCAGTGTCGGTGTAGTAGTTATTTCGAACAAACACACCTTCGCTGTTAATCTGCCAAGAGCGATAATGTTGATTAAGGCTAAAATTCATTAAGCCATCATCATATACATCGTAATGGAGATCAGGTTGCGCTGAATTTACACCTTGATAAATAGTCCATTTACCCAACACATCACTGTTTGTAAGCTGCAGCGTGTTATCTTTTACAAATAACCCTGTACTTGTAATACTTGAATCATCCGTTTTAGACATTAAAGATGCTGTGAATTGGTAACCGACATTCAGTGATTTTATAAACCAAAACGAGTAGTCAAACGTAAGTGACTCATCGGTGCTAGAAATCATCAACTGGTTATCAGACACTGACCAAGTAATCGCAACCGGTGCATTGCTATTATTGATAAGTGTTCCCGTACCACCTTCAACTAAATTAAAATTAACGGCACTGCTGTAGCCGTAAAAATCAGATGTATTATCGACATACCATGAACCGACTAAATCGGCTGCGGCAACATTTAAGGTTTGTGTTTTATCGATTAACGTACGATTCGCGGTCAACTCTTCTGTCGATGTTATCTCAGTCGTTGATTCGTTTTTCGTTTCAAACGCTGAATAAAGCTCAACAGTTCTATTAGCGTCATTTTCAAGTAAAATGCGCATATCCAAATCAGTTAAGTACTCGCACATTTCTTCTTGAGTCACTGTACCTGCATCAAAATAACACGATACTTTGACTGGTTCAGGAACAGTAATACTGACGACATCATTGTCCTGTGTCCAAGAGAATGAAGCATTAAAATTAATAAAAACATAACTGCCCGTTCCATCAGCGTTAAAATTAATCTGACCCGCGCCAAAACGCGTGTAATACTTGGGCGCCATAACAACATAGTCACCCACAACACTGCCAAATGAGTTATCAACCAACTCTTCATCGTCTTTAATGGTTTCTTTTACTGTTTCTATTAAGGCTGGATCTTGACTGTTCACGGTGTTGATAAAGTCATCAATACCCTCGCTGTCACTGACTAAATCAAGCGTAGACTCTACCCCTTCAGGTAAGCTGTAATCAGGATTATCAACAATAATTTTAATTAGTGCTGATAGCAGCAGTTTTTCGTCAGCATCAATCGCAAGCAAGGCTTTGTCTAATGCATCCTCAGAATCAACCGTGTCGTTATCACGACTAATAAGAGCAAATTCAGCAGTACTTACATTGGTAATATTGACACCAAAGTTTTCTTCTTTGCTCAGTGTTCCATCTTCGCCTGCTTGCGAGATTAAAGTAGCAATCGACTTAAGTTGAGAAACAAACTCTACACCTGGGTTGATGGCGTTATCGCCTAGCGCAACAAGTTTCACCAGTTTATTAGCAAAAGAGTCGTCTACTTCAACATCAACACGGTAGCGGCCTTGCTCATCAGCAGTAATCTCAAATAACTCATCACCAATTTGTACCGCCACATTTGAATTTATAATGGGCTCATCCGTTACAATACCTGTAATTGTGACACTGAGCACTTTACGCTTTAATTGAATAGTGACTTGTGCATTAGCTGTTGCACCATCGTCATCGGTGACGGTCACAGATAACACCACATCCGCATCATCTTCAATTGCAGGTGCCGTTATCGTTAGGCTGCTACTGTCACTACCCGACAAAGCTAAATCAGGACCAGAAATCTGCGACCATGCATAAGTACTAATAGTGCCGTCACTATCAGTGGCGGTTGCTAGAAGCGTTAACTCGCTACCTTCGGTGAGTGTTTCATCGCTGCTTATTGATACTGTAGGGCTTTTATTTTCTGCAACTGGCGGCTTTTTATCCTCGTCGCTATCGCTTCCACTGCCACCACAAGCGGTTAAACCGACAAGACTTGTCGCGAGCAGTAGCTGTTTAAAGTGATTTATTAATCGTGAATTAGGAGGGCTCATCATGTCATTCCTTACATTGATTGCTACGTAGCCACCCAAAAAGAGGCAACTGCACAAACAGTTGCCATATCTCAAGGGAAGCGAAATCTAACAATTATGAACAAAGGCGGGATCTCCGTGACTTCCTTAACCATATACTGAGTTCAGCTATGTTTGCCCGTCAAATATGAACACGTGAGATCCCATCAAAACGGTTCATCTTTCGTTAAGTTTTATAGGTTAGATGAGATGCAAAAATTATGTATGCTTAATGCCGACAAAAATGTACTCAAATACGACATAACAATAAAAATCAATAAGTTAAACGTAGTGACACTGATATTCTTTTGCCGTCATACCATATTTTACTTTAAAAAATTTCGAGAAATGTGAGCGAGATGAAAAACCAATATCGTCAATCACCAAACTAATTTGACGACCTTGGCGTAACAACTCGGCAGCTTTTATGAGTCGATAATCCCGTAAATATTCACTCGGTGTCATGTTGAGAAACACTTTTAACTTACGCTGCAACTGACGTTCACTCAGTGCGAGATGCTTAGCACAATGCGTCATTGAGAATCCTTGTTGCTGATAATTTTCAGATACATAGTGCTCAAGCTTTTCAAGTAACTGTTTATCACGCGGATCAACGGGAGTATCTGCCTTTGGTGGGCTTTGATCTGGCACCTGAATCACATGCTGTTGAGCATATTGATTGACCCAATCAATCCAATTTTCGACTTTTAATAATAATTCTTCCCTGTCAAAAGGCTTGGTGATTACATCCAGAGCATGTTGTTTTAAACCGCTTACCCGCGTTTCATAGTCTCCTTTAGCAGTGAGTATTATCACGGGAATATGGCACGTAACAGGGGAGCTATGTAACGCATCTAATACGGCAAAGCCATCCACTTTTGGCATCATTAGGTCTGTCACTATCAAATCTGGCACTTGGCTTTGCGCTATTTGCAAACCAACGTGGCCATCTTCTGCCAGTAATACCTGATAACGCGGGTGTAATTCAGTTTTTAAATAATGACGCAACTCATCATTATCCTCGATAACTAGTACGGTAGGTTGCTCACAATTTTTCTTGGCTTTAAGGTTCTCACTGTCGATACTCACCGAGGTTGCCTGCTCGAGAGCCTCAGCTAATGGGAAACGAAGCGTAAATGTTGTGCCTACCGCTAAGCGACTAACAAGCTGAATGTCGCCTTGATACTTATCAACGAGACGTTTCACAATGGCTAACCCAACACCACTGCCTTCTACATTGGCTTGGCTGCTTACACGGTAAAAGATATCAAATACTTTCTCTTTCTCCGCATCAGCAATCCCTTTACCTGTATCGGTCACCTCAATAAAGGCATTGTTATCATGCGTTGTTATTTTTAAGCTTACACTCCCTTGTTTTGTATACTTGAAGGCATTGCTGAGTAAATTGCTTAATATAGTAATTAGCCCCTCTCGGGTGCTTGATATAAAAATTGCTTCTTCTATTTCAACATAAAACTCTACTGATTGCTCACCGAGTACAGAAAACTGTCCTGCAACCTCACGCGCAATCGCAGACAAGGATACAACCTTAATAATCTCTTCATTGCGCTCATCATAACGGGTCAATGTTAAGAGTTTATCGACCAGATTTTCTAAACGTCGACTGTTTCGTAATACCAAGGTTAACTGCTCACGTTTATCTGTGTTTTTTTCATTAAAAATAAGACGCTGCAATGGTGCGATTAACAAACTAAGTGGCGTACGTAACTCATGAGATGCATGCGTAAAAAAGCGCACTTTATTTTCAAGCGAATCACTAAGCGCATCAGCTTGCTGTTCTATCAGCGCTTTTTGCTCTGCAATTTCATCAGTGCGCTCATTGACAAGTTGCTCTAGTTGATACTTTTGTTTACGGATCCGATAGGTCCAAAGCACCGTTAATAACCACACCAAACATAAGACAAGTACTGCACAAACAACATAAAAAGCAGGGCTTTGCCACCATGGAGCCAGTACTTTGATATTCAATAACAATGGGGCGAGTGCGTTCGCTCCACTTTCGCTACTTGCTTTAACGATAAGCTGATAACTGCCAGGCGGTAAGTTGGTGTAATCTATTGATAAGTAAGGACCAGTTACATTTCTCCATTGCTGTTCAAAACCTTCTAAACGGTAAGAATACTTATTAGTTTTAGGTTCTGAATAATGCAAATAACTGACCTGTAAGTGCATGCGTGTAATATCGGCTGGCACTGTGACGATGCGACTCTTCTCGATTTGGTAAAGGCTACCGAGCTTACTCCCAGCAGAAGTAATAAGGTCTTGATCGTCAAACTGTAAACGCGTTAATGCTAACTGCCCACCTTGTTTATTCTTAACGAGTGTTTCAGGGTTAATAACACTTACACCTTGGGTGCCGCCAAACATTAACCGGCCATCTCGCATTTTTAGATAGGCGCCGGCATTAAATTCATTGCCTTGCAAACCGTGACGCGCTTTATAACTGGTGATTGCAAAATTCTCTGGATTTATTTTAGCTAATCCATTGTTTGTACTTACCCAAACCATGCCATCATTGCCTTTTAATAAAGCATAAATCACTTGATTAGGCATACCATCTGCCACATTAATAACCTTTACTTGCTGGCTATTGGTGTCAATGATATTTATTCCATTAGACGTCGCTAACCACATACGTGAACCTTCCTGTAAAAAGGCTCTCACCGTATTATCAGATAAAGCCGATGCGGGGTTACCTTTGCGATAATTAATTAAAGAATCAGTCGCAAAGTTATAGTAATACGCCCCATCCCCATCGGTTGCTATCCACATGTCTGTTGCGGAGCTTTGATATAAGCTTGTCACCCTTGCTGTAGGTATGACTAATTGAGAATGTGCCTGTTTTTCTGAAAAACTGATAAACCGACCTAATTGCCTATCAAAACAAAATAATCCACCACCATTCGTCCCTACCCAGACATTATTTTTCTCATCCACCAGCAAGGCGTAAATACTGTTTTCAGTTAATCCATAGCTCCCTTCATCAGCTCGAAAATGTGTCACACTGCCATCTTGGTGGAGCACATCAATGCCCTGCTGCCAACTACCAACCCAAATGTCTCCATTTAAATCTTCAGTTATCGCCTTAATAGCGTTACTGGTAATTGAATTGGGTAAGTTGCTCGCCACGAGGTGTTTAATACGGTTTAATTGTTGATCAAGGATATCTATCCCGCCCCCCCAACTGCCATACCAAATACGTTGCTGCGAATCTTCAAATAGCGCCCAAGCATCTTTACTTGAAAGCGGTGTCGGTTTTTTTAATTTACTGAATTGAAGTGAAGCAGGATCTAGCTTGCTGATACCATTGGCAGTACCAAACCACATAATATCGCTACTATCACGGTAAATACTGTAAACTCGGTCGTGCGCTAAGCTATATCTGTCAAATGGGTCATGGGATAAAGCAGTAAACGTGTTGGTTTTGCGATCAAAAATATTGATGCCGCCCCCTCGCGTTGCAAGCCATACTCGACCTTGCTGATCAAACTCGATATCACGAATTTCGTTACTGGTTAACCCGTGCTCTGAGTCGCTCGATTTAAGCCATTGCTGCATCGATTTTGCTGATAAATCAATCTTAAATAACCCACCGCCTTGACTGGCCAACCATATTGTTTCGTCATTTGCCTGCTTTATCGCAAAGATACTCGAATGAATGCTAGGTGGCTTTGTAAATCCATTCAACAACGTACTGACACGTTGTTGCTTAGCAAGATCATAATGAATTAATCCTGCACCATGAGTACCTAGCCACAATACATCGTGTATTTTTGTTATCGCATAAATAGGCTTTTTTATATCCCGCACTAGTGGGGTCACTTTTTCATTGCGTTTATTGTAAGCGAATAAACTGCCATCATACGTGCCGATATACAGCACGTGAGAATCAACAAACAAACTGGTAATACGGTAGTCTGTTAAAATGGGCGAAGAAAATTGGTAATCGTATAACGGGAGTTGATTTACGCCCCCATTGCGGGTGCCTATAAAAAGGTGCGATTCGTTATCGAGTGCAAGCGGATAAATGTAGTTATTCGTTAAACTATTGTTTTCTCCTGTTGACGAAAAAACAATAAATTCATTCCCATCAAAGCGGTTTAACCCTGCTTGCGTAGAGAACCATACAAACCCCTGCTGATCTTGTTGAATATCAAATACAACGCTTTGTGATAAGCCATTATCAATACTGAAATTTTGAAACGCAGGCCACGCAAAAGGTAAAAAAAATAGACTAAAAAGATAAATAAGAAACCGAGTCATCCCTAAAAGCTACACATTTATTATTAGTTATTAATAAAGAATAGTTCAGTTCAGTTAACATTCATAATAGTTCCCCATTTTAACTACATGAAAGAAAAGCTTTTATTATAGTCGGTTCTAAAGCTCATCACGTTTAAGCCCAATAATACCGCTATTGTTTCAGGCAAAAATACGTTGATGTGTATCTAATAATTTTAGTTAATTTAATTTCAGTGGATTGCGGGAGTGGGGAGTTATGAAGGCGAACCGACGACCTTCGGGTTATAAACCTGAATTTCAGGCATAAAAAAACACGCGGTGGCGTGTCTGATCATGTTTGCTAATTTAATTTCAGTTGGTTGCGGAAGTGGGGAATTATGAAAGCGAACCGACGACCTTCGGGTTATAAACCTGAATTTCAGGCATAAAAAAACACGCGGTGGCGTGTCTAATCATTGTTGCTAATTTAATTTCAGTTGGTTGCGGGAGCCGGATTTGAACCGACGACCTTCGGGTTATGAGCCCGACGAGCTACCAGGCTGCTCCATCCCGCGCCTGAAATTATTAAGTTTATTTTTCTTCTCACTTAATTTAAGAAGTCAGCCAATTCAAAGAATTGGTTGCGGGAGCCGGATTTGAACCGACGACCTTCGGGTTATGAGCCCGACGAGCTACCAGGCTGCTCCATCCCGCGCCTGAAATTATTAAGTTTATTTTTCTTCTCACTTAATTTAAGAAGTCAGCCAATTTAAAAAATTGGTTGCGGGAGCTGTGAAGGTGAAGAGGGAATGCCTCACGCCGTGACGACGACCTTTAAACTTCCAACAATGCACCAAAACTTTTCAAAAAATTGGTTGCGGGAGCCGGATTTGAACCGACGACCTTCGGGTTATGAGCCCGACGAGCTACCAGGCTGCTCCATCCCGCGCCTGTAATCTCTTAGTAACATAAGCATGTTAACGATGCCCTGTACCAGAGAGAGCGCTATAATATAGCAAAAAAATTAGAAATCAAGGGTTATAATAATAAAAGCGGTTCAAGCGAACAAAAAGCACACAAAACTACTCTAAATAGCACGTTGATGAGGACTGATCATTTTTTGCCACTCCCAATCTGGGTGTCCCATTACAATAAAATCAGGATTCTCAGTACTTTCTCGTTGATTGTAAGTCAGTGGGTTAAATTCAGCGTCAGTAATGCATCCGCCAGCTTCTTCGACAATTACTTGAGATGCACCAGTATCCCATTCACCTGTTGGGCCAATACGTAAAAAGCAATCTGCTTTCCCCTCAGCAATAATGCAAGCCTTTAATGAACATGATCCTAATGCTACGGTGGCAAATTGAGTATTTAAATATTGACTGACCGCCTCAATTTTTTGCCTGCGACTCACCGCTAATGTTAAGTTATCTGGCGTTGCTACCGAAATTTGCTTATCTTGGCCATTTTCACGTTTAAACGCACCATTTTGATAACTTGCGAAATACGTCACTTGTTTAGCTGGCCAGTGTATAACGCCTAAGACGGGATGATTGTTTTCAATCAACGCAATATTTACCGCAAAGTCGCCACTTTCTAAAATAAACTCTCCCGTACCATCCATAGGATCTAGCAACCAATATCGCTGCCAATGTTTCCTATCTTCAAGTGCTGGAATAGGCGTCTCTTCAGACATAATCGGAATATCGGGAGCCAACTTTCTTAGGCCTGCCATCAATACTTCGTTCGATGCCAAGTCAGCTTTCGTTACGGGTGTATTATCTGACTTTTCTTCAGCACCAATATCATCTTGCTGATAAATAGCCATAATAGCCTCACCTGCCTGCTCAGCTAAACGAATGCACGGTTCTAAAAAATTATTCATTGCCCGCTCCTGACTCTAGGTACTTTGTTAATAATAGCAAAGCTGCAACACTTCGTGCTTCAGTAAAGTCATCTTGTTGTAATAAAGATTGCCAATCTTGTATTGGCCATTTAACAACAACGAGCGGTTCAGGCTCATCACCAGGTAACGTTTCTGGATAAAGTTGCTCTGCATAGAGAATATGCATAGTGGCATTAAAGTAACTGGGTGCCATCGTTACTTTTTTTAGTGCAGAAAAATGCTTCGCACCAAAACCGACCTCTTCTTTAAGCTCTCGGTTTGCGGCTTGCTCTGGTGTTTCTCCAGGATCAATTAAGCCCTTAGGAAAACCGAGTTGATAGTCGTTCGTGCCTGCACAATATTCCCTTACTAATAGCAATTCATTATCAGCTGTAACGGGCACAATCATCACAGCTCCCCGGCCTCCACCACGAATTCTTTCATACTGCCTTTGTTCATCATTTGAAAACTTCAAAGCCAGAGATTCAACAGTAAATAGTCGGCTTTTGGCGACGACTTCGTTAGACAATATTTGCGGAGGTGTTGGGTGCTTTTTCTGTGTCATTGGCATTAATTTGCTATCATGTCAGTTACACTCATGATAAATCTTTTAAAGTGAATTGCCTATGTTAAATTGGTCAAAAATCGATACAGTACTGCTTGATATGGATGGCACTCTGCTCGATTTGCATTTTGATAATTACTTTTGGCTTACCGTTATTCCCGAACAATATGCATTAAAGCATGGACTCAGTTTAGAGCAGGCGAAAACAGACATTTTTCAACGCTATCAAAAAGTAAGCGGCCAAATAAGTTGGTATTGTTTAGATTACTGGCAACAGCAACTCGATTTACCCATTATGGCGTTAAAGCGTGATATTCAGCATTTAATAAAAATTCGCGAAGACGTCCCCCCTTTTCTAACCGAACTTAGAAAAACAGGCAAAGAATTAATCTTACTTACGAATGCCCACCCAGATTGTGTCATGTTAAAGTTTGAGTTAACGGCAATAGACAATTATTTAGATGGCGTTATTTCAACCCATCAATATGGTGTGAGTAAAGAACATCAACCTTTATGGCAGCAAGTGCAACAAGAATGGCAGTTTGATAAAGCGCGCACTTTATTTGTTGATGACAGTCCCGCAGTGCTCGATGCGGCCAAAGAGTTTGGCATAGGCCATATACTTGCGGTTGCCAACCCTGATAGCCGACAACCGCATAAACAGTTCGATGGCTATTTATCTACCACCGACTTTCGTGACTTCATGCCCCTAAAATGAGCATAAATAGGTTTATTTAGGGTAACGCTGCTCTAAGCCTTGATAGACAAGCTTTGCAAAATCAGCATGCTCCGTATCGAGGCTTTTAACGACTTCAACTAAATGCTCGTTATCTTCTTGACCGTTCCACACCTTTATATAACTGCCATCTTTGTAACCATGATCTTGGCGGAAGAAATTAAGTGTATTTTTGCCAACATAGCCACGATATAAATCGTCGATATCCATGCCAATTTGCGCCATACATCCAGCGAATGCGGCAGCATTAAAACGCTTTTCAGCAACGGCGGTTGCAGCCAATAACTCAAGCGTTTGTTTAAAATCGTCAGCTTGCTCAGGCGCACTTAGTTCAGCTTCAAGTTGAGCGGCAAGTTGCTCGTAACTTGTTTCCCCGTCGATACGCAGTGATAAACCAAAATGGAAAATGTCGACCAGCTCCAAAATAACTTGCTCAGTATCTGGGGTTTGTTTTTTCCACCATTTCCAACCATAGTGGTCGAGCATTTCAGCACACTCAACCCAAATAGCACGATACCATTCAAAACCTTGGCTAAACCATTGCTCATGCACTTTTGTATTCATGGCATTTTGCATCTCAAGCATGACAACGATTTTTTGTAAATTAGCAGACATTTTTAATCCCAACTTGCATTTTTATTTAGCTATATACTACAGATAAATTCAGCATTGATGAAATTAAAAAACAGCTAAGCAGGTCTTCATAAGCAGTTGAAAAAAATAATTGAGGAATACCATGCTGAGAACCCTTCTTGTTAGTGCATTACTTGTGCTATCTAGCCAAACACTTGCAGCCACAGCTCATAATATTGCTGACTCGGCAGAGCACGTCAGTCCACTATTGCCTGGATTAACAATTCCAGATGTTGATTTAAAAGACCAAAACGGCACAACCGTTTCTTTAAAAAAACGTTTTAAAGAAAAAACTACCGTATTAATCGTTTACCGAGGTGGATGGTGTCCCTATTGTTCCAAGCAATTAGCCAACGTACAAAAAATTGAGGATCAATTAGCAGACTTGGGGGCACAAATTATTGCAATATCTCCGGATAGTCCAGAAAAGCTAGCCGAGACTAAAATAACCTCTGCGAACTATCAACTACTCTCTGATGATAGTTTGGCATTGAGCCAAACGTTGGGATTGGCATTTTATCTCGATGACAAGACCGCAAAAATTTATCGCAACAAGTTAGGGGTTAACTTTGTATCACTCGATGGCAAAGCACAGGTTGCGTTACCCGTTCCTGCTGTTTTTGTAGTAGATAAGCAAGGGCTTATCCACTTTCAGTATGCGAACCCTAATTATAAAGTTCGTTTAACAGAAGACGTATTGTTAGCCGCAGTTAAATCAGTGAGCGAACAATAAACACACTATCGAGTGATTAATTAAGTAGGGCTTTAAGCCCTGCTTAACGACCTTGCGCAAACGCGTGCCAAGACTCAATTAAATCAACAAAATCCTCAAAACCGCAGCCACTGCTTAAGCCATCTTCTTCAAGCATTAAATCATCATCCTGATACGCCATGAGATCTTCATTATCTTGATGAAGAGCATGAGCTTCAAACAACGCTTCGTCCTTACTCAAAATCAAATCTATTTCTTGGCCTTGCAGTGTTAAGGGCTCATGGCTATTTTTAACGGCGGAAATTAGCGCCTGGACCATCGCTATTTTTTCTTTGCCTATTTCTTCATTCAACCAACGACCGATAACCGCATGTTCAGTCGAAATTTTAATACGTAAACCGCTCATTGGATCGCGGATAAATTGATATTCCATCGTAAATACTCACAACTCTTGATGCAGTAATTATATCGGTTGCGGCATGCAGTAGCGAGTTCAGAAGGCCAAAAACAACACTAGCGCCCAATGGCGCTAGTGTTAATGCTGTTTAGATATATAAAAAATTGCTAGAGTCGCGACTTGAAACGCGCGGCATCAATGATTGCCCATAGGTATACAATCGGAAGTAATATGAAACCAACGGCGACATAAATTAATACCCCACTTATGATCCACGCTAAGAAAAATGCGATCGCCGCCATCAAACGACCTTGCACCAGTTGCCCTAAACCGGGAAAAAAGATATTACATATTGCTGCGATTACATTACCGCCAGAACCTTGCTCTGCCATACTAACCTCTGTAGTTTTTGATGATTATACTTTTTATAAACACACTTCATGCCAACTTATTATATTTTATAAATCAACACGTTAAATTTTCACACTGTTTTTATTTTAGTTCTTTTTGCCACAAATAGGTCAAATTCACAATTTTTATTATGCAATTTTAATAACTTGCCAAAATAGCTGTTTATAAAAACAGTATTTTATTTAGCCTTGCATAAACACCTGTTATACTCCTCTCATTATAGATTGAAAAGGCGTAACGATGGACGTTTCTGAATTACTCGATGGCTTAAATGACAAACAACGGGATGCAGTCGCAGCCCCATTGCAAAATATGCTAGTACTTGCTGGTGCAGGTTCTGGTAAAACTCGAGTACTTGTTCATCGTATCGCATGGCTAATGCAAGTTGAGCAAGCCTCTGCCTACAGTATTTTTGCGGTCACCTTTACCAATAAAGCTGCAAAAGAGATGCGCTCTCGCGTAGAAGAAACCTTAAAAGCGCCTGTTGGTGGCATGTGGATTGGCACTTTCCACGGGTTGTCTCACCGTATTTTGCGTGCACATCATCGTGAAGCAAAATTACCTGAAAGCTTTCAAATCTTAGATTCAGACGATCAGCAGCGAATGATCAAACGCTTACTTAAAGCAATGAATATCGATGATAAAAAGTGGCCAGCGAAACAGTTTAGCTGGTACATCAGTGCTAAAAAAGACGAAGGTCTGCGCCCTAAAGATATTCAGGCTTACGATATCAATGAGCAAATGATGCTGAAAGTTTATGCAGCATATCAAGAAGCATGTGATCGTGCTGGTTTGGTCGACTTTGCAGAAATTTTATTACGCTGCTACGAAGTACTTAACAATCACCCTACGCTACTGCGTCATTATCAGCAGCGTTTTGCTCATATGTTGGTAGACGAGTTCCAAGATACCAATACGATTCAATATGCTTGGTTAAAGCTGCTAGCAGGAAACACCAACAGCATTATGATAGTAGGTGATGATGACCAAAGTATCTATGGTTGGCGCGGTGCACGTATTGAGAATATTAAACGCTTTTTAACCGACTTCGAAGCCGAAACCATTCGTCTTGAACAGAACTACCGCTCAACAGCCACAATATTAAAAGCCTCCAATGCGCTAATTAAAAATAATGCTGAACGCATGGGTAAAAGCCTCTGGACCGATGGTAACGAAGGTGAACCAATTTCGGTGTATGCCGCTTTTAACGAATTAGATGAAGCCCGTTTCGTAAGCAGTAAACTGCGTAGCTGGTTAAATGCTGGTAATGCCTTGCAAGATGCCGCGATTCTATACCGTAACAATGCGCAATCTCGTGTACTCGAGGAAGCCATGTTACAAGAAGGGCTTAAATACCGCATTTATGGCGGCATGCGCTTCTTCGAGCGTCAAGAGATTAAAGACGCCCTTTCGTACCTGCGCTTAGTGGGTAATCGCCAAGATGATGCCGCCTTTGAGCGCGTTATTAACACCCCTGCTCGTGGCATTGGAGATAAAACCCTCAGCCACATTCGTGACTGTGCGCGGAACGAGTCTCTTCCTCTGTGGTATGCTGCAAAAGCCATTATTGAACAGCAGCATCTATCTGGGCGTGCAGCCAGTGCAGTAACAAAATTTTTAGAGCTGGTTGAGCACATTGAAGACAAAATCAGTGATCTTACCTTAGAAGAGCAAGCTAAATACGCGATTCAAACTTCAGGGTTGATGGCCATGTACCAAGCTGAAAAAGGTGAAAAAGGCCGCGCTCGCGTAGAAAACTTAGAAGAGCTCATTAGTGCCTGTGGCCAATATGAGCTACCTGAAGACGAAGAATTCAGCTCACCACTGCAAGGCTTTCTTGCGTACACTTCTCTCGAATCAGGCGAAGGTCAAGCCGATGAGCACGAAGATGCCGTGCAAATGATGACACTTCATTCAGCAAAAGGCCTTGAGTTCCCGCTTGTTTTTATGGTGGGTGTTGAAGAAGGCATGTTTCCTTCACAGCAAAGTAATGAGGAGTCTGGTCGCTTAGAAGAAGAGCGCCGTTTGTGTTATGTAGGCATGACCCGAGCGATGGAAAAGCTGTACATTAGTCACGCTGAAACTCGCCGTTTATATGGCCAAGAAAAATACCACAGCCCCTCTCGATTCTTGCGCGAAATGCCAGAAGACTGTGTTGAGGAAATTCGTATCAAAACACAAGTTTCAAGGCCCCCAGCCGCAGGCCGTTTTAGCTCATCAGTCACACATGCCGCATTTGAAGACAGTGGCTTTAATTTAGGGCAACGCGTTTTACATGCAAAATTTGGTGTAGGAACGGTACTAAATTATGAAGGCAGTGGTGCACAGTCACGTATTCAAGTGAACTTTGATGATTTAGGCAGTAAGTGGCTTGTTACTCAGTATGCAAGACTTCAAGCCTTATAACGACTACCTAAGCATGCTCATCACTGAGCTGACGATTGCCAAGCATCGTCAGCTTATTGTGGTGCAAGGTGATGCAACCTGGTGTTATGCATTTGCCAATCAACTGTCACTGCCAAACACGTATGTGTTTAGCAGTTGCCATCAATTAAAAAATAGCGCCTTCCCAAAGCATGTTCATCAAATTCTTGGACAAGAGTTTCAACACGCGATTTTTGATGGTTTTAGTGGACTGTATGCAGATAAGTTAGCCGCGCTTGCCGGTACAGTTAAAGCCGGTGGTGTGTTTATTTTATTACTCCCGAATGACCCAACATGGGTCGATCCTGCGCTTGAAAACGTCACATCGTTTGGACAAACAATAACGCATAGTTTCTTTAATGAACGCCTAACTACATTATTAGAGTCGCAAACACACATTTTTAAGCAGCACATCACGCCAACGACATATCAAACAATACACCCACATCACGCATTAATTGACTTTTCTCAACAACAGGCGTGTATTGAGCAAATAATTAAAACAGCACAGGGTCGCGCACATCGTCCTCTCGTAATTAGTGCTGATAGAGGGCGAGGAAAATCAGCCGCATTAGGCCTTGCAGCTGCTGCATTAAAGGATAAAAAAATACTGCTGTGTGCGACTCAAGTTAAAGCGGTGCAAACCACATTTAAACACTTAGCTGAACAACTTAATGTCCCTTTGCAAGCCAATTGCAAGCAACTTGCAAACCTAAGTTATAGTGCTCCTGATAACCTCCTTAATGAAAAACCTCAATGCGATCTGCTATTTATAGATGAAGCTGCAGCTATCCCTGTTCCTATGCTAATGCAAATTTTACACTCGTACCCACGTATTGTGTTTGCTAGCACCATGGTCGGTTATGAAGGCAATGGCCGCGGTTATACACTGCGCTTTTTACATTATTTGCGCAGCCAGTTTAAGTCATTAAAGACAATAAACTTAGACGCACCGATCCGCTTTGCAAAGCATGATCCGCTTGAGTACGCCATACGCGATTTATTACTGCTTGATGCGCAATACAATCAAGTCGCTAGTTCGTTACCTTTGCAGTTCGAGCAGGTTAGCAAGGAGCGCCTTATTCGTGATGAACACTTATTAAGCCAAGTTATGGCACTCCTCGCGTTAGCGCACTACCAAACCAGTGTGAGTGATTTACGTCAATTGCTTGATGCACCTGAATTACACTTATTTATTTGCCGACAAGCAGAAAACCTACAAGCCGTCTGTTTAGTCGCAATTGAAGGGGGACTATCGCAAGATATTGCAGAGCAAGTAATAACAGGCGAACGCCGCCCGCAAGGGCATTTAATGGCACAAACATTAACTCAGTTAACGCATGATACGCAGTGGCTAACAGGTCACTCTGCACGCGTTGTGAGAATCGCTGTAGCACCAGAGAGCCACCAACAAGGTATAGGATCTGCCTTATTAGATTTTTGCCAACAACAACTAAGTACGTGCGATTTCTTTGGTGCAAGTTTTGGGGCAAATGCGTCATTAGTTAGGTTTTGGAAAACAAATGGTTTTCGCCTTGTAAAGCTAGGTTTTAACCGTGATAAAGCCACTGCAGAACATGCTGCACTTGTTATTAAGCCATTAAAAACACAAAGCAAAGCAGTCACAGAGCAATTAAAAGAAGAATTTAAGCAAGACCTATCCGTGCAACTATTTGGGCATTTTAACTCTTTACCATGGCAACTAGTTGATGAACTACTCTCAGGCTATTCAACAATAGGTTGCTCTTCAGAAATGCTTAATAGAGCAGACAGGTTACTCAACAACGACGTTTCACTCTTTAAATTACAACCCTTACTGTGGCAGCTTATTTGGCACATGCCTATTAGTCTAAATTTACTCGACCAAGATACAAAAATGATCCTTATTAGACTAGTATTACAGCAAATTGATGTGAAAAGCGTAATTGATGAAGCACACTTCACGGGTAAAAAAGAGTTCGACATTCGGTTCAAAAAAGCAGTACACGATTGGTATGCCCAGTTTACTTTACTTAATAAGAGCAACCGTTAAGCGCCTAGCGATTTGCTTGCTTTTCGTGCCTATTATAGGAAACACTCAACATACACAGCCACCTATAAAATTAGGGATGTCTACCGCACTAACTGGTCCTGCAAAACACATCGGCGAGCAATTAGCACTGGGTAGTACAATCTATTTCAACAAAGTAAATGCACGTGATGGAATACATGGTCAAAATATTGATCTTATTCTTGCTGATGACGGTTATGAGCCTAAAAACACCGTTGTAAACACACGACAATTTTTATTTAATGACAAAATAGACGCTATTTTCGGCTCGATGGGTACACCGACTGCAAATGCGATTAAGCCCCTTTTAGATAGACATCGAGTGCCCTTCCTGATGCCTTTTACTGGTGCTGACTTTCTCCATAACCAGTCAATGCCAAACGTCTTTAACTTACGCGCAAGCTATCAAGATGAAGCGATAGAGCAAATTAATTATTTAGTTCAGGAGCGCAAGCATAAAAAAATAGGGTTGATGATCCAAGCCGATGAGTTTGGTTTTTTAGTTGAAAGTAACTTAATAATGGCACTGCAAAAACACGATTTGGTACCGGTTGAAGTTGCACGTTTCAAACGAAATAGCGAAGAGATATCAAAGGCACTAGAACAACTTAAAGTTAGTGGAGTCACCGCAGTATGCATGGTAGGCACTTATCAACCATTAGCCGAATTTATTAATACTGGATACGAGCAAGGTTTCAAACCCGACTATACCTCAGTATCATTTGTGTCGAGTTTTGATTTATACTCTCTCATTCACCACCCAAGTACTATTATGGTAACGGAGGTTGTGCCAGACCCCAATCAGTGTGACAACTCCTTATGCAAGCAATTTAGAGCAGATATCAAGCCCTATAACACAAGCCCTAACAGAATTATTTTTGAAGGCTATTTGAATGCAGTTGCGTTAGTGAGCGCCGCACAAAAGTGCACAACACCGTTGAATAATCAATGCTTGCTGACTGAACTAAATAAGCTCTTTAGTGATACGTCTGAGTTTGCCGATTTATTTAACAATCAGACAAACAACACGGATAAAAAGATCTACCGATCCTATTTTAAAAGTAATTGAAATTAACTACTGCTAAATCGAAATAATGTTCTATGCTTTAAAGACTTAACAAGGCTTTGAGGGAAATATGGATCTGATTAATTTTCGTGTTGGGCAAAAGACCATTTCACTTAAGATTCTCGATATTCTTCTAACAGAACGTTACGAAAATAACCTGACATCTTTGCCTAATGAAAATAAAAGCTTCATTGGTGTAAAAGATTACATGGAAACACCCACGCCCATCTTTGATTTAGGCATTGTACTTAATAACCAATCAACCAATAAGACAAATGCTGAGCTCACTGACTTATTGGTTGAAAAAGAAAAAGATCACCAACAATGGTTGAGCGCACTAGAGCATAGCCTGCTCACAGGCGCAGCCTTCACAAACACAATTGATCCGGATAAATGCGATTTTGGCCGATGGTACAACAGCTTTAAAACTGACAACGAAGACCTGCAAAATATCCTCGATAAGTTCGACACCCCCCACAGAGAATTGCACGCCATGGCGCGTGAATTCTTAGACCTTCAAAAAACAATGACAAAAGAGAACGTTATTCGTTTATTTGAAGAAAAGAAGCGCCAAGTGTTTAATCAGTTAATACGCTTGTTTGAGTCTGCAAGAGAGCAGATTATTCTGGATTACAAGCCTATCATAATCTTTACCACTAAAGATGGCGTAACACCTCATATAGGCCTCCTCGTTGACAAGGTAGAAGACAATATCAATGTAAAGAAAGAGGATATTAAACCGCTTGATAAGCTTACCTCCGTAGGTTTTGATGTAGATCCTCAAACTAAAAATATGATGCGTGGTTTAATCAAAATGAAAAACAAGCATAGTTTGTTACTCGATCCTAGCGCCATATTCCGCCCTGAGCATTTAATGCGCCATGAAGCCGAAGAGACCGAAGAATATGGCTTGTTTTAATAACTAGCAATGAATCACTATCTCGTTGGAACAGCTATAGCCGTGAATATCAGTGGTTATGCATGAAGGGCATATCAGACAATTCCGGCACTAAAGTGCCTTATATGGACTCCTCCTATTGCACAATACCCTTCGTTAATTTTGTTAGACTGCGTACTTATATGCGGGCTCATAATGAGGAGCTACCTCGGCCCTATGATGTATTCGCGCCCTTGTGCCTCTTCTCCTACTCGGTGTTTTAACACACTAATCACTTTACAGGCTATCAAGGGTGGGTCTAACCGCTTAACGCAGGTTCTTGGTCAATACAGTTATTTCTGTTATCGAAGACTAAATGTTAATTTGCTAGTAGGCTTGGTTCATAACGCGTGCCCTTTTTCAGCATGGCATACGCCGTCCGAACTGTTTTATTTGCTAACGCAATGGCGGCGCACTTCACACCGCGTCTTTCAACTAATGCTTTGAGCCATTGCTCTTTTTTCGTTTTTGGCTCGCGATGCTTTAACTGATTGATGACCGCTCTGGCCCCCAGAAATAAGTGACTTCGTAATATCATCTCTCCGCGGTATTTGGCTATATGGCCTATTCGCACTTTTCCACCACTTGAGTGCTGACGTGGGGTGACGCCAATATTGGCTGCTGCATTACGTCCGCTCGTAAAATGGGTTGTGTCACTTAAGCTAATTAATAAACCAACCGCAGTGATAGGCCCTACGCCCTCAAGAGCCAGTAAGCGTTCACATTGCTCATCTTGTTTTACTAAGCCTGTCAGTAACTCATTTAATGTTTCTTTTAATGTTGATTGGGCTTTAAATAATTCATAGCACTGCGCTATACACTGCCTTAAACCAGCGGTTAACCCATTATCGCTATCTTCTAAAATCTCAGGGATAGCCTGCCTAAACGCGCATTCTGATTGCTTGATTACAATTCCAAATTCAAGTAACAAGCCTCTGATTTGATTCGCCAACTGCCGTTTCTGCTTTTCAGCTAACGCACGCATTCGCTCTATCGACTGTAGGCTTTGCTGTGCTTGTGTCAGTGATTTACACGGGCGAACATTGGGTGAGAAAGAAGCCGCAGCTATTGCAATAACATCGTTTGCATCTGTTTTCTGGCCAATCCTAAATGCTTTGACAAATCGAGGGTCTAGAATCACGACTTCATGACCAACACTACGCGCTTTGCGTGCCCAATAATGAGCACCGCCACATGATTCCATAACAACTTTACAACGAGGAGACGTGGTGAGTATCGACAGTAGCTCTTTTCTGCTTACCGCTTTATTACTTTGTAGTTTTTGATGAAAAAATTGACCGACTTGAAAAACATTTTTTGCCAAGTCGATACAAATTAAGTTAAATTTTGACATGTATGGATTCCTTATTGGTAAAAGTGGTTTTGCAATTTCTTTATACCGTACTTACCCTATTTAGGGGAGGAGTCCATACATCTCCTACTAAGCTCTAATTATTTGAGCCAGAAGTGAAATGAGCGATTTAGAGCCCCTTGCACTTCTGTAATTATGATTAAGAAGCGTAGGAACGGCTTTAGCCGTGAATTTCAGGGGTGTTGTATGAAGGGCATATCAGACACTTTCGGCACTAAAGTACCTCCTACGTCTTTTCACCTTGCGCTTATGCGCCTTTTTATCTCTGTATGCAATCTCAGTATGATACTGGACGATTTAGCCCTGAACGCAAAAAACCCGCTGCATTGCTGCAACGGGTTTCTCTAATTAGGAGCCATGGTGCGCTACGCAGTAGGATGTCCTACTTTCACATGGTCAATGCCACACGATGCTTACAAAGATATAGGTCGTAGGGGTCTTGGTTGGGTATTTTATTTTTCTACAGGCAACAAAAAACCCGACTCTTTCGAATCGGGTTTCTCTAATTAGGAGCCTGGCGATGTCCTACTTTCACATGGCAAATGCCACACTATCATCGGCGCTGTTTCGTTTCACTACTGAGTTCGGCATGGAGTCAGGTGGGTCCAAAACGCTATTGTCACCAAGCAAATTTGGTTGTTAATCGCACTCGCAATTAACTAAAATCTGGAAATCTGATAATCGTAAATCTACTTTAGTATACTAACTTCTGTCTGTTACGCTGTCATAAAACGCGTTTGGCGTTGTATGGTTAAGCCTCACGGGTAATTAGTA
Source organism: Pseudoalteromonas lipolytica (assembly GCF_003515105.1). Taxonomy (NCBI): domain Bacteria; kingdom Pseudomonadati; phylum Pseudomonadota; class Gammaproteobacteria; order Alteromonadales; family Pseudoalteromonadaceae; genus Pseudoalteromonas; species Pseudoalteromonas lipolytica. The sequence continues at coordinate 195,131 of NZ_CP032090.1, read as the reverse complement.
CAGGTTAGCTTAATGGCTCACACCACTTCCACATCCTGCCTATCAACGTTGTAGTCTTCAACGGCCCTTCAGAGACTTTAAAAGTCTAGTGAGAACTCATCTCGAGGCCTGCTTCGCGCTTAGATGCTTTCAGCGCTTATCAGTTCCGAACGTAGCTACCGGGCAATGCCATTGGCATGACAACCCGAACACCAGCGGTTCGTTCACTCCGGTCCTCTCGTACTAGGAGCAACCCCTCTCAATTCTCAAACGCCCACGGCAGATAGGGACCGAACTGTCTCACGACGTTCTAAACCCAGCTCGCGTACCACTTTAAATGGCGAACAGCCATACCCTTGGGACCGACTTCAGCCCCAGGATGTGATGAGCCGACATCGAGGTGCCAAACACCGCCGTCGATATGAACTCTTGGGCGGTATCAGCCTGTTATCCCCGGAGTACCTTTTATCCGTTGAGCGATGGCCCTTCCATTCAGAACCACCGGATCACTATGACCTACTTTCGTACCTGCTCGACGTGTCTGTCTCGCAGTTAAGCTGGCTTCTACCATTACACTAACCGTACGATGTCCGACCGTACTTAGCCAACCTTCGTGCTCCTCCGTTACTCTTTGGGAGGAGACCGCCCCAGTCAAACTACCCACCAGGCACTGTCCGTAACCCCGATCAGGGGCCAACGTTAGAACATCAAAACTACAAGGGTGGTATTTCAAGGACGGCTCCACAAAGACTAGCGTCTCTGCTTCAAAGCCTCCCACCTATCCTACACATGTAGGTTCAATGTTCAGTGCCAAGCTGTAGTAAAGGTTCACGGGGTCTTTCCGTCTAGCCGCGGGTACACAGCATCTTCACTGCGATTTCAATTTCACTGAGTCTCGGGTGGAGACAGCGTGGCCATGGTTACACCATTCGTGCAGGTCGGAACTTACCCGACAAGGAATTTCGCTACCTTAGGACCGTTATAGTTACGGCCGCCGTTTACCGGGGCTTCGATCAAGAGCTTCGTCCGAAAACTAACCCCATCAATTAACCTTCCGGCACCGGGCAGGTGTCACACCGTATACGTCATCTTGCGATTTTGCACAGTGCTGTGTTTTTAATAAACAGTCCCAGCCACCTGGTCACTGCGGCTCCAATCAGCTTAAAGAGCAAGTCTCATCACCAATCGGAGCGTACCTTCTCCCGAAGTTACGGTACGATTTTGCCTAGTTCCTTCACCCGAGTTCTCTCAAGCGCCTTAGTATTCTCTACCTGACCACCTGTGTCGGTTTGGGGTACGATTCGGTATAATCTGAAGCTTAGAGGCTTTTCCTGGAAGTATGGCATCAACAACTTCACACCCTTAGGTGCTCGTCTCGTGTCTCAGTCTTAAGAGTCCGGATTTTCCTAAACTCTCAACCTACTCACTTTCACATGGACAACCAACGCCATGCTTGCTTAGCCTGCTCCGTCCCCCCATCGCAATTATACCAAGTACGGGAATATTAACCCGTTTCCCATCGACTACGCCTTTCGGCCTCGCCTTAGGGGTCGACTTACCCTACCCTGATTAACATGGGATAGGAACCCTTGGTCTTCCGGCGTGCGGGTTTTTCACCCGCATTATCGTTACTCATGTCAGCATTCGCACTTCTGATACCTCCAGCATACCTCCCGGTACACCTTCAACGGCTTACAGAACGCTCCCCTACCACTCAAAATAAATTTTGAATCCGCAGCTTCGGTGCATAGTTTAGCCCCGTTACATCTTCCGCGCAGACCGACTCGACCAGTGAGCTATTACGCTTTCTTTAAAGGGTGGCTGCTTCTAAGCCAACCTCCTGGCTGTCTGGGCCTTTCCACATCGTTTCCCACTTAACTATGACTTTGGGACCTTAGCTGGCGGTCTGGGTTGTTTCCCTCTTCACGACGGACGTTAGCACCCGCCGTGTGTCTCCCGGATAGTACTTTACGGTATTCGGAGTTTGCAAAGGGTTGGTAAGTCGGGATGACCCCCTAGCCTTAACAGTGCTCTACCCCCGTAAGTATTCATCCGAGGCTCTACCTAAATAGATTTCGGGGAGAACCAGCTATCTCCCGGTTTGATTAGCCTTTCACTCCTAGCCACAGGTCATCCCCTAACTTTTCAACGTTAGTGGGTTCGGTCCTCCAGTTGATGTTACTCAACCTTCAACCTGCCCATGGCTAGATCACCGGGTTTCGGGTCTATACCTTGCAACTCAACGCCCAGTTAAGACTCGGTTTCCCTACGGCTACCCTAATCGGTTAACCTCGCTACAAAATATAAGTCGCTGACCCATTATACAAAAGGTACGCAGTCACCCAACAAGTGGGCTCCTACTGCTTGTACGTACACGGTTTCAGGTTCTATTTCACTCCCCTCACAGGGGTTCTTTTCGCCTTTCCCTCACGGTACTGGTTCACTATCGGTCAGTTGGGAGTATTTAGCCTTAGATGATGGTCCACCTATATTCAGTCAAAGTTTCACGTGCTCCGACCTACTCGATTTCACTTAAGATGCATTTTCGTGTACGGGACTATCACCCTGTATCGTCATACTTTCCAGAATGTTTCACTAACACATAATAAGCTTAAGGGCTGGTCCGGTTTCGCTCGCCGCTACTTCCGGAATCTCGGTTGATTTCTGTTCCTACGGGTACTTAGATGTTTCAGTTCTCCGCGTTCGCCTCTTACACCTATGTATTCAGTGTAAGATACCTGCAAGCAGGTGGGTTTCCCCATTCGGAAATCCTAGTCTCAAGTGCTTTTTACTAGCTTGACTAGGCTTATCGCAAGTTAATACGTCCTTCATCGCCTCCAACTGCCAAGGCATCCACCGTGTACGCTTAGTCACTTAACCATACAACCCAAACGGGTCTTTGTTAGTGACAGCTGTTAACTTCGCCAGAAGTTAATTCATCAAATAATGATGAGAATACTAAAGTAGATACCGATTAATTTTTCAATTAATTGGCATATTTTTACTTTTGAAAACTCTTGATAAATAACAATCGTTATTCATCAGAATTTTATTATCAGCTTTCCAAATTTTTAAAGAGCATATTAATTAGTAAAGCCAATGGCTTTACTAACTAACAATCATCTGTGTGGACACTACGAACAAATAAGTTCTAAATCGTATAAGGAGGTGATCCAGCCCCAGGTTCCCCTAGGGCTACCTTGTTACGACTTCACCCCAGTCATGAATCACTCCGTGGTGAACGTCCTCCCGAAGGTTAGACTATCCACTTCTGGAGCAACCCACTCCCATGGTGTGACGGGCGGTGTGTACAAGGCCCGGGAACGTATTCACCGCGTCATTCTGATACGCGATTACTAGCGATTCCGACTTCATGGAGTCGAGTTGCAGACTCCAATCCGGACTACGACGCACTTTAAGTGATTCGCTTACCCTCGCAGGTTCGCAGCACTCTGTATGCGCCATTGTAGCACGTGTGTAGCCCTACACGTAAGGGCCATGATGACTTGACGTCGTCCCCACCTTCCTCCGGTTTATCACCGGCAGTCTCCTTAGAGTTCCCGACCGAATCGCTGGCAACTAAGGATAGGGGTTGCGCTCGTTGCGGGACTTAACCCAACATCTCACAACACGAGCTGACGACAGCCATGCAGCACCTGTATCAGAGTTCCCGAAGGCACCAAACCATCTCTGGTAAGTTCTCTGTATGTCAAGTGTAGGTAAGGTTCTTCGCGTTGCATCGAATTAAACCACATGCTCCACCGCTTGTGCGGGCCCCCGTCAATTCATTTGAGTTTTAACCTTGCGGCCGTACTCCCCAGGCGGTCTACTTAATGCGTTAGCTTTGAAAAACAGTTCCGAGGAACCGAGCTTCTAGTAGACATCGTTTACGGCGTGGACTACCAGGGTATCTAATCCTGTTTGCTCCCCACGCTTTCGTACATGAGCGTCAGTGTTGACCCAGGTGGCTGCCTTCGCCATCGGTATTCCTTCAGATCTCTACGCATTTCACCGCTACACCTGAAATTCTACCACCCTCTATCACACTCTAGTTTGCCAGTTCGAAATGCAGTTCCCAGGTTGAGCCCGGGGCTTTCACATCTCGCTTAACAAACCGCCTGCGTACGCTTTACGCCCAGTAATTCCGATTAACGCTCGCACCCTCCGTATTACCGCGGCTGCTGGCACGGAGTTAGCCGGTGCTTCTTCTGTAAGTAACGTCACAGCTGAATGCTATTAACATCCAACCTTTCCTCCTTACTGAAAGTGCTTTACAACCCGAAGGCCTTCTTCACACACGCGGCATGGCTGCATCAGGCTTGCGCCCATTGTGCAATATTCCCCACTGCTGCCTCCCGTAGGAGTCTGGGCCGTGTCTCAGTCCCAGTGTGGCTGATCATCCTCTCAAACCAGCTAGGGATCGTCGCCTTGGTGAGCCATTACCTCACCAACTAGCTAATCCCACTTGGGCTGATCTTATGGCGCGAGGCCCGAAGGTCCCCCGCTTTGGTCCGAAGACATTATGCGGTATTAGCAGTCGTTTCCAACTGTTGTCCCCCACCATAAGGTACATTCCCAAGCATTACTCACCCGTCCGCCGCTCGTCAGCAGAGTAGCAAGCTACTCTCTGTTACCGCTCGACTTGCATGTGTTAGGCCTGCCGCCAGCGTTCAATCTGAGCCATGATCAAACTCTTCAATTAAAAGTTTTTTCTGTCCTTCCCATAAGGGAGCGGACATGCTCAATGAATTCTGAATTTATTTAACATCTTTCGATGTTGAATTGACTGTGCTGAAATAAGTAAACTTATTTCCGTTGGTCACTCAGTTCAATTGAGACTCTAAATTTGTCTGTCTTACTACCTAAGTAGCTCGACTGTTAGAACTCAATCTGTACGAGTGCCCACACAGATGATTGCTTTATATTGTTAAAGAACGTTGCGATTAAAGCGTTTCACTTTAACTCGCTAGGGCTGCGTATATTACGCTTTCCTATTTTTTTGTCAATACTTAATTTTGAGAAAATTTAATTTTTCGAAACTAAGTTTTACTTAACACTCTGAGTTGCTCTTGCCTCGCTAAGCGTTGCAGTCTGCCGTCTCAGTGGGGTCGCATTATAGGGAGATCCGAATTCAGATCAACTGTTTTTTTACGTTTTTATGAAAAAAATGACTGTTCGTGCAAAATACGAACGAAACGGGTAAAAACAATACTAAAAAAGGCCCTGAAGGGCCTTTTTTAGTTATTTGATTATGAGCTTCCAACCAGCTTTCGCTTGTAACTTGGACTCTAGTTGTAGCTCACTTGCCATTAGTGGGTGATATTTTAACCAATCACTATCAAATGTCAGTATAAGCGCATTTTTATCTACACTTAGACCTAGCGCTGGTAATACATCGTCTTGGCGACGCATCGATAAGATCACTGCGATCCGAATGATACGTGTTAAGCATTCAGCTAATTGCTCATTACACCCTAGATATGCAAAGCTATTTTTTGCAAGATCAGCCCTGTGTCCATTCGCTACTGCTGTAATAAGTTTATGCTCTGACTGTGAAAAGCCAGGCATGTCTGTGTTTTCTAATATATAGGCCGTATGTTTATGGTAAAGCTTATATTCGATTAGCAAACCAATCTCATGCAATTTAGCCACAGTCTTTAACAGTGCAATCGCATTACTATCCATTGATTGCCATTGGTTCATTACACTTATTGCCAGTTGTTCCGCAAGTTGCGCTACTCGGCACGCTTGTTTTTGATCAACATGGTAACGATTCATTAAACCATCAACGGTGCGTTTGCGAATATCATGATTATGTAGCTCAGGCACCATGCTATATAACACACCTTCACGCAATGCACCGCGCGCAAGCCCCATTTGCTTTATTTCTAACGATTCAAATAAAGCAATAAGAATTGCAAGTCCAGATACAAACACCAAACGACGCTCTTCACTAAGACCAGGTAATTCAAGATCAGCAATGGTGTCAAACGTGACTGACTGTTCTTTAATTGCTAACAGTTTATCTAGCGTTAGTAACTCATCCTGGTTTTGCGCAACCATAATCTCTTGAATGGCTTGAACTGTACCGGATGCACCACTGGCAATCTCCCATCCAGCAGCTTTATATTCAGGTACAATATCTTCAACAACATCTCGCGCTGCTTTAATAGCGGTATTGAAATTTTTGTTACTCAGCTTTTGATCTTTGAAATAGCGCTCAAGGAAAGTGACACACCCCATGTTGAGGCTCTTATAATGCAACGCGTCAAAACCTTTTCCAATGACAACCTCAGTGCTTGCTCCACCAATATCAATAACCAGCTGTCGACCACCACATGAAGACGTATGAGCAACCCCTTTATAGATAGTCTTTGCTTCTAACTCGCCACTTATAACATTGATTTTATGGCCAAGGATTTTCTCAGCTTTTTGTTGAAATACATCGGCATTAATAGCAAGGCGCAGTGTTGCGGTTGCAACAATGGTGATATTTTTCTTTGGTATATCTTGTAAACGTTCAGCGAACAAGGCGAGGCATTCCCAGCCTCGTTGCATGGCTTCAGTACTTAGAACATTGTTTTCATCAAGTCCTGCTGCTAGCCTTACTTTGCGTTTGACTCGGCCAATAGTTTGTAGGCCGCCAGCCATCGATTTGGCAATCAGCATATGGAAGCTGTTTGATCCTAAATCGATAACTGCATACACATTTTTTTGCGGTTGAAGTTGCCCCACCGTTCAAAAACCTCTAGTTACTACTACGTCTTAAACAACGGCCAGTTATGATGACCGTGATTTTTGGTAACTATTATTTGGTCGACGTCCGTTGTTATTACGATTACGTGGGCCTGTTGAATAGTTCCGCTTTTTCTGAATAGTAGGCTTTGTTAAATCATCAAGCAATGCACTTTTATCATAATGTGATAATGGAATGCTGTGCTCTATGTATTCTTCGATTTCGTGAAGATTATAAGCATACTGTTCGCAGGCAAAGCTGATTGCATGGCCTGATGCGCCAGCACGTCCTGTACGTCCAATTCGGTGTACATAGTCTTCACAATCATCTGGCAAATCAAAATTAAATACGTGACTTACTTCTGGAATATGTAAACCACGCGCTGCAACATCGGTCGCAACTAAAAAGTCTAAATCACCTTTGGTAAATTGCGCCAGAATTGACTGACGTTTTTTCTGATTAACATCACCAGTCAATAACCCAACGCGATGCCCATCCGCCTTCATCCACGCATACACGTTTTCACAACTGTGTTTGGTATTTGCAAACACAATGGCTTTTTCAGGCCATTCTTCTTCAATTAAGGTTAACAACAACTTAATTTTATCATCTTGTGATGGATGAAAGAGCTCTTCCTGAATGCGCTTACCTGTTTTCACATCCGGTTCAATTTGTACATGCTCAGGATTAGTCATATGTTCAAATGCTAATTCCTGTACACGATACGATAAGGTCGCTGAAAACAATAAATTTAAACGCTCAGATGCTTCCGGCATACGTCTGAACATATAACGAATGTCTTTAATGAAGCCTAAATCAAACATGCGATCCGCTTCATCAAGCACAACAACCTCAATTTCGTTCAGGGTATAACAGCCCTGCTTATAAAGGTCGATAAGGCGTCCAGTCGTCCCAATTAAAATATCAACGCCTTTTTCTAGTTGTGCACGTTGTTTTTCATAATCTTCGCCACCATATACTAATCCTAAGTTAAGATTACAATGTGGCGCTAAAATTTTTGCATCTTTGTGTATCTGAATCGCCAGCTCCCGCGTAGGGGCCATGATCAGGGCTCTTGGATGTTTACTAGGTGCTTTGCTAGATTGTAATAACCGATGGCACGTGGCCGTTAAAAACGCCAACGTTTTGCCCGTACCTGTTTGTGCTTGGCCCGCAATATCACGGCCCTCACAAATAAAAGGTAGGCATTTAGCTTGTATGGGTGTGCAATATTCAAACCCATTTTCGGTTAAACCGGCAACCACTTCCGGTGCGATAGCAAAGTCTGAAAACTTTTTATCGGTCAAATGTGTCTTAGTCATAGCGTTTAAGCATAACGTTTAAACTTGCAATAAGAAACAAGAGTGTTTAAATACGCATTAAATATTTCGCCTAACTTATCGGAGATCGCAATGAGCGAGAAAATTATTCAATTAACTGACGATAGCTTTGAAGCTGACGTACTTCAATCAGACAAACCTGTACTTGTTGATTTTTGGGCAGAATGGTGCGGACCTTGTAAGATGATCGCCCCAATTCTTGACGAAGTAGCAGGCGATTTTGATGGTCGTGTTACCGTTGCAAAACTGAATATTGACCAAAATGCAGGCACACCACCTAAATTTGGTATTCGTGGTATCCCTACACTTCTTCTTTTCAAAGATGGTCAAGTTGCAGCCACTAAAGTAGGTGCCCTTTCTAAGACTCAATTAGTTGAGTTTTTAGAAAACAACATCTAATGAAATAAAAAAAGGGCTTTTTGCCCTTTTTTTAGCTTTATTTTGTTTAAAGACTGGACGCCTTGCTAGTGACCTGCTAGTTTATAAAGCCAACTAATCCTTAGTTATACCAACAAACCTCACTCATGTATCAAACGACGATTTTGAGTATGACAATTGTAATAAAGAACCCACCAATATGCATTTACGCGAATTAAAAGACAAGTCTATCAAAGAGCTTGTAAACTTAGCTGAGTCCATGGGGCTCGAAAACGTAGCCCGTTTAAGAAAACAAGACATTATTTTCGCCATTCTTAAAGCACACGCAAAAAGCGGTGAGAACATTTATGGCGGCGGTGTATTAGAAATCTTACAAGATGGTTTTGGTTTCTTGAGATCATCTGAAGCATCTTACTTAGCCGGTCCTGACGATATTTATGTATCTCCGAGTCAAATCCGTCGATTCAGCATGCGTACTGGTGACTCTATTTCCGGTTTGATTCGTCCACCGAAAGATGGTGAACGTTACTTCGCTTTACTGAAAGTAAATGAAGTAAACTTCGATAAACCTGAAAACTCACGCACTAAAATCCTTTTTGAAAACCTTACTCCACTCCACGCAAATGAACGTTTACGTATGGAGCGCGGTAATGGTAGTACAGAAGACATCACAGCGCGTGTACTCGATTTAGCCTCGCCAATTGGTAAAGGTCAGCGCGCACTTATCGTTGCACCACCGAAAGCAGGTAAAACGATGCTTCTGCAAAATATCGCCCAATCGATCAGTTATAACCAACCAGACTGTGAGCTGATGGTATTACTTATCGATGAGCGTCCTGAAGAAGTAACCGAAATGCAGCGCCTTGTAAAAGGTGAAGTGATTGCTTCAACATTCGATGAGCCTGCAAGCCGTCACGTTCAGGTTGCTGAAATGGTAATCGAGAAAGCAAAACGCCTTGTAGAGCACAGAAAAGACGTGGTTATCTTACTTGACTCAATTACACGTCTTGCTCGTGCATACAACACGGTAATTCCTTCATCGGGTAAAGTACTAACCGGTGGTGTTGATGCAAACGCATTACATAAGCCTAAGCGTTTCTTCGGTGCGGCACGTAACGTTGAAGAAGGCGGAAGCCTGACAATCATCGCGACAGCGCTTATTGATACTGGTTCGAAAATGGACGAAGTTATCTACGAAGAGTTTAAGGGCACTGGTAATATGGAATTACACCTAAATCGTAAGATTGCTGAAAGACGTGTATTCCCTGCCATTGACTTTAACCGCTCTGGTACCCGTCGCGAAGAGTTGCTGACTAAACCTGATGAGCTACAAAAAATGTGGATCTTACGTAAGATCGTACATGACATGTCAGAAATTGATGCGATGGAATTTTTAATTGATAAACTGTCAATGAGCAAAACCAATGACGAGTTTTTCGATTCAATGAAACGTCAATAATCACATTTGAATGTTTTAAATAAATGCCTGTATTAAACAGGCATTTTTTTTGCCCAAAAGAAGCCCCTTTGATACCCATTCGCTGCATTCAATACTCTATTTGAAGCAAGTAATACCCCTGCCTACTCTTTTGTTATTTTGTTGTTCTAAATAAGAAATATCTATCACTGATAACAACCACTGTCACTTAGCCACGTGGGTAAGTGTTATTTCAGGTTAATATAAGTTCATAATATAAATGGAATTTCATTGAAAGCTGTTCTATAAATAATGAGATGAAATGCTTAGGAACACTCAATGACGCGCATTAAAATAGCAATCGCTCTGTTTTTAACAAGCTTACTGGGGTGTATTGCTAGTTTTGCTGTGTTTGATTTCTCTACTTCGGCTCTACTTATACTCAGTCTCTTTATCTGTGGACCGTGGGCAGTAATGATTTATAGTCTCTATTCGACAGACAAGCAGCAGCTGGACTTCTTAAATGACTTTGCGACGAATATGACCGCAGAGCAAGGTATTAACTTCTCCTTTCGTTTTGATGAAAATAACCCTAATTTACCGCAAGCATGCCATGCATTAAATGAAAGTTTAACCACAGTAGAGCACTTGCTCGGAGAGATTTATTTTTCTTCTGCGCGATTGCTCCCTATGGCGGATGCACTAAGAGACACTTATGCCTCTATGACCCAAAAAGCCACGATTCAAGATGCTCACGGTGTCGATCTCGCCATTACAATAAAGCGTACCATTGACGTATCAAGAGAGCTCGATCGAAGTTTAGAGCAAATTTATCACGCGGTTTCTAATGCCACGAATTCCGTAAAACAAACCCGTTTAGACACTGATAAGAGTCAATCAAGTTTATTAAAACTCGCCGATAATATTAATCAAACAAGCCAACAAATTGTTTTGCTCAAGCAAGATAGCGACGCAATAGGTTCTGTGATTGAGGTCATTAATAGTATTGCCGAACAAACTAACTTATTGGCTCTTAATGCCGCCATTGAAGCAGCCCGAGCAGGCGAGCAAGGAAGAGGGTTTGCAGTGGTAGCTGATGAGGTTCGAAACTTAGCTGCACGCACAAGTAAATCAACACAAGAAGTTCGAAATATGGTTGCTAAAATTCAGCATAATACTGAGCAAGCGAATCAGTTGATGCAAAAGGCATTAAAAGAAACAGAGCACACCGTTAAGCTATCTGACGAATCAACACGTGAAACAAATAAAATAGAACAAGCGATGTTAGCCATCGATGCTTTATCAGAAAGTATTCACGCACAAGTTGCACTGCAAAGCCAAATGTCTGATGAAGCACAAGCAAGTATTGACTCTATGGTTGAAATTAACTCAGATGCATTATCCAGCACACAAATTCAAGCCGTTTCAAGTAAGGATCTCGTTAATCTCGCACATTCAATAGATAATAAGTTGTCGATGTTTAAAGTGACCTACCCTAGCATTGATTTAAAAAAGCGAGTAGACCGCTCACGATTCATCAATGACGAAGAAATAAAACAAGCTCAAGATGGTGATATTGAGCTATTTTGAGCTAAACGTGTGCAGTGCATAAGCTCGAGTAGTTGCGTTACTAAGTGATTAATTTCAAACGCTGTCTTGTTTTTTATGGCCAGCTCGAGTGCTAAAGCACTGTGTGCAATATCATCTAAGGCAAACATTTTTGCAGCCCCTCCAATTCGATGAGCATCTTGTTGTAAGCTCATTAAATCATCCGCTGAGAAATGCTGCTGAATCAAGTCCGCTTCGTAGGCAAAACTATTGATAAAGCTAGTGACAAGATCACGTGTATCGGGCATTGAATTAGCTAGTTGAGAGGTACTTTTACAATGCTTAGCAAGCTGCGTGTAAAACACTTTTTTATCGATTGGCTTAGCAAGATACCCAGTAAAACCCGCTTCTAAATAACCTTCAATTTGGTGGCTAATCGCATTCGCAGTTAATGCGTATACAGGTTGAGTAAAGCCACATTTTTGTAATAGCTTCAATGCGCTTAAACCATCAAGTACTGGCATTTGAATATCGAGTAACACCACATCTGGGAACTCTTTTAAACATTGCTCAACAGCCTGCTCACCATTTTCTGCTGTAATGACTTCTAGCCCCATAGATTCTAAATAACGGCAAATTAAGCGTCTGTTATCTGGGTGATCTTCGGCAAGTAATACTTTGCCTGATAATCCTTTAGAAGCTGAGTGTGTAATCGCTTGATTGTCATCAATATACGCCGCAGGCTCAAGTTCTTTACAGGGTAAGTAAAAAGAGAACTCACTGCCTTTATTCGCCTCGCTCTCAACACTGATGTACCCGCCCATCATCATCGCCAATTGCTGCGACAAGCTAAGTCCAAGCCCAGTACCACCAAAACGACGACTAATACTGTTATCACCCTGACTAAAGCAATCAAAAATTAGTTTCAATTGCTCTGCATTCATGCCAATGCCGGTATCTCTAATGCGAAACACAATGCCTTGCTCGACGCGCGATACATGTAACTCAACTTCTCCTTGCTGAGTAAACTTAATGGCATTCGCGCATAAGTTTATTAATATCTGTTTTACACGCGTAAAATCTAAGTAGCTGAAAAACTGCTCACCAAGTTGATTTTGAAACGCAAATTTTAATCCTTTCTCTTTCGCCTGACCGCTCAGCATAGAATGCACATCTGTCAGTAATTCCACTAAGTTGCCCTCTTCTAAGTTCAACTCAAGTTTATTCGCCTCAATCTTACTAATATCAAGTACATCATTAATAAGCTCTTTTAAGTGATCACTTTGTTTTTGAATAACCGCAAGTTCTTCATTCAACTTCTCAGGCTTATAAAGACCATTCATTAAATGATCGGTTTGACCAAGAATAGCAGTCAGTGGAGTGCGGATTTCATGGCTAATATTGGCAAGAAACTGACTTTTGATATCATTTGCACTACGCAACTGCTCTGCAATTTCTTCAAGTTCTTGGGTGCGCTTAGCCACCATTAAAGAGAGTTGCTCCTTCGCCTCTTTTTCAATCTTGCGTCGGTAAAGAGTAATTCCTGTCACAACAATCATTACAAACAAAATGAACAGCATGATCGTTAGCTGGCGTTGTTTAGACATTTCGAGCTCTTGCACATGCTGATGTTGCTTAAGATCGACAATTTCTTGATTTAACTGACTGGCTTGAATTTGGCTTTGTAGTTTACCCAATGATTTTAAAAGCTGTTCATTTTTAGAAGCATTCATTTTGCGAACAAAGCTATCAAAGTATGACACTGCACTTTCAAAGTCTCCTTGACCCGCTTTTATCAATGCATGCATACCCAAACCATCGAGTACTCTGAGCTCATCTTTATACTCTTTCGCCATACTAACAGATGTGTTAAGTGTGACTTCTGCTTCAGGTAACTTCCCTTGTAACAGCTCGATTTTCGCTTGTGATAATAACCCCGCTAACTCGAGCCCCTTATTATCAATTTGCTTTGCGAATTTTATCGCTTTTTCCGTGTGATTTAAGGCCATCTCAAGATCGCCCGTTCGCAAGTACACGTTAGCAATGTTACCGTGTCGAGAGGACAGGTAGTATGCATCATTCGTTTCTTGGTAATGGCGCAAAGCACGCTGGTAGTAATGCAGTGACAGTTGATACTCGCCAAGCTCTGAGTAAGCCACTCCCATATTGCCATAAGATTGAGCGATACCATCTTCATCATTAAGCTTTTGAAAAATAGCCAGTGCTTCTCGATACATATCCAGTGCAATATCGTAGCTAGACAAACGGATATAAATACCCGCTATATTGTGCAAAATATCCGCTTTATCTTGTGCTGTTCCATATTTATCGTAAATCGTTTTCGCTTGTTTATAATAATCAAGCGCTTGATTCATATTAAACATATTGAAGTAAGCAAGACCAATATTACTCAAAAGATTAGCTTCAGAAATTGGCTGCTCCATATTTCTTGCAACACTCAAGGCTCGCATATACGCACTCACGGCTTGCTGCATTAACCCTTGATAATAATAGGTCACACCTTGCATTTTAAGAGCTTGAAAATAACGTTGTGGATGCTCTTCAAAAGAGGTTGATGTTGCAGCCAGTTGATAGTGTTCCACTGCAGCAGAGAAATTATCTTTCTCTAGTGCAAAGTCAGCTAACTGTAGATAAACCTCTAATTTTTCATCGGATGTGATATTAGGTGCGGCTAGCAGCTTTATTGAAAGTTGTTTTTTCTCATCCCATTGCTGTGATTGCGTAAACTGCTCAAACAATGAATGAGATGAAAAACTAGGAGACGTAAAAAACAAACAGACACACGCGAGCGTTGAATAAAGCAAGCTGAGGCGCAATGTGATGTGCATATGTTTATATCCCTAAAAATCAACCAAGCGTGCATTAGCAGAACTCGCTAAAGCATCGCCAAATGCATTCCTTTAAACCTAAAACATGATCGTAGTTTCAATAACGCAGCTGTGTTAGCGTATATACTTTAAGATTACACTAAACATTGGCCTACGAACAATGGTTAACCCACTGATTGATGAGATTTTTTACCTTCTTCTACGACAGTCTACTTGGAAGGTGCATACGCTAGCCAGCGCGCTGGGAGAGACGAATTACCTTAAGCAACTCGATGAAGACCCGCAAAAAAACCTCTTTAAACGTAATTTTCTAATTATGAACGGATTGTATCAGTTACAAGCACAGCTAGCCCCGACCCAGCGATTAGAGATTGCATCGCTTCATATAGAGCTTATAGATACATGCCCTACAGACCGTCCAGAAAAAGACGATCCGCTAAGAGCATATTATTTAGATTGGCAAAACTATGACACGTCACGAGACGCCATTGATGCATTACTTGACCAATTTTGGCAGCGTTTTAGCACACACAATCGCTTCTGTCTTACTCAAGTATCAGCTGAGCAACTTTACCCGATCATACAACACTGGCAACTCCCTGCAGATTATTCATATAGAGAGCTGCAAAAACGGTGGCGACAACTCGCCTTAAAGTATCACCCTGATCGACAAGGTTCTGCTACCAAGTTCAAAAAAATACGGCAAGAATATGAGCAACTCAAGGCGAATTGCTCACATTAATTTTAGCGCGTTAATCGACGAGCTCGTATTTTACGCTTTTTAATATTACCTTCTGTTAATTTACGCAGAGCAGGCTTAACAGCAGCACGCTCAACAGCAATAAAGGCAACATTATCAAGTACATTTATTTTACCAACTTGGTGTCCCGCGACCCCTTCTTTACCCGTTAGCGCCCCTAAAATATCACCCGCACGAATTTTCTGCTTTTTACCTGCATCAATCATAAGCGTTGCCATTGTAGGCTTATAAGCTGGCTTTTCTAATAAACTAAACGGCGGAATAGGCTCTGGTTCAAAATCTTTTTCATAGTGATCACCTATTTGTGCCACTTTAAACTGCTCAGCTTCACCATAAATTGAACAGGCAATCCCTTTTTTACCTGCACGCCCGGTGCGGCCCACACGATGCACATGTGTTTGAGGGTCATGTGCTAAGTGGTAATTCACCACCATATCCATATCATTAATATCAAGCCCGCGTGCAGCAACATCCGTCGCGACCAAAATTGAAGCGCTTTTATTAGAAAAACGAATTAATGTACGTTCTCGTTCTCGTTGTTCTAAATCACCATGCAATGCGACGGCACTAAATCCTTCAGCAAAAAGGTCATCACAAATTTGCTGAGTCTCAACTTTCGTGTTGCAGAACACCACACAACTTTCTGGCTGAAACTTTAACAATAAAAGTTTTAAAGTATTAAAGCGCTGCTTGTTATTATCAAGTTTGTAAAAGTACTGTTTTATTGTGCTCTTTGCCTGCTCTTCTTCAACTTTTATAGTCTCAGGATTGCTCAATACACGCTCTGCAATTGCTGCTATTGATTTCGGATACGTCGCACTGAACAATAATGTTTGACGCTGGGCTGGAATGCATTCAACAATCGCATCTAAGGTATCTTGAAAACCCATGTCGAGCATTTGATCGGCTTCATCAAGCACTAAAGTTTCAACATCATCTAAGCGCAATGTCCCTTTACGAATATGGTCATCGACTCGCCCTGGTGTACCTACGATAATATGTGCACCATGTTCAAGCGAACCAATTTGCGGTCCAATTGATACGCCACCACACAAAGTAAGTACTTTAATATTGTGAATACTACGCGCTAACTTACGGACTTCTTCTGCAACCTGCTCAGCTAATTCACGCGTTGGGCAGAGAATTAATGATTGGATTCGAAAACGTTTAACATTTAATTTAGCCAGCACGCCTAAACTGAATGCAGCAGTCTTCCCTGAGCCAGTTTTAGCTTGGGCAATAATATCTTTTCCTTGCAAAATGACCGGCAAACTTTGCGCTTGCACTGGCGTCATTTGTGAATAACCTAAGGTCGATAAATTATCGATTAACTCTTGCGGCAAAGCCAACGATGAAAAAGCAGTAGCAGTCACAGTAACATTCCAAACTTGATAGTGGAGGGATATCCTCGAAGATTCAGAGGATCATAGCAGAGAATGGGTTTATTCTCTAAGTGAAAAGCCTTTCATACTGAAATTCATATTTGGTTACAGTTTGCATCTTTATAACTTGCTGCATTTGTTCTAGTTTGTAGTTATTACCAAGGAAGACACTATGCTACTTTTTAATACTGCTGCTGCTGATGTTTTTTACAAACAACCTAAAACATGCCCCCACTGTCAAAGCGAGCATTATTCATTAACCAATCACAGCAAGATACTGCGTTTTACTATTTTGCCAGTTATCCCACTATCAATCAGTTATCAGCGCCAGTGTGATGATTGTGGCTATATGACTCCCGTGTCTTGGTACGCACTTCCTACTTTAGAAATGCTCTCGATTATTAAGTACTTTGCCGGCGTGTTACTTTTAGGCTATTTTTTAATTCAAACTGTGCTTGGTGTTCATCAACAAACTACGAACGAAGTTAGTTATATAAATAAGCCAAAACTGTTCGACACGTATTTTGTCCACGCTGACAAATTTACCGACACCCCAAAACGGATTAATAATTTAAAAGTGGCACAACTGGTTGAATTTGATAATGACAACATGACCTTTCGTGTCGGTAATTACACCTATAAATATAATAAAGACATTGAAATTGCTATGCGCACAAGCATGTTGGTCCAAGATAATTATTTCTCAAGTAAAACCATGACCTTTCGCAAAGAACAAATACAGCAATTTTATGAAGACAACAGCATTTACAAAATCATGCGCCCTGAGCTTTATAGCTTATTCGGAGGCTTTGTAATGCACCCACCAAAGCCGAAACCCTTATATACCGGCGTAAAACTTGATAAGCACAATCAAGAAGGTATCACTTATTTTAAAGATGGGCTTTACACAGAAGCGCTAAACAGTTTTACGCTTTCTGCAGAGGGGGGTTATTCGTGGGGGCAACTTAACTTAGGGCAAATGTATCGCGATGGTCAAGGCACTCAAAAAAGTCTAGAAAAAGCGGCCTATTGGCTCAATAAAGCCACACAACAAGGCAACCTCAAAGCTAAAATTGAACTTGCTGAATTATGCCTAAGCTACGACTGCAGTAATTTAAACACAGATTAAATCCACTTTTTATAACATCCAATAAAGTAAACCAATGAATAACAAACGCATTGGTTATTTACACCAACAAGGTTATGTTATAACACACTTTAACTGATGCATAATGAAGTGTAGATAGAAAGAGCAAAATAACTCTCCTGCTTTGTTTTAGGAATTCTATGAGTGCCAGAAGACAAACACCTTTGGGTTTATATAGCTTAAAGGAACACCCTGCACATTAGCACGCTTACGTTCCCGTGCTAACTTCTTGCCGGCGAGGTTTCTCGCCGGCACTTTTTATTTAATTTCTCACTTTGTGCCACAACTCAACCACTAGCACCACCACAATCCCCGCAGCGACGCCAAGCAAACCATCGAATAAAATCGGTGTTACAACTTCCCCTGTTTTACCAAGATAAGTAAGTGCAAACTCACTCGCGCCTTGCTGAGCGTGATGTAACACAGGTATGCCGTGAACGAGTATGCCACCGCCAACCAAAAACATTGCAACTGTACCTGCGAACGCTAAAAAACGCATCAACTGAGGGGCTGCCGCGACTAAAAAGGTGCCTAATAACTGTTTAAATTTCCCGCCTGTTTGCTGGGCTTTTTGCAGCAAATACAAACCGGCATCATCAAGTTTTACAATGCCTGCAACAAGACCATAAACGCCGATAGTCATAATGATTGCAATAACCGTTAACACCAATGCTTGATTAACCAGTGTTGCACCGGCAACAGTGCCCAAGGTTATAACAATAATTTCGGCTGAGAGGATAAAGTCCGTGCGAATAGCCCCTTTCACTTTCTGTTTTTCGTATTCGTGCAAGTCTTGATGTTCGATGGCAGATTCATCTTCAGCTTTTGTGTGATCAAACAGCTTTTCAATAATTTTTTCAGCACCTTCAAAGCACAAAAATAAGCCACCTATCATTAAAAGCGGCGTAATAAGCCAAGGTAACCACACACTAATCAATAATGCGGCAGGTACCAGTATCGCTTTATTGATAAACGATCCCTTTGCAACAGCCCAGACTACGGGTAATTCTCGATCAGCCGTGACCCCAGTTACTTGTTGCGCATTGAGTGCTAGGTCGTCACCCAATACCCCTGCTGTTTTTTTAGTTGCGACTTTACTCATCGTCGCAATATCATCTAAAAGCGTTGTAATATCATCAAGTAAGGTTAATAAGTTAGTCCCAGCCATAGCGGCTCCTTGCCCATTAATTTCAATAACAACATAACTTATCCTGGTATTTTCACCAACGGTTAATTTTTCTTTGTTAAGCTTATAAATCCACACCATCTGAAGAAACACATTTCCAATGGTTTGGGTAGATTCATTAAAACAGGGGTGTTTCCATGATTAAGCCACTTACTTTAGGGCTCGCTTTAGTCACCTTGTGTGCTTGTGCCGAGCAAAGTGGGCCAAACAATTATAAGTGTGATGAAGAAATCGCGAGTATTACCGACATCAATGAAGAGCAAGCAACACTTTCATTTCAACAAGAGTCTTTTTTACTAAGCCGACAAGTCAGCGCCTCGGGTGTAAAGTACAGTAATGACACCGTACTTTTTTGGTCTAAAGGTCCTGAGGCTATGCTCATTTTGAGAGGTAAAAAATACCACTGTGCTCTCGCCCAATAAAACAGCGAATTCTCCCTGCTAAATTAGCTTAAAGATTGATTTTGAGTATAATAGCGACAGTTTTTTCAGCGTTTAAGCGACCAAAATGAAATACAAAGATCTTCGCGAATTTATCGAGTTATTAGAACAAAAGGGTGAACTAAAGCGGATCAAACAAGAGATTGATCCCTACCTAGAAATGACCGAAATTGCCGATCGCACCTTACGTGCTGAAGGCCCTGCCCTATTATTCGAAAATCCAAAAGGCCACTCAATTCCTGTACTTGCCAACTTATTCGGAACACCCAAGCGTGTTGCGATGGGTATGGGGCAAAATGATGTGAGTGAACTGCGCGAAGTCGGTAAGTTACTGGCATTTTTAAAAGAGCCAGAGCCACCAAAAGGAATTAAAGAGGCGCTAGGTCAAATCCCCGTATTTAAACAAGTGTTAAATATGCCAGCTAAGGAAGTTAAAAAAGCAGCGTGCCAACAAGTAATTCTTGAAGGCGATGACGTTGATTTAACAAAACTGCCTATTCAACACTGTTGGCCGGGTGATGCAGCACCACTTATCACATGGGGTCTGACGGTCACCAAAGGACCTTATAAAAAGCGCCAAAACCTAGGTATCTACCGTCAGCAATTATTAGGTAAGAATAAAATCATTATGCGCTGGTTATCTCACCGTGGTGGCGCGCTTGATTTCCGTGAGTGGTGCAAAGAACACCCGAACGAGCCATACCCAGTGTCGGTAGCCCTTGGCGCAGACCCTGCCACTATTCTTGGCGCGGTAACACCTGTACCAGATACACTCAGTGAATACGCATTCGCAGGCCTGTTACGCGGTAGTAAAACCGAAGTGGTTAAATCTATTTCCAATGACTTGCAAGTGCCTGCAACAGCTGAGTTTATCTTAGAAGGCTATATTATGCCGGGTGAAACAGCCCCAGAGGGCCCCTACGGTGACCATACAGGCTATTACAATGAGGTAGATGAGTTTCCTGTTATGACAGTGACGCACATCACGCATCGTGAAAATCCAATCTACCATAGTACTTATACAGGTCGTCCACCTGATGAACCCGCGGTATTAGGCGTAGCATTAAACGAAGTCTTTGTGCCTATTTTACAAAAGCAATTTCCAGAAATTGTCGACTTCTATTTGCCCCCTGAAGGCTGTTCATATCGTATGGCTGTCGTGACCATGAAAAAACAATACCCAGGCCACGCAAAACGCGTAATGATGGGTGTGTGGTCATTTCTTCGCCAGTTCATGTATACAAAGTTTGTCATTGTCTGTGATGACGATGTAAATGCACGTGATTGGAATGACGTGATCTGGGCGATAACCACACGCATGGATCCTGCCCGTGATACCACACTGATTGAAAATACACCGATTGACTATTTAGACTTTGCATCACCCGTCTCTGGCCTAGGCTCAAAAATGGGAATGGATGCGACAAATAAATGGCCTGGAGAAACCGATCGGGAATGGGGTGAGCCCATTGTAATGGACCCAAAAATTAAAGATCGTGTTGATGAAATATGGGACAGCTTAGATATTCTCTAAGCTGTGTCTGTGATAAACTGCTCAAAAATTAACGGTTGTGAGCGCACTCGCAATCGGTTATGCGTCTCTGCTTTATAAAGGTAAACTATGCAAACATTACTCGCTGACGTTGTTGCGATCAGCCCGCTTACAGACCACGTACATAAGGTCATTTTGAAACCACAGCAACCTGTGTCATTCGAGGCAGGCCAATATATGCAACTTGTATTAGGCGAAAAAGATAAGCGTGCCTTTTCAATTGCTAGTCGCCCATCGCAAACTGAGCAAATTGAATTACACATAGGCGCATCAGGTGCGGATTCATATGCAATGCAGGCACTTGAACACTTACGTCACGCTCATACAGAACAACAACAGGTTAACGTTGAAGTTGGTTTAGGTGTGTCACAACTTCGCACTGAAGGCGAACGCCCTATCATTTTATTAGCGGGCGGTACGGGCTTTTCGTATGCAAAATCGATGGCTGATCACCTAGCTGAAATAGGCTGTGATCGCCCCGTGTTGTTTTACTGGGGTGTGCGTGAAGAATCGGCTCTTTATGCCCATGACGAAATGCAAGCTTGGGCTGAGAGTAACCCTCACTTTCAATACATTCCCGTTGTTGAAAATGCCCCTGCAAGTTGGTCTGGCAAAACAGGCTTTGTTCACAAAGCGGTCATGGCTGATATAGTGTCTCTTGAGCCATACGATATATATATGGCTGGCCGTTTTGACATGATTGGCATTGTGCGTGATGACTTTATTGCACATGGTGCAGTTCGTGAAAACATGTACGCAGATGCATTTGCATTTATAAAGTAAGTGCTCCTTTCTTGCTATGAAGGCACCCAGTTTACTGGGTGCCTTTTTTATTTGTTTTAACTCACACTTAAATCCATATAACGATTTCACAAACTGCATTTCCTTGACCATACTTTATGTAGAATAATGATGGGGAGAGACCCAAATGCTAAATACAAAAGTACAAGATTTTATGCAACGTAAGTTGCCACATATTACACCCGAAACCGAAATGACCACCGCCATTAGCGAGCTGCAAAAGTTTAAACTATTAGGCGCGCCGGTGTTTGATGATAATAAAGCTTTGGTTGGCTTTATTTCTGAGCAAGAATTACTACAACCACTGATGCAAAACAGTTATTTCTGCGATGGTGTGGTAAAGGTGAAACAGCTAATGCGAACAGATGTCGTCACCGTGAGTATTGATCAAAATATCATTGAGCTTGCCGACGGCATGAAGACTGGCAAACCCAAAAACTACCCAGTTGTTGAAGGTAACAAAGTGGTTGGCATGATCAGCCGTGGCGATGTGCTCAAAGCACTTTATGAGAACTATGTCTCGTGCCAAGAGCATCAAGTGTAAGTTTTGTAGCTAGCTGCTGCTCATTAGCGGTTCGCAGCTAACTCTCTTAAAGCGGCTTTATCGGCATTACTCAAATAAGCAATTTCAAGCGCATTCGCTTGTGCTTTTTCTATGTCTGTTTGGGTTAAGCCCGCAGCGGGCGCAGCGACACGATACTCATGTTCAATTTCAATGCCTTCTACGGCGGGATCATCCGTATTAATTGACGCCAAAATACCGTGATCTAAAAATGTTTTTAAAGGATGACTTGCCAATTCAGCCACTGTGCTGGTTTGAATATTACTGGTTAAACAAGATTCAATTCCGATGCGTTTATCGCGTAAATAGTCCATAAGTTTTGGATCTTCAATGGCTTTTACGCCATGCCCAATACGCGTCGCACCCAGCTGATTTATTGCCTGCCAAATACTGTCACTGCCTCGCGCTTCACCAGCATGAATCGTCGCGGCCAAATAAGCATCGTGTACTTGCTTAAAATGGTTAACAAACAACTCTCCGGGAAACCCCATTTCATCTCCAGCTAAATCAACCGCAACAAGATCGTTTTTAAATGCAAGCAGTGCATCCAGTTCTTGTTGGCAAATTTCAGTCCCGTACGTACGTGACATAATACCAATCAAATTCACTTTAATCGGGGCACCTTGGCAAGCACTTTTTACACCATCAACAACCGCTTCCACAACACCTTGTGGATGTAAGCCTTGGCTTTGCGCCATGTAATAAGGGCTAAAACGCAGCTCAACATAATCAAGCTTTTGTGCTAATGCATCTTCAACATTTTCGACTGCGATACGACGACACGCATCGTAATCTCCCAGCACTTTTACACCCCAATCAAGCTTTTGTAAAAACGCCACTAAATTAGGTTCAGGGTCAATCACCTGTACGTGCGGAATAAGTGCGTCAATATGGTCTGCCGGTAGCGCAAGATTAAACTGTCGACCCAAGTCTAAAATTGTCTGTGGTCGAACATTACCATCAAGGTGGCGATGAATATCAAGCAAAGGAAGTGTGTTGTTGATCATAATTGGCACTCAGTTCAGTCAGTTTTCGCGGATCATACGTACCCGCGTTGATATTTCAAGTTTAGATGATTTTATTTACTTTATTGAGGTCAATTGTCTGCATTAATTCACTGATTTATTTTGTAAGTGATACCACAAGGTTTTAAACAGTTTATCGGCATCAATGGGTTTCGTTAAATATCCATCCATGCCACTGGCCAGCCCTTTTTTCAAATCATCATCATGCGCATTCGCTGATAAGCCGATAATTGGTAGGTCATTTATTAATAATTCATTACGAATAACTTGCGTTGCTTGCAAGCCATCCATATTCGGCATCTGAATATCCATGAGTACTAAATCATAACTCTTTTCGCTAATCATCTTAATTGCTTCGTGACCGTCTTTGGCAACATCGGGAAGGCACCCTTTTGTTTTTAAAATAGCGCACGCAACATGCTGGTTGAGCGGGTTATCTTCCACTAATAAAATAGCCACATTCGCAAATGATATCGCCGAAATGTCAATTTCTGATAGCACGTCATCCGTGTGGATAACAGCCTCTAAAGGCGACTCAAACGGCACTGTGAATGTAAAGGTAGAGCCTTGCCCTTCAACACTCGTTAGGCTTATGTCTCCGCCCATTAAATCAATAAGCTTTTTACAAATGCTTAAACCGAGTCCCGTACCGCCAAAGCGGCGAGATGTCGAACTATCGGCTTGAGAGAATGGTTGAAATAGCTGCTCCTGCACCTCTTTTTTAATCCCAATGCCCGTATCAATGACGCTAAAATAAGTCATCTTATTTTCTTGCCAAATTCGTAACGTGATCTCGCCTTCAGGGGTGAACTTAACGGCATTATTAAGTAAATTAAGCAGAATTTGTTTCAACCGAATAGCATCTGTTTGAATCACTAATGATTCACTTCGGTCGTAATCAACCACAAAATTAAGTGAGCGTGAGTTCAGTTCAAACTGCATTAAATTACTGATCTCATTAATTAAGCTATTAATATCGACAGGTTCTTGGTGCAGCTCTAATCGCCCAGCTTCGATTTTCGAAAAATCTAGCACATCATTAAGAACGCGCAGTAACACGTTTAGCGCACCATCTGCTTGTTCGATATAAGCGCGGGCTTGCTGCCAATCTTGCTCTTGTAACGCCAAATAATGTAACCCTTTGATACCATTAATTGGGGTGCGGATTTCATGGCTCATATTAGCCAAGAACTCACTTTTAATTTGACTGGCTTTATCGGCTTTTAATTTTTCTTCTCGTAAGCTTTGTGTCTGTTTTGCCACTTGCTGTCGAATTTGAATATTCGTGCCCGTCACCGAGATTAAAAACGTAATCAGCAACCATACGAATAGCATGCCCACTATTTGCGCAAACCAATACACAAGCCATGAGGATTGCTTAACCGGCTCCCACAGCTTTACTTGCCAAACACGCTCACCAACAATGAAATTAAAATGCGCTATTACCTTTGTACCAACCCGCTGCGGACTGAATATTTCGGTGGGATTATCTCCATCCGTCATATCATAAAAACTGGCATCAATATCGGTGTTTTGGTTGTAGTTAAGCGTTTGTGCCAAAACCTCTAAGTTAACGACAGCCACAACATAACCTTTAAAACCAACTTGGTGATGTAAATCCGCATACACAGGGTTGAAAAACAGCACTCCCCGTTCATTCCCGCCCCCTTGCATGAGCGAAATAGGTTCACTGACGGTGACACTTTTACTCAAGCGCGAATTGGTCAGCGCCTCAAAACGGACCGCACTTGAAGCCAAGTCAAAGCCTTTCACTGCTTCATTTCCAATCAAGGGATGAATGTACTGCACTGGAAAATAAATATCGCGTTTGCTGACAGCTTGCCATTCACCTTCAGTATTTTTTTCTTTTACGTAATAGTCGTCACCTAACTCATCGCGCAGTAAGTTTTCGTAATTACTCAACTGTGAGTGAATGACTTTGGGTGCCCACTCAAATGCCGCTATTTCGGTGCTATCTTGCAATTGTCGAGAGGTAAAGCGCTTAAACTCTCTAAAATCAACGTCATCGCTGCTAGCAAAAAATGTCGCCAGTAACGCTAGATGAGACTGTATTTCACCAACACGGTGTTCTAAATTAGTCTTAATGGCACTTACTTTAGTCTGTTGACGTTGCTCGTCCTTAGCTTTTTTTACACTTGATGCGCCATAAAAGCTGACACAAATAATCATGTAAATCACCAGAGACGGCACAATAATTTGAACACGTTGTTGAATGTGATTGTAACTAAACGCAGCCAGTACCAATGGAGTAAAAATCAGTACACCAATGCTGTCACCAATCCACCAAGCAACAAAATTGTTTAACGCCATATAATGGGGGATCACATCATTGATAACCAATAATGCGGTGCCTGCAGAGGCAGCTATTAAGCTACACAATGGACCGCCAATAATCAGCCCTTGTACGCTTTGTCTTAGCGAAGAAAGTTCGAGTGGGTTTTTTACTAAATGGATAATAATGTAATACGCAAGCCAAGCTTGAAAAGTTGAGGCAAGGGTTACACCGATTGCTTGCAGCATTATCTGCCAATGCAAAATGTCGGATACGTTATCTAAATGAATTAAGTTAACCAGAAATGCACCCAGCAAAACCCCAGGGAGTGCTCGGTTTCGGCTGAGTAAAATACTGGCAAGAGCAATACCCGATGGAGGCCAAGCTGCAACAGCATAGCCGTCGATTGCCAGTAAAGAATTGCTTAAATACCCCGTAAAAAAGTAGGCCAGAGCGATACTTATTGTTAACGTAAACGCATTTTTCAAGCCATCACTCCTTAACTGGCAGTCATAAAATTATTGATACAGAACCAATGCTTTGTCTGGTTGCCCACTCTTACTGTAACTCAATACAGCTTGCTGTAAGTAGTCGTCACGATTCGTTGCGTTCAGTGCTTTATCAAACACACGTGCAGCTAAATCGTATTCGCCATGCGCATTGGCTAAACACGCAAGCGCAAGAAGAAGGTCGGTATTTTCGGTGTCTTTCTTCAATACATCTTGCAAACTGGCCTGCAGTTTTAGCGCATCACCTGCTGCACTAGTGCGAAGAATACGAGCTAAGTCTTTATGTTGCAGAGGCTTTTTAATCATTTTAATTAAGCTTAGCTCTATTTTATTTAGTTTTCCTGCGCGCGCCATGGCTTTTAAGTAACTTACTTCTGCCATTGGTTTTAAGTTCTTTGTCAGTTGCTCAAAACGCTCGGTTAACGAGGTGTCAGCCTGCGCTGCAAAATAACGGTCAAACACCTGTTGCCATTCTTTTTCTGTGAGCACTTTTTTACGCAGTAATCGTGGCATAAAGTCATCAAGCGCAGACCATTTCTGTTCTTGAACTAAGACCTGAGCATACATTTTGAGCTCTAGGTTTGTTGCTTTTTTGCGCTCGGCTAACGTTTTTAATTCCGCAAAGATCGTGCTGCATTCACCGCTAGCAAGCCATAAATTAGCCACTTTTAATTGATTTGCTTGGTTGATTTTATCAAGATAGCTAATCGCTTTTTCACTGTTATTATTCGCCAGTGCAGCTTTGGCAAGCAGCGCATAACGTATATCGGTCCACGGCTCTGCGACACTGTTGTTATCCAGTGCTAATTCAAGCTCTGCGTAGTCGTTATTAATCAAACTCCATACGCCTTGTTCAATAGCCGCTTGTTTGCGCTCTTCACTGCGGGCAAAAAAACGATGGCGTGTATGGCTATATAACGACCATAAATAACGCACCAACTTATACCCTAAGTAAGCAATACCACACCCCAGCACAATAAGGGCTGCAACCCCCCATATAGTGCCCTCGATGGTCGTTTTATTGAACGCAATCAGTACATAGCCTTTTTGATCTATAAAAAAAGGAGCAATGCCTAAACAGACTGCAATCGCAATTATCAGCAATAAAAAGCGGATCATTGTGCCCACTCCTTCACCTGCTCCGTACTTTGCAATGACACGTTAGGATTAAAATCGAGTTGCTCTTTAGAAAGCTCAGTTAAACTCTTTAATGCAGCTTTAGTCACGGCATCATCTTGCTTAAAGTAGTCTTTCACAAGCGCATGTGCCGCTTCAACCGCTGTAAAGTACACACTACTTTGCTTGGTTAAAATCGCATCCTGTGCTTGTGCTAAATAGAGCCTTAAACGCTGTTTAACTAAATGACGCTCTTGTTCACTTAAAAACGGCGCCACAACCATGTCTTCTCGCGTACGAACCGTGACAAAAAAATCTTTGAATTGCAGCCACGACTTTGCAAGATTCTGACGCCATTCGCTGACATTTTCACTTAATTGATTAGGATCGTCCTGGCTGACTTCTTCAGGTAATGAAATCGCGTTAAATACCAACTCATCGACTTTTTGATTGATGCCATGCAGCTTTAAATAAATCGCTTCAACAGCCACTGGGTCAATGCCGTTCAAAGTTTGTAAGTCCTGATGAATTGCTTGGCGAATAGCCCCCGTACCAGGATGCTCTGCTAATAAGCTGTCTAATCGTGATAAAACAGCAGCCGCTCCCCGAAAGTCATGCTCAGCCCACAACTTAAACTCAGCCATACGCTGCAGACTGGTCACTTCTTGTGGGTTTAACGTATAGCTTTGTTGCTCAGCACGCTTTAAAGCGGCTTGCAGTTGTTGCTGAGTTTGTTCGGCATTTTCACGCAACGTATCCGCGACTTTTTGCTCGCTATTATACAAAGCTTGTTGCAGAGTTTGCTGAGCATTCTTGATGGCATCGAGTTGTTGCTTTAGACGTTGGTTTTCAGTTGTCAGCTCGTTAAATGCCAGAGTAGACTGCTGATCACTATTCAGTTTATGGTAAAACTCATAACCGACCGCTGAAGCAACGAGAAGTGAAATCAACAGTGCCAAACTACCGGTTTTACTTATCCCTTTTTTATGCTGAACCACTTGGTTTGATGCAGGCTTAGCCGCTGCTGCCTTTTTTGCTGGTTCAGCCGCAGCAGGTTTGGCTGACTGTTTTAGATCTGATTCACTCATTTTGCTACCTTGCTGATTAATGCAGGCGAACATAGCGCTATCACTAGCCCCTGCAGCAATATGTATATGTGTTCTAATGACATTTTTTTGTTGTAGGTATTCAGCGATACGTTCACTAGCAACATAAAACTGACACCCCTTCAACCATGCCAACTGTGACTCATTTAAGCCATTAAAAATGGCATCAACAGCCGCATTACTTGTAATGACTATACCCTCTACACCCGCTGTTTGCCAGTGGTCCATCCACTTACCTGATTCGCTTTCTATGGCACGTCGCTTATAAACAACAAGTTGATTTAACACGGCACCACGTTGTTTTAATGTTTTTGCTATTGTGGTACGCCCACCTTCTCCTTTCACTAAAACAATATTGCTAAGCTCTACATCTTGCAGTGTTTTTAGTGCAAGTAAGCCCTCGGAGTCGTGTTTTTTAGGAACTGCTGCGCGTCGCCCAAATGCCTCATGTATCGCATCTGCCGTCTGTTGGCCAACCGCATAAAGCTGCGCAGTTTTGTTAATTGTGGGGGTAAGCTTTAATAATGCGTGAACGGCATCTTGTGAGATAAAAATAATTTTGTCGGCATTTTCAAGCGGCGCGAGTGCTTGACTACTTGGCGTAAGATAATCAAGCGTCAATACTGGGCACAGGGTCGTTTGATAACCCGCCTGCTGAAGCTCAAGTGCAAGCTCAGTGCCTTTTCCTTCTGGACGAGTTATCAAAATATGCATATTACGCGTCTCTGTATACGTCAGCTAAAATTTTGTCTGCACCTTGCGCCAATAACTTTTCAGCGAGTTCAATGCCTAACTTCTCAGCATCAGCTACTGGGCC
The DNA here is from genome assembly GCF_003515105.1 of Pseudoalteromonas lipolytica. Classification (NCBI taxonomy): domain Bacteria; kingdom Pseudomonadati; phylum Pseudomonadota; class Gammaproteobacteria; order Alteromonadales; family Pseudoalteromonadaceae; genus Pseudoalteromonas; species Pseudoalteromonas lipolytica. The sequence goes on along the minus strand of NZ_CP032090.1, from coordinate 166,188 downwards.
TGTAACGTCGTCGCGCAGCATTTGACTACCATCAACCGCGCCAACTAAACCACGCAAATAAACGTGATCATCATTCACGAGTGCAAAAGCACCAATTGGCACCTGACAACCGCCTTCTAAGCGGCGATTCATAGCGCGTTCGGCATTAACACGAATACGCGTTTCTGTATGCTCAAGCGGAGCCAGTAACGCTTTAGTTACTTCGTCATCAATACGGCATTCGATACCAACTGCACCTTGACCATTTGCAGGTAAAGAGACTTCTGGCTCGATGAACGCAGTGATTCGTTCTGGCATTTCAAGGCGAATTAAACCTGCAGCGGCAAGGATAATTGCATCGTATTGGCCATCATCGAGTTTCGCTAGGCGAGTATTCACATTACCGCGTAAATCACGGATATCTAAGTCTGGTCGCGCTTCTCGAATTTGACATTGACGGCGTAAACTTGACGTACCGACGATTGCACCCTGTGGTAACGCATCTAAACTCTTAAAGTTGTTTGATACAAATGCGTCTCGTGGGTCTTCACGCTCACAAATCGTATGCAACGCTAACCCTTCAGGGAACTCAACCGGTACATCTTTCATTGAATGAACAGCAATATCAGCGCGGCCGTCAAGCATCGCTTGCTCAAGTTCTTTTACAAATAAGCCTTTACCGCCAATTTTAGCCAAAGGGGTATCAAGAATAATATCGCCTTGCGTTGACATTGGAACGAGTTCAACTGTCACATCGTCATGAAAGTGTTCAAGTTGGGCTTTTACAAATTCTGCTTGCCATAGCGCTAGCGCACTTTTACGAGTGGCAATTCGAACGCGTTTGATTGTCTGTGTCATGAAAAATCCAATTATTTATCTGGCTGAACTTAATCAGCTAAAATTCTAAATTCTTTTTGTGCAAGTAAAGTGCCTTGTGCGTCAACGACTTCAACACGCCACTCACCAAGCTGTTCTGGCATAATATTTTTTGTCGAGTAAGTGCGATAACGCGGACTACTTACTGCTAATTCAATAGAGGCTAGCTGCTCATCTTGGTAATACCATTGATGACGAACCGTTTGCCCTTGCATATTTCTAAGCTCACTAAAGAAGCTCAAACTATGCGTAATGTCCGCTAATCTTACATCGTTTTTTAGAACATTGACTGGTTCTCGATCAACAACATCGGTGGTTAATACCGCACGGCTCACTTTATCTGTATCTATTTTAGCGCCAATGGCCACGCTGGCAACATGAGCTGATTGTGAAAACTGCTGCACTTTATTATTAGCTGCTAAAGCGAGCTGCTGTTCATCGTTATTTTCAGGCTTCGCTTCACTGTCTGTGGTCGTTTTAGCCGGTAATTGAGTGTCTTGCGAAGTAACGGTGTCAAGTGATTGCACGTGTGTTTTGGGCTTGAGAGACTCAGTTTCTGGCTCATTGGCCACACTATTAGGCACAAGGTCAGGGGTATTCACATCGGGCTGCTCTGCACTGTCCTCTGTGTTCTCGTCAACGTGCTCTGCTGCAAGATTATTATCAGGAGCTTGTAATACAGCGGTAGTCAACTCAGTGTGCGGCTCATCTTGTTCACTTTGCTCAGCACTCACAGCACCTACGAAGCTATATATTACAGTCGCCAGGGCCACTAAAATCACGCCACTGAACATAAAAATACGTCGCCAATGCCATTGGTACGTTACCGCTGTGGGTGATGTGCTTGCAGGCTCCGCCGAATTCATATTTGCTGTTATTACAAGTTTGTTTGTCATGTTGGCCTCTTCACAACCAAAAATTAACTTAAGCGAGCAATTAACCACGCTCGAATAGCCATCAGTTCTTCACCACACACCTGATGTGCCATCGGATAGTCTTGCCAGCTAACTTCCATGTTATTTGCGCTCAGTACGTCAAATGCTTGCCTGCCCGCGCTATGCGGTACAACATCATCCATACGCCCATGCGCCATAAATATATTTAACGCCTGTTGCTTAGCTTCGTCAGCCAACTTATCGGGTGCGCACATATACGTTGATAACGCCATGACACCTGCTAACTTATAATCAAGACGTGGAGCCAAATGCAGTGACACGACACCCCCTTGCGAAAACCCTGCTAAAATAATTTTACTCGCGGGGATGCCTTTCGCTATTTCTTGATCAATGAGCTCAACCACTTTAGCAGCAGACTCTCGTACGCCTTGTTCGTCGGCACGCTTATCTAAATCCATCGATTTAATGTCGTACCATGAGCGCATCGCCATGCCCCCATTAATGGTGACCGGTTGCACTGGCGCATGAGGAAACACAAACCGCACACCGAGCTCTTTCGGTATCGCTAACTGCGGAGCAACAGGGGCAAACCCTTCCCCCGAGTCACCCAAGCCATGCAACCAAATAACGGTTGCCTTATGCTCACCTTGCGCGGGGTATTCTACAAACCCTAAACTCATAACTCAGAACGCCACTCGATTGGTTGACCCGCTTGGCGCGTAGCCGCATCGCACATAAATTGCCAGAACTCAGCACCAGAACGATTATCAATCCACTTATCGTCTCGCAATTCAAAGTGATGACCATTGAATTTAGTTGCCACCCACACTTGGTGCAATGGCGCTTGTTTATTGATCACTATTTTGCTGCGATCTGGGAAGATGATTTCTAAAATACCTGATGCAGACTCGTAGTCTAAATCAGCATCACATTCATCGATTTGCTCTTCAATTGTTAGCATCAACGCATCGGCTAGTGTGTGGTATTCATGATCAGTCATTTTAGTGTCCTTTAACGGGCTTTAAGCCTAGATCTGGAGGCAGATTGTGTACATCAAGTGTAACAGGAATAAATTCATCCGCGAATAGCTGCATTTTTTAAATATTCTGTTACTCTGCGATTATAAAGCCAGCAACCGTATTAATCTAATGAAAGAGACTCATAGCCAAAAATTTAAAACAATTTTACCTCTTAGTGCCCTACTTATGCTCACTCTGGTGGGCTGTGGACAAAGCGGTGCGCTTTATCTTCCAGATGATACTGCAAAGCCAGCAGAATCTCAGCCACAGGCTGATCCATCCGAACAACCAGAGCAAAAACAGGACCAATAGATGGACTTTTTTAACTACAATAATAATCAGCTGTTCGCTGAAGACATCGCTGTCAAAGAGCTTGCCGACCAATACGGTACGCCCTGCTATATCTATTCACGTAAAACCTTTGAGCGCCATTATCTCGCTTTCGCCGAGGCAGCTAAATCACACAAAAGTTTAGTCTGTTACGCCGTTAAAGCGAATTCAAACATTGCTGTATTAAATATTTTAGCGCGCTTAGGCTCTGGTTTTGACATTGTTTCTAAAGGCGAGTTAGCTCGCGTTATTGCAGCCGGTGGCGATGCCAGTAAAGTGGTATTTTCTGGCGTTGCAAAAACTGCTGACGAAATTGCCTACGCGCTTGAATTGGGGATCAAATGTTTTAACGTTGAGTCGGTTGCTGAGCTAGACCGTATATCAGAAGTAGCAACTTCACTAAACCGTGTTGCACCTATCTCGATTCGCGTGAACCCGGATATCGATGCCAAAACACACCCGTATATCTCAACCGGTTTAAAAGAAAATAAATTTGGTATTGATATTCAAACAGCGGTCAGCGTTTATCAATATGCAGCATCGCTTCCAGGTTTAAACATTACTGGGGTTGACTGCCACATTGGCTCACAGCTTACAGAAATTAAGCCTTTCTTAGCGGCTCTGGAAAAAGTGCTGACCTTAATCGAAGAATTAAAAGCCGTGAATATCACACTTACCCACCTAGATATTGGTGGAGGATTAGGCGTGCCTTATAATGGTGAAACACCGCCTCACCCAAGTGAATACGTTGATAAAATCACATCTCGCTTAGCTAATTATCAAGACTTAGAGCTTATTTTTGAGCCCGGTCGAGCCATTGCAGCTAATGCGGGTATTTTAGTGACCAAAGTTGAGTTTATTAAACAAAATCAAGACAAATATTTTGCCATTGTTGATGCCGGTATGAACGATATGCTGCGCCCATCTCTTTACCAAGCATGGCAAAAAATTGTGCCTGTCGAACCGCGCGAAGATGGCACGCCACGTCAAAACTACGACATTGTTGGCCCAGTGTGTGAAACGGGTGACTTTTTAGGAAAAGACCGTGAGCTTGCGCTACATGCTGGTGACCTACTGGCGCAACGCAGTGCTGGCGCATACGGCTTTACCATGAGCTCAAATTACAACTCACGTCCACGCGTCGCTGAGATCATGGTCGATGGCAAGCAAAGCCACTTAATCCGCCAACGAGAAACCTTAGAAAGCCTTTGGCAAGGTGAGAAAATTTTACCATAAACGTTTTTATAACCGCCCTGCTCTGTGGCATGATTAGCTCAGAGCAAATCCGAATTAGAGCGCTATGTTAGTTAATTTCTCAAAAATGCACGGCCTAGGTAACGACTTTGTTGTTATTGATAACATCACGCAGAATGTTTTCTTGTCACGTGATCAAATAAAGAAACTGGCAGATCGCCACTTTGGTATCGGCTTCGATCAATTACTTATGGTTGAAGCCCCTTACTCTCCTGATTTAGATTTTCACTATCGTATTTTTAATGCTGACGGCAACGAAGTGGAACAATGTGGCAATGGTGCTCGCTGTTTTGCGCGTTTTGTGCGCATGAAAGGCTTGACCAACAAACATAAAATTACCGTATCAACCAAGTCGGGAAACTTAACCTTATACATAGAAAAAGATGGTCAAGTAACCGTAAACATGGGCCACCCAGTCTTTGAGCCAAACAAAATTCCTCTCAAGGCAAGTAAACGCGAGTTAACGTACATTATTCGCACTGAAGAGCACACTATTTTTAGCGGTGCCGTGTCGATGGGGAATCCGCACTGCGTGTTAGAAGTCGACGACATTCAAACCGCAGAAGTCGCAACCTTAGGCCCACTACTTGAAAACCATGAACGCTTTCCACAGCGCGCAAATGTAGGATTTATGCAGGTTATTTCACAAGACCACATAAAACTAAGAGTGTGGGAGCGAGGCGTAAATGAAACATTAGCCTGTGGTACAGGGGCGTGCGCAGCGGTGGTGATTGGTCAAATACAAAGTAAACTGGCAAGCACTGTACAAGTTGACTTACCAGGAGGAAGCTTACAAGTGCGCTGGCAAGGTGAAGGTCATCCAGTAAGAATGACAGGGCCTGCAGAGCATGTATTCGACGGACAAGTGGCATTATGAGTAAACTAACAGAACAACATGTAGCTGAGTATTTAAAAGCACATCCAGACTTTTTAATAAATAATCCAGATGTTCTTGCGACACTTGAGTTGCAACAGCAAACGGCTGCTGCGACATCATTAGTGCACATTCAGCAGCGTCAGTTGCGTGAACACAACACCTTATTAAAAAATAAAATTGAGCAGTTAGTTGCACAAGCAAAAGAAAATGAATTGATTCATCGTTTGTTTAGCGAATGCCATCGCCAACTGTGGACTAACTACGACTTCAAAACGCTGGCAAATAATCTGCGCAATATTATTTGCACAAACCCGCTAATCAATGAATGTCAGTTAGTAAAGTATGAAAAAAAATACGATGATTTAATTGCTCACCGTTTACAAAATGACGGCATCTACTTAGGACGAGTGAATCAGCAAGAACGCGATTTATTATTTTCAGAATCAACCCAATCAACTGCCTTGTATTTGATTGGAAATAGCAACCACCCTGTCGCTATTTTGGCGTTTGGCAGTGATGATGTTAACCACTTTGAGCCCGCTAAAGACAGTTTTTTTGTGCTTGAGTTCGTTCGCTCATTACAGCTACGGTTATTGGAACTTGCATGAGCGACGTAACAACGCCAGACCTTAATGAATTAAGCGATGCATGGCGTACGCCCATCCAGCTTTTTGCTGACTACTTACGTTACGAAAAACAATATTCGATACACACCATAAACCAATACACCAGCCAGCTCGGCTTTGCCGCTTTATATTTTAGTAAGCTCAGTGAAAACTGGTTTACGGTTCAAGGTGAGCATATTCGCCGCTACAGTATGCAGCTGCGCAGTAAACAGTTAAGTGGCCGCACCATTAGTTTAAAGCTCAGCTGTATTCGCAGCTTGTATAAATTTTTAAAAGCAAAGAACATTGCCAATCAGGCACATTACCATAACCCTGCTGAAGCTATTAAAGGGCCTAAATTCTCAAAACCCTTGCCGAAAAATTTAGACGTTGATCAAATGGCAAAATTGCTAGAATTACCCGATGACGATCCTCTCGCTATTCGTGATAAAGCGATGATGGAGTTAATGTACTCATCGGGCTTGCGTATTAGCGAGTTAGTTGGTGCCAACATACAAGATATCAACCCCCGAGAAGGCGAAATTTTAGTACGGGGTAAGGGCAACAAAGAGCGTTTACTGCCCGTGGGAAGTAAAGCGTTAAGTGCATTAAAAGCATGGCTAAAAATTCGCCCACAATTTGCACACCCTGATGAAATAGCCATATTCGTCAGCAGCCAAAAGAAACGCATTTCAATACGTCATGTACGGTTGCGCATGCAAGAGTGGGGGATCAAGCAAGGTATTAGCTCACAAGTACATCCGCACAAGTTACGTCACTCATTTGCATCACATATCTTAGAATCGTCGGGTGATCTGCGTGCTGTACAAGAGTTATTGGGACACACTAGTTTGTCTGCGACTCAAGTTTATACACACCTTGATTTTCAACATTTAGCCAAAGTATACGACAACACCCACCCACGCGCTAAAAAGCGCTCAACACCCGAGTAACCCTGTAATTATGATCCGATTTAATCGTGCCTTATCGCCCGTTTCTGTTCTAAGTTTTGATTTAGATGACACCTTATACAACAATCATCCAATCATAAAATCAGCCTTACAAGCCCAAGCTGACTACTTAGCAAATATTGAGCAATGGCCTGCCGACAGTATGAACTACTGGCTAACATGTCGCGATAATGCATTAAAACAAGACGCAACCTTGGTTGACGATGTCACTCGTTGGCGACAAGCTGCCCTGTTATATGCAATGCAGGATCTTGGCTTTGAACACGACCTTGCCAAGCACCATGCCGAACAGGCATATCAGGCCTTTGCAGATGCTCGTAGCCAAATAACCGTTGCTGATGATGTGCTTGAATTACTTGAAAAGCTTGGCAGGCATTTTCGCTTAATCGCGATTACTAATGGCAATGTCGAGGTTGAAAAGTTTAATCTAAATGGGGTATTTGAGTTAGTGCTTCAAGCAGGCCCACATGGTAAAGCAAAGCCTCACGCTGCTTTATTTAATAACGCAGCGCAGTTATTAAATGTCGCTCACAGTGAAATTTTGCATATTGGTGATAGCTTAGACACTGACGTACAAGGCGCTAATAATGCGGGCTGTCAGAGTGTTTGGTTAAATAACCAAGCGACTAATTATCAATACAAAGGGCTGGCGGATATTGAAATTGAAGATATTTTTGCATTAAATCACTTAATTAAAGAGTAACTATTTTTACACGGTCTCGGTTGTTGCTAAAGTAACCCTCTAATCATTGAGATTTCTAGGCAAAATAAATGAATACTCTGCTGAAACTTTTACTACTGTGCTCATTAAGCATTAATGGCTACTTTTTTTGGCAGCTCAGTCGTCAAGAGAGCACGGTGATAGCAGATAAACAGCAATTTACAGCAACTCAGGTTAATAGCGCTGTTCAACCTAAGCTATTTGAGCACGCCATCACATTGTTTAATAACCAACAATTCGATAAGGCTGTTGCCGCATACTCGCAGCTCAAGGACAATTCACCGCAATACGCACAGCAACTTAAACATGCATGGCAACAAACCGTTGAAACATGGCTGCTAGAGCAGCACGAGCATATCAGCGAGCAATTTCTAAGCGCCTTTTTAAACAGTCATCCATACGATGCCGCCATGTTAAAGCTCGATGCAAAACGGTTAATTAATCAAGGTTATGTACAACAGGGTATTGTTAATTTGATGGCGCTAAGTGATCAATTAGACAGTAATCCGCACAGTGACCTCACTCAGCAAATAGAAGAGCTCACTACTTTACACAGCAATCACTTAATTAACACACAACATTGGCAGCAATTGCTCGAACACAGCCAGCAATGGTTAGAATACGCGCCCTATCATGCCTACTACTTATATATTCATGCATTGGCTTACTACCACTTAGGTGACTATGTGGCGAGTCAAATAAGTTTAGAGCAGTTACCTAATAACCATGCCTTTAAAACACAATCCGACCAACTTAAGCAAAAAATACAGCATGCTTTGGCAGGCGTTGAGAAAATAAAATTAACTCCCCGAGGGGCGCATTACCTTGTTAGTAGCGTTATTAATAATGAGATTGAGGCCACGCTCATGATTGATACGGGAGCAAGCTTTACCGTTATTGACCAAGCGCTATTGAATACACTCAGCGAACCGGCACGCTATATTGACACCTTACACGTAAATACGGCGAATGGGCTCGTTGAAGCACAACGCTATCGAGTACAATCGTTTCGCATAGGCCAGCAAAAAGTTGATGACTTTGATATTTTGGTTATCAACAATCACACGGGCTTCGGACTACTTGGTATGAACTTTTTAGAGAAATTTAAGTTTAATATCAATCAGCAACTGGATGAGTTAGAGTTAACAAAGACTATTTATTAAGGACGAAACATGACACTCAATGACTTCTTACAAAAATTAGCTGAAACACCCCATTTAATCGAGTTTACCGATACAATGGCGGTAATTGATCGTCATTATGACTTTACGCCCAGTAGTTTCAATAATCACGGACTCATTAGTTCAGCCAATGAGAATAATGGATCATGTAAAATCTTCGCGTTTGCCAAACTAAATCAACTCAGCAAACAAAACACCCTCGATTGTTTTGGCGCGTTTTACCGTGAAGACGTTGTTAAACACCCAGACGGCCAAGATCACATGAATATACGCACGTTTATGCTCGCACCTGATACTACGCCGTTTTTGGGGATCACCTTTCGCGAAGAAAATGTACTAAAAGCAAAATAATACCATTCCGCTTAATTAAGTGGTCTATTTTGAGGCAATAAAACCGCGTTGATAACAAGGCAAAAATTTAGTTATTTAGTTGTTCTAAATCAGAAATTTTTAACGCAGGTAGCGACTGGTTTGATCACTCAAAATGATTAAGTATTTTTGCGGATTGGTATAACTACAGCTTTTTTTCCATAAAATAACGGCAGCCGTTGAGTGGGTAATTTGCCATTTGGTACACCACTTGGTAGCCGTTTTTTTCGTAGAAAGGTTTAGCTTGGAAATCAAGCGTATCGAGTTGAGCGACCGTTGCCCCAAGCGCAATAGCTTTGGTTTCTAACTCATGGAGCAAACGCGTTGCAAGCCCTTTACCTCGTGTAAAGTCGTCGCACCACAGCCAACTTATCAGCAGCCAGTTACCAAATACATAACCATGAATACCTGCAACGGTATCACAATTTTTATTTACGTATTTAAAACCTAACGGCACGCGTTCAGCATTAAAGTGCTGCTTATTAAATGCAACAACATGCGCCCTTAGCTCATCGTTTAGCTCTACCGAGTCATCACTTTTTAATTGATACATAGCATACCTATAAATGTTATGACTCAGTATAAGCGTTTAACGTATTCAGTATAAATGATTTTTTCCGTATGGGACTTCTAGCATGTTGCTCGCAAGTTTTTCTGGTTGGCCACACATTTCATCGTACGCACTGGTATGACGTAACACCATCTCACCATAGCTCAAATGATCAAGTCGATTTTGAATATGCAGCGGGCTCAAATCACGGATAAACTCGCCTTTCTCGTCAGTAACATAGTACTCCACATTATTGATAACCACAGACACTTGATAAAGTGCCATTTCCAATGAGTGCACAATAACTTTTTGCAGTGGTTGGTGCGCTGCAAGTTCAGATAACTTAATCGCCATGTGAAATCCTCTTTGTGTATAGAGTTATCTATACGTGAATTTGGTATACTGTGATCAAATTAATTGTGCAAAAATCATCCATGGTAGAAAAAGTACGGCTTGCTAAATATATTGCTCATGCTGGCATATGCTCTCGTAAACAAGCCTCACGCTTAATTGACCAAGGCGTTGTAAGGGTTAATGGCCAAGCGGCAAATCATATTGACCATGTAAACGACGAAGATGAAGTGATTGTTGAAGGACAGACGATCACAGGAAAAGCACCAATGGTTTATTTTGCTTACCATAAACCCGTAGGCATTGATTGCAAACTCAATCGTAGCGATGCACAGAGCCTTATCCATTTTTTACCGAGCGAAACCCGCGTTTACCCCATTGGCCGCTTAGATAAAGACTCCCGCGGACTGTTAATACTGACCAATGATGGTGAGTTTTGTAACCAATTAATCCACCCAGACTTTCATCAGCCAAAACGCTACCTAGTCACGGTCGATAAACCGTTAAATCACACTTTCTGCCAAACAATGGCACATGGCGTGCCTGTCGATAAACACATCACTCTTCCGTGTGAAGTAACGCAAGTAAATGAGCAGCAGTTTATGATTACCTTAAGGCAAGGGCTTAACCGTCAAATTCGCAAAATGGCGCACTATTGTGGCTACAAGGTTATTGATCTTTATAGAATTGAAATTGCCAATTTATCTATCGAACAGCTCGGCCTTGCAGAAGGGCAAACAATCCGTATCGAAAAAACAGACATCATCTAACAAAAAAAGTTTGCATTATTTGACTACACATGTAATCTTCAATTAAAGATTACATGTGTAGGCAATAAAATGATTGAACTTTCAAAAGCAGAATTCGAAGTATTAGATGCCGTGTGGCTCGATTATCCTGCGACAGCCAGCCAAGTTATTGAGCGTTTGAGTGACGATAAAGAGTGGCACGAAAAAACCATAAAAACTTTACTCAGCCGCTTAGTTAAAAAAGGCGCACTCAGCTTTGAAAAACAAGGGCGACTGTATAACTACACGCCTTGCATTGCGCGTGAAGAGTACACACTAAAAGAAAGCCAAAGCTTTGTTGAACGTTTCTTTAATGGCCGTATAGCCCCGCTGGTTAGCGGCTTTGCAAAGTCTGAACAACTTTCTCAAAACGACATTGATGAGCTTAAAAAAGTCATTAATGATTGGGAAAAGCAGCAAAAGTAAGGTGATGTCATGTTCGAAACGTTTTTTAATTGGCTATTAGAGCAGCAACTCTTTATCTCTTGCGCTATTTTATTTCTTATCCTTCTTGAGCGAAAGCTCCTCAGCCACGTATCTGCTCGCCTTGTTTATGCGTTATGGGCATTACTCCCTGCGTGTTTAATGTTGGCAAATTTGCCTGATCATTTAAAACCAATACACAATCAGTTCATTAGTCAGTTTACCATTACCCCATCTAATCCAGTGACGCCACAGCTATCACTGAGCTGGTTCGCTATTTATAGCCTAATAACAATTACACTTATGCTCTGTGCCGTGTACTTTCATTATCAGTTTCTCACTCGCTTAAAATTAAAGCCAATAGCGACCCCTAATGACAACTATAAAGGATTACGTTTTTATCAAAGTGAAAAAGTCAGTTCACCCTTAGTCATTGGGCTGATAAAAACCAAATTAGTCCTGCCATCTAATTACAACATTAATTACGACCAGCATGCTTTAGCCCTTATTTTGGAGCATGAGTGTGTCCATATTCATCGTAAAGATAATTTAATTAACGCGTTGGCGCTCATGGGCACCTTGTTAATTTGGTTTAACCCACTCGCCTGGTTGGGCTATGCAAGCCTGCGTCGATTGCAAGAGCTTTCATGCGATGAACACGTACTAAAAGATAAATCAACGGAACAACGAATTCTATACAGCAAGGCATTAGTGCATTGTGCAAGCTTTAGCACCGTGGGACTCATGGCTTACTCACAATACGGAGATAAAAACACCATGTTACAAAGACTCAACCAAATTAAACAACTCGATAATAGCTCGTTTATTGCAAAAACAGCGCTTGTTATTTTTGCGGTCGGTATGCTTAGTAGCTTTGCAATTGCAAAACAGCCTGTGAATGCAGAGAAAGAAAAAGACTACCAAGCTGTGATGCGTGTAGAGCCTATCTATCCAGTGCAGGCAGTAGAGCAAGGAATAAGCGGCTCAGTTGTATTGAAATACGACATTTCACCCAGCGGGGCCACCAGCAATATCAGTGTTGTGAGTGCTGAGCCTGAGGATGTATTTAACCGAGAGGCTAAGCGCGCACTAAAAAAATGGCAATACGCGCCAACTGAATCAGGCTATAAAAATGTCCTCGTGCAGCTCGACTTTGCTTTGAATGAAAACGTTAAAGCGAAGGATTTAATTGAGAAAATTAAAGTGAGCTCTAAGTAATTAACGAGCACCAAAGACCCTAAAGCAAGCGCCTTTTTTAAGCCGCTTGCTTTGTGGTTTTTATAAACAGACTGCAATCATCGCCACGGCACAAACATAACCAACGAGCCAAACCAATGAACGCAGAATATCTTGGTTTATATAGTAAAAAATGCAGTACATAACACGTGAAACAACATGCATAACAGCCAATGTTTCGGTAACGTGATACACATTGTTAGTACTCATAACGACCGCTAAAGCAACACCAAAAACAATCAAAGATTCAAAACTGTTTTGGTGTGCAGCCAACGCGCGAGCGCCAAATCCTGTTAGTTTGCTCTGCTGCTCTCTTGGGTGTTTATTGTCGTATCCCGCAAGCTTATTTTGTGCAAATGCGACGGGCGCTTTCGCTAAATAAGGCAATAATACAGCAATGAGTGCACACAGTATTAATGTTGTCATAACGCTTCCCTATTCTGTTGTATACACCTACCCTAACGTAAACAGAAAAAAGCCGCTACCTTTAACGACACCGTCTAACACAGCTGATTTTTTCTCAAGTTGATCGATAAGCTAATGCGCTTATAACACGGCTTTGTTACTCTAACAGCCTCTCCCCATTAATTTATTTTCAATATGACTTGGATTTTCTTAACCATTTTTGCCGCCTTTATGCAGTCGTGGCGAAATGCATTACAAAGTAAACTCAGCGCACATGTCAGTGTAGCAGGGGTCACTTTGGCACGTTTTATTGTTGCAAGTCCTATTGCAGCGCTGTATTTATTGAGCCTTTATCGTTATCAAGCAACCGCACTCCCCGACTTCAACCCTGCTTTTATTGGTTATATTGTTGGTGCAAGTGTTGTACAAATTGTCGCAACCGGATTAATGGTTAAACTGTTTAAAATGAACAACTTTGCTGTTGGAGCAGGGCTTGCTAAAAGTGAGGCTTTAATGGCCGCCATTTTAGGGGTGATGTTCTTTGGTTCTGCGCTGTCTTTATTAGGTTGGTTTGGTGTATTTATTGGTGCCATTGCCGTCTTACTGCTCAGTGGGATTGCCAATGTCAAACACTTCAACTTAGGTACCGCGTTATTGGGATTGGCTTGTGGTACTTCATTTGCGCTTTCATCATCTTGGATCCGCGAAGCAAGTCTTAACTCAGGACTGAGTTTTCCGCATTCTGCAGCATGGGTTTTAGTACTTATTATTAGTCTGCAAACTGTTATGTTGTGTTTTTATATCGCGCTAAAAGAACGCGACACCTTTGCAAAAATGTGGCAACACAAAGGCACGACAACTGCCGTCAGTGTGTGTAGTTGTTTGGGGTCTATAGGGTGGTTTAGTGCCATGAGTTTACAGCATGTTGCGTATGTGAAAACGCTAGGGCAAATTGAGGTGTTCTTTACCATAATGGTATCAATACTGTGGCTTAAACAGCCGCTAAAACGCCAAGACACGGCAGGGCTCGTGTTAATTGCGCTCGCGGCTATACTCGTTATGCTTCCTTAAAAGAGCGGCAATAGCCGCTTTTTTAATGACTGATTTTAAGCGTGATCACACCACTTATAATCAGTAATACACCCGCGATGCGACCAAATGTGGCTGCATCGCCGTAAAACAAAATACCCACTAAAAAAGTACCTGCAGCACCAATGCCTGTCCATACTGCATAAGATGTCCCCATTGGTATTTGTTTTTGTGCAAGCCATAACATGAATCCGCTGGCGACCATAAACGCCACGGCAATCGAAATACCTAACCAGCGGCTTTCTTGATCTTGCGACATTTTAAGCCCAACAGGCCAGCCTATTTCTAATAACCCCGCCACAATTAAGTATAGCCATGCCATTAGTCGTCTCTCTTTTTCAGTATCACATCGTACAAGTCTTCACGACGGTCTTTTAAGTTACGCACGGTCCCTTCACTGTGAAGAATCTTCAACTTATCCATGTCTAAATCACTGAATAACAGCATTTCGGTATTTGGGGTTGCTTCGTTTAATGTCGCATCGTGTGGAAATGAAAAATCTGACGGGGTTAATACTGCCGATTGTGAATACTGTACATCAAGGCTTTCAACTTCAGGTAAATTACCAACAGAGCCAGCAATAACCACGTAGCACTCATTTTCAATAGCACGCGCTTGTGCACAATGGCGCACACGTAAATAACTGTTTTTAGTGTCTGTCCAAAAAGGCACAAACAAAATATCTAGGCCTTGTTTTGCTAAAATACGCGACAACTCTGGAAATTCAACGTCATAACAAATTTGGATCCCCACACGCCCCGCGTCGGTTTCGAATACCGCAATTTTATCGCCGCCTTGAATAACCCAGTCGTTTTGTTCATGTGGCGTAATATGTATTTTACGCTGCTCATCAATTTTACCGCTTCGATGACACAAGTAGCTGACATTATAAATCTTATCGCCCTCTGCCAGTGGCATTGAACCGGTAATAATATTGGCATTGTATTCAACAGCCATACGTGACATCGCATCGCGAAAAGTTTCGGTGTACTCAGCTAAGTAACGGATCGCTTCTGTTTGATTGCTTTGCTCAGTTAAGCCCATTATTGGCGCATTAAAGAACTCTGGAAATAAAATAAAGTCGCTTTTATAGTCAGACACTGTATCCACAAAATATTCAACTTGTTTTAGCAGTTCTTCTACCGAGTCAACACAGCGCATTTGCCATTGTACAGCCCCTACACGCACTATAGATTTAGTTGATTCAAGCACAGTATCAGTGGGTTCAAACATAATGTTATTCCACTCTAACAACGTAGCGTAGCCCACTGACTCTTGGTCTTCAGGTAGGTATTTTTTAAGCAGTCGCTTTACCTGAAAATCATTCGAAAGCTGGAAACTGAGAATCGGATCATATAATTCTTTGTGATCAACTTTCTCAATGTATTCCATTGGCGACATATCACTGCTGTGATTGTAATAACGTGGAATACGCCCGCCCGCTAAAATAGCGCGTAAGTTATACTGACGACAAAGCTCTTTACGTGCGTCATATAAACGACGACCGAGTCGCATACCTCGGTGGGTCGATGAAATAACCACATCTAATCCGTATAACGCATCGCCTTCTGGATCACTAAAGACACGGTCATGACCATCAACAATATCTTCATAAGTATGGGGGTTAGAAAAACGCGCATAATCAACTTGCACACTCAGTGCTATCCCTACTAAAACGCCATCATCCACAATCCCGATTTGACCTTCAGGAAATTGATCAATCAGTCTGAAAATCGTATGGCTTGGCCACGCGCCCCCCAGCCCAGGATAGGCTTGATCCATTAAAGTTTTTATTTGTGGATACTGCTCTTTCGTTAAATTACAGATCGCTAAATGCGTTTTTTCTGCCGGCATACATACTCCTTTTAGGCACGAGAGGACAAACCAAGCTGCAATGTGCATACTATTCTCTCAACTAATTGATTCTAGTCTGCATCTTTTGCTTGTTATGCTAAACCCTAAGCTTAGCAAATATCAGGTGAACACGTGTTTAATCCTGCGCCCAAATTGTGAACTTTTTTACTGTTATCTATGTGAATAACCTAGAATAGCTGATCACTGCTGAAATTATCATCTATACTTACATTCTCCCTGTCTGTATCTATGAGGTTGGTTTGATAAAACATCTACTTAAACAACCTACGCAGTCTGGATTAGAAGAAATTGAACATGTAAAGTTTCTCATCATTTCTAGAATTGCTTATTTTGCGTTAGCAGTTCATGCCTTATTAATACCTGCCTTTGCCCACATTGGAGCCAATACGCTTGCCATAGTAAACGTATTAAGTGTTTTTGCTTGGGGCGGTGGCATCTTTCTTATAAACCAAGGATTAACCTCATTAGCGCTGAGAGTATTTTGCCTCGAAGTGCTCATTCATGCAGTGGTGGTATGTGCAACACTGGGACTCAGCG
Source organism: Pseudoalteromonas lipolytica (assembly GCF_003515105.1). Classification (NCBI taxonomy): domain Bacteria; kingdom Pseudomonadati; phylum Pseudomonadota; class Gammaproteobacteria; order Alteromonadales; family Pseudoalteromonadaceae; genus Pseudoalteromonas; species Pseudoalteromonas lipolytica. Next base: position 149,856 of record NZ_CP032090.1, on the reverse strand, counting down.
CAGGGTTTCAATTTTATTTATGGACAATTTCTTGTATTTTAATGATCGACTATCAATTGCCGTTAAAACGCGCTGCTATTTATAGCTTTTTAATGATCATCACCTTTGCTTTGTTATACGTCTTTTTTGCCGAAGTAACCTATACCTTCTCCTACCCTGAACTCATTCCTCATATCAATGTGATCAACATCATTATCGCTGGATTACCCATGGTATATGGCATTGGCTTAATTAGAGAAATAACGATATCACAGCGAATAGAGCTGACAGAAATGGCCTCTCGTGACCCACTTACAAAATTGTATAACCGTCGTTTTGCAAAAAAACTCATCCTAGCAGCCCATAAAAAAAGCATTGAGAACGCTGATAACCTCTGCTTAGTTATGGCTGATATTGATCACTTTAAAAATATAAATGACAGCTACGGCCATGATAAAGGCGACACCATATTGTTGAATATTTCTGCCGCTATTCGTGCTTTTTTAACTGAAAATGATATTGCGGTGCGCTGGGGAGGAGAGGAATTTTTGTTACTACTAGGGCACACCAATCAACAACAAGCCTTTGCCAAAGTCGAAGCATTACGCCAGCAAATTGCAGCCATTAAACCGCATCAAGACTTTCCTGAATTAACCGTCACGATGAGTTTTGGCCTTATTGAATGGCAACCGTTAGCGTCGCTTGAGTGCATGCTGCAACAAGCAGATGCCGCATTGTATAAAAGCAAGCACTCAGGACGAAATAAAACCACCATCGCGACCGGACAAAGTAGCGTATTTAATAACATTGACGCCGTTAGTTAATCGCGTTAATCGTAATACTGTGTACGATATTTTGCGGCAACAGTGGCGTCAACTCGCTAGACACATAATCATTAAACCCTGCACGGTAAAACTCCGATAAAGGATGACCTGACTGACCTCCAGGAATCGCCATAATCGCATTTTCTAGATAACCTGGCTGTACGATAAAGCGCTGTGATGCGCCAAAACTTCGACCTTGTACTGCGGGCATAAAAGTATCGCCAAACCCCGGAGCCGTTGGCATATTCAACAGCTTTTTAAGCACTGGGATCTGCTTAGCGAATGGGTGTTCAATCACCAATTGATTCACTTTTCCCCACTCCCAACTATGTAAATTATTGCCATACTGCTTCGTTAATTTAGCGACGGTGTGATCGAATGCGGCCAACATTTGCTGCTGCCAATCGCTGTACTTTAGATTTAACCAGTGTGCCGGTTTTTCCTCAATCAGTTGCCAAAGCGCAGGCTCTAAATCACGCTTTACATATTTCAAGCTACCGCCGTCTAACTTAAGTGTGTTTTCAAGAGGACTAAATAGGCTATTAATAACTTCGTCTCGATAACGCTTCACTAAGGTATAGCCTATTGAGTCGCTACAAGCACAGGCTTGCCAGTTGTTAAGCGCTGTTAAGTAAACAGCATACTTATCACCGGCAGCAGTTAATTGATTAACAAGTAAATTATGCCAATCTTTTAAAAAGCGCGCTTCGTTATCGTGTTGTAAGTCATAAAAGTCTTGTTCGTTAAACTGTTGTTTTTCAAATAAGCGATCGCGAATTTGCGCTGAACGAGCCCCCATCGCATACGCTCCATTACCAAAACGCGCATGGTCTGCTGCAGAAACAACACGTGAATTACCCGTCCAAAGGCGACCACTCTCAGGGTTTTTAACAAAGGGGCGATCGGTTTCATTATCATGCCATTTGGGTGAGTAATCTTGCTCCGATACCGCAAGCTGATGAGGCACTTTACGTGCTGGAATAGCCCCCATATTTTTCCATGCCGCACTGCCCTTATCATCAACCACCATGAGGTTTTGCACCGGAATACCAACATACTCTGCAAGCGCTAAAGCGTCATCGACATTGCGCGCTTGCTCAAGCTTTAAAAGCGCCATGTTTACAGCATAATCATGATGGGCAACCCAGCTTAAGGCGTATGGCTTACCGTTAATCTCTGTCACAGGGCCATATTCACTCATCGTTAATGCATAATGCTCAGTGCTGCCATCATTTAAGAGTATGGGTTCGTCGATTTGCCATATTTTTTCTTTTCCATCCAGTGCAACCCAATCAGCAGTGTCGAGGTACCCATTGGTAAACCCCCAAGCGATTTTATTATTAGTGCCCACAACAATAGCGGGCGCTCCCGGTAATGACACCCCTGTAATTTGCTGCATTTCTCCCTTTAATGGGTAATTCAATTGCGCGCGATACCAAATGATTGGCACAGCAAACGACAAATGCATATCATCCGATAACATGGCCGACCCTGTGGCGGTTAAATCGCCTGTTACTGCCCAGTTATTACTGCCTACTTCTTGGTTTTCATCAATGTGAGTCATCGCCCACAGCGGCTCATTTAATGCGGGAATCTTGCCTGAATATGGGACTAATTTACTATTATCTAGCGCGGCTTGATAGGGACTCGGTTGAGTTATAAATTCAACCATTGCATTACCGTACCGTTGTTCAATTTCAATCAGTGTTTTATCACGCTCAAAGGTTGCCGTTTGCAAATCTAAGTACATACTAAAAATAATCAGTAAACTGTCTTCACTTTGCCAAGGCTTGGCCTCTGCGCCCGTTAAAATATACTCAAAACTGTCGAAACCAACTTGTGCATGCCCTTCATTGACTCCCGCTGTATAGGCTTTTAATAAAGCCTGATCTTTATCCGGTAACTGTGCGAGCATAATTTGGCTGCGTTGTCGCAATTGATGAAAGCGCATTTTTTTATCAAGGCCTAGAGCTGCTTTTCCAAATAGCTCACTGAGTTCACCCGCAGCATTTCGACGCAATAAATCCATTTGAAAAAAGCGATCTTGCCCATGCGCAAAGCCAAGTGCATAAGCAGCATCTAAACGGTTTTGAGCATGAATTATGGCTTGCCCCAGCTTATCGCGCTCAATTTTTACTGAGTGGGTAATTGCCGAGCTGGTTCCCCGACCATCTAAAGCAGGTAAACTTAAATTCAACACACCATAAGTGATCCCCGTAGCGAGTAGCCCCACTATAAGTAAGCTTATTAGTAACCATTTGATTATCTTAAACATGCCCAAATTCCTTGCGCGAAAGTAACAAATACATGGGTATAGTAACCCGTGCTTTGTGAAAAAATAGTGTTACGATACAAATAATTAAATTTAACGTGGACAGCTCAATTGTCCATTGTTAATTACGACAGAAATTGTCTATAGTAGGAAGATAGTATAATACGCAATAAGACTTATGCCGCTAGCGACTGAAAACGACAATAAAAAGCTAAGAAAACTCAGGCTCGCTTTCTGGTTTTCGCTCGCGCTAATTGTATTCATTGGTTTTGTATTAGATCACATTAATTACAACCGCGGAAAAGACGCCTTTCGCTCTCAAGAACTGGCTAAATTAAGCGCCTACCGTGCTGAACTTGAATCAATCCTCATTTCAAATATCCAGCTTGTTCGTGGCCTTGCGGTCGCGGTTGCTGCCGAGCCCAACCTTGATCAAACACGCTTTGCACAAATTGCAGCCCCTCTATTTGAGACCTCTTCAGAGCTTAGAAATATTGGTGGCGCGCCCGATATGGTTATTCGTATGGCCTACCCATTAGAAGGTAACGAAAAGTCGATTGGCCTTAACTTTTTAGAGAATGCAGCACAGCGCGATGATGCCATTAAAGCACGTGACGAGAATACCATTGTCATGGCGGGCCCATTAGAATTGGTGCAAGGTGGCCACGCATTAGTCGCCCGAATGCCTGTTTTTATGCCACCTGACCATAAATTTTGGGGCTTACTCTCGGTGGTGCTTGATATTAATAAGATCTATACCAACTCTGGCTTGGTCTCATTAGGTAATCATTACGACGTAGCGCTACAAGGGCGAAACGGCAAAGGCCAACACGGTGAATTCTTTTATGGTCAAAAGCATATTTTAGAAAACACGCCACTCAGTTTCAGTATTACATTTCCGGGTGGTGAATGGCGCATGTATGCGGCGCCAAAAGCCGGTTGGAGCCCTCCTAGTTCAACAATATGGCCACTTAGGATAGCCATAATTTTGGTTTGTGCGTTATTTGCTAGCGCATCGCTATTTTTCTTAAAAATGCTAGAACGACAATACAAAAGCGAACGAATGCTTGAAACCATGAGCAGTCTTGCCAAAATCGGCGCGTGGTCTTTTAATCTTGAAACCAAAAGCATGTATTGGTCAGATATGACCAAGCAAATATTTAACTATCCGATAAATAAACAACCTGAATGGCCTACCAATTTTAACGGCTTTAAAGCGGGCTTTAGCCGCGACAAAATTCGCCACCTTTACGAGCAGGCGCTTAAACATGGCAAGAGTTTTGAAACACAAATTCAAATTATTAATGCAAAAGGTGATGCGGTTTGGGTTTTAGTCCACTGTGAGGCTGAGCATAAGAATGGTCGATGCATCAAGCTATTTGGCTCAATTCAAGATATAGATGCGCGCAAACTAATTGAACTTGAAAACCAGAAAATAGCACTACACAACGAAATTTTAGCATCTTTAACCGTGAATGATGCAGTCCTGACTGGCAACTTAAACCTGTCTAAGCATGTAATTGTGCAAGCAATTTGCCATGCGCTCAATGTCGACCGTGCAAGCATTTGGTTGTTTAGCGACGATAGGCAGTCACTCAACACTTTTGCTATTCATGATCAGAGCAACCCACAATTTAGTGACCCCATCTGTTTGCAGCAGATTGAGGTGCAAAACTATTTTGATGCCATTAACAATAATGCCGTTATTAACGCCAGCGATGCTCAACAACATCCCTTTACTAAAGACTTATACACGGATTACCTTGATAAGTTTGATATTCGCTCTCTGCTTACGGTGATTATTCCTACAGGCAGTAAAACTATGGGGGTGGTATGTGCTGAAAAGTGCCATAGTCGCCAGCAATGGAGTAAAAACGAAGAAAGCTTTTTAATTGCCGTGGCTGCTCTGATTGGTAGTCTGCATGCAAGCCAACGTCGTATAGAAACCGAGCAACAACTGGTGCAAGCGAAAGAAGCCGCAGAGCAGGCTGTTAAAGCTAAAAGTGAGTTTTTAGCCAGTATGAGTCATGAGATACGCACGCCCATGAATGGCGTAATTGGGATGCTTAATATCATCAAGCAAACCAAGTTAGATAGCCAACAAAATCATCATATTCAATTAGCACAATCATCTGCTGAGTCGTTATTGCATATTATCAACGATATTTTAGATTTCTCGAAAATTGAAGCAGGCAAATTAGATATTGAAAATATTAGCTTTAATGTATCAAAACTACTGGGTGACACCGTTGAGTCATTTGCGATTAAAGCAGAGCAAAATAACACCAAGCTTGTGCTTGATGCCACCCAAATTACCCATGAATTTATTATTAGCGATCCTAATCGTATTCGACAAATTATTAATAACCTACTCGGAAATGCGATTAAATTTACAAAAGATGGCGAAATAATCGTCATTGCGACGGTCAAACAAATTGACGATGCGATGTATTTAGATTGCTCTGTCGTTGATTCTGGGGTTGGTATTAAACCTGAAAAACAAGCCACATTATTTGATTCATTTACCCAAGCCGATGCTTCAACCACGCGCCGATACGGTGGCACGGGCTTGGGTCTTGCTATTGTAAAGCAGCTGTGTAAGTTGATGCAGGGTGATGTCAATGTGGTTAGTTCTTATGGCGAAGGCAGCACCTTTAACTTTTCCATTAAGGTAAAATTAGATTATAAAAAACAGTCCCTCGAGCCTAGCCATATCATTGATAAAAAACAGATATTAATTGCCGACAGCTGTACTCTAAGCAGTAATATCGCCAAAAAGCAGCTGCAATTATGGGGCGCAGAAGTCGAAGAAATAAACGACATGGCCAGTTTATTAAATCGCGCCAAACAACAAAATGGTCAACGTTGCGACGCCATTTTTGTTGATTATCAACTGTATATGCAAGCAAGTGCAGCCGAAAAACAGGCCTTTAAAACACATTTTAATGCAACCCGCTGTAAACGCATTTTAATGGCCCCGATGAGTCTGACAGAAAAACAAACAAGACAAACACTGAAAGTTGAGAGTATTATCTTTAAGCCATTAACGCCCTCTGATTTGTTTAACTCTCTTGCTAACGATAAATATATCGAGCAGCAACAAATCAATAAAGAAACCTTAGTAAAAAAAGTAGCAACGTACACTGTAAATTCGGCATCGCAAATACTGTTAGTTGAAGATAATAAAGTAAATCAGATGGTTGCAGGCGCGCTGCTAAAACAAGCCGGTATTAGCTTTGACATTGCCGAAAATGGCCTTGAAGCAATTGCAAAAATCGCAAACCGAGAACATATGCCCTACGAATTAATTTTAATGGATTGTCAAATGCCTGAAATGGACGGTTACCAAGCGACACGGGCAATTCGTAACGGCGATGCAGGCACAGCACATCGCGAAGTTAGTATTGTTGCGCTTACAGCTAATGCGATGCAAGGCGATAAAGAGCGCTGTTTAAACGCCGGTATGAATGATTATTTAACCAAGCCGCTAAACTTTGATTCACTTAATAAAAAACTATCCGTGTGGTTAGACACCCACCAAGAAAGAGAGTAATACAATGCAATTATCTCCTAATCAACAACGCGTTATTGGCTGTTTACTCGAAAAACAAAGTACAACACCCGAGCATTATCCACTGTCTTTAAATTCATTAACCAATGCCTGTAATCAAAAGTCAAATCGGGAGCCTGTGCTCTCTCTTACTGAAGCCGATGTGCAAGACACGCTTGATGAGTTAATTGCATTACGCCTTGTCACTGTTGATGAGGGGCTGTCGGGTCGCGTGAATAAGTACGCGCACCGTTTTTGTAATACTGAATTCGGCAGCTTGCAATTTACCGAACAGCAACGTGCCATTATTTGCTTGTTATTACTGCGCGGGGCACAGACGCCGGGCGAATTAAGAACGCGCAGTAATCGCCTTGCTGAGTTTGCAAGCGTCAATGAGGTCGAAAGCGCTTTAAACTCTCTAATTGAGCAAGAGTATGTTATTCGCTTAGCGCGTGAGCCCGGTAAACGCGAAAGCCGTTATCAACATTTATTTGTTGATCCACAAAGCGTACATGAAATAACGCATTCAGCAGAGCCTGAACACGATCGTGTCGATGAAGTTGAGCAATTACGGGCTGAGATCGACGAACTTAAGCGACATATAGACACTATAAAAGCACATTTAGGGCTTTAATAAAAAGCAGACCCGTAACATAATACCCCTAGATTCAACGCCAAAAATAACATAAATAGGAGCTCTACCATGCGTGCCGATATTCTGGCAGAAATGAAAGTCCAACCCACGATTGACGTAAAAGCGGAGATCACTCGACGCGTCAACTTTCTTAAAACCCGACTGCTTGCTGCGCACTCGCGCTCGCTAGTATTAGGTATTAGTGGCGGTGTGGACTCTTCAACCTGTGGCCGTTTATGTCAATTAGCCGTGAATGAATTAAACCAAGAGCATAACACCAACGAGTATCAATTTATTGCTGTGCGCTTACCGTACGGTATTCAAGCCGATGAAGACGAAGCGCAAATGGCCGTTGACTTTATTCAACCCAGCAAGCGCATGACCGTTAATATTAAAGCCGCTGTGGATGGCATGCATGAGCAAGCTATGGCGGCTGTCATCGGCGCTGGGGGTGAATTGCCTGTACAAGCAAAAATCGATTTCATTAAAGGTAACGTTAAAGCTCGCCAACGTATGGTCGCGCAATACGAAATTGCTGGTTTTTGCCAAGGCCTCGTTGTAGGCACAGATCACAGTGCTGAAAATATCACAGGGTTTTACACTAAATTTGGTGATGGTGCATGCGACCTTGCGCCATTGTTTGGTCTGTCGAAACGTCAAGTTAGAGCGCTTGCCGAGCACTTAGGTGCCCCAGCACTGCTCGTACACAAAGCACCAACAGCCGACCTAGAATGTGACCGCCCAGGTTTAACCGACGAAGAGGCGCTCGGCTTAACGTATGAGCAAATTGATGACTTTTTAGAAGGGAAAGATGTGAGCAGTGAAGTAGAGCAAAAACTAACGGCGATTTACCTGCGTACACAGCACAAACGCCAAGCTATCCCCACTGTTTACGACGCGCTTTAAACTGCATTTAACAGCTCATAAACCGTAAATGACACTTCAAGGGCAATTAACAGCAATAAAAAGCCTATTAATTGCCCGCTTTTGACCCGCGCACACACATACGCCCCCAATGGCGCACCAAGCACAACCACAGGGATCGCGGCTAATAAATACGCTTCAACCTGCGCAGTAACTACGTTAAGAAAGAAATAGTTTACACAACTGGCCACCACCGAAGTCAACGCCATTATAATCACCGTGGTTGCTGTCGCACGTTGAATATTCGCATTGTATGCAATGACGAGCAGTGCAAATATGGCAATATCAGCCCCTGAACCAACTAACCCCGATGCAATGCCACCAATAACAGCCACCAGCGCCACTCGCGCTTTATTCACGGTAATATCAGTTTGACTGCAAATATGCTGGGCTCGTCGGTAAATACGCCACGCTAATGTGAGCGCAAAACACAACAGTAGTGAACTAAATACCCCTTTCACGACTAAGCGAGGCACGTAATCTGCAATAAACAGTAAGCTAAAAATAGCGCCCACAATTGCCAAAGGCGCAGCAATCAACACCACGTGCTTGTAATAGGCAATACGACCAAAAATAATTGTTAAAGCCGCGGCTGTCATACCAAAACTTTGAATCGCTAGAGAGAAAACTTTAGCTGTTGCAGGCTCTATTGCTAATACTTTGGTCATCACAGGAAACGCCACCGCCCCGCCCCCTAATGCCGTACCTCCGGCAACAAAGGATCCGAGAGCCATCGTGGCGGCAATACTCACTTGCGCCATAAAGTGACCCATTAGCCCGGTGGCTCCTTGAGAAAATAATAAGGAACAGTACACACTGATAATGAACAGCCATGGCATAAACCGTAACCAATGCCATGACCTTAAAAAAGCAAACATAAGCAGCTAGAAGAACCTCGAGTGCGATTATTATGCCTGACTCTTGAAGTTCAGCAAATGATCTATATAGAGATTAGATACGTAAAAGTTTTGCTTACATGATTGCAGTAAAGATGAAATAGTTCTGTAATTTGGTTTATAGTTGTTACAGTAACGTACTCTTAATGCATACCTTATCGCATTAAAAAGTCTAAGGATTTATATTAATTTATGTCATCGCCCATTTTAATTACTGGTGCAGGTCAACGTATAGGACTTGCTTTAGCAGAGCACTTTTTAGCACAAGGGCAAGCAATCATTGTCACTTATCGCACACGTCATGAAGCGATTGATACACTTGCTGGAAAAGGGGCAACCTGCATTCATGCAGATTTTAATAACGACGAAGCAATTGCGCACTTTATTGAACAATTAAAAAGTCACACAAACCAGCTTAAAGCAATTATTCACAACGCTTCAAGCTGGGACTGCGAAGCAAATAATCACGATTATGCTGCCCTGTTCGACAACATGATGCGCATTCACGCGAAAGCCCCCTATTTAATAAATCTCGCTTCGGCAGACTTATTACTTAATTATCAAAAAAACACAGGACACCCTGCCGATATTATTCATCTTACTGATTACGTAGTTGAAAAAGGCAGCCCTAAACACCTTGCTTATTCTGCGAGTAAAGCCGCGCTTGATAACTTAACAAAATCATTTGCTGCAAAATTTGCCCCAGCAATCAAGGTCAATGCTATCGCCCCTTCACTCATCATTTTTAATGAACACGATAGCGACGAATACAAAGCCAAAACATTGAAAAAATCGTTGATGGGTATTGAGCCCGGCTGCGCCGAAATTATTAACAGTGTAGAGCTACTACTTAACAGTCATTACATCACAGGCCGTTCGATGCCCGTTGATGGTGGCAGACATTTAAAATAACGAATTATTGAGAAACCTATGCACGATGATTTAAAAAAGAGTTACCAAGGCATTATTAGCGCTGTAGGCGAAGACCCTCAACGCGAAGGCTTACTAGATACACCTAAGCGTGCCGCAAAGGCGATGGAATATTTAACAAAAGGCTATCGTCAAACGTTAGATGAAATTACCAACAACGCGGTGTTTACCTCAGATGCTGATGACATGGTATTAATTCAAGATATTGAACTTTACTCAATGTGTGAGCATCACTTGCTACCCTTTGTTGGTCGTTGCCACATTGCTTATATTCCAAATGGTAAAGTACTTGGTTTATCAAAGTTTGCACGTATTGTTGATATGTTTGCACGTCGCTTTCAAATCCAAGAGCAACTTACTCATCAAATAGCGAAAGCAGTTGAAGAAGTCACTGGAGCAAAAGGCGTGGGGGTGATTGTTGAAGCGAAACACATGTGCATGATGATGCGTGGCGTTGAAAAACAAAACTCAAGCATGCGCACCTCAGTGATGCTTGGCAACTTTAGGGCTGATCCAAAAACCCGTAACGAGTTTTTACAACTAGTTAGAGGGTAATTATGGCCAATGCAATTATTAATGTAACGAATTTAAGACTGAGAACCTTTATTGGTTTTAACCCAGACGAGCGGGAAAAAAAGCAGGATGTGGTGATCAACTTAGAAATTCACTACCCGGCTGACCAAGCATGTGAAACAGATGCCGTTGATAAAGCGCTCAACTATAAAACCATCACTAAAGAGGTGATCAGTCTTGTGGAGCAAGGGCATTTTTTACTCTTAGAAAAACTCGTTGCAGAGATACTGGCAATTTGCCATGAGCACCAGAGCGTTCATTACGCTAAAGTGCGCGTTGATAAACCTCATGCTCTTCGCTTTGCTGACTCTGTGTCACTCACACTTGACTGGCAAAAAGACTAAAGCAACCCTTCTAGCCCAACCGCGAAGGCAAGCACGGCTAAATAACGTGCGCCTTTGCCAAGGGCAACTAATATCAAAAACACAGAAAATTTAACTCTAAATATTCCCCCAACCACTGTCAGAGGGTCGCCCACAACAGGCAGCCATGCAAACAACAAACTGTATATGCCGTACTTGTTAAATTGCGTTTCTGCTTTTTTAATTGATTTTTCTGACACCGGAAACCATTTACGGTTTTTAAAACGTAAAACTTGTGTTCCTAACCAATAGTTTACACAGCTCCCTAACACATTGCCTAAGGTGGCACTAAGCCACAGTAACCATAAAACGTAGTTGCCTTTGGCTACCATCGCTGTCATGACTAATTCTGAGGAACTCGGTAATAAGGTGGCTGAAATAAAAGCAGTAAAAAAAAGTGATAAATAGGCCATTACACACCAAAAAAGACAAGCTCAGCACGGTTACTGAGCTTTAACAGTATATTGCAATCCCATTATTTTATAAATTCAATACTCAACGGGTAGTTAACGTCTTTACCATCATTGGCCTTAATTGCACTGACCACCACCATGATAAAAGCAAACACCGCAATCACAGGCAGTAAAATCACGCCAATCACTACAAAGATAAGTAAAAAACTCACGATGTAGGCGATCATCATGGTTAATTGAAAATTAAGTGATTTACGGCCATGCTCGGCGACTAATGGCATTTCATCCTTTTTAGCAAGCCACACTATAAGCGGACCAATCACGGAACCAAAGGGGATCAACAGCCCTGCAAACGAGCTTAAGTGGCATAACATCGCCCAAGTGCGTTGCTCTTTATTACATTCCACTAATTCAACTTTTTGATTATCTTCCATTTTATCTCCTTGTTGTATTGTTTTCGTTTTTCATTTGCCTATATTATGAGGGCAGATTAAAAATTAAACGCTCACGATGCAAATGAAAAAAACACGCATAACACTGATACTCTGTAGTTTTCTAGCAACCGCTTGTTCTTCAAACGGAGCAAAGCAAGCTACGACCCCAGCGTTACCTCAAAACGATTACGTCACGTTTATTAAACCAGGCGGATCATTTAAACATAGCCAATTTACTGATATTGAAAACTATATCGTACAACTTAAGAATAAGAAAAAACTAATTATTTTATTTGCCACCTGGTGCGCTGATTCTCAGCGTACTATTGAGCAATTACAAGCAAGTCCATGGGTCAATAATTCTGAACTGCAAATTATTGCGATTGGCCGTGAAGAAAATTCCACGTCGTTGGCACAGTTTAAACGTGACTACCATCTTAACTATCCGCTTATCAGTGATGAAAATCGCACAATTTATAATGCCTATGCAAACAAAGGGATTCCTCGCCTATTGCTACTCGATGAAGATAACCGACTGATTCAAGAAGAAAATGGCGAAGATGTATACGCCCTTGAACGGCTACTTAATTTGCTGTGATAAAAAAGTGATAACTTCGTGAGGCTTTCTTGATATTGCGCTTTGATACTGTTTTTAAATCATCAAAAACAGGAAAGAACAATGAAAGCTTTACCTTTATCAATGTTAGCAGCCAGCGCTTTGACTAGTTTTTTAGGCCAAGCGGCTGAACTGGACATTAAACTGACCAACCTCACCCAAGGGTTACATTTTACCCCAGTGCTCATTGCAGCCCACAACAGTGAACATAAGTTATTTAACGTAGCAATGCCTGCCTCAACGGCATTACAAACAATGGCTGAAGGCGGAAATTTAGAGCCTTTAATTAATGAAGCGACTGCTGCAAGTAGTGACATGGTTGCGAATCCTGCAGAAGGCTTATTAGCGCCTACCAGTTCCACTATGGCCACATTAACCACCAGCGATGGCAACAATTATTTATCGCTAACTGCAATGTTACTCCCCACCAATGATGGTTTTGTCGGCTTAGATAGCTGGATGATTCCATCGCAAGCAGGAACTTACACCGTGTATTTAAATGCTTATGATGCGGGTACAGAAGCCAATGATGAACGTGTTGTTGAGGGTGCGGGTGCGTTAGGTGTTTTAGGTATTCCTGCGGCACCTGGTGGGAATGCTGGTAGTGGAGCAAGTGGTGTAACAAGTAACGAAAACAATACCATGGTACACATTCATCCAGGTAACTTAGGTGATGACGACCTCGAAGCGGGTATCAGTGATCTTAATAATACAGTACACAGATGGCTTAACCCTGTTGCGATGTTAACTGTAACCGTGAAGTAGGAGGCCGTTATGCGCTTTTCAAAAAGCTTAATTATACTCGCGCTGGGTGTAAGCCTCGCAGCATGCAGTGATTCAGATAACAATGATGTGGAAGTAAAACCTCCCGTGGTTGTCACTCCGACAAGCTACGAATTTACTGTGACAATAACCAATTTAACCGCCGCACAACCTTTTTCTCCTGTTGCCCTTATCGCTCACACAGAGGGTATGCTATGGCAAATAGGAAACTCTGCTTCAGAGGCATTAGAAAGAATGGCCGAGGGCGGTGATAACAGCCAACTATTAACCGTTGATTTTGCAACACACGCTCAGAGTGCTGAAAGCCCACTACCTCCGGGAGAGCAACTTACTCTTACACTCACCACGGAGCAGCTTGAATCATTAAAGATTAGCTTAGCGACAATGTTGGTGAATACAAATGACGCTTTTACCGGTCTTAATGCTATAGACGTGTCTTCGTTAGCTGTTAATGAATCACTTTCTCGCCATAGTCATGCTTATGATGCTGGTACAGAGACCAACTCAGAAGCACATGGTACGATCCCAGGTCCTGCTGACTCAGGAGAAGGTTTTAACGAAAGCCGAGATGATATCAACAGTGTAGCAATGCACCCTGGTGTTGTTAGCCAAGATGATGGTTTACGAAGTTCAGTGCTAACGAACCAACATAAATTTGATAACCCTGTTGCTCAGATAATCATAACGCGGACGCAATAATAATAGCACCCACTTACGCTGAGGGCATAGGGAGGTGCCTTAGCGATTTGGATATGACTATGCGCACAGAAAAAGTATTAATTGTTGAAGATGACCGAACTATACGACACTTGATCGCCACCCAGTTACAAAGCTTAAACCTACACATTGATGAAGCATGCAGTGCTGAATCAGCGATTAAAAAGCTTGCTAGCAATCACTATGGGCTTGTATTACTAGATATAAACTTGCCGCAGATGGATGGATTAAGTTTATGTCGAAAAGTTAAGGAACATTACCCAACTATCGCAGTCATTTTACTAACCGCTCTTAGCAGCGATATGGATAGAGTTATAGGGTTAGAAATGGGAGCAGATGATTATATTTGCAAACCTTTTTTCGCCAGAGAGTTACAGGCACGTATAAAAACCCAACTACGCCATCGCGCACAGCTTCTTATGGCACAATCAAGTAACGAGCAAACTGAGAAACAACCCATAATACAACTAGGCAAACTGCACATAGAATTTGCCAGCCACCAAGCATTTTTAGCTAACCAAGCAATTAACTTAACCGCCACCGAGTTTGATTTACTGGTGTATTTTGCCAAGCACCCGAACCACGTATTTAGCCGACAACAATTACTCGACCAAGTGTGGGGTTATCAACACAGTGGTTATGAGCATACAGTGAATTCACATATCAACCGTCTGCGGAGTAAATTTGAGCAATACCATCAAACACCATTTATAGAAACCGTCTGGGGTGTTGGCTATAAACTAAACCCTCGTCAGTTGAGTGCCAATTAATGCACTCGATGACCTTATATCAAAAGCTCGCATGGTCGTTCATATTTATTTTTAGCCTGTTGTGTGCACTGGTATTCAACTGGAGTAAACAGCTGGAGCAAAGCGCCCAAGATCATGCACAACAAAACCTGCATTTACAGTTAGCTGAGCACCTAGTGAATGACAATCCATTAATTAAACAAGGTGTCTATGACTATAAAGCTTTGGAGAACTTATTTCATACCTTGATGATCCTCGGCCCGGCTTTTGAATTCTACTTTGTTGATTCAACCGGTAAGTTACTGACCTATTCGGCTAAACCTGGGCAAGTAATTAAACAAAAAATAAATCTCGTCCCTATCAAAGAACTAATTAATAAAACGAGTACAACACCGATTTACGGTGATGATCCTCGCAGTAATACCCAAAAAATATTCTCTGCCGCGCCGGTTTATAACCAACAACAATTGCAAGGTTATTTGTACGTGATTATTGGTGGTCAAACCTTTGATACTTTACTTAATAATATTAAAAGTAATGACATTCTTAAGATTGGTGCAATAGGGTTTGTAGTTGCAGTCATTACGTTACTTATTATCATGCTTATTCTCTTTCGATTTTTTACCTTACCCCTCACGCAGCTAAATAACGAGATTTGCCAAATTAGAGCGGCAAATTACAGCTTAACAAAAATGACACAAAGCCCACGCTATTCGGGTAACAATGAAATAGGTAACTTAAGCAAAGGAGTTCATGGCATGTTGTCTCGCATTGATGAGCAATTAAAATCGTTACAACAGGCAGATAAACAGCGCCGCGAGTTACTCACTCACCTTTCGCATGATTTAAGAACACCGCTTGCTTCATTGCACGGATTTATTGAAGTAATAAAAAAACCCAAAAGTCATTTGAATGAACACGAAAAACAGCACTACTTAAGCCTTGCTATGGATAACTGCCAGCAGTTAAAACTGTTAATAGAACAAATTTTCGAACTAGCGCACTTAGAAAGTGGCCAAGTAAAAATAAACACAGAAACCTTTAATCTAGGAGAGCTTATTTATGATTGCCTGGCCAAGCTAGCATTAACTGCACAAAAAGCCGGCATAACTCTCCAGGTTATCCCTGAAATCTGCGATTTCACCGTGACCACGGATATTGCCAAACTAGAACGTATATTAACCAACCTGATCGAAAATGCTATTCGCCATACTCCGGAAAAGGGCACTGTCTCAATTAGCGTGTCACAGCAAAGTGAGCAACTTTACGTCACAGTATCAGACACGGGTATCGGCATACACGAAGACGAGTTACACGCGATCTTTGAGCCACATTATCAAGCACGAAACAGTATAAAACGAGGAACATCAGGGCTAGGGTTAGCAATATGCAAGCACTTACTAACCCTAATGGACAGTAATATCGAAGTGAAGAGTACCTTAGGGAAAGGCAGCCAGTTTCGCTTTAACTTATCAAAATAGGCATCAATAAAAGCGCATTGATGCCTTTTTGCTTATTGTTGATAACCCGCTAAATCAAGCATAAAGGCATAGTACAAGGCGGTGTCTTGTAAGCTTTTAAAGCGTCCCGACGCCCCTCCATGCCCGGCTTCCATATCTGTTTTAAACAGTACTAAATTGTTATCTGTTTTGTATTCGCGCAGTTTAGCAACCCACTTTGCAGGTTCGAAATATTGCACCTGCGAATCATGTAACCCTGTAGTGACCAACATATGAGGATAGGCTTGTTTTTTTACTTGATCATACGGTGAATATGACAGCATATAATCGTAAAATACTTTTTCATTCGGATTACCCCACTCGTCATATTCGTTGGTTGTTAGTGGTAAACTTGTGTCTAACATCGTGGTGACTACATCAACAAATGGCACTGCAGCAATCACCCCGCTATAAAGCTCTGGCGCTTGATTAACGACCGCCCCCATTAATAACCCTCCGGCACTGCCTCCCATGGCAAATATGCGTTCTTTGTCACCATACTTTTGTGCAACTAAAGATTTAGTTACATCAATAAAGTCATTAAACGTATTTTTCTTATGAAGTAATTTGCCATCTTCATACCAAGGGCGACCAAGCATTTGAGAGCCACGAATATGTGCAATCGCAAACACAAAACCGCGGTCGAGTAAGCTCAAACGCGAGCTCGAAAAACGCGGATCCATCGTCGCACCATACGAACCATATCCGTATTGTAAAAGAGGGTTACTGCCATCTTTTTTAAACTTATCTTTACGATAAACAAGGCTGACCGGTACATCAACACCATCACGGGTTGTTACATAGATACGCTCAGATGCATAGTTACTTGGCGTAAAGTCACCCAAAACGTTGCGCTGCTTAAGCACTGTTTTTTCGCCGCTTATAAGGTCGATATCGTAATGGGTATCTGGGGTTGTCATACTTGAGTAGTAAACACGTAAACGAGGATTATCCAGCTCAAAATTTCCATAGCTATCAACCATATAAGTTGGATCATTAAAAACAATCACTTGTTCATTTTGGTTTCGTAAGTCACGAATAGTTAAACGGGTTTGCCCCATTTCACGTTCCTTGTATACCAAATGATTCTTAAATAACTCGATATCTTCAAGTTTAACGTTATCCCTACCCGCAATCACCGTTTGCCAATGGCCTTTATCATGCGCTTGTGATTGATGTACCTTCATTAATTGAAAATTAACGGCATGTAGATTGGTGACTATGTAGTACCAATCCCCGTGCTTTTTAATACTATATTCAAGTTCTGGTTCACGCTCAATGAACCGCTTCGGCAAAGTACCTGTGTCATTTGCATCAATAACAGAGACACCAGAAGCACTAGTACTTTCATGATAAATATAGATTTTTTGATGGTCTTTACTCTTACCTATGCTGGTGTAATAGCGAGTATCTTTTTCTTCATAAACCAGTTCATCATCAGCTTGTGGGGTGCCTAATGTATGGCGATAAACCTGATAACCTAATAACGTTTGTGGATCTTTTTTAATGTAGTAAAAAGTGCGGTTGTCATTTGCCCAAACAACATCTCCCTCACTCCCTTCTATCGTATCTGCCAGTCGCTCACCACTGACCAAGTCTTTCACTCTAATGGTATAAATACGCCGACTTAAAGTATCTTCACCGTATGCCAATAAATGCCCATTAGGGCTTACCTCTAAGCCTGTTACAGCAAAGTAGTCATGCTCTTTAGCAAGCTCATTAACATCCAATATGACTTGTTGGTTGTTACCATCACTGGATTTGCTTCGCACATAAATTGGATACTCATCATCACCTCGCGTCTGCGATGAGTAATAATAGTCTCCCTTTTTGGTAGCCACAGAGTTATCGTCTTTCTCTATACGACTTTTAAGCTCATTAAAAAGTGTATCTTGCAGCGCTTTTGTATGCGCCATCGTGCGATCTACGTAAGTATTTTCAGCAGTGAGGTGGGCAATTACCGCCTCATTTTTACGCGCATCATCACGCATCCAGTAATAGTTATCGACACGCGTATCACCATGAATACTCATTTCATGGCGAATTTTTTTTGCAATAGGTGCCGCTATAACTGCATTTTCTGTAATACGTGATTGCTCAATATTATGTGCGGTATCAGGGACTTTATTACACGCCGTTAAAACGGCAAATGAGAGTGCTGCAAAGCAGAGAGAGTAACCAACGTTCATGAGATTCCTGTTGTATTTTTTATTATTCATCCTCCAATATAAGTAAAAACAGAGCAAGATATAAGCATGCTTTGTGAAGCAATGTAAAAAGGGAGCCGAAGCTCCCTTTATTAATTACAAATCAAGTCATTACTTTTGCTTGCGACGGCGCATAAATGCAAACGGTGCAGCTAGTAAAGTTAACCATGCTAATGAACCTGAATCATCTTTATCATCATCGTCATTACTACGAATGTCATTCACTTCAACTTCAACGTTTACTGCGTCTGACATATTGCCGGCAGAATCAACAGCAATTACAGAGAATGTAAATTCACTTTGGAATTCATAATCAAGCTCGCTCGCAACACTAATAACACCATTAGTATTAACAGTAACTAAGTTGCTACCCGATACGATAAATTCAACAACTGGCGTTTCATCTGAATCAGGATCAGAGAACTCTAACGTGCCAATCACAGTACCTAAAGCAACATTCTCATCAACAGAGAAGCGTTGTCCTGAAGCTATAACAGGCTTAGATTCTGCTGGGTCTTCTGTAACTTCAATAGTAACTAGAACAGCCTCAGACATATTTTCAGCACTGTCTATCGCAGTAACCATTAATTCGATAACTGGTGTTGTATCAAAATCAATTTCACCTACAACAGTCAGGCTGCCCATTTCATCAATAGCAATACCATCATGACCTTCTACTGAGTAAGAAACAATTGGCGTAGTTTCAGCGTCTGGATCAGATGCCAAAACAGTACCAATCACTGTTCCTGACACTGCATTTTCTTGAACAGTAAACATTTGACCCGCTTCCACAACTGGCATCATTTCAGCGGCTTCATCTGCTAAGTTATTAACCATTACTGTAACCATAGCCGGTTCAGAAATATTGCCAGCAGAGTCAGTTACCACAACTTCTATCTCTATAGACACAAGTCCTGCGTCGAAATCAAGCATTGCTTCATCCATTACAACAACATCACCTTCAGAAGTTACTGAAACAGCTGTTGAATTGGAACTGAGTACAATAAACTCAGAGATAGGGTTTGCAAGATCTGCACTGTATGTTGCTTCAAGTGTGCCAATAACAGTACCTGTCGATGTATTTTCATCAACGCTAAACATTGCATCAGAAAGAACTGGGGCTGAATTTGCGTCATCACGAGGTGTTGCTACAAATGCTTTAGAACCTGAATCAGACAGGATCATGAAGTCTGCACCTGCGTTTAATAGCGTTGCTGATGCACCAGGCTCAACTGAGCTTACTGCTTCACCAGCTTCATTCACAAGTACAGCATATACATCATTAGAAGCATCAGTAAACGTATATGTTCCCATTGCAACATCGCCTGCACCTGTAGCGATTGGTGTCCATGTTTCTTCCTCTGTACGGAAGCGAACATTTGCTGAGACTTTACCAATATCTTCAGCAGTTAAACCAAAATCACCCAAGCAGCTTTGCATTGTTAAGTGATTATTACCAATGATTTGATAGATATTATTCAGCGCGCCAGAGCTGCTTCCATAACCATGTGTAAAGGTAATTGCAGTACCAGGCTCAACATCATAGAACCACTCAAGTTTACCATTTTGAACTGTTACATCGTATGTACCATCTTGGTCTATATCGAAGTCAGCCATAAAGCCACCCACATAAGAGTGAGTGATACCTTCATTCATCACTACCGTAGTTAAAGTAACAAAACCGCTTGCACAGACTTCTGTTGGCACAGCAAACGTCTCAATTGACGCGCCCACTAAATCAAAGCGTTGGTCTTCATCTATTTCATCAGTCATTACTGTTGGTGCAAATACTGGTTCAAGTGCCACTGCACCAGTATTAGTTAACGTATGAGCAAGGCCATCTTCTGTCATCACAGGAGTAAAGCTCATTGCAGCGTTTGCTTTTGGCAATACGTGATACACAAGGTGGAATGCTCTTTCACTACCATCAGAGAAGACTAACGCACCATCAAGCTCTAAGTTTGTTAAATCAGCAGTGACTGCTTGCGAGCCAATGTTATCATCCGTCAGTGTCCATTCTGGTAATGTAGTAGGGTCAATCGTTGCTGTCACATCAAATGATAGCGTTTGACCTGCAGGAACAGTGATTGTCTCTGGGTAATCTAATGAGAATGAACCACGGTCAATATCGTTTTGATAACGCTGTTCTAAAGAAAGCGAATACACTTTGACTTCATTCGAGAAGTTCTTAACTTGTACCGTTTTTGTTAATTTAACTGTTTCTGATGCATTCACTAAACCAAACGAAAGAGCCGCTTGTTTGGTATCTGCTGCCCAAGCAGCAACAGGTAAGTTTGCAGCTTTATTAACATCAACTAAACCCGCACCGATGTAACTAATTGGCGCAAGTTCAGCATCTGGGTTAAGTGCTAATGGCTCCATTGTTACGTTTAAGTTAGCGGTATTCATTAACGTTGCTTTAATTTCAAGTGCATTGCGCTCTGGTAATGCTTCTTTCAGTAAACTCACTGCACCAGCCGTGATAGGACCAGAGAACGAAGTACCTGTAGCGCCTGTTAAACCATCACCAAGACCTGGGTGAGCCGTCATAATGTTCACGCCCGGCGCGGTAATTTCTGGTTTTAATAAACCGCCCATTGATGGACCACGTGATGTAAAGTCTGCAATTGCACCAGACAATACTAAACGCTCAACAGTTAAGTTAAATGTTCCACCCGCTTTAAGCGCAGCACCTGCTGTAAATGTTACACCTACAGAAGGAATTGTGACTGCTGCATCGGCACCGCCCATAGGTGCTGGCGTGCCATCATCTGTATTATTTGCAATGACAACGAACTCTGCACCTTTTGCTTGAGCTGCTAATACTTTAACTGTGAATGCACACGCACCACGGTCAATAATCACACCTTTGCCAGTAAAATCAACGTCATCAGCAAATGCTTCACACGCTGTTTGATTTGCTTCTGGGTAAACTAATTCAATGTTGTCATTTGTGTAACTAAATGCAGTTTGTGGACCGAAGCTAGCTGGTTGAACAATAGTTTCTTCATCGTTAACTGTACCGCTAGCAACTGACTGCTCTTCTGTAGGGTGAGTCATTGCTCCAACAGACAACGCATTCTCTGTTGTACTCGGACCACCAACAATAAATGGGTATGCACCATCATTACCCGCTGAAATAACCACGTTAGTGCCTAGCTTTACAGCCTCATTAATGAAAAGTCCAACCGCGTCGTTAGCAATGTCACCATAGTCACCACCTAAAGACATATTAATGACATCTACACGATCAGAAATATCACCATCACCATCAGGGTCCATCGCATTCTCTAACGCAAGTAATTGCGCCAACCCTGGACAGTTAGCAGCACACACTGAATAAACAAATAAATCAACATTTGGTGCAATGCCATTCACAGAGTGAGATACGTGCGTACCATGGTTTGTCGTTACATCTATTGGATCCGCATCATTATTAATGTAATCGAAACCACCAAGCACTTTTCCTTGCGGCCAATCAACAGTTGTAGGGTCTGCAATGGCTGCTTCATAGGCAGCTTCAGTGCCTTCACCACCAAATGCAGTGTGCGTATAATCAATACCTGTATCTAGTACAGCAACACGTACACCTTGACCCGTCGCTAAGCCATTCGCTACAAGTGGAGTCGCTTCAATATAGTCAGCACTATCAGCTACATGTAATTTGTAATCATAGACGGGATAAATACCTTCAACTTGCGAGTTTGAAAGTAATTTTGCGATATCTTGTTTGTTACCATTCAGTACAACCGAGCTTACAAGTGTTGATGTCTTAGCTACAACTTGAACGGGTAAGTCCATACTCTGAATAGCTTGCTCTACACTGGCTTGTGCTAATTTGGCTTGTGCTTGAACTGAGGCAACATCTGCCCCTAAACTTTTTGCATTAATAGTTGCTGGCACATTTAATTTAACTAACCAACTAGTCACTTCACTGCGAGTATTTTGTTCTTTTTTACTTACCGCACTCGGTTTAATTAATTCTTTACCTGCTAGATTATATTTTGAAAAATCATTCGCTTGCGCGCTGGCACATAGTGCACTAGTCACAGCTAAAGCAACGGCTGTTCTTTTTATTAGATTATTAGACATGGGTTCCCCTGGGATATGTTATGTTATCGTCTAAATAGTGATTGAAACTACGTTTCAGTACCAATATAAAACGTAAACACAAACCAGAACAACATCTCGATTACATTATGGTTACATTACAACCTACAAAAGGTGCCAATGTTAATCTACCCCATTGTTTTAATTGAGCTTTGACATCATAAATTTGATGTAAACGTTTGTAAACGAAAGTAGTATTTTTAGAGTAGAGTAAGGCACAATGAACTCAGAAGTCATTAACATACTAACGATGGCAAAGGTTATACAAACCGCTGTCGCTCCAGTCTTTTTAATCACCGGTATTGCGGCAACCTTAGGTGTTTTATCAAATCGTTTAGCGCGTATTACAGACCGCGCTAGGCAGTTAGAGCGAAAGCTAAAAGTCAGTACCGACGAAGAGTTCAATAAGTCACTGACCACAGAATTAAGAGCCCTGCTAAAACGTTCTCGCTGTATTCATATTGCATTTAGTGCAAGTGTATTAAGTGCTTTGCTCGTGTGCGCCGTGGTTATGTGTTTATTTTTATCACACATTCACTCTATCAACTTAAGTGTGACCATTGCCAGTTGCTTTGTGGCTGCGATGGCACTGCTCATTTGTGGCTTTTTATCGTTACTTGGCGAAGTTTTCTTAGCAACACGTAGCATGCGACGCGGGATGATCTTCGCTGACATTGATATTAATGATTAAATTAAACTTAAGTTAAGATTAACCGCATTACACTTGAATAAAACACCTAGCTAAGATACAACTCAAACAGTTTATCTTTATGACATCTAAAGGGGCAAAAGGAATGAAATTAAAACACTTAGTATTAGGTACCATGTTATCGACACTGGCACTAGGCGCAACAGCAAGCACCGTATTCGAAGAACCTAGCGACGCGATTGAATACCGCCAAGCTGCGTTTTCTATGATCCGTGTACAAATTGGTGATATGGGCGACATGTTAAAAGGAAAAGTCCCTTTTGATGCTGAGCGCTTCCAAATGCGAGCAAATAATGCTGCCGCTTTATCAAAAATGCCATGGGAAGCATTTGTTGCAGGTTCAGACAAAGGCGAAACATCAGCGCTTCCCGCGGTGTGGAGCGATAACGACACTTTTATGAAAAAAGCAGTCGCTTTCCAGCAATATGCGGATGAACTTGCGGTTGCAGCAAAAAGTGGTGATCAGAAAGTAATTGGTAAAGCATTCGGTGCGTGGGCTAAAGGATGTAAAGACTGTCATAAGTCATTTAAAGACTAGTCAACGACATTAAAAAAGGCGCTGTCTGCGCCTTTTTTAACACTTAACTCACTCAACTCACTTAATTAAACAAATAACTTAATGGCTCAGCACCCCATGTGGTAAAAAGTACCACTAAACACAGCGCAAAAATAACGAATGCAAGCAAGGGTGATTTTGTCACAGGCTCAGTCACAGAAACTTGCTCACTACTGCCCGTCAGCATTGGTTTAACGAGGTTCTTGCCTTTAATGCGATATATCACAATCGCAATTACATGCAGCACAATAGCATACAGCAAAATATCAAAGTTCAGGTGATGTAACCAACCTGCAAACTCAACCGTGTCCGTAGATACATATTTAACAAGCGGTCCATCGGTAAGTATGTCATCGCTGGTCATCAATCCTGAGCCTAGTTGCGCCAAAATTAATATAAAAAACGCAATGACCATATAGCTGCCGGCAGCCCCGTGACCAGCTTTATGCTCATTATTTTTAAATGACTTAATTGCCGCAATCGGTGAATGTATCAATGAGGACAGCTTGGCCGTTTTACTGCCAATAACCCCCCATATAAGACGCGTGATTATGAGCGCTAGCGTGAAATACCCGGTTGCAAAATGTAGCTCCAGCATGCCTTCTTCAGCACTAAAATAAAGCGTTGCAATTGCAACAACTAATAACCAATGAAAGCTTCTTATAAAGCCATCCCATACTTTCACTTTAGACATGATAACGCTCCCTATGAAATATACTCAAAGCACTTAAAAAGACCAGAACCGGTAAGGCATTGGGGTATACATTATTGCAAACTTCGGTTATTTTGACACGCCTCTATTACAGGTGTTTTGATCTGAGCCATAACAACAAGTAAGAGCGATAAAATGCAAAAACCTATTCTCAAAGCGTTATTAAAAGGCTTTTTCGACATGCTCCCGCTATGTTTAGCCGTCATCCCATGGGGCATTCTGTGTGGCTCTTTAGCAATCCAAAATGGTTTTAGTGCGTTTGAAACACAAGCAATGTCACTACTCGTATTTGCCGGTTCTGCGCAGTTAGTCGCGATTGAATTAATGGCTGGCAATACACCCTTACTCACTATTTTATTTACCACGCTTATTATAAGTTCAAGACACTTTTTGTATGGCCTAGCCATCCGCCATAAAGTCATTGATCAACCATTTGGTTGGCGTTTACCTGTCAGCTTTGTTTTAACCGATGAGTTATTTGCTTTTTCGCATCACCCTAAAGCCTACCAAACAAAGCTGCGCCTTATTTATGCTTTAAGTGCTGGCTTTAGTTTTTATATCGCATGGAACATATGGACATTGCTTGGTATTGTTGCTGGCAGCTTATTGCCCGATTTAACAAACCTAGGCCTTGATTTTGCTATTGCCGCCACTTTTATTGCATTAGTGGTGCCAGGGGTGAAAAACCTCGCAACACTTGCCACCGTCGTCACCGCAGGAGTCGTTGCAACCCTCCTTAAAAGCCACGGTTTTCAGTTATGGTTAGTAACAGCAGCATTGATTGCTATGTCGGTTGGTTACGCAATTAGCCGCTGGCAAGCAAAAGAGGAGCATAGTGCATGATGACCACGATTGTATTAATGGCGTGTATTACTTTTTTTACGCGTTACTTGTTTCTACACCGCGCTTTGCCTTTTAAGGTAGGCCCTAAAATGCAGCAGTTTTTGAGTTTTAGTGCTCCTGCCGTGCTCACTGCTATTTGGGTGCCCATTGTATTTATTAATGATGAAGGGATTAATTTAGATTGGCAAAATCCCTACCTAAGTGCTGCGGTACTTGCCGTTATTGTGGCTTACAAAACACACAACATTTACTACACAACACTGGCAGGGATGGGATTATTTATAATCTTGAGCTAACGCAACTTATACGCTGGCGAGCAAAATAGCGCGGCTTTTCTCAAGTGTCACTTGCTCACGCTCACCCAGAGCAGTCATGCCATGGCGCTCTAACTGCGCAACAAGCTTATCTGCCACACTGTCGTCTAAGTTATAATCGCTCAAACGTGTTGGCATTTTAACACTGTGGAAGAAAGCTTCCGTTGCAGCTATCGCGTGTTCAATTGCCGCCTCTTCATTGGTAATATCCAGTCCCAGCACACGTTCTGCATATTGTAGTAACTTACCGCGCTTAGTGTCTTTTTGCTCAGCCATCATGCGTGGTAATACAATCGCTAGGGTTTGCGCATGATCAAGGCCGTACACTGCTGTCATTTCATGCCCTATCATATGTGTTGCCCAATCTTGAGGTACGCCCGCACCAATCAACCCATTTAATGCCATTGTTGCTGACCACATAATATTAGCGCGCACCTGATAATTTTCTGGCTCTGAGAATGCTTTAGGCCCTTCTTCAATGAGGGTCATTAAAATTCCTTCGGCAAAGCGGTCTTGCAACTTTGCACCTACATCATACGTAAGGTATTGCTCCATAGTATGTACAAATGCGTCAACAATCCCGTTAGTCACTTGGCGCTCTGGTAATGAAAACGTTACTGCGGGGTCAAGTACCGCAAAACGAGGGCGCACATACTCACTGGCAAATGGAAGTTTATCGTGAGTTTCAAGGTTTGAGACAACACTAAAGGTATTCGACTCAGACCCCGTTGCAGGCAAGGTCAGTACCACACCGAGTGCAACCGCCGATTTTACTTCTGCGCCGTTTGCTAAAATATCCCAAGGCTCACCCGTGAATTCAGCCGCAGCGGCAATAAACTTACTGCCATCAACCACAGAACCCCCACCTACAGCCAGAATGAAATCAATCTGCTTTTCTTTAACAAGCTCTACGGCTTTCATACAGGTTTGGTAACTTGGGTTTGGCTCAATACCTGCAAACTCAAACCACGTATGCTCACTTAATGCTGCTTTAACCTGATCATAAACGCCATTTTTCTTAATGCTGCCACCACCATAAGTGACGAGTACTTTGGCATTTTTAGGGATTTCTGACTGAATCTCTTTAATCTGTTGCTCACCAAAATGAATCTTGGTTGGGTTTTCAAAACTAAAATTTAACATGTGGCTTCCTCATCGTTGATGTGAGTTTTTATCAGTGAATAAACCATTTTAGTTATTTTTATATAGGGATAAAGCGGTAAAATAGATAATCACTTTTGCAGTAATGCAATAATAATTAACGTAAACTCACACTAGCTAGAAATCTTAGGATATGAATATGTGGCAAGGTTTAGACGAATTTTTATATGTTGTTGAGCAAGGGAGCTTTACCCATGCAGCCAAGGCGATGGAGGTCTCTACTTCACATATTAGTAGGCAAATTCAACAACTTGAAAACCGCTTAGGGTCAGTCCTTTTTCAGCGTACCACGCGAAAAATAAGCCTGACAGAGGCCGGAAAAGAATATGCGATCAAACTTAAAGCAATCCGGCAAGAGCTTATCGATGCGAATAACCAGTTACAGGGTGAGCAACGCCAACCTAAAGGGCTTATTCGTATTACAGGTGCCGGTGAATTTGTTGCCAATCAAGTTGCACCGAAAGTTGCCGAATTTGTCAAACGCTACCCAGAGGTCGAAGTCGAAATCGACTTCAATAGCCGTAATGTCAATTTAGTTGAAGAGGGCTTTGACTTAGCCGTTCGTTTTGGCCGCATGGAAGACTCCAATCTTATCGCCAGACCTCTTTGCAAGCGAATAATGACGCTTGTCGCAAGCCCTGAATACCTAGCCAACCATCCACGCTTAACGCACCCTTATGAGTTGACTGAACACAATTGCCTAATCGCGATGAGAAAACGTTGGCGTTTTAACATTGATGAACACATCAAAGAAGTCCGTATAAATGGCAATTGGCGCAGCAATCACCCTCAAGCCATTTTAAGTGCAGCTATTGCTGGCATCGGAATCGCACATTTGGCACACGACATTGTTGAGCCCTATATTGCAAAAGGGCAACTTGTAACAGTGCTGGATGACTTTCAAGTCAGCGACAACGCCTCTTGGTTGGTGTATCCGCGCAAAGATCTCTTGCCTTACCGCGTACGTTTACTAATTGAGCACCTTACCAATGAATTCGCTGAATAAAATTCACACTTTCAGAAATAAGGCAAGCGGGTTAGAATCAATCAAATAATAATAAAAAGTCACTATTATGAACGAATTTTATCAACTCTCAGCAACCAACTTACAAGGCCAAACGGTTCACTTTTCTGATTTCGAAAATAAAGTCGTTTTAGTCGTCAATACAGCGAGCAAGTGTGGTTTTACACCACAATACGAAGGCCTGCAAAAATTGCACGAAAAATACCATGATCAAGGCCTCATTATTATCGGCTTTCCGTGTAATCAGTTTGGTAAACAAGAGCCCGGTGACGCAAAAGAAATTAAGGAAGGCTGCCTCATCAACTATGGCGTGAGTTTCTTAATGATGAGTAAGGTGGATGTCAATGGTGAACATGCTCACCCTGTCTTTAGGCACCTAAAATCAGAACTACCGGGCTTTATCACCCGTAAAATAAAGTGGAACTTTACAAAGTTTCTGATTGGTAGGGATGGTAAAGCAATTAAACGATTCTCGCCCCTCACTAAACCAGAACACATCGAGTCTGCAATTATTACGGCACTGAGCAAATAAACCTCGAATCAAAAAGCAATAAAGAGGCAATAGCCTCTTTATCTAAATTTATGCTTAGTCGTTCATGTACTCATCAAAGTCGTCTTCGCCTAAGTTTCTGCGCAAGCGTTTTTGCTCAAGATAGTCTTCCAACTTCTTCTTAACGCGTTGCTTTTTCTTGTCGTGTTGATTACGCCCGACCATTTCGTACTCGTCTTCAACAAAATCGTCATCTAGCGCATCATAACTAAATGTCTTACCCACAACCCACTCCATAAAGTGTTTGAGACCAATTCAGGAGATTAAAATTTGCTCTGTGAATTGGCAAAGATTAAAAAGCTCAGTGGTTATTTAGTATGTAAAAAACCACCAAAATAAAGCCACACCGCCATGCTAAAGTGGCGATATGTCAATATTGTGAATAAATAGCGCTAAATTTGATTTCTGAAAAGTGAGAGTTTTTTATCGTTTCGATAAAACACATTTATCCACGTATGTTTTTTAGTTAATTTGACTAAAAAATGGTTAAAAAACCAAACAGATTTCATTTTAAAAAACCACAAAAACAACATAACTCAATGAAAATAAACACAATAAAAACCTTGGCATTAAGTTTGATTATTTATTTTCGTCATTTCAAACAGGAAAGAAAAAAATGAAAAAGTTATTGTTAGTAAGTTCTTTATTTATCGCAACCAGCGCTATGGCTCATAACGATAATGATACGCATATTTCATTCAGTGGTGAGCAATGTGATGTTGAGTTCAAGAACGATGTTCGCATCACGCCAAACGAATTAGAAGTGTTCACTGCTGATAACCGCACAATGAAAATCATTGATCAAAATAACTTATACATTGATGGCGAAAACATCTCGCTGAATGCATCTCAACAACAAGCTATTGCAAATTACTCAGATAGCTTACGTAGCCAACTACCCGAAGTGGCAAACATTGCTCTAGAGGGTGTGAAAATTGCCGGTGTTGCAATTGAAGAAGTGGCAAACGCATTCAACATTAGTGGCTTTGATGACATCTCGGAATTAATGGATGAGATTAGTGTAGAAGTGCAAAATACCTTTTACCAACAAGGTGCATTCACCATGGGTCAGCAAAGTTTTGAAAAGTTTGGTCAAAATTTTGATGAACAATTCGACCAACAAATTGAGTCTGCAGTTGAATCGGCAATGATGCAATCAATGGGCAGTATTTTAGTTGCGCTAGGCTCTGAGCTTCTTGGCTCGGGTGGTGACATGGACACGTTTGAACAGCGCATGGAAAACATGGGTGAACAAATCGAAGCGCGTGTAGAAACACAAGCAGCGCAACTTGAAAAACGTGCCGACGCATTGTGTGGCAGCTTTGCCGATATTGCTCACAAAGAGCAACAGCTCGTTGCTTTAGTGCCACAACTCAAAGAATACCAACTGTTCACGTTCAAACAGAACACCCTGTAATGCATTAACATCCCTGAACCAATCTACTTGGTCTTATGGCGCAGAGCTTGCTCTGCGCTTTTTTTATTTTTTTGCAAGTACGGTTAGTTGTGACAACGTTTTGACTGCGTCTTCCAAACGCTCTGACCAAGGCAAACCATAGCTTAATCGAAAACAGCTGCGGTATTTTTTCCCCGCCGAAAAAATAAGCCCAGGAGTAATACTAATCCCCGCATCTAATGCTAAATGGAATAGTTTAACGGCATCATATTGACTCCCTAAGTCCACCCAAATAACACACCCTCCCTGCGGGTTACTAATACGTGCACAACTTGGCATATATTGCTGCAGGCACCAAATCATTCGCTCTTTGTTGGCACTTAGTCGCTGGCGTAATAAACGAATATTTCTGTCGTATTCACCACTGGCAATAAATTCATACAAGGTCCATTGATTGATCAATGGCGCTGAGCAGCTCAAGGCTCGTTTAAAACGTCTGGCTTGTTCAGCAAACTGGCCCGCAATAATCCAACCAATCCGATAACTCGGTGCAGCCGTTTTTGAAAATGAGGCGCAGGTGATCACCAATCCTTTTTTAGAGTAAGCCTGCGCTGGTGTAGCACGTTTTGCGGTGTAATGTAGGTCACCGTATACATCATCCTCTATCAGCACAACATCACGAGCCTCGAGTAAAGCGACCAGCTGTTCACGCTTACTATCAGGCATAAAACTCCCCACGGGGTTATTCAATGAGGTAGAGAACACGCATGCTCTTATATCATGCTCATCTAGCGCCTGCTGTAAGTCATCTAACCAAATGCCTTCATCTGGGCATAGTGGGATTTCCAGCGCTTTCAATCCTAAACTTTCAATTAACTCAATGATGCCAAAGTAACAAGGTGATTCAATCGCAATCACATCACCAGGTTTTGCCACGCATTTTAGTGCAATGGCAAGCGCTTCTTGTGCCCCATTGGTGATCACCAATTCATCGCTCGCCACACCAATTCCGAAATCTAAATAACGATGAATCAATTGCTTTTTTAACGGAGCAAAGCCATCCATCGGCCCATAATTAATTACCGTAGCTCCGGCCAATGTCATCACTCGGCGCATCGTTCGTGCTAATGCTTTATCGGTGGGTGCCGCAGCAATTGGATTAGCAATACCAAACGGGACAACATTGGCTTTGTGAATTGCGCTATAAACTTGCTCTATCAGCGCTTGCTTGTTGACAGTCATTGGCTCGCGGCTTAATTTCACGCGCTTGGGTCTTGATTGATTTAACTGCGATGATTTTAAAAAGTATCCCGACTTCTCTCTCGCTTCAATCAACCCTTGCCCCTCAAGAAGCTGATAGGCCTGCTTAACGGTAGGAATACTGACATTAAGCTTTTCAGCCATTTTTCGCAATGAAGGGAGTTTTTCACCGGGTAATAACGATCCCTGTGACGATAAATCTCTTACTAACTGAGTCACTTGCTGATACAAGAACTCACTGTTACTGCGACTGATCACTTGTGACATAGCTCACCAAACTGTATAGGTTGCATTTGTAGTTTTCTGTATATGTTAAGTATACAGAATCAACTTAAAATAAACACACTTACCCTATTTAGGCAATAAAGATGAAAAGCGCCGCTCTTTACCTTGCAACTGTATTGATCTGGGGATCAACGTGGCTGGCTATTGAGTTTCAACTAGGTGATGTCGCCGTTGAAATTTCTTTGTTCTATCGTTTTGCGATTGCCGCCATTTTAATGTGGGCATTTGTGTTATTTAAAAACCTGCCGATGCGTTATTCATGGCGTGATCATGGTTTTTTTACCCTACTGGCATTATTTAACTTTGGTTTGAACTACCTAACACTGTATTGGGCACAAAATTACCTTAGTTCTGCCATGGCCTCCATTGCATTCTCAATGCTATTAGTGATGAATATTATTAATACCCGACTGTTTTTTTCGAAACCAATCGCCAAGCGAATTTACGTTGGCGCATTGTTAGGCGTTTTGGGTATCGCCAGCTTGTTTTGGCCACAAATTCAGCAGTTCGACTTGAGTAATGGTACGTTGGTCGGGTTACTACTTGCGCTGTCAGGGACCTTTGTGGCTTCATTAGGTAATATGATCAGCGTCCGCAATTCTCAGCGTGATATTGGCGTTATGCAGGGGAATGCATGGGGCATGCTTTACAGTGCTATTGGCTTAGCCGTGTATGTATTAATAAGCGACGTGCAACTGACATTCACTGCACCTGCAAGTTACTGGGTATCGCTACTTTACTTAGCCATATTTGGCACTGTCATCGCATTTGCTTGTTATTTTGCGCTATTGAAAAATATTGGTCCCGAGCGCGCCAGTTACGTCATTGTATTATTTCCTCTGGTTGCAGTCGTACTGAGTACATTGTTTGAAGGGTTTGAGTGGCAAACCAACACATTTATAGGGTTTAGTTTAGTGCTATTTGGCAATGCCATTGTATTAACGCCCACACAACGAATTAAAGCGTTTTTTGCTACAAGAAATAGTCTGCAAAATCGCTCTGTCCCCAGTTAGAAGTGATTATGTCACCTCTAACACCAAGCGCCTGCTAAAAATAGCAGGCGCTTTTTTATGGTAAATGAAAACGTAATGCTTGGTGATACATGACAACTTTTGCAGGTGTCACACCGACCAACTCGCCATCAGCCTCTATTAGCAAACCGGCAGTGTGTATTTCGGCACGAGACAAACGGCAGTATTGAAGCTCCTTTAAATTATGATGTTTTACAAAAATGAGATGTAAAAAACTGCGTAAATTCTTCACTAAGTTACCTGCTGGCATGCGATAACACTCAAGCTCTCCATCATTCAATATGGCATGAGGCGCAATTTTTAAGCCTCCACCAAAATAATGATGGTTAGCAAATAAAGTCACTAAATTAGTGAACTCTTCATGCTTGTCGGCAAATACCCCAGATAAAGACTTTGCTTGAAAAGAAAATAACTGTTTAATGCCCTGCCATAGATAACCAAACGCAGTAAACCGCCCCACTTGATTTAATTGACTAACAACATCCGCATCAAAACCGACCCCAGCCACATTAATAAAATACCGCTGATTAATTTTCCCAACATCAATTAACTGAGTATGGCCTGAAAAGACAGCGTCTCGCCATTGTTGCGGCTTAAAAGCAAAGCCTCGCGCAAAGTCATTACCGGTCCCTGCTGGCAATAAGGCAATTGAACAATCACAACCAAACAGTGCATTAATGGCTAAATGCAGTGAACCATCGCCACCAATAACAACAGCCTGATTAACGTGCTTTGCAAGATTCGCAATTGCTTTATGGTCACTTTCAAAGTGTCCCGTGGTAAAGAAAAGTTGCGGCTCAATGTGCCGTAATGTGCATTCGTTTAATAACCATTCGACACTTTGCTTAGTATTTTTTTTGTCACTTGGCTTTATTATTATTAACATCAACTATCACTTCATCTTCTTAGCAAGAAACCTCTTTTTATTCAAATTAAATTAATCTGAATAAATACTCAATTTGAAACTTTAAAAACGCATAAAACAAAGTTTCAAAATCTAAAAACTCTTATAAACAAGGGTTTTAGAGCGAACTCCCTTAGCATAATTATTCAAAAAACAATGAGGCACGTAACTTAACCCACCGTTAACAAGGCACATTCAGATGAGAAAAAGTTATCCGGTAGACTCAAATTTTATCGTTTTATTTTTGTTCACTTTGCCTGCAAAATACCCATGTTTTCAACCAAACAAAATCTGGAGCAAAGTAATGAACCCAATTAACACTTTAAATCAAAATGCTGCAACTCATGTTGCCGTAAAACCAACTAACCGCAAAGCAAAAATGTTGGCAAAACTTAATCGCTACGGCAAAAAGCTAGCGCTTGGCGGTGCAGTACAATATAAGTAATCCCCAACCATGGTTACTTTTTAGGTGCAGCAAACACCCAACCACTAACGAAGCATCTTCTTTAGCTCCTCGTTTGCTGCTCCCCTCTTTTTAAAAGCACTAAAACAGCAAAAATTTAAAGCTTTTTACAAAAAACACCGTCTTTACGCTCAAAAAACAAGCAAACGAACTTTTTCCTATTTACACAACCGATTCAGCTAAGTATTATTCTCTCAACACTTTGTGGAGAGATGGCAGAGTGGTCGAATGCACCGGTCTTGAAAACCGGCAGGGGTTTGTAGCCCCTCTAGGGTTCAAATCCCTATCTCTCCACCACTTATTTTTATTTGTTGATAATTATCAGCAAGTTACAATCTGAATTATGCGTTGGAGAGGTGGCCGAGTGGCCGAAGGCGCTCCCCTGCTAAGGGAGTATAGGGTTTGTAGCTCTATCGAGGGTTCGAATCCCTCCTTCTCCACCATTTTATTATTAAAAACCGCTTTTTAGCGGTTTTTTTATGCCCAAAAACTTGCACCTTTTATTGTTAATCATGCATGCTAAGTCTCAGTTAAATTATCGGTGAGACGCCATGATCAGTTCAGCTTTGTTAACTTTAACATTACTGTTAGGCGCGAATAGCAGCCAAGCAACTGTCTATAAATGCATGATAAAGGGTGTTGCCACTTTCTCAGAGCAACCCTGTGGAAAAGACGCCACTATCATAAAAATCAACCTTCCCCCTAAACAACTCACCGATAATACAAAAAAACAGCCTGAGCTAAGCGTTGATGACTACCTACAAGTCCAAGAAATCGATCGCAAAATTCAACAACTAGAATTAGAACGTAAAAACCTAAAGCAACAACAGCGCGAACGAATAGAAAAACTTAAGTTAATGACTCAAGATGCGGCGAACAGATTAGGTGCAGATTCGATTGACGATGCAATAAGTAAACAAAGTAAGCGCATAAATTCATACTATGAAAACCAACTTACGCAATTTGCACAACAGATAAAACAATTAGAAGAGCGTAAAAAGCAACTGAAAGGCACACAAACCCCCTAATTTTCCTAAACTGGTCAGGCATGATATAACAATTGAGACGGGTTAATTAAGGGAGCGAGGGTAATGCACATACACACAATCGAAGGCTATATTCAAAATATTTACTTAGTTGAATATCCCGACAAACTAATGCTACTCGATGGGTGTTGCCGCGCTGATGTCGACACCGTATTTAACTATATTACCGAACAACTCAACCGCCCTCTGACTGATTTAAAACTGATTGTTGTGACTCATATGCACCCCGATCATGCCGGTGGCGCCCATGCCCTAAGAAAACTAAGCGGTGCAAAAATTGCGACATCTAATGCACCGGGGCAATGGTATAAGGGCCTTGATGGTATTTTAATGCACTTGACCGATATCGCTCTTGCATGGTGGGTTGCAGGTCGGCTAAACAAAGAAAGACGCAATCTTTGGTATAGCCGATATCTAGATGCCGACTATTACTTAGCAACCGACTCTACCCTGCCGAATTTTGATGACTGGCAAGCACTGCATACGCCAGGTCATACCGACCGCGATATTAGCCTGTACCATATTCCCACAGAGCGAATTTACATTGCCGACTTACTCGTAAAAGTGAAAGGGCAGCTTATGCCACCCTTTCCTGTGTTTTATCCTAAACTGTATTTAAACTCTTTATTAATGCTAAAAGCCCTTAAACCTCAACGCATTATGTTTGCGCACAGTAATGAAATGCATATTGATGACATCGATTTCGAACACATTTTAGCGCTGGTACCTAAAAAGCCGATGACACACTGGCGTTCTGTAAAGGCAAAAGCGCGACAAGCACTTAATCTAAAACGCTTTTCACAGTCTTAATAAAGTCATTTATATCATTGCCGTCATTATAAACATGGGCTGAGACCCTTAGCCCTAAATGACGTTCATCAACAGCGATATTAGCCTCATGCAACGCCGCTTTAACCGTCTGTTGTTTACGACCAAAATGCATGATTGCCGTGCCGGAGCATTTATCTGCTGCACTTGGCGAACGCATATATTCACTCAGCTCAGCATGCAACGTAGCAAGCATTGCTAAGTTATGGGCGCGTACTTTATCAATGCCTAAATCGGCAAAGTAGCGAATACTATGCGCAGCTAAAATACACGGTGCGACTGATGGCGTTCCTCCCCAAAAACGCAGTGCCGTATGATGATAAGTAAAATGCTTGATATCAAACTCAAATGGATTTTGATGAGAGAACCAACCAACATCTTTTGGCTGACACAATGCAAGTTGATGACGATTGACCCACAAATAAGCAGCACCTGGGCCACCGCACAACCACTTAACACTCGAGCCAAGCATAAAATCGGGGTCAAGTGCTGTTAAATCCACCTCTAAAATACCTGCCGACTGAGCGATATCTATCAGGCTTAGCGTATTGGATTGCTTTGCAATTTGAATGATTTCAGCAATCGGAGCTTGCTGGCCAGTATTTGAATACACATGACTCACAAACACTAAATCGAACGCTTGCTTAGCCAAATATGATTGCCAAACCTGAGCATCGGTTAAATCCTCATCAGCGCCAATAAACACAATTTCAGCGCATTCAGGGAGCGCTTTTTGCATCGCAAATCCCATGCTAGGAAAATCACTTTCTGCCATTAATACTGTGCAGTTTGTCTGTTGCAAACGCGGATGCGACATCACTAACTTTGTTAAGCCACTCGATAAATTCACTTGTGGGCAAAATAGCTCTGCATCCGAATTAAACAGCCGCGCTAAGCTTGATGTAAATGCCTCAACGCCATGTAACCATTGCTGCCAAGGCTCTTTATTTTCATTTTGCCAAGCGGCAAAAAAATGCTCATGAAAATACGGCTCTGCCGATTTTAAAGCGCGGCCCACAGAATGATTTAATAAATAGCTTCCTGGGGCGAGTATAAAGTCATGTTTACGCATTACTTAATCCACTGTTTTAGCTTAGTTAAATCATCGTAGCGAGTGCGGATATCGTCGCGCTTTGCTGCGGCTCGGCGATCACGTAATTGCTCAAGAGAGTTAAGCAACACATGTAACGGTGGCCCACTCGCCGTGACTTTATCCATATGTTGTTGCTGCATTTTTTGTGATGGCTGTGCAATGTACTTACTCACGAGTTGATTATGATGACCGATTGCTGTGTCACCATGCAATTTACAAACTTGAATAAATAACTTTAAGTTTGTTTGCAGCCATTCACTATCTCGTTCAGTTTCTGCGGCTAAAAAGTCATCCATGATACTCGTCATCCGCATGCTTTCACGCAATATTTGCTGATCTTCTGGCATCATGTATAAAAATTTATCCACCAGCATTTGCGAATAGCTTGGCTCGTTAGCAAAACAAAGTCCAAGCAACATATCAATCACATTAATGCCTGCAAAATCACCGGCATTTGCACCACGATAAACCTCTTTCCCTACGCGATAGGGTTTGTAATAAGGGCGCACACAGTAAAAGAAACGATCAGTATCGAGTTTGTTATACAGCGCATTATTTGACTCGATGACATCCAGTAATGCATGTTTGGCTACAGCTAATAAATCGGCGGCAATTGGGTGCGAAATTCCTAATGGTTGAATTTTTAGTAACGCATCTGCCGCACGTTTGTAAGCCAAAATTCCTTTGGTGTTGTAATCAACAAAGACTTTTTCATCTTCAAGATTTGTAAAGCGCTTATAAAGACCATCAACCGCTTTATTGTGGGTGGTTAAATGAGCAGTCGCAAAGCGTGGTGTAACACCAATGGATGCGCCAATGTGCATAGCAAGTGCCGACGCATCAACCAAGGGAGAAGTGGTTTCGCGTGAGGGTTCAGTAATTTCATGGCGACGACATGCAGCCATAAATAAGCCAACATTGCCTAATAAATCAAAGGCATTATCAAAACCTTCGTCGGTATTGCCTTCTGCTAATAAGGCACGAATATGCTCATTCCCTTCCTGCTCTAACTGGTGCTTAAGGTGTTCGCCAACGCCTTCTACATTCGCTTTATCGTCTTGTTGCCAATATAGTTTTTCTAGTTCGCTATTGATCTCAACAAATCGGGTACGCAGCCAGCTATCAAATGCCTTGGTGTTCTCAGTCACAGGCTTACTCCAAAATAAATATATTGCGATAATGTTAACAGAGTTCACTGAGTGCTAATCGCTAAAATATAAGCTAGAATTTGTGATAATTAGTGAAAATCACTCAAATAGAAATGAAACTAGACAAAAAAGACCAACAATTGCTCAACGCACTACAAGATAATGCACGTACATCTGTGTCTGAGCTTGCTCAATCAGTCAGCCTTTCTGATACTCCTTGCCTGCGCCGAATTAAGAAGCTTGAATCAAGTAATGTGATTAGTGGTTATCATGCTGCAATTAACCCCAAAGCGGTTGACTTAAATGTCTCTGTTTATGCGTTTGTACGCTTAAATCAAAACTCAGTTGCTGCTGCAGAGCAGTTTGAACAGCAAGTGGAAAAGCTTGAACACGTACTGGAATGCTCGGTTATTTCAGGCAGCTATGATTATTTATTAAAAATAATTGCCGCTGATTTAGAAAGCTACGAAAGTTTTGTAAAACATAAATTAGGCAGTATCAATTGTATTGCCAATATCGAATCGACGGTGGTATTAAAGCAAGCATTCACTAAACGCCATTTACCTTTAGCGTGACGCTGCGTACTTGCAATACGACAATAACGCGATAAGCTGAATACTTAAAAGGACTCTTATACAATGAAATTCATCAACTTAGTTGCCTTTATTCTCATTCTTTTTGGACTCGGCAGCCCCCCATTACAGGCACAGCAAGAAACGTGTTTAACCCAACTGGAAGATGAAAATCTCATGATGAAAAGTAAGCGCGAAGGGCTTTTCAGAGAACCTCTTCCTCGCTCACACAGCACCTTTAGTTATAACACCGAGCAAGCGTATAGTGACTACCTTACAGCTGCTTACCTTGAAATTAGCAGCGAAAATCCCCGCGCAACGCTGCCTTGCCCAGTCTATACCGACATCTATAAGCTACTCGTTGCGCAAGGATCACGCCCTGCAAATGCAACAGTAGCAGATTTAATCAGCCCTTTTGAGTTAACACAAAAACAGAGCCGTAAGGCAGTGCTATTAATCCATGGCTTAACCGACTCACCTTTTACCTACCATGATTTAGCTCAAGTGTATTATCAACAAGGTTATACGGTACGTACCCTGTTATTACCAGGGCACGGTACAGCACCAGGAGCACTCAAAGAGATTAATGCCGACGACTGGTACAAGGCGAGCACTTACGCTATTGAACGCACGTTAAAAGATTTTGATCAGGTCATTTTAGGGGGGTATTCAACAGGTGCAGCAATGATCATTGATTATTTAACCCAAGGTCCCGTTGATAAACACATTATCGGCGCGATGCTGTTTTCACCCGCGACTGAGCCCCATAATAAAAATGGCTGGCTAGCCAAGTGGGTTAACGCGATACCCTTTATAAACTGGATAGATAAAGATGCCGATCTCGATTTTGCAAAATATGAGTCCTTTCCATTTAATGCCGCATCAGCCAGTTATGAAGCCATGAAGCGCATCAGCTTAGATAAACTAAAACACCGTTCACTACCTGATGTTGCTTTTTTTAGCACCTTTAGCGATGTTGATACCACGATTGATAATCAAGTAACGTTTAAATTATTAGCTAAGCTACACAATCCCAAAACTCATAAAAACAGCCAACTTAATCGCCTTGTTTATTACGGTGATGATAAAAATATACCCAATAGTTTTCCAGCCGATTACCTGATAATTAGCGATGACTGCGACACCGAAGACTGTAAAAATATTCAAGGCATGTCACATATTGGTATCGTTAATAAACCAAGCAATCCACACTATGGCCGCACTGCCCGCTATCGAAATTGTGGCAGTTATTTAGATGACGATACCCTATACAAAGCCTGTAAATATCAGCCTGAAATTGTTATTGGTGAGCGCACAGCAGAGAATTTAGCGAAGTATAAGCCATTTGCAAGACTCACCTTCAATCCATATTTCGATAAGCTCAGCTTACATATCACAGACTTTATTAAAGACGTTGAAAGGGCCTCTGAACAATGAGCCAATTTAGTCACCGTTGGTTTAATCAAATAACGGATATTGATACGACAATTTGGCAGCGTTTTTTTCATGATACCCCCTTTACCGATCATGCTTTTTTAGCTGCGCTTGAGCACACTGGCTGCGTGAGTAAAAACACAGGTTGGCAACCAATGCACCTGGCAATTTACCAGCAAAAACATATCGTTGCTCTACTACCCGGGTATATAAAGTATCACTCTTACGGTGAATATGTGTTTGACTGGGCATGGGCAGAGGCGTATCAACAA
This sequence comes from Pseudoalteromonas lipolytica, assembly GCF_003515105.1. NCBI lineage: Bacteria > Pseudomonadati > Pseudomonadota > Gammaproteobacteria > Alteromonadales > Pseudoalteromonadaceae > Pseudoalteromonas > Pseudoalteromonas lipolytica. The sequence goes on along the minus strand of NZ_CP032090.1, from coordinate 109,783 downwards.
CATGGTTTAGATTACTACCCCAAATGGTTATCTGCCGTGCCTTTTACACCCATTGAAGGTCAAAGACTGAGCATTAACCACCCCAATCCAGACAGTGTTTATAATTATTTAACGCAAGTATTAACAAATACTGCGCACGATAGGCAATGGTCGGGCTGGCATATCAACTTTTGCCACCAGCAACAGGCTGAATCACTAAAAAGCGATGCTGTTATGCTACGTCAAGGCGTCCAGTTTCAATGGTTTAATCAAGCATACTCTCACTTTGATGATTTTTTAGACTCACTGACAGCACGCAAGCGAAAGTCGATAAAAAAAGAGCGTGCCAAAATCACTCAACAACACATAACCATCGAGTGGCGAGAAGGTAACACTATAAGCGCTCAGGACATGCAGCTCTTTAGCCACTTTTATAGCCAAACTTATATTAAACGCTCAGGTCACACAGGTTATTTAAATAATGCGTTTTTTCAACGACTACGAGATACAATGCCCACACAGTTAGTATTGATGCTTGCTAAACAGGCTGATGAAGTTATCGCTGCGACTTTAAGCTTTAAAGATAAACAGTGTCTGTATGGTCGCTACTGGGGCGCCAATGATGAAATCGACAGCCTGCATTTTGAGCTGTGTTATTACCAAGGGATTGAATACTGCATTGCCAATAAGCTAAAACAGTTTCACTCTGGAGCACAAGGTGAGCATAAGATAAGCCGAGGGTTTCAGCCCGTTTACACTTACTCAGTACACCATATTCAACAGCCTGATTTTGCTGCGGCTATCAACGATTTTATCGCCAGAGAGCGCCAACACATGGCACTCTATAAAGCACAGTGCGATACCCTACTGCCGTTTAAACAGCAGTAATTGGTTGTTAGCTGGCATTTGTACATCTTCAACAAACGTTAAGCCTGCCTGCTCTGCAAGTTGGCAAATAGCTTCAAAATCACGTATTGCACTGTTTGCATCTTGTTGCTTTAAAAAGGTATCAAATTCAGCGTTACTGGCACTTGTATAATTGCCTTGGTATTTAAATGGCCCATAAATACATAACTTTCCTTGGTGGGCTAAATGCTTTTCAACCCCTTGAAAGAAACGCTCAACCAGCGGCCAGCTAATAATATGCAGTGTATTGGCGGTATAGATTGCGTTCACGCTATCAACAGGCCAAGCATACTGTAAATCTAGTGACAAAGGGGCATGCAAGTTAGCTAACGATGCTTCCTGATGCCATTGTAAAATACCTAAGTGATTCACCTCACGATCGCTGCATAGCCACTGCAAATGCGTTAAATGCTTGGCAAAGTGCACACTATGTTGCCCTGTACCTGAGCCAATTTCGAGTACATTTTCTACATCGGCAAAAAAGTCTTTTAATACGTGAAGAATGGGTGATTTGTTATTTTCACAGGCTTGAGAGAATGGTTTTTCCATACCAGTTTTTGCACCATGTTTGGTAATTAATGCACAACAGTAAAGCAAAAATCCACAATAATGTCGCGCTCTATTGCATTAAAAATAATTTAAATTCATTTAATTCAAAGGATTATATTTTATAAACATGATTGGTATAGCTTATGCAAATTCAGTAATGAGCAAACCAATAGGAGCAATATAATGTATATCTCACCTTACACTGCTGTCGATGCAGCCATTGCCGCGAGCGAGCGTGCAGAAAGCGAAAAAGCCGCCTTAACAAGTTGTGATGACAGAGCAACCGTGATTGATCTTCTTTCTCAATGCAATAAAGAAAATGTACAGGCGCCGAAAAAACATGAAACAGACCAGATTTTTATTCTTGGTTATAATTAAACCTCTGCAGTTAATCTATTCAGTCTTAACACCGTTATATAAGACTTGCACTAAAACCGATTAGCTGTAATGATAATAGTTATCATTACAGCTAATCGGTTTTCTTATGTACTCTCACAATGCTATGCTCAATTATCAGCGGCAAATGAAATGTGTTTGTCAAAGACCGGGGCTTCATGCTCCAGCGTTGGTTGCGGGCTATATTGAAGCGGGATTAAACATCGCACGCTATTACGAAAAACATCAAAGCTTTATTTTACAAGAATTGTATTTAAGGCGTACGTTTCATGAACTACTTGAGAAAATGTGCGATTCTCTAGTTCACAATGCTATTCGTAAGCAATGTTTAGCTCAACTCTACAAACCGCAGCTCGCGTTAAAGCGTTACTACAAAACTCATAACTGTATTGAAAAATATTTTTGCTTAGAGCGAGAAGCCTGCGTTCTAAGTCAAGAGTTTAACCCTATTTAGGAGTGTTTATGAGCAAATTTAGAACCGAATCAGATAGTATGGGTGAGCTACACGTTCCCGTAAATGCCTTGTATCAAGCTCAAACTCAACGTGCTATCAACAACTTTAAAATTAGCGGCTTGACCATGCCAAAGCAATTTATTACTGCCCTTGCCTACATTAAGCAAGCAGCGGCGCAGAGTAATGCAGCGCTAGGACATTTGAGCCAAGTAAAAGCGAATGCGATTGAACAAGCCTGCCAAGCCATCATTGATGGTAAGCACTTTTCGCAGTTTCCTGTCGATGTATTCCAAACCGGCTCCGGCACCAGCTCGAACATGAATGCTAACGAGGTTATTGCCACACTGGCAACGACCCTTGCTAATGAGCCAGTACACCCGAATGATGACGTCAACATGGGGCAAAGTTCTAATGATGTGATCCCCACTGCAATTGCCGTCAGCAGCGCAATTAATATTATTTACGAGTTATTTCCTAAACTAGACAAGCTGAGCCAACGCTTACAGAGTAAACAAGCTGAAGTGGGTCATATTATTAAAACGGGGCGTACTCACCTAATGGATGCAATGCCCGTCAGTTTTGCGCAAACACTCTCAGCATGGCAATGCCAAATCGATAACGCAATGACAGGCATACGCCAATCACTTGAGCGTGTTTGCGAGCTGGCTCAAGGAGGCACCGCGGTTGGTACTGGTATCAATGCAGACCCTGCATTTTCTGCTACTTTTTGCCAACACCTAAGCGAAAACGTAGGTATCCGTTTCAGTCCAAGTAAAAACTTTTTTTACAACATTGGCTCACAAGATGCCATTGTTTCATTATCTGGACAGCTCAAGGTCTTAGCTGTGGCGCAAATGAAAATAGCCAATGACTTACGCTGGATGAACTCAGGTCCACTTGCTGGTCTAGGTGAAATTGAATTAGAAGCTTTACAGCCCGGTTCATCGATCATGCCTGGTAAAGTGAATCCTGTGATCCCAGAAGCTGCCGCCATGGTCAGTGCGCAAGTCATTGGTAACGATGCTACCATTACAGTAGCAGGTCAGGCCGGTAATTTTGAGCTTAACGTGATGTTACCCGTGATTGCATTAAACATACTGCAAAGCATTGAGCTGTTGGCAAATAGTAGTGAGGCACTTGCCGATAAAGCCATTGCCAGTTTCAGTGTTAATCAAGACAATGTTGATAAAGCATTAGCTAAAAACCCTATTTTAGTCACCGCACTTAATCCGGTGATCGGCTATACGAAAGCCGCTAAAATTGCCAAACTGGCCTATCAAGAAGGTCGCCCTATTATTGATGTTGCCGCTGAGCATACTGACATTTCACGCGAAGAATTGAATACATTGCTCGACCCAGCAAAGCTTACAAAAGGTGGCTTATAGCAATTAAACCTGTACACAATGTAGCTCTGTAATGACAGAGCTACTTACTGAAAGACAACGTTTTTATTGCCCCTCTGAGTGCAAAGTGTATGATGGTGAGTACTTATTCAACGATTTATAGGTCCATTATGCGCTTTTCACTTTTAGCTGTATTATTTCCCGCGCTACTTACCGCGTGCTCTGATGCAGCAACAACCAAACAAACCGAATTACAAGCAACAACCAGTAAACTTGAAAATGCACCTCAAGCAGTTGAAATCAGCAAGTCGGCACCCGAAAAAACAACAATTACTGCTGCCCATCAACAGCTCAAACAACTCATTCAAGACCCAAGCTGCGATAACAGTAGCCAGTGTAAAGTACTTCCTGTTGGTAGCCGTGCATGCGGTGGCCCAAGCAGCTATGTTGTGTATTCAACTAAAACAGCCAATAGCAGTGAAGTTGAGAAAATAGCTCAAAAAATCACGAGCCTTGAAAGCCAATACAATGCAGCCAATGACGTTATGAGTATTTGTCAGCATCTAACGGCACCAGGCACACAGTGTTCTGCAAATACTTGTGTTAAAATCGATGGCTCAGCGGCAAGTGTATACTAAGGAATAAGCAATAATGGTTCGTTCATCGACTTTCAATAAACTTTTCATCACCACAACGATGTTGGCAGCGCTTGCATTAACAGGCTGTGAGAGCACCTCTGTTGGCGGCTCTACAGGTGTTGATTTAAGTGATTTAAATGAACAACTGGACGAGATCGTAAGTAACAATAGTTGCAGTGCAAGCTTCCAGTGTAAGGTGTTAGAAGTAGGTGAGCGCGCATGTGGTGGCCCAAGCCGCTATGTGGTTTATTCAACGCTAAACACCCCACAAGAGCAGGCCGAGCAGCTGGCTGAGCAGATCACTTCATTAGAAAAAGATTCAGAACAACCGTTAAGTGTTAACGACTGCTCGCCAGTTTTGCCTGTACAATCTTTGTGTATTTCAGAGCAATGCCAAGCAATCGAAATTAAGTAAATAATGTCATAAGGCCGGATACAATCACCACACTGATGATACACACTCCGGCCTTATAGATGTAGTGCACATGCATCGTGTTGTGCACCCAGTAAGCATAAATGTAACGCACAAAGTAACTTGCGGCGGTGCCAAATAATGCAAAAATAACTAAATACGCAATTAAAATAATATCCACAACACGCCACTTCTTTAAAACATCTCCCCCTCAGTGTAAGGGCTTAATGTCACAAAGGCAAAACTACACCCCTTATTTACGTTGGCTGTGGGCAATCAATAGCTCTGCAACTCGCTGCTTTACCGCACGTTTATCATCTGCATCAACACCAAAACGCGCAGCTAACAGAGCAATTTCTTCGTCATTTAAATTAAACGATAAGCGTTGTCTGGTTTTTTTAGACTTAACGTCGAGCTCAAGAATTTTCCGAATCATATCTGATGGGGTCAGTTCTTGATCAATTGCTTGCTTTTTAATTGATTTTTGTACTTCACTGCTTAGATCAAACGCCATTTGCGTGGCACGAACCGCTTGCTCCTGACGCTGCCATTTTGCTTTTGCATCACTCACTTGGCATCCCCAGGAAATAAATCAACAATATCACTAATCGGGCGTGTTAGCGTGAGTGATACCTCGGTTTCACCACCTTCCCAAATTTCTATGTTCAAGCCATAACTCTCGTCATCCGAGCTTAAACAAATCATTTCGCATGGTTCACCGCCTTCATCTTCGTAGCGAGGTAATGGTTTATTGCGATAATCTTTATTATGGAAATAACATACATAAGGCGCTTCAGTTTGCTTGTAGCTCTTAGCTAAAAAGTGGCTAAAACGTTCAGGGGTGTTTTGCACGCTAATTGTGGTTAACTCATCTTCATCGAAGATACGTGCAAACTCATCAAGCGTAAATATTTCGTCTACATCATCGCGTTGAATTTTAATCGCGAAGTTTGCCCATTGCTCACCATCATCAGATTCAATTTGCAAGAACACCACTTGGCCCGATTCACTCTCAAGAACGAGCTCATACTCAGCACTGCGTTGGTACTGATACGTTTGTACATCAATAACACGTAATGTCTGCCCCTTTAACCAGTTTGGATAAGCAAACGAATCAATCACGCTCAGCATATCACCTACTTGTAATTGGCTAGGTTCAGTTAATTGGCGCTCTGGGGCTTTTTTAGATTTGAAAAAGTTAAACATTGGCTGACTCCTTGTTGAAGCAAAAAAGGTAACCCTGTGCATGGGTTACCTTTTGTCTTTCCGCTAATAAAATTAGCTGTTTTGCTTAGCTTTAATGCGCGCCAAAATGTCTGCACTTTTAGGGCTAGTATCACCAATACCCGCTTCAGCCATTTTCGCTTTTAAATCATCGCCATTCGTATCCGCTTCTAACTGCTTAGCTGCGCCAAGCTGATCTTGACGGTCTTGTTGGCGCTGTTTAATGCGCTCTAACGACTCACGCGCTGATGTCATTGATGAGCTGTTTGTATTCAGTGTGCTGTTTACTGCCATCGTTGCTTGTTGCACGCTTTCAGTTGTCTTAACCATCGTTAATTGACGTTGGTTCTCTTTAATCGACTTTTCAGCTTCTTTTACTTGCTGTTTTAGTGTCACAATATGATTACTAAAACCGGCTAACACGCCTTCATGCTCTGCTTTTTCTGTTTCAAAGTCACCGATTTTCTCAGCAATCTCAAGCGCTAATGCTTCATTGCCTTTTTCAAGCGCTTGGCCTGCATAGGCTTCATGTTCAGCAATAGAGGCATCTAACGCACTAATTTTGCGCTTTGTTTGCATCTCTTTTGCCATCACTTCTGTTAGGCTTTTTTTAGCACGTTGTAACGCGTTTTGTGCATCAGCAATTTCTTGTTCGAAGATACGGATACCGTTTGCATCAACAATCGCTTGCCCTGCTTCACGAGCGCCACCACGTACAGCTGTAAATAGTTTCTTTAAAATACTCATAATCTTAACTCCGGAAATTGCTAATTAATCGTTTAAATAAATCGTCACGGCTTCAAGTGCATCAATCGCATTATCAGCGAGTGTTACCAGCTCATGGGTAATATCATCAAACGATGAATTAACCGACAGTGCACCAAAAATAGCGTACTTATCATCAATCTTTGCAAATGCGCTTAATGGAATAGGCACGTTCAAACGTAATAAGGTTTCGTTTAACTCATCACGCATATCTGCTTTTACTTCGTCCTCTGCAAACAAGTAGCTAATACACAGTAGCTGCTCCTCGGTTTGCGTAACAAAGATAGGTAACTCATCATTCCCATCGACGATAACTTGCAATACATCTTGTTCGCCTGGGTTGGCAATCAAGAAAGACTCAAAGCTCACACCTTCTGTTTCAAAAGAAGCCAGTTTGATTGATAGTTCATTTAATTCCATGTCTCACCTTTTTACGTTTTGACATATTATGTCTGAGTTAAGATTTGCATAGCCGACATATTATGTCAACTATAAAATATCAATTTTTGTACAATTCGGTTTCAACTTGCCACGCTTGACGATAATAATCATACAGAGTTCCAGAACCTAATCTATTGACTTCAATTGTATTTACTTGTTCAAAATAATGATTCGGAAAAACAAAAGATGCCAATAAATACTCTTTACTTACCCAGCGAGAAGGTACTGGTAATTTGTCTGTTTCGCGAATTCGGCTACTCGCAGGCTTGCCTGTGGTGGTAGCAATAGTCCATCCCCATTGGCCAAATGAAGGGATATTTTGCTGGTATTGCTCTACGTAATTAAAACCGGCAGCCCTGACTGTTTTGGCAATGCTTAAGAACGCCTTTTTGGCGTGATAAGGAGACGTTGACTGCACTGCCATTGCACCATCTGGGGCTAATAACTGACGAACATGATTATAGAAATAATCACTGTACAATTTGTTTAAGTCAGGATGATTAGGGTCTGGTAAGTCAATTAAAATGGTGTCGAAACGCTCTCCTTTCGCAAGCATAGCTTCAACTTCCAAAAAGGCATCTGCAATAAGGATTTGTGCTCGAGGATCGCTCATCGAGTGATTATTCAGCTCAATTAAGCGTTTTCTGATAGTCTCTGGCGCATCATAGTCGCCCACATCATTACCAAATAAGTTTAACAGCTGACCATCTAAGTCAACCAAGGTGACATGCTTTACTGGCCACTTCAAAACATCGCGAAGCGCCAACCCATCACCGCCGCCTATAATTAACACACGGTCATGGCGATTTGAAGCTAGCATCGCAGGATACACCAGCATCGAATGATAAATTTGCTCATCAACGCTTGAAAATTGCAAACGACCATTGAGGTATAAATCTGTGATCGCAGTTGGCTGATTGCGACTCAAACGCTCGGTTAACACCAAGTGCTGATACTTAGTTGCTTGCGAGTAGATGACTTTATCTTTATATAAAACGTTACTAAGATTTTTCATCCAGCTCGTACCAAGCACTAACACAAAAGCGAAAAATACTAATAGCAACACGTGACACATTAATAACACCTTCGCAAAACGCACGTGTTGATGGTAACGCCATAAAAAGATCAGCCCGGCAATAATATTAAACAATGCCGTCCAAGCAGCAGCCTGCATGATTGGCATTGCCAGCATAATACTCACCCAAATTGCAGCACCGACCCCAGCGCCAATATAATCAGCACCGTAAATCGTACCCGCGTTGTTCTCTAAAAAACGGCCATAAACTTGCTGACGAATACGTGCTATTAACGGGATTTCCATACCGATTAAAAGCCCAAGCAACAGACCAAATACATAAGGTAAAAAACGCGACCACTCTTGTAGCTTTTCAAATACATAGCCATCCAGTACTGTATCTGCTGGTAAGTTAAAGATGCTAGAGAAGAGATGAGGCAATGAATAACTAACAGCTATCACACTGGCAATTGCTAAAATACACCCCATACCGACTAAGGCAATGATACTTTCAAGCCATGCAAATGCAGTAAATGCGTCTTTAAACCAACGCGCTAAAAATGCCCCGATCCCCATTGCCACGATCATTGTGCCTATCATGGCATAAATGGCGCTCTCAACAGAGCCAAGAACACGCCCTGCATAATGCGATAGTAGATATTCATAAATTAGGCCGCACCCAGCGAGTACGGCCATCACAGTAATTAATAAAAAATCATGCCCAAGTAGAGAGGCTCTACTTGGCGAAGCCGCTGTATGAGACACTTAATTAAGCACCTAACAACGTGGCCATGGTAGAGCCTATAGCAAATGATACCGCAGCAGAAATTGCCGCTACACCGACATTCTTCTGGCGATTAACTTCATCGGAAATATCACACCCTGCTAAAATGATTTTAATCGTTAGTAAGTGCAATAAAATAAAGGCTACGATACTTAGCGCGGCACTCAATGCCCAATATCCTAAGCTTGCTCCAATATTATCCGCAGCGTACGGGGCTATGCCTGATGCTGCAGTAAGTGCTAATGCACTGCCCACTAAGAAGCCTGCATAACGAATTCCCACTGCTAAATTACCGTCAATCACCGCTTGCTGTAAGCAATCACCACTGCGATTTGTACGTTTGAACAGCTGAACTCGGTATTGGCTCACCAACAACATGGCGATACTGCCAATCACAAATGCGGCTATTACTATCGGAAGACCATGCCACCCCTCAGTAGCAACCCAAAATAAAGCTGAACGAATAACAATGGCAACACTAACAACATGTCCAAAATCAATAAGTGCAGCTGTTGCATTACCTTTGACGATTTCGTCATGCAAACTCACTTTACGCAGCGCCACTTTATCTTGGAAGAAATGACCAAGCTTAATGAGCGCAATCGCCATTACACCATAGACCAGCATTTGTAGTGCTTCTTGTTGTAAACTGACTGCAAATGCACCACTGCTCACACCGCTAAGTACAATGGCTAACGCAACAAGCCCTGCTGCAAAACTAATACCAAACGCAAAGTTGTCACGTTCCGTAATCTCATCATTGGCATGTAGATTAGATACCCAGCCTTTAATAAACTTTAAGCTTACAAATAAGGCGATAATGATTGCAAAGTCGATTGCTAAAGCTTGCAATGACCACGTTGTTATTCCATTAAATTCATACATGTGTTGTAACTCCGATGGTTATTCTTTTCACTACTTACCGCGGCTAATGCCACGTGATGTTCTGCTCGAGCTGTTGCGTAATGACCCGGAGCTTTTACTGTAACTACTACTAGAAGCATAGCTACTACGTGTGCGTGGCGGCGTATAGCTGCTACGGCTTAACCCTGATGCACCGCTTCGCTTGGTTGCATACGGGCTAGTGAATTGTTTACCTTGACGTTGATAAGACTGGCGTGTTCGTGTCTCAACAGTTTGTTGTGCCTTAATTTGTTTAGGGCTCGAATAACGATAACGGCCATAGTCATTGTAATAGCTGTATTTTCTGTTGCGGCTCCAACGACCATATTCAACACGATCAAACACATCACCGAGCATGCGATACATACCATACCAAACCCAAAAGCTAGTGCCGCTACTATTGGTTTGCCATTGGCCGTAATTAGGGTTGCCAACAAGCTGATTTCCTACGCTTTCACCTTCTGCAGCCTCACTAATTGCCCCAACACGCGCAAGCGCACCGTTTGACATATCGGCGAGCATATTTATTGGGTCAGTTAAAGCGTCTTGGAATAAAGACGGTTTTGCGGCGTCTCGAATTAAATCAAGTTGATGAAGGGTGTCTTCATAAGGCGGAATTAAGCTCGTTGCTTTGACATCCGCTAAACGCTGTTTAAGCCCACTGTAAATAGCACCTTCTCGGGTTGCATCAAGGCTAATAACACGCGCAATTTCAGAAAGTTGTGGTTGCTGCTCCGTGAGGACCTTTGCATACTGTTTAAGTAAAGTCGCATTACGAAGAGAGCCATTATCAAGCGCAGTACCCAACTGATTTAACTCTACTTCAGCTTTTTCTATGGATTGTTGTATTGTTTGTTTCAGCTGCTCTTCCTTCGACTCACAGCCCATAAGCAAGCTTACCAAACAAAACAGGCTAATAAGTTTCCAAGCTTTTATTTGAGACATTCATGTCACCTGATTGTGGTTAAAAACCCGATTAGTTTTACATAGCTCAGGTACTAAACCAAGATGAAAATTGCAACAAAGGGTAAATAGGGTACTAATTCGTCAGGCAGCTTGCCAAGTGAAGACTCATTATTAATAGATGAGAATGAATGCTTGATAAAGTAGGCCTATTTTAAAGATTTGAGCCCACTACTCTATTCACTTTTGATTTGTACATCGTGATTAAACATCTGATTATAAAGCATGGAAACGGCTTTAGCAGTGAATATCAGTGATTAGGTGTGAAGGGCATATCAGACACTTCGGCACTAAAGTGCCTCCTACGTCTCTTCATCTTGCGCTGATGCGTCTTTTATCTCTGTATGCAATCTCAGTATGATACTGGACGATTTAGCCCTGAACGCAAAAAACCCGCTGCATTGCTGCAACGGGTTTCTCTAATTAGGAGCCATGGTGCGCTACGCAGTAGGATGTCCTACTTTCACATGGTCAATGCCACACGATGCTTACAAAGATATAGGTCGTAGGGGTCTTGGTTGGGTATTTTATTTTTCTACAGGCAACAAAAAACCCGCTGCATTGCTGCAACGGGTTTCTCTAATTAGGAGCCTGGCGATGTCCTACTTTCACATGGCAAATGCCACACTATCATCGGCGCTGTTTCGTTTCACTACTGAGTTCGGCATGGGGTCAGGTGGGTCCAAAACGCTATTGTCACCAAGCATATTCTGGTCGTTAATCGCATCTGCAATTAACTAAAATTCGGAATTCTGATAATCGTAAATCTACTTTAGTATACTAACTTCTGTCTGTTACGCTGTCATAAAACGCGTTTGGCGTTGTATGGTTAAGCCTCACGGGTAATTAGTACAGGTTAGCTTAATGGCTCACACCACTTCCACATCCTGCCTATCAACGTTGTAGTCTTCAACGGCCCTTCAGAGACTTTAAAAGTCTAGTGAGAACTCATCTCGAGGCCTGCTTCGCGCTTAGATGCTTTCAGCGCTTATCAGTTCCGAACGTAGCTACCGGGCAATGCCATTGGCATGACAACCCGAACACCAGCGGTTCGTTCACTCCGGTCCTCTCGTACTAGGAGCAACCCCTCTCAATTCTCAAACGCCCACGGCAGATAGGGACCGAACTGTCTCACGACGTTCTAAACCCAGCTCGCGTACCACTTTAAATGGCGAACAGCCATACCCTTGGGACCGACTTCAGCCCCAGGATGTGATGAGCCGACATCGAGGTGCCAAACACCGCCGTCGATATGAACTCTTGGGCGGTATCAGCCTGTTATCCCCGGAGTACCTTTTATCCGTTGAGCGATGGCCCTTCCATTCAGAACCACCGGATCACTATGACCTACTTTCGTACCTGCTCGACGTGTCTGTCTCGCAGTTAAGCTGGCTTCTACCATTACACTAACCGTACGATGTCCGACCGTACTTAGCCAACCTTCGTGCTCCTCCGTTACTCTTTGGGAGGAGACCGCCCCAGTCAAACTACCCACCAGGCACTGTCCGTAACCCCGATTAGGGGCCAACGTTAGAACATCAAAACTACAAGGGTGGTATTTCAAGGACGGCTCCACAAAGACTAGCGTCTCTGCTTCAAAGCCTCCCACCTATCCTACACATGTAGGTTCAATGTTCAGTGCCAAGCTGTAGTAAAGGTTCACGGGGTCTTTCCGTCTAGCCGCGGGTACACAGCATCTTCACTGCGATTTCAATTTCACTGAGTCTCGGGTGGAGACAGCGTGGCCATGGTTACACCATTCGTGCAGGTCGGAACTTACCCGACAAGGAATTTCGCTACCTTAGGACCGTTATAGTTACGGCCGCCGTTTACCGGGGCTTCGATCAAGAGCTTCGTCCGAAAACTAACCCCATCAATTAACCTTCCGGCACCGGGCAGGTGTCACACCGTATACGTCATCTTGCGATTTTGCACAGTGCTGTGTTTTTAATAAACAGTCCCAGCCACCTGGTCACTGCGGCTCCAATCAGCTTAAAGAGCAAGTCTCATCACCAATCGGAGCGTACCTTCTCCCGAAGTTACGGTACGATTTTGCCTAGTTCCTTCACCCGAGTTCTCTCAAGCGCCTTAGTATTCTCTACCTGACCACCTGTGTCGGTTTGGGGTACGATTCGGTATAATCTGAAGCTTAGAGGCTTTTCCTGGAAGTATGGCATCAACAACTTCACACCCTTAGGTGCTCGTCTCGTGTCTCAGTCTTAAGAGTCCGGATTTTCCTAAACTCTCAACCTACTCACTTTCACATGGACAACCAACGCCATGCTTGCTTAGCCTGCTCCGTCCCCCCATCGCAATTATACCAAGTACGGGAATATTAACCCGTTTCCCATCGACTACGCCTTTCGGCCTCGCCTTAGGGGTCGACTTACCCTACCCTGATTAACATGGGATAGGAACCCTTGGTCTTCCGGCGTGCGGGTTTTTCACCCGCATTATCGTTACTCATGTCAGCATTCGCACTTCTGATACCTCCAGCAACCCTCCCGGGTCACCTTCAACGGCTTACAGAACGCTCCCCTACCACTCAAAATAAATTTTGAATCCGCAGCTTCGGTGCATAGTTTAGCCCCGTTACATCTTCCGCGCAGACCGACTCGACCAGTGAGCTATTACGCTTTCTTTAAAGGGTGGCTGCTTCTAAGCCAACCTCCTGGCTGTCTGGGCCTTTCCACATCGTTTCCCACTTAACTATGACTTTGGGACCTTAGCTGGCGGTCTGGGTTGTTTCCCTCTTCACGACGGACGTTAGCACCCGCCGTGTGTCTCCCGGATAGTACTTTACGGTATTCGGAGTTTGCAAAGGGTTGGTAAGTCGGGATGACCCCCTAGCCTTAACAGTGCTCTACCCCCGTAAGTATTCGTCCGAGGCTCTACCTAAATAGATTTCGGGGAGAACCAGCTATCTCCCGGTTTGATTAGCCTTTCACTCCTAGCCACAGGTCATCCCCTAACTTTTCAACGTTAGTGGGTTCGGTCCTCCAGTTGATGTTACTCAACCTTCAACCTGCCCATGGCTAGATCACCGGGTTTCGGGTCTATACCTTGCAACTCAACGCCCAGTTAAGACTCGGTTTCCCTACGGCTACCCTAATCGGTTAACCTCGCTACAAAATATAAGTCGCTGACCCATTATACAAAAGGTACGCAGTCACCCAACAAGTGGGCTCCTACTGCTTGTACGTACACGGTTTCAGGTTCTATTTCACTCCCCTCACAGGGGTTCTTTTCGCCTTTCCCTCACGGTACTGGTTCACTATCGGTCAGTTGGGAGTATTTAGCCTTAGATGATGGTCCACCTATATTCAGTCAAAGTTTCACGTGCTCCGACCTACTCGATTTAACTTAAGATGCATTTTCGTGTACGGGACTATCACCCTGTATCGTCATACTTTCCAGAATGTTTCACTAACACATAATAAGCTTAAGGGCTGGTCCGGTTTCGCTCGCCGCTACTTCCGGAATCTCGGTTGATTTCTGTTCCTACGGGTACTTAGATGTTTCAGTTCTCCGCGTTCGCCTCTTACACCTATGTATTCAGTGTAAGATACCTGCAAGCAGGTGGGTTTCCCCATTCGGAAATCCTAGTCTCAAGTGCTTTTTACTAGCTTGACTAGGCTTATCGCAAGTTAATACGTCCTTCATCGCCTCCAACTGCCAAGGCATCCACCGTGTACGCTTAGTCACTTAACCATACAACCCAAACGGGTCTTTGTTAGTGACAGCTGTTAACTTCGCCAGAAGTTAATTCATCAAATAATGATGAGAATACTAAAGTAGATACCGATTAATTTTTCAATTAATTGGCATATTTTTACTTTTGAAAACTCTTGATAAATAACAATCGTTATTCATCAGAATTTTATTATCAGCTTTCCAAATTTTTAAAGAGCAAGAGAATTAACTTCTCAAAATTAAACACACTCTATTCTCAAGCAGTTTATTACCTGATAAGAATGTTTATTTTTAAGGAGTAAAAGTGGTGGAGCTAAGCAGGATCGAACTGCTGACCTCCTGCGTGCAAGGCAGGCGCTCTCCCAGCTGAGCTATAGCCCCACATATGCTGGTACTTACTGTTTCCACTTCATGGAAGTGGTGGGTCTGAGTAGATTTGAACTACCGACCTCACCCTTATCAGGGGTGCGCTCTAACCAACTGAGCTACAGACCCAAACAATAAGCATTGTTTCTCTAACTAACAATCATCTGTGTGGACACTACGAACAAATAAGTTCTAAATCGTATAAGGAGGTGATCCAGCCCCAGGTTCCCCTAGGGCTACCTTGTTACGACTTCACCCCAGTCATGAATCACTCCGTGGTGAACGTCCTCCCGAAGGTTAGACTATCCACTTCTGGAGCAACCCACTCCCATGGTGTGACGGGCGGTGTGTACAAGGCCCGGGAACGTATTCACCGCGTCATTCTGATACGCGATTACTAGCGATTCCGACTTCATGGAGTCGAGTTGCAGACTCCAATCCGGACTACGACGCACTTTAAGTGATTCGCTTACTCTCGCGAGTTCGCAGCACTCTGTATGCGCCATTGTAGCACGTGTGTAGCCCTACACGTAAGGGCCATGATGACTTGACGTCGTCCCCACCTTCCTCCGGTTTATCACCGGCAGTCTCCTTAGAGTTCCCGACCGAATCGCTGGCAACTAAGGATAGGGGTTGCGCTCGTTGCGGGACTTAACCCAACATCTCACAACACGAGCTGACGACAGCCATGCAGCACCTGTATCAGAGTTCCCGAAGGCACCAAACCATCTCTGGTAAGTTCTCTGTATGTCAAGTGTAGGTAAGGTTCTTCGCGTTGCATCGAATTAAACCACATGCTCCACCGCTTGTGCGGGCCCCCGTCAATTCATTTGAGTTTTAACCTTGCGGCCGTACTCCCCAGGCGGTCTACTTAATGCGTTAGCTTTGAAAAACAGTTCCGAGGAACCGAGCTTCTAGTAGACATAGTTTACGGCGTGGACTACCAGGGTATCTAATCCTGTTTGCTCCCCACGCTTTCGTACATGAGCGTCAGTGTTGACCCAGGTGGCTGCCTTCGCCATCGGTATTCCTTCAGATCTCTACGCATTTCACCGCTACACCTGAAATTCTACCACCCTCTATCACACTCTAGTTTGCCAGTTCGAAATGCAGTTCCCAGGTTGAGCCCGGGGCTTTCACATCTCGCTTAACAAACCGCCTGCGTACGCTTTACGCCCAGTAATTCCGATTAACGCTCGCACCCTCCGTATTACCGCGGCTGCTGGCACGGAGTTAGCCGGTGCTTCTTCTGTAAGTAACGTCACAGCTGAATGCTATTAACATCCAACCTTTCCTCCTTACTGAAAGTGCTTTACAACCCGAAGGCCTTCTTCACACACGCGGCATGGCTGCATCAGGCTTGCGCCCATTGTGCAATATTCCCCACTGCTGCCTCCCGTAGGAGTCTGGGCCGTGTCTCAGTCCCAGTGTGGCTGATCATCCTCTCAAACCAGCTAGGGATCGTCGCCTTGGTGAGCCATTACCTCACCAACTAGCTAATCCCACTTGGGCTGATCTTATGGCGCGAGGCCCGAGGGTCCCCCGCTTTGGTCCGAAGACATTATGCGGTATTAGCAGTCGTTTCCAACTGTTGTCCCCCACCATAAGGTACATTCCCAAGCATTACTCACCCGTCCGCCGCTCGTCAGCAGAGTAGCAAGCTACTCTCTGTTACCGCTCGACTTGCATGTGTTAGGCCTGCCGCCAGCGTTCAATCTGAGCCATGATCAAACTCTTCAATTAAAAGTTTTTTCTGTCCTTCCCATAAGGGAGCGGACATGCTCAATGAATTCTGAATTTATTTAACATCTTTCGATGTTGAATTGACTGTGCTGAAATAAGTAAACTTATTTCCGTTGGTCACTCAGTTTAAATTGAGACTCTAAATTTGTTTGTCTTACTACCTAAGTAGCTCGACTGTTAGAACTCAATCTGTACGAGTGCCCACACAGATGATTGCTTTATATTGTTAAAGAACAGTGCGACTGCGTCGCTAGGGATGCGTATAATACATCCTTATTTTTTAGAGTCAACACTTAATTTTAAACTTTTTTTCGAAGATTTAAAACCGAAGTTTTACTTAACTCTCTGCTACGTTGCTCAGCGTCTTTCGTTGCTGTCTCCCGTCTCAGTGGGGTCGCATTATAGGGAGATGGATTTTTTACGCAAGCACTTTTTTCAATAAAATTTAAAAAAACGCACTGTTCGCTCAGCTTTTGAGCTAAACGCCCTAAAACTGAGTGTTTAACAATCAACTTTAGCGCCTTTTAGTGAATTTTCTTACTTCACTGTTACACTAGAGCTAGCGCATTTTGACGATTTAAGGTGAATTTATGACTATCCGTTCTTATAAAGGGATCACTCCTACATTTGATAACAGTGTTTATATTGATGAATCATCCGTTTTAGTCGGTGATATCACGCTTGGCAAAGACAGCAGTGTGTGGCCTTTAGTTGCAGCACGTGGTGATGTTAACTATATACGCATCGGTGAGCGTACTAATATTCAAGATGGCAGTGTTCTTCATCTTACCCGAGCAAGTAAGTCAAACCCTGACGGTTATCCACTTATTATTGGTGATGATGTCACTGTTGGACATAAAGTGATGTTACATGGCTGCCAACTAGGCAACCGTATCCTTGTTGGCATGGGTGCCATTGTTATGGATAACGCTATCGTTGAAGACGATGTAATTATTGGTGGAGGCTCATTAGTCCCCCCAAATAAGCGGTTAGAGTCTGGTTACTTATATGTCGGAAGCCCTGTCAAACAGGCTCGCCCTCTCACTGAGCAAGAGCGTGCCTTTTTAACGTTATCTGCTGACAATTATGTGCAACTTAAAGATGAATATATTGCAGAGAGTTAAAAGACCTCTGTTAATACTATTTGTCCTGCCGAGTTGTACTGCTCGTCTTCTATTAATTGCTCGGCCAGTTCTTCATAGTCAAAGCGGTGTGTTTCAAAGTAATTGATCGCGCCGCTTTGATCAGCAAAATCATATTTATCCGTGTCGATAACACACTCGACCATCATTCCACTGACTTGTGCATAAAACACAAGCAGTTTGTCTTGTGCCTTGTATTCAACTCTATCTATAAATTGAATCGCTTGGTTCATGCGAGTTCTCCACTTTTTAATGCAGCAACCACGGGCAGTATTTCTGGCATTTTATTACGCCATATATAATAAGCTTGTGCGGCTTGTCCAACCAACATGCCACTGCCATCCAGTGTAATACAGCTAGGATTAACGGCTTTAACCCAGCTTATAAATGCGGTGGCGTGATTGGCGTAAAACATATCGTAGGCACATGAGCAGTGAGCGACATGCTCTTGAGCAATACCGGGTAAGTCACCTGTAACACTGCTCGAAGTAGAATTAATCACGATATCATAGTGTTCATTCGGTATTTCATCTAAAGCGCACCCTTTAACATCTCCTTGCTCTGCAAAAATAGAAGCTAACATATGTGCTTTTTCGGCAGTGCGATTCGCGATGTTCAACGTCGCGATACGCTCATTTAAGAGAGGTTGAATTACGCCACGTGCTGCACCGCCGGCACCAATCAACAAAATCCGTTTTGCTTTTAACGTGACATTATTGGCCAGTAAGTCTTTCACTAAACCTATACCGTCAGTGTTGTCGCCAAATAAACGACCATCGTCAAGGCGTTTAATCGTATTTACCGCACCGGCGACTTTCGCTTGTTCACTTAGCTCATCAACCATTGCATACGCTTGCTCTTTAAAAGGCAAAGTAACATTAGCACCTTTGCCACCCGCAGCGAAAAAGCGTGATACGGTTTTTTCAAATGCATCGGTTGGTGCTAAAATGGCGCTGTAATCAATTTGCTCACCTAATGAGGTCGCAAACTGTTTATGTATTGCGGGTGATTTCGAGTGTTTTATTGGATTTCCAAAAACCGCGTATTTATCCATAGTGAAGCAACCTCTTTGCCTTGTAGAGCTTTATTAATATTATGATTAAACGACTTTTTTCTAAATCGAAAGCAGAGCCTGAAACACCCACGCCAGAAAAAACACCTTACGAAATTATTGGTGGTGAAGCCGGTGCTCGTGCCATTGCAAACCGATTCTACGACATAATGGCCTGTGATGAATACGCCAAACCATTATATGATATGCATCCACAACCACTTGATAGAATTCGCCAAGTGTTTTTTGAATTTCTTTCCGGTTGGTTAGGCGGCCCCGATCTCTTCGTAGAGAAATACGGTCATCCGATGCTCAGAAAGCGTCACATGCCATTCCCAATTGATCAAGACCTACGTGATCAATGGATGTATTGTATGAATAAAACGCTGGATATCGAAATCGATAATCCTTTATTGCGTGAAGGGTTAAGACAGTCTCTTTCACAACTTGCCAGCCACATGATCAATCAACATTAATTAGCTAAGCTTGAGCTATATCAATATACGCTTTTTCTAAATAAAGATAATACTCTTTCCTTAGTTTAGTGGAAGCGTCGTCAAGTGAAGTCTATCCAATTTAAAATTTATACATTGCTTGCAATTACTGGTGTGCTGGTCTTATTTGCCAGCATATTTAGCAGTGCTCAGCAGCAACAAGCCCTCGCGCAAGATACCGTTGAAAGTAATATTAAGTTACTAGCCGATAACTACTTTGACTCTATCAATACCATGATGTTAACAGGCACAATGGCAAACAGAGAAATTCTGAGTAATAAATTAAGAAGCCATGAAAACATTGAAGACGCGCACATTATCCGCAGCGCTATTGTTAATAAGCTCTACGGCCCCGGAAATGCGAACCAAGCAGCGAATACTGACGCTGAGCGCGATGCATTAAAAGGCACCGAAGCGCTGTATATCGATAAAAACAACAGCACCATGACCTACTTAAAACCCATGTTTGCAACACGTGATTATAAAGGCACGAACTGTCTAGGGTGCCATCAAGCACAGGAAGGTGATGTTCTTGGGGTGGTAAAAATCAGTTATTCACTGGCTGATATTGAGCATGAAGTGTCACAAAACACCTTGATGAATACTTTATTGTTATCAACCATTTTTATTGCTGCTTTTATGCTACTGGCCATGTTATTCAGAAAGATTTTTATAAAACGATTAAAAATCATCAGTCATACCATGCATTTAGCAACCACCAATAAAGATTTGAGCCTCAATATTAATGATGACCACAATGACGAGTTAAGTTCATTGGCCACCAGCTTTAACCACATGATTAGCGCCTTTAAAGACAACATTGCGCAAGTGTCGCATTCATCTAAAGTGCTGATCCACTCTGCCGAGAGCATCTATGCTTCGGCCGACGCCACAGAGCAAGCCATCTTGCAGCAAAAACAAGGCACAGACTCAGTGGCTGCTGCGATAAATGAACTTGAAAGCTCATCAAGTGAAGTGAAAAATACCACTCACTTTGCGTCTGAAAAATCAGAACACAGTAACCAACTTGCACAGCAAAGCTTAGAAGTAGCGGAACACACCGAGCTGAGTATTAATCAGCTTGCAGCAGATGTAAGAGCAGCCGCAGATCAAGTATCACAATTGCAAGCGCAAACCCTCGATGTTGGTAAAGTTCTTGAAGTGATCAGCAGCATTGCCGAGCAAACCAATTTACTGGCCTTGAATGCAGCCATTGAAGCGGCACGTGCAGGTGAAGCTGGACGAGGCTTTGCGGTTGTTGCTGATGAGGTAAGAACGTTGGCGAATAGAACACACGACTCAACAGACGAAATTCGCCGCACTATTGATAAGTTACAACACGAGGCGGCACAAACGGTCAATACCATGAATAATTCGAGTGCAGAAGCCGATGAACGGGCTGTGCAAGTAAAACAAGTGGCAAAAGCACTGCGTGATATCTCTGCACAGATGAGTGAAATAAACCAACTCAACGTGCAAATTGCCGATGCCACAGAGCAGCAAAATTTAGCCGCAGAAGAAATAAACCAAAGTGTTGTCGCGATTAGTGATAATGCCGAACATTCCTTGGTTGATGCCCATGAAAATCAAAAAGTCAGTGAAGAGTTAGTGTCGTTAGCACGCTCTTTAGATGAGCAAGTAAGGCGTTTTAAATTAAGCTAAATTGCGCATTTTATGCACAACTGATAGATTAGAGAACACTATTTCGCGACAGATATGGACGTTTAAATGAAATATCCCCCTACTCTTTTAGTGTGTGCAGGTTTAGTGTGTGCTGGGCTTATTGCCGTTTTGTATGCTTCATTCTCTCGAGATTCACATCCCTTCACTGAAACGGCCTACTCAAACGACCTGCTTTACCACGATGATATTCAGTTTATTGCCAACTCACTGCTTACTTCAGATAAAACAACTAAAAGTGATGATTATGAACAGCTCATTATAAAAGGCTTTGACACATTGATTCAGCACCCTGAATTTTATGAAGTGAAGCTCGACTTTTATGCGTGTGATAACACAAAGTGTCTAACGCAAATCAGTGCTCCCATTAAGACTTCTGAGCATGAGCTGGCTATTTTGAAAAGCGAAATTTTATTTAGCATTTTGGCAGAGCTGCCAAGCAGAACAAACGTTGTCACCACCGTAGATAATGACAACGCAAAGTTGTTTAGAGTTATTTCAGCACTCGATTAAAGCTGCCACTGACGAGCAATAAGCGCTTCTTCTGTTGTGTTAAGCCATGCTTGTGGGCGTAAATAATATTGATATAGCTTCGCTTCAGGGCTATCCACCGCAGGTGCATAGTTATATTCCCAGCGTGCTAATGGTGGCATCGACATCAAAATAGACTCTGTACGCCCGCCGGTTTGTAAACCAAATAAGGTGCCTCGGTCCCACACTAAATTAAATTCGACATAACGGCCACGGCGATAAAGTTGAAAATCTCGCTGTTGCTCTGTTGTTGGTGTCTCTTTTCGACGCTCAATAATAGGTAAATAAGCGTCTAAGAACCCATTACCAACTGCTTGCATGAAAGCAAAGCTTTGCTCAAAGCCAAGCTCATTTAGGTCATCAAAAAATAAACCACCTACTCCGCGAGTTTCACTGCGGTGCTTTAAGTAAAAATAATCATCACACCAGGTTTTATATTTATCGTAAACACCGTCACCGAACGGCTGACATAAATCATGCGCAACTTGGTGCCAATGCTGTACATCTTCAAAAACAGGGTAATAAGGTGTTAAATCAAAACCACCTCCAAACCACCAGATAGGCGCTTCCCCGTCTTTTTCAGCAATAAAAAAGCGTACATTAGCGTGACTAGTTGGAATGTGTGGGTTTTTTGGGTGGATCACCAGCGATACACCACACGCATGGAAACTACGACCAGCAAGTTCTGGACGATGAGCCGTCGCTGATGCTGGCATTGAAGCACCAAATACATGCGAGTAGTTGACTCCTCCTTGCTCAATAACATCTCCCCCTTGAATCACCCGCGTACGACCACCGCCGCCTTCTTCGCGCTGCCAATTATCTTCAACAAATTTTGCTTTGCCATCGGCGTTTTCAAGGCCCTTACAAATGCTATCTTGTAGGGCCATTAGGTATGTTTTTACGTGTTGGAGTAGCTCGCTTTGCATGTTTATCCTCTGAATACTTTGCCGGTCATTGCATCTTTAATCACACTAGGTTGACTATTGCCACCGAGTGGCTCATCGACATAAAAATCAACACGATCAGCGAACTCACTTTTAGCGTGCGTAATACTCATCACTGTAGGCTGGCCGGTTAAGTTTGCGCTGGTTGAAACCATTGGTTTACCAAACTGCTGGCAAAGGGCTTTAACAGTTGGATGATTAGTGACACGTACAGCAATACTATCAAACTGGCCTGTTAACCACTTAGGTGTCTCTTTTGCCGCTGGCATGACCCATGTAATTGCACCCGGCCACTGCGAAAAAATATCAGCACGTTTATCCATCGGGATCTTAGCATCATCAACATACTTTAATAACTGACCATAATTATCAGCAATTAAAATTAAGCCTTTTTCAACGGGGCGTTGTTTGATTGCTAGTAGCTTTTCTACAGCAGCTTGATTATCAGGGTCACAGCCAAGACCGAATACTGCTTCGGTTGGGTAAACAATCACACCGCCTTGTTGTAATGCATCAATGGCATTGGCAGGTTGAGCAACAGGATCAGACAAAGAAACTCTCCTAATTTAAGCAAATAACGAGTGTATTAAGATTCTATAAGCTTGTGCATACACGACTTCTGAGGGCATTGTAGCACAACACCCGAGGCCATTTTCTTTTCAGTCATAACAGGCCACTGGCACGCTGGGCATACCTGAGCAACGGGTTTATGGTTCAGTGTGTATTTACATCGAGGGTAGCAGTCACAGGAATAAAAGGTCTTGCCAAATTTATTGCTACGCGCAACCAACTGCCCTTTTTTACACTTAGGGCACGCGGGCAAAGTGGGTGCATCGTCAGCATCTTCATCATGCGCTATGTAGTGACAGTCAGGGTAACCTGTACACCCTATAAACATACCGTAACGACCATTCTTGATCACAAGCGGTCTAGTACACTCGGGACATGCACTGTCTTCGAGTACTTTAATTTGCTGGCTGTCATGATGAGCAAGTGGGCGAATATAGTCGCATTTAGGGTAACTGGCGCACCCTAAAAATGGGCCTGATTTAGAGTGTCGCATAACCAATTCAGAACCACATTTAGGGCAAACCTCATACTCTTTTTCTAACGCATGTTTATCTGCAGAAAAAAGAGAATGGTCGATTTTACTCATAAGATTCCTGTGAGGCTGGCTAATTTTCGCTTAATATACCCAAACTCAGCAAAGATACAAGCAAAGTCGAAAGCGACGAGCCACCATGCTCCCAGCGGCAATGCATTAATGAAGCACGTCGGCTGGTTCGTCAAAGATCAGGTCTTCCATTTGCGCATATGCTTGCTCTGAGCCGGGCACATTAAATAGCACCATTAACACCACCCATTTTAAATCTTCTAAATGGATAAATGGTTTATCAAGGGCGCACAATCTATCAATAACCATTTCACGGGTTATTGTATTGATGACACCGATTTGCTCAATAAACATTAAGAAGCCTCGGCATTCTGTGCTCAACATTTGGCATTCGCTATCTGTGTAGATGCGCGTAGCATGTTGTGGCTGCGCATTTAAATAAGGGCACACATCACTTTGTTGCAGATCTGCGAGCTGCTCAAGCCAATCAAGTGCTTTGTAGATTTCAGGTTTGTTAAAACCAGCACGCACCAACTCATCGGTGAGCTCGTTTTCTTCCGTGAAGATTTCAGCTTCGCTATGGATATAGTTTTCAAAAAGATACATGAGGATGTCAAACATATTTATGTCCTCCAAGTCTTATATAACCATCTAGCACTCGTTCGACTTTATCGGCGAGCTCTAGGTCAAGTAACCGAGCTTGTACTTCATCGATTGGTAGTTGGCTGCGTTGAGTTATTACATCCACGCTGGTTACCTCAAACCCTATACTTTTGAACACTGGGCAGTCGAGTTCATCTGCAATAGGCTGTTCTATATTATATAGACTGTTTTCACAAAAAAAGCTCACTTCATCAAGAATGTCACTCACATTTTCAACTAATTTAGCCCCTTGCTTAATTAAAAAATGACTCGCCTCTGAGAGAGGGTTCTTAATTGAACCCGGTACTGCAAACACTTCTTTATTTTGCTCTAAGGCATAACGCACAGTGACTAAAGAGCCGCTTTTTATTTGCGCTTCTACAATTAATACCCCTAATGACAAACCAGAGATAATGCGATTACGACGCGGAAAATTTGTCGCATTGGCAGCGGTTCCTGGCAAAAACTCCGACACCAACAAGCCGCGTTCTGCCACGTGCTTAGTTAATAATTTATGACGTTTAGGGTAGGTAATATCAAGCCCCGTCCCAAGCACTGCAATTGTATTACCACTTCCCGCTAAAGCCCCTTTATGCGCTGATCCATCAATCCCCAGCGCCATACCCGACGTTATCGTCATACCGAGTAATGACAACTGATGCGCAAACTCAGCAGCAATCTCTGACCCCGTAGGGGTTGCATTGCGACTGCCCACTATTGCTATTTGTGGCGACGTTAATAATGCAACGTTACCCAAACAAAATAACAGTAAAGGCGCACTGGCAATGTGTTTCAATAAAGGCGGATAGCAATCATCAAAGTAACAAATTACGGTTAATTGCTGTTGCTTAATAAGGGTTTGGTAATGTTCAACCTGATGCCAATCGGTATTGGTGAGGTTATTAGCTTGGCTTTGTGTTAAGCCTAAACTCTGCAATTGTGCGTTAGTCAGAGCGAAGAGTTCACTCAGTTCGTGTTTTTGGCTTAGCGCTATAAGGGTTTTAACCCCTATCCCTTTACATAAATAAAAGGCAAGCCAGTGAGCTAGCTTGCCTGAATACTGTTCCATGCTCCCTCCTTAGAGCGTCCTCAGAGGAGTTAGTTTATGACGGCATAATCTCCAACTCTAATAGGATGCTGATTTTTTACAATCAGTGCATAACTGACGGTATCGTAAACCTTAAATACCATTAGCTCACCGACTTTCTCCTTTGGCATATGCCATACTTTACTGTCTTCGTCCGCCTCTACACCTAAAAAGTCATTCGTATCAGTGATTAACTTTTCAAGGCTGGTTGAATCTTCGCGATAGCGCGGACCATTTGCGCCATCAAACACTTCTGGAGACTGACGTTGAATATCAAGTACAAAACCAGGTTTAACTTGGTCTGACCCTAAATTTAGCACAACAATATCCATTGTACTAAATTCACGAAGTTCAGTGGCAGACGAAATAATTGTGCCATTCATTGTGGTATCAGGGCGTTTCATTGTGAAGTATGCCGGCAGCAATTGACCATCCATTGCTGGCATCAAGAAATCATTTGGTCTAATTTCTTGTTTAATCAACTCAATTTTCACTGAAGCCGGGATCCCATTAGCAACATCACCGCTTCTAAATGCACGCACAATGGCGACCAACTCTGCTTTATTAGCCAACACTTCTTGTGAAGTCGGGTCAATTAACTCAGAGCCTTTACGATATACTGCATACGCTTCATTTAGGTTTAAGTCCCCTTTTACGTACAGAATATGATCCATCGTGTTCATTTTAGTATTAACGCTGGCACCTAAGATATACGGTTTTTCAGCAATCACATCCGCGCTAATAGCCTGCTCATAACTTAAGTAAGGACGCAATAATTCCAGGGGTAAAGTCGGTACGGCCTGCTTACCTTTCGGAGTTATTCGCCCTTCAGGAGACAGCTTTTTATAGCGCGCATTCTTCACGAGACGCGGATTTCCATCTTTATCGTAGATTAAAGTGAGCGCATCACCGGGGTAGATTAAATGTGGATTAGCAATTTGCGGATTCATTTGCCATAAATCAGGCCACTGCCATGGTTCATTGAGATACACGCCAGAAATGTCCCAAAGCGTATCACCCTTTTTCACAACATATTGTTTTGGAGCATCTTTTTTTATTGTTAACACATCAGCAGATGCTGTAAAAGCGCAGCTAATGGCTAACATAGCCGCAACTAATGGATGTCTCATTTGGCTTCCTTGTGTTGTTTTTAGATTATTATCAACCAAAACCTGTTAAAGGTGAACACGAATGGCTAAAATAAGAGCATACAATACCCTAAATGAATCACAAGTGTAAAAGGTAACTATGGCTAGGTTAGAAGTTTTAAGATTTCCGGATGAGCGTTTACGTACAATCGCGAAAGAAGTACCAGAAGTAAACGACGAAGTTCGTCAAATCGTCAAAGATATGCTTGAAACGATGTATGACGAAAACGGTATCGGCTTAGCAGCTACGCAAGTAGATATCCACCAGCGAATCGTGGTCATCGATGTCTCTGAAGAACGTGACCAACCACTGGTATTAATTAATCCAGAAATAACTCAAAAAGATGGCTCAACAGTGAGCGAAGAAGGTTGTTTATCTGTTCCTTATTCATATGCGAAAGTTGACCGTGCAGAAACAGTCACTGTTAAAGCGCTTAACGAACATGGCGAAGCATTCAGTTTAGATGCTGATGAATTACTGGCTATTTGTATTCAGCATGAGCTTGATCATCTTAAAGGCACCCTGTTTATTGATTATTTATCGCCATTAAAGCGCCAACGTATCCGTAAAAAGCTTGAAAAAGAAGCAAAGCTCGCTGCTAAATAATAAGTTTATCGATAGGAATTTCTGTGACACAACCATTACGCATTATTTTTGCTGGTACGCCAGACTTTGCTGCGCGCCATTTACAAGCACTGATTGATTCAGAGCATGACATTGTTGGCGTGTACAGCCAACCAGACCGCCCTGCGGGTCGCGGTAAAAAACTAAAAGCAAGCGAAGTAAAAGAGCTGGCTGTTGCTCATAATTTGCCCGTTTTTCAACCTGAGTCTCTTAAGTCAGATGAGGCGCTCGCTGAGCTACAAACCCTTAACGCCGACATCATGATTGTGGTCGCGTATGGCTTATTGCTACCTAAAGCAGTTTTAGAGACACCTCGCCTTGGTTGCTTAAATGTTCATGGTTCGATTTTACCGCGTTGGCGCGGTGCAGCACCGATTCAACGTGCAATTTGGGCTGGCGACAATGAAACCGGCGTAACCATAATGCAGATGGATGAAGGCTTAGATACCGGCGATATGCTCCATATTAGTCGCTGTCCAATCGATAGCGCAGAAACCAGCAGTTCACTTTACGACAAGCTTGCGGCACTTGGACCTGATGCGCTCATTAGTACGATAAACCGCCTTGCTGCCGGTGAGATAGTACCTGAAAAACAAGATGACAATCTTGCCAATTATGCGAAAAAGCTCTCTAAAGACGAAGCAAACATTGATTGGACCCAGGACGCAGCACAAATTGAGCGTAATATTCGCGCCTTTAATCCATGGCCTGTTTGCTTTACCCAAATGGCAGGTCAAACGGTAAAGATTTGGCAGGCTGAAATCGTCTCTCACACCGCTGAAGCAGGTAAAATTATCGCCGCTGATAAGCAAGGTATTACCGTTGCCTGCGGTCAAGATGCACTTAAGATCACCCTACTTCAACCGCAAGGCAAAAAACCAATGGCAGTGAGCGATTTTTTAAATGGCCGCAGCGACTGGGTTGAACCTGGCTCAGTATTAGGGCAAAACAATGAGTAATGTTAGAGCACTTGCTGCTGAAACTCTGTATAACGTGGTTGATAAAGGTGCATCGTTAAACCAAGAATTGCCCTTTGCAAGCCAAGGTTTATCGCCAAAAGATAAAGCCTTACTACAACAAATTTGCTACGGTGTGCTGCGTTATTTACCTAGCCTCGAAAATTACTGTCAGCAACTTTTAGATCAACCGCTAAAAGGCAAGCGCCGTATTTTTCAGTTCTTGCTGTATGTGGGCATTTACCAACTTCAGCATATGCGTGTTCCACCGCATGCCGCTATCAGTGAAACCGTTAATGCATTACAACAAATGCGTGCGCTAGGTTTAAAAGGCTTAATCAACGCTATTTTACGAAGTTTCCAACGTGAACAAGCCGAGCTTGAAGAAAAAGCCAAGCAAATCCCTGTTTGCCAATACAACCACCCAGGGTGGTTTATTAAGCACGTTACAGCAGCCTACCCTGATAACTGGCAAGATATTCTTGAAGCAAACCAACAACAAGCTCCAATGTGGTTACGTGTAAATCAAGCACAATATAGCACGCAAGAATACAGCGACATGCTCAAAGCAAATGACATTGAACACAGCCTCAATGCTGATTTTCCAGATGGTATTAAACTTGCCAAGCCATGCGATGTATTTTCTTTACCTGAGTTTGAAACAGGTGCATGCTCTGTTCAAGATGCGGCGGCGCAGTTAGCAGCACGTTTTTTAGATCCACAAGATGATGAGCTGATTCTTGATGCCTGTGCAGCGCCAGGCGGTAAAACCTGCCATATTTTGGAGCTTGCTGATGCCGATGTATTAGCACTAGATAGCGACAGTGAACGCTTAGAGCGTGTAAAGCAAAATTTAGTACGTATTGGCCTTGCCGCTGATTTGCAGTGTGCCGATGCATCACAGCCGCATATTTGGTGGGACGAAAAGCAGTTCGATCGAATTTTACTTGATGTGCCTTGTTCTGCCACCGGTGTTATTCGTCGCCACCCTGATATTAAATGGTTGCGTAGAGCATCAGATATTGAAGACCTTGCACACTTACAAGGTGATATTCTCAACAGTATCTGGCCTCTGCTTAAACCGGGTGGTACGTTAGTGTATGCAACCTGCTCAGTGTTACCACAAGAAAATCAGCAACAAGTTGCCACGTTTCTTGCTAACAACAGCAATGCAGAGCATATACCACTGCATGAAAACGATACTCCAACGTTACCTGGCTTGCAATTGCTACCGGGTGAGAGCGATGGTTTCTACTATGCAAAGCTAGTTAAAAAACATTCATAAGAATACACCATGAAAATAATCATACTCGGTGCCGGACAAGTCGGCGGCACATTAGCAGAAAACCTCGTTGGTGAGCAAAACGAGATCACAGTGGTTGATATCGACGGTAACCGCTTACGCGAGCTGCAAGATAAGTACGATCTACAGGGGGTTACTGGTCACAGTGCTCACCCAGATGTACTGCGTCGCGCAGGCGCAGAAGACGCCGATATGATTATTGCGGTAACCAGTTCTGATGAAGTGAACATGGTTGCCTGCCAAGTCGCCTACAGTATTTTTAATACGCCCACCAAAATTGCGCGTATTCGCTCAGAGCAATACTTAAAGTACCGCGAAAAGCTGTTCCATAATGACGACTTACCGGTTGATCACTACATTGCTCCAGAAGCCTTAGTGACTAAGTATATTCGTCGATTAATAGACTATCCGGGTGCTTTACAAGTGCTGCAGTTCGCTGATGGTATGTTATCACTGGTTGCAGTAAAAGCTTACTATGGTGGCTTATTAGTTGGGTATGCGCTGTCGGCATTGAAAGAACATATTCCCAATGTAGAAACCCGTGTAGCAGCAATTTACCGACAAGGTAAAGCAATTAAACCACTCGGCACAACCGTGATTGAGGCTGACGATGAAGTGTTCTTTATCGCCGCAACAAAACACATTCGAGCGGTCATGAATGAGCTGCAAAAACTTGAACGCTCATACAAGAAAATCATGATTGCAGGTGGGGGTAATATTGGTGCAGGTTTGGCGCGCTCACTAGAAAAAAATCACAGTGTTAAACTTCTTGAGCGTAATAAAGAACGTGCGGCACAGCTCTCTGAGTTACTCGACAATACCGTTGTGTTCTGTGGTGACGCCTCTGATCAAGAACTGCTCTCAGAAGAGCACATTGAACAAGTTGATGTGTTCATTGCTGTTACAAACGACGACGAAGCAAACATTATGTCGGCCATGCTTGCTAAACGCATGGGCGCACAAAAAACCATGGTGCTGATCCAACGCGGCGCCTATGTTGACCTCGTTCAAGGCGGTGAAATAGATATTGCCATTTCACCACAACAAGCGACTATCTCAGCTCTGTTAACGCATGTTCGCCGCGGTGATATCGTTAACGTTTATTCATTACGTAAAGGCGCGGCTGAAGCAATTGAAGCCGTAGCCCATGGCGATGAACATACATCGAAAGTTGTTGGCCGCGCGATTGCCGATATCAAGCTACCCGCAGGCACCACTATTGGTGCAATTGTGCGTAATGACGATGTACTCATTGCTCATGATGATACGGTGATTCAGTCGGGTGACCATGTGATCATGTTCCTAATCGACAAGAAACACATCACGGTTGTTGAAAAGCTGTTCCAAGTTAGCGCTATTTTCTTATAGACCAAAAACATGAAAATAAAAAAGCAGCCATGACGGCTGCTTTACGACTCTTGAAGTGAAAGTAGTTAACCAGAGTCTCTGGTTACGAACCTATTGAATCTGTGCGAACTCTTCTTTTGAAAGCTCTCCGTTACCATCGCTATCAAGCTCAGGAAATAGTTTTTCAAGCTGCATATTTACAGATGCTTCTTCTTTGCTGATCACGCCATCGCCGTTGGTATCAAATGTAGAAAAACTGACGCCTTGAGCAAACGCTGCTGATGACGTTGCTAATGCTAAAATAGCCAATGTTGTGTTGATGTGTTTCATAATAACTGCCTCAAAATTTGAAAAGAGTGAAGTCCGTTTCTGAGATCCCTGTTTAGTGGAAATTGGCTTTGTTACTCGGCCGCTGAAAATTCTGTTTCAGTCAGTACGCCATCACCATCGACATCCAGTGTTTTAAATTGTGACATGATTTTTGCGTCGACTGATGCTTCACTTTTGCTTATCACACCATCGCCATCTACATCCAATGTATCAAAGTCAGTGGCAGCAAAAACAGCTGAAGAAGATGCAAGTGCAATTAGGGCTAGTGTTTTATTTACTGTCTTCATAATCATATTCCTTCAATATTTAACTAAAAAAGTGTTAGCTGATCACACGCTCCTGGTTGTTCTTTGTCATGGATTCCCTTATCCATTTAGGCTGTCTTTGGCAGCTCAGAACTAATCAGCTAGATAACTTGGCTTGCTTAATTTCATTAAGCTTTTGAAAATTCTTGTTTTGATAACTCACCGTTACCGTCAGTGTCTAATTCGCTAAACTTACTCATTAGCTCTGCATCAACGGATGCTTCGCTTTGGCTAATAACGCCATTGCCATCAACGTCTAGCGTTTCGAAATCGCTCATCGCAAATGCGGCTGATGAAGAGATAAGTGCCACAAGGGCTAATGTTTTATTTACTGTGTTCATAATGTAATCCTTCAAATAGTAGCTTTAAGTAAGAAGTCCTTTTCAATGTGTCCTTACACTGAAATTATGCTTTCGCGAACTCTTCTTTTGATAGTTCGCCATTACCGTCGGTATCAAGCTCTTTAAACTGGCTCATTAACGGTGAGCTTACAGATGCTTCGCTTTTACTGATTGCTCCATCGCCATCGACATCTAGCGTTTCAAAATCCACCGCTGCAAATGCAGTTGATGAAGCGACAAGGGCGATAAGTGCACATGTTTTGTGTAACGTTTTCATAATCACTATTCCTTCAATGTTGTCTAAACTGCGATAGAGGACTAATTCCTAAATCAACTTTCTCTGTGTTCGCTTTAACTATTTCAACTTCAATGCCAAAGTTTAAAAAACGCTATAAATCATGAGGTTAAGTTTATTTTTTAGTAAATTAGGGGAAAACTGGCTGTTATTTTGTTGCTTTTTAGCAACAAGCAATGAGGTGAGAAAATTTTTTAGCTATTAATCAATAAGTTAAAAAAGCAAAAACAGAGACATCTGCCGTTTTTTGTCACTAAAACAGAGAAAATATTGCGTGTGGGGGCTAAACCGTAGATGAATGGCAACACGCCTCAAAAAAAATAAAAATATTTTTAACGCTTAATCATCTGATTTAAATGGGTTTTATATATTTATATCGATTATTTTTGATTAATTTTTAGAGAAAAAGTGAAAAACAGTCATTTTGTTGCAAAATGGCGAATCAATGCTCGTTAACTCGTTATCTCTAATACCGAAAGGTCTATGAGGTGCTCTTTCATAAAGACGTTCATTTCATTTTCACTGGTATTGAGCTGCACACCAAACTGATAGCCCGACTCTCGTTTGCGGACTCTGCATACCTTGCCTGTAAATTCACGTTTACTGAGCACCACCTGACACGCTTGTGCTTTCAAATGACTAAGGTCGGCCTCGCTGTTAATCTCAAATTGCACACCGGCAAGTGAAATGTCTTTAATTACGCCTTCATATACTTGTTCATCTATAACAAGCTTGGCGGGAAACAAAGTGGGGATCCGCGCTTCGCTGCGCAAGCTAAAGAGTTGTACTTGTTGGGGAAAATGTAAAAATATCAATCGACAAGGGTGTGAAGCAACGGCTTTTATCTGCTGACGAAATGCAATAACCTGCCCACCCCCGCTTTCTAAAACAGCCCGAACAATCACCATAACCCCCTCTTTGATAAAGTCACCCGCATTCGGCAAACGTTTTGCAGGGGGATAGTTAAGTATGATGTACTGCTCGTTAAGTAAACCAATAAATTCAATTTTGACACGCTTACTTTCTGTCGCAGTTATTATTTCAACATCGACCACACTCCCTGCGGGTATATAGGTTAGTTTTTCTAAATTAAGTTGCTGCTGCGTTTTTGGCATTGTTTCTCTACTCCTTGAAAAATAACCAAATAAAACCTTAACCGCGCCAGAATGTTGGGGTAAATAAAACTAATAAAGTGAATATTTCAAGACGACCAAACACCATCGCAATTGTTAACAACCACTTTGCCGTATCAGATATCGCGCCATAATGCGCCGCGACTTCACCCAAACCTGGGCCTAAGTTGTTTAAACACGCCGCCGTCGCTGAAAAAGCACTTATATTGTCCATGCCTGTGCCCATTAAGGCCAGCATGATAATAACAAAAACCAGTGCATAAGCAGAAAAGAACCCCCAAACGGCTTCGACCACTTTATCGGGGAGCGCTTTACGACCGAGCTTTATAGAGTATATAGCCCGCGGGTGAACTAAGCGGTTTAATTCACGTATCCCTTGCAAGTACAGAAGGAAAACCCTTACAACTTTCATACCGCCGCCCGTCGAGCCCGCACAGCCGCCGATAAAGCTCGAAAAAATAAGTAAGATAGGTAAGAACAATGGCCAAGCAGAAAAATTATCTGTCGCAAAGCCCGCGGTAGTACTCATAGAGACAGCTTGAAACATTGCTTGATCGAGCGTTTCATCACCATCTGCATAAATATTATTAGAAGAGAGTACCGTAAAACAAATAATCACTAGCGCTAACTGAATAAGTAAAAACACTTTAAATTCAGGGTCGCGCAAGTAAACACGAATACTGCGCGAGGAGACCGCAGCGTAGTGCAACGAAAAGTTAATCGCCGCAATCAGCAAAAACACCACACAAATAAAGTTTATTAATGGGCTGTCAAATTGCCCCATAGACGCATCGTATGTAGAGAATCCCCCAATTGCGATGGTTGAGAAAGCATGACAAATCGCATCAAACCAATCCATACCCGCTCCCCAATAGGCAAGCGTACATGCGATGGTCAGCGACACATAAATGTACCAAAGGTGTTTGGCGGTATCGGCAATCCGCGGGGTCATTTTCGAGTCTTTAACTGGCCCTGGAGTTTCAGCACGGTATAACTGCATACCACCAACACCTAGCATCGGTAATACAGCGACGGCCAATACAATGATCCCCATACCACCTAGCCACTGCAGTTGTTGACGATAAAAAAGCACTGATTTGGGTAAGTATTCAATCCCCGTTAAAACGGTTGCTCCTGTGGTAGTCAGCCCCGAGAAGGCCTCAAATACCGAGTCAGCGAGAGATAGGTTTGGTTCCTGTAAGAACACTAAAGGCACAGCAGCAAAGCTGCCAAGTACCAGCCAGAACAACACCACAATTAAAAAGCCTTCGCGGGCTTTTAAATCACCATGCTCATGACGGTTTGGGTAATATGCAGCTAAACCAATAACAACGCTAAAAATAAACGCAAGAACGAACGGCACACCCCCACCGTCTTTATAAATTAAAGACACCAGTGCCGGTGGGACCATCGTGATACTAAATAACGCCACCAGCTGGCCGAGAATTTTTATTATGGTACGAAATTGCATCTAGGCGTATCGCTTTCTTATTAAATGATTTAGCTAATACAGTTTATTGTCTTACAGGCTTAATTGTAAGTAAACGCTATGTATTTATTTTCCTTACTCATCCTTTTCCCATTTTTAGCTCAACGGCGCCATGAGTAAGTTCGTGTACATCAGTGATTGCCTGCTCTGCTTGGCGGCTATCAATGGTAATGTGCCAAGTAATGTTCTCGGCAAATTGCTTGTCTATTTTTAACACCTGATATTGGCTTTTTAGTAACTGCTCAATTGCACCTTGTGCGCTATAGTCACTTTGCCCTATAAGTTCAACACTCGGTACTTTAGTCACAGTTTTTAGCTCGCGCATAGCGTTATTTAAACTGCCACCGTATGCGCGCACAAGTCCCCCCGTACCAAGCTTAATTCCTCCAAAGTAGCGTGTTACTACCGCAGTAATTTCACCGATACCTGAACCTGTCAGCACATTAAGCATGGGTTTACCCGCCGTACCATTGGGCTCACCATCATCCGAAAAGCCATAAACATGACTCCCGCCAGGGTTTCCTGCAACATGTGCCCAGCAGTTATGACGCGCGTCACTGTATTTATCTTGTATTTCTTTAATAAACGCTTTTGCACACGCGAGATCAGGAGTGTGCGCAATGTGCACTATAAATGTACTTTTCTTTATTTCTTCTTGATAAAAAACCGGTTCGGCCGGGTATTGATATTCAGGCATAATGTTTTATCTAAAAAAATGGGGCCATGTGGCCCCTATACTCTATTTTGCTCGCCGTTAATCTAAGTGTAGATCACGGGTCATATTTTCGAGACTGTCTTCATGAACGATAATATTATCTTCAATTCGGATACCGCCAAATGGCTTAAATTCTTCAACTTTTTCCCAGTTAATAAACTGTTTATTATCGGTTTGAGCAAGGTCGCCCAATAATGAATCGATGAAGTATAAACCAGGCTCAATCGTAAATACTTGGTTCTTCTCAATTAAACGTGTGCAACGAAGGAATGGATGACCTTCAGGCGGAGCTTGGTGCGTCCCTGATTCGTCAGCCATAAAACCACCCATATCATGAACTTGTAAGCCAAGGTGATGACCCAATCCATGAGGGAAAAACGTTGAAGTAATACCGCGTTCAACAATGTCAGCAGCTGGTAATTTTACAATATTAAAATCACTCAGTACTTGTGCGACACGTTGGTGACACTCTAAATGTAACTCGCCGTATAAGAGACCGGGTTTCAATGCCTTACCTAAGGCAATTTGATGCTCAGTCATAACCTGAATGAGATCGCTAAACTCACCTGACTTTTTAAAATCATAGGTACGAGTAATATCCGCAGCATAGCCGTTAAAGTTTGCACCTGCATCAATTAAAAATGAGTGATGTGTATGAGGCGCAGTTGGCTCGAAATGCGTGTAATGTAAAATGGCGCAATTTTCATTCAGTGCAACGATATTTCCGTAAGGCATCTCGTTTTCACTTTGGCGTGTAGCCATTAGATAAGCGTGCTGAATATCAAACTCAGAA
The DNA here is from genome assembly GCF_003515105.1 of Pseudoalteromonas lipolytica. Classification (NCBI taxonomy): domain Bacteria; kingdom Pseudomonadati; phylum Pseudomonadota; class Gammaproteobacteria; order Alteromonadales; family Pseudoalteromonadaceae; genus Pseudoalteromonas; species Pseudoalteromonas lipolytica. Next base: position 73,741 of record NZ_CP032090.1, on the reverse strand, counting down.
CCACCATTAAAGAACGTATCACGCGCCGCTTTATGACCCTCTACAGCGATACGGTTCGCTTGGCGAAGACACTCAAGTTCGTACTGCGTTTTATAAGCTCGATGGAAATGTAAGTAGTTCATCACTGGCTCAGGATTCATAATGCTGAAACCCAGCGCTTGTGCGACCTCTAAGTACTCACCGATATATGCATAATTTGCTTTATCATAAGGGAGTAGTTTTTCAACCTGATCAGGTTGTACTAAAAGCTCAATATCAAAATACTCAGCCCAAAAATCACGCGGCTCATCAGGCACTTTATGCCAAAAATCCACTGGACGATAAAAAATTAGCTTCGGCTTAGATGCACCGTCGACGACAATCCAACAATGCGGATTATCAATAACAGGTAACCAAGCTTTAAATTGCGGATTCACTTTAAACGGATAATACATGTCATCTAAGAACTGACGCTTAGCTTGGCCTGAGTGAATTACGAGCCCTTCTAAACCCTCACGTTCTGTAATAGTACGAGTACGCTGTTGCAAGGTTGCAATATGTTCGGCATATAACACCGCTAATTTATCCATAGTAAACCCATCTCTAGTAAATTTAACTTACTTGCAGTCTATCATAGTCGGCCATAACCCCCAACTGAGGGGGATATGAGCCTCGTTTGTATTTTAATTTAGCCACCCATTTTCATATCGAGAATGGGCGCAAGTACATTACCATCTCGACCAAGGCGGGTGTGATATACCTGCCTGTAAGCGAACACATTTTTAACGTAGTTACGTGTTTCAGTGAAGGGGATCAGTTCAATCCACAACTCAGCAGGCATTGCTTGCTCTGGTAGCCAGCGCTTAATGCGATGATAGCCAGCATTGTAAGAGGCCGTCGCTAAAATTTCATTACCATGATTTTTCTTCTTCAAATACTTCAGGTATTCACTACCAAGACGAATATTAGTACGAGGCTGATAAAGTACACTACGTGACACCGTGCTTTTATTCATATATTTGGCTGTGCTAGGTAATAACTGCATTAAGCCATGAGCATTCGCATGTGAACGAGCATCTGGCGCAAACGAGCTTTCACGGCGAGAAATGGCAATACTCCATGCAACATCGATATGACTACGGTTACTGTAGTTTTCGAACAAGTTTCGAAACGCGAACGGAAAACGTAAATCAACGTAATCCCATTCTTTAATTTGTGCCAAGGTATAAATAGTGCTGTCGTACCAATCAAGATCTGCTGCAAGCATTGATGCTGCCAGTTTTTCTTCTTTGGTTGAGGTATCGGTTAAATAATTCCATTCGCGACGAGCTGCAGTAAAACGATCTAATTCGTACAAAGCACGGGCACGCTTAAAGCCTGGCGCATTCGCAACCTCAAGCTTGAGTTTATCGCTAATATTCAGCTCTTTATTATTTAAACTAACAGGTATACCTAATCGCGCAGACGCAAGAAAACCATAGTAATCACGCTCTTTGGCCACTGTTTGCCAAATTTGTCGCGCGCGCTCTACTTCACCACGCTGATTCAAGCTATAAGCTAACCAGTATTGCTGCCCTAGCGTTAAATTTTCTTTGCCGGTAAAAAAAGCCACAATGCCAGACCAGTCTTGTAGCTCAAGCATGTTTGCTAATTGCCACTGCATAAGCTTGCTAGTTTGGCGGTCTTTCGGCACCTTATTTAGCCAAAAGCGAGCTTCTTTGTGACCACTAGATGCTAAAGATAGTGCAAAATTGTAATACACATCAGCCTTTTGCTCGTCAGTGTAGGAGAACATTTTTTCAATCTTTTCCCACGCTCTAAGCGCGAGTTCTTTGTCGCGCCACACCAAACGTCTTACGCCATACAACGCAATTTGCCCTTCTTTGGCTGATTTTTTCTTATAGCGGTAAAGTCCAGCAGACGCGCTCGGGTCTTTGCGAACTTTTAAATATAAGTCAGCTAAATATTGCTCATGTTCGGGTAATAAGGTTTTTAAATAAGGCAATAAACTCGACGTACCGCCTTCTGCGGCCAGTGTGACTCGTTGCCATACGCGATCAGGAGTTTGGTACCCCTTTTTCTTCCACAGCGAAAATAAGCTATCGCACTCTTTAGGCTGCGATTTACCGACCACCCATAAGTCGCTTACTTGATTCATGATGGCATTTTCAGGTGCCCCTAAATCTAATTGAAAGCTTAAATAGGGACACGTCAGCTCATTATTGCTGGTTTCACGATAATTACGAATATACGCCGCTTTTTTATTCTGCTTCTTTAGGTATTCAAGCCACGCTTTTCGAACAGGCCATTCAAGTGGCGTATTTTGATAGACGTTTAAATAGTTTTCGATTTCAGTTTGGTGTTGCAGACTTGGGTTACGCTGCCAATAGGCTTTTTCGACATAAGGTTTTAAGGGATGATCAAGCTCCCCTGTCACCTTTTTCATGTCTTCATAGTTACCGTACCGCGCCTTTTTTTCAGCTTTTAAAAAAGCGTCATGTTTATCGTTGGCACCAGCTGCAAAAAAAGGAAAAAGTAATGCGGCAGCCGTCCAACCAAGAAATTGTTTTTTCATGATGGCCTTTAACAAAAATTAAAGAATTAATAATAAAAACTTCCCCTACACCTTAGCAGCAAACCAGCTATATTTTAACCAATCGCGATAAAGCGCAGTAAATTTTTCGTTGCATTTTTATTTTAAAGCAAGCACACTGATTGAAATGCAAACTCATCGTACCAGTCTTAGTTAATAAACTAGGGAGAATAATAATGTTATATAAAAGCGATTCATTTGAAGTTGCTTTCATCAAGGACAACATCGCCGAGTTTAAGTTCTGTGCTGATGGCTCAGTAAACAAACTTTCTCAGCAAACCTTGCAAGATTGCGCTTCGGCATTAAAAGAATTAGCAGCAAACTCAGATATCAAAGGCATGGTGTTCACCAGCGATAAAGATCACTTTATTATCGGCGCCGACATCTTCGAATTTTTACCGACTTTCACTAAACCTCAAGAAGAATTGGTTGCATGGATCAAAAATGCAACAGACGTTTTTGACGCAATTGAAGATTTACCTTTCCCAACGTTAAGTGCTGTAAACGGCATGGCGCTTGGCGGCGGGTGTGAGTGGGCACTTGCTACCGATTACCGCGTTGCTAGTACTGAGGCTAAAATTGGCCTTCCTGAAGTAAAATTAGGCATTATGCCTGGTTTTGGTGGCACTGTTCGTCTTCCACGCCTGATTGGCGCTGATAATGCGATGACATGGATCACGACAGGCAAAGAAAACCGCGCGAATGATGCACTCAAAGTAGGTGCATTTGATGCGGTAGTTAGTACTGACAAACTTTTAGAGTCAAGTATTGCAACACTTGAGCAAGCTATTTCTGGCAAGCTAGATTGGCAAGCAAAACGACAAGTAAAATTACAACCACTGAAAATGAACCGTGTTGAGCAAGGTATGAGCTTTGCAATGGCCGAAGGCATGGTAATGGGTCAGACTAAAGGTCACTACCCAGCACCTGTTATGGCTGTAAAAACCATTAAAGCAGCGGCAAACTGTGAACGTGCCGAAGCGATGGCAATTGAGAACACGAACTTTGCCAAACTTGCCGCAACGAGCGAAGCTGCTGCACAAACAGGTATTTTCTTAGCCGACCAATACATCAAAGGTAAAGCGAAGAAACAAGCCAAAAACAGCGAGCTTAAAATTAAACAAGCGGCTGTATTAGGCGCAGGTATTATGGGTGGCGGTATTGCATACCAGTCTGCTTATAAAGGCACGCCGATTGTCATGAAAGACATTAATCAAGATGCGCTTGATTTAGGTATGGGCGAAGCCTCTAAATTACTTGGCAAAAAAGTACAACGTGGCCACATGGCAATGGACAAGATGGTTGCCACGTTAGGTAAAATCAAACCAACGTTAAACGATGCTGACCTTCAAGGTGTTGATATTGTAGTTGAAGCCGTTGTTGAAAACCCTAAGGTAAAACAAGCTGTTTTATCGGGCCTTGAAAAAGACCTACCAGAGGGCACTATTTTAACGTCAAACACATCAACTATTCGTATAGATGAGTTAGCCTCAGCGCTTGAAAAACCAGAAAACTTCTGTGGCATGCACTTCTTTAACCCAGTGCCAAAAATGCCACTTGTCGAAATCATCCGTGGTGAAAAGACATCAGAAGCAACAATCAATGCAGTGGTTGATTACGCCTTAAAACTAGGTAAATCACCTATTGTTGTAAACGACTGCCCAGGTTTCTTTGTTAACCGCGTATTGTTCCCTTACTTTGCAGGCTTCAGCAAACTTGTTGTTGAAGGCGCTGATTTCGCCAAAGTCGATAAAGTAATGGAAAACGTGTTTGGCTGGCCAATGGGTCCTGCATATCTGCTTGATGTTGTGGGTATTGATACGGCTTACCACTGTACTGGCGTTATGGCTGATGGTTTCCCTGAGCGAATGGCTCGCCAAGAGAAAGATCCCGTTTCTGTATTTGCTAATGAAAAACGTTTTGGTCAGAAAAATGGGGCTGGTTTTTACCAATATGCACCAGACCGCCGTGGTCGCTTGAAAAAGGCACACGATGCAAAAGCGGTTGAACTTTTAAGTGCTATTACCGATGCACCTAAAGACTTCGACAAGCAAGAAATCATTGACCGTTGTATGGTACCGATGATCAACGAAGTACTACTTTGTCTTCAAGAAGGTATTGTAGCGTCGCCGCAAGAAGCAGATATGGCGCTCATTTACGGTATTGGTTTCCCTCCATTTAGAGGCGGTGCATTCCGTTACTTAGATCAAACTGGTTTAGCAAACTTTGTTGCAACAGCAGACAAATATGCTCACCTAGGTGCGATTTACCAAGTATCAGATGAAACTCGCAAATGGGCCGAAGAAGGCCGTGTATTCTATAAGGTGGAAGGATAAGAACATGAATAATCCAGTAATCGTAGATTGTATCCGCACACCAATGGGCCGTTCAAAAAACGGCGTATTCAAACATAAACGTGCGGAAGATTTAAGTGCTCACTTAATGAAAGGTTTGTTAGAGCGTAACCCAGCCGTAGACCCAGCATCGATTGATGATATTTACTGGGGTTGTGTGCAGCAAACTCTCGAGCAAGGTTTTAACATTGCCCGTAACGCAGCATTATTAGCCGGTATCCCACACTCAGTACCTGCAGTAACGGTTAACCGTTTATGTGGCTCATCAATGCAAGCATTGCACGATGCGGCACGCGCTATTATGACGGGTGCGGGTGATACTTATATCATCGGGGGTGTTGAGCATATGGGTCATGTACCGATGACTCACGGTAATGATTTCCACCCTGGTTTATCAACGTCTGTTGCACAAGCTGCTGGTGTTATGGGCTTAACAGCTGAGTACCTTGCAACGCTTCACGGCATTAGCCGTCAGCAGCAAGATGAGTTTGCTTACCGCTCACACCAACGCGCACACGCTGCGACTGTTGAAGGTCGTTTCCGTCGCGAGATCCTACCGATGGAAGGTCACGACGCAGACGGTTCATTAATTCTTGTTGAAGACGATGAAGTAATTCGCCCAGAGACAACAGTTGAAGGTTTATCTCAGCTTCGTCCTGTGTTCAACCCTGCATCAGGTAGCGTAACAGCAGGTACTTCATCTGCACTGTCTGACGGTGCATCAGCCATGCTGGTAATGAGCGAAGAAAAAGCCAAAGAACTTGGTTTACCTATTCGTGCGCGCATTAAATCAATGGCGGTTGCAGGTTGCGATCCTTCTATTATGGGTTACGGCCCAGTTCCAGCATCACAAAAAGCGCTTAAACAAGCGGGTATCACAATTGATGATATCGATGTTGCTGAGCTTAACGAAGCGTTTGCAGCACAATCACTACCGGTATTAAAAGACCTCGGTCTGATGGATGTAGTAGATGAAAAAGTGAACCTTAATGGTGGTGCAATCGCGCTTGGTCACCCACTTGGTTGTTCAGGCTCTCGTATCAGCACAACGCTTGTTCACCTAATGGAAGACAAGAATGCAAAATACGGTTTAGCAACCATGTGTATTGGTCTAGGCCAAGGTATTGCAACTGTATTTGAGCGCGTTGAATAACACGCTCATTAGCCGAACATCTTGGTGATAAAAAGGTGTACTGTCACGCACAGTACACCTTTTTTATTTGCTTTGAATTCGGTTATTGAAACCAGTAGTGATTGAAAGCTAAAATAGCCCCTTACTATTCGTTACTTTCATTTTATAGGTCTGCCATGAGCTTTGATAATCCCGATCACCAATTAGATGCACTTGGCCTTCGTTGTCCAGAACCGGTGATGATGGTGCGTGGTGCTGTGCGCAAAATGAAAGATGGCGAGACTTTACTTATCATCGCTGATGACCCATCAACCACCCGCGACATCCCCAGCTTTTGTACCTTTATGGATCACACTCTCGTGGCGAAAGAGGTAGAGCAAGCACCGTATCGATACTTGGTGAAGAAAGGATTGTAGGCTACGAGCTACGAGCTACGAGCTACGAGCTACGAGCTACGAGCTACGAGCTACGAGCTACGAGCTACGAGCTACGAGCTACGAGCTAAAAAATAAAATCAGAGTGGGCTTTGTCAACTTTGAAGTAAATAATAAATCGCCCACTCAACACTTAGCGTCACTCAACTCTTAGCGTTATTTTTTCGTGACTGTTACTTTTGGTTGATTGCTATTTCGGTAATCAAAACTCACTACATAAACCCCTTTTGCCGCAGGTTTAAAGCTGAAGTAGTTATAGATTGTGTTGCAATCGGCGCTTGCAGCCTCACCTAAAATGAGTGCTTGACCTGCTGGGTCGGTATCACTGAAACCACAGTTATAGCCTTGACTGAAATCAGCATCGGCGACTTTAAACTCATACACTTTGCCAGGTGTAGAAAACTTCACATCCGTTTGAAAAATCCCCGGAGCAACTTGGTAAAATTGGTACTGAGGTTCTGCATCCCACAAGGTAAAGTCACCCCGTAAATACATGGTACGGTCTAAGTCTTTACTGGGCAGAATATCATCGATATTCGGCATTTGAATTTGGCTAGAACATGCCGTTAATAAACCAGCCAAAGCTAAAGTTAGTATACGTTTCATAACTGTTCCTCTTTTACAAAAAAGCCAGCACTGAGCTGGCTTTTATTAACGTGTGTATTACTTACTTCTGCAACACAGAAATATCAGCAATATCTAAAAACAGGCGGCTTAACTGGCTTAATAATGCTAAACGGTTTTGCTTAACCGCGTCGTCATCGGCCATTACCATGACATTATCAAAGAAGTTATCGACACTCTCACGGATACCCGCTAGTTGTGATAACGCTTCTTGATAATCGCCGTTAGCATAAAGTGGTGCAAGCTCCACAGAGAACTTAGCAACATGAGACGCGAGTACTTTTTCTGCGTCATCACTTAATAGGCTCTCATTTACATCACCTTGCGTTGTAATATCGTTTTTAGCCAAGATATTACTAACACGTTTATTTGCGGCTGCAAGCGCTTCTGCTGCGTCTAGCGTACGGAAGTGACTCACGGCTTTAACACGGCGATCGAAGTCAACCGGTTTAGTTGGACGACGCGCGAGTACAGCTTGAATAACATCAACCTCAATCCCTTCATCTTGATACCATGCACGGAAGCGACCTAGCATAAACTCAAACACATCCGTTGAAACATTTAGGTTTGTTAGCTTTTCACCAAACAAGCTTTGTGATTTAGCAACAAGGTCTAGAATGTCCAGTGGTAGTGACTTTTCAACCATGATACGCAACGCACCAATGGCTGCACGGCGAAGTGCAAATGGGTCTTTGTCACCTTTCGGTGCTTGGCCAATGCCAAAAATACCCACTAGCGTGTCGAATTTATCAGCAATAGCAACAGCACAACTAATTACATTCGTTGGTAGGTTGTCGCCTGCAAAACGTGGCATATATTGCTCATTTTGCGCCAGTGCAACTTCTTCGGCCTCACCATCGTGACGTGCGTAATGCATACCCATTACACCTTGTACGTCAGTAAACTCCATGACCATTTCAGTCATTAAATCTGTTTTACTTAAAAGACCAGCACGTTTTGCAAGTTCTGCATCAGCACCTAACTGCTCAGCAATGTAACCAGCAAGTTCACTAATACGCTCTGACTTGTCTTTAAGTGTACCAAGTTGCTTTTGGAATAATACCGTGTCTAATGATTCTAAACGGCTCTCAAGTGTTTTCTTTTTATCGGTTTCAAAGAAGAACTGTGCATCGGCTAAACGTGGACGAACCACCTTTTCGTTACCGGCAATAACCACACTTGGATCTTTACTTTCAATATTAGAAACAAACAGGAACTTGTTAAGTAAGTTGCCTTCTTGATCTAGTAGTGGGAAGTATTTTTGATCATCCTTCATGGTGTAGATAAGCGCTTCAGCGGGTACATCTAAAAAGGCTTCTTCGAAGGTTGCTGTTAGCGTTACTGGCCATTCAACAAGTGACGTTACTTCTTCAAGCAAGTCTTCATCCATCGCAACTTTTGCGTTGACAGCAGCCGCTGCAGCTTCAATTTGTTCACGAATTTGTGCTTTACGCGCTTCGAAGTCAGCCACGACATACGCAGATTTTAGTACATCAAATACTTCGTCAGCGTGATTGATAGTGACCTTTTCTGGGTGGTGGAATCGGTGACCTTGTAGTTGGTTACCTACTTGCTTACCAAGGATTTCACCTTCGATTAGTGTATTACCAAATAAAATCGTTGCCGTATGTACAGGGCGAATAAATTGCGTTTTATTCGCGCCCCAACGCATTGGTTTCGGGATCGGTAATTTAGCAAGCGCTTTGTTTACCGCATCACTCATTAGCGCGGTGGTTGCTTGGCCTTCAACGTGTGCTTTATGAAGTAGCCATGCCCCTTTGTCTGTTTCAATGGTTTCGGCGTCGCTTACATCAATACCACAACCACGTGCCCAACCCATTGCTGCTTTGGTTGGGTTGCCATCGGCATCAAATGCTGCCGCAACAGCAGGACCACGTTTTTCTACAACCTTGTCACTTTGTTTTGCTTCAAGTGCTGTAACGCGTAAACCTAAACGGCGCGGTGAGGCATACCAATTTACGCCTTGATGAGCTAGCTCTAAACTTGCAAGCTCTGCTGTTAAGTTTTCAGCAAACGACTCAGCAAGTTTACGAAGTGCTTTTGGTGGCAATTCTTCAGTGCCAATTTCTACTAATAAATTTTCTGCTGACATGCTAATTCTTAATCCTTACAAAGCGGGAAACCAAGTGCTTCACGTGCATCATAGTAACTCTGTGCGCACGCTTTAGATAAAGCACGTACACGTAAGATATAACGTTGACGTTCGGTTACTGAGATAGCGTGGCGCGCATCTAATAAGTTAAACGCGTGTGACGCTTTCATTACTTGCTCGTAAGCAGGTAGCGGTAAGCCAGCTTCAATTAGCTTTTGACTTTCTTTTTCGCAGTGATCAAATTGAGAGAATAAGAATGCAACGTCAGCTTGTTCGAAGTTATACGCTGATTGCTCAACTTCATTTTGATGGAATACATCACCGTATGTAACACGGCCCATTGGACCATCTGCCCATACTAGGTCATAGATACTATCTACGCCCTGAATATACATCGCTAAACGCTCAAGACCATAAGTAATTTCACCTGTTACTGGAGAACACTCAAGGCCACCTACTTGTTGGAAATAAGTGAACTGAGTCACTTCCATGCCGTTTAACCAGATTTCCCAACCAAGACCCCATGCACCCAGTGTAGGTGATTCCCAGTTGTCTTCTACGAAGCGCACTTCATCAGTTAGCGTATCAATTCCCACAGCAGCTAACGAGCCTAAGTAGAGCTCTTGAATGTTTTCTGGTGATGGCTTTAATACCACTTGGAATTGGTAGTAATGTTGTAAGCGGTTTGGGTTCTCACCATAACGACCATCAGTTGGGCGACGGCATGGTTGAACATACGCGCTCGACATTGGCTCTGGGCCAATAGACTTTAAGAAAGTTAACGGATGAAATGTCCCTGCTCCCACTTCCATATCGAGTGGTTGAGCAATCACACAGCCTTGCTGTGCCCAATAGTCCTGTAAAGCCAGGATCAAACCTTGAAAGGTTTTAACGTCATATTTTTGCATATTTGGCTTATAGTATCTGGTGCGTTTAGTCTGAAAATTGCTCTCAGTATACCTTGTGTGCAGTAAGGTTTTAAGCAGTTTGTGCTTTTTCAGCAATAAAAAAAGGAGCCAATAGGCTCCTTTCTTCATCATGTGTTTTAGCTTATACGTCTAGGTTTACTACACGTAGCGCGTTCGTTTCAATAAACTCACGACGCGGCTCAACTTGGTCGCCCATTAATGTTGCGAATAATTGGTCAGCAGCAACGGCATCTTCAATTGTTACTTTCAACATACGACGAGCACTAGGATCCATGGTTGTTTCCCATAACTGATCTGGGTTCATCTCGCCCAGTCCTTTATAGCGCTGGATATACAAGCCACGTTTAGACTCACTGATTAACCACTCTAATGCATCGACAAAGTTATCAACTGGAATTGTTTTTTCTCCACGTTGAATATAGGCGCCTTCTTCAAGGATATTAGCAATGTTTACACCTGTTACAGCGATACGCTTATAATCACGTGAAGTAATGAAGTCGTAGTTTAATACGTGTGCTTTATCTACGCCGTGCTGACGAATATTCACTACAGGGTAATATAAATTACGCTCAGCATCATGTTCTGTTCCAGCATGGAAAATAGTCGCATCTTCATCGCGAGCAATTAAGTCGTCAACTAATATGTTAGTCCACTCTTTTACTTTCGCTTCATCTGCAAGGTCAGCTTCTTTTAACTCACTTTGATAGATTAAACGTTCCATAACCGTGTTCGGGTATTTACGTTTTAAGCGCTCAATCACTTTTACCGTGTTTTGATAATCGTGAACAATTGACTCTAATGCTTCACCTTCGAGTGCGGTTGCACCCTCACTTGTGTATAGCGCAGCGTTATTTAACGCCAATGATGTTAAGTAATCAACAAGTGCTGGGTCGTCTTTTATATAACGCTCTTGCTTACCTTTTTTCACTTTATAAAGTGGTGGTTGTGCAATATAAATATAACCACGTTCTACAATCTCTGGCATTTGACGGTAGAAGAAAGTAAGTAATAGTGTACGAATGTGAGAACCATCCACGTCCGCATCGGTCATGATAATGATACGGTGGTAGCGCAGTTTTTCTGGATTGTATTCGTCACGGCCAATACCACATCCTAATGCGGTAATAAGAGTCGCAACTTCTTGCGAAGATAGCATTTTATCAAAACGTGCTTTTTCAACGTTTAATATTTTACCTTTCAATGGCAAGATTGCTTGGTTTTTACGATTACGACCCTGCTTAGCTGAACCACCCGCAGAGTCACCCTCCACTATGTATAATTCAGAAAGTGCAGGATCTTTTTCTTGGCAGTCTGCTAACTTACCCGGTAAACCAGCTAAATCCATAGCGCCTTTACGACGAGTCATTTCACGTGCTTTACGCGCGGCTTCACGCGCTCGTGCTGCATCAATAATTTTGCCAACAACAGTTTTAGCATCAACAGGGTTTTCTAATAAAAACTCTGTTAGTTTTTCTGCCATGGCTTGTTCTACAGCAGATTTAACTTCGCTTGATACTAATTTATCTTTCGTTTGTGATGAGAACTTTGGATCAGGAACTTTAACACTCACAACGGCTGTTAAACCTTCACGAGCATCATCACCCGTGGCGTTGCTTGTTGTTTTAGCTTTTTTATTAAAGCCTTCTTTTTCCATGTAATTGTTTAGTGTACGCGTAAGTGCAGCTCTAAAGCCAGCTAAGTGCGTACCACCATCACGTTGTGGAATGTTATTTGTGAAACAGTAGATGCTCTCTTGGAAACCATCGTTCCATTGCATAGACACTTCAACATTAATGCCGTCTTCTTCACGCTCATGCGTAAAGTGGAAAACACTTTTATGAACAGGTGTTTTGTTGCGATTTAAATACTCAACAAAGGCTTGAATACCCCCTTCGTATTTAAAATGGTCTTTTTTCGCTTCTTCACGCTCATCGGTAAGAATAATACTTACGCCCGAATTCAAGAAAGACAGCTCACGTAAACGCTTCGCTAAAATATCGTAGTGGAAGTTTAGGTCAGTGAATGTTTCACCGCTTGGCCAGAAACGTAATTCAGTGCCTGTATCAGTCGCGTCACCAATAACAGCTAATGGTGCATCTGGCACACCCATTGTATACGTTTGTTGATGAAGTTTACCTTCGCGACGGATAGTTAACTTTAGCTTTTCCGATAAAGCATTTACAACAGAAACACCTACACCGTGTAAACCGCCCGATACTTTATAAGAGTTATCATCAAATTTACCACCAGCATGAAGTACCGTCATGATAACTTCAGCAGCTGATACACCTTCTTCTTCATGGATTGAAGTAGGAATACCACGACCGTTATCTCTTACAGAGACTGAACCGTCTAAGTGAATCGTTACATAAATATCATCACAATGACCAGCTAAGGCTTCATCGATAGAGTTATCAACAACCTCAAACACCATATGGTGTAAGCCTGTACCGTCATCGGTGTCCCCTATATACATTCCAGGACGCTTTCTTACTGCGTCTAATCCTTTAAGTACTTTAATACTCGACGAATCGTAATTCTCAGACATGGTTAATCCCACTTATCTTGTTATTAGGTTGCCATGTTTCACGTGGAACATTTTTAGTTCTCGTTGCATGGGTTCCACCACAGCAGAAATACTTTCAGATAAAATAGATGAGATAAAAAGTTGTGAATCGCAATGCGATAAAAGCTGACCCACTTTTTCCTTTGTATCTTCACCTAACTCCGAAGGTAAGTCATCTATTAGCAATATAGATTGCTTATCAGTTTCTGATTCAATTAAGCTATTTTGCGTTACTTTCAACGCATAAAGCAAGAGCTTCAATTGACCGCGTGAAAATGTATTTTCCACACTATTACCAGAAACGCTAAAACTAAAATCAGCTTTATGCGGGCCTTTGCTTGTGAAACCCTGTTTGGCATCACGTTCAAAGCTCTGTTCAAGAGCCTCTGAGAGCGATTCGCTCTCTTTCCAACCCGCGTTAAAGCTAATTTCTAAATCGCGTATAAGCGTTAATTCTGCACACATTTTATCAAAAAATTGCTGCTTAAACCTACTTATATACGCGATTCTTAAATTATTTATTTGTTCTGCTAGTCTAACAAATTCTTTGTCCCAAAACTTGATCTGCTCGAAATAATTCCTAGGTTTACTCTTCAGCAATGCATTACGTTGTTTTAATACTTTATTGAATGATTGCCATAAATAAAAAAAGTCATGTTCCACGTGGAACAATCCTAAATCTAAAAATTTTCTACGCTCTTTTGGTCCACCGAAAAATAAAGAATAGCTTTCAGGTGTAATCACTTGCACAGGAATTAGCTGCGCCAACTCTGAGATCTTTCGACTCGTTTTACCCTGGATCTTTAATGATGTTTCACCCGCTTGGTTTTTACTTATACCAATCGGAATCGACAAGTCATGTAATGCCTTACGACCATGAATAACAAACTTGTCTTGCTGATGTTGAATGATACTTTTATGCTTGGCGGTTCGAAATGATTTACCATGTGAAAGGAAATAAATAGCCTCTAAAAGGCTGGTTTTTCCGCTGCCATTTTCGCCATAAATAATATTAATTCCATTTATCGGCTCAAGTGTCAGCGCCTCAATATTACGAAAATTATTGAGGCTTAAATGACTTAAACTCATAAAAGGTTATAAGCGCATCGGCATAACAACATACATCGCTTCTTCGTCACCAGCACCTTCTATTAGCGCGCTACTGTTTGAATCTGCAAGGGTAAAAGTGACATCTTCTGTTTTTAATGTATTCAAAACATCGAGTACATACGAAACATTAAAACCAATTTCCAGCTCACCACCTTGATACATAACCTCAACCACTTCTTCTGCTTGCTCTTGCTCAGGGTTATTGGCAGTTATTTTCAACAAGCCTTCAGAAAGATTTAAACGCACACCACGAAATTTCTCATTCGATAAAATAGACACACGTTGAAATGCGCTGCGTAACCATTCTCTATTGGCAGTAATAACTTTATCGCCACCACGTGGTAATACTCGGCGGTAATCAGGAAAACGACCATCTACCAATTTACTTGTAAACGTAAACTCGGTATCAATAATACGAATATGATTAGCGCCAAATTGAATTGTTACTAACTCATCATCAGCCACCATTAAGCGCATGATTTCTTGCACACCCTTGCGTGGAATAATAAGCTGACGCTGTGTATTAAGCGACTGAGCTAACTGCTTTTGTGCAATCGCTAAACGGTGACCGTCTGTTGCCACTGTTTTAATGTCGGCATTGTCGACTTCAAACGACATACCATTTAAATAATAGCGTACGTCTTGGTTCGCCATTGAAAAATGAGTACTTTCAAGTAGTTTACGTAACTCTACACGGGTTAACTGAAACTCAACTTCGCCATCCCATTGTTCAAGATTCGGAAAATCTTCTGCAGCTAATGTGGTCAATGAAAAGCGACTTTTACCACTGGTTAGTAATAACTGATGATCTTGGCTACTTAAAGTAAGTTCAGAGCCATCGGGTAAACTTTTACAAATATCGAGTAACTTTTTAGCTGGCAAGGTTAATTTTGTATCTGCGGTGTCTTCACCTACAAATACACTTGCTACTAACTCAATTTCAAGATCGGTACCCGTCATTGATAGTTGTCCATTTTCTACAACTAACAGTACGTTCGATAAAATCGGTAAGGTGTGCTTGCGTTCAATCGCACCCGACACTTGAACTAAAGGTTTTAAAAATTGCTCTCTTGATATTGTTATTTGCATAATAAAGTCAGCCTTATGATGACAAGGTTCTTATTAAGTTTTGATAATCTTCTTTCACCTCGTGACTTTCATCACGCAGTGATTTAACTTTACGACAGGCATGCAGTACCGTTGTATGGTCACGCCCGCCAAACGCATCACCAATCTCAGGTAAACTGTGATTAGTGAGCTCTTTAGATAAAGCCATAGCAACCTGACGCGGTCGTGCTACAGAACGACTGCGGCGCTTAGATAATAGGTCTGAAACACGAATACGGTAATACTCTGCGACTGTGCGCTGAATGTTATCGATGGTTACGAGCTTATCTTGCAATGCGAGTAAGTCGCGCAACGCTTCTTTTACAAAATCGATTGATATTGGACGACCGGTAAAGTTCGCATTTGCAATCACACGGTTTAATGCCCCTTCTAACTCACGCACATTTGAACGTAGTTTCTTGGCAATAAAAAAGGCCACTTCATGCGGTAAATTAATTTTACTCTGCTGCGCTTTTTTCATCAAAATAGCAACGCGCGTCTCAAGCTCAGGAGGCTCAATGGCAATCGTTAACCCCCATCCAAAGCGAGACTTAAGGCGATCTTCAACCCCTTCTATCTCTTTTGGATAGCGGTCTGAAGTTAATATAATCTGTTGATTTCCTTCAAGTAATGCATTGAAGGTATGGAAAAATTCTTCTTGAGAACGTTCTTTATTAGCGAAAAATTGGATGTCATCAATCATCAATGCATCAACACTTCGGTAATAACGTTTAAACTCTTCTATTGCGTTATTTTGAAGTGCTTTAACCATGTCTTGGACAAAACGCTCGGAATGCATATAAACAATTTTTGCATCCGGTTTATTCGCCATGATGCCATTACCTACAGCATGCAATAAATGCGTTTTACCTAAACCTGTACCGCCATAAATAAACACGGGATTAAAGGCAGACCCTGGGTTGTCTGCAACTTGAGTTGCGGCTGCTTTTGCTAGCTGGTTTGATTTACCTTCAACAAAACTATCAAACGTATAATTTTCTTTAATGTTTGATTTATAACCCGATTTTGGTGCAGGTTCTACATTCGCTTTTTCAGGTTTGGGCTGTTGTTTCTCAGATGTGTGTTGAGCACTAACAGGAGCACTCGCAGCTGGCACGGCGGCTTGCGCATTTAAAATAGGTTTACTGCCTACGTCAAAACGTAACTCGGGCGCTTCATCACCACAAATTTCAACGAGCAGTTCATTTATACGGTTTAAATACTTTTCTCTCACCCAATCAAGAACAAAACGATTCGGCGCATATATAGTTAACGTATCTTCGGTACTTTCTGCTTGTAGTGGTCTTACCCACATACTGAACTGCTGTGACGGCAGTTCATCTTGCAATACATATAAACAACTTTGCCAAACCGACAGATACACTATTAAACTCCCAGAGATTTAATTATTATTCCCGTTCATCTTTAATGATGGAAAATCATACATTTATTACTAATCTTTGACCAATTTTCTTGGCCTAGACCGAGTATTATGAAGGCACTTTATCCACAAGTACAAGATTGATTTTTCTGAAAAATATGATCTCGTCTTCATAAAAAGACAAGCACATGATTTTTATAGGGTTTATTTTTTACATCCGAATAGTGATCATAGCAAATTCGCAGCTAGATCGCGATTAAATTCTACGATCTAATTTGCTTTTCCCAAGCTTTTATTCACTTTTTATACAGAGGCTGTGGAAAACTTCTTATTTATGATGATCCTATATGATCGAGCGACAGGATCCTTTATAATTACTGTGTTAGCCGTGTAATTATGATTGACTTTTGTTGTCTTCATCTATAATATCTCGCGCTCGCAATGGCACCTGTGCCAGGATCGCGACCTGCATAGGATGTTTTAACCTTAACCGATCGGATGGAATTGTTATGAAAAGAACTTTTCAACCTAGCGTTTTAAAACGCAAACGTACACACGGTTTCCGTGCTCGTA
Source organism: Pseudoalteromonas lipolytica (assembly GCF_003515105.1). Lineage (NCBI taxonomy): Bacteria > Pseudomonadati > Pseudomonadota > Gammaproteobacteria > Alteromonadales > Pseudoalteromonadaceae > Pseudoalteromonas > Pseudoalteromonas lipolytica. Next base: position 56,846 of record NZ_CP032090.1, on the reverse strand, counting down.
TGGCAACAGCAAATGGCCGTAAAGTATTAGCTCGTCGTCGTGCTAAAGGCCGTAAAGTTCTTTCTGCTTAATATAAGTGGAAGACTTTAGCTTCAGCAGGGAGTTACGTTTGTTAACTCCCTCGCATTACTCTCGCATATTTAATGAACCAGCTCGCGCTGCGACTCCTTTCTTTACCTTATTAGCAAAACCCAATGACCAAACAAGTCCTCGACTAGGTCTTACTGTCGCTAAAAAACGTGTTAAAAAAGCCTGCCAACGTAATCGTATTAAACGACTTGCTCGCGAAAGTTTTCGTTTAAATCAACACAAAATCGATAACATTGATATTGTGCTTATGGTTAAAAGTGGCATTGATGAGCAGTCAAACGAAGAGTTAACAAAACAATTGAATAAATTGTGGCGAAAAATTAACGAACGCTGCAAGCCGGGTGCACCAAAACCACCCCCTTTCAAAAAACGCCCTAATAAATCAGCAAAATCTAATAAACAAGCCTGATATCAATAGAATTACGGGCATAATTAAGGTATCTTTAGCTCACCTTTTAATCATGCATTTAAAATTCTATCTTGGGAATTTAAATTCATGGTATTCCATTGACTAAATTAACGCAGGGGCAGACACACCATGAGGTTACTTAAACCACTTGTTGCTATTCCAAAGCGCTGTTTAGTCATGCTAATTCGTGGCTATCAAAATTGGATAAGCCCGCTATTAGGTCCACATTGCCGCTTTAATCCAAGCTGTTCTCATTATGCTATTCAAGCAATTAATTTGCATGGAAGTGTAAAAGGCAGTTGGTTAGCAGTTAAACGCATATTAAAATGTCACCCTTTACATGCAGGTGGGGATGATCCCGTTCCTGCAAAAAATCATATTAACCACCAACACGAGAAATAAGAGCTGTTATGGAATCGCAACGCACGTTTTTATTAATCGGCTTGATGCTTGTGTCGTTTTTATTATTCCAAGAGTGGAATAACGACTACAATGCACCAAAAGCTGATCCAAGTGCCACAACACAAACACTAGGCGCAACAACATCAGAGTCAGATGACTTTATTCCAGCATCATCTGACGGTGAAGTTCCTGTTGCTACAACAGCAAAGCGCTCAGTTATTGATGTAACAACTGATGTCTTCACTGTAAAAATTGACACCCGCGGTGGTGACATTATTGAAGCAGACTTACTTCAATACGAAGAGACAAAAGGCAGTGATACACCTTTTATGCTACTTGGTGAGTTTGACGGTAATCAATACTTCTCACAAAGTGGCTTAATTGGTTTAAACGGCCCAGATGCAACTGTTGCTGGTCGCCCTGTTTATAAAACCACACAAAAATCGTTCACCTTAAATGGCGATGAGCTTCGTGTACCACTCGAGTTTACCGACAGCAAAGGTGTGACATTTACCAAAACTTATATCTTCAAGAAAGGCGACTACGCTGTAGATTTAGAGTACACGGTAAATAACGTAACAGCGGATCCGATTCAAGTGCAGCTTTACACGCAAGTGAAGCGTACAGTACAAGATAAAGGTAGCTTAGTTGATCAAAACTACTTAGGGGCTGCATACGGTACTGAAGAAGAGCCTTACGAAAAATACAGCTTCTCTGATATGGCCGACAAAAACCTAAATGTTACGACGGCTGGTGGTTATATTGCGTTTATTCAACACTACTTTGTAAGTGCATGGGTTCCACAGCAAGACCAACAAAATACGCTATACAGCAAATTAGTGGCTGGTAATGCTGCCATCATTGGTACTAAAGGTGAAGCTGTTAACGTACAAGCTGGCACACAAACAACCCTTGCTTCGACTTACTATATGGGCCCGAAAGAGTCTGATGTACTTGAAGCAATTCACCCAGACTTAGACCTTACGGTTGATTACGGCTGGTTATGGTTCATCTCGCAACCATTATTCGTGCTACTTAAATGGTTGCACAGTATCCTAGGTAACTGGGGTCTGGCTATCATCGCTATTACTGTCATTGTTAAATCTGCAATGTACCCACTGACAAAAGCACAATACACGTCAATGGCGAAAATGCGCGCATTACAACCTAAAATGGCCGCACTAAAAGAGAAATTTGGCGATGATCGCCAAAAGTTCGGTCAAGCTATGATGGAAATGTACCGCAAAGAGAAAGTAAACCCGATGGGTGGCTGCTTACCGCTTTTACTACAAATGCCAATCTTCTTAGCACTATTCTACGTATTCTTAGAATCAACAGAATTGCGCCATGCTGAGTTTGTATTATGGTTAACTGACTTATCAGCGAAAGACCCATACTACGTATTACCAATTTTATTTGGTGCAAGTATGTTCATCACACAAAAGCTGCAACCGATGACGGTTCAAGATCCAATGCAGCAAAAAATGATGACGTTTATGCCGGTAATCTTCTCTGTATTCTTCTTATGGTTCCCATCTGGCCTTGTACTTTACTGGTTAGTATCGAACCTTATCTCTATCGCGCAGATGCTTATCATCTACCGTGGAATGGAGAAAAAAGGCATTAAAGTAAGAGGCTAAAACCCTTACGCACAAAAAAGGCGACTTAGGTCGCCTTTTTTAATGCCCAGTTATTTTTAACCGAGTACAGGTGCATAAAGCTGCTTTGACACGCTACGTTCACTAACGCTAACGCTTGTTATTACCACAGAGCCTATAACCAAGCCTATGGCTATATAACCTGATACACCTAACCAGCTAGAAACGGTTGCTTTGCGTTTAACTCTCAGCCAGCTCATGTAAATTCCAACACCACTAACACCGCTCATCAAGCTACCAAAAATAGCCCAAATAAACTTTGTGCCTAGACCTGCAAAGTTTCCAAAATGCAGTGGATCAGCGGTGTCTTTTATACGTGGAACAAACGGCAAGTCTTGCCCTTTTTGAATGCCTAACACGGCCCCTGTGCTTGCATTTATATAGACGCGATTAGCGCGTAAGCGTAGTAAAATATCGTTATTATAGCCACGAACTTCGATAGGCTGTGCTGCTTTTTGTCCGTAACCAATATAACGAATATCTAAACTAGGAAAAGCCTGTTGTGCTGCTTCGTATGCGGCCGTTAAAGATATTGGCATCATATTACTTGTCGACGCGCTTTGTTTTAGCGCAATAACCTTTGTAGGTTCTGCAACATAATGATCTACTTTGGCTGTTTGCAATCCATGCTCTATCAGATACCAAAGACCCGTTACCGCCATAACAGCAATAAACCACGTACTCCAAAGTCCTACAAGCTTATGCCAGTCTGCCCAACCATTGCGTTTATGCAATAAAAGTGGGGCTGGCTTTTTAAGAAAGCCTTGCCACCAGCGTCGGTAAACAAAAAAGCTCGAGACCAGTAATATAAGTACTAAGATACTTAAGCTTGTCACAATCAACTTACCAGTCCAGCCCATGGATAAATTCATATGCCAGTTACGTAAAAACCGCGATATTCGTGCCCACTCTCCTTCTCCTAATACTTCTCCTGAGGCAGCATCAAGATAAACAAACCGAAATGTATCATTAATTTTTAGCGCAACTTCTGTGGCTAAATAATCTTGCTTATGACGATGGATATACAGTACTTGTGCATTGGGATAATGCTTATTAAGACTGGATTCTATCGCTGGATAGTTAGTCATGGGTGAAGAGCTTAAAGCACGATATTTACTTCCAGTCAGGTACTCTATCTCGTGACTAAGGGTTGCTAACGTACCGGACACACAAATAACAAAAAGCAGGACCCCAACAACGAGTCCTGCCCACGAATGTAAGTTAAACCACTGCTTAGCGCTCACACGCCACCATTAAAAGCTGTATTTAGCACTTAAATAAACACGGCGTGGCTCACCGGGAAAATGCCCCGTACGTTCAATAAAGCCACTGCTTGCATATTCTTTATCAAACACATTTTTAACTGATAGCTGCCATTGCCAGTTATTTAAGGTCGTTTGCCATGCCATATTGTAGATAGTGTAAGGTTGAACACGTTGTCCGCCCAAGCTAAGCTGCTCATCAACATAGTCTAAACCTGCAGAAATAGATGACGATACGCGAGGTAGTTCATAGCGTGTCCAAATACCCAGGGTATTTTGCGGCGCATTGGCAAACTTATCACTGTTAGGAATTTGATTACGTATGCTGTCATTGGCTTTAGTGATACGGGTATCATTATAGGCATAACTTGCTGTCACAACCCAACGCTCGGTAATATCACCAACCACTTCGAGTTCAAACCCTTTACTTTGCACTTCGCCGACGGCCACTAAATCATCAACCCCATCGCCTGCAACATCACCCAACAAACTGGGTTGCAGAATATTTTTGCGCACAATGTCATAAGCGGCCATATTCACAGCTAAGCTATCATCAACAAGCTTCGTTCTTAAGCCCACCTCATTTATACGACTTGTTTCAGGAGCAAAAGGTCCGCCCTTGGCTGTTTCTTGATCGCTGGCACTTTGTGGTACAAAACCAGTACCATATAAGGCGTAAGGAAAGAAAGTATCATTAATATTGTAACTGGTGCCGACACGATAAGTGACATCGCTATCAGAAAACTCGGTCTGATTTAACTCATCTTTGTCTTCAAAGCGATCGTATCTTAACCCCGCGGTTATGCTCCAGTTGGCAGTGACATCAAGTTGGTCTTGCACATAAGCACCAAAGCGTGTGCTATGAGTACTGCCAAGTCTGGGTGTAATAGCATTGAGATCATAATCATCGCGAGACGTTAAACCATACTCGGGATCTTGAAGGTCAAGCCCAGGGACAGGCCCTCCTTTACTTTGTTGCGTAGCTGTGCGGTAAACACTTTCGAAATCATGCTCATACCAATCACTACCAAATAAGACCTGGTGTTGCATATTAGCAAATATAAACTCAGCTACCGCATTAGCGGTTAAGCTAAACCCTGTATTTTCACGAAGTTGATCACGAAATTCGCGGTGACTCCAATCAACAATGCCATCGCCATTGGTATCCACAAGCCCTCTTGGCTCATGGTAATTTTGCACTTCTTTATTATCAAAATAACGTGCTGTAATATCCGTACGCCATACATCATTAATGTCGTGTTTTAAAATAGCTTGATAAACATGCGCCTCAACATTTTGGAAATCAGTCGCTTCATTATGATTCCAGCTAATATCCGTAATAAAATGCCCATTATCATCAGCAGGCACCCCACGAAGGCGTGCTCCCCCTAATTCTTGCTCTATATACGTATATTGCGTTGTAAGCTCTGTTGCGCTGCTTATCAGCCAAGTATAACCAAGATCAACAATCGTATTATCACTGCTGGTATTAGCGCGAAATGGTTTTTCTGAATCACGATACAAACCAACACGATAAGCATGATTATCTAATGAGTCACTCAAGGGCCCTGTACTTTCTAATGCGCCACTAATAAAGTCATCATTACCAAGCTCGACTTCAATACTGTGCTTTTCAGTAAAAGTTGGCTTCTTGGTTACATAATTAATAATGCCACCTGGATTACCGCTACCGTATATAGCACCCGCAGGCCCTTTTAACACCGCAACTTGTTCAATATTAAATAATTGTGGAACGGCAAAGCCGTTGAATGGATCGCCTTTGACACCATCATATAAAATTTCATCTTGGCGAAAACCACGAAATGTTACACCTGAATAACTAAAACCATTTACACCGGCAATATTACTGTATAAATCGGTAATCTGTCGGGCAGCCTGATCGTTAATCAGCTCCTGTGGCAAAATTTGAATAGACTGTGGGATCTTTTCAATCGGCGTATTAGTGCGGGTACCGAAGCTTGACTCGGTTGGTCGATATAAAGAAAAAGCACGCCCTATTACATCAATTTTTTCGATTTCATTTTGATCTGACGTTTGTTGATTCTCAGCAACTGAAAAACCAGAAAAACTCGCGAGAACAGCTAATAATAAAGGAGAATAGCGCATATATTTTTAAATTATAAAGTAAGATGCAAATATCTTAATGAATATAATTATCATTTGCAATTAGTGTTTATTATTTATTAATGTTGAATAAAGTAAAACTAATAGCAACGACTAAGTTGGTATTTTTATACACCGCTATTCGCATGAAATTAAGCCATAGGTTACAATACAAACCAGCATCATTTTCAATATTGGCAATACTAAAAGCATGATTAATCAAGATACAATTGCAGCGCAAGCGACTGCACCCGGACGAGGTGGCGTTGGTATTATTCGCGTTTCTGGCAGCTTAGCCAAAACGGTAGCAGAGCATATTATTGGTCGCTGTCCTAAAACACGTTACGCAGACTATGTGCCTTTTAAGAGCTTAGACGGCGCACAGCTAGATCAAGGTATTGCCCTTTTCTTCCAAGGACCAAATTCTTTTACCGGTGAAGATGTACTTGAACTACAAGGACATGGCGGTCCTGTTGTACTCGATATGCTATTAAAAGAAATTAGCCATATTGAAGGTGTACGGTTAGCAAAACCAGGGGAATTCTCAGAACGTGCATTCATGAATGACAAGCTTGATTTAACACAAGCCGAAGCAATTGCCGACCTCATTAACGCAACCAGTGAGCAAGCTGCAAAAAGCGCCCTGCAATCTCTTCAAGGTGAGTTCTCAAAACACATAGAGATGCTGGTGGAAAAAGTCATTCATTTACGTATGTATGTTGAAGCAGCCATAGATTTTCCAGATGAAGAAATCGATTTTCTGACAGATGGAAAAGTAGCAAATGATCTCGATGCCATCATTCAACAACTTGATAATGTCACGCAACAAGCAAAGCAAGGGACGATAATGCGCGAAGGTATGCGTGTAGTCATTGCAGGTCGACCGAATGCGGGTAAATCTAGTTTATTAAATGCGTTAGCGGGTCGTGATGCAGCCATTGTTACCGACATAGCCGGCACCACACGAGACGTACTGCGAGAACATATTCATATAGATGGTATGCCGCTTCACATTATCGACACAGCCGGCCTTCGAGAAAGTCCAGACAAGGTAGAGCAAATTGGTATTGAACGCGCCTGGGAAGAAATTAATCAAGCCGATCGCGTGTTATTTATGTTAGACGGCACCGACACCGACGCTACAGATCCACATGCTATCTGGCCAGAGTTTATGTCTAAGTTACCACAAGGCATGGGCGTCACGGTGATCCGAAATAAAGCCGATATTTCGGGTGAAAATGTCGGTATGGATGAACATGATCAATACCCTGTCATTCGATTAAGCGCCAAAAATGCTGAAGGTATAGAGTTAGTTCGTACTCACTTAAAAGCATGTATCGGTTTTCAAGGCGCAACCGAAGGTGGCTTTATGGCCCGTCGTCGTCATCTCGATGCACTACACCATGCAGCGCATCATCTGCATACAGGTAAAGAGCAACTTGAACAGCATATTGCCGGTGAAATATTAGCTGAAGAGTTACGCTTAACTCAGCAGTTCCTAAATGAAATTACGGGTGAATTCACGTCTGATGATTTACTCGGCAAAATATTTAGCTCGTTCTGTATCGGTAAATAAACGCCGGTCATCATTATTAGAAAAGAGTCGCAAGACTCTTTTTTTGTTCATAAACTGCACTTTCATTAACAGGTTCAGTGCCGAATACAGCCAGCAATAAATCTTACACTCATTAATCTATTGATGTCATTTATAGGAGGACATCATGGATAAATATTACATTTTTCATCAATTACATCAGCAACAAACAGGCTTTGTATTACCTAATGCATGGGATCTAAGCTCAGCGCAATTTATTCAAGCTTCAGGAGCAAAAGCCCTTGCAACAACAAGCTGGGGAGTTGCCGCAAGTTATGGCTTACAAGATGGTGAGAAGATCCCATTTAATTACCTACTATCGCTGGTCAAAACACTCATCAATCACCTCACTATCCCTTTATCTGTAGACATTGAGTCAGGCTATAGTAACGACGCACAGGTCATTAGCCAGCATGTACTTAGCTTAGCCAAGTTAGGAGTTGTAGGTATAAATATAGAAGACTCTGACAAAGTAACATCACAGTTAAGATCGCTTGATCAACAGTGCACTATTATAGAGAAAATAAAGCAAACTCTGGAAGAAAATGGCTTCGAAAAGCTCTTTATTAATGTCAGAACCGACACATATTTAATAGAAAAAGATCCCTATGAGCTGACATTAGCACGAGCAAAAGCCTATGAAAATGCAGGAGCAGATGGTGTGTTTGTACCTGGACTTTGCAAAATTGAACAGATAAAAATGCTGGTTAACGCACTTAATATTCCAATAAATGTGATGGCAATGGCAGATTTTAACTGCCCAAAAATAGCATTTGCTGGTGGGGTTAAACGATTTTCTTTAGGGAATTCTCTTTATGATCTTGTTGGTGAAACGCTAAAAAAACACTTAACACAGCTTGGAAATAACGAGCCACCAGCCATAAAGCTGATCTAAAATACAATTTAGATCGGCGATTGGTAAAAATGTTATCCACATTTGGCCTGTTTTTAGATCTAAACAGCTAAACGATCACTATTTATCACTGTCATTTTTGTTATTCAGAGTAAATATGGCAGTTTTTTAGAGGTTTTTACCTTTAAAAACTAATTTTTTCGTTTATTTTTCGTTTTTTTCGATCGAATTTACCGATCGAAAAATACAATTCGATCGTTATCAACAAGCGATCTATCCACAAAACGATCTCACCAAATACCTCCCCCCGATCTGAGCGATTCTTTCAATTCAGATATTTAAAGATCAATCACTTAGCAAAGTTATGCACGTCTAGAAAATAGCCTTGATCAGAACTTTCCCCAAATTTACTAACAGCTTGATCAACGACTTTAAATTCGCGAAATAAATTAAAAACATTATAAATCATAAACTTAAAACAAAATAAAAATTAAAGAGTGATTTTTGAACATAAAAACTTATTCAGATCGTAATTCAACACTTTACTCACACTACAAGTTCGTTATTATGTGCCCACTTAACTCATTACACGATCAACGACATGCAATCAGTAAATATCATTGTGGGTAGTCAAATGGGATCTGCCGAATATGTTGCAGAGCAGCTCGCTGAAGCCCTTGAACAACAAGGGATTCAAGTAAAGCTTCATGAACAACCCGTTTTCAATGATATCGATCAACAAGACACTATCTGGCTATTATGTACGTCGACTTATGGTGCCGGTGATTACCCTGAAAACTTACTTCCTTTTATTGAATCAGTTAACCAACAAATTGATTTAAAAGGATTAAAGTACAGTGTTATAGGTTTAGGTGACACCAGTTACGACACATATAACTATGCAGGCCGTCATATTGATGATTTATTTATAAGTAAAGGCGCAAGCCGCGTAGCAGAACGTTTAGAGCTAAATATATTAGATGAACAACTGCCAGAAGATACGGCCTTAGCCTGGCTACCCAGCTGGATCAAGTCTGTGGGTCTTTAAAGTATAGAGTGGCAAGATCTATTAAAAAAGTTACCCACAATTTACTGATAATTTAGATCAGATTGTGGATAAACACTGATTTACCTGCGTTTTTAACCTAGTTTATCCATTGGATAAGATCCATTCGATATTGCCCTGTGTATAAATAGGTCTTTTGATCAGAGCTTGTTAGCGGTTAGATCCGATCATATTAACACCTTTGGATCTGACTTAAGATCATGTTTTAAATATAGAACTAAACATTATCAACAGAAAACCGCTTCAGTAGTAGTAAGAGTAATAAAAGATCTCTTTAAAAGATCCTTTATATTATTAGAGATCACCCACTTAGATCTTGAGCACTGTTTAATCATTTATCTTCTCTAAATTTCTAGGTAGAATACGCTCCCTTTACAAAGTTTTGCTGGTCGATTAAGTAGGATCCATAAATGATTTTTCACGAAAGTTTTGATGTTATTGTTGTCGGTGGCGGACATGCAGGTACTGAAGCCGCATTAGCCTCTGCTCGCATGGGTATGAATACCCTATTGCTAACACATAATATGGATACCCTTGGTCAAATGTCATGCAATCCAGCTATTGGGGGCATTGGCAAAGGTCATTTGGTTAAAGAAATTGATGCACTCGGTGGTGCAATGGCACAAGCCATTGATAAAGGCGGTATTCAATTCCGTACTTTAAATTCATCAAAAGGCCCTGCGGTTAGAGCAACTCGTGCACAAGCTGATCGTGCTTTGTATAAAGCAGCTATTCAACATACTTTACAACACCAAGAAAACTTAAAGATCTTCCAGCAATCATGTGATGATCTTATTGTTGAAGGTGAACGTGTACTCGGTGTTGTTACCCAAATGGGACTTCGCTTCAGCGCCCCTACTGTTGTGCTTACAGTGGGCACTTTCTTAGGTGGCCAGATCCACATCGGTTTAGAAAACTTTAAAGGGGGTCGCGCAGGTGATCCACCATCAATTGCTCTGGCACAACGTTTACGTGAATTACCTTTTAGAGTCGATCGTTTAAAAACGGGGACACCTCCACGTATTGATGCACGTACTGTTGATTTCAGTAAAATGCAAGAACAGCCAGGTGATACACCAACACCCGTGTTTTCATTTATGGGCAAGCAATCGGATCATCCACAGCAGATCCCGTGTTATATCACTTATACGAATGAAAAAACGCATGACGTGATCCGTAATAACTTACATCGTTCACCTATGTATTCAGGTGTTATTGAAGGTATTGGCCCACGTTACTGCCCTTCTATTGAAGATAAGATTGTTCGTTTTGCTGATAAAGACAAACACCAAATTTTTGTTGAACCTGAAGGTTTAACATCATACGAATTATACCCAAATGGCATTTCTACCAGTTTACCGTTTGATGTTCAGCTTGAAATTGTGCAATCAATTACTGGCTTTGAGAACGCACATATTTGTCGTCCTGGTTACGCAATTGAATATGACTTCTTTGACCCGCGTGATTTGAAACAATCATTAGAAACTAAATTTATTAACGGATTATTCTTTGCTGGCCAAATTAATGGCACCACGGGCTATGAAGAAGCGGGTGCTCAAGGGTTGATTGCTGGTATGAACGCCGCATTGCAAGTACAAGGCAAAGAGCCTTGGACTCCGCGTCGTGATGAAGCATACACAGGGGTATTAATTGACGATTTAGCGACGCTAGGTACAAAAGAACCCTACCGTATGTTTACCAGCCGTGCAGAATACCGATTATTACTTCGCGAAGATAATGCTGATATTCGTTTAACTGCAAAAGGCCGTGAATTAGGCTTGGTTGATGATGCTCGTTGGGCTGCATTTAATGAAAAAATGGAGATTATCGAGAAAGAATCGCAACGCCTAAAAGAAACGTGGATCCATAAGGATCATGTTGCGGTTGATCAAGTAAACGCATTATTAAAAACGCCACTGACGCGTGAAGCGAGTTTAGAGGATCTGATCCGTCGCCCTGAAATTCGTTATAACGATTTAATGGCTATTGAAGGATTAGGATCTGAATTTAATAACCAAGCTGCGCTTGAGCAAGTTGAGATCCATACAAAATACGCAGGCTACATTGCTCGTCAGCAAGATGAGATCAATAAACAATTGCGTCATGAGCAAACTGTATTACCAAAAGACTTTGATTACTCAACGGTTTCTGGTTTATCAAATGAAGTCGTTGCTAAATTAACAGATAGTCGTCCAGACACAATTGGTCAAGCGTCACGTATTTCAGGTATCACCCCTGCTGCTATTTCGCTATTATTAGTGTATCTGAAAAAGCAAGGCTTACTACGTAAGACTGCGTAGTTGGTAAGGAATACAGTGTTACAACAACAATTAACGTCACTGTTAGCGCAAACTGATATTGCGCTAACAGAAAAACAACAGCAGCAACTCGTTCAGTATGTTGAATTATTAGACAAGTGGAATAAAGCGTACAATTTAACATCGGTGCGCTTACCTGAAGAGATGATGATTAAGCATATTATGGATAGCTTAGTTGTTGCGCCACACCTAAAAGGCAAACATTACATTGATGTTGGCACCGGTCCGGGTTTACCGGGTATCGTATTAGCCATTGCTTTACCTGACACACAATTTATTTTGTTAGATAGTTTAGGTAAGCGAGTACGCTTTTTGATGCAGGTAAAACACGCACTGGGTCTTGAAAATGTAACCCCAGTACAGTCTAGAGTTGAAGAATATCAACCAAGTGTTAAATTAGATGGTGTATTAAGTCGTGCATTCGCCTCTTTGCAAGATATGGTTGACTGGTGTTCGCACTTGATTGATCATTCGGGTAAATTTATCGCCTTAAAAGGTGTATTTCCGAGCGACGAACTTGACTCATTACCAGCGGGTATAAAGTTTGACGAAAAAATTAGCTTGGAAGTACCTGAGTTAGATGCGCAAAGGCATTTAATTATTCTATCTAAAGACTAGGGATCAGAGCACTGTGGCAAAAGTCATCGCATTAGCAAACCAAAAAGGGGGGGTTGGTAAAACAACCACCGCTGTAAATCTTGCGGCTTCTATGGCCGCGACAAAGCGTAAAGTGTTATTAATCGATCTTGACCCACAAGGGAACGCGACCATGGGCAGCGGTGTCGATAAATACGGTGACGTTGCAACTATTTATGACTTATTGATAGAAGAAACCCCAATCGAAGAAGTAATCAATAAAGAAACGTCAGGTGAATATCATTTAATTGCAGCTAATGGCGATGTCACAGCAGCTGAAGTTAAATTGATGGAATTATTTGCCCGTGAAGTGCGTTTACGTAATGCCCTTGAAAAAGTGCAAGACCAATACGACTTCATTTTTATTGACTGCCCACCTTCACTGAATATGCTAACGGTTAATGCGATGGCAGCAGCTGATTCTATTTTAGTGCCTATGCAATGTGAGTATTATGCCCTTGAAGGTTTAACTGCATTAATGGACACCATTACTCAGCTGTCGAAGTTGGTCAATCCAGCGTTAACAATTGAAGGTATTTTACGCACCATGTATGATCCGCGTAATCGCCTTGCAAATGACGTATCTGAACAATTAAAACAACATTTTGGCGATAAAGTTTATCGTACCGTTATCCCACGTAATGTCCGTTTAGCAGAAGCGCCGAGCTTTGGTGCCCCTGCCATGTATTATGACCGCGCATCAAGTGGTGCAAAAGCATACTTAGCCCTTGCCGGTGAAATGTTACGTAGAAAAGAGAAAACATCTTCAGCAGTAGCCTAACTTTGAGGTAAAAAAATAACATGTCTGCTAAAAAACGCGGTTTAGGCCGAGGACTCGACGCTTTATTAAGTTCATCAAAACCTGCCCCAAGTGCAGATAATCAGCAACAAAATGCTGTAACAACAGAGCCTGTATCAGATGCTGTGGCAGAGCAAAATAAAGGTGAACTGCAAAAATTAGCGATTGAGTTTTTACAGTCAGGTAAATATCAACCACGTAAAGACATGTCTGAAGAAGCATTGGAAGAGCTTGCAAGCTCGATTCGTGCGCAAGGCATAATTCAACCTATTGTTGTGCGCCCTATTGGTGCAAATAAATACGAAATTATTGCTGGTGAACGTCGTTGGCGTGCTGCTCAATTAGCTAAATTAGATAGCGTACCTTGTATTATCAAAGACGTACCTGATGAAGCGGCTGTTGCTATTGCACTTATTGAAAATATTCAACGCGAAGATTTAAATGCAATGGAAGAAGCCATTGCACTTAATCGTTTATTGAATGAGTTTGAGCTTACTCATCAGCAAGTGGCCGAAGCTGTTGGTAAATCTCGTACCACAGTGACTAATTTACTACGCCTAAATAATCTTAACGAAGATGTTAAAATACTGTTAGAGCATGGCGACATTGAAATGGGTCATGCACGTTGTTTATTAGCACTTGAAGGTGAAGCGCAGTCAGATGCGGCGCGATTAGCTGTCGCAAAAGCGTTAACTGTGCGTGAAACTGAAAAGCTTGTTCGTTCAATTTTAGAACCAGCACCTCAAAAAGAAGTGCTCGAAAAAGATCCAGATGTCAAACAGTTAGAGCAAAAACTTGCCGAGAACTTAGGGGCTAAAGTAGAAATTAACTACAACAAAAAAGGCAAAGGCAAGCTGGTTATTTCGTACACAAGCTTTGATGAGTTAGATGGCATTTTAAGCCGTATAAATTAAGACTATTCCCGTCATTAATTAATAACATGTCCAAAAAGAGACATTTGTGGTGTTTTTGCGCTACAAAGGGTCGACTCAAGTTGCAAAACTGGTAGGAATCAGTATAATTTCGCCAGTTTTCATACCCTGACAATATGAACGTTCTTAAGGTTAATAAAACGTGACTAATAGGTTAGCAAAGCCATATAGGCTTGCCGCATTTAAATTAATTTGTCTTCAGGGTATCGTAGCGATAATCGCTGCAGTAATTGTTTATGTAGGTTGGGGAGTCAATGCCGGCCAGTCAGCGCTTGCTGGCGGAGCTGTTGCACTACTCCCTAATTTTGTATTTGTCGTTTATGCATTCAGATATATGGGTGCAAGTCGGACAAATCAAGTGTATGCCTCGCTAAAGCGCGGCAACGGATTAAAATTTATGCTAACAATTGTGTTGTTTGCACTGATACTGAAGTCTTACACGGTCGTTTTATTACCGTTTTTTTGTGTGTATGTATTGGTGTTATTTAGCGGATTGTTCGCACCCGTTTTTTTTAATCATTAACTTTTGGGATATAACATGGCTGCAGAAGAAGTAACTCTATCAAGCCATATTCAGCACCACTTAACCAATGCTAAGATGTGCTCGACCGACGCTGGTCTAGCCTTCAATAAAGCTTGTGCGGACAGTGGCTTCTGGACATGGAACATAGATACCCTCGCATGGTCAATCGGTTTAGGTCTTGTATTTTTATGGATCTTCCGTAGTGCCGCTAAAAAAGCAAATACCGGTGTACCTGGTAAATTTCAATGCTTCATTGAAATGATCGTTGAATTCGTTGGCGACAACGTACGCGATACTTACCACGGCAAAAGTAGTTTAATTGCTCCATTAGCTCTAACGATTTTTGTTTGGGTGTTCTTAATGAACTTAATGGACTTGATCCCGGTTGATTTCCTACCTGCATTCGCTGGCTTCGTTGGTGAGCAAGCATTTGGTATGGACTCTCACGACGTATACATGAAAATTGTACCGACAACAGACATCAATATGACTGCTGCGTTAGCAATCGGTGTATTTATTCTGATGATCGGTTACGCAATTAAAATCAAAGGGATTGGCGGTTTCTTAGCGGAACTAACACTGCACCCATTTAGCTCTAAAAACAAGCTAGCAATGGTGTTCTTAATCCCATGTAACTTATTACTAGAAACAATCGCTTTAGTTGCTAAGCCGTTCTCGTTAGCACTGCGTTTATTCGGTAACTTATATGCTGGTGAGTTGATTTTCATCTTGATCGGCGCTGTTGGTTTAATGCAACTACCGTTGCACTTTATTTGGGCTGTATTCCACATCTTAGTAATCGTGCTGCAAGCATTCGTATTTATGATGCTAACAATCGTTTACCTAAGCATGGCAAGCTCAGATAATCACTAATTTTTACACTTTTAAAATTTAATTTTAATTTACAATTGAAACTTTGGAGAAAAAAATGGAACTAGTATTAGGTCTTAAGTATATCGCTGTTGCTCTACTTATCGGCTTCGGTGCAATCGGTACTGCTATCGGCTTCGGTAACATGGGTGGTAAATTCCTAGAAGCATGTGCGCGTCAACCAGAGCTTGCACCTTCACTACAAGTTAAGATGTTCATCCTTGCTGGTCTAATCGATGCCGTAGCTATGATCGGTGTTGGTATCGCAATGGTATTGTTGTTCGTACTTTAATATTATTTTTTGAACAGCTTACTATTTTAAGGAGGAGCGGTCGTGAACTTAACAGCCACTCTTATCGGTGAATTAATTGCATTTACGGTATTCGTACTTTTCTGTATGAAATACGTATGGCCACCACTAAATGGTGCAATTGAAGC
Source organism: Pseudoalteromonas lipolytica (assembly GCF_003515105.1). Lineage (NCBI taxonomy): Bacteria > Pseudomonadati > Pseudomonadota > Gammaproteobacteria > Alteromonadales > Pseudoalteromonadaceae > Pseudoalteromonas > Pseudoalteromonas lipolytica. Next base: position 40,872 of record NZ_CP032090.1, on the reverse strand, counting down.
TCGCCAGAAGAAAATCGAAGATGGTTTAGCTGCCTCTGATAGAGCCGAAAAAGACTTAGAACTTGCGCAAAAGAAAGCTGCTGAGCAGCTTAAAGAGGCAAAAGCTCAAGCGGCTGATATCATTGAACAAGCTAAAAAGCGTGCCACGCTTATCGTTGACGAAGAAACTGTTCGTGGTCAACAAGAGCGTGAAAAAATTATTGCTCAAGGGCACTCTGAAATCGAAGCAGAGCGTAACCGTGTAACAGAAGAGCTACGTAAGAAAGTAGCAACTCTGGCCGTGGTTGGTGCTGAGAAGATTCTAGAGCGCGAAATCAATCAAGCCGCACACAGTGACATCGTTGAAAAACTTGTCGCTGAGCTGTAATTAGGAGGGTATGAGCATGTCTGAATTGGCTACTATCGCTCGCCCATACGCTAAAGCGGCTTTTGAACTTGCTGTTGAAAAAGGCACTGTTGAAAGTTGGAACGACATGCTGTTCTTTGCTGGCCAAGTTGCCAGCAATGAGCAAGCCGCTGCTGCGCTAGCTGGATTGCCTACTGCTACTGAAAAAGCAGGTCTTTTTATTAAGATCTGTGCAGAGCAGCTCAACGAACAAGGCCAGAACCTAGTTAAGGTAATGGCTGAAAATGGTCGTTTAGTTGCACTGCCTGCTGTTGCAGAGTTATTCGCTGAATTAAAAGCGGATTACGATAAAGAAACCGACGTAGACGTGGTTTCTGCAACACCGCTTTCTGCTGAGCAGCAAGCAACATTGGTAGCGGCACTTGAAAAACGTTTCGCACGCAAAGTTAAGCTGAATTGTAGTGAAGACGCTACAGTTGTTGGCGGCCTTATTATTAAGGCGGGTGACACTGTAATTGACGGCTCAGTACGCGGCAAGTTAGCCCGCTTAGCTACATCACTACAATCGTAATTGGGAAAAAGAGCATGCAACTTAATTCCACTGAAATTTCAGATCTGATCAAACAACGTATTGAGCAGTTCGAAGTTGTAAGTGAAGCTCGTAACGAAGGTACTATCGTATCTGTTACAGACGGTATCATCCGCATCCACGGTCTAGCTGACTGTATGCAAGGTGAGATGGTTGAGCTTCCTGGCAACCGTTATGCTATCGCACTAAACCTTGAGCGTGACTCAGTAGGTGCAGTAGTTATGGGTCCATACGCAGACCTTAAAGAAGGCGTAAAAGTTAAATCAACTGGTCGTATTTTAGAAGTTCCTGTTGGTCGTGGTCTACTTGGTCGTGTTGTTAACACTCTAGGTGCCCCTATCGATGGTAAAGGCGCTTTAGATAACGACGGTTTTGAACCTGTTGAGAAAATCGCACCAGGCGTAATCGAGCGCCAATCAGTAGATGAGCCAGTTCAAACTGGTTATAAATCTATCGATGCGATGATCCCAGTTGGTCGTGGTCAGCGTGAGCTTGTAATCGGTGACCGCCAAACAGGTAAAACTGCTTTAGCTATCGATGCAATCATCAACCAAAAGAACACAGGCGTTAAGTGTGTGTACGTAGCGGTTGGTCAAAAAGCATCTACAATTGCTAACGTAGTACGTAAATTAGAAGAGCACGGTGCACTTGAAAACACAATTATTGTGGTTGCATCGGCTTCTGAATCTGCGGCACTTCAGTACCTAGCACCATTTGCTGGTTGTACTATGGGTGAATACTTCCGTGACCGTGGTGAAGACGCATTAATCGTATATGATGATTTATCTAAGCAAGCAGTTGCTTACCGTCAAATCTCATTGCTACTTAAGCGTCCACCAGGTCGTGAAGCATACCCAGGTGACGTATTCTACCTTCACTCTCGTCTTCTAGAGCGTGCATCACGTGTAAACGCTGATTACGTTGAGAAGTTCACTAATGGTGAAGTGAAAGGTAAAACAGGTTCACTGACGGCATTGCCAATCATTGAAACTCAAGGCGGCGACGTTTCTGCGTTCGTACCGACAAACGTTATCTCTATCACCGATGGTCAGATTTTCTTAGAAACTGACTTATTCAACTCAGGTATCCGTCCAGCTGTTAACGCTGGTATCTCGGTATCGCGTGTTGGTGGTGCAGCGCAAACTAAAATCGTTAAGAAACTAGGTGGTGGTATCCGTCTAGCGTTAGCTCAGTACCGTGAATTAGCTGCGTTCTCGCAGTTCGCGTCTGACCTTGACGATGCAACACGCTCTCAATTAGAGCATGGTGAGCGCGTAACAGAGCTAATGAAGCAGAAACAGTACGCACCAATGTCTGTTGCTGAAATGTCTCTGTCGCTATTCGCAGCTGAAAAAGGCTACCTAAAAGACATCGAAATCGCGAAAATCGGTGACTTTGAAGCGGGCTTAATTTCTTATGCAAACAGCACATACGCAGAGCTAATGGCTCAAATCAATGAAACTGGTAACTACAACGCTGAGATTGAAGCGCAACTTAAAGAACTTCTAGAGAAGTTCAAGTCGACGCAAACTTGGTAATTTAGTTATGAATGGTGAGCTTTAGGCAACTAAAGCCCACCTGATTCGGAGAGAGAGTCATGGCCAGCGGAAAAGAGATTAAAAGCAAGATCGGGAGTATCAAGAATACTCAAAAGATCACCAGCGCAATGGAAATGGTTGCTGCGTCTAAAATGAAAAAGGCGCAAGAACGTGTGGCATCAAGCCGTCCATACGCTGAAAACTTACGCAAAGTGATTGGTCGTGTTGCTCAAGCAAATCTTGATTTTACTCACCCTTTTTTAGAAGAGCGTGAAGTAAAACGAGTTGGTTATATTGTTATCTCTACTGACCGTGGTCTATGTGGTGGCTTGAACTCTAACGAGTTCAAAAAAGTTGCCCTAGACGTGAAAACGTGGAAAGAAAAAGGCGTTGATGCTGAATTTACTACTTTAGGTAGCAAAGCAGCAGGCTTTTTCCAACGTTTCGGCGGTAAGTTAGTCGCTAAAAAGGCGAACTTAGGAGATACACCTTCATTACAAGACGTTATTGGTCCTGTAAAAACGATGCTAGATGCATACTCTGAAGGCAAAATTGACCGCTTATACGTCGTATTTAACAAGTTCGTTAATACGATGAAGCAAGAGCCAACAATCGATCAGTTACTCCCTTTGCCAAAAGCTGAAGAAGAAGTATCTCAACATTCTTGGGATTACTTATATGAGCCAAACCCAGAAGCTATTTTAGAAGCTCTGTTAGTACGCTTTATTGAGTCTCAAGTATACCAAGGTGTAGTTGAGAACGCTGCCTCTGAACAGGCTGCCCGTATGGTTGCAATGAAAGCTGCAACTGATAATGCTGGCGACCTTATGGATGAGTTACAGCTTGTTTATAACAAGGCTCGTCAAGCTGCAATCACACAAGAAATCAGTGAGATTGTTGGCGGCTCGGCAGCAGTTTAACGCTTCGGCAAAGTTTAATGAGAGGAATAGACATGAGTTTAGGTAAGGTCGTCCAAATTATCGGCGCCGTTGTGGATATCGAATTTCCACAAGACAACGTGCCAGCCGTATATGACGCACTAAAAGTAACAGATGGCGACTTAGCGGGTTTAACTTTAGAAGTTCAACAACAGCTAGGTGGCGGTGTGGTACGTGGTATCGCACTTGGTACTACTGACGGTTTACGTCGTGGTACATCAGTAGAAGGTACAGGTCAGCCAATCCACGTTCCAGTAGGTACGAAGACACTAGGTCGTATCATGGACGTACTTGGTAACCCTATTGATGAAGCTGGTCCAATTGGTGAAGAAGAGCGTATGTCTATTCACCGTGCAGCGCCTTCTTATGAAGAACAATCAAGTTCAGTTGAACTTTTAGAGACGGGTATCAAGGTAATCGACCTTGTATGTCCATTCGCTAAAGGTGGTAAAGTTGGTTTATTCGGTGGTGCCGGTGTAGGTAAAACCGTAAACATGATGGAACTTATCCGTAACATCGCAATCGAGCACAGCGGCTACTCAGTATTCGCAGGTGTTGGTGAGCGTACACGTGAGGGTAATGACTTCTACCATGAGATGAACGACTCAAACGTACTAGATAAAGTATCACTAGTATACGGTCAAATGAATGAGCCACCGGGTAACCGTTTACGCGTAGCGTTAACAGGTCTTACGATGGCAGAGAAGTTCCGTGACGAAGGTCGTGACGTACTTTTCTTCGTTGATAACATCTACCGTTATACACTAGCGGGTACAGAGGTATCAGCACTTCTAGGTCGTATGCCATCAGCGGTAGGTTACCAGCCTACACTTGCTGAAGAAATGGGTGTACTTCAAGAGCGTATCGCATCAACTAAGACGGGTTCAATCACATCAATCCAAGCGGTATACGTACCTGCGGATGACTTAACTGACCCATCTCCAGCAACAACGTTTGCTCACTTAGATGCAACAGTAGTACTTTCTCGTGATATCGCGTCACTTGGTATCTACCCTGCGGTAGACCCACTTGATTCATCTTCACGTCAACTTGACCCATTAGTAATTGGTCAAGAGCACTACGATACAGCGCGTGGCGTTCAAACAGTTCTTCAACGTTATAAAGAACTGAAAGACATCATCGCAATCCTAGGTATGGACGAGCTTTCTGACGAAGATAAGCAAGTTGTATCTCGTGCACGTAAAATCCAGCGTTTCTTATCTCAGCCGTTCTTCGTTGCTGAGGTATTTACAGGCGCGCCTGGTAAATACGTGTCACTTAAAGACACAATTGCTGGCTTCAAAGGTATCTTAAACGGTGAGTTTGATGATATGCCAGAGCAAGCGTTCTACATGGTTGGCTCTATTGAAGAAGCTCAAGAAAAAGCCAAAAGCATGTAATTAGGAGGGTAGTATGGCGGCTATGACTGTACATCTTGACGTAGTAAGCGCAGAAGAGAGCTTGTTCTCTGGTCTGGTTGAATCGATTCAAGTAAGTGGTAGTGAAGGTGACCTTGGTGTTAACTATGGCCACGCTCCATTATTAACTGCCCTAAAACCTGGTATGGTACGTTTAGTTAAGCAATTTGGTCACGAAGACGTGATGTATGTTGCTGGCGGTACGCTAGAAGTTCAACCTGATCGTATTACGATTCTTGCTGATACAGCAGTACGTGGTGAAGATCTGGACGAGCAAGCGGCTGAAAAAGCGAAACGTGATGCTGAAGAGCAAATGGCGAATACGTCAACTGCTGAGTTAGATTATCAACAAGCTGCAGTGCAACTTGCTGAAGCAATCGCTCAACTTCGCGTAATTCAACAATTACGCAAAAAGTAAGCCTACTCGGTTTTGTAAAAGCCCACTTAATGTGGGCTTTTTTGTGCCTGTAATTTACTCAACATTTATGTAATACCATTCCGCTTAATTTAGTGATCTATTTTGAGGCAATAAAACCGCGTTGATAACAAGGCAAAAATTTAGTTATTTAGTTGTTCTAAATCAGAAATTTTTAACGCAGGTAGCGACTGGTTTAATCACTCAAAATGATTAAGTATTATTATAGACCACTTAATTAAGCACAATGGTATAAGCAAACTCGTTTAAAGCGCCCTATTCTTCGTTTAGTACTTATATCCTTCATCAAAGCCCGTTACAATGTGGTGTATTAAATGTGAATAAGTATTTCATCTAAGGTTCAGTCCTCTTTATTAGGATTGAGTATTTGCACATGACGTGACTTACCTAACCAAGGTTGACTTATTTATTACACTCATTAACAGCTCAACTAAAACAAAGAAAGAAGGATATTGTTTTAATGTCTCTGACAACCGTTATTCTCGCTGCGGGTAAAGGTACTCGTATGCGTTCAGCACTCCCAAAGGTGCTTCATAAAGTGGCTGGAAAGCCGATGGTGCAACATGTAATTGATAATGCCACGGCCTTAGGCGCACGTGAGACCAACTTAGTTTATGGCCACGGTCGCGATCAATTGCAAGCCGCCCTTTCTCATAATCAAGTAAATTGGGTGCTACAAGAAGAACAACTTGGTACTGGCCATGCTGTCGCGGTCGCTAAAGAGCATATCGCTGATGATGATACCGTGTTGATTTTATACGGTGATGTTCCCCTTACAAAACGTGCGACGTTAGAAAAGTTACTTGCTGTTACGCCTAAAAACGGACTTGCAGTATTAACAGTAACATTAGACGACCCATCTGGTTATGGGCGTATGCTGCGTGAAAATGGCAAATTAGTCGGTATTATTGAGCAAAAAGATGCGACCGCTGAGCAATTAGCGATTAAAGAAATCAACACTGGCATTATGGCTGCCAATGGTGAATTACTGAAACGTTGGTTAAGTAACCTATCGAATAACAATGCTCAAGGTGAATACTACCTAACAGATATTGTTGCCATGGCTCACAGTGAAGGCGTTGAAATCACCTCTGCACAACCTGAGCATCCAATGGAAGTTGAAGGCGCAAACAACCGTGTACAACTAGCGGCACTTGAGCGTGCTTATCAAGCATGGCAAGCCGAGGAGCTGATGTTAAACGGTGCCACCCTTGCCGACCCTGCACGCATTGATGTACGCGGTGAAGTAACAACGGGTGAAGATGTACTTATTGATGTTAATGTTATTTTTGAAGGTAAAGTAACACTGGGTAATAATGTACAAATAGGTCCTAATTGCGTACTTAAAGACTGCACCATTGGTGATAACGTTATTATTAAAGCCAATTCATTAGTCGAAGAAGCAACTGTTGCGACTAAATGTACTTTAGGTCCATTTGCACGACTGCGTCCTGGTGCCATTATGGAAGAAGATTCTCACATTGGTAATTTTGTCGAAATGAAAAAGACCCGCTTAGGTAAGGGCTCAAAAGCAAACCACCTTACTTATTTAGGTGATGCTGAAATCGGCGAAAAGGTAAATATTGGTGCGGGTACCATTACCTGTAACTACGACGGTGTAAATAAATCAAAAACCATCATCGGTGATAACGCCTTTATTGGTTCAAACTCATCGCTTGTCGCTCCTGTGAATATTGGTTCAACAGCAACGATTGGTGCGGGCTCTGTGATCACTAATACTGTTGAAGATGAACAACTGGCGGTAGCGCGTGGTAAACAGCGTAATCTCAGTGGTTGGAAGCGCCCTGTTAAAAAACAGTAAGCTGCATTAAACCTAATTGAAAAAGGCGAGTTCACACTCGCTTTTTTTATGCCCGGATTTTGTTCACATAAAAATGCCATATTGTTGTCATGCCTGTGTGTTGTTATGTAGTAAATACAACACAAAGGAAAAATAATAATGTTAAAAAGATCAATGCTTGCTCTGTCACTGTTGTCTATTCTTACGGGGTGCTCATTAGAGGGAGATGATGGAAAAGACGGTTTACAAGGTGAGCAAGGTCCCGCAGGTCAAGATGGTGTTAATGGCACTAATGCACATTCAGCTTTAAATATTCATCTTATTGGCCGTGCAGTATTAAATGCACAAAGCCCAGAAGGTGCCGCAGAGATTGTGGCCTATCAAGCGGCTAAAAAAAGAAATTTTGCAATTAATAGTTCGGGTGATTCTGCTGTGGTTAATATCATTCCGGCTGATAGCTTTGACAGAGCTGCGCTCGTAAAGGATAACGAAGGCGTTGTAAACGGCACTAATTTGGCCTCTGCAATTACCGTGTCTCTTAATGAGCACAGTGCGGGTGATGCAAACAGTATCGCCATCGATGAAAATAACGAATTACTTGCTGTAGCTATGGCTGCAAAAACAACGGGTGATGCGGGGCTTATCGCATTTTATGATATTAGTGGCGACGAGCCTCAGTTTATTAAGAATGTATCTGTAGGCGCCCTGCCCGACATGGTTACCTTTAGCCATGATGGTAATAAAGTACTGGTTGCAAACGAAGGCGAACCGAATGGGGATTACAGTATTGATCCTGAAGGCTCAATTAGCATCATTAACATCAATGATGGCGTGATTGCTGACACTGCTATTAGCATCACCTTCGCAGCCTATAACGATAAACAAGCAGAGCTTGAAGAATTAGGGATTGTTTTTGCTAATCCGACAGGTCGTACAATCAACGGCAAGCTAATTAATACAACCGTAGCTATGGATTTAGAGCCTGAGTACATCAGCATCTCTAAAGACAATAAGTTTGCCTACGTTTCACTACAAGAAAATAATGCCCTGGCTATCGTTAATTTGGAAAATAATAGCTTAGAGCTAAAAGGGTTAGGCTTCAAAGACTGGTCTAATTTACTCATTGATGCATCAGATAAAGATGGAGGGGTGAACTTTAAATCATACCCAGGCTTATATGGTATGTATCAACCCGATACTATCGCTAGTTTCAGCTGGAAAGGTGCAAATTTCATCGTTACAGCTAACGAAGGCGATGCACGAGAATACTTCTTTGACACAGCCGACGAAGCTGATTGTATAGCAA
>NZ_CP032090.1:0-27500 GCF_003515105.1 Pseudoalteromonas lipolytica | reverse complement strand
AAGTTCCGACCTGCACGAATGGTGTAACCATGGCCACGCTGTCTCCACCCGAGACTCAGTGAAATTGAAATCGCAGTGAAGATGCTGTGTACCCGCGGCTAGACGGAAAGACCCCGTGAACCTTTACTACAGCTTGGCACTGAACATTGAACCTACATGTGTAGGATAGGTGGGAGGCTTTGAAGCAGAGACGCTAGTCTTTGTGGAGCCGTCCTTGAAATACCACCCTTGTAGTTTTGATGTTCTAACGTTGGCCCCTAATCGGGGTTACGGACAGTGCCTGGTGGGTAGTTTGACTGGGGCGGTCTCCTCCCAAAGAGTAACGGAGGAGCACGAAGGTTGGCTAAGTACGGTCGGACATCGTACGGTTAGTGTAATGGTAGAAGCCAGCTTAACTGCGAGACAGACACGTCGAGCAGGTACGAAAGTAGGTCATAGTGATCCGGTGGTTCTGAATGGAAGGGCCATCGCTCAACGGATAAAAGGTACTCCGGGGATAACAGGCTGATACCGCCCAAGAGTTCATATCGACGGCGGTGTTTGGCACCTCGATGTCGGCTCATCACATCCTGGGGCTGAAGTCGGTCCCAAGGGTATGGCTGTTCGCCATTTAAAGTGGTACGCGAGCTGGGTTTAGAACGTCGTGAGACAGTTCGGTCCCTATCTGCCGTGGGCGTTTGAGAATTGAGAGGGGTTGCTCCTAGTACGAGAGGACCGGAGTGAACGAACCGCTGGTGTTCGGGTTGTCATGCCAATGGCATTGCCCGGTAGCTACGTTCGGAACTGATAAGCGCTGAAAGCATCTAAGCGCGAAGCAGGCCTCGAGATGAGTTCTCACTAGACTTTTAAAGTCTCTGAAGGGCCGTTGAAGACTACAACGTTGATAGGCAGGATGTGGAAGTGGTGTGAGCCATTAAGCTAACCTGTACTAATTACCCGTGAGGCTTAACCATACAACGCCAAACGCGTTTTATGACAGCGTAACAGACAGAAGTTAGTATACTAAAGTAGATTTACGATTATCAGATTTCCAGATTTTAGTTAATTGCGAATGCGATTAACGACCAGAATATGCTTGGTGACAATAGCGTTTTGGACCCACCTGACCCCATGCCGAACTCAGTAGTGAAACGAAACAGCGCCGATGATAGTGTGGCATTTGCCATGTGAAAGTAGGACATCGCCAGGCTCCTAATTAGAGAAACCCGTTGCAGCAATGCAGCGGGTTTTTTGCGTTCAGGGCTAAATCGTCCAGTACCATACTGAGATTGCATACAGAGATAAAAAGACGCATAAGCGCAAGGTGAAGAGACGTAGGAGATGTATGGACTCCTCCCCTAAATAGGGTAAGTACGGTATAAAGAAATTGCAAAACCACTTTTACCAATAAGGAATCCATACATGTCAAAATTTAACTTAATTTGTATCGACTTGGCAAAAAATGTTTTTCAAGTCGGTCAATTTTTTCATCAAAAACTACAAAGTAATAAAGCGGTAAGCAGAAAAGAGCTACTGTCGATACTCACCACGTCTCCTCGTTGTAAAGTTGTTATGGAATCATGTGGCGGTGCTCATTATTGGGCACGCAAAGCGCGTAGTGTTGGTCATGAAGTCGTGATTCTAGACCCTCGATTTGTCAAAGCATTTAGGATTGGCCAGAAAACAGATGCAAACGATGTTATTGCAATAGCTGCGGCTTCTTTCTCACCCAATGTTCGCCCGTGTAAATCACTGACACAAGCACAGCAAAGCCTACAGTCGATAGAGCGAATGCGTGCGTTAGCTGAAAAGCAGAAACGGCAGTTGGCGAATCAAATCAGAGGCTTGTTACTTGAATTTGGAATTGTAATCAAGCAATCAGAATGCGCGTTTAGGCAGGCTATCCCTGAGATTTTAGAAGATAGCGATAATGGGTTAACCGCTGGTTTAAGGCAGTGTATAGCGCAGTGCTATGAATTATTTAAAGCCCAATCAACATTAAAAGAAACATTAAATGAGTTACTGACAGGCTTAGTAAAACAAGATGAGCAATGTGAACGCTTACTGGCTCTTGAGGGCGTAGGGCCTATCACTGCGGTTGGTTTATTAATTAGCTTAAGTGACACAACCCATTTTACGAGCGGACGTAATGCAGCAGCCAATATTGGCGTCACCCCACGTCAGCACTCAAGTGGTGGAAAAGTGCGAATAGGCCATATAGCCAAATACCGCGGAGAGATGATATTACGAAGTCACTTATTTCTGGGGGCCAGAGCGGTCATCAATCAGTTAAAGCATCGCGAGCCAAAAACGAAAAAAGAGCAATGGCTCAAAGCATTAGTTGAAAGACGCGGTGTGAAGTGCGCCGCCATTGCGTTAGCAAATAAAACAGTTCGGACGGCGTATGCCATGCTGAAAAAGGGCACGCGTTATGAACCAAGCCTACTAGCAAATTAACATTTAGTCTTCGATAACAGAAATAACTGTATTGACCAAGAACCTGCGTTAAGCGGTTAGACCCACCCTTGATAGCCTGTAAAGTGATTAGTGTGTTAAAACACCGAGTAGGAGAAGAGGCACAAGGGCGCGAATACATCATAGGGCCGAGGTAGCTCCTCATTATGAGCCCGCATATAAGTACGCAGTCTAACAAAATTAACGAAGGGTATTGTGCAATAGGAGGAGTCCATATAAGGTACTTTAGTGCCGAAGTACCTGATATGCCCTTCATACATAACCCCTAATATTCACGGCGCTGTGTCTGGCGAATTACTTGATATATCACACTGTTCTATTTCTTTTACATCTGCGCGGCCATCGCTTAGGTAGCATTGTTCTAGTAAAGAGCAATAGCAGATCTCGGTTTTGATGCTATTACGTTGCTTGTTTACTTTGTCCCATTGAGTTTCATTAAATCCCGTTCGCTTGAAACCAAAAAGTTTAAGTTCGCTGCCAGATGCCAGTAAACGGTTATCACTGGCACTCGTCATAATCCAGCCAAATGCTTCGAAAATATTTATGTTGGGAGAATCATCTTGCAGAGTTTGTAGCTGTGTTTCATATGCTTGTGTATCAAAACAGCATGCAGAAATTACTTTATAGATATCTAAATATGATTGGTCGTTATAGTGATACTTCACATACTTTACTATCGCAGGTCCTGATCCTGAATTAGTGAGTACAAAGGTGATTTCAGGTAGATTTTTTTCTTCATCATAATTCCCCGTCATAACTTCAAGCCAAGGCCATGTGGCGGCTTTTACTTGTCGTTCTGCAGCATTTGCTTGCAGGTATGTGGCATAAAAAGACGCTGCTGAAATAATAATGGCACACAGTGCGAGAAAGAGGTTTAGGCGCTCATTGGTAAACCAGGCTTTAGGCTGTTTAGAGTCGTCGGGTTTAGTACTTACCGTGGTTGATTTTGGTTGGTGTTCATCGCTTGCCTCTTGCTGATGTGTCTCAAGAGTTGATTCGGTGACGTCCTTTTGTTGATTATCCATGACTTTGTCGTTGTTATTTTTATAGACTACTAAAGATACAACTTTAATTGGATATATAAAAGAGACAGGGAGTAAAACTCCCTGATTTGGTATTAACTATTTGAGATAAATACGGTGAGCTTTTCGCCTACTCTTAGACTATCCCTAGAAAGGTTATTCCATTGCTTTAGTTTTGTTATGCTGACTTTGTATTGCTTTGCTATTTTCCATAAGCTGTCGCCTGCTCTTACTTTGTACTCAATTTGTTGATCAGCTAATTGCGGTAATATGAGTTTTTGACCTACGCGAATAGTGTTCGTTTTTAAGCTATTAAAGGTTTTAAGCTGGCTGACAGTCACTTTATAACGTTTTGCTATTACGCTTAAGCTATCGCCGCGTTTTACGGTGTAATGTTGCCACTGGCTGTAATCATTACTTTTCTGATTTGCTAACAGTGTTTTAAAAGTCGACTGTTGATCTTTTGGTACCACAATATGTGGCGCATCTATTACTGCAGGGTAGCGAATTACGCCATGGTTTAACTCTTCGAGTTCTTGCCATTTTGCTTTGTCAGCTAAGATCACAGCCCCTGACACAGGCAAGATGCTAATTGCTTCTTCATTTTTAATCGACGGAAAGACCATTTTTTGATGTTTAAGCAACTGTGCCGCAGCGAGCAACTTGGGCACATATTGACGAGTTTGTGATGGTAGTTTTAAGCTGAAAAAATCGGTTGGTTTCCCTTGCTTCTGATTACGAGCAATGGCTTGTAACACTCGCCCCTCACCGATATTGTAGGCAGCAATAGCATGATACCAATCGCCATCAAAGCGTTTATAAAGATACTCTATAAAATCAAGAGCTGCACGTGTGCTGTCAATCACATCTTGGCGACCATCATACCAAGGAGTAATTTTTACTTTAAAGTATTTGGCGATTGAAGGAGTAAGTTGCCATAAACCTGATGCATGCTTGTGCGAATAGGCACTGGCATCAAAATCGCTCTCTATAAGCGGCATTAGGGCAAGTTCTATGGGTAAGTCACGGTTTTCTACTTCTGTGACGATATGATACAAATACGGCGCTGCGCGGCGGCTTATTTCTTCCATATAATTCGGATGAGTAAGGTACCAAGCAATGCGCTTTTGTACATCAGGATGACTTGAATCGCTAAACTGCAGTTGAACGCGAATACGCTGCCACACATCTTCAAGTTCACTTGGTTTTAGCGGTGGCACCGCATCTACTTGTTCTGTTTTAGATTCTGTAACCACAGTATCTGGATTTGCCTTAATTATGGGCTTCTTTTCAGTGAGAGACTCAGGGGCAGTCTGACAGCCTGTTACAATAAGACAAACAACAAGGCCTAAAAATCGATTTAAAAACACGTATTAAAATACTCCGTTAACTTAGGTGCGGGTAAACTAAAGCGCCTAAGCTTAACATAGGGTGAGCTAAAAATGACCATTAGATTAACAACGTGCTAACTCACTCACCCAATTGAAATTAAAATGAAATACTAACTTGTAACCCAGCATAACCATGGTTTTGTGCCTCCCAATAGCGGCTGTCTATTTCTCGGGCTCTGGCATAGATCTCTATTCTGAATGGCTTAGAGTCCACGCCTATACCAACACCCACATAGCCATCGATACTATTGTTATCGTCATCGAAGCGGTCGTTATAGTCATGGTCTTTTCGGTCGTCGTAGAAAGCAAGCTCAATTAAATCTAAGCCTACTTCACCATAGACAAAAAAGTCACTGAAATAGCCAAATTTTATGCCAGTATCGAGGGTTAAAAATGTCTCCCGATCACCTTTTTTAGTAAACACTTCAGCTGACCCAAGCGCTGTTGTCAATGCTGCGCCAAAATTGCTGTTGTTATTTTTAGCCATAAATTCGACACCTGCCGAGGTGATTGAGTCAGTGCTATTACGTTCTGACTTCACAAACAGGTTTATATTAGGGTTGTCATAAATCCCTGCAAAGCTTGTAGAAGGAATTAAGGCAAGTGGTGCAAAAAGTGCTAAGCCGAGATATTTCATATTGAATTTAATCCATTAACTGTAATGGGTACAATAATATCAATCTTGGTGAGTTCTAATTGTAAGAAAATGTTCTAAATTGGCAGGTTAGCCGACAATGTGTGCTCAATTTAATATCGCTATATTGTAATTTTTAAAGATCTTTAATCTTCACTGCGGGGTTACCTGCTACTAGGGTATTTGCCGCGACATCTTTAGTAACTATTGCCCCAGCGCCAACTACGGCATTATCAGCAACTTTAATACCTGCAAGTATAATCGCGCCAGCACCAATCCATACATTGTTGCCAATGCTAATCGGCGCTGCAAAATTAGCTTTAGCTAAACGCTCGGTGGGGTTTGCTGCATGCGATACTGCAAGAATTTGCACATTTGGGCCAATTAAGCAGTCATTGCCTATGGTAATTTGTGCATCAGATAGCGGCGCATCAAGCACAGTACAGTTAATATTTATGAAGGTTCGATCTCCTATTTTAATACCACTGCCATAATCACAATGAAAACCCGCTTCAATAACGACCTGTTCACCACACTGAGCAAACATGCCTTTTAGTCGTTTTAAATTGCCTTTACTGGGACTTTTGGCAAATAAACGGCAAATCTCATGTGCGTTTTTACGCTGTTCAATCAGGGGTTTATCTAGGCTATTAAACTCTTTCATGGTGATCAGTCTTAGTAAATTCTAAAGATAGCTTATCGCGTAAAAGTCAGAGATCAAAATAAACTTAGTGGGGTTATAAAACATTCACTTGCCATTTATATTGTTTCGTTTAAAATCCCGTAACTTTCGAAACGAAACTTATGTGATCAGGTTAATGACAAAACGAAACACTCAACAACGTCGTCATACAATATTAAGTCAGGTTAATGAACTTGGCGAAGTAGCCGTTGAAGCGCTGGCTGAGCAGTTTCAAACCTCCGAAGTGACCATTCGTAAAGATTTAACAGCGCTTGAAAAAAGTGGCTTATTACTGCGCCGCTATGGTGGGGCTATTGCATTACCGCAAGAGATTGTGAGTGATGAAGAAGACTCAGTACGTAAAATCGCAATCGCTAAAGCGGCTGCGGGCCTTATTAAAGATCATAACAGAGTGATCATAGACAGTGGTCGCACAACGGCTGCCATGATCCCTGAGCTTGCAAGTAAACGTGGCCTAGTAGTAATGACAAACGCTATTAAAGTAGCTAACCGTTTATTAGCGCTGGAAAACGAACCGACATTATTGATGACCGGCGGCACCTGGGATCCGCATTCAGAATCGTTTCAAGGCCAAGTTGCAGAGAACGTTTTGCGCTCTTATGACTTTGACCAACTGTTTATTGGTGCCGATGGCATTGATGTAGATAGAGGCACAACGACCTTTAATGAATTAGTGGGCCTTAGCCAAGTAATGGCTGAATCGGCTCGTGAAGTCGTTGTTCTTGTTGAGTCAGATAAAATAGGCCGAAAAATACCGAATTTAGAACTGCCTTGGCAGCAAATTACCACACTTATCACAGACAACAACCTTAGCGAAGAGAAACGCGAGGCGATAAGAAAATGTGGTGTGCAGCTGATTTGTGCAGACATTGAATAACCCGTAATAAGACCGACAACACCTTATTACATAAATTTTATGACAACACATACTGCCCAAAGTAAAACACTTTGGCATGTGCAAAAGGAGAGATTATGTGTGGAATCGTTGGGGCTGTTGCAGAACGCCCAGTAAATAAAATTCTTGTTGAAGGCTTAAAGCGCCTTGAATACCGTGGCTATGACTCAGCAGGTGTGGCTTTACTTAAAGGTAATGAACTAAACACAGTTAAAGCAGTGGGTAAGGTTGCAAACTTAGAAGCTGCACTTAATAATGCCGCTGTTAATGGCACTACCGGTATTGCACATACGCGTTGGGCAACGCATGGTGGTGTAACAGAGGCCAATGCGCACCCGCATATTTCAAAAAGCGAAATTGCCCTTGTTCATAATGGTATTATTGAAAACCATGCCAGCCTACGTGAAGCGTTAAAAGGCGATGGGTATGAGTTTTTATCAGAAACTGATACCGAAGTAATGGTGCACCTTATTCACCAGTTACGTCAGCAACATGACACGCTATTAGCAGCAGTACAAGCTGCAGTTAAGCAGTTTGAAGGTGCATTTGGTACTGTTGTTTTCGATAAAGCGAACGACAACGAAATCATCGTCGCGCGCTCAGGTAGCCCACTGGTGATTGGTTTAGGTCTCGGTGAGAACTTTATTGCATCTGACCAACTTGCCTTACTACCTGTTACACGCAGCTTTATTTACCTTGAAGAAGGTGATGTAGCGCGTATTACCCGTGATAGCGTGGAAATTTTTGATGCGAATGGCGAAGCTGTAGAGCGTGAAGTGATTGAATCAAACATCACTCAAGATGCATCAGGTAAAGGCGAATATCGTCATTACATGCTGAAAGAAATTTACGAACAGCCACTTGCGGTTCGTAATACACTTGAAGGTCGCCTTGTTAATGACACTGTAGCGATTGATGCCTTTGGCGACAGTGCCCAGCAAATCTTTAAAGATGTAAAACACGTGCAAATTATAGCCTGTGGTACGTCTTATCACTCAGGAATGGTGGCTCGTTACTGGCTTGAACAGTTTGCGGGTGTGAGTTGTAACGTTGAGATTGCATCAGAGTTCCGTTACCGCGAATCATTTGTGCATGAAAACAGCCTATTAGTCACTATTTCTCAGTCAGGTGAAACAGCCGATACCCTAGCTGCATTGCGATTAGCTAAACAGCAAGGTTACATGGCATCGATGACCATTTGTAACGTACCGGGTTCATCTTTAGTACGTGAATCTGATTTAGCCTTTATGACGAAAGCGGGTGCCGAAATTGGCGTTGCATCAACGAAAGCCTTCACAACACAACTTGTTGGCTTACTAATGCTAACAGCGTCTATTGCGCAAGAAAAAGGCCTCGACCAACGTGTAATTGTCAATGCAATTAAAACACTCCCTAACAAGCTTGAAGAAGCATTGTTATTAGCGGATGGCATTGAAGAGTTAGCAGAAGAATTTGCCGACAAGCACCACTCACTATTCTTAGGTCGTGGCTCACAATACCCAATTGCGATGGAAGGTGCGCTTAAGCTGAAAGAAATTTCATACATTCACGCGGAAGCATACGCAGCAGGTGAACTTAAACATGGCCCGCTAGCTTTAATTGATGCCGACATGCCAATTATTGTTGTAGCACCCAACAACGAGCTACTTGAAAAGCTTAAATCAAACGTAGAAGAAGTACGTGCTCGTGGCGGTATTATTTATGTATTCGCAGATAAAGATTCACACTTCGAATCTGACGAAACAATGCGTGTGATCAATGTAAACCATGTTGATGACGTGATTGCACCAGTTGTATATACAATTCCACTACAGTTACTCTCATACTACGTAGCGGTGATTAAAGGCACCGACGTAGACCAACCACGTAACCTAGCGAAATCGGTGACAGTTGAGTAAAATCAATTAGTTGAATTTTTAAAAAAGGCGTTCTAGGCGCCTTTTTTTATACCTGTAATTCTGTTAGCTTAAAAAATTACCAATATTTCTTAAGGATAAGTCGTGCGATTATTTAAGTTACTCTGTATTAGCGGTTTTTTACTCTGTACTAACCATGTAATGGCTCAACCAGCGGCAGATGAGCCGGTTATAAATTACAGCCAACAAACGCATACTTTTGAATCAAGTATGCTTAATGAGCAGCGCACTGTCGTTGTGCAATTACCGAAAAGCTATCAAACTCATCCAAATAAGAAATATCCCGTTATATATCGTTTAGATGGGGCTGGTAATGTGCCATTAATTAATGCAGTGCTTGAGCGCTTACAACAAGATGACCAAGCGCCAGAGGTGATTGTAGTCGCGATTGAAAGCACCAATCGACTTAGAGATTTTTATCCCACCGTGAACAAAGAACCGCAAGGACCCGTTGGCGAGGGCGGTGGTGCAGCAAAGTTTTTAGCTTTCGTAGAGCAAGAACTGATGCCTCTGGTTAATAAACAGTATCGCACTCATGATTATAGCGTTATTGCGGGAGCCTCAGCTGCTGGTGTATTTGCTCTTTACGCTATGCAGGCTAAGCCAGAGCTATTTCAAGCGCATATTGCTTATAGCCCCGCGGTATGGTGGAACTATGGCGCTCCGGCTAAGAGCTTGAAAACCTTTGTTACTAAAGCCAACAGTATCAACAGCTATGTATATATAAATATCGGTGAAGAAGCCGGCATTATGCGCGAAAGATACGATGATATGCAGCAAACTATGCAAAATAGTAAGGTGCAAAATCTGCGTTTTAAGAGCGACGCCTTTGCTGGCGTTTCGCATAACTTAACCTCAGCTGCCGGAGCATTTAATGCTTACCATGGCTTATTTTTATCTAAACAGATGCCTTTGAGTGCATTGAGCGATGATGTTTCATCAATTGATGCTTATTATCAACGCTTATCTCAGCAATGGGGCGAGCAAATAGCGCCACCAGACCGTGCTGTTAGGCTACTAGGTTACAGCTTAACGGATAACCAGCAATTTGAGCGGGCTATTGAGGTGTTTAAGTACAATATCAAAAACTATCCTAAATCAGCGTATGCACTGTCAGCTTTGTCATATGGCTATGAAATGCAAGGTAATACTCGACAAGCTCTGGTTCAAATCGAAGCTGCAATAGCGGTCGCAGATGGCACTTACCCCTATCTAGATTACTTAAAAGAGACAAAAACGAGGTTAGAAGCACAGTTGAGTAAGAGTTAATAATATGGCCAACTTAGTTGTTGGCTTTTTAAGTGCCTCTTTTAATATTGAGCAATTATCATAAACCAGTGGCTATCATCTAAAAGGTATTTAAATCACTAATCCCTACTTACCGGGCAATAAATGCGTTAAAATTGCAGGCTATTTTAGTAATGAGCCCACACCTTTATGACCTCAGCCTCAAACCCTAGTAATTTCAATGCA
Organism: Pseudoalteromonas lipolytica; assembly: GCF_003515105.1. Classification (NCBI taxonomy): domain Bacteria; kingdom Pseudomonadati; phylum Pseudomonadota; class Gammaproteobacteria; order Alteromonadales; family Pseudoalteromonadaceae; genus Pseudoalteromonas; species Pseudoalteromonas lipolytica. The sequence goes on along the minus strand of NZ_CP032090.1, from coordinate 17,012 downwards.
CTTGGCCTTATTCCAGAGCTAGTTGCTCGATTGTCTGATCTTGAATATACCCAGCCTACACCTATTCAGGCAAAAGCAATTCCAAGTATCTTGGCGGGACATGACTTAATTGCAGGAGCGAATACGGGCTCAGGTAAAACAGCGGCGTTTGCACTACCTATATTGCAAAAAATATCACAGGGTGCATTAAAGCGAGATGCTAAAGGTAACTATGTATCGGCGCTTATTTTGGTGCCGACGCGTGAGCTTGCAACGCAAGTGGCTGATAATGTTAAATCGTATTCTGCTTATTTTAATGGCGCGATTAAAACGATGGCTGTATTTGGTGGGGTGTCGGTTAATACACAAATGCAGGCACTACGCGGCGGTGCCGATATTATTGTGGCAACTCCTGGGCGTTTGCTCGACTTAATTTCAAGCAATGCCATTAAGCTAGATAAAGTAAACACCTTAGTGCTTGATGAAGCTGACCGACTATTGAGCCTTGGTTTTACAGAAGAGCTTGCTGAGTTGTTGGCGTTAATGCCTGCTAAAAAGCAAACGATGTTGTTTTCAGCTACGTTCCCTGAGCAAGTAATGCTATTAACGCAAGAGCTGTTAAAAAATCCGCTAGAGATTCAGTTACAAAACAAAGATGAAAGCACCTTGGTGCAGCGTGTATTCACGGTAAATAAAGGCGAGAAAACCACCGTTTTAGCGCATTTAATTAAACAGCAGCAATGGCGCCAAGCACTTATTTTTGTGAACGCCAAAAAAGACTGTGAGCACTTAGCCAATAAACTAGAAAAACGCGGTATTAACGCACAAGTATTCCATGGCGATAAAGGCCAAAGTGAGCGTACTCGCGTAATCGAAAAGTTTAAAAATGGCGAAATCGAGGTATTAATTGCCACTGATATTGCTGCCCGAGGTTTAGATATTGCTAAATTGCCTGTAGTGATTAATTTCAATTTACCGCGCAGCCCCGCTGATTACATGCACCGTATTGGCCGAAGTGGTCGCGCCGGTGAAGTAGGGTTAGCGTTATCACTGATTGATTATGAAGACTTTCATCATTTTAAAATCATCGAAAAGAAAAATAAATTTCGTTTAGAGCGTGAAGAAGTGCCTGGTTATACCTTAAATAAAGCGAACCTTGATGCCGCACAAGCACTTAAAAACGACAAGCCCGTAGCGAAACCTGCGGGAACAGGTAAGAAAAAGAAAAAAAATAAAACTAACCAACAAGACGATGTCTGGAGTGGCTGGAAGAAACCTTAATAGCCTTAAAAGAAACCCCGCATTGCTGCGGGGTTTTTTGTTTTTAACAACCAGTTAAGTATTAAAAGTCAGTCGGTGCTGGTGGCACGTTGAGTGGCTTTTTAGGGTTGTCTTTTAGCTCTTTTAAAAGCTCTTCTACGGCACTTTCTATCGATGGATCTTTACCTTGATAGATTAGCTCTGGGCGATCAACAACCTTGATATCAGGGGTGACACCTTCGTTTTCGATGATCCAGTTGCCATCGTTATCTAAAATGCGGAATGTGGCCGCGATAACTTGGCCGCCATCGACAAGGCTTGGATTACCTGAAATACCAATTAATCCACCCCAAGTGCGGGTACCAATGAGCTTACCTAACCCTGCTTGGCGGAAGTAGTAAGGAATAGCGTCACCGCCTGAACTTGAGTAACCATTGATCAGCATGGCTTTTGGACCATCATGAGCAAATTGTGGTGTTTTCGTTGGCTCAACACCACGGCGCTTCCAATAATTAAGCGGTTTACGGGCAAGCCAGGTGATCATGTGCTCAGGAATAAAGCCGCCGCCATTGTATCGGTCATCAATAATCATGGCGTCTTTGGTGGTTTGCGGCATGTAGTTTTTGAACATGGCGCGGTTACCTTCGTAGGCTGTATTTGGTAAGTGAACATAACCAATACGGCCATTTGATAGCTTGTCAACGTAGGCTGCACGAGAATTAACCCAGTCTAAATAACGCAAACCTTGCTCGCTGGCTACAGGCTTAACGGTAACTTGCCATGCACCTTTGCTGCGCGGTTTACTGTTAAGGACTAGCTCAACTTGCTCGCCTTGGGTGTTCTCTAGTAATTCGTAGAAGTTAGCTACGTCTTTTACTGAGCGGCCATTTACGGCAATGATGTAGTCGCCGTTATGTGCTTTTACCCCTGTTGTACCAAGTGGTGAGCGGAAGTCTTCATGCCAGTTTTCACCTTGGAAGATTTGCTCAATTTTTACGTATCCAGATGGATCGCTAGCAAGTTTTGCACCTAATAAACCGTGCTTTTTACGCTCTGCTTTAGGCATATCACCCGACTGCACATAAATGTGGCCTGAGTTAATTTCACCTGCGATTTCACTGAGAATGTAATCTAGGTCACTACGGTGTGAGATAGCATCAGCCATAGGTTGATACTTGGCTAAAATTGCGTCCCAATCTTGGCCGTGATGGTTTTCGTCGTAGAACCAATCACGTAATGTACGCCAGCCTTCAACATACATTTGCTGCCATTCGATTTGTGGCTCAATTTTTAAGGTCATGTTACTAAGATCTAGCTTATTCGCTGCTAGGTCTTGTTTTGCTTTTGGTTCAATTAAGCTGTAATCGTTACCCGCATGCACTAACAAGTGTTCACCGTTGCTCGAAATAGTATAGCTGCTTACCCCTTTAGCCACGGTTTCAAGCTCGCTGTCGTGAGCTGTGCCTATTAATTGTAGGCCGCCATTAGCCAGTGTTAGCACGCCATCTTTTACAGCCGTTAAACTGCGATAATCCCCAGCCGGTGCATTTAAAGCGGTTACACGCTGCATAAAGTCGCTGCTTTGCAGGGTATTACTGTTTTTCTTATCGTCATCTTTTTGTTTATCGCTGACGATCGCTGTTTCATCACTTTGTAGTGCGATAAGTGGTTTGATACTGTCATTTACGGCAGCGGCATAAATACGCGTTGCACGATTAAACATGTAGTCAAACTCGTAGCTGCTAAAGGCTAAGTTAAAGTCGCGCTCAGAGCTGAAGTACAGGTATTGACCATCAGGAGAGAAAGTTGGGTTTTGCTCATTGGTCATTTCATCTGTTAAGCGAGTCACTTTCTTTTTATCAATATTGTAGTGCCACAGTGAGGCATAGCGGTTTTCATTGTTTTTCACATACACAATGTCTTCGCTATTTGGCGACCAAGTATATTGGCGAATGCCTTCTTCATCGTAGATGCTGGTATCGATTTTATGTTGTTTACCCGATTTTGCATCTATCCACCAAAGTGTGTGGTTTTTATCTGCAAATAACAGTTTTGAGCTATCTGGTGACCAAATTGGTGTAAAGCGCCAAATAGTACCATTGCTGGTTAGCTGCTTGGTGGCATTGTTGTCGCTGCGATCTTTTAAGTAAATTTCGTATTCGCCGCTTTCATCGCTCATGTAAGCAATATAACGGCCATTTGGTGACCAACTTGCGTCAATTTCGCGGCCTTTAGCTGTGTAAGATAAGTTACGTGTTGGGCCTTGCTTAACTGGCACGCTAAATAGCTCACCACGGGCAGTAAAGAGTGCACGCTTACCATCATGAGAAATCGACATTGAGTCGATAAAGCCACTCACATTTTTTGTGTACGGCATTGCATATTGACGCACACCGGCAATGTTAATGCTCAGCTTAGTGCTTTTTTGAGTTTTTGGATCAAAGCGATAAAGGTAACCACCATTTTCATAGACAACAGCATTTGGGCCAGCTGATGGCCACAGTACGTCAAAGTCTTTATGATTGGTTAGCTTTTTCGGCTCAGCGCCTTTTTGGTATTGATACAGGTTTAGGGTGTAATCACGGTCAGAGACAAAGTAAATGTTGTCGCCAACCCAGGTTGGTTGCTGATCAGTAGCGCGGTTACTGGTTAGTTGCTCTGAGGTATTGCTTTTTAAATCGTAAACCCAGACATCTTGTGCGCGACCGCCACGGGTGCGTTTCCAAGTACGAAATTCACGGTCAATCGGCGTGTAAACATATTTGCTACCATCTGGCGAAAGCATACCGCCGCCGGTTTCAGGGATAGCAAGAGGTTGCTCAAGGCCACCGTCAGCAGGCACCATGTATGGACGGCCCATACGTTTACCCCACGGTGTGCGGTTAGCACGAAATACCACATTTTTACCATCGGGTGTCCAATCGAGAACACGATAATCAAAACCACCGCGTGGTGGCATTGGGCCAACATCGTTGTAGTAAGTGAGTTGTTTTAAGCCAGAACCATCGCTATTAATTACATAAATTTGGCGGCTGCCATTGTATTCGGCTGCAAACGCAATGCGTTTACCATCAGGTGAAAACTTAGGGAAGGTTTCAAAGCCAATATGGTCGGTTAAGCGTTTGCTCTCGCCTGTTTGTGTATTGGCAATGTAAATATCGCCACCGTACACGAAGGTAACATGTTGGTTATGAATATCTGGAAAACGCAGTAAGCGTGTGTCTTTTGTTTCGTAAGCTGATGCCCAAGGTGCCAGTGTCGCAGCCATGGCCAGTGCCAACGTTGTTAGTTTTTTCATGGGATTACATCCTATTATGGGAACTGTAACAGCATAACAACTCGCTTAAAAATAGCGATGCAGATGCGATGAAAGGTCTGTTACAAAATATGAATAAGACTTATGTTATAAAATGAGGTTTATAACTAGCTTTGATCTGCTCGCTTCATAAAAATCTTACTTGCTTGAGTACGATTGCTCACTTCTAGTTTTGTAAAAATGGCAGATATATGATTTTTAACTGTTTTTTCAGATATATTTAGAGCGTCAGCAATTGTTTTATTGGCATCGCCATTGGCCATTAAATGCAGTACTTTAAATTGAGAAGGGGTTAGGCTTGCAAGCTTTCCGTAATGTGTGGTGTGAGCAGCATGTAATGAGTGTAGTTTATCTATCGTAGGAAACTGATATTCGCCACTAAAAATACGATGTAGGGTTATTACAAGTTCATTGATATCTATTGATTTTGATAAAAACTCTGACGCTCCAGCCTGTAAACACTCCATGCGGGTATCTTGCGTGTCATGGGCGCTTAAAATAATGATGGGGATCTCAGGGTAAGTTTGGCGCAAAAAGTATATGCCGCTGACATTAGTAGCACCTGGCATATTTAAATCCATAATAACGGCATCTAGTTCACCGTCATCCATCTGTAATTTAGAAAATAGAGCGAGATAATTGTCAGCACATTCAATCAAGGTTTCCTGTAGTCGGCTTAATAATGCCCCTTTGAGACCAGCCAAAAACAATGGATGATCATCTGCGATGAGAATCTTATTCATAGTTACTGTTATCTCCAAGCTGTTGTATTAGCCATGATAAACGACTGTATTTAACAGGCTTATTTAAAAATAGATAACCAAAGTTCACTTTTATTTGATCTCTGATTCGAAAGTCCTCAGACATAATAACGATGTTGCTTTGTGTGAGTGAAAAGCGCTCAGCTAACTGGCTTGCTATATCGGTTCCTATAGCACCATTATCAAGGTGGTAATCACTAATTATTAGCTCAGGAGTCGGGCCAGTATACGACAGTGCATCGGCGGTACTGAGTGCTATTTTAGGGTCAAGGCCGCGCCTTTTTACCATTGTTGCGATGTCATTTGCATAGGCGTGGTCATCGTCAATTATCAGTACTGTTTTGGCCGTTTTACTTGTTTCGCAAAGCGCTTTTTGCTGCGTACTTTGCGCTAATTTAAGGGTAAAGATACTGCCAGATACCGAACTGTCTAAATGTATAGGTAACGCGAGGATTGTGCAAATTTGTTGCACGATTGTCAGCCCTAATCCACTACCCGCATAGCTTTCTGTGCCGCGTACAAAGCTGTTAAATATTTTTTCTTTTAACTCATCATCAATACCTTTTCCAGTATCTTTTATTGCAAGATGATAGTGACGGTCTTGCAGCTCAATTGTAATGTCTATTAGTCCATTTTCTGGGGTATTTTTTATGGCATTATCAATCAAGTTATTGATCACACGAGACAATAAGAAAGGATCGCTGTAAACCCATGCTTCATTAATGTGAGGAGTGAAGCGAATACATTGTTTTTTTTGTTGCGCCATATCTAAAAAGCGCTGAGTACTTTGCGTTATAAGTGAGTTGATATCTACATTACTCAAGGCAGGTTTAACCATCTTCGCATCAAATTTAGACAAGCTTACAATTGAATCAACAAGCTGATCTAACAAGGTTATTTCATTCAAGATCTCGCCGCTGCTTGGGTTACTTTGTGGCAGAAGGTCGAGTAATTTTAAGCGAATAGCATTCAGGGGAGCTCTAAGGTCATGACTGGCTGAGGCGATAAAACGTGTTTTATCTAAATTTGCTTTAACGGCTATTTGTTGCTGCTCTTTATACAGTTCTGTTTTCGCAGCTACTTGCTGCGCTAAATCTTGAGCGTACGACGCCTGTTGCTTGTGTTTTAATTTCGATATTGCCAGCTCCGCATTTTTGAGTCGCAGTTTAAAAACAAATACAACGGCAATAATGATGAAAGCGATGGCAATATACAGCGCAATCATTAGAGGTCGCAAATAAAGCGGTGCCTGCACTTGAAAATGCGATTCAACATAGGCTTTTTGTACACCATCATAACCGAGTAATTTGGCTTGAATTATGTATTGCCCTGGTTTGGGTTTGATTAAAGTGATATAGCGTGAACGACTTGGCAGCCATTGGGAACGCTCTGAATGAGTTCCTTGTAAGCGATACATAAGCTGATCGCTATCTGCCGGAGGTAGGGCTGTGCTTAGTGCAAACTCAATGACACTCGGGTCGGTAATGCTTATATTATCATTGACAGGAGTTGAGCGCCCATCAATAGAAAAATCGGTAAAACTTAATGAGGTTATTGGCTGATGACCAGCCAACTTGTCAGGGTTAATTAATAGCAAGGCATCGCTGTTAGAAAAGTAAATATATTCTCCAATTCGGCCGCAGTAATCAGTGATTGGTATCGCCCCTAAGCCATTCGCACCAGTATAGCTATGAATTGTTCGTCTGCTTTGGTCATATACACTGACACCGTGACGAGAGCTTATCCAAATATTATTTGCCCCATCCTCAATAATACAACTAGCAGAGGGCGTATAGTCTGCATTGGTTAACGCCAATGGCTTCATAAGGTTATTTTGTTGAGTTGTGTCAAGGGTGTAGATCCCTTCATCTAGTGTGGAGATCCAGAGCTGCAGGTTAGAGTCTAAAAATAGACTGGTGACAGCCTGAGCACCGCTTAGTGAGTTAAGCGTTACAGTATGTCCTTGTAAAAGTTGATCAAGCGCGAGTGTCATTACGCCATGGCGTTGACTCGAAATATACAGCTGCCCATTTGTGTATGCGCTATCAACCACGGAAGCAAGTTCAAGTGGAAAACTTTGTAGTGTTTGCAGTGTCTGCTCATTTTTTTGCGCGATATGCATATATTTGTCGTCAAAAAGTACAAACAGATCGATTTCTTTTATATGGACTGAATAGGTGATCGGGGCATCGGGGTCAGGGCGGCCAAGCACGGGGTACATGATGTATTTTTGGTCATCAAATAACGCCACTTCACTAAAGTTTTTCACGGCATTAGCTTGATTGGCGAAAAAACGTAAGCCTTGAAGGTTGCTACTTTGCTTTTGCGAGCGAAGACCTGTTTTAGCAGCATACCTATATTGTTCTGTTGGCGTCATGATCACCAACTCATTATTGTCAACAAACTGGGTCAGAATAGGTGGTTTAAAATTGGGGATGGCTTCAGTTAATGATCGAAATGCATAAGCGATTGGCGAAATATAATAAAAGCCATTCGTTGTGCCAATAAACAGCTCGTTGGAGTCACTGATTTTGGCTGAAAGTGCCATATTTGCTTGTCGATAATTGTCGTTAATATTGGTTGGGTAAATGCGTGCTTTAGGGATTGCCGTGATGCGATCAATCATGACTATGCCATGTTTGGTTACGGCATATACTTCATTATTTTTTACTTGAAAATTAGCGACCATATTAGAGGGCAGAGTTTTTGCTTGCTCATGCAAGTGTGCTTTAAGGCGATTTTGCTTATCGTATACATAAATGCCTTTATTAAAGATACTAAGCCATACGTTTTGATGGGTTGGGTCAACCCAAAGAGCGCGAATGTCTTCTTTTCCACGCGCTAAGTTTTCTAGATTGAAGAGTCTGTGCTTACCTGTTTTCCAGTTGAATAGCACCATTCCGCTGGAGGTCATCAATAAAATGTGATCTGCGTCGTAGCGGGCGAATGAATTAACTTGTGCATTTTTATAGAGCGCGTTGGCTTCTAAACTTAAGGTGTTATTGGTGAGGTCAATTTTTATGAGTTGTCGGTTGGCAATTGAGTAAGCTAATTGGTCATTGATAAACACGATACTAGTTACGCGTTGTAACTGGTTGTGTGGATCAGGAAAGGGGGTTGATTTTAAGCTTTTAGAGTCAACCAGCTCAATTCCGCCTAGTCCTAACACCCACATTTTTGATTTATGAGCATGAATTTGAGTTACCGGGTTAAAGTGGATCCCTTGTCCTTTTTGGTGGCTTTTTTTAAGTTGGATGACGCCTAGCCCATCAACGATACTGACCCCTCCCGGTGTGGCTAGCCATAACCGACCGAAGCTATCCTCCTCGATATCGTAAACACTATTATGGGTAAGGCCTTTAGTGGAATCCCAATGTGTAGCGTAGGGGGTCAGCTCGGTGGCAGGGGCAAAGCATATCCAAAATAAACAGTGGAAAATAAATAGATACTTGCTCATAAGTAAATGAGCTTCCTAAAAGGAAGCTCTAAAGGGCTTATTATAATTTTCTCCTGATTATCGCTGGAGCAAATAAAATTAGCAACCAGATAAGACTGCCTGACGATGAACTGTTTGCAACAGAGACTGTAACCGTTTCAGTTGCTTTAAACTCTCCGTCACTAACTGTCACTTCAAACGCCAAAGTGGTATCACGCTCTACATTGGGAGTCGTTAGCGTCAACTTAGCACCGGTTGTTTGTTTGCTCAGTACTGAAGGGCCACTGAGCTGGTGCCACTCAATACTAAGCTCATTGCCATCAATGTCAGTACTTTGGCTTGCATCCAAAGTAAAGCTTTCTCCTTCATCAATGCTTAAAGCAGGGCTTGCAATGATTACTGTCGGAGCATGGTTTGGATTAACGTGAACCAGCTCTCCTGAGACGTTGTCTCCTTTTGAGTTGTGCAACTCAAACTGGTGAGTAAACTCGCCCCCAAGTGGCGTTACTAAAGTAACTGTTAATGGAATTGTGGTATTTTCAGTTGTACTTGCAGGTTGCGTAGCACTGACTGTGACAGTATTTGAAGCGACGTGTACTCGCGGATCATCTGTACTTGCTGTAAATCCTTCTGCAAGGGTAATCGTTGCTTTATAACTTACATCTTCACTAAGCGGGTTAGGTGCTAAGTTTAGGGTGAGTGTGGTTGGCACACCCGTAGTAACCTCAGTGCTGTTGACAGATAATGCCATTGCACTTGTTAGCTGGTTGATAATTAAGCTAGTTGAGCCGTGCGAAACAGATGTACCTGTGTACTCATCTTGTTCAAATACTTCAATGTTGCCGTAGTAGTTGCTGTTTTCATCAAGCTGTTTATCCCATAGGATATTAAATGGCATAGTGTCAAAAGATGCACTATTCGTATTCGGCACTACGCTCATTGCTACGCGGTTTTCAGGGATGTTTCGTACAACATCAACAGCAATCGTATCCACTGCTTTACCTGAACCTTCATAGTTCCAAGCCATTACCCAGTATTGGCCTGGGGCTGCACCTGATAATGAACACTGCTCGCCAACGTTATTTGTTGATGCTGCGACACAAATACGCTCTACAGATTGTGGTTTACCGTCACCATTGGTATCTAAACCAACAAATAAATCTGCGTCTATTGCTTGTGAACGGCCAATAATAATATCTAAAGGCTCATTTTCATTCACGTCTAATAAGAAGAAGTCCACACCTTGCTCAAAGCTATCAAATGGGGTGTCGTTATTATCAGCTGAAATGGCCATTTCAGTGGTTTCACCTTTTAGTAGCGGGCTATGCGTTACATAAATTTGTGCCGGACGTCTAAATGCATAGTCAGAAATTGCGAATCCTGCATTTTGCCAATAGTACTCTTGCGACACTGAAGCTGGAACATGTGCAACCAGTGGTTTAATACGTAGTGGCAGTGTTAGGTTTGGTTGAGTTGCTTGTTCAGACGTAATGATTACATTCCCGTCAATCCAATTATCTTCGGCCCACTCACTTATTGTTGCTGATATTGTGATTGTCACTTCTTCACCTGCTTCTAACGTTACCTCGTTAGGAGTAAAAGTTATTTCACTAATATCGTAACTATTGCCTTGTTGACTAAACGAGAATGTGCCTGCTTCCGTTGCTTTGAATGAGCGCTCCCACGTACAGGTGCCGGGGCAGTTGCTGTCAATCAAGTAAGGTACATTTAATGCTTTTACATCACCTTGAGCAGCTGGGTTTGCGGCTAAAAATGATTCAGTCGTAACTGGCATTACTAAGCCTGTATTAGCAGCATGATTAACTTGGATCATACCGGCGCCGCGATCCCATAAATTTGCAGCCAGACCATCTTCAGCACGTGTCATCTGGCTATTTGCTGTCATCATTAAGGCTGATTGGATCTCAGCTGGGCTCCAGCTTGGATTTAACTGTCTTAATAATGCTGCTGCGCCAGCAACATGTGGCGAGGCCATTGATGTGCCTGATAAAAAGCCAAAGTCACTAGGCGTTGGAGTGGTGTTAAATGGCTGTTCATCCGCATAGGCTGCATAGATATCTGTGCCTGGAGCAGACACTTGCGGTGCAAGCAGCTCAGGCAAAAAGCTGGTTGGCCCACGCGAAGATGTTGCGTTCACTATGTTGCCTTTATTGCTTTGTCGTGTTGCAACACCCCCATCAATGTTGATCACAGGGGCTGTTTCTGAGCGAGCCCAATTTAACAGCTCTTCACCTTGCGACTGGGTTACTTGAACACCCGCAATTGGGTATGAAATTGAGTATTGTGCGGTGTCTGTCCCCTCGACATCTCGAATAATGACACCAACGCCGCCAAGCTGGTTGATGCGATCAACTTTGTCGTAAAGGCTCAGTCCTCCACGGTCACACAGTACAATTTTATCTTTAAGTTCAGGGTAGTCTCGCCATGTAAAAAAATTACATTGTTTACGTAAGCTATCGACATCTCCTGCATAAACAAGCTCTGCACTGGCTGATTCGCTAAAGCCACCTAACCCTTTGATATCGCTAAATGTGGCAGTCACCTCTGAACCCGCACTAATTGTTTTTTCAATGACGCGGTCGTGGCTTGCATTCGCAACTTGAGTGGTCCAAGGCGCAAGGTGACCAACGGTATTGCTACCCGGCCCTGAGTTCCCTGCTGATAACGACACAAACACACCGGCTTCGGCTGCAGATAAAAAGGCGAGATCAAGTGCTGAGTGCCAAGGCTGAGGTCCTTCTGCACTTGGTCCAATAGACATATTGATCACATCTACACCTGCATCAATTGCATCTTCGACAGCTTTAACCATTGCGCCCATGTCGCACCCTGATACGGGTAAACATACTTGGAATGAAATGATATTTGCATGAGGTGCAACACCTGAAACTTGCGCAAAGTTAGCGCCAGGGATTGGCGTTCCATCACTGGTTTCGGTGTTTCCAGGCCTATATACAGGAATATTGGTAAGGATATTTCCGGCTGCGGTAGAAGCTACGTGACTACCGTGACCATTATAGTCTTCACCAAAATGTGGACGCACATCACCAAAGCTGTCAGTAATGCTGTCGTAACTAAATACGCCGATGAGCTTATCGTTACAAAGGGTTTTGTTTTCTACGCAGTCACCAAGGTAGTTACCCTTGCCTAATGGATTTGTATGTGTGTAGCCATCTCCACCAGTTGCCTGAAACGAAGGGTGATCGGTATTGATACCTGAGTCGATAATACCCACGATAACCCCTTCGCCTTTTGCTTCTAGCGCCTGCTTGGTTTGTGCATTCCAAATGGGCTTAGCGCCAATAAACTCTGGGCCGACATCTGTTTGCATGTCATAGCTTATTTGACGTTCTACTTTTAACACGTTAGGTAGTGTTAAAAGCTTCTCGGCTTGTAACTCTGTTAGCTCGACAGCGACACCGTTAAAGACCGTATCGTAACTGTATAAAATGTCTTTTTTCTCACCGAGTAAGCTATGTGCTGTTTGCATAAACAGCTGTTGTTCGGTTTTTATTTTTGCCTTGAACTGTTGAGCAAATTGGGTTTGGGTGTCTAGCTTTCCTTTAAAGTTAGGTTCGCTTTTTGCCGCAAATGCTAAAGGTTGGCCACGTAAATGAACAAAGTAACGGTTCGTTGCACCTTCATGCTCTTTATTCAGAACGGTGTCTACTTTATCTTCAAAAGAAAAAGGCTTACTGAACATGTTTTGTGACGCTGAGGCATTGCTAGCACAGGTCAATGCCATGCTAATGGCGATTAATGATTTTTTCATAATAATTTTCTTCACTTGTTACTTCATACTGCGTGGACGACGGCATAAAAGCATGCCAAACAAGGCAATTATGCTGATGCCAAAAGAACCACTCGACTCGTTATTTGTTATTGTTACGTCTACTTGGTGGGTGGCAGTTTCACCATTTGCATCGGTTACGCTGGCTATCAAGGATGCATTTTCAGTACCTTTGACAAACGGCGCGCTGCCTTGAGTTACAAGCGATTGTGGATTGGTTAAGGTGATTGCAGGACCCTTTAATTGCTGCCAAGAAATAGACACAGGGCCTTTTGCAGCCGTTAGCGTTAAGTCGATATTAAAGTTATTACCTTCTTCGACATTGATGCTTGTGCTACCTGCTAAGCTAGGCTGTTTGTCATTTTTAATCGTCACTGTTGTTTGCTCAGTGGTTGTTGACGCGCCATCGTCGACAGTCAATGAGAAGGTTAGATCAACGGGTTCCTGTACCACAGGACTTGTAAAGCTTAACTCCATTGCTCTTGGGTCAAAGTCGACAGCTGGGCCTGCTGTTTGCAGCCACTCAATATTAAGCGAGGTATTATCAGGGTCAGTCACCTCAGCTGAAACAAAAACGGTTTCAGCTTCGCCAGCGGTGATACTCTCAGGTATGACAATGCTGGGTGCATCGTTAATAGCAGCAACATTTAAGGTGTATGTCATGCTGTGTGAGCGTGTTGCATCTTCACGGTCATTTAGTGTGACAGTGAATGGAATTTTACCTGCAAATTCGCTTTCTGGTGTAATGCTTAATGTTACTGCGTTAGCAGTTATCTGCGCATCATATTGAGAGCTATCGTCTACATTGACTCCAGCGACATTTACATTGTAACTACTTTGTAAGTCATCAATAAATGGCAAGCTAACGGTAAAGGCTTCGTCTTCGTTGGTATATAGCGGTAAATTTGGCCATGCTAAGCGCACCCCTTGCTCATTACCAACATCACCACTTTGCGTGATACTTTGTACTTTTACTTCTGCGTCCATATCAAATGAAGTGCGCAGACTTGCGATAGTTTCGCCAAATGGTGAATGGGCAATGCTTTCACCGTTCATCACCGTATCGACCTTAGCAATAACTTGGTCATTAAGTACCTCACCTTCGATTGTAAAATCAACACGGTAGAGGTTTTCTGTTTGTGTGGTGTAATCTTCAGATTTTGAATAAACATAAGAGAAGTTGTTATTATAGCGACTTAAATAACCAGCTGAATAATAACCAGAATCTTGTTTATCACCGTACAGAATAGGCACTAATGGAGTCGGTTCAGAGCCAAGTATCAAGGTCCCGTCATGCGCAACATGTTGCATAAACAGCCCATAGTTTCCAAAGTTGTTCTTTGAGTACTGTGCGGCCCATGTAACCACATAACCATCATTAGTTGCTATCAGTGACGGGTGGGCGGTGTTATCAAATTCCATATCGTCACCATGAGAAAGTCGTAAACCCGAGTTTGGGAATTGCAAATTACCCTCTGCATCAACATGCTGAAAAAGGACATTACTGTTAAAAAGGGTAGGGTGTGACCACGCAAATGTGACACCCCCTTTACCATCTGCAACCATCGAAGCTCCACCAGATGAGCGTGCAGGCAAGCTCACTTCACCAAACATAATTGGTTTTGGTTTATCTCCCCAAAGTGGCTTTCCTTCAAAGCTGTACTTTTGGATAAACATTGAGTTTTCGCCATCGTCACGAATACCGCTAAACAGCACTACAAGGCCGTCTTTAACGGTGGTGAATGATGAAAAGCGTGTTGTTTGCATTTGCTCAGCGGTATTCCACAGCTCATTGCCTTGCTTATCAAGCATACCCAGCGCCACTTTTGCTGAGCGGCTTGTCGTATCGTAATCGAGCGCATAGAAAAGCTTATCCCCCGCTGATGTGAGGTGAACAGGAAGGGTTCTGCCAGCATCTTCTGGTGAAGGTATGAAGGGAGTTTCCCACCCATTTGAACCATCAGCATTGGTTTTGAAAATCATGGTTCCATAAGGGTAGATGTTTAAATCTTCAATACCGGTATAAATGGCCCCCTCATCATCTAACATCATTGACCACGTTAGAATATAAGATTGTTGGCGTTCATAGAGCGTTTTGGCTCCTTGCTCCCATGCGATGTTACCGTGTCGGTCGAGTTTATTGACTAAAAAATTGTAGCCAGAGTTTGGATCAGAATAGCCAATGATAATATTACCTTGATGGTCGACCTGTGTTTTGTGTGATGCAGCGCCAGCAGTCGCAGTCACAAATGTAGACGTATCATTACCCCATTGTGCTGTTGCCGAGGCTGTAATGGCCATGCTTACGGCAAAGGCCGTAGCAGATAGAATTGCCCGCATAGTTGCTCCCAGTTGATGATTTTATTGTTTTTAACTGAATAATTATTCAACAGAGCTTGAGCAGATGAAATCGTTCAAAGGTCCCAAATAGTATGGGAAATTAGTCCTATATAAAGATTTGGCGAGGTGTAAAGTAGTCTATCTGTGCACGGAAATGTGCAATTATTTTAACGGGGTTAACCTGTCGGTTTCTGCATTAAAAATGGCTCATTTACGACTGCATGGATGCAGGAAGTTGAATAATACAGGTTATTGCCGAGAGTCACTAAATCAGAACACTTTCGCTTTGTTAACATGCCTCAAAATAGATCGTTTAATTTAGCGAACGGGCAATATAAACCATTGCAAAGTGGGTATCCGATTTTTGATTGCAGGCCAAGAAGGCGAGGCATGCTGCTTCTAAATAAAGTATTTAAATTGACCTTCAATTGTATGTCGACCAAGTAGGCAGCAGGCCGACACACAACAATATTACTTGTAAAAAACCGCTACAGTCCCTTTTACTTTTAATAGTAAAGGTTGGCCGCGACGATCAAGCGCTTTTGGAGAAGCGATTTTGATCCAGCCTTCGCTGATATTATATTCTTCAACGTCAAAACGTTCTTTGCCATTAAGTGTTACACCTATTTCATGTTCGAATACTTCTTCTACATAAAATTTACTACGTGGATTAATAGAAAGTTGGTTTGGTAATTCTGGTTTTTGTGTATCTGTCATGATTGCAATACTGTATTGAATAAATTGTGCGCCATTGTAGGCAATACCTCGCATTGGCTCAAGTATCTACGCAGCAAATTTACCGTTTACTCTTAGGCTTGTTCTGAATGCCCAATACACAGAGCAGCGGCGCCACTCTTTTTGGTGTAATCAAAGGACAAGAAATAATCACAATGTATGGTTATAAATTAGCAACAAAGCGTGTTGTTATACTATAACCTAATTTTTATTTATGTTATCTTATAACAAATCATTATTATCTTACTTGAGCTATCCAACCATGAAGTACTCAGTTATAACTCTTGCGCTTGCTGCGGCGTTTGCAGCGAATACACAGGCCGCTGATAACAGCGATATCGAAACAATCACCATTGAACACAAACAAGCGTTTCGTGGTGACATTCCAACAAAAGATTTACCACAATCGATCACCGCATTAAGTAAAGACATGATGACTGACAACGGTATTACCACGTTTCGTGATGCACTCGACTTTTCTGCCAGTATTAGCCGTAAAAATAATGGCGGGGCGTTATGGGATAGCTACTCTATTCGGGGTTTATCGGGGAATGAGAATATGCCATCTGGCTATTTAATTAATGGTTTTAGTGGCGGTAAAGGGTTTGCAGGTCCTCGTGATGTATCAAATATTGAATATATCGAAGTGTTAAAAGGACCTGGTTCAGCATTATATGGTCGCTCAGAGCCGGGCGGTACGATTAACATCATCACGAAAAAACCGCAGTTTTATCAGCAAGGTCAACTTAAAGCGGAGTTCGGCAGTGATGACCACACGCGTATTCAAGGTGATTACACCAATGGCTTAACCGATGATTTAGCATTTAGAATCAATGGTGCATGGCAAGACAGCGATAGTTTTCGTGATTATGTGCACCACGATAAATTAGTGATTACACCTTCGCTTTACTATCAAGTGACTGATAACTCATCGCTCACCTATGAGTTTGAATATGTTGACCAACAACAAATGTACGACCGAGGTGTTGTGATTCTTAATGGCAATATTGAGACTGTGCCGGAGTCACGCTTTTTAGGTAACCCAAATGATGCGCCAACAAAAGTTCACTCCAGAGGCCATCAACTCAACTATAACTATAATTTTAATAATGATTGGTCATTACTTGCTGGTGCTAATTATCGTGCAGCCACTTTAACTGGTGAGTCTTCAGATGCAGAATTATCGCCATCGCGCCAATCATTATTTGATGATGGAACAACCTTAACGCGCCAGCACCGCTATCGAGATTATGAATCTGAGGATGTTTCCGTGCGTTTTGAGCTGAGCGGTCAGTTTGATATTGCAAGTATTACTAATCATGTTTTACTCGGTGCTGATGCATATGAATACGAGTTACGTACAGGGTTATATCG